>NZ_BPTV01000049.1 GCF_019973375.1 Prevotella lacticifex | reverse complement strand
CGGCGATAGACGACTTTGTAGCGGAGTATGAGATTAAGAACGGTCTGATGGTCTTCGACAAGGGCTTCTACAACGACAAGTTGTTTGAGAAAGTCGATAAGATGGAAGGACTGGCATACCTGATACCATTGAAGCAGAACTCGGCGTTCATAAAGAATTACAAGATGGATGAGCCGACAATGCCATTGAAAGACTATAAGGA
>NZ_BPTV01000048.1 GCF_019973375.1 Prevotella lacticifex | reverse complement strand
TCGGATGTAGTCCCAGGCAGACTTGAACTGCCGACCTCCACATTATCAGTGTGGCGCTCTAACCAACTGAGCTATAGGACTGTTGTTCTACGACTCCGGGATGGCTCTGTCCAAGACCTGGGCATCATCAAAAAGCCCGGCTTCCTCTTTCTCGCTATATAAAAAAGACAGAGGGTGAGAGGTACAAGTAAGACCGATTGCCTTAACTT
>NZ_BPTV01000047.1 GCF_019973375.1 Prevotella lacticifex | reverse complement strand
TTGAAAATCAGTAAAGTGCCATTTAAAAAAATAAAAATCTGTAGAACACAGTAGGACTTTTTAAAAACACTAAATTGCTGATACAGAACAACTAAGCAAAATACGATGTCAAAGTTGGGTTAAAACAAAGGCACGATATAACTGGGGGATGCGTTCTTCGAACGCATTTGAAAAAGCGCTCAAACATTACGATTTTCACTAAAAAGTGATTAGCTTTGTTGCGCCAGACAAGCTAAAGCCAGTTTC
>NZ_BPTV01000046.1 GCF_019973375.1 Prevotella lacticifex | reverse complement strand
TGGCATTGTAGTCCTTGAGCATGCCGTCAATGACCATGTTACCGCCGGTAAATGTATTCACTCTATTGCGCATGAACTCACAGATAAGGGAGTATGCCTTGCCTATCTCCACAAGGAATCTGGACACTGCCGTCTCAGACAAATGAACTCCCGGATACATCTCTGATGCAAATGAGCATAGGTACTGTACCTGCAAGTCACGGTTCATGATGTCTCCATATGAAGCACGGAGCAAGGCTATGATATAG
>NZ_BPTV01000045.1 GCF_019973375.1 Prevotella lacticifex | reverse complement strand
TCAAAATACAAGAAGGTGAGAACCAAAGATGGTGGTAAATGGGGTACGGCAACCATGCTTAAATATATAGAAGAGCTAGTTGCTATGCTTGGTGTATAGTGTCTCAAATGGAGGTTTCTTTAATATAATGAACAAGAAGAGATTGTCATATCAGCTTACCGCTAACGCATATCTGCTCCCGCCAAAGTTACGGACCATATCGAGGTTCATGAATATGTCAAAGTGGGTGGAATGGGCTTGGGCCATACT
>NZ_BPTV01000044.1 GCF_019973375.1 Prevotella lacticifex | reverse complement strand
CTGGCGCAACAAAGCTAATCACTTTTTAGTGAAAATCGTAATGTTTGAGCGCTTTTTCAAATGCGTTCGAAGAACGCATCCCCCAGTTATATCGTGCCTTTGTTTTAAAGACCTCTAAAAGTTTGCTTCTATATAACTAATCAGTGCCATCCGTTACCTTGAGCCCAGATTGAGCTTGCTCATTCTGTAGGCGAAGAATCTTTGCTTGAAGCTTTTTAATTCTTCTTTCAAGAGTTTTCTCCTTGCTTTTGG
>NZ_BPTV01000043.1 GCF_019973375.1 Prevotella lacticifex | reverse complement strand
AATCTTTTATATCCACTCGATTTTTCTTGCGCATATACGAGCCCTCGACAAACTTTCCGTTTACAATTTCTCCTACCGTTCCTATGTCTACGGGGACAGGCTTCCCGTTAATTCTTTTGCTCGTCCTCTTTATGACGACAAAACGACTGCCTCTCTGTCGGACTATCGTACTTTTGGGGCGGGCGACTGACTTTATCTCTTCTGGAATAGCCATAAATATGTATAGTATCTATATAATTAAAAGAACTATACAAA
>NZ_BPTV01000042.1 GCF_019973375.1 Prevotella lacticifex | reverse complement strand
GAGCTATAGGACTGTTGTTCTACGACTCCGGGATGGCTCTGTCCAAGACCTGGGCATCAACAAAAAGCCCGGCTTCCTCTTTCTCGCTAATATCATAAAAAAGACAGAGGGTGAGAGGTACAAGAAGCAAGACCGGTTGCCTTAACTTATAAGATAACGTCTGTCGGACCAAACATAACGCTCCTCTCCAGAAAGGAGGTGTTCCAGCCGCACCTTCCGGTACGGCTACCTTGTTACGACTTAGCCCCAATTACC
>NZ_BPTV01000041.1 GCF_019973375.1 Prevotella lacticifex | reverse complement strand
ACGGCAGTGGACTTCTTCAAGAACTCGCCAAGGTTTGGAATCTCGACGATGCGAAGCGCCTCTATATCATAGCCTTGCTCCGTGCTTCATATGGAGACATCATGAACCGTGACTTGCAGGTACAGTATCTATGCTCATTTGCATCAGAGATGTATCCGGGAGTTCATTTGTCTGAGACGGCAGTGTCCGGATTCCTTGTGGAGATAGGCAAGGCATACTCCCTTATCTGTGAGTTCATGCGCAATAGAGTGAATA
>NZ_BPTV01000040.1 GCF_019973375.1 Prevotella lacticifex | reverse complement strand
TCATCATCCCCAACAACAACGTGCGGTTGCAGTACTATCAGTATCTGCTGGACGAATACAGTTCCATTCACTCCATTGATGTCTCTGAGTTGGATGATGCTTTTGATATGGCAGCTCTCGACGGCGACTGGCAGCCACTCATAAAATATATCTGTAGGGCCTACCACGATACGACAGCCATACGGCAACTCATTGAGGGTGAGCGCAATCTGCAGGGATTCATGAACGCTTACCTTACGCTGACGAATTATTATC
>NZ_BPTV01000039.1 GCF_019973375.1 Prevotella lacticifex | reverse complement strand
GCGGGCAAGAAGACCGACGAGGCTGACGCCCATTGGTTGATGACGCTCCATACTTACGGTCTGTTGAAAGCCTGTTTCCAGCCTGACAATGTAACCCGTGAGATTCGGAACTTGGTAAGGCACAGGGGCAACCTGATACAGTCATGCAGCCGTGAGGTGCTGCACCTGCAGAAGGAGATGGAGCAGATGAACCTGAAGCTGGACAACGCCTTCAGCGACATACTGGGCAAGTCCGGCCAGGCAATCATCAAGGCA
>NZ_BPTV01000038.1 GCF_019973375.1 Prevotella lacticifex | reverse complement strand
AGGTGTTCACCCTATTGCGCATGAACTCACAGATAAGGGAGTACGCCTTGCCTATCTTCACAAGAAACCCGGACACTGCCGTCTCAGACAAATGCACTCCCGGATACATCTCTGATGCAAATGAGCAAAGTTACTGTACCTGCAAGTTACGGTTCATGATGTCTCCATATGAAGCACGGAGCAAGGCTATGATATAGAGGCGCTTCGCATCGTCGAGATTCCAAACCTTGGCGAGTCTTTGAAGAAGTCCACTGC
>NZ_BPTV01000037.1 GCF_019973375.1 Prevotella lacticifex | reverse complement strand
ACAAGAATATCGTTGACCGTGACACGGTAAACGTGCATTCCGACTACAGCGTATATGCCACTGAACTTATAAATTTCCTTTCCGTCGTCATAACGACAAGGGTTAAGAATGAGTTTGTCAAGCTGGGGCTAAACAAGAAATATTCTTACAAGGCTATATTCAGATACCTTTCAAAATACAAGAAGGTGAGAACCAAAGATGGTGGTAAATGGGGTACGGCAACCATGCTTAAATATATAGAAGAGCTAGTTGCTATGCTT
>NZ_BPTV01000036.1 GCF_019973375.1 Prevotella lacticifex | reverse complement strand
TTAAGCCGTGGTACGACAACTACTGCTTTGCCGAAGAGAGTTTCGGCAAGGAGCCCAGTATGTTCAACAGCGACATGGTATGTTATTATATGAACAACCTTGTTGGGTTGGGTAGTCGCCCCAAGGAACTTGTCGACCCGAATACGATGACTGACTATGGCAAACTGAAACGGCTTATCAAGATCGATAAGTCTGAGGGCAAGCGCATTGAGGTCATTCACGACATTGCTGAGAAGGGATTTATTAAGGCTCGCTTGGTTTCGC
>NZ_BPTV01000035.1 GCF_019973375.1 Prevotella lacticifex | reverse complement strand
CCGAACAGGAGATCGGATATGTGCAGAATGCCAACAAGAAAGATAATTTCAAGGCAGAAAGCTATGCCGAGAAGAAAGGCCTTTTCGGCCTGATTGTCTTCAAGTCAAAAGCTGACCTTGACCCATTAACCGTCTATTTGGCCTATTCCCAGCGATGGTCTGTGGAGACTCTGTTCTGGCTATACAAGAATATCGTTGACCGTGACACGGTAAACGTGCATTCCGACTACAGCGTATATGCCACTGAACTTATAAATTTCCTTTCCG
>NZ_BPTV01000034.1 GCF_019973375.1 Prevotella lacticifex | reverse complement strand
GCAAAGGCGCGAAGAACGCTAAGATTCCTTTGGAATAATTCCTTTGCGCCCTTTGCGGCTTGGCGAGAAAATTAATACCGCGAGAAAAAGGATTCTCGCATGCTGTTTATTCTCTCGCAAAGGCGCAAAGAACGCAAAGATTCCTTTGGAATGATCCTCTTAGCGATCTTGGCGGCTTGGCGAGAAAGATTCCCGCAAGTAGTTATTATTCTCTCGCAAAGGCGCGAAGAACGCTAAGATTCCTTTGGAATAATTCTCTTTGCGACCTTTGCGGCTTGGCGAGA
>NZ_BPTV01000033.1 GCF_019973375.1 Prevotella lacticifex | reverse complement strand
TGGCGAGAAAATTAATACCGCGAGAAAAAGGATTCTCGCATGCTGTTTATTCTCTCGCAAAGGCGCAGAGAACGCTAAGATTCCTTCGGAATAATTCTCTTTGCGACCTTTGCGGCTTGGCGAGAAAATTATATCGCGAGAAAAAGGATTCTCGCATGCTGTTTATTCTCTCGCAAAGGCGCGAAGAACGCTAAGATTCCTTTGGAATAATTCCTTTGCGCCCTTTGCGGCTTGGCGAGAAAATTAATACCGCGAGAAAAAGGATTCTCGCATGCTGTTTATTCTCTCG
>NZ_BPTV01000032.1 GCF_019973375.1 Prevotella lacticifex | reverse complement strand
AGGCTATACTCATGGCACTCAGCTCCTTCAGCCCACGGGCGATGGTGTCAGAACTTGGTATCCTCGCATCTGGGGCAGTGCTCAGATACTTGTTCAATATGGTTGTAATATCCTCTATGTGGTCACCGCCACAGAGATATATGCAGAATAGCGCAAGCATGATATCGCTGTACTGATAGCCATAGTTCGCACAGCGGAGATTAAGCCGCCCGTCTACCAGTTTGTCCAGTCCTGCGCGTTTAAATTCGTTCATAGCATAAAAAATTCCGCCGTAGGGGACTATGTTATCATATTTTATTGCTA
>NZ_BPTV01000031.1 GCF_019973375.1 Prevotella lacticifex | reverse complement strand
CCTTGTCGAATACCATCAGACCATTCTTAATCTCATACTCCGCTACAAAGTCGTCTATCGCCGTCTGATCCAGCATGTTGCCTGCGTAAGGCTTTGCCGCTATGGGCTCACGCGTCAATGGGTTGAAGGCATACAGCAGGCTGATGTCCTTGGAGCCCTTCTTAGCCCCCTTGCGCGAAAACTCCGAGAGGCTCCCCGTCTTGGCATTGTAGTCCTTGAGCATGCCGTCAATGACCATGTTACCGCCGGTAAATGTATTCACTCTATTGCGCATGAACTCACAGATAAGGGAGTATGCCTTGCCTA
>NZ_BPTV01000030.1 GCF_019973375.1 Prevotella lacticifex | reverse complement strand
TGGCATTGTAGTCCTTGAGCATGCCGTCAATGACCATGTTACCGCCGGTAAATGTATTCACTCTATTGCGCATGAACTCACAGATAAGGGAGTATGCCTTGCCTATCTCCACAAGGAATCTGGACACGGCCGTCTCAGACAAATGAACTCCCGGATACATCTCTGATGCAAATGAGCAGAGGTACTGTACCTGCAAGTCACGGTTCATGATGTCTCCATATGAAGCACGGAGCAAGGCTATGATATAGAGGCGCTTCGCATCGTCGAGATTCCAAACCTTGGCGAGTTCTTGAAGAAGTCCACTGC
>NZ_BPTV01000029.1 GCF_019973375.1 Prevotella lacticifex | reverse complement strand
AGTGATGGGCTGTTTCCTCCTTCCAAACCAACTTTTGACTTATACACGAAAAGCTTCTGACGGATTGACTTTTCGCTGATATTGTAAATCAATCCCATAGCCTTGGATGACATTTTGAGGCGAAGAAGAATCATGAACTTCACATCGTCATCACTTAAGTTAGGGAATCGTTCCCTTAATCTTGAGATGAAATTGCCTTCGACATTATCAACAAACATTCTGATTTCCTCCCAGTCCTCCTCTGTCAGCACAACAACGTCCTTTTTGTTTCCACGTATTTCCTCTATCCTTTTTGCTATATTGATTTTTTT
>NZ_BPTV01000028.1 GCF_019973375.1 Prevotella lacticifex | reverse complement strand
TTTTCAAGCCGATGTTCGACCGCATCATCATGCTCGGGGTGTCGCCCATAACCCTCGACGACCTGACCAGCGGCTACAATATCGCGCTGAATATCACCATGGATCCGCGATTCAACCAGATGCTCGGTTTCTCGGAGGACGAAGTCCGGCAGATGATACGGTATTATAAGGATGCCGGGGCTATCAAAGAAGACGTTACTGAGGATAGCATAATCGACGACATTAAGCCGTGGTACGACAACTACTGCTTTGCCGAAGAGAGTTTCGGCAAGGAGCCCAGTATGTTCAACAGCGACATGGTATGTTATTATATGAACAACCTTGTTGGGTTGGGTAGTCGCCCCAAGG
>NZ_BPTV01000027.1 GCF_019973375.1 Prevotella lacticifex | reverse complement strand
TAAGCAACATCAACAATAATGAAATAATTTGCTTCATAATGTAAGTCTTTTAAAGTTTCCGATTGCAAAATTAGGAAGTTTTTTCGATGCATCAAAATTGTTCATGTCTATTTCTTCCGTTATAGATGTTTGCATAAAGTGTTTATATTCAGAATATTATCAAAAATACCTCTATTCTCGATGTCTATTTCTTCATTTTTGGGCATCAAAAAGCTTCAATAAAAGACCTAAGTGATGGGCTGTTTCCTCCTTCCAAACCAACTTTTGACTTATACACGAAAAGCTTCTGACGGATTGACTTTTCGCTGATATTGTAAATCAATCCCATAGCCTTGGATGACATTTTGAGGCGAAGAA
>NZ_BPTV01000026.1 GCF_019973375.1 Prevotella lacticifex | reverse complement strand
GCGGCTTCCTACTCTCCCGCATTGCATTGCAGTACCATCGGCGTAAGTGGGCTTAACTTCTCTGTTCGGAATGGGAAGAGGTGGGACCCCACCACAATAACCACCTGATAATATTTTCTACTGCCTTTACGCTTATACTTAGCGACAGGCGTATGGGTGACACATCTAACAAGCGAAACCGTTAGACAACTCAAAGTATGACCTTATGACTGAAAGTTTCGGGCAATTAGTAGCACTCGGCTTTGACGTCACCGTCTTTACACCTGCGCCCTATCAACGTCCTCGTCTCGGACGACCCTATAAAGGAGTTCTAATCTCGCGGATGGCTTCGCGCTTAGATGCTTTCAGCGCTTATCCTAAAC
>NZ_BPTV01000025.1 GCF_019973375.1 Prevotella lacticifex | reverse complement strand
AAAACATTTGCGGGAATGAAAATAAACCCCTACCTTTGCACTCGCTTTTCGGGAAACAATCAATAACACTTAGTTTTTGAGACGCAACGGAAGCCGGGCAGTCAACTCGGAAGAGGATGAGCCGCCCTGAATGAAGAAAGAGTTCTTTGAAAGGATTACATAAGAGACAGAGAGTAGTACAAGAAAAGAAACGAGCCGTTCAATTTCTGTCCTGTACATTATTTATATGGTGCACGGGCTGAGGCCTATACATTATTATATATAGTGGGCGGGATGAGTTGAAAAAGATAACAGGTTATCGGATCTCAATAAAACGAACGTTCCTGACTCGGACAGACTAATGTAGGCCTTCGGGTCTATAAAGATATTATACAA
>NZ_BPTV01000024.1 GCF_019973375.1 Prevotella lacticifex | reverse complement strand
AGGGCTTCCTGGAAAAAAGGCGGCTTCCTACTCTCCCGCATTGCATTGCAGTACCATCGGCGTAAGTGGGCTTAACTTCTCTGTTCGGAATGGGAAGAGGTGGGACCCCACCACAATAACCACCTGACAATATTTTTCGACCGCCTTAACGCTTATACTTAGCGACAGGCGTATGGGTGACACATCTAACAAGCGAAACCGTTAGACAACTCAAAGTATGACCTTATGACTGAAAGTTTCGGGCAATTAGTAGCGCTCGGCTTTGACGTCACCGTCTTTACACCTGCGCCCTATCAACGTCCTCGTCTCGGACGACCCTATAAAGGAGTTCTAATCTCGCGGATGGCTTCGCGCTTAGATGCTTTCAGCGCTTATCCTAAAC
>NZ_BPTV01000023.1 GCF_019973375.1 Prevotella lacticifex | reverse complement strand
TAATAGTAGAGGCTTGACTAGGGGATAAAATAAGCAACATCAACAATAATGAAATAATTTGCTTCATAATGTAAGTCTTTTAAAGTTTCCGATTGCAAAATTAGGAAGTTTTTTCGATGCATCAAAAATGTTTATGTCTATTTCTTCCGTTATAGATGTTTGCATAAAGTGTTTATATTCAGAATATTATCAAAAATACCTCTATTCTCGATGTCTATTTCTTCATTTTTGGGCATCAAAAAGCTTCAATAAAAGACCTCAGTGATGGGCTGTTTCCTCCTTCCAAACCAACTTTTGACTTATACACGAAAAGCTTCTGACGGATTGACTTTTCGCTGATATTGTAAATCAATCCCATAGCCTTGGATGACATTTTGAGGCGAAGAA
>NZ_BPTV01000022.1 GCF_019973375.1 Prevotella lacticifex | reverse complement strand
TACATATTTTTATATGTCGGAAGATGACAGTTATGATACGGACCTAGGTTACGGGGGATTAGCTCAGCTGGCTAGAGCACCTGCTTTGCAAGCAGGGGGTCAACGGTTCGAATCCGTTATTCTCCACTTTGGGAATCAAATTTCAGCAAAGAGATTTGATGTTCTCAAAAGATCTTTGACATATTGATACAAGCGAAACTGTAGAAAGAACAATCAACAATGTTCATTTCTGTGGAAATCGTTCCATAGGTGTCGTTGCTTTTAGCATCGGGACCGTGTGGAAATGACTTCTATAGACAAGACAGCTGAAAGTATGAGCTACATTCACTCTGTTATTCTTTCGAGGATGACAGATGAAAGCGACAAGAAAGTAATTAAGGGCGCATGGTGGATGCCTTGGCTCAC
>NZ_BPTV01000021.1 GCF_019973375.1 Prevotella lacticifex | reverse complement strand
GGTCTTAGCAGTTGTCTTCACAATCTATGTTAGTTTCCTCACACTTTATTTTATTTGGCCTGTAATATTTTTATCATATGCGGGGAAAAGTTCCGGTATTACTTATTTCCTTCTTACTTTCATCAGCAGAACTCTGCCTGTAACTTCCTGTTTATGTTTCTGCAAACATCCCCAGAGCATCCACCTCTTCTGTTTATGTTTTTTCAGCTGCCCTTGATTTTCCTAGCACCTGATAACTGTCAAGATTTTTTCCCACTTTCCTGCTATGTTTCTCTCAGACTCTCCAAATGTTGTTGCACCCATGTCGAATCCTCCAAGAATGCACTACTTTTGGAGGATCCAACATGCAGCTGTCCATATTTTTGAAGAGTCCGAGTAACATAGTTTATATGTGATTAATGTGAAAAATCATGTGCTTGTTGCAATAGGTCTTGTTTCTTCTACTTTCGACCTCAACCAAGGATCCTGGCAT
>NZ_BPTV01000020.1 GCF_019973375.1 Prevotella lacticifex | reverse complement strand
GACCCCAGCTAGACACAGTTTGGTATATAGGGGCTTGATTCCAATTCTTGGTGAAGGTTCTGCAAAGGCCACTGATTCTGAATCAACTGAGGTAATCCTTGAAGCTGCCCTGAAATCAGCCGTAACGAGAGGGCTATGCCAACCTGGTGATGCTGTCGTGGCACTTCATCGTATTGGATCTGCATCCGTTATCAAGATTTGCATCGTGAAGTAATCGTCGTGTCACATAACATAGAAATCTTGAACTCCCTCCACCTGAGCTCAGACTGATTTTCATTTATGCTTTCTGGTCTTGATAATGCATTATTAATATGCTGATTTTGTCACAATGTCTTAGGATATCTAGTATTATCACCAAGGATTACTATATTTCATGTTATATTTCATATCTGCTTCAAACACTGGATTTAATAAATATTCCTTGGGTGCAGCAATATCTTTATGTTGTTGTATGTGGTGTAGGTTGGGGTGAT
>NZ_BPTV01000019.1 GCF_019973375.1 Prevotella lacticifex | reverse complement strand
TCCAGGCTGCAGATCTTGATCATGACAGTGAAGTGAGGTAAGTCGTTAACGTGCAACAGACATAGATCATAATGAAAGAAAATGATCTATATGTGCAATAACAATTAGTTGGGAATATGTTTAAGTCATGTTAGTATATATGTTTAAGAAGGGGAGCCTTGGTGCAATAGAAACATGGTTGTCGTGTGACCAGGAGGTCACAAGTTCAAGTGGCGAACACAACCTCTTGCAAAACTGCAAGGTAAGGCTGCGTACATTAGATCTAATGTGGTCCGGCCCTTCTTGGGACCCGCACTTATCAGGAGCTTAGTGCACCGGAATGTCCTTTTAATACATTTACCTTCCTATGCTTTCCAACACCAACTTGCTTAGAACTGAGGCATAGTTGTTATTGTTATATCGCGTTCAAGTTTTTGTGCTACATTCTAATTATCATTTTCATTTGTCTTCATCCAGCGCTGCAGAATTCATCGTCT
>NZ_BPTV01000018.1 GCF_019973375.1 Prevotella lacticifex | reverse complement strand
TACTCCGCAGAAAGGCATCTCCCCCCTGAGCTGCACTCATAGAATGTTGTTGGTTAAGAACTTGCATTATAAAGAGAGAATACTCAAAACTGACTAAAGTAATGTGAAGAAAAAGATCTATATAAATTTTAGTCATGCTTTGTATCTAATGTTTGCTAGGAGTCTTTTAATCTTGCTAGAGATTTATGCCAATTGACATGTAGAGAACTTTTAATGCAAGAGGCACTAGTGATTTTATAAATATTGGACTGATGTGGGCTTAAACAAAGTGAATGATTGGTGAAGATTCATATAACCGATCCCAACTTGCTTGGAACTGAAGCATAGTTGTTGTTGTATGGTCCACGATATACTAAATATTTACAGCTCTAACAAAAACTAGCACAAATCCAATAGCATTACCAGATAATGCATCAATATGAGGGTTGCCGTAAAAAGAGTTAATGGTGAGAGAATATTCTTACTGAGCTTGCGAATTCTCCAAGC
>NZ_BPTV01000017.1 GCF_019973375.1 Prevotella lacticifex | reverse complement strand
CCCAACTGTTTGCAGCAACTGAATACCAATTTAAACCACCTGTAAGAGAACAATGTCAAATTATTAAAAAAAACCAGATGTAGAAACCAACAAATAGACTAGAGTGGCTGTTTTCGATATATATATATATAAACACATTTGATTTCTAATACGGAAGGAACTACATATCATCATTTAATCCATTGTATGTATATAATCTTGCGTCTTTTTTCATGCTTTCATCCCCTTCGAAATCAGAACAAACAAATCAACTTTAGAGAGTTTGATTTTGTACTGATTGAAAGTGGTTTATTAAAGAACTAATGTTTGATGCAAACAACAACTATTTTATATGATCATCATTTTTTCATGCTATAGAATTGCGGTAAATGAAGACAATCAGAATTTCTAACATTTTCTTTCGTTTCAAACATTTAACAGATCCTGCAGGAAATTAAGGAACAAGAGAAAGTACCACTTTTCTTGTGATGTTCATCACCAATCCAGT
>NZ_BPTV01000016.1 GCF_019973375.1 Prevotella lacticifex | reverse complement strand
CCAATCAAGATGCTTGGTGGTCTTTTTTGTAGTCATCTTTAGTGAATTATATTGTCATCATGACCAGACTTGAAGAGTGTAATCTATTAATTATTTATTATTAATGTTAAAGGAACTTATCATTAAACTTAAGCTATAAGATATGTATGCATGAATCATCATAATTAATTAAGTGAATATTCATCATATGAGCAATTAAGCATGAACTATATATGTGCAATTAAAAAGTTTAAATTATGATATGAGAGGGAGATTTAATCAGAAAGTTTGGTAGAAAAGAGAAATCACAAATTTCTGGAAAAAAAAAAGAAATATTCTTGTGATTGAGCAACAACAAGTGATTCTGATCCAAAGACAAATGCAAATCTCTAAATATTTTTTTGAAATTTTTATTTTTATCACATGGTGTGTTTGTATTATATATAAATATAGGGTTTAGTTAGAATTAATCATATCCCCTTTAGCTAAACCACATGGAGAGCCCAAACAC
>NZ_BPTV01000015.1 GCF_019973375.1 Prevotella lacticifex | reverse complement strand
ACTTTCTGCTTCTGTTTCCCTCTACTTCATATTTTTGATTCATTAGTTTCTTTCGATTGATATATTCAACTATTCAATAAATGGAATTCTTAGTTGGACTTGGTGAGTTTTGGAGGTGAATGATAGACCAGATACTAATAATCCAATTGTTTTAACACCGTAAATGCATATAATTTAAACTCAAACTTAAATTTGATCTCCCTGTTTTTCAGTATCAGTCAAAAGTTTCTTTATATATTGACAATTTACTTTACATACACTTGCAAGTAAATCTTCTTGAATGGTTTTCTAGAAGAGGAGATTTATGTAGCTCAACCTGAATGTTTTGTGGTTCAAGGAAGTGAAGGCAAGGTGTATAAGCTTCAAAAAGTTTTATATGTGATTGATGCTGGCTCCAAGAGTTGAGATCGGAAGAGCACACGTCTGAACTCCAGTCACTAGCTTATCTCGTATGCCGTCTTCTGCTTGAAAAAAAAAAAAATCTAGATAACG
>NZ_BPTV01000014.1 GCF_019973375.1 Prevotella lacticifex | reverse complement strand
CGATCCTTCTTTGGCGTGCAATCCTATCATCATTTATATTATACCCTTTTCGACGAATTTTTTTGTTCGCATTCCTTGGATGTGTGAGTCTCTAACCTTTCCCTTTATGTTTTGTAATCAATTTTTTTCCCTTTTTTAAACAAAGAAAAATCCTTTTCGTTTATCTAATCCTATACCACTTTTTTTTCCTTAAATGATCATGATTTGCTTCAAATTTGCTCTCACATTTGTTTGAGGTGTTCAAACTGATTTTTATGTGATCTAGATAATGAAATCTCTCAACTTCATCAAAAAAAAATAATGAAATCTTTTAAGAGTTATAATTTAACCTGCAATATTTGTGTTTTAATTATGCTCTCATAACTCGGGTGAATCAAGAATGAACAAGTGCTTTTTTTGTGTGATTTTGGAAAAAGATACGAACTTCTAATCTTTTTTGCAATCTTGACCTTATTTCTCATATGTAGAAGGCATACCTGCTGACACTAAGGTAGT
>NZ_BPTV01000013.1 GCF_019973375.1 Prevotella lacticifex | reverse complement strand
GGGTTGAAGCAACTGCAGGGTAAGCTTGTGTCAATGTTGTTTTCTAATTGGATGAATTCTTAGCGTGCTCGATGGTCTCAAGATATTTGCTTATCACTTTTTGCTTTAGAAAAGTTCAGTTCATTTGGTTTGCATGGCCGCCTAATGCCAGTCATCGTTTTAGTCTCAAACTTGGAGCATTTGTTCCTTCTGCTTCTCACTCCCGTAAGCCAGCTAATGGAAATATATGTAGCTTAGTTCAGTTTCTTAAAGATGTAGGCGTAGGCCTATTCGCCGTGCAAACCACATAAAAGGGATAAGTCATTCTATTCTTTGGGTGTTGCAAGATTCTCTCAGTAACCATTATTCATGTGCATTTGTTTTAGTGCATAGTACTTGAAGACATGTTTTTGGTCAATTACTAGGTGATGGGGTGAGATAGGGCAGGTTCTGCTGCTATTTGGTAATAGTTACATCTAGCTCTTTAACTCAACGCAGGTTTCTTGGTGGAGCCTTTGATG
>NZ_BPTV01000012.1 GCF_019973375.1 Prevotella lacticifex | reverse complement strand
CTGCCTGCGGTCCGCACAGCTGCTGGCACGGAGGTAAAACGTCTCTGTCCGCAGAAAGAGCTCCTCAACAAGTTCCTTGATGAACGAGCCGCAATCGGCACGGAACATGCGCACATAAAGTCCGTGAGCCTCGATATTGTCCAGCATGCGTGTCAGCTCTTCCACCTGCTCAAACTTGACATTCGAGTTGCCCTGCCTGTTTTCAATGCCTATTATCAGCGGACCGGATGTCATCACGCCCGGGAAGTAGCCGCGCTTCTTCTTATAGGAATACTGGGCGTCGCTTTTCTCAGCGGGGATGAACTCGTTGTCAAAGTCGACATCAATGCCCTGACCCTTTTTCATAAGGCCAAGCAGCAATGCCATGTCAAGCATCAAGGAATTTAGTTTCATGGCAGGATCATGCGCATATACGTTGCCAGCTTTACTCGTATAGGCTATACTCATGGCACTCAGCTCCTTCAGCCCACGGGCGATGGTGTCAGAACTTGGTATCCTCGCATCTGGGG
>NZ_BPTV01000011.1 GCF_019973375.1 Prevotella lacticifex | reverse complement strand
CAAGCTGGGACTAAACAAGAAATATTCTTACAAGGCTATATTCAGATACCTTTCAAAATACAAGAAGGTGAGAACCAAAGATGGTGGAAAATGGGGTACGGCAACCATGCTTAAATATATAGAAGAGTTAGTGGCTATGCTTGGTGTATAGTGTCTCAAATGGAGATTTCTTTATTTTATCGCATTTCCTTGACCTTAAAGAACTCTTTTGAATTATTTTTGTCATCATAATTCGCATTAACGAAAATTAATTCGCAGCGACTTTCACATTCAGGAAATCTTCATAATGGAAAAATTGGACATAAATCTTACGGAGACTCCTGATGATTGAAATGACATTCAAATCCAACTGCAATGATACAAAAATGGGGTCGAACCCCAAAATTAAATCGGGAGAAGATTTCGGCGCAGGGGGATTTTTCCGTGGATGCCCCCTGCACTCGCCTAACCAAATATCGTGAAACAGCGGAACATGAAGAAGGGAAGGTCACTGACCCCATGCACCTGAGCACGCAGTCCCTTAATCT
>NZ_BPTV01000010.1 GCF_019973375.1 Prevotella lacticifex | reverse complement strand
CAATGACTTATGCAAATTATTAAAGTTAATATATACTATGGAATATGTTTATATAAGTTAAGAATAAATCCTTGTAAATCAAAAGCAATTATGAGTATAAAAACTGACTAAATTTTTGACAGCCTATCTAAGTGGTGTGTACGTATGCTAACACTTTTGATTACTTCTAAATTCAATCCATCAGAAAACACGAATATCTCTTCAACCTCGAAAACATAATGATTCATTGAGGTAAAGAAAGTCGTACCTTTTTTGAGATGAAGTCCTTTTACAAGAAACCTTAATATAGTTGCGTTGTCATTAGATGTTGCCTCTCCATAAACTTTAGGTATAGACATAAAAGAGGACAGTCTAGATTCTCTTGAATAGAATTCTATTTCGAAACGGTGTTCATGCAGGGACAGCTTACCTAACCCAACTTTGACATCGTATTTTGCTTAGTTGTTCTGTATCAGCAATTTAGTGTTTTTAAAAAGTCCTACTGTGTTCTACAGATTTTTATTTTTTTAAATGGCACTTTACTGATTTTCAACAACT
>NZ_BPTV01000009.1 GCF_019973375.1 Prevotella lacticifex | reverse complement strand
CTCCCAAACGGATGCTCCTACTTCGAAGAGTGAATATAAGGCAACAATTGCACCGGCAACAGCCACAAACCTATACAGTAAAAGGAATGAGCGAATTTGAACGCCGGAGAACTAAAACTTCATCGAATCTCAACTCCGGATACTCAAAAGCATCGTGGTTATCAGTATAAAACCGGAAAAAATCAGTTAATTTGAACTCCGTAGTACTATAAACAACTTCATTTTATCAGTATTCTTTTTTTTTTGGGCTAATAATGAGCAAATAATCTATCAAACTTCAACTCCGGAGTATTAAAATTGTTGCGTTTATCGGTAAAGGCAAAAGGAATCACCAATTTAAACTCCAGAGTACTACAACGATGCCGTTTTATCGGTATTCCAATTTGTTTTTTTTTGTTTTTTTTTGCTAAAGTGAGCTAAAAATCCATCAAATTTCAACTCCAGAGTAATCAATTTACAGTTAAATCGCGTGAAAGATTTTGCTGATGAGAGGAGGAAATCCATCAGAACAAAAAAACTACTTCTATAATTACCTGAAGGCATCGAAGTGGTG
>NZ_BPTV01000008.1 GCF_019973375.1 Prevotella lacticifex | reverse complement strand
TTCCTTTTCACCGTACAAAGCCTTTTCTGCACTTGCCAATAATAAAGAAAGTTTAGAAAAAAGAAAAACAGTAGAGATAGGCAAAAAATTAGCTCCGGTTTGGTCATAGATTTTGAAGTTATAATTTATTTTGAATAAAAATTATTTTTTGTGAGGGGAAATCTCAAAATTCCAAAACTTGTTTGAGCTGTTTTTGGGAACTTCAAATTTCATGACCAAAGGATATGTGAAAGATAAAAATTTCTTAGAAATTGATCTAAGATCTTTGATCAAATGTTAACTTAGCTCCCGTTTGAACATAGAAGTTGAAACGTGTAAATATAAGTTTTTGAAGTTGTGATTTTTGAGATATGAAGTTGTGTTATACATGCGACTTAGTTGTAAATTTTTTATGAAGTTTTGTAAGTAGAAGTTTCAAAAACTGATCTGAAACTGAGCAGTTTTTGGTAACTTGAAAATATGTGAAATCAGATTTTCAATTTTAAAATCTGATCTAAAATTTATGATCATTGATTTTTTTAACCTAGAATTTATAAGTATGAAAGTTTGGAAGAGTCAAAATTACCAGGCAACTGCCATGGATCAAACTTGTAAAGATCAATTTCAGTTATAATTGATGCTGCAATCGGCT
>NZ_BPTV01000007.1 GCF_019973375.1 Prevotella lacticifex | reverse complement strand
ATTCCATGCCGGGCAGGAACCGCTCTCCCTGTTCCGCATCCATCTTGGTGCGCTGCACTACAAGCCGCAAATGCCAGTCGGAAAGGAATTCGGTGAATTCAAATGACGTGACATCCATCTCCTGGCCGTTTACCGACGTGTGACGCCAATCCTTGCACTGTTCATACATCTGCCTGCGGTCCGCACAGCTGCTGGCACGGAGGTAAAACGTCTCTGTCCGCAGAAAGAGCTCCTCAACAAGTTCCTTGATGAACGAGCCGCAATCGGCACGGAACATGCGCACATAAAGTCCGTGATTCTCAATATTGTCCAGCATGCGTGTCAGCTCCTCCACTTGCTCAAACTTGACATTCGAGTTGCCCTGCCTGTTCTCAATGCCGATTATCAGCGGGCCAGGGGTCATCACGCCCGGGAAGTAGCCGCGCTTCTTCTTATAGGAATACTGGGCGTCGCTTTTCTCAGCGGGGATGAACTCGTTGTCAAAGTCGACATCAATGCCCTGACCCTTTTTCATAAGGCCAAGCAGCAATGCCATGTCAAGCATCAAGGAATTTAGTTTCATGGCAGGATCATGCGCATATACGTTGCCAGCTTTACTCGTATAGGCTATACTCATGGCACTCAGCTCCTTCAGCCCACGGGCGATGGTGTCAGAACTTGGTATCCTCGCATCTGGGGCAGTGCTCAGATACTTGTTCAATATGGTTGTAATATCCTCTATGTGGTCACCGCCACAGAGATATATGCAGAATAGCGCAAGCATGATATCGCTGTACTGATAGCCATAGTTCGCACAGCGGAGATTAAGCCGCCCGTCTACCAGTTTGTCCAGTCCTGCGCGTTTAAATTCGTTCATAG
>NZ_BPTV01000006.1 GCF_019973375.1 Prevotella lacticifex | reverse complement strand
AAATTCGTTCATAGCATAAAAAATTCCGCCGTAGGGGACTATGTTATCATATTTTATTGCTACTTTTGCCATGTCATTTAGAATTGAACTATTTTTGTTTTGACACCATAAAGTTAGTGAAAATTCTACAAATGGCAAAACTCTGGGGAACTTATTGTTCCTCAGAGACTTATAAAAAATATTAATAAAGAATTGCGCAAATAGTTGCGGAATTAAGGATATTGAAGAATTTGCAATGCAAATAGCAATCCAGTATTTCCGAACTCCTAAAGAACGACAGGAAGTCATGCAAGTCATTGATGGTTTGTCAAGAAAAGTTAAAATGACTGATTCCAGATGTATAAGTAAAACTATTCTTTCAGAGTTAAATAAACCTTACATTCATAACCCAATTATTGCTCATTTCTGGACTATCTTTGCTAATAATAAATTTATACCTAAATTTAAAGAAATCCTTAAGAATAAGATTTGGCTTACTTGTATTTCTCCAAACGTACCGTTTTATACATCTGATTCGCCTATTATTGTTGATGATCCGAAAAACATCTTCACGATATCAAAGAGTTGGCTGATGACATTCGACATTACCGGCTCCACCCGTGGCCACAACATGACAAACGAAATGTGCTCGCAATGGGGCGTAGACCTCTCCGTGCGCCGCTTCTTCTTGCAGAAGCATCTGCAGATAGCCCTTGCTGCCAATGACATCTTCCACACACGCAACCAGAGCTGGTGGATGAACGTCAAGGATGTGAGACTTTACAAGGATTCTGATGCTGACACACGGCGTGTAACGCTCACCATATCTTATACTTTCAACCCGAAGAAGAGCCGCTACAAGGGTAAGAACGCTGACGAGAAAGAGATGAAACGACTCTGAATCCCCTCACTGCAGAAGAACGTACTAACGCACTTTCTAAGTATCGAGGCAGTGCCTTCGGTCAAGCAACTCACTTCTGAAGAACGTACTAACGCACTTCAGCACCTTTAGAGCGGCCTATTGTTTCGAGGCAGTAAGGGATTGGCTGTTCATGCAAATGACGCAAGAGGCTGAAACAAAGGGGACTGACATATAGCATGATACAAAAAATATGGCTTGAAAAAGGGAAATTCATTATTCAAGCCATATTCATATTGTCACAAATTTTTTATACAAAAACAGACACCTTACATAAAAAAACTCTCCGTAGAGGAGAGTTTCTAATTATTGATTGTGACTCGCATGGGTTCTGAACGCTCCAATGAACTCCAATATTGATTTTCAATTAAGCGTTTAACCCAACTTTGACATCGTATTTTGCTTAGTTGTTCTGTATCAGCAATTTAGTGTTTTTAAAAAGTCCTACTGTGTTCTACAGATTTTTATTTTTTTAAATGGCACTTTACTGATTTTCAACAACTCGTAGATTTCAGCTGCACTATCTGTAGGCACACTGCACAGTCTGGTCTCGACAGCCTCTCCAAGCGCATTTACTGCTGTGGTAGTAACTGCTTTTTGAGTCTTCATGATCCGCATGATCTCCGACCAGTACGGTGTCGAACGCTCCCGCCCATGCTCATCCTTGCCTTGCTTTCGCCGGGCAACCTTCATCTGATGGCGCACGGTGTTTACTATCCAGTAAGCCAGCAGCCCTAAGAAAAGGTGTGCGTCTGCCCTATTGTCAGTCTGGTGGTATATGAGCCTGAGGCTGAGGTCGGTTTTGAGCTGCCGGTTGGAGCATTCTATTTCACGTATAAGATTATAGTAGTTCCAGGTCGTTTCCTCATCTAATTTCTTCACATTGGTTCTGAGGAAGTATGTTCCGTATTCCACCTTGTCCGGGATGTTGACCTCCCATGTCATAGAAGCGACTTTGTCGTGTCCGTCATCCTCAACTTTTATATTGTAATATCGGCTTATAGAGGGATATTTTCCTTGCAGGGCACCGATCCTGTTTTGTACCTTGCCGTAGTTTTTTATCCCGTGTTTTGATTGGGTACTCTTTCTGATTTTTTTCAACCCTTCCTCAAAACGCTCACGGAATTTGCGGTTCATGGATTCTTCCTTCAACGCTTTTGCAGGAGAGTCTATTTTGAGGTAACAGTCGTCATTCTTGGCCGTTGTTACGCGTTGAAGCGTTATCTCGCGCTTCAAGCAATCGCAAACTGTGACTTTGGGAGCATTCTCGGGGGTGGTGTATTCGGTAAGAGCTTTGCGGGATACACAAAGATAGTTGTATCCTTTGTCCCTTATAGTCTTGAGGTTATCTTCAGTTGAGATACCTGCGTCAATGACTACAAGCACTCCCTCGTTATCGGGACATTTGGCCGGATTCTCAGCAATAAGCTCGTCCACCATGTTGGGAAGTGACTTTGGATCGGCGGTATTGCCTTCCAGTACCGCACTGTAACGTATGAAGCCGTCAGTATTGATGCATAGCGCGAGGACAAGCAGCTTGCAGTCGCTGCGTTTCTCCTTTGAACGGCCAAAGGCAGCCTTCTTGCTGCCGGTCTTGCGTCCCTCAAAATAAAAGTTGGTGAGATCGAAGAGCATAATGCGGTTGGTCGGTTTGAAGAGGTCGTCGGTCTTGTGGCAAAGATACTTCTCAAGCTTATCCTTTATGGAATAAAGGTCATCGGCAACTCGATATATCCTCCTTGGAGTTATTTTGGCCATAGGAAGGTCAAGGAGTTCGCACACTGCAGAGTTCTCTTTTATAATGGATATTGACTTTAATTCGGACGGAGTATAGGCCGCCCTCGTAATAAGATGGGCCAAAGTGACCTTCACCTTGTCCTCAGACCATCCCAAAGAACGGAGAAATGTATCCAGACCAAGTTTACGAATCGTTTGCAGGCATAGCCATTCGCAGCCGACTTCCCTTGCGTCTGTATGCCTCATAGTGTCAACATCTATCCGTTTCCTGGCCTTGGACTTGCTTCTCTCGTAGGCGTTGCCCACAATATCAAGTTTTTCCTCCTCGACAAGTCTGGCCCAGTACGCATGCACTCTGTCACGAACCACTTCCGAGTAACCTTGCAGTTTCTCATCCCAAAGTTGGACATCCTTCTGGTGATTGTACAGATACGTCAGTCCACGCGCAACATCTCTTATCTGCTCTGGGGATAGGTCATGTATAAACCCGACATTGAGCAATATCAAAGTACATACCCTACCGCTGGCATCGCGATAGGACTCCTTCAGACGGTAATACTTCTCGTCTTTACACGTCTGTGGGTTGTAACGTATTTGGGACGTAAAATTCATGCCGCAAAGATAAGCAATCCCTACGACATTGCTGTGTTCTACATTGCGATTTTGAGCAGTTTGACCACGCAAACCCCTATAAACACTGGAAAAAATTCTGAAAAAAAACATTAGAGCGTCAAACTTGGGTTAACACTTAGATTCTTACCGTAAAACACAACTTCGCAAATTTGCATTTGCAATCCCAGCCCTTTGAAAAGGATTGCATTTTCCACTTGCTCAGCACTTCAACAAGGCTAAAAATGTACGAAAAATAGATTTTGTATTTTTAACGAAATTCAGCTTTCTCAACAGAAATCGCCTATTTTATTAAAGAAACCTCCATTTGAGACACTATACAATTTGGCCCTTGCTTTGCCGTTTCTGGCTTAGCAAGGGCTTTCTTTCGTAGAAAGCCCGTTTAAACTTCCCCTTGTTTTAGTCCCTGCATAATTATTTTTGCCAATATTATTGGTAATTTCTTGCAGATATGGCCATTTATTTGTACCTTTGTATAGTTCTTTTAATTATATAGATACTATACATATTTATGGCTATTCCAGAAGAGATAA
>NZ_BPTV01000005.1 GCF_019973375.1 Prevotella lacticifex | reverse complement strand
CCTTCAAGAAGTCCTTTACCAGCTTTAGCCATAGCACCAGAAACAAAACTAGGGACGGCCTCATCAGGGTTAGGAACATTAGAGCCTTGAATGGCAGATTTAATACCAGCATCACCCATGCCTACAGTATTGTTATCGGTAGCAAGCACATCACCTTGAATGCCACCGGAGGCGGCTTTTTGACCGCCTCCAAACAATTTAGACATGGCGCCACCAGCAAGAGCAGAAGCAATACCGCCAGCAATAGCACCAAACATAAATCACCTCACTTAAGTGGCTGGAGACAAATAATCTCTTTAATAACCTGATTCAGCGAAACCAATCCGCGGCATTTAGTAGCGGTAAAGTTAGACCAAACCATGAAACCAACATAAACATTATTGCCCGGCGTACGGGGAAGGACGTCAATAGTCACACAGTCCTTGACGGTATAATAACCACCATCATGGCGACCATCCAAAGGATAAACATCATAGGCAGTCGGGAGGGTAGTCGGAACCGAAGAAGACTCAAAGCGAACCAAACAGGCAAAAAATTTAGGGTCGGCATCAAAAGCAATATCAGCACCAACAGAAACAACCTGATTAGCGGCGTTGACAGATGTATCCATCTGAATGCAATGAAGAAAACCACCATTACCAGCATTAACCGTCAAACTATCAAAATATAACGTTGACGATGTAGCTTTAGGTGTCTGTAAAACAGGTGCCGAAGAAGCTGGAGTAACAGAAGTGAGAACCAGCTTATCAGAAAAAAAGTTTGAATTATGGCGAGAAATAAAAGTCTGAAACATGATTAAACTCCTAAGCAGAAAACCTACCGCGCTTCGCTTGGTCAACCCCTCAGCGGCAAAAATTAAAATTTTTACCGCTTCGGCGTTATAACCTCACACTCAATCTTTTATCACGAAGTCATGATTGAATCGCGAGTGGTCGGCAGATTGCGATAAACGGTCACATTAAATTTAACCTGACTATTCCACTGCAACAACTGAACGGACTGGAAACACTGGTCATAATCATGGTGGCGAATAAGTACGCGTTCTTGCAAATCACCAGAAGGCGGTTCCTGAATGAATGGGAAGCCTTCAAGAAGGTGATAAGCAGGAGAAACATACGAAGGCGCATAACGATACCACTGACCCTCAGCAATCTTAAACTTCTTAGACGAATCACCAGAACGGAAAACATCCTTCATAGAAATTTCACGCGGCGGCAAGTTGCCATACAAAACAGGGTCGCCAGCAATATCGGTATAAGTCAAAGCACCTTTAGCGTTAAGGTACTGAATCTCTTTAGTCGCAGTAGGCGGAAAACGAACAAGCGCAAGAGTAAACATAGTGCCATGCTCAGGAACAAAGAAACGCGGCACAGAATGTTTATAGGTCTGTTGAACACGACCAGAAAACTGGCCTAACGACGTTTGGTCAGTTCCATCAACATCATAGCCAGATGCCCAGAGATTAGAGCGCATGACAAGTAAAGGACGGTTGTCAGCGTCATAAGAGGTTTTACCTCCAAATGAAGAAATAACATCATGGTAACGCTGCATGAAGTAATCACGTTCTTGGTCAGTATGCAAATTAGCATAAGCAGCTTGCAGACCCATAATGTCAATAGATGTGGTAGAAGTCGTCATTTGGCGAGAAAGCTCAGTCTCAGGAGGAAGCGGAGCAGTCCAAATGTTTTTGAGATGGCAGCAACGGAAACCATAACGAGCATCATCTTGATTAAGCTCATTAGGGTTAGCCTCGGTACGGTCAGGCATCCACGGCGCTTTAAAATAGTTGTTATAGATATTCAAATAACCCTGAAACAAATGCTTAGGGATTTTATTGGTATCAGGGTTAATCGTGCCAAGAAAAGCGGCATGGTCAATATAACCAGTAGTGTTAACAGTCGGGAGAGGAGTGGCATTAACACCATCCTTCATGAACTTAATCCACTGTTCACCATAAACGTGACGATGAGGGACATAAAAAGTAAAAATGTCTACAGTAGAGTCAATAGCAAGGCCACGACGCAATGGAGAAAGACGGAGAGCGCCAACGGCGTCCATCTCGAAGGAGTCGCCAGCGATAACCGGAGTAGTTGAAATGGTAATAAGACGACCAATCTGACCAGCAAGGAAGCCAAGATGGGAAAGGTCATGCGGCATACGCTCGGCGCCAGTTTGAATATTAGACATAATTTATCCTCAAGTAAGGGGCCGAAGCCCCTGCAATTAAAATTGTTGACCACCTACATACCAAAGACGAGCGCCTTTACGCTTGCCTTTAGTACCTCGCAACGGCTGCGGACGACCAGGGCGAGCGCCAGAACGTTTTTTACCTTTAGACATTACATCACTCCTTCTGCACGTAATTTTTGACGCACGTTTTCTTCTGCGTCAGTAAGAACGTCAGTGTTTCCTGCGCGTACACGCAAGGTAAACGCGAACAATTCAGCGGCTTTAACCGGACGCTCGACGCCATTAATAATGTTTTCCGTAAATTCAGCGCCTTCCATGATGAGACAGGCCGTTTGAATGTTGACGGGATGAACATAATAAGCAATGACGGCAGCAATAAACTCAACAGGAGCAGGAAAGCGAGGGTATCCTACAAAGTCCAGCGTACCATAAACGCAAGCCTCAACGCAGCGACGAGCACGAGAGCGGTCAGTAGCAATCCAAACTTTGTTACTCGTCAGAAAATCGAAATCATCTTCGGTTAAATCCAAAACGGCAGAAGCCTGAATGAGCTTAATAGAGGCCAAAGCGGTCTGGAAACGTACGGATTGTTCAGTAACTTGACTCATGATTTCTTACCTATTAGTGGTTGAACAGCATCGGACTCAGATAGTAATCCACGCTCTTTTAAAATGTCAACAAGAGAATCTCTACCATGAACAAAATGTGACTCATATCTAAACCAGTCCTTGACGAACGTGCCAAGCATATTAAGCCACTTCTCCTCATCCAACGCGTCAGTTTTTGACAGAATCGTTAGTTGATGGCGAAAGGTCGCAAAGTAAGAGCTTCTCGAGCTGCGCAAGGATAGGTCGAATTTTCTCATTTTCCGCCAGCAGTCCACTTCGATTTAATTCGTAAACAAGCAGTAGTAATTCCTGCTTTATCAAGATAATTTTTCGACTCATCAGAAATATCCGAAAGTGTTAACTTCTGCGTCATGGAAGCGATAAAACTCTGCAGGTTGGATACGCCAATCATTTTTATCGAAGCGCGCATAAATTTGAGCAGATTTGTCGTCACAGGTTGCGCCGCCAAAACGTCGGCTACAGTAACTTTTCCCAGCCTCAATCTCATCTCTCTTTTTGCGTTCTGCTTCAATATCTGGTTGAACGGCGTCGCGTCGTAACCCAGCTTGGTAAGTTGGATTAAGCACTCCGTGGACAGATTTGTCATTGTGAGCATTTTCATCCCGAAGTTGCGGCTCATTCTGATTCTGAACAGCTTCTTGGGAAGTAGCGACAGCTTGGTTTTTAGTGAGTTGTTCCATTCTTTAGCTCCTAGACCTTTAGCAGCAAGGTCCATATCTGACTTTTTGTTAACGTATTTAGCCACATAGAAACCAACAGCCATATAACTGGTAGCTTTAAGCGGCTCACCTTTAGCATCAACAGGCCACAACCAACCAGAACGTGAAAAAGCGTCCTGCGTGTAGCGAACTGCGATGGGCATACTGTAACCATAAGGCCACGTATTTTGCAAGCTATTTAACTGGCGGCGATTGCGTACCCGACGACCAAAATTAGGGTCAACGCTACCTGTAGGAAGTGTCCGCATAAAGTGCACCGCATGGAAATGAAGACGGCCATTAGCTGTACCATACTCAGGCACACAAAAATACTGATAGCAGTCGGCGTGTGAATCATTAGCCTTGCGACCCTCGGCAGCAAGAACCATACGACCAATATCACGAAAATAGTCACGCAAAGCATTGGGATTATCATAAAACGCCTCTAATCGGTCGTCAGCCAACGTGAGAGTGTCAAAAACGATAAACCAACCATCAGCATGAGCCTGTCGCATTGCATTCATCAAACGCTGAATAGCAAAGCCTCTACGCGATTTCATAGTGGAGGCCTCCAGCAATCTTGAACACTCATCCTTAATACCTTTCTTTTTGGGGTAATTATACTCATCGCGAATATCCTTAAGAGGGCGTTCAGCAGCCAGCTTGCGGCAAAACTGCGTAACCGTCTTCTCGTTCTCTAAAAACCATTTTTCGTCCCCTTCGGGGCGGTGGTCTATAGTGTTATTAATATCAAGTTGGGGGAGCACATTGTAGCATTGTGCCAATTCATCCATTAACTTCTCAGTAACAGATACAAACTCATCACGAACGTCAGAAGCAGCCTTATGGCCGTCAACATACATATCACCATTATCGAACTCAACGCCCTGCATACGAAAAGACAGAATCTCTTCCAAGAGCTTGATGCGGTTATCCATCTGCTTATGGAAGCCAAGCATTGGGGATTGAGAAAGAGTAGAAATGCCACAAGCCTCAATAGCAGGTTTAAGAGCCTCGATACGCTCAAAGTCAAAATAATCAGCGTGACATTCAGAAGGGTAATAAGAACGAACCATAAAAAAGCCTCCAAGATTTGGAGGCATGAAAACATACAATTGGGAGGGTGTCAATCCTGACGGTTATTTCCTAGACAAATTAGAGCCAATACCATCAGCTTTACCGTCTTTCCAGAAATTGTTCCAAGTATCGGCAACAGCTTTATCAATACCATGAAAAATATCAACCACACCAGAAGCAGCATCAGTGACGACATTAGAAATATCCTTTGCAGTAGCGCCAATATGAGAAGAGCCATACCGCTGATTCTGCGTTTGCTGATGAACTAAGTCAACCTCAGCACTAACCTTGCGAGTCATTTCTTTGATTTGGTCATTGGTAAAATACTGACCAGCCGTTTGAGCTTGAGTAAGCATTTGGCGCATAATCTCGGAAACCTGCTGTTGCTTGGAAAGATTGGTGTTTTCCATAATAGACGCAACGCGAGCAGTAGACTCCTTCTGTTGATAAGCAAGCATCTCATTTTGTGCATATACCTGGTCTTTCGTATTCTGGCGTGAAGTCGCCGACTGAATGCCAGCAATCTCTTTTTGAGTCTCATTTTGCATCTCGGCAATCTCTTTCTGATTGTCCAGTTGCATTTTAGTAAGCTCTTTTTGATTCTCAAATCCGGCGTCAACCATACCAGCAGAGGAAGCATCAGCACCAGCACGCTCCCAAGCATTAAGCTCAGGAAATGCAGCAGCAAGATAATCACGAGTATCCTTTCCTTTATCAGCGGCAGACTTGCCACCAAGTCCAACCAAATCAAGCAACTTATCAGAAACGGCAGAAGTGCCAGCCTGCAACGTACCTTCAAGAAGTCCTTTACCAGCTTTAGCCATAGCACCAGAAACAAAACTAGGGACGGCCTCATCAGGGTTAGGAACATTAGAGCCTTGAATGGCAGATTTAATACCAGCATCACCCATGCCTACAG
>NZ_BPTV01000004.1:170000-209082 GCF_019973375.1 Prevotella lacticifex | reverse complement strand
ACCTCTTCCCATTCCGAACAGAGAAGTTAAGCCCACTTACGCCGATGGTACTGCAATGCAATGCGGGAGAGTAGGAAGCCGCCTTTTTTCCAGGAAGCCCTGAGAGCAGCAATGCACTCGGGGCTTCCTTTTTTGTGGTTATAGAACGGATAGGCTTTTATAGAGAGCTATAGGGAGCTATAGAGTCTATAGAAGCTATAGTAGCTATAGTAGCTGTGAAGCTATTGAAACTATAGTAGCTATAGAAGCATCATAATTGAATGCATGGGTGTTATGGTAACATATCTCGAAATAATTTTGGTTAATTCAAAAGAATCTATTAACTTTGGCATATAAATTGTGATATGAATGATGTGTTGGAAAGGAAGAATCATATTACTAATTCTGACATTGCTGGGAGGAAACATTATGGCACAGAACATTCGTCCGGCAGCCGTAGCCGGGAAATTCTACGACGCTGATAGAGAATCGCTTATACGGACGGTGGCACGATGCTACAAGAAAGCTGAGACCATGGCCCCTCTTAGTCGGGAGGAACGCGACGGCAGGACTACCGTTCAGGCTGTTGTCGTCCCCCATGCGGGATATGTGTTCTCGGGTGCTGTGGCCGCGGCAGCTTACTTGCGGCTCGACCCGGAAGTGCGATATAAGCGGATTTTTCTTCTTGGTCCTTCGCATCATGTGGCTTTTGACGGTGCGTCGGTGGCATCGGCATACTCGGCTTACAGTACGCCTTTGGGTAATGTTGATGTCGATACTGCTACATGTATGGCTTTGCAACAGACGGGTGCCTTCGGCTATGTGCCTGCTGCCCACGACCGCGAGCACTGCTTGGAGGTACAACTGCCTCTGCTTCAATACCGTATGAAGAACCCTGCGCCGATTGTGCCAATCATTATCGGGACGCAGAACTCCGACCGTCTGATGGCTATTGCCAAGGCGTTGCAACCGTATTTCACTGCCGATAATCTCTTTGTCATCAGCAGTGATTTCAGTCATTATCCTTCGTACGATGACGCTCTGACCGTCGACAGCTGCACCGGTCATGCCCTTGAGACCGGCAGCTTGGAGAATTTCCAGCAGGCCGTGGAGCATAATGGCAATTTGGGCATCAGAAACTTGTATACGAGTGCCTGCGGCCAATGCGCCATAGCTGTGATGCTCGCTATGGCCCAGCAGTCGGGAAAGACGACTTTGGCTTCCGACCTGCATATCAAGCACATAGCATACCTCAACTCTGGCGATTCACCCTATGGTGGAAAGAAAGAGGTTGTGGGCTATCATGCATTCGCCCTTTTCCGGGACAAAAGGATTCAAAATGACCAGGCGGCTGATGATTCCGATTCGTTCACGCTCACTGCAAATGACAAACAGCAATTGAAGAATCTCGCCTGGAATGCCATTGCACCGGCACGGATGCACCGACCGGTGACACCGACGCCAGTATTCGAGAGTAGGGTGGGGGTATTCGTTACGCTCACCGAGCACGGTCATCTGCGCGGCTGTATCGGCCACTTTGGTGAGGACGTTCCTTTGGGGCGGCTGACGGAGGAGATGGCAAGGGCCGCAGCCTTCGAGGACCCGCGCTTCCGTCCAGTTACTGAGGATGAGCTCAGTGACATCGAATTGGAAATCAGTGTCTTAACACCTCTGAAACGCATCACCGACATCAGCCAGTTCGACTACGGACGGCAGGGAATATATATTAAGAAAGGTGGACGCAGCGGCACCTTCCTGCCACAGGTGGCAAAGGAGGTAAACTGGACGAAGGAGGAATTCCTCGGCCACTGCTCCCAGGACAAGGCCGGATTGGGCTGGGACGGATGGCGCACAGCCGATCTCTACACCTACGAGGCCATAATCTTCTGAATCTCAGCGGTATTGGGACAGTCTCGTAAACCGATACAGGCCTTGACCGGAAAATATTTTGCTCTGAAGATAAAGCGATTCCAATCAGGCCTTGAAACCATAATATGCTGATTCAGAACCACTCCGGTTTCATCTTGAAATGAACGAAGACATGAAAGAATGTATGTTTTATGACATCGATGGCGACAGCGTCCGCTGCCGTCTTTGTCCTCACGGATGCCGCATCGGCGAGGGCCAGTCGGGTCTGTGCCGGTCGAGGAAGAACATCGGTGGAAAACTCTACTCGTTAGTTTACGGGCACCCCTGCGCCATCGCCGACGACCCGATAGAGAAGAAACCCCTTGCCGAATGGCATCCCGGCACTCGCTGCTTGTCGATAGCCTGCACGGGCTGTAACCTTCGCTGTCCGAACTGTCAGAACAGTATGATATCGCAGGCAAGTCACGGTGAACAAGGATGTTACGACTGTTCACCCGACGACATTGTTGCTTTGGCCAAGGATCATCGCCTGCCTACAATCGCTTACACTTACACCGAGCCCCTCACTTGGTTTGAATATCTCTACGCCACGGCCACGAAAGCCCACGAAGCAGGAATAAATAATGTCCTCGTCAGTGCCGGATTTGTTGATGAGGAGCCCCTGCGCATGCTCGCCCCATTCCTCGACGCCGCAAATATCGACCTGAAATCATTCTCCGACGATACCTACCGCCATTTCAACCACGCGCGGCTCGCTCCTGTCCTCCGTACACTCCTCATTCTCAAGGAGATGGGTGTGCATCTCGAGATAACCATGCTCCTCATTCCCGGCATCAACACCGACGCGGGGATGCAACAGAAAATGTTCCGCTGGATGAAGGAAAACGGCCTCGCCGACTGCCCCCTTCACATCACGCGCTTCTTCCCGGCATATAAGATGATGGATGCCTGTCCTACCCCTCTCGACGAGATGCGCAAGGCGGAAATGATGGCCAAGGCCGAGGGCATAAAACACGTGTATCTCGGCAACGTGTGATGGGGATTACGATAAAGAACGCGATGTGCCGTAAGCGGAAATATGGTTCTTTCCTTATCCGTTGTTATCGGCAGTCCTGATCTCGCCGATGTGTCACATAAGTCGCTATAATATGTATATAACCTGTAGATAATCAATTTTAGTAATTCCTTATACAAGAAACACCGGTGTCGGAAGTACAGTATTTCATGGCAGAGCAGGGATTGCTTTCTTGTTATACAGGTCTGCTGTTATTCCTCTTTGGCGGGCTGCCATCTTAGTTCTTTATTTTGTTTGCGTACACGGCAATTTTATTTGTAAATTTCCATAAGTTTTGTTGCATTTATAAAAAAACATGTCTATCTTTGCAGGTGAGCTGTTGACTATTACTGCCTTCACTCAAAAACATAGTTGGTTAAGAAAGAATTTATACATATTCTATAGTTGAAAATCTGTGGATTTTCGCAGTGCTACAAGAGGTCGCACATTGAATCGCACGCTAATGTGTGCAAACATTCAATACGAATTTCCCTATTGTCACTAATTTAGAAAGTGTAGATTGAAAAAAAACTTAAAAAGATATATGAGAAAATTTCTTATTATTCTTGCCATAGCTATCTGCGGTTTTTGCAATGCTCAAACTGCAAATGTATTATCAGTTCCAACAGTTAAAAGCATATTGGAAACCTTTTGTCTAAACTGTTACAGTTCGTGTTTCGAAGGGAAGGTGTATATTCCGCAGTCTATAATTATTAAAAGTGTTGGAGTTGATCCAAATAATGGAGGCACATCCGTTAATGGTATTCACTCTTACCAAGGACAATACATTCCATTTGTGGGCCGTAAAACTCACAATGATGTACAATTTAAAGCTACTATTTTTAAAAAACAAGATGGTTATCATGTCATTTTCCATAAATACATCGAACGAGATTTGATGCATCGTAGTGAAGCATGGGAAACTGGTAAAGGACTAATTAAATAAACTTTTAAGCCACGAGACATGTCTTTGATAATGTCAAATTGGGCTTATAAGTTCGTTTCTTAATACAATTTGCTGTCAGAAGTAGGCTGAATTTCTGTAATTGTATATCCTCCTGCTACCCCATTGAATAGCAGGGAATAAGTGGTGTCGACTAATGAATGAGCCAGTGCGCAATCGACCGTCTTTGTCGAATAAGCGTGGATTACTGAAAGAATATTGATGGGATTATTACCGCTCATCTTAATTCGTTTTGTTTTATCATTATAACTTTTTTATTGTCAGAAGCAGAAACGGGTATTAGAACATAGTTTATTCATTGAATATCTTATATCAGACTCCTCTTGCGGCCAAACAGCAGCGGCGACAGGTGGACGATATCGAGCAAGCGGGCCACTGCGAGACTGCCGCCGACGCATACCGGCAACGATACAAGGAGAAACAGCATGCGGGTGCCGTCGAAGGCAAGGAAAGGAATGAATGCCTTGCAGCAAATGGTGAACAGAGGCGAAAAGATATAAAGTACGAGCGAGTTGCGGCCGAGAAACAGCCACAGACGGCGCGACCGGCGGATGTAAGGGAATGCGGCCAAGGCCAGACTGATGGTCAGATAGACTATCAGCACTCCGCCAAGCGATTCGCGGTTGAAGCACGACGGACTCAGAAACAGCACCAAAAGAGGCACCGCAGCCAGCCACGACCCATGAAAAATGCTGAGAAACGGCTGACGGCTCTGGCGTACGACGGCTCCGAGTAAGAAATAAAGTACGCACCCCGCCGACACCAGTCCGGCAACGCTCAGACCATAGAAGGCCATTCCGATGATGATAAACCGCGACAGAGTAGACAAGCGTATCCACCGGAATGTTGCGTAATAGATTGCCCTACAGATGATTAGCGTGTGCAGATACCAATACGGGCCAAGCGGATGGAGAAAGAGTTTCGACAGGAATACTGCCGGAGTGAGTCCGCTGATGTGGTCGCGAATGGGGAGGACAGAGGCCATCACGACATAGCCCGACTCCATGACGACATAGGGAACGAGGAGCCACAACAGTGTGCGGGCAAAGGCACGCACGGGTTTGTCGACATTCATCAGATAGCCGGAGATAAGCAGAAATCCCGGCATGTGAAAGGTGTAGACAAAATTCTTGACGTAGGGGTGGCCGTCGCCGAAATAGGCCAGGTGAAAGGCAATCATAAGAAGGATGAACAGACACTTCAGCAGGTCGAGCTCGTCAATCCTTTTCCCTTTGGTTGCACTCCGGGTGCCGCCCATCGTGTCATCATTTCTGTTCATCGGCAGCAGTGTCGCGTTCTGTAACAGTCTTATTTTCAGTAGTTTCACTTTCGTTAGCGGCAGCCTCACAATCGTCAAACTCCAGTTCGAGCAGCCGCTTGCCGGCAGCCGTGCGGAAGACCCGCTCCTCGAAGGTGCGGCGGGCGTGTACCGACATTTCGTCCTCGTAGGCGTTGACGAGGAAGTCGGCCTCGAGAAGAATGCGGTAGTCGATGCCGTCGACGTTGACGTAAGTGTGGTGATGGCCAACGAGATAGCAGATGCGGTCGATCTCGTCGGCAGTGTACGCTCCGGTCTTCGCGAGGAGCTCCTTGGCCACCGTCGGACCCTCTATCTCCTGATAGTGGCCGTGGCTGTTGCCCCACCGCTTCTCGGCGTTGTGGATGCCGATGTCGTGGACGACGGCTGCCGACTCAAGGATGAACTGTGTTGGTTCGTCGATATTCTCTAAGCGGCCTATAGTGGCTGCAAAGTCGTGAACTTTCAGGAAATGGTGGATGCGTCGTGCATCGCCTTTGTCGTATTCTATGGCAAGCTCGATGAGCCTTGCCACTGTTGATTGATGTTCTTCTGTCATTGTATTTCCGTTTTCGACGGCAAAGGTACACAAATTCCCACAATGAGCCAAACGGCCGGAGGTGAATATTAATCTACCATCCCATTTAATCACATCTTTCCTTAACTTTATCACTTTTCATTAAAACATAAATCTCTATTCTGATTATCAGCTCATTATCGTTTGTCGATGACGATTTGGGGTGGCGCATTGGAAATGTAACTCCCTTGAACGAAGAACGGTTAAATGGACAATCATAAATTGAACCCAAAACCATAAAAATCCTTTGTGTCAGCGCCAAGGGCTTTTGTGACCAAAGCCATAAAACCCTGTTGTCAGCGCCAAGGGCATTTGTGACCAAAGCCATAACAAACCTTTGTGTCAGTGCCAAGGGTTTTTGTGACCAAAACCAATAAAACCCTGTTGTCAGCGCCAAGGGCTTTCGCCCTTTGCCATTTGTGGTTTGAAGGCTTGTGAGAGGCTGGGCCTCTCACCGCCCTCAAACCACAAATGGCAGATCCTCCTCCGTCGGATCTTGGCGCTGACACAAAGGAAAACCTTTAAAACAGACTGAGTCAACAGAGATGCGGTCCTTACGACCGACCGGACGGCCATAAAGGGAAGCTGCTGAAAAAGTACCCCAAAAACAGAGGGGTATAGCAAAAATCTTTCAATTTGTAACTTTTAGCTGACTACGATGCGAAAAGAAGCCGTATTTTCTTTAATTTACCCCTTTTTATGCGGTCAAAGATAAATGCTTGCTTACAGTTTTTGTTAACAAATGTATTTTCAGCAGCTTCGGTTTATCCCCGTCCTACCAACAACGGACAAGATTCTAAACAAATTTCCCGCAGCAGCGAGGACTGGGAAAATCGTTGCATATAGTTAAAATCCAAAATAAACACCCCGCAGCTGCGAGGACGGAGAAAATTGTTGCATTTGGTTAAAATTCAAAATAAACACCCCGCTGCTGGTAGGACGGGGATAAACCCCGCCCCTACGGTGGATGTGTGCAACACGTTAGTTGTCAATGTGTTGCATGCATTAATATCATAGCGGTAATACCTTGATGATTAAACTGTCGCAGCACACACCCACTGCAGGATGCGGATAGGCTGAGTTAGGGGCCGTCCGAAATAAAATTAGAGATTCGGTCTGACGACCGACCGGACGGCCACGAGGGCCGCCCCTGCAAATGAATCATTAACGCTTGCCCGGGGATTGGTTGTCTATTCGCGCCAGCATAGGGGGCATTAACGCTTGCTCGACGGATGGTTGTCAATCGTCCCCGCAAGTGGGGCATTAACGCTTGCCTGCGGAATGATTGTCTATCTCTGTCAAAAGAATATCGACTGGACCAGTTCTCCAGTTCTATGGCGATTAATTGCGCCTCCGGCAAGTGGCATGTTGACTTTCAGCGGATGAGAGAGAAGACTCGTTGGGCATCATGACGTTATATCACCGGAGACACAAATCTATTTGTTTTATATCTCGATAGGTATCATCACCTTCACCGTGAAGTTGCGACCCATATTGAAGATTCCTGTGCGTCCGTTGGCGGGATTGACTCCGAGATACTTCAGTCGGCTGAGGTGGCTCTGGTATATCCGGTCGAAGATGTTGTTGCACGACAGGTATATGCTTGCCCGTTTCTTGCCGTTGGTGCGGATGTCGGTACCGGCGAGGACGTTGAAGAGAGTGTACGACGGTGTCGCCGTCTCCGTTCCGTTGAGCGCATAATAATGGTTCTGTCGCAGGTTGCACTCCATCTGTACGGCCGCGTAGGCGTTGTTGAGGGTCGTTCCGTCGCGTACGATATCGTATCTGATGTCGGCCGTCCACCGAGGTGCCGGCGTGTAGGGCAGGTATTTCGAGTCGGCGGGCTGGTGCAGTTGCACGCTGTTGACGTATGAGAACGTGTTCGCCCAGTGCAGACGGTCGACGGGATGGAAGTCGACCGATGCCTCACCTCCAATCAGTCTTGCGTCGCCCTGTATATATTTATATGTGTCGTAGCCATCCGTCTTTACTCCGTCGAGTTTCTGTGTGAAGATATAATTGTCGATAAAGTTGGTGAAGATGGCCAGCGACGTTGTGAGCATCTTCGACGTATAGTCCCATCCGAGGTCGGCCTGCCAGCTGTATTCCGGTCGCAGACTGTGGTTTCCAATCTCGTACGTTACCGTTCCCTCGTGTACGCCGTTCGATGCCAGTTCGCCGAGGTTCGGAGCCCGGAATCCGCGTGCCACGTTCATCCTGAACGTCATGTTCTCGGTTGCGTTGTATACCGCTCCCACACTTCCTGTCACACCGGTGAAATCGCGGCTGAACCTGTCGAAGAGGCCCTCCAGTTCGAAACTGTGCAGATGTCGGTTGTCGACTCTCATACCGCCGCTGAGTACCCACTTTCCAGTGTTGTAAGTCGTTGTGGCAAAGGCTCCTATGTCGAAGAGCTGGTAGGCCGGGATGAGATACTCACTGCCTTTGTTCAGTGACCGCTGCCACATTCCCCCTATTCCCGTAGCCATGTTCAGCTTGTCGGTTATGGGCAGCTTATATTTCACGTCGTAGTTCACCGTGTGCAGCATGAAGTCGAGTCCCGGCTCCTCGGGGCTGTCCTCGAATTCCTGCCTTCTGTTCTGCTGATAAGCCATGATAGCCTTTAGCGTTCCCTTTCCCAAGAAAAGTGTATTCTCGGCCACGGCCTTGTAGTGGTGTACCTGCTGGAAAGGCAGACTCTTGCCGTAGCTGTGGCTGTAGCCACGCTCGCCCTCGACCATTCCCGGCGTGAGGTGATAGTAGTCGAGCGTCAGCCGGCTGTAGCCCCATTTCCGGTTTATGCCCACGAGACCCTCAGCTGCCCTCTCGCGGTATTGCGAACCGAGGACATACTGGTCGGAGCGGTTCTTATAGGCGTGTGCCATCTTGTCCGACCACCGTCCGCTCCATACCACGCCGCCGTTGTTTCCTTTGGCGTTGACCGAGTAGTCGAAGAGGCCGTTGTTTGTCTGATATTCCGTCGAAGCGTTGGCGACGACCTTCCCCGGCGCAGGCAGTACCTCGTCGTGGAAGATTATCACCCCCGCCATGGCATCACTGCCGTACATCAGTGAGGCCGGACCCTTTAGGATTTCTGCCGACGAGATGCTCTGCGGGTCTATCTCTATGCCGTGTTCGCCACCCCATTGGTTGCCTTCCTGTCTGACACCATCGTTGACGACGACCACCCGGTTGAATCCCAGACCGCGGATGACGGGTTTCGATATTCCGCTGCCCGTGGTTATCTGCGCCACTCCGGGCTGCTTGCTTATGGCGTCGATGATATTTGTCGACGGGGTGGCGTTGAGCTGTGCCGCACCAACGACGGTTATTGGTGTCGGCGAGTCCTTCTTCAGGATGTTTCCCGTCAGACCCGTCACGACCACTTCCTGCATAGTAGCGTCACTCTCAGCGAGTTTGAAGTCGAGATGCGTTGTCGTGGCCATATCGACCGACGTGACGATGGTCTTGTGGCCGATGTACCTCACCTCGACGTTGAGTTTCCGCTCCGGCAGGTCGCCGATGGAGTATTTACCGTCGATATCCGTTGTCGTTCCCCTCGACAGTTCGGGGAAATATATAGTCACACCGATGAGGGCCTCACCGCTGCTCTTGTCGGTAACCTTTCCGCTGAGGGCACCGTCGCCCTTCATCGGGTCTGCTGCCGCACCTGCACAAACGAGGATTAGAAGCAGAACTGATAATATTCTGTTCATCTTGTTTTTACACTGAAATTTCTTGAAATAGATAATGTGGCGACAGAGCATTGTCTGTAGCCGATGATGATTAAGCGAGTGATTATCAGTGTAATACAGGAGGTGCCCGCAGACTCGTGACCCCATACGCAGCCTTGTGGACGTGGCTCGTGGGCAGTGCCCGGCACTTCCCTGTGGCGACGGCAAAGAATGTCAGTGCCACGACGGTAGCCGCCACGTATGGCATTGTCAGCAGCGTGCACAGTACGCAGTTGCCGCTGTGGAACGTTGCTGTTGTGAGGTGCCCGCTGTGATGCAGATGATGCTGACAGGAGTAGCATGTTGCCGACACGTCGGTCTCCTGCTGATGGACATGCACAGATGCTATCAGCAGAATGGGAACGAATATGCTCAGCAGAAACCGCGCATACCATTGGCGTCTGGTGCTAATCTTCATTGTCGGCTGTAAGCTTAAAACCTCACGCAATTGCGGATACATTATTGATAGTTGTCCAATGCTTCTTTCCGCAATTCCACATGCAAAGATAATAAAAACGGGAGCCGAATGCAAGTAAATTAGAATATTTTAATCGAGAAAAATCTTAAATGGTTGATGGTGAGGCGATTGGCGAGACGAAGAAAACCTTCGTCAGTAAGGAAAGCGGACAGATGAAATGTTAATTCGCCGGTGCGCAATGGACGGTCTGTGTGGATGGACGCAGGGATGATCGTTTGCAGGGAGGTGGGGTAGGGGGCAGTCCGAAAAAAATATGGAGATCCTGCGTAAGCGACGGGCGAATTAATTTATTCGGTCTGTCGACCGGACGGACGGAGACGATGACCGCCCCTGCAAGTGGATCATTAACGCTTGCCCGTGGAATGGTTGTCTGTCCGCCACTGCGAGTGGATTACGTTGACAACATTATGATTATCAATGTGTTGCACACATCCTTGGGGCGGGGTTTATCCGAAACCGCTGAAAATACATTTGTTAACAAAAACATTTTGAGGTATCATGAGGATACGGAATATGTGGTTTAGGATGCTGAAATGACACATACTAATTTGACGTAAAAATAATTCACTATTGGCATCAGCTTAATGGTCTTTTTATGGTATTTCAAAAAATACCTATTATCGGACTTGTAGCCAATTCCGTTTAGAGCAGTTTGATTTTTAGCATGATTATAGTCGAAAGAAAAATAATGAAAGTTAACGTCTCGGTATTTTGCTTTCCATTCAAAAATTAATAGTAACTTTGCATAATGATGGAATATGAAAAGAACATAATAGGAGAAGGCAAACTGCCGCATCTGACCCATTTGCTTCACAACGGTTTTTTAGTTGGAAATGATAAAGAAAGCCGTGAGCGAAGAGCACATGTGAAGGAAGAAATCACTTCCGAACTTTTGAATTGGGGTTATCCTCTTGAAGTTTCAGAAAATGAGGGTATTGTCTGCGAAAGTGCGATTGAGGACGACTTGTTCAAAGATTTCATGCCCGTTCCTTTCCCTGCGCCTGTACATCCCACGTTTACGTTCATCGATCTCTTTGCTGGCATTGGCGGAATAAGGATACCTTACGATGAGTTAGGTGGTAAATGTGTATTCTCTTCTGAGTGGGACAGGAAAGCCTGTCAAACTTATTTTGCCAACTTCGGTGTAGTGCCATATGGTGATATTACAAAAATTCCCGCCAGTATGATTCCTCACCACGATTTGTTGCTGGCTGGATTCCCCTGCCAGGCTTTTTCCATCATTGGTAAGATGCTCGGTTTTGCCGACACACGCGGTACTATGTTCTTTGAGATTGAGAGAATACTCAAAGTGCATCACACTCCTTATATCATGTTGGAGAATGTCAAGCAGTTGGTTGGACATGATAAGGGAAGAACTTTCAAAGTTATTCTTGACCATTTGGATAAACTGGGGTATTACGTTAAATGGAAAGTACTTAACGCTCTCGATTTCGGATTGCCACAGAAGAGAGAGCGCGTGATAATTGTTGGATTCTTAAACAAGGCGGACTTTGAGGCCTTCAATTTTGACTTCACGCCAAAGCCATATGATTTGCGCGAAATATTGGAACCGGACTGTCAGGTCGACAAGTCTCTCTTTGCCACCGACTATATCATAAAGAAGAGGAAGGAAAAAACTGTGGGTAAGAAACTCTTTTACCCTTCAATATGGCATGAGAACAAGTCTGGTAATATTTCCGTGCTTGATTATTCGTGTGCTCTGAGGACCGGGGCTTCCTATAATTACCTGCTTGTCAACGGTGTCAGACGTCCGTCGTCACGAGAATTGCTGAGATTGCAGGGCTTTCCTGAGAAGTTCCGTATTGTAGTGTCCCATCAGGATATCAGACGGCAGACTGGAAATTCTGTGGCAATTCCAATGATTCGTATGGTAGCGGAAAAAATTTATGAAATCATAAAAAGACACAAAAATGAAGCATCCAAGACTCAAGGATGGAAAGAGGCTGCAAACCAATGAGCCTTACTCCATCAACGAGCTGCCCGACGACTTGCTGGTCAGCATAGGCGGCTATCTTATCCATCTTCTCTACATTGGACGAAAAGACATCTCCGGCAGTGATTGGGGCGATGCCTTTGCCGATGCAATTGACGGCATACATCTGGATTCTCCAGTTGGCATAGCTGATGTCGTATTGGGCAAGATGGCATGGTCTATGAAGACCGTAAAGAACGCCAACCCTTTCAAGGCAGAAAGGGTGCGACTAATAAGCGGCCGCTGCTCACCTGACTATTCCTATGGCATTACCGATCCTCATAAGGATATACAAAAAACAGGTACTGCCGTATTGGGCATATGGAATGAGCGCATTAATATAGCTCAAGACAACTATAATCCACTGCGTACGTCTGTTTTGATTCGCTCCAACGACCTATTGTCATATTGTATTTACGAAGAAGAAAACCATAGGTACGCGACAAATGAATACCATTGGGAGGTTAATCCAAATGGAAATCTTATAGGAAAAAGCATAGAGACGGGCGAGACTTGTTTTACTTGGCAACCCCATGGCTCACAATTCACTATCCACTCCGCTGTGCCCAAGAATGCTGTAAAGTTCAGGATTAAAAGACCGCCTCTTCTAACCAAGGATGATATTTTGGACACTATACATTTTGATAAGGATTGGGTGGATATTATCCGTGAGCGTTGAAGGTGTATTTCTTAGAAGCATAAGCTTATGTAAAAAAAACATGATCCGCCTCCATGGAGGTAGGTCATGGTCTGCCATAAACATAATATAGACCCTTGCTGTAAATGCCAGACACGTCTTCACTATGGGGGTATAATAGCCGGTTGTGTTAATGAAGGTGGTATAGCTTCATTTCAGTTCCCCTCCCATTCTTCTGCACAACATGGCAATATCGTCCACCGTCGACTCGAACGACTGCGTGTGGGCATAGTCGTAGTGCTTGTCGATGAAGTCGATACCTTTGAACCGGCTAAGATAACTAAAGTTTCCCACTTGTTCAAAATGCCCATAAACAAGGGGTTTCTGAAAAGTTCAAATAGCAGGATGCCCATAAACAAAGTAGTTTAACAAGTGCTTAATAAATGTGAAAGGGCAAATGACCTTAAAAGGAGAAGTCCGATAATGCAATATTCTACTGCTCATAAAAAGTTTTTTGAAAAGTTAAAGATGCGCATACCCTTTGGGAAAGCCTTTTTATAAAGGGGTTCTCCAAGTGGGAAACTTTAGTAAGGTAAATGCTCCGCAGTTGGCAACGGGGTTTATCCCCGTCCTACCAGCAGCGGACAAGATTCTAAACAAATTTCCAGCAGCAGCGAGGACGGAGCAAATCGTTGCATATTGTTAAAATTCAAAATACATACCTCGCAGCAGCGTGCAAGATTCTAAACAAATTTCCCGCTGCTGCGAGGACGGAGAAAATCGTTGCCTATTGTTGGTGGCCCTTAACCCAACCTTTCATACACCGGAAATGAGCTCTTTGGCAGACACGGCATAACAATTGAGCCCCTCTCCTCAGATGGGTTCTATGGTGCAGATATTAATCAATAGCAGGGTGTCATCTCTATCATACTTACAGTCCGGAAAGGGCAACATGATAATAGATGGACAGCGAAATATCTTTACACTGTTGCCAAACATATCATTTCGGCTTCCCAAACGGTCCGTTTCAGCTCGCGAAACGGACCGTTTTGCGTCCTAAAATGGTCGTTTTTAGAACGCTAAACGGCATGTATTAGTAATCTATTGATAATCAACGCTGTACGATGATGGTGTAATAGATGGAATAATTTGAATTATCTTAACAATATATCATCGGCATTCTCTTGTTGCTCCACGACCTTGATAAATAATACTGGCTAATGAAAAGAGCCATGCTTCTGTCGGAGACAACAAATGCAGTAATCTTGCCATGTCAATAAAAATTAAATCTAAGATCCGCACCTCCGATGGGCGGGGAATAACATTTGTTGCCGGAAATGATCTTTTTTCTCGTCGAAAGAACTATGGTATGGATTTTGCCGTCGGGACAATAGAGAAATAATGAACAAAAACAGAAACAACACCTATATTATTATGGAGAAGAAAATAGACCTCACCCAGACCGTTTACCAACTCACACAGGCGCATCCCGAGATTATCGACATCTTGGCGGCACTCGGTTTCAGCGAGATTAAGAAGAAAGCCATCCGACTGTCGGTCGGAAAACTCATGACCATCCCCCAGGGCGCATCCATGCGCGGCATCGGCATGGAGGCTATCGTTGGGGCTCTGCGCGATAATGGGTTCGCCGTCGTGGGCTATGGGCCTCTGACTGACGAACAGCCGTCGAAGGCGGAGCAAGCCCCTGCTGCCGACACCACCTCCGAAATCAAGCAGCTTCTCACGCGTCTGAACCAGGGCGAGTCGTTGGAGAGCGTGCGCGCCGATTTCGTCAGTCGCTTTAAGGATGTTCCCGCCAACGACATCATGCGCGCCGAGCAGGAGCTCATCGGCAAGGGACAGTCGGTCAACGACGTGAAAAAACTGTGCGATGTGCATTCCGCTCTCTTCCATAAGAAGCAGGAAGTCAACGACTTACACCATGGTCTGCACCACGGCCAGGAGGAGATGATGGTCGGTCAGGCTGCCGGGAGCCGCGACAAGACCGCTGCCCTGCGGGCCGTCGCCGGCCATCCTCTGCAAGTGCTATACCGCGAGAACGATGCCATCGTTGAGGCTCTCGCTGCTGTTCAGCGGACTTTGGACGAGGGTGGCGATGTGGCTGCTATGTTGCTGAGAGCCAGTGGATTGTCTGTTCACTACGCCAAGAAGGGCGACCTCATCTATCCGCTGCTGAAAACTAAGCACGGCATCTATGGTCCTTCGCAGGTGATGTGGACCATCGACGACGAGATACGATCGGAATTCTCTTCATTATTGCGATTGGGAGCGAAGGATGGCGGACGGGACGACGAATGGAAGAACCGCGTGCGCAATCTCATCGGCAGGGCTCACGAGATGACGTTCAAGGAGAACCGCATCCTCTTCCCCGTCTGCACGGCTAACTTCACCGATGAGGAATGGCGGCAGATATACGTCGACAGCAAGGCTTATCCGACCTGCCTTGACGTCGAGGGTGAGCCGTGGCAGGACGGCGAGGCCCTCCTCATGGCCGAAAAGGAAAAGCGCAGTGGCTCTGAAGACGGCACTACCGACGAACTGCGTGTCGACATGCCCGGCGGCTCGCTAACGCTCAGCCAGCTCATAGCCCTCCTCGATACCCTCCCGATGGAGGTGACCTTCGTCGATGCCGGGAATATCAACCGCTATTTCAACCAGCCGTTCTCGGCTAAGGTGTTCAACCGTCCGCTGTCGGCCCTCGGCCGTGAGGTGTTCTCCTGCCATCCGCCGAAGATAGAGCCGATGGTCCGCGCCATCATCGCCGACCTCCGTTCCGGCAAGCGCAACAGTGTGTCGGTGTGGATGGAGAAGAACCAGCGAGCCACCCTCGTCACCTATCATGCCGTCCGCGATTCCCACGGCCAGTATGTCGGAACAATGGAGACCGTCCAAGATATGGAGGAGGCACGTAAGCACTTCTCTGCGAAGCCATAAAAGCTATAAGACCCTATAAAGCCCTATAGCCCCCTATGGCCCTATAGCCCCCTATAAAGCCCTATTGAGGCCCATAGCGTCCTCTCGGTGCCTATATAATCTGTAGTCCCTCGGCTCTATTCCCCTGCCTCCTCTTCTTTCCTCGGCTCCATGTGGATGCTGATGAATGTTCCGGCACCGAAGCGGTCGCGGAGGCGTCTCTCGGCCTTGGTGACAACCTGATGGGCATCGCTGACGGTCATCTCGCCGGGCACGCGGACGTGCATCTCTATGGCTATGTGGTTGCCTATGCGGCGCGTGCGCAGATGGTGGATGTCGCTGAGCGTCGGGTCCTCGGTGACAGTATGCTCGATGTCGGTCTCGATGGCCTCCGGCAGACTCTTCTCGAGCAGCTCGCCGAGGGCGTTGGCCATCAGCTTCCACGCCGTGATGATAATCAGCACACTGACGATGACGGCAGCGATGGGGTCGAGGACTGCCCACGACGGTCCGAGGACGATGGCTCCGCCGATGCCTATCGCCGTGCCCACCGACGACAGTGCGTCGCTGCGGTGATGCCATGCGTTGGCCACCACCGTCTCGCTCTCTATGGCTCGCCCCGTACGGACGGTGAACTGGTAGCACCATTCCTTCAGGGCCACGCTGACGAGCGCAGCCACGAGGGCTATCCATCCCGGCTGCTGCAAGCTGTTACCCTGTAGTGCCGCCCAGATTTTCACCACTCCGCCGTAGCATATCCCAAGTCCGACGACGAACAGCGCCATGCCGATGATGGCCGTGGCCAGTGTCTCGTATTTCCCGTGACCATAGTCGTGGTCCTCGTCCTGAGGCCTTGAGCTCAGCCGCATGAAGATTATCACCACAGCATCGGTGAGTAGGTCGCTGAGCGAGTGGATGCCGTCGGCGATCATGGCCGCCGACTGTCCCACGAATCCGGCTATGAGCTTGAAGATGACAAGTATGATATTCACTGCCGCACCGTAAAGCGTCACGCGTGTGGCCCGTCTTTCTCTCTCCGTTTTCATAATACAAACACTTTTAACATGAAAAACAATGGCAAAAGTAGGGAATAAAACCCAAACAACCAAAGCCCACCGCGTTTTTCTCTTGTCGATTTGGTTTGTAGGTTAAAATTTTTCACATCCTGCCCTATACATTATTATATATATCATCCGCCCCATTCGCCCCATTCCCATCATCATCCACCCCATCCACCCCATCCACCCCATTCACCCCATTCCCATCATCATCCACCTCATCCACACCATTTACCATCATCATCCACCCCATTCACCCCATTCGTCCCATCCACCCCAATGGTTAATTTGTTTCCAATCATGTCCTATTTTTGTCAATTTATCGAGAAATCCAATAAATTTTAAGAAAATCAATAAATTTTTCCGGTTTTTCTTTGAATTTTCATTCTTTTTGCATAACTTTGCAATCGAACATAGAAATCGAAACCAATACAACTACTCTATTCACACCCGCTGAGCGTTGAAGCAGAGCTCTTTTATTTATTAACAATCACCACCTGAGGATTGCAAACCCGAGGGGAACGACATATATAGAACGTCTTACACAAACAACAAAGAAGGATTTACATTAGACATAAACGAAAGATTTACACCACTATATAAAACGAAAGGAGACCAAAAGACAAGGTTTACAACGAAAAGATAAAGAGGTAAAATAAATTTATTAGTAACGTGGAATCTGGGGAAGAAAGATTTACTTGAGGATACCTGCTTTCCCTCTCCACAATGTTTAATCACACAAAATCAATCATTATGAGGAAAAGACTACTGAAAGTCTCTCTGGCATTGGCGGCGGCACTCGTCCCTTCAGGATTAGTGCTGGCACAGGCGCCTGCGGCAAGTTCGCGCGTAAAGCCTGAGATTCTTAAAATGTCGCCTGCACAAAGGGCAAAAGCACGGAAGGTGTTCGCTTCTAACCATCCTTTGTTGGCCATGCAGAAAACACTCGCTCCCCGTACATCGGCATTCACCGAATTCCACGGACCGGTGTTTAATATCCCGGCTAAGCGCAAGGCAAGCGGTGCTCTCTTCGCAAATCCCGGACAGACACTGTGGGCAAACTTAGCCTATAAGGACGGTTGGACACAAGATGCAGCAGGACCTTTCGGCTACTATTCGTTCGCTCCTACCGACCCACTGAATTTACAGTCGCTCTATGAGACAACAGCCTCGAACGTTGCTGACCACGGTGTGGAGTATGCTGACGGAAAACTCTACGGCCTGTCGCTCGACCTCTCGTGGGCTGCTTATGGCATCATCGAGGAGTATCTCTTTACCACTGATACTGAGACCGGTGAGACAACAAGCGAGACCCTCGACTACACAAATGACCTCAGCCTCGCTGCCGTCGAGACAGCACAGGCCGACGACGGTACCGTCTATGGTGAGTTCTACAACTCTGACGGATCTGGACTCGAGTGGGGTACTGTAGATTATGCTACAAAGACCCGTACAACTATCGGTCCGGCTACCAACAGCTACGTGGCCTTAGGTATCACGAAGGAAGGCCAGCTGTACGGTGTGGCCTCCGACGGTAATCTGTACAAGATTGACAAGGCTACCGGTACGGAGACTCTCGTCGGTCCTACCGGCCTTACTGTCTCTTCATCTGACGGCTATTACGGTCAGACGGGTGAGATCGACCAGAAGGACAATACCTTCTATTGGTATGCTCTCGACGCCAACGCCAATGGCGGTCTTTACGAGATCAACCTCTCCACGGGTGCCGCAACGCTCATCGCAGCAGGCAACAACCAGCTCTATGGTATGGTTATCCCGTCACCGGCAGCTGCCGACGGCGCACCTGCAAAGATCACTGACGCAGCCCTCGACTTCTCAGGTGCAAGCCTGAGCGGAACACTGACCTTCACCGCTCCTGCTAAGACCTTCGCCGGCGCTGACCTCACAGGTGAGGTGACATACACCGTGAAGGCTAACGACGCAGTGGTCGCTACCGGAACAGCAACAGCCGGAGCAGCAGTATCCGTTCCTGTGACCGTACCGGCAAGCGGACTGTACAACTTCACAGTCACCACATCCAACGCTGCCGGCGAGTCGCCAAAGGCTAAGCTGACAAAGTGGATCGGCTACGACGTGCCTTCACCAGTCACAGGCATCACTGCTACTAACGCCGAAGGTGTCGTAACCGTCAACTGGACAGCTCCTACAACGGGTACTCACGATGGTGTCATTGGCGATCTCACATACGATGTTTACCGTATTTCTAACGGTGACACAACCGAGGTAGCAAAGGATATCGCTGCAACAACAACTACCGACGACCTCACCGGCAAGCCACTGGCAAGCTACGTCTATGCTGTCAAGGCAAAGGCTGAGGGACAGGAGAGCGCACTCGCTACATCCGCAGGCGTCACGGTTGGCAATGCTCTTGAGCCCGACTGGACTGAGACATTCGACAATGAAGCCGACTTCAACCTCTTCACTGTCATCGACGCCAACGGCGACGGTAAGACATGGAGCTACTCTTCGTCTTACGACGGTGACGCATACGCTAAGTCGACCTACAACTCGAAAGAGGCTAACGACGACTGGCTCATCACACCACCGCTGCATTTCACTCCGGGACGTCTGTACACCGTGACATTCAAGGTAAAGAATGTAGGCGCTACATACGCTAACAGCCTCGAGGTGAAATATGGTAAGGGATCTACGGCTGCCGATATGACCAACACGCTGATGGAGACTTATACTCCGTCGACAAAGTGGGAGAAATTCAGCTTTGACATCAATCCTGATGCTGACGGCAACTTCTACATCGGTTTCCACGATAACTCTGATCCCGACAAGCTGGCACTCTACATCGACAGCATTGTTGTCGAGAAGGGCGCTCTGGCAACAGCTCCACAGGCTGTAACCAACTTCACTATCACTCCGGGTGACCGCGGCGCTCTCAAGGCTGATCTGGCCTTCACAGCTCCTACACTCAACGTCGGTGGCAATGATATCGCTAAAGTCGACAGCTTCCAGATTCTCCGCGACGGTGTGCAGATTGCTACTCTGCCTGCTGCAAACGCTGGTGCAAATGTAACATACACCGATAAGGCCGTGCCTACAAACGGTACTCATAAGTACACCATCATTCCTTACATCGGCGCTGACTTCGGTCTGAAGGCAAGTGCTACTGCGTTCATCGGTCAGGATGTACCTACAACGCCAAAGAACCTCACGCTTCTCGACAATAGCAATAACATCCTCGCTATGTGGAATAAGTTCGAGGAGACTGGAACTAACGGTGGATATGTCAATCCGGCAAATGTTCACGTTTCATTCTTCAACGTTGTAAAGAGCGCATTTGGCTATGATCTTGGCGACTCTATCACTACCAGTGAGAAGGGTGCTACCAGAATAGAGATTCCGCAGGATCCGGAGGAAACAACAGCTGAGGATGGCAAGACTCAGACCTTCTATCTCGTTGGTGCTCGTGCCGACGGCGATGCAGGTAGCAGCACAGCCATCATGGGTGGTCCTGTAGTCATCGGTCCGTCAATAAAGCTTCCGTTCAAGGAGAGCTTCAAGGGCGGCAACATCGACAACGGATTCGCTTGGGTCAGCGGTAACGACCAGTACAACAACAACGACGAGGCTGCCGGATGGCTCCTCGACACTGAGAACACTGCCGACGGTGACGGCGGTAGCGCTGCATGGCACGCTTACTCGCAGGATCAGGGATGGCTCGGTACTGTCGACTACACCATCTCTGACGGTGATGAGACCTCTATCAACACTCCGAAGATCAGTCTCCGTGGAGCTACCAATCCTAAGCTGTTCTTCAGCCTTTACGCTACGGCTAACGATCCTGTCGAATTCAAGGTCTTCGTTCAGACTCCTGACGGTGTCGACCATCTGGCCAAGAGCATCGACCTGTCGACAAATGCAACCGCAGGCTGGTCAACTCAGGAGGTCGACCTCTCTGACTTCGCTTCTGAGCGCTACATCATGGTCCGCTTCGACGGTCTGGCTAAGGGATCTGATGTCAACATCGGCGTCGACAACGTGAATGTATTCGACCAGCTCGAGTACAACCTCGCAGCCGCTGGCATCAGCGTTCCTGCTACTGTCAAGGCTGGCAGCAAGGCTAACGTCGACGTTTATGTCGAGAACTTCGGTGCTCATCCGGCTTCTGACTACAGCGTTGTCCTCTACTCGGGCGATAAGGCTGTCGATACAGTGGCTGTAAGCAAGGAACTCGCAGTGCTCGCTAAGGACACTGTAACACTCACTCTCCCGGTTGCCATCAACCAGACTGAGGACGTAAAGGTTAAGGCTGAGGTGGTTTACGCTAACGACCTCGACGAGGACGACAACACCACTGAGACCAAGTCTGTAAAGGTTAAGCCTTCACAGTACACCAAGGTCAACGACCTGAAGGCCGAGCCTGCCGACAAGGGCGTGAACCTCTCTTGGACTGCTCCTACAGCTCCGGATCCAGTATCTGTCACTGAGGACTTCGAGAGCTACGCTCCGTTCGCTACCGAACTCGGCGACTGGACACTCGTTGACGGTGACAAGGGTCTCGCAGGTGGATTCTTCCAGAGCTACACCTATCCTGGACAGGGCACAGCATTCGCTTTCGACGCATTCAACCCGAACGCTATCACCGATAAGTTCAGCGTTACCGACAACAACCCAGGTCTGACTCCTCACAGCGGTGACCAGTTCGCTGGAGCACCTTACACTATGGACGCTACGGGCCAGAGCGCTGTCGACGCCGACAACTGGCTGATTTCTCCGGAACTCTCCGGCAAGAAGCAGACCGTTAAGTTCTACGTCTTCAACATCACCGGTCAGGATCAGATGGGCAGCTCTGTCACTTATGCTGAGAACTTCGATGTCCTCTATTCTACTACAGATCAGGACACTGCAAGCTTCGTCAAGCTCGAGAGCGACATCGCTGACGGCACAAGCCTTATCAGCGAGGGACCAAACTGGAAGGAAATCAGCGTTGAGCTGCCTGCTGGTGCGAAGTACTTCGCTATCCACCACAACACTCCTGGCGACAACTTCCTCTTCGGTATCGATGATGTGACATTCGAGAAGGTTGCTCCGGGTGCTAACGACTCTATCGTAGGCTTCAAGGTTTACCGCGATGGCGAGTACCTCGGCGAGGTTGACGGCAAGACCGTTGCATTCGCTGATGCCGACGCCGACACCGGTTCACACGTCTACAACGTCACCGTCCTCTATCAGGACGCTCAGGGCAACATCAACGAGTCAGGATTCTCTAACGACGCAAGCATCACCGTAACAGGTATCGACGGTGTTGAGGCCGACGCCGAGGGCAGATACAATGTCTACACCATCGACGGCAAGACCATAATGCTCGGCGCTAAGAGCCTGAAGGGTCTCAAGAGCGGCCTCTACATCATCAACGACCGTAAATACATTATTAAGTACTAAAGTTTCCCACTTGTTCAAAATGCCCATAAACAAGGGGTTTCTGAAAAGTTCAAATAGCAGGATGCCCATAAACAAAGTAGTTTAACAAGTGCTTAATAAATGTGAAAGGGCAAATGACCTTAAAAGGAGAAGTCCGATAATGCAATATTCTACTGCTCATAAAAAGTTTTTTGAAAAGTTAAAGATGCGCATACCCTTTGGGAAAGCCTTTTTATAAAGGGGTTCTCCAAGTGGGAAACTTTAGTTAAGTAGTCATCTACTTATAAGCGATTGATAACATTTCATGGAGCCGTGTGCCCGCTGATGGGTACGCGGCTCTTTCTGTCTTTAGCCCTCCATTCTTCTTTTTTCTCCTCTCCCTCTCTTCCATTTACCCCATTTACCCCATTCACTCCATTCACCCCATCAACCCCATTTCCCCCATTCACTCCATTTCGCTCCATTTTTCTCCTCGTCATTCACCCCCCCTTGACCCCAATTTTTCCCCATCGCCACATCCCATTTCGCAGCCTTGCGGCCCTCCCTCCACTGCAAAGAATAGAAATTTTTCGCTGATATAAAAATATGTTGCATTTTGCTTGCAAAAACTTTCAATTTTTATTAACTTTGCATGCAATAACAGATAGGAATTTACATTACTTGCGTTTTTTATAAATAATCATTACAAACATTGTGTTTTTAATATGAGGAAATTCTTACTTTTATTAATCTCTCTGGGTTTTACGGCCACGGCCGGTGCAGCGCCACGCACACCGCAGGCTATGCTCCAGGCCGCACAACACCAGTTTGCCGCCATGTACCGTTCTTACGGTAAGAAGGCACCGGCAATGAAACCCGATTTGCTCCGTGAGGACTCAACGTTCCGCATCTACGGCTATGCCGGCGGACAGTTCGTCGTTGTCTCCGCCGACGACCTCATGCCTGAGGTTCTTGGCTACAGCGACAATGGAGCAGCCGTGTCAAACGGCAAGAACCCGAACTTCGAATGGTGGCTCAGTGCCGTCCGCGAGGCCACCCGCGAGGCTATCCGCACCAACACTCCGCGCACGACGACAGCCCCTGACCCGTCAAAATATAAGACAGACGTTGCTGCCCTCGTCACTTCGAACTGGGGACAGGACACACCATATAACGATCTCTGTCCCGATGCACCGTACAGCAACTCATGGTACGGTACAGGAACGGCACGCGCCGTCACCGGTTGTGTGGCTACTGCCATGGCTCAGATCCTTTACTACCACAAGGCTCCGGCCCACGGCGTCGGCACCCATTCTGTCGGTGTGCCTTTCGATTACCCTACGGCTACCTATACCTTCGACTTTGGCAATGCCACTTTCGACTGGGATAATATGCTCGACAACTACACCCAGGGCAACTACAACTCCACCGAGGCCAATGCAGTGGCCACTCTGATGTATGCCTGCGGTATAGCCAGCGACATGCAGTATGCCCCCGACGGCTCCGGTACCTACACCGAGAATGCCAGCGACGGTCTGAAGCGCAACTTCGGACTCTCCGAGGATGTACATGTCGAGGACCGCTCAAAGTACAGCGAGGCCGACTGGATGAACCTCGTATATAATGAGGTCGATGCCGGACGCCCAATTCTCTACACCGGTGTCAGCGGTTACGACGGCGGTCATGCCTTCGTCCTCGACGGTTACAACAATACTGGTAAGGTGCACATCAACTGGGGATGGGACGGCTCCGACAACGGAATGTACGACATCGCCACCTTAGCCGTCGAGAGCTACAGCTTCTCGAGCTATCAGGATATGTGTATCGGTATCTCTGCTGAGCGTGAGGCACTTGCCGGCGACACTGTCACAGTCGATAAGGCCGGCATGCTCAACGATATGTTCCCTACCGATTCCGTACGCGCATCGCTCGGTGTGCTGAAGGTCAGCGGCGATATCAACTCCAGCGACCTTGCCGTCCTGCGCTATATGTGCGGTGTCGACGCCAAGGGCAACGCCACCAAGGGCCGTCTTAACACCCTCGACCTCAGTGATGCACGCATCGTCAGCGGCGGCAACCCGTATCTCTACGAGGGCGACAAACGATATACTACCGACGACAACTCGCTGCCTGAGCGCGCCTTCTATGGTGCCCGTCGTCTGTCGAAACTCTATCTTCCGAAGGGCATCAAGCATGTCGGCGACGGCGCATTGGCCGTTGGCGGACTGCGCGAGGTTAAACTCTTGCCGGCTGCCGACGCCGATTTCTTCATCAAGGACGATGTTCTGTACTCAAAGGAGGACTCTTCCGACCTCATCGCGGTCATGCCGTCGAAGACCGGCTACCTCACCTTGCCTTTGGGAACCCGCACCATCCATCCTTACGCTATGGCCAACGTCCGTGGCCTTGCAGGTCTGCGCGTGTCGTCGACCGTCGAGAACATCGGCGAGTATGCCTTTGCCAATATGGCCGGACTCTCCGAGCTCCGTATGTACTCTAAGGAACCGCCATTGACCGGCGACAAGGCTGTATCGGGACTCAACTTCGCAAACTGCAAGCTCTATGTGCCCGCAGGCAGCAAGACCCGCTATGCCAACCACTCGCAGTGGGGACAGTTCAAGAGCTCGAGCAGCAGTTATGACAATATCGTCGAGTTCGGTACCCGCGTGAAAGCCCGCAACGCCTTCAAGATCTATGGCGACCCGGCTCCCCGTCTCGGCTATAAGATTGAAGGCGATGCCGTCCATGGCGACCCGGAGGTCAGCACCGATGTCAACGAGCTCACCCCGGTAGGCCGTTATCCTATCCACGTCAGCCGCGGAACCATCCGTGAGCAGGAGGGCGTCGAATATGCCGACGGCTACTGCATCGTTGCTCCCGACACGCTCTTCGCCTCTGTCGGCGACTACACCCGCGATGCCAACGCTGCCGATCCGGAGTTCAAGATTACCATTAAGGGCTTCGACAACGGCGAGAACGAGTCGGTCATCGAGGAGATGCCTGTCGCTACCACCACCGCTACAGCCACATCACCTGCCGGCGAGTATCCTATCGTCCTCTCGGGCGGTAAGGCTGCCAACTACTTCTTCCAGTTCACCAATGGTACTCTGACCGTTACCGGTGTCGTTGACGGTATCTACGCAGTCAGACTGGCTGCCAATGGCAAACCGTTTGATATCTACAGTGTCAGCGGCCAGCTTGTTCGTCATAACGCTACGTCCGCTGAGGGCTTGCAGCCCGGACTGTATATCGTCAATGGAAAGAAGATTGTCGTAGGACAGTAACAATCCTTTTGCTGAGATTCCGTCCCTGCCAATGTGCAGTGGACGGACTCGGCAATATTATTAAAAACCAGGAAACAATAAATCCGTGCGTCGGTGTTCATGTGGAACCCGGCACGCGGATTTTCTTGTTTCGTTAGTAAGGGAGGAGGCAAATTATTAATTGTGTGTATGGAGGTGGGCGCGTGAAGCTTTATGCGGAGGTTTAATTATCGTGCTGATCGGTATTTAGATTAGCTATTTCGTCGAGAGTAAGTCCAGTGACTTTTGCTATTGACTCAGCATCCATGCCGATGGCCTTTAGCTTTTGTGCTACTGATTTCTCACCTTCTTTTCTTCCCTCAGCTCTTCCCTCTTCTCTTCCTTCAGCTCTTCCTTCTTTTCTCCCTTCAGCTCTTCCCTCTTCGAGTCCTTCCATTTTTGCGGTATCGAGCACATCGTTTTGCACCATGATATTGTCTATATGTCTGTCGTATGCTTTTCGCTCGGCTTTATTCATCTTCAAGTATTGTAACTTCTGTCTTGCCTCCTGCAGACCTGGTGCCGTCGTATCATCCTTGATATGACCATTCTTCAGATAGTCTATCCATTCCTCGAGTGGTGTCTTTGCCACTTTGTTGAACTCGTTGACCCGTATTATGAAGTATTCCGGGAATATCTGTTCCGGAGTTTTGATTTTGATGATACCCTTGTCGCGCGCATTAATCTTCAGCTTGTCCCCGGTATGCACGCCAATCAGCGATGTTTGCCCGTGGTACAGATAGTCGGCACCTTGTCCCAAGTCGAAATACAGGATGCTTATGGAGTAGACCTTCTTCACCTTGTCGTACTTGTCTCCGAGCGATATATGCTCTGTGATGGTCTTTGCCACACCGTAGAGCACCCGTTCCAAGTAATACAGTTCCCGTGCCTGCTGTATTTCCACGAGTATGATTTCATCATTGCTGTTGCGTGCCTTGATGTCCACACGGTTGAACTTGTCGTCGCGGTCATTCTGGTTGCTCTCGCTCTCCAGAATCTCGATGATATGTACCGGTTCGTTGATCAGTACAGTTATGAGTCCCTCAAACACGCCGAAGTTAGCCTTGTCGCGCAGCATGCGCTTGGCGGCCCAGTCAAATCGGATATATCTGTTGTCGTCTTCCATATCGTTGCCTTTTTGTGGCAAACTTACGAAAAAAAAACGAGAATGAAGATAATGAGTCTATATTTTTATCATCGTTGATGCACATTTCTTCTATTCTTGTATTTCTTTGTGTTCAGCAAGTCATTCACGCTTCCTTTTATTCTCAATCTCTTGCTCAGACTCCATTTGCATCCGGTGTCAGTGAATCTCGCATAGTACACAACAGAATTTAATACCTACGCCCTCTGTTGTGTACTAAATTATGTGCCTCTTTTTTGCGGTGTCAAATAAAAGAGTTATTTTTGCATCATCGAAATATATTTACTATGAACATTGACAGGGAAAAGAAAATAATTGACGGCCGCGACGGACTCAGCAAGACCCTCGGCATGGAGTTCCTCTCCACGCCCGAGCCCGACACCTGTATGGCCCGCATGCATGTCGACGGTCGCAACACCCAACCCTTCGGATTCCTCTCCGGCGGAGCCTCGTTGGCCCTTGCCGAGAACCTCGCCGGGGTGGGCTCGCTGGCCCTCTGTCCCGACCGTCTGGCCGTGGGCATCAACGTCAGTGGCAGTCATGTGCAGGCAGTCCGTGAGGGCGACACCGTGACGGCACTCGCCCGACTGCAATACAAGGGTCATACGCTCCATCAGTGGCTGGTCGACATCCGCAACAGTCGTGGCGACCTCATCTCCACGGTGCACGTCACGAACTACGTCCTTCCGGCAAAAGGAAAATCGGGAGCGCAAAAGACGACAGAGGATAAAGACAATTCAGAAAGAAAGGACGCCGAATGATGGACTTCGCCTACTATCGTCTGCCCGATACATCGGAATATCATGTTATCAGCGGTGAGGCCGAGAGCATCAGCAGTATCGATGCCATCGCCGGTCGCAGCGGATTTGTGCTTGCGCCATTTCTGGCGACGGCTGATCATCCTGTGGTCTTTATCCCGGCCACGACGACCGATGTCAGGTCCGTCGACGCATCCCCGTCGTCATCCGTGGTCAATCCTGCCGCGGCTCCGGCGAACCCCATCAGCGATGATGCCGGCACCCCGTTGCGGGCCACTGCTGCCGCCACCGAGCGACAAGCCTACCACCACGACTTCACCCTTGTGCACCGATGCCTCGACGATGGCGTTGCCGACAAGGTCGTCCTTGCCCGCCGCCACGACCTCACTGCCGATGCCGTCGTCGACGTGGAGGCCGCTTTCCACAGGGCCTGCCGCCGTTATCCCCATCAGATGATAATCCTCGTGAGCACTGCCGTCAGCGGAACGTGGCTCATGGCCACACCGGAGGTGCTCGTCGAAGGCCGCGGACAGCGGTGGCGCACCGTCGCCCTTGCCGGGACGATGACCACCGACGGACCGTGGAGTGCCAAGAACCGGCGCGAGCAGCATATCGTTGAGGAGTATGTCGGCGACTGTCTGCACCGTCATGCCACTGATATTGAACTCTCGGCACCGCATACCGTCACCGCCGGAGGACTGTTCCATATCTGCACCGACTTCGTTTTCGACCTCCCCGCCGACCGTCCGGCACTGTCGTCGCTCATCGACGACCTCTATCCCACACCCGCCGTGTGCGGTCTGCCGAAGGCTGAGGCGCGGTCGATAATCCTCAACAGCGAGACCGCCGACCGCCGTTATTACAGCGGTTTTGCCGGACCGGTGGCCATCGGCGGTGCGACCCATCTGTTCGTCTCGCTGCGCTGTATGGAGGTCAGTGGCCGCAGGGTGTCGCTCTATGCCGGTGGCGGTCTGCTCAGCGAGAGTCGTGAGGACGACGAATGGAAGGAAACGGAAGAAAAACTAAGAACAATGAAGGATGTACTCTGACAAGGAAAACATAAATATTCTCACCTCTCTGCTCGTTGCCCATGGCGTCCGCCATGCCGTGGTCTGTCCCGGCTCGCGCAATGCCCCTATCGTCCACAACCTCAGCGAGTGTCCGTCGCTGACGTGCTATCCCGTTACCGACGAGCGCAGTGCGGGATTCTACGCCTTGGGCATGGCCCTGCGCACGGGTCTGCCGACGGTCGTCTGCGTCACGTCGGGGTCGGCACTGCTCAATCTCGCGCCCGCCGTCGCCGAGGCCTTCTATCAGCGCGTGCCCCTCGTAGTGGTCTCCGCCGACCGTCCGCAGCAGTGGGTCGACCAGCTCGACGGTCAGACGCTGCCGCAGCCGGGGGCTTTCGGACGCTTCGTTGCTGCGGCCGTCAACCTGCCGGAGGTTCCGTCCGGCGACCGCGAAAGCCACTGGCACTGCAACCGTCTCGTCAACGAGGCCCTCCTTGCGGCCACGGCCCGCGGTGGCGCTCCAGTTCATATCAATGTGCCGATAAGCCGACCGCTGTATAATTTCACCCGGCACGACCTCCCGCAGGAGCGGACTGTTGTGCGCATTCCGGCTCTCCGGACTGATACCACGTTGATTATGAGGCAGATGAACGAGGCCCGACGCCCGCTGATTGTCGTCGGACAGATGCGTGACGGCGAACTGCCGCGTGCCGTCACCGATGCTTTGGCTATCCGCCACTATGTCGTCCTGCAGGAAGCACTGAGTGCGGAGGATGGCAGCGAGAGCCTCGACGCCATGCTGAAGGCCGCCGACGGAACCGAATTTCCGCTGCCCGACTTCATTGTTTATGTCGGACGGACCCTCGTCAGCGCCCGGCTGAAGGACTATCTCCGCCGTGCCGTCGACGCCCGTTGCTGGCGCATCGACGAGACCGGTGCCGTCATCGATACCTTCATGAACCTCACGGGTATCGTCGAGGGCCGTCCCGCCGACGTGCTCGCGGCTGTCGGAGGCTCCGGTCCCGTCGGGTGGTACGACCGCTGGCAGCAGTTGCGGGCGCTGACCGGTGAGCACCGCCGCAGCTACGAGCCCGCTTTCTCGACGATGCTCGCCGTGAAACGCTTCGAAGAACGGCTCCCGGCCGATGATGCCGGAGCCCGCGTCTTCTACGCCAACAGTATGGCTGTGCGCATGGGATGCATCTACGCCCGCCACCGTATCGGCTGCAACCGTGGCGTGAACGGTATCGAGGGGTCGCTGTCGACGGCTGCGGGCTATTCTCTTCTCAGCGACGGGAATGTCTATTGCGTCATCGGCGACCTGAGTTTCTTCTACGACCGCAACGCACTGTGGAACAGCCGTCTGCACGGAAATTTCCGTATCCTTCTGCTCAATAACGGAGGTGGCGGAATATTCGAGAAGTTCCAGGCTCTCGCCGACGCCGACGATGCACTGAATGTCAAGGCTCAGTATCGCACTACGGCTCGCGGATTCTGTTCCGACAATGGCATCGGCTATCTCTCAGTGGCCGACGGCAGCCACCTCGACGAGGGACTGCGGTGGCTCACCGGCAACGCCTCCGGACCGCGGCTCCTTGAGGTCGTGACCGACAGCTCAACCGATTGGACGAATTACGAAAACTATTTTAATACATTATAGATTATGGAAAGAGAATGGAAAACAATAGAAGGGTTCGACTTCAAGGAGATTCTCTTTGAGGAATACAACCACATCGCAAAGATCACTATCAACCGCCCGCGCTACCGCAATGCGTTTACGCCGCTGACAGTGTGGGAGATGAGTCAGGCGTTCACCTACTGCCGCGACCACCTCGACATACGGGTCGTCATCCTCACCGGTGCCGGCGACAAGGCCTTCTGCTCCGGTGGCGACATGCACGTGAAAGGACGTGGCGGATATGTCGGCAACGACGGTGTGCCGCGCCTTAACGTCCTCGATGTCCAGATACAGATCCGTCGTCTGCCGAAGCCCGTCATCGCGATGGTCAACGGCTATGCCATCGGTGGCGGACACGTCCTGCACGTCGTCTGCGACCTCACGATAGCCTCCGAGAATGCCCGTTTCGGTCAGACAGGACCTAAAGTCGGCAGTTTCGACGCTGGCTTGGGGGCATCCTATCTCGCCCGGATTATCGGACAGAAGAAGGCTCGCGAGATGTGGTATATGTGTATGCAGTACACCGCCGAGGAGGCCGAGCGCATGGGACTCGTCAATAAGGTTGTGCCCCTCGACAAACTCGAGGATACGTGTGTGGAGTGGGCCGAGACGATGATGGAGCGGTCGCCGTTGGCACTGAGGATGATGAAGGCCGGATTCAACGCCGAACTCGACGGTCAGGCCGGCATCCAGGAACTCGCTGGTGACGCTACTATGCTCTACTACACCCTCGATGAGGCGCAGGAAGGGGGCAGGGCGTTCCTCGAAAAGCGCAAGCCCGACTTCGACAAGTATCCGCAGTTCCCATAAGGAGAGCTGATTTGCGGTCCACACCGAATCCCATTGGTAAGGCTGAATTGTCCGTAATGTTCCGGCCCGGCGACTTATATAATTCTCCGCCGGAACGATATTATACCCTTGGATTTCCCGGATTGGCCCCGGATTAGAGCCTTTTGAGTCTCTCGTCCGGCCCTGTCCGATTGACGGATTTCCCTCGGTTTTCGATTGAAAAATAGGAGATAAAGAAATATGAAAGTTCATTTTGAGCGGCGACTGTTGCACTTCAAGCAGCCTGCCGGCACATCGCGTGGCGTCTACACCACACATCTGTCCTACTATGTCAGCGTCGAGAGCGACGGCAGGGTGGGGCAGGGCGAGTGCTCCGTGCTCCCCGACCTCAGCTGCGATGCTATGCCGGAGGCCGATTACGAGGCTCTGCTCGCCGACACCGCCGCCTACGTGGAGCGCCACGGCACCATTCCCGTCGAGGCCCTGCGCCCCTATCCGTCGGTGCTCTTCGGCTTCGAGACCGCCTTCGACGAGCTCGCGGCGGGGAGTACGGCCCTCTCCGACACCCCCTTTGCGCGCGGCGAGGAGGGCATTCCCATCAACGGCCTCGTGTGGATGGGGTCGTTCGACGAGATGTACGAGCGGCTGGAGCAGAAGCTCAAGGACGGTTTCCACTGTGTGAAACTGAAGATTGGTGCCATCGACTTCGACCGTGAGCTGGAGCTCGTAAAGCATATCCGGGAACGGTTCTCACGCGACGAGGTTGAGCTCCGCGTCGATGCCAACGGAGGGTTCACCCCCGACAACGCCATGGAGCGCCTCCGGGCTCTCGCGCCCTTCGGCATCCACTCCATCGAACAGCCCATACGGCAGCACCAGTGGGACGCTATGGCACGGCTGTGCCGCCTCTCGCCGCTGCCGATAGCCCTCGACGAGGAGCTCATCGGTGTGAACAGCAGGGACGAGAAGGCCCGACTGCTCGACACCATCCGTCCTGCGTTCATCGTTCTCAAGCCGAGTCTCCACGGCGGAATACGCGGCTGCCGCGAGTGGATAACCCTTGCCGGCGAGCGCGGCATAGGCTCGTGGATAACGTCAGCCCTCGAGAGTAATGTGGGACTCAACGCCATCGCCCATTTCTGCGCGTCAGTCTACGGGCCCGCCATCACCTTTCCGCAGGGATTGGGAACGGGGCTCCTCTATACCGACAATATCGAAATGCCACTGGAAATACGTGGCGACCGTCTGTGGTATAATCCCGCCAAGGAGGGGCTAAAGGCATGACGCTCAGCGATTTTCTCGACGAATGGAATGATCCCTCGCCCACGTTGTTGGTGCATACGAGCGGATCGACGGGAACACCGAAGCCGATGTGGGTCGAAAAAGCGAAGATGCTCAACTCCGCCCGCATCACCTGCGACTTCCTCGGACTGCACTCCGGCGACACGGCACTGCTCTGTATGCCCCTCGATTATATCGCCGGAAAGATGGTGGTGGTCAGGGCGTTGGAGCGAAACCTGCGTCTCATTGACGTCAAACCGTGCGGTCATCCTCTGGCCGACACCGTCTATCCCCACGATGAGGCCGCGCCCGTCTTTGCGGCGATGGTGCCGATGCAGGTTTTCAACTCGTTGCAGGTTCCGGAGGAGCGGCAGCGGCTACGGCAGATACGCCATCTCATCATCGGTGGTGGGGCTGTCGATGCCGCTATGGCTCAGGCTCTTGCCGACTTCCCGAACCATATCTGGAGCAGTTATGCCATGACCGAGACTCTCTCGCATATCGCCCTGCGGCAGGTCAACGGCCCCGAGGCCGACGAGTGGTACACACCTTTCGACAGCGTAAGGGTCGACAAGGCCGACGACGGCTGTCTCGTCATCGACGCACCGCTGGTCCACGACGGTGTCCTGAAGACCAACGACCTTGTGGAGATGCGCTCTGCGACGGTCGGCGGTCGCCGTGTCAGGCAGTTCAGAGTCTTGGGCCGGAAGGATAATGTCATCGACTCGGGAGGCATAAAGATTCGCATCGAGGATGTCGAGGAGGCCCTCGCGCCCCATCTCACCGGCCGTTTTGCCATCACGAAGTCCCCGGACCGTAAGTTCGGCGAGGTGGTGGTATTTGTCAGCGAGACCGGTGATGCCGATGCGCTGAGGGCTGTCTGCGAGCGCGTACTGCCGAAATACTGGTGCCCGAAGCACTATATCCACGTGGCGCAGATACCCCTCACGGCCACGGGAAAGATTCGCCGCAAGGCCGTTGAGGACATCGCCGCGGAGCGCTTGAAGTGATTTTTTCACTCGGTGTGCCCCGATAATTTCCTCTTTTCGAACGAAAATGAACATAGCACCAACCTTATAAAACTATCGTTATCAATGAAGATTACAACAGGAACGATGCCCTTCAAGGGCTATCAGACATATTACAGAATCGTCGGCGAACCCACCGACAATGCCCCTCTGCTGCTCATCCACGGTGGGCCGGGCTCTACGCACAACTATTTTGAGGTGCTCGACGACCTTGCCGTCACCACCCGCCGTCAGATTATCAGCTACGACCAGATTGGATGTGGCGAGAGCTATGTCGACGGACATCCCGAGCTGTGGACGCTGACGACCTGGCTCGACGAGCTCGAGGCCCTGCGCAGTCATCTGCACCTCAACCGTGTGAACCTCCTCGGACAGTCGTGGGGCGGCATGCTCATCATCGCCTACATGATAGACCGCCACCCCGAGGGCATCGAGTCGATAATCCTCTCGAGCACACTCCCCTCGAGTGAGCTGTGGAGCCATGAGCAGCAACGGCTTATCTCGTTCATGCCCGACGACGAGCAGGAGGCTATAGCACGAGCCGTGGCCACCGGCAACTTCGACGATCCGGCCTATCTGAAGGCCAACGACCACTATACCGTCCTCCATGCCGACGAGATTACCGATGCCTCGCCGGAGTGTTTACGTCGACCGAAGCGGTTCGGCACTGAGTCGTATCTCACCGCCTGGGGACCGAACGAGTACACCCCGACGGGCACTCTCCGCGATTTCGACTATACCGACCGTCTGGGCGAGATTACCGACCCCACCCTCATCATCAGCGGAACGAACGACGAGTGTACGCCGCTGATAGCCAAAACAATGGACGATAATATGCCGAACGCCATTTGGGAGCTCCTCGACGGTGCCCGCCACATGACCTTCATCGACCAGACCGACACCTACAAGCAACTCCTCATCGGGTGGCTCATGAGCTGACGGTAACATTAGCAACTTTGTCAAGCGGTTGTAACATCATTGTAGCAGCCGCTGAATACCTTTGCACCGATTTTATTCGGAACGTTATTATTTTATCAATCGCAAGCCGAAATGGCATGTATCGAAATAATGTAAAAATATTTCAGCATAGAAAAACGACTGCTACCGTACTGATTAGACTAAATTAACCTTACGATATTTTGTCGTTTGCTTATCTTTGTCTACCTTTGCGCTGTCACATTTGATTATATTTTTACCTGAACATTATGAAAGTATTATTAGTCAGCGCAAGTCCACGCCGTGGGGGAAATACATTCACGGCACTGAACGAAGTGAAGAAAACATTGGAGAGCGACGGCATCGACACTGAGCTCGTCGAACTCGGAGCCAAGCCAGTACGGGGCTGCATAGCATGCGGAGGCTGTCGCCGCGACCCGGACAAGCACCGCTGCGTCTTCGACGACGATATCTGTAACACCATCTCGGAGAAGGCCGAGACCGCTGATGCCTTTGTCTTCGGTACTCCCGTCTATTATGGTGTGCCCAACGCCACGGCCATGGCCCTCATCCAGCGCCTGCTCTACAGCAATGGCGGAGCCTTCCAGTATAAGCCGGTGGCCAACGTCTGCGTCTGTCGCCGTGGCGGTGCCGATGTGGCTTACCAGACCATGAATATGATGTTTGAGATGTGCAACATGCCCATAGTCACATCCCAGTATTGGAATATCGCCTACGGCCGCGAGAAAGGTGAGGCTGCCTCCGACACCGAGGGCATGCAAACCATGCGCACCCTGGCTCACAACATGTCGTGGATGCTCAAGAAAATCCATGGCCTCGCCACAACCGACCTCCCCGAGAAGGAGCCCTGGTCGCCAATGAACTTCATCCGCTAAGCCCTTGGCTCCCTATAGCGTCCTATAGCTCCTATAGTTTCCTATAGCTCCCTATAGCTCCCTATAATTTCCTATTATCCCCTTTAAATTATCCATCAATGAGCAAAATAAGATTGTTTGTCTTAGCAGTTCTCGTCGCTGCCATGTCTATAATGCCACAGCAGATGGCTGCGGCCATCAGGCAGGTAAAGACGATTGAGCTGAAAAACTACTTCCACAACTCCGGCGCTCCACTGCCGTCGAGCCCGTTGGTCACCACCCAAGCCGACTTCGACCACCTCTTCTCGCCAGCGGCCGTCATGGGCAACGACGGTGAGCCTACAGCGTTAAACTTCCGTAAGCAGGCCGTACTGGCTATTGTCCTTCCTGTTACCAATCGACGTACCGAAATATCGGCAGTGACCGTTACCGAGGTGGCAAAGAACCGGTTGCGACTTGCCTACACCGTACATTATGGTGAGCGTCAGAGCTATACCACACAGCCAATCAGACTGTTAGCCGTCGACGGCCGCTACCGTAAGGCCACCGTCGACGTGAAGGCCACTGTCGTCGACGACCCCGAGACAGTCACCGCTGACTACCGCAATACTCACTACCTCGACCGTGGCCGTCAGCTCGATATCAGTCTTGACTATCCACTTGCCGGCGGTGACATCCGAAATGCCGTCGTCGACTATGAGGCATCGGTTCTCAACGGTGTCGCCAGGTCGATAAGCTGGTCTGATGACACCACAGCCGTCGCTCCAGCCTACAAAGGCGATGTCGCGAAGATGTTCCGTGACGCTATCACCCGTCTCACCGATTCGATGAATGTCGTCGACAAGGCCAACGGCACACCCGCTATGCCGTGCTCCGTGCAGCTGAAGATTGTGCGCACTGATGAGGGCGACCGCTATCTCACCCTCACCACGAGCGGCTACGTATTTACCGGAGGCGCCCACGGCTCCAGCATCGACCGGGGCATCACCTTCGATAAGACAACAGGACAGCCTGCCGCCCTCGTCCGCGACTGTCCAGCTCTGCGGAAGCTCATCCAGGAGAAACTCCCCGCCGGAGTCCGTGAGAGTTTCTCTGCCGACAACCTCGTTCCCTTCCCTGAGAATGCACCGTATTATCAGGATGGCTGCGTGATGTTTGTCTATCAGTCCGATGAGATAGCCGCCCATGCCGTCGGCAAGGTTGTCGTCACCTTCTGGCCCGTCGAAATCGAGCAGTTCCTCACCGATGAGTTCCGCCACATATTAAACGATTAGTCTCCACGACCCCTCATCATCACTTCATCCACCCCTCTCATTCACCCTCCACCCCATACAACCCATCATGCTCTTTCGCTTATATCTCTCAGTCCTGCTCCTCCTCGCGCTCCACATAGCCTCCCCGGCCCAAGTCCGCAGCACGATAGCCACGGAGCAGGACTTCGTCGACTATCTCGGATGGCTCGCCACAAAGGATTCTACCGTCCGCCACGACAATATCAATGCCTTCTACGGCAGTCTGCATAGCGACAGCCTCCGGGCCAACTGGTATCTCACGGCGATGGACTATCTCACCAATGCCGACTCGCCGCTGCGCAACGAGAGGCTCTTCAGCAGTTTCCTTGATTCCCGTTTCGGCCTCCTTGCCGATTCGCTCGTGGCCACCGTCATCGGCGACAGCGCCGTCGGCAGGGCCGATAACGACAACGGGCGGACCGTTGCCACGAAAGCAACAGTCCGCCCGCGCGTGCTGTTCGTCTACGACCCCGACTGCGACCACTGCCGTGAGGTCATAGCCCACGAGACCGCCAGCCCGTCGCTCGGGCCGGTAGTATGGGCCGTATGCGTCACTGCCTCCGACGCTTTATGGCGTGAGGCACAGTCGGCACTGCCACCGCAGTGGCACCGCCAACGTCACGACCCGTCGCTGCTCGACGAGCCGTGGCTCGGAGCCGGCAGCCTGCCGGTAGTGTATTATTTTCCTTGAACGGTCATTGCGACACGTTGAAGTTCATCTCGTTGCCGTTGTTTCCGGAGAAATGTCCCGAATAGGCTCCGTTGACGAATGTGCCGTAGAACGCGTCGCCGCCCTCACAGTAGAGGTCGAGAGACGAACCAGAGTATGTTCCGGTGAACGTCATCTTTGCCTTGTATTTGTCGTAGTAGTACCAGCCCGTGACATTGCTGCCGCTGAACGACAGGTACATAGTGATAGGATACTTGTCGACATAGCCGGTCATGGTGTATGATCCGCTCGCATCACCCGATGAGGCCTCGTCAACATCGTAGTCGTCTCCCTCTCGTTCCCCTCCCGTTCCCCTCCAGTTCCCCTCCCGTTCCCCTCCTGTCTCCCTCCCGTTGTGTTCGCCGCAATACATTGCGGCGCCCCTTCCTCTCCCCCGCTATATATAATAATGTGTGCGCGCCAACGGCGCCTCCATTTTGTCAAATAAAGAGAAAACTTTAATAAAAATCGAATATTTTTTCTCAAAACATTTGCGGGAATGAAAATAAACCCCTACCTTTGCACTCGCTTTTCGGGAAACAATCAATAACACTTAGTTTTTGAGACGCAACGGAAGCCGGGCAGTCAACTCGGAAGAGGATGAGCCGCCCCGAGAAAGAAAGAGTTCTTTGAAAGGATTACATAAGAGACAGAGAGTAGTACAAGAAAAGAAACGAGCCGTTCAATTTCTGTCCTTTACATTATTTATATGGTGCACGGGCTGAGGCCTTTACATTATTATATATAGTGGGCGGGATGAGTTGAAAAAGATAACAGGTTATCGGATCTCAATAAAACGAACGTTCCTGACTCGGACAGACTAATGTAGGCCTTCGGGTCTATAAAGATATTATACAATGGAGAGTTTGATCCTGGCTCAGGATGAACGCTAGCTACAGGCTTAACACATGCAAGTCGAGGGGTAACGACAGCGAAAGCTTGCTTTTGCTGGGCGACGACCGGCGAATGGGTGAGTAACGCGTATCCAACCTGCCGCAAAGTAGGGCACAGCCTTGCGAAAGTAAGATTAATGCCCTATGTGCTGTGATGATGACATCAGAATTGCAGTAAAGGTTCACCGCTTTGCGATGGGGATGCGTCTGATTAGGTTGTTGGCGGGGTAACGGCCCACCAAGCCCGCGATCAGTAGGGGTTCTGAGAGGAAGGTCCCCCACATTGGAACTGAGACACGGTCCAAACTCCTACGGGAGGCAGCAGTGAGGAATATTGGTCAATGGGCGAGAGCCTGAACCAGCCAAGTAGCGTGCGGGACGAAGGCCCTATGGGTTGTAAACCGCTTTTACGGGGGGATAAAGTGAGTGACGTGTCATTCATTGCAGGTACCCCGCGAATAAGGACCGGCTAATTCCGTGCCAGCAGCCGCGGTAATACGGAAGGTCCGGGCGTTATCCGGATTTATTGGGTTTAAAGGGAGCACAGGCCGGCTGTCAAGCGTGTTGTGAAATGTAGGCGCTCAACGCCTGACTTGCAGCGCGAACTGACGGTCTTGAGTGCGCGCAACGTTGGCGGAATTTGTCGTGTAGCGGTGAAATGCTTAGATATGACGAAGAACTCCGATTGCGAAGGCAGCTGACGGGAGCGTTACTGACGCTTAAGCTCGAAAGCGCGGGTATCGAACAGGATTAGATACCCTGGTAGTCCGCGCGGTAAACGATGGATGCCCGCTGTTTGCGTCTAACGTAAGCGGCCAAGTGAAAACGTTAAGCATCCCACCTGGGGAGTACGCCGGCAACGGTGAAACTCAAAGGAATTGACGGGGGCCCGCACAAGCGGAGGAACATGTGGTTTAATTCGATGATACGCGAGGAACCTTACCCGGGCTTGAATTGCTGAGGAAAGATCCAGAGATGGTGATGCCCTTCGGGGCCTCAGTGAAGGTGCTGCATGGTTGTCGTCAGCTCGTGCCGTGAGGTGTCGGCTTAAGTGCCATAACGAGCGCAACCCCTCTCTTCAGTTGCCATCAGGCTATGCTGGGCACTCTGGAGACACTGCCACCGCAAGGTGTGAGGAAGGTGGGGATGACGTCAAATCAGCACGGCCCTTACGTCCGGGGCTACACACGTGTTACAATGGGGGGCACAGAGAGCCGGGTGCGCGCAAGCTTGCCCAAATCCTTAAATCCCCCCACAGTTCGGACTGGGGTCTGCAACCCGACCCCACGAAGCTGGATTCGCTAGTAATCGCGCATCAGCCATGGCGCGGTGAATACGTTCCCGGGCCTTGTACACACCGCCCGTCAAGCCATGAAAGCCGGGGGTGCCTGAAGTCCGTGACCGCAAGGGACGGCCTAGGGCAAAACTGGTAATTGG
>NZ_BPTV01000004.1:0-165000 GCF_019973375.1 Prevotella lacticifex | reverse complement strand
CTTTCCGGTTGCATCCGGTGTCCATTCGACGGAGTAGTTCTTTGTCTCGTCGACACCGAGGGGCTCGTCAACGACTTTCTGAGCCACCACGTCACCGCTCTGAGCATCAATGATTTCGATGGTGAATCCGCTGACGGCCTTGTTGCCCTCGTTGGTGACGTCGACACCGAAGGAGTAGGGCGCGTTGACATTTGCTGTGGCACTGCCCTGGACGTTCTTCAGACTGACGTCGGTGGCACTGTACTCACGGATGTTCACATCTTTAAGATATATCACGCCGCAGTCGGCATCGGAGCAGGCGAGGAATCCGACGTATCCGTCGCCGCTCTTAGGCTTGAACGTGCTCTTGCCATAGAGGTAGTTGCCACTGGCTGTGTGGAACTCTCCGAGGTCGTCGATCATTGTGTTCAGACCGGCTGCCGTAGCCTGCTGGCCATAGTAGACTTTCATCTTCTCCATTATCGGCGTATGGTCGTCGGCGGTCACCCAGTTGGACGAGTAGTAGGTGTAGCGCACCTGATACTGCTTGTTGCCGTCGAAGTTCATGGGCGGTGATACAAGGAAGTCGTTGGCTGCGCTGAGTGAGTAGTAATAGTTGGTTACCTTGTTGCCCTCGTCGAAGAACCATGTCGTGCCGTCGTTGTTGACATCGATGGCCTTCCATTCGTTGAATGCCGGCTTCGTGTTCAGCGAGTCGGTGTACGGGATCTCCACCGATGGACCGAACTGCTCGACCTTCGAGCTGACGGTGTCGCCGGTGCCTTGTGCGTTGGACGGTATGACCTGATAATAATATCCTGCATACTTCGACACATTATCGGTTACGGTGCTGTCGGCAGTAGCCTCGCTGACTACTTTTCCGTCGGGCTGACGGACGACCTTATAGCGCAGCGATGCCTTGTCGTACCATCCGTCGTTCAGGCCCTTCTCCGGACTGTTCCACGACAGTGTGGCTGTGTTGCCATTAGTGGCTAACGCAATGTTGCGCACCTTTCCCGGTTTGTCCTTGCCCACGAAGATGCGGGCTTCCTTGTATACACCGTCACCGGCAGTGTTGTAGCCCTGTACGCGGTAGGTGTAGTAGCCGGGTTCGCTGATAGTGTTGTCGGTGTAGGTCTGAGCAGTCTCTGCCACCGTTCCGTCAGCGGTGTGGATGAGGTTGCCGTCGCGGTAGACGCGTACTCCCGAGAGCTCGGTGAGGGCATCGCCCATATAGTCGGTCGAAGGGTTGACCCATGCGAGGGTAGCCTCGTTGCCGCCCTTGGGAGCCGCGGTGGCCGTGAACGACCGCGGATATGACGGTGCCGTGGCCTCTACCTGCTGGTAGGGGATGGCAAGTGACGTAATCTGTGCCTGCGAGTTGAAGAGATATTTCGACTTCAGCTTTCCTGTCTTGCAGTCGACCTCGGCGAGATAAGGATTGCCGCTGCTGCTCTGCGACAGCCACCATAAGCGATGGTTCGTGCGGTCGAACTCCATGCTCTGCTGGTAGTAGACGTTCACCCCGAGTTTGGTGTTCGCAGCTACGGGTGTTGCCGTTGTCCGGCCTGCTGCGATGGTGTCGGCGGGAATCTTCACGAGGAAGGAGTTGTTGTTGTCGGTACTCTCCACATTCATGTCGCGTGCAATGCCATAGAGGTTGCCGTCGACATCGGAGGCGATGGTGTAGAGCAGATAGCCGACCTGTCCGATGCTGTCGGTCTCGCCCGTTCCAGGGTCTATGCGGTACAGATTGGAATAGCTGTCGGCGGGCGACTCGGTATTCTCATTGAACTGTACGCCATAGATTTTTCTCGTCACCGGGTCGTAGGTCATATCGTTGATGAGCAGACCGGAGGCTACATTCACCGATCTTATCGGACTGAAGGCGCCGGTGAGTGGGTCGATGGTGCCGACGGCATAGGGTACGAGGGCTCCCGGACCGTAATAGGTGCAGGCATAGCCGTAGAGCGTGTTGCCGGCGAAGGTTGCTGCCGTGATGACCTTCGACACACCGAGCTCCTGACGATAGTCGTTGAGCATGGAGTAGGCGTCGGGGTTGTCGGTGGTGAAATCGACAACGGCGTTAGTGCGGTAGCGGTAGTCGAACTGGAGGAATCCCCACACCTTCGCTTGTCCGTCGGCTTGGTCGAAGAGCATGGTGGGTGCTGATGCCGGAGCGAACTTTACGGTTCCCGACTTCAGCAGAGGATTCTGGCATACCGCCGGGAGGTCGGCCGCAGCCGTAGCGTAGGGCATGGCCTTACCTTGCCGAGCTGTATTTCCCTCCTGGGCATGCATCTGTGCGGTGCCAAGGATTACGGCTGCTGACAAGAACATGATTGATGTTTTTCTTCTCATTGTTTTTGTTCTGTGTTGATAAAATAAAAGCGGGGAAAGCCGATGCCGGCAATCCCCGCGGTATGATTATGATTTATTTTGCGCTTTCGGTGATGGTCAGACCGCGGTGTGCCCAGCGGGCGTTCATCGTAGGAGCCTTTCCGTTGAATGTCATTGTAGTCTGCGCCTTTCTCGTAGCTATGCGCGGAGCCTTTGCCGATGTCGAGTTGCCCGATGTTGTCGTAAACTCAACCTTTGCGAGCGGACCCCATTCGTCGTTGATATTGCGTGCGATGGAACATGCCACATACTGTGTGTTGGGATCGGCATTCCATGTTGCGTTGTCAACACCATACTGATTCCAATAAGGATCCTTGCTGTTGTCGGCCTTCAGATAATCGATGACACCCTGCTCGCCCCACTGTGCGTAAGCCTCGGCGGTGATGAGCATGTCGCGGTGCAACGATGTCTGGTCGTTAGGAGTGTAGGTGACCTCCTGGTAGTTGCCGTTTTCGGTTGTGACATAGTTGCCGATGGTGATAGTCACCATGGCTGTGCCGGTGCCTCCCTGCTTGGCCGTCGAGGCGTGGGCGATGACCATTGGCGCATAGTTGCCGTTGGCATCCATGGGCAGAATGTACACCTCGTATTTCGTATCCGGTGCTAACTGGGTCCAGGTGTTAGTGTATTCAGTGGTATATGTCGTTCCGCTGAACTGCTTGATCATATCACCCATATTGACGAAACCGAACATCGGTGCCCACTGGTCGAACTGCTGCTGAGCCTGTCCGGCCTCGAAAAGGCAGATGGCGTAACCCTTACAGTCGGCGTTAGGCGTGAACTTCATCGACAGTGTCGTCGTTGTCGAATCGGTGGTCTGGCATGCCACGGTAGGACTGCCAATGAGTGCTGCCGCAGGAGTGGTGAAATCGGTCTTGGAAATCTTGCACGCTGTGTTGTACTTGTCGTAGGCCAGCGTGACGAGCGAATACTGTGATGCGGCCTCAAAGGGCTGGTCGAAACCGGTCATCTGTGCATTGGTGAATCCCTGATAATAGCGTGCCGCATTGATATTGTTGAGATAAGCATCGAGGGCTGCCGACGATGTGATGGCGTTGGCCCTTACTGTAGGCATGCAGGTGATGCGGTAGGAGGCACAGTCGGCAGTGGGCGTGACGGCCACCCAGAGGGTGTCGCCTGTTGATGATGTGCTTACCTTATTGACAGTCACTGTGGCAGCGACATCGTCACCGACATGATCGAAGTATATGCTGTCGACATTATCTATTGCGTAGCCCTGTGGGTTGCCCGACTTCGGCTGTACTATCAGTCGGTCGATATTCTGGGCACTGGCTCCTGCCACGGAGACAAGAGCGAGGAGTAGGGTAGTGATGGTTTTCATGACTTTCATTTTATGAATTTGAATGATTGGTTGTTGGCTTTAAGAATATACAGTCCCGGTGTCAGCTGTGTGGTGCTTATAGGTGTTCCGGTCCAGCGGCTGCCGCTTATGACGAGCGAGCCGTCGGCGGAGTAAACCGCGAAACGGCCTTCCCTTCCATTCCATCCGCTGACGGTTATCTGGTCACCATTGTTTGCGAATGACAGCTTTCCATCGGTCGACCGCAACTTCCCGATGCCTGTTGTGGCCGGAATGAATTTGATGCTCCGGATGTCGGAGAGGCTGATGGCCGACACCTTGCCGAGCCGTGACTTCACGTTGAGCACATCATCGGAGGGCATCAGCGATAAGATGCTCTCTACGCTGTCCTCCAACAGATGTTGTCCGCTATGGCCGTAGACCACCATCACCTTCTGGGCATGTGATGACAGCGGCAACAAAGCCGCTATGCCAAGGGCGATAAGTAATTTTTTCTTCATATTCCACAGTGTTTAGTTACATTGATTGGTTGTTAATTCTATTTCTGTTGTCTTATAAGAGGATTAATACTGTCTATCTGACGACATACTTGACGGTTGTTGTCCTCACACCGTCGGTGACCTTCACGAGGTAGAGACCCCGCTGCAAACCTTGGTTGTCCACCTCTTGGCCGGCCTGATTGTATACGGCTACGACCTTGAATCCGTTGGCAGTGGAGAATGCCTTGCCGTCGCAGAACACTGTCGGGCGCAGCTTTTGGACGGTCGTCTGATAGATGCCGTCGGTGATGCCAAGCTGGCACTGTGCTGAGTTGAACACCGAACAATTGAGCGGTTGACTGCTGTCGTAGTTGCTCAGGAAAGCAACGATGCGCATGTTGTTGACATTCCATGACGGATCGATGTCGAGGTTGGCCGTTATCGAGTCGGCATGGTTGCTGACATCGACTTGGTCGCCCCACGCTCCGTTGATGAACTTCCGCACGATGCCATTCTCCTTGTCGAGTCCGGGGGTTAGTTCCACGGAGTCCTCGACGGCGAGCAACGTCATACGCAGCGACTTCTGATGTGGCATCTCCCTAACCTGACTCTCCACCTTCGCCTTGATGTTTGCCACGGTGTGCGCGTCGTTGAGAGTGGCACTGACATCGACCGTGGCAAAAGTCGGGATGCCGGAGCACTGGTCGAGCAGATAGGTGAGCAGTTCGTTGTACTTTACGAAGTATGCCGGACCGCGGTTCTCCATGTCGGAAAACTCCTCCCTGTCAATCATCATTGCCGGAGTGAATGTGCCATCGCTGTCGAAGAACCACGAATAAGATGATACTCCCGGCACTGTCTTCTCCATGTGGTATTTCACCCAGATGACGTCGTCGCGGTCGCTGACGGCAATGTTGTAGACACTGTCGGCCAATAGCGACTCTCCATTCTTCGTTGTCGTGAACTCCTCAAGAAGAATCTTCCGTTCCTGCGCCTCAGCATTCTCCGGCACGATATATGCATAGGAGCTGCGCACATTGTCGGACGTGTCGGCGTCGGCACCTCCGTTGATGCCGGTGATATTCACCGTGAAGTCGTTGTTACCTTCGAGGGGGAATGTGAATCCGTCGATGTCGACCTTCTTCATCTCGTTGTGGGCCAGTGCCACACCGGAGACTTGTTTTGTGGCGAAGGTCTGCCCGTCTTTCCGAGCCTCAATGGTGAATCCGTCGACGGTGTCGAGACCGTAGTTCGTTATCTGTACGCTCATCGTCGTCGGCGTGTTCTGCCTCACCATATTATAATTGTCGATACGGTCGAGGCCGAGGTCGCGCGGCGGCTTGTTGTTGCCCTTGGCATAGGCACGGATGCAGAAATCGTAGTTGATGAGGTCGACTTTCGTTTTCCACCATTGTCCGTTCATCCCATACCAATCGACATCGGGTGTGCCTCCTGAGTTGAACTCCATGGTGAGAATCTCACTGTTGTCGGCCTCGATATGGTTTGGATAGGCCACGTAGCCGACATAGATTCCTTCCTCGCCGGTTATGACATACGGCTTTTTCAGTGTGATATTGTTCCATCCTGCGTGATGGTCCCTCACCGTCTGAACGATGCCCTGCTTGCTGTAGAGGTCGTTTTTGATGAATACGGTCATCGACGACCCTACCTTGTCGGTATTGGCATAGCTCACCTGATATATGGTGTCGCCGACATATTTCTTCAGTATGTCCTTCGAGATGTATATTGCGGCGCCAAGTTCGTTGTCGTCGGTCTCAGTGCCCTGGGCACGTATCGACGCCCCGAGCTTGTCGCCGTTGCAGAATCCGAGTCTCACATCCTGCGTCTGTGCCGACAGTCCAGCCGTTGAGAGGACTGCCGCCGCACAGAGCGAGATAGTGTTTAAAAGAGTTTTGTTCATTTACCAAGAACTATTTTAGCTGTTGAGACAGCACCATTTTCATTCTTCATTCTTACGAGGTAGAGTCCGCGGTTCACGTTGATGCCAACCATTCCGCTGACGTTGCTCATCGCGGCCACCTTGCGGCCGCTTGCATCGTAGACTTCGATGGTCTGCATCTTCTCGTTGAGAAGGAGTCCTCCAGGAACAACGACGAACTTCCGGTCTTTCCCTGTTACCACCTTTGCGATGCCGTTGGCGAAGTTGATGGAGAACAATGCCACCGGTTTTCCGCTGACGGGATAAGAGCTCTGAGTATAGTCGAACGGATCAGTACCGTTGTATCTCAGCATTCTGAGCTTCTGCCAGTTCTCGCCGCCATAGATGTCGAAGAGTGCCGGGAACATCTCTGTCGTTGTGCCTTCCTTCCATACCTGCACGAGCAGATTCTTCGTGTGGTCGTAGTTGAACGGAGTGGTGAAGATGAAGTCCATGAGCTGTGTGCCTCCGGTCTTCACGGTCTGCTGTCCGTCGTAGACAAGTGTGAGGTTGTCGGCGTTGACCCATCCGTCGGAGGTGGTATAGAGGTCCTCGCTGTCGGTTGTACCCATGTAGATCTTCACGTTGACCGGCTCCGTCTCGGCATAGAGGTCGTTAGGAGTATACTGGAAAGCCATTCCGTTGATCACTCCGTCGTCCTGTCCGAGTTCAGCAGAGGTGTATACCGTCTGTATCGTCGAGCAGGTCTTGAAGAACGTCATCGGCTCCGTCGTCGACTGGCTGAGGTCGTTGTTCTTGCATGTCACATTGTAGTCGAGACCGGTCTCCTTAACCTTTACCGTCACTGTATCGCTGATGTCGTTGCTGCTGTCCTCATCGCCGTCGAGGGTGACCTTAGCGTAGAGGCGCACGGTGCCGACCTTGTCGATGACTACCGGAACCTCGACATCCTTGTATGCCTGCGACTCTATTGTCTCGTCGACATCCTTCGAGCTGAGGACATCGCCGTCGGCATCGGCAACAGTCACTTTATACTTGTTCTGCACCTTCGATCCGGCGTTCATAACCTTCACGGTGACAGCAGCTTCCTTACCGCTGACAATCTCAGACGGCGGTGTGATGGCCGTCACAGTCAGGTCGTTGTCGTAGACTTTCTCAACCTTGAAGTTGCGCACGGCGAAATAAGAGCCGTACTGAGTCTTGGGACTCATACAATGGACTGAAAGATAATAGTCGCCGTCGGCAGCCGGTGTGAATACATCGGCGAACTCCTGGAGATCGTCGTTCTGAGTCGGGGTGATGTCGTCGTGGGTAGCTATCACCGTCTTCTGGGCGTCAGCAGTGGCAGCGGTGCCCATGGTGAATGCAAACTTGTGAGTCTCCTTGTCGCTGCCGAGCTTCGTGAGTGCCGAGACACGGTATGCATGACCACCGAGAAGATGCACCGGTGGACTGACAAGATAATCGTCGAGATCGTCATAGTAGGAGAGGTAAACGCGGAAGTCCTTGAAATACTCGTATCCACCGCCAGAATAAGCGAATGTCTTTCCGTCGTAATTGTTGTCGATGGTCTGCCATTTTGCAGCTTTGGCAGCATTGTCGAAATCCTCAAAGAATGTTGGCTCATAACCCTTTCCGGCGAGGAGCTGTGCCGATGTTGTGCTGTCGCCGACACCGGCTTTGTTCTTTGCCACCACGGTGTAGCTGTATTTGTCGAAGAAACCGAGGTTGTCGTCAACGTAGCTGTTGCCGGTGAGGTCGGATTTTATTGTCTCATTGCCCGGATTACGGATGATGTCGTATTTCAGCGAGGCCTTGTCGTAGCCCTTTCCCGTGTGACTGGCCGTCGGCTCGTCCCACGACAGAGCAACATTCTTGTCCTGCACTGATGCCGTGAGGTTGCCGACATTACCCGGAACGTCGCTGCCTACGAACACTTTCACGCTGTCGACGAGACCCTTCTCACCGCTCTGGCGGTAAGGAGTGAGATAATAGGTGACAACGCCTTTCTCTGGATTGTTGTCGGTCCAAGTGCATTTCTCTCCCGCCTTGCTCTCTATCGTCTTCACGACATTGTCGCGGCGGTCGCGGCTGACGGCCACCTCCTTGAACTCTTCGAGACTGTCGCCGCGCCAGTTCACGCTCGGGTTCGTCCATGACAGGCTCACCGTCTGCTCGTCATCGTCGGGAGCCACGGCCTTCAGGTCGGTCACCTTTCCTGCCGCGTCACGGCTGTCGGCACCCTCGAAAGGAATGTACAGTCCCACGACGATATCGTTGGGCAACGTGCTCTCTTTCGTTATCGAGCCCGTCACGGGGTTGATGGCGTAGACGCGCTGATAGGCATCGTTGCTTGTGCCGAGCCAGTAGAGGGTATTGGAGTTATGGTCGAACTCCATGGTGTGTACATAGTTTGATGATACCGGCTGTCCGTCGAGTTTCAGTTCCTTGCTCTCAACCTCGCTGAAAGAGTCGTTGGGGTCGAGTTGCGTGAGATACGACCCGGTGTTGTCGCTATTGCTCTTGATGACATACACGTTGCCGTCGTAGTCGGCGGCCATACACCAGGCATAGAAGTCGAGCGACGCCACCTTCTCCGATGATCCGTCGGTGAGGTTCACCTTGTAGACATCCGACAGGTTGTTGTCGTCGGGATTCGATGCCAGAGCCCAGCATGTATGACGACTGTAGTCGTATGTCATGTCGTAGATGAGGAAATCGTCGGTCGAACCGGAGTCATCGGTTATCGTCGTCACCTTTCCCGTCTTGAAGTCGATGGTGACGAAGGCCAACGGTCGGACGATATAGGTATACATCTTCACCTTGTAGCCATAATACTTGTCGCCGCAGAAAGCTCCGCAGCGCAGCCGGTTGATGTGTGCACCGTCGTCGGCAGAGTCGACATCGGCTATCCAGTGAATCTTGTCAGCATTCTTACTGTAGAACGAGACATAGGGAGCGGTCCATAGGCGTCCTGCCCTGTGGCTCCATACATCAGCACTCCCTTGTCCTCGTTGAGATTGACGCTCTTCAGCACGGTTTTTCCGGCGGGGGCGTCTTTTTTCGTTTCCGGCGGCAGCTGGTTGCGGTGCACCTGAGCCATAGCCGTCTGACTGATTAGGAAAAATCCTAAGCTATATATAATAAGGTGTAAGTAGTTTCTCATAAATGTTCGTGGTTGTTGGATCTTGCTTGCCGTCCGATTGGATTCTGTCCTTGTGGCGCAAAGCCTCCTGATGTTATGATGAGCACTGCCGGACGGCAGCGTGTTGTCCGGCCGACAGTGCTATAGAGTCTAAAATACCACTTTCACGGTATTGTCCTTAGTCTTCACGATGTAGGCACCGCTCTTCAGCGGGAGGGCCATGGTGCCGTCGACGGTGCGTCCGTTGTAGACCATCTTTCCGTCGATGGTATAAACGCTCACCGGTCCGTTGCCGTTGACCATCAGCTTACCGTTCTCCACGAGTACGGATGCCCGGCTCAGACCGACACTCTCGATGCCGCTGACGATGCCCACCTCCTCGGTGTCAGAGAATCTGCTCTCCTTGATCTGGTATGTGCTTGGATTCGTCTTCACTGCGCTAACCTTGTGGGTTATCGGGCAGCCGTAAGCCTTTGCCGGTACGGTGATGCTGTCGTCGGTAGTCTCGAGCCAGCGTCCGTAGACGAATGGGTCGACGAATGTCTCACCGGCTTTGTAGTTCTGACTGACAACGAGGTTCTTCATATACAGATGAGCTGGTGCCCATACAGCGTAGATGCCGATCTTCGAGCGTGCCGAACCCTTTGTGAGGTTGATGGTGTAGTCGCCGAAAGCCTCCGGCGAGATGCTGTCGGTGTACTGCAACTCAGCCTGACGGTAGTCGCCGATATTGTCGTCCCAGTTGAAGAGTGCCACGGCACAACGTGTGTAGCGTGTCTCCTTCGTTCCGTCGTTATACCATACGTCGCCCTTGTCGCCGCGCAGCTGTACCTTCACTTTCACCTTTCCGCCATCTTTCGAGAGGTCGAGGTCGGGCGATACGAGACCTGCGTCTTTGTGGTTGAAGATATACTGCCATCCGTCGACGCACACGCATCCCGGATACGGAATACCGTTCTTTGCGTCCCATCCGGCCTGCGACGAAGGTGTGATGAAATAATCGTCGTAAGAGTAGTAGGTAGGATCGTCGAACGACCATGTCACCTCTGATCCATCCTTCATCTGTAGACCGTCGAACGACTCGTTGGTCAGCGTGAACTCGCCGTCGCTGTCGGCCGTGCGGGTGAAGTAAGCCCAGTAGTTATAGCGTTCGGCGGTAGGCACGTCGCTCCACTTGGCAACGTATGTCGTGTCCTCGATTGTCGACTTCTCCAATACCGGAGCCTCAAGGTCGAAGACCTCATATTCCGGACTCTCAAACGACTCCTGACCCTCGGCGTTGACGGCGCGCACGGTGTAGTAGTATGTCTGCCCTGATGTAGTACCGCTGACGGTGGCTAAGGTGTCGCTGACATCCATGTCCTGCTTCAGGTAGTCCTTTGTCGTCTGGGTGCCGTCGTCGGACATCTCCTTCGAGTATACGTTCAGCTTGTAGCCCGTAGCGCCGTCCACCTTTGTCCAGTGAGCCACGAAACTCGAGCCTTTGTAGTCGGTGTAGGGCATTGCCGTCGGCATCTTGATATGCGGTTTGATGGTGTAAACCCTCACGTCGTCGATGTACACGCGGTGAACCTCGTCGTCCTGACTCATCTGCTGGCGCACTATATTAAATAAGGTGTAGTTGCCGGCACCGTAGAACGACACTGTGTAGGTCTGCCACTCAGGTGTAACGGTGACGGTTCCCGAACCGAGCATATCCCACGTCGGCGACATATTGTATGTCTCGGCAGCTTCGACGATGATCGGCTGGTCGGCCACGCCGTCGTCGGTGCGGGCCTTGAACTCGAGGAATACCACACCCTGCTGTTTTGAGCAGTCGAGCATCGGCGTGTTGAGGTTGCCGCCATCGTTGTCGGCTGTCGATACCACCTCACCGGCAGGATAGATGTTGTGGCCTCCCCATCCCGGTACGTGGGTGTAAACTGGAATCATGTTTATCCAGAACGGATACGACGACACCGTGTCGGAGGTGAGCTCCACCGATGTGTCTGGATTGCCGATACTTCCCTCGTACATATTTGAGAAGTCCTCATAGAGCACTGTCGTCGAGTCGCCGTAAGCTAACGGATTCTGCACGCGCATGACATTCTTCATAGTGGTCTTGGCCTTTGCGAAGTCCATGTGCTGTTCCGTGGCTGTCGTCTTCACGACACGCTTTGTGAGCTGCTGCGCCGTGGCCTGACCCGTGCCGGCCACGGCGGCGAGTCCCAGTGCGATAAGGGCTCACTGGATATTTTCCGTGGAATAATAGTGAGAGGAAATATAAATCTTTATACTGTCATTATCGCTCTGGCTTTTTCAAACGGAAAATGGAAAAGAAAATCATGTACAGGCTTACGCTCCATGGGGAGCTAAAGCTTGTACATGACTATTTTCCAAAAACTTATTCTCGATTCAGGGTGACGCATTGACGAAGTCAGGAATCTGAGAAGTCAGTGGGCGAGCAGAACACGCGCAGATTCCGCAGATGTTTCCTTTTGCGGTGCCTGCGTGATAATCCACTTTTGCGTCTTTGCTCTAATGAATCCTCGTTTAGGTTGATTTTATTCAGGTGCAAAGGTACAACATTTTTTTCCCGAATCCAAATTCTACAGGGTAGAAAGGGGGGTAGAATGAGGTATAGAAAGGGGTATAGCGTCGTCGGTCGTGAAGAATATTGGCAGATGATGGGAAATAATTGCTCTGAATGCTTGCACAGTTAATAGAATAGCATTATATTTGCAAATGGTAATGGCCATTACCGTAATGGCTATTACCATACGTGTGATAAATAAGAACAGATTATGAGATTCTATGACCGTGATGAGGAGATAGCAACTCTATCGCAGATAGTAAAGCAGAGCCGTGAGCAGTCGCGAATGACGGTGCTCGTGGGGCGACGCCGTATAGGTAAAACGGAGCTTGCCAAGCGGTGTGGCGACACACGGATACTGTATTTCTTTGTGGCGCGGAAAGCAGAGAGTCTGTTGTGCGAGGATTTTGCACGGGAGGCGGAAAATAAGTTGGGCATTCCTATAGGCCATTTTACCTCGGTAGCCGATCTCTTCGGTTATCTGCTCCAACTGTCGGAATATCAGCCTTTTACGATTATTATGGACGAGTTTCAGGATTTCTATCGCATCAATTCGGCAGTGTTCAGTGAGATCCAAAACCAATGGGACAGATATAAGGACCGTGCCCATTTGAACCTTATCATCAGTGGCAGCATCTTCACCATGATGAAGCACATCTTTGAGGATTCCAAAGAACCCTTGTTCGCGAGGGCTCAGAAGAGGATTACGGTAAGACCATTCAAGACATCCGTTCTGAAGAGCATTCTCAGCGACTACAACCCACAATACACCCCCGACGACCTGCTGACGCTGTATGCCATCACCGGTGGTGTGGCGTGGTATGTCACCCTGCTCATGGACGACGGCTGCTACGACCGCAGGAAGATGCTTGAGGCACTGACTGACCGTAACTCGCTGTTTGTCAATGAAGGACGAAATATTCTTGTTGAGGAGTTTGGTAAGGAATATACAACGTATTTCTCCATCCTCAGCTGTATTGCCGACGGTATGTACAGTCGCGGTGAGATTGAGACCCGACTGAATATGGATAATTTAGGGAGTTATCTGAAACGGCTGGAGGACGATTTCCAACTCATCAAGCGTCATGTGCCAATCTTCGAGACCGCCAGTTCGAAAAAGACACGTTATGAGTTGAACGATAACTTCCTCATCCTATGGTTCCGGTTCTTCTATAAATATCAGGCACTGGTCGAAAATGATGCTCTCGGACAGCTCGCCCGTATCATCGCGCGTGATTTCGACCAATTCTCTGGGTTCTGCCTCGAACGCTATTTCCGGCAAAAACTGCGTGAGACGGGACGCTACACGCGTATCGGCGGGTTCTGGAACAGAAGTGGAGAAAACGAAATCGACATCGTGGCCGTCAACGAGATTGACAATACTGCCGACATCTTCGAAGTGAAACGTCAGAAGAACCGCTACGATAGAGCGACGTTACAGGCCAAGGTCGACAATATGCTGAAGGTTTGCAAGCCTTTGCGCGGCATGACGATTACTATCGGCTGCCTGTCGATGGAGGATATGTAGGTATTCTGCGGCTGAGGTGTGGAATAGTCTTTGTATCAGTTCTCTAACAAATCTGACAATGTTTTCAATATAGAAGGAGAATTCATATTATACATGAAAATAGTCGTGAATGCTGTGTTCTTCGTGCACATCATGTGCTACTAAATTTCGTGAGAACAACTCGCATCTCTTGATTTTTTTCATCATTGGCTCAAGAATCAAATACGTATGAATTAGTTGTCTCCGCAATTTAGCTGCCTTGACTGCGGTACTGCGAATATTTGGTTCAAGGCAATATGAGAAAGTATCAGGATTCGATTGAAAGCTGTTATGCTCGATTGTTCTTTTAGGATAACATTCACTGTACTTATCCTTTTCATCTTCAATCATTGTGAGTTGAGACTATTTTGTTATTTACTCTCATAATGAGAGCGGGAAAGGAGCAAATTATCTCTATCTTTGTAAGAAAAGAAAACAGATGAAGTCAGCTATACAGAATGATGTCATTTTTCGTATCAGATCGTTGCGAGAGAAAAATGGCTACAGTCAATTGCGTATCGCAGAGCTGTTGGGACTTAGCAGTGGTCAGGTGGGAAATATTGAAACACCCAAGCAACCACATAAATACACCTTGGCGCAGCTTGAGGTGCTTAGTAATGAATTTCACATACCTATCGAGCAGTTGTTTTGCTCAACAGCTGAAGAGGCATCGAGAATAACGATAAAGGAATTAGTTCACAAGATTATTGAATATCAAAAATGAAAAAGACTATTACTAACCAGGAGGTGGCAGCTTTGTCCAACGCTTCTGTCTATCCTTTCCCCAAATACACCACGATGCTGATTAATCAGATCAACCAAACGGCGCAGGGTACCCGGCCGAAAGTAGTAGGACAGATGTCGGAATTGATTAAGGAGTTTGACGGACAGACTTTGGATGAATGGAAACGATGGTACGACAGTAGGCAACCGCAAGCCATTGACAAGGCTACTGCAAAAATTTACGCCCAATTCTTGAAACTGAAGGAGGCCATGAATCTGATAGACGAGAATCTGATTAGGGAATGGGTGAAGGATCTTGTTTATAACAAGACTTTCTGTGGATTGAGAGTTCAACAGGCTATCATTGCTTTTATCGCTGAGGAAGTCGGCAAAAAAGGGAAGTGGCGATTGGCTACCAAGGATGAGGAGGCAAAAGGCATAGACGGCTATATTGATGGAAAGCCAGTACAAGTCAAGTCCTCCACATATAAAACGGAATTCCAGTTGAGGGAAGTAATAAAAGCCCCTATCGTCTATTATGAGAAGAAGAAAAGCGGTTTGACGGTAGAATTCAACCCTGAAGATTTCAAATCATAGAAAATCACTGAGTGGGCGAATCTTAGCTCTGTAAGTGTTCCTGTCCTCCTTAAGTATTGGAAGATTTTTAAGGGGGACAGGACGATTGATGAAGTGCAGTACATAATAATAATCAGCATGGGACGGAGTGAACCCTAATTTTTGCAGGTCTTCTTTTTTCCATATCTGATACATTCCTTTTTTGCACAATTTGAACAGTTCGGCGTCGTCGCCGTTGGTGTGAAGCAACAAGTATTCAAGGCGTTCAAACCCCGACTGTATGAGCAATGAACCTTTTACGTCACCAGCCCTGAGATAGCATATTCCATTTTCTTTCATCAACAGTCTTGTAGATTTGCGTGCATGGTTTATCAATACCATAGGCTGTTCGATACTGATGAACTCTCCTTTTGTTGACAGTTCTTCTTTCATGGAGTGACCGATGCTTATTTTAGAGCCGTAGGTATTATTGCATCCGTCTTGTTTGTTGATTTTTATTGTATCAACAAACTTGTATGGCAGGCTGTCCAACATGTTTTCTCGATCTATGATGCTCCTGTCTTCAGCAATATCAAAAGTATCTCCACTTTGTAATTGGTCTATCACCTTTTCTTTGTAAAATACATAGAAATCTTTGTTGATTTCATATCCAATGGAATTTCTGCCACAGTTGGCGGCGGCCAAGGCTGTAGTGCCGCTGCCCATAAATGGGTCTAATACAGTGTCTTCGGTGAAAGAAAACATGCGTATGAGCCGTTTCGGCAGTTCCTCAGGGAATACAGCTATGTGCCTGTCCTGGCGCGCTCCGCTGAATGTCCAGTGCGAAGTGAAGTATTTGTCCCATTCTTCGGGTGATAATTTTGATGCCTCTCTCTGGCTACTTTTGACGGCCGGTGCCTTGCCTTGTTTTTTGAACAGCAGTATATGCTCAAAGTCTATCTTTACAATACCGTTTCTTGGATAAGGGTAGCTGCCCATAACCTTTTGACCGCCAGTAGTATGCATGTTGGTAGGTTTCTGCCAGATGATGTCGCCCATATAGTCGAGGCCCAAACACTCGCAGAATCTTATTATCTCTGCATGAATAGGGATAACCTTATAGCGGCCGTAATAAACCGACCTGGCGAATTGGTCACCGATATTGATGCACAACCGGCATCCGCTTTTAAGCACGCGAAAGCACTCTTTCCATACAAGGTTCAGGTTGTTGATATAGTCTTCGTATGTGTCGTTGTAGCCAATCTGGCGCGCGCTCCCATAGTCTTTCAACTGCCAGTATGGAGGAGAAGTTACGATGAGATCGATAGACGCATCTGACAATAGAGACATCTTTCTGCTGTCGCCAAAAATAAGTAAGTGTCTCGTGTTCATACGATTGCGGCAAACAAACCTTGTCTGATGGGTTGATAGTTTAAATTAGAATGATCCTCAACTTCCACTACCCAACTTTTACTCCCAGGCTGCAATGATATTCTTTTCAGATAGCATAACTCCATGGCTTCTTCCTGCTTAGTCATAACTTCAACATTCATTGGAATGTTAAAATGCTTGATTTCCTTACCGGAGGCCTTGCGCTCTTTAATGAAAGCCACGTGATTGTCAAATCTTTGTTTGATTAAATCATTGCATCTGTCAATATTCATGGATTTAATGCCAGAAACGGCAATATCACCCATGTGTTGGTCAATGTCATATCCGATGCTGTTGCGCCCTAACAGGACAGCGGCTTGCATTGTCGTGCCTGTACCTGCGAAGGGATCCAATACGGTGTCGCCTATCTGGGAGTACATGTTGACCAATCTGTATGGAATCTCAAAAGGGAAGGCTGCGCTGCGTTCGCGCGACTTTGACTGCTTTATACTTTGCTTAGTGCCTTTAACCTCCCAAATATCAGAGAACCAGACGTTTCGTTCCTCCCAGAAGAATGCACTTTTGCAGCGGTTCTCTCTGGCTCCTTTCTCCTTGAAGACGCGTTTGTCGCCCTTCCGAAAAATCAGTATCCATTCGTGTTCGAGAGTGACATAAGCTCCACATGGCAGCATGCCACTGCCCATGAATTTATTGGGTGCGTTGGTCTGCTTGCGCCAAATGATGTTGGGTAGCCCGATGAATCCCGTATCAAGGCAGGAACTGATGATTCGGCTGTGGTTGTTGTATAATTTAAACCGCCCGTTGATAGTCCGTGTCGCATCGCCAATATTAATACATAAGAAACCTCCTGGCTTTAAAACTCTAAAGCATTCCCCCCACACCTTGTCAAGTTCCTTGTGCATAAGTTCGAAAGCCTTGTCAGGGGCTGAAGTCAACAAACCTTTAATCTCCTCATTTTGATTTGCCATAATGTCATCCCACATCTCTATCATGGGATACGGCGGGGATGTCACAACAAGGTCGACAGCATTATCTGCTATTGCTGACATTTTAGATGAATTTCCTATATAATAATTATGGTATGTCTTCATATTACAACTTTTCTGCAAATATACGACCTTTTTTCGACTCCTACAACATCATACTGCGTTTTCTTTCCTATCCATCTGTAACAGTACAACATTTACAGGGTATCCCACAAAGCAGTCTTTAGGCAAATGGTTCAACATATTCTTTACATATTGTTCTTCCGCATTGATAATCGCCTAAAAAATTTGAAAGAACCATAGCCATAGAAATTTCCTTCAGACTAACGGCGACAATCTTTGTGGGTTAGCAGAAAATTGTTTTCTTTGCAGATTATAAGGAGAATCCGCGCCAAGGTAATAAATAGTGCGGATGCAGTGATAAATAATGCGGTAAAGTAACAATTCGTGTACACACGACTTACGAAACTGACGAACGGCTCGCGACGCTGACGGAAAGATTCGACGCTGGCGGATGGCCTATGTTGCTGAGGAAAGGCCTGCGACGCTGACGGATGGCCTACGGTGCTGGTGGACAGAATCGACGCTGACGGCTATTGGCTCGGGGTATCGGCTATTGGCTCGTGGCCTCGGCGTATGGCTTGCAACGTTGACTGATGTCTGGCCTTGCTGATGTCTGGTCTATTGTGTTGACTGACAGCGACTTGCGTTTGCCGTGGCGGCTGGCACTGGCTGTGCGGTTGCGGGCGGTGCATGGATTGTGACAATAAATGACGAAAGTAATGAGAACAGCAAGATATATAAGTACGGTAGTTCTGTGGCTGCTTATGGCGGTGGGGTGCGGATGCTATGCCGAGACATCGAACGGCGAGCTGCGGCGGATAGCGTCGATGAGCGATAAGGCCATTCTCGCTGAGGGTGAACGGATGATGGACAACGGCAACGAGGACGGGGCACTGCTGCGCTTCGAGTTGCTCATCGGCCGTGCCCAGCAGGATAAGCAGCTCTACGCCAAGAGCTTACACGATGCAGGACTCGTCTACTACAACCGGGCTGCCTACACGAAGGCGATGGAATATTATATGAAAAGTCTTGACATCTGTGAGCAGATGAGGCTGACAAAGGAGACGGCATATCTGTATAAGGACATCGCCAACGTCTACTCGATGTGCCACGACTACGCCCAGAGCAGCCGTCTCTACAAGACCACGCTCACGATGGCGAGGAAGATTGGCGACCGCTCGCTGGCCAACAATATCCTCAGCAATCTTGTCTTTGCCTATCAGCCGTCGACACCCATCAGCCAGTACCGCGCATGGTACAACGAGCTCCGCAGCCATCCCGACAGCCGTCCGCGCTACCCGCAGGACGTTCTGCTCGTCGGAGGAACGATTTACGGCTATGAAAAGAATTTTACGGCGGCCATCAACGAGTTCCGCAAGGCCGTGGCTATGGCTAAGAGCCGGCATCTGACACTCATCAACCTCGTGTCGGCAAACGCCTCGTTAGCCGATGCCTTCGAGGACAACGGACAGCTCGACTCGGCAATATACTACCAGAATCTAAACCTGAAGATTGCCGAGGAAAACAAAATCATCACTCTGAAAATCAACGCCTTGCAGTCGCTGTCGAATATCTACCAGTCCATCGACAGGGCCAAGGCTCTCAATTTCAAGGCGGAATACTTGCAACTCAACGACTCCATCTTCGGAGTCAATGCGCTCAACGAAATCCAGAGCACGTATTTCTACCACGAGATGAACAAGAAGGTGAGTACAATCGACAATCTGAGTCGCACGAACGAGGCGAATATGAAGCGCATAAGCATGCAGCAGAAGTGGATTATCACCCTCGTATTCTTCACCTTGCTCTTCCTCGTCCTCCTCGTAATAATCTTCCGACAGAACAGGAAACTCGACAGCGCATACAAATATCTCTTTGAGAAATCGCAGCGTACTATCTTCTTGAAACAGAAGGCGGTACGCGGACAGCATACTGCCGGCAAAACAGAAAAGGCAGATGAAAGAGCAGGGAAAAATGTGGTCGTGGAACCGGCAGCCGTTTCCGCCACGACAGAGAAAATCCGTCCGTCGGCAACCGACAGTGCGACAACAGAGGTAAAACGGGCTGACGATGACGTGCAGAAGCGGGTCAATACGGAGAAAACCGCCGAAGACAGAGAAAATACGTATAATCCCGACACGGCGAAGGATGATACGCTAACCGACGAGAAGGGTAAAGCCATTCTCACCGAGGACCAGAAGAAGGATATCATGACAGTCCTAACCGATATCATGGAGAACCGGGAGGACTTCTGCGAGCCCGACTTCAGTATCGATACGTTGGCCTCCATTGCCAATACTAACACGCGGTATGTCTCGCAGGTGATCAACGAGGTCTACGGCGAGAATTTCCGAACCTTCCTCAACAGCTACCGCATACAGAAGGCTATGGAACGAATGAACGACAGCGTCAACTACGGCAACTATACCATCAAGGCCATAGCACAGAGTGTGGGCTATAAGTCGCAGGCCAATTTCATCAATGTATTCACCAAGACCACGGGCCTTAAACCATCGACATATATGAAACTGCTCAAGGATCAGCAGGAAGCGTGAAACTTCTCAAGGGCAGAAGTTGTGAAAATGCTTAATGGCTGATAGAAGTTGTGAACCTGCTCAATGGCTAAAGTTGTGAATCTGCTAAACGGCTAAAGTTGTGAACCTGCTCAAGGGCTAATAGGAATTGTAGCCCCCCATTCCAAGAATATCAATGAATCTGATGTGTGCAGCGCATTAAATATCAATGTGTTGCACGCATCCGCCGCGTGGCAATTTCCCGTCGTGTGGCATTGTGACAATATGGTGCGGCGTATACGATGGAATGTGCCGCGTATACGAATGTTATGTCCTACGTATATTGTGGCTCTCAACTGTGGACGGCTTCGTTAAATCGCATGATGCGCTTCCGGCGGACTCTGCTGAGGTCAATCCAGCAACTCTTCCTCAATATCATATCTCGGGCGATGCTTCACCTCAATCTGAATGACATCACATCTGGAGTAATTGACCTGGGCAATAACAATGGCAATGGAATAAGTGATGATGATGCCAAGCAATAAGAGAGTGCGTGGAATCACTTAGAGGAAGTGCGACTATGGCATCTGATACGATTCAGGCTTTGGCAGACATTCTCCTTGAACCGGATGGCAAGCTCAAAGATCTCAGTGATAAGAAAGGAAGATTAAAACTGCTCGATGCGATTACGAATAATTGCGCAAAGCAGGATGAGACTAAAGTTCTCATGTTCAAACTCCCTCAAAGTATTGCAAAAGTCATCCCGGCAAAAGTAAATGCCGAACTCTGCGATGATGACCGCAAACGAATAGACAATTTACAGGCACATTATTTTAAAGTGTTCTTACTGGGTATAGCCTCCGCAATCCTCTTCGGCTTCCTTTTCGTTATCACGGTATATAAGTCATGGAAATTCAACGACGTCAAAGAGCAGCATGAGCTGTATTACAAGCACAAGCAGGAGATCATAGACTTTGGCAAGTATATAAAGAACCGTTACCCTGACACCTTCACTTCTTGGGAAGAAACAAGACAAAGAGCCACAGAGGATGGCGATAACTGATTTAGTGGAGATTTTACGCATACGTTGTTCCAGATAATGCATACACCCCCACATAATATATAATGTGGCGGTGTTGTTGTTTAAGTCCTCATATTCTCCGTTTTCGTACACAATTAATTTTCTTTTCACTTTTTTATCCAAACATTTGCAAGTTTCAAAAATTATGTTTTACTTTGCGATTGAGTTTGAAGTTCGAAAGAATTTATAACTCAAGACATCGATGGAATTGAGCCTTCAGGGCAATGACGTATGTATACGCTAACGTCTTTGGCTCAAGAAGGACGTTTACGAACGTTATCTTCTGGTCTCGAATCTCGCAAATTCATTTCCAGAGAAGATGGGGCGACGGAACGTCCACGTAAGGTGTATTGTCTGTATACCTATAATAGGTATATTGTATAATATTCTCTTGGCGTGGGCTCTCTACGTTGCTTATCCTCTGGAATGGCAATGCGAGAGCCTGAGACCGGGATAAGCAAGTACAGGTTCCCACGTCTTTTTTATTTCCAATAACTAAACACAATATTACTAACGCCAAATCCGGGGACTTATCGGCACAAATCATCACAACTACATATGCCTAATATTTTGTTTAAGAACATCACTGACGGACAGAGAAACATTGAGAATAAAATTTATACTCTTGCAAAAAACAAAGGATTGTCTTCTGAAGAGATTGAACCAATTCCTGATGGTGTTGGTGATATAAAAGCTTATTGTGAGTCTTCTCCTAGAATTATGTGGATACTAAAAGAAGCATACGATAATTATGTCGAAGATAAACCTGCAGGAGGAGAATGGAACCTCTATGACGAATTTGACAATGAGAATGTTTGGACTATACCTACATGGCAGGTCATAGCTTACATTGTCTATGGAGTGAGAAACGAAAAGCACTGGACAGATATGCCTTGGGTGAGTGAGAACACATCCATGGTTAAAGATTTAAAAAGTGTTGCCATATTGAATATGAGTAAAATGCCCGCATATTCCTCATCTCCAACAGACATGACACCTCAGTATGAAATATGGCGATCAATTCTTTTTGAACAAATAGAATTATACAAGCCCAATATAATTTGTTTTGGAGGTACATTCAAATACTTCAAGAAAGATCTTGGATTGTCGGACTCAGAGCCTATCGACGGAGCTAGAGTATATAAAAGAAAATCTCAACTTCTATTAGATTTGTATCATCCACAACAAAGAACTATAAGTCGTGGAGATTACGTTGATAACGTCATAGATTGCATTGCGAAATGGTATAACCATTAATGTGAGATAATAATTCATGTTCCGGACATATTACTTTTTTGTCATGATATAAAAAGCCATTATGCATAATAATATCTATAAACTATTTATAGTCGTGATTTGTGCTGTTGTAGTTGCTATAATCCCTATAGGATTACTAGACAATGACGATGACACGAAAATAGAGTCCAACACAACATCACAAAATGAGCAAGCAGAAACTTTAGAAGACAAATATAATAACTCTTCAAAAGGAACAGCTTGCAAAAGTTCAACTAAAAGTAGCGACAAAGATTCTACAGCGTATACTGACAAAACCTATGCGGAAGTTTGTGATCCGGATGGTTGGACAAATGTCAGAGCCCGACCTACTGTAAAATCAGATATACTGAACCGAATTGACAACGGAGAAAAGATAGAAGTATCTATTGTCTTTGTAAACGGGAAACAAAGTAATTGGTACTTTGTGCCTAGATATAACGGTTATGTATATAAAAGTAAGATAAAGATAGTTCACTAGAACTAAAGCATACTAAATAACGAAATTAATTCAATAGTATCTATGACAAATCTTCTATTTACCACCTCGCACAAGTATAAACATTACATTTCTTCAGTGCTAATGTTATTCATTGCCATACTTACAATAACGCCTTTGATTGGATGTTCTGACGGCAGAATTGCTAAAGAATTAGATGGCGCATGGCAGACACAATATATTTCTTCTTTCGATGATGGAGAAAAAGATTCAACAACAGAAGTCCTTACTTTCATCTATGATCAAGAAAGCTCAAAAGATAATGGTTCCTTCATCGAAAGTAGAAATTGTAAAACTAATGAACTTGATGAAGACAACTACACATATAAAATCCATTATATGAGCACGGTCTCGGGGCGATATAAAATAACTGGAGGTAATTTATATTTGAACTATAATTTGTCAACTTTAGATGTTAAGATTGATCGTAAAGATGTAAAAATTACTCCTAAAAGTTTGGAGAAGGCATATGACATGTTTAATCAAGCACTTACTGTTGGTGTACTAGGGGATGCAGCTGGAACAGACGATGACTGGAAGCAAATAGCTGAATCGTGCAAAAAAGAGACCTATAAGAATCTTTTCCATTTATACAAAGATATAACTTCTAATGAAAAACCATATGAGAATATTAAAATAGATGGGAACAATATGTCTTATGATACAGATGACGGGGCAGTGTACTACATAAAGATAAACGGGAAACGAAATAACAACAGAGAAAAAAATGATAGTTATACAAACACTGATACTATTTCTGTTGCTAAAAACAAAACGAATATTGATTCTTCTACATCATCATTTTCTCAGAAAATGGAATCAACAGAATGGGTAGATAAAGATGGCTTAAAGATACCTGCATTCATGAATAATTCTGACGCATTTGAAACTGATGAGGATGGGAATAACTATTATGTGTATTCGTATGACAGTGTCATACTTTCTTCTTCTCCACGTGTAGGGTGGACTGCTTATGATTTTCCTGATGATTCTAAAACAATATCTCCAGGCGTTTATATGAAGACCTTTACGTATAATTCAAAGAAGAATCTTATTTGGTCAGGTTATACGAATGACGGAAGGATTTTTTACACGGCTATGAAGGAATATCCAGAAGGTCAAGTAAAGAGTTCCTGTATTTGGTCTGTTATCTATCCTAAGGAAGAGCAAAATGCCGTCGAACCAATAATTCAGGAAATAGCGAAATGGGGTAAGGATTAAGATATATGATTATGCAGAAAGAAACAAAAATTTGTCCATATTGTGGAGAAGAGATAATGGCATCTGCAAAGAAATGTCGTTATTGTGGAGAATGGCTTGTTGACGACAGCCAACCTTCAGTAAACATAAAGGCTGATGCCTCTAGTGGCGGCAACATTAAAACCAATGAAGGAAACATACATACATTACAAGACTATCTGCCTTGCAGTAAATATATAGTGGATTTAATCTACGTTGTAGGTGTTATTGCCTCTATTATTTTGGCTGTAAGTTACATGGATGAAGTTCCTACATGGCTGGGGAAAATCAGAATAGTAGCAGAAGACATGAGTACAGGTGTAGAACAACTAGCAACAATCATAGACGGAATATGTTTCTGTGCATTGTTGTTTATATTAAAACAGACGTTGGTAAATTATGGCAAACCATTTAATGGAGGAATGTGGCTTTTAATATCGCTGTACGCATTGTCTTCCATAATGGACGTCGTATATCCTAATGTGTCTTTTATTTCTATAATTATAGTTTCGTTAATGGTAGTAGGATTTATAACCATAGGTCTTCTAATGATGAATAAATATAGCGGAGATCTCAAGAAACTTGGAGGTGTGTTTGTATTTGCGAACGTACTTTTCCCTTTTTTTATCATTGCTTCATACTCAATCTTCAAATCTCCTGACCTAGAGGGTGTACTATTCATCTTGTCAAGCTTATATACATTGAGTTTGTACAGTTCTATAGATATTGCTATTGGCAGCTAATTAACCCAAGTTTGACGCTCTAATGTTTTTTTTCAGAATTTTTTCCAGTGTTTATAGGGGTTTGCGTGGTCAAACTGCTCAAAATCGCAATGTAGAACACAGCAATGTCGTAGGGATTGCTTATCTTTGCGGCATGAATTTTACGTCCCAAATACGTTACAACCCACAGACGTGTAAAGACGAGAAGTATTACCGTCTGAAGGAGTCCTATCGCGATGCCAGCGGTAGGGTATGTACTTTGATATTGCTCAATGTCGGGTTTATACATGACCTATCCCCAGAGCAGATAAGAGATGTTGCGCGTGGACTGACGTATCTGTACAATCACCAGAAGGATGTCCAACTTTGGGATGAGAAACTGCAAGGTTACTCGGAAGTGGTTCGTGACAGAGTGCATGCGTACTGGGCCAGACTTGTCGAGGAGGAAAAACTTGATATTGTGGGCAACGCCTACGAGAGAAGCAAGTCCAAGGCCAGGAAACGGATAGATGTTGACACTATGAGGCATACAGACGCAAGGGAAGTCGGCTGCGAATGGCTATGCCTGCAAACGATTCGTAAACTTGGTCTGGATACATTTCTCCGTTCTTTGGGATGGTCTGAGGACAAGGTGAAGGTCACTTTGGCCCATCTTATTACGAGGGCGGCCTATACTCCGTCCGAATTAAAGTCAATATCCATTATAAAAGAGAACTCTGCAGTGTGCGAACTCCTTGACCTTCCTATGGCCAAAATAACTCCAAGGAGGATATATCGAGTTGCCGATGACCTTTATTCCATAAAGGATAAGCTTGAGAAGTATCTTTGCCACAAGACCGACGACCTCTTCAAACCGACCAACCGCATTATGCTCTTCGATCTCACCAACTTTTATTTTGAGGGACGCAAGACCGGCAGCAAGAAGGCTGCCTTTGGCCGTTCAAAGGAGAAACGCAGCGACTGCAAGCTGCTTGTCCTCGCGCTATGCATCAATACTGACGGCTTCATACGTTACAGTGCGGTACTGGAAGGCAATACCGCCGATCCAAAGTCACTTCCCAACATGGTGGACGAGCTTATTGCTGAGAATCCGGCCAAATGTCCCGATAACGAGGGAGTGCTTGTAGTCATTGACGCAGGTATCTCAACTGAAGATAACCTCAAGACTATAAGGGACAAAGGATACAACTATCTTTGTGTATCCCGCAAAGCTCTTACCGAATACACCACCCCCGAGAATGCTCCCAAAGTCACAGTTTGCGATTGCTTGAAGCGCGAGATAACGCTTCAACGCGTAACAACGGCCAAGAATGACGACTGTTACCTCAAAATAGACTCTCCTGCAAAAGCGTTGAAGGAAGAATCCATGAACCGCAAATTCCGTGAGCGTTTTGAGGAAGGGTTGAAAAAAATCAGAAAGAGTACCCAATCAAAACACGGGATAAAAAACTACGGCAAGGTACAAAACAGGATCGGTGCCCTGCAAGGAAAATATCCCTCTATAAGCCGATATTACAATATAAAAGTTGAGGATGACGGACACGACAAAGTCGCTTCTATGACATGGGAGGTCAACATCCCGGACAAGGTGGAATACGGAACATACTTCCTCAGAACCAATGTGAAGAAATTAGATGAGGAAACGACCTGGAACTACTATAATCTTATACGTGAAATAGAATGCTCCAACCGGCAGCTCAAAACCGACCTCAGCCTCAGGCCCATATACCACCAGACTGACAATAGGGCAGACGCACACCTTTTCTTAGGGCTGCTGGCTTACTGGATAGTAAACACCGTGCGCCATCAGATGAAGGTTGCCCGGCGAAAGCAAGGCAAGGATGAGCATGGGCGGGAGCGTTCGACACCGTACTGGTCGGAGATCATGCGGATCATGAAGACTCAAAAAGCAGTTACTACCACAGCAGTAAATGCGCTTGGAGAGGCTGTCGAGACCAGACTGTGCAGTGTGCCTACAGATAGTGCAGCTGAAATCTACGAGTTGTTGAAAATCAGTAAAGTGCCATTTAAAAAAATAAAAATCTGTAGAACACAGTAGGACTTTTTAAAAACACTAAATTGCTGATACAGAACAACTAAGCAAAATACGATGTCAAAGTTGGGTTAAAAAGACAATGGTAGAAAAAATAAAGACTTGCCCTTACTGTGGGGAGACAATTATGGCGAGTGCAAAGAAATGTCGGTCTTGTGGTTCTTGGCTTGATGGCGACAACAGCAGAATGATGTCATGTCCTGTTTGTGGAGAATCTATAGATAGGAATGCAGAAGTTTGTCCATATTGCAAAGAGCAGCTGTCCATTACGATACTTGTAGAAATTTTACTTCTCAATAGATTAAAAATGACTTAAGTATGGAAAAGAGAACAAAGATATGTCCATATTGTGGAGAAGAGATTATGGCATCCGCCATAAAATGCCGCTATTGTGGAGAGTGGCTTGTAGATAGAGATGAAGACCCCAATGAGTATTCAATTGATAAGAGCTCATACAATGATGGAAAAGTAGATAAAGGAGATAAGGCATCTTCTTCGCAGGCAAGTGAAGAAGTTCCGCATTCTGAGGGCTTGCCTATGTCTCCGATGCCTAGCAATCGGCCTAACCATGCAACAATTCCAAATAGTAGCAGTAACGTTCCGAGAGATGATTCTTCTATGTCTTTCTGGAATTCTGTAAAGATGTGCTTTTACAAATGGAACATATACGAAGGCCGTGCTAGCAGAGCCGAGTATTGGTATTTTGTTCTCTTCTGCATTATAGTTGGTATCTTATTCTCCATCATTATCGGTCTCTTAGAAGTTGGTTTTGTTATAGGACTAACAAAGGATGCCGTATGGTTATCGAAAGCCATATTGTATTTCGGGGTAGCATTATGTCTATCTTTTGGTCTAGTAATGGAACTTCCGAGTTTGGCTGTATCGACAAGACGTTTACATGATATAGGTAAAAGTGGTTGGTTCTTACTAATAGCTTTAATACCGTTTGTTGGACCTTTCATCTTACTTTACTTCTTTGCGCAAAGAAGTGACACTGTAAATAAATACGGAGAGCGACCTTCCGACATATCTGAACTAAAATATAAAATTAGTGCCACGAATAAAGATATTGGCATTACAATAGCTGCATGTGCTATTATTTTGCTATTATATCTTCTCTCTTATATTTCTATAAAAAGCGAATTAAAGGCTTTAGATGATCCCAATATAGAAGAAATCTTAGATGGTTTGAAAGAGAATTCAGGAGATGCTTATGCTGAAGATGAAAATACGTCTGCTGAGGAAAGTAATGATGGCGACTCAGATGTAGATTCAGAAGAGACTGATTTCAAGCCCGGAGTCTACGAGGGTAATATAGAAGGCTATCCCATTAAGATGGAGCTTGAAAAGAGTGGGAGTAATACTATATATGGCACTTACAAAAATTTAGACTATGGTACTACCATGAGTCTTAATGGTAGCATGGAAGGTGGCATTATTTCTTTGCAGGGTGAAGCTGATGGAACTACTTATTCTTTTATGCTTTCATATTCAGCAGATGGTGCAGGAGTAAAACTTAGCGGCACATGTGGGACGGTAAATGATGATTCTAAGAGTATTGAGTTGCATCTAACTGATAATAATTCAGCTAATGATCAAAGTGATGAGTATTACAACAACGAAGTAGCTTCTGATTCTGCTAGATAAATTATAATTGTCATATGGATAAGAAAACTAAAGTATGCCCTTATTGTGGAGAAACAATCATGGCATCTGCAATTAAGTGCCGTTATTGTGGAGAATGGCTAAACAAAGATGTTACCAAGACATCCTCCATAGAAGAAAATACTCAAAATAATGATGAAGATCAAACAGACGAAGAACGTATAGTTAATGGCGATAATGATATAGATACAGCTACTACTTCTATGTCATTTATTGAAGCAATAAAAACTTGTATTCATAAATGGCCTATATTCGAGGGTAGAGCAAGTAGACCCGAATTTTGGTATTTCTTCTTACTAACCCTTATTGCCAGTGTGATATTTTATGCTTTTCTTCTCATTTTTATGGTATTTGAAGCTAATAATTCCTCAGGATTCCTTTTTAAAGTCACTATGATTTGTATGGTATATAACCTCGTTATAGGCATACCTCTACTTTCTGCTGGTACTAGGCGTCTACATGACGTAGGCAAAGACGGAATACTCTGGTTTGTGTCTTTAATTCCAGTCATTGGCGTGGCTATATTGGCATATTTCTTGGCAAAAGAAAGTGATAAAGACAATTTATATGGCCCTTCTCAAGGTTATATAGAAGAACATAGTAATAATGTTACCAAGAAGGATATATGTATAGTTATAATTGCTGTTATTCTGACTATATTATTTTATGTTAGTGGATTTGTAAAGGTTCATAACACGTTGCAAAAAAGCAAAGAGAATGATACAGAAAATGTAGTCGGTGCTTTAGATAAGAATAGTCAGGATTCTAAGTCATCAAATTAGGCTGTCAAAAATTTAAGCCGTTTTTCGTTTCTTACTTTTGAGGTCCAACATTCTCCTTACTTGCCAATTGTCAAGCAGAGTCATTTCTTTCCAATCCTTTATATCAGCCATTCTCACGCATTCCATTTTCTCCTTGAAGTCAATCTTTCTTCTCTTTTTGCTGTCCGTAACTTTTCCGTACAGAGGCAAGGCCAGAACTATGGGCGTTATCCCACAGTGTTTGTTTTTCGGCTGTATGCTTTTATAAACGCCGAAAGTTGATTCTATGATATCCGACGTGATGTTGTGGCATTCGTCCTTTGATTTAAGAAGGGCGCACTCTTCATTTATGTAACGCCTTATGGCACGACCGACTCTTTTGCATCCTTCTGCTATTTCGTCCTTCCGCAACAGATTGATCCAGATGTAATCCTTGCAGTACTTTGCAGAGGTATGCGAAAGACCTTCTTTCTTTACTTTCGTGAATACAACGTCAACTGTTTCCATTACATGGTAGAGCTCTGTAACTAGCTCCTTATAGTCAAGCACAAACGTATAGGCAGCCTTCTGGCTTTCGCCAAGATCGTCATAGACTTGGAGTATGGCCCAAGCCCATTCCACCCACTTTGACATATTCATGAACCTCGATATGGTCCGTAACTTTGGCGGGAGCAGATATGCGTTAGCGGTAAGCTGATATGACAATCTCTTCTTGTTCATTATATCCATAAATTCCTTGAAATCAGTTCTTTCCTTGTATTCGTCCTCAAGAATAAGACCAATCGTGTGACTGATGTCTCGATGGCGCGGGACATCAGCTAACTCTGCTCCCTTCCTGAGATTATGCCCGTTGTCGCTGACAATATATTTTGGAGTCTTTCCGATTTTGTCCTTCAGTTTTATTATCTCCCTTTCTACGTCTCCGGCTTTCCATGATGACGATACAGCCATTGCCAGCACCTCGACATCCCCATGCTTCAATGTCTTGCCCTCGTGCTGTGCTGGAGCTGCGAGAATAACCAGCAACTTCTGACTTCCGACGGTGATACTCTCGTCTATAATGATAGAGTATTCCTTCCCTCTGAACTTATTACATGAGTCAAGATACTCTACGATACCAGCCTTGAGCAGCCAATTCTCAATTGTCTGGTGTGATGGTATTACACCGAGGGCACCGCCGAGAAAGTCATTGAATAACTCCAATCCGTTGACGATTGAACGAAATCCGCATCCCATGCGGATGTACATGCACACGGCCAAAGCTATCACTTCCGCCCAGAATGAGTGTCCTTTAACTGGCGTGAAAGCAAGTCGAACAATTCCTCCGTCGTGTTCAGACTCAAACGACGTTTTTTTTTGAGCTCTGTATCCTTGGCCTTGCTCTCCTTCTTCAACTCCTTGTACTTGTCTTTCCATTTTTTACTACTCTTGTCTTTAGCCATAATTGAAGCTTCTAATTTTTTAATCTTAGCCGATGCTGCCTTTTCCTTCTCGTTCTTCTTAGCGAGTAATGCTTCCAGTCTCTTTATTTTTGCACTTTCTTTTGTCATAATATTTTACTTTACATTGTTATATTTTCTATGTAAAGGTACTAATATTCAATGACTTATGCAAATTATTAAAGTTAATATATACTATGAAATATGTTTATATAAGTTAAGAATAAATCCTTGTAAATCAAAAGCAATTATGAGTATAAAAACTGACTAAATTTTTGACAGCCTATCATCAAATACTTATATTAATGACCAATCCGTGGAAGAGAATGAATCGAATACGGAAGCCACTAGTAATAATGAATCAGGGAACACTCAACAGCCTGATCCGTCAGCAAGCGAAGATTTATCTACTCAATCTTATAGTTCAGAAGAAATACCAATTTCTAATATTGGTGGAAGGTCATATTCACTTGTGCGAGATGAAACTGATAATAAGTCTATTATTTTGGCTAAAGACGAGGATGAAATTCTAAAAAAATATAAGACCGATGCCGTTATTGATGATATAGTTGACAAGAAACTTATCAATGGGAACCTATATTTTATAGGAGAGCAGAGTAATTGTGGAATAGGCTACATAATAAATATCGTCGTTTACCGTATCAATACTAGAAACAATAATATTTCTTGTGTTGTTGATGGATGTGCAGAAGCAAAATTTATAGGGAACACTCTGAAAGTTAATCATCCGTCAATCACGAATCAAAATACAGCCACATGCGACGCCGAATATAGGTATAAAGATCATTGGAGCTTACTACATTTGAAATAGTTAATGGTTCATTCGTACGGTTCTTTCATTTAAATTTAGACTGACATGGCATGATTGTTGCTCAGTCTCCGCTTTACCGCAGAAATGCTATTTGTAGTAAAGGTCTGATGACCAATGGATAAAGTATCCCCTACCCAAGCTGGATGTAGCTTAGGGCTTATTATATATCCCTCAAAATTAACGACCTCTACAGACTGAGAAGAGAAATAGCATAGGCCAAGCTGTTCTTGGCGTAAGATGCAATGGCTGAGAACTTGACTTTAAAGAGTTCTTTCCTCTTTCTGATGGTCTCTGGCAGGTGCTTTTTGGAGGCTATGGTGTAGATGATATAAACAAGCTTCTGGATCGAGTCCAAGTTTCTGGCCGACTTTGTTTCTTTTCTCTTTGTGCGGTCCTGGCGCATTCTTGCATCCAGCGTCCAATGGAGATTGTTCTCGATTCCCCAGTGCATGCGGCTGATTCGATCCAAAGTCTGTGCCCTTTCTTCCAAACTGGTTATATAGTACCTCGTCTGTTTTTGTTCCGTTCCGCTTTTCTTTTCAATCGTATGCGTGTCTATGGCAATCACAGCCTTGACATTGAGGAATTTTTCAAGCGCCTTGATACCGGATATGTCTGAATATACACGGCATCGGCGTTGGTACAGCCTCCCGTGGGCAAGTTCCCACTCCGTCTTCCATTCGTCGTTAGGATGCAGCGTAGGCACAGCGTCCTCTACCGACCATCTTGCTGCTTTCTGGTTGGCTTTCAGCGCAATAAGATAGTCAGCTCCCTTCCCGACGATGCCTTTGATGATAGAACTTTGGCACGACATGGCATCCGCAGTTATAACGCATCCATTCATGTAGTCAGCCCGCTCTATGATTTTGGGCACAGCCTTTATCTCATTGCTTTTCACCTCACACATTTCAGTGTCAAGCGGCAACCGGTCGGTCACGCTGAAAGCAGTCACAACATCAGGAGAGCGTCCGTCGCCAATTTCCGTACCCCGCATGAACTTGCCGTCAATTGCGATATGCCGTCTGTTTGTTCCATCATGCTCCGACATGTATTTTCGTGACAATGCCGAAACCAAAGAAGCCAAAGTAACGTCGTCAATCCCATCTTCCATCCTGCAAAGTGTGGGTTCTGACGGACATCCCTTAGCAAGAATGCCAAGGCGGTCTTGCAAGTAGCTCAAATGGACCGTTCCAAAGGTCACAATGTCTTTGCGGGTCTCGCAGCCGCATACCCTGGCCAAAATAACCAGTAGAAGCATGTCGGACAACTTGTGCTTACAGTTGCCTTTGTTCATCCTCCGATAATCTGGTACTGAGTTGATAAAATTTAACAAATCTCGGATCAGCAAATGCGGTTTTTCAACCGCCAGACTCTTAATCCCTTCTATGGAAGAAAAAGTTCCATACGAGATGATAAAAGTGCGTAATTATTTGGTTATTAGTGAATTATTTTGTACCTTTGTAGCGCAAAAAGAAGAGGGGGCATATAGTGCATTAATCTCACAAATACACCAAACCCCCTCTTCAAAAGTATAAAAATTATGACAGAAGGTATTAAGAGCTTGGCGGTTGAAAAACCGCCTTCGGGCGTTTATGCCTGCCGCCACATTCATTTAAATGGATTACATTGTGACATATTGTCTTCTATGCCGAGTTAAATGAAAGAGCCCTTGGTTCATTCGGAATTCTTTCTGTTTCATAGAATGACTATTTTGAATAATCGGAGAGTTAGTAATAACTTTGTTACTAATAAAGTTATTACTAACTTCGACTTCTCGAAAGCTATTCGGATTTAATCTTTTTAAAGCCTTTAGTAAGGAACTCGCGATGGTGAAAATGGGTTATCCAAAAGTCGTCACGAATAAAAACAAAAATTATGGCGCAGGGGGATTTTTCCGTGGATGTCCCTGCACTCGCCTAACTAAAATATAGTGAAACAGCGTTGCTGATGTCGGGAAACTATGTTACCTTTGCAGCATGGCAAAGAAACTATCGACATTCGACTACTCAACATTAGTCCGTTACATGCTGCCCGATGGCATCCTTGATTACTTCGAGATCACTAAGATCGACGAAGAAGTTACTAACGAGAAGGACGAAACAGGCACCGTCATCCGTATTCTTCACATCTACCTTGACGAGCGCGACCTGCGTGACAAGGTCTGGCATGACCTTCAGCCCAACGGTTTCACGGAGCCTCGCTTGTTCAATGACTTCCCACAACGCGAGCATAAAGTTCTGCTGCATGTCCGTCGCCGTCGTTGGTTGGACGGAGACGGTCACAACGTCGTCCTTGAAACCCTGCCTCTTGTGGCAGAGGGAACCTGCTACTCTGTAGAGTTTGCGGATTTCTTAAAAAAAATGGTTGGATGCCTTCCCAGTGACGGCCCAATGCGTGGGGCGCTTCTTCCGGACTGACGGGAAGTACCTCGGGCGTGCCTACAAGGAGCATCTGAGTGGCTTTACGGACTGGGACCAGAAGGAGCATGCCGGTGAGTGGGTGCTTCAAGAGAAGAACATGGGCGAGCGACTGTGCATAGACGAGACGATGCTTCACCATGACCTGATCACGTTCCTCTCCAACAGGGACGGACACTGCAAGAAGGGAACACTCATAGCTGCAGTCAAGGGCACGACCGTTGCTGACGTGACGAAGCATTTTGACGAGATACAAGAAGAGAGCCGAAATAAAGTCAAGGAGGTGTCGATGGACTTCTCCGACAGCATGATGGGCATTGTCAAGAAGTCCTTCCCACAGGCAGAGATAGTTATAGACCATTTCCATGTCATCCAGCTTTATACGACCAGGGGACTTGATGCGATGCGCATGAAGCTCAAGCGCACCAACACGACCGAGGTCAAGAGAGAGGAGCGGGAGTTCAGAAAGCAGCAAGAGAAGCGGGCCAAGGCAAGGGACAGGTACGCCGAGACCCATGAGGTCAAGAAGAGCAAGAACGGCAAACGCCTCGGCAGGCCGCGCAAGCGGAAGAATGAAAAGTTTGAGCCGAAGAAACTCAGCAATGGAGAGACCAAAGCCGACTTGCTGACGCACGTAAGATACCCGCTGACGAAAAACCACAATGACTGGACTGACTTCCAGAAGGAGGAAATGCGCCTGCTCTTTGAGATTGAGCCAAAGATGAAGGCTGCATACGGTCTGCTCTGCGCCCTGCGCAACATCTTCAGCAAGAAAAAGGACAGGAAGAGTGCAAAGAAAGCGCTCCATAAGTGGTACAAGAATGTCGGAAGAACCCGCATTCGGGAAATCATATCAGTACGTGACACCATCAAGGCCAAAGAGGAGTATGTGCTAAACTTCTTCAACAACAGGTCAACGAATGCGCCAGCCGAGTCGCTCAACTCAAAGATTAAGGGACTGCGTGCTCAGGTGCATGGGGTCAGTGACCTTCCCTTCTTCATGTTCCGCTGTTTCACGATATTTGGTTAGGCGAGTGCAGGGGGCATCCACGGAAAAATCCCCCTGCGCCAAAATTATTCGGTGTTATTCAAAAAAGAAATTGTATATTTACAACTATAAACTCAAAGCTAAAAAGTCATGAACGATAACAGTCTTCGGGAACTATGTGAAATGTCTGCTAACCGCTTGTTCGAACAGGCAGAAATAGCACATTATACTCCAAAAGAGCGTAAGGATTATGAAGACAGCTTAAAAGTATATCGTGAGTTTGATGCTGAAACTCGTCCAAAATCTAAGTTTTCGATATGATTTTGACTCAATTATATTATAAGACTAGTTGAGTTTAGTTATCTATTTTGGCAAGACAGGCATTTATATATGCGTAAGTTACATCAACTTTCTGTTTATTCTTGGCGCAATCTGCTAAAAAATGGCAGATTGCGCCAAAAACATAAGATAAATTTTGGCGCAATCTTAGTTTTTTGCTAACTTTGCGCCAAAAGCACAATAATATGATAGAAAAAATAATCGGAAGAAAAGAAGAAATAAAAAGACTGCAGAAGTATGTCTCGGACAGCAGATCTGAATTCATTGCAATTTACGGCCGCAGGCGTGTCGGCAAGACATTTCTGGTGAGAGAACTATTTGAAGGGCAAATGTCCTTCAGGATGACAGGCATAGAGGGTGCCACAACACAGGAACAACTTGCCAACTTCTGCAGCTCTCTACAGAACTTCACCCCTTCTGACACAAAGGCTGAAGATTGGAGTGAAGCTTTCCGCTTATTGGAAAGATATGTCGATGGTCTGCCGGACGGCCCGAAGATACTCTTTCTCGACGAGTTGCCGTGGATAGATACGCAGGGGTCTAACTTTCTCCGTGAGTTGGAGCATTTCTGGAATGACTGGGCATCCTACCGCAATGATATTAAGCTGATAGGCTGTGGCAGTGCCACTACATGGATGCTCGACAATCTGATAAACTCCCGGGGAGGCCTGCACAACAGGGTAACACATGAGATAGCCCTGGCTCCGTTCACTCTCTCAGAAACGGAGCAGTATTTCCACTCGCAGGGCTTCAGATATGAGCGGCCGGAAATCATAGAGTGCTATATGGCTGTCGGCGGAGTGGCGTACTATTTGTCTCTGTTTGAAAAGAGTCAGAGCGTAGCACAAAACATAGACCGATTATGCTTTACAAGGGGTGGTGAACTGTCCAATGAATTTGACAGGCTTTACAAGGCTCTGTTCAAGAAAGCCGATTCGTACATAGAAATTGTTACGGCCTTGGCAAAGAAGAGCAAGGGAATGACACGCCTTGAACTTCTTGCGGAGACCAAGTCTGTAAACAATGGCAACTTCACCTCAAAACTCTTAGAGTTAGAGGAGTGTGACTTTATCCGCAGCTATCAGCCATTCGGCAAGACGAAGAAAGAAACCGTATATCAGCTGATAGATCCTTTTTCCTTATTCTATTTCAAATTCATGGAGGGTCGTAAAGGATTTATGAGAGACTATTGGCTGAAAATGCAGTCGACTGAAGAGTACCGCAGCTGGTGTGGCTATGCCTTTGAGATTGTCTGTCTAAATCATGTAGAGCAGATTGTCCATGCTCTTGGGATTGACGGTAGTATAAACACAATCTGTTCTTGGAGCTACCGTCCTCCGAAGTCATTGCCAAAAGATGCTGATGAGGATTTAAAGCATGGCACACAGATTGACCTGCTTATTGACCGCTCCGACAATACCGTCAACGCATGTGAAATGAAATACAGTCTGACTGAATTTGAGATTGACAAAAGCTATTTCAATCTTATAGAGCGTCGGATGCGGATATTCAAAAAAATTACCAGAACACGTAAGAGCGTAGTCCCTGTATTCATAACCTCGCAAGGACTTTATGACAACATGTATTCGCGGCGCATTCCAAGAGAAATCAAAGGCGATGATCTCTTTGTTGATTGACAGATGATGCTATCGTTTGTTAAGGCGGATGTCATCGTCTCCAAATCCTTATTGATGTTTATCTATAATAGGTGGTATTTAACGAAAATTATGATCATTATTGCGACATGTTTTTTGATAAGCCGCTGATAATCAATGGAAAATTACATTCGAGGAGGGAAGTAAGTTGAGTGAGTTAGGTAAAGACTTATAAGATAAAAAATCCCACGCAACCTTTGTGGTTACGTGGGATTTTTGGTTCGACTGGCATGTATACCGGCTAACGGGTGTAAGTCCCTAACAGACCCTAATAGTGGGAACTGTCCAGCCAGAGAGACAAGGGTGTCCATCGCGAGATGGTATCTGTTTGGAAGAGTTCGCTCATTTGGGCTTGTGTCAGCCACACGGATGCTTATTTCAGAATTTGCAACACATTAGCAACATGCAGACGCAGATGTATTTGCTTACTTATCAAAGCTTTTCGAGAAGGTCAAGTAATGACAGAGTAATGTTTTAAGACAAAGTATGTTTTAAGACAGAGTAACAAAATAACATAATAAACGGGATGTAATCCATGTGGGTTGCATCCCGTTTTTCTATTCCCCTCAATTCCGCAACCCTACTAATAGTCTCAGGTCATTGCGGTCAAAACCGCCCAGAATGCAATTTCTCTTATTCAAACTGGCTTTTTGCCATATACTAACTGATATGAGCGCATAAAGCCCCCTTGCCCCCATTATGGATATTAAATTGTAATTCCTCCAAAACGTTTGGCTCATCCGTAGCTGGCGTTGAAAATGGTCCAGTAGTGCAACCATCTGTCCTTAGTGTAGATATTCAGAGTCCATTGCCTGGCGACACGGACCCATTTAGCCGGAACGACAATGAAGGCAAAGACAAAGCGCTTAAGGCGACTTTTCATGTCTATACCGGGAAAGATTGCGCTAACCTTTGACAACAAGTACTGATAGAAATTCTTCAGTATGGCGGTAAAGAGAAGGAACATTCTGCTCACGGGCGATGGTGTCAGAACTTGGTATCCTCGCATCGGGGGCAGTGCTCAGATACTTGTTCAATATGGTTGTAATATCCTCTATGTGGTCACCTCCGCATAGATATATGCAGAATAGCGCAAGCATAATATCGCTGTACTGGTAGCCATAGTTCTCGCAGCGGAGATTAAGCCGCCCGTCTACCAGTTTGTCCAGTCCTGCGCGTTTAAATTCGTTCATAGCATAAAAAATTCCGCCGTAGGGGACTATGTTATCATATTTTATTGCTACTTTTGCCATGTCATTTAGAATTGAACTATTTTTGTTTTGACACCATAAAGTTAGCGAAAATTCTGCAAATGGCAAAACTCTGGGGAACTTATTGTTCCTCAGAGACTTATAAAAAATATTAATAAAGAATTACGCAATTAGTTGCGGAATTAAGGGTCCAATAAATCCGTGTAATCGGTTAAATCCTTGCGAATAAAAACTCCCTTTGAATAATTCACACCGATTTCACAGATTGCCACAGATAAATTTTGTTCAATAAATCCGTGTAATCCATGAAATCCGTGCGAACATTTTCTTCTATTTTTTTATTATTGTATTCCTCAGCGCCTACGTGAATACTTGCCATACGAAATCAACACGAATGCGCAATGGTAGGTTGCAGGGGAGGGCGGGGGCTGCGGTACTGGTCTCCGAAATACAGGAGAGATTCGGCCAGACGATTGACCGGAGATCCCTTACCCTGCCTGCCTCCCCTGCAAGTGGATCATTATCGCGTACGCGATATGCAGACCGACGGCCACTGCGGATTAACTTACAATATTTGTAGACCTTGATGTTCCTGTACAAACCATTGATACTTAGGTGTTTGCAGCACTCAGCCGCCGTAGTTACTATGTTTGCATCGGCTAACGCCCTCACGTGCATCAGAACATGCTGCTTCGGCTTCTGTGTTTTTCATGGTTTTGAGATTACTTCTTTTCCTTGAGACTTCACATTCTGAGACGTTAATTCTGCAAAAAAAAGTAGGGCTAACCGAATAATTATCGTATCTTTGCAGAGATAAATAAAAAATAACAATAATTAAAACGGTATCACCCTATGAAATTGCAAAGTAACAAAATTTCCTTCAAAGGACAAAACATTTACGTAGGAATTGACGTACATTTAAAGACTTGGTCGGTAACCATTTTGCTGAAAGACAGCAATTACAAGAAGACTTTCACGCAGCCGGCGAGTCCGAAGGCACTCTTCGAGCACTTGAAGAAGAATTACCCAGGAGGTATTTACCACGCTGTCTACGAGTCAGGATTCAGCGGTTACTCAAGCTGCTACGAGCTTCGTGATCTTGGCGTTGACTGCATCATAACTCACGCCGCCGATGTGCCGACATCGCAGAAGGAACGGCTGTCGAAGACGGACGCGGTGGATTCTGCCAAGCTCGCACGTTCGTTAAGCAATGGCGAATTGAAAGCCGTTTACCTTCCGCCTAAGGATAAGCTCGGAGACAGGGAACTGATGCGGACCAGACAGACGATAATGAAGGACATCTGCCGTGTCAAGTGCCGCATAAAACACCTGCTGTATACCAACGGCGTCTCATACCCGGAACCGTTCGCCGCTTATCGCTCCCACTGGACACGGGCCTTCATCAAATGGCTTAGGGAGGAAGTCACTCTTCTATCAGGCAAAAGGATTGCCCTTGATATGATGATTGAAGAGCTTGAGTACTATAGAAAGCTGCTTCTCCGGGCCAACAGGGAGATAAGGATCCTGACGAAGAGCGAGGCCTACGCCGAGGCCTACAACCGCCTTATAGCTATTCCCGGCATAGGGATGATAACGGCGATGACTATCCTTACGGAAGCCGTTACGCCAGACCGTTTTACGGGATTGAGGAGATTCATAAGCTATCTCGGACTCGTTCCTACCATGGATGATTCTGGCGAGAACGAGAATGCTGGCGAGATAACGCCCCGTGGAAACCAAAAGATAAGAAGAATGATCGTTGAAAGTACATGGACCACCATACGCTATGACCGGGAAATGGCCTCAGCTTTCGGCAAGTACTGTCAGCGCATGAAGAAGAACCAGGCCGTAATACGCGTAGCCAGAAAACTTGCCACCAGGTTATGGCACGTGTTCAAGTACGGCGAAGATTACAAGGAATGCCAATAGGTTACATCATAAAGGAAATCCTAGAAAACACTTTCGATATAAGCGACTGCTACCCGCCCCTTGGTGAGCTAATGACTGCACTTTTCTCGTAGTTTGTGGCGCTTTTCCTGTCATTAATTGAGCAGTAAACCGTGAACCCGAATGGGTATCACTGATAGAAGTTGGTTTGATGGGATTTTTTAATGAATCTTACGCCTGATGACAACCGTTCTTTGGGCGTTCTCTTGATAGGACAGAAGTCACTATCCAAGGCTTCGTGTCCCTATACGAAAGTACAACAAATGCTAAAATGCTGATAATCAGAGTTAAAGAAAAATAAATAAAAGTCAATTGTTTGGTTTGCAACATAGAAGGGGCGGGGTTTATCCCCGTCCTACCAGCAGCGGACAAGATATAAAACAAATATAACGCAGCTGCGAGGACGTGGATAAACCCCGCCCATGCATGTGTTTTTTTGTGCAATACATTAATTATCAGTAAGTTGTATTGTATTCCCAACATTGTGAGGTTTATACACGCCCTACTGCCATAAAGGAATTATCCTTCAGCTACGGCCAGCCCCGACGGGGCTGAATCTTCAATAACCCCGGACTAAGCGAGCGATAGCGAGTGCAGTCCGGGGAATATGTAATCCGAAGGATATACATTCAGTGCCTCGAAGAGGCACAATAGCACGTAGTGCGCAAAACCATATTGCAGTGGTAATTCTGCGCGTTCCGCTATTCAACCTCTTCGAGGCTGGTAATGAATTTCTTTTGCCCACGTTAACCCCAGACTGCGGTCGCTGTGCTCCCTTAGTCTGGGGTTACTGATGATTAACCCACATTGCAGCTATATTTCAGCTAACCACCTGATTCCCAGGACTCGTTTTTTTTGATATCCGCTTTTTGGGTCCACACAAATTTTCTTGCCTTTATCGGAATATGATCCACCTTGAGCGTGTCGTATATCTGTAGTAAATCATCTTCCGGCTCGCTGCATTTTCTTACTGCAATCTTTTCTCCGTTGCTCAGACTGGCTGTGCTGGTGGCTACTATCTGCTTGTTCATGACAGGTCGTAGCGACCACCATTCCGACTTGATGCCTCCCTTGCGCAACATGTATCTTGCAGTGGATACGACCCAATAGGCGAGGATGGCCAGATGAAGATGGGCCTTGATGCCTTCATCGCTTTTGTGGTATACAGGTCTGATGTCCAGATCGTTTTTAAGGACTCTGAAAACGGTCTCGACTGTACGGATTACATTATAATAGTTCCAAATAGTTTCCTCGTCTTTCTCTGTGATATTCGTACGCACGATGTATTTTCCATGAAAGCTGTTTTGCTTCTCCACCCGTTCGGTCTTGCGTTTCCAGGTTATTGCCGTGGTTGTGTCGTGCTCGTCATATTCAAAGTGGATGTCGTAGTTGAGATGTGCCGTGCCGGTTTTCTGTTCCAAACGCCCGAGACGTTCGATGACTCTGTCCCGTTTCTTGGTGCCTCCTGCCTTATGGAGTCCTGCGTCTATGGCTTTCAGCCCCTCAACGAAGAGCGCATCGGTCCGGTCAGCCATACTCTTCTCTTTCAGGGCCTTGGCATAGCTGTCAACCTGGAGGAATGTGTCGCCTGTATAATCGTCCTTGTCTCCAGTCTTGGCATTTACGGCGGGCTTACGGTCAAGTTTGACAAGGCGGAGCTTTATATCCTGCTTTTTCTCGTCTTTCACCGTAACGACACGCTCGGACAGAGGGGTGCAGGCGCTGTCGCCGCGCATGACGGTAATGTATTTATAATGGTTGTCCTTCAGCCATTTGATGTTCTCAACACCTGACATCCCGGCATCCATCACAATGATAAGATTCTCTTTGTCAGTACCATCCTTGAGTGCGTCAATCATTGGTTGCATGCATTTGTAGTCGGCAGCGTTGCCTTCGAAGATGTCCGTACGCACAAGCAGTCCGTCGGTGTTTACCACTGCCCCGAATACGACCTGCTTGCAGTCAGTGCGCTTCTCCTTGCTGCGGCCGCGGGCCAAAAGGTCAGACAGTGTATAACGGCCCTCAAAATACGTGTTGCTCAGATCCAGGAGGTATATCTTTTCATGGATGTCGAACATGGTAACGACACGGTCATGCAGGAAGTCCTCAATCTCCTTGTGTATGCCGTAAAGCTTGCGGGCACTGCCGTAGAGGGTATCCTTGGTGATTTTCTCACTGTTGACGCCGGCCATCTCGCAAAGGGAGGATTCACTGCGTAAATACTTGGCCGTGCGGTATTCAGAACATGGGAAGATAACCCGAGCCGCAATCTGTACCAAAGCCACCATGGCCTCATCGCGGCTGAGGCCGTTGTCAATCAGACACTTTTCAAGTCCCAGCTTCTTCAGTATGGAAAGACATACATTCTCCATTCCGACCGAGCGCGCATTGGTAAGCTTTTGTCCGAAGAAACTTTCCGTTGTGACGTAGCCGCACTTGCGCTCATGTTCCTCACGGGCCTTCTCTGCCTTGGTCACATCACGGCTGTTGCTGATAATATTGTTGATCAGTCCTCTTGACTTCAATTCATTGTAGGTTTCATTGACTTTCGAGGACACGTTTTTATCATCACATATTATATATTCACCACGGAGAACCAGTGCATTGAGGCATCTCATGTACATGTCGCGCTGCTCAAATGTAGGAAGCTCAGGCAGATAGCCCAGGGCGAGCAACATGTGCTGCCGGGTCTTGCCGTTGCTGTCGCGGTAGGACTCGGTCAGGCGGTAGTACTTCTGTGTGAGGACCTTACCGCCGACATGCTTTTCTCGTCTGACGTACTTGAGATACATGCCGCAAAGGTCGTAAAATACTTTGAATCCTGCAAGACCGGTGGGTCCACACAGACACTGCCTCAACCTGACTTATTAAGAATATTTAATCAAAATGGCAAAAAATAGCACATAAACAGGCCTTTTCCATGTGCCGTATGTCTGAATTTAAGAAAATTTACACATAATAGCAGGGGTGAGTCGATGGTCTGCTGCAATGTGGGTTAAGTAACTGTATATATAGGCGGGGCTCTCTAAGTAGAGTCCCGTTTGGGTGTTCAACAACTTTTGATATATAGTAGAATTGTATATCTTGTCAAAAGCATCAATTGTAGAGAGATGGTAATCATCCTGAAGATATTTTACCATTTCTTCAACATCACTATTAATTATAGTATCATCCAAGCGTCCCTCCATTTCGCTTACAAACAACAATAAGGTCGTTTAGAGAATCTGACAGTGACATCTGGTGTTCAGCCTCATAGCACTTGTCTAAGAAATCCAAGCCCTTATATCGCTTTAGATAGTTGAATGCAATCTTGGTCGACATCTTGAACTTCTTAGCGAACTCAACAATACACATATTAATGTACCTTATTTTGTTCATAGTCACATATTTTCTTCTCGTTGCAAAATTACATTATTTTAATCAGAAAGTCAAATTTTAGTTATAAAACTTGCTATAAATAAAAAGGACCAAAATTTTACCAACAGATAATCGTAGAATGACCAAGCTGTGGTCATCCTATGACCAGGCTGCGGTCATCCTATGACCAGGCTGCGGTCATCCTATGACCACAGTGCGGTCAACAGAAGATCTATCCTGCCGTGGCTCAGATAACATGGAGTTTGGAGGACAAGGACAGAAATGTTATAGACTATGACTACTTCACGGATACCTTTTATATTGACTGTCGATAAGGTACTGGCTAAGATACGAATATGACCATGCGAGAGTTGCCCGGCGGCACGCTCTTTCCCGATACCATGATGCAGTATGACGAGTATACTATCCGCGAGGTGATGCATAATGCCATTGCCCATCATGACTACACCCTCCAACAACGAATATTCTTTGTTATGCAGATTTTTCAAACCTTTTTTGGCTTAACCCACAATGAGTACAGTGTGGACTTCCAACAGCCGATTAAGATAACTCGCACTTTTTGTTTACGTCGTAAAACGTAAAACTTACGGACGCACATTTTTTATAATATGAGTCTGTGAGTAATAGTATTAGTACTCTTGACCGTGCACATGCGCATGTATACCGATTCCATGCATAAAGTTAGGAAAAACATCTTTTTCTCTACAATATTAAAAATTTCTTGCTAATTTTTTAGTTTTTTCAATATTTCTTTGTAAATTTGCCCTTGTGAACCACGTCCGAAATCCTATCGGCTGATGCAGGGTGTGGCCCTCGTGGCCGTCCGCAATGCAGAAGCCATCCAGGTGGGGAAGGGCAGTCTAAGAGAGACCGTTTGACAGTGGGGAGCATATATATGATTAAGGCGTTTATCTGACGCTTTGTTCTTGACACTCAGAAATTCTGGCAGATTTCAATCCCGTCAAGATCGAAGTAACGATGAATGCCCATAGGTGTGTATTCACCAAGCCTTAGCTGTGTACCTTATTTTTATAAGGTATGCTCTAAGGTGTGATATACATACAGGCGTGGGCTTCAGAGTTACTCGTTCAACGGGATTAGGCGATGCCAGAAGCCTCTGAGTGTGGGACGAGTAACAGATTGAACTCCCACGCTTTTTTCGTGTATATACCTAAACTTTTATATTTTGACCGACAAGCAAGGGAGGTGCTTTGTCATAAAGAAATAATAATGAACATTAAATCTATTAATGTCAATTCTGATGAGAAAAGAAACAAAGGTATTGTAAGTGCACAAGTCGATGATCTTTCTCAAAGACAGACAGAAGAAACTATTATTAAGGAATCCTGCAAATCTCTTTCTGAAACAATGGAGAAAGGATGGCACGCAGAATGGAATGGAGGTCCTATAAAGACAGAATCGACTAAAAACGGTGAGATAAAAAGAGTTGAATTCGGATTTGATAAAGTTAGAGATCGGCAATAAACTTTATAGCGATGAATTTAGTATCTATTGTAGTTCCTTGTTTTAACGAGCAAGAGTCTCTGCCACACTTTTACGAAAGTGTTACGGAGATTATTGCCCCTTTGTCGCAATATCATTGGGAAATATTATTCATCGATGATGGAAGTCGTGACAAAACTTTGTCCATTATTAGGGATTTAGCTGATAAGGATGACAGAATTAGTTTTGTAAGCCTTTCAAGGAACTTTGGCAAAGAAAATGCCATGCTTGCAGGATTCGATTATGTAAAGGGAGACTGTATGGTTCTTATGGATGCAGACCTGCAAGATCCTCCATCGTTAATCCCTGATATGCTAAAATATTGGGAAGAAGGGTATGATGATGTCTATGCTAAAAGAAGAGACAGAGGGAAAGAGAGCTGGCTGAGAAGAAAACTATCTCTTCTCTTCTATTGGCTTTTAGATAAGAGTACACGTTTTGATGTTCTTAAGAATGTTGGTGATTTTCGCCTTCTTGATCACCGCTGTATAGAGGCTCTAAGACATCTAAGGGAACGTGAACGTTATACTAAGGGCTTGTTCTCTTGGATTGGTTATAGGAAGAAAGAAATCTTATTCGACAGACAAGATCGACAATATGGATCTACGCATTGGAACTTCTTTCAGTTGGCGGGATTGGCGATTGAAGGTCTTACTTCATTTACAACAGCTCCACTTAGATGGGCTACTTATTCTGGTATTCTTATAGGGTTTGCTGCAATGTGCTATTTAATATGGACGCTAATAAAAGTTAGTATATGGGGAGATCCTGTGGCAGGTTTCCCTACATTGATTTGCGTCATAGTTTTCCTTGGCGGAATACAATTGTTCTCTATAGGAGTGCTTGGTGAATATTTGGGAAAAGTCTTCAATGAAAGTAAACACAGACCCGTGTATTTGGTACAAGAATATCATTGTGGAAATAAAGACAAGCTGAAATGAGGTCTATCAAAGATTTATTAGGATTAACATTTAGCCGTTTTGTTATAGTAGGCATAATAAACACTATCGTCGGAACGACAATAATGTTTGTCTGCTATAATGCAATAGGGTTAAGCTATTGGATTTCATCAGCGCTAAATTATATACTAGCGAGTATCCTTAGCTATTTTCTAAATCGCAAATTTACGTTTCGTTATAAAGGTAGCTATAGAAAATCTGCTGTGAAATTCACTATAAATATAATTGCTTGTTATTTGGTCGCATATGGATTGGCAAAGCCGTTAATCGGAGCACTTTTAGATTCATATAGCACTACCTTAAAAGACAACATCGCTATGGCAGTAGGAGCAGTATTGTTTGTAATACTGAATTATTTCGGACAGAAACTTTGGGCATTTAAAGGAGATAATATCAATAATAATGGAAAAGAACAGTAATATATTAAGAAAAAGATCAACTAGATGGTTCCCTATATTCGTAGTTGTATGGGGAATTGTTCAACTTGCTTGTGTTATAGGTTGCTATAATAATGAAATGGGACCAGATGCTTTAGGCTACACAAGACATGCCATTCAATGTTACAACGAAGGTACATTCTATCCATCTATTAACAATCTGCATGATGTTTATGTCCAAGCCCCAGGTCTAGTGAATTTCCTAATTCCTATATATGCCGTTTTTGGAGATGTACGAATATTTCTCTTCCTTAACATTATAATGAACATCGCTATATTGCTTGAGACAGTTTACCTAGGAGAGAAATTCTTTAATAAGACTGTAGGATATATAGCCGGTGTGTGTTATGCAATTATATTGGCAAATATCTTTGCCCCAGTAGTACTGGGCAGTGAGATTTTATATTTATTCCTTGCTCTTACTGGTTTTGTCATAAGTTTAAAAGCGAAGCCAATACCATTGATTTCTGCCGGTATATTATATGCAGTTGCATATACCGTAAGGCCTTTAGTTTTAGCGTTCTTGGTTGCTTCAATCGTCTATTATATTTATGTAAAGAGAAAATGGCTTCGCAATTCTCTCATAACAATAGCTTGTTTTGCAATACCCTTAATTGCTTTGGGCGAAATAAACCAACAAAGGCTTGGAACGCCAATAGTCAGTTCTACAACTGGAGGATATAATTTGCTAATGACGGCCTATGATAAAGCCACACCACTACCAGAACATTCCATATTTTACAAGTCTGATGGAATAGGACATCCATATTTAAGCTCCAAATATACGTTTGCTGAGCGCGATTCAATTTGGATGAGTATGGCTGTGTCATGGATAAAAGAACATCCTTTTAGATATTTGGTTTTGTGTGGAGAAAGAGTCTTCATAATGTGGAACAAGGACGTTTGGTCTGTGCCTAATTTTCTACCTGACCATTTAGATAATCCAACATACGCCATTGCTTCTGGCAGCAAGACACGTATGATAGTGTGCCAAGCAATTCGAATGTGCTACAGCATTGTTTATTATGTGGTCTGTGTACTTTTCCTAATAAGCATCGTGAAGTATAGAAAAGAAATCCTTTCTGGGAAAGGAATAATGCTCTTGATTCTATTACTTGGCATAGGTGGTACTTGCTTGTTCCCAATGGAGCATCGGTATCACTATCCTTACATGTTTATCTTATGTATATGGGTAGCATACTATATTTCAAATAGACTTGAGAAAGGGAACAAATAAATCAGGTGGTCATTGCGGTGGGGGCACACCTCTTCCCATTTCGAACAGAGAAGTTAAGCCCATTTGCGCCGATGGTACTGCAATGTTTTGTGGGAGAGCAGGTAGCCGCCTTTGACAAGAGTCCAATGTTTAACCGGTCAGTAGCTCGATAGGGACTCCGAGCTTAAATCAACTGACTTTAATTTGTCGAGATTATGAAGAGTATATTTGTATTTTTCTAGTCTGGGCTAAAAAAGATAGCCCAGGCTTCATGGAGATTATTAGATAATCCGTATTTTACTAGTAGTATTTCGATATTACTGACTCTTGCGGGAATCTTCTGTCCTTAGTTCGCAATTCCAAGTATCTTGTTTGACGTGCTGTTATTATGGCATGCATGGAAAAAGGATAGACAAAGGATAAAAGCTTAAGGCTTCCCCAGCACCTTTTGGTGCTGGGTTCTTTTTGTGAGTTGTTATAATGATTGAACTTTTATAATCTTACCTTATATCTAATGATATTCATGTTTGTTTGACAAGATATTTGAAGATAGAACACTTGAACCAGGGTTAATAAATAAAATAAGATTTAAAGATTAAAAATAGCGTTTTGTTTTTCTCAGATTAATAAAATTGGTACCCTTGTAGAAAAATAAAAAGACATGTCTATAATAGGAAGGGAAAGAGAAATAAAGGAGCTAAAGCAGTTAGTAGACGTATCTTGCGAGTACTATCTCGAATATTGAAAAGACAGCCTCATAGAGGGTTTAGTTCCTCCTTTAACCCACATTGCAGCTATATTTCAGCTAACCCCCTGATTTCCAGGATTCGCTTTTTTTGAAATCCGCTTTTTGGGTCCACACAAATTTTCTTGCCTTTATCGGAATGTGGCCGACCTTGAGCGTGTCGTATATCTGTAGTAAATCATCTTCCGGCTCACTGCATTTTCTTACTGCAATCTTTTCTCCGTTGCTCAGACTGGCTGTGCTGGTGGCTACTATCTGCTTGTTCATGACAGGCCGCAGAGACCACCATTCCGCCTTGATACCTCCCCTGCGCAACATGTATCTTGCAGTGGATACGACCCAATAGGCGAGGATGGCCAGGTGAAGATGGGCCTTGATGCCTTCGTCGCTTTTGTGGTATACCGGTCTGATATCCAGATCGTTTTTAAGGACTCTGAATACGGTCTCGACAGTACGAATTACATTATAATAGTTCCAAATAGTTTCCTCGTCTTTCTCTGTGATATTCGTACGCACGATATATTTTCCATGAAAGCTGTTTTGCTTCTCCACCCGTTCGGCCTTGCGTTTCCAGGTGATTGCCGTGGTTGTGTCGTGCTCGTCATATTCAAAGTGGATGTCGTAGTTTAGATGTGCCGTGCCGGTTTTCTGTTCCAAACGCCCGAGGCGTTCGAGGACTCTGTCACGTTTCTTGGTGCCGCCTGCCTTGTGGAGTCCGGCGTCTATGGCTTTTAGTCCATCAACGAAGAGTGCATCGGTTCGGTCAGCCATACTCTTCTCTTTCAGAGCTTTGGCATAGCTGTCAACCTGGAGGAATGCGTCGCCAGTATAATCGTCCATGGCTCCTGTCTTGGCATTTACGGCGGGCTTACGGTCAAGTTTGACAAGGCGGAGCTTTATATCCTGCTTTTTCTCGTCCTTCACCGTAACTACACGCTCGGACAGAGGGGTGCAGGCGCTGTCGCCGCGCATGACGGTAATGTATTTATAATGGTTGTCCTTCAGCCATTTGATGTTCTCAACACCTGACATCCCGGCATCCATCACAATGATAAGATTCTCTTTGTCAGTACCATCTTTGAGGGCGTCAATCATTGGTTGCATGCATTTGTAGTCGGCAGCGTTGCCTTCGAAGATGTCCGTACGCACAAGCAGTCCGTCGGTGTTTACCACTGCCCCGAATACGACCTGCTTGCAGTCAGTGCGCTTCTCCTTGCTGCGGCCGCGGGCCAAAAGGTCAGACAGTGTATAACGGCCCTCAAAATACGTGTTGCTCAGATCCAGGAGGTATATCTTTTCATGGATGTCGAACATGGTAACGACACGGTCATGCAGGAAGTCCTCAATCTCCTTGTGTATGCCGTAAAGCTTGCGGGCACTGCCATAGAGCACGTCCTTGGTGATTTTCTCACTGTTGACTCCGACCATCTCGCAAAGGGAGGATTCATTACGTAAATACTTGGCCGTACGGTATTCAGAACATGGGAAGATAACCCGAGCCGCAACCTGTACCAAAGCCACACGGGCCTCATCGCGGCTGAGGCCGTTGTCAATCAGACACTTTTCAAGTCCCAGCTTCCTCAGTATGGAAAGACATACGTTCTCCATTCCGACCGAGCGCGCGTTGGTAAGCTTTTGGTCGAAGAAACTTTTCGTTGTGATATAGCCGCACTTGCGCTCATGTTCCTCACGGGCCTTCTCTGCCTTGGCCACATCACGGCTGTTGGTGATAATATTGTTGATCAGTCCTCTCGATTTCAATTCATTGTAGGTATCATTGACTTTCGAGGACACGTTTTTATCATCACATATTATATATTCACCACGGAGAACCAGTGCATTGAGGCATCTCATGTACATGTCGCGCTGCTCAAACGTCGGAAGTTCAGGCAGATAGCCCAGAGCAAGCAACATGTGCTGCCGGGTCTTGCCGTTGCTGTCGCGGTAGGACTCGGTCAGGCGGTAGTACTTCTGTGTGAGGACCTTACCGCCGACATGCTTTTCTCGTCTGACGTACTTGAGATACATGCCGCAAAGGTCGTAAAATACTTTGAATCCTGCAAGACCGGTGGGTCCACACAGGCACTCCCACAACCTGGCCCATTAAGAATATTTAATCAAAATGGCCAAAAACAGCCCAGAAACGGGCCCTTTTCATGTGCCGCATGTCTGAATTTAAGAAAATTTACACATAATTGCAGGGGTGAGCCGAGGGTCTGCTGCAATGTGGGCTAAGAGCTGGAACAGCAGAACTTCCCCAACATCCCGATATGGAACTTTGGTATCCACGTGTTAACAACAGAAGCAACTGGCAGAACGAGAAGAGTGGAGACGGTCAGACTATCTGCGAGTCAAACACAAAGGACCCGAAACAGAACTATGATCATATTGAGGACTCTATCAAGAAGAATCTTCAACGTGTCACGTTCTTTAAGTTCAAAGACAGCTGGTCTGCAAGTGCTTCAGTCTTGCCCTTATTCTATCCATTGCGATATTCACTCGGACTCTGTTTATATTTTCGCTTGAAAAGAGCGGAGAAATACGAAGCTGTAGCAAAACCTGTTTGCACGGCTATCTCGTTAATACTTAGGTCGCTATCACGGAGAAGACGGGCGGCTTTCTGCAATTTGTATGTGCGGAAGAAGTTGCCTGGTGTTTCTCCTGTAAGGTTTTTCAGCCTATAGTTGAACTTTGCGGGGCTTATAAGCAGCTCACGAGCCAGAACCGTTACGCGAAGATCCGAATCAGCCAGATGCTTGTCCATAAGCTTGTACACCTCATCGAGAAAGCGGCGGTCGGCTTGACTCATTCCGTCGGTTGCCAGGGCAGGCGTTCGCCCTATCATTTGTGCAGCCTGCTTCATGCACTGGCTGTTGTGAAGAAGCGACGCCACCACTTTACGCAAGTATTGACCATCAAAAGGTTTTTCTATGCATACGTTAGCTCCGGCCTCTAATACTGTTGCCTGTAATCCTATATTCGTTTTGCCTACAAACATGGCAACAGGCACGAATGCCCACCGTTCTTCCTGGCGTAAGTTGCTGACGAAATCAATTTCTGAGCTTTGGCCAGCTTGTATGTCGGACAAGATTATGTCGGGTGTGGCAATATCCATCTCAGCCCATGCATCCTCGGTATTGTATTTATTGAATACTATATAGTCTTCTTGAAGCAGAATGCGTATGTATTGCGCCAGTTCTACATCGCTTTCTATGACAAGAATGACCGGCTTTCCTGCCAGATTGTTCTGACGAGAAATGTCATCCAAGGCCTTAGGAGCTTGTTCTGCTTCCTCTATCACAGGCGATGGATTTCCGTTGTTGGCCGTAAATGCCTCATTGGGGTAAGCTGATTCATCAATAGGAAGGACAACATCGAAGGCAACGCCCTTTCCTTCTACGTTGCGAACCCTTACCGTGCCATGATGAAGTTCAGCAAGTCGCTTTACATAATAGCGTCCTATACCTGAGTCCCAGCTATAGGAATCGGCCTTATGTGCCTCGGGCAATTCGTAATAGCGAAGAAAGACGTCGGCAAGTCTGTTATCAGGAATTTCCTTACCGCTATGCATCACAGTGAGCTTTAGGTAGCGCATTACTGTTGATGGTGGTAAAGATGTGGGGTTAGAGACCTCAGAACTGTCGATAATCGAGGCTGAAAAGTCTATCTGTCCGTTCTCTTCAGTATGGTTTATAGCATCAGTGAAAAGATTGCCAAGTATTTTTTCCAGCTTATCATTGTCGAGCCAGCCAAATACGTTGCCTTTTAGGCCAGACGTCTCCACTGATATATGCTTATAGCTGGCCCCTTCGCGAAGTGTATCGGCGAGCTTCCGAAGCCGTTCCATTACATCCGTTTGGACCACACTCAGTCGGAGGGCATCTTTTTCCAGCTTATTAAAGTCAAGCATTTGGTCAGTGAATCGAAGCATACTCTTTACGCCACGGGTAATAACAGAGAGTGAACGGCGGGTCTCCCGAGGGAGTGTCTTGTCGTTGTTGATAGTCGACAGAGGACCATATATTAAGGTAAGAGGGTTGCGGAACTCGTGAGAAATATTGGCAAAGAAGCTCCGGTTCATCTCATCCGATTGCTCTATGCGTTGTTTCTCACTCTTTTCCTGTTCCAGTTGCAGCCGGTTGGTGCGTATTTTAAGGTAAAGGCGGTTGATATAGACTACCAAAGCCAAAACGAGGAAAGCGTATAGCGCTACGGCAGGAGTAGAGGCGGCAGGTGCCGGCTTTACACGGATGATAAGGCTTCGCTCGCCAAGCACGCTGCCGTGAGGTGCCTGCAAAACTCTCAGATGGAAATGATAGGTGCCTGCAGGCAGGTTGGCATAGGTTATAGAGCCCGGCTGCTGGCGAGTAGTCCACTGGTCATCGTAACCCATCATCTTATATTGGTATACCACTTGCATACAGCTTTCATAGCCTGCACCCGAGAATGCTATGCTCAGATGGTCGTCGCGATGGTTCAGAACTATTTCTTGTCGTCCCGACATCATAGTGCTATCCATAACAACGCTATAGCGCTTCTCGCCTCTCATCGTATATAGTCCGGAAATATACAGGCTCGGTGCCTGCTTTTGGGAGGTTATCTGTCTTGGTACAGCCACGCAACCATAAGCAGAACCGAGCCAACAGTCGTCGCCGACAAGGGCAATGCTGTTGGCACTATAGAGCTCGTAAGGCTTGCCCTTTGAAAGTGTTATGTCGTAGAGCTGAGTTTCGCCTGAGGAAGTGTTGACTATGCCCATGCCCAGACGCGTACTTATGAGAAGGTGCTGACCATAAGCAGCCATGCTCATCACGTGCAAGCCTGCTGTAGAAGGGTAAGGGCGTAGTTGCCGCGTTGAAAGATCAAGACTGAATAAACCGTCGCCATTGGTACCTATCCACACCTTTTTGCCCGTCTTGACGATAGCCATAGGCATTCCGCCCCCTTCAGTGCTACCGTTGATGGGTATTTTCTCCAGTTTGCCGTTCCTCGCATCATAGACATAGAAGTGCAGGCCACGGGTAATGATGAGCACACGAAGTGGGTTCAAGAGGAGAAGTCTGGAATCGTTGCCGAAACTTTCGTCGGGCATTTGCACTTTTTTGCTGCTTGCATCATGTTTTATTACTTGAAATCCTTGGTTGGAAGTGACGTATATAAGGCTGTCGTCCATGACACAATCGCCGAGATAGCCATGATTGCGATAGTTGAATCGCGGCACGAGCCTCTTGCCAACGATGTCGGCCAGGACGACACTGCCATGTGTAAGTAGCACTGTCCTGTTTCCTGAAACAACAATCTTACGCAATAGTTGTGTAAAAATCTTGTTCTCCGGGAAAAGTTTGTCCTGTGAAATGACCTGATAGTTATGTTTAGCTACATCATAGCAGAATACGTCCGAATAAGTTCCACACCAGAGCAAGCCGTTGCTGTAGGCGAGGCAAGCTATTCGGTTGCCGGCGGTGAGCGTAGTGAGGGGATTAGCGTTATGTTGCTGAAGTAGAGATCTATAAGGATTTACCACTTCAAAACCACTATTGTAATAGCCAATCCAAAGATTGTGACTTGCGTCGCGGTAAATGTTGGTAACCTGATGAATATCAGTCTCACCAAGTGAGGCAGCCGCACGAAGAGCCTTTGTGCGCGTATCGGTTATGAGCCATTGCGTATGTGTCTTCAGCACTATGGTATGATCATCGTAGGTTGTAATGTAGGTAATGGGCTCTTTTATCGTCTCTGTCGGTCGGTATATCTTGCCTGTGTGTAAATCTATACCGGTAAATCTGTTCTCTTGTGTCACCCACATCTTATTATCCGTGGTCTGAACGGAAAAGCAAACCATTCCTTTTTGGCCGGTAGAGATGGTCCTTATGGTATGATAGAGACTGTCTGTCTGTCGGATGTTGCATGGATCTATAAGCCAAAGCTCACCTCGTTCACCAGCGCAAATACTCAGATAAGACCGCGTATGATAGATGAGATGCATACGATTGGACTGAGCATCAACCTGAAAGACGTTGCTCGAAGTTCCTACCGTTCCCGATTTGGCTATAATGCGACCATCTGAAAGTTGCACAATCTCACGGACATCATTGTCCTCACCCTTGTCCGGATGAAAGCGGCGGAAACGACCATTGCCGTCATAGAGGGCCAAACCGTGGTGCGTTCCTATCCAAATTCGGTTCTGCCGGTCACGGAAAAGTTTTAGTATATTGTTGTCGGGAATGGTCGTAGTATCGTTGTTGTTAAAATAGAAAGAGGTGAACGACTGCCCGTCATACAGGTTTAGCCCGTATGAGGTTCCTATCCACATGCGGCCGTCGAAGTTTTGAACGAAGGTTTTCACCTCGTCGGATGACAGAATGGCCGAAGTCTCCATTCTTCCATCCAGAGCTATCAGTTTGTTTTCTTTTGTACATGATGCCAGGAGCACTGCAAGTGTGCACAAAATAGAGTAGAGTATCTTTCTCATTGTTCATTAGTTTGTCGTCCCAAAGATACATATAAAAAGACAATAAACAAATCTTTTTGGTGAAAATTGTTGTTTTTTAGTGAAAAAAGACATATACTTTATTGCTTTGCTCTATATCGAATAATGAAAAACGACAGAAATTATTGATTTTTACTGCTAATTTTGCAGCGTCAAAACCTAACATCGGTTAAAATCCAAAAAACTTAAATATGAAGAAAAAGTTTTTATCAAGCAATCTGCTCAATAGAACCGTTTCTAAAGCAGTAATGATGTTATTGCTTATCACACAGTCTGCCTTTACAGTTGAGGCTGCAACAAATGAATCCATCAAGTTGGCAACTCCCGTTCTCAAAGTAACCGGAGGCAAAATATCCGGATGCTTTGGTGAAGATTCACACGTTCTTATATATAAGGGCATTCCTTATGCTGCTGCTCCTATAGGAGATCTGAGATGGAAACGCCCCCAGCCAGTTAAGGCATGGCAGGGAACACGTCTTTGCAACACATTTTCCGCAATGGCCTTTCAACGCGAACGTGACATGAAGTCATTTTATGGCAAGGAGTTTCATGATCCACAGAGTGAGCCTCAGCGCAGTGAGGACTGTCTCTACCTTAATGTATGGACTCCGAGAAGCGCTGCAGGCAACACCAAGGCCAAACTTCCTGTTGTGATGTGGATTCACGGCGGCGCTTATATGAGCGGGTTCGGCTTCGAGAAGGAAATGGACGGCGAAGCATGGGCCAAGTGTGGCGTTATTCTCGTAACAATCAACTACCGACTGAACGTTTTCGGCTTTCTTGCTCACCCAGCCCTCTCTGCAGAAAACAAGGAAGGATTGTCGGGCAACTATGGGCTATATGACCAAATAGCAGCCTTACAATGGGTTGTAAACAACATCGCTCAGTTTGGCGGTGACCCGAAAAACATCACTGTTGCCGGTCAGAGTGCCGGAGCAGGGAGCGTGAAGAATCTTGTTACAAGTCCGCTTTGCAAGCGATTCATCAGCAAGGCCATCATCCAGAGTGGCGGAGGCTTGGGAGAGTTCATCTCTACAGAGGCAAGTAAAGACAAGCTTGAGGCCCTTGGTATGCAGATGATGGATCAGCTTCAGGCTCATACCGCTAAAGAGATGCGAGCCTTAAGTGCAGAAAAAGTGCTGGGAGCACTCATGCCGTTCATGCGTCAGGCAAAGGCCGGACTCTTTACTGCACCTTATATTGACGGTGTAGCCCTGACCGAAGACTTCACATCTGCAGTAAAGGACAACTCTATTGCCGATATACCCTATCTTATAGGTAGCAATGCCAACGACATTATGCCGATGGATAAGGCTATAACCGACTTTGCCGCGGCTCGTGACTCGCTCTCCAAGCGTCCTGTCTACGTCTATCACTTCGACAGATCCCTTCCCGGTGACACCGCAGGATCCTTTCATTCAGCAGAGATGTGGTACACCTTCCACACGCTGAAGCGCAGTTGGCGTCCGTTTACCCAGGCCGACTATGAGCTTTCAGACCGTATGGTAACCTACTGGACCAACTTCATCAAGTACGGAAGCCCCGACGGTGACAAAACATGGAAGCCATGCACCCGCAAGGCTCCCTATGTAGAAGTGCTTCAGACAAAGAAATAATACCTATCCTAACTAAATATTATTCATAGCAACTATAATTATCAACAATAACTAATTTTTTACCATAACAATGAACATCAATAAACAAAGCACCATCACCGTGTCACTACTGTGCGGAATGCTCTTGGGCTCCACAGCCTTATCTGCTCAGGAGGTTATCAAGAAAGACAGTGTGGCAAACGACAAAGAGGTGAAAAACCGTAACGTCATGCTCAATGCTTCCAGTGCCGACCAACCACGTGAGATAAGTATCGGTCTGCCTGCAGCCACAACAGGTGCAACCATCTTCGAGGATGGTCTGCCCGTATCCTACAATCCTTGGCCTGACATTCCTTACCTCAGTTGGACGGGCGGTAACGGCTACTCCCGTATCCGCGTGATGAGCCTTGGTGAGGCAGCCCTTCAGTATGGTGGCATTGCCTATGCTGTAAACAGCTTCACTGCCGATGCAGGAAAGCAATTCGGTGGTAAGTTAACTTATCAGCTCAACAACTACGGTCGTCAGGTATTCGACGGCGTAGTTTCCGGACCTCTGGGCAAAGGTTGGGGACTGATGGTTAACACCCGCCAGATTTGGGACCCTGGAACATCCAAGATTACAGCAGCAAGCCTGCAGAGCAGAGTTCAGGCTTATCGTTTCAAACTTTCTAAGAGCTTTGCTAAGGGACGTGGTTATATGAGCCTTCTCTATCAGTTCTCCAGCAACATGAACAACACTTCAACAGCATCTCCGTTCATATTTGTAGGTGACGGAAGCGTGAAGAAATATAATGGCATCGACTTTGGCACTGATCCTTATTTTCCTCAGGAAGCCAACACAATATCTTATCGTGATGATGAGACCGGAAAGATTATTACCAAGAGTTGGAGGGACGGCGGTACCACAAGGAATAGCCAGATAACCTACAACTTTAATTACCGCTTCCGTAACGGCATGAAATTCGACTTTACGAGCCGTGCCAAGTTCGGAAACGTTAACCAAGCCTTAAGCCAGGCCACTGGCATATCAAAGAACTCCGGCCGCTATTTCTATGCTGACGGAACCCCATATACCGGCGATTATGTTCAGAACCGTTATCTCATGGTAGTGCCGGGCTTCGAGCGTACGTGGTTTAATACAGCGATGCTCTCGGGTAAGAGCAAGAATGCTGCGCATAACTGGCGCATAGGACTCAATATTTGGTACAACCGTGCGGGAACCAAACAGGCCAGTACCAACTCAGCTCAAGAAGTGACCAAGAACCCACATCTTTTATACGTAAAAGATTCTAATGGTCTGCTGCAGTCGGCCACCGGTCTGAATGCCTATGGTGGTGCCTATTATAACACCCATGACAGCAAGTTCGCCCTCATTCTTAGTGATGACTGGAAGGTAAACAAGCGGCTTAACCTTAATGCTGGTGTTCGTTTGGAGTACAACACCTATGCTGGTAAGAGTGCTACAACTATGAACGGCAAGGAGAATCCTCGTATCAATAACTGGTGGGTGGGAGCAAATCCTAACGGTGGTATCACCCATTTCAATGGCGACTGGCTGAATCCCTCAGCTACATTCAATTTCCGATATTCCATTCTTAAAGGATTCGGTCTTACCGGAGAGTATGTTTTTGTAATGCAGCGCACCGTTCCAAAGGACTATTCTGGCGCGGCTATGCCAAGAATGAAACCAGTTGACATCAATGCAGCCCACGGAGGTATCTTCTGGAACAATAAGTGGATATCTCTTACATCGCAGCTTTCCTATGTTAGCAGTACTAACTATAAGACTCGCAGCGGCTTCTATCATCAGCTTCAGAACGACGCTACCGATGGCTCCGGCCTGCTTAAAGGCGACGAACAATCGGTTACCGTCACCACCAACTACGATGTTCGCACCATCGGTTGGACCACCGATTTCGTACTTACCCCATTCCAAGGATTTGCCCTTCACGGACTTCTCACTCTGCAGAAGCCTACTTACCAGAACCTCGATATCAACGCTACCTTTGCTGATGGTATAACCGATCACGCCGATGTAAGCGGGAATATTGTAACAGCAATGTCAAGGGTGCTCATCGAGCTCGATCCGAGCTACAACTATAAGAAGTGGTCTGTCGGTCTCAATTTCCGCTACTTCGGCAAGCAGTACATCAACAAAACCAACACCCTCTACTTCAATGGCCACTGGGAGACATTCGGTAACGTCCGCTTCCAGCTTAACAAGAAAATCAATTTTGCCCTCAACGTGGTTAACTTCCTCAACCAGAACGGAGCCAGCGGAAGCATAAGTTCAGCCGATCTTGTCACCGATCCGTCGAAGTACAAGAACTATCTTATGGCAGGCTCCTACATCCGCCCGTTTGAGGTGAGTCTCTCCACAACCATTAATTTCTAAAAGCTAACTGAAAGATGAAAAGAAAAGATTTATTGGCAGGCCTCGTCCTGTTTCTTAGTGCAGCCATGCCTTTTACAGCTGGCGCAAAGGAAGTAACCAACATCAACTCGCAATGGGGATTCAAGGCAGTGGCCTTGATCCCTTGGGGAGTTTACCCTCATGTACGTGTACCAGAGTGCGATACCATTGTCAACCTTCCTAACACTTGGAACGAAAAGGATTTCATGTCCGACAAGGGCTTCCGCAAAGGCGAAGGCTCTTATGAAAAGAAGATAATGATTCCAGAATCCGACAAGGGTCGCCGCATCTTCATTCATTTCGAAGGTGTAAGCCAGACTGCCAACGTGTTCTGTAACTATAAGAAGGTAGGTGAACACCGCAATGCCTACACCGCTTTCACAGTGGAGATAACCAATCAGGTGGAATATGGCAAGGAGAACAAGATTACCGTGATTTGCGACAACAGCCACCAGCTTGACATTGCCCCCATTGCTGGCGACTTCAACATCTACGGCGGCATCTATCGTGATGTATGGTTGGAGAAATCGGCTGAGAGTGCCTGCATATCGCCTCTCTTCTACGGTAGCAACGGCGTCATCCTGCATCAGAAGTCGGCCGATGCCAATCAGGCACGCCTTCAGGCTGAGGTTCACCTCTCTACGACAACCGACTATAAAGGCTGTACTGTAGAACTGCAGATAACCGATGCCACAGGAAAGGTTGTCGCATCGCAGCAGACTCCGAACATCTATAACGACAAGTGCGTGATGAATATCGAAGTTCAACATCCTCATCTTTGGCAAGGCACCACCGATCCCTACCTATATAATGTTGTAGCAGTGCTCAAACGTAACGGTAAGGAGATCGATCGCGTTGAGGATCAGACGGGATTTCGCAGCTATTACATTGATGCCGACAAAGGTTTCTTCCTCAATGGCAAGCATCTCAAGCTTCACGGAGTATCACGTCATCAGGAATGGGCCGGCGTGGCTACCGCACTCACAACGAAGGAGCACGACACCGATCTGAACCTTATTCAGGATATGGGTGCCAATGCCATCCGCATGGCCCATTATCCTCAGGCCCAGTACATGATTCAGCAAGCTGACAAGCGCGGTTTTGTTGTTTGGGAAGAGATACCTTTCGTAAGCCATTACATCCCTTCAGAGTCGTTCGACAATAATCTCCGCGAAGATCTCCGTGAGATGATTTATCAGAACATTAACCACCCCTCAGTGTGCTTCTGGGGAATCTTCAATGAGGTAAGCGGCGGACAGAACAAGATAGCCGCCGAGCTCAACGACATGGTTCATCAGATAGATCCCTCTCGTGTTAGTACATCGGCTACATGCTTTGAAGGCGACTTCAACTTCATATCCGATGTGCTTGGCTGGAACAGATACTTTGGCTGGTATAATGGCAAGGACACCGATCTTGGCCCGTTCCTCGACGAGTGGCACAAGGCACATCCTTACACAAAGATTGGCATATCTGAGTATGGCGCAGGCTCCGGACTCACACAGCATGTTGCTATAGCCCACACCGGTGGTGGTCATAAGATGACGATGGGACGCTTCCATCCCATGGAGAATCAGACGGCCGTGCACCACAATGCCCTTCTCGACATTCAGAAGCGCGACTTCGTATGGGGCTCCTTCATTTGGAACATGTTCGACTTTGGTTCTTCTATGCGCACCGAGGGCGAGTTCAACAACCTCAACGATAAAGGTCTTGTGAGCCACGACCGCAAAGTGAAGAAAGATGCTTTCTATTTCTATCGTGCCAATTGGAACCAGACCAGTCCTACCACTTTCCTCTGCTCAAAGGGCTACACCGACCGTAAGGAAGATGTTACCGACATCATTGGTTTCGTGAGCGATGGCAGTGCCACCCTCTATCTGAACGGAAAGAAAATAGGTACACAGAAAGCCGATGAGGTGCACACCGTAAGCTGGAAGAACGTCCGTCTTCAGAAAGGCAAGAACGAGGTGGTTCTCAAGTCGGCCCACGGGCAAGACAGAGCTACTTGGAATGTAAATCTATAGAACTCGCTTCTTCGTTTTTAGATAGATGACAGGTTTATAGGAAGACAGGGGACATGAATATGCTGCCTGCCTTCCAACAACTTTTCAAGAAAACATCATAAAGATAGCAATTAAGAAAAATATACAATGGAAAGAACATGGAGATGGTTTGGCAAGAACGATAAGATAACTCTTGCACAGCTAAGACAAATAGGCGTCGAGGGCATCGTAACAGCCCTTCATGACGTGCCGCTCGGCGAGGTGTGGACGCGCGAGAAGATTCACGACCTCAGAACTTATATCGAGTCGTACGGCATGCGCTGGAGCGTCGTAGAGTCGCTGCCGGTGACCGAAACGATAAAATACGGAGGTCCCGACCGCGACGAGCAGATTGCCGTCTACATCGAGAGTCTGCGCAATCTCGCCGCCGAGGGCATACACACCGTGTGCTATAACTTCATGCCCGTACTCGACTGGGCACGCACCGACCTGCTGCACCCCAATCCCAACGGGTCGTCGAATCTATACTTCAGCATTCCCGAATTCGCATATTTCGACATAAACATTCTCCGGCGCGAGGGCGCCAGGGAGAGCTGGGCCAAGTTCAAAACCCTCGGTCCCGACGGAAAACCCAACGGCCGCGACATCCTCAAGGAGGTCGACGCCTTAGCCGCCACCATGACACCGGAGAAAGACCATGCCCTCGTCGAGAATATCGTCATAAAGACCCAGGGCTTCGTCAGCGGCAACTTCAAGGAGGGCGACGAGCATCCTGTGGAGCTCTTCCGTCAGCTTCTCGACCAGTATCAGGGCATCGACCGCGACCAGCTGCGCGAGAATATGCGCTATTTCCTCTCGGCCATAATGCCGGTGTGCAACGAGTGCGACATGTATATGTGCGTTCATCCCGACGACCCACCATTTCAGATTCTTGGTCTGCCGCGCATCGTGACGAGCAGAGAGGATATAGAGTGGTTCCTCAACGCTGTTCCCGACAAGCACAACGGCCTGACATTCTGTGCCGGAAGCCTGTCGGCGGGAGCCCAGAACGACGTGCCGGCCATGGCCCGCGAGTTTGCCCCGCGCACGTGGTTCGTCCATCTGCGGTCGTGCCATGTGTTCCCTAACGGCGACTTCACAGAGGCAAGTCACCTCGGAGGACGTGCCGACATCATCGACCTCGTCCACACCTTCGAGCGCGAGGAGCTCAACCGTCGCGACAACAGCAATATAGCCCGACTGCCGATGCGCGTCGACCACGGAATGACCATGCTCGGCGATGAGGCCCGCGGGTATAACGCCGGATACTCCTTCCTCGGCCGGATGTTCGCCCTCGGACAGGTACAGGGCATCATCGCTGCCGTCGACCGCGAGATGGACAAACCGTTCCATCAGCCGGGATTCTTCGACTGAGAGGCCCGGAAAGCCGCACCGCGACTTACACATCTTTATATATAGGTAATATCTGCATAAAAAATAAATCAAGAACTGACACCCACCTCAGCTAACCACACTCCCCACGCTACGCGGGAAAGGCTGGTGGGAGAACAAATATGAAACTGACAGACATACTGAACCCCGGTTTCAATGCCGGCGAATGGGAGCAGAAAGGCTATGAGCTCCCGAAATTTGACATCGCTGCCGTGCGCCGTAAGACCCACGACGCACCCACATGGGTGCACTTCGGCGGCGGAAACATCTTTCGTGCCTTCCCGGCGGCAATCCTCGAGGACGCTCTCAACACCGGAAAGTACGACCGTGGCGTCGTCGTGGCTGAGACCTTCGACTACGAGGTCGTCGACAAAGCCTATCGGCCCTACGACAATCTGTCGCTGCTCGTCAGCCTTAAAGCCGACGGAACTGTCGACAAGAAAGTCATTGCCAGCGTCACCGAATCGCTGAAAGCCGACCCGCAGTTCGACGACTGGAACCGTCTTGTCGAGATTTTCCGCAATCCGTCGCTCCAGATGGTGTCGTTCACCATCACCGAGAAAGGCTATGCGTTCAACGATGCCGACCTTGCGCGCGGCCTCGAGCCCGTCTTTGCGTTGGGCAAGGTCACCGCTCTGCTCTACGAGCGCTTCAAGGCCGGACGGCTGCCAGTGACGGTGCAGAGCATGGACAACTGCTCGCATAACGGCGACAAGGTCAGGACGGGTGTCTTCGCCTATGCTGATCGCTGGCTCGCCGACGGCCTCGTGCCGCAGGAGTTCGTCGATTATGTCCACGACGAGAGCCTTATCACGTTCCCCTGGTCGATGATCGACAAGATTACGCCCCGTCCTCACGCTAAAGTCAAGGAGATGCTCGCTGCCGACGGATTCGCCGACAACGACTATATCGAGACCTCGCGCCACACCTTCACGGCACCGTTTGTCAACTCGGAGGAGACGCAGTATCTCGTCGTCGAGGACCACTACACCAATGGCCGTCCGCCCCTCGACTTAGGAGGAGTCATCTATACCTCACGCGATATCGTCGATAAGGTGGAGACGATGAAGGTCACGACATGCCTCAATCCACTCCATACCGCCATGGCCATCTTCGGCTGTCTGTTGGGCTACGACCTCATCTCGGCCGAGATTGCCGATGCCGACATCCGCGCCCTCGTACAGAAAACGGGATATATCGAGGCCATGCCGGTGGTGACCGACCCAGGAATAATCAATCCTTACGAGTTCATCGGGGCCTTCATCAACAAGCGGTTGCCGAATCCGTTCATGCCCGACACACCGCAGCGCATAGCCATGGACACCAGTCAGAAACTCGCCATACGCTTCGGCGAGACGATAAGGAAGTACATCGCGCGCGGCCTCGACACCAGTAACCTCGTGCTCATCCCGCTCATCCTTGCCGCTTACGCACGCTATCTTAAGGGCATCGACGACAACGGCAAGCCCTTCGATCCGTCACCCGACCCACTGCTCGCCGAGCTTCAGGCTATCGTGGCTCCGCTGACCATCGGCAAGGCTGACCAGGATGTCAGTTGCGTCGAGCGACTCTACCGCCGTAAGGATATCTTCGGTGTTGACCTCTACGAGGCCGGACTCGGACAGCGCATCGAGAGGATGGTCAGCGAGCTCTTTGCAGGCACCGGTGCCGTCAGGACTGCGCTCCATAAGTATGCCACTCGGCGTTGATTTTAGTTTCGCCATCATACCCGCGCCAATACCGACGGATTTATGGTATAATTGCGAAATATCATTACAATATTATTAGATAGACCATTTCACCTTCTCAAACGGACCGTTTCAGCTTGCGAAACGGTCCGTTTTGCGTTCCAATATGGGCCGTTTTGCAACGCAAAATGACCCTCGCTGCAATTCGTTGATTACTAAGGAGTTGCAAGGATGGAAATTTTTCGGTTTCTGTTTGAAATAATTTTACATAATCTTTGAGATTAATTATCTGTTCGATGGATATGGGGATAGAATACAATACATGTGCGGAATGCATACAACACATTAAATATCAGCGTGCTATTTGTATTTATTCGTGCCATGCTGCTTGACCGCAACTGCGAGGACGGGGATAACCCCAGCCCCTATGGTTTTACCATCTTTCACCGGTTAAAAGCTTATTCTCTCGGCTTGTCTCTGAAAAATCTAATTGCAGACTTGCATTCGTCCATCACATCATCGAAGTTCGGGTTATCGTTCCTTGTAATGATTGCGAAGTAGTTCTCTGTGCCTTCTTTATCAACGATGGAGGATTGAAGAAAAGCGTATTTGTTCTTATCGGCAAAATCAGCAAACCAATGACTAAATAGTCGGCTACGCATAGCCTGCCTTCCATCTCCCGATTCACATATATATAGCATTGTGGCATTGTTGACACGGAAGAATTCGCTGATGACTGCAAATATCGTATCTTTAACGCTTTTATCACGAGGCAAGGCAACTTATTGTTCCTCAGAGACTTATAAAAAATATTAATAAAGGATTGCGCAAATGGTTGCGGAATTAAGGTAAAAGATAGTGCAAATGAGTGGAATGACAAAAGAAAAATGGAAAATAAAAAGATTTTGTTATTTATGCGGTATTATAATTTGCTTAATCTATATATTTTTATTAACTTTGCGCAAGTTATACATGCCCATGAATATGAAAAAGGAAATAATAGGACGCGAGAAAGAGCAGAAGGAACTGCGTAGTTGGATAGATAGTGATGACTCTGAGTTTATTGCTGTATATGGTCGGCGCCGTATAGGTAAGACTTTCCTTGTGAGGAAACTATTTGGTAGCGATTTTGCTTTCTATGTAACAGGCTTGGACAATGTTACTCTACAAGAACAACTGCTGAATTTCACTGTAGAGCTGAGGAAATTCTCTGGCAACGATGACTTGGACGTGCCAGAGAATTGGCTTATAGCTTTTGTAGAACTATCGAAATACCTTGAGAAACTTCCAAAAGGTAAGAAGATAATCTTCATTGACGAGATTCCATGGATGGATACGCCTCGCTCTAACTTCATCAGTGCACTGGAACACTTTTGGAATTCATGGGCTTCAGCAAGAGAAGACATAAAATTGATAGTATGTGGATCTGCCACTTCATGGATGCTGAGCAAGCTCATAAATAATCGCGGTGGTCTTCACAACAGACTAACCCACAGAATCGCCTTGGCACCGTTTAACCTTCATGAGTGTGAAGAATACTTTTCTGCCAATGGCTTCAACTACTCACGTAAGGAAATAGCTGAATGCTATATGGTTATGGGTGGCGTACCTTATTATCTCAGGCAAATGGAGAAGGGATTAAGTGTCGCCCAGAATATTGACCATTTGTTCTTTGAGATAGGGTGCGCCCTTGACGGAGAATTCGACAATCTCTATAAAGCATTATTCAAATATTCTGCTAACTACATAAGTATTGTTGAGACCCTTTCTAAGAAGACGAAAGGATTGACAAGACAAGAGATAATAGACAGTACCAAACTGGCAAACAACGGTGGACTGACAACCATGCTTTCTGAACTGGAGGCATGTGGGTTCATTAGACGATATGAGCCCTTTGGCAAGCAGAAGAAGGATGCACTTTACCAGTTGACAGACTTCTATACTTTGTTCTACTTCCATTTCATTCGGAAGAACCGTTATCGTGATGAGCAATTCTGGACACACTCCCTTGGCAGTGCCATCCATAGAGCATGGAGTGGTTATGCCTTTGAGATGCTGTGTCTGAATCATATAAGCCAAATCAAGAAGGCTCTGGGTATTAATGGTATTCAGAGTCTTACATCTTCATGGAAAAGTGCGACCTCAGAGAAAGGTGCGCAGATTGACCTGGTGATTGACAGAAGTGACATGACTGTAAACTTATGTGAGATAAAATATAGCAATCAACCATTTACTATCACCAAGCAATATTACGATACACTGCAAACAAAGTTGTCGGATTTCCTTAGTGAGACAAAGACCCGTAAGTCTATCATGACGACATTCATAACAACATACGGCTTGAAACCAAACGAGTACTCTTCTCATGTACAAAGTGAAGTAGTGTTAGACGATCTGTTTATCTTTTCGGCCCACGGGGAATATCCAGTGCGAAAATAAGCTACCTTGAATAATTCACACAGATTTCACAGATTACCACAGATAAATTTTGTCCAATAAATCCGTGTAATCCGTGAAATCCGTGCGAATAAAAAACTACCTTCGAATAATTCACACAAATTTCACAGATTGTCAGAGATAAATTTTGTCCAATAAATCCTTGTAATCCGTGAAATCCGTGCGAACATAAACTACCTTTGAATAATTCACACCGATTTCACAGATTGCCACAGATAAATTTTGTTCAATAAATCCGTGTAATCCATGAAATCCGTGCGAACATTTTCTTCTATTTTTTTATTATTGTATTCCTCAGCGCCTATGTGAATACTTGCCATACGAAATCAACACGAATGCGCAATGGTAGGTTGCAGGGGAGGGCGGGGGCTGCGGTACTGGTCTCCGAAATAAAAGAGCGATTTGGTCTGGCGACCGACCGGAGGCCTCCTAACCCTGCCTACCGCCCATGCAAGCGGATCATTAAGGCGCACATAATTTACAGACCGACGACCATTGCGGATAAAATCGCAATATTTGTAGACCCCGATATTCCTGTGCAAGCCATTGATATTTAGGTGCTTGCAGCACTCTGCCGCCGTAGTTACTATGTTTGCATCGGCTAACGCCCTCACGTGCATCAGAACATGCTGCTTCGGCTTCTGTGTTTTTCATGGTTTTGAGATTACTCCTTTTCCTTGAGACTTCACATTCTGAGACGTTAATTCTGCAAAAAAAAGTAGGGCTAACCGAATAATTATCGTATCTTTGCAGAGATAAATAAAAAATAACAATAATTAAAACGGTATCACCCTATGAAATTGCAAAGTAACAAAATTTCCTTCAAAGGACAAAACATTTACGTAGGAATTGACGTACATTTAAAGACTTGGTCGGTAACCATTTTGCTGAAAGACAGCAATTACAAGAAGACTTTCACGCAGCCGGCGAGTCCGAAGGCACTCTTCGAGCACTTGAAGAAGAATTACCCAGGAGGTATTTACCACGCTGTCTACGAGTCAGGATTCAGCGGTTACTCAAGCTGCTACGAGCTTCGTGATCTTGGCGTTGACTGCATCATAACTCACGCCGCCGATGTGCCGACATCGCAGAAGGAACGGCTGTCGAAGACGGACGCGGTGGATTCTGCCAAGCTCGCACGTTCGTTAAGCAATGGCGAATTGAAAGCCGTTTACCTTCCGCCTAAGGATAAGCTCGGAGACAGGGAACTGATGCGGACCAGACAGACGATAATGAAGGACATCTGCCGTGTCAAGTGCCGCATAAAACACCTGCTGTATACCAACGGCGTCTCATACCCGGAACCGTTCGCCGCTTATCGCTCCCACTGGACACGGGCCTTCATCAAATGGCTTAGGGAGGAAGTCACTCTTCTATCAGGCAAAAGGATTGCCCTTGATATGATGATTGAAGAGCTTGAGTACTATAGAAAGCTGCTTCTCCGGGCCAACAGGGAGATAAGGATCCTGACGAAGAGCGAGGCCTACGCCGAGGCCTACAACCGCCTTATAGCTATTCCCGGCATAGGGATGATAACGGCGATGACTATCCTTACGGAAGCCGTTACGCCAGACCGTTTTACGGGATTGAGGAGATTCATAAGCTATCTCGGACTCGTTCCTACCATGGATGATTCTGGCGAGAACGAGAATGCTGGCGAGATAACGCCCCGTGGAAACCAAAAGATAAGAAGAATGATCGTTGAAAGTACATGGACCACCATACGCTATGACCGGGAAATGGCCTCAGCTTTCGGCAAGTACTGTCAGCGCATGAAGAAGAACCAGGCCGTAATACGCGTAGCCAGAAAACTTGCCACCAGGTTATGGCACGTGTTCAAGTACGGCGAAGATTACAAGGAATGCCAATAGGTTACATCATAAAGGAAATCCTAGAAAACACTTTCGATATAAGCGACTGCTACCCGCCCCTTGGTGAGCTAATGACTGCACTTTTCTCGTAGTTTGTGGCGCTTTTCCTGTCATTAATTGAGCAGTAAACCGTGAACCCGAATGGGTATCACTGATAGAAGTTGGTTTGATGGGATTTTTTAATGAATCTTACGCCTGATGACAACCGTTCTTTGGGCGTTCTCTTGATAGGACAGAAGTCACTATCTAAGGCTTCGTGTCCCTATACGAAAGTACAACAAATGCTAAAATGCTGATAATCAGAGTTAAAGAAAAATAAATAAAAGTCAATTATTTGGTTTGCAACATAGAAGGGGCGGGGTTTATCCCCGTCCTACCAACAGCGGGCGAGATACAAAACAAATATAACGAAGCTGTGAGGACGGGGATAAACCCGCTCCATCGCGGACTCGCGGACTTTTGCAACGTATTCAATGTTAGCGTGCTTTTTGTATTTATTCGTGCCATGCTGCTGCCCGCGGCTGCGAGGACGGGGATAAACCCCGCCCCTACGGCGGATGTGTGCAACACATTAATTATCAGCAAGTTGCAGTATTTCGCTGCCATTGTTGGGCTTATACGCCTCTTATTGTCATGAAAGAATTATCACATAATAGAGCGTATCTCACTCGCTTAGGTTTATACACGCGCAACTGCCATCTAAGAATTATCCTTCAGCTACTACCAGCCCCGACGGGGCTGAATCTTCAATAACCCCGGACTAAGCGAGCGATAGCGAGTGCAGTCCGGGGAATATGTAATCCGAAGGATATACATTCAGTGCCTCGAAGAGGCACAATAGCACGTAGTGCGCAAAACCATATTGCAGTGGTAATTCTGCGCGTTCCGCTATTCAACCTCTTCGAGGCTGGTAATGAATTTCTTTTGCCCACGTTAACCCCAGACTGCGGTCGCTGCGCTCCCTTAGTCTGGGGTTACTGATGATTAAGCCCCGTCGGGGCTTTGCGTTGGCAGAAGAAAATTACACACTTGGCAGTAGGACGGGGATAAACCCCGCCCCTACGGTGGATGTGTGCAATACATTAATTATCAACGCATTACTAAGATTGTTCTTTGTGATTTACATCTTTAATCAACGCATTACTAAGATTGTTCTTTGTGATTTACATCTTTAATCAACGCATTACCAAGATTGTTCTTTGTGATTTACATCTTTAATCAACGCATTACCAAGATTGTTCTTTGTGATTTACATCTTTAATCAACGCATTACTAAGATTGTTCTTTGTGATTTACATCTTTAATCATCATATTGCAATCGTGATCCCTTTGCAGGGGCGGGTAGGCAGTGTTAGGGGCCGTCCGGTCGGTCGTCAGATCGAATTCCTGCCGCGTTAGTTTGTTTTGGAGGTTTCCCTTTGTGTCAGCGCCAAGATACGACGGAGGAGAATCTACCATTTGGAGCTTTGAGGACGGTGAGACTCCCGTCCTATCACAAGCCCTCAAGCCACAGATGGCAAAGGACCAAAGCCCTTTGCGCTGACACAAAGGGTTTTGTTGGTTTTGGTTAGTCGGGGCACAAAAAAAGAGGGCCGAGATGTCTCAGTCCTCTTGTATGGGTATTCTTTCAACGTGTTAGCCACCGGATTGCCATTTGCCGATGGCCGAAACCTTTCCGTCGTGCAATCAGGGAGAATGACATCAACATAAGGCCTTTGTCACCACGCTGACCGTTCCCGCGTTATTCATCGATGGCCGTAATTTTTCCGTCGTGCAGACGGATGATGTGCTGGTTACGGGAGCCGCGGAAAGCGAGGGTGACATCGCGGAGGCTCTCGACGTACGGGCCGTCGACGATGACATCGACATACGGGAGAATTCCCTTGAGGCGCGACGACTCTATCTCGTCCATCGTGTAGCCGGTGTATACCCAGATGGTCTTTTCCGGCATTGCGGTCTTGATTTCCTTCACGAGGGGAAGGATGTCGTCGTAGGAGTCGAGGGGATCGCCACCCGACAGCGTCAGTCCCTGGATGTAACCCTTCGACAGTTCGCCGAAGAGGTAGTCGTGGGCCTCCTTGCCGAAAGGCTGACCGCCGAGGGGATTCCACGTCTCCGGATTCTGACAGCCGTGGCAGTGGTGAGAACATCCTGCTACCCAGAGGGTTACGCGGAATCCCTCACCATTATTCACGTCGCACGTGGTTATATCGTGAATGCGCATCGTGGCTGTGGCGTTAGGCTGTCTGCTCCTTCTTGGCGAACGACTTGATGTGCTTCACCCTGTCCTTGACCTCAGCCTGCTTTCCGAGGTTGAAGTTGTGGTAGTCGGTGGTGAGGTAGCCCGTCACACGGCGCAGCCGCCGTATATTATGGCTGCCGCACATTGGGCAGGCGTCGTTGATCTCATCGGTGTATCCGCAGTCCATGCATGTGTCGTTGGGCACGTTGATGGCGAAGTAAGGAATGTCCTTGTCCATGGCGTAGTCGATGATCTGCTCCAGAGCATCGACGTTGTGCTTTGTTGTCGACGGCAGCTCAACGTAGGTTATGCAGCCTGCTGAGGAGTAGCCCGTGAGCTGACTCTCGATGTCGATTTTCTCGAACGGCGTCATATTCTCCCATACCGGCACGTGGATGGAGTTTGTGAAATAGTCGCGGTCCGACACATTTTTAATCACTCCGTATTTAGCCTTGAACTTCTTCATGGCCGTGTAGCAGAGGTTCTCGGCCGGGGTGTAGTAGACACCGAAGTTCAGCTTGTACTGCTCCTTGAACTCCTTGCACCGCTTCGAGAAGAGCTCCTCGATGCGCTTGGCGAGCTTCATGCCCTCCGGTGTTGTCTGGTTACAGCCGATGAGCAGCTGGAGTGTCTCGGCCAGACCGAGCTGTCCTAAGGCGAGGGTGCCGTGCTTCATGGCCGAGCGTATGCCCTCCTCGGGAATATATCCTGCCATGGTGTTGTTGTCCCACATGAACGGTGCTGTCTTCGGGTCCTGCGAGCATATCCAGTTGAAACGCTCTATGAGGGTGTCCTTAGCCTCGTGAATCTTCTCGTCGAGGAGTTTCATGAATTTCTCCACGTCCCTGTCGGCCTCCATAGCCAATGTCGGCATGATTATTGTCGTCGGGCAGATATTGCCACGTCCGTCCTTGAGCTGTCCGAGACCGTTGATGTCGTAGCCGTTGGCCGTGCGGCATCCCATCGTCGAGAAGTAGGTGCGTGGGTCGTTGCGGTCGTAGCCGGCGTTGCCGCTCCAGTCGACGTTGGCGTAGTTCGGGTACAGGCGCTGCGATGTGGAGCGCATGGCTAACTGCTTCAGGTCGTAGTTCGGAGTGCCGGGCTTGTCGTTGACACCTTTCATATACTGGAAAATTCCGCAGGGGAAGATAGGAGTGTTGTGGTGGAAGCCGATGCCCTCGAGTGATCCGAGGAGCAGTGCGCGCGTGACGAGCCGTCCTTCTTCCTCCGTGCACGTGCCGTAGTTGACCGATGTGAACGGCAGCTGGTCGCCGGAGCGGCTCTGTAAGGTGTTGAGGTTGTGATACATAGCCTCGACAGCCTGATGGAGTTCCTGGATGGTGTCGCCGAGGGCGCTGTTGTAGTAGCGCGCATCGAGACCGGCCTTGTTCGACAACTTGAAGTCGTCCTTCGTAAGACCCGTCTTCTCGAAGAATTTCTTCTTCACTCCGTCGGCCCATTTGTCATAGGCTGAGCGCGTTACGCCCATCGAGTCGGTGTATGTCTGGTCGTAGAGTGCCACGCAGTCGGCACTCTGATACTCTTTCTGGTCTTTCGCCCAGAGGTCGATGTAGTGCTTCATGAACGACTTGCGGAAGTAAGGCACCATCGTCCAGTCGAGGTGGGTGGCCGACACGCCGCCGAACTGGTCGAGGCTCTGGAGCTGGAAGATGACGGCAACGAGCTGGAAAGCAGTGTTCAGACTGCCTGCCGGACGCACGTCGCCCTGACGTGTGTGGAAGCCCTTTGCCAAGAGGTCGTCGAAGGGAATGCTCAGACAGTTGTGGAAACCGATGGCATATTTATTGAGGTCGTGGATGTAAATCTCGTTGTTCTCATGGTTGCGGCGTGCTTTCTCGCTCATGCAGTGGTCGAGGGCATACTGTTTCTCGTACACGTTGGCAGCCTCACCGCTGCGTCCGCCGCCCGAATATTCGTCGATATTCGCGTTCTGGTTGACGACGTTCTTGGCCATGAGCTTGTCCTCGTAGGCCTTCTTGACCCTCTGCTCGCGCTCCAACTTGTGCTGATAGCGGTACTCGCAGTAGGCGATGACGGCGCGCAGCTCACCCTCGCGCGAGAGCACCTGGACAACGGTGTCCTGGATATTCTCGATGTCGAAGACGCTTGTCTGGGGCAGGAACTTCTGCTCGCAGAGCTCAAACACCTCGTCGGCATACTTCTTTGCCGTAGCCTCAATGTCGCCCTCGTGGCCGATGGCCTTCAGGTCCTTTAGTATGGCTGTCTTTATCTTCTCCAAATCGAACGGTACGACCTTGCCGTCACGCTTTCTTACCTGTATCATTTCCAGTTGTTATCGTTATTAATCTGTTTAGTAATCTCGTGTGTTTTGGGAAACTTTTGCAACTTCTCGAAGAAGAAAGTTTTCCGTTTTGGTCAACTTTTGGTTTATTTCGTTCTGCGAAGTTTTCCGTTTTTGTTGTTTTCCGACTGCAAAATTAAGAAAAAGATTTCACCGGACATAATGTTTTGGGCCCTTTTTTTGAACTTTTTTTCATTTATTTCCTAACCCTTTTGCAAGCCAACTATTTAAGGCGATTGTCCTAACGATTACTTTCGACGAACGCCGGAACTCGGTGATAATGAACGTGATGGATGATGAGGTGGGCAGGAATGGGCTTTTGGGCGGTATTTATGCACGCGGTATCCTGACTTCGTCATTGCGTATGAAAGAATTATCCTTTAGCTTCGTCCAGCCCCGACGGGGCTGAATCGTCAATAACCCCGGACTAAGCGAGCGATAGCGAGTGCAGTCCGGGGGAATCATATACGCAGAGAGCAATACATTCAGTGCCTCGAAGACGCACAATAGCACGCAGTACGCAAAACCATAATGCAGTGGTAATTATGCGCGTTCCGCTATTCAACCTCTTCGAGGCTGGTCGTGAATTTCTTGTGCCCACGTTAACCCCAGACTGCGGTCGCTGCGCTCCCTTAATCTGGGGTTACTGATGATTAAGCCCCGTCGGGGCTTTGCGTTGGCAAAGTAAAATAACACGCTTGACAGTAGGACGGGGATAAATCCCGCGCCTACGGTGGATGCGTGCAACACATTAGTTATCAATGTGCTGCCGATGTTATCATTTCATCACAAACACATTGTCAACGTGATTCCTTTACAGGGTGCAGATAGGCAGGCAATAAATTCTGATTATAAATATGTATATCGTGGCGATGGTCTAATTATGGTCTTTGTCATCGTCCGTCACTCGCGACGGCCAAAGTTCATGCTGACTGATACCTGCTAACTGTCTGTTGGTCAAAGTCATTCGTCTATATCCCTTTCTATCCCCCTGAAATTTGAAATCGGGATGATTTTTTTGTAACTTTGCAAGCGAATTACGATTAACTTAGACCGACATATTTATCGTAGGAGCGGATGAAAATCCTGTTTATATATCTTGGTTATCGGCGCAGATTCATTTTATCGGAAAATAAGGAGGGCAGAACAAAACACACGGAAGTCGGGTTCATCATTACAAATGACCGACGGCGAATATCCGCTGCGCGCATTCTGCATCGGTAGTGTTGCTTTCCGTTGTCATTGTGTCACTGTTTACCAATGAAATGCAGGGATACTCTGAATAAATGCTAACTTTTCATTATATAATAGGTAATATCATATAATTTCATTACTTTTGCAATATTACGTCAGAAATATGAAAACATCAGAACTCACCGATGTGGTGACGCGTGTGCTCACCACGACCAACCTTCCAGCCGCGGCTGTTGCCGACGGCCTTGCCGGTGCCTTGCGCGACAGCCATGCAGCCGTCGTCGTGGCACCTCCCGGTGCCGGTAAGTCGACGCTGCTGCCGTTGTCGCTGTTGCGCTCCTACGGTTCCGGCCGCATCGTCATGCTCGAGCCGCGCCGTATTGCTGCCCGGCAGGTGGCTGCCCGCATGGCCGCCCTCCTCGGCGAGCGGGTGGGCGAGAGCGTTGGTTATCAGGTGCGTTTCGAGCGCAAGGTGTCGGCGGCGACGCGCATAGAGGTTGTCACCGAGGGCGTCCTCGCGCGCCGCCTTGCCGATGATCCCACCCTCGAAGGTGTCAGCTGTGTTGTCTTCGACGAGTTCCACGAGCGCAGTCTACAGTCCGACCTCACCCTCTGCATGGTGCGGCAGGTGCGCGATGTGCTGCGCCCCGACCTCGATATCGTGGTCATGTCGGCCACTATCGACACCGCCGCTCTCTGCCGCGAGCTCGGAGCGAGTGTGGTGAGTTGTGAGGGCCGCATGTTTCCCGTGAGCGTTGTCCAGGCCCGTGAGGATGCTCCCGTCACCGCCATCGCCGAGGCTGTGGCAGCCGCCGTGGTCTCTGCCCACAGCCGTCATGAGGGCGACATCCTCGCTTTCCTTCCCGGTCAGGGCGACATCGAGCGTTGTGCCGCCCTCCTCGGCGACAGTCTCGCCCCCACACGCGTCTGCCCTCTCTATGGCAATATGACCATGGAACGGCAGGCCGAGGCCATAGCACCGTCGCCGACGGGCAGTCGCAAGGTTGTCTTAGCTACCCCCGTCGCCGAGACCTCGCTGACCATCGAGGGCGTGCGTGTCGTCGTCGACAGCGGCTACTGCCGTCGGTTGGTCTACGATGCCGCCACGGGACTCAGCCATCTGGCCACCGTGCGCATCAGCCACGACATGGCCACACAGCGTACGGGCCGTGCCGGACGCGTGGCAGCGGGAGTCAGCTACCGGCTGTGGACCACCGCCACCGATGCGAGGATGGAGGAGCAGCGCCAACCCGAGATCCTTGATGCCGACCTCACACCGATGGTGCTCACCCTTGCGGCCTTCGGCGAATCCGACCCTGCCGCACTGCCGTGGCTGACGGCCCCTCCCGAGGCGGTGCTGCGGCGGGCCACCGACGAACTGCGGTTGCTCGGGGCCATCGACAGCGACGGAACGATAACACCCTTGGGGCGCCGTATGGAGGCTATGCCGTGCCATCCGCGCATCGCGAAGATGATTGTCCATGCCGCCGACGATGCCCGTAAGGCTTTGGCCTGCGATATTGCCGCCATTATCGAGGAGAAAGATGTCATGAGCGCCGACGAGGTCCATGCCGACCTCCTGCCGCGTGTGGCCGCTCTCCGCGATGCCCGCCGTGGTCATCGCCTTGGTCCGTGGCGGCGGGTGGCTCGCGTTGCCGACGAATATTGCCGTATGGCGCACGTCCGCAGTGACGACTCCTTCGTGGGGGCCGACGATATCGGGGCTCTCGTCGCCGTGGCCTATCCGGAGCGCGTGGCTATGGCCGTCGACCATAACGGCACCTACCGGCTTGCAGGAGGGGCTACCGTCCACCTCGATGGTGCCGACAGTCTGACGGGTTACGACTGGATTGCCGTGGCGTCGCTGCATGCCGGTGGTCGGGGCGCAGGACGTGTGTTCCTCGCCGCGGCCGTCACGAAGAGTGATGTCGAGGCTCTGGCCTCATGGACCGACAATCTCACGTGGATAACGCATCAGGGTGGCGTCGTCGCCCGCCGTGAACTGCGTATAGGTCAGCTCGTTATCGACAGTCGGCCGCTGACCGATGTCGGCGACGACCGTCTCACAGCTCTCGTCTGTGAGGCTGTGGCACGTGAGGGACGGAGTCTGCTCGACTGGAATGACGAGGTGCGAACGCTGCAACTGAGGGTGGCCCTCGTGGCACGGTGGCACCCCGACCTCGGACTCCCCGACCTCTCCACCGACCACCTCTTAGCTACCGCAGGCTCCTGGCTGCCGCTCTATCTCCATGCCGACGGCCATATTATCACCACCGTGACGGCCCTGCGCCGACTGCCACTGACACAGATCCTGTGGAATATCCTGCCCTACGAGGCCCAGCAAACCGTCGACCGGCTGGCACCGGCGCGCATCAGGGTGCCGTCGGGGAGCATGGTCCGACTCGACTACCGCGTGGGTTCCGATGTGCCGGTGCTCAGTGTTCGACTGCAGGAGTGCTTCGGTCTCGCCGCCACACCGTGCGTCGACGATGGGCGGGTGCCAGTGCTCATGGAGTTGCTCAGTCCGGGATTCAAGCCCGTACAGCTCACCACCGATCTCGCCAGCTTCTGGCAGGAAGCCTATTTCGAGGTCAGAAAGGAGCTCCGTAGGCGCTATCCCAAGCACTACTGGCCCGATGATCCGCTACAGGCTGAGGCCACAAGGGGTGTGAGGCGAAAGAAATGAAAATAAAAGATTATCCCATAAAGACATAATGTCAATAATTTACGCAATTATAAACATATCATTTACATACACTAAAATATATCTCTAACACCGTATACATATTATATTCTGAATTTTCAATTAATTTGTAGCGATAATCTTCTAAGACTCGTTTTTCTTTGGCCTTCCTCTTTTTCTACCTACCTTTTTCGACTTGTATCCCGGTTCACACCCGGCTGGGATGTCAAGCCCAAAAGCCTTCGCAATCTCTACCTGCTTCCCGACAAAAGGTGTTATCTTGGTGGTATGCCCCTGTCGCTCGATACATCTTATGTTCCTCATCTCGTCAAGCATGTCCAGTGAAGAGGCGAACATGCTGTGAAGGCCTGTCGTCTTCCAGATGTGTCTAATATATGATCCTATGACTAATCCGACGAACAAGATGAACAGCCTGCCGGTCTTACCGTCCTCGCTCCAATTTCTTTGTCTGTCAGAGCACATCTCCGTCTTCATCTGCTGGAAGTACTTTTCCTGCTCGTCTCTCAATTTGTAGTGAGCCAGAGCTTGTGGCGCTGTCAAATCCAGCCCGAGCGTTACAATGGCGACAAACCCTAAAAGTCTGAGTGAGTCGTTGTACTTCTTCTCGTTCTTCTCAAACGACACGACATGCCTTTTCTTGTCCAGTTTTACGTCAAACATGCAGAAGTCCCTTTTGAGTGTCTCATCGTCAGGGGCTTCCTCTTTGCCATCAATCATCTGCTGAAGACTGCTTCTCTGCCCTTCGACTTTCATGTCTATGTTGATTTGCCCCTCGCTTCTCCACGAGGGATTGAAGAACAGATTCAGGCGCATCTTGCTTGCTGTCTTTTCGGACTTGCCCTTTCCATGTACCTTGTAGTCAATGTCGTACTGTTTGTAATACAGCTTGCTGTCAAGGTCTATCTCCATTCCGTCCGGACGGACATTGAAGTCTCCAAGGCTGTCTATTTTGTCGCTGATAAACTTGTGGCCGGTCTTCATACACATTATAGCGGGCTGGTCATGAAGAATGTTGTCCTCAAGGATTTGCACTGTCCCATAGCCCCTGTCCGTTATCATTACGTAATTCGTAAAACCGGCACAGCGCAGGTCAGACTGGATGACACCCATAGTGCGTGAGTCAGGGATGTTACCGGGAAACGACCTGTAATAGATGGGCATGTGGTTGCTGAGAGTATAGACTACAACTTCATTCGTCTGCGCCAAGGCAATGTTCTCCTTGTTGTGCCCCCAGCGTATGTCGGCCAGACTGCTCCCGTAAGCCGACCTGCTTGTGGAGTCAACAGCACAGAGCTCCATCTTTCCAATTCTTTCTGAACGAAGGCGCAACAAGGCCTGGCGGTCTTTCTCAGTGATTGACTGCGTAAGACGGGTGATGTCTCCCGGAGACATTTCGCGCGCGGACGGAGTCTTGGTGTATCTCTGCCAGCGAGCGAGCCTGCTGTAAGAATAGCTGGAAATATAGGGGAACATGGCAAGCGTCATGATGTCATCCACTTTCTCCTTGTTTCCCTCGAACACTTTCTCCAGATCCTCGCGTATCTTAGTCTTCTCCGCAACTCTTTCCATAAGCCACACGTCGCCATACAGACGGTTCTGCGCATCTCCATTGTAGGTGGGTCTCCCTGCTTTCCTCGTACTTGGCAAAGAGTCCAGTTCACTCAAATCCCATTCCTGTGGGAATAACAATTTCTTTCGCTCAGCAGGCGACATGTAGAGGTACACCTTGCCCGGAATGAACTTCAGGCTTTCGGTCACTGTGCCTAAATGAATGCTTTTGTTCATGCGCTTACCGGTTGCCTCGTTCGTCACACGTGGACGTAGTGTAGCATATCTATATCCGTTATTGATGTGAAGCGTCACCTTGTGAGCAGTCTCATCGCTTATAGGTCTTGCCATTATACTATATCATTGATTACCGCTACAAATGTAACAATAATAAGTGAAATGGCAAAACATAACAAACTAAATATTTACTGATTTATAGATAATTAGCTTTAGAGTGGGTATTATCGCTACAAATTAATCGAAAATTCAGAATTATATATACATATAAAAAATTACATTTGAAATGGAAGAAACAAAACCAATGACGAAGTATGTGGTCGGGCAGACCTACGACTTCACGGTAAATTCAGTGCGCTACAACTTCTGTGAGCTTGTCGACGGCGATGGCTTTTTCGTCTATTTGCAACACACCGAGGGCCTTAACCTCACCAAAGGACAGACCATCCGGTGCAGGGTGACGGCAAATTATCAGAAACGTCCAAAGATAGAACTTGTCGACAGCTCCCGCTATAGCGACGGCGCAAGCAAGATTTCAGTTGAGACTGTGAGCAGGATTATGAACACCCCGGAGAGGCAATGGGATACCACCTCTTTTGTGTCGTTGCTGCTCATGACCGAGGTTGAGGACAAAACCTTTGGCGGCGAGTGCAGGCAGTGGATAGAAGAACTTAGAAAAGACGAGTGCGACCTGACGCAAGTAAAGGCCGACTGCGGGCAGTTTATGGAGGAATCTGATTTTCTCAGCATCTGTAATACCACAGAACGCGAACTCTACCAACAGCGTCTGACATTCATTATCGACTCACTCGGATATTTCATTGAGGCCGACAAACTGCTCGCCGACGGCACCGCACCGCAGTTTCTCGAGCATCTTCTCGACAAATTGGAGAAGACGGGATACGTCTATCACCCCGAGCAGAACTTCAAAGTTATGTCTATTCTCTTCCTCATCGACGGCAGTCTGATGGAGGAAAATATCCCGCGGCTCTTCGATATCATTAGGAAATGGCCTGCCGACATCTGGAATAAGGACCCCTTCAAGGACCCGCTCATCCGTGCCCTCACACTGTATGTCGACGGAAATATATTGAAAGTGGAGAAAATCAGCGACAACGGCAAACTCGTGCGCAATCTCGTCCAGGCCCTCGCCATACTCTTTATCATCGCCGACAACAAGGATAATCACGACACGCGGCTGCCCGACGAGCGTCTGCTGCTGTCGCGGCTCTGCGTCATGTCGACGTATATCGATGAGTTCTGCAATAAGGAACTCTTGGCGATGGCTGTCAGCACGCTGTTCTCCGACAGCTATTACCGGCCGCGGCCGGCCCTCGCCGACACCCTCGGCTATAAGATTCCCTTCGACCTTAAAACCCACTCGCGGCTGCTGCCGCCATGGGCCGTCAACACCACCAACCTGTATATCGGCAGCAGGATGAGGCTCGTAGTATCGCCCGACGGCATGGCTGTATGGGCCGACAGTCAGAAGGCAAAGGCCGTAATCCCCGAACAGCTCGCCCTCTGGGGCAATATCCAGGTGTATGCCAACCGCAGTGCCATGCCGTCGCTGTCAGGACAGATTACCGTCAACGACAGCCGCCGCCTTTGGGAAGCCATTGAGCGTGAGCTCTTTACACCCGACCCGACAGTCGTCCACACCCCCGAGAAACGCACCACGAAACCGATGAAGGTCGTTCATGGTGTCGGCGATGTCGTGACCATAACCATTAATAGTGTCGGTGAGGACGAAAATGAGAAAAGCGACAACCGCGCATGGTGCACCATCGAGGGCGAGGACTCGGTCAGCGGATATATCTACGGACAGGATATCGTATCGTATATGCACCACACGGCGACGTGGATGTTTGAGGACTACAACGGTAATCCACTGTCGTTCAACGCTGAAATCATCGACGAGGACGACGATGGGATGTTCCATTTCTCCATGCTCGAGCAGATAAAGGAGTTTGTGTGCAGTCAGTTCACCTATGGCGAGGATGTCATCTGCTCCCTGGGATCATCGCGGAAGGCGTCGGTGACCAACTATCCGTCGCCGGGAATAACGAAGGACGGCTACAGTGTCAGTCTCAACGGATCCATCGGCGAGGACCTTCAGCGTGGCGACATCGTCGTGGGAACCTATCAGAGTCAGGCCAACGGCACCTTCCACATCTACTGTGATCTCAAGGAACGCTACGACGGCTTTAAGGTCGATATGGCCAGGGCTTTCCATAACCTTATGCTCAACTACGCCAATACGCCCGACGACGATTATGAGGAGGACGAAAATAAGGAGGATTCGATGCAGCTGACGAGCTCCGACCTCGACAATACCGACCGCATGGTCGACGCGGCATACGTCAAGGAGATTATCCGCATCGTCGACCGGATGGCCGTTATCGACGCCGATTATGTCCGGTCGTACAATTATATTGCTTTTGCGCGGCTGCTCTGTAGGATGATTGGGTGGAATGAACTTGGCGAATACTACAGCGGCCGTCTGCACATCATCGATATGCTCTACGATTTCGCCATCAACGACAAGGTCGACACCTCGCAACTCGACCGCCTGCAGGACGAGGACGGTGAGCTCTTTGCCAGCGACACGCCGATGCACGAGAAGTTCCGCCAGCTGCGGATAATCAGTTTCATGGGCGCCCAGCCCCACGACGACGAGCTGATGCGCTTCCGTGGTGCCACGCAGGGAATGACACGGCAGATAGCTTCGTTGGCTATCGCCTATAACATCCTTATAGAGAACAACATGAAACCGCAGGCCAACGATGTTCTCAACTACGTCAAGAACATGCTGCGGCTGAAAGGCTACGAGTCGCATCTGAAGGTCTACGGCAACGGTATCGAGTCGCGCACCGTCGAATTCAAGACCTCCATCGTCTATCCGCCATCCAACGACAGCATGCCCGACCTGCGGCGGCAGACGCATACCATCCTCTCCGTCATCGCTTCGTTCCTCAATACCGACGGCGGCACGTTATACTTAGGTGTCAACGACAGCGGAGCCGGTGTCGGTGTCTACGATGATCTGTGCTATCAGGAGTTCAACGGCGACCGCGACAAGTACCAACGCTATGTGCTCGATGCCGTGGCACTGCAGTGGGACAATAATGTGGCGTCGTACGTCAGTGCCGACTGGGACCACAGCGAGGAGAGCGGCAAGGACGTTCTCGTCGTCCACGTCGAACCATACGCCAAGGGTGTCGACCTCGACGGCGAATGGCTGTACCGCAACGGCAGCGGAAACCGTCATTTGTCGAAGAGTGAGTTCGATGAGTATAATACGCGGCGGCAGAGTCGGTTGGCGCGGCAGTCGGCGCGGCAGGCTCAGACCGACACCCTGGAACCTGCAACCGACACGGTGGCAACGCCGGAACCTGTGGCGGCAGCGGTCCCCACGGTGGCTGAGGAGGCTCAGGCGGTGGCTCCGGCGGTCGCCGCTGCGGCACCATCGGGCAGCAGCGAGAAGCCGGCGGCCCCAGCTCAGGAGAAAGTTATGACGAGTGTGAGAAGGAAGAATATCCTCGAGGACTACCAGGAGGGCTACGTTCCCTACGAGGCTTGCTTTAAGTTCCTGTCCGACAGTAAGTTTGAGAAGGTCACCGAGTATGACTACGACACCACCACCGAGCTTACGCTGCCCGTCTATGAGGATGATGTCAAGGACCGCTACCTTGTCCTTGGCTACGAAAACGGCACTATCGGCAAGGTACCGGTGCGCGAGATAATGAGGTTTGAGGACTATCGGCCGTACAGCCGCTATGGCGGTTCGCGTCTGCTCTTTGCTGCCATAGCCTCCGATGCCGACGGCATAATCAGCGTTACGGAGGAGGATAAGACGAGTCACCGGACGATGGTGCGCGTTGATACGCTCGCTAATATAGACCGCTGCCGTCTTGCCGACGCTGGATGCAGGGTTTTCAACGAGGGTATCGCCACACGGACGTTGCAGTATGAGATTGCTCCCGCGGCTGGGCTGCCGGTGGTTAAAAATATCCTCGACCGCGACAGCCGCACCCTTGGATTCCCTCTCGCCACGATGGCACCGGACATTACCGACCAGCTGAGACAGTGGGGCATCAAGGATAACGGCTGACGGACGGTGGCGGCGCCGGGCCTGGCTCACCGCCATGCCCGCCGTCGGCTATCCTTCGCGGTGGATGACGGTGCCGTTGGCCTGGTGGGTGGCGAGGACGAGAACCTCCGCAATCTGCACGTGCTCAGGGGCACTGGCGGCATAGAACACCACATCGGCGATGTCGTCGCCCGTCAGCGGCTCGATGCCGTGGTAGACGCTGTCGGCACGTTTGGTGTCGCCGTGGAAGCGGACGTTCGAGAAGTTCGTCTCCACGAGGCCGGGTTTGATGTTCGTAACGCGCAGACGGGTGTCGGCGACGTCGATGCGGAGACCGTCGGTGATGGCTTTCACTGCCGATTTCGTAGCGCAGTAGACATTGCCGCCGGCATAAGCGGCATCGCCGGCGACGCTGCCGATATTGATAATGTGACCGTGGTTGCGGCTGACCATACCCGGCACGATGAGGCGTGTCATCGTCAGCAGACCCTTGATGTTCGTGTCGATCATCTGGTCCCAGTCGTCGAAATCGCCCTTGTATTCTGGTTCGAGACCACGGGCGAGTCCCGCGTTGTTGACGAGGACGTCGATAGTCTGCCATTCGGCTGGCATACCCTCGATGGCGCGGCGCGCTGCCTCACGGTCGCGGACGTCGAAGGCGAGGGCGAGGACGTGTGCTCCCTTCGCTTCTAAGACGGTGGTGAGTGCATCGAGTTTCTCCTTGTTGCGGCCCGTGATGATTACATCGTAGCCGCCGTCGGCGAAGCGCTTGGCACAGCCCTCGCCGATACCGCTGGTGGCTCCAGTGATAAGTGCTATTCTTTTGCTCATAATCAATGTGTTATTTTTGTCTGATGGTACAAAAGTAACACATTTTTTTTGTTTCTGTTTCGTCTTTTTCTTATTTTTGCAGCGTAATAACCGAAAGCTATGACCGACAAAGCTGTTCATTTTGTTGAAGGGGTGGGGTGGCGTTACGATAGCGACCACTCGATGACTCAGCGCATGGAGCTCCACGACTACCATGGGCGGAGCGTGTATATGATCACCATCGACCTTGCCGACCGCAGTGTGGCACGGTTGGGAACGCTGTGCCGGCGCGACAACGGGCAGGCTGTTGTCGAGCTGAGTGCCCTCGGCCGGCGTGTGCGCGATTGCTGGAACCAGATAGCTGCGCGCCATGCTGGGGTGCGGTCGCTCGCTCTCCAGATTATGCCCGACCATCTGCATGGCGTGCTCTTCGTGATGAGGGAGCAGCAGCTGCACTTGGGGAAGATCATCGCCGGGTTTAAAACCGGCTGCTCCCATGCGTGGTGGGAGATAGAGCCGGAGGTGGTGGCAGCAGCCGGGGCTGGGGCGGCTGCCCCCGGTGCCGGGCCTGCTGCACCCGAGGCTGGGCTTGCTGCCCCCGAGGCTGGCCCGTTAAGTGCGCCGAATTATAATTCGGCGAACACGACAGCACAGACCACAGGGCAGCTGCAGGGAGGGGCTATGCAGCCTATGCCCCGCAGCAATGGGGCCATGCCCAACAGCAATGGGACTATGCCCCGCAGCAAGGGGGCCAAGGGCCCCTCGCTCTTCTCACCTGGCTATCACGACTCGGTGCTGATGGGGCGCGGGCAGCTGCAGAACATGCTCCGGTATGTCGCCGACAACCCGCGGCGGGCGATGATAAAGCGGGAGCATCCCGACCTCTTCCGCATTGTCAGCGACGTGCAGGTCGGCGGGAGGACGTTCGCGGCCATCGGCAACCGGTGGCTCCTCGATATGCCGATGCGGCTGCAGGTGCGCTGTCATAACTGCGGGTCGGCAGAGAACCTCCGGCTCATCGCCCTGCAGAAGGACTACTTCCTCCGTCGGGGCCACAAGGGAGCGGTGGTCGTGAGCCCTTGCATATCGCCGGGGGAGAGGGAGATAGCGCGGGCGGTCCTCGACGCGCGGCTGCCTCTCATTGTCGTCCTCGCGAACGGTTTTCCTCCGATGTATAAACCGCCGGGGAAGTATTTCGATGCGTGTGCGGCGGGCCGTTTGCTGATGTTGGCACCATGGCCGTATCATAGCGACCGTCGCCGCATCACGCGGTGGCAGTGCGACGAGCTCAATGCTATGGCGGCGGAGATAAGTACCGACCCGTGGGACGCTGATACCGAGTGGAAACTGAAAAGCGGCGGACATATACCATAAAAGATGCTATATAGCAGCTTTTTCGTATCTTCTGTTGCATTATCATTAAAAAAACGTGCATTTTGTCTTTCTTGTTAGGTTTTTCTTGCATAATTAAGGAAATATAACTACCTTTACACTCGAAATAAAAACTTATAATATTTAACTAATTTATCAAACTATGAGTAGATTATTACGCAACCTTATGCTGCTCGCCCTGATAATTGCGGGGGGGGCATGAACGCTCAAGCTGATGATGCCGTTTACAAAACGCTCGACTTTGCAAAAGCATCCCAGCCAAAGGTGAATGACTACACTACAAAATGGACTGCAACGTCTGAGGATAAGCAAGACAATTGGACCATCAGTAATTTTAGCAACTATAATAATGAATGGCTCTATGTTAGATGTGGGAGCAAAAAAGGTGCCAGCATCGCTACCATTGCTAACTCTAACGCTTACTCTTCCGCCGTTACCAAGGTTGTAGTTACTTATGATGCCGTTAAGTCTAATCCAAAGACAACTTATCTTGAGGTTTCAACCGATCCTAAATTCTCTACTGTTGACGAAAAAGTTGTGGTAGCAACTCCTAAAGCAGGTGATGTCGCTTACACTATATCTTCACCTAAGGCCAACGCTTACTACCGTCTGGTAGTCGACAACCCGAAGTATTCAAGTAACGGCCAGATTCAGATCTCTAAACTTGTTTATTACATTTCTTCTGAGCCCGGCAAGACCATTACCTCTTTATCCTTTGGTGAAAATGCAGACAAGACTTTCTGGAAGGGTGATAAGGAGGGCTTGACCTTCACACAGACTGCAACGCTGACACCTGCCGTAGAGGGCGCAAAGATTACATACAGTTCTTCGGATGAGAATGTGGCTGTTGTTGATGCCAACAGTGGTGAAGTATTGGTAAGTACAGACAATGCAGGAAAGGCCACAATCACAGCTACTTACGCTGGCGATGATACACATGTCGGCTCTACCGCAACATATAATATCACCGTAGAGTTTTTATATCAGAACCTTGCAGAGCTGAAAGCTGCATACAGCAATGCAGATATTAACGCTGCCGTCCGCCTCACCGACGCACAGGTTACAAATGTCGATGGTTTGAATCATTTCATGCAGGATGCCACTGGCGCGGTTGATGTTTGGAACAAAGATTTCAACTATGCAGTCGGTGATAAACTTAACGGTATTGCCAACGTCACTTATAAGTTAAATAAAGGTCTGCCAGAGATTACGGCTTTTGCCCCTATTGGTGGGATCACTAAGACTACGGATGCTCTTCCTACACCAACTGTGGTGACTATTACAGATGCTACGAAGGATGAGAATATATGTAAGTATATTGTTATCAAGAATGTTAGTATTACTCCTTCATCAAAAACAGGCAATGCTACCGCAAAGGACAAGGATGGCAATACTATCGCGGTATTCAAGAGCAAGCAGACTTATGTAGCCGGTGATTATGACCTTATGGGTAATCCTTCTGTTTATGTTACGACCGGAGCTAAGGAGATGGTATTCTCCAGCTACGCCCCCGACTTCACCATCGACGAGGGTGCTGATGCTAATGCCATCACCGCCGGTGAGAACGGTACCGTCATCATTGACCGCACCTTCAACGCCAACGCATGGAACACCCTCGTTCTGCCGTTCGACCTCACTGCTGAGCAGCTCGCTGCAAAGTTCGGCGCAGATGCAAAGTTCGCTACCTATACCGGTACTTCCAAAAATAATGACGGCACCTACACTCTTAAGTTCCAATCAGTTTCCGCTCTGACCGCTAACACACCGGTATTCGTCTGGGGTGCTAACAATAAAGAACTTTATGAGTTCTCCGGTGTCAAAGTTGTCAAGGCTGATCCGACATCTACTCCTTCCGATGCAGCATTCTCATTCACCGGCTCTTACGACAAGACCACTTTGAAGGCCGGCGACTGGTTCATCTCTTCCGACAACAAGTTCTATCGTGCTCTCGGTACGGAGACGATGAAGCCTATGCGCGCTGTCTTCCGTCCTGTCAGCGCTGCCGCAGCCAAGGGTCTGTCGTTCAGCATCGACGGTGGTGAGGCTACCGGTATCAGTGCCATCACCGCCGACGGCAGTATCGTCGTCAACGACAATGCTCCAATGTACAACCTCGCAGGTCAGCGCGTGAACGACAGCTATAAGGGTGTCGTCATTCAGAACGGTAAGAAGTATATCAAGTAAGAAAATCATTAACCGTCGGTTGGCATCGCCGCTTCGGGTGATGCCTGCCGACAAACAATAAATTCGCAACGATTATGAAAAAGAATTATGTTAAGCCTTCAGTGAAGGTGAGAGAGATAGATATGGAGAGTCTGCTTGCTTCGCAGTCTGATCCTCAGATCAACATAGTAGCACCAACCAACCTTGAAAATTCTCCTACGGTCGGTGGCGTAAGCCCTGGCACCAATGCTGTAGTCGGTGCAAGCCAGAATCTGTGGAGCGAGGAGGAAGAGTAAATCTTTCTTCCGGTAGAAGATAATATAAGGTGGGCGGCTTCGGCTGCCTGCCTTTTTTTTGTTTTTTTGGGGGCTTCATGGGGAGCATAGGCTTTCATAGGGAGCATAGGCTTTCATAGGGAGCTATAGAAGCAATAGCCGCTATGGGGGATGTGGGCGGCTATAGCGGCTGCGAAAAATATTTACAGCTTTGGGATAGGTGCCGTTTGGGCTTGCGAAATGGGCCGTTTTGCGGTGCAAAACGGACCGGATGGGAGGACGAAACGGGCCGTTTTAGAACGCGAAATAGACGGGATGGATAAGGTTCTGGAAGACAATGGATTAGAAAGAGGGGCGAAAGAAAGGAAAGGTGTGAATAATCTTTACATTGTTGTTGATGCTTTAGCTGAAAAACCTACCCCGCAAAATAGTCGCGGAGCTCCTCCGCCGCTGATGGACTGTCGTTGATGATGTTCTTGACGATGGAGCCGTGGTCCATGACGAGGAGGCGGGTTGAGATGTCGGTGACGAGCTGGAGGTTGTGGCTCGAGACGATGATTGTAGCACCGGTGGTGCGGTTGTAGTCGGTGAGGAGCCTCTTCAGTGCCTCCTGACTGCTTGGGTCGAGGAAGTTGAACGGTTCGTCGAGGATGACTATTCGCGGGTTGTTGATGAGTGCCGCGGCGATTCCCACCTTCTGTCGGTTGCCTGCCGAAAGATTGCGGATGAGTGTCGGGGTGGAGAGAAGTTCGTCGCCGGTGAGACTGTGGAGCTGCTCGATGCGTTCGCTGAGCTCTCCGGCTGGAATCCCGTCGATACGTGCGATGAAATTGAAGTACTCTTTCGGACTGAGAAAGTCGATGAGGAATCCCTCGTCGATGAATGCTCCCGTCCATGCCTTCCATTCCTCCGACAACCGCGGGTTGACGCCGTGTAGCGTCGCTGCGCCCTCATCGGGTCGTGAGAGGTCGAGGAGCAAACGAAGAAAGGTGGTCTTGCCGGCCCCGTTGTTTCCAACGAGTCCGACGAGATCACCCTTTTCAATCTTCAGTTCGGGAATGTCGACAGCAGTGACATTCCCGAACGTCTTTCTGATATTGTCGATATCAATAGCCGTCATCGGCAGTCGTTATCTGATGTTACGTCCGTGACAGTTCTTGAATTTCTTTCCGCTACCGCATGGGCAGGGGTCGTTAGGTCGCGGCATCTTCTCGGCGCGGTAGGGCACGTGGTTGACCTGATCGGCCGTCTCGCGTGTGTCCTGCGATGCTGCCTGCTGCTGAGCGCGCTCAGCCTCGTCGTCGAGGTCGACCTTCTGCTCGTTGTAGCGCTGTGAGCGCTCCTCGGGAGCCGCCTCCTGCACCTGCTGCTGCATCTCCGGAATCTGTCCGCGCATGAGTATGCTGGCGATGCGGTCGTACATATCGTCGATCATATCGTCCCAGATGTGTGCGCTCTCGAGTTTGAACACCACTAACGGGTCCTTCTGCTCGTACGATGCGTTCTGCACGCTGTGGCGCAGGTCGTCGAGCTGGCGGAGGTTCTCCTTCCAGTCGTCGTCGATGATGTGGAGCATGATGACCTTCTCGAACTGCTTCACGACCGATTTAGCCTCGGTGTCGTAAGCCTCCTTGAGGTCGCAGGGGATATTGTAGAGTCGCTTGCCGTCGGTGATTGGCACCATGATACGCTCGTAGAGAGCCCCCTGTGTCTCGTAGACATTCTTTATTATCGGCCATGCCACACTCTCGATGCGCTCCGTCTTACGCTTGAAGGCAGCCATTGCCGTCTGATAAGCGCGCTCGGCGAGGTCGCTCTTGTTGCCGTTGATGAACTCATCGGCATCGAACGGAATCTCCATGGCGAGGACTTTGAGGAATTTCTCCTTTGCTCCGTCGTAATCGTTCTTCTCGATGATATTCAGCACGCGGTCCCAGATGACGTTTGCGATGTCCATACCTATGCGCTCACCCATGAGAGCGTGGCGCCGCTTCTCGTAGATGACGGTACGCTGCTTGTTCATCACGTCGTCGTATTCGAGGAGGTGCTTACGGATACCGAAGTTGTTCTCCTCGACCTTCTTCTGTGCTCTCTCGATGCTCTTTGATATCAGCGGCGACTCGATACGCTCACCGTCCTCGAGTCCCATGCGGTCCATGATGCGTGCAATGCGCTCAGAACCGAAGAGTCGCATGAGCTTATCCTCGAGCGATACGTAGAATACCGATGATCCCGGGTCGCCCTGACGTCCTGCACGACCACGCAGCTGACGGTCGACACGGCGGCTCTCGTGGCGCTCAGTACCGATGATGGCGAGTCCGCCGGCAGCCTTCACCTCCGGCGACAGCTTGATATCGGTACCACGACCTGCCATGTTCGTGGCGATGGTCACGGCACCCTTGCCGTTCGTCGACTGTCCGGCGAGGGCCACAATCTGTGCCTCCTTCTGGTGGAGTTTGGCGTTCAGCACCTGGTGCGGTATGTTTCTCATCTTCAGCATCTTACTGAGCAATTCCGAGATTTCTACCGAGGTGGTACCCACGAGGCACGGGCGCCCGCTGTTGCGCATAGCCTCAATCTCGTCGATGACAGCCTTATACTTTTCACGCGCCGTCTTGTAGACACGGTCGTCGAGGTCCTTACGTATTACCGGTTTGTTGGTAGGAATCTCCACAACATCGAGTTTGTAGATGTCCCAGAACTCGCCGGCCTCCGTCGATGCCGTACCCGTCATTCCGGCGAGCTTATGGTACATACGGAAGTAGTTTTGCAGGGTGATGGTAGCGAAGGTCTGTGTGGCGGCCTCGACCTTGACGTGCTCCTTGGCCTCGATAGCCTGATGGAGTCCGTCGCTCCAGCGTCGTCCCTCCATGATACGTCCTGTCTGCTCGTCGACGATTTTCACCTCACCGTCCATGACGACATACTCGTCGTCCTTGTTGAACATGGTGTAGGCCTTGAGGAGCTGCTGTAGCGTGTGTACGCGCTCGCTCTGTACGCCGTAGTGCGACATCAGGTCGTCCTTGCGGTCGACGTATTCCTCGTCGGTTATTTTTCCGTCGTTATGCTCCTGCTCGAGCTCCGAGAGTTGCGATGTGATGTCGGGTAGGACGAAGAGCTGGGCATCGTTTGTCTGCTTTGCCAGCCAGTCGGTACCCTTATCGGTGAGGTCGGCCGAATTGAGCTTTTCGTCGACGACGAAGTACAGCGGCTCTACGGCCTTCGGCATCTCGCGGTTGTTGTTGGCCATGTAGAACTCCTCTGTCTTTAACATTCCGCTCTTTATTCCGTCCTCCGAGAGGTACTTGATGAGCGGTTTGTTCTTCGGCAGGGCGAGGTGTGAGCGGTAGAGTGCAAGGAATCCCTCCTCGAGGAGCTGTGCCCCCTTCTTCGAGTCGGAGCTCATCATCTGCTGTCCCTCGCTGATCTTGCTGCGTGCCTCGGCGAGGAGCTCTGTAGCCTGCTTGCGCTGTACCTCATAGAGTTTCTCGACGAGCGGCTGGTATTCCTCATACATCTGGTCGTCGCCCTTAGGCACTGGTCCTGAGATGATTAACGGTGTGCGGGCATCGTCGATGAGCACCGAGTCGACCTCGTCGACGATGGCGTAGTTATGCTCGCGCTGCACGAGGTCGGCGGGACTTATGGCCATATTGTCGCGGAGGTAGTCGAAACCGAATTCGTTGTTTGTTCCGAAGGTGATATCGGCCTGATAAGCCTTGCGGCGCTCCTCCGAGTTCGGGCGGTGCTTGTCGATGCAGTCGACGCTGAGGCCGTTGAACTCGTAGAGCGGTCCCATCCACTCGGAGTCACGCTTGGCCAGATAGTCGTTGACGGTGACGACGTGTACTCCGTTGCCTGTGAGCGCGTTAAGGAATACAGGCAATGTAGCAACGAGGGTCTTACCCTCACCGGTAGCCATCTCGGCAATCTTTCCCTGATGGAGGACGACACCACCGAAGAGCTGTACGTCGTAGTGAACCATCTTCCATGTCAGGTCGTTGCCTCCGGCAGTCCAGTGATTATGGTACACGGCCTTGTCGTCGCGTATTTCGATGAAGTCGTTCTTCGGGTCAGCGGCGAGCTCACGGTCGAAGTCGGTAGCCGTGACGATGGTCTCCTCGTTCTCCGAGAATCGCCGTGCCGTACTCTTGACGATGGAAAAAGCTATCGGCAGCACCTCGTTGAGTGCGTCCTCATATTTTGCGAGCTCCTCGTCGTGGAGCTTGTCTATCTGCGTGAAGATTTTCTCGCGCTCGTCGATAGGTGTGTCCTCGATTTTCGCACGGAGGTCGGCCTGCTGCTGGCGCAGCTCCTTACCGGCGTCCTGCACCTTCTGCTGTATCTCCTTGGTCTTGGCGCGGAGGTCGTCGTTGCTGAGTTTGTCGATTTCGGCGTATGCGGCCTTGATTTTCTCGACCTCGGGCTGTATCTTCTTCATGTCCCTTGTCGACTTGTCGCCGAAGAGGGATTTAAGTATCTTATTGAAATTCATAATCTGTTGTAAATTGTTCTATTCGTGTTATATATAATAATGTGTAAATGTCGGGGAATGACTTTCCCCTCTTTGAAAAGCTGAATGGTGCCGTCGGGAGCGCTGGACGCTATGGTCCGGTCTGCTGACGGTCACTGCCTGCTTGGCGCACGAATAGACACCGTCGTGCCGATGTACGGCATGCGGCGTATTAGCGGGCGTGCCCAGTATTTCGTCACGGGTTCGGCGGGCGTTGCCGACGATGCGTTGAGCGATGCCGCTATGAAGGTATGATTATAGAATGTGTGGGCTGTGGTGTTGTCGGTATCTCCGTTCAGAGCTTTCAGGACTGCCATTATGTCGGTACCCATTGTCCGCAGCTGCTCCGGCGAGAGCATCTGCTCAATGCGCATATTGCCGCACTGAACATCGAGTGCCGACGTCAGGATCTGAGCCTCAGAGCCTGTCGCAGTGATGAATACGAGGAGTATGGTGAGATACCTGTTCATTTATTGATGTAAATTTTCTTTTCGAAATAATGATGCATCAGTGGTCGTGTGAGCAAAATGAATGCCAAAACGATCATTCCTGAGGGATAATGCTGGAAAAATCCGCCTATGATGAATGCCACGGTGAGAATCTCCCAGACTGTCCACCAGTGGCAGCGGCTGTGGGCGATGGTCTTGCGTACGGCCGGAATGAGTGCTACGAGCGGCAGCGGATTGAGGATGAGTATCAGCAAGTTAACCCTTACCGTTGGGTGCTCGGAGAAGATCATCGTCGTGATGATGAGTCCGGCGAGACCCGTGAGGAGCATATAGAACACGTCAATGCCCCAGAAAATTTTCTTCTTCCGGTGCTCCGCAATCTCGAGGGCAATGGTTACGACGAAGAGAATCATCGCCATGTCGAGGGGCGTCAGCGGGAATCCGCCACCGTTGTCGTGTGGCTGCGCCATGAGAATCATCTGTGAGCTGACGACGAGAGGGTGCCCGTTGTAGACGGTGCGGTCGAAATCGGCGCGCAGATTGTCGGGCAGAAACTGCTGCTGAGCCTTTGTCGTGGGCCTGTCGGCGCCGATACCGAGGAGCAGGTCCTCGCCGAACTGCGTCCAGGGATAGTCCTTTGTCCATCGGTGGAGCATGGCACGGTAGGTGCAGGTGTCGCCCTCTGCCGGCGGATATGAAACCTTTCCGCTGAGATTGCCGACGATAATGTCGCGGGCCCGCGTCGTACAGTTGTCGTAGAAGAAATTGTAGCGGTACACCTTATTTTCCGGTCGGATATTGCTGTCGATGGCTTTGATGATGGCGGCCTTGTCGCTGGGGGTGATATTCAGGCGCTGCTCTATGACGCTGCGGCCCTCGTAGGTGTATTCGGCGAGGAACTCGTCGAAGGGCGTCACGTCGACCCAGTAGTCGGTGAGGCCGAGAATGAATTTCGGGATGAAGTGTGGGGTATTGGAGGAAAACATGCCATAGTTCACGGCCACGTCGGCACCGGTGGTGATGTCGTGGATTCGGACGGCAGTATGGCCAAATTCCGACCACACCTCAGAGCCTGGTCCGCAGGTGAGCAGACTGATGTCGATGGAGTCGTTGTCCACGTCGAAAGCCATGGCGGGTGTGGCCGTCAGGAGCAATGCTATGGACAGAATTGTGGACAGTATAATTGTTTTCAATTGTTTCACGATGCAAAATTAACTCATCTTTTTCATTTATAATGCAGATATATCGATTTTTTTCAATAATTTTGCACCGAAATGGACAAAAGTTGTCTTTTATCTCAAAACAATTGACAATATATGAAGAAAATCATCATAGCCGCATGCCTGTTGGCGGTGTCGGTATCAGTGTTTGCCCAGAGCGGTACAAACTCACCTTACAGTCAGTTCGGCCTTGGACTTCTCAGCGACCAGTCGACGGGTTTCAACCGTGGCATGAACGGTGTGGGGTTCGGTTTCCACGACCATAACCAGGTAAACGTGAAGAATCCGGCATCGTATTCGGCCCTCGACTCGCTGACGTTCATCTTCGATGCGGCGGTGGGCTTCCAGGTAACGAATTTCAACGAGAACGGCATCAAGAAGAATGCCAAGAACGCCGACTTCGAGTATGCCGTGGGTGCTTTCCGTGCCGCACGCCACGTCGGTGTTGCCTTCGGTGTCCTGCCATATAGTAATGTAGGCTACAACTACTCGAATACGGCTAACGTCAATGCCTTCAGCTCTACGCAGAGCGTAAACCCTACATACTCAAATACTTACAGCGGTGACGGCGGTGCGCACGAGGTGTTTGTCGGTGTGGGCTGGCAACCGGTTAAGAACTTCAGCTTCGGTGCCAATGCCGGGTATCTGTGGGGCGACATCGACCGGTCGGTAGTCAACAGCTACAGCGACAGCTATGTCAACACGCTGTCGAAATATTATAAGATGAAGGTTAAAGGCTACCGCCTGACCTTCGGTGCGCAGTACACGCTGCCCTTGGGAAAGAAGGACGCCGTGACCCTCGGAGTCGTCTACGAGCCTGGCCATAAGACGCATACCGACCCCGAGTGCCTTGTGGTATCGTCGAACTCGCAGACCTCCGTCAACGATACAGCCCTCTATTCGATCAAAAACGGAATCTCACTTCCCGACCGGTTCGGTGCCGGACTGATGTGGAGTCACCTCAACAGACTGAAAATCGGTTTCGACTATCAATTGGAAAAGTGGGGCAGCATCGGCATGCCGCAGTATCAGGTTACGAATAATGTGGCATCGTACAGCCTCGTTGGCGGTACGATGAAGGACCGCTCGCGGTTCACCCTCGGCGGCGACTACTGCCGTGGCGAGCGCTATCGCAGTCTGTTCAGCCGCATTCACTATCGCGCCGGCTTGAGCTATGTGCCTTCGTATCAGACCATTAACGGTGTGGACGGCCCTAAGGAGGTGTCGGCGAGTGTCGGTTTCGGCATCCCAATAATCAATACGTACAACAACCGCAGTATCCTCAATATCACTGCCTCGTGGATAAACCGCAGTGCTACGAACCTTATCAAGGAAAATACGTTTATGTTTACCCTTGGTCTGACGTTCAACGAGCGGTGGTTCGCTAAGTTTAAGGTCGAGTAACGATGGACGAATGGCATAGATTCATCGGCCTCGGGCGGTGGCTGCCGGCGGCAGGGTGGGGCAGAGGTAAAGCCCTGCTCATAGCCGGAATTGTCCTTTTGGCGGTGGCCTTCGGTTCCTGCCAGGAGGAGCATGAGCATACGGCACCGGCCATTCATGCCCGCGACTCCGTTCCGGCCATGGTCACCAATGGCGTGAATACGCTTATCTCCGACTCCGGAGTCATCAAGTACCGGCTTGTGGCCGAGCGGTGGGAGGTCAACGAGGCGAAGAATCCGTCGCGGTGGGTCTTCGATAAGGGTGTGCTGCTCACCCAGTTCGACGAGAAAATGCATATCACGGGATATATCCAGTGCGACTCCGCCGTCTACTACGACAAGCTGCGCAAGTGGCAGCTGCGGGGCCGCGTGCGCATCCTCAACCCCCAGGGAACGAGCTTCCAGAGCGACCAGCTCTACTGGGACGAGCAGAATCATAAGATTTGGTCGTACAGCTACTCTCACCTGAAGATGCCCGATAAGGAAATCGACGGCAACTGGTTTGAGGGCAATGACGATATGTCGAAGTATGAAATCCGCCAGACGCACGGCAAATTTGACAAGAATAAGTCGAATTTCGGGCAGAACGGCGGTGGCATGTCCCCGTCGGCAGCACCGTCGCCGGCTGCTGTCAACGACACGGTGAACGGACCGTCGGCCTCAGGACCGCACCCCGTAGGCCCTAATAAGCCTAAATTCCACCACGTGGCGGCGGAAACGAAATGACCCGGAGAGGAAAACGATAATGGAAGAACAACTACCTTTAATAATAAGTATATTAATAACGATGGCCCTGTCGGCCTTCTTCTCGGGCATGGAGATAGCCTTCGTGTCGTCGAGCCGCCTGCAGGCCGAAATCGACAAGGACGATACGAACAGCGTAGCGCGCCATTGTCTCGACAAGTTCTATCATAACCCCAACGGCTTCGTATCGACAATGCTCGTCGGCAACAATATCGTGCTTGTCGTCTACGGTATTCTCTTTGCCCAGATTTTCGACAGGTTATGGGGTTTGATGGGTATTACGAATGGGGCGTCGCTTGTCGTCCTCGATACGATATGCTCCACGCTCATCGTCCTTTTTACCGGCGAATTTCTGCCTAAGTCGCTGTTTAAGAGCAATCCGAACCGACTGCTGACGCTCTTTGCGCCGCTGGCCTATCTGTTCTATATCATTCTCTGGCCGCTGAGCGTCTTTTCGACGTGGCTGTCGCGGCTGATGCTCCGTATCGTGGGGGTGAAAATCCCGAAAGAGGAGGAGCTCGGCGCCTTTACGAAGGTCGACCTCGACTATCTCCTCCAGTCGAGTATCGACAGTGCCAAGAGCGATGACGACATCGACGACGAGGTGAAAATCTTCCAGAATGCCCTCGATTTTCCCGACACCAAGGTCCGCGACTGCATGGTGCCGCGCACCGAGATCAATGCCGTCGACACCGACGACTGCACCGTCGAGGAGCTTCAGCAGAAGTTTATCGAGAGCGGAAACAGCAAGATTATCGTCTTCAAGGGCGACATCGACCACATTATCGGCTACATACACTCCTCGGAGATGTTCCGCGACCCGCAGAACTGGCGGCAGAATATCCGCAAAATGCCTTTCGTCCCGGAGACGATGGCGGCGCAGAAACTCCTCCAGACCTTTCTCCGCGAGAAGAAGAGCCTCGGCGTTGTCGTCGATGAGTTTGGCGGAACGAGCGGCATAGTATCGTTGGAGGATATCGTCGAGGAGATTTTCGGCGATATTGAGGACGAGCACGACAACACCAACTACGTGGCAAAACGCCTCAAGGACGGCGATTATCTGCTGTCGGCGCGACTCGAAGTCGACAATGTCAACGAGATGTTCGACCTCGACCTCCCCGAAAGTGATGAGTATATGACCATCAGCGGACTTATTCTCCATGAGTATCAGAGCTTTCCGAAGCTCAACGAGGTCGTCAGGGTGGGCCGTTTTGAGTTCAAGATTCTCAAGAGTACGATGACAAAGATTGAGCTCGTCAAACTCCATGTCGACAGCAAGGAAGAGTAGCAAAACGCAGTTCGCGATGCATAAAATGAAATAATTGGTGAAAAATTGCGTTAATTCCTAATTTCTTTGTAATTTTGTGGGCAATTTTCAATCGCTGAATAAAAAAATAAAAACAAAAAGATAAAAACAAACAATGGCAGCATTAGGAAAAATCAGAAGCAGAGGCGTGACCCTGATTATCATCATCGGTCTGGGCCTTTTTGCTTTCATTGCCGAGGAGGCTTTCCGCTCTTGTAATGGTATCAAGGGCGAGGCTCACCAACAGATTGGTGAGGTCCTCGGTAAGAAAATCAGTGTTCAAGACTATCAGAAACTCGTCGACGATGTTACCAACGCGCAGAAGATGCTCGCTGGTACCGACAACCTCACTGAGGACCAGCTCAACCAGCTCCGCGACGGTGTGTGGCAGCAGTACGTGCAGTACGCCATCATCGAGAACGACGCCAAGAAAGTGGGTCTGACCGTCACCGACGACGAGGTTAACAATATCCTCAAGGACGGTTCGAGCCCTCTGCTCCAGCGCGATATCCCTATCCCGCAGTTCTACAACCAGCAGACAGGGCGCTTCGACTATTCCATCGTCCAGCAGTTCCTCGCCGACTACGACAAGGCTATCAACTCCAATCCGCAGATGGCCGACCAGATCAAGCAGTCGCGCGACCTCTGGCTGTACTGCGAGAACCAGCTCCGCCACGACCTTCTGCAGCAGAAATACAGCATGCTCGTCCAGGCCAGCGTGCTGTCGAACAAGGCAGAGGCTAAGCTCGCTTTCAAGGACGAGAATGAGGAGGCTACCATCCAGTGCGCTTCCTTCGCCTACAGCGATATCAAGGACAGCCAGGTTAAGATTAGCGACGACGACCTCAAGGCCAAGTATGATGAGCTGAAGCCAGCCTTCAAGCAGCTCTTCGAGACCCGTGACCTGAAGTATGTCGCTTATCAGATTAAGGCATCGGCTGCCGACCGCAACGCTCTCGTCAAGGAGATGAACGGCTATCAGAAGCAGCTCGCTACCGCTGCCGACCCGGCACAGGTCGTCGGCAAGAGCAACTCGCAGGTGCCTTACCTCGGTGTGCCGGTGTCGAAGGATGCTTATCCTCAGGACATTGCAGCCAAAATAGACTCTATGGCCGTCGGTACAACAGGCGTCTTCGAGTCGAAAGCCGACAATACTCTGAACATTATCCGTCTCATTTCGAAGCAGGAGCTGCCCGACTCTGTCCAGTATCGTCAGATTCAGGTTACGGCAAACACTCCTGACGAGGCCCGCACAAAGGCCGACAGCATCACCAAGGCTCTCGCCGGCGGTGCCAAATTTGAGGATGTAGCTAAGCGTTATGGCCAGCAGGGTCAGCAGACTTGGTTCACCGGAAAGATGTATGAGGGTGCTACGACGATGAACGACGACAGCCGTAAGCTCATCAACGCCCTTCTCACCGGTGAGGTCAACAAGGTTCAGAATATCGCCTTCGACGAGGGTAACGTCATCGTTGAGGTCACCGACCGCAAGGCTATGAAGGAGAAATTCACTGCCGGTGTCATCAAGAAGATTATCGACTTCTCTAAGGATACCCGTACTGAGGCTTACAACAAGTTCAGCGAGTTCGTCACTAAGAGCACAACCCTCGACCAACTCCAGAAGAACGCCCGCAAGTATGGCTATACTGTTCAGGATCAGAACGATATCGCTACCTCGGCTCACAAGATTGGACAGGTCGGCGGATCCGGTATCAAGGACGCTCTGAAGTGGGTCTGGAAAGCCAAAGAGGGTGAGGTATCACCTCTCTACGAGGCCGGCGACAACGACTACCTGCTCGTCGTCTACCTCAATAAGATTCACCCGCAGGGCTATCGCGGTCTCGACGATCCTCAGGTCAAGGAGATTGTGAAGCGCGAGGTGCTCAAGGACAAGAAAGCCGAGATGATTATGGCTAAGCTCAAGGGTGTCAATAGCATCCAGGCTGCTGCTGCCAAGGGTGGCAAGGTGTCGACAGTCGACAAGGTGACATTCGCTTCGCCAGCCTTCGTCCAGACCACTGGCTCTGTCGAGCCGGCACTCTCGGGTGCTGTTGCGCGCACTGCTCAGGGCAAGTTCGTCAGTGCTCCTGTCAAGGGCAACGCCGGAGTTTACGTCTTCCAGGTCGTTCGCAAGGCTATGCGCGCTGGTGCCAAGTATAACGAACAGCAGGAGATGCAGAACTGCGCTATGCAGTCGATGCAGGTAATGCAGGGCTTCATGAACGACCTCCAGCAGCAGGCTGGTATCGTCGACAACCGTTACCTGTTCTTCTAAGCTGAAATTTAGGCAAAGAACAATATAAAAACACATTTTCGATGCGGGGCTGAGGGCATGATTTGTCTTTAGCCCCGTATTTGTTGATAATAGATATGATTTATCCAAAGAACTACGAGCAGAAAATCGGATTCGTCGAAATACGCAATATTCTCAAGGGATTCTGCCTCTCGACGCTCGGCAAGAGCCTCGTCGAGACGATGGCTTTCACCGATGATGCCGAGGAGCTGAACGTCCGCATGGACGAAATCCGCGAGATGCGGCGTATCCTCGAGACGGCCGACGGTTTCCCCCTCGACAACTTCATTGATGTCCGCGACAGCCTGAAACACGTCCGTCTCGAGGGCACCCACATGGACGAGGGTGAGCTTTTCGACCTCAAACGGTCGCTGCAGACCATCATCGCGCTCACCGCTTACCTCTATCGTGGCGACGAGGACGACGAGGGCAACGTCACCTATTACTATCCGGCGCTCCACGACCTCGCCGACGGTGTGGCCACGTTCCCGCGGATAGTGTCGCGCATAGAACAGATTATCGATAAGTTCGGCCGCATGCGCGATACGGCATCGCCGCAGCTCAACGATATCCGACGGGAGCTCGCACGCACCGAAGGGTCCATTTCGCGCACGCTGCTCGGTATCCTCAAGTCGGCACAGAGTGAGGGAGTCGTCGACAAGGACGTCACCCCCGCCGTCCGCGACGGCCGTCTTGTCATTCCCGTGGCCCCCGGACTGAAACGCCGCATCGCCGGTATCGTCCACGACGAGAGTGCCACCGGCCGCACCGTATATATAGAGCCGACGCAGGTCGTGGAGGCCAATAACCGCATACGCGAGTTGGAGAGCGACGAGCGCAGGGAGATAGTGCGCATACTGACGGAGATTTCGAAGATCATCCGACCCTATGTCCGCGAGATGCTCGACTCCTACGACTTCCTCGCCGCCGTCGATTTCATCCATGCCAAGGCCCTTTTTGCCGGAAAATACAGGGCCTTCGAGCCCACCATTGCCGATAAGCCGTATATCGACTGGATACAGGCGCGGCACCCGTTGCTTGAGACCCACCTCGCCGGAGCCATCGTTCCGCTCGACATTATGCTCACTCCCGACAAGCGCATGCTTATCATCTCCGGTCCTAACGCCGGCGGAAAGAGCGTCTGTCTGAAGACCGTCGCCCTCCTGCAGTATATGGTGCAGTGCGGAATGCCGATTCCCGTCGGTGACCGTTCGCGTGTGGGCGTATTCTCCGACCTGATGATCGACATCGGCGATGAGCAGAGCTTAGAAAACGACCTCAGCACATATTCGTCACATCTATATAATATGAAGAATATGATGAAGCAGGCCTCCGACCGCACCCTTATCCTCATCGACGAGTTCGGCACCGGTACCGAGCCACAGATTGGCGGCGCCATCGCCGAGAGCGTGCTGAAGCAACTGTGGAAGAAGGGCGCGTGGGCCGTCATCACCACTCACTATCAGAACCTTAAACACTTCGCCGACAGCCACGACCACGTCGCCAACGGTGCCATGCTCTACGACCGTCATCTCATGAAACCGCTCTTCCGGCTTGCCATCGGACGCCCCGGTAGCTCGTTCGCCATCGAGATAGCACGACAGACGGGCATCCCCGATGAGGTCATCCGGGACGCGTCCGATATCGTCGGTTCCGATTACATCCAGAGTGATAAATACCTCCAGGACATCGTCCGCGACAAACGCTACTGGGAGAGCAAGCGCCAGACTATCCATCAGAAGGAGAAGGAGTTAGAGCGTGCTATCGAAAAATATGAGCACGGGGTCACTGACGTCGATAAGGCCCGCAAGGAGATCCTCGACAAGGCCCGTGAGCAGGCTGCCGAACTCATCAAGGCCACCAACCAGCGCATCGAGAACACCATCCGCGAGATTCGTGAGAGTCAGGCCGAAAAGGAGTCGACGAAGCGGCTGCGCCAGCAACTCGCTGAGTATGAACAGGGTGTGAAGGCCGGTGAACTGCCCTCGTCGACATCTAAAGGCGGCAAGGTTAAGAACCACGGCCTCATGACCGACGACGACTTCCGTAAGAAGGTGGAGCAGATAAACTCGCGCAAGGCCCGCCACGAGCGGCATCTCGCCGAGAAAGCCAAGCGCAAGGCCGAGGACGGAAAGCGTACTTCGGCGGCCACGGCCAACCGTCCCATCAGCGTCGGCGACAGCGTCCGCATCAAGGGACTGACCTCCGTCGGCACCGTCGAGGCCGTCAGCGGCAAGCAGGCCACTGTGGCCTTCGGCGATATGCGGTCGAAGATGGACATCGGCCGCCTCGAGAGGGTGGAGGTGAAGAGTGAGGCTCAGCCTGCGTCGTCGTCGCTGAACAACCTCCAGACCTACTCGCCGGGCAGCCGGATGACCCGTCAGACCATCGATGAGCACCGCAACAACTTCCGTCAGGAGATTGACGTCCGTGGCATGCGGGCCGACGAGGCCCTCAACGCCGTGCAGCATTTCCTCGACGATGCCATCCTCGTGGGGGTCGCCGACGTCCATATCCTCCACGGCAAGGGCAACGGCATCCTCCGCACCCTCATCCGCCAGTATCTCGCCACCGTCCCTAACGTGCGCAACTTCCACGACGAGGACGTGCGTTTCGGTGGTGCCGGAATAACTGTTGTGGAGCTATGAACAGAGAAATCCTTGCCATCGCCGTCCCGGCCATCATCAGCAATATCACCGTTCCGCTCCTCGGCCTCGTCGACCTCACCATCGTCGGCCATATCGGCGGTGCCGATTACATCTCGGCCATAGCCACGGGATCGATGATTTTCAACGTCATATACTGGATTTTTGGGTTCCTGCGCATGGGCACGAGCGGCATGACGGCCCAGGCCTACGGACGGCGCAGTGCCGTGGCCACCACCGCTGTACTCTCGCTGTCGCTGCGGACAGCCGTGGCCATAGGCCTCTTCTTCGTCGTCATGCAGGTTCCCGTGCTGAGGTTCATGATCTGGGCTATGAACACCCCGGCAGAGTCGGTGACCTTTGTAGGCCAGTATTTCGACATCGTCGTGTGGGGAGCGCCGGCCATGCTCACCCTCTATGCCGCCAACGGCTGGTTCATCGGCATGCAGGACTCCCGTCTGCCAATGGCCATCGCCATCATCCAGAATGTGGTGAACATCGTGGCGAGCCTGTTCTTCGTCTTCGTCCTCCACTGGAAGATAGAGGGCATCGCTGCCGGAACACTCATCGCCCAGTGGTCGGGAGCACTGATGGCCGCCGCCGGAATGGTGTGGCTAAGGCGCAGAACATCAGCGAGTTGGGCAGCAGCCGGTGCTTCGGAATCATCTGCTGAGACCGATGCCAGTGCCTCATTAGGACAGGATTGTAACCAACAAAATGCAGCACCGGCTACGCAATCGAATGATGCTGCCACCGGAAATCATGCGGCCGCTGACGCTGACAGGGTGTCGCTGCGCAACTTCTTCGCCGTCAACCGCGACATCTTCCTGCGCACCCTCTGTCTCGTGGCCGTAAACCTATATTTCGTTTCGGCAGGAGGTAGGCAGGGATCGCTGATTCTTGCCGTCAACGCACTGCTGATGACGCTCTACACCCTCTTCTCCTATTTCATGGACGGCTTTGCCTATGCCGGTGAGGCCCTCTGTGGAAAGTACTACGGTGCGGGCGACAGCGCGAGCTTCCGCTTGCTCGTCCGCCGTCTGTATGTGTGGGGAGCGGCTATGACGGTGGTCTTTACGGTCCTCTATGCCGTTGGTGGTCAGGACTTTCTCGGCTTGCTGACGAGCGACACCCATGTTGTTCGGGCTGCCATGCGCTATCTGCCGTGGGCCGTGGCCATTCCCGTCTGTGGTGTGATGGCGTTCATCTACGACGGCGTGTTCATCGGTGTAACGGCCACAAGGGGTATGCTCGTCTCCTCGGCACTGGCCACGGCACTCTTCTTCGTCCTCTATCTGTCGCTGTCGGCAGCGCTTGCCAACGACGGCCTGTGGATAGCTTTCCTGGCTTATCTCGCATGCCGTGGGGCCGTTCAGGGTGTCATTGTCCACAAATCGAAATTTATGTCGGTATAGTATTTGCTCATTAATGCAGAAAAGACTACCTTTGCAAAAATAATTATTTGAACGATGAAGATAACAGTCGACGATAACAAACTCAGACAGGCTGCCGCCAACGACGACATGGACTTGTTCGTCACGACCTTCGTTGATGCCATCAACGGGGCTATCGGCGGTCAGCTCACGGCGGCGACGATGCCGCTCCTCACCTCCGACCAGATAACGCTCTTAGGCTGGAGCTACCTCCACGACGAGGTCATGGATGGCGGCTACGTGCAGCTGATATACAATGGCTACGGCGAGTTCATTTTCAAGAATCCCTTTGCCGTCGCTGTCAGGGAGTGGGGACTCACCGACCTCTACAGCCATCTGCGCCACTGCAAGAAGGTCTACGACAAATACCACGGTCAGATAGAGCGCGAGATGAGCGACGAGGAGTTTATGGCCCTCTACGAGCAGATGCCGGAGTTCGACGACTACGACGACGAATTCGTTGTCAACGAGGAGCACTGGCAGGCGCAGGTTGCCGCCTATATCGACGACCATATCGACAATTTCATTCAGTAACAGCTTATGAATCAACAAGAAAAAGAAATACGCAAGAAGAGTCCGGTGCAGATTCGCAACAAGAAAGCATCGTTCCTCTATACCTTCCTCGACACGTTTACCGCCGGCATGGTGCTCAGCGGAACGGAGATAAAGTCGATCCGTGCCGGCAAGGCATCGCTCGTCGACTCGTTCTGTTATATCGACAAGGGCGAGATATGGGTCCAGGGCATGAACATCAGCCCCTACTTCTACGGCTCGTTCTCCAACCATCCGGCGCGTCGCGACCGCAAACTGCTCCTCACGAAGCGCGAGATACGCAAGCTCCAGGAGGAGATCAAGAACCCCGGCCTCACCATCGTCCCGCTCCTCGTGTTCATCGACGAGCATGGCCGCGCCAAGATGGACATCGCCCTGGCCCGTGGTAAGAAGGAATACGACAAGCGCCAGTCGATAAAGGAGAAGGAGGACAAGCGGTCCATCGACCGGGTGATGAAGCACTATTAGCCGTGAGCCGTTGGCCGCGAGCCGCTCCCGCCAAAGGAAATGGGGCTTTAGCGGCCATTGGAGCTATAGGAAACTATAGGCGACCATAGGGAAATCGGAAGCTATAGTACGCTATAGACGCTATAGACGCTATAGACGCTATAGACACTATAGAATCTATAGAAACTACTGAATCTATAGCAAACGATAGCCCCGCCAAGCCTCCGATAACTACGAAAAATCTTTACTCCAAAACAATACCTATCGTTTTGGCTTCTAAAACGGTAGGTTTTGCGAGCTGAAACGGACCGTTTTGCAATGCGAAACGGTCCGTTTTGGAATGTAAAATGGCATGTTTTGTAATCGGCTGATTATCTGATTGTTATACGACTCGATTTTCATCCCCTCCTGATTTGAATTTGTTTTACAAAACGAACGCCTCTTGAATAATACCCTTTCACTGCGTCTATCACCGTCCTCCAGCCACGAAAGCCCCCTCGCCAAGCTCCACGCTCGCTAAGATTTGTTCTATCCTCATCCCCTTGCCTCGAAAAATCCCGCCAAGTCGCAGAGGTCGCAAAGATTCGTTCTATCCCCATTCCCTTACCACGAAAAATCCCGCCAAGTCGCAAAGGCCGTAAAAGATTTGTTCTATCCCCATCCCCTTACCACGAATAACCCTCGCCAAGTCGCAAAGGCCGTAAAAGATTTGTTCTATCCCCATCCCCTTACCACGAATAACCCTCGCCAAGTCGCAAAGGTTGCAAAGATTTGTTATATCCCCATCCTCTTGCTCCGAAAAAATCTCGCCAAGTCGCAAAGGTCGCAAAGATTCCGCAAAGGATTTGCCTGTTCCTTGCAGCCTTGAGGCTTGTGCGAGGGATTCCTATAGTATTCTGCACGCACATACAAAATCTTCTATCTTTCAAGAATCTGAGTGTAGGTGGTCTCAATCCATGCGCCCACGTGGGGCGCGACTCACAACACATGATATAGACTATCTTTGCGGAAAAGTTTCAATCCACGCGCCCACGTGGGGCGCGACTGGCAAGCCCGGACAATTTAGCGACTCGGACAAGTTTCAATCCACGCGCCCACGTGGGGCGCGACGCTGCAAAGGTAGGCACTTTTGTCTGAAAAATGTTTCAATCCACGCGCCCACGTGGGGCGCGACCGTAGGGAGATTTGTGGATGCTTTGAGACGGTTGTTTCAATCCACGCGCCCACGTGGGGCGCGACTTTATGATTCACAAAATAGCTGTTGTTGATGGTAGTTTCAATCCACGCGCCCACGTGGGGCGCGACTCGTAAGTTCCGAAATCCTGACGCTCGCTTTGCAGTTTCAATCCACGCGCCCACGTGGGGCGCGACGGCCACTGCGTCATAATGCAAACATTATTGAGGTCTGTTTCAATCCACGCGCCCACGTGGGGCGCGACTTGCACCGCTTTTTGTTGTCGTTAAAGGACAGGGTTTCAATCCACGCGCCCACGTGGGGCGCGACTTTGCTCTCGTGTCTGCAGTCCTGCGAAGATTGTTTCAATCCACGCGCCCACGTGGGGCGCGACGGTCATTATGGCGATACTTTCCACAAGACTGCAGTTTCAATCCACGCGCCCACGTGGGGCGCGACATACACGAACGCTAAAATCATCTCGTTTAGTACGTTTCAATCCACGCGCCCACGTGGGGCGCGACGAAAGGCAGAAGAAACAAATGCGCCTTTGGAATCTGTTTCAATCCACGCGCCCACGTGGGGCGCGACGCCACGGACGGAGCGTAAGTATGTAAGGAAGATTAGTTTCAATCCACGCGCCCACGTGGGGCGCGACTCTTCAGCAACGTTCTTGATTTCTTCTCGAGTCTGTTTCAATCCACGCGCCCACGTGGGGCGCGACCAAGCCGAAAAAGGTTTACAGCATAATCAGGTAAAGTTTCAATCCACGCGCCCACGTGGGGCGCGACAGGGGGGTAGAACGATAACCAGAGTGAGATTGAGTTTCAATCCACGCGCCCACGTGGGGCGCGACCCGAGTCGCTGATAGAGCGGGTTAAAATAGTCGGTTTCAATCCACGCGCCCACGTGGGGCGCGACATAAGTACCAACACTTGGCTGACCGATAGAATTGAGTTTCAATCCACGCGCCCACGTGGGGCGCGACTAGCGATGAACGATAGTCGTTCATCTGAACTATGTTTCAATCCACGCGCCCACGTGGGGCGCGACTGTAAAATTGGTAAAGTCGACATTGCGGAATGAGTTTCAATCCACGCGCCCACGTGGGGCGCGACTCGCAACGACCAGCAATCATAGACAAAGTCACGGTTTCAATCCACGCGCCCACGTGGGGCGCGACACTCGCTCAATAGAATCTATCTTAAAGACTGAGGTTTCAATCCACGCGCCCACGTGGGGCGCGACGGAGGATGTACGGTTGCGAGATGATTGTTTGCAAGTTTCAATCCACGCGCCCACGTGGGGCGCGACTCTGCAGACCTGCGAATATAGAATTAGCAACTGTAGTTTCAATCCACGCGCCCACGTGGGGCGCGACTTATAATCAATCTGTTTCATAACGTTAAATTAAGGGTTTCAATCCACGCGCCCACGTGGGGCGCGACGAGCTGCGTCGACATTGATATGATAGGTATCACGGTTTCAATCCACGCGCCCACGTGGGGCGCGACATCCAACGGTATCGTCAACGAAATTACCAACGTGTTTCAATCCACGCGCCCACGTGGGGCGCGACAATTAGTGTTAACCCAAGTTTGACGCTCTAATGTTTTTTTTCAGAATTTTTTCCAGTGTTTATAGGGGTTTGCGTGGTCAAACTGCTCAAAATCGCAATGTAGAACACAGCAATGTCGTAGGGATTGCTTATCTTTGCGGCATGAATTTTACGTCCCAAATACGTTACAACCCACAGACGTGTAAAGACGAGAAGTATTACCGTCTGAAGGAGTCCTATCGCGATGCCAGCGGTAGGGTATGTACTTTGATATTGCTCAATGTCGGGTTTATACATGACCTATCCCCAGAGCAGATAAGAGATGTTGCGCGTGGACTGACGTATCTGTACAATCACCAGAAGGATGTCCAACTTTGGGATGAGAAACTGCAAGGTTACTCGGAAGTGGTTCGTGACAGAGTGCATGCGTACTGGGCCAGACTTGTCGAGGAGGAAAAACTTGATATTGTGGGCAACGCCTACGAGAGAAGCAAGTCCAAGGCCAGGAAACGGATAGATGTTGACACTATGAGGCATACAGACGCAAGGGAAGTCGGCTGCGAATGGCTATGCCTGCAAACGATTCGTAAACTTGGTCTGGATACATTTCTCCGTTCTTTGGGATGGTCTGAGGACAAGGTGAAGGTCACTTTGGCCCATCTTATTACGAGGGCGGCCTATACTCCGTCCGAATTAAAGTCAATATCCATTATAAAAGAGAACTCTGCAGTGTGCGAACTCCTTGACCTTCCTATGGCCAAAATAACTCCAAGGAGGATATATCGAGTTGCCGATGACCTTTATTCCATAAAGGATAAGCTTGAGAAGTATCTTTGCCACAAGACCGATGACCTCTTCAAACCGACCAACCGCATTATGCTCTTCGATCTCACCAACTTTTATTTTGAGGGACGCAAGACCGGCAGCAAGAAGGCTGCCTTTGGCCGTTCAAAGGAGAAACGCAGCGACTGCAAGCTGCTTGTCCTCGCGCTATGCATCAATACTGACGGCTTCATACGTTACAGTGCGGTACTGGAAGGCAATACCGCCGATCCAAAGTCACTTCCCAACATGGTGGACGAGCTTATTGCTGAGAATCCGGCCAAATGTCCCGATAACGAGGGAGTGCTTGTAGTCATTGACGCAGGTATCTCAACTGAAGATAACCTCAAGACTATAAGGGACAAAGGATACAACTATCTTTGTGTATCCCGCAAAGCTCTTACCGAATACACCACCCCCGAGAATGCTCCCAAAGTCACAGTTTGCGATTGCTTGAAGCGCGAGATAACGCTTCAACGCGTAACAACGGCCAAGAATGACGACTGTTACCTCAAAATAGACTCTCCTGCAAAAGCGTTGAAGGAAGAATCCATGAACCGCAAATTCCGTGAGCGTTTTGAGGAAGGGTTGAAAAAAATCAGAAAGAGTACCCAATCAAAACACGGGATAAAAAACTACGGCAAGGTACAAAACAGGATCGGTGCCCTGCAAGGAAAATATCCCTCTATAAGCCGATATTACAATATAAAAGTTGAGGATGACGGACACGACAAAGTCGCTTCTATGACATGGGAGGTCAACATCCCGGACAAGGTGGAATACGGAACATACTTCCTCAGAACCAATGTGAAGAAATTAGATGAGGAAACGACCTGGAACTACTATAATCTTATACGTGAAATAGAATGCTCCAACCGGCAGCTCAAAACCGACCTCAGCCTCAGGCCCATATACCACCAGACTGACAATAGGGCAGACGCACACCTTTTCTTAGGGCTGCTGGCTTACTGGATAGTAAACACCGTGCGCCATCAGATGAAGGTTGCCCGGCGAAAGCAAGGCAAGGATGAGCATGGGCGGGAGCGTTCGACACCGTACTGGTCGGAGATCATGCGGATCATGAAGACTCAAAAAGCAGTTACTACCACAGCAGTAAATGCGCTTGGAGAGGCTGTCGAGACCAGACTGTGCAGTGTGCCTACAGATAGTGCAGCTGAAATCTACGAGTTGTTGAAAATCAGTAAAGTGCCATTTAAAAAAATAAAAATCTGTAGAACACAGTAGGACTTTTTAAAAACACTAAATTGCTGATACAGAACAACTAAGCAAAATACGATGTCAAAGTTGGGTTAAGTTCATACATATAGAGGGGCTGTTTCAATCCACGCGCCCACGTGGGGCGCGACTGTACGAGCCAAAGGAAACACACAGGAAGGTCGAGGTTTCAATCCACGCGCCCACGTGGGGCGCGACTGCCAAACCTAAAGGTGGGTGCGTTCCGTGATTTGTTTCAATCCACGCGCCCACGTGGGGCGCGACGTCTCCGCTCGGGGGTAGAGAATCTTAGTTGACGCAGTTTCAATCCACGCGCCCACGTGAGGCGCGACGCCACTTGTGACCAATTAGAAGATTCAGTACAGTTTCAATCCACGCGCCCACGTGGGGCGCGACACAACCTCGGTATCGTAACTATGGTCTTGACCTTTTGTTTCAATCCACGCGCCCACGTGGGGCGCGACTCTTTCCAAAAAATTAAGTCAAGTTCCTATGGCGGTTTCAATCCACGCGCCCACGTGGGGCGCGACAGAAGTGAACCGTCGTAATTAACGGAGAAACAAGTTTCAATCCACGCGCCCACGTGGGGCGCGACCCCCTCTCGTTATGTCTGCTGCATGTCTGACATGTTTCAATCCACGCGCCCACGTGGGGCGCGACGTCCTTGTCCTTGCCTGTGTAGCGTTCCTTTATGTTTCAATCCACGCGCCCACGTGGGGCGCGACGCCATCTCTCCATCCTCGGTCGCAACTCTTTCAGGTTTCAATCCACGCGCCCACGTGGGGCGCGACGATACGATGCAGTCTTATATAGACGCAGAGGAAAAGTTTCAATCCACGCGCCCACGTGGGGCGCGACACAGTGCACAGCCCAGTGACACGCCCATTCAAAGTTTCAATCCACGCGCCCACGTGGGGCGCGACGGTATCAAGGTTACTTACTACGCATACTAAAGGGTTTCAATCCACGCGCCCACGTGGGGCGCGACTTCGCTGAAAGAGAACTGGAGACGTGAGTTTAAGTTTCAATCCACGCGCCCACGTGGGGCGCGACTCAGCATGTCGGCGCATAATCTTTAGATAATTGTTTCAATCCACGCGCCCACGTGGGGCGCGACCTGCGGAGGTGCTAACAAATCAAGCCATATTAAGGTTTCAATCCACGCGCCCACGTGGGGCGCGACCGACTACACGCACAAGCGTAGACAGCTCTAAGTTGTTTCAATCCACGCGCCCACGTGGGGCGCGACGTCATTAGTTGTAATCATAATTATACGTATTAATGTTTCAATCCACGCGCCCACGTGGGGCGCGACCGCAGTCTTTCTTCGTTAAACTACGTTCCTTTGTGTTTCAATCCACGCGCCCACGTGGGGCGCGACGCCATCTCTCCATCCTCGGTCGCAACTCTTTCAGGTTTCAATCCACGCGCCCACGTGGGGCGCGACTTAGAAGGCAGTTGCTCTATCCAGTTGAGCTACTGTTTCAATCCACGCGCCCACGTGGGGCGCGACATTCGTAGAGTTCGATAGCCTCCAGCCGGATGCGGTTTCAATCCACGCGCCCACGTGGGGCGCGACGTTGGGGTGTTGGCTACGGCTATCCCAATTATCCGGTTTCAATCCACGCGCCCACGTGGGGCGCGACTGTGAAGAAGCAGGAAATAGCCGAGGCCCAGGAAGTTTCAATCCACGCGCCCACGTGGGGCGCGACCTGATTGTTGCCAGGCAGAGGACAGAGCACACAGGTTTCAATCCACGCGCCCACGTGGGGCGCGACTCCATTATGGAGAGTATCAAGACCAGCAAGGAGTGTTTCAATCCACGCGCCCACGTGGGGCGCGACATGTGATTCTCGATGGCCTCTGCAGCTCTGTCAGTTTCAATCCACGCGCCCACGTGGGGCGCGACCACAGTGCACAGCCCAGTGACACGCCCATTCAAAGTTTCAATCCACGCGCCCACGTGGGGCGCGACCTGGGCGGCGGGACGTATGGAGCCGCTGATAGAGGTTTCAATCCACGCGCCCACGTGGGGCGCGACACTTTATGGCTGAGAACAATCTTAAATTCGAATTGTTTCAATCCACGCGCCCACGTGGGGCGCGACTATAATTTAAGTATATACCAAAACTATTTAGCAAAGTTTCAATCCACGCGCCCACGTGGGGCGCGACTTAGTGGCTGAGGACGCAAGCGCAGCGCAGCGTAGTTTCAATCCACGCGCCCACGTGGGGCGCGACTTTGGGGGGTCTATGTGACAAAATAGGTGTGGACTGTTTCAATCCACGCGCCCACGTGGGGCGCGACGGACAAGTCGGCAACGGTCTTTTCTGTTCCCTTGTTTCAATCCACGCGCCCACGTGGGGCGCGACATGCGCTCAACAAATTGCATCGACAGCACGTAGTGTTTCAATCCACGCGCCCACGTGGGGCGCGACATTATACTCACTTAATCGACAATATCCGTTATCCTGTTTCAATCCACGCGCCCACGTGGGGCGCGACATCTACGCACGCAATGCCTGCTTCGAACTGGCTAAGTTTCAATCCACGCGCCCACGTGGGGCGCGACCGTGGCCAGTGCTTGTAATATGTCCTGCTTCGCTGTTTCAATCCACGCGCCCACGTGGGGCGCGACTGTGAAACGTATTAATAATCTCTTTGACAGCGTGTTTCAATCCACGCGCCCACGTGGGGCGCGACGTGAAGCCAGTGGACTGGCAGAGGTGGAAATGTTGTTTCAATCCACGCGCCCACGTGGGGCGCGACCATTCGTGCCTATTAGATTACTCACTTCACTGTTGGTTTCAATCCACGCGCCCACGTGGGGCGCGACGGACCACCGGGATAATGCCTTCTTGACGCAGGAGGTTTCAATCCACGCGCCCACGTGGGGCGCGACACCACGCCCATAAGCCCGATAAAACGGACGGGGAGTTTCAATCCACGCGCCCACGTGGGGCGCGACTTTGAAAGTATGAACGGTAGGCAACCAGTGATTAGTTTCAATCCACGCGCCCACGTGGGGCGCGACTAGACACAGAGTCAGGACTATCACAGCTACATAGGTTTCAATCCACGCGCCCACGTGGGGCGCGACACCACTTTCAACGGACTTACATAAGCCACGGTGAAGTTTCAATCCACGCGCCCACGTGGGGCGCGACTGGGCTGCATCGACATTAACGTGATACGTATCATGTTTCAATCCACGCGCCCACGTGGGGCGCGACAGGTCATCACGAACACCAGTAGCAGGGTTCTTCGGTTTCAATCCACGCGCCCACGTGGGGCGCGACACAATGACGTACAAAGGTTCGGGTCGTCAAAAAGGTTTCAATCCACGCGCCCACGTGGGGCGCGACCGTAGCTACTAACATATGATGCAACGGCAGCAGTTTCAATCCACGCGCCCACGTGGGGCGCGACGCACCGACAAGTGCGTTACCTCCGAGATCATCAAGTTTCAATCCACGCGCCCACGTGGGGCGCGACGGGCTGCGTCGACATTAATATGATAGGTGTCCCGGTTTCAATCCACGCGCCCACGTGGGGCGCGACAGGTGCGGACGTGCCGAGGTCATCAAGAGAATACGTTTCAATCCACGCGCCCACGTGGGGCGCGACGTCCAAGTCGCTGATATAACGGATTGAAATAGTCGGTTTCAATCCACGCGCCCACGTGGGGCGCGACATTGATATGAACCAACAGAGGGCTGACCGATAGTTTCAATCCACGCGCCCACGTGGGGCGCGACAAAAGAGGCGGGATGTTGTTTTTTGACATAAATGTTTCAATCCACGCGCCCACGTGGGGCGCGACCCGATTGAAACGTGGCGAAAAGGTATTCATGACAGTTTCAATCCACGCGCCCACGTGGGGCGCGACCGCTTATTAGACAATTGCCTAATAATCAGAGGCAAAGTTACTATATTTTGCGAACATGGCGAAAAGCATAGCTATTTAAATGCATATTGTCCTTTCAAAAAGCTTAACTGCCTGTGTATTAGTCTCTGCGAAAATTCCTGCTTTTAGTGCAACGGTTAGGGTTCGCATAAACGAAATCATTCTGAGAGTAAGTATGGGTGAAGTGCATTATAATATTAAGACGTCAGTCACATCGACTGACGTGTCCTTGCCGATTCTTTCTACATGTCTTTTCCAATTGTTACCTAATTTATAGAAACAAATGCTGTCATCCGATTGACTTATTATTTCAGACAGCTTATCCTTTAGCAGTACAAATTGAGCTTCAGTCAGGACGCATTCGAATACAGAATTTTGAACGCGCTTTCCGTAGTTAAGACATGTTTTAGCAACCTGTCTGAGTCGGTTTTGTCCTAAAGGCGATGTGATATTCACATCATAAGTAACCAGTACGAACATATTATTTAATCAAGAAAACAGGATAATCGTTAATGTCATTTCTTAGGTAACGTGCCAGTAACATGGCTTGAGCGTATGGCAAGAGTCCTAACTCTATTTTGTCTCCGAGGAAAGGGTGGGTAATCAGATCTCTTTTTCTACTTTGCCATGCTTTAATAAAGTTTCTTCGACAGTTGTCTGTCATGATGATACCTTCTTCCCCTTGAGCCTTGAAATCATTCTTTGACACCTGCCGTCGGTTTATTAAGGACAAGACGAAACGGTCTCCGAGATAAGCTCTGAGTTCTTCCATCATGTCCAAGGCCAATGAGGGTCGGCCTGGCCGCAGGGTATGAAAAAATCCTACATAAGGATCAAGGCCTACGGTATCCAATGCTGCTACGACGTCATTGCATATGAGTGTGTAGGCAAAAGACAGCATTGCATTTACAGCGTCCTTGGGTGGACGACGGTTTCTTCCGTGAAAAGGGAAATCTGAATTTTGCTGGACGATCAAAGACGGGAAAATACCGAAATAGGTACTTGCAGCTTCTCCTTCTACGCCACGCAATGATGCGTCATTATCCGATTGTAGGGCAAGGCGTTTGTATTCGTTAAGTTTTTTTATTGCTGTTTGTAATTCGTCTGTCATGCCATAATCTCTGGTAAACCGGGACACGATGCTTTGGTAATTGCGTATCTTCCCACTGATAAAGAGTTTGTTCAGATTGTGGCTTATGCTTTCGTCCTCTGATGCCTTGTATTGCGCTTTCCTTAATAGTACATTCCCATGAACAGGACCATCGCAGCGACTTATAAACCTGCCGTTAGGGGATAAGAAGGTTAGAGAGACTCCGTGGTCACAACAAAGTTTCATGGCTCCTGGACTTGCCCCCATATAACTGAACATTACAATTTGCTCTATATTAATAACAGGGATGCGGAAAGTCTCTTGTTGTTTTACGGAGATGACAATATCTTCGCCATCCTTAGTGAGATAGGACTGTGGTGTCATCACATACAGGGTGTTAAGCATCTTCCTCATAGAGATTTCGTTTTAAGTAAGTCTTGGCATCTTTTAGGGAAATATCTGGCAGGCAAATGTCTTTCAAAGAGCATGACCTGCAATGATTTGTGGGTTCAGCCGGTGGTAATGTCCTCTTTTGCATCATTTCATGCATGGCCTGAGAGATGGTCACGACAAGTTGGCGGAGGTCCTCGTTGATGACAATTTCCTCGCGTTGCTCTGTTTCCCAATAAAAAAGAGCAGCACTATCCAGACTGATATCGTACATTTCCTCAAGACACATTACCTGTGCCGCGAGTTGAACTTCGTCACATGGATTCTTCTTATGACGCCCATGCTTGTATTCAACGGGATATGGTATCCAACGTCCTGGGTATCTGTCGTTTGTGATACTGTTGTCAGTGTCGGCAGCATGCAATTCTATAGCGTCAGAATAACCGTAGAGCCCCAGCCGTTTTGAGGCCAATGCTACACGACGAAGGGTTATAGTGTCTCCATTTTTCTCCCGATAAAAAGGATTGTCAACACGCTTATGCAACAACGAGCCCTCAACCGTCAGACGGTTGTCGTCCCATAGCTGTTCCATGTGAATCAAGCCCCACTGCCGGGGACAGAACATGTAATGTTGTATCCCCGACAGCATGAGCATATCTTCGTCGTCGTACAGAGTCATAATCAGAGATTAGATTTCCTCGATCAGTTCTACGCCCTTAGGCATTTTCTCTTTATCGATGGTGACCTCATAGTCGGAAAAACTACGCGGCACGTTTTTCTCGTCGCGTTTCTTTACATGGACGAGATCGAAGAGTTGGTTGGCTGGGGCTGCACCTAAGAGGCTGTTATGCTTGAACACAATCAGCCTCCGTGCGCTCATTAGGCCTCTTGCCGCCGAACGATCTACGTCGAACATGTTTTTCAATGCCTCGAAGAAGAGCTGGAGGTCCTCCTCTGAAAAGCCCGTCTGTTTAGCCAGATTGGCCGAGACGAAACCATGACAGACATAGAGACCATAGGGAACAGTAGACTTGCGGCCCTGAATGCCTACCTGCGAGTCATATGATTTCGTTTCATCGCGTGCGGCACATACTGTCAGCGCATGCTCTTCTGAAACTATAGGGTCAACAGACCGGGCAAAGGTCATCTGTATAGGTCCTCTTACTTGTCCTGCATTAGGGCCAGTGGAAAGAACTGCCCCAAATGTTCTGACATCGTAGAAACGCTTGCACATAGCATCACGCCCGCTGGCAACCTTGTCGGTGGGAGCTTTGTCCTTTATCTTAAGGTCTATGCCAAGGTCTTCTGCATACATCTTACGTATTTCTCTATTGATAAAGACCTCCTCACCGGAAATTTCTTTTGATCTGACCAGTATGCCATATCCCGGCTGTCCTTCTTTTGCTACTTGGATATAGTTGCGCACTTTGCGCTTCAAGCACACGTCGGTAACCAGTCCCATACCAGTCTCGGCATCCACACGAGGAAGGTTGCCGGCATCAGGGTCACCATTGGGATTACCATCCTGCACATCAAAGATGTACACGAAATCAATTCTGTTTTTTAGCTCTGACATATTTTTCTATAGTTTAAAGTTGATCTGTTTCTTTATTAGCCTTTTCGTTCTTCTGATGGTAATAGCCAAGGAAGAACCGTCCCTGGTCACCCAACTCAAGAGTATCAGGGAAATCTTGTATCATTGCCATAATCTCTTTCTTCTGATTGTCAAAGAAGATGGCAAGACCTTTTTTGTCTTTTGCCAATTTGCTGTAGTGGCTATTCGACAGCTTGAGAATGGTTGGGAACACAGCAGAAGGTGTAGAAGATGCAGCGTTCATATAGCTTGCACGGATGGTGTCTTGCCCGTTTGCCGCAAACTGAAGCCCCTCCAGGACAGCAAACAGACGGCCACAGAGGTAGCCGGGGTTGAGGTTTTGTTTGTCTAACATAATGGTTATCTTTTTTTGGTTATTATCATTGAGTCGATTTAAATAAGCTTTCATAATGGCGGCTCGTGTGATGCGTATGTCGCCGCTTTCTGCCCTGATGCGTCGGATGCAAGAGCTGAAGAGGGTATAGGGGTAGGGAATACCCAAGAAAATGCTCTTCGCAACCGCCTCAGGCAAATTGGGAGTAACATTCGAGCCGGACAACGTCACGGCTGACAGCATATTGCGCAGCCCCATGTAGGGCTTTGGTTCTTTGCGGTTGTCCACTATCTCCATGTCAGAGAAGTGCCGTTCTATATTCGTGGCGAACTCATTCAACGAAGTCTCTGACCAATAAACCACAGCGATACGTGCTACATTGGGAGCGAGACCAAGGATATAGAAACGATCGTCCAAGTTTGTCTTTAACGAGCCTGACGAAATGGCCTTGAACACTTTTCGCACTTCTTCAATTTTTGCATTAGGGTCATCATCTCTTTCGTCGGTGAACCCCAATAAATCAAAAAGGCCATCCTCCATTTTCCGAGAAGCTTCATCGTCGGATGAGGCCCAGAATACGAAGGTGCGATTTCCTAACTTGAATTTGTTGTGAGAACCTTTTGCCAGCATACGGTTAAGTGCTGTGGTGAAAGCAGCCTCAGCATCTTTGGACATGGGAGCATTCAGACATTGCGATTTTCCATAAGAGTCGTAACCTTTATTAGTTTGAAAAGCCACGAGCCTACTACCTGACGGATTCCCCCCGGCTATAGCAGTTGGTGTCGTTGTTGCAACAGGGTCACATTCCTCACCCGTTATCAAACAAACTGATTGCTTATGCTTCTTTCCTTGGTTGGATGACTCGGCGAGGCTACGGAGGCATGGATTCTCTGCCACAATTTTTGTATGACCCTCTATCAAAAATGAGACGTTCACAGTAGATCTCTTTTCCACGTTAGGCCAGAGAGAGTCTTCCCTTACGGCATCCAGTCCTCCTTTATCATAAAAGTCACAGACTGCCCTCAGCTCTTTTTCTTCGGGGAAAAGATTTGCTACTTCCTTGATTTTTTCAATCAGTGCAACGTTCTTGGCATGCGTCTTGGCTATCTCTTCTTCTAACTTCTTCTTAGCAGCCTCATCAGCTTCCTCTTGTACGTCTGCTTGTTCCTTACAATAGTCGAAGACATATTCCACGTTATCCCAGAAAAGATAGGGCTTGGGGGTCTTCCCAGAACGGACACCTTTCATCACCAGGAACTTTTGTCCGTTCTTATCGTCGCCTCGCTGCTCTAAACGCTTGAAATTGCCCTTCTCGTCAATAACGACAAGAAAAGAAATTTCCTTGTATTCCATGCCTGTGGGAGCCAAGTCGCCACACCTATTATAATAATCGTAAAGTGCTTTCAGTATCATCGCAGAATCTCCTCACTATTAAAAGGTGGAACAATAATGACCCCATTATTCATTTGAGGACGGTAGAACATGGCCTGAATGTCTTTCGGGTTGGAATAGTCCATGTCGTAAAGCATAATGCCCAGATCCTTGGTCTCCGAGATTGCTGGGGTGAGAGGGGCTTTCTCAGTGTCGACCATTCTCCAAGAAGCTGCAAACTCGCGTGTGCCTAAATAAGGCTGTGTGAAACACTGCCCCTGACTGGCTCGCCGCTCAAACATCTTATAGTATTTCATAGGGTTCTCATCGTCGCCTGGCTGATGTTTGGCAAACGCTCCTTTTGGGCGGTCTTTCACAGGAATGAACACTAATTTTGCCCAAATACGATAACGTACGTCACGCAGGGCCAAAGTGTTCTTCTGCTGGCGATTGACGAGTTTACCTTTATTATCCTTAATTCCGCAACTAATTGCGTAATTCTTTATTAATATTTTTTATAAGTCTCTGAGGAACAATAAGTTCCCCAGAGTTTTGCCATTTGCAGAATTTTCACTAACTTTATGGTGTCAAAACAAAAATAGTTCAATTCTAAATGACATGGCAAAAGTAGCAATAAAATATGATAACATAGTCCCCTACGGCGGAATTTTTTATGCTATGAACGAATTTAAACGCGCAGGACTGGACAAACTGGTAGACGGGCGGCTTAATCTCCGCTGTGCGAACTATGGCTATCAGTACAGCGATATCATGCTTGCGCTATTCTGCATATATCTCTGTGGCGGTGACCACATAGAGGATATTACAACCATATTGAACAAGTATCTGAGCACTGCCCCAGATGCGAGGATACCAAGTTCTGACACCATCGCCCGTGGGCTGAAGGAGCTGAGTGCCATGAGTATAGCCTATACGAGTAAAGCTGGCAACGTATATGCGCATGATCCTGCCATGAAACTAAATTCCTTGATGCTTGACATGGCATTGCTGCTTGGCCTTATGAAAAAGGGTCAGGGCATTGATGTCGACTTTGACAACGAGTTCATCCCCGCTGAGAAAAGCGACGCGCTGTATTCCTATAAAAAACAGCGCGGCTACTTCCCGGGCGTGATGACATCCGGTCCGCTGATAATCGGCATTGAAAACAGGCAGGGCAACTCGAATGTCAAGTTTGAGCAAGTGGAAGAGCTGACACGCATGCTGGACAATATCGAGGCTCACGGACTTTATGTGCGCATGTTCCGTGCCGATTGCGGCTCGTTCATCAAGGAACTTGTTGAGGAGCTCTTTCTTCGGACAGAGACGTTTTACCTCCGTGCCAGCAGCTGTGCTGACCGCAGGCAGATGTATGAACAGTGCAAGGATTGGCGTCACACGTCGGTAAATGGCCAGGATATGGACGTCGCATCATTTGAATTCACCGAATTCCTTTCCGACTGGCATTTACGGCTTGTAGTGCAGCGCACCAAGATGGACGCAGAACAGGGAGAGCGGTTCCTGCCCGGCATGGAATATATGTACCGCGCCATACTGACCAGCGACCATAACAGCACTGAAGAACAAGTCATTGACAAGTACAATCAGCGAGGCGCCTGCGAGAAAAATTTCGACGTTCAGAATAACGACTTCGGTTGGGCTCATCTCCCGTTCTCAACCATGGAGGACAACACGGTGTTCCTTCTCTTTACCGCCATGCTGAAGAATTTCTATCAGTACTTGTTGTCAAAGGTCAGCGCAATCTTTCCCGGTATAGACATGAAAAGTCGCCTTAAGCGCTTTGTCTTTGCCTTCATTGTTGTTCCGGCTAAATGGGTCCGTGTCGCCAGGCAATGGACTCTGAATATCTACACTAAGAACAGATGGTTGCACTACTGGACCATTTTCAACGCCAGCTACGGATGAGCCAAACGTTTTGGAGGTTAACAATGTAATATCCCTAATGGGGGTAAGGGGGCTTTGTACGCTCATATCAGTTAGGATATGGCAAAAAGCCAGTTTGAACAAGAGAAATTGCATTCTGGGCGGTTTTGACCGCAATGGCCTGAGACTATTAGTAGGGTTGCGGAATTGAGGATTATCTACCTCGTCTATATAGATAGGTCTTTTATTCGTCGCACTTGCCACCTTCCCTATCTCGTTTCTTCTGATTGACGTCCACTTGATGGGATTGAGCACTTCTATCTTTGTCACTTGCCACCGCATGGCGTATCGCTTGAACAATATCGCCTCGAAAATGGCTCGTGCCGCGGAAGGTGTGATGATGTCGTAGCTCACACGCTCTACCTTGAACTCTGGACGGGTGAAGCAAGCCATGTCACCCCACACCTCCAAACAATATTCCTTGTCCGTATATTCCATTTGTATTATTTTTTGTCCTATATCAAAAGCAGTTTGTCCTCCCATTGATTTTCAATGAGCAGTCCTAACTCTTTGTCGTATTGAGCCTGCTGGTCTACCACGAAAATGCCTTCTATTAGCTCCTTGACGGCTCCAGTCTGGCATAATGCCTTAAAATCAGACTCGTAGACATTGACAGTATATTTTGACAGTTTTTTCATCAGTGTGTAAGAAGGCCCCTTTTCCTTTAGTTGCTCTACTAGGCTAAGACTGTTCTCCCAAACCACAATAAGCGGAATGCTGCCATCCTCTATCAGTCGAAATTTTTCGGCCGCTGTTTCAAACATCTTGTCTTTATAATTGTATAAATAGTCTTTTATTTTTTTCTTATCGAACGATTCCTCCCTACTATATCGTTGTCTGAAATAGCTTGTCATTGTTTCCGGTGCGAACCAGTCGCTATCCTGCTTCAGGGCGAGGCGTGCATTGTTCGCATTGGAGATGTCGCCCGGCGGCAGCTTGTGTTCTTTGGCAAGACTGAACACATGAGTCACGCAGAGCTTTCGCTTCCCCTCACGGTTGCATCTTCCTGCGGCTTGCAGCACGGAGTCCAGCCCAGCTTCCTGACGATAAACTACCGGAAAATCGATGTCCACGCCTGCCTCAACAAGTTGTGTGGCTACAACCCTTATTACTTTGTAAGAATCATCGGCTAAAGCTTCGGTAATTTGTTTGATGGTTTCGCTTACATGCTCGGGGCACATCATGCGTGAAAGGTGTAATGTCAGCCCCTCTTTTGGCAGCCGTTTGTATACCTCCTTGGCATCATGGCGGGTGTTGACAATGCAGAGCACGCGGTCGTGCTGAGAAATTGCATTAGCTATTTCATCGTAACTCCTTGGCTGGTTATCAATATCTAATTTTACCCTTCGCAACTTTTCATGCAACTTGGCTGAGGCTGGTATAAGTTCTGTTACAGAGTCAAGTCCATGAAAGTTGGCTAAAGGGTTACAGCCCTCTATCAGTCCGCTCAGTACGGGTTGGCTTGCTGTGGTAAACAGGAAAGACACACCAAACGAACGGTGGTAAGCGCTGATAGCATCTACAATGGGTTGCAGATAGCTGGTTGGTAACGTCTGCACCTCATCGAGGATAACAACGCTATTCGCAATATTGTGCAACTTGCGACATGCCGACGGCTTGTTGCTGAACATCGATTCGAAGAGCTGCACGTTGGTGGTGACGATGACGGGGAAGTCCCAATTCTCTGCGGCTAACTGGTAGGTCTCCTTCAATTTTTCGTCTTTCAGCTCATCATAATCGAACTCGGAATGATGCTCCAACACGTTTTGCTCGCCAAGAATTTTCTTTAAGGTGTTAGCCGTCTGCGTGATAATGCTGGTATATGGAATGGCGATGATGATGCGCTTCTGTCCGTTGTGTATGGCATGGCGGAGCGCCCAAAGCAAAGACGACAAGGTCTTGCCGCCACCAGTAGGTACTGTCATTGAGAAGATGCCGCGCGGCAGGTCGCTCTTCTCGCGACAAACCTGTTGTACGTAGTTTCTTACGCGATTCACCTCACTCTCGTTGTCCTTGGACTTAAACTCGGCCAATTTGGTTTCGAGTCGCTCTAAAAGAATAGGTAAGCTGTCGCCCTGTCCACGCAACTTAGATTGATCCGAATTCATAAACGCCTCTGTGTCAAGACGGTCAGCATCTACCAAGCAACTGAACAGCATCCTCACATAATGATGTAAATCTTCTTTACGTAATTGTATATGAGGCGAAGACGGGCTTATCGGCAGAGGATCAATCTTTATCTCTTGAGGGAGCGTCCTGTTATTTATTTCGTATTTGAGGGTGCCATCATCATACAATCCCCGATGATGGCCCATGATGATGTTGGCAAGCTCCAGATTATGCAATGGCTTCTGGGCTGCTATCAGCCCACCCACAAAGGAATGCTCATGCTCACCAACAGACTGTCCGTTGGTGGGAAGACCGTTCTCCTTACGGATATAGTTTTGGAAACTGTCCCGTTCCTTTCCCTTGTCGTGCAACCAACCTGCCAAATATGCAAGGCTACCGCTACCAAAGGCTTCGGCAAAACTCCTTGCCAAGTCTGCAACATGGTCTCTATGCTCCTCGGTGGTTTGGATAATAGGTTCCGGTTCTAATTTAATATGTGCAATCATGTTATGTCTTTTCAGTATGGCAGACGCCAAAAGTTAGTATTTATTCTATATCAGTAGCCAATTTCCTTGACTTTTATAGGTCTGTGTACTATCAATAAGCAAAGTTAATAAATTTCATGATAATCTCCAATAAAAACATAATATTTTTTAGAACTATTTTGATGCACCGGAATATCTCCTGTCGATTATGTAGCCATTTTCCAATGAGGGAGAAGAACATAACATTGCACCATTTATTGAGCATGTGAAAAGATTCTTGGATAATGCTTGTCGGATTTCGACATGCAATCCGCATATTGGACGTAGATACTGAAGCGTATTGAGGGATTGTCCAATGTGTAGGCGTGTCATCAAGCGGCAAAAGAAGGTTTGGGATAGGTGCGCGCCAAGGCTCTATACCCCTTTCTATCCCCCAAACTATCCCCCTTTCTACCCTGCTAAAATTTGGATTCGGGGAAAATATTTTGTAACTTTGCAACGAAATAACAATAGATCTTATCCAACATCTTGATTGAGGGGCTTTATGTCTCCGTTTAGCCTTCGTTGAACGAAGAACGGTTAAATAGACAATCATAAATTAAGACCAAAACCAATAAAAACCCTTTGTTTCAGCGCCAAGGGCTTTGAGTGCTTTGAGAGGCAGGGCCTCTCACCGCCCCCAAACCCCAAATGGCAGATCCTCCTCCGTCGGATCTTGGTGCTGACACAAAGGAAAACCATCAAAACAGACTAACACGACAGAGATTCGGTCGGTCGTAAGACCGAATCTCTGCTTTACTGGCCTGCAATTGGTTAGAGAGGTCCATAGCTCAAGGAAAATAGTCATAGGCCGACTTTTGCTCCCAGTGGGGCTATGGTGTGGAAGTGATGGGGTATCCTTTGCGAGCAAGCTCGCAGTCTGCCCCATCACTTCCGCACCACCCCTAACGGGGTTAAAGTCTGTCTATGACGAAAATTGCATCGGCATAAAATTGCGCTTACGCGCATAAAATAAATTGTGCCAAGGTGAAAAAATATTTTGGCTATTAGCATACATCTATTATATCGCAAAGAAATGACTCAGGGAAAGGGAATGCCACTCTATGCTGTGCGCCACGTGCAATGTCGTTGTGGGGGAGGACGGACAGAATAAAAACAGGAGGCAAGCGCATGCGATTGGAGCTTACCTCCTGCTTGATAGAACTTGACAGGACTACGGGGGGTGTAGGCGCTGTCAAGAGGGTGGGGGAATGATTGGTCCGAACGATACGGCATTATCCGATGCTGCGACGGGATGGACGGGTGGCGGTATCGTCGTGACAGTCAGGGACCGGTTACTCTTGTTCTGTGTTGATTATCAGGGATTAATACCCCTTATTCTGGCTGTACAGTCCCGGTACGATACTCATCTGATTAGATGGGATGGGGTAGAGGTAGCGGCCGTCGGCCACCGACGATACATCGGTACCGTCGGGATTGCTGTAGCTGTTGAACTTGTTGATAATGTCCTGCTGCCAGGTGCCATAGCGCACCTCGTCGAACCAGCGTACGCCCTCGCCGAAGAGCTCTAACTGACGTTCGAGACGGATGTACTTCGTGGCCTCGTCCTTGCTGATTCCGCTTGTGGGACGGAGGTCGACACCGGCACGGCTGCGTATCTCGTTAACCTGGTTCATTGCTCCGGCGATGTCGCCCTCGTCGCAGAGGATCTCGGCGTAGAGGAGCATCATATCCTCGATGCGGATGACGGGATAGTTGACGGGCCAGTCGTAGTAGTCGACCATGCTGTTCTCGATGGTTCCGTCGATGCCGAACTCCTTGCACTTGCGTTTCGAGGCCATATACTTATAGTTGATGGCGTTGACCTGCTGCGATGTGGTCACACCGTCGACGGTAACGTCCTCGAACTGCTGCGAGTAGGTCGGGAACGACGCGCTCTCCTTGTCGTAGCCGTGGATGTAGGAGTAGTTCTCGCCGCGGAGGTCCTTCGATCCGTTGCTCTGTGTGCGCTCAAACTGGTACATCAGTGCCTTGTTGGGGTAGATATGGTTGCCGAAGATGCGGATGCTCGTGAACGACGGCGGCAGCTCCGGGCTCATGTCGAAGATGGCGGGGTTGCCGGATCCTCCCGTCCGGTACTGTATGGCGAATACGGAGTACTTGTTGGCGTTGCTCGGCAGCCACTGTGATCGCCATGCGTCGATGGTCGGTGCCCAGTATTGCGACTTCTTGGCGAGCAGTTGCTCAAGGTATGTCTTTGCCTTGCTCTCGGCCTCGGTGTCGTTGAACGGGAATCCGGCCAACTGCATGTACACACGTGCGAGCATTCCCTGAGCCGCACTCTTGTCGGCACGTCCCGTGACGGTGGCGCCTAATCCGTCGACCATCTTGCCTTTCTCGGGCAGGTTGTCGAGGGCAAACTCGAGGTCGGGGATTGCCGTTCCGGTGATGACGGTGCGTGCGTCGGTCTGTTTCACGTTGTTGGCCTCCTTCGACGACATCGGCTCGAGGATCAGCGGCACGTTGCCGTAGAGGCGCGCCAGCTCGAAGTAAGCCCATCCGCGCAGGAAGTGGGCCTCGCCGAGGAACTGGTTCTTGATGGCTTCGTTGGCGAAGTCGCATTTCTCAATCTTCTGCAGTGCCATATTGGCATCGTAGATGAGCTTGTACCATGCGTTCCATGTCTGCTCGAAGGTCACCTCGGAGGCGTTGGCGCGGAAGGTGCCTATCTCCGAGTACGATCGCTCGCCGTCGGGACGTGGCTCCACCCACATATTGTCGGAACGGACCTCCGACATCATAAGGTACTCATAGTCACTGATATAGCGCAGGTCTGCATACACACCTAATACGCCCTGGTTGCACTGCGAGGGTGTGGAGTAGAAGCCGTCGGGCGACATCTGGTCGCGTGGAGGGGTGTTCAGATAGTCATCGCTGCATGAGGCCAGTCCCAACATTGCCGCAGCACCTATTAATATTATATTTCTAAGTTTCATGATTTGTCTTGCTTGTATTAGAAAGTAATGTTAACACCTAAGTTGTATGACTTTGCCGTGGGGTATCCGCCGTAGTCGATGCCGAGGGCTGTGGTGCCACCGGGAACGCCGCTGCGTGCCGTGTTGGCCGCCTCGGGGGAGTAGCCCTCATAGTAGTGGTCGTAGCGCAGGAGGTTCTCGAGCGATACGAAGACGCGGAGGGTCTTGACGAAGTTGCTCTTCAGAGGTACGGTATAGCCGAGGGTGAGGTTCTTCAGGCTCACGTAGTCGGAACTGTAGAGCCATCGTGAGTCGCAGGTGCCGCCCGTTGTGGTGCTGAGGATGTAAGGTGTCTTTCCGTCGCCGACCTCATCCTCGCTCCACCAAGCGTTTGTCCAGCAGTCCATTACGTTGCTCTTGGCACCCATCGACGGACGGTCGATGGCACGTCCTAAGGCACCGTAGATGCGGCCTCCGAACTGTCCGGTGATGAGCACGGAGGCGTCGAAGCCCTTCCATTCGAAGGTGTTGGTGAGTCCGAAGGTGACCTTTGGTGTTGGCTGTCCGAGGAAGACGCGGTCCTTGCTGTAGGAGTAGTCGCCGTCGTGGTTTACGTCCTCATATTTGATGTCGCCCGGTTTGATGGTTGTCTTGCCGTTGAAGGTGAGCTTGCTCACGCCGCATTCCTGTGCGTAAGCATCGATTTCGGCCTGATTTTTCCATACACCGATGGCGTGGAGCATGTAGAAGGCATTGGCAGGATGGCCCACCATGAGTACGTTAGAGGTGTTTCCGTTGTCGCCGACACCGTTCCATCCCGAATAGATTGGTGTGTCGTCGGTGCCGAGGCTGATGACCTTATTTTTGTTGTACGAGATATTGAACGACGTGTTCCACTTGAACTTGCCGGTGAGGTTATGCGATGTGAGCTCCATCTCCAGTCCCCAGTTTCTTATCTCTCCGAGGTTGTCCCATGCCGTTGTGAATCCCGATGCTCCCACGACAGGCACCTGATAGAGCAAGTCCTTGGTGGTCTTGGTGTACCAGTCGAGCGACATCTGCAGCCGGTTTTTCAGGAAGGCGAAGTCCATTGCTACGTCGGTGGAGTAGGTTTTCTCCCAGCTCAGGTCCTTGTTGGCAATGGTGTTGGCGTAGTATCCGGCATAACCGCCGTAGAGGGCGTTCGTCAGGGTGCTGTAGGCGGCGGTGCTCGATATCTGGTTATTACCCGTCACACCGAAGCTGGCGCGCAGTTTGAAGGTGTCCCACCATGGTGCCATGGTGCTGTTCTTCCAGAATTTCTCCTTCGATATCATCCATCCTCCGCTGAGTGCCGGGAATGTTCCCCACTTGTGGTCGGCTCCGAAGACTGATCCACCGTCGACACGCAGCGATGCCGAAACCATGTACCGGTCGTCGTAGTCGTAGGACGCGCGGCCGAAGAACGATGTCAGTCGGCTCGGTGTGAGCTCGGTGACGAGGTTTGTCTTCACTGTCAGCTTGTTGCCGTCGAACGACTTCGTGATGGCATCGTTAGGGAAGTTGTTCTGGAAGTATTGGTCGGTCGACGACCCGATATTGGCCTGCTCGGTCGATGCTCCGGCCATAAGGCTTACGCCGTGCTTGCCGAAGGTCTTGTCGTAGTTGGCCAGGGCCTGTAGCAACGTTGTCCACTGTCGCTGAGTGTAGTGGCGTCCGCTGGAGTTCTTTCCTTCGCCCTGAGCCTATTTTGATGTTGCTGCCGAGAAGCTGTAGCCGCTGCGGTCGGTGTCGTAGTATGTTGTGGCTCCGGAGAGTTCGAGTTTCAGACCGTCCATCGGGGTGATGCGCACGAATGCGTTGCCCTCCATCCTGACGTCGCGCTTGCGGTCGAGGTTGGTCTCCATGATCTTCAGTGAGCTGGCGTTGCTCACGGCCCAGAAGTAGACGTCGTGGCCGCCGGAGTTGGTGTAGTAACCGGCATCGGGCTCAGCCACCGGGGTGTTGGCGAGGATATGGTGGATTTCGGAATCCTTACCGTTGGCCTTGCCCTGGTTGTTGGATACGATGTATGTAGGCGCAAGGTTCAGTCCCACAGTGATATACTTGTTTATCTTGCTCTCGACTTTCGAACGGAAAGTGATGCGCTGGTAATCGGTGCCGATGATGAGTCCGTCCTGCTTCATATATCCGCCCGAGACGAGGTAGCTGAGGTTGTCGGTGCCGCCCTGTACGCTCACGTCGTAGTTCTGGATGGCCGCGCTGCGGAACATCTTGTCCTGCCAGTCGAGGAGTGCCAACTGTCCGGCATCGGCATTATAGGTGTGAGAGGCCTGCATCTCGGGGCTGAGATACTGGAACCATCTGTCGTCGTTGACGTAGAGTCCTGCATTGGCCGTACCGGCCTTGATGCCCACATTGGCCAGACGTGTCGACGAATCGTCCTTGATGCTCGCCCCCGTTATGCCGTGTTCCTTACAGTATTTCAGATAGTTAGCGTCATTCCAGCGGGTCTTGAATTCCATCCATTCTCTTGCTGTCATAATGTCGAGTTTCTTCTCCGGGCGCTGGAAGCCCACAGTGGCGTTGAAGGTGACGGTAGGTTTGCCGTTCTTGCCGCGTTTGGTGGTTACGATGACCACTCCGTTGGATCCTCGCGAACCGTAGATGGCTGCCGAGGCGGCGTCCTTGAGGACCTCCATGCTCTGAATGTCGGAGGGGTTCAGAGCACTGATGGATGTCATCGGCACACCGTCGACGACATACAGCGGGTCGGAGCTGGCGTTGACCGACGCCGCTCCACGGACTCGAATCTGCAGGTCGGTGCCCGGCTCACCCGATGTGGCACGTGTCTGCACACCGGCTAACTGACCTTGCAGGGCCTGCTCGGCACGTGCCAACGGACGGTCCTTGATGGCCTCACCGCTCATCTTCGATACCGCTGATGTGAGGTCGCTCTTCTTCACTGATCCATAGCCGATTACGACGACATCGTTGAGCATCTGGTTGTCTTCCTGGAGGGTGACCGTCACGGGGGCGCTGCCCTTGAGTGTGAGGGTCTGCGAGGTGTAGCCGACGTAGGAGATGGTGATGTCGGAACCGTCCTTCACATTGCTGATGGTGAAGTGGCCGTCGAGGTCGGTGACGGCGCCGCTCTTAGTACCTTTTACTTGCACACTGGCGCCAATAAGCGGTTCGCCGCTTGCATCCACAACAGTTCCTGTGACAGTGTTCTGGGCGTAGGCTCCCAACGAGCCGGCCGTCAACATGCCAAGAACCATCAGCCGTTGAATAGACTTCCGGCATCTCGATTCTGTTTTCACTTTCTTGTGATTCATGTTCTTGTAATAAATAGGTTTTATGAATGGTTATATTGGTTAAAGTATCCGATAGAATCTTGTCGCAACAGCAATTGTCACATTTAGGTTTTCTTGTCAGATAGGTTTAAATCTTTGGCTCGCTGCAAAATTATTTAAAAAGAATAACATAAAATAATTTTTCGACTTCAATTCTTGAAAATCGCTTTTGAATTATGATTTATGTTTAATTTCTTTGTGGTGATTGTTAACGAATATTTCTATAGTGGTGAAATATTCTTGTATTGTTAAGGTTAGTTTACATTTAATGTTCAATACCTCTAATAAATTGTCAAGTATGTGCCACAAGATTAGATCGTAAGACGGTGGGGTAGTGAAAATGCCATTCGAGAGATTACCGTTCGTCGCTGTCGGTTTTGATTGTTCGCTGGTGTTGATGAATAAGACACCGAGAGAGGAATTTCGTTTTTCCGGTACGGGTTTTTGCTGTTCGTCGGTGCCTGCTGTATAGATGTATCTGTCGTTGTTTTAGACGTTTACGCTTGGGTGGAAAATTTTTCTGTTAAAAAGCTTGCATTCGGGCAAAAAATTTTGTATCTTTGTAGAGTAAAATCCCGGTGAACGATGATACACACAGGTGAGAGATATATCAATCCGCTGACCGATTTTGGTTTTAAGCGCATCTTCGGAACTCCGTTCAACAGCGACTTGTTGGTGAGTTTCCTCAATGCCGTGCTCGATGGTGAGCGGGTCGTTGAGGATGTTGAATACAGTAACAGCGAGAAGTTCGGCAGTAATGAGGATGCTCGCAAGGCCATCTTTGATGTGTATTGCAAGACTGCTGACGGCAGCCGTATCATTGTCGAGATGCAGAATGTCTATCAGGACTTCTACAAGGACCGGTCGATATTCTATTCCACTTTTCCGATTTCTGAACAGGCTGAGAAGGGCGACTGGAATTATGAGCTGAAGGATGTCTATACTATCGGCATCCTCAACTTTGCGTTTCCTGAGAGCAAGAAGAGCGGCGATAACGGAATTTTCCGTGAGGTGAAGCTCATGGATATCAATACCAAGGAGGTTTTCTACGATAAGCTTACATATATATATGTGGAGTTGGCCAACTTCCACAAGGATATCGATGAGTGTAAAACGCTGATAGACAAGTGGCTCTTCTGCCTGAAGAACCTCCAGAATCTCCTTGAGCGCCCGACAGAGTTGCAGGGCCGTGTGTTCGAGAAGCTCTTCAAGACGGCCGAGATTGCTATGTTTAAGCCTATGGAACTGAAAGCTTATGAGCAGAGTATCCATGCTTATCGTGACATAAAGAACGGCATGGATTCAGCGCGGAGGGAAGGTGAGGCCATTGGTCTTGAGAAAGGCGAGGCCATTGGTCTTGAGAAAGGTGAGGCCATTGGTCTTGAGAAAGGAGAATTTAAGGCAAATATGAAAGTGGCCCGGATGATGAAAGCTAAAGGATTTGATGTTTCTCTTATATCCGAAATCACTGGGCTCTCGGAAGATCAGATAGCTGAATTATGAAGATAGATGGACTTTCCCCTATGGAGCGCATGGCTTACGAACAGAACGTTTACGCTTACCGTGACATCAAGAACGGTTTGGATTCAGCGTGGCGTATAGGTTTTGAAGAAGGCTTCGCAAAAGAAAAAGTTAAGACGGAAAAGAGAATGGTCCGGATAATGAAAGCCAAAGGATTTGATGTTTCTCTTATATCCGAACTCACAGGGCTCTCGGAAGATCAGATAGCTGAATTATGAAAATAGATGGACTTTCCCCTATGGAGCGCATGGCTTACGAGCAGAACCTTTACGCTTACCGTGACATCAAGAACGGTTTGGATTCAGCGTGGCGTATAGGTTTTGAAGAAGGCTTTGCCAAAGGTTTTGCTAAAGGTTTTGCTAAAGGTTTCGCAGAAGAAGAATTTAAGACGAAAAAGAGAGCTGCCCGGATGATGAAAGCCAAAGGATTTGATGTTTCTGTTATATCTGAAATCACTGGTCTCTCAGAAGATCAGATAGTGAAATTATGAAGATAGATGGACTTTCCCCTATGGAGCGCATGGCTTACGAGCAGAACGTTTACGCTTACCGTGACATAAAGAATGGCATGGATTCAGCGCGGAGGGAAGGTGAGGCAAAGGCTAATATGAAAGTTGCCCGGATGATGAAAGCCAAAGGATTTGATGTTTCTCTTATATCCGAAATCACTGGGCTCTCGGAAGATCAGATAGCTGAATTATGAAGATAGATGGGCTATCCCCTATGGAGTGCATGGCTTGCTAATATTATATAAGGTATACGAAACAGAGACAGCAGCTGCTGCGTCTGAAGCTGCGTCAGTATGAGAGTCTTAGGGATGATGAGGCAAAGAGAGACACCGGGCAGAAGGAGAAGGACATGAGCCTCGTGGCGCAATCGGACGTGTATGGGCGTATCCGGCACATGCTCAATTCGCCATCTGAGAAGAAAATTCTCACTGATGATGACTGGCGCGAGCTCGACGAACAGCTTTATGAGGTCTATCCTCTTTTCCACGACCGTCTTGTCGATTTGTGCAAGCTCAGCGAGAATGAATACCGCGTTTGTCTGTTGCTGAAAACACAGTTCTCTCCCTCGCAGATAGCCGTTCTCACTTGCCACAGCAAGGAGTCGGTGTCGGCAACAAGGCGCCGCCTGTATATGAAAGCCTTCGGAAAGAAAGGAGCACCTGCCGATTGGGATGCAATAATACGGTCGCTGTAGCCTGCAAATTGATGGATGCACTTTTTGCGGTTGCATAATTTTGTTTGCTGACAAATATTTCTTAAATTTGCATTCGTTACCAATAAACGAAGATTATGCAGTATCCTATAGGCATTCAAGACTTCGCCAGTATAATAAAAGGTGGATTGGTGTATGTGGACAAGACCGCTCTGGTGTATGATTTATCGAAGACGAAAGGAGTATATTTCCTTAGCCGTCCCCGCCGTTTCGGCAAGTCACTGTTAGTCTCTACCTTCAAATACTACTTCGAGGGTCGCCGTGATCTTTTCAAGGGCTTGAAGATAGATGCCCTGGAGAAGGATTGGAACTGCTATCCCGTCTTTGAGATGGACTTCAATGACTCGAATTATCTTGAGGCCGGTGCGCTGGAGGATACCATCAACTACTATCTGACGAAATGGGAAGAGCGGTACGGCGTGGAGCCTGCATCCAGTCAGGCTGGCCGACGCTTCGCCGATGTCCTGCACCGCGCTCATGAGAAGACGGGAAAGCCATGCGTTGTGCTCGTCGACGAATATGACAAGCCGATGCTCGACGTTTTGGATACAGGGCGGAAAGCGACAGCCGACGGCAATGAACAACTCTTGGAGGACCGTAACCGCGACGTGCTGAAGGCGTTCTACTCGGTCTTTAAACTTGCTGATGCCGACTTGCGCTTCGTATTTCTGACGGGTGTGACGAGGTTCGCACAGGTGAGCGTGTTCTCAGGATTCAATAATGCGAGGGATATCAGCATGAATCCTAAGTATGATACTATTTGTGGCATCTCGAAGGATGAGCTCGACAGTGACTTCGCATCATCGATGGCCGTCTTAGCCAGTACGCTGGAACTACCGGTCGATGAGGTCAGGCGGCAGTTTCAACAGAAGTATGACGGTTACCATTTCAGTACTGGTATGACTGACATCTATAATCCTTTCTCGCTGTTGAACGCCTTCTCGGATGGAGATTTGAAGGACTATTGGTTTGCGTCAGGGACTCCATCTTACCTCATCCGACTGCTTAACCACAGCGATGAGAATATCCAGGACATCATCGGCCGCACCTACGAGGCCGTAGAGTTTGCCGACTATCGCGCCACAGTGGAGGCACCGGTGCCGATGATATACCAGAGCGGTTATCTCACTATCAAGGGCTACAACCGCGAGGACGATGAATATAAACTCGACTTCCCCAACCATGAGGTGGCATCAGGGTTTCTGGCAATCTTGGCCTCGGGCTATTTCCATACACAAAGACCGAGTAACTGGGCCACGAAGATGAAGAAGGCCCTTCACCATGGTAAGCCCGAAGCGTTTCGCAGTCTGCTTAACGATTTTCTGGCCAGTATTCCATACTCTGTGAGGCAGGGCAATGGTGAGAAAAGTCACGAGCGGCAGTTTCAGTATTCGGTTTATCTCATCATGCGACTCATCGGCAGTTGCCGCGACACGGTTTATCGCGAGAAGGCATCGTCGCACGGCCGTGCCGACTGCGTGATAGAAACTCCGAAGTATGTTTACATCTTTGAGTATAAACTCGATCGTCCCGCTGCCGAGGCCATGCAGCAGATTCACGACCGTGGCTACGCCGAGCCCTATGCCCATGACAGCCGTGAGGTGTATGCCATAGCCTGCTCTTTCTCGTCAGAAACAGGTACTATCAGCGACTGGGAAGTGAGCAGGGAGTAAAGTGACGGAGATGTGATTCTTTTCCCCCACAGGATTGCTCCTAAAACCATCTGTATCGTGTTGAGGCCGTATGACTATATGCGTATAAAATTTTATTGAAACAAACGAAGGATTCCTGTCTATGAGATTCGCCTTTTTGATATTCCTGCTCCTGCCCGTTGCCGGACAAGTCTATGTCTCGATGCGCACGTGGCAGCTGCTGCCAGCCGTCCCGGCTCTGCGCATTGCCGCAGTAGTGGTGATGGCGTTGGCCTTCGTGGCCTTCTTCGTAGCCATGTCGGGAGTCATCAACCGTTGGCCCATGGGGTTAGCAAGAGTGACCTACGAGGTGGGCACGTCGTGGCTGATAATCCTTCTCTATCTTTTCCTCGCGTTCCTCTTCCTTGATGTCATGCGGCTGTGCCGTGTGGTTCAGTCCGCGGCGCTGCATGAGAACGGACGGCTGGCGGCAGGACTTGCCATCACGTTAGTGGCATTGTTTACCTATGCTTATTACCACTATAATGACAAGAAGCGGGTGGAGATGACGATAACGACGACAAAGGATATCGGCAAGGACCTGAAACTCGTTCTCGTCAGCGACCTTCATTTAGGCTACCACAACACCCGTGGCGACCTCCACCGCTGGATCGCCAAGCTCAAGGCTGAGAATCCTGATGCCATACTCATCGGCGGCGACCTCATCGACGGCAGCTACCGGCCGGTGGAAGAAGAGAATATGGCCGCGGAGTTCCGAGCCTTGCACATCCCCGTCTTAGCCTGTCTTGGCAACCACGACTACTATACGGGTCTTAGTGCCGACATGAAGTTCTGTAAGGATGCAGGAATCAGAGTGCTGCGCGATGAGGCTGCTTCTTTCGATAAGTTGGGAAATATTACCATTGTAGGACGCGACGACCGCACAAACGGGCAGCGCAAGGCTCTCAGCGAGATTCTCCGCGGTGTCGACAAGAGCCGTTTCCTCCTGGAACTCGACCATCAGCCGTATCATTTGGAGGAGGCAGAGAAGAATGGCGTCGACTTTGAGTTTGCCGGACATACCCATTACGGGCAGGTGTGGCCAATAAGCTGGATTACTGATGCCGTCTACGAGGATGCTTTCGGACCCCTCGTGAAAGGACGCACCCACTACTATGTGAGCTCCGGACTCGGCATCTGGGGTGCCAAGTTCCGCATCGGCACACAGTCGGAATACCTCGTACTGCATATAAGGAAGTAATTGTAGGCTTAACCATTAACCCTTTGTCCACTGGCAGTTGTATGAAGGCAAAGTGAACATCTCGTTTGGATTCCGATGTCCTTTGCCGTACTCGTTTGTGACATAGTTGAACCGGATACACGATTTATTATATTCCTCAATTCCGCAACCCTACTAATAGTCTCAGGCCATTGCGGTCAAAACCGCCCAGAATGCAATTTCTCTTGTTCAAACTGGCTTTTTGCCATATCCTAACTGATATGAGCGCATAAAGCCCCCTTGCCCCCATTAGGGATATTAAATTGTTAACCCTTCAAAACGTTTGGCTCATCCGTAGCTGGCGTTGAAAATGGTCCAGTAGTGCAACCATCTGTTCTTAGTGTAGATATTCAGAGTCCATTGCCTGGCGACACGGACCCATTTAGCCGGAACAACAATGAAGGCAAAGACAAAGCGCTTAAGGCGACTTTTCATGTCTATGCCGGGGAAAATGGCGCTGACCTTTGACAACAAGTACTGATAGAAATTTTTCAGCATGGCGGTAAAGAGAAGGAACACCGTGTTGTCCTCCATGGTTGAGAACGGAAGATGAGCCCAACCGAAGTCGTTATTCTGTACGTCGAAATTTTTCTCGCAAGCGCCTCGTTGATTGTACTTATCCTTAATTCCGCAACTAATTGCGCAATTAAGGAATCACATTAGGTGAGATTTGTCAGGAACCGTCCGCAGACTGCTGCAATCTTCTTGAGAATTTCTAACGACCGCAAATATTTTATCCTTTTGACATCTTTTGGCACATCCTCGCAATACCTTTGCCGGCAGAAAACGACTATGGCGGAATGGCCGTATGACGTAATTGTGCAGCTTCGATGGCGCGGTGCGTCGGGTATGGTCTAACGTCGTGGGAATGAATAAGATACGTATAAAAGATGGATATGGATAAAAATATTTTATTAGTAACGCCAACAAACTCACTGAAAAAGTTGTGGACAACGAATTTTCTTAGTAAGTTTGTGGCGGGTTTATAATGAGTGAAAGGCATCAGGCTGACGTCCGGTCTGCGTAGATTTCGTATGTTGACGGGAATCGGCTGATGGACAGCGACCGGAAAAATATTAAATAACTAAATACTCTTCGAAACAATGAAACACAAGAACATCTTATCTTTCGTTTTTGGCCTGCTCCTTGTGGCTGGTCTTTGTATACTCTTCCATGACGAGCTGACCGACCCGTAACGCTGGATAAGGTTGCCATTCTAATACTTACGTTAATTAAGAACTCTTTAGTCTATGAACCAGAATGATAACAAACGCCTCTATGATGCTATCCGCGAGATAGCCGCAAAGGTGTGCAAGGACGGTGAGACCTTCCTTCGCGCCGACCTCGCTTACGAATTGAAACAGTATGGCATCAACGCCGACAGCATCGATGTCAGCCGGTTGGCGATGGAGGCTTACCATTATTTCAATAACGACAGGAACATCGAACGGGCTTTCGTAACCAACGACGGCCGCATGGCATTGGTCGACGAATACCGTATGGCCGACATGCTCGACAAAGGGCACCCTGACGATGCCATGGCTCTCGCGAGGAAGGAACTCGACAAGACATCGATGACGCTGACCCAACTGCAACGCGACATCGAGACAAACATCGAGGTGGCCGTGGCAAAGACGGCATCGAACATGATGGACGTGGTGACGGGCGCCGACGGTGCAAAGGCTGTGCGTGCGGAAGCCTCCACACTCTTCGACCGCTATGCCAGGATGGTGGGCACGTACCATGAGGGTGAGGACACCGTCAGGCGCAATATAGCCGACTTCACCACCCTGCGCACCGACATCGGTGCCAGCTATCAGGAGTTTGCCATGCAGCTCATCGATATCTACGGCGACGCTATCAAGACGGTGGCGCCCAACCTCTTCGACTTCAGTAAGGTGCAGTTTCTCGATGTCGACAGCATGCTGAAGCACACCGAACTGGAGTATAACCGCATCAGCGACACCTGCTCGGCACTCATCAGCGAGATTTCCGACAGCTTCCAGACATCGTTGCAGAGCAGTGCCGCTGCCTATCGCTCTGCCGGTAAGGGCAACAGAACCATCGGACTGGCCATGGCCGGACTGGGATTGCTCAGCCACTATATGAACGCCGGGGAGCGGACGGTGAAGTTGCGCTCCGACCTCACGACATTCCAGACGAGCGTCAAGCACGATGCCACACGCATAAAGGCTGACCTCGGACGGCTGCTTGTCATCTACAAGACGCTCAACGATGTGGTCATACCAAAGGCCGACATCTATATGCGCTATGCCGCAAAGCTGATGTCGTCGGACGTCAAGGCCATCACCGACGCTATGTACGATAATGCCGACATCCAGCCTTTGGAGGCAAAGCGAAGGAGTCTGATTGCTCAGATACGGGCGTTGGACGGCGAAATCAACGACCATCTGCAGAATATTGATGTCTACCAGAGTCTGGTCAGCGACCTTACGCAGACTCTTGATTCGAAAGGACCGGCCTACCGTGATGCTCTGGCGCGGAAACCGTCGAAACCGTTCTTCCTGATAAATATCCTGACCCTCGGACATGCCAACAAGACTTACGCCCGCAACTATGCCGAATGGGATGCCGTGAGCTATCCACTGGTGCGTGAGTACGAAAGCAATCAGGTGGACCTTAAACTCGACAAGGACGAACTGACATCGCATAAGGACGATGTGGCGGCGAAGCAGCAGGAGATGCAAACCGTAAAACAGAAGCTCGATGAGGTCAACCGCGATATTCGCTCGAAGATAAATGCCTCGGCTGAGGTGCAGATGAAGATGCTGCCACATCTGCGGAGCGCCATAGCCATGTTGCGGCTCGGGCGCGAGATTATGGAGTCGAAACTCGACAAACGGCTCATGGGAACGGTGGAAATTCCTGATTTCACGCAGACCGAGAAGCTCCCCGTCGACATCGAGAACAATCTTTCGATGTTCACGTCCACACTGGCCGACCATCTGCATGCCGACAGCGGTATGGCCGTGGCTCTGCTCAATGGTGTCGATGATTATCGTGGAACGCGGAGCGACGACCGCCACTATTCAGATGAAGATGTAGCACAGGTGACCGGGGCCTCGGAGCAGGCCTTGCAACAGGGCATCTCTCTGCTCGACAGCGCATTACGGCTGATAGCGCAGCTGCTCAGCGGACGGCTCGCAGGTGCCGCTTACGATGAGGCTTTCGATAAGATTGCCGCTGATTTCCGCAAGCAGATTAAGGGTATCGACGATAAGAGCGCTTTCGTGCGCGAGGTGATGCGGCGCGCCAACCTCGCCAAGAACGACGACGAACGCAAGCAGGCTATGCTCATGCTCAGTGAATTAGGCGGACAGAGCTTGTCGGAGCAGGACTTCAAAGATTTCATCAACGGAAAGAAACAGATTACATTGTAGAACGTGTCGGACCGGTTGTGGGCCGGTTCCGACAAACTTTTAAGATAATATGACAAACAGCAGACGACAGCAGGCCCAGGCGGATATGGGCATGAACATACAGCGGGAGGAGCAGCAACGCGAAAAAACTCTCGCCCGCGAACAGCAACGGCAGGCCGAGAAAGAGGCTAAGCGTGAGGAACTTATGAATACGGCGGCGTACAGGGTGATGGACATGACGGCAAAATATATGGACAAGTATTTCCTCGATCCTCTCATCGGATTATTGCCCGGTGGGGTCGGCGACGTGCTCTCCAGTTTCCTTGCACTCCCGTTCATCTATTTCGCCCTGGTGCGTGTAAAGTCCATTCCGCTGACCCTCGCCGTGATATGTAACATCTTGAAGGACGCACTGTTAGGCTCGCTGCCTTTCTTCATCGGCGATGTCATCGATGTCTTTAACCGCAGTTATATTTCCAACCTGAAACTCATCACTGGCTATGTCAACGACGATAGGGCCGTAATACGCGAGGTCAACCGTAAGGCTTTCTGGTCAGCGGTCCTCATCGTTGTCCTCTGCGTCCTCATCTATTTCGTCGTGAAGTGGACAATAGAACTCGCCGACTGGTTCATCTCGTTGTTCTAAGAAATTAAAGAGCGCATGGGAAACTAACCGTGGGCATTTTCTCCATGCGCCTGTTAAAGGGCTTGCTTTTTAGACTTCGACAAAATAATCTGTTCCTTTTTCGTAGATTGATAAACGTGGAAGCAGAAAATGGGATAAAAACAAGCGCATAATGGCGTAAAGATAAACATAGTGGACAAGTTAGATGTTTGCAAAGCTTCTTTAATTTGGTGAGACACCCAAATCGTTATGCTTTTCGAGGTCTGATATGAAATAAAAAAACTCCCACCGAGGCGGGAGTATAGGATTATATCCTTCGGCAATTGCTGCCTTATTGCGATAAGATGTAGGAAATCTTATTCTTTGTGTGCAAAAATACGGAAATAATTTTGGTGTTCCAAATATTAGTTGTAATTTTACAGAAATTTAATATTACTAACTATGGATGAGAAGATTTTGGGAATCGACACCGGTACCAACAGCCTTGGTTGGGCTATCGTAGAAAAGCATGATGATAGCTACACGCTTGTAGACAAGGGCGTCAATATCTTTCAGGAGGGTGTGAAGGTAGAGAAAGGAATAGAGTCGTCGAAGGCTGCTGACAGAACCTCACATCGTTCTGCCCGTGTGAGATATTACCGCATCAAGGTACGTAAGATACGCTTGCTTAAGGTTCTAAGTGACAATCATCTGTGTCCTCCGGTAACCTCAAATGAATTGAGTCTTTGGCGTCTTAGGAATATCTACCCTGATAATGAGTTGTTGCGTCAATGGGAACGGACTGACGATAAGTCGGACGATAACCCTTACACCTATAGATATAGATGTCTTACTGAGAAATTGGACCTAACTGATCTGACACAACGCTATATTTTGGGAAGAGCATTATATCATATCAACCAGCGGCGGGGATTCCTTAGTAACCGTAAAAGTGAGGGCGGCGACGATGATGGAACAGTAAAGGCAGGCATCAGCAACTTGACTAAGGATATTGAGGCTGCCAATTGTCATTATCTTGGAGAATATTTCTATAAGCTCTATCATAATGGAGAGAAAATCCGCAATCATTATACAGCCCGTAATGAACATTATCTCAGTGAGTTTATGGCTATCTGCAATAAGCAGCATTTGGATGATGAACTTATCAAAAAACTCAAGGACGTTATCTTCTTCCAACGCCCACTGAAGTCGCAGAAAGGACTCGTAGGCCATTGTGTATTCGAGCCTAAGAAACCAAAATGCCCAGCATCGCATCCTTTGTTTGAGGAGTTCAGGATGCTAAGCTTTCTGAACAATATAAAGATTCAGACACCAAAGGATGAAGTCTTGCGCCCATTGAATGAAGATGAGCGCAAGAGAATACTGCCAAAATTCTACCGCAAGTCGAAACCATCCTTCGACTTTGAGGATATCGCTAAGGAATTGTCAGGCAAAGGAAAGTATGCGTATTATAAGAAACCTATGGGGAAACCTTATCTGTTTAATTATCATATGGATACGTCGGTTCCAGGCTGTCCGGTTACCGCTGGATTGCGCGACATCTTCGGTGATAACTGGGTTGATGGAATATGTGAGGTTTACGATAAGGGTAAAGGTAAGACTCGCTTGCAGATTGTCAATGATATATGGCATGTGTTGTTCGACTTCACTGATGAGGAGAATCTTATAGCTTTTGGCAAGCACCATCTTCAATTATGTGATGATGAGGCAAAGAAATTCGGCAATATAAAGGTAAGTACTGATTATGCTTCTTTGAGCTTGAAAGCCATATTAAAGATCCTGCCTTATCTGCGCCAGGGAATGATTTATTCTCTGTCTACATTCTTTGCCAATCTGGAAGAGGTGGTTCCAAACGAAGTATGGAGCGTCGAATCAAACAGACCAAAGATAATTAATGGTATACTTGCGGCCATCGCGGATAAAGATAATAATGCGGTAGACAACCGAACGACTGAAAGGTGCATAAAGGATTATCTGATAGCACGTTTCGGTATAGAGGAGAAGGTTGCCGACAAACTCTATCATCCGTCAATGATTGAGTCATATCCACACGTTCCTGAGAATGTCAATAGACTCGGCTCGCCAAGAATTGACAGTGTACGTAACCCTATGGCTATGCGCTCTCTCTTTCGTTTGCGCCATGTCGTCAATACCTTGCTGGCAGAAGGAAAGATAGACCGTAATACCACAATACACATCGAGTTTGCCCGTGAGTTGAATGATGCCAACAAACGACAGGCCTTGGCAAGGTTCGTAAAAGAGAATGAGAACGAGAGAAAAAAGATAAGAGCAGAAATCATAAAGGTCTATAAGGATGAGACGGGACTTACAATAGAACCGACGGATACGGACATCCTAAAATATCAACTTTGGGAAGAGCAGAAACATCGCTGCGTCTATACCGATGAGCAGATCGGTATAGCTGACTTCTTGGGCGAGAATCCTAAATACGACATAGAGCACACTATCCCTCGCAGCGTCGGAGGCGACAGTACGAAAATGAACCTGACACTTTGTAACAGTAAGTTTAACAGGGATGTAAAGCAGACTCTTCTTCCATCGCAGCTTGATAATCACGAACAGATACTACAACGCATCAAAGACTGGAAAGACAAATACGAGGAGCTTGATAAGCGTATTCGTAAGATTCGGACTTCAAGCAGCATGTCAAAGGAACAGAAAGACAGAAAGATTCAGGAACGTAATCTCTTGAAGTTGCGTAGAGATTACTGGTATGGCAAATATCAGAGGTTTGTTATGACCGAGGTGCCTGAAGGCTTTAGCCGTCGCCAAGGCACTGATATTAGTGTTATATCAAAGTACGGACGCCTGTATCTGAAGTCGTTCTTCAATAGGGTATTTATTGTAAAAGGACTGGCTACATCTGATTTCCGTAAGATTTGGGGAATTCAGGATATCTACGCCAAAAAAGAGCGGGTAAATCACGTTCACCATTGTATTGATGCCATTGTGATTGCCTGTATAGGGCCAGGAGAGTACAGCAAGTTGGCACAGTACTATCATGACGAAGAAAATCATGAATGGTACGGGGCGTCGAAGGGACACATTGCAGCACCGTGGCCGACATTCCAGGAAGACATGAGCAAGATACAAAAAGAGATAGTTGTCTCCCATAGTAGTGCCGACAATATCGGCAAGTCGGGACGGCATAAAATCCGCCTGAAGGGTAAGAAAATCTGGGCCGATGGGGATAGTGCTCGCGCATCGCTACATAACGATACCTATTATGGTGCCATAGAGCATGACGGCAAAGTAAAATATGTAGTCCGCAAACCTCTGGATGGTAATTTTAAGGAGTCGGATGTGGATAAGATAGTCGATGATACGGTAAAAAGCATTGTCAAGGAAGCCATAATAAAATGTGGTGGACTGAAAGAGGCGGTAGCCCAAGGAATATGGATGAATAAGGAGAAGGGTATTGCCATACGTAAAGTGAGATGCTTCACTCCATCGGTGACACGCCCACTAAACATCCGTCACCACCGTGATGTTTCGGTAAAAGAGTACAAACGGCAGTTCCATGTCATGAATGATACTAATTATGCCATGGCCATATATGTCGGGTACGACAAGAAAGGAAAGGAGAGAAGTGTATTTGAGATTATTAGCAATCTCGACGCTTGCAATTATTTCAAGGAAAGCAATGACAAGGAAGCTGTAGGAAAAAACCTCTTCCCATTGTCTAAGAATGACTATCCCTTGAAATATGTGCTTAAGAAAGGAACCTTGGTCCTGCTTTATGAAGATACCCCTGAAGAGATAAGGCAGTGTACGAAAGACGAACTTGTCAGACGTCTTTATAAAGTCACGGGAATGTCGTCGATGGTCGTAGGCGGCAATGAGTATGGCACTCTGGTTCTGCTTCATTCGCAGGAAGCTCGGCCCAGTGGTGAGGTAAAGGCAAAGAATGGAGCATATAAGCAAAATGAAGAATTCAGAAGTTCTATAAAGTTGCTGCACACTCAGTTTAAGGCTCTTGTAGCCGGATATGATTTCGAAATTAACGACTTGGGTGAAATTAAGTGGTTGCGCTGATGCTTAAACAAACTTTATTCTTTTCTTCTCCCCTTCGACTCTCGATGAGGGACAAGCAACTTGTCATATCTAAAAAGGATAGTAATGAAATAGTTACACGTCCCATAGAGGATATAGGCATCGTCGTGATAGAGAACCAGCAAGTCTCGTTTACTGTACCTCTCTTGAATGAGCTTGTAAACAATAATGCAGGTGTCATCATCTGTAACGGCAAGGGCATGCCATCGTCAATGCTGATGGGACTTGACAACAACTCTACCCCGGCGGAAAGTCTGAAATACCAGTTACACGTCGCAGAACCGTCACGAAAGCAGGCTTGGAAACAGTTAGTGGAACAGAAGATAAAGAATCAGGCTGCTGTGCTGGATATCTTAGGTGTTAAGAATCATAATCTAAAAGCTTATTACAGTTCAGTACTTAGTGGTGACTCTTCTAACCGTGAGGGAATAGCTGCACGGCAGTACTGGTCGTATTTGTTCGGAAAAGATTTCCGGCGAGAAAGGGAAGGACTGCCTCCAAACAACCTGCTGAACTATGGATATGCCATACTCCGGGCAGCTACGGCCAGAGCTCTTGTAGGCTCGGGACTGCTGCCTGCGTTGGGCCTGTTTCATAGAAACAAATATAATGCCTTCCCTCTTGCTGACGACGTTATGGAACCTTACAGACCTTATGTCGACAAGGTGGCCTTCGATGCGGCCGAAGAGGGGCTCCTCGATTTGAATAAGGACGTGAAAACGAGAATGCTTAAAGTGCTCACGGCTGATGTCGGAATTGGAAAGGTAACACGACCTCTGTCAATAGCCCTAACCATCACATCAGCATCTCTTGTCAAATTCTATAAAGGTGAAACAAAAAAGCTTTCCTTGCCAGTTCTTATATGACTTTTAACCGACTTAATGCATATCATATCATGTGGCTGTTCGTATTCTTCGACTTGCCTGTGACTACAAAGAAAGAACGCCACGACGCAGCACTCTTCCGTAAGAACCTGGAGAAAGATGGCTTCTCCATGATGCAATTTTCTGTTTATATCAGGCATTGCGGTTCCTATGAGAGTATGGATGTTCACGTCAAAAGGGTAAAAAGCCTTATACCAAAATATGGGGCCGTAAGTATTCTCTCGGTTACAGACAAGCAATACAGTAATATATATAACTTCCGTGGAGTACCTAAAAATCAGAAACTAAAAAAAGAAATAAAACATATCAGCGAACCGATACAATTAGAACTTTTTTAGTATCTTTGCACTGGAAATAGACCTACACTTCCGTTTTTTTTATCTCTCCAATGGCCTTGAATCTCTTTATTTAAGGGCAATTTAGAGAATAAGGTTGCGGTTTGATGTAGGAATAGAACGATATACAACTGACCGACAGAGTTCAAGAATGGGCCATATGTTGCGGTTTGATGTAGGAATAGAACGATATACAACATATAGTGAAAATATAGAAACAAATAGTGGTTGCGGTTTGATGTAGGAATAGAACGATATACAACGAGTATATGCAACTAACTCAACATTAAGAGTTGCGGTTTGATGTAGGAATAGAACGATATACAACTGGACGAGGTCGTCACGTACTCCAGTTGCGTTGCGGTTTGATGTAGGAATAGAACGATATACAACCTGTAGTCATCGAGACATAAGAACCTTCAGGTTGCGGTTTGATGTAGGAATAGAACGATATACAACAAGATTTGTTAACAAATCCAGTCCGTAGTGTTGCGGTTTGATGTAGGAATAGAACGATATACAACCGCAGGATGCTCATATAGCTCAGACCTGGGTTGCGGTTTGATGTAGGAATAGAACGATATACAACGACAAACTCAAAGATGATGGTGCGCTATGGTTGCGGTTTGATGTAGGAATAGAACGATATACAACGCTGCCATCGTGAACTCGATGCCCTCCAAAGTTGCGGTTTGATGTAGGAATAGAACGATATACAACGCAAGAGAGCCGAAGAAATCAACAGGCAGGTTGCGGTTTGATGTAGGAATAGAACGATATACAACGACAAAGCGCATTTCTATACTCAGAAGAAAGTTGCGGTTTGATGTAGGAATAGAACGATATACAACTGAACGATGTCTCTTGCGAGCCGTTCCTGAGTTGCGGTTTGATGTAGGAATAGAACGATATACAACACTATCTTCGATGCTTTCACTTGGCTCTTAGTTGCGGTTTGATGTAGGAATAGAACGATATACAACTCATGGACGGTGAGGTAAAGCACGACCATGGTTGCGGTTTGATGTAGGAATAGAACGATATACAACTATACAGCCACAGCAAGCGGCACCATCGCGTTGCGGTTTGATGTAGGAATAGAACGATATACAACGCAAGCATCACGGTATCATCGCAATACCTGGTTGCGGTTTGATGTAGGAATAGAACGATATACAACCCAGCGGTTTTATACTAAATACAGTAAACGTTGCGGTTTGATGTAGGAATAGAACGATATACAACGGTTATCTCAAACTCAACACAGCCAGCACGGTTGCGGTTTGATGTAGGAATAGAACGATATACAACAATCTGAATTTCGCGTCGTTCGAGAAACGGTTGCGGTTTGATGTAGGAATAGAACGATATACAACGGGATATATCACCAAGATAGAGACATTCAAGTTGCGGTTTGATGTAGGAATAGAACGATATACAACAGGCTTCGAGAATGGTCTCTATGCTCGTGGTTGCGGTTTGATGTAGGAATAGAACGATATACAACTCCATCGCAATACATAGCATCATAACCGAGTTGCGGTTTGATGTAGGAATAGAACGATATACAACGCTTGCTCTTGCGTGTGTCATGCCATGCAGTTGCGGTTTGATGTAGGAATAGAACGATATACAACTGATAAAACGCTTTTTGAACAAGGAAAGGTGTTGCGGTTTGATGTAGGAATAGAACGATATACAACCACACACCGAAGATGCAAAGTACCTCCGTCGTTGCGGTTTGATGTAGGAATAGAACGATATACAACGAGAACGACTGGCAGCGGCTCGCACAGTTCGTTGCGGTTTGATGTAGGAATAGAACGATATACAACTAACTACTATGATAGTGGCAACCTCATGCGTTGCGGTTTGATGTAGGAATAGAACGATATACAACCGTCCGCAACCATCCCAAAAACTATTCGGGTTGCGGTTTGATGTAGGAATAGAACGATATACAACTGGCCTTCGAGGCCTTCTCGGCCTGTGCGGTTGCGGTTTGATGTAGGAATAGAACGATATACAACCTTCGATTTCTCGTTGTTCAGATTGTACTGTTGCGGTTTGATGTAGGAATAGAACGATATACAACCCAACGTGGTAACCCTGACCTATTAGGATGGTTGCGGTTTGATGTAGGAATAGAACGATATACAACCAAGAGCACGAACGTCTGAAATGGTCGACAGTTGCGGTTTGATGTAGGAATAGAACGATATACAACTTTTCGTTCAATGCTACTTTGAACAAGTCGGTTGCGGTTTGATGTAGGAATAGAACGATATACAACGTGGCAGTGCTAACATTCCTAAAGTATTAGTTGCGGTTTGATGTAGGAATAGAACGATATACAACCGTAATAAGGGAAACGAGGAGTGCAAAATGGTTGCGGTTTGATGTAGGAATAGAACGATATACAACCTGGAGGCTATCTATAAGAGCGCCGACCCGTTGCGGTTTGATGTAGGAATAGAACGATATACAACCGTGATGAATTTACTTACAACGGGGTTTGGGTTGCGGTTTGATGTAGGAATAGAACGATATACAACGTTTGCCAAGCTATTAGGCGTCAGTCCTCAGTTGCGGTTTGATGTAGGAATAGAACGATATACAACTTTGGACTCTCTTTGCAATTCCCTAATATGGTTGCGGTTTGATGTAGGAATAGAACGATATACAACTCGATACTGAATCGACTACGACTCGCAAAGTTGCGGTTTGATGTAGGAATAGAACGATATACAACGGGCAGCGTCGACGTTGATGCTGTATGTGAGTTGCGGTTTGATGTAGGAATAGAACGATATACAACTTTATGTTTAATTCTTCTATTGATAGATAGTTGCGGTTTGATGTAGGAATAGAACGATATACAACTTTAATTTAAAAATAAAGAGCATAAATTGTGTTGCGGTTTGATGTAGGAATAGAACGATATACAACCCGCAATGAGGTCACCGGCAAAAAAACGAGTTGCGGTTTGATGTAGGAATAGAACGATATACAACGCTTTCCAGATGAAGAGTAACGGCAGTAGGTTGCGGTTTGATGTAGGAATAGAACGATATACAACACTAATTGTTATATGCTTGCAAGTATCAAGTTGCGGTTTGATGTAGGAATAGAACGATATACAACAGTGTTCAGCACCATTGCGGTCACATCCTTGTTGCGGTTTGATGTAGGAATAGAACGATATACAACCAGAAATTCTTTCATTGCCGTTTGATTTAGTTGCGGTTTGATGTAGGAATAGAACGATATACAACGCGGCAGCCTTTCGGGGTTGGGCAGGGCGAGTTGCGGTTTGATGTAGGAATAGAACGATATACAACGCAGCGTCTTGTCCACCGCTCCATTGATATGTTGCGGTTTGATGTAGGAATAGAACGATATACAACATATTTATTGTGACCCGCATGGGGTAATGGTTGCGGTTTGATGTAGGAATAGAACGATATACAACTAGAAGGGGCGCAATATCTCCTTATCGCTGGTTGCGGTTTGATGTAGGAATAGAACGATATACAACTCGTAATGATACGAATGAACTACACCGACGTTGCGGTTTGATGTAGGAATAGAACGATATACAACCAAGATGCCAAAGGCCCGACAATTCAAGCAGTTGCGGTTTGATGTAGGAATAGAACGATATACAACGATGGCATGCCGGGTCATCCACGCATCCATGTTGCGGTTTGATGTAGGAATAGAACGATATACAACTCGCCGATAACGCCTATGCGCTGCTGTTCGTTGCGGTTTGATGTAGGAATAGAACGATATACAACTCTGCACTGCCCAGTCACTCTATGAGCGAGTTGCGGTTTGATTAAAGAAACCTCCATTTGAGACACTATACAATTTGGCCCTTGCTTTGCCGTTTCTGGCTTAGCAAGGGCTTTCTTTCGTAGAAAGCCCGTTTAAACTTCCCCTTGTTTTAGTCTCTGCATAATTATTTTTGCCAATATTATTGGTAATTTCTTGCAGATATGGCCATTTATTTGTACCTTTGTATAGTTCTTTTAATTATATAGATACTATACATATTTATGGCTATTCCAGAAGAGATAAAGTCAGTCGCCCGCCCCAAAAGTACGATAGTCCGACAGAGAGGCAGTCGTTTTGTCGTCATAAAAAGGACGAGCAAAAGAATTAACGGGAAGCCTATCCCCGTAGACCAAGGAACGGTAGGAGAAATTGTAAACGGCAAGTTTGTCGAGGGCTCATATATGCGCAAGAAAAATCAAGTGGATATTAAAGATTATGGAGAGGTGGCTCTCTGTGACAAGTACGGCAGTGGACTTCTTCAAGAACTCGCCAAGGTTTGGAATCTCGACGATGCAAAGCGCCTCTATGTCATTGCCTTGCTCCGTGCTTCATATGGAGGCATCATGAACCGTGACTTGCAGATACAGTACCTCTGCTCATTTGCATCAGAGATGTATCCGGGAGTGCATTTGTCTGAGACGGCAGTGTCCGGGTTTCTTGTGAAGATAGGCAAGGCGTACTCCCTTATCTGTGAGTTCATGCGCAATAGGGTGAACACCTTTACCGGCGGTGACATGGTTATCGATGGCATGCTCAAGGACTACAATGCCAAGACGGGGAGTCTGTCGGAGTTCTCGCGCAAGGGAGCGAAGAAAGGCTCCAAAGATATCAGCTTGCTGTATGCTTTCAACCCATTGACGCGTGAGCCCATAGCGGCAAAGCCTTACGCAGGCAACATGCTGGATCAGACGGCGATAGACGACTTTGTAGCGGAGTATGAGATTAAGAATGGTCTGATGGTATTCGACAAGGGTTTCTACAACGACAAGCTTTTTGAGAAAGTCGACAAGATGGAAGGACTGGCATACCTGATACCGTTGAAGCAGAATTCGGCGTTCATAAAGAATTACAAGATGGATGAGCCGACAATGCCATTGAAAGACTATAAGGACGGAACGATTCTATACAAAAAGCAAAAAATGTCAAACGGCAAGTTCCTCTACTCTTTCCGCGACCCGAAGGCAGCCTCCGAACAGGAGATTGGATATGTGCAGAATGCCAACAAGAAAGATAACTTCAAGGCAGAAAGCTATGTCGAGAGGAAAGGTTTATTCGGTCTGATTGTCTTCAAGTCAAAAGCTGACCTTGACCCATTAACCGTCTATTTAGCCTATTCCCAGCGATGGTCTGCGGAGACTCTGTTCTGGCTATACAAGAATATCGTTGACCGTGACACGGTAAACGTGCATTCCGACTACAGCGTATATGCCACTGAACTTATAAATTTCCTTTCCGTCGTCATAACGACAAGGGTTAAGAATGAGTTTGTCAAGCTGGGGCTAAACAAGAAATATTCTTACAAGGCTATATTCAGATACCTTTCAAAATACAAGAAGGTGAGAACCAAAGATGGTGGTAAATGGGGTACGGCAACCATGCTTAAATATATAGAAGAGCTAGTTGCTATGCTTGGTGTATAGTGTCTCAAATGGAGGTTTCTTTATTTGATGTAGGAATAGAACGATATACAACAGGTCGGTTGAGATCATGCTGACCTTCAAGTTGCGGTTTGATGTAGGAATAGAACGATATACAACGTTCCACACTCTCAATGATGGCGCGGTCGGGTTGCGGTTTGATGTAGGAATAGAACGATATACAACGCAGACGTCAAAAATAGATGTCGTGTTTGGTTGCGGTTTGATGTAGGAATAGAACGATATACAACCACAGCCGGACTGAAGTAGGTTGTCTTGCTGTTGCGGTTTGATGTAGGAATAGAACGATATACAACTAGATACACATCAGAACACCGAATTCTGGGTTGCGGTTTGATGTAGGAATAGAACGATATACAACGTCCCGACACAATCCTTAGCCTGCGGATAGTTGCGGTTTGATGTAGGAATAGAACGATATACAACGATAATTTTCTTCATAATTGTTTGTTGTTTGGAAATAAATGTTTAACTTTGCGGTGGATCATTCCCCGTTAAGGGGTTTGGGCCCCGATTCAGGCAGTCTTGTTATTTCAAGTCTGCCTGTCTTATATTAAAGTTGTCTGAAGTCATTTGACTTCTCGTATAGATAGCATCTTTGTTTCCGGTTGCGGTTTTGATGTAGGAAAAGTACGATATACAACTCTGCTAAGAAAGAGTTATGGGAACTGAGGTTGCGGTTTTGATGTAGGAACAGAACGATATACAACAACCAGGACAGCAAAAATGGCAACGATGATTCATCATCGCCTATTAACGCCCATCAACGCCCATCCGAGCCCCAAAACCACCCTTCAAACGCTGCTCAAACAACCTTCAAATCCCGTTTGAAGCGTTTTTTCGGAGTAGCCCCGAAAGGGGCCGACACCGACTTCTAATCGACTCCCTCTACTACGGCTCCTCCTGCCCTTGCTGTAGCCGCACGTCCCGTTCGCCGCAATACAATGCGGCGCCCTATATCTCCAATGCCGCTTCAGCGGCCATCTCCATCAACGCCGATGTCCTCGCAGCCTTCCTCCGCAAAATCTATGATGGCTTCGACACCTCCCATGAGATAGAGCCCTCCATTTGGCGAGAGGTCCTCCGCGTCATCAACTCCGCAACCGTCGAAGGGCTCTCCCAGTCCTCCAACCGCTCCCTCTCCGACGACTTCCTCGCTGCACTTCGCCACTCCAACGAGGTCTTCTCTGCATTCAAGGTCCATCAGATGGGCTCCGACATGGCTGCAAAGCTTCTCGACTCCAACGGCAATCTAAAGCCCTTCCGGCAGTGGCTCAATGATGTCTCCTCCATCTCCACACATCACTGTGGGGCATGGCTCCGCACTGAGTACGACACAGCGGTCATCCGGGCTCACAATGCGGCCGACTGGCAGTCGTTCCTACACAACAAGGATGTCATGCCTAACCTCCGGTGGATGCCAACAACATCACCTAATCCGGAATCCTCACACGAGGTTTACTGGAAGGCAAAGCTCACCCTCCCCGTCGACGACCCGTTCTGGACCAAACACCACCCAGGCGACCGCTGGAACTGCAAGTGCTCCCTCGAACAGACCGACGATCCCGTCAACCGTCCATCCGGTCTCGATGACTCCGTCGACCAGCCACAACGCGGTCTTGAGAACAACCCTGGAAAGGATGGACAGACTTTCTCCGATAATCACCCTTACTATCCTGCCTCATGTTCTGTGTGCCCGTTCAACAAAGGCAGCTTCAAAAACCGCCTCCTAAGTTTCTTCAGTAATCATAAGAAAGGAAAGGATTGCAACAACTGTCCTAAAGTCGATAAGAAGTTGCCAAGCAATCAAAATAAAGACAATAAGAAAGAAAAGCCAATGACAACAGACGAAAGAAGGTTTACGGAACTTCAAGGGATGTCGGGGAAGATGCGCTCAGATAAACTAAGAGAGATCATCTCTGATGGAACCTATAAGCCCGTGAAAGACCATAAAGGTGTTTTTGCTCGACTTGGTGCTGATAGTGAGCCGGATTATGAGAATCAGCTTTTTGCAGCCGATAGAGCTGTAGAGCATGGCAATACTGTTTATATTATGCCTAATCCTGGGGCACCTTCTCCGGATCTGGTCTTTGTCCGTAAAAATCTTATTAAAGACTACGAGTTGAAAACACTGCAAGGAAAAAATTCGGCAGGTAATAGACTTAAAAAATCTGGAGATCAATCAAATCGTGCACTACTTAGAATGGCTGTCGATTATAATGCTAGAGATCTTGCAAAAGAAGTAAAGAAATATTTTGATAAGAATCCTAATGGTGTCGAAGTGCTCATTTATAAGGGAATGAAAGAACTCTCTATTAGAAGAAGAGATCTCAACAAGGATTTTGTTAAACAGTTTATGTATAGATATTACAAATAAAAAAGCAGTCTTGCGACTGCTTAATGGAGTAGTGTAGGTCTATTCTTGCTCCCCTAGGAATACCACCCGATGGTCATTGCTGACGGCGCAAATATACCAATTAATTTCTATTCCGCAAAACTTTTAAAGATTATTTTTCATCATGGACGCAAAAAACATTCAATTCCTCGTCGAAAAGGCAAAAAATGACATCCTCCGCGAGGTCAACGACCGTCTCCCGCGAAATGTGGGCATAACGGCAGTCAACCACTTCCGGCAGAACTTCCGCGACGCTGGCTTCCGCGATGGGGGCATCCGCCCATGGCAGCGCACACGTCGGCAGGACTCCAATTCTCCCGATGCCAAGTACACCCCGCTCACCTCACGACGCGACCACCTCATGCGCTCCATAGAGTTTCAGGCACAGCCCGGGCAGGTCGTCATCTCAGACCCAGTGCCCTATGCTGCCATTCACAACGATGGGGGCGACATCTCTACGCGCCCCTCTGTCACGCCAAAGCTTCGCAGGTATGCTTGGCACATGGTCTACTCCCTCGCCGCCTCGCAGGGCAAGCTCCCCAAGGTCCTACCTCCAGAGGCTGCCAAGTGGAAGGCTCTCGCCTTGACAAGGAAGGCTAAGCTTTCCATTCACGCCCACATCCCGCAGCGCCAGTTCATAGGCGACTCGCAGGAACTCATTCAGAAACTCAACACGATTATCAATAACTCTTTAAAAACAATAAAAGATGGAATCATTACTCTTGCCAATCATTAATTACATTTCACAATCATTCCCCGAAATTCCTTACGTCGACGAGGACTACGGACAGCTCGAAGCCATCGACAACGAGAACATGGATAACTATCCCGTCGTATTCCCCTGCGTCCTCATCAATACGGATTCCGTCGACTGGTCGTCCCTTTCTGCAAAATCACAGAAAGGCAATGCGCACATCTGCGTCCGGCTCTGCATCGACTGTTATGCCGACACGCACTTCGGCTCTAACACTACAGATAAAATAAAGGAACGCGCCGACCTTGTCCACTCCCTCCACGCCGCGCTCCAGACCTACCGACCACTCGCCGTCGGCGCGCTCGTCAGAACCAAGTCAAAGTTCTACGCCTGGTTCCAGTTGCGGTTGATGTGGGAATAGAACGATATACAACTGGAAATCAGATGTATTGAGTATTGTCCAGTTGCGGTTTGATGTAGGAATAGAACGATATACAACGTACTTGCCGGTCTCACCCGCGGCCGTTACGTTGCGGTCTGATGTAGGAATAGAACGATATACAACAACACCTGGCGCTCATCAATCAAGCTGTGGGTTGCGGTTTGATGTAGGAATAGAACCATAGGAAAAGATAGGCGGCACTACTTTTGATAAGATAGGCTGCTCTCGGGAATGAAAAGAAAAACGATGTTTTTCTTTGTCATCCCACTCGTTTGTACTATCTTTGGGTAAGATAGGCTGCACCTCGGAAATAAAAATAAAACGCGTTTTATTTTGTATTTCCCTCGGTTTGCACTATCTTTGCAAAAAAAGAAAGGAATAATGAATGAAACCGATACTCAACGACTATCACAAGAAGATCAACGAGGTGAAACTCCAGTCCGTGGAATCCTGGAGCAAGCTGAAACTGTCGCACAAAGAGTGCTTAAATCAATTCAAGCGGTTGCGGGAACAACGGATTGCAAGAGAGTCCAAATCGCTCGCTTAACAGATTTTGCCAAGAATAACAAATGCTGGATAGATTCACCTGAATCACTTGGCGATTTTGCTGATAGAGGTTCGGAGAACGAAGTTTATCTATCCAAAGACAATGATGTTGTTTATAAACTGAATGACTTCCGTTATTCAGACGATAATCTTACGCCATTCTTTGACCGTATCAAAGCTCATAATACTTATTTCCCTGATTGTGCCTACACCTTGATAGGCTTTGCAAAGAATCGGGATGGTAAAACGTGTGCGGTACTAAGCCAACCTTATATCATATCAGGTAGAGAAGCTACAGAAGATGAAATAATGGAAGAGTTGATAAGATTAGGATTTATTCCTCAGATGGATGGAGAATATTACACGAATGGCATTCATGACATCTTTGACGCTTCACCCAACAATGTTTTGGTAGGTATCGACGGCAATCTCTATTTTATCGATACCATTATCTATAGGTCCGATGATGCCAATCCAGATACCTACCATAAACAGTCGCCCCAATATCAATGAAGCGTTAAAACGTAACCGTTTAACTAATAGACGTATTGGTTTCTATTATGTTTCAACAGTTATCTCTTTCTCAGCTGTAGTCCTCCAATGAACCGCAGGGTCTGCTCATAGATGGCATTGACAGGCATTGAAGAAACACCGCTCCTTATTGAGGTCACGGATGGCGTCCATCTCGGCTTGTGAAAGAGCGAAGTCTATCGTGGAGATGTTCTCCTTAATATAGCCGTGGTCGGTGGCTCCAGGAATGACAGAGAACCCTATCTGCATCACCTGCGGACGTATTTCTGCACTGTGGCTTCTACCATGTTTTTAACAGATTTTAATCATGATATCACTACACGGTAAAATACAGCTACTTTTATGGGGAAAAATCAAGCCCACGTCGATGAGGACTACGGACAGCTCGAGGCCATCGACAACGAGAACATGGATAACTATCCCGTCGTATTCCCCTGCGTCCTCATCAACACCGACTCCGTCGACTGGTCTTCCCTTTCCGCTAAATCGCAGAAAGGCACTGCGCACATCTGCGTACGGCTCTGCATCGACTGTTATGCCGACACGCACTTCGGCTCCGGCACCACCGATAAAATAAAGGAACGCGCCAGTCTCGTCCATAGACTCCACGAATCACTACAGACCTACCGGCCACTCGCCGTCGGAGCATTCGTCAGAACCAAGTCAAAGTTCTACGCCTGGTTCCAGTTGCGGTTGATGTGGGAATAGAACGATATACAAAATTTGGAAAAATAGATGGAACCATGTTGATGTTGTGATGAGAAAATCGCTGCTGTACTACAAAAAACCAACAAATTCGAGCCCGGGATCATTCGTGATTCCGGGCTTTTCCGTTCAGTGATGGTAAGGCTGTCTGTCGTGATGGACTTTTCGGCTCAAGCGTTCTCCTCTTTTACGTAATGTGGATGGCTGTCGTCGCCTAAGTCAGGACGATAGCGGAAGCCGTCGACGGTGAAGGCGGTTAAGTCCTGCGGATTGACGATACGGTTTTTAACGACAAACCGGGTCATAGCGCCGCGGCAGCCTTTGGCGTACATGGCTACAGTCTTGAATTCCAAGCCTTTATCGACGAGGAACAGTGGTTTAATGACGGTGACCTGCGCCTCGACTTTCTTCCAGTCGCACATGCGTTCAAACTCCGTTGTGGCCAGGTCGAGGAGGATGCCGTCGTCGTCGCAGACCCGCTTGATGAGGACATCGGTGAGACGGTCCCGCCACCATGTCTGCAATGGTTTGCCATCGGTGATGTTAAGTCGGACGTTGGCCGGCATACGGTAGAGATGGATGAGGTCGAGGGGACGGAGAAGACCGTAGAGAAACGACATCGTCAGGACATGGTCCTGGGCAAAGGTGAAGTTGGATGGCGAGAAATCGTTGGCTTTCAGGTATTTATATGCTTGTCCGTAGTAAGTTAAGATGGCTGGAACAGCCGTACTGCCGGAGAAAGACAGAAACCGCTGACGGTTCTCCATGGCTATCGCCTTACTGCAACTGAACAGCTTGGCAATCTCATTGACGCTCTTTCCGGCCATTTCGGCTGCGATGGCTGTGGCCTCCGACAGGAAGAGTGGGGTAGTGGTATGGACGGTGGACTCAGTAGCCACAGCATCGCGCATAATCTTGGCATCTGCAAGGATGATCTGCATAAGAATGGTTTGTTGGTTGCCGCAAAATTACAGTAATGTGCGGACATGACAAAGAAAAAGTCTGGAAAATGCAGTGTTGTCATCAATAAAAACGACATACTTGATATTTTCCGCTGACTGCGCAAGGCTTATTTCGACTTTGCCGACGACCACAAGAGAAGCAGCCTGCAAATGTACTATGCGCTTAAAAATGAAAAAAATGCCATTGCAGAATACGGATACACAAATATATTGTATCTTTGCAATGGGAAAGGAATTACGTGACTGTGAATTCCAATGAATGGTAAGAAATCTGACAAGTAGATGCCGTAAACCGGAGAAAAATAATTAAAAAGCTAAGCTATGACAAAGAAACAGATTATCAAGCTGTTCGGTGAGAAGAATATTCGCACCGTATGGGACGACAAGGAAGAAAAATGGTACTTCTCTATTGTGGACGTGGTCGGAGTATTAACTGACAGTAAAGATCCTACTGCCTATTGGCGGAAACTGAAACAGCGTCTAAAAGCTGAGGGTAATGAAACCGTGACAAATTGTCACGCTTTGAAGTTAAAGGCTGCTGATGGAAAGATGCGCAAAACTGATGTTGCCGACCAGGAGCAACTGTTCCGCCTCATCCAGTCCATTCCCTCCCCTAAGGCTGAGCCTTTCAAGCAGTGGATGGCGCAGGTGGCAAGTACGCGCATCGACCAGATGCAAGACCCGGAACTTGATATTCAGCAGGCTGTTGCCGACTACAAGCGCCTCGGCTATTCCGACCGTTGGATCAACCAGCGCATAAAGTCCATTGAGGTGCGCAAGGAGCTTACCGACGAATGGAAACGCACCGGTGTTAAGGAGGGCTTTGAATTCGCGTCACTAACGGATATTATCACCAAGGAATGGAGCGGCATGACCACAAAGCAGTATAAGCAACATAAAGGTCTGAAGAAAGAGAATCTTCGCGATAATATGACGAATCTTGAGATGGCATTCAATATCCTTGCTGAGGCATCGGCTACCGAACTCTCCAAGCAACGCGACCCTAAGGGCTACGGCCAGCAGAAGGACGTGGCTAAGGATGGTGGAAGCGTGGCTAAGGTGGCGCGGGAGAAACTCGAGTCGCAACTCGGCCATTCTGTCATCTCCAGTTCGAAGGCAAGCGATTATCTGCCGCCCGTTGAGGATGCCGATGCAAAAGAACTGCCGGAGAGCTGACGGTGATTTGTAGGGTGCCGATGAGATTGAAACTGGATTGGGAAAATGTGCCACGATTAGTATTTCACAATAATCAATTCCATGCCAACTCACTGGATGAGCTAAGTGCCCTTTATTCAAAACAATGCTATCAGTTTGGCTTTGTGGCAATTAGCTGCCTATAATTCTGCTTGCCGGGCGACGGAATTCAAAGATTTCGGTGCTTTTGAGGGGTCTCACAAACTTGTATCACACAACATGTGTGACACAAGCTTGTACTTTCGGGGGCACTATTATTCATCCTCCACGAACGCAAGGAATATCTCTGCTTGCTTGGCGAGCTGCGCCTTCTGCTCCTCAGTGAGAATCATGCGGCCCTCGGTCCAGGCCTCAATGTTCAGTGCTATGCCCGTTTGTCCCTCTGTCATCACGTTGGCCTTCAGCACTGTAAGCAGTGTGGTGAGCAACTTACGGCATCCGGCTGTGGCGCCCTTGCCTCCGGCTCCGGTGAGCGTAAATTTCTTTCCTTTGAGCACTGTCGGCGCGTTGCGGTCGGCAGGGTCTACAGGACGCGAGAGCCAGTCGATGAGGTTCTTCACACGTCCCGGATAGGAATAGTTATACTCCGGAGTGAAAATCCAAACGCCATCGGCCTCGGCCACAGCCTTACGCGCCTCGGCGACAGCCTGTGGAGCCGGATATTCGTCGTCCTGGTTGATAAATGGCACCTGAGAATAGTCCAGTTCCGTCACTTCGGCCCTGCCCTTTAGCATGTCCCTGACCATCTCGCTAAGTTCTCTGTTGAAGCTCTGCTTGCGCAGTGAGCCAATGATGAATAGTATCTTTTTCATATCAGTAGGATTGTTGTTGTTGCAAAGATACGTTTTTCTCTTTATAATCTTGCATCTTTCTTGCACATTTACTTTTTTTTCTTTACTTTTGTATCATTGAAACACTAATCGTATTTTACTGATATGAAACCAAAATATATTATTGTGGTCTTTGCGACACTGCTGTGCTGCTCCGTGTGGGCAGGTATGCAGCGATATTGTTGTGCCGAGAAAGAAATGGTAGCCGATATGAACCAGGCATTAGCCCAGACCCTGCGCCACAAGCAGGAGGCATGGATAACTCCCGACACCATCCGCGACTATCGCAGCAACTTGCGGTTAGCGGTGCTCCGCCGTCAGTCCCTGATATGCTATGCCGACGATGTGGACCCGAAAACTGTTGCCAGCAGCAAGATGGCATGGGGACGTGGCGGTCGTCGTGTGGTTTTCCGGGGCTATGCCAACTGCTCCGTGGCTTCGGTGCTGGCCCTCTCCGACCAGCGCATGCCGCTGTCGCTGTTCGCCTTGTCGCTGCTTTGGCTCGCAGGCTCACTGATGTGGACGCGCCGTCGGCTCGTAGCGATTGCCGGAGGCTTTGGCGGCCTGCGCCTTGATGAAGCCTCACAGACATTCTATGATGAGCATCAGGAGCCTGTCCACTTCACCGCCATGCAACGCCAGTTGATGCTGATGTTCTTTGCCGATGAGCATCACAGCTTGCGCAAGGAGGACATCTGCCAGGCACTTTGGCCGAAGAAGCCCGATGCCAGCGACACGCTCTACACGCTCATCCGACGGCTGAAACCCGTACTCGACAAGAACAGTAACCTCACCATTACGACAGAAAGAGGCGGTAAATATCAATTGTCAGACAGATGTCAGTCTCATTCTTAGGCGTTTAGCCATTTGCTTCCTATCTTTGCAACAAAAACAAACAGCAAAGATATGAAGCAGATTTTCTTTCTCCTTATGCTTGCGTTTGGCGCGGTGACAGTGGGCTATGCACAGATTCACGGCAGCGCCAAGCCTTCCTCTTCTTTACCCGCAGACACGGCGGTAGTGCTCAAAGGCGTTACCGTGGAGGCGGCGCGCGTGACTTTCCGTCCCGACGGACGCCATATTATCCCGTCGGTGGCTCAGCGCGCAAGTGCCTCCAACGGCTACGCCCTCCTCCATCTTCTCAGCCTTCCTCAGCTTCAGGTGGATGCCGTGCGCCATACCATTGCCGACCGCCTCAACCGTGGCGAAGTGCAGGTGCGCATCAACGGTGCCATTGCGGCTAAGTCCGACCTGATAGCACTCGACCCAAAGCGTGTCACCTCCATCGACTATATCGACAATACCGGCGTGCGATATGGACAGGACATTGCCTTCGTCATCGATATCCACACACGGCGTAGTGACGCAGGATACGAGCTCGGCACCGACCTTACGCAGGCACTGGCCCGCTATAGCGACGACATGGTCTATGCAAAGGTCAACAGAGGTAAATCGGAATGGGCACTGACTTACAACTTCTTCTATAAGGACAACCGCAACGAGAAAGCACGCACCCTCACCGATTACCTGCTCACCGACGGCACCCACGACATCGTCTCGCGTGTGGACAAGCAGAATCGGAGCAGAGCGGCTGGCAATACGGTCGCACTGAAATACAATCGGGCTGACACGCTCGGCAATGTCTTGCAGGCAAAGCTGACGGCCGACTTCACCCATTGTCCGGGCAATGACGTGCTGACAGATGTCAATGGCACGGATGTGAAGAACTTCTCCCGCGACCGATCGTTCTCTCCTGTTCTCGACCTCTATCTTGTCAGAATGTTAGGTCGTCACCAGAGCATCACGGCCAACGTGGTGGGCACGCACATCCACACACGTTCCTATAACTATATGGATGAGGGCGGCCCTTACGCCTACCATGTCAAGGGCAACACGTCGTCACTCATCGGGGAAGCCATCTATGAGAACCGGCTCAAGCCCTTCACGCTGTCCTTGGGTGCCAACTACCAACTCAAATACACGCGCAACAGCTATACCGATGATGTCGATGCCATCAACCGACTTCATAATCAGTATGTCTATGGCTTTGCCCAACTCAAGGGCTGTCTTGGCGCACTGACCTATGTGGCCGGTCTTGGCGTGAGCAACCAACGCTATACCCAGGGTGAGGCGCATTACAATTTCAATCTCTTCCGACCCCAAGCCACGTTAGCCTATAACTTCGGTCATGGACTGAGTCTGAGCTATGACTTTAAGCAGTATGGCTTTTTCAGCCGCATCGCGATGATCGGTGATGCGACCATCCGCACCAACGGACGTGAGTGGACGATGGGGTCTCCCAACCTCAAGCCCAACCGCTGCGACGAACATACGTTGCGTTTCAACTATTCCTCACCACGATGGAACAACACGCTGATGGCTGACTATCGTGACCATTCCCATTGCAACATGGCTGCGTACCTCCGTACTGACGATAACCGGTTTGTCTATACTCAGCGTAATCAGCGGGGCATCAGGATGTTATACTTCACCGACAACCTCTCTTACACTATCATCCCGGAGCGTCTTGTGGCCAATGTCAACGGCGGCTTCTTCCGCTACTTCAACTTTGGCGACGACTACACACATGTGCATAACTTCTGGATGGTGGGTGGCAGTCTGCAAGCCTATTTGGGACGTTGGACGCTCACGGCGCAAGCCGACAATGGCTACCGCTTTCTCGAAGGCGAGAATCTCGGATGGAACTATGGCATACCGGCTTTGCAATGCAGCTATCAGGTCGGCTCCTGCTCCGTGTCCTTGACGTGGGACCATTGTTTCATGGCCAATCCCAAGGCGATTTCTTCCCACCTGCTCAACCGCTATATGCACAAGGACTATGAGCTCCGCAGCAAAACCATCGGAAATTTCGTTTCTCTCAACTTCACGTGGAAACTTACTCACGGCAGGAGCTACAAAGAAGCACAGCGCAAGCTCAACAACAAAGATACGCAGACGGGGATCATCGGCAGAAATTGAGGAATAGGGTAGCTTTACTCTTTTTTACCTTTTTACCGTTCAACGATCTCTGGCCGCTTCAACATAGAAGTGCAATCGGCAGACAGGTATAACCTCAATAATATATACCTGAAAACACCGAGGGGCAGGGGCGAGAAGGATCCGAAGTCCCAGTACCCAATAAGGATTCGCTTCTCCGGTACCCCTAAAAGACTCGAATTTCACGGTACCGGAAGGATCCCCCCCCTTACCACCCCCTCAAAAAAGACTCGAACCTTTTAATCCTACTAATTTGTTTGACTGCCTAAATTGATGATGTCAATTCTTTGCTTTCAGTGATTTTCATTATCTTTGCAAGCAAAAGCGTTCATTATTTGAAACCGGATTGAATTCATGAAGATATTAGGAAATATCATTTGGCTCGTCTTTGGAGGATTGGGCATCGCAGTGGAGTACTTCGTTTCATCACTCCTGCTGATGATCACCATCATCGGCATACCATTCGGCATAGCCACCCTTCGGTTGGGTATTCTCGCGTTGTGGCCATTTGGCTCACATGTTGTTGACCAGCCGCAGGACGCTGGATGTCTTAACATGATCATGAATGTACTTTGGTTCTTCGTTGGTGGCATTTGGATTGCGCTGACCCATCTCGGCTTTGGCTTGCTCCTGAGCATAACCATCGTGGGCCTTCCATGGGGTATGATGCACTTCCGGCTGATGCGCCTGGCACTGGCACCATTCGGGAAGGAAATAGTCAACAACGATTTCTAAGACATAGACAACATGATAACTACGTTTGCCTTCCATGGATTGCGCCGCATGTCAGTGCTTTCACTCCTTGTGGCTATACAGGCAACGATGTTATTCTCTTGTCGGGCAGCTCTATTATGATTGACATTATGAACAGACAGATACAGGCACTTCATTTCGATGAGCTCTCTGCGCGTCAACTGTTTCATATTTTGAAACTGAGGCAAGATATATTTTCTTAGAGGAGAATATTATTTATCCCGACCTTGACGACATGGACGAAGACAGCATCCATGTCTTTGCCACCACAGAAAAGGACAACAAGACTATTACCGTATCCTATGCCCGGATATATTTCGATCCTGTGGAGAAGCATGTTAAGGTAGGACGCGTGGCGACAGCTTCCGCTTATCGTGGACAAGGCCTTGGTGGAAAGGTAATGAGACGCTGCTGCGAGGTGGCATGGGATCGCTTCAAAGCTTCTGAAGTATGGCTTGATGCCCAGCTCCATGCCGTTGATTTCTACAAGTTAATGGGCTTCCAGGTCGTCTCCGATGTCTTCATGGAAGCCGGCATTGAACATGTCAGAATGATATGGAGGAATCTTTTTTAGGTATTCATCCCAGATTTTCGTTAGTCTCCTTTTCATAGAGCTCTATAGGAAGGCTGTCTGGATCTTGCAGGAACGTAAAACGCTTGCCGGTATACTCATCTATGCGAGCGTCTTCATGCGCAATACCGAGCCTGTCCAGTTCCTCTATGGCATCATCCAGCGAATCAACCTCAAAGGCGAGATGGCGAAGACCTGTCGCCTCCGGACGTGAAACACGGTGGGGTGGGGAAGGAAAAGAAAATAATTCTATGACATACTGTCCGTTGAGCGCAAGGTCTGTCTTGTACGACTGACGGGCCGTTCGATAATGCTCGGCTATTACGGTCATGCCGAGTACTTGCGTGTAAAACTCCAGACTGCACTTGTAATCGGAGCAGATGATGGCAATGTGGTGTACTTTTCTAAGATTGAGCATGGGTATATTATTTTATTGATTCATCTGTGATTACCTCCACCATTTACTGAAAGTCTGCCGCTCTTTTAGCTTTACCTGTTCACCGATACGAGGGGTGAGCAACTGCCAGGGTTTGCCCTGAGCATTGGCATAGATGCTGTCGAGCGGCTCCGTCCAGGAGTGGTTGGCAAGGGCACATTTTGAGTTATGGTAGGTCAGCACGCGACGGGCACCGAGCTCGCTGATGACTGTTGGCAGTTCACGGGGGAGCGTGTGGATATAGCGCCAACCCTCATCATACTGTCCGTTTTCCAAAATGGCGAGGTCGATGCCCGGATATTGCTTACCAAACCTTTTGAACCGTTCGTCGTAGCCTCCGTCGCCAGAAACGAAAATGCGGCGCGGACCGTCGATGAGGTAGGAAGCCCATAGCGTTTTGTGCTGTCCTATACGGCCGGAGAAATGGCGTGTAGGCAGACAGCGGAGGGTGATCGACTCGTTGACGGCAATGCTGTCCTGCCAGTCAAGGTCGTGAATCCTTTTCGGGTCGTAGCCCCAGTATTCAAAGTGCTCGCCGATGCCGAGGGCACAGACAACCTGACCGACACGGTCTTTCAAAGCCGTCACCGTCTTCCAGTCGAGATGGTCCCAGTGGTCATGGGTGATGACAAGGTAATCGACTTCGGGAATATCATCGACAGTATAGACATCAGCGCCTTTGAACGGGCGCATGAACCACCACACGGGCAATCGGTTGGTCAGCACGGGGTCGAAGAGGAAGCGCACGCCACCGGTCTGAATAAAGACCGTGGAGTGGCCAAGCCAGACGCAAACCTCTTCAGAGCGGGGGATGTCCTTCAGCGATGATTTTACTGTTGGCACGTTGCTGTCAGGATGCAGATTCTTCACCTTGCCAAACAGAAACTTATACATCTGGGCGAAGAATCCGTCATCACCTGTCAGCGTCGGTGTCTCGTGCATATTGACAAACTCGCCGTCGCGCCACTGTGGTGACTGCTTACACCGTTCCAACCGTTCTCCACGCGGCTGACGGCCTACAGCCACCCAGAACTCGTAGCCTTGCCAGCATATAAACAAACTAGAGTTTCCCACTTGGAGAACCCCTTTATAAAAAGGCTTTCCCAAAGGGTATGCGCATCTTTAACTTTTCAAAAAACTTTTTATGAGCAGTAGAATATTGCATTATCGGACTTCTCCTTTTAAGGTCATTTGCCCTTTCACATTTATTAAGCACTTGTTAAACTACTTTGTTTATGGGCATCCTGCTATTTGAACTTTTCAGAAACCCCTTGTTTATGGGCATTTTGAACAAGTGGGAAACTTTAGTAAACAAAGCCACTACCAATAGAATGCAGTATATCATCGTTCGCTTCATCTTTTCTTGTATTCTGTTACCGTCTGCACCGTCCATGTGCTGAAGGCACGAAGAAACGAAGTGGTATCCTGGTAAAATACGTATTTCATCTTTATCTTATTTTGTGTGCTAAGTTACATAAAATTTATGAATTCTTTGATAGTTGCATCTCATAATTTTGCTTCGTCATCAGTTTCATGGGGATGACCGGTGTCATTTGGTGGATTTCCGAGTGCAAAGGTACGACAAAATGTGCAACATCTCCGTGGATATTGCGCCAACCATGTGGCAGATTGTGCCAAAATAATTATATGGGAACCATGGTGCCGATGAGCTGATAGGTCTCATGAGGGAAGTGGTGGCGATGTGTCGAGCGTAAAAAAGCCTTGAAATGTTTGGTAAATACAAATAAACTAAATAAATTTGCTATTGACGAAGAAGCCCAAGCGAAGTGAGGAATTAATCAATCAAAACATAATACGGATAAATATGGAAAAAGAGAATTTGAAGGAGATATATCTTGCCGGAGGATGCTTCTGGGGCACAGAGCATTACCTAAAGCAGATTGATGGAGTGGTGGACACTGAGGTTGGCTTTGCCAATGGCAGAACGGAAAACCCGACTTACAAAGAGGTATGCACCGACAAGACCGGCTTTGCTGAGACCGTCCATGTTACGTACGATCCGGCGAAGGTGTCGTTGAAGTTCCTGTTGGAGATGTATTTCAAGGCCATCGACCCAACAAGTATTAATCGCCAGGGCCACGACACGGGAACGCAGTACCGCACTGGTGTCTATTACACCGATATTGCTGACGAGAAGATTATCAATGCGGTCTTTGCCGAAGAGCAGAAGTACATCAACGGAAAGATTGCCGTTGAGAACCAGCCTTTACAGAACTTCTACAAAGCGGAGGATTATCACCAGGATTATCTCGACAAGAATCCTGACGGTTACTGCCATCTGCCGCAAAGCTTGTTCGAGTTTGCGCGCAAGGCAAAGGACAGTCATGCCGACAGACAATAGTTAAAGGACTTAATATTACTTTATTATGATTGACGAAATACTGGAGAACAACCGCCGCTTCGTTGCCGGGAAGGGCTACGTAAAGCATATCACTGATGGCAAGCCGTCAGGCAAGACGCTTATTGTCACGTGTATGGACACCCGTCTGAGCGTAATGCTGCCTGAGGCATTAGGCATCAAGAATGGCGAGGTGAAGATGGTTAAGGTGGCAGGCGGTGTCATCCTCGACGACTACGACGCTGTCATGCGGTCCATCATCGTAGGCATCTATGAGCTGGGCATTGAGGAGATCATGCTCATCCACCATACCGATTGCGGTGCCGGAAAGATGACCGGCGAGCACATGGAGCATCTGATTCGAGAGCGGATTTCCGCTGACAAGGTAGCGGAAGTGGAACAGCACCTCGACCTCCGCCAGTGGCTCAACGGCTTCGGCGACACGGAAAAGAGCGTGCGGGCGACAATGCGACGGGTGAAGAACCATCCGCTCGTTCCCGACAACATCATTGTCCGCGGTTTTATCATTGACTCCACAACTGGAGCGCTCACGGAATTGAATACGTAATCATTCAACATTAATAATTTAATCGGCAATTGAATATGAAGCATTTCTTTTTACTTTTATCAATGGTAGTATTCTGTATCCAAGCTTCATTTGCCAACGATACAGCATGTGATAGCATGGCTGTTACCATGGTACGCTATGAGCAAAATTGGGATGATACAGAAGGAACGCTATCCCTTCGGAATCATACGAAACAAACGATTTGTAATGTAATAAAGAAACCTCCATTTGAGACACTATACACCAAGCATAGCAACTAGCTCTTCTATATATTTAAGCATGGTTGCCGTACCCCATTTTCCACCATCTTTGGTTCTCACCTTCTTGTATTTTGAAAG
>NZ_BPTV01000003.1:352278-396158 GCF_019973375.1 Prevotella lacticifex | reverse complement strand
TTATGCAGAGACTAAAACAAGGGGAAGTTTAAACGGGCTTTCTACGAAAGAAAGCCCTTGCTAAGCCAGAAACGGCAAAGCAAGGGCCAAATTGTATAGTGTCTCAAATGGAGGTTTCTTTAATGTAAGATTCCGTCTGTGTTATTTTGACATGAGTGGTACTCTGCTTGACTATAAAGATTACTACAAGACTGATATCGACATAGCTCCTTCAATGACCAAGCAAGTGGATATACCCGCTTTTGAGGCACGTAGAAATTACAGCTATTATAAATCCAACAGTCTATATGAAGACCGTCGCTTTAATATTTCGTTTAAGCTGCTGGGATACAATGAAAGTTACATTGACCAAAAAACCGAAAAGGGGCTAAACGATTCAATCTATGAAGATGTTGAGCAGATGCCTTCATTCCCCGGTGGTCAGTGGGCACTGATGCAGTATCTGGCCAACAACATCAAGTACCCTGTTGTAGCACAGGAGAATGGTATTGAGGGTCATGTGGTCGTATCCTTCGTCGTAGAGCGTGACGGTAGCATCACAGATGTGCAGGTTGTCCGTTCCGTTGACCCATCACTTGACCGTGAGGCACTGCGTGTGGTAAGAAGCATGCCTAAGTGGATTCCCGGTAAGCAGAAAGGTCAGGCCGTACGTGTGAAATACAACATGCCTGTATCATTCCGACTCTAGACATAGTGTGTTGCGTAGAGGATTACAAGTTTAAATATGTGCCACTGTTGTCAGCAAAGTGTAAATATTTTAAGCATTGCTGACAATGATGGCATGATTTGTCACCAATTGTTTATAGGCACGGATATTGCATTGATGGTTAGTGAAGTTCGGCCGTCGGACGAGGGCAACGAAAGGAACCTGAGGACGATGGATGAACCGAGGATAAATAAAGAATTAATTGATAATTAGGAGGTTTTGACTATGTTGTATCCAGTTTTAAGAGACATGAACAATTGGCTTGACAATGATTTCGACGATATGTTGAACACAAGTTGGATGCCGCGCATGAACGTCACAGCACCTGCTATCAATGTCAAGGAAAATGACAAGGAATACGAAGTAGAGCTTGCTGCTCCAGGCACCACGAAGGATGACTTCAAGGTGAACGTCGACAAGGATGGCAACCTGACCATCAAGATGGAGCACAAGGACGAAAAGAAAGATGAGAACAAGAAGGAGCATTATCTGCGCCGTGAGTTCTCATACAGCAATTACGAGCAGGCTCTGACGCTGCCTGATGATGTCGAGAAGGACAAGATTGAGGCAAAGGTTAATAACGGTGTGCTTCATATCACCCTTCCTCGCACTCAGAAGGCTGAGAAGGAGACAAAACGCATTGAGGTCGCATAACCCCGGCGTTGCTGCTCAGTGGTATTACAGGGACTGTTCTCTTCATAGGGAGCAGTCCCTTTTTTGTTTTACAACATAATCTCCTATATGCCGGTATTCTCCGGCGGGGCGACTTCTTGAATAAGGGAGTCGCCTTTTTCGTGTCTTTCCGAAGTTCCTCTACGTTCATCATTTCCTCAATTCTTCTTTTAAAAAATCTTTACACCATTCTAATACATACCATTTCGCCTTCCCAAACGGTCCGTTTCAGCGTGCGAAACAGACCGTTTTGCGTCCTAAAACGGACCGTTTTAGAACGCGAAATGGCATGTATTAGTAACCCATTGAAAATCAATGTTGTACAGAGGTGGTGCAATAGACGGAATAATATGAATTATTTTAACAACTTGTTATCGCTGTTCCTCTCCGCTACCCCGCAGCAGCTATGGTGGGGATAAACCCCGTCCTACCAACAGCGGACAAGATACAAAACAAATGCCCCGCAGCAGAGATGGTGGGGATAAACCCCACCCCTACACTGGGTAAATGTACAATCGATGCATGGATATGTACGTTAAACAAACGAGTCGCATGATTTCCCCGAGCTGCAGTGGGTAAATGCGATCAATGTATGGATATGTACGCTAAACAAACGAGTCGCATGATTCCCCCGAGTGGCAGTGGGTATACGTCACCCTATATAACCTAAATATCCTTGCAAGTGCTTGATTATCAATGGTGCTATTTTGTCTCAACAAAAAGTGACGAAGTCGGGTCATTGCAATTCGTATCTCCTGCAATTTGAAAATGTTGATTTTGCTGCGTGGCAAATGATCTTTCGCTACGTAGAAAAATATCATTCGCTACGTAGCAAACGATCTTTTTCTATAGCATTACAACATTGGAAACATAGCTTCGAGCCCACAATAATATAGCTTCGAGCCCACAATAATATAGCTTCGAGCCCGCAATAACATAGCTTCGAGCCCACAATAACATAGCTTTGTCGCACAAGAACATATTTTAGTCCCCACAGCATAATACAGGCCAAAATGATTTCGACGAATAGTTACAGTGATATTCAGGCATGGTAATTGATATTAACAAAAAGATAACGAAGTCAGAAGGTATATATATAAACTGGGGGTCCAATGCCGGAAACGCAAGTCAAACGTTTGCACGATCTTTCTGTAAAAATAATAAATAATTTGTTTGCAGTTTTAACCCAAGTTTGACGCTCTAATGTTTTTTTTCAGAATTTTTTCCAGTGTTTATAGGGGTTTGCGTGGTCAAACTGCTCAAAATCGCAATGTAGAACACAGCAATGTCGTAGGGATTGCTTATCTTTGCGGCATGAATTTTACGTCCCAAATACGTTACAACCCACAGACGTGTAAAGACGAGAAGTATTACCGTCTGAAGGAGTCCTATCGCGATGCCAGCGGTAGGGTATGTACTTTGATATTGCTCAATGTCGGGTTTATACATGACCTATCCCCAGAGCAGATAAGAGATGTTGCGCGTGGACTGACGTATCTGTACAATTACCAGAAGGATGTCCAACTTTGGGATGAGAAACTGCAAGGTTACTCGGAAGTGGTTCGTGACAGAGTGCATGCGTACTGGGCCAGACTTGTCGAGGAGGAAAAACTTGATATTGTGGGCAACGCCTACGAGAGAAGCAAGTCCAAGGCCAGGAAACGGATAGATGTTGACACTATGAGGCATACAGACGCAAGGGAAGTCGGCTGCGAATGGCTATGCCTGCAAACGATTCGTAAACTTGGTCTGGATACATTTCTCCGTTCTTTGGGATGGTCTGAGGACAAGGTGAAGGTCACTTTGGCCCATCTTATTACGAGGGCGGCCTATACTCCGTCCGAATTAAAGTCAATATCCATTATAAAAGAGAACTCTGCAGTGTGCGAACTCCTTGACCTTCCTATGGCCAAAATAACTCCAAGGAGGATATATCGAGTTGCCGATGACCTTTATTCCATAAAGGATAAGCTTGAGAAGTATCTTTGCCACAAGACCGATGACCTCTTCAAACCGACCAACCGCATTATGCTCTTCGATCTCACCAACTTTTATTTTGAGGGACGCAAGACCGGCAGCAAGAAGGCTGCCTTTGGCCGTTCAAAGGAGAAACGCAGCGACTGCAAGCTGCTTGTCCTCGCGCTATGCATCAATACTGACGGCTTCATACGTTACAGTGCGGTACTGGAAGGCAATACCGCCGATCCAAAGTCACTTCCCAACATGGTGGACGAGCTTATTGCTGAGAATCCGGCCAAATGTCCCGATAACGAGGGAGTGCTTGTAGTCATTGACGCAGGTATCTCAACTGAAGATAACCTCAAGACTATAAGGGACAAAGGATACAACTATCTTTGTGTATCCCGCAAAGCTCTTACCGAATACACCACCCCCGAGAATGCTCCCAAAGTCACAGTTTGCGATTGCTTGAAGCGCGAGATAACGCTTCAACGCGTAACAACGGCCAAGAATGACGACTGTTACCTCAAAATAGACTCTCCTGCAAAAGCGTTGAAGGAAGAATCCATGAACCGCAAATTCCGTGAGCGTTTTGAGGAAGGGTTGAAAAAAATCAGAAAGAGTACCCAATCAAAACACGGGATAAAAAACTACGGCAAGGTACAAAACAGGATCGGTGCCCTGCAAGGAAAATATCCCTCTATAAGCCGATATTACAATATAAAAGTTGAGGATGACGGACACGACAAAGTCGCTTCTATGACATGGGAGGTCAACATCCCGGACAAGGTGGAATACGGAACATACTTCCTCAGAACCAATGTGAAGAAATTAGATGAGGAAACGACCTGGAACTACTATAATCTTATACGTGAAATAGAATGCTCCAACCGGCAGCTCAAAACCGACCTCAGCCTCAGGCCCATATACCACCAGACTGACAATAGGGCAGACGCACACCTTTTCTTAGGGCTGCTGGCTTACTGGATAGTAAACACCGTGCGCCATCAGATGAAGGTTGCCCGGCGAAAGCAAGGCAAGGATGAGCATGGGCGGGAGCGTTCGACACCGTACTGGTCGGAGATCATGCGGATCATGAAGACTCAAAAAGCAGTTACTACCACAGCAGTAAATGCGCTTGGAGAGGCTGTCGAGACCAGACTGTGCAGTGTGCCTACAGATAGTGCAGCTGAAATCTACGAGTTGTTGAAAATCAGTAAAGTGCCATTTAAAAAAATAAAAATCTGTAGAACACAGTAGGACTTTTTAAAAACACTAAATTGCTGATACAGAACAACTAAGCAAAATACGATGTCAAAGTTGGGTTAATAATATTGTTTACCTTTGTGCACATAAACAGCCTATCGATATGTGCTTGCTACCTGAAGCCTATAAACATAATAGTATTTTAGCTGACATACTCTTTAAAAATAATATATTAGTATCTTGCATATGATATACAAACGTTTACGACCACGTATCGTCATCTTATTCTTGCTGCTGAGTGTCGTGCAAATGGCAATGGCAGAGATTAATGATGTCGCGTCAGTGCAGGTGGAACCGGCTGACCAGACTAATGCAGATGAAAAGACAGCTGAAGCTGTCAGCAATGTCGGATGGCCTGCCCACTACGGTGGTGTCATGCTGCAAGGCTTCTATTGGGGCTCCTTCGATGAGTCCTCATGGGAGAAGCTTGGCAGTGCGGATACCGTAGCACAGTATTCCAAGTACTTCGACCTGATTTGGGTTCCGCAGAGTGGCGGCATGCCGTACCAGGGCAGCCGTACCATGGGCTATATGCCTTACTATTACTTCGACCACAACTCCTGCTTCGGCTCCTAGGACAAACTGAAGGCGATGATTGCCGCCTACAAGGCTAAGGGTACCGGAATAATAGAGGATGTGGTCATCAACCACCGTTCATCCATCAATCAGACCGATTTGCTCTCGTTCCCGACCGAGACTTACAAGGGAAAAGACTACCACTTTACATCATCCGACGTGCTCAATGACGATGATGGTGGAGCTACCAGGGCTTATCTCGACTATCTGAACTCATTGACTGATACCAAGCTGTCGCTTTCGGCATACGGCGAGGAGACATGTTCGTCAGTAGACCGGCAAACCTGTGAGTCGTTTGATGGTGCACGCGACCTGGACCATCGCAGCTCCAACGTTCAGAAAACTATAAAGGCCTATGAGAACTTCCTCCTTGATGGCACGGACGGACTGGGCTATTCCGGCTTCCGTTATGATATGGCAAGGGGATTCCTTCCAACACACCTTGTAGACTACAACAAGTCGGCAAAGCCGCGCTTCTCGGTCGGTGAGGTCTTCGACGGCAATTTCAATGAAGTGAAATGGTGGCTCAACCACTGGACCGACACCACGACGGTGGACGGGAAGCAGAAAATCACCCGATACAATGCCGCCTTCGACTTCCCAATGCATTTCTCTGTGATGACACAAGGCTTCAAGAACAGCGACTTCAGCCAGCGGACGGGAGCCTTCACGCTCGACGCCTCCGGTAAGAGAACCAACACCCCGCTTATCTCCGACCGCGCGCTCTCACGATATGCCGTAACCTTTGTCGACAACCATGATACTTATTATCCGCGTTATGACCTGTCGATGAAAAATGCCGACAATATGGTAACCTCGAATATCCTGGCTGCCAACGCATATATCCTTGGCATGCCCGGTACCCCGTGCATATACTTCAAGCACTGGCTGGACCCTGCCATGCGCCCGGTACTGGAAAAACTCATTATGGCGCGCAAGGCGGTTGGAATTGATAATATGAGCCGGATAACACAGAATGGCTATGACCCGGATGACGGCGACGGCTATTTCGCGGAGGTGTCGGGAAATGGCAGCTCAAAGGTCTTTATGACCTTCGGACAAATCGACGACAAGGCTCTCAACGAAACTCTTTCCGATGAGACAAAATGGAAGAAGGTTGCCGAAGGTGAAAACTTCAATTTCTATATCAGTGCCGATGCTGCCGACACATATAATAAATATGTGAATGGCACAGAGGCTCCTGCACGCTGGACCGACAATAGCCAGGACGAGACGGTTACCGAAGCTGACAATGTCGCCAACAGCACTACATCGACCATTCAGCTCAACGGAAGGCGAGTGTGCATCTATACTACCAGTCCGAAGCTGTATGCCTACATCTGTCAGGGCAACGGCTGGACGCAGCTCACTGGTTCCTTCCCCGGTGTGAACATGATGCAGAACTCCGACGAGAACCATGTAACGACCCAGACAATAACGGGCCAGGACGGCAAGTCGCGGCAGTATCATATCATTGAGGTTTATTCTACCGACTATCTGAACATCGTGCTCTCCACCGGCGACCTGAACGCACAGGGCCAGGGCATCAACCAGACTAATGATATTACAGGACTTACTGACAATGACGTCTACCTGACCTTCACCCCGGGCGATGAGAGCGTCAGCAACGGAAAGATTGCAACGTATGCGAACATCACCGAGGAGGTTACGGGCAATGTGAAGAACGACTCTGTCTATGCGGGATATGATATCGGTACACATTCCGTATATTTCGAAAACACCATTGGATGGTACAATCCGAAAATCACAGTGTGGAATGAGGGTACCAATGGCGCAAAGACATATTTCACATCCGGAGGCGCAGACAACAGCCAGGCTCTGACCACTGTCGTTATGGGCAATAAACCATACTATGTGTGGAACTACACCGGCGATGAGACGTCCAAGCCCACATCCGTCATGTTCAGCAGTGGATCGCCGGCACCACAGAGCGTTAGCATCCCCTTTGAGGACAACAGCGTCTACGAGCTGTCGGTTACGAGCAAGGATGCGTCCGGGCAGTATGACCTGGAGCGCACCACCTCTGCAGATAAATGGGGACGGGCAGCCGACAACTCCGTACCGGCAAAGGCGTTTGCTGCCACGGCAAAGGCAAGGACCGTCATGCGGCGAGCTGAAGGGGCAGAGACGAAGAGGACATTGACGGTGTACTTCCTCAACAGCGTCAATATAGATAATGTGCACGCCTATGCATGGTACAACCATGAATACATTGACGACGACAATAATAAGACAAAGGTCTCGTGGCCTAACTTCGGAGGCGCATGGCCGGGTGCTGTCATGTATCTTCGCCCCGAGAAGCAGGGCGAATATAATATCTATTCCTGCACATTCACGGAGGATGTCAATGGACTGCTGCCCGACAAGATTATCTTCAACTCCGGCGGTACGGGCTATGGCGACGACAAGAAGCACGGCTTTCAGAGTGAGAATATCGCCAGTCCGACAGATGGATATATCTATGAGCTTACGACCACAGATGGTTATGTCAATGGCGACGGCAATATGGTTTATAAGCAGAAGGATGAGGCCGTAAAGTACAACAAGCCTTACAGCATATACTTCAAGAACAATGGAATGACAGACCCAGGCATCTGGTGGTGCGGTAACAATACGAATGCCGCTTCAGACCTGAAGGGTTCTTCCACGACAGATGTTGGCTACGACAACCGTCCGTCAATGACGAAGATGACCATCAAGGGCTATGAGCTTTACGGCTATTCCTTCCCGTCGACCATGACCAGTGCTCCATCGAATATTAAGATTGAGGACAAGCAGGGCAAGGGTACGACCATTGACGGTGCGGATTTCCACGACGAGTATGTCTACACCGACAAGGCTACCTTCGTGCCGCTGTCGGAATATAAGGAGACCTCGGCGGAAAAGACCTATACGGTCTATTTCCGCAACAAGCAGAACTGGAGTAAGGTAAACATCTATACGGATAATCCAAAACTGGCAGGAGATTGGCCGGGTACTGAGATTACAACCGTTGACAAGAACCACGACGGCATACCGCTCTATAAGTGGACGTACACTACTGACGACCCTGCCTTCACATTGCCGACAAAGCTTATATTCAACAACGGCACCGGAGGCACTCCCTCCACCCTGAGCACTGACCTGGACTTTGTGGACAATCAGGTCTACGTGCTCACGGCAAAGACAGAACCGGGCAAATACGAACTCGATGAAGTCAACTCCAAGCCATACAGCGACTACAAAGAGAATATCAAGTTCACCATCTACTTCCACAACTCCGTGGGATGGAACGAGCCGCATCTGTGGGCATGGAACAACTCCGGCAATTTCACCGGCGGCGAATGGAACAATAAACCGGCCATGACGAAGACCAAACTCAATGGAAAGGATGTCTGGGCGTGGACTTACGACCCTGACAATCTGCCTGCCGGCTACACACCTGTCAACGGACTGCCGACAATGGTCATCTTCGCCGCTGCCGACCAGCCACAGAGCGACCAGCTCGATTACAAGGAAGGGGGCGTATACAAGCTTTCCGTAACCGACAAGACCAATGGCGACAATACCGGCAGCAAGCATAAGCTTGCCGAAGGCAGTGGACAGGAGGACAAGGAGATGCAGTTCCTCAACCGTCTCTATACACGCTATGTCCGTGAGGGCGTGATCTCTACGCTCTGCCTGCCGTTCGACCTTACTTCTGCTGAGCTCTCTGCCATGAAGCTCAGGGTCTACGACCTCGCTTCTGCCGATGCTGTCGTCGACAAGAACAGTACGGCGACCGACGGACTGCTGTCTTTCCATAGGGTACGAAACGTCGAGGCTTTCCACCCCTACATATTTATAAATAATAGCAGTACTTCGGGACGCATCTTCAACAGTAAGATTATATCCCGCAAGGAATGGCAGTGGCCAAGTCCGGAGAAGACCCTCGACGCCTTGCAGAAGACCGTCGGCGACTGGACATTGCAGGGTAATCTCGTACCCGATGTGGTGAAGACCGATTCCACCGGAGACGGGAAGACTACTTATTTCGGCTATGCCGAGAGCACGCAGTCGTTCATACAGATGAAGAAGGGCAAGGCATTCGTACCGGCTTCCGTCTGCTACTTCACCCTGCCTACGGAAAAGGTGAAGAAAGCAGGCTACCGCTTCGAGGGCGGAAAAGTGTCTGATACAGACAATGCCCAGACCACTGGTGCCAAGCACTTTGTCGTTACTCTCGATGATGACAGCTCCACAGCCGATGTCTACGTCTACGGCGACGGAACGTCAGTGGCAACCGACATCAACGGGATAACCGCTGGTCCGGCTCCCGTTGAGGACGCGCCAATGTTCAACCTTGCCGGACAGAGAGTCAACAAGGACTACAGAGGCGTTGTCATTCAGAATGGCCATAAGTTCATTTTAAAATAAATAAGATAACTAACCATGCATAAAAACATTATAATTACTGTTATTGCCGCTTTTACCCTGCTGGCTGCTGCACCTGCCAGTGCTGATGGGACACACCTGTCGGTGAAGGGCAGTGATGGTGGAAGAATACTCAACTGCTTCGGGTGGCGTTACAATACGATCAAGGCTAAGCTCAGTGAGATAAAGGCTGCCAATTTCTCTGCCGTGCAGGTAACGACGGTTCAGCCGTTGCCAGCATCAGAGGACTTTGACGGAAAGTTCCACTTCTCCGACCAGCTTGCAACGCCCATCTCCGACTGGTATCGTATCTATGCTCCTTTGGCTCTGAGGATGATCAACAATTCGGATGACTCGAAGAATACACCGCTCGGCACTAGGGCAGATTTCGACGCACTGGTCAGCGAGGCACATCAGCAGGGACTTGCGGTCGTCGTCGGCGTTGAGGCTAACCAGCTCTTCAAGGGCAGTGCCGCCAAAGCCGCTGTGTCGGTGACATCATACGACAAAAACTACACATTCAATTTCAAGGACCCTACCAGAAAGAGCATTACCGCACACGCCATCAACGAGGCTGTGGAGGATATCGTCTATGTGAATGGAGCATCCGACACCAAAGGCACTAAAAATATTGCGAAAGCCGTAGCCTTCGTCAAGGATCTCTATGCCGCCGGTGCTGACGGCATCTGCTGGTACCATGCCAAATATATTCCCCTGCTCTATGGACAGGGATATTTCAGTATCCAGGACGCTAAAAGCGAGCAGAACAGCGGATATACGATGCTGCCTAACTCCAACTATGTGACGATGTACGCTAACGGTTATTTTTATGTTTCCGACAGTCATCTGGAGGGCTCCAACTTCTGGCCTGAGGTTACGAAGGCGATGAATTATTTGGACGACGGGACTACGAAGCGGGATATCCCGATGTTCTCCTATGCCAACCTGAACCTCGACCCAAACTGCAAGGGCGAACTGATGCGCAACAACTCCAACACGGGATTCACCATCGACCACGACCCTTCTTACTTTGCCAATGGCATCAAGGACGATGGCTATTGGAACCGGCCGATGCGAGAGTACACCAAGTACATGCGAGTGGTCGACGCGTGGTATGCCAAGTCGGCGGTCATGCAGGACGGCGTGAGCTATGCCGACGGCTATTGGACGGACCGGCAGGCGAACTTCAAATATGAAATGGGATTCCAGAGCTCTGAGATTACCGGTGTCTATGCTGCCGAGCCTACAGATATGGTGTACATTGCCGAGGACGAGAATACGTTCATGAACAATCCCGAGGTGATGTTTGAGCCTATGTCGAAGGCCAATGCTTATCATGAGAACCGGCCTACAGACCAGATAGCGGGTGCTGTCGTCGACCGCGCGTATGCTGACATGGCTGCGCACAATGCCGCAACAACCGTCTACTTCGCACGTCCTTACAGCCAGAGCGGCAGCTTCAAACTCGGCGAGGACCTTGCCGACCTCACATCCTCGCCATACGCTTATTTCGAGGATGGCAACAACTGGGCTGCCGGAGACCCGAAGAAGGTCGGCGTCGTGCTCGATGGAACCAAGACCTCTGGGGATGTCATCAACCTCGTGGGCAAGCACAACGGCCATAACGTCTTTCTGTGGAGCAGCAAGCAAGAGGGTATCAATGCTCCTAAGAAGATAAAGTTCACAGTGGGAGACTTCAGCACCGGGGAATACGACTATGAGGTGGGTGCCACCTATGACGCTGCAGCAAGGGTCGTGGCGATGAGCAATCTGCCGGATGCCTCCTCGAGCGATGCAACGACAGCTGACTCTCTTACCGTTTATATCCGTGACGACATCGGTAGCTCTGAACGCGATTTCTATGTCTATGCCACAAAGGACGGAGCAGGTGCCTTCGACAATGAGAACTGGCCGGGCTATAAGGCGGACAAGACGGTGACGGATGCCAGCGGCGCCAAGTGGCACTATGCCCGCGTGCCGAAAAATATATGGGAGCGAGTGTTGTATAACGACAATATCATTATCTCTGCCTACAGCAAGGGCACTACATCGTTTGATGACAGCCCTAACAAGATTGGTCAGACGGCAACGATAGGCACTATAGTGTCCGACCAGTGGTTTGTCATCACTGATGACAAGCAGGGCGACGGCGCCATTCAGTACCGCGACGTGAAGCATGTATCAGTGCCAGATGTCGCCAACGAGCCGATACGCTTCAAGGGTGCTGCCATTGCGGCAGTGAACAAGTACCATAACCTTCTTACGGGCGAGAAAGAATACAAGGATGCGGCTTACAATCCTGACGGAACGCGTATCGACGTGGCTTCTCTCTGCCGTCAGCATGGTGCGGTACTGGTTATCCGCGATCCTTATGGGCATCCGGGCTCGCACAATGTGGACAACGTCAACCACAATCTGGCTAAAGGAGAATATACAGACCAGGTGTCGGGCAATAAATTTACAGTTACCCGCGACAAGATTAGCGGTGAGCTGGACCCATCGGGAATAGCAGTCCTCTACAACAAGAATGATGTGGAAGGTGCTGCCTACGCTGTGTCGCCTGTCTCGGGACAAGCCAACCAGGACATACAGGTGAAGATTACCAATAGGGCATCCGACAAGTACACGGTTCAGTATCAGATTTCCAACAACAAGGATTTCAAAAATAGCAATTATCTCAGTTACCATGACGATGGTACCTACTTTGTAGACAAGACATTGAACTGGCAGACTATGAATGATGCTAACGCTACTGTTGATGTCTCAACCAGCGATTTCAGTGGTGTTGAATACTATTACAAACCTTATTCCATGACGCTCTATCTCAGGGTGCGCTATCGTCCCATAACATCGACAAGCGATAAAGATTGGGTTTATACATCTTCACCATATTCATATTTCTTATATACAGGCAACTCTAATGGAACATTATATAACAATCAGCTCTATTTCAACCTTCCAGAAGGCGTGGAACCCGACAGTCTGAGCATCTATGCGTGGAGCGATGAGGCAGGAACAAAATTCCCACTTGTGAAAAGCGGCGGAGATCGGTTGCAGAAATATTATAGCAGCACGGAGGAACAGCAGAAACACTGGTACTCGCCGGTGTTGAATGTCTATAACTATAAGACATATACCGTTGACTACGGATGGTGGATAGATACAGGTAATGTAATCAAAGACGATCAGCTCATCGTTATGCTCGGTACCGACGATGTAAACAATATAATGGCGGGGTACTATGACCCTGAGGCTGAAAGTCATAATGATGCTATGGCTATCAACCATAACAGGTATGTCTGCCGGTACACCATAGGATTGCCGAACCTTCATTTCGACCATGTCAAGTTCCGGCTGTCCTACAACCATCCGCAAGGCTACACCCAACAGCTTGAGACAGTTGAGCTGTCAGCAGGCGAGGACGAGTTCTACAGTATCAGTCAGGATGATGAGGGGCGTCTGTCCATAGGACATGATATAGAGATGGTAGGCGATGCCATCTACGACAACAGTACATGGGGGTACTATATGGATAAGGATGGGAATTATTATGAAGAGAATCCTAACCAGAACTGGAAGAGCGGCTTCTGGGAGGGTACCAACGATTCCGACCCCATACGCCTGTCCTACGAGCCCAACGAGAGTAATGAGCTGTCCGTCAACGGTGCCAAGGCAGAGGTGTTCACGTGGACGGGGCAGATGATCAACGGCAAGTCGCTGCGCTTCGGCGAACGGCCTGATTTCGTTACGTCGTTTGTTCCTGACGAGGCTAAAAACGAAACGGCTCCGGCTTTCAAACGCTATTTCATTGCCGTGCCTACTGCCTATAAGTACAAGGTACGTGCGGCACAATATGTGCCGACCACGAATGCAAATCAGGTGGAAGACAACTGGTTTATGTATCGCGGATTATGGTACGATAAAGACGGTATCCCTAAAGATGGAGAAACCACAACGGGGACGTACAAGGATCTTGTGTGGACATGGCCCAGCGGCTACTACAAGGTGAAGTTCTACCAGATTTTCAATGGCGAAGACAGCGTCTACTACATGACCGTCTCGCAGCCGTCGCTGACCTATGAGAATGGTGGTACCAGCTACCAGTATGTGCCCAACAATCTCTCTTCGCGCAACGAGACCGTCAGCTTTACAGGACTGAAGACCCAGGACAACGATGCTGCCTCCGGTCAGACAAAAGACCCTTACTTCTATATCGACCTGCCGCATGTGGGACGTGCAGGATACAAAGGCTCTGACATCTCCATCAGCAATAATGTCGACGGTGAGCCGTCGAAATTTGTAGTGCCGGCTTTCACCCTTGAGGGAAACGAGACAAAAAGCACGAGCTCATCGGAAACGGAGTACCCATCGTTGTATCCTGAGACCGGCGCTTACCGCATCGTCTACAGCCTCGGACATGGCAATACGCCGATAACCTTCAAGGCTAAGGATAACAAGAGTGCTGAAGAACTGAAGACCATTGTACCGCTGAACACCGATGACGCTGCAAAGGATTCTGCGCCTTCTGCAAAGTTCATGCTCGGATTCAATGTCATGAGCTATACTCAGGAGGAGCTGTTCAATTTCAGAACTCTCGACAATGGAGGCGATGGTAGCGGAGGCACTGTGCCTGCTGGCTACTGGATGACCTATTCCGACGGATTGCCCAGGATACGGCCGTCAGGAGTTACCGCTTATTATGCCAGCGGTTATGTCCGTGGCAACGACGACCCCACGCAGCCTATCAAGGCTTTGTATTTTACGAAACTCGCCGGTGATACGCTGCCGGCAAATACGGGACTGATGCTCTGTATAGACACTACAGCGATGCCGAAGGTCAATCTCGGTGGCGAGGTGCTGGGTAAGCCGGGACGCATCTATGTCTATTTTGAGCCAGCCAAGGTCGACCAGGATTATGTATGGCACCAGGCAGGCACCAACTTCCTGATGCCGTGGATTGCGGCTGACGAGGAAGCCGGAAGCTCCTCGGAAAATGCGTGGAAGCAGTACCCGGATGTGAAACGCCCTGACAGCAAGTACTTGAATTATCAGTTCAGCAAGGGCTACTGGCATCACAGGGTAACGGAAAATGGGAATGTTATCGATGAGAATCTTTACGGTGTGGGATTCTATCCTTCGTCGTATCGGTATCCCACAAGCAATTATGAGGTGCGCAAGGCGTTTGTCAGCATTCCGCGCAAGGGGAGTGCCAGCGATGATCCTGGTGATGACGACCAGACGTTTGGTGCCAAGAAAAACGTAGCGCCTAGCACAGACGCTAACTCTGATGTTGTGGCAACAGCTCCTGTCGACCTTATATGGGGCGACGATGGTGGAGCACTGTCGCAGTCGACAGGCATTGCAACAGCCCCTGACGCATGTGGCAGCTCCGACAACAGAGTCTATAACCTTCAGGGACAGCGTGTAGTCAATCCAAGACGTGGTGTGTATATTCGTGGCGGAAAGAAAATCTTGATAAAATAGTCATGAAGAAGAAACAATATGTGAAGCCCCAAACGGAGAAAATAATTTCGTTTGAGTTCCCGTGCTTGTTGACAGAAAGCTGGGAGGGACATGGATTTGAGCCTGCAGCCAAAAAGAATTACTGGGACTCTGACGATGAGGAAGACGATAGCCGGAATGGTTTCACTCGTGTCGGTGGTTCCTCAAATAAGCTGTGGGATGATTGATGAGACTTTTGAATTGTACTATAATCCCAGACAGAACTGTCGTGTCAGGCTGAAACCATACAGGTTCTGTCTGGGTAACACCTGATTAACATTAATGCCCGCCGGCGCTGTCATACAGCTGCCGGCGGGCATTTTCAGGTTGGAACGATATATGTCTGTCCTTTTTCTGACTTCGTCAATGCGTCACCCTATATCACCCAAATATCCTTGCAATCGCCTGATTATCAATGGTGATATTTTGTCTCAAGAAAAAAGTGGCGAAGTCGGGCCGGGCTTGTGTATTTGTCCCAAGAAAAAGGTGGCGAAGTCGTGCCAGTGTAGGGGAGGGCTTCCTGACTTTAGCGCAAAAAATATTTACATTTTTAACTACTTGATAATGAAGTGGTTATAAAATTACCCTTGAATTTAGGGTGACGCAAACTCGATTTTGATTACCTTTGCGTCATGTTTATACGCAAAAAGAAGAATAGGTCAGGCACCATTAGTGTGATTGTAGTGGACAAGAGCCGCGGCAAGTTCCGTGAAGTAAAGAAGTTTGGTGTGGCATCTACTGATGAGGAAGCTGACGCGCTGGTTAAGGACGCACAGTTGTGGCTCCGTCGTTATGGAGGTATGCAGTACTTGGACTTTGACGGGACGGACAACTTGTTGGCGGATGTCCAGTCGGTTTAATATTGTCTCAAAAAGTTTCTCTAAGGCGAATCGAAAACTATCCGTATGAATAATTTGCACATATAAAAAACAATCCTTATATTTGCAACTGAAAATCCTAAATTTGCAACGACATGACAAAGGAAGGCCCATACGGTATTGATATCGACACGATGGTTCGTAGCGACTTGAAGAATGTGGTCGATACAGCGGAGTTGAAAGGACTTAATAAGGGTATCGAACAAGGTGCTATCAGTGAAAGACGAAAGAATGCCAAGGCGATGAAAGACTTAGGCATGTCTTTGGAAACGATTGCTAAGGTGACGGGAATGTCGGTGGAGGATATCGCTGAGCTTTAGGCATTTAACGGCCAACCGACCTTAACCGTCCAAAGTGGATGCACGTCTTACGAAACAATCTGCTAATGAAGTAACAGCAAGAATAAATGGAAACATTCAGAGACCTCAGGGAGTTGATACGCTGGCTCGGTCGTGGCCAGACTCTGCTTGCCGACATGTTCAGCAAGCGGAAAACAGTTGCCATTCGCTATGACGATGCCGTGGAGACTCTCGACGGCAATGAGTCGACTTTGCAATTCCTTATCCGTCATGGGGTTATCGTCCAGAATGCCGACTCGTTAGAGCTCGACGATGCTTATCAGAAATTCTTCGAGAACGTCCTCGACATCAACGAGGATATCAACGTAGCATCGGTGGAGCAGTATGTCAAGACGCTGAGGCTGAACATCGACTCGTGGCTCGCCACCGACTCCGACAAGCGCAAGGCACAATTCATGCGCGAGATAAGGCACACCTTCCGCAATATCGATCTGGTAACCCGCAAGAATGTCATCGACCTCAAGCGCAATATCGACACCACCTATAAGCAGGAACCCGACTTCAAGGTTAAGAAGCTGCGGCTCAATGACTTCGATGAGAAACGCAAGCACATAGTGGACCTCATCCGTGAGACCGACAAGATTATCGACCAGCAGACGATATTCTTCAAGACGGCAATGGACGTTGACCTGATGATGACCGTCAACGAGGTGCGGATGGGGCTGCGCGAGACCACACACGGCTTAATAGCCATCGGCGGACAGATTATCGACTACCTGAACCGCATTGACTACCAGAGTCGTATCGTCCGCAAAATTCGTCAGTTGAAATACATGCGCGACCAGCAGATGCTTACCGACAGTACGGATATCCTGAAGAGGTTGGGAAATGTCAACGATGTGTGGATGGAGCCGCAGAACCGCTACCGCACGTTCGTCTCGCTCGACTTCCTGCGCAATGAGGACAGCGCTATCGACATCCTGCAGCACGTACGCCGCCGGTTGTCGAAGAAAACGATTATCCACTCGCGGCTCGCGGGCAGGATTGACGACAACTATCTGCATACCGCAACCGATGAACGCCACATTTTCAACCATCAGGAGCTCATCAACAGCTTTCTGGCACAGAGCGTTGACCTCTTCACGTTCGTGTGGAACTATCCGTTCCAGACTGAGACCACGGAGGAGGAACGGCTCGTCCTCTTCCTGCAGTTGGCATCGCAGTACGACCGCGACGAACGCTTTGAGCATCAGGAAGATACAATCGTGGTCGGTAGCCATACCATCCAATATCCTATCATCTATCCAAAATAATTTTAGACTAACTACTCTTACCTCTACAACAAAATGAAATATACCAGTGAAATATTCCAACGGCTGTCGAACGGAAAGTTCATATCGTCCAACTCCATCGACCCTATGACGCGCTCCCTCTTCCTTGATTTGGAGGAGAATCAGCAGGATTACGCCGACTATTACGCACATATAGACTTCCAGCTTTGTGCCGGCGACGGCTATTTCTACTTCGCGCGCAAGGAACCGAAAGTTACCGTCGAGAACAAACTTATAGGACTCTTGCCGTGGATTGACAACCTCGACTTTCTGAAGGCTTACGATCCGGGCTTCGATGTGGGCACACAGTTCAATCTGGCGCAGATGGAGGTGCAGCTCGGTGCAAACCTTGAGCTGAAGGACAAACTGCAAAATATCTATACCGAAAAGGTCACCAACCACGACAAGCTGGAGGCTCTCGTGACGTCCATGGTAACGATGGGTTTCGCCGAACAAGTCAACGAGATAGACGGCCTCTATCAAGTCACTTCGGCTTTCCACTATATCGAAAACATTATTGACTGCATAAACATCAGTGAGGAGGTGGGCGATGAGATACCTGAATAAAATAGTCTTTATCAATAGTGCCAACATACGCTATGCCGAGATCTGTCTCGACGGCAACGTACACTTCATCGGCACACAGGGCGTAGGAAAGTCAACCATCCTCCGCGCGATACTGTTCTTCTACAATGCCAACAAGCAGAAACTCGGCATACGCACAATGGCCGGGCAGAAGCCGTTCGACGAATTCTATCTCGGACACCCCGACTCCTACATCATCTATGAGGTCACACGCGAGAACGGCCGTTTCTTCATTATGGCCTTCCTCTCGCAGGGCCGCGCCGCGTTCCGCTTCGTCGACTGCCCGTACGACAAGCGGTTCTTCATCGACGATGCCGGCAATGTCGGTTACGAGTGGGGAAAGATAAGCCAGACAATTGGCGTGCGCACCTTCAAGAGCAATATCGTCCGCACGAGGGAGGAGTATCTGAACGTTCTCTACGGCAATCGTCAGGCGGTGAGCCGCGAACTGCGCAGATTCTCGATAATGGAGAGTGCTAAATACCAGAACGTGCCGCGCACAATACAGAATATATTCCTTAACCAAAGCCTTGAGAGTCAGGTCATTAAGGATATTATCATCGACTCCATGGACTTCACCGACACTGGCGCTATTGACCTTAACAGGATTCGCGACGAGGTGAAGGATTTCCGCATGCAGTACGACGACATCAGCAAGTGGTTTCGTAAGGAGAAAGACGGCTCCGTGATGGTGAGGCGTGAGGCCGACCGCGTACTCTCTGCCTACGCCGACTACGAGGCTTGCCGCAAGATGATTGCTGAGTTGACCGGACAGACGGTTTTTGCTCTGGAGCACAACCGTAAAGAACTGCCTGAGGTCGACAGTAAGATATCGGAGACGCAGTTGCTGCTTGCTAAGAAGCGGCGCGATGCTGCGGACGAAAGCAACAAATACAACAAGCAGCGCGACGAGCTGAACCAGCAAATGGGAGTGCTGAAGAAGGTGCTCGACGACACCGCCGCCAAGAGGAAACACTATGAGGATATCGGCATCGACGGGATAATAGAGAAGATCAGCCATGAGGGCGAGCTGAACATTCGCCGGCAGAGTCTGAGCGAGCAGATGGCACGGCTGACCGACAAAAACAAAGACGTGAAGGCCAAATACGACGCACTGCGACAGAATGAGGTAAACTCTCGCAAACAGCGCGAGCTGGATGTGCAACGGCGGCAATCGGAACTGAAAGTAGGGGAAACCTCGGAGATGGGTGCGCTGACCGACAAATACAAGGACGATTATCAGCGGTTCAGCGAGGAATTCCAGAAACGTCTGAGTGAATTGCAGGAACGGCGCACCGCCATCATGCAGGAAGTGGCTGACTTACAGGTTAATGCGGAAAGAATAAAGAACGCCAATCCTTATTCCAGTCAGATGGACGAGGAGAAGACCCGTATCGAAAAGCTGCGGACGGAAAGCTCTCAGCGGCAGAAGGACTCAGCCCGACTGCAACGTGAGATTGACATCATAACTCATGAGACGGAATTGCAGCGCAAGGATTTAGAGGCTAAGGCTGATGCTGATGTTAAGGACATCGAACATAGGATATCGTCTGTAAATGAGCAGGTTGCAAATCTACAGCAGTTGCTCGACCGACAGAAAGGATCTCTCATCGAATGGCTTGGCGAGAATAAAAGTGGGTGGGAGAGAAACATCGGAAAAATCGCTGACGAGGAAGCAGTACTCTATAACACCAGCCTGCACCCGGAGATCGTTCCGGAGGGCAAGGACAGCGTTTTCGGAGTGAAAATTGCCGTCGACAACATTGAACGGAACGTGCGCACGCCTTCCGACATTCAGAAGGAGAAGTCGGTATTGGACGCAAAGATTATCGCGTTGCGAAACGATATCGTCAAACGCAAGGAGCAACTCACGTCGGATGTTGAGTTGATGGAGAAGAAACCAAGCAACAAACTTAGACAGTTGCGAGTCGAAAAAAGCAATATCGAGGCCGAGTTGCAGAGCATTCCAATGCGTATAAAGTCGGCCGAAAACCATCTTGTACAATACAATGAGACACTGCAAAACTACCGCCGCCAGAAGTTGGACGAGAATACCCGTCAGCTCGCTGATGCCAACGAACGGCTGCATAAGTCGGAGAACGACATAAAGCGGACTGAAAACGAAAGGCAGAAAGGACTCGACGCATTGCGTAAGTCGTTCAACCACAGCCGCAAGGAGGTGCAGACACGGTATGATGCCATGCTGAAGGCTCTCGAGGACGAACTCAAGGGAATAGTCTCTGAAGCGGAGAAACGGCTGAAAGAGCTCGACGCTCTGATGGACCGTGAGTTGCACGGACTCGGTGTTGATACCAACCAATTGGTAAGTCTGCGTTCTCAGCTTAATGATATTGATTCACAATTGCAGTTCATCGACCGTAACCGTAAGGAATATATTCTGTGGCAGGAGGACAAGGCGAAGTTCCTTGACCATGAGCAGGAGAACAAGGACAAGCGTAAGGCACTGAAAATCAAGCTCGACGACCTCGACGACAAGTTTGCCGTCAGACGCCGGAAACTCGACGATGCCATCAAAATGGTTGACGAGGAATGCCGCAGTCTTATCGCAAACAAAAAAGCCATGGAGCTGTCGATACATGAGACGGAAGGCTTTATGGCATCGGAGTCGTGGCCCGCAGAGTTTGCCGACGCACCTGTGGAAACGGTTAAGCCGCTCGCCGATATCCTCTCGGAGCTGAAGAACAGGGTGATGGAGCAGAATAAGTACTGTGATTCGTTCCAGGGGGCAGTGAAAAAGTTCAAGGCCAACTTCTCACCGCAGAACGCGTTCCACTTCAGAACGGACTTCGAGACCGACCGCGACTACACCGAATTCGCCACAAATCTATATGAGTTCATCAGCAACGACAAAATCGAGACCTACCGCCAGCGGGTCAGCGAGCAGTATGCCAGTATCCTGCGTACCATCGGCCACAGCATCGGTGAGCTCATGTCAAACAAGAGTCAGGTGCAGGCTACCGTCAACGAGATTAACCGCGACTTCCGGGAGAATAACTTCGTGGGAGTGGTGAAGGACATCGAACTTCGCATCTCCGACAGTAGCGACCGCCTTGTGCAGCATCTCTTGTCGATAAAGAGTTTCAACGACGATCATGCCAATAATATTGGCGAGATGGACTTGTTTACCGACGAAACGCAGCGCATACAGAACAACCAGCGTGCCGTACAGCTCATCACGGTCCTCATGGATCAGCTTGAGGCCGACCAGAAGCGCGATGCCGTCACCCTCGCCGACATCTTCAAACTGGAGTTCCGCGTGCGGGAGAACGACAACGACACCAACTGGGTGGAGCGACTGTCGAATGTGGGAAGCGATGGTACCGACGTGCTTGTGAAGGCGATGGTTAACATCATGCTCATCAACGTGTTCAAGAAGAAGGTGAGCAAGCGGTTCGGCGATTTCCGTATCCACTGTATGATGGACGAGATTGGCAAGTTGCACCCCGACAACGTTGCGGGCATACTCGATTTCGCCAATAAGCGCAATATCTACCTTGTCAACAGCAGCCCAACGACTTACAACGCTACGGCATACAAGTACACCTACTCGCTGAGCAAGGACGCAAGCAATGTGACCGTCGTCAAAAAGCTTATGACCATCCAATGAAGATTACCAAAGGGTTGATACAAACTCCCCCACGCCTTGCCGGTGGGGAGACAGTACCATCAAGCTATCTGGAATCCTTTATAGGAATTGACGGATGCGCGCCGATGGACTGCTGAGTGTCGTTGCGCTTGGCAGTTGGAGCATCAAGCTTGAGCATTACCTTCATACCCTACGCGACAAACCGGGGGCGTTGAAGAACGCCGAGGCGCTCCGCCATGTTTCACCATCGTTTGTGTACTTGTTAAAGTCTGTGGGCGTTGAAGAACTCCGAGGCACTCCGCTAAGCACCTGATGGCATACGTAAGGTGTTCAGCGGAGCTTTCTCCGGTAATGCCTTGGTCGACAGACTTACCCATAACGCATACCTTGTCAACATGAACGGCGTGTCATACCGACTCAAGGAAACGAAGGATTTTAATCAAAAAATACAGAAAAAAGATGGGTAGTAAAATGAATTTTATACCTTTGCAAACGTGACCTGCAAGGGGGCTCTTTTAAATTAGCAAAGGGGTCACATCTCGACTCGTGCACGCACCTATCACTCATCCGATGATACTGTCATGAGAATAGATGATACGAAGATGGCTGTTATAAATCTTTTTGGATGAACAAAATCACGTCTGCAAGTGTAATTTATTAGACTTTTTCTTGCTTGTTTTCTTTATTCTTACTATCTTTGCAACAAAAGTTTAATATAGCATACTATGGATTTGGTGCAGACGATGAAATCACGACGCAAGACATTGGGAATATCCCAACAGGATTTAGCGGAAATAGCAGAGGTGAGCCTCGCTACGGTGAAAGATATTGAGCGTGGACACGGTAATCCTTCACTTAGGACTGTGCAGAAGATTCTTGATGTTCTTGGCATGGAGATTAACTATCAGGTTAGAAAGGTAGTACCATAAATGAAAAATGAACGATGAGGAAACTGGACGTATACTTTAATCAGAGAAACGGTTAAAGGCCACGCGCTCACTTTGGATGTCATCAAGAGTAGATTAAACATTAAAGCAGATTGAGTAACAAGCAAATTGAAGTGAAGATGAACAAGGATGAACTCGACAACAAGATTGTCATATATCAGACCGAAGACGGCAAAACCCAACTTGACGTGAAGTTGGAGAATGAAACGGTGTGGCTGACACAGGCACAGCTGGTACAGTTATTTGATTCCAGCAAAGCCAATGTTAGTGAGCATATCAAGCACATTTATGAGGATGGTGAATTGGCTGCCGATTCAACTGTTCGGAAATTCCGAACAGTTCAAACGGAGGGCAAGAGACAGGTCGGCCGTAATGTAGCCTATTATAACCTTGACCTCATTATCTCGCTTGGTTATCGTGTAAACACGAAGAGAGGTATTCAATTCCGTCAATGGGCCACAAGCGTATTGAGGGATTATCTCATCAAAGGCTACGCTATCAACCAGCGTATCCGTGAGGAGAACTACCAACAGATGGTACAATTGGTACGCTCGATGGCGAGGACGGTGAAGTTGCAAGACCTCAGCAAGGAGGTGCGAAACGCCCTGCTTGATGTTGTTGTGGACTACACTTTCGCTCTTGACCGTCTTGACGACTATGATTACCAGCGGCTGAGCATACCAGAAAGCTCCACAGAGGAGAAGTTTCACGCTACATACGAAGGTGCAATGAAAGTCCTTGCGGAACTGCGAGAGAAATTTGGCGGAAGCGGACTCTTCGCAAACGAGAAGGACGACAGTTTCAAGAGTAGCATAGGCCAGATATATCAGACCTTTGGAGGTCAGGATCTTTACCCGACTGTAGAGGAGAAAGCAGCCATGCTCCTGTATCTTGTCACCAAAAACCACAGTTTCAGTGATGGCAACAAGCGTATTGCCGCTACTCTCTTTCTTTGGTTTATGAACGAGAATGGCATTCTCTATGACGATATGCACAATAAGCGCATTGACGATGCAACCCTTGTTGCCCTTACTCTGCTCATTGCTGAAAGCCGTCCTGAGGAAAAGGATACTATGATAAAAGTTGTCGTGAACCTTATCGGACATGCCAAATAACTTGTTAAGACATCTGTCTGTAGTCTTCCCGTCAATACTGATGGATAACGACTTGAATCATAAGTTACTTTTATTCCGCCGTGACGCAATAGAACGAAAATGAAATCGTTATAATAATACGCTCAAAGGTGGCCAGTGGCCACCTTTAAGCCCCTTAAAGACGATCCGGATATCACCATCGGGTCGTTAAGCCAAAAGGCAGGCATAGCCACTTCAGCTGTCAAAAAGCAACTTCGCCAGATGACGGACAAAGGCTATATAGAGCGGCGTGGTGAAGGTGGCGCCTGGTATGTGTTTGCCTCACCCTCGGTGTAAAACATTATAGCCATCTTTGGAATGTAGGTTTTACTCATTACCATAAATTGTATTAGTGAAACAAAAAAGTCGGTTCTTTGCAGGGTCGGCTTCAACGATATTGTCTACAAAAATAAGCATTTACTTTTGATTTGACACTATTGCACATAGATAACTTCTTGTCTATTAGAATATTTTAGAATTTCTATGTGGTCTGTAAGTGGTCTGAGGAAAATTTATCGATTTGAGAGAGCTTTGAGACACGCAACAAAGCAAAACATCTTTTTTCTCATTGACTTCAAAAAACCTTTCTCATTATTTTGCATTTTCAATATTTCTTCATAAATTTGCCAATGTTAACCACGTCCGAAACCTTATCGGCTGATGCAGGGTGTGACCATCCGCCGAACGCAGAGTACGTCCCTTGTGGCCGTCCGCCAATGCAGAAGTCCGCAGAGGGTGGGAAGAACTGCCCATGAGGAGCGGTTTGACTGTGGGGAACATATATATGATTAAGGCGTTTACTTGACGCTTTGTTCTTGACACTTCGAAATCTGGTAAATTTCACTTACTGTCAAAGAGCATGGCAATGGTAGATGTTCATGGGTGTGTAATCACCAGCCGGAGGTATACCTTATTATATTATGTTATATATAAGGTATGCCAAAGGTGCGATATACATACAGGCGTGGGCTTCTGCGTTGCTCGTTCTGACAGTAATGGGCAATACCAGAGCCTCGAAGTGTGGAACGAGTGACAAGGGTTCCACGCTTTTTTCATGTGCCTAAAAGATAACCTATGGACACGTTGTCTAATGTGTACATCCGAGAAGGCGGCAATCTCCTTTCCGGTGCGCGGCTTACCCCTCGCACGTTCCCCAGTCAGTTCAAGAATGGGGTGTCGGTGGAGAACGCTCCACAGGAACCAAGTGACACACGACAACAGGAGCAGATAAAGCAATGGTTCGTTCTGCGTGTGGCTTACCATCACGAACAGGAAGCAAAGGACTGGCTGGAAGAGTTGGACATTGACACTTACCTTGCCATGCATGATGCTGAGAAGGAGATGAACGGCAAGAAAAAGCGGGTGCGTGAACCGCTTATCCCCAATCTGCTCTTTGCCCATGCCACCAAGAAAGAGATAGACCCTGTGCTCGCTGCACCTGGCAACGCCTACCTCAGCTACTACTACGACCACTTCCGCATAAATGCTGACGGCAAGAACCCACCGCTCATCGTCCCCGATAAGCAGATGGATAACTTCATCCGCCTGACGAGCATCGCCAACGACCACATTCTCTTCGTCGACCGTTCCCAGTGCCATTTCAAGAATGGCGACCATGTTGTCGTCACCGATGGCGACTTCCGAGGCATTGAGGGCCGTATCGCCCGTGTCTCCCGCCAGCAACGTGTCGTCGTCGAACTAGACGGAATAGGCTGCATCACCACCGCGTATATACCCAAAGCGTTTTTAAGAGTGAAAGAAGGTGGTTTGCTATCTGAATTTGATAGATAGATATAATTGCTGTATAGATATAACATCATATTTGTTAACGATTTTAACTAAAAGGTTACTGAACTATTGTAATATATATACCAATGGAATATTCTCTCATAGCCAATACTGGAATACATGTAATGACATTCCAGATAGAAGTTAATACGCAGGATCCATATAAAATGTGGTTCCATGAATGGTATGATAAGCAAAATGGGGAGTGGCGTTTGGATGCTGTGTATAAATTAGACTCTGAAGATGTATACTACAATAAGAAAGATATTTTCGAAGGTGGCTATTTTAATGTGGCTTCAGAGGAAATTTCAACAGCTATATTGAAGGAAGATGGTATTTTCCCCATCAAGGTAGATGATGAAATGTCAGATGGTATAGACGGAGAAGTTTACAAAATCAACTTTCAAGATAAGCAATGTTGTTTGTCTGACTTTGAGAATCAATGGCTTCCTGTGCCTTATTTTTTCAAAAAGACAAGCAAAAGATTGTCATTCGGTCCATTGAATTGGAGCAGAATGAAATTGCTGCCTGCAGGTGAATATAATGGCATCAAGAAATATAATGTAGTATTGGCCTTCGATACAAGGGCAGGTTACGAGGCAAATGAATATAACGAATATCCAGTGTTTCCCGACAAGTATCGCAAAGACATGAGGTTCGAAGTATGCGATAATGATTTCCAACTTATGGACTACTGCTCCTCAAATGAAGAGTGGGGATACATTAATGCCCATCTCATGAAATTATCCCACCCTGAAGTTCAAAGAATATCTCAGATAAAAGGGAAAAATGTTCAGAAAACAGCATATTCAGCAACTTACATATACTTAATTGACTATATTGTAAGGAACTCTCTGTTTCCTTCTGTAACATTATTTAAGGACGACGGCGTTGAGTATCGTAAAGTTGATATGGTTGTTGACGTCGGTAATTCAAAAACTACGGCAATCTTAATAGAGGATGGAGTGTCTTTGAAGAATGTCCAGCCTCTTGAACTTACTGATTATACAAGCCTCATTAATACAGATGGAGAGAAATCAAAAGTTTGCAAGTATAGTGATCCCTTCGATATGCGTGTTACTTTTAGAAAAGTAAAATTTGGAAGATTTGGAATTAATAATAGTCCGCAATTTGTTTATCCAAGTTTCGTTAGACTCGGAAACGAAGCAAACTCTTTAATCCGTAAATCATCATCTCTTGATGATGACACGGAGAAGTTATGTACATATTCAAGCCCTAAACGATTCCTTTGGGACAATATGCCTAGCAAAGAAGAATGGAGATTCCTGGTGATGAAGGATGAACCAGCTGATGATTGCATTCTCAATATTCCTGGTTTAAGTAATTTCTTGAGAAGTGATGGTACTATAGATGAAACTGGAAACGGTGGCAGTTCATATCACTACTCAAGACGTTCGTTAATGACTTTTGCTTTCTTGGAAATGTTGCTGCAAGCATGGGGGCAAGTAAATGAACATGATTATCGGTATTCTCATGGCAATAAATCTATGCCAAGACGAATAAGTAGGCTCATCGTTACTTGTCCTACGGCTATGTCGCATTTAGAAAGGGAAGCTATGGTAAAGTGCGCAAATGATGCGATTCGTCTTATATCTCTTTTCTATGGTAAAGAGATTGCTACAGAAGTTTATCCCAAATATTGCAAAGATGAGCAAAGTTGGTATTATGACGAAGCTACTTGTTCGCAATTGGTCTATATGTATGGTGAAATAAGTCAAAAATACAAAGGCTGTTGTAAGGAATTCTTTGACTTGTATGGGAAAGGAAATGCCACTTTGACTATCGGATCACTTGATATTGGTGCAGGTACCACAGACCTTATGATTAACGAGTACAAATACGAAGAGGATAATGTGACAGAGGTAAAACCAATACCTAAATTTTACGACAGTTTTTATTATGCAGGGGATGATATGTTGAAAGCCCTTGTGAAGAATGTCATGCTTATTGACGAAGGCAATAATAGCAGCGCATTTAGGGCAGCTTTAAGTAATTTAGGGCAACGAGAGTACCGTCAACTCATGAAAAATTTCTTTGGTGCAGATTACAATGGTCAAACAGTTGTAGAAAAAAAGCTGAGGCGTGATTTCAATGTGCAATATTCTGTTCCTCTTATGAATTACTTCTTAGGTTTGCTCAGTAGTCAAAGCAGGGATTGTACAATTGAGTACAAAGATGTATTCACTGATTGCGAACCTAATCAATATGTGTTAGACGGCTTTAAAAACAAAACGGGGATAGACGTAACAAAGTTGGTGTGGAACTTCAACTATGATTATGCCTCTTCAATAGTTAAGCGTGAATTTGAACCATTATTGCGGAAAATATCTGCAATATTGTATGCTTGTTCTTGTGATATTGTTATTCTCTCTGGTAGACCATCTTCTCTACCAGCCATAAGAGAACTGTTCTTGAAATACTATCCAGTCGCCCCAAACAAGTTAATTGTTTTAAACAACTATTATGTAGGAGACTGGTATCCATTTAGTAACAATACGGGATATATAAAGAATCCAAAAACTATAGTAGCAATAGGAGGAGCCATTGCATACTATTCGATTAAACTTTCAAGCATGAATGATTTTGTGCTTGATCTTAGTTCTTTGAAAGCACTTAAGTCAACGGTAAACTACATAGAACCTGCACGAGAAGGAAGAAGAAATGACTACATTATAACTCCCCAAAAATCAAATGGAAAAATTGTAGTCAATGAGTTGCCTTCTTATTTAAGGATTAGGCAATTAGGATTAGACTCATACCCATCTCGCATTCTATATGCCATAGACTTTAATTCCTGTAAGCTTAGAGAAAATATAAGAGAAAAGGCAAGGGCTAAGGGGGAAAACATGACAGATGGTGAAGTTCTTGCAGCTCTAAATGAGAAGATAGATACATTTAAGTCAAAAATGCCATTTACAATTTCTTTGGAAAGAGATAGTGAAGACATTGAAAAGTTAAGTGTTGAATCAGTAGAAGATTCCAATGGTAATGAATTTTCAAGAGATTATTTTGAAGTGGATATTCAAAGCCTTGGTATTAATTACAACTATTGGTTAGACACTGGCTCTTTCGATTTTTAAGAGTTTTGCTATGATACAGAATGACATTAATAAAGATATAAACATAATAAATAAAGCCTTAGATTGGGCTAAAAGATACGGAGTAGAATCTTTTCCATTTGAGGCTCTTAAAGATGACAGAAGATACTTGCGAAGAGTGGGTAATGCTCTGTCAGTCAATTGTGCCGTTGCAGCTTATGGAGAGAGTCAGGTAGGTAAATCTTATCTGATAAATAGCTTGTTGTCTACATCTGATGCTCCATTCGTAATTTCTAATAATGGAAAAGAATATAGTTTTATAGATGACCTCAATTCCGCAACCCTACTAATAGTCTCAGGCCATTGCGGTCAAAACCGCCCAGAATGCAATTTCTCTTGTTCAAACTGGCTTTTTGCCATATCCTAACTGATATGAGCGTACAAAGCCCCCTTACCCCCATTAGGGATATTACATTGTTAACCTCCAAAACGTTTGGCTCATCCGTAGCTGGCGTTGAAAATGGTCCAGTAGTGCAACCATCTGTTCTTAGTGTAGATATTCAGAGTCCATTGCCTGGCGACACGGACCCATTTAGCCGGAACAACAATGAAGGCAAAGACAAAGCGCTTAAGGCGACTTTTCATGTCTATACCGGGAAAGATTGCGCTGACCTTTGACAACAAGTACTGATAGAAATTCTTCAGCATGGCGGTAAAGAGAAGGAACACCGTGTTGTCCTCCATGGTTGAGAACGGGAGATGAGCCCAACCGAAGTCGTTATTCTGAACGTCGAAATTTTTCTCGCAGGCGCCTCGCTGATTGTACTTGTCAATGACTTGTTCTTCAGTGCTGTTATGGTCGCTGGTCAGTATGGCGCGGTACATATATTCCATGCCGGGCAGGAACCGCTCTCCCTGTTCTGCGTCCATCTTGGTGCGCTGCACTACAAGCCGTAAATGCCAGTCGGAAAGGAATTCGGTGAATTCAAATGATGCGACGTCCATATCCTGGCCATTTACCGACGTGTGACGCCAATCCTTGCACTGTTCATACATCTGCCTGCGGTCAGCACAGCTGCTGGCACGGAGGTAAAACGTCTCTGTCCGAAGAAAGAGCTCCTCAACAAGTTCCTTGATGAACGAGCCGCAATCGGCACGGAACATGCGCACATAAAGTCCGTGAGCCTCGATATTGTCCAGCATGCGTGTCAGCTCTTCCACTTGCTCAAACTTGACATTCGAGTTGCCCTGCCTGTTTTCAATGCCGATTATCAGCGGACCGGATGTCATCACGCCCGGGAAGTAGCCGCGCTGTTTTTTATAGGAATACAGCGCGTCGCTTTTCTCAGCGGGGATGAACTCGTTGTCAAAGTCGACATCAATGCCCTGACCCTTTTTCATAAGGCCAAGCAGCAATGCCATGTCAAGCATCAAGGAATTTAGTTTCATGGCAGGATCATGCGCATATACGTTGCCAGCTTTACTCGTATAGGCTATACTCATGGCACTCAGCTCCTTCAGCCCACGGGCGATGGTGTCAGAACTTGGTATCCTCGCATCTGGGGCAGTGCTCAGATACTTGTTCAATATGGTTGTAATATCCTCTATGTGGTCACCGCCACAGAGATATATGCAGAATAGCGCAAGCATGATATCGCTGTACTGATAGCCATAGTTCGCACAGCGGAGATTAAGCCGCCCGTCTACCAGTTTGTCCAGTCCTGCGCGTTTAAATTCGTTCATAGCATAAAAAATTCCGCCGTAGGGGACTATGTTATCATATTTTATTGCTACTTTTGCCATGTCATTTAGAATTGAACTATTTTTGTTTTGACACCATAAAGTTAGTGAAAATTCTGCAAATGGCAAAACTCTGGGGAACTTATTGTTCCTCAGAGACTTATAAAAAATATTAATAAAGAATTACGCAATTAGTTGCGGAATTAAGGAGATGAGATTAATCCCAGTGGAGGCAAAAACACAAAGGTAGAATCAACTGGTATCGTAACAAGGTTTACCATAAAAAACGATATCAACGAGAAAATGAATGATTATATCAAGGTTAATAATCTCTCCGTTGTTGATATTATTTTACTATTGGCCGATTCCTACTATAATGATGTAAAAATAAATTTTGAGACATCGCTTAGTACAGAGGAAATAAGAAAAAAACTCTTAAACTTAAAGAGTACTTTCTCTTCCAATGATATTAAACAGAATATTATTACTGAAGACGATATAAAAGATATTGAGGATTATCTTCGTGATATAATTGGAAGCAATTCCAAACCAGTGTTGGATTCTGGCTTTGCAAAAATCACGTCTACTTTTATTCAGAATGTTCCGTATACAAACTGGGTAGATGTATTCGGCTTGCTGTGGAATAATAATGTCGATCTAAACCGACTCTTCTCTACATTAATTAATGAATATAAGAAGCTGGGGTTCCAGACATCTGTGTATATTCCATTTTACACAGTATTGGCTTCACAAGGAACGATTCTGAAGATAGACTGGCTTGATACTGTTTGCGGTATGGACATTGATTATGGCAAAGACGAGGCTTTTACAGATGTTTTTGACCAGGATGGTAATCTTATTACTAGTCAGTTTGGAAAAGGATATTTGTCAGCTTTGATAGCAGAGTTGACATTTGTACTTCCTCAAAGCATTGCCAACGAGAGAAAATTCCTTGAGAAGATAGACCTGCTTGATTTCCCTGGTGCTCGTTCAAGAGAGAAATACAAAGAAGAGCAGATAAAATCTGTATTACCAAAGATACTAAGAAGAGGTAAAGTGGCATACTTGTTCAACAAATATTCACGCTCTCTTCAGATCAGTGCTGTCCTCTTCTGTCATCATAATGACCAAAAAGCAGAGCCTACAATAGGAGAGACGATAAATTCTTGGTTAAATCAAGCGATAGGTAAGACACCCGAAGAAAGAACAAATTTTTTAAAGACTACCAATGGAATATCTCCGCTATTTTTCATTGCAACTAAGTTTAACTTAGACATGCAAAAGGAGAAGATGGATAATCCTGCTACATCCAGTGATTTATCCTCGCACTGGAAACGTTTTGATACAGTTATTCCTGAAATCATCAAGCCCGAAAGTTGGATGGAGGATTGGGTTATTCCTGGAGGTATGTTTAAATCAAAATATTTCCAGAACATTTTTTTACTGCGCGACTTTTACTGGTCGGGTAAGAATTTGCTATTTGATGGTTATAGTGATCGAGTAATTAAAAGTCCGGAAACAGGCATCCATACTTTCCCAGAATATCCTGACTATTGGGAAGACCTTAAGCAAAGCTTTCTACACCATCCTTTTGTTCAACGTCATTTCGAAAATCCCGAAAAAGCATGGAAAGATGTTGCATCTCTTAATAATGACGGTTCCAAAGCTATCATTAAACAGCTCAATGGCATAGCTTCTTATCTTGATGGCGCAAGACTTGCAAGATATACACATAAATTAAAGGATATTAACGACGATATTCGTAGAAGACTTGAGGCCTATCATGAGTCAGGAGACAAAGAGGAAAACAATAGAAAGGTAAAACAAATCGCCAGTGATCTAAAGCTTTCTTTAGAATTGTCAGTAGGGAACAAAGCAGAGTCTTTTGGTAAAATCATTGATAGCTTAATGATTCCGTCAGACCCGATCAGAGATATTGCATACAATATCCTCAATCTTCATACTGAGATTCCAAAGGATTTCTCTGCAGTGAACTTTATTAGAGTTCAAGCCGGAATAGATCTTGATGATGACAGAGAGAAAAACATAAGGCGTCTATGCGACCATTTTACCTGTGATGAAACAAGACTAAAGGAAGTTCTTGCAAAACAAGGTCTCTCAATTGATGATGTCGTTCTGAAACCATCAGAAGATCTTGGATCTGAAGCTGCAATTCTTTCAAAGCGTATTCTTCAATATTGGAATGATTTCCTAAATAAACAAGTAGAAAAACTTGGAACCTTATTGCCTCATTCAAGTGAGTTGGTACTCACATTTCAAAGATTAGGGAAGGCGTTAAATGTGCGTAAATACATCTCTGATAAAGTGAATGTATACATTAAGATGTTCGATGAGGAGAACCTACCGAATGCGGTGGCAGACTATACTTCTCTTTTATTGAACAGGTTCATCAGTAATGTAGGCAGAGACATGATGACTGATGCAGAACTTCATAATATTGAAGCAAAAGCACGTCATTGTGGCTTAGAGGTAGATTTTAGCGCAAAAGCTTCCACCACGTCCTATAACACAAGACCTATCGAAGAAGTCCTTTCCGTTTTGGACGAATCTGCTGGTATGCTGAAGGAAAGTAATGTAGACAAATCGGCTCTCGAAAAACTTCCTTTGTGGAGTAATTTCATGAAATGGGAAAATTGCGTAATGATCGGATTATTATATGCAAGTGACATCTCTGATATAAATCCTGTTGCTAATAATGAAATGGGACAAATGCTTGAAGCATGCGATAAACTATATAACGATTAACAGACAATAATATGAAGGGAAATGCTATCTTTCCAGGAAAGCAAGAAATTTGCTGTACAGAATTGTCATTCTTTACTGATTTTGCAGGTATTGGTAATGATCCTCTGTACAAGCGATATGACAGTGTCTATAGCGTAGTAAGAAGCACTGTACCTGAAAAGTACCTGTCATTTCTTGCTCAACCATACTATTCTGAAGATGAGGATAAGATACATTGGTATGTAGAAAAATGGCACGAAACTCCAAGACCAATAGATAAGCTTCAAGGTGAAGAACAAGATCATTATGAGGCTATTAAGAATGACACAATAGATGCTTATAAGGAAGCCCTGCGTCATTCAAGCGGTGATGCTAATATCATTCTCACGCAAATTCTAAAGTACATTAAGGATGAATACATATATTGCTATGATGAAAAAGTAGTCCTCACTGTATGGGGCATGAGTGTGGATACCAGGCTTCATGAAACAAAAGGTAGTGTTGTATATGTTTCACCAGAAGATAAGAAAAGGTTTACTGTTACTTTTGATGTAGGAGTAAATGGTGATCTTTATAACAGGCTTGATGCAAAACTTTCTCGTGAAGACGGAAAGATCATAGCAAAGGAAGATCTGCCTAAGGTCAATGCTCATACCGGTTACGAATTTAAAGAGTGGCAGCCGTCACCCTTTGGATATGTCGTTCATTCAGATGTAACCTTTAAAGCTATTTACATCAAAGTAGAAAATCCCGTTGATGACAATGTTGACCGAGCAGAAAGTCAGCAAATCCCAACGGCAGTTTCTCCTGTTTTACCAAAGAATGACAGAAAATTTGTTTTCCTTCCAGGTGACTATGGAACTTTAGATGGCAATACTGAGTTCGTTAAAGAAGACGGATATACCCTGCAAGCCTCTGATTTCCCTCAGGTCAGGCCTAATAAAGGGTATGAATTCAATAAGTGGTCCTTTGAGAGCAGACCAAATGAAAGTAGATACACAGCAACCTATACAAGGCTTCCTTGGTATAAAAGATTTTGGTTGTGGATTACAGAATTAGATTGGCGTGGCTGTCTGAAATGGCTACTCCTGCTTGTACTATTATTCATTTTATTATTCTTGCTTTTACGTGCTTGTAATAGCTGTACTCATCATGCAGAAGAAAATGGGGTTGTGCCCATTGATTCTATAAAGGACAGAAATGGAAAGATTGTCGACGACAATGGACATTCCCATAATATTATTGGAGATGATGGTAAACTCCCTGAAGGCACTGTAGTTGCACCTATTACTGACGAGGATGGAAACATGCCACCTATTGGCAAGTCTCCTGATGGGGAAAATATTGTCGCAAACAGACTCAATATCTATTTTGAGAACGACAATGCAAATCTGAATCAATTTGCACAAGACTTTAAAAAAGCATACCCACAGGACGAATACACTATCATTGGTTGTGACCGTAATGTAAAGATGGTTCAAATTCAAGTACCTACAGATCAGCGTGACAGAGTGAGAGACGAAATGGTTTCAAAGTTGCCTCGGCAAAAGTTCTTTGTTGTTGATGAGGCCATTTTTCAACTTAATGGTTATATCAATAATAACGGGACAGATGCTGGATGGCATCTTAGAGCAGTGAATGTAACAGGCGGTTGGAAATATACAAAAGGCTCAGCGAATGTTACGGTTGCTGTCGTAGATGATGGAATCGATTATAGTCACCCCATGTTTACTGGCAGAATAGTTTCGCCATACAATGTGTTTACACAATCAAACACATTAAGTCGTGGTGAAGGACATGGAACGCATGTTGCTGGTCTTGCTGTAGGCTCTACTCAATTTTACAGCCAAGGAGCTTCCGGAATGGCACCAAATTGTAAATTAATGCCTGTACAGGTCTTTGATAACAATTATTCAACATTTTCATCCGTTACAAGTGGAATTATGTACGCTGTTCATAAAGGAGCGGATGTTATTAATGTTTCTATTGGTCCAAATCTTGAAGGACTAAACTCATTGTCAGAGGGCCAGCAGGCGCTGCTTGCCCAAACGCGTTTTAAAAATGAGGAAAGGGTTTGGAAGAAGATAATCGCTGTAGCCAATAAGAAAAACAGCATTATTGTCTTTGCCGCAGGTAATAATGATATTTTGACAAAAATACTTCCAGAGTGTAGAACAAATCAGACTATCAATGTCTCTGCCGTTAACAGGTCATTAGCAGCCACACAATTTACGAATTATGGAAGTGGTTCCAATATTTCGGCTCCAGGTGAAGATATATACAGTTCATTCCCTGTTAAGTCCTTCAGGTTTTGCGACGGGACGAGTATGGCTGCACCAATAGTGTCAGGCACAATAGCTCTTATGAAAAGTCTTAAGAAAAACATTACTGTAACACAGGCTTTAGGAGTACTCCAGGCATCGGGCAGGTCAATCCAAGGGAATGTTCCGCCAATGCTCCAAGTAGATAAGGCTCTTGTATTTGTAAGAAGTGGAAGATTTCCAAATCCAATAAGAGAGAAAGGGTTGGGAGATCAGCCTGTCATAGGTGATGGAGACTATGAAAGTGGCGGAACTGGCAATGGTAGTGATGAAAATATGTCTAATGGAGCGAATCCACGAGCTCCAGATCGAAATACAAATTATGATGAGGTTCGTAAACTTATAAGAATATATAAAGAAAAAATCAGGGAATTGGAGAAACAATTACCCAATGGAAAATAATAAGAACAAAGTAAAATATGAATAAGAAACTAAAATTCTCATGGGGTCACATAGTGGCTTTCCTTGTCCTAATATTCATCGGCTACATTACCTTTATGGGTGTAACCTATGAATCTGATGGTAATTTCAGCAAGGCGGGAATAGGGACTACAATTATTTTAATTGTACTTATGCTCTTCTTTATCGGTGCACAATATATGAAAGGCGTTGACGAGAAGTTTAGGAAGAGTATAGTTTGGGAACGTATATTCATGTATGCTTCTCCTATAGTCTTTATTATCTGCATGATTCCTTACTCTCATTTTTGGACCGTATTTAAGGATGGTGATGAGATAACTAAACAGTTTGACAGTGCTATTGAGCTATCAAAGAATATGTTCACAGACTATGATGAATATGCTCACAAACGTATTGATAACTATGAGTCAATGCTCAACCGGGTTGTAAGCAATAAGAATCTTAGACCACAAGAGTATAGAGACTTAGGGCTTACAGGAAGAAACGACAATGAGCAGAAAAGACTGATGGTCAAAGAACTTGAACTTCAATTGTTATCAAGCAACTATGACAGCCTGAAAACGACCGCAACAGACTGGATAGACAATGTCAAAGGAGCAAGCGTATGGAACGTTTTTATCATCGGCAACATAAAGCAAATCAAGACTTCAATGGGAAGTTGGAATAAAGACTTGGCTTCATTTGCTGCCAAAAAGATAAACAATGAAGAGTACAAAGGCTATAATACTGTTCAAATCTATTCTGATCATGGAAAAGAAATTTCCAAGGTAGAGACAGCGTTGGATAATTTGAAAGGTTTGTATACTGAATCGTCATCTCCAACTCCGACAGCTATAATAACGGGCATTCTTTGTTATATTCTCTTATTGTTCCCTTACTTCATACAGAGACGTAATACAAAGAATATTTATAGGCTATTCGGTCAAGAAGGTGTACACAGAACTATAAGGGATTCTGACGAATATCTTGTTGGGTTTCAAAAAGAAACTAACAGATTTGAGCATAGGAGACAAGTTAGAGACGCTCAGGTCCAGGAACAAGATACTCAAGAAAAGGCACAAGTCAATCAGCCTCGTCAAAGAGGAGGACTTCATGGAAGAATAAGAATGGAATAAACAACATATAATATAATGCTAACAAAAGAAGACATATTAGACAATGTAGAAAGCTACACTTCAGAAGAGCTAGCCGACTATATTAAATCTAACCTCGTCACTTTGGACGAACTAAAAATGACAGGATCGCTATCTCCTGCAAGACGTAGGGAGATAGAAGGTTTTGTAAAAAATTCCGAGGACGATGATTGGAAAAAGACTCAACAGATAAATACTATTGAAGCCTATCAGCAGTATTTAGACACCTATCAAAGTGGAAAATATCGCAATGAGGCAAGGAATAAAAAATCCGAATTGCAATCTGAAGCACAAGTTGCTGACGCTGAGAGTGAGTGGGAGTTGGTAAACAAGGATAGACTGCATGATTTAAAGCTGTATAGAGACTCTCATCCCTCTGATGATCCGCATATGTCAGAATGCAAGAAGCTTATTTTTAATCTTCAAGCATCTTCTTATGCTGGACCCGGTATTATTGTCCTTTCCAACAAGATTACTGAAATTGATACGTCTACAAAGGTTCTTGATAAGCCGGCGGTTAAGGCACAAGCCATTAAAGAAGCATTGAATAGCGGAAGAGCATCTAAAAAAGATATACTGAACAGAATTCAGAAAGATCACAACTGGCTTGATCATACAACGCTGTACAAGTTGATGGTTGACGATCAACTTATAGACTTCGATGACTTAAACAGTATTGGCATTGATAGTCGTTTCTTCTCTTGTCTTGGTTCTGCAGATAACAACATCCTAACATTTAATGCGAAAGCATTGACAGAGATAGATCTTCCTTGTACAGAAGTCTATTTTTGGGGTATTCCATCTTCTGGTAAGACCTGTGCATTAGGTGGCATTCTAAGTGTTGCCAATAGTGGTCATGTAGCAAGAACTATGGCAATGGATAAGAATTGTCAAGGATATGCCTATATGAACAGGCTTGCAGATCTCTTTAAGAGCGATAAGGCTACGAACTTACCACCAAGTACAGGCTTCACACAGACCTATGCTATGAGTTTTGACTTGGTAGATCAAAGAGGAAAAACTCATCCTATAACCTTAATAGATTTAGCAGGTGAGTTGTTCAAGGCAATGTACTGGCATGATGCTGACCCATCGAAATTGACTGACGAACAGTCTAAGCATCTTGAGACGGTTACTAATATTTTAAAGAACAACCGTTCCGATAACCGAAAGATTCATTTTTTCGTTATTGAATATGGTGCTGAGAATCGTCTTTACGATGGATTCCCTCAAAACGTATATCTAAACGGAGCTCTTCAGTATATAGACGGAACTGGCATTTTAGACAATGATACCGATGGAATCTATGTATTACTTTCAAAATCAGATAAGGCAGAAAGAGACGGTCTCAATAGCCTTGAAGACATAAAAGAGTACATTGGTAAAGGCTATGCGAACTTTTATAATGGTTTGGTAAACCTCTGCCAGAAGTACGAAATCAATGGCGGCCATGTTGACATCATTCCATTCACTTTGGGAGAGGTCTGCTTTAAAGACTTCTGCCTATTCGATGACTACGACTCTTCCGAAGTCGTGAACCTTATTCTTGAGCGTTCTTATACTCTTGATACAGGCAAGATTGGTAAACTTAAAAACATATTCAGATCATGAATACGATAACAATATATATTCACATAATAGTGGGAGGTGATCGTGGAGCAATGCAATATGGTGTTGCTTCCGAGATCAAGAACTATGTGCGTGACTTTCGAGGAAAACTTCCTTACAACAGTCAAACATCTTCTTTATTAGCTTTATCTTTGATTAACACTGGTACGACAAGAGGCGCCCTATATACAATAATCAAAGCTGCTAATGGTGGAAGACCTCAAGATTATATCAGCTGCGACATTTTTGTTCCAGCAGAAGTAAAAATTAGCAAGGATGAGGTTGTTGACCTTTTGAAAAAGGCCGAAAACATAATCTCTAACGATGAGCTTAAGGACGAGGCCATAAACTCCTTGGTTTCTAAGACTTATGCAACGAAGAAAGCTCTTCCTCAATTTACTTCCTCACGGAATGATTCTTCTTACGCTGTTAGGTACTATGGTAAAGGCACTGACTATTCTCTTGAAGATATAGTAGAGAGTCCTTTCCAGAATTACTACGCCAACTACGGATATATTATTCTTTCAAATAAAGGAGAAGGTATATCCTTTTCATCAGCTCAAGCTGATTTAACCAACAAGCCAATTGTATCTCTTGTAGAAATTGAGCCCGCGCAAAATCGAAGAGGATTTATCCTCTCTATAGATGGGATAAAATTAGACCATACCATCAGTATACAAGAAGGAACTACGCATAAACTTACTTGGAGTAAGGAAGGGTATGCCGAATTAGAAGCCCAAATTACTATAAAGAAAGGTATGACAATACCAGCTCTTCGTGATAGTGACATAATCATGCGTATACCACTGACACATTTCCATGTTGTTGATGGAAGAACGAATAAGGGCATTCCATATCATTACGATGCTGATTTCATGCAGAAATCGTCTAAATTTGGAAAATATATAGACATAAAAGAACAGGATCTTTCAAAGGCAGCTATTAGATTCTCTGCTGATGGATATAAGTTACGTACTCTTCCTCTAAAGGATGCTATGAGTGTTCAACTTATTACTCTTGAAGAATGTAGATTTGTCTACAACATAGAGTTGATTATTAACTCTGTTTCATATACAGGGCAAAAAGTAGCCAATCATGAATTAGATTGGAATGATCTTCTTCTACCTGATGGTTTCAAGCACTCTAATAAGCATCTCGCTTATGGAGAAGATCAAATAAACAGAGCCACCTGGACTTATAACCAGCCTCAGAGAGATCAAGCATATGATTACGTCTCTGAAAGAAGACTCAATGAGAGAACTGGATATGATAGAAACCATAGACATAAGAAGCATTCTTTAGCAAAAAGGGCTCTTATTGGGGGTGGTTTGCTACTTTTTGTAGTATTATTCACAGGTCTTATTTGGCCTGGATGGTTTCATAATGATAAGCACATAGCTCCAGAGGATCAAAGTCAAGAAGCACTGATTGACTCTGCACACGTAAATCAGCTTGTCAAATATCTTGACAATTCTAATCAGTGGAGCAAAGATAGTCTAAACAAGTATCAGCTTCAGAATCTATACGATGCCATGAACAATTATAAGTTTGATGACATCATTGGACTTGGAAGTAATGACAGTTTGATGCAATCTTCAAAGTTCTCTCAATTACTTGCTGCTATCAACGAAATTAAGAATAAGGGAATAACAGTTCCGTCAAAAGTAAAGCCATACAGCAACGATGGAAAAATAACATTATCCAAGTACATTGAATATATAAAAGATCCATCACATTTCAAGGGAGAAGGCTCTGGTGATATGGAAGATTCATTTGGCTGGGCAGGAAGTGGTGAATCCGATAAAATGGGGCCTTCTCAAGATGAAACTACAACAAGCCCTTCTTCAAGTGAGCCAAAAGGAACTAGGGTAACTCAGAGTGGATCCTCTTCGGCAGAAAAAACCGTGCACAAGGTAACAAAAGGTAAAGGAAACAAGCCTACTAATAATGGTATAAACCAAATCGGTCAATAATATGACAGACAGTAAAAGAACAGGAACAAAAGTTCTAATCCTTGTATTAGGAGTAGTCCTTTGCGTAGGTGGAATCTTGGTCTTTTATAAGACTAAGGTCTCACCGCCTACGAATTTGAAGTATGGAAACCAGCATTTTAACTTTCTCGAAAATGAAATAAGTTCTTTGAAGAAAAGTAATGAGCAGAATGATACTGCATTATACAATATCATGGATGAGCTGAGCTGGTATTATCGTGATGATTTTATCAGCCTTCAGGAGTATGGCATCTTAACTGACAGCCTTGCTAAAGCATACGTACCGCCCTTTATTTCAGCTTCAAAAGCAGAATTCAAAAAGGAGGTATGGGACAATGCAAAGCTTAACAACATCCTGTCTCATATCTATTTGCTTAGAGGTTGGACAACCAATAATGGTGATCCCGTCATTTGCGGTAATCTTGCCCAAGGCTTAAATGATATAGAAACAACTATAGGTCAGTATCGTAAGGCGTGGTCTGTAGCTCATTCTACGAGTTTCCATGGTATGGCTGCTGCCAAATCTGTTATAGCAAATGCACACTATTACAGTAACTTGCCTAATTTACAATCTTGTACATCACTTATGGAAGCTCTTTCCAATGTTACTCCGGCATTGGAGAGACAGCATTTTAGGATTATTACGTCAAAGGTTCAATCGCTTAATAGAGGCTGGATCTATACAAGTCAAGAACATTATGAAGCTCGTATTAACTCTGCAAACAATGCTGTAAGGGAATATAGCAATGGCGCAAAAAGTACTTATGGCAGCTATGCCTCAAGTACATCATCGCTCAGTGCAAGTATCAAAACTTATAAGAACCAAGCAGACGCTTATTACCTTGAAAAAGCAAAGGAGGAGTTTGAGCGTCAACAATCAGAACAGCTAACTACATCACCATGGTAAACGACATGCATAAAATATTGTTGTTGTTGACAATGATCTTCCTTTCAGTGCTAAATTCTAATGCAGTCGCACCGAAAGATGGGGATAGCATAGAGGATTCGTTGCTTAAAGTGAGATGGGATTCTCTGAACACCATTAAAGCCAGATTGACTAATGAAAGAAATACTCTTATTAGCTTCAACAAAACCATCAAAGGTAAACTATCAGAACTTAGCAATGCTAAAGTAGAGGCTCAAGAGGGCTTGGCATCGTTAAACAAAGACTCTGTGGCCATTTTGCTATTGCAGGATAGCCTGACTGATTTGCGAAAGCAACTTGATACTTATACGTTATACATAAAATATGCGGAACGATGTGCAATCAAATATGCAAATAATAAGCTCTATTATCCATATGATAGCAGTGTTGAGACAGCATTGGATGTACTCTCTCGGGTCAAAAATAATCCTTATCCGCAACTACTTGATATCTTACAGAGCTATCATTCATATTACAGTGACTTTGTTGCTACCTTAGATAGAGTTCAACACGATAAAGGAGCCAGGGCTGTTAGTGCTAAGACTAGCATCCGTTCTGATATGATGGCAAAAATTCGGAATGACTTTGCTAAGGATTATTTTTCTGCGGTTTCACACACTTCATATTGCTTAAGCCCCTATTATAAGACATCAAACAGAATTCACTATATGGATGTGTTAGTAAGGGAAGTTTATAACGCCATTGCAAAATATAAAGCAGGGCAAAGAGACCTAATCTTTAGTGATTATATCGAGTTTGGACGGTTATTTAGTATTGACAGATGAAAAAAATATTTTTTATAGCGTTCTTGTTGATTGTCTTCTTCTGCGACATTAAAGTGTCGCTTGCTCAGTCTGAAAGCTCCAATAAGACTTGGGCTGGCTTGTCCATTAAAGAAAAGCGAAATGCTATAACCAAGTTGGAGGGAGACATAGCCGTACTTCAAAGTGCAATCAAAAAGCAAAAGTTGGACTCAATCAAGTCTCAACTTACTTATTGTCAGTTTGATAGTGAGATGACTGCAAACAAAACTCACTTTGACGCTATTCAAAAGAAATGTACGTGGTCTATAAATAAAAAGAATTCACTAAAACAGAACATAGAGTCAATAAATTCTGAACTTTCTAAAATCGCAATTTACGACCAATACATCATCGACTATGCAAGTGATAAACTTTTCTATCCTTGGAATAGTTCTGTAAATAGTGCTGTTACTGCATTGGATAGTATCAAGAGCCCTTCGCTTAAAAGCAAATCTTTACAACTAAAATCGCTCTTGCAAAAATATGAGAGTATGTATAATGAGATTATAAATGTAATAAAAGTTGCTCAGAATGATAAGTTCCGAACAGATACAGACAATACAGTTCTGTTTAAAAATAAGGTGAGTTTAATGATGACCCATACTGTTTATATGTCTGGTTATAAGAGCAGAATCCCTTTCTTAGATCGATTGATAAATCTGTTCTATCGACAGCTAAATCTTCACTCAAAAGGGCATATTGCAGATTTTGAATTCTTGCTTCACTATGACAGTATAGAAAAAATGTAGAATTGCCTTTCTTTGTCGATCCTTTCAGTCTTTCTAATATAAATTGCGTCTAATCCAAAAACCATGCAAGTCAAGAATTCTATCCATCTGATACTGTTAGCGTTAGTGATGCTGACAGTATGTAACGGAAAAGCTCAGACCCTTTCCGAGATATCAGCTCGACTCAATAAGTCTTGTCCGATAGACAAAGGTATGGTGTCGATAAACAAGACTTCTTTCTCTGGTAATACCTTTTCTTTGTATATAGCATATGCGGATGGACAGGTTAGCTTTGACTCATTGCGGGTGAAACCTAAAACTGGCGAAGAATTGGCTGCATTCTTTGTGGGCTTAATGTATAAGTCTTATCCTTATATGTTCACACGTATGCTAAGTAAAAATGTGCCATTTCGCCTACTGGTTAGTGAAAAATATGGCGATGATCATTTCTCCGTCACTCTTTCTCCAAACAAGATCAAAGCGGCTATTAGAAAGTATGCCGACCTGTCAATTGACATGATTATACTCGAAAAGGAATTAATTTATGGACAATGCATGAAAGATGTTCTGAAAGTAATCTTTCATCCGGACTGCTTAGAATATCAGTTTGCTTTTGATTAAAGAAACCTCCATTTGAGACACTATACACCAAGCATAGCAACTAGCTCTTCTATATATTTAAGCATGGTTGCCGTACCCCATTTACCACCATCTTTGGTTCTCACCTTCTTGTATTTTGAAAGGT
>NZ_BPTV01000003.1:149458-351925 GCF_019973375.1 Prevotella lacticifex | reverse complement strand
GCCTTCGGGTCGCGGAAAGAGTAGAGGAACTTGCCGTTTGACATTTTTTGCTTTTTGTATAGAATCGTTCCGTCCTTATAGTCTTTCAATGGCATTGTCGGCTCATCCATCTTGTAATTCTTTATGAACGCCGAATTCTGCTTCAACGGTATCAGGTATGCCAGTCCTTCCATCTTGTCGACTTTCTCAAAAAGCTTGTCGTTGTAGAAACCCTTGTCGAATACCATCAGACCATTCTTAATCTCATACTCCGCTACAAAGTCGTCTATCGCCGTCTGATCCAGCATGTTGCCTGCGTAAGGCTTTGCCGCTATGGGCTCACGCGTCAATGGGTTGAAAGCATACAGCAAGCTGATATCTTTGGAGCCTTTCTTCGCTCCCTTGCGCGAGAACTCCGACAGACTCCCCGTCTTGGCATTGTAGTCCTTGAGCATGCCATCGATAACCATGTCACCGCCGGTAAAGGTGTTCACCCTATTGCGCATGAACTCACAGATAAGGGAGTACGCCTTGCCTATCTTCACAAGAAACCCGGACACTGCCGTCTCAGACAAATGCACTCCCGGATACATCTCTGATGCAAATGAGCAGAGGTACTGTATCTGCAAGTCACGGTTCATGATGCCTCCATATGAAGCACGGAGCAAGGCAATGACATAGAGGCGCTTTGCATCGTCGAGATTCCAAACCTTGGCGAGTTCTTGAAGAAGTCCACTGCCGTACTTGTCACAGAGAGCCACCTCTCCATAATCTTTAATATCCACTTGATTTTTCTTGCGCATATATGAGCCCTCGACAAACTTGCCGTTTACAATTTCTCCTACCGTTCCTTGGTCTACGGGGATAGGCTTCCCGTTAATTCTTTTGCTCGTCCTTTTTATGACGACAAAACGACTGCCTCTCTGTCGGACTATCGTACTTTTGGGGCGGGCGACTGACTTTATCTCTTCTGGAATAGCCATAAATATGTATAGTATCTATATAATTAAAAGAACTATACAAAGGTACAAATAAATGGCCATATCTGCAAGAAATTACCAATAATATTGGCAAAAATAATTATGCAGAGACTAAAACAAGGGGAAGTTTAAACGGGCTTTCTACGAAAGAAAGCCCTTGCTAAGCCAGAAACGGCAAAGCAAGGGCCAAATTGTATAGTGTCTCAAATGGAGGTTTCTTTATTTGATGATAGCTTCTTAATGGATGATAATCTTGAAAATTATAAGGAAGAGTTAAGGAAAAGCATTAAAGCAAATATGATGACAAGACGAGACCAATCCACTGTAGTCAATTTGACGGCATTGAAGCATACACATAAAAATCTGAAATACACCTATGTGGGAACATCTGGCAGGATAGTCTCAGTAGTCCTTGACCAAGATGACCTGAATGATCTTATGACTAAATAAAGCTATATAACTATGAGAAAGATATTACTATTTATCCTCCTCGCCTTTTCCATTTCCGGTTTTGCTCAAAAACCGGAGGAGATGCAGAACAGCTATAACTATAAACGTGGCGTAGAATTGTGTTCAGCAGAAAGCCCGGATTATAGTGGGGCAGAAACATCATTTTTGAAAGAGGTGCAGGAGCATCCCAAGAATGGCTATGCGTACTATTATCTTGCCGTCATCTATGATAAGTATGACAGGGAAGGTGACGCGTTGGAAAATATCAATAAGGCAATCGGATACCTTAAGAAAGACAAAGACTGGATCTCTTATGCCTATCGGTTGAGAGCAAACATCAATCTGCAACTGAGCCATGAAGACCTGGCTCTTGACGATTGGAAGGCCTCTCTAAAAGAGAATCCCAATGACTGGCAAACGCTTAGTGACCGTGCAGACTATTATTATAACAAAAAACAATACGATTTGTCTGATGCGGATTATGACCGAATGATAAAGGCATATCCAGGTGATGGTCTTGGATATAAGGGTAAAGGGCGTAATGCCAATGAAAGAAAGGATTATCAAAAAGCAATAGAACTGTTCAGCTATGCAATAACTCTTGATCCAAAAGATGACACGGGATACTCCAATCGAGCTGATTCTTACTTAGCGTTGGGTAAATACAGTGAAGCAGTTGATGATGTAATCAAAGCCCTCGATTATCATAATCGATATGTTTATATTCTGCTTAGTAAATTTAAATCACAAGGTAAAGATGTGCTGCTTGCAAAGTTGCGCATTCAGCAGGCTAAGGACAAGAATAATAACTTGTGGTCTTATGTACAAGGAAATGTATATGAAAGCAATAAAGACTATAATGAGGCAATCAATGCCTATACAGCCGCTTACCAGTTGGGAGCAAGTGATGTAATAATGGACAGAATGTCCGCGTGCTATGCTGAGCTTGGCAATTACAGTAAAGCATTGGATTGTATCCAACGAGCCGTTTTGATAGACTCTACCGAAACAGACTATCTGTTAACAGAAGCACGTTACTTATATGAGCTTGGTTTGACAAGAGATGCAATAACTACGGTCAACAAGTTTATAGAAAAAGTGCCCGATGATGCCAATGGCTACTATTTCAAAGGTGGTTATGAGGAGGCACAAGGTAAGGACGACGAGGCTATCACCGACTACACAACGGCCATTGTCTTGGCACCAAACTTTGCCCAAACCTATGTACTGCGTGGAAATCTCTATAAACGTCAGGGTAAAACAGACATGGCGTTAGCAGATTATCGCAAGGCCGTGGAACTTGATACGGTATATACAGATGATGACTGTGCCAAATATGCTTACTATGAGCTTGGTGATAAGGTCAAAGCGGTTTCCATTCAGGACAGTACGCTTGCCAGAAGCGAGGAAGATGGAGATTATTATGATGCAGCATGTCTCTATGCACGCATGGGCGAATATGATAAAGCCATAGCTTATCTGCGTACTGCTTTAGAGAAAGGTTATCGTGATTTCGTGCATCTTAAGGATGACCACGACCTTGATTCTTTGAAAGGGCGTGAGGATTTCAAGTCACTTGTCAAGAAATATAAGCAGAAAGCTCAAGGAGAAACCGAAGAGAAGTTTACGGCTCCGGTTATCCACGCTGATGATGAAGTGATGCCAGAATCGAGCGTAAGGCAGGGTGTTGATATGAAACGAGGAAGGCGTATCAGTGAAATTCCTTTCATGCGTACTGAGGGTGGTTTGTGTAAGGTAAAGTGCAACATCAATGGTCTGCCTCTTAACTTTTGGCTTGATACTGGAGCCAGTGACGTGTCGCTGTCCATTGTAGAGGCCACCTTTATGATGAAGAACGGCTATCTGTCCAAGGACGATGTGGTAGGAAATACATATTATCTGGATGCCAACGGAAACGTATCGGAAGGAACTAAACTGATACTTCGTAAGGTAACCTTTGGCAATGATGTGCTTACTAACGTGCAAGCATCAGTCGTTCGTAACCAACGGGCTCCGTTGCTGTTGGGGCAAAGTGTGCTTGCTCGTCTTGGGAAGGTAGAAATTGACAACCAAAAGCGTGTCATCAGGATATCGAGATAGGAATTATTCTGGTGAGCAAATTAAAAAATGATGCTAAAGCTTCGGTGTATTATTCTTTTGTTTAACCTAAAAATAGTACGGTATGAAAAGACTAATAAAGATTTTACTTTGCTGCATCACAATTCTCCTTGTCTGCGGCAGTTTCTTGAGTTGTAACCAAAAGGAAGCAGCTATCAAGCAGGAAATAGAACAGTTGAACGATCAATGTCCGATTGTCCTTGGGTCTTTCGGTGCTATCACAAAAGTAGAATATGAGGATGGAACGGTGACATTCACGTATTTAGTAAACGAAAAAGAGACATTGACGGATATTGGAAAATTTCAAATGTATAAACCCTTATTAAAGGAATTGTCAATGACAAGTTTGGCTTCATCAAATCTTGCCTCAATGGAGACTATAAGTAACGATGATGTCAATCTGAGATACAAAATGTTGGGGAACAAATCGAAAGCTATGGTAGTAATAGATATTTCGAATCAAGAGCTTAGGGATTTTATGGCGAATATTGACGGGAAGCCGCATGCCATGGATCATAAACTTTTAGACCTTAATATCCAATTAGCCAATACTAATCTGCCTCAGAAGATAGATAAAGGACTTTTGATTACACAAATCTTTCAGCAAGACAACAATGTGGTCTATAAACTGAGCGTTGATGAAGAGGATCTTGGGAATGACGTGGAGATCATTAGACAGGTTAAAGACCAAGTGAAATCAGATATAGCGGGTTCGCTTCAATCTGAAGATGACGTTGTTCTTACTCGGTTTGAGAAGCTGTTAAAGAAATTGCAATATGGACTGATATACCGATACTGTGGCAATCATTCCGGACATACTGTGGATATTAATTTTTCTCCTGATGAAATCTCGAATATCCTTTCAAACAGTGAATACTAATGATAATAATTCTTCAAAACATTCGTTATTATGACAAGGCGTAAATCCAACACAGGCATCCCTGGCCTCTCTTTCTCATGGAAGAGAGCGTTGGGAATAACACAGGCAAAACAAAATTTCGCGAGAGAAACGGGTATCCCTACTTCAAAGGCTGGGGTGGAACGCAAGATAGGGAGGATGATTCTCAAATCTCTTTTCGGCAAATAAATCTTTACCATGGACACGTGCTTGCGGAATAAGAGGGCGCTAAACACACTAAACTGAAAGATATGACGTTGTAAGGATATAGAGAGCTCTAAACTATGGCACATATGAAAACAACCTTCAAGTTTCTATTACTGTTTGCAACCATCTTGCTCGTTGGTTGTAAGAAATCACCTGAGGAGATCTTTGCAGAGCAGAAGTCGGGAGTGGTTCTTATCTGCAATGAATATTATTATGACATTACGCTTGCCAATGGCAGTCATATATACTTTACGGGACTGGACGAGGATGGTGACTTCAATGGTTTGACAAGCGACTTGAATGAAGTGAAGAAAAATGCAGCCATTCTCAATGGCACGGGCTTCTTCATAGACCAGACAGGGCGTATACTTACCAACCGGCATGTGGTGGCTCCTGAGGTAGACAAGCCAACTGTCAAGAGAAACATCAATGCAATCATCGGTCTCTATGCCGCATATATCGAGTCGCTGCAGGATTCTATGAGCCAGCGTTATGATGCCATTCAGAACTATGCCAACGGCTCTGTGTCATACGACGAGTGGGGTAATGCCTATACGAGTCTTAGTGACAATGACATTCAGATGTTGTCGCAAGAACTGCAAAATCTTCGTGAGCAATACGCGTATGCAGAGAATGTGAAGGAAAACGTTCGCAGCAATATTCTCAATGATAACTTCAGCATCCAGTTGCATTCTCAGTTTGGTATCGCCTATGATGGTGACAATATCAACTCGTGGAGTGATTTTATGAAGAAGCCCTGCAACTTGCTCCGAACATCCAATGATGCCGATACAGACCTTGCCCTCCTGCAATTGAAAAGCAAGACAACGCCACAAGACAAATATATCTATGAGATTGACCCTGACAAAGCATACAAAGCTGAAGACGTGAAGATAAACCAACCGTTGTATATGATTGGTTATAATTATGGTGTCGCCCTTGCCAAAACCAATAAAGGCATCAACGCCCAATTTACAAGTGGCACGCTGACGCAGGTGCCCGATGGCAACCGAATAACGTATAGCATTCCAGCCAAACAGGGTTCGAGCGGCTCTCCTGTCGTGGATGACCATGGCAGGCTTGTGGCAGTAAACTTTGCAGGAAGTAACGGCAGCGACAACTTCAACTTCGGTATTCCGATGCTACGAGTTCTGACATTCCTAAAATAGATGCTTAAGGATATTGCCTATTATGGGTTCTCAAGTACTAAGTATTTGTCTGGAGTCCCTGCGGTGAACAAAACAAGATCGTGCAGTGCATTGGAAGATGTACGATATGTCTAAGACACAAAAATTTGGTACAATGAGACCATTAAAAATCATTATTGCTGTAGCTCTGCTACTCTGCTTGTTTCCTCTGCCATACGGCTATTACGAGCTGGTAAGGTTGGGAGGAATGGTGTGCTTCGCTGTTCTGGCTTACCGTAGCTATCAGCAGAAGCAGGAGGAATGGACGGTGGCGTATGCGGCATTGGCGCTTCTTTTTCAGCCATTCTTCAAGATTGTACTCGGCAGGGGCGTGTGGAATGTGGTGGATGTAGCTGTAGCGGGATTATTGTTATGGACAGTGTGGAAAGAAAAGGGCAAAACAGAATAGCTTATGTTAGGCGCAATTATTGGTGACGTGGTGGGCTCCGTGTATGAGTTCAACAACACAAAGGATTATTACTTTCATCTGCTGACACCGCGCAGCAAGTTTACCGATGACACGGTGATGACACTTGCCGTGGCGAAATGGCTGACTGAGGATAAGACGCACAGTCACGAATACCTCGTGCAGTGTATGCGTGAGCTGGGACTGAAATACACTTGGGCAGGATATGGCGGCAGTTTTAAGCGTTGGCTTATAGAACGTGAGCCGAAGCCATACAACAGCTGGGGCAACGGCAGTGGCATGCGGGTCAGTCCTGTGGGCTTCTATGCAAAGAGTCTGGATGAAGCTCTGAACCTCGCCAAGATCTCTGCCGAGGTGACGCACAACCATCCCGAGGGCATCAAGGGTGCGCAGGCCATTGCCGCAGCAGTGTTCCTCACAAGACAGGGGAAATCGAAGGAGGAAATTCGTGAGCATTTAGAGACGACATTTGGATATGATCTCCACCGCACCATCGACGGGATACGCCCCGAATACACCTACGACGTGTCGTGCATGGGCAGCACGCCGGAGGCTATCATCGCCTATCTCGACAGCCACGACTTCGAGAGTACCATCCGCAACGCGGTGTCTATCGGTGGCGACAGCGACACCATCGGTGCCATGGCAGGTGCTATCGCTCAGGCAGCCTATGAGATGCCAAAAGCACTTGCCGGCTACTGCTACGGTCTGCTGACTCCTACGCTTCGCCATATCCTCGACAACTTTGAAAGGACGATTGATAACACTACTGAAGATCCTTTCAACCTCCAACGGTTCCTTGACATGCAGCAGTCCGATTACGCCACGGCTTTGCAGGAGATGAAAGACGGTGAGAAGCGGAGCCACTGGATATGGTATATCTTCCCACAGCTTCGGGGCCTCGGCCACAGTTCCAACTCGTGGATATATGGTCTTGCCGATGTGGAGGAGGCGAAGGCGTATCTCTCGCATCCCGTGCTCGGAGCCCGTCTGCGTGAAGTGACGCAAGCGATGTTGGCAAATCAAGGCAAGGACATTGTCGCCGTCATGGGCAGTGCGATAGATGCACGCAAGTTGCGATCCTCGATGACCCTCTTCGATGTGGTCTCGCCCAACGACATTTTCCGTGATGTGCTCAGCGCATTCTATGATGGCAAGGAAGATAAGAGAAGTTTAGGTTTCATCCGCAAGATGGAGCGATAGATATCGCCAAAAGAAGGCTCACAAACTAACACAATCTATTTTGTTAGTGTGTGAGCCTTCTTGCTTTTGCTGGTGTTTTGTTTGCGTTATTATTTATAAAGTATGGAGCCTGTTCCCTAAAAATGTTTCCCCATTGTTTTCCCGTTTCAGATTTTTGACGGATTTGCGTCTGTCGTGAAGTGAAAGCAATATCGAAATATCTTTACACCATTCCCAAACATACCATTTCGGCTTCCCAAACGGTCCGTTTCAGCTTGCGAAACGGACCGTTTGGCGTCCTAAAACGGACCGTTTTAGAACGCGAAATGGCATGTGTTAGTAACCCATTGAAAATCAATGTTGTACAGAGGTGGTACAATAGACGGAATAATATGAATTATCTTAACAACTTGTTATCGGTGTACTCTCTCCATGACCCTACTAAATGAAAAGAACTATAGCATCTACACCATGGCATGCAATGAGCATCTGTCAGAGGGAAACAATGCAACAATTATGCCATGTTAGTCAAAATTTAAATGAAGGAGCCGTATGAACAAGCAGATAGTAGCCACCAGCACTGCCAGTCTAAGCAACGGAGAAAAGATAGCAGTAAGTAAATGCCCCGAGCCGGAAAATGATTTACTACAGATATACGACACGCTCAAGGTGGACCATATTCCGATAAAGGCAAGAAAATTTGTGTGGACCCAAAATGCGGATATCAAAAAAAACGAATCCTGGGAATCAGGGGGTTAGCTGAAATATAGCTGCAATGTGGGTTAATGACATTGGTGCCAAGCCTGAGAAGGGGGCGCTGGTCTTCCCTGAGATTCTTAAAGGAGCTGAGACCACAGATGAGAAGCATCGACGCATTCAACAGGAAAACCAGAATGTTCGCAAACGGCTGCACATGATCTGTAAGGACATCTTTGGATGGGAAGAGTGAATCTCTGGCACATGGACACGCCATTCTTTTGCCACTAACCTGCGCAATGCTGGTGTTGACATGCAGTATATTTCTGAGAGTATGGGACATTCTACACAAAAGACAGTCACCCAGCTTTATCTGTCCTCCTATCCCCTGAACAAGCAATTTGAGTATAACCGTCGTCTGCTTCGTCTGGAGGATGAGCCGACGATAGACTACATACCCAATATGACAAAGGAGCAGATGCAGGCGCTACTTATAAAAATGATGAGCAACAAATAGATCTCTTTGAAAGAATCTTCGTATTTTTGTACTCAAAAAAGATAATTATGCCATCGACGACATACAAAAATTGATAGACAAGGGTATGGTCACTGTGACGTTTCAACGATCCAACTACGACTCAAGTTGAGGGCAAAAAGGATCCAAGTACCATCCAAGTACCATCCAAGTTCAGGATCTTATATTAAATATGTCTAATGAGTCCATGTCCATGAAATCTATGATGCAAGTATGTGGTCTAAAGAGCCGTATGACATTCCGTGAGAACTACGTGGCACCAGCACTATTAGATAACGCCATAGAACGCAAATATCCCAACGAGCCTAATCATCCAAGACAGATGTACCAGCTAACCAAGCAGGCGTTGGAGTGGAAAAAGTCTCAAGAAGATTAAAGCGAAACCGTCTAAAGGTGGCTGCTGGCCACCTTCAGGCGTATAACCTTGTTTGATTAACAGTGTAAAGATGCAAGAAAAGCTCAATACAGATGAACTTCTTCAGAAGTTAGAACGATTAAGCCGCGAAAATGAGAGGCTGAAAAGCATCCTCTCAGCACATGGCATTAGCTACGAACAAAATCCTTCGCCTAAAGACGAGGAGGTCCTTACTGTACGCTCCAACGCTGATAATCAAGGCCCGCTGAGCAAAGAGCAAATCCTGCAACAGCGTAAGGATCTGTTCCGTAGTCTGTTCAAGGGCCGGGAAGACGTGTTTGCACTCAGATGGACCAGCCGCGATGGCAGCAAATCCGGTTACATGCCGGCATGCTCCAACCGTTGGACTTCTCTTTGTGATAGGAAAAAATACAAATGCGCCAACTGTCCGAACCGCCAATTTGTTGCTTTGGGTGACGCAGAGATTTATAAACACTTGTGTGGTGTGGATAAATGGGGGAAGCCTTTTACAATAGGCGTCTACGCCATACTGTCTGATGATACATGTAACTTCCTGTGTGCTGATTTTGATGATAAAAACTGCGAACACGGCTTTAAGAAAGATGTGCTTGCTTTCGTCAGTGTATGCAAGGACTGGGGTATACCTTATTCTATAGAGCGGTCGCGTTCCGGCAATGGCGCTCATGTTTGGATATTGTTTGAGCAGCCTGTCGCCGCTGGCAAGGCAAGGCGGTTGGGCAATGCCGTGCTTACGGAGGCCATGAACCGTAACGGTCGGATGTCATTTAAGTCCTATGATCGCTTCTTCCCGAACCAGGACCATTTACCGGAAGGCGGTTTTGGCAATCTTGTCGCTCTGCCCCTTCAAGGATTGCCGAGAAAGAAAGGCAATAGTGTGTTCGTCGATGACAATTTTGAACAATATCCCGACCAATGGAAATACCTGCGTACGGTCACTAAGCTATCCTCGGATGCCGTTGAAACATTATTGAGATTGCACGCCAACGAGCCTGACTTCGGTGAATTGTCGAAGACCAGCGAAAGAAAGCCGTGGGAAACGCCTGTGGCAATGAATGTGACGAAAGACGATTTGCCTTCTGCGGTTAATGTCGTGAAGTCCAATATGTTATACATATCTACCAAAAACTTGTCGCCAAAGGTCATTAACCATCTGAAGCGTATTGCATCCTTCAAGAATCCAGAGTTTGGGGTCAAACTTGGCATGCATCTGTCAACCTATAATGTACCGAGAATTATCTCGTGTGCTGATGTCTCGGATGATTGGCTTGGACTGCCCCGTGGCTGTGAGGATGCTTTGGTCGGATTCTTTGAAGAGAATTCCGTAGGCATCGGGATAGAAGATAAGACTAACCACGGGCATACGATAGATGTTTCATTCTGCGGCACGCTAAGGCCGGAGCAAGAAGCAGCCGTCACCCAATTGATGTCTTATGAGAATGGCGTCCTGTCGGGTACTACGGCCTTTGGTAAGACCGTTGCTGCTATCGGTCTGATAGCCAGAAGAAAAGTTAATACGCTCATACTCGTCCACAACAAGGCTCTGGCAAAGCAATGGCGGAATAAATTTTGTGAGTTCATGACCATTAACTATACATTGCCGGATGCTCCTAAGAAACGGGGACGCAAGAAGGAACAGCCGCTCGTCGGGTTGTTAAGCTCAGACGAAAATACGCTGAACGGCAATATTGACATTGCTCTGTTGCAATCTTGCATGTCTGGCAATGAAGTCAAGTCATTCGTTAGAAATTATGGAATGGTGATAGTAGATGAATGCCACCATGTGTCAGCTTCCAATTTTGAGCAGGTGCTGAAGTATGCTAATGCACAATATGTGTATGGACTGACGGCTACACCTATGCGTAAGGACGGTCACCAACCCATCATTTTCATGCAGTGTGGGCCGATACGGTTCACCGAGGATGCTGCAGCCCAGATGGCAAAGCAGAATTTCAGCCGATGGCTCATTCCCCGTTTCACTGCTTACCGCCAACTCGGCGATGACAAACTGAGCTATAGTCAAATATTGCATGAGTTGACAGATGATAAGCAGCGTAACCATCTGATAATAAGCGATGTCGCAAACGCATTGAAAGACGGACGCACACCAATTATTATAAGCGTACTCGTAGAGCATGTGTCATTATTGGCTGAACTTATCAAGCCTTTGTGTAAGCAAGTCATCGTCCTCACTGGCTCTGCGTCTGCCAAAGAGAAGCACGAGATAGAATTAAGTCTGAAAGCTGTGTTGCCTACAGAGCCGATGGTTATTGTAGCTTCGCTGAAATACATTTCAGAAGGTTTTGACTTACCGCGCCTTGACACTTTGTTCCTTGCCCAGCCAGTTTCTTATAAAGGTCTCGTCGCGCAATATACCGGCCGTCTGCATCGTGACTGTGAAGGCAAAACAAACGTGCGGGTGTATGATTATGTCGACATTCGCCAACCAATGTGCGAAACAATGTACAAACGCCGACTGCGAGGATATGCTGCCGTGGGGTATAAAGTACGGCCTCGTCAAACAACCCCGAACACTCCATTTGACATGATTTATGATGGAGGCACGTTCGAAACAGCTTTTCTTGCTGATATCTCCAATGCCAAACATTCTGTAGTGATTGCTTGTCCCATGATTAGAATATACCGCCATCCTATTGTTATACAGAAACTTATCGAGCAGCAATCCAACGGGGTGAATATTTACGTTAGCATCAAGAAAGAGGGCTATGACGAACAGAAGTTCATTGGCCTCGGCGGTACCTACTCAGTTAACGATGCGCAGACAATTCAATGCGCTATAATCGACAAATCCATTTGTTGGTATGGCGACATCAATTTCCTTGGCTATCACTCTTCTGAAGATACAGTCATGAGAGTAGACGATGCGAAGATGGCAGGCGAACTGATAGATATAGTAAGACCTGCTCGTCATTGAAAGGGAATTCCTTCCAGAGCTTAGTCTTCCGTTTGGTGGTTAATGGTTTATTGGCTAATTTTGCAAGCAGAAAACAAAAACAGAAAGTTATGACACGGAAGAAGAAAACGATAATTGGATGCTGCATAGGACTGTTGCTGTTGGTAGTCGCATGTGCTGTCGCTATTGAATGGCTCCTACGGAGTGAGGATGGCAATGTGGTAAAAACTATATAGCCCAGTGCTATTGGCACAAGAATGTAGACCCGTGGAATTTGAAAAGCGTGCAGCAGTTTGCACAGAAATTCGGCTACAATGATGACTACTACATCATCTGCGACTTCGGGTGCCGGTCGGGACTGAAACGCTTTTATGTCTATGACCTCAACGACAAGGAACGCATCATGGCAAGCTACTGCATGCATGGCAGCGGAAGCGGCAGCACGGAGACGAGACCACAGTTCAGCAACAAGCTGGGGAGCAACGCGTCGAGCCTGGGACTCTACGCCCTCACCGGCATTGGCTCACGAAGCCTGAGATTCAGCATACGTCTGCAAGGCCTCGACCGCACAAACAGTAACGCCCATGCCCGTGGCATTCTCATCCATTCGGCAGGAGTGGTCAGCCGCTTCAACGGAGAGAACAAATATCTTCCGATAGACGGGCGGTTGAGTCAAGGATGCTTCGCCATAGACTACATCACCTTGCTGCGCTTGATGGCAATGTACAAGTTGCATGGAAGGCATAAGCGTATACTGTTGTGGGCGTGCTATAAATCGTAGTATCGCTTCCCTCATCTATATATCTACGTATAAAAGGAAGAAGAATTAAAGTGGTAGTATGTTCCGTCAGCTTGCGCTTTCTCAGCCGGACAAATATGTCTGAAGCAGTTCGCCCTGAAGGGAAAGGTCCACCGCCGTGCCTTGGCTCGCAAGCCCGGAGACGCTACGGCATATTATGTGGAGACCGTCAATAAAGAGTCATTGTACGACTTTGCCGAAGCCCTTGCCGACTATGGCTTCATAGATGTTGTTTATCTCACTGGAGCTGATGGTACAGAGCCTGTATATCGTGACGAAAAGGGTACTCTCCATGGAGACTTTGAAGCGTGGAAACATAAAAGCAATCTGCTTGTTTTCAGAAAATGAAAAAAATATTTGCTTATTTCAAAATAATAAGTTATTTTTGTTGCGTGTAAAGCAGATTAAAAGAAACGTATATGACTACAGGAACAATTACCATAAGAGGCAGCGTTTACCAAGGAGCTCAACGTTATGCCAAAGAGCATAACGTTAGCTTGGACACTTTCGTTGAGAGTATAATTGTTAAGGCTATAGGGCTTGACAGACCAAAACGTGTCAAAAAGAAGAAGTTCAAGTTGAAGTCATTTGACGAACTTTCGCCAAGAGTAAGGAGCCTGATTGGTCCTGGCAACGCAAGTAAAGAAGTCGAAGAAGATATTAACGGCAGAAATGCCCGCATGGAATATCTTGAAGAGAAGTACGGAAAATGATGAAGGTTTTCATTGATACCAATATAATGGTCGATGTACTGTTGGGACGTAAAGAATTCTTGTTGCAAAGTTCCAACATATTCCAACTTGCCGATAACGAGGATATTGTACTTTATGCGACAGCTCTTACTTTTGTCAACGCATTGTATGTTTCCAGAAAAGTGTTAGGGAAAGAGACTGCATTGAAAAAGCTAAAAACGTTCCACGACATTCTAAAGACTGCTCCGATGGGTGACGATGAGTTGAGTAAAGCGCTTCTTATGGACGATAAAGATATGGAGGACAATCTGCAATATCGTTCCGCCGTCTCTGCAGGCTGTGAGGTCATAGTCACAAGGAACGTAAAAGACTTTCCCGCTGATGGTGAGGTAAAAGCTATGTTGCCTGGTGATTTCTTGGATTCGTTGGTAGAAGATTCTGTTGATGAGGACGAAGAAGAAATTGATGATGATGGTGAAGAAAACGAGTGATTTGTTTTACTTTCCCTCTCTACGCGAACAGTGACCTTTGTTTTCCCATTGTTTTTCCGATTTGGATTTCGACTGATTTCCGACTTCCTTGATGCGGAACGATACTTAGTGATTTTGAGGAAAGAAGTGAAGTTGGCGTGATATTTCGTGGCGTATCATGCTGTTTTCAAATGAGTTGTGTTTTCCCATTGTTTTCCGACAAAAGAAAAAGGAGTTACAGAAAGCTCTGTAACTCCTTGATTCTCAGTGTAGCGGGGGTGGGCCACGATCCCACGACCTCCGGATTATGAATCCGACGCTCTAACCAGCTGAGCTATCCCGCCAACTACAATTATGGATAGGATTGCTGTGAATCCTGAATTGCGGGTGCAAAGGTAATACATTTTTTTTAATCAAACAAATAAAATCAGAAAAAAATGCGAAAGATTATTTTTGGATGTATAAAGGTGACTTATTCGTGGCTCTGTTGGGCCTGTAAATTGATGCGGGGCTGGCGCTGGAATGTTGGGGCGGTAAGCAGAGGAACGATGCTGTTGGGGAACCAGATTTCAAAGAGAAGTCGTTGGACGTGAGACGAATGGCAGAGAAACGATGCTGTTGGGGAATTAGATTACAATGAGAAGTTGTTTGGGCGTTAGGCGAATGGCAAGAGACCGTAGCAGTTGTGAAATCAGTTGATATGGTGAATGCGAGTTTTGAGGGCAATTGGCAAAGAGACCGTAGTTGTTGTGGAATCAATTGATATGGTAAAGATATAGGGTCGTTTGAGGGGTGGCAAAGGTTATAGCTGTTGGGGAATCAATTGATACGTGGGGGCGTCGGGGTGTGGGGACGGTGAGTAAAGGAACACAAATATAGGGGAAATGATTGATAAGAAATCGCTTCGAGTGGTGGGTGTATTTGCTAATTGTACTGATAGGGGTGCTTTTGGGGGTAGAGTAGGGGGCAGCAGGGCATCGTTGCGACGGAAAATTGTGGGCAGGACTTGATATTTGTGTATTGAGAGGTATATGAGAGCCTGAATTTCCGGTGTGGGGCAGTGGTGAGGTTAAATTTTGGCATGTCGATTAACATTTTCTTAATTTTGTAATACATGATTTAAGAAATTTACTAAAGTTTCCCACTTGTTCAAAATGCCCATAAACAAGGGGTTTCTGAAAAGTTCAAATAGCAGGATGCCCATAAACAAAGTAGTTTAACAAGTGCTTAATAAATGTGAAAGGGCAAATGACCTTAAAAGGAGAAGTCCGATAATGCAATATTCTACTGCTCATAAAAAGTTTTTTGAAAAGTTAAAGATGCGCATACCCTTTGGGAAAGCCTTTTTATAAAGGGGTTCTCCAAGTGGGAAACTTTAGGAAATTTAGTTAATTTTGCATCGCAATTAGAATAACAGATTTACACAATTAATTATTTATCTGAGTTATGCAAAAGAAGCTATTTATTCTGGTGACATTGTTCGTCATGATCGCTTCATCAGTTTTCGCCCAGGTAACGACATCGGGAATCTCCGGTCTTGTTACGAGTGACGGCGAATCGGTCATTGGGGCCACGGTCACCGCCACCCACCAGCCTTCGGGTACTGTTTATCGTGCTGTCACGAACATTGACGGCCGTTTCACTATCCAGGGAATGCGTGTCGGTGGTCCTTACCAGGTTGAGATCAGCTACATCGGCAACAAGCCGAAAGTGTTCAACAATGTTGAGCTCCGCCTTGGTGAGACGGAGGATCTGTCGTGCACCCTTCAGGCCGACGCCCGCGAACTTCAGGAAGTTGTTGTCACGGGCAATGCCGGCATCAATGGAACGAAGACCGGTGCTGCGCAGAGTCTTAACGCACAGCAGATCAACGATATGCCGACAATCAGCCACAGCATTGCCGATGTTGCACGTCTTAATCCTCAGTTGACCACGACCAATTCTGGCGTGATGTCGTTTGCCGGAACCAACAACCGTTATAACCAGTTGCTTATCGACGGTGCCGCCAACAACGATGTCTTCGGACTCTCGAGCACCGGTTCCAATGGTGGTCAGGCGGGAACGCAGCCTGTATCGCTTGAGACCATTGAGCAGATTCAGGTTAATGTGGCTCCCTTCGATGTCCGCCAGAGCGGATTCACCGGTGGTTCGGTCAATGCCATCACTAAGAGCGGAACAAACCAGTTCCACGGCAGTGCCTATGGTTACGGTTACAACCAGAATCTTTTAGGCCATCACTATCAGCTTGCTGATGGTTCGGGCTATGCTCCTAAATATAATAAGGAGAAGGACTACAACTGGGGCCTGACCCTTGGCGGTCCAATCATCAAGGACAAGCTCTTCTTCTTTGCCAACTTGGAGAAGAACGACAAGTCTTATCCTAACCTCTACGCTTACGGCTCCTCCCAGTCGCAGGTCGATATGACCGTTGCCGACGATATTGTCAGCAAACTGAAGAATATCGCAGCAAAGCAGGGTGTCAACTATCCCGGTGCATTCTCAACAGAGGATATCTACACTAAGAGCACTAAGGCAGGTGTGAAACTCGACTGGAACATCAACGAGTCGAATAAATTCACTATCCGCTGGAGCCTTGTCGATGCCAAACAGTTGAACAATGGCGGTGGCATCCGTGCCCTCAACGACAACCTCTACAGCTATCCGTTCAAGAGTACTACAAACTCGTATATCGCTGAGCTTCAGAGCCGTATCTCTCCGTCGCTGAGCAATGAGGCCCGCGCCAGCTATGTGCGTGTCCGCGACAAGCGCGATGTCGGAGCTCCGTTCCCATCAATAACCATCTCCGGTGTTGGTGGCGGTACCATCAACTTAGGCAACGAGCGTTCGTCGATGGCCAACTCGCTCGATCAGGACATTTGGACTCTTGAGGACAACCTCACATGGTATAAGGGCAACCACACCCTTACGTTCGGTACTCACAACGAAATTTACGATTTTTCCAATCTCTTCATCCAGGACCTCTATGGAACTTATAACTTCCAGACTCCCGACGACTTCAACCGCTACTACGACGATTATATGGACGACGGCCAGCTCGACCCGACGAAGAGCTATATGAACTACTACCGCTACGGCCATGCAAATGTCGACGTCACCGGCGATCCGCGCTGGCAGGCAAGCTTTGGTGCAGCCCAGCTTGGTTTCTACGCCCAGGACAAGTGGGATGCTACCCGCAACTTCCAGCTCACCTATGGTCTGCGTGTCGACATTCCTATCTTCTTCGACAAGCCGGCAGCCAACGTCCCGTTTAATGAGTATGCCAAGAGTCGCGGGTGGAATGTCCGTACCGACCAGAAACTTTCGAGTGCTCCGCTGTGGAGTCCGCGTGTAGGCTTCCGCTGGGATATCAACGGCGACCGCCGCTATATCCTTCGTGGTGGAGCCGGAGTATTCACCGGCCGCATCCCGTTCGTATGGATTTCAAACAACTTCTCGAACACCGGAATTCAGATGTCGCAGTACTATCTGAACAAGCCTAAGGGCGCAACGCTCATCCTCGACCCCAACGGTCAGGAGGCTAACGTCGCTAACGCTAAATCGTCAGGCAGTCAGACAGTTAACGTCTACGACCACAACTTCAAGTTTGCCCAGAGCCTGCGTTTCAACCTCGGTTTCGACTTCAAGCTCCTTGGCATCGACTGGACTGCCGAGGGTATCTACTCCAAGACCCTCAACGACATTCTCTATAAGAACCTTGCCTACGACATGACCGGCAAGACCTTCGGCCAGACCTATTATCAGGGAACCGACATGGTTGATGACAACCGTCCGATGCTTGAAAAGACCACTTCCGGAACCCCATTCAGCAATATCTACGCTCTCTACAATACGAGCAAGGGTTACACTGTCAACCTGTCGTTGAAAGCCGAGAAGCACTTCAACTTCGGCCTCGACCTCATGGCCAGCTACACATGGACGAAGTCGAAGAGCGTGAACAACGGTGGCAGCTCGGTTGCCGAGAGCAACTGGCGCTATAACTATACCTGCCAGAATCCTAACGATCCTGAGCTCGGTAACTCAGCCTACAATATCCCTCACCGCATTCAGGCCAGTGCATACTATCATGTGCAGTACGGTGCCCGCAAGCAGTGGCAGACCACTGTCGGCGTCATCTATACTGCCAAGAGCGGATCGCCTTACACATTATATACCTACGGAGATATGAACGGCGACGGTGCCAGCGGCAACGACCTGCTTTACATCCCGACGAGCGACCAGCTGAACTCCATGCAGTTTGAGGAGACCTCGTTCAACAACAACGCCCTCACTCGTCGCCTCTTCGGTCCCGGCACCGATGCCTGGTCGGCCAACGGCAACGCTTATCCTAAGACCCTCACGGCAGCCATGCAGCGCCAGCTTATGGAGACCTGGATTGACGGCGATTCGTACCTGAGCAAGCATCGCGGCGAATTCTTCAAGCGCTATGCCGACAACCTTGCCTTCGAGCAGCACTTCGACTTCCATTTCGGTCAGAAATTCTCGTTCAAGGTGCTCGGCGATGTCAACTCCATCGAGCTCACCGTCGATATTATCAACGTCGGCAACCTGCTGAACAAAGACTGGGGCCACACCTACGGCGACGGTTTCGGAGTCTACTACAGCCCTGTTACATACCGCGGCAACGGTGTCTATCAGTTCACAGGCGGCTATGCCAACCGCGACTACAGCGACCTCTACAGCCGCTGGCGTGGTCAGATTGGTCTGAAGTACACTTTTTAATCCTTTCGTTACGACAAAGGATAAACACTAAACTCGCATTCCCATTCTCTCCCGCTGTGGAGGGAAGGGGAATGCCGTTTTTATAAAGACAAACTATTATGATTATAGATTTCGACAAGATTCCTGAGGTTCATCAGATGAACTTCAAGGGCGGTGAAGGGCCGTTGGATACGAGGAACTTTGCCGACGACAAGGTTAAGATTATGTATTCTACCCTCCGTCCCGGTGCCTCGAGCGGCATCCATAAGCATGAGGGCAACTGCGAGATAGTCTTCGTTATCAGCGGTGTGGCCACTTTCCACTATGACGGTATTACTGAGACCGTTAGGGTAGGGCAGTGCCACTATTGTCCTGAGGGCCACTCCCATTATATGGAGAACCTCACCGACCACGACCTCGTTTATCTGGCCATCGTGCCGGAGCATCACGAATAAGAGAAATTCTTGAGGAGGCAGGGCTGAGGCCCTGCCTTTTTTTTATGACTTCATCACTTTTCAATAAAAATGAATTTCTATTTTGATTATCAGCTCATTATGGTTTATCTATGATGATTTGGTGTAACGCATTGGCGTGTAGCCCCTCTTGAACGAAGAACGTTGAATAGACAATCATGAATTAAGACCAAAACCAATAAAAACCCTTCGTGTCAGCACCAAGGGCTTTCGCCCTTTGCCATTTGGGCTTTGAGCGCTTGTGAGAGGGTGGGCCTCTCACCGCCCTCAAAACCCAAATGGCAGATTCTCCTCCGTCGGATCTTGGCGCTGACACAAAGGAAAACCATCAAAACAGATTAACGCGACAGATATTCGGTCTTACGACCGAGCGGTCGGGCCATAAAGGCCGCCCCTGCAAGTGGATAGGTGCAGCACATGTAATACCTTTCGTCGCCCAACTTATTGCCTCCGTGACTTCTTTGCAGGAGCGGATAGGCAGGGTTGGGGCCCTCCGGCCGGTCGTTAGGCCCTGCTTTCTTTGATATGGAAATTATGACATATAGGTAGCTAATTGGACCATAGGATGTTATTGCTATTTATATGACGTTACATAGGATCATGGGACACATCATAGTGGCTATGGAAACCACAGAGCCATAGCCCCATAGCTACAAAAGCCATGGGCAGCTGAATGGACGAGGATGGGCCTGACCACTACTTCATTGAGTCGCCGATGAAGCAGAGCGGCAGGATATCCTTTACCGAGTTGATGACATACGTACCGGCGGTGCCATAGAGGAGGATGCGAATAGGGTGCTTGTAGCGGTCCTCGATTTCTGTCATCACCTGGCGGCAGGAGCCACAGGGCACGATAGGGTCGGGCATCAGTCCGTTCTGATTGCGTGCTGCGATGGCGATGGCCGTTATCGGCTGGTCGGGATGCTGGGCCTGGGCCGCGAATATGGCGGTGCGCTCTGCACAGAGCCCTGAAGGGAATGCTGCGTTCTCCTGGTTCGCACCAATAATTGTGGTGCCGTCGGCCAGCCTGACCGCAGCCCCCACAGCAAACTTGCTGTAGGGCGAGTATGAGTTTCGCGTGGCCTCTTTTGCCCTCTCTACGAGTTGCTGGTCGGCTTCCGACAGCTCATCGGTCTGACAGAAACCAATAGTAATGCTTAGGTCAATCTTTTTCATTTCGGGTAGTTTTTATCTTCTCCGCCTCGGCAGAGCAGCCGGTGTGGCGGACGAGTCGTGATGATATTCGTAGGCACCGATGTCCGGACGGGAGTCGCGTTGGCGTCCGTCGCGGTCGGTGGCGCTGTATCCGTTGGGCAACACTTCGGCCGAGTCAATGGCTGTCGACAGCGAGTCGAGATGGAAATCGTAGTATTGCTTGTCGGCATCGATGTCGCGGAAGTGCTTTGCGCCGGTTATGGCGGCAGTGTCCTCAACATTCTCGAATGTCACATGGCGGAACTGTTGCTCGTTGATAGTGTCCGGTTTGATGGTCCGCAGTATGCAGTGGCTGAACATATATGTCGCATCAGTGCTCTTGTTGAAATCGCCCATGACGACATCGTCGGCATAGCCGGTGACGAGCGTGTTGTAGACGTCGAACTGGTATAGAGGATAGTCCTTGTCGCCGTCATAGTTTGAGAACCTCAGTGCCACCCCCCTGTTGGCATCGAAGGGATAGAACTGTGCTATGGTGCAGTGGCGCAACATTGCCCCACCGCCGAAGAAAGCCGCACAGTCGCTCAACGTGTTGGTTATCTGGCAGTTCCATAGGTCGACGACACAGTTTGTCTCCTTCAGTCCATAGCCTTGGCAGTTGTGGATTGTGGTGTTGTAAGCTTGCAACTTCAGTCGCTCCACGCTCGACGAGTCGCACACCACACCGTTGTAAGCCGAGTGTATGTCGGTGTAATTCAGTCTGTTCTCATACGATGACGTGTGGAAATGGATGCCCTGCCACTGTCCCGGCACCCGGTCGTAGGGCAGGTAGTCGAACATCTTGTCGATGCGGTCGCCACGGAATATGACATTCTTTTCGGCCGTTCCGTCGGCAACGAGTCTTCCGTAGATGTCCATTCCGGCACGTTGTCCAAAGTATATTGTCGAGCCCCGTGCTACGGTTAGTGTGGCCCCGGAGTCGACGCGGAGCCCCTGCTGAATGATTAGAGGCTTGTCGACGGCTGAGATTGTTGTGTCGTGGCGTATCTCGAGCATTCCTATAATGTCGGCATCCCACGAATATCCCCTTAGGTTTACCTTCTGCTGAACACCGCTTTTGAGCGTGAAGACGATATTGTCCTCCAACAGCTGTGGAGTCTTGGCGTGGTTCTCCGGCGATGTCAGCTCGACGAAGACGCGTATTGAGTCCTTGTCGCGAATCTCTATCTCGTTGGTCTGATATCCCTGTGCGCTGCCGAGATAGATGCCGTCGACGTTGACGCGGTATCCCGTCTGGTTGCCATTCTCCAGTCGTACGCTTGAGCAGCGTATGCCGTCGCCCGAGTGGTTGTACACCCAGAAGGTGCGTGTGGCCGTTGGCACGCGTGAGAAGAGCGTGTCGAAGGTGACGGTGTCGGCCGAGAATGTCAGCGTGTTCGCCGTCGATGCCGAGAACGAGTCGTCGTCGGTACATGCACTCAGTGTTGCCAGTAGGGCAAGTAATATGATGGTAATGTATTTATTCATTTCTTTGATAACGGATTTTATTTACAATTATTATATGCCATGACTGAATAATCAATCGGCTGTGGCGACGAGCGCGGTTTCTGTCAATTCTCTACCCCAATCCGTCAGCTTCTTATGAGAACGGATTTGCTGGCATCCGATTAGTAAAAATAATTCATTTCAATTTTGCTCAGGCACTGGCGCTGCAACTTATTGACATTCAATGTGTTGGCAATACGGCCCTTTTCGCGTTGCGAAACGGGCTGTTTTAGACTGCGAAATGGACCGTTTTGCAGGCTGAAACGGACCGTTTTAGAGTGCCGAATGATATATATTGGAATACTGTCAAGATATTTCGCAATGGCAAATTGTTCCCTTCGATTGTTTCAGTAGGATGGAATTCATTTCTGCGATGGTTATGAGATGGGTGCCATCGTTGCGTTGTGGCCTCTTGCATTGGCAGAATCTCGATGCAGAACCTATGATGGGAGATGTAAGTACAAAAAAAAGAGCGGCCTCATAAGGAGAACCGCCCTAATGAAAGGAGGAGTGGTACCTCTTGGAGTTGAACCAAGGACACATGGATTTTCAGTCCATTGCTCTACCACCTGAGCTAAGGCACCATTTTGTTGTTATTGCTTCATTTCTGAATTGCGAGTGCAAAGGTACACAAAATATTTAGTTCCCGCAAATATATTCATAACTTTTTTCTTTAAAAATTTTCACTTTGTCGGTAATGCGCTGATATTCAAAGGTTTTCTTTTTGAGATTTTTTTGACTCAAAAATGGGTTGAATGGAGTGCTATAGCAATCATATATCGTTTCGGTGAATTCGATTTCCGTGTTTGTCCGTTCGTTATTCGATAGCTTGTTTCTACATATTAGGATGGATAATTGTTCTTGTCATGATATTCGTCTCTATTTCCTATTCCATTCCTTGCCATATTTGATGATAGAGGAGCGTTTTATATTTGTCGGCGTTTGGATTATTATGCACTTGTTGCGAACGGGATAGCCATACGAAAAAAGGGCAGGGATTGTGCCCCGCCCTTTGGATTATCGAATTTATCGGTGATTAGTCAGATTTTGCTGAGTTAGATATTAAATAGGTTGCATTATCCTTTCAGCGGGTTCCATCCTTGAGCCTGGAGCTCAAACTCGTTGTCGTCGCGTGTGACGAGATACATGCCGAGCGACTCCTTGGTTATGTAGCCAATCTGATGGATGCCCTCGAGGTCGGCCAGTCTTTCGTGGTCGCCTATTGGTACGGTGAAGAGCAGCTCGTAGTCCTCACCGCCGTTGAGGGCTGCCGTGGTGAGGTTCATGTTGAATTCCTCACATGTTGATGCCGTCTGATAGTCGATAGGAATTTCCTTCTCGTATATCCGGCATCCGCAGTGGCTCTGTGAGCAGATGTGGTGGAGCTCCGACGACAGTCCGTCTGAGATGTCCATCATTGCCGTCGGGTGTATGCCTCGTTGCCGCAGTGCCTCTATGACGTCGCCCCGGGCCTCCGGTTTCAGCTGTCGGTCGATGAGATACTCCTTTCCCGCGAAGTCGGGCTCGAAGTCCTCCACCTGCCGGCGCTGTGCCCTGAGCTTCTTCAGCTCTGTCTCGTCGCCGGCTTTCTGGGCCGCCTTTACCTTATTATTATATTCGTCTATCTGCTGATAGTAGACCGTCTTTTCGCGTTCGAGAATCTGAAGTCCCATATATGCCGATCCGAGATCGCCCGTGACACATATCAGGTCGGTCTCGTTGGCCCCATGACGGTACACGATGTCGTTTTTGTCGGCATAGCCGATGCACGTCACCGAGATAGCCAGTCCGGTGAGCGATGTTGTCGTGTCGCCGCCCACGATGTCGACATTCCACTTTGCGCAGGCTTTTTTCATTCCCCGGTATATGGCCTCGACGTCCTCGACGGTCATACGTTTGTCGATGGCTATCGAGACGATGATCTGCTGCGGGGTGCCGTTCATGGCGAAGATGTCGCTGATATTCACCATTGCGGCCTTATATCCGAGCTGCTCGAGGGGTGTATATACGAGGTCGAAGTGTATGCCCTCCATGAGCATGTCCGACGTGACGAGTACCTCCTTGTCGGGATAGTGCATCACGGCACAATCGTCGCCGACACCATATAGTGTGCTGGCATTCTTCGGCTGTATGTCCTTTGTGAGGCGGTCGATGAGGCCAAACTCACCTAAATCTTTTATATCCATTATTGTTTTAGCTCCTTGCAATCATTTCGCGGAAAATATCACACATCTTCGGCTGGGCAGCATTGGCTGCCTTCTGCACCTCCTCGTGGCTCACTTTTTCGGGTGTCTCGAAACCGCCGAGGTCGGTAATGACTGATATTCCGAATACTTTTATGCCGCAGTGACGCGCCACGATAACCTCCGGTACGGTGCTCATGCCCACGGCGTCGCCTCCGATGAGATGGTAGAAACGGTATTCTGATGGTGTCTCGAAGGTCGGTCCCTGCACACCCACGTACACTCCGTACTTCACCTCGATGCCCTTCTCCTTTGCAATTTCGCCGGCGAGGTCGATGAGTCTGTGGTCGTAAGCCTCGTGCATGTCGGGGAATCGCGGTCCCGTAGGGAAGTTCTTGCCGTGGAGCGGATGCTCGGGGAAGAGGTTGATGTGGTCGCGGATAATCATCAGATCGCCGATGTGGAATGCCGGATTCATGCCTCCCGAGGCGTTGCTGACGAAGAGTGTCTCGATGCCGAGCTCATACATCACGCGGATAGGGAACGTCACCTCCTTCATCGAGTAGCCCTCGTAGTAGTGGAAGCGGCCGTCCATGGCGAGGATGTCCTTGCCACCGAGTTTGCCGAATATGAGTTTTCCGGCATGACCCTCAACGGTCGACACCGGGAAGTTGGGGATATCCTTATATGCGAACTCAGCCGTCTCAGTGATTTCTGAAGCTAATTGTCCGAGTCCCGTTCCTAAGATTATTGCTGTTTTTGGTCTTGTGGTCATCCTTTCTTTTAACCAGGATGCTGTTTCTTGAATTTTTTCGTACATAGCTAATGATTTTATCGTTGAACATCTCTTCGTCGTCGAGCATGAATTTCACCTCGACGGGAAGTACGAAAAGTCGTTTTTTCACATTCTCGTCAATGCCTTCGGCCTGCAGCAGCCTTGCCGCGTCCTTCTCTGTTGTGATTACTATGCGGCTGTCGGCGGGCATGGCGTCGAAGGCTGCGTTGAGTTTCTCGATGTCGCGCCGCGTGAACGCGTGATGGTCGGGGAACGTCATCGGCGTCAGCGACTTCACGAACGGCTGTATGTCGTCGATGAGTTGCTTCGGACTTGCTATTCCCGTGAGCAGCAGCACGTCGGCCTGTTGTTTCGCCGGAATATCTGTCGTCGCGCCGTCGAAGAGCGGATAAGGCTGACCGTAGTGCAGCGAGGTGAAGTAGAGCGACTGATAGGCGTAGAGCTTCATGGCCTTCGTCAGCACGCGGTAGTCGATGGGGTTCAGCGAGTCGGGGCATTTCGTTATTATAACAATGTCGGCGCGTTTTTTGCTGTCAACGGGTTCGCGCAGCCGTCCCGACGGCAACAGCTCATCGTAGATAATCAGCCGGTGATAGTCGACGAGCAGAATGTTCAGTCCCGGCTTCACATACCTGTGCTGATAGGCATCGTCGAGGATTATGACATCGGTGTCCTTGGTGGCCTCATCGTTGATGATATGGTCGATGCCGCGGCACCGGTTGGCATCGACGGCAACCTCAATGTCGGGAAATTTCTGTTTCATCTGGAAGGGTTCGTCACCGATGTCGCGCATGGTGGAGTCGCCGTCGGCGAGGATGTAGCCGCGAGTCTTGCGTTTGTACCCCCGGCTTAGTACGGCCACCTTTGCCTCGCGCCGGAGCAGTCGGACGAGATACTCCACATGAGGTGTCTTTCCCGTTCCGCCGACGGTGATGTTGCCGACGGCAATGACGGGGGTCGTGAAACTCCGGCTCTTCAGGATATTGAGTTCGAAGAGTTGGTTTCTGATGCCTATGCAGAATCCGTAGATGCAGCTCAGGGGCCGCAGCCACCGGTTGATTTTTATGTAGTCGCCTTCCACTATATTATTATGGTTATGTCGTTATGCGTTTACTGTTTTTTTATTTTATCTCCAATTTGTATGGAATGCTTGCCTGGATAGCGTCCATCTTGTTTATCTTCCGGAGCAGCATCATGGGTTCGTAGAGCATGCCGAGCTCCGTTTGCATGCGCTCGTCGAGATAATTGCCGCCGCCCTGCGCCTTGTTCAAGAGGGCATCGATGAACGATTCGCCCTCGGGATAGTCGGTGGTGTGATAGTCCTTGACTTTGGCTAACTGTGCTGCTTTGGCCACGGCGTCGTTGAGACCGCCAATCTGGTCGACGAGTTTCAGTGCCATTGCGTCCTGGGCGGCATATACATGGCCCTGCGCAATCTTCTCCACCTGGTCCGTCGACAGATGTCGTCCGTCGGCAACGCGCTGGCGGAAGAGTCTGTAACCGCGGTTGATGTAAGTCTCGAGACACCGCATCTCATCAGCATTGAATGGTCTGACGGGTGTCCTGTCCAAGGTGAAGTCGCTGTGGGCGTTGGTGTTGGCAACGTCAAACTTTATTCCGAGCTTATCCTGGAGCAGTCCGCTCATGTCCGGGAACATGCCGAAGATGCCTATCGAGCCCGTGATGGTCATGGGCTGCGCCACTATCCAGCTGGCCGGTGCACTCATATAGTAGGCTCCGCTGGCCGCCATTCCGCCCATCGACACTACGACCGGCTTTTTCTTTTTCAGCTCGCTCACCTGATGCCATATCTGTTCCGATGCGTAAGCGGAGCCTCCACCGGAGTTTATCCTCAGCACTACTGCCTTCACGTCATCATCATCGGCGAGGTCCTCGAGGTCGCGGCACACCTTCTGGGCGTCGATGCACTGACCGTTGTCGATTGATGCGTCGCCGTCGACGATGGATCCACATGCATAGTAGACCGCTATTTCGTCGCCGCTGTCGTCGGTTTCGTCGGCATTGACGTCGCCGGGTGTCACCTGGCAGATGTCGTCGCTGCCGAGTTGTTTCTTCACTATGCCCTTCACCTGGTCGGTATACAGCAGGCCGTCGACCATCTTAGTCTTCACGTAGTCGGTGGGGTCGGCGAGCACTACCATGCTGTCGGCCAGTTGGTTAAGGCGCGCCGCTGGTATGTTGCGGCTCTTGCTCACCGCTGCTGTGATGTTCTTCCATATCGCACCGATGTAGGCTGTTGTCTGTGCGCGGTCGGCATCGCTCATCTTGTCGGCCGTGAACATCTCGGTGGCACTCTTGTATGTTCCCACCTTAGCTACCTGTATCTTCACTCCGAACTTCGCCAACAGGTCCTTAAAGTATAGTTTCTGTGCCGACAGTCCGTGCCAGTCGATCTGTCCCTGAGGGTTGAGATACAGCTTCGATGCCGTCGACGCAATGTAATAAGCGCCCTGGGTGTAGGAGTCGCCGTAGGCAATTATCCACTTCCCGCTTTTGCGGAAATCGGCTAACGCGTCGTGAACAGCCTCCATACTCGCATACGAATCGGCGGCGAAGAGCCCGGCCTCTATATATATTCCTTTTATCCTGCTGTCTGTTTTGGCTTTCTTTACGGCCTGGACGATGTCGCTTACGCTCGGCGTCGGTGCCTTGTCCATAAGCGCGTCGAGGGGATTTGCAGCATCGTTGTGCTCGTTCATCACTCCCGACAGCTTGATGACGAGGACCGAGTTGTCATTAATCGACGCGGTATCGTTGTCCGACAGGGCCAGCCCCATAAGGCCAATAAAGAAGAAAACTCCCGCCAGAGAGCCGGCGATAATTACTCCTAAGACTGTTGCTGCGACATTTTTGAGGAATTGTTTCATGACTATAATTCTATTTTGTTGACTTGTCAGTTTTCGGTTTCTTCCACAATATTTGGCAAAGATACTAATTTTTTTTCTACTGCCACACTTAAATCGCGGATTTTTATTACCTTTGCACTTGATTTCCAAGTCTTATGTTTTTTATGGATAACTGCAACCAACCCCACGACACTGTTTCATGTGATTGTCAATCGCATCATGAGGAGTCGGTCAACAAGCTCCGCCGTCGGATGAACCTCCTTCTGCGCACCGGACAGATACTTGTCGACAGCTCCGCCGACACGAGCCGCATCATGCGCAATATGCAGCGTGCGGCAGCTTTCCTCGGCTTTTCAAAGTCGTATGTCCAGATTTATGTCGACTACTACATGGTCACGGTGAGTTTCTCCGACCGCGACCACTCCTTCGTCCAGATGCGCCGCTGCTATAAGCACGGCATCGACATGGCGGCCATTCAGGACATCAGTAAGCTGACATGGCGTGCCCTGAAACGCGACTATAGTCTTGACGACTACGAGTGTGCCCTCAACTGGGTGACTCACCGCAAGCGCACTTACAACGACTGGACCGTAGCCGCCTGTGCCGGTTTTGCCTGCGGCGGATTCTGCATCCAGTTCGGTTGCGACTGGACAGCATTCTTTTATGCGTCCATAGCCGCTATCCTTGGCAACCGGCTGCGTATGTGGCTAAACGGCAGAGGATCAAACACTTATTTCGATATTGCCGTGGCGGCATTCGTGTCAACAATCATTGCATGGCTGTCGACATTCATAAGCGTTCCCGGCAATGCCGTCCACGACTTTGTGTCCTCAACGCCGTGGCTGTCGTTCCTACAGTCGTCGACGCCGTGGCATCCGCTTATGGCCTGTGCGCTGTTCATCGTTCCCGGTGTGCCGCTTATCAACTTCGTCAGCGACATGCTTGACAACCACATCGAGACAGGGCTTGTAAGGGCCACCAACACCCTGCTGATGATTGTGGCTATGTCCTTCGGCATCGCTGTGGCCATAAAGTTCTGCGGCATCGACAACTTTGTCCACGACCTTAGTATGACCCCTCATCACACGTTTGTCGAGTATGCCATCGCCGCCGCCATCTCGGCTATGGGCTTCGCCACAATCTTCAACACTCCGCTGCGTCTTATGCCGTGGATAGCATGTGGCGGAATCATCGCCGTTTGTTTCCGTAACTTTGTCAATCTCGGACCCTCGTCGGGCAATATCGGCCTCGATTACGGCCCTATCATTGGAACCCTCTGCGGCTCGGCTCTCATCTCTATAATAAATATAAAGGTATGCCGAATGATTGACACTCCCCACCAGTGTATCAGTATTCCGGCCGTCATCCCGATGGTGCCGGGAGTGCTCATGTACCGCGCCCTGTACGGATTCATCGATATGCAGGGAGTTGTAGGTGAGGTGACCTTCGCAACGAGTAATGCCATCAAGGGTAGCCTTATTCTCATTATGATTGCCATAGGTGTCGATATTCCCAATGTCTTTGCCCGAAAGTGGGTGACTCGTTATCGTGAGAAGCGCCTCCACAGAATGGTCGCCGACCGCGAGCGCGACGGAAAGTTCGTCGACATCGACCATGTAGTTTGAGGAAGATAATCCATATCGATATGGACGCGTTCTTCGCCTCGGTGGAGCAACGCGACAATCCCGACCTGCGCGGTAAGCCGATAGCCGTGGGCTTCGACGGTCCGCGTGGCGTGGTGTCGACGGCAAGCTATGAGGCGAGGCCCTTTGGTGTCCACAGCGCAATGTCGATAGCCCAGGCCAAGCGGCGGTGCCATGACCTTATCGTTGTGCCGCCCCATTTCGACAAGTACAAGGCCGTAAGCCGGCAGGTTGATGCCATCTTCCATGAGTATACCGATCTCGTTGAGCCCATATCCATTGATGAGGCCTTTCTCGATGTCACCGTCAACAAGCCCGGCATCGAGTTAGCTGTCGACATCGCCAAGGAGATAAAGCAGAAGATCAGAGAGAGAACAGGGCTGACGGCGTCGGCGGGTGTGTCGTACAATAAGTTCCTTGCCAAGATTGCCTCCGACTATCGCAAACCCGACGGCATCTGCACTGTCCATCCAGACCGTGCCCTCGAATTCATATCCCGTCTGCCGGTGGAGGATTTCTGGGGTGTGGGTCCGAAGACTGCCGAGCGCATGCACATGATGGGAATCTTCAACGGCGAACAGCTCCGCAGCGTCTCGGAGCATCATCTCCGGGAGGTTTTCGGTAAGGCCGGTAGCATATATTATAATTTCGCGCGGGGCATCGACGACAGAGCCGTTATCACTGAGCGCGAGAGGAAGAGCGTGGGCTGTGAGCAGACATTCCTTGAGGATATCCGCCAGCGCTCGAAGATTGTCATCGAGCTCTATCATACCGTCCTCGAGCTTGTCGGCCGCCTGAAGCGGAGCGGTTTCGAGGGGCGCACACTAACGCTGAAGGTTAAATTTCACGATTTCACACAGGTGACGCGCTCCATGACCGTCAACGGCATCCTCCGTACCAAGGACGACATTCTTCCGCTTGCCAAGCGGCTCCTGCGGGGCATCGACTACGAGCACCATCCCGTCCGTCTTCTCGGCCTCTCAGTGTCGCGCTCTACCCTTGACGTCGAGATTGCCGACCGACAGCCGCGGTGGGTCGAGGGCGAACTGTTCAGCGACGACGATTTCGCATGACGGGGCTGGCAAGGGGTATTAATCAATCCTATGCAAAGGTACTGCAAAACAAAAGCGACATAGTAATCGCGTCAAAAAGTTTAACCCAACTTTGACATCGTATTTTGCTTAGTTGTTCTGTATCAGCAATTTAGTGTTTTTAAAAAGTCCTACTGTGTTCTACAGATTTTTATTTTTTTAAATGGCACTTTACTGATTTTCAACAACTCGTAGATTTCAGCTGCACTATCTGTAGGCACACTGCACAGTCTGGTCTCGACAGCCTCTCCAAGCGCATTTACTGCTGTGGTAGTAACTGCTTTTTGAGTCTTCATGATCCGCATGATCTCCGACCAGTACGGTGTCGAACGCTCCCGCCCATGCTCATCCTTGCCTTGCTTTCGCCGGGCAACCTTCATCTGATGGCGCACGGTGTTTACTATCCAGTAAGCCAGCAGCCCTAAGAAAAGGTGTGCGTCTGCCCTATTGTCAGTCTGGTGGTATATGGGCCTGAGGCTGAGGTCGGTTTTGAGCTGCCGGTTGGAGCATTCTATTTCACGTATAAGATTATAGTAGTTCCAGGTCGTTTCCTCATCTAATTTCTTCACATTGGTTCTGAGGAAGTATGTTCCGTATTCCACCTTGTCCGGGATGTTGACCTCCCATGTCATAGAAGCGACTTTGTCGTGTCCGTCATCCTCAACTTTTATATTGTAATATCGGCTTATAGAGGGATATTTTCCTTGCAGGGCACCGATCCTGTTTTGTACCTTGCCGTAGTTTTTTATCCCGTGTTTTGATTGGGTACTCTTTCTGATTTTTTTCAACCCTTCCTCAAAACGCTCACGGAATTTGCGGTTCATGGATTCTTCCTTCAACGCTTTTGCAGGAGAGTCTATTTTGAGGTAACAGTCGTCATTCTTGGCCGTTGTTACGCGTTGAAGCGTTATCTCGCGCTTCAAGCAATCGCAAACTGTGACTTTGGGAGCATTCTCGGGGGTGGTGTATTCGGTAAGAGCTTTGCGGGATACACAAAGATAGTTGTATCCTTTGTCCCTTATAGTCTTGAGGTTATCTTCAGTTGAGATACCTGCGTCAATGACTACAAGCACTCCCTCGTTATCGGGACATTTGGCCGGATTCTCAGCAATAAGCTCGTCCACCATGTTGGGAAGTGACTTTGGATCGGCGGTATTGCCTTCCAGTACCGCACTGTAACGTATGAAGCCGTCAGTATTGATGCATAGCGCGAGGACAAGCAGCTTGCAGTCGCTGCGTTTCTCCTTTGAACGGCCAAAGGCAGCCTTCTTGCTGCCGGTCTTGCGTCCCTCAAAATAAAAGTTGGTGAGATCGAAGAGCATAATGCGGTTGGTCGGTTTGAAGAGGTCGTCGGTCTTGTGGCAAAGATACTTCTCAAGCTTATCCTTTATGGAATAAAGGTCATCGGCAACTCGATATATCCTCCTTGGAGTTATTTTGGCCATAGGAAGGTCAAGGAGTTCGCACACTGCAGAGTTCTCTTTTATAATGGATATTGACTTTAATTCGGACGGAGTATAGGCCGCCCTCGTAATAAGATGGGCCAAAGTGACCTTCACCTTGTCCTCAGACCATCCCAAAGAACGGAGAAATGTATCCAGACCAAGTTTACGAATCGTTTGCAGGCATAGCCATTCGCAGCCGACTTCCCTTGCGTCTGTATGCCTCATAGTGTCAACATCTATCCGTTTCCTGGCCTTGGACTTGCTTCTCTCGTAGGCGTTGCCCACAATATCAAGTTTTTCCTCCTCGACAAGTCTGGCCCAGTACGCATGCACTCTGTCACGAACCACTTCCGAGTAACCTTGCAGTTTCTCATCCCAAAGTTGGACATCCTTCTGGTGATTGTACAGATACGTCAGTCCACGCGCAACATCTCTTATCTGCTCTGGGGATAGGTCATGTATAAACCCGACATTGAGCAATATCAAAGTACATACCCTACCGCTGGCATCGCGATAGGACTCCTTCAGACGGTAATACTTCTCGTCTTTACACGTCTGTGGGTTGTAACGTATTTGGGACGTAAAATTCATGCCGCAAAGATAAGCAATCCCTACGACATTGCTGTGTTCTACATTGCGATTTTGAGCAGTTTGACCACGCAAACCCCTATAAACACTGGAAAAAATTCTGAAAAAAAACATTAGAGCGTCAAACTTGGGTTAAGATAAGTAATTAATTATGAAACGAAAAGCAGAGGTCTATACCTATTTAATTTTGGTATTGGTAGGTTCGTTCTTTATGTCATCATGCTCCAGCGATGATGAACCTGAGGAACCCATTTATCATCGGAGCTATGTGAAAGGCAAGCTAAACAGCACTTCTATATATCAGAATTCTGTGAATGCTGAGATATTGTCAGACATATCTAACTATGATTTCAAGAGTAATAATCAAACGGATATTCCAGTCGAGCTTGATTGGGAGGCATGTTTGATTAATTCAAAAGATACGACAGTTACACTCTTCTTGCATATTGACGACCTCTTCCGAACGAATGGCGTAATATATTCGCCAAATGAGAAAGATGTGATAAAAACAAAAAACACTTGTTATATCACGGTAACTGACAAAAATAAGAAGACAACTCGAATCTATCATCCTACACACCCATTTCCCATCTCGGCTATGTGGCAATCATTCATGGTCTACGATGATGGAAAGTCGGAAAGGTTGAAAAATCTTACCATTAACTATCTCGGAAGAAGATGGCCTGGAATAAGCGGAGAGTTGCAGGGCTATCTTACTAATGACGATACATCTACCCCGGATGTGATAAAAGTAGATTTGTCTTTTATATTATACTAAAAGCATATCTTGTAGGCTGAAAAGAGGTCTTCGTGTCGGCCTGGATGATACAAGGTCAATAAGAAGACCTGTTTTTATTGTAAGCAAATTGCATTTCAACAGGAAGTGTTTCTGAATGTGGTTTCAGTAATAGTCTTCGTCAGAAATACTTTATTATGTTGGAATGTAAAAGTTCAGAGCAAAAAACTTCTCTATAACCTATAATGTTTATAAGTCCATTCTCATAAAATAACTACGTTGACCCGTGATGTGGCATCAGAACTAAAAATCTACATTAACTCTTTCTTTTATCATCCCATTCATCCTCATCCTTGTCACGTCCCCAGCCGGTGTTGTTGACGGTGCTGCCGCTGAAGGGCTCAGCGTAGGCGGTAGCGTCACGTACATAGTTGAGAGCAAGAAGGAAGGCACAGTTAAGGACAGCAGCGGCGTTGGTGGTGAGCATGGTAAAGCCAGACTCATCGAGGATGTCACGCTGGCGGTCCGTCAACGTGGTATGAAGAGGCTCTAACGTGGATGCTAACATTTTGAGAAATTAGTATATTTCAGTCAAAAAACATTTCGAGAAACATGTAAGATTCTGCTAAAAACATTTTGAGAAATAATTCTTTTTTTATCATTTTGCCCTCATAATCACCAAACTTTTTGAGGAGGCAACAATATGAGCAATAACAAAAGAACTTATTTCAAGCGCAAGATATATCAGAAAATGCTTGAGTGGAAGCATGGCGGATGAGCTGGCGATGCAACGGCGCCACCACTGCTCGTCATCCTCATCCTTGTCACGTCCCACAGCTCTGCCGCGATGAAACTTTGCAGCGTGTGTGCGCCACCCTCAACGAGCAAGCTCTGTTTGCCCTCTTCGTTCAGATGGCTCACCACCTCATTGTGCTGTGAGCCAGCCAGAAACCTTCGGGAGCCTGGGTAGCGTGAGCCGAAATCAGAATGCGTTCGGGGTCGGGACCGTACCATGCCCTTACGTTCAGTTGCGGGTGATCGGCTTTCCATGTGCCCGCGCCCACCAGGATGGTGCCTACATCGGCACGCAGTTTGTGCACGAGTCGCCGGGTAGTGGGGGTTGAGATGCTGATGGGCTGTGGACGGCTTTGTTGCAGCAGTCCCATGCAGCCGTTGGCAGTTTGTGCCCATTTTAAAATAATGTAAGGGCGCTTCAAGGTGTTCACAGTGATGAATGCTTTATTGAGTTCCAGACACTCTTTTTCGAGCACGCCCACCGTAACCTCGATGCCAGCGTTGCGCAGTGTCTGCACGCCGCGTCCCTTTACTTTGGCAAAGGGGTCGATGCAGCCGCACACCACACGCTTCATGCCCTTGATCACAATCAGGTTGGCGCAGGGCGGTGTTTTGCCCCAGTGGGCACACGGCTCAAGCGATACGTACATGGTGCACTGTGGCAGCAAAGCCTCGTCGGCCGGCTTTACGCTGGCAAAGCATTCACCTCAGCATGGCCCTCACCACATTTGGCGTGGTAGCCTCCGCCAATAATCCTCCCGTCGGGTGCCACTATTACGGCGCCAACCATGGGATTGGGCTTGGCACGCAACCGGCCGTTCACCGCCAGTTGCAAGCAAGCCTCATATAGAATTTATCTGTTTGCATAAGCTACTTCGTTTTTGTAGGTGCAAAGATATCAAATAAATGGGTGGAAGCACCGTAACAATCACTTTTTTCTTGCCTTTACCTTTGCCTTCGGGCTCGTTTCTGCTTTCCCCGAGGTAAGGATAAGCAGTATTACGGCCGCTATAACCAGCAGGAAACCCACCCCGACATTGATGGTGAGTGGTTCGCCGAACACAAGTATGCCTACGCTCATGGCGGTAAGAGGCTCAAACGCGCCAAGCACCGACACCATGGTAGCGCTTATCTTCTTTAATGCCATGATTACACAAATATTGCTCATCGTGGTGGGCAGCAGTCCCAACAGCAGCAGGCATACCAGCGTCTTGACCGACGGAATGGCGGGCAGGGCACCTTCGGTGAAGCTCACGTAAGCCACGAGCATGAGCAGGGCGAAAAAGAACACGTAGAACGTGGTTTTGATGGATGGCATCTTGCTGATACGCATGCGGGGGAACACCACCATATACACAGCATAGCTCAGGCCCGCCAGCATTTCCCAGATAATGCCTATCACTGACGAGATGCCGTGCGAGTGGCTTGCACTGTCGGCTCCCGACAGAAAGTAAACGCCCACCACAGCCATCACCACTGCCGTGATGGAAAATAGGCGAAGGGGCACACGGAAGAAGCTCCACTCAATCAGTACCGTCCACACGGGATAAGAGAACAGCAGGGTGGTGGCCACGCCGCTCGGCATGTAGGCATAGCCTTTGAACAGCGAGATAGCCGAGATGTCGTAGAGCACCGACAGAAAGGCTATGCGCAGTGCATCGCCGAAGTTGAGGTGCAGCGACTGGTGCTGCCATGCCAGAATGCCGAGCATGAACAGGCAGGCAAACACAAACCGGTAAACCAGTGTGGACGGGATGCTGAGGCCCGCCTGCAGTACGGGCAGGGTGAACAAGGGTATTAAACCAAAAGAGGCTGACGATAACGCAGCCTCAAAAATTCCTTTATGTGTATCGTTAAGTTGCTTCATTCACATTAAATGCTTTGTTTCTTCTTTACACCTAATATCCGCACCTCAATAGTCTCTAATATCTTATAACGTCCTGAGCAACAAAAAGTTGCTCAAGATTTGGCCATGTCAAAAAATCACTTAACTTAGTGGTGCAAAAAAAATAGCAATTCATTAACACGGCATGGCAAAACGCCAAAATATTATGGCATAGTGGACGTAAACCAGTTTATTGAACAGAACGCCATTCCTCCGATAAGTGCCAGCATCAAAGCCAAATTACTGAAGATGAGCATGACGAATCGCTAATTCTACCGCTGTCGGTCAGAGTCAATCCGACAAGACAAGCAGTTGCTTGTGCGTGTAATCAAGTACCCATCTTTTCCCCATGAGGAAGCTTGCATTAAGACGGGGCTCCTCCGAGCCGTCGTCCGTGGGCTTGATGAAGTCAACCTTGAAACGATAATCGGAAATCTCTACGGGGATGTTTTTGCATTGCCCTACCGTTTTTGTAGTTAGTGCCTCTGCTATATCGGCGCCTGGTATCTCAATATAAGCTGTAGGTGTCAGTTCGGACGTAGGAAGCACAGCATTGAATCGGGCACCGGTGTCAAATAAGATACGTGTCTTCTTGCCCGCAATCTTGCCTTTAAAGATAATCATGTTCAGCCCGTCGTCAGCATGAGGCTTCCAAGCCAAGGATGTCGCAACGTTGGTGGGTAATTCGTTTAAAGGTTGAAGTTGGAAGGTCTTTAGGTCAAAGCACCATGGATTCCTTTTTAAGATGTCACCACCGATAATAAACTTAGGGGCGAACTGCTTCAGCTTCCCGGTCAAATCCACAATGAAGCACCACACATGGGTGTATGTGGAGGAAGTAAAGGAGATGCTGTCCAAATAGACATAGGACGATTTAATGCTTTGTCCGGCCGTGTTGTCCATTATCTTGTCTCCTTTTAAATCCTTGATGTGGCATGAGTCTACGGCATAGGTAGAATCGATGATACAAACTGAACAGCCAGTATCTATCAATCCCGGGACGTTGTGGACCGAGCCGCCGTCAGAAAGAGCTACATCAGTAAACATCCAGTCTCCCTTCATCGTTATCTTTGATTGACTCCAAGCATTTAGAGATAACAATGCCAGGGTGAGCATCAGAAGTAGTTTATGGTTCATTGCCTTGTATCCTGTATAATATGAAAAGTTTACATTTGCAAAGGTATATAAAAATGCTGAGTCAGGAAAACAATAAGTTATTTTTCTCTTCCTCCCTTTTCTTGCCTGTATTGCGAGGGTGTCTTACCGAATCTTGTCTTGAACGCCTTATTCATGGCGGTTAGGTTCATGTAACCGGCCGAAAGGGCGATGTCAGAAATCAGCCGGTCGGTAGTTGATAACTACGTTGCCCCGTGATGTGACATCAGAACTAAAAAAAACGCCATTAACTTTTTCTTTTATCATCCCATTCTTCCAGTGCCTGCTCCATTGCCCGGCGTCCGTAGGCAATGATTTCCCTGCCTTTTTCGAAGTCCATGAGACCGAATGTATCCATGGGAATATCGACACAGATATCGGGTCGGGTTATCTGCTCAGCCATCTGCGTATTGTTCTGTACCGAAATCTGTGCAATGCGCATGGCCATCTTGAGGAAGTTCGACGGGACTGAGCCCTTCATCGGTTCCGCTCCCGGAGCGCTGACGTTCACCGCTACGAGACGGTCGCCCTTGTGTCGTTCTACCCTGTTGAGTGGCAGTGTGTTATGGACGCTGCCGTCGACGAGCACCTCATTGCCGATGCGCACCGGCGAGAAGAAGCCTGGAATGGAGATAGAGGCTCTGATGGCCTGACTCAGCGGTCCGCTACGGAAAACTTTTTCGCGTCCGCTGACAATATCGGTGGCGGAGCAGCAGAACGGTATTGGCAGTTGCTCGATATTCATTCCACCGGCAATATCGTCGAGGAGGCCGCTGAGCTTGTCGGCGGTGGCTATGTGGTCGAGACCGGGTGATAAGTCGAGGAGTGACAGAATCTTACGGCGGTTCACCGTGATAACCTTCTCCTTGAGCTCATCGAGTTTGCCTGCGGCAAAGAGTCCGCCGACGAGTGCTCCCATCGACGTTCCGGCCACCGACGTGATATTGAATCCATGCTCCATGAGCACCTCCACAGCACCGATGTGGGCATACCCCCTGGCACCCCCGCCGCCAAGTACCAGGGCTATGTTGCGGCTCCTTCGGTGAGGCAGCATATCAGACAGAAAATTGAAAAACCGAAGCATACTTATTTAGTTCTGTGCCGACAAAGATACACTTTTTCTGAGACTATCGGCAAGAATGCTCACATTTTTTTACACAAAGAGCGAAAAGTGTAAAAAAGTTTAATTATCTGACGGAAATACTTTTTTCTAATCATTATTCTATACTTTTGCAACCGCAAAGGCGGACGTAGGACGAAAATCCTTGTCTACCTAAAGACAAATTATAGGCCACGAGCCTATATGAGGGGTGCAGAGCCTGGTCGTTGTGACCGGCGAAGCTGAGATTATACCCGTTAAACCTGATGCAGGTAATGCTGCCGTAGGGATGTCGCGTATTTTATCTTTTGTTCGCACGTTGCTGTGCACCTCTCTGATTTTTTTTAATTGTAATATCAGAGCGATGGACAGTAAATATATTCCAACATTAACCATTGCCGGTTCCGACAGTTGCGGAGGTGCCGGCATACAAGCCGATATAAAGACTATGTCGGCCTTAGGCTGTTATGCGTGCAGCGTGGTCACCGCCGTGACGGCCCAGGACACCCTCCGCGTTCATCAGGTCATGGATGTGCCTGTGGCAATGGTGGTTTCGCAGCTTCATGCTGTTCTAAACGATATCTCCCCGGTGGCCATAAAGACGGGAATGATAGGCAATGCCGAGATTGCAGCTGCCGTCGCCGTAGAGCTGGAGACGGCACCGCGGGTTCCCCTCGTCGTCGACCCCGTTATGGTTGCTACTTCCGGTGACCCGCTAATGAGGGCGGGAACCCTCTATATAGTCACCGGCCGTCTGCTGCCGCTGGCCACTATCGTCACCCCTAATATCCCTGAGGCTGAGGCCATGGCCGACATGAAGATTGTCAGCGATGACGACGTATGGACGGCTGCTGCCCGCATCCTTGCCTTTGGTTGCAAGGCTGTGCTCATTAAGGGCGGCCATGCCGAAGGAACGACGAAAACCGACCGTCTGCTCACCGCTGACGGCACCCGTCACGAATACTGTTCTGCCACTATCAACACCCCAAATACCCACGGTACCGGCTGTACTCTGTCGTCGGCCATCACCGCCTTCCTGGCCCGTGGCTGCCGGTTGGACGAGGCTGTCGGCAAGGCCAAGGAATATCTCGAAAAGGCCCTCGATGCCGGTAAGGAAGTGGCTGTAGGTCATGGTCATGGTGCCGTAGACCATTTCTTTAATCCCGAAAAACTGATAATCAAGAGATAGAACCTGCTAAAGACTGAAATGAAACAACTACAATTTCTCACTCACTCCACATCACGCTTTTCCGACCTCGATGAGATAAAAATGGCCCTCGACGGTGGTTGCCGGTGGATACAGCTGCGCATGAAGAATGCCACCGACGACGAGATGGCGGCTGTGGGTCGTGAGGCCGCGCGCTTATGCCACGACCGTGGGGCCACCCTCATCCTCGACGACCGTGTAGCTCTCTGTGCAGAAACCGGTGCCGACGGTGTCCATCTCGGCCGCAACGACATGCCGGTTGACGAGGCCCGTGCCATCCTTGGCAGTAAGGCCATCATCGGAGCCACCGTAAATACCGTTGACGACCTCCTGAGGGCTGCCGCAGCCGGTGCCGACTATGTCGGTTGCGGCCCTTTCCGCTTCACGACGACGAAAGCCCATCTCGCGCCCGTCCTCGGCATCGAGGGCTACCGCCGTCTCGTCGCTGCCCGCGCCGCCCACGGCCTTGCCATGCCACTAATAGCCATCGGCGGCATAACGCTCAGCGACATACCGGCCATCATGGCTACGGGCGTCGACGGAGTTGCCCTGAGCGGATGTGTGGTACGGTCGAACGACCCCACTGGTGAGATGCGGCGACTGTGCAGAGCTGTCTCTGGCGTCGTCGGCATCAATGACAATAGATAATCTCTACAACCAATCAAACGACAAAATATGAACCGAAACTTCAAGATTCATTACCCCCACTCCGAGAAGGTTTACATTCCCGGTAAGCTGTACCCCTATATAAAGGTTGGCATGCGGCGTGTAGACCTCATGCCCACCGTTACTAAGCACGACGGAACGATGACCTCGATGCCCAATGCGCCAGTCTACATATATGATACCAGCGGGCCCTACAGCGACCCGTCGATAGCCGTCGACCTCGAGGCCGGACTGCCAAAGCTGCGGCAGTCGTGGATGCCCGACCGTCAAGGCACACAGCGCTACTATGCCCGTCGCGGCATCATAACACCAGAAATGGAGTATGTGGCCATTCGCGAGAATATGAACAACGAGGCCTTAGGTATAAAATCGTATATAACGCCAGAGTTTGTGCGCGATGAGGTGGCCGCCGGACGTGCCGTCATTCCCTGCAACCACCGTCATCCTGAAGCCGAACCGATGATTATCGGCGACCGTTTCGGCGTAAAGATAAACACGAATATCGGCAATTCAGCCCTCTCGTCGAACCTTGAGGAAGAGGTCGAAAAAGCCGTGTGGAGCTGCAAGTGGGGCGGCGATACGCTCATGGACCTCTCAACGGGAAGTCATATCCACGAGACCCGCGAGCACATCCTCCGCAACTGTCCTGTACCCGTTGGCACGGTGCCTCTGTATCAGGCCTTTGAGAAGGTGAATGAGAAGATTGCCGACCTGTCGTGGGACGTCTACCGCGACACGCTCATCGAGCAGTGTGAGCAGGGTGTCGACTACTTCACTATTCACTGCGGCATCCGTTTGAAGAATGTCCATTACGCCCTCGACCGGCTTACGGGAATGGTGAGCCGCGGTGGCAGCATCATCTCGTCGTGGTGCGCCATGCACCAGGAGGAGAGCTTCCTCTACACCCATTTCGACGATATCTGCGACATCTGCCGGCAGTACGACGTGGCCATATCGCTCGGCGACGGCCTGCGCCCGGGGTCTATCCACGATGCCAACGACAAGGCTCAGTTTGCCGAACTCGACACCATGGGTGAGCTCGTGACCCGCGCCTGGGACAAGGATGTGCAGGTGTTCATCGAGGGTCCGGGCCATGTGCCCCTGCATAAAATCAAGGAGAACGTTGAGCTGGAACGCGAGAAATGTCACGGTGCGCCGTTCTACACCCTCGGACCCCTCGTCACCGACATCGCGCCGGGCTACGACCATATCACGAGTGCTATAGGTGCGGCCTTGATTGGATGGTGCGGTACGTCGATGCTATGCTACGTAACACCAAAGGAGCACCTCGCGCTGCCCGACCTCGACGACGTACGCGACGGCATTATCGCCTACAAGATTGCGGCCCATGCCGCCGACATAGCAAAGGGATTCCCCGGAGCCACTGTGCGCGACGATGCCCTGTCGAAAGCTCGCTACGACTTCCGGTGGATTGACCAATTCGACCTGAGTTTCGACCCCGAGCACGCGCAGGCTGTCTATGAGGCCGCCAACCCCCACCAGGGTCCCTACTGTACGATGTGCGGACCGAACTTCTGTGCGGCACGCATCAGTCACAAGCTCTGCACGGAGGAAAAGACGGAATAAAAACGTCATGAAACTATAATCATTTAATAATCAATTGCTTAACGACAAGCAAAAACTAAAATCATTAACTCATGATTGAGACACAAATCTCTAAAGGTATCATCCAGACCTATTTCAACAAACTGGAGAAGAATCTGTCGCTCGACGTGGCCATCGTCGGCGGTGGACCGTCGGGAATCGTGGCCGCCTACTATCTCGCCAAGGCCGGAAAGCGCGTAGCCCTTTTCGACCGCAAGCTGTCGCCGGGTGGCGGCATGTGGGGCGGTGCAATGATGTTCAACCAAGTGGTTATCCAGAAGGAGGCTATGGACATTATCCGTGAGTTCGGCATCAGCTACGAACCATTTGCCGACGACCTCTTTACCGTCGATTCCATCGAGAGTACGTCGTCGTTGCTCTACCATGCTGTACATGCCGGAGCGACACTCTTCAACTGCTATTCGGTAGAGGACGTTATTTTCAAGGAGGAGAAGGTCAGTGGTGTTGTAGTCAACTGGACCCCAGTACTGCGCGAGGGGCTGCATGTTGACCCGTTAAACGTGCTGGCCAAATTTGTCATCGACGGTACTGGCCACGACAGCGAAATAAGTAAGGTGGTGGCCCGCAAGAACGGCATCCGCCTCGCCACACCTACTGGTGCCGTGGCCGGTGAGCGGTCGCTCGACGTCGTTGAGGGCGAACGCGCCGTCGTCGAGGGCACAAAGGAGATCTACCCCGGACTTTACGTCTGCGGTATGGCATCGTCGGCAGTGTCGGGCACCCCGCGCATGGGGCCTATCTTCGGTGGCATGCTTATGTCGGGCAAGAAGGTCGCCGACCTCATCATCGACCGCCTGAAGTAGGGTGGGGTAGTAGCTTCTATCGGATAACAGTCTGAATGTATGTAAGTTATGACTCCATCAGCCATGCTAAAAATAGCCATAACGCCTCCGGACTTCCTGCCCGATGAGGCCGATCGCATCGCCATGCTGCTGCGTGGCGATGCTTTTTGGCGTGTGCACGTACGCAAACCCGGGGCCACGGCCGACGCCATGCGCCGGCTGTTAGTCTCGTTGCCGTCGTGGTGCCTGCCACGTATTGTCCTCCACGACCATCATGAGCTATGCCGGGAGTTTGCTGTCGGCGGCATCCATCTCAACCGCCGCCAACCCACCGTCAGCGATGACCTGCGGCATCGGTCGCTGACAGTCTCGTGTTCGTGCCACAGCATTGAGGAGGTGGCTTCGCGGAAAGCCTCTGTCGACTACCTCTTCCTCAGTCCAATCTTCGACAGCATATCTAAGGCTGGCTACAAATCTAATTTCACCATCGACGAACTGCGGACTGCCGCCGACACCGGAATCATAGACTCGCGCGTCTTCGCCCTTGGTGGTGTCACCCCAGACCGCCTCCCTCTGCTCCAGTCCATCGGCTTCGGAGGGGCGGCAATGCTTGGGGCAGTGTGGGGCGGGTAGTTTCAATTTATAAGCAAGAAGATTGAGCACAAGCCCGTGAGTAACCCTTTAAGTAAACTCACCCACCATTTATCTTTAAATAATACTGCAAATGATGCCGATGAGAGCAGCACTAACAGCGCACATATTATAATGTATAAATATGAGGGAAAGGCTTGTACTATGGCTGCAATGAAAAGAGCAAGGATGGAAACACAAAAGGAAATGGCACTCCACAAAACATAAAAAAATAATCTTCGTTTCATCATCATTTTTTATATATTAATCGGGTAGCCTTTTTTTCTTGCAGATTAAAGGACAGAATACAATTCGCGAACTATGGAAAAACCTATACATCTCTCATCTGATTTTACACTAAACTATGATTTTTGACAAAGATAGGCGAAATTTCTTCTTGCAGGCAGATTCACAATTTAATTGTGAATTTGCCGTGCTGTGGTTTTAGTTCTGAGTGGAATTATTTATTCTACATCAGTAGTATTTTTTCTTATTTATACCTTTACCTCTCATTGGAAAGGGCCGTAATCTTGCGCGTCCGTTTAAATGCCAAAGATTGTCTCATCGCCACAGATGTTGCGGATTTTTAGTCGTAGTGGCCGTTCGTCAGAGTTGATAGTGCCATCCCATAGCTTCTTTGTCTCTTTGCCGTTCTGCCTTACGTATCCAAGTCGGTCAATGAGAATCTCCGAGCTGCTGTGCCATGGTGCAGTGAAATCGGCTGTCGTACAGTCAAGACTCAGAAATTCTATTGTTTCGAGGCCTTCCTCGCTAATGCTTATCGGGACGAACTTTTTGTGTCCCTTTAGTGCCTGTTGCTCCCCTTTTAAGTTAAATTCTTTAATTGTTCTGTCGACACGATCGCTGAAGAAGCGGTCGATACGTGTCTGCCAGACTTTGAAGCACTCTCCATCCGGTTGGACTTCTGCCACGGTGAACTCAGCTTTGTCGTCCATTACCACATTGTCGAGAACATTCTTTAAGTCGCGCAGCTCTATTTCAACTCCAGTGTCGTTGTTGTCATGAATGAATTGCTGGATTTCCTTCTCGTCATCAATGTCAATATAGTAAACAATAACCTTCTTGGTATCATCGGGCAAGTCAGGCATATCCTCACGTATTATCTTGTTTATCAGAACATTATCGAGCATTCGAGAGAAACTCTTCCCCTTTAAGTCGGGCAGCCAAACTGGCATGTTGCCATATTTGGTGTCGCTGATGCTTCCAGCCCATTGCTTACCGAGAGTTTTGTCGGTGTGAAGTCCTTGGATAAGGCTCTGCAGCTTGTCCATTGTCTGTGCGGGGTTTCGGAAGAGGGCCACACCATCGTTGATGTCCAAAATGTCGAACTCGGCATTGCCTTTTATAAGGCGGTCGCGCGTGGTCTCAATGCTGTTGATGCCGACATCGCAATGGATGAATCTCCGCCCAAGCCGGTTTGCCACAGCTGCCGTCACTCCGCTGCCACCGAAAAAGTCGGCTACGACCATGCCCTTGTTGCTCGACGCGTTGATGATACGCTCAAGCAGGGCCTCGGGCTTCTGCGTTACATAATCAACACGCTCTCCAGCTTGAGAGTTCACCGCATTAATGTCTGTCCACAATGATTGTGCGGGCATCCCTGGCAATTCGTCGAGGTAGACTTTGGAACGTATACCACCATTTTTTGTGAAATGAAGTCGTCCTTCTTCATCCAATCTCTTCATCGTTTCCAATGGCATCCTCCATAATGAATGGCATCCTTTATATACATAATCATATCCGCCGCCTTGTAATCCTTTCGCCGTAAGGTTGCCACTATCCCATTTCCTTCCATCGGGGTCAGATTGGGAAAAACGCGCTAAATAACTTTCATCGTAAGATTGATATGTAGTATTGAATACATAATCTATCTGCGATTTAGTATAGAAATAAATTGTATCAAAGTTGTTTCCAAAAAATGCCGCATCGCTATGTGCTGTAGCTCTCTTCCATATAATCTCATTTCTGAAGTTATCCTCTCCGAATATCTCATCCATGAGTATTTTAACGTAATGCCCTATGTGATAGTCCAGGTGCACATATATGCTTGCGTTATCGCTCATGACGCTTCTTATTGCCATGAGGTTCTCATACATCCAGTTGAGGTATCGTTCCTTATCCCAGATGTCGCCATACATTTTCTCCTCAAAAGTTCGCATTTCGTCGCTGTTGAGGTCTTGTTCAGCCGCTTTAAGTGCATTGGCAATTTTTGGGTTTCTTCTGACGTACACCTTCTTGGCATAGTCGGCCCCGCTTGCGAATGGAGGATCGATGTAAACGAGGTCGACCTTCTGACCCTTATCCTTCAGGTAAGCACACGCCGACAGGCAATCGCCCCGCATAACGAGGTTGCCGTTTTCGTTTTTGCCAACACGTTCACGCAGTGTCGGCTCGTAGTATGGCATACCCCGCATGATGTGTTGCTTTATTTCACCGTTCTCGCGATATTTCAATATCCGTTGTGTGCGTACGAAGTTGTCTAAAAGTGCCTGACCTTCAAGAGTATCGGGATAGTATGGAATATATCTTACAGCCATAATCTGTTGTTTCGTTTTTTTTACTTAAAGAATTTTTTAATCGCTTCTAACGTTTGCCTTTCCCGCTCGTCGGGTTTCAGTGTGTCCTCGATATACAGGTATTCGAACTTTGGATAACCGGCGGCTTTGTTATTCATCGCCACGAAGGTGTCGCTCATAAACTTTTTTCTCTCCTTGAACTTTGCGGCATATCCCTCTCCCTTTGTCTCTATAATAAGCACTTGGTCAATGGCGTTGTCGCCGTTGCGGCTGAGCATCAGGAAGTCGGGTACGTATCCTCCGAGGTATCGCCAGTCGTGGCTGCCTTTCTTCTCATAGCATCTTATCTTGAAGTCTGTCAGCGTGTCGTCGCCGTTGTAGTAGACTTCAAGTTTGCGGTCGTTGATGATGGAAAGCAGAGTCTGCGAGAAGTAGTTGGTTTCCAGGGAACTGTCGAAGTGATATGGAAGATAATGATACGTGCGATTGTAGATGCCACCGTCCATATCCTCATAGCTGTCCGGATTGTCGACGATCATCTTTATTGCGGCATCCATTCCGCCTGCTTTTTTCATCGACTTCACGATTTCGGCAACATTGTCTTTGAGTTGTCTGCCACCTTCAACGATTTGCTTCACTTTTTCCTGATTGGGGAAGTAGGTTTCCGGCTTATCAGTGTCTATGGTGTCGCGCAAGTCGTTGATAGTCAGTATGGCCGCCTCCTGTGGTATCGTCTCTTCTTTTGTCGTTATTCGCCGTTTCGGCACGAAGACCCTACGAATATTCGCGCGTATGGCTGCATGGTTGAATTTGGGGCTCAGCCACCGGCAGCCATCGTGCTCCTCAGTTATACCATTATATATATCATGCAGTATTGGGTAGTGCTTTTTTATTTCGACCATTGTCATGGTACCCATACTCTCCTTGACAATCTCATGTGCCCACTCAGAGAAAGTGACTGGCAGCGCATCATTGCCGTTGATTACAGCCATAAGGTCCTCACTGGTGTAGTTGCCCCTGACGTCCATATAGCGTATGAGGTCGGTGCGGGCAGGAACCATAATGCCTGGGGACCGTAGCTCGGCCTCCACATCTCGTTGTTGCTCAATGACATCCTGCGACCACGACACTTTCAGCTGTACGAATGTTATCGGCGGCAGCTTGACCTTGTCCATCCTTGAGTAGCGGTTAACCAGTGTGTGGCCCTTTCCTCCGGCATTATTGATGGCAGTGATGGAAGTGTGCTGCTGTAGTTGCAACTCTTTGTTCAACTTCTTTCCATTGTCGGAGTTCATCCATATTAGCGCAGTCTCATGTGCATGGCGTACCACCTGCCTAAGGCAGCGGCAGCTCGTCTGAAGGACCATATTCTGCGGGCACGCCCCTTTCTGTGGGAGGATGACGCTGGTAAGGCTCTTGCAGTCCCATCCCTCCTTTCCTATCTGCACAAGGAGGATTATTCTTTTCTTCGAAAGACTCGTATCCAGTGCGGCGAATTCAGCCGACGCGCCTGTGGGGGCCGGATATTTTTTGTTGCCGTCATGATATTTCAGTATCACTTCTGACGGATTCATACCATGCCGGCTCACTATCTCGGCAACTAACGGATAGACGTTCTCCTCGAGATTCTCTATCTTTCCACAGTATATAGCTTGTTTGGCAGGGATGTTGCCTTTGTATGTCGTTTCCTTGTATTTTGTCAGAAACTCCTCCACGCCCCTTGTTACGATATCCTCCCATCCTCCATCAGAGATTTTTATGGTAGGACATTTCAGAAAGTTGTCGATGCCGTCAACGAGCGGGTAGTAGTAGACTACGTTGGAGAGATTTTTGTTCTTCATCGGCAGTGTTGCGGTAATAGCTACGTTGTCGGCCGATGAGAGATAAGGCGTGCCGGAAAATCCCAGCACACAGTTGAAAGAAGAACCTTTGGCCCATTTGTTTACCACCTGTCTGAGCTTAATATCTCCGTCTGAAGCATGATGTACCTCATCAATGAAGATGGCCAGACGTGGTATTTTAGCTATTGTGGAACGCAGCTCGTTGTATTCGTTTATCTCTTTTCGTTCCCTTTCACTGAAGAGGTTGCTTGATGTGTCTTTGTCGACTTTGTTAAGTATGACCTTTTCAGCATTGGTTATGGTAACCAGGCCTCGTAGGGATTCATTGAGCTGATGGTGGCTTATCTTCTGCGCATTGGGATTTCTGACGAGATTGCTCTTCTTGGCAGTCTTCTGTTCATCAAGGACTTCAAACATTATCTCATTCCTTATCTTCGAGGCTGCCGGCTCAGGCAGTATCCATGTAGGGTCGAAATCCTCTATCGTCTTAATACTTGGCAGGATGGAGGTCTTCAACCCAGATGGTGCCAATATCATGAAATTCTTTGCAAAAGCCTTGTTGTCAGGCTCATTGCCGGAGAAATAGAGGTCGATGTATATAAAGGCTGCCATAAGGTATGTTTTACCCGCACCCATGGGCAGGCTAAAAATGTAATCGGGGTAAGTGACTCCATAAAAGATATCACGGAACACCTGCTCGTATTCTATGCTGTCGGGTTCTGTCTCTATAGTCTTTTTGAGTTCGGGAAAGAAGATTTTTCCGTCATCTGTTTTGAGGCACGCATACTCATACAGCGTCGCTGCTGCGTTGTTGTTTGTCAGCACTTCCCTGGAGCGCACAGTCAGCGGCATGTTATTGATGTCGATGGACAAGAAGTCGCCTTCACTGAATAACTGCCATAACGGTTTATTGTCACAAGCTATCTTCAGGTAAAGATATGTCTTTATGGCTTCTATCTGAGCATCGCGCATTTTGCCCTTATCGACAATATACTGTAAGAACCCTCTCACAGTACATTTGTCGCTGCGGAACCATTCATCCCGTTTCTGTTGTATGAGTTTATAGAACATACTGCAAAAATACAAATTTATTTTCTTAAAGGGAGCATAATCAGCATGTTTTTTTAGGAGTGATGATGATCGATTCGAAATCGAGGAATATCTGATTATCTCATTTACGTCTGGTGGCTAACCATTTACGAAATTGACATTTTCGCGATTACAATGTGGCTGATAGCACTGGCGTATTGACTCCAATACTGTATGGCGGTAGCACTATCAGCTGACCGCTTTTGCGAAATATATTTACACGATTCCGATATGGGCCGTTTTGCAATGCGAAACGGTCCATTTCGCGAGCTGAAACGGTCCGTTTTGCACTCTAAAACGGCCTGTTTCAGAAGACGAAATGATATGTATTGGTAAGTCGCTGTGAATCAATGAGTAATAAAGACGCAGGAATTCTGATAATACTTTGAATTATATTTACATATTGGTAGGGCCTGCTTCTGTTCATGGAGTATATTCCAGGATTGATTTTCGGGAGAAAAGTATTGTTGCGGAATGTTGTCGATATTCCGTTAGTTCACCTCTGCACGGCGATTGCCTCTTCGGGGCTGTCGGGGTGCAGAGGGAACGATGGCGTTACGGAAGGTGGATGGCCTACTTACCGCACATCAGCCTGTAGGGGCATACGCGGCAGACCTTAGGGTCGTTGGAGAGGCCGAAGGGCACATCGGGGTTGAAGAGCTCGTTGAGTTTTTCCTTCAGCAGTCGAACGAAAGTGTCGCGGTGGACGCTGATATCTGTTATGGGCTGCTTGTTCATCGTGATGGTGGGGTCGTAGTCCTTTACTTTCGTGCGCTGGATGAAGAGCAGGGCGGGGCTCACCGTGTCGTGGTTGGGGTTGTAAGTGAAGTCGTTCTCGGCCTCGATAATGCTATAGAGCATGGCCTGGAAGATGTAGTCGGCGTGCTTGCCGGTGATATTCTCCGGCCTGAACACATCGTCGACAGCAGTGATGTCGCCTGCCGTGCGCGTACCGGTCTTATAGTCGACGACACGTAACCGCTCGCGCGGCGTGCCGATATCGACCCTGTCGAGACGGTCGATGCGCCCGCCGACGGTTATCGTCCGGTCGTTGAGTTTCAGCCGCATGGCCACGTCAGTCTCGTGGGCAATGACTTTGAAGTCGCCCAACTGCTTGTCGAGCTCGATGAGCATCATCAGGTACCGCTTTATCACTGAACGGTTAATGAGCTGAATGCCATTGAGTTGCGGTTCCGCCTCGGTGTTCGTCTTGAGACCGAAGAGCTCCTCGTTGAACGCAATGTTGAGAATCGTGTCGATGTCCTTACGCGGACGCTCGTAGAGCAGCTCGGCAGCGCGGTGGAAGATGTTTCCGAACATTTTATTGTCGATTTCGTCCTCGTCCTGCTCATCGAGTTCCCTTATCTGTGCCACATATTTATAGAAGAACTGCATGCCACAGCGCATGTAGGTGTTAATGGCCGTCGGCGATAGCTTCTTGATGGTGTTTAGTGCCGTCATGACGTCGTCGTCCTTCACCACGACCTCCGGAATCATCGGTGCCGGTATCTGTCCGGCCTGCAGTGCTGTCTTGCCAATGGTCTGACTCTTAGGCATTTCCACCATGAGCTGGAGCATAAATCGGCTCATCTCTCCCGAGCTGGCGCCTTCGGTGGAGGTGTTGTAGGCTATCGTCACGTCGGAGGCCCGCTGCAGCATGGAGTGGAAATAGTAGCTGTAGACTGCCACTTTGTTGTCGACGGTGGTCAGTCCGTAGGCGGCGCGTATGGCGTGGGGGATGAATGATGTGTCGTCGACACCCTTCGGCATGTTGCCCTCATTGCAGGAGAGGATGAGTATATGGTCGAAATCGAGGTTTCGGGTCTCGAGCACTCCCATTACCTGCACACCCTTTACGGGCTCGCCGTGGAATGGTATCGATGTGGTGTTGATGATTTGCATCATCAGGTGCTGGAAGGTATAGATGCTTATCGTGTCGCCGATGGTCGACACAGGAGCGGTGCTGTCGTCCTCGGGTGTCCCCGATGTTCTGCCGGTGCCGATTGTTGTGAGCAGACTGTTGAGCAGCTTGTACATCCTGAAACAGGACTCCTGGAAGAGTGGAATGTCGTGTTTTGCCGTGTGGGCTATCCCGTTGACGGCCACCCGCTTGACAACGGCCATGAGCCAGCGGAGCATGGCCGTGAGGTCGTAGCCGTCGGCCCTGACAGTGGTGTCGATGGTCATTCCCTCGCGTGAAAATACCTCGGCAAGACCGTCGTCCTTTGCCATGTCGGTGGGACGGAGATAGAATCTCTTCTCCTTGTTTATCTCCTGGTATATCTCCTGCGCCGACGGCGATATGTGACGGGCGTAGGGATGGCGTAGAACGCTGTTGACGTGGTGGAGGCGGAAAGCGCGGTGCTTGTCGTCCCAGCCGCGTGTCTGGAGACTGATGAGCTGTGCGACGAGTGACGCTATCGGCGTCTGTTTCAGCGGATAACCGGTGGTTACGTTCAGTTCTTTCACCTCAGGTGGTATGCAGTGGACGACTGTCTGGAGCAGGTTCTCGTCGCACATGACGATGGCCGTGCGGCTACCGTCCTTGTAGCGGTCATTCTCGCGCAGCCACGTCGATATGAACCGGGCCTGAAGGTTCTCCGTGGGTGATGATACGAAGTCTATCTTCTTGCCACTGAGCATGTTGTCGTATATGCTGTCGTCGTCGTTGCGCAGTTCGTTGGGATACTTGTCGAGCCACTGCCGGATATATACCCCTGCTTCGTTGCCGCTGCCCATATAATAGCGGTCGTAGTCCCAGTAGAACCGCGCCATACCCTTGCTCTTGAGGTCGGAGAAGAGGCGTTGCTCAACTTTTTGGATGACGTTGAATCCGACGAATAGATAGCGTTCGTAGAGATAGGGAATCTCGCCGCCCTCGACGACATCGCGATAGAGCATACCCTCGTAGGCGAGTCCGCGCCGGCGGAGGTTGTCCTTGAAGTCGGTATAGATGTCGGCCATCTTCGACCACAGCCGTAGGAATTTTTCTTTCAGCAGCGTGTCGTCGGCAGTGAAGTTCTTGAAGAAGCGTCGTAGGATATTTATCTCATCCTCATCGAGATACGACAGCGTGTCGAGTTCGTGGAGGTCGCTGACGTTACGGAATATCTTTCGGGCGTCGCCCATATTCTTGTCGAGGTCGTCGAAGTCGCTGAGCAGCAGTTGTCCCCAGCTGAAGAATCTGTCGAGGTCCTCGTTGCTGCCCGTAATCTTCGTGTAGCTCTCGTGGAGGATGGCTATGGTGAGGATTGGGTCGGCTACGGTGAGGGTGCTGTGCTGGCGGAAGAGGTCGCTGATGGTGATGTAAGCCGGGCTCCACACTGGTCCGTCGCTCAGCCGGGCGATGGCCCTGTTGAGGAATAACGCCGCACGCTTGTTGGGGAAGACGACGGCGGTGTGGCCCATTTCGGATTTATATTTTTGCAGCATATCGGCTGCCACTGATTCGAGGAATGTCTTCATAGCTTTGTTTTGTTCGTTGTTCATCGTTGGGGTTTACTACGGTTTATTCGTCGTCGGCCACGGGTACTATCTCGTTGCGCATGACGTACCATATATATCCCGTTACGTTCTCGTTGCCCATCCGCCGGAGCAGATTGATGTATCCCCGCACCTGCTCGGAATAGGCACTGTCGTTGCGCTGTCCGAACTTGAAGTCGACGACAATCCACTGGTGGCCGTCGGTCATCACACGGTCGGGCCGATGCTCTATGAGGTCCTTCTTCTCGGCATCGTATTCGATAATAGCGCACTCGTTGTAAAGCTGCCAACCAGGTGAGAACCAGTCTTTTACCTGTGGATTGGCCATTGCCCGCTCTATCGATGACCGCAGTCGTGCGGCATCGAGCTCCTCACTATATATCACTCCTTCCTGCTCCATGTCGTTGAGCTGGGGCTCTATGTCGGCTGTGGTGCGTATGTGGGCGAAGATATTGTGGAGAACATTGCCGAGCTTGATGTACCTGTACTTGTCGTCGCCGGTGGCATCATCGCCGTTGATGAGCTCATAGCTGTCGTTGCTCTGCTTAAAGTCTAAGGTCTTGTGGCTCAGGTCGTAACTGCAGAAGTTTATCTTCCGTGATTCCGGGGCTTGCTCGAAGACGTTGTCCTTCTTTTTCTCATTGTTCTCGTTGTCCCGGTTGACATACATTTCGCCATAGCGGAAGTCTATCGGTTCCTTGTCGTCGTCGGGGACAACGAGCTCGGCACCGCATTCCGCGGCCACTTTTGCAAGGCAATTTTCCAACAGTTCACTGCGGTTGCTGCCCGTGGCCTTGGCGTCTTTGCCCTTTTTGTTTTTTGTGCTCTTCCGCTTTCCTATGACTACGAGGTTCTCGCCGGCCCGTGTGAACGCCACATAGAGGAGGTTGAGGTTGTCGACAACGTTCTGTAGATGCTCCTCGCGATAGTCGTCTTCGTACACTGTTCCCGTCATAGCCTGCTGCGAGAAATCGACGGGTATTACCGGCAACTCGTCGTAGGGGGCACCTTTGCTGCCGGTCTCGCACCAGATGGTGTTCGTTTTCTCCAGCTGCCAGTCGCAGAAGGGTATGATGACATTGGCAAACTCCAGACCCTTGCTCTTATGGATGGATATAAGTCGTATGCCGTTGACCTCGTCGCTCTGAATCGTATTTTGGTGGATGGTGTCGTCCCACTGCCTTAGGAAAGCTGCGATATCGGACGGACCGTCCTGCATGAAGTTGGCGAGGACGTCCTGGAAGGAGCATAGATATGCGCTCTGGTCGGTGAGCGTGTCGAGGCCGAAGAGCTCAATAATCTTATCGACGAGGTCGGTGACGGGCTTCGCTGCTAACTCATCGATTTTCTCGACAAACTCCTTAGGCAGCTGGGAGTCAATCTGTTCGCGGCTCATAATGAGTTTTGTGGCCGTGAGTCCGTCCTTCAATATGTATTCGTGGTAGTTTTTCGCCAGTTCGGCCCGTGCCACACTGTCGTCGTTGCGCAGCAGCAGGCGCATGGCGGTGATAATCATGTTGACGGCAATGGAACTGTCGAGGCGGAAAGCCTCGTCGGATACCAGCCGCACGTCCTTGAGGCGGTCGTCCTTGGCAAAGGCATCGGCGATGTCGGGAATCTCCTTGTTGGCCCTGACGAGGATGGCGATCTTCTTCGTGGCGATACCGCGGCCGATCATGTCGGCTACGGTGTCGAGGACTGTGCCAATGACTTTCTCGCGATAGCTGACGGCCTCCTCTGTCCTATCATCGTCACCGTCGTTGTTTTTCTTTTTGCTGCTCGTCGACGGAAGAAGCGTTATCCTCACGCTTCCGCTGACATCATCTTCGTTAAAGTCCTGAACAACATCGGAATAGGCCGACAGCAACTGGTCGACATCCTCGTCCTTCAGTCCGTCGGCTCTCAGCCGATCACCCTCCTGAGTGGCGGCCTCAACGAAGAACTTATTGTTGAAATTGACGACGCGCCCCTTAGAACGGTAGTTGCGGTCGAGAGTGGTGACATTGACGAGATAGTCGGCAAAGCCGTTGTTGCGGTCCTTTATGTCGCGTCGGTCGTCGTCGCCGACGAAACGGTTTATCAGCCGCCAGTCGCCGTTTCGCCACCGGTAGATGCTCTGTTTGACGTCGCCGACGATGAGCGAGTGGCTGTCCTGCTCGCTGATGCAGTTCTTGAGGAGTACTTTGAAGTTGTCCCACTGCACGGTACTCGTGTCCTGGAACTCGTCAATCATGATATGCTGGAGTCGGGTGCCGATTTTCTCGAAGATGAACGGAGCGTCCTGGTCCTTGATAAACTCGTTGAGTAGCATTTGTGTCTCGCTGAGCGGAAATCGTCCGGCATCGTGGTTGAGGGCGTCAACGGTACTGCCTATGGCTCTCAGCAGTCGGAGCTGGGAGAGATGGCGTAGGGTGAGGACGGCACTCTCGTAGTTTTTCCATTCTCTGTGTCTCGAATCCTCCATCTCGCTGAGCCAGTTGCACAGACAGCTGTCGGCGAGAGCTATGAGGCTGTCGGCTTGCGGAGAGCCTTTCTTTGCCCATTTCTTAGCGTCGTCGATGGCTGAGGCAATGCGGCTGCCGGTGGGCTGACCGTCGAATATGCCGTCGGCCACCCTCCTTATGGTCATCAGTATACTGCCCCTCGTTCCATAGGAGAATACGTCGGGGTCGTTCATGCCGTTCTCGTCGAGCTTGTCGAGGATGCGCTGGGCCGAGTCGGAAATTCTCTTCTTGGCATCGTCGCGCTGACGGCGAAGTCGTGCCGTGAAAGCACCGAAGAACTTTTTGTCGTTGAGTTTCTCGTCGAGGGTTGTACGATGTTTCTTGTAAAAATCTTGGAAAATATTGTTTCCGAACTCTTTTATCTGTCCGATGACATTCCAACTTTTATTGTCGTCGATATTGGTGTTGATATAGTCGGTTATCCATTTCAGCTCCTTGCTCGTAGGACCGAGACTTTGAATCATCTCGTCGACGGCCTCATCCTCCACTTCTTTGTCGTTGAGGCTGACACGCAAGCTGTTAGCTAAGTCGAGCTCGTGGGCAAGATTGCGCAGCACACGCTGGAAGAAAGCATCGATGGTCTGGACGTGGAAGTCGTGGTAGTGGTGCATGAGCAGCCGCAGGGCGGTGGCGCAACGCTCTCGGATGACGTTGTCGTTGTTCCATCCTGTCTTTTTCTTCACGGCATCGAGGTAGCCTTGTGAGCCCTCGCAGTTGTTGGCAATGCCGTAAAGTTGCGAGATTATACGCATTTTCATCTCCGCTGTGGCCTTATTGGTGAAGGTCACGGCGAGGATTTCGCGGTATGCATCGGGCTTTTTCACGAGCAGACTGATGTATTCCACGGCGAGGGTGAATGTCTTTCCCGATCCTGCCGAGGCTTTATAAACGGTCAGCGGTTTGGTGGCGGCGGTCTTTGCCGGTTCCTCAGATACTGATGGTGGTGTGTTCATGATGTAAATGGTTTTGAGTTGAAATGAATTGTTGATAATCGGAATGAATTGTCAGACATGCCGAAGTTGGCAGCTATACTTGCGAATTGTTTTGTTCGAACCATCGAAACGGAAGATCTCGCTTACCCAAATGTATTGTTTAACGCCTCTGAATGAGTTGTCTGAATATCTCAAAAGTATTGTTTTGGGTTTTAAATGGACTGTGATGGCTTTCTTGAAATATTGACGATAGATTTAATTTTGAATAGGTGGTAATTGATGAAATGAATAGTTGAGTGTTGAAAAGAAAAGAGGGGAGACCCCTGTCTGGCTCAACCTTTACGGTAAAACCGGACAGAGGTTCTCCTCTTATTCTTTCGGTGCACCACCTGTTTATGCTTTTCCGGTCACGGCCGGAGGTGGTGCCCTGTTGTCAATGTCATTAGAGAATAGTCTTCACAGCCTCGAGCATACCCTTCTCCTGGATGAGGTCGAGGTCGGCCTTTACGAGGTCGGTGAGACCAGGAATCTCGTTGAGGTTCTGCTTGCTCTCCTTCCAGATGACGTCAGTAGCGCCGAGAACACCCTCAGCCACCTTCTGTGTGTCGCCGGTAGCCCAGAGCTCTTTGAGCAGATCCATAATCTTCTGGTCGTCGTTAGGCACGATAGCTGTGCCGTCGGCGCGCGTACCGCCCTTGTAGTAGGTGATGATGGCAGCCAGACCGAATACCAGTCCCTGAGGCAGCTCGCCCTTGCGCTGGAGGTAAATCTTCAGTCCTGGCAGGTCGCGGGTCTCGTATTTCGGGAAGCTGTTGAGCATGATGCTTGTCACCTGGTGGTCGACGAACGGATTCTCGAAGCGCTCGAGAACGTCAGAAGCGAACTTCTGCAGCTCTTCCATCGGCAGGTCGAGGGTCTGCATGAGCTCGTCGAACTGTACCTTATGGATGAACTTGCCGATGACTGGGTGCTCGCAGGCATCACGAACGATGTTGACACCGCTGAGGAAAGCCACCGGTGAGAGCACTGTGTGAGGGCCGTTGAGGAGCGTCACCTTACGTGCGTGGTATGGTTTCTCGTTGTCGGTGATGAGAACGTGGAGGCCGGCCTTGTCGGCTGGGAACTCTTCCTTCATCTGCTCGATGGTCATGTTCTCGGCCTTCTCGATAACCCAGAGGTGGAAACTCTCGGCCTTGACGACGAGATTGTCCTTGTAGCCAATCTTCTGCTGAATCTCGCTGATGGTGTCGCGTGGGAATCCCGGTACGATACGGTCGACGAGAGTAGCGCATACGAAGCAGTCGTCGGTGAACCACTTCTTGAAGCCTTCGTAGTCGGCACCTAAGTCTTCCTTCCAGAGCTCGATATACTGGTAGATGCACTCCTTCAGATGATGGCCGTTGAGGAAGATAAGCTCACATGGCATGATGATCATACCCTTTGTCGGGTCGCCGCCAAAGAACTTATAGCGGTGGAAGAGCAGCTGGACGAGTTTACCGGGATAAGATGCTGCCGGTGCGTCGCTGAACTTGCACTCAGGGTCGAAGTTGATACCAGCCTCGGTGGTGTTGGAGATGATGAAACGCATCTCGGGCTGCTCAGCCAAAGCCATAAAGGCCTGATTCTGAGTGTATGGGTTCAGAGCGCGGCTGATGACATCGATACGAGTCAAGGTATTAACCGGCTGACCGTTCTCCTTGCCCTGGAGATTGACGTGATAGAGGCAGTCCTGACCGTTGAGCCAGTCAACCATACCGCGGTTGATAGGCTGCACGACAACAACGCTTGAGTTGAAGTTGGTCTTCTGGTCCATGTTATAGATGATCCAGTCGACAAATGCGCGAAGGAAGTTGCCCTCACCAAACTGAATGATTCTCTCAGGCATCACGCTCTTAGGAGCCGTACGCTTGTTCAATGATTGAAGTTTTGACATAATGTTAGCAATAATTTTTTTGATGTGTTTTACTAAGTGCAAAAGTAGTAATTTCCCACGAAATATGTACAGATTTTAAGCATAAAAAAACGTAAACGTTTGAGTTTTCCCGCTCTTATTGTTTATTTTCTTTAAAACTTTTGGAGGTCTCGCTTTTTTCCACTACCTTTACATTGTTTAAATCATTATTTATAGCAATCACTAATGAACTGGAAGAAACTTCAAAACGGATCAGACATCCGTGGCGTCGCCCTTGAAGGCGTTGCCGGCGAACATGTGAACCTTACACCGGAAGTGGCCACTGTGGTGGCCAAAGCCTTTACTACCTGGCTTGGACGACATTATCCTTCGGATCATCCGACGTTAGCCGTCGGTACCGACTCGCGTCTCTCTGGCCCGGAACTAAAAAAGGCATTCATCGAGGGCGCTACAGCGGTGGGGCTCACCGTCTACGACTGTGGACTGGCTTCAACCCCGGCAATGTTCATGACTACTGTCGACGACCGTCAGCCGGTAACTGGCGGAGTAATGATCACAGCCAGCCATCTGCCGTTCAACCGCAACGGTATAAAGTTCTTCACCCGCGACGGAGGCCTTGAGAAACAGGATATTGCCGAGATTCTCGACATTGCAGAGAAGGGCGATCTGCCCGAAGCTGCCGACGGAGGCCGTTCAGTCGACTACGATTTCATGACACGCTATAAAGCCCATCTCACCGATTATATACGCCGTGAGGTCAATGCCGCCGACCACGACCATCCATTGGCCGGAATGCACATCGTCGTCGATGCCGGTAACGGCAATGGCGGCTTCTTCGTCGACGTACTGAAGAGTCTCGGTGCCGACACCACCGGCAGTCAGTTTATCAATCCCGACGGCCGTTTTCCGAATCATATTCCGAACCCCGAGAATAAGGAGGCTATGGAGTCGATATGCCAGGCCGTCGTCAACAGCCATGCCGACCTTGGCATCATCTTCGACACCGATGTCGACCGCTCGGCCATCGTCGACCGTCATGGCGATCCCATCAACCGCAACTCGCTCATCGCTCTCATCGCTGCTGTCATCCTCAGCGAGCATCCCGGAAGCACCGTTGTCACCGACAGTGTCACCTCTGACGGCCTCGCTGAGTTCATTGCGGCCAAAGGCGGCAAGCACCACCGCTTTAAACGGGGATACAAGAACGTCATCGACGAGGGCATACGCCTCAACAAAAACGGTGAGGAGTGCTGGCTGGCTATAGAGACATCGGGCCACTGCGCCCTGCGCGAGAACTATTTCCTCGACGACGGTGCTTATCTCGTGGCCAAACTCATTGTCCAGGCAGCCCGTCTGCGCGCTGAGGGCAAGGAACTCCAGGACCTTATCGCCACCCTGCGTCAGCCTGCCGAGAGCACCGAGATAAGGTTTACGGTCACCGCCGCCGATGTCCAGGACTATGGCCGTCGCGTCCTCGACTACGTTAAGGAGACTGCTGCCGGCATCAGCGGCTGGCATCTCGTGGAGCCGAACTACGAGGGCGTGCGTGTCAGTTGTGGCAACGACGACGAGCGCGGATGGTTCCTCCTGAGGATGAGCCTCCACGATCCGGTGCTGCCACTGAACATCGAGTCGGATGTCAAGGGTGGTGTAGAGGCCATCCGTGCGAAAATCTTCGACATCCTGAAGCCGTTCGACAAGCTGACGGTGAAGTAACTATATAATAATGTGGTTGCCTGATAGATGCTGACTTGCTGACTTATAGTATCAGCACCTATGCGTCTATCCGGTGATTCACAATATTTTTAAAGCTATTGCAGCACAAGCCTCGGCATCAGCGAGGGCGTGGTGGTGGTTCTTCAGGTCGTAACCGCAGCGCTCGGCGATGATGTCGAGGTTGTGATGTCCTGCCGGCCACACCTGGCGTGAGCGTATAAGTGTGCAATAGAACGGATAATCGGGGTAGTCCATCTGGTACATGCGAAAGACGGCTTTCAAGCAGTTCTCGTCGAAAGCCTTATTGTGGGCTACGAGTGGCAGACCCTCAATCTTCGGTTCTATCTGCCTCCACACGTCGGGAAAGACCGGGGCTTCCTCGGTGTCCTCACGGCACAAGCCATTGACGCTGGAGCAACGGTAGTTGTAATAGTTGGGTTCGGGATGGATAAGCGAGTAGAAGGTGTCGACCTTTCTCCCGTCTCTGACTACTACAACGCCCACGGCGCAAACGCTGGTCCGCTCGAAGTTGGCGGTCTCGAAGTCTATGGCTGCAAAGTCTTTCATCTTTATCTTGATTTTTTGTTGGCTTAATGCTGTTGTCAAATGTGGGTGTAAAGTTACGAAAAATCTTTGAATGCAGTTATCATCGTCCCACTTTTTTAGCATGTCCTGCACGGCTCTTTCATTTAAATGCTGACTGACATGGCATGACATTACATCATTCCGCTCAGTCCGTTTCGCCATACCGTCAGCTCAGCGTTGACCTGTCCGTCGCAGCTGACGTTCTCGAGGATGGCTATTATCCTCATGGATGCCGAGTCCTCCCACTGTCGGAATGCCTCATTAGTGTGGTAATCCTTCGCGAAATCGAGCAGTCTGTCGAGGTCGAACTCCTCACTTGCTGTTCCCGCCCCATGTTGCTCGGCATCGAAAGCGTTGCATTCCTGCTCGATATGGGCCGGTACCATCAGCGCCGGCTTACCCATATACATCGCCTCGCACACCGACTCGAATCCGCCGGTCGTGGCGTAGGCCATGCATCCGGCAAGGGAACAGATGAACGCTTTGTCGTCGATGAGATGGAACGACAGCGTGTCGTCGATTTTTGTCGCCCTGTCGGCTCCGGCCTTATCCCAGAAAAACTGCATCCTCACCTCCGGATGCCTCTCGTGCCATTGCCTCACCGACTCGGCGAATCCGGCGTTGAGGATGTAGCCCGTGATGTAATCGCCCCGTTGACAGGTGGCCTCCTTGACCTCGTCGCGCATCAGTGGCGGCACGACGGTGAGCTTCTGGTCGGCGGCATCGGTACATGGACTCATCGACAAAGCTAAGACGCGCGAGGCCCCGAGAGCCGTCAGACGGGTGAAGAAGCGCAGCCACCAGCGGCTGTGGGGGTGGGCCTTGGGGAAGGTGAAGTCGGGATGAAGAAACATATACTGGTGTCCGATGCACACCTCCGGTACTGTTGGGCGGAAGAAAGCGTAGGTCAGACTGCACATAATCTCGTAAAAGTTGACCACGATGTCGGCACTGCTGTAGAATATAGCGTTCATGATTGTCATCATGCTCCGTGCGTATTTAGGCAGCCGTACTATATTATATAATGTGGACTTGACGTGTCCGATGTGGCATCCGTCCTTCGAAGGCACAAAGTTCGGACTGCTGAATGTCGTCACCGGAGCCTTGCCCCTTGCCGTGAAGAATGCCGGTAGGGTGCGGCTCCTGCTCTTTCCTACTAACATACCCACGACCTCATGGCCGTTGTCCCTCAGTATCTTCTCTAAAGTGAGGGCCTGGGTCAGGTGGCCGCGGCCCTCACCTTGTATCACAAATAGTACTTTCATTATCCTTTTCTTTTGTTAACCGATGACAAAAGTAGACAGATAATGTTTCTATCTGTTGTCAGATACTTTAAGAAAGTGTGAAAATGATACTTACGAGAGTCTGCAAGATGAAACTTGCGATAGCCGTACGCCGATAAACAAGAAATTGTCTTGTCGGCTAAAAAGCAAAACCGTCAGACTTTACACAAGTCTGGCGGTAAACAGTTCTCCTTTCATTGAGAACGTTCGTGCTTGATTTCAGGTTCATGCCTCACGGCATTCCCCCTCATCAGCATCGAAATGTAACCTGAATTTAAAATCAATCTTTAACCAAAAACTAAACCTATGAATGAAACAATCTCTCTTGTTTCGGAAATTAAAACTAAAAACCTAAATCTATTACTACTAACCTAAACAATCTATTAACCTTTTGACGATGCAAAGGTACAAACGTTTTGTAATTATTGCAAGCGTTTTCCTGTATTTTTTCGTCGACGTTGTTAATTTTTGATTCATATCAATCTGAGTATCAAAACAAATTACTAACTTTGCATCCGTTAACAGAAAAAGCTGACATAATGAGAGATAATCCAAACGAACAACTGCCTGTCGTCGACGAGTCGGGCAACATTCTCGGAGCCGTCACGCGCGGCCATGCCCACGACGGCAGTAAGATTCTCCACCCCGTGGTCCATCTTCATGTATTCAACAGCCGTGGCGATCTCTATCTTCAGCGCCGTCCCGACTGGAAGGATATTCAGCCGGGGAAGTGGGACACCGCTGTCGGCGGACATATCGACCTCGGCGAGAATGTAGAGAAGGCCCTCCGGCGTGAGGTCGGCGAGGAACTCGGCATCACCGATTTCACTCCTGAGAGCCTCGGCCACTACGTCTTTGAGAGTCAGCGCGAGTGTGAGCTCGTCTATGTCCACCGCTGTGTCTACGATAGCGACATCCGTCCGAGCACCCAGGAACTCAATGGCGGTCGTTTTTGGTCGGCCGATGAGATAGCGGAAAATATCGGTAGGGGAGTGTTCACACCGAATTTTGAGAGCGAGTACCAGCGGTTCTTCGCCAAGAAAAACGAATAAACAATACACATTATATATGGAATACATGTCACAGGGCGGTTATGACGAACTGTCCAACGAACTCAATGACCTTATAAAAGTGCGGTTGCCCGAGGCCATCCAGGCCATTTCGGAGGCCCGCGACAAAGGCGACCTCAGTGAGAACTACGAATACCGTGCCGCCAAGCGTGAGCACGGCCGCATCCTCCGCCGCATCAACTTCCTCCAGAAGGTGCTGGCCCACGCCCGCGTGCTGCCCGAGGAACAGCTCAGCAGCGACTCCGTCCAGCTCCTGACAAAGGTGGAAATTCTCAATCTCGGCAATAACAAGCGGATGACTTACACGATCGTCAGTCCTCACGAGGCCAACACACGGGAGCGGAAAATTTCCATCAAATCGCCGATAGCCCGTGCCTTACTGAACAAGAAGAAAGGCGATGTCGTCAATGTACATGTACCTATTGGCACCGTAAAGCTCCGTATCGAGGACATCAGCCACTAACTCCCCGCTGTGCCTCACCACTGACTTCGTCAATGCGCCACCTTGAATCGAGAATAAGTTTTTGGAAAATAGTCACGTACAGACTTTAGCTCCCCATGGAGCTATGGTGCTGAGGTGATGGGGACAGCCTTACGAGCAAGCTCGTCGGCTGCCCCCATCACCTCAGCACCACCCCATACAAAGCCTGCCCGTGACGAAAATCGCTATCGCGTAAAATTGCGCAGAGCGCATAAAATACTCAGCACCCCCTAAATCTGCTCGCAATTATTTTAGAAGGCCCTGATGGTCCCAATTGTCTGTGGACATATTGCATACAGCCAATAATGCCATAAACATATTAAATGAGGGACTGATGAAGATCAGGATCGAGGAGAGAACGAGAAATAGACAAATCATTCATGTACCGCGTTTTACGTTTTACTGACTATTCAGCCGCTTTATTTTATGCGCTATGCGCAATTTTATGCCTTGGCAATTTTCTTCATGTACAGGCTTTGACCCCGAAAGGGGTGCTCCTCATGGAGCGTAAGCCTGTACATGATTTTCTCTTTTCGTATCATCTGGAGATGGCAAGGCAATATGAGTCAGAACAAAGACATTGACTGTCTGCCGCGCTGTTAAGGAGGAGATTCCATAATTCGTAATTGCGTCACCATCAATTGCTGAAATAAGCTTATAACTAACTGATAATCAATGATGACACTTCATCCAACCAAAGATGTGATGAAGTCAGGAAGAAGAAAGGCGACATCGTCAATGTACATGTACCTATTGGCACCGTAAAGCTCCGTATCGAGGACATCAGCCACTAACTCCCCGCTGTGCCTCCCCGCTGTGACCATAGTGGTGGCGCCAGCCCGTGGCCTTAGCCGTGCGTTATGAATGTTTCAGGTACATTCAGATGGTCCTCTCGCCGGTCCGAATTATAATACGTAGAAGTACGGAGCGGCAATGGAACGTGGATAATAGAAATTACTATATTTCCCTTAACCCAAGTTTGACGCTCTAATGTTTTTTTTCAGAATTTTTTCCAGTGTTTATAGGGGTTTGCGTGGTCAAACTGCTCAAAATCGCAATGTAGAACACAGCAATGTCGTAGGGATTGCTTATCTTTGCGGCATGAATTTTACGTCCCAAATACGTTACAACCCACAGACGTGTAAAGACGAGAAGTATTACCGTCTGAAGGAGTCCTATCGCGATGCCAGCGGTAGGGTATGTACTTTGATATTGCTCAATGTCGGGTTTATACATGACCTATCCCCAGAGCAGATAAGAGATGTTGCGCGTGGACTGACGTATCTGTACAATCACCAGAAGGATGTCCAACTTTGGGATGAGAAACTGCAAGGTTACTCGGAAGTGGTTCGTGACAGAGTGCATGCGTACTGGGCCAGACTTGTCGAGGAGGAAAAACTTGATATTGTGGGCAACGCCTACGAGAGAAGCAAGTCCAAGGCCAGGAAACGGATAGATGTTGACACTATGAGGCATACAGACGCAAGGGAAGTCGGCTGCGAATGGCTATGCCTGCAAACGATTCGTAAACTTGGTCTGGATACATTTCTCCGTTCTTTGGGATGGTCTGAGGACAAGGTGAAGGTCACTTTGGCCCATCTTATTACGAGGGCGGCCTATACTCCGTCCGAATTAAAGTCAATATCCATTATAAAAGAGAACTCTGCAGTGTGCGAACTCCTTGACCTTCCTATGGCCAAAATAACTCCAAGGAGGATATATCGAGTTGCCGATGACCTTTATTCCATAAAGGATAAGCTTGAGAAGTATCTTTGCCACAAGACCGACGACCTCTTCAAACCGACCAACCGCATTATGCTCTTCGATCTCACCAACTTTTATTTTGAGGGACGCAAGACCGGCAGCAAGAAGGCTGCCTTTGGCCGTTCAAAGGAGAAACGCAGCGACTGCAAGCTGCTTGTCCTCGCGCTATGCATCAATACTGACGGCTTCATACGTTACAGTGCGGTACTGGAAGGCAATACCGCCGATCCAAAGTCACTTCCCAACATGGTGGACGAGCTTATTGCTGAGAATCCGGCCAAATGTCCCGATAACGAGGGAGTGCTTGTAGTCATTGACGCAGGTATCTCAACTGAAGATAACCTCAAGACTATAAGGGACAAAGGATACAACTATCTTTGTGTATCCCGCAAAGCTCTTACCGAATACACCACCCCCGAGAATGCTCCCAAAGTCACAGTTTGCGATTGCTTGAAGCGCGAGATAACGCTTCAACGCGTAACAACGGCCAAGAATGACGACTGTTACCTCAAAATAGACTCTCCTGCAAAAGCGTTGAAGGAAGAATCCATGAACCGCAAATTCCGTGAGCGTTTTGAGGAAGGGTTGAAAAAAATCAGAAAGAGTACCCAATCAAAACACGGGATAAAAAACTACGGCAAGGTACAAAACAGGATCGGTGCCCTGCAAGGAAAATATCCCTCTATAAGCCGATATTACAATATAAAAGTTGAGGATGACGGACACGACAAAGTCGCTTCTATGACATGGGAGGTCAACATCCCGGACAAGGTGGAATACGGAACATACTTCCTCAGAACCAATGTGAAGAAATTAGATGAGGAAACGACCTGGAACTACTATAATCTTATACGTGAAATAGAATGCTCCAACCGGCAGCTCAAAACCGACCTCAGCCTCAGGCCCATATACCACCAGACTGACAATAGGGCAGACGCACACCTTTTCTTAGGGCTGCTGGCTTACTGGATAGTAAACACCGTGCGCCATCAGATGAAGGTTGCCCGGCGAAAGCAAGGCAAGGATGAGCATGGGCGGGAGCGTTCGACACCGTACTGGTCGGAGATCATGCGGATCATGAAGACTCAAAAAGCAGTTACTACCACAGCAGTAAATGCGCTTGGAGAGGCTGTCGAGACCAGACTGTGCAGTGTGCCTACAGATAGTGCAGCTGAAATCTACGAGTTGTTGAAAATCAGTAAAGTGCCATTTAAAAAAATAAAAATCTGTAGAACACAGTAGGACTTTTTAAAAACACTAAATTGCTGATACAGAACAACTAAGCAAAATACGATGTCAAAGTTGGGTTAAGATTGGGCACATCACTTGTCTGCTTATGCGAGGGCGGGGATGAACCCTGCCATTTGGTTAATGCAGCACTTTGATCATCATCGGTGGCCCGTCTCATCGCCTTCATGGCTGTGGGTATCCGCAATGGACGGTAAACTGTCACCGTCGGGGCTGGTAGTATTGAGTAAGTGTACTGAAGACCCTTTGGCGCATCAGACTCGGGAATGCCGTTCGTAGTCGCTTAGATGTCAGGCCCTTACTGCATAAAAAACTTCTCGGGATAAGCGGATGATGGCCAAGCGTCTTTTCTCTGCTGTTGAGAAATAAATGAAGGAACCGCAGAAACATTCTGAAAATTCCTCCCTAAAATTTGTGACAGTCGGAAAAAAACACTACCTTTACGGCCGATAATTATTGTTTCACTTATTAATACACAACATTATGAAAAAGTATGTATGCGATGTTTGCGGCTATGTTTACGATCCTGAAGTAGGAGATCCAGATAACGGCATCGAGCCGGGCACAGCTTTCGAGGACCTTCCAGATGATTGGGTGTGCCCAGTCTGCGGTGTTGGCAAGGATGAGTTCAGCGCTGAGGAAGACTAATCGGCCGACGTCGGGTCGCTTTGCGGTGCAAACATTGCACCGTGCGAATCGCCTATAGACAAACGTTAGACATTATTAATAATGTAAGGGCGGCACATTCGTGTCGCCCTTTTTCTGCCCTTTACTCATGTCGAAGTCTCTATCAGTGCTCCTTTCCCGTTGTCAGACCCATCTTTCAGCATAACGCGGGGAATGATTTTGGCAGTGCGAAGGAGACCGTCGTTACTACGATGCCGTTGCAGTGCCGACCACGACTTCAGTAGAAACGTATGTCGGTGATAATCATCGAGCCCACAGCCGCATTCAGTTTTGCGACATATTCCGACCGTCTCATCGACAGGTCGGCGCGCAGGGCAGGATTCGGCACCTTTATGAAGAGTACCTGGTTGCGTATGAACCGCTCGCCTGTGTAGCGCGCCACAAGGTCGCCGGCCACCGTCGGCCAGGCTCCGATGAGCCGTCTTTGCAGCAGCGGAGTTTCCAGACCCTCCTGCCGCAGAGTCATATTCAGCAGCTCGTCGATACTTTTTGCGTGCCGTCTAAACATCGTGTTCCTCCTTTCGTTCCTCTATATCTCCGTCGTCGACAGTGAAAATCTTGTATTCTGGACCGCAATGATCCAATATGCGGTCGAGATTCTCCCTATTCGTGTCGGTAATGAAAATCTGTCCGTAGTCCTCTCCGGCTACCAAACCTACTATCTGCTCTACGCGCCGCGAGTCGAGTTTGTCGAAGATGTCGTCGAGCAACAGCAACGGTGTGGCGTGGCTCACCGTCCGCCGGAGGAAGTTGAACTGAGCTAACTTCAGCGCCAGAGCGAAAGTTTTGTTCTGTCCCTGGCTGCCTTCGAGTTTCATCGGGTATCCGTCGATGAGCATTTCCAGGTCGTCGCGGTGAACGCCGTGCAGCGAGTAGCCCACGGCACGGTCTTTGGCACGGTCGCGGCGGATGACGTCGAGGAGGTCGCCGCGCTGTCCGTGCGACACATACCGCAACGACACCTCCTCGCTGTCGTGGGCTATGCGGTTGTAGATAGACCTGAAAACGGGTATGAGCTCGTCGACAAACCGCGTGCGAGCCTCGTAGATGACGCTTCCGCTCTCAGCCATCTGCTCCTCCCAGAGATCGAGGAGCGCCGCGTCGGGCTCCTCCTCCTGCTTGAGCAGACTGTTGCGCTGCTGTAGGGCTTTATTGTAATTCGTCAGCGCTTCGATGTAAGGATGGTCATATTGCGATATAACCACGTCCATAAGCTTGCGGCGCTCCTCGCTGAATCCCTCGATGAGGATAGAGTCCGACGGCGATACGAACACCAACGGGATTAGCCCAATGTGCTGCGACAGCCGGCGATACTCCTTCTTGTTGCGTTTGAAGTGCTTCTTCTGGCCGCGCTTCATGCCGCAGTAAACGTTTTCCTCCTGACCGTCATCGGCTGTGTAGCTGCCGTCGATGACAAAAAAATCGCGCCCGTGGGTGATGAGCTGCGAGTCGCGGGAGCCGAAAGCACTCTTGCAGAACGACAGATAATAGACGGCATCGAGGAAATTGGTCTTGCCAGCACCGTTGTGGCCTATGAGACAGTTGATCTTCGGCGACAAATCGAGATTTGCCGCCTGAATATTCTTATAGTTGACTATGGAAATGCGCTTGAGTATCATAATTATCCAATGCAAAGATACTCATAAAACGGCATTATGCAAAAAAAGTCAGAGATAAATTTCAATATGTGGGATAAAATCATTAATTTTGCGTCCAAAAATAAAAACAAATAAAACTTAAATGGCAAAGAAGAACGAACAGAGCTCAGTTGATGACGCTCTCAATCAGTCAGAGGCTTTCTTCATGAAATACAAGAAAGCCATTATCGCAGCTGTGGTAGCTGTCGTAGTAATCGTGGTTGGTGGCATACTTTATTACAACTACGTTTATGTTCCGGAGGAAGAAGAGGCAAGCACGGCTTTAGCACGTGGCGAACAGTATATGGAGATGGGCGACATTGAACACGCCCTCAAAGGCGACGGAGCCAATTACAAAGGCTTTGTCTACATTGCCGACAAGTATAGCAATACCGATGCCGGCAACCTCGCCAACCTCTACGCCGGTCTGTGCTATGCGCACCTGCAGACTCCCGACTGGAAGAACGCCCTGAAATATGTCAAGGAGTTCGACACTTCAGACGATATGATTATCAGCCCGGCATCGCAGATGGCCCTCGGCGATATCTACGCCAACAACAACCAGCTCGACGAGGCTGTGAAGAGCTTCAAGAAGGCCGCTGAGATGGCCGACGACGAGGCTGCCGACAACCTCAGCACAAGCATTGCTCCGCTGGCACTCCGCAAGGCTGGTATCATCCTTGAGAGCCAGGGCAAGAAAGAAGACGCTCACGAACTCTACACAGAGATCAAGAAGAAGTACGTCACAAGCACTGTCTATCAGGACATTGACAAGTACATCGAGCGCACAGCTAAGTAAGAAATATGGCTACAGCACTTCATAACTTATCCAATTACGACTTCGACAGCGTGCCCGACGCAAGTAATATGTGTTTCGGCATCGTCGTAGCCGAGTGGAATCACGACATCACCGGTGCGCTCCTCGAGGGTTGTGTCAAGACCCTTGAGAAGCACGGTACCATACCCGAGAATATCCATGTGAAGACCGTTCCGGGCAGCTTCGAGCTCATCTACGGTGCACAGCAGATGTGCAAGAACGATGGTTTCGATGCCGTGATAATCCTCGGTAGCGTCATCCAGGGTGAGACACCGCATTTCTCTTACATCTGTCAGGGTGTCACCAACGGCATCGCACGGCTCAACGCCACACAGAATATCCCTGTCATCTACGGGCTCCTGACAACTCTCGACCACCAGCAGGCCGTCGACCGCGCAGGCGGAAAATATGGCAATAAGGGCGACGAGTGCGCAGTCACAGCCATAAAAATGGCAAAATTCTAAGAATTCGATAATCCGTTTTTCACGGCAATAACGGAAACAACAGAAGGGAATGATATTTGTCTTCCGTTGTTTCCGTTATTTCGTTTGTCAAATACAATATTTTCAGCATCATGAAACTACAGCAGTATTTCCAAGCCTACGACTTCGATGAGATCTATCCGCAGATAGGCCTCATGTATCCCAATGCGCGCCACCAGCGCGAACAGTTCCGTCATGCCTACGATATCCTCCTCGGCATCAAACCCGTAAACTCGAAAAAGCAGATAAGGTATCAGCTCATGGAGGACCCCGACACCAACGAGATGTTCTTCGGTGCCGACGATTCCTGCTTCCGTGGACCGTGGGATGTGCTCCTCGGCAAGGAGGTGAAGCGCGAGCCTAAAGTCGACCTCACCGATGTGGAGCTCGTTGCCAATATGCTCCTCAACGTCGTCCTGCAGGGGCGTCATCCGCGTTCCTTCGATGCCGACTACGCTACCATCATACGGTAGAGGGCACCGGCAGCGTCATTCGCTTTCGTTGTCGTCAATCATCTGCTGAATCTCCCAGTCGTCCATCTCCCGGTCGAGGCGTCCGCGCCATAGATATTTACGGGTTTCGTGGACGATAATGCCGTTGAGAGCCAACAGACTGATAAGGTTCGGAATGGCCATAAGGGCGTTCATGCAGTCGGCAAGGTTCCACACCAGGTCGAGGCTGACCACTGATCCCGCGAACACGGCAACGATATACAGCACGCGGTAGACGATTATCCACCGTTTTCCGCTGAGGTATTCGACAGCACGCTCACCATAGTAGCTCCATCCGAGGATGGTGCTGAAAGCGAACGTCAGGAGTCCGAACGACAGCAGCGGAGCCCCGATGTACGGTATGTGGCAGAAAGCCAAATGGGTGAGCTTGGCGCCGTCGTTGGCACTGATATTCGGGTCGGCGATGATGCAGCTCACAATCACGATGCCCGTCAGCGCGCAGATGACAACGGTATCCCAGAATGTTCCCGTCGACGACACCAATGCCTGTCGGACGGGATTCTTCGTTTTGGCCGCTGCCGCCACGATAGGTGCCGAGCCGAGTCCCGACTCGTTAGAGAAGAGGCCGCGGGCTATTCCGTAGCGGGCCGCAAGCATGATAACCGTACCGGTGGCACCACCGGTGGCGGCACGCAGTGAGAAAGCATCCTCGCAGATGAGTTTCACTGCCGGCCACAGAAAATCGTGGTTTACACATAATATATATATACAGCCGACGACATAAAACAGAGCCATAAACGGTACCAGGGCACTGCATACGCGTGCTATGCTCTTCACTCCGCCAAGGATGACGATGGCTGTAAGGGCGCAGATGACGGCTCCCGAAACCCATGTGGGGATGCCCCAGGATGTGTCGGCGAGCGTCGAGATGGCGTTGGCCTGGACAGTGTTGCCAATGCCGAACGATGCTATGGCGGTGAAGAATGCGAAGAGCACGGCGAGCCACTTCCACCCCAGGCCGCGCTCGAGGGCATACATCGGGCCACCGAGCATGCGTCCGTCCTTGGTTTTCACGCGGTATTTGATGGCTAACAGACCCTCGGAGTATTTCGTGGCAATACCGAAAACACCTGTCAGCCAGCACCATAGCACGGCTCCCGGACCGCCGAGGGCCACGGCGGTGCCCACGCCAATGATGTTGCCAGTGCCGATGGTGGCGGCAAGGGCGGTGGCTAAGGCTCCAAACTGACTCACGTCGCCCGATGAGCCCTTGTCGCGGTGAACACTGAGCTTGATGGCCGTGAAAATCTTTCGCTGCGGAAAACGCAGGCGGATGGTGAGAAAAATGTGGGTGCCAAGAAGGAGAATAATCATCGGCCAACCCCAAAGGAAGCCGCTGATTGACGTTAATATTTCGTTGATGGTCTGCATAGTCACTGCTCTTTTTCAGTTAGACAAGTGCAAAGTTAATAAAAAATATGACATATTTTTTCTTTTTGCGTTTATTTTTATTAATTTTGTATCCAAATTCAATAAAACGTAAGTAGATGAGACATATAATGCTCTTAATGTTAGCTGGTTTGCTGACATTCGGACTCACATCGTGCAAGAACAAAAAAGAATCGAAAGACATCATAACGAAGATGCCGACAGAAACGAAGAAGCCGTCGGGGCCATTGACAATGCAGGCCGGAACGATTCCGCCACGTACTGTCAGTTGGATGGGCAGCAACTACCGTATCAGCATCACTCGGCAACCCGATAAAGGTTTGCCGCTTGTGGAGGATGCCTCGGGAAACAAATATTATGATAATAAGGTGCACCTGCTCATCACCCGCGCCGATGGTTCTACGTTTGTCGACAAGACCTATACTCGTGCTGACTTCAGCAAGTATGTCGATGCCGGAGTCGCGAAGAAGTGGGGTCTGACGGGATTCAATTTCGACAATGTCGCCGACGGTAAGCTCACCTTTGCCATCGCCATCGGTTCGCCCGACGAGATGGCCGACAACGAGTTTGTGCCCCTCACCCTGCTTATCGACAGTCAGGGTGGTACCTCAGTGTCGTCGCAGAGCCAGGACAGCGATGATGAGGAGGAGTGATGGTATCCGCCTTGTAACTGCTTGAAAATCAGTCAATACTAAATTTTTCAAAATAAAAGGGAGTCTCAGAGCTCTTACCTCAGGAGCTGCAATTCAGCGCTGTACTTCACCAATCCCCGTGACAAAAGTGGGACTTTACGAAGAAGTCGGTATCACATTGTCTTATAAGAAGATAGGATCTGTTACAGCGAAAAAGACAACGGGGAAGTCTTTTGGTACTTCCCCGCGAGGCGCCATGCCGTAGCATACGCTAAACCCTTGTGGTCTGCTGCAAATATACGACTTTAATTTCAAGTACCAAACGAAAATAGGATATTTTTTCATCATGTGCGCAAAAGAAATTCAATTCCTCTTCGAGACACCCGTTAGCTGCATCTTTGCTCTGATTGCTAAGAAAGGTATGATAACCGCCGTCAACCATTAAGAACTGAACTGCTGGGAAGAATAAATAAAAAGCAGCCCAAAGGCTGCCGGTACAGGAACGGTTACGGTACAGTTCCGCTCGGGGTCATTGCTGACGTTGCAAAAATAAAGATTAATTCTTACTTAACAAAACAATTTAATGGAAATTCTTAATCATTTACGTAAATAAACATTGTAGCAAACAGTCACCCTGACAACCCTTTGATTATTAACTACTTGTGTATATACCCCTTTCTATACCCCGAACTACCCTCATGATATTTGGAATTGGGAAAAATATTTAGTAACTTTGCACCCGAAATAACAATCAACTTAAACAGAGATTCATAAGGCCAATGGTCGCATTCAATGATTGTCGTTTGCGGAAGCGGTACTCATAACTATACATTATTAATATGCCCGTTGGTAGGACGGCCATAAACCTTAACTATAAGCATTCTGCAAAATGCCATTTCAGACAGATTCCTTGTAAATCTATGCTAATACTGGATGCAAGACTTGCCACAAGAAATAAAGTTATTTAAACAAATAATTAATGTGGGATAGAAATAAAAGTTGTAATTTTGCCCTGTGATAATTATTACCCGCCGACAGACGATGACCTGACGACGGGGTGTTATGAACAAACTAAAAACTATAAATATGGAACTCAAAGAAAGATACAGCGCATCGGCCGACCGCTACGCTCATTCTGCGACGATGTACCGTCGTTGTGGACAGTCGGGAGTCATGCTCCCGAAAGTCAGTCTCGGCTTCTGGCATAACTTCGGAGGTGTCGACCCGTATGAGCGGAGCAGGGCCATCACACATTATGCCTTCGACCACGGCATCACCCACTTCGACTTAGCCAACAACTACGGTCCTCCTTATGGAACGGCTGAGGAGACCTTCGGGCGCCTTATGGACGACGACTTCCGCCCTTATCGTGATGAGCTTTTCATCTCGACGAAAGCCGGATACGACATGTGGCCGGGGCCTTACGGCAACTGGGGCAGTCGCAAATACCTTATGGCGAGTATCGACCAGAGTCTCAGGCGAATGCACCTCGATTATGTCGACCTCTTCTACAGTCACCGTTACGACCCCGACACACCGTTGGAGGAGACCTTGCAGGCCCTTGTCGACATCGTCAGACAGGGGAAGGCCCTCTATGTCGGCATCAGCCGGTGGCCTCTTGGTGCCCTTATGGCCGCTGAGAAATACCTCCGCGAACGTGATGTGCCGTTGCTTATCTACCAGGGACGCCTCAACCTCATCGACCGTTCGCCGATGGAGCAGGGGCAACTGCAGTTTTGTAGCGACCGCGGCATAGGGTTCATCAGTTTCTCGCCGTTGGCCCAGGGACTCCTCACCGACAGGTATCTAAACGGTATTCCTGCCGACAGTCGCATGGCCCAAGGTGGTTCGCTACACCCCGATATGCTTACGCCGGAGCTCCTCTCAAAGATAAGAGAGTATAACGAGGAGGCCGCCACACACGGACAGACTCTCGCCGAGAGGGCTCTGTCGTGGATTCTTGAACAGGATGGCGTCACGAGTGTGCTCGTGGGGGCAAGCAGTACGCGACAGCTCGAGGCCGACCTTAAAGCTATCGACGATTGCAAATGAACTACAAGACGATGACATTAAATTCTATCAGCCGGGTGCTGGCGACAGCACTGATGCTTGTCTGTTCAATAGCCGGTGCCATCAGCGCCGCGGCAGGGCAGGGCAACCCACAACCCAAGCCAAAGGATATCTACGGCTATCTCTATTGCCACATGAGCCGCGACGGCGAGTGGACAGCCTTCGCACTCAGTAGAGACGGCATACACTGGCACGACCTCAATAAAGGAAGGGAAGTGTATGACACGCGAAAGCTCAGTGAGATAGAAGGCGGGGCACGCGACGCATATATAGCTCGTGCCGCCGATGGTCACGGTTTCGTGATGCTCACCACCGACATGTGTGTGGCACGCAGCCGAAAATGGGATAACTACGGAATGAATCTGCTGCGCAGCGACGACCTCATTCACTGGACGGCCCGCACCTTCGACTTCAGAAAAGGACCACAGATCTTCTGCGATCCCGAGTCGCCAGACCCCTACAAGGACTACAGCACCATTCGGCGGGTGTGGGCACCGCAGGCTATTTGGGACCCGACATACCGGTGGAAAGACGGCACCAGAGGCGGATACTTCATCTACTACTCCCTGCTCAACGACAAGGAGGAAGGCTACGACAGGATGTATTACAGCTATGCTGACCGGTCGTTCACCCGACTGACAAAGCCGCGGCTGCTCTTCGACTGGGGTTACGCTACCATCGATGCCGACATCAATTACGTTCGTGCCGACGGAAAATATCACATGCTGATAAAAAAGGAGGGCGGCAAACCGGGAATTTTCACTACGAAGGCTAAGAAGCTCACCGGTCCGTGGCCGCAGCCCGACGATAATGACTTCGTAAGCTTCGAGGGGAAACGGAAGTGCGAGGGCTCATCTGCATTCCAGATTGCCGGTGACGACGGATGGCGAGTGGGATATGTAGAGTATTCTTCGCGTCCGGCGAGATACCGTATCTGTAAGGCTGACAGATACTTATCGCACTTCAACTCGCCGCAGGACATCATCGGTGTGGCGGCACCGCAGCATGGATCGTTCGTCGCCCTGACAAAGGAAGAATACGAACGGCTCGACAACTACTGGCGGCAGTATGACAGTGTAGTGACCCGCAATCCCGTTCTCCCGGAGTTTCATGCCGACCCGGAGATTCTCTTCTCCGACGGCAAGTATTATATCTACTCGACGACCGACGGATTCCCGCAGTGGGGCGGTACATTCTTCACTTGCTATTCGTCGGCCGACATGAAGAACTGGACCTACGAGGGTGTGCCCTTCGATGTCACCCGCGACACACGGTGGGCCAAGGGCAACGCCTGGGCCCCCGCGGCCGTGGAGAAGAACGGGAAATACTACCTCTATTATAGTGCCGACGACGGGAAGGGAAAGGCCATCGGTGTGGCTGTTGCCGACAGGCCTGACGGAAGGTTCACCGACAGCGGGCATCCTCTTGTCACCACCGATCCTTCGGGGCACCGTGGCGGTCATGTCATTGACGTCGATGTGTTCACCGATGACGACGGTCAGAGTTATCTCTATTGGGGCAACGGTTTCATGGCTGTTGCCAAACTCAACAGCGATATGACGAGTATCGACACCACGGGCGTAAAGGTTATCACCCCTCGTGGCGGTACCCTCGACGACTATGCATTCCGCGAGGGCACATACGTCTTCAAGCGCAATGGGAAATACTATTTCATGTGGTCGGTCGACGATACCGGCTCGCGCAACTATCACGTGGCTTACGGCACTGCCGACTCTCCCATGGGCCCAATAACCGTTGCACGGCAGCCTATAGTGCTGAGGCAGAGACCTATGGACGGCATCTATGGTACGGCACATAACTCTGTCGTCGAGGACCCCCGCAGCGGCCGCTGGTTCATCGTCTACCACCGCATCAATGAGTCTTATCTCAAGACCGCGCCAGGCACCCACCGTGAGGTGTGCATCGACGAGCTGCACTTCCGTCCCGACGGATCCATCATTGAGGTGGTACCAAGCAGATAGACGACGCCATAATCAGAAGGAAAAATATTAACAGTCATATCCGTCCCATAGCCCTTAGGACCGGTAGCGTGTTGCAGCGCATTTGCGGTGTGTTTGGATACGCAGGCTACGGACATGTTATACGCCACAGACGAGAATGAGTTTAGTATTCCATGGATGATAGTGATGCTGAGAAAAGACATTTCTGTGGTGGCAGAGATTAATTTAAAAGAAAACATTAACGACATCGTTGTGGCCGGAAAGGAAATTGGAACGGTCAACTATGTCAGCGGAATAGTGTAGGAACTGGACGTTACAACGCGAACGCAACATTTTGGCGGAGGACAGTTCTCGCGCCAATAATGCTGCGTTTTGATGTAGTGTCAGAATGTATAGCCGAAACCGATATTAAAATATAGCGGATGCAGGCTCTCCTCAACGGTGTTGAAACCGCTGCGGAAGATATTGTTGAAACTATAGGACAGTTCCCCGTTGACGGAGAAATGGCGATAGGCGCGCCAGGAGCCGCCGAGTTGTACACCCCACATTGTGCGCCGGAGATCATTGTCGAACTCGTAGGCTGCACGCTGGTTGGCCGAGTAAACGATTTTCTCGCCCGTGGGATTGCCTGAACGTAGATAACCGTCCTTGACGTATCCCGAGAAACTGCCGTCGGTACGGACAGAGAAGAAGGCTCCGGCATTGACTTTCCAACGGTTGTTGATGCGATAGTCGACGGTGACGGGAACGGTGAAGAATGTCTCGTCGTAGTCGATGTCGACGAAACCAGTCCAATAGCCGCTGACGCGGTCGGCATCGCGGATAATCTCTGTGTGATAACTCTTTACGTCGGCGTCGACCTTCATAGCCTTCGTTTCAAACTTCACACCCACCGATGTGCCCCAGCGGCGGTCGGCACCCCACCATTTTGTGGCTTTTCCCTCTAAGCTTCCGTTGAGTTTAGGGTTGTAGGTGCGCACCTTCCGTACCTCTCGCGGCATGCCTAAAGGTGTGGCACCTCCGATATTCAGTCCGGCGTTGAGCTCCCATTCCCATCCTTTTGAGGTCATAAATGTCAGGTTGCGGTCGCGGTCGGGCACTGCCGTCGTCGCCGACTGGTTGTCCTGTGCCACTGCCGGCAACGTTGTCGCCATGATGAGGGCTACACCGGCTATTCTCATTGTTATTCTTTTCATTCTTGATATGTAATCCACAGATTTACAGTGTGTTACTATTCATATTTGATATGTATCTCGTCGACAAACAGTGTACTGCCAATTGCACCCTCAAAGCGTGCTCCGCCCTCACTCGAGCTCATGATGATGGCAATATTATATTTGCCGTCGAGGAGTTTCTGTCGGTCGATTGTCTTTCCGTTCTGCTGTACAAAAGGAATGTCGAAATGCACCCATTCGTCACCAGTCTTGTGGTCGGCGGCCTCCAGTTCGGCCTTGAGCACGATATTTGGTGATGTCAGTGAGTTGTTGCCGTCGATGTAAGGTGCGTCTGGGGTTACCTCGTAGACGATGGCGTAGAGTGCGAAGTCGTCGGTTTTGCCGGGCACTTCCACCGTGCCATTCTTTGCGTCGTTGAGACGGATGAACGTCTTTCCCGGCTCATATTTGTAGTAACCGCTCATCGATACCGGTGCGGTGTTTCTCAGAGGAATGCCGAAATGCGTTGATGCCGGCATATCCTGCATGTTCACGACAAACGAGCCGAGGAATAGATTTCCGGCTGCTATCGGTGCTCCGAACATTGTTCCGAGGGCTCCTGTGGATATTGTCGTGAGCTTGGCGCACTTGCCGCTGACCCCGCCGTCGGCCTGCGATGTGGGGAAGTCGGCCGGTGAAGGGTTAGAGGCCATTAGCGTCACCATGGCTCCAGCATTGCCGCTGCCCCAGTCGATGTTCTGCCCGGCAACATTCTCGTAAAAGATCTGGAATATGGGCTCACCATTATACTCATAATACCGCACATTATCGAAATGGAAATCGGCCGGCGTGGCGTTGTTGACCACATTCACCGTGTAGGTTTTCTTCCACTGTCCGTCCTGCGAGGTCACCGTGTACTGCTGCGGTGTCGATACGAACGTGTAAGTTGTATCTTTGCCCTCGTCGGTGTTGCTGACTGTCATTTGGCGCGTGAAGAACTTCCTCGGCGTGCCCGATGCCGGCTCTATCGTCGCTCCCGGGGTGAGTGTGAAGGTGGGAGCGAGGATGCTGTCGGGGGTATCGGCATAGAGCGTGATGTCGCTGTTGCTGATTACCGGCTCGCGCAGGAGCACAGAGCTGTCGGGAAGGGTCACCCCAGTGATGTCAGCCTCGCTGTTGGGAGCCTCATCCTTAATACAAGAAGAGAGCACAAGTGGCAGTGCTGCCACTGCCACAAGGCTCTCTGCTGCTATTCTTACTAACGAATTTCGCATGTTTATCTTCTGACTACTTTTACTGTCTTGCCGTCGGTAGTGCGGACGATGAACACTCCACCACGTGCAGCGTTATCTACACGACGGCCGCTGAGGTCGTAAGTAGCGGCAGTCTTGGCTGCCGACGCTGTAGCTACGTGGTCGATTCCCGTTACGGTAGCGTTGGTGTAGGTGTGGCTTTCCTTGGCAATCTCCTTTGTGAGGTCACCATTATATACTGTCACTGTAGCCACTACGTTGTCGCCATCCTGCCGGAGGTCCTTGACGACGCGTGCTCCTAAGGCTCCATCCCAGCTGACTGTGATGTCGTCAGCACTGACTGTACTTCCGTTACCGCCGAAGGTGACATTGACATTCTGCGGATTGTTGTAAACAAGATTGACATCGTCGACATACAGTGTGTCGATGCTTCCGGCTCCCGGATCAGCATTTGTCGATATTGTCACGAGGATAGCCTTAGCCTCAACGTTCTTGTCGATGACGCTGAAAGGCACGCTGATACGTTTCCACACGGGCGTTCCGTCGGTGAATGTCGTTGCCATGGTCTTGTTCTGAGCCTGGGCGCGCTTGTTGGTATACGCTTTATCCTCAGGGTCCTGATAGTAAGTGCCATCGGTGATGATGGCATTGACGGTGGCATAAGGGTGCTCGGCCTGCGGTGTGCCCTGCTTGAAGGCATACCACAATGTCAGCGAGTCGGGCTGACCGTTGAGCAGAACGTAGTAAGGATCGCCGTGAGCGTCGAGGCTGTCGTTGCTTATTTCCATCTCGGCATGGTTCGCTGGATCGGTGGCGGTGTACGAACCGCAGTTCATACGGCCGGTAGTCACCGTGCCATTAGCAATCTGGATGCCCATGACATTCGACGATGTGAGCATGAGCGACGAAGCGCCCTGGGCACCACTGCGCACCACGCTGGACTTCCATGTGAACGGGTTGGCGAATGCAACGGCCGCATCCTTGTATTCACCTTTGGCCGAGGCGAACGAATGCCAGTAGACCGGCTCCTGCACAGTGGTGGCTGTGGGAGTGTAGGTTGTCATGTCGACGAGGCTGACATTATAGTCCTGATAGTCCTCGAAACCGCTGTTAGGCAGCTGATAGCCACGGCCGAAAGCCACCTCTACGGTCTGGTTGAGCACTGCCACAGGGATGTCCATCGTGGCATACAGCCGGCTCTTGTTGTCGCGGAGCTCGCCCCGGAGCGTCACCGTAAGGTCGAGGGGCATGATACCGCCGATGTTGACATGTACGGGGTCGGTGGCTGCAAGATAAACGATGCCGTCCTGGTTGACACCAGGAACGTTGTTGAGGGTTATGTCGCCGATATTCAGACCTGAGAAACTGAAGTTTTTCAACGACATATTATATGTGCCGTTGCCATTGTCGTCGACAGATATCGTCGTGGTCTGTACCGGTGAAGCCACACCGTTGACCGCTACTGTGAGCTGGTCGGTGTAGTCGGTGGCATGAGCCGAGAAAATAGTGGCTGCTAAAGCCAGTGAAAGTAGAATCTTTTTCATTGCCTATTGAATTTTATTTAATCCTGATGCATTAATAAATGCAAAAGTACTGATAATTGATAACCTGACAAAACTTTTCGCGCATTTTAAGTTTCAAAAAGTCTTTTCCTTGCGTTATATCAGTCCGGAGCACCATAATGCAATCTTTCACCGTCGCATAAAAGAATAAACGTGACTGCCGGCGACAGTGGCCGACAGTCATCGTGTAATTCAATCCTTATGCCTTGACGTGTCCGGTGCGCTTGAGCACTCCCCACGACTGGAGCTCACCCTTAATGGCTTTGATGTAGCTCTTGAAGAGGACGAAATACATTATCCACCTATAGAAGAATCTCTGTGGAATTATCCACAGCAAAACCCACAGCTTCTCGTGCTCGAAGATGTAGGCCATGATGCTCACGCTGGCATCGACGAGGAGGAAAAGCAGGTAGTAGAGGAATATCTGCATGGCGTTGCCAGAGAAGAGTCCGATGAACATCAGTACGTCGGCAAGTGGCGAGAAGGTCGGTATAATGTATTGGAACACAAGAATATTCGGCATGGCCCATAATCCGAACCCTTTCTTTCTCGGGTTGAACAGCGACGAGCGATGCTTCCAAAAGGTCTGCATGACACCGAAACACCAGCGGACGCGCTGCTTGACGAACTGCCGCACGTTCTCAGGGGCCTCGGTCATGGCCACGGCATAGCTCTCATTCTCAATGCGATAGCCTGCCTCGTTGATGCGCATGGTGAGGTCGCAGTCCTCGGCTAATGTGTCGGTGGTGAGCCCTCCGGCCTTCTCGATGGCTTCCTTGCGGAACGCACCGATGGCTCCCGGCACCACGGTTATGGCATTGATATACGAGTAGGCCATACGGTCGAAATTCTGGCTGGTAGTATACTCGATAGCCTGCCAGCGCGTGAGCATATTGCGCTGGTTGCCCACCTTCACGTTCCCGGCCACGGCTCCAATGCTGTGGGCATCGTCTAAGAGGAAGTGCTGCATCAGTCGGCTGACGGCATCGGGGCGCAGCTGCGTGTCGGCATCGATGCAGACGACATATTCGGCTGTGGTGTGGGCAATGCCGTAGTTCAGTGCTGAGGCCTTACCCCCATTGGCCTTGCCAAGGATTTGCACTCGCTGGTTGCCGTCGAAGGCCTCATGGATGCGCTCCAAGGTATGGTCCTTACTGCCGTCGTCGACGAAAATGACATCGAACGAGGGGTAATCCTCTTTCAGCAGGTTGCTGACGGTCCGCACGCAGTTCACCTCTTCGTTGTATGCCGGAACAATTATTGACACGTGTGGTGCGTTTCCCTTCGTCAGGGCAGGATAATGGCGTCTGTGCTCAGCGCGCTTTTCCTTTATCATAAGGAAATACATGAAAGCCAGACGGAGGAATCCGAGGACGAGGAAGACAACGAAGAGTGCCGTGAGGAAGTCGCTGGTGTGGTAGATAATCTCCGCCAACGTGAGGTTGGCCTGCATGGCGTAGTAGGTCTCGCCCTTAGGAATCTCCGGCATCAGTTGCTGTCTCGACATGCCGAGATACTTCTCGAGGGATATGAACCTGTAGCCCTCACGCTGCAGTGTGGCTATGATTCGTGGCAGGGCCTCCATCGTCGGCTTGCGGGTCACGCCTCCGGCATCGTGGAGAAGAATGATGTGACCGTCGCCGTGGTGCACGCCGTCGATGACGCGGTGGTAGATTTCGTCGGCCGTTATTCCCGGTTGCCAGTCGTTAGGGTCAACTTCCTCACCCACAAAGAGATAGTTGCGGCGGCTGGCGAGGATCATCGGCTCTATCTCCTCGCGCTGCGTAGGGTCGGCATCAGCATTGTAAGGAGCACGGAAGAGCGTCGTACTGTGGCCGGTGATGCTCTCGACGAGCATGCGTGTGAGCTTGAGCTCGGCATAGGTGCGGTCGTCGGAATTTTCGATGACGTTGTGATGGGTGAAGGTGTGGTTGCCGATGGTGTTGCCGGAATCGTAAACTTTCTTGACGAGGGGCAGGTTTTTCTCCATCTGCAGGCCCACCATGAAGAATGCCCCCGGCACTCTGTAGTGCTTCAGCGTGCGCAGAACCTGCGGTGTCCAGCGTGCATCAGGACCGTCGTCGAAGGTCAGAATGAGGTCCTTCGGTCCGCAGTGACCGAGTTTGGCGACGGTATAGGCCGACGGCAGGGTTATATAGTTCTCCTCGGCGATAAGCTGATCGTCGGTGTCGATGCTGAGGCTGACGTGTCCCGGATGCGGTTCCGACTCGACACTCAGCACCTCTCCCGAGCCGACGTAGTTGACATCGTTGTAGCCGCTGAGGGCAAAGATGTTGTTGAGGTTCCACCGTTTCACCTGCTCCCATGCTAAATCCTTGCCGTAGAAGTTCCACACACGCGAGTCCTCGGTGCCAAGGCGCCACATGGCGAATCCGGCAAGATGGTATGTTGTGCCGAAACGCATGTTGTTGAATATCGTGGCGGCATCGGTGAAGTAAACCTGATGCTTGACGTTGTCGTCGTCGGTGTATGAATAATGGAGATTGTAGGTGTCGTCGTCAAATAATAATGTAGCGTTGGCACCATAAGCGTTGGCAATGGTCTGGTCGTACGACACCGTGTTGCAGTCGCCTCCGTCAGCCCAGTCGTAGCCGTAGTTGGCCAGACCGAGGACGAGCTTGTCGTTGGGGATGTTCTTCGCTGCCCAGTCGGTGGCTTTCTCCATCCAGTGCTGCGAGGCCACATCGCCGGGTGCCGACGTAGTGTTGTGCTCGTCGTAGGCCATGAGGAAGAGATAGTCGTTGTAGCGGGCGAGCTGTTGCATGTCGTAGTCGTCGTTGAACGGCATCACATCCTGAGTCACGTACATGTTGTTGGCATGGAAGGTGCGGTACAGTTCGGCTACGAAATTGGTTAACAGAGCGTTGTCGGTGATGTTCAATTCCTCAAGGTCGATGTTTATTCCCTCGAAATGGTAGCGGCGGCAGGTGGTTAGGAGACTGTTGACAAACTTGTTGCGCTTGTTCTTATCGCTCATTATCCGGCCAATGGCCTGCGGATTGAAGTCACCTCCGTAGTTGTTGGTGAGCATCGGCAGCACGGGCACTCCTGCCTGTCGCATCTCGCGCAGGGCTTTGTTGTCGATGCGTGTTTCGAGGCGGTCGGTGGCGGGGTTGATGAAGAACCACTCCGGAATGACCATGTTGAGTTGCTTCATTCCCCTTTTCAGCGATGTCAGCGAGTGTGTATCCCAGTTGACATACCATGCCGCGCGCACACCGATACGGGGGTCGCCCCATTCGTTGATGAACTTCTCTGTGACCTTGTCGCCGTGACCGACGAAACGGTGGTCGCGGCGGTAGTCGTCCATGTAGTTGTTGTGCATGCGGCTCTCAAGGAACTTGTCGCGCAGAGCCTGGTACGACTGCGCTGTCTTGTTGTCCTTCATGAAAGGCTTTGAGGCTGTCAGCGCACTTCGATAATCGTGATGGAAAGGCAGATTAGGACTGCCCTCCATGGCGAACATTGTTATAAAGACGACGAGCAGCAGTACCATTATTGTGGCAAAGAAACGCATCGTCCACTTGAAACGGCGCCATCGACGGCGCGAGTCGGTTTGGAATATCTGTCTTTCCATCACGTAAACCTTTTGTTTTTTATAACTTTCTTATAATGGGCTGCAAAGTTATCCTATTCTGACAATAACGAGTAACTGGATTGTGCAAAAAAGATTAACGACAGATTAAAAAGCTGTAATGTGGTGTAAGCGAAAGGACTGAATATGTGAAATATCTTTACAGTGTTCTCATACATGTCATTTTGTCTTGCGAAACGGCCCGTTTCGGCCTGCGAAACGGCCTGTTTTGCATCCTCAAACTGCCTGTTTCGCAATGCTAAATGATATAAATTGTAAACCGTTGATAATCAGATAGTAACAAGGATGATTATAAAATGCAACAGGTGTGAAATACTTTTACATTCCAGCGACTGCTCCATTCTATGATTTCTCCGTTGCAATATCCCAAAAGTTCAAGGCACGCCCGTATTGACAATTGACTCTGGCAGTTTACGTTGTCGATAGGGTGATGGAGCCGGAAGAACGCGACAATTGAGCGGAAACGAAAAAAGCCATTCTGCTCGGTGCAGAATGACTTGTCGGAGTTTAATCCTTTTGTTGAGCCTCTTGTCGGATTCGAACCAACGACCCCGAGATTACAAATCACGTGCTCTGGCCAACTGAGCTAAAGAGGCGGGTGGGCCAGCGATTCCTATCGCGCCGCTACAACCTACTACCCTTGCTATGTTCCCATCCTGGGGGATTCGAAGGGAGCTGGCCGTAAGAGACTGGCCCGTATTTCTATGCTTTTGCCGGTAGGACTGACGTCCTTTTTCGTCGTAGCGGGTGCAAAGGTAATACTTTTATATTTTACTGCCAAATTTTTTTGCAATAATTTGCTTGTAGAGTGTTTCGTACTGCCGGGCCACTTTCATGTAATCGTGGTGACGCTTGACATATTCGATGCTCTCGCGCCTCAGTCTCGGGATGATGTCGGGGTGGAGAACGAGACGTTCCAGCTCGTGGCATACGCTGTCGCGTGTGGGCTGCACGTTGACGATGGGACGCAGCTGATTCTCGTGGAGGATGGCGTAGTTCTCGGGTTCGCCGCCACCTATTACTATAATGCCCTTCGACATTGCCAAGAGTGCGTTCATAGCCGGAGTGTAGCTGTAGAGCTGGTCCATGATGGCATCGGAGCCGTCAATCATCCGGACGTATTCGTCGAAAGGAATGCCGTTGGCTATGCGCAACTCGAGGCCATCAGGATATTTCGCTTTTACCTCCTTTGCCGCTTCGAGCATGATATCAGTGCCCTTGTATGCCGAGCGCCCCCTGCTGATGCCTATGAAGAGCTTGAGGGGTGGGGCAGGGGAGACCGGTGCCGATGGTCCTATCTCGATGGGAAAGGGAATGAATGTTGTCTTGTCGGGGAAGTGCGGGCGATAGCAGACATCATACTCGTAGAGTCCGGTGACGATGGCATCGCAACTGGCGGCAATCTCCTTGTTGAGACGCTCCTTGGCCGTGCCGAGCCAGTCGTGCTGCTCCTCTACGGCCGAAAGGTCATCGCGCACCTTCGGTCCGATGTTGAAGTCGCTGTAGCGGAGGGGTTTGTCGTAGGTGCATGTTGATACCCAAAAATAGTCCATGCCAAAGGCATCGAGGACAACTGTTTTGTTGTGTTTTTTCAAATAATGATAGATGGCGAATAATCGGTCGGCGCGCAGTTCGAAGAATATTGGATTGATGAGTTGTACGACATCGAATCCGGTGAGCCGTGGCAGAAGGGACAGAACCTTCAGATAGAGCCGCACACCGCTGAACGGTCCGGATTTCCGGCTGACATCGATGTCGCGCGGATAGTCTTTCCAGAAGTCGCCATTGCTGACGACGGTCACCTCGTGGCCAAGGTTCCGCAGTCCGCGGGCAAGTGTGGCGTGGACGTTGCTGTACTCACCTAAGAGCAGAATTTTCATCTTTCTTTGGTATCGTGATTCGTTATGAATGTGGACGGAAAAGAATGGTCATCGACTCATCGTCGACGAGCAAAAAGGATTGCCATGAGGAGCTTCCGACCATGCTTGGAGTTGACCATGCGACTGAAATACAGATACTTACGCGTATATCTGGTCGTAGGCAGGGGAAAGAGCCCATGTTCCTGCATCCTGGCCACACAACGTTCAAGGTAACGTGAGTCGTGGGTCAGCGTTATGACATTATATATATAGTCGGCACTGAGCTGGTCGATACGCCTCTGGAGAGCGCTGCGCTCGTTGAATGGCAGTGTGTCTATGCGGGCCTGGAGGGTCAGCAAAACGCCAAAGGTGTCGTTGAGTCGCTTCACCGTCGACCGCTTATCGTTGTTGTGGGTTATCGAACCGTGATGCTGGCGGTAGTAGTAGGCTATGGCCTTGGTGGCGTAAACTTTCTCAGCCCGCAGGAATAGTAACGGTGTGAACTCCTCATCCTCATGCATGATGCCATAATGGAAACTTAGATTGCCGCGCATGCTGCTCCTGAAGATGTAGCCGCAGGCTGCCGCCCGCAGGTTGTGGTGCTTCATAAAGTGTGAGCCCGTCATAGGACCCTCACTGCCGTCGGCAGAATCGGGGAGAGAGCCGCCGTTGTCCTTCGTCGTCATGTCGAAGAGCACTATGTCGGCATCCTTGAAACGGATGATGTCGAGGCAGTATTCGTAAGCCGGACGGAAGAGCTTGTCGTCGCCGTCGACAAATTGAATGAACCGCCCGTGGGCCAGACGTAGACCTGTATTTCGGGCTGCCGAGAGCCCCTGATTGCGCTGTCGGACATAAGTTATTTTGTCCAAATAATTCGTAATGTCGCCAAGAGGGCTCTCCGTGGAGCCGTCGTCGACGACGATAACCTCCCTCTCGCCGTCGCTGAGGCTGAGGGCGAAAATGCTGTCGAGACATTCCCGGAGAAGTTCCGCCGGAACGTTGTAGTCGGCGATGATAAAGCTGATGAGCGGCTCGTCGCCTCCCGATTGTCGGTATGTTGGTGCAGTCTGCATGAAGATTATTTGTTTTGTTTTGCAAAGGTAGCGAAAAACAATCACAATGACAAAATAAACTTATCGTTATTTTTTTGCTTGTCGTATTCCGTCCTTTTTGTAATATCGACTTTGCAATACTTGACGTTTAGATTAAAATGCCGTTAAACCTATTAAAAAAAAGAAGTATGATGTTGGTGGATGGAAAAAAAATATTTAAATTTGTGGAGTTTTAAAGCAATGACCCTACTCATCGTAATAATTGCAATATTGGGACTTCTGCTGATATCGACAGAGAAGTTGACCAACATCAACAAGGCAGCCGTGGCTATCTTCACGGGTACGTTGTGCTGGGTGCTGTACATCTGCTACGGAGCCGACTTCGTTCTGAGTCAGCACTCTACCGACTATCACAGCTTCCTCGGCGGGGCAGTAGCCACGAGCGTTACGGTGAAGCAGTACATCGCCTCGAACATATTCCTGAAATGCGTCGGCCGCTCAGCTGAGATAGTCCTCTACCTCCTCGCCACGATGACGATTGTCCAGGTGCTTGACAACAATGGATGCTTCGACTTCCTAAAGCAGCTGTTGCGAACAAGGTCGGGGAAAAGGATGCTGTGGATGCTGTCTGTCATCACCTTCGTCCTCTCGATAAACCTCGACAACCTCACCACGACGGTGATGATGCTCACGATGATGCACGGGGTGGTGCAGAACCGGCGCCAGCGAATGGTGCTCGGCGCGGCGATAGTAATATCGGCGAATATCGGCGGGGCACTGACGGTCATCGGCGATCCTACGAATCTGCTGATATGGAACAAGAGTGCGGTGACGGCCACGAACTTCTCGCTGTCGTTGGCCATTCCTTGTCTTATAGCATGGCTGCTGCCGGTGTGGTGGCTCGGGAGAATGCTCCCGGAACGTGTCGATACGGCTTGGATTGGACTGCCTTACCGTGGCGACGATACAAGGCTCAACGTGTGGCAGCGACTGCTGATGCTCATCGTCGGCATAGGTGGACTGTGGTTCATACCGACGTTCCACAATATTACAAAACTCAGTCCGTTCCTCGGAGCACTCTGCGTATTGTCGGTGCTGTGGATAGTTAATGAGATTTTCAACCGCAAGCTGAATAATGTCGACAAGATGATTCAGAGCCGTGTACCACGGGTGTTGCAGTATGGTGTCATACAGATGATGCTGTTCATCGTGGGAATAGTCCTGCTCGTTGGGGTTATTATCGAAACCGGTGTGCTGCCGTGGGTTGCCAGCTGGGTGGCTGTAAATATCCATAACGTATGGGTTATCGGCACTGTGGCAGGACTGATAAGCACGGTGCTCGACAACTTTGCTACGGCGGCGACATTCTTCTCCTTCTTCGATGTTGCGACGACATCGCAGGGATTCGCCGCTGCTATGGTGCAGAATGGTATCTACTGGAAGATAATAGCCTTCTTGGTGCCTGCTGCCGGAAACGTGCTCGGCGTGGGGTCGATGGCCGGACTGGCCTTGCTGAAGATGGAGCACATGCACGTGGGATGGTATCTCAGAAATGTGGGATGGAAAGCTCTCGTGGGGTGTGCCCTCGGAATGGGTGCAATGTACCTTATGTATTAATATAGGAAATAAAAAAAATAATATAAATAACAATATCACTATTCAATTATGGGAAAGATTAAGACAATTGGAATCCTGACATCAGGAGGTGACGCACCAGGAATGAACGCAGCTATCCGCGCGGTCACTCGTGGAGGTATCTACAATGGTTTCAACATCAAAGGCATCTACCGTGGCTACGATGGTCTCATCAACGACGAGATTAAGCCGTTCACTACCGAGAACGTCAGTGGTATCATCAACCGTGGCGGCACCATCCTGAAGACCGCGCGCTCAAAAGAGTTTGAGACTCCTGAGGGACGTGAGAAAGCATATAAGAACATACAGGACGAGGGCATCGACGCTTTGGTTATCATTGGTGGTAACGGCTCGCTCACGGGTGCAATGATTTTCGCACAGGAGTATGACATCCCTTGCATCGGACTGCCAGGTACAATTGACAACGACCTTTATGGTACCGACAACACTATCGGTTACGATACCACGCTGAATACCATCGTTGAGTGTGTCGACCGTATCCGCGACACGGCCCAGAGCCATGAGCGTATCTTCTTCGTTGAGGTCATGGGACGTGATGCCGGATTCCTGGCCCAGAACAGCGCTATCGCTACCGGTGCTGAGGCTGCTATCATTCCGGAGGATTCTACCGACGTCGACCAGCTGCAGAACTTCATGGAGCGCGGTATCCGTAAGTCGAAGAAGAGCTGTATCGTCATCGTCTCGGAGAGTCCGAAGTGCGGTGCTCTCTACTATGCCGACCGTGTGAAGAAAGAGTTCCCTGGCTATGACGTGCGTGTGTCAATTCTCGGACACCTGCAGCGCGGCGGTAGCCCATCGGCCCGCGACCGTATCCTCGCAAGCCGCACCGGTGTCGGTGCTATCGAGGCTATCATGCAGGGACAGCGCAACATCATGGTCGGTGTGCGCAACAATGAGGTCGTCTACGTACCGTTCGCTGATGCTATACGTAGCGATAAGCCGTTCGACCGCAAGCTCATCACCGTCCTTGACGAGCTGAGCATTTAATGCGCTGACAAATCGTTCTTGAATAACCACTGTAAATATATTTGGCGAAATGGGCAAGTTTATGTTCATATCGGGAACAAATATAAAAACAGTGGTTAATATGGTTTTAAATAATGCTAAAAGATAACGAAAATTGCCGTTAGTGGTAAATTATTCATTACTTTTGCTCTGTAAATTTTGAGAACGATATTACATAAGTACTAAACTAAAACATAGAATTATGTCACAAATAATCGGACACATATCGCAGATTATCGGCCCGGTCATTGATGTCTTTTTCGACACCAACGGGGAAGATCCCGAGAAAGTGTTGCCTCAGGTTTATGAGGCACTGCGCGTGAAACGCCCGGGAAAGGCTGATCTCATCATCGAGACTCAGCAACACATCGGTGAGGACACTGTCCGCTGTGTGGCCATGGACAATACTGATGGTCTGCAGCGCGGTCTTGCCGTAGAGCGTACGGGCGCGCCAATACAGATGCCTGCCGGAGAACAGATTAAGGGCCGTATGATGAACGTCATTGGTCAGCCTATCGACGGCATGAAGGCTCTGGACATGAAAGGGTCATATCCTATCCATCGTGAGCCGCCAAAGTTCGACGATCTGTCTACTCATAAGGAGATGCTTGCCACCGGTATTAAGGTCATCGACTTGCTCGAGCCTTATTTGAAAGGTGGAAAGATCGGACTTTTCGGCGGTGCCGGTGTGGGTAAGACGGTGCTTATCATGGAGCTCATCAACAACATCGCAAAGGGACACAACGGTTATTCGGTGTTCGCAGGTGTCGGTGAGCGTACTCGTGAGGGTAACGACCTCATCCGCGACATGCTCGACTCGGGGGTTATCCGTTACGGTGAGAAATTCAGAAAGGCCATGGACGAAGGCAAGTGGGACTTGTCGCTCGTCGATCCTGAGGAGTTGAAGAAGAGCCAGGCTACACTTGTATATGGTCAGATGAACGAACCACCAGGGGCACGTGCATCAGTGGCTCTGTCGGGACTGACCGTTGCTGAGGAGTTCCGCGACCACGGAGGTCCTAACGGTGAGCCGTCGGACATTATGTTCTTCATCGACAATATCTTCCGTTTCACTCAGGCTGGCTCTGAGGTGTCGGCTCTGTTAGGCCGTATGCCGTCGGCTGTGGGTTATCAGCCTACACTGGCCAGTGAAATGGGTGCCATGCAGGAACGAATAACATCGACAAAACAGGGCTCTATCACATCGGTGCAGGCTGTTTATGTGCCTGCCGACGACCTTACTGACCCGGCTCCTGCCACAACGTTCACTCACCTCGACGCTACTACGGTGCTTAACCGTAAGATTACGGAGCTCGGAATTTATCCTGCCGTCGACCCATTGGCCAGCACATCGCGTATCCTCGACCCGCTGGTTGTAGGTAAAGAACACTATGAATGTGCACAGCGTGTGAAGGAAACTCTACAGCACTATAACGAACTTCAGGATATCATCGCCATCCTCGGTATGGATGAGCTCTCAGATGAGGACAAGCTCGTCGTGAACCGCGCGCGCCGTGTGCAGCGATTCCTCAGTCAGCCGTTCGCCGTCGCTGAGCAGTTCACGGGTGTACCCGGTGTCATGGTTCCTATTGAGGAAACTATCAAGGGCTTCAATGCCATCCTCGACGGTGAGGTCGACGACCTGCCGGAGCAGGCTTTCCTCAATGTCGGCACTATCGACGACGCCATCGCAAAGGGTAAGAAACTCCTCGATGCCGCTAAAGGATAAGCATGGTCATGGGTCGGAAAGGTGCTACGGTGGCAGCAGGGTATCTGTCACCATTGATGTGGGACAGAATTCTAAAGGTTACCGGGCAACTTATTCGACTCATATAAATAATAAAACTCAGAACAATGCTTAAACTCAAGATAGTCAGTCCGGAGAAAGTCGTATTCAAAGGCGACGTGGAGAGCGTGCTCGTCCCGGGAACACTGGGAAGTTTTGAGATTCTCACCGACCACGCTCCGCTAATCTCCTCGCTCTCTGAAGGCAAGGTGGAATACGGCACTAAGGACGGAAAGAAGCAGTTCGACATTCATGGGGGATTCGTCGAAGTTAAGCGAAACGAGGTCTCCCTATGTGTTGAGATGTAGCCTTTGGCACCATATATCGTTATTGTCGTGTCGGTTTTGACACCGCTGTTTCGACGGTGTTATTCTGATGTGACATTATATATATAAGGTGAAGAAAGGCTGAGAGAAAAATGATTTAGCATGGAAGTGATAAACAACATAGCAAAACGGTATTATAAGTACAGCTTGTGGCTCATTTTTGGGCTGACGGTTGTCATACTTATTGTCATGCAGTACTTCCAGGACACGTCGCTCGTCGGTGCCTTGTCCATAAGTGCACTCTTTTCTCTCATTTCCGGCATAGCCTACATCCAGTCGTGGAAAGCTGTGGCAAAACGCTCAACAGCATCGCTCGGAAAGTTCTACCTTGCGGCCTCGGCCCTGCGTATGCTTTCGGCGCTCGTGGTTGTCGTTATTGCCATGGTCGTCATGAAGGACGACAAGAGCTCGCTCTTAGGGTTCACGGCAATGTTTGTGGGTTTCTACTTAGTGATGTTAGTCTTCGACTGCGTTTACTTCTCCCAAATAGAGAAAAAGAATAAATTAAAGTAAAAACGATTCAGATATGAAATACATCAAGCAATTGCTCCTCATCGTCATGCTGGCCCTCGTTGCGGCTCCTGTAGGTGCCCACGACTTCTCTAAGAAGCAGCCGGTCGACGTGAAGAACATTTTGTGGGGTCATATCAAGGATTCTTATCAATGGCATGTTACAGGACCTGTCATCATCAACCTGCCGGTGATCATCAAGACCACCACGGGATGGCATGTTTTCAGTAGCGGCAATTTCGCTGAGCTGGGCGATGTCAAGGGCAAGGATGGCAACATCGTCAAGGGAGCCAAAGACCTTGACGGCAATGTCATCACCAACGGCGATCGTCCGTACGTCGGGCCTGATGCCAGTCTGAAGAATCTCGTCATCAAGAGCGGTGATGCCAAGGCGTATCCGAACAAGATTGTCGAGAAGGTTGACGGCAAGGAGGTCAGACCCGTGGACATCTCGATAACGAAGACTGTTTGCGTGCTTTTCATCGATGCCATCCTGCTGCTTATCTGTGTGCTCGTGCCGGCACGTTGGTGCAAGCGCCATAAGGTCAGCGACCCTGCACCGAAGGGATTCACCGGTCTGATGCACATGTTTATCATGAACATCTACGACGATGTAATCAAGGCATGCATGGGCGACGAGGCTCCAAAGTACGCTCCGTGGCTGCTCACCTGTTTCTTCTTCATCTTCTTGGCCAATCTGATGGGTATCGTTCCGTTCCCACCGGGTGGAGGAAATCTCACCGGCAATATCGCCTGTACATTCTTCCTTGGTGTGACCACGTTCCTCATCACAAACTTCACCGGAACAAAGGCTTACTGGAAGGATATCTTCTGGCCGGAGGTGCCGATGTGGTTGAAGGTGCCGGTGCCATTGATGCCGTTCATCGAACTGTTTGGTATCTTCACGAAACCATTGGCTCTTATCATCCGACTGTTTGCAAACATGATGGCCGGTCATGCTATAGCATTGAGTTTCGCGGCTATCATCTTCATCATGTTCGGTGTGGCCGATAGTGCCATTGCCAACATCATTGCCGGTTCGAGCATGACGGTCGTCAGCGTGGCCATGAGTGTGTTCATGATGCTTCTCGAAGTCCTTGTGAGCTACATTCAGGCTCTTGTCTTCACAATGCTCAGCGCGGTGTTTATCTCACTTGCGCATGTGCATCCAGAGAAAGCGTGAACTCTTGCCCCACAATTGTATAATAACAGAAAAAATAATAAACAATTAAAACTTTAGAACTATGTTATCATTATTATTAGCAGACGTTGCACTCGCAAAGTTAGGCGCCGCAGTAGGCGCAGGTTTAGCAGCTATTGGCGCAGGTATCGGTATCGGACGCATTGGTGGTCAGGCTATGGACGCTATGGCACGTCAGCCTGAGAAGATGAGCGACCTGCGTTCGTCGATGATTATCGCAGCAGCCCTTGTCGAGGGTGTCGCTTTCTTCGCAGTCATCATCGCTATCCTTGCCATCGTCATGTAATTGCCGACGGCACGCGAGTATTCAATGAATTAACGTATAACCAAGCAAACACCAGCATATGGATTTATTGATTCCTGATAGTGGCTTGCTGTTTTGGATGACCATCGTCTTCATCGTCGTCTTCCTCATCCTCTGGAAATGGGGCTTCCCTGTTATCGTGAAGATGGTTAACGACCGGAAGGAATATATCGATGGTAGTCTGAAGAAGGCCCGTGAGGCTAACGAGAAGCTTGCCAATATCCAGAAAGAAGGTGAGTTGCTGCTCCAACAGGCCCGCGAGAAGCAGTCGGAGATTCTTAAAGAAGCCTCTGCTACCCGCGATGCCATCGTCGAGAAAGCTCAGGAAAAGGCCCGCGACGAGGGTGCGCGCATCGTCAGCGATGCACGTACGGAGATCGAAAACGAGAAGCAGGCTGCCATCAGCGAGATACGCAACCAGGTGGCTGAGCTCTCGGTGCAGATCGCCGAAAAGATCCTCCGCGAGAAACTCAAGGGCGACAAGGAGCAGAACGAATTGATTGACAGATTGCTGGATGAGGTTTCTTCTACTGACAATAACGTTAAATAGCAGCTTATGGATTTAGGTGTAATATCGGTTCGCTACGCCCGCGCGCTACTGAAAAGCGCAACGGAGTTAAAGCTCGAAGATCAGGTCTATAAGGAGATGCAGACTCTCTCAAGAAGTTTCCTTGAGGTACCTGAATTGCGCTTTACGATCGACAACCCTATGCTCTCCAAGGACAAGAAGCTCAAGCTCATCGTGACGGCTTGTGGCGAGAATGTAGGCGAACTGACAAAGAAGTTCGTCGCACTCGTCCTGAAAGAAGACCGGGAGAAGACACTGCAATTCATGGCGGCCTCTTACATCACACTTTATAGACAGCAGAAGAACATTATCCGTGGCTCGTTGACTACCGCCGCACCAGTTTCAAAGGACACTGAGGACAGGATGCGGCGCATGGTGGAGAGCAAGACTAAAGGAACTGTGGAGTTCAAGACTGAGGTTGACCCCAATATCATTGGCGGATTCATCCTTGAGTATGATACCTACAGAATGGATGCAAGTGTTAAGTCAAAACTTAACAAGATCCTTACAGAACTTAAAAAATAATTTCAAATGTCAGATAAAATCAAACCAAGCGAGGTGTCGGAAGTCCTGCAGAGGGAACTCGAAGGCATTAACTCGGCTGAGCAGTTCGACGAGGTTGGTACCGTCCTCACCGTCTCTGATGGTGTGGCGCGTATCTACGGATTGCGTAATGCTGAGGCCAACGAACTGTTGGAGTTCGAGAACGGCACCCGGGGGCTCGTCATGAACCTCGAGGAGGACAACGTCGGTTGTATCCTCTTCGGTGCTACGTCCGGCATTAAGGAGGGCATGAAGGTAAAGCGTACCCATCATATCGCTTCTATCCGTGTTAATGATAATTACCTCGGCCGCGTCGTCGACCCGTTGGGTACTCCTATCGACGGAAAGGGTGATATCGACCTCACGGGCGCTTTCGAGATGCCGCTCGACCGGAAGGCACCTGGCGTTATCTACCGTCAGCCGGTGAAGGAACCGTTGCAGACAGGTCTTAAGGCCGTCGACTCGATGATTCCTATCGGCCGCGGTCAGCGTGAGCTTATCATCGGTGACCGTCAGACTGGTAAGACTGCCATCGCCGTCGATACCATTATCAATCAGAAGAGTCTCTATGAGGCTGGCAAACCAGTCTATTGTATATATGTAGCTATCGGCCAGAAAGCCTCGACTGTCGCATCTCTCGTGCAGACACTTAAGGACCATGGTGCTATGCCGTACACAATCGTCGTCAGCGCTACTGCCGCCGATCCCGCCGCCATGCAGTATTATGCACCGTTTGCAGGTGCCGCCATCGGCGAGTACTTCCGCGACCGCGGTCTCTCGGCTCTTGTCGTCTATGACGACCTCTCCAAGCAGGCTGTAGCCTATCGTGAGGTGTCGCTGATTCTGCGTCGTCCTTCAGGACGTGAGGCTTACCCAGGCGATGTGTTCTATCTTCACAGCCGTCTGCTTGAGCGTGCTGCACGTATCAACGACCAGCAGGAGATTGCCGAGCAGATGAACGATCTGCCGGAGTCGATGAAAGGCCACGTCAAGGGCGGTGGCTCGCTTACCGCTCTGCCAATTATTGAGACACAGGCTGGTGACGTGTCGGCTTACATTCCTACTAATGTCATCTCCATCACCGACGGACAGATTTACCTCGAGACCAATCTCTTCAATCAGGGCTTCCGTCCTGCCATCAACGTCGGTATATCCGTATCGCGTGTCGGTGGTTCCGCTCAAATAAAGAGTATGAAGAAGGTGGCCGGTACACTGAAGATTGACATGGCTCAGTATCGCGAGCTTGAGGCTTTCTCACAGTTCTCGAGCGATATGGATGCCGTCACCGCCATGACCCTCGACCGCGGACGTAAGAACAATCAGCTCCTTATCCAGCCACAGTACAGCCCAATGCCTGTGGGTGAGCAAGTTGCAATACTCTACTGCGGTGTGCACGGACTCATGCGTGATGTTCCCGTCGACAAGGTGCGCGACTGTCAGGACCAGTTCCTCGAGTCAATGCGGTCAGCCCACAAGGATGTCATCGACAATCTTGCAGCCGGTAAACTTCTCGACGATGATACAAAGACAATCGAGGAGGTTATGGCCAACATTGCAGGACAATATAAGCAAAAGGAGAATTAATTAGTTTATTATGCCGTCACTGAAAGAGATAAAAAACCGGATAGCCTCCGTCAACAGCACCCGGAAGATTACGAGTGCCATGAAGATGGTGGCATCGAGTAAGTTGCATCATGCCCAGACGGCTATTCAGAATATGCTCCCATACGAGAACACCCTTGAGCATATCCTAAAGTCGTTCCTCGTTTCGACGCCCGACGCCGACATTCCTTTCGACAAGCCGCGTCAGGTAAAGCACGTGGCATTGCTCGTCTTCACCTCCAACTCGTCTTTGTGTGGTGGATTCAACAACAATGTCATCAAGAAGATGCTTGATGTCATTAAGGAGTACAAGGATAAGGGCCTAACCGACGATGATATCCTAATCTATCCTATCGGCCGTAAGGTTGAGGAGAAGGTCAGGAAGATGCATCTTCACGCCGCCGGCAGCTATTTGCAACTTGCCGACAAGCCCGATTCGGAAAGTTGTCGGCAGATAGCTATCGAGGTAGGAACGAAGTGGATGCATGGTGAGGTCGACAAGGTTGAGATGATATACCATCATTTCAAGAGTGCCGGCTCACAAATTCTTACCCGTAGGACTTTCCTCCCCATCGACCTTGAGGAGCAGCTCTATGAGGATAAGGCTCGCGACTTGAGCATGAATGCTGTCACAGCAAAGGCACAGGAGTACAAGCGACTACACGGAAAGTCGTCTTCCGAAACCGATGGTGCTAATGTCGTTCCGCTCAACGACGACTTTATTGTTGAGCCCGACCTGCCCACGGTCCTCCGTGAGCTTGTGCCTAAGGAACTCCACCTGATGGTGTACACGGCATTGCTCGACAGCGTTGCCAGTGAGCACGCAGCACGTATGGTTGCCATGCAGACAGCCACCGACAATGCCGATGAACTCCTGCGCGAGCTCAATCTCGAGTACAACAAGTCGCGTCAGGCCGCTATCACCAACGAGCTTCTCGACCTTGCTGGCGGTGCACAGAACTGATAGTTTCTTAAACTACATAATCTATAAAAAGCCTCTTCCGGCACCATCCGTGAGGAGGCTTTTTCCTTCTTTGCCCCTTCCTTTATTATATAAGAAAGGAGCGGGTAGGGTAGAGCCGTCCACTGTTCGCCATACACCGTTGGCAGAATTATTCAGCCTAAAAGAGGGTAGAGCTTTTGCGCTTACAGTATTGGCATTCGACAGAAAGTTTATCACGAAGGCAGAGTATTGTTTGCAACCATTTGCGATATCATTCTGCTGTTAATATGAGATTTCATTTAGTTTATCAATAAATAAAACTTTCATGCAGTTCCTTGTTATCTTAAAAGAAAGGAAATCTGCTAACTAACGACATCTTCAATCACTAAATTTATTTTGCTCAATGCTTAAATGTCCTGACATCCCATCCACAGCCGCTTTCCGCGATTCCGTCTATAGTGTTGTTGCCGCTATTCCCCGTGGTAAGGTAATGAGCTACGGTCAGATTTCCGACCTCGTCGATGCTCCCGGTCATGCTCGTCTTGTTGGCCATGTGCTCAGTGGAGCCCCCGCCATCTATCCCTGCCACCGTGTCGTCAACAGTGTCGGACGCACTGTTCCAGGATGGCCCGAGCAACGTCAGCTCCTCGAGAAAGAGGGCGTAGGCTTCAAATCCAACGGTCATGTCGATATGAAACGTTTTCGTTGGGATCCCACGCAGCTGCCCGATATCTTCATGTAAAGCCTGCAACTTACTGGAGACCAATTGCTTACTACATTCTGAGTGTCAAAGCCTAAGTCCTTGTTACTCAGACTTTTTCGCTGCCAATGATTTCGGTCAGGCTATTGGAATTGTTCTCGTATAATTAATGTCGTATGAGCATAACCCTTTTTTGAATGGATATCTACGGCAGAAAAATATCTTTTGATAAAGAGAGACCTTTGTGAATAGATATCTACGGCAAAGTAATATCTTTTGATAAAGAGAGATATTGGCTAAAGTCCTCATTGAAGTTAGCGTTATACTTATTGATAAGATCATTCAACCACTTCTTGTCCACCACCTTATTTTCCTTTTTGTACGAATGAATTTCATCAAGAAACTCATCTACGTCATTCTTCGAAGGAGATGGCTTTGTCGGGTCTGGGGTGTTAATGCCTGGTGCTGCTATTACGGGCTTTTGGGCTTCTTTAGTTTTACGTATGTTTTCCTCTGTCACCTTTTTCTTTACCTCTTCTTTAAATAAGGTTGTAAATAGGTAGCGCATGGCATGAATGTCGTTCGACATCCTTATTTGCAGATACAATAGATATACGTTAAAAGCTAAAATGGCTAAGCAGAATAAGATAATAAGTCCATTCATAATAGTTTTGGTTTTAAGTTGATTGTTATTTGACTGCAAAGTTACAACATAATTTTGCCAAATCCAAATTTCTATAGGGTAGAAAGGGGTATAGAAAGAGGGGTATAGACGAATGTTTATTGCTTCATCAAAGATTACATATCCTTTAGCCAAGGCCGGAATGTAGAAACGGGCCATTTCAAAGTCGTAATGACGATTATGATAAATAGAGGATAATATAACAGGGGGAGGGGCAAAATGAAGGATAATGATGAAGTGCATTAGTTGGCGGATTTCAATAGATTTCTTTAGTTTCTATAGCTATAATAGTTCCTATAGCATTCTTTTTTGTTTGTATAGCCTTCGTGGCTTTCATTTCTATAGCCTTCGTGGCTTTCATTTCTATAGCTTATATAGCAATCTTTAGCTTCTATAGCCTTCGTGGTTTTTATAGCTTTATAGTTTTCTATAGCTTTTATAGCCTCATAGCTTTCATATATAGCTTTTGTTGCTTTCTATAGTTTTTATAGTTACTATGATTTTATAGCTTCCATAGCTTCTATTGTTTTCTATAAAAAGGCCGATAATCGAAAAGATTCTTTGTACCTTTGCACTCGGTAAGAGAATTCGATTCAACCAAAAAGTAGATTGATGAAGAAATATTCAACCAAAAAGTTGATAGATGAAGAAATATCTAACAAAAAAGTAGATTGATGAAGTAATATCTAACCAATAAGTAGATTGATGAAGAAATATTTTAGCCATTATCGTGCTCTCATATCGTTGGGCACACCGCTGATCATTGGTCAGATAGGTGTTGTATTGCAGAATTTCGCTGATACACTGATGATTGGGCACCATACCACTGTTGAGCTTGCCGCGGCCTCGTTAGTGAGTAATATCTTTATTTTAGGACTGCTGATGGCCATGGGCTTTGCCCTATGTATGACCCCGCTCATCGGTAAGGCCTATGGTCAGGGCGACACCGACAGCATCGGCGCTACGGTGAAGAACGGATTGGCGGTGAACACCATGGCTGCCGTAGTTCTGATGACGGTATATACTGTTCTATATTTCTTTCTCGACAAACTCGGGCAGCCAGCCGAATTGTTGCCTTACGTTCGACCGTATTATATTATCAATCTGATTTCGATTCCTTTCGTTTGTTGGGTCAACAGCCTGAAACAGCTCTTCGACGCAACCACTGATACTAAGACTCCGATGTGGATACTCTTAGGCGGCAATGCCCTGAATATCATAGGCAACTGGATGCTAATCTATGGTCATTGTGGCTTGCCGGAGATGGGCATCACCGGCGCGGGACTCTCCACGTTATTTGCCCGTGTGACGATGTTCGTGGCTATCGCCCTCTGCTTTGCATTTTCAGCCCGCCATCGCATTGAGCGTGAGGCATTCCGGAGCTGTAGCGTGAATCGTAGCGGTATGCGCTCGCTAATAACTCTCGGAACGCCAATCAGTTTACAGATGGGCATGGAGAGCGGAGCATGGTCGTTGTGCAGTATTATCGTAGGATGGATAGGTACCAACGCCCTTGCCGGACATCAGATAATGCTGACTATCAGCCAGTTGTTCTTCCAGTTCTATTATGCACTCGCCTCGGCGGTGGCTATTCGTGTAAGTCTCTTCCATGGTCAGCACGACTATACCGCCATCCGTCGTACAGCGTGGGCGGGATGCCATCTCAACTTCATGATAGCCATTGTCGTGTCGGTACCGGTTGTCATCTTCCGCGACAGTATCGGTATGCTCTTCACCAGTTCGCCGCAGGTGGCTGCTGAGGTGGCTGGAGCCATAGTCCCGCTAATCGTCTATCAGTTCAGCGACGGTTTGCAATGCACCTTCAGCAATGCCATGCGCGGATTGGCCTATGTTCGTCCGGCAATGCTCGTGGCCTTCCTCTCCTATTTTGTCGTGTCGCTTCCATGGGCTTACGTTTTCGGTATCAGCATTGACGGAGGTCTCGTTGGTGTGTGGTTCTCGTTCCCCTTCGGACTTACCATTGCCGGCCTGCTCTATTATCATTTCTATCACCGGCGCCTCCTGCAGCTCGAAGCGAATATGGATTGAGCCGGAGATCGAAAAATGAAGGTATTCACTACCCTACCGTTATTCCGTTATTTGGCGGTGAAAAGATAAGTGAATCACAACCCTACCGTTATTCCGTCGTTCGCATAATAAAAAAATCCCGAGGTCGAGCCCCGGGATATTTTATACATTTTCAAGACGGCATAGATCGAATACTAATCCTTAATCGATTCTATAAACCGTTGTCTTACAGCTTTTTATTTCACGAGCACTTTCTGAGTCGTGCCGTCGACAGTCACGACATAAACTCCTGCCTGAACGCTGACTGCCTTGCGGCCGACTACAGTTGCGTCGAACACCTTTTTACCGCTGAGTGTGTAGATGGCGGCCTTTGTGGCGTTGGAAGCACTGACGATTATCTCCTGGCGACCGCCCTCAACGGTGACGGTAGCTGTTGTAGCCGCGTCAATAGCTGTTGCCACGGTGAACTTAACCACAACGTCGGTAGCCTTAGTTACGATGAACTTGTTGTCGGTGATGTCCTTGCCGTTGGCCTTTGCCGATGCTACCTCGTAGCCCTCTGCTGGTGTGGCCACGATGGTTACGGTAGTGTTTTTCTTCACCTTGTCACCGCTCTTCACCTCATTATTGTCGGCATCGTAGAGCTTCACATCGCCGTTCTCGGTAGGAGCAATGGTGATATAAGCCTGGTCACAGCCTGTGCCGTCGCCCTCAGTGTTCACCTTCCAGCCCTTACCTTCGGCAATATCGCTCTCGGCGTGGGCAGCGTCGTTCTCATTGGTTGCACCATTCTCTGTCACCCACAGCGTGTTGCCGGTGCCGTAAGGTGTCTCAACCTCTTTCCATTGGTTCAGCGAGTAGTATAAGTCGTTGAGCGTGCAAGCGTCCCATCCGTTACCGCCGACATATATCAGCGAAAGGTCGTACTGGTTGCTGAGGTCGAGACCGGTGAGGCGGTTGTTCTGTACGAGGAGAGATGTGAGCTTCGTGTTTTTCGACACATCGAGGGTCGTAAGCTTGTTGTTGGCTGCCGACAGCGTCTCGAGCTCAGTATTCTTCGTCACGTCGAGTGTTTCGAGGTCATTGCCGTTGACGTTCAGCTCCTTCAGCAGTGGCATACCACTGACGTCGATTGTCGAGAAAGAATTGCCCTGAAGGATGAGCTTCTCCATCTTGTCGGTAGCTCCGAAGGTCAGCTCATCGAGGTAATTGCCTTTGAGGTCGACACTTACGAGCTCTTTCTGCTGAGTGAGGTCAAGGCTCTCGAGATAGTTGCCATAAGCTACGAGCTCACGGAGTTTGGGGTTGTGGGTGACGTCGAGATTCTCGAGTTCGCTATAAGCACAGTCGAGGCTCTCGAGGTTTGGCTCATTGCTCACGTCGAGATTTGAAATTTCGTTCATATATGTCGATAGCGAGCGCAGACTGTCGTTCTTTGTAATGTCGATGGCCGAAATCTCGTTGTCGGTACCGAAACCCTCATAACTTGAGAAATCGGCGTAGGTCACCTTGCCCTTTATGGTCACTGTCGTACCGAGGGTACCGTCGTCCTTGGCGATGCTGGTCTTTCCAGTGCCAATAGTATACTCCACTGGCTGTCCGTCACCCCAGTCGACGGTCACCGTAGTGTTGTCGGCGTCGGCACCGAGGAAGTATTGCTGGTTGGCACCTTTAGGTACGGTAAGGGTTATCGATGGCTCGTCGGCGGCTACGAACACTGGTTTTACGGTTGCTGCTGCCGATACGACGAAGATAGAATCCTCGACGAGACGGCCGTCGACCATCATTCCACCGAATTTATATCCTTCAGCCGGTGTGGCGGCGACAGAGATGGGATAACCCGGTTTTACGGTTGCGCCTACGGCTGTCCAACTGCTGAAGTTGTCGGCAATCTGTGTCAGAGCCACGCTGCCGTGATCATCGTTCTCAACGGTGAGGGCCACAGGCTCCATCGATGCCGTTCCGTCGCCGGTCACGTCCACCTTATAATAGTTGTCCTCGTCCTCGGTGATAAGGTCGGTGTTGGCCGTCGATGCACCGGGAATACCACTGATCAGAACGTTTGTGCCCCATGAATCGCCATTGTGCGGGGGCATGGCAGCGAAAGTGAAGTTCAGCGTTTGAGGTGTCATCATCTTATTGTTACGGAGGTCGAGGCTCCTCAGACCGTTGTAGCCAATCTCGTCGTGCATGTCGAGGAACTCGATATTAGTGTTCTGCGCGCTGACAGTCGAGAGATAAATCTTTCCTGTGAGGTCAAGACGGGCTATGGCCGTACTGTCGATAGTCACATTGCGCAGACGTGAAAGTTTGCTGACATCGAGTTTCTTTATTCCCGTATTAGCCACGTTGAGGTCCTGAATAAGGGTATTCTCATTCAGCGACAGCTTCGTCATCGGCGTGTGATCGACGCTGAGGCTGCGCAGCTGCGGGTTATTGACGAGGTTGACTTGAGCGACAGAAGTACCCGACAGGCGCAGCACCTCGAGCTCTGGGCATCCGCTGACATCGATGTCGCTGATATCGCTGTTACCGCTGAGTTCCAGGTTGTTAAGACTTGGGTAGTAATTGCCGATGGTGATATCCATGAGCGACCCGTTCTTGATGCTCAGATAGTTGAGCTTAGGCATCGATTTCTCATAGAAATGCGTGATGTCGCAGTTGTTCATGTTGATGCTCGTCAGCACATTATCGTCAGCAAAGACAACAGTCGAAAGCGTGGGGTTGTTGTTGATAGAGAATGTCTCGAGCTGGCTGAAAGCCATGAGGTTAAGCATCTCAATGGCATTGTCGTTCAGATCGAGGGTTTGCAGACTGTCAAGCCCCGTCAAGTCTGTGGTGGCATAAGTCAGTGCGTTGTTGGAAGCACGAAGCCTCTTCAGCGTTTTTTGAGCCGTGAATGACAGAGACGTGACGGAGTCGCCTGTAATCTCGAGACTCTTCAGTGCACCGTAGATGCGCACCGTGTCGCCGACGAGCTTTCCGCGCACGTTCGACAGTGTGCCCCAAGCCGTCTTTGTCGATTGTTTAACCTTTGTGCCGTCACCGTAGTCGACGACGATGCTGTCACCGTCGACGGGTTCTGCACTGAGAGTGAACTGCTTGCCATAGGATAGGCCGGTCCCGACTTTCACCATGCTCTCCTGAGCCGACGAGGCCAGCAGAGGCATTAGAAAGGCGAGAAGAAGTAGTGCTTTTCTCATAAATAATGTTGTATTGATGTGAAAATAAAAAAATAGTTGATGAAGTAAATATTAAATTGGCCGCAAAGTTACTACTTTTTTCTCGTTCTGTGAAAGAAAACCTCAACTAAGATTGAAATTATATTCCCTCAGCACCTTTGTTGCCCACTGACGGAACTTCGTGGCTTTGATGGAGTTGACACGGTAGCCGACGGAGATGATGGCATCGAGAGAGTAAAATTCGACTTGAGACTTTTGAGTTTTGCTCTTGATGGCTCCATGCTGAGTGGCTATTTCCATTTTGGAAACAACCACTTCTTTTTGCAATTCTCCTTCTTCAATTTTTTTTTTTCAGATGTTTACTGATAGCGGGAATTCCCACCCCGAACAGCTGTGCCATTGCTTTTTGGGTACACCATATCGTATTGTCTTTGACGATGACCTGCACCTTGCCCTGTTTATCGGGCATACCTGTAAGATTCTCAGTGCCAGAGAATTCCGCATATCTCGCAGACTCCGCAAATTTAACAACGGACAAGCGGCACCCTGCAAGCGGGATCATTAACGCTTGTCCGTTGTAGTGGTTAATCTGCCTGGGGAATCTTATTTGCCGTTGCAAACGAGGCGGAGGATGGTCTTGTTGCGCTGCTCTCGCTTGGCATCACGACTGACGAAACTGTTGACATCGAGCTGGAGAATTGGCTCCACGGCCTCACCATTAGTCTGAGGCCATTCGACGAGACCGAGACCATTGGGGTTGCCGGTCTTGATGAAGTTGGCATAGTAGTTGATAAACTGGTCCGAAACCCAGTAATCTTCTGGCTGCCAATCGTATACGCGGTTGGTGGGCAGTGTGCCCATAGCATACTCGATGTCGGCTGAATGAACCGCGCCCTTTGCCCGTGGAACAGCCGGCTGAGCGTCACTGGCGTCCTGCACACCGCCAGCGAGTCCGGCCACCTTCCCCTTGACAGCCATTGCTGGCCGCGGATGGCAATAACGGTAGCGGTAGACGGGCTGCTGTCCTGTCAGCGCATGGATGTATCCCCACCGCCATGTGGAGAAATCGAGGAAGAGATCCGATGCCAAGTCGATGCCCGGACGCCCCTGCAAATCGGCATCGGTCTGAATGCCATAGAGCGGGAAGATGGAGTCGGCATCGGCACCAAAGGCCTGACGCGCCATAGCTTTGGCCTCGTCGACGGTCTTCACGAACATAGTCATCTCCTGGTTGTTGCCGCCCAAGAGCAGCGGCACATGAGCCTGACGACCCTCGTCGAAGGTCGTGGCGGGCTGTTCGGTGAAGAAGCGTCCGTCGACGCATGGGGTGGGCATATTGCTGTAGTGCACCTTCTTCATCAGTTCCTCAGCCGGCATGGCGCGTAGCTCCTTGAGGTTGCGGCATCCGGCTCGGGTCATAATCTTCCGTCCTTCGTCCTCGGCCTCCTTCAGCGTCGGTACGGGGCGCAGTCCCAAAATCGAACCACTGGAGCCTATGGCCTGCGCAAAGAGGCCTTTGCTCATCGGCGATGCCATCAGCGCGCTCACCGACACCGACCCCGCCGACTCACCGGCGATGGTTATGCGCTGGGGGTCGCCACCGAAAGCTTCGATATTTGCCTTCACCCAACGGATGGCCGCTGCCTGGTCCATGAGACCATAGTTGCCGCTGCCGGCACCGCTCTCCTTCGACAGCTCGCGCAGACTGAAGAATCCGAAGATGCCCTCACGGTAGTTGGCTGTGACGGCTATGACTCCCTTGCGCGCCAGTGCTTGTCCGGCATATCGCGGCTCGCTGCCACTGCCGGCTATCAGTCCGCCGCCGTTGAAGTATATGAGCACGGGCAGCTTCTCCTTCATCGTCTTGGCCGGTGTCCAGATGTTGAGATACAGACAGTCTTCACTCATCTTCTTCGTTCCGAAATTCATGTCACCGAAAACCCGCTCCTGCATCGGGTTGGGACCAAACTTTGTGGCATCCCTTACACCCTGCCAACAAGCCACCGGCTGTGGCTCGCGCCAACGGAGATTGCCTACTGGTGGAGCGGCAAAGGGCACTCCCTTGAAAATCTTCACACCCGACGAGTCGGTACCGGCAAGGATGCCCTCGGCAACTTTCACGTTGACCTGAGTCTGACTGCTCACACCTAAGGCCACAAACAGTGCGGCCAATGAGATTAGGATTCTTTTCTTCATGATCAATAGTGGTTTAGTTATGCCACAAAATTACAAAATACTTTTCTTTCCTCCAACAGATAAACCAATTATTCGCGTCGTCAGGCCAATTTTCCCCCTTGCAACAACTCCGTCAGCGTCACGATTCCACATTCATGGCGCACAGGGTATCTGATGATGTCATAACGATGGTTCTGCGTTCGGCTTTTGTATAATGTTATTTTGTGAAATATATTTACACTGTTCAGATACATGCCATTTCGCATTGCAATTTGGGCCGTTTGACAATGCGAAACGGACTGTTTTGGAGCCTGAAACGGACCTCGTTGTAACGTGAAATGGCATGTATTGGCAAGTCGCTGAGTATCAGTGGGGTAACCGGAATGAAATAAAATGTGTTTTAGTTTGAATTATTTTTACGTTTTGTCTGATTCGCTGAAGGATGGATTACTTCCTCTCCTCTGCTCCACTGCTGCTTCTCCTTTGCTCCCCTACTTCTCCTTTGCTCCCCTACCGCCTGCGGCTGCTATTCATCTTGCGGTTTGACGCAGAATCCCTCCTGATCGTAGCCGCGGTGATGGCGGTGGATGCAGTCGATGAGCTCCTGCAGACGCGGGTCGTCGGTGTCGAGACTCTTGATTGTTGGCAACTGGAGGTCGTAGCGCTCCCTGCTGCCACTGATTATTCGCTCGTCGTAGTCGGTGGGGATGAGGAACGTCGCGCGCGGCCCCAAATAGCGCTGAAATTCAGTGAGGAAGATGCGTATTCCCGCAAGGTCGAGGTCGCCGAAGTGGACGTAGTCGTTGGTTATCGTCGTGAGCCATTTGACGAGGTCGTGGCTTCCGTTCTGCGGATAGCGCGACACGAAGAGGAGGCGCCTTCCGGGGTATAGGCTGTCGAAGAGCCATTTCTGCCATTTTATCCGTCTGAAATTTTCACTGTTCTCGATGCCGATGATGAGTGTGTCGGCAGGGACGGCGAATTGTTCGTAGTCGTAGATGAAGATGTAGCTGCCTTCGGGTGGCGACAGCGTTATCGGCTCCCCGTTAAGTGTCGCTGTCAGAGGCTCATAGGTGTTGACGAGGAATCCCTTCATCACCCGCCGCCTGACGAACTTGCTGTCGCCGGTGAGCTGCACCTGCGTGGAGCGTGAGGCCTCGTTGTCCTCGAGAATCTCCAACGCCTTCTCCAGGTCACAAATCTGATATTTACTGGCCAGGTAGTCGACGAAGAGCTTCTTGTCGGTGCAGCGGTATGTCTGGCGGCTGCCGTGGGTGATGGCTGTGAGCACACCGTCGGCGACCATCTCGTCGATTTCCTTGAACGAACGCATTTTGCTCGCCGGCACATTGTTGCCGTCGGCAAGGAGGATGAACGACCTTATTATTCCTTTTGTTACCTTCATATCGACTCTGTCATTAGTTTCCGTTTCGGCTCTTGTCGAATATCGCGGGTAAAGTTACAAAAAAATAATTTATATTCCATCATTTATAACAATTTTTTTATTTCATATTCCTTTCACGTTCAATTATCTCTCCTCTTTTAGCCCGACAAAAAGACAGGAAAACGCCCATTGGGGGACGATTACTATACATTATTATAATATAAGGGCGGCCCCCTACCCTACTTGCTCCCGGCCTACTGTGATTCAAGCCCTCATGCTGATGAGTTGTACCCAACTTGTTCCCAACTTACAGAGATTCAATCGGAAAAATGCGGTATTATTGTCGACGCAATGGTATCCTATTGTGCCAAAACTGTCACCAAAATGTAAAATTTTTAAGCATTGCTGACAACTATGGCACGATTTGTCATCATCTTCCTTTAGGCACGCATATTGCACTCTTGACGGTGAAGTTCAGAGGTTGGACGAGGGCAACGAAAGGAGTCGGAGGACGACCGAAGAACAGATAACGAATTAATTGATAATTAGGAGGTTTTGTATTATGTTGTATCCAGTTTTAAGAGACATGAACAATTGGCTTGACAATGATTTTGATGACATGCTTGACACAAGTTGGATGCCGCGCGTAAACGTTACAGCACCTGCTATCAATGTCAAGGAAAACGATAAGGCTTACGAAGTTGAGCTTGCAGCCCCTGGCACCACCAAGGATGATTTCAAGGTGAACGTCGACAAGGACGGATGTCTGACCATCAAGATGGAGCACAAGGACGAGAATAAGGACGAGAACAAGAAGGAGCACTATCTGCGCCGCGAGTTCTCATACAGCAATTACGAGCAGGCTCTGACGCTGCCTGACGATGTCGAGAAAGACAAGATTGAGGCTAAAGTTACTGACGGTGTGCTTCACATCATGCTTCCTCGCACTGGCAAGGCAGAGAAAGAGACAAAGAAGATTCAAGTCGCTTAACCGATTTTGGTTCTGTACAAAAATAGGGGGATTGCTCTTCGTGGGCAGTCCCCCTTTTACAATATATACTGGAGCGTTCCAGCCATGGACATCCTAAACTTGCCATTTCTTTTTTATCAAGGACCTGAAAATCAGAGAATTTTCTGTGGCATGGCGAATCGAAAAGAAATGGATTAGCTAAGCAGTTCTCTTCCTGACAGTTACAATCAGTCGCCTACTTGCCGAAGAGATGGAGGATTGCAGCTTTAGGCGAATAGAAAAGCATACGCGGACCGGCCCAGCGCATGACACGGCTGATAGCCTCACGCTCCTTTGGGGCATAGCAGTGGACAGGGCAGTTCTTGCACGCGCCCTTCTCCTCACCGAAACGGCAATGGTCGAGACGGCGGCAGGCATAGTCGATGAGATGGGAGTACTCCTCCGGGATGGTATCGGTCTTGAGATGGCGGCGGCAATAGAGTTCAACCATCTCTCGCACAATCTTCTTACTCTGTTCTATCTTGCTATTCTTCATCTTCAATTTATCTTTTCGCAAGACAAAGATAGCAATAAAATTCCGAAAAGAAGCAGGTGGAGAACAATTATTAACTTCCGGATGTATTTTTAAGAGACAACACACGTAGTAAGGAAATAATTTCATACCTTTGCGCAAGTAAAGACTATAAGGCATAAAACTGAATCATGACGCGACAAAATCAAGACAAGGAAAAGATATCACTGTTGTTCATCTGTTTAGGCAACATTTGCCGTTCACCGGCAGCCCACGCCATCATGCAGCGCGATGTCGACGATGCTGGTCTCACCGACCGCTTCTCTATCGACTCAGCAGGCATCGGGCCATGGCACGTGGGCAGTCTTCCCGACCGACGAATGCGGCAGCACGGAGCTCGGCGGGGTCTCGATGTCAGCCACATTGCACGGCAGTTCGATGCTGGTCGTGACTTCCGCTCGTTCGACTACATCGTGGTCATGGACGACGACAACTACCGCACCATCACGAAGATGGCTACCACCGACGCCGACCGCAGGAAAGTCATAAAGATGGCCGACTACCTGAAAGACCATCACGGTGCGCAGTCGGTTCCCGACCCGTACTATGGCGACGGTGCCGACTTCGAGCTGGCACTGGACTTGATTGAGGACGGATGCAGCCATCTGCTGCAAGCGATAAACGGGAAGGAGGATAATCTTGCAATGGATTGACGGCGACACGGCACGCACAAGGCTCAACCAGTGGGGCAGCGGCGATCGTCCGTTCTTCTTCCTCACCGACTACGCACATCAGAGATGGCTCGTTGAGGATGCCGACAGCCTGCCACAGGAAGAGATTCTCATAGCTTTCCCATCGTTCAGCAACATCAACCACGAGGCGACGGAACCGGCCCCATTCACGTGGCAGCCTCATCCTATTACGGCCGACGAATACCGTAAGAAGTTTGAAATAATCCACCGCAACATGCTCGCCGGCAACAGCTATCTGGCCAACCTCACCTGCCGCATACCATTGGAGACCAGTCTCACGCTGCGCGACATCTTCATGAGGGCCCGTGCCCGCTATCGCCTGTGGATAAAGGATGAGCTTGTATGTTTCTCGCCCGAGAGTTTCGTCCGCATCGACAACGGCACCATCAGCAGCTACCCCATGAAAGGAACCATCAGCTGCAGTGTGCCACATGCCGGGCAGACGCTCCTCGACGACCGCAAGGAGGCCGCCGAGCATGCCACCATCGTCGACCTCATACGCAACGACCTCAGCCGCGTGGCAAACCATGTGACCGTCAGTCGCTACCGCTACGTGGAACGTCTGGAGACTTGCAATGGAGCTATACTGCAAACGAGTTCGGAAATAACCGGACAACTGTCGGCCGACTACCGCCGGCACATCGGCGACATACTCATGGCGCAGTTGCCGGCAGGATCGATAACGGGGGCCCCGAAGAAGAAAACCGTCGAGATTATCCGTGAGGCCGAGGGCTACGACCGGGGGTTCTACACCGGTGTGGCGGGCATCTGCTGTCGGGGTCAGGTGGACAGTTGCGTGCTTATAAGATTCATCGACAACGAAAACGGAAAACTGTTCTTTAAGGCCGGCGGCGGCATCACGGCTATGAGCGACTGGCAGAAAGAATATCAGGAAATAAAGGAAAAGACTTATGTACCCTTTTGTTGAGACTGTAAGGATTGAGGATGGCATGATGCAAAACATCAGTTACCACCAGCAGCGGATGGAACGGACCATGAAACGTTTCTTTCCCGATACCAGGGTGCCCTCGCTTGCCGAGGTCCTTAACGGACGACAGTGGCCAGTCGACAAGATCTGGAAGGTGCATATAGAATACGACGGGGGCGGTATCAGCTGCATCAGGGCTGATGAATATCACATTCGCAATATCAGAAGATTGCGCCTCGTGACGTGCAACGACATCGACTACGAGTATAAAAGTGCTGACCGACAGCAACTTGAAGCACTGAGAGCCATGAAAGGCGATGCCGATGAGGTGGTCATCGTCAGGGACGGACTCATCACCGACACATCCTATTCCAACATCGCGCTCTTCGACGGCCATCGGTGGGTGACGCCCCGGCATCCTTTGCTCTGCGGAACGATGCGGCAGTCGCTGCTCGATGCAGGGCTATTGGAGGAACGCGACGTAAGGGCGAACGAATGGAACAGCTACGAAAAGGTGAGCCTCATCAATGCCATGATGCCCTTGGGATGCCTTGTTTGCTGCACCGATTAACGCGGAAAGTCGACGGATTGGCACAAAGTGATGAATTTTCGGCAAACGGAATTCAATCTTGAACTTTCGTTCCCATCATCTTGCACAATAGGAAGAATCTTATTATTTTTGCAGCTCAAAACCCACAAAAAACCAAAAACGATGAAAGGAATAATCACAGCCAAAGAACTCCGAATGGCACGTCCGTTTGATACCGTCTGTGCCACCGACACTTACTATACCCGATTTGCAAACCGGCTCAACAATAAATTACTCGGATTTGTCGATAAAAATGGTGCCAATAAAACATTCATCCACCGGTTAGCCCTGAGACTGACTCTATATCTTGAGGATATCGTAGCCGACATGGGCGTATGGCACTCGTTCTCCGACCTCTGCATGAAACTCTACGGCTATCCGGTACCAATGTATCACAGCGACGAGGAGTACTATCCCGATGAGCCCAGCTTTGATGCCGTGAGATACCTGATATGGGATGTTTCCAGCGATCTGGCATCGGACCAAATATTCGACGCCGACACCTTTTTGGCAGACTTAGCCGAAGAAGCCTTCGCGATGGTCGACGCAGCCTTCGAGGATGCTCCCATCAATGAGGAGGGAAAGAAACAGATAGAATCTATCATCGAGTATGCCGGCGAAGGATTCAACGAATTGCGCGAGAGTCTCAACTGGATTATCTTCGGATGCTATATCACTGCAGGAGAACGTGTCAGCGAGATGATAAGAACGGAAATAAGCGCATTGCCGGAGAAAGGCCCGTTAAAGGGTATGACCAGTTCGATGAAAGAATACTTTGTCATTTCAAGTACAAAGTTCTTCAATAATATCGGACCATTGGCTCTGAAACCATACGAATGGTTAGGGCAGTTGGCCACGACGACGGGCCACGACAATATTGCCGACATGATAAGCGAAATAGAGACCATTAAACCTGACACTTATAAGTATACTCCTACTGACGACGACCCCCTGACGTTGGAGAATCTCCACGGCAAGGTCATAAAGGTATCGCGTGAGGAACTCAATATGGACGACAGGATAATTAAGAGCCATAACGGTCTCATTGCTTCTTTTGTCTTTTTCAAAGGCGAATGGCGGCTAAACGGAGTGCTGATGCCTCTGCAATTATCTGACGGTCAGTTTGAAGATATCAAAAAGGACCAGCCCGACTATCTTGAGCCAGGGCAGAAACTCATGACGGCGGAGATGATTCTCGAAAAGATTGGAGGGCACCGACTTGTATACTTTAAGGATGCCGAAGAAATGACAGACTACCTTCATGAGAAGCTAAATTATTCCAAAGACGAGATAAAAGGCAGTTCCATCGCCGATATGGAGATGCCTTGCATGTTCATCGACACCGAAGACAATAAAGACCCGCAGTTCTTCGCACAGAACATTGAGGAGTACATTAAGGCCCCGGACAATCCTTACTACGATGCCGACGATGCGAAGGCAAGCGGCATCAGCCTGCTTTGGGACCCGACATCAGCCTCAACTAACATGGTTAACTACCTCATCGACAACGAGTTGCTCCCCGACATAGAGAATCATTTCGTATTCAGTCAGAAGTGTACCCACAAGCAACGGTTAGCTGACATGAACTTCTTCATGCGCTTCAGCAGAATGGACAAATACTAAACTGGCGGATGCCAATGTCAGCACAACCGACTGATAATGAACCCATAACAGCTGCATGGAACGACACCGAGCGTTTCCATGCAGCTATTTGGAAAAACGACTGATCTTTGAGAGTGAAGAGATTTCAGTCGTCTTTCGCCGCTACAAGGTCATTAATCTGGTCTAAAACCTGCTTGAATGTCCGTTGCTGACTACGAAAAATCTTAACCGCATATATTATACCGACGACAAGACCTACGCAACTGCCAATGAGACCTCCCCAGGCGGCGCTCGTAAGAATCTCACTCTGGAAGTCGATATTTTGGTAAAAGTCGACGAGAAACCATATAAACAGCACGAATGTCAACGGCATAGTGACCATCATCTCTATAGAGCTCAACCGCAGGGCGCGTTGCAGGCGTAACGCCGTGGGAACAAGATCGTCGGCCATGAACTCCTCTTCTTTTATACGATAAACACGGTGGTCAAAGATCATGGCAGCAATACAGACCACGCATATTGCAAGAACCGGTCCCCATGACAGATTGAAAACTCCTGCGAAAATGGGGTAGCATACGAGTACTATCGGCAGGAGGACATTCGACTGGAGGTTGAGATAACGGTTGATACTGGAATAGTTGTTCTTCATCGACTCACGAAGAAGCCGATCGTTAATGATTGTTTCCTTATCGAGTTTCGCCTGTAGAATTGCCATCTGACGGCGCATTTCTTCGAGGATGTTATTTTCTTGTGTATTCATAACTGTGTAGTTTTTAATCTGTTACGCGTATTATTCACGGTTATCGCCACTCATCGCCTTGAGCTGTTCCTTGATACGGAAAAGTCTTACCGAGACATTTTTGGTAGAGATTCCTACTATTTGCCCTATCTCATCGTAGCTCATATTCTCGAGCCACAATAATACAATGGCACGATCGAAAGGGCCGAGACGGGCAATCCTACTGCGGAGCATCTGCACTTGCCGCGTATCGGCATCACTGTCCTCAAAGAGGTTGATGTCCATCGTCAGAGGAACGGTTTTGCGCCGTCGCTTTTTACGGTCGAGCGAGATGCATGTGTTCAGGCTCACGCGATATACCCAAGTGCGGGGACTGCTCCTGCCCTTGAAGCCCTTGAAACCCTTCCATAGATTGATAATCACTTCCTCAAAGAGGTCGGCAACCTCATCTTCATCCTTGGAGAACATATAGCAAACCGTGTAGATGGTGCTCTTCTGTTCTCCGACGAACCGGGCAAACTCTTGTTTTGTTTGTTCTGATACCATCATTGTCGTTGATTTGATTTTCTCATTAGACGCTTATTCTTCCGAAAAACTACAGAAAAACGGAAGAATTTTTCCTATCATCTTCGTTCCGCGAACGATTTCATAAAATTGACCCATGAACAACGAGTGACAAAGGCGAAGTAACTAAATTCTATATTACAACAAAGGCTCTCGCCACCATTTCCGTAGTGGCGGGAACCTATGAACGAAAGAAATCCATAAAGGACAGAATCGTTACTATGCATATAACCGTTTCTCATTGAGAAGCTGAGTTCTCAGCCGTCTCATCGCGCCGGTGTGCCTATGGCAGCATCAGGCATCTGGATGTGAAGCATAGCACAAATGGTCGGCGCTATATCGGTGATATTCAGAGGCTTGGTACTCTCGCCATGTTCTACATTCCATCCATAGAGGATGAACGGGATATGAACATCGTAGGCCATGGGCTGTCCATGCTGCGTACCGCGATAAGTTGGCGACACCTCAGCACCGAAAACTTGTGGACGCGTCACTACGGTGATATCGCCGGAGCGTCCGGGAAAGATTCCATTTACGAGCCGCGACTTTATTGGTTCAGGGACCGTCGACTCCATAATCTTGTTGTTGTCGACAACCCATAAGAACTGCTTGTCCTTGCGGAGGATAGCGATGGCGGCATCAACGACTTTCTGCTTGTCGGCCGGAGCATAGGCTTTGTCGTTGAAGTAGAAGTGGTAATTGTCCTCACCAAGGACGGGATTGGCCGTCAGCTGAGGGAATTTCTCACGCAAGCCCTTATTGAGTTCGGCCACCGACTTGTCGTAATCCCAACCGTCAGCGGGAATGCGGTGCTGCTTGAGGAAGTTGTAGTTGTGCGAAGCCCCGTGGTCAGCGGTGAGGAAGAGAAGGTAGTTGCCCTTTCCGACCTTCTCGTCAAGGTAGTTGAGGAATCCGGCAAGATCATGGTCGAGACGCATGAATACGCTCTTATTCTCCTGTCCGCGGGTTGAATACTTATGTGCAATGGCATCTGTCGACGATATGCTGACAGTGAGCATATCGGTCTGACCATCAGTCTGGCCGAGACGCTCATTGTCGACGGCAGCCTCAGCCATCTTAAACGTCATCGTCACGCCCTCATCATTAGTCTTGATATTGAAGTTTGGTTTCGTATGGTTGGCTTTATTGAAATCTTTAACCCATTGCGGTAAGTCGTTCATATAGAACGTACTGGAGACGAAATGTCCGGCTGAAGTGCCCCACCAGTATGCAGCATCGGCACTATGACCGGCAGGGAGGATGGCGGCACGGTCCTTGAGAGCCACACCGATGACTTTCGACCGGAAGTCGGTGGCCAGATGGAGCTCGTCGCCAATCGTCGTACCGAGCATCCGGCGCGGGCTCATCTGTCCCTCAGCACTGTTGGAGCCAACGCTTCTCACCGTGGTATCTGTGCAGCAATAAACGTTCTTGCCATTCTCCCAGAACCAGTTGCCGGCGATTCCGTTCAGTGCAGGCACCGAACCAGTGTAGATGCTCGCATGCCCCACGGCAGTAACTGCGGGCGAATAGTTTATCTGCGTGTTCTCATAAGAGAAGCCTTCGCTAAGCAACCGTCGCAGGCCGCCGGTGCCATAGTCGTTGTAGTAATAGTAAAGATAATCCCACCGCATCTGGTCGACGACAATGCCCACAACCAGTTTCGGACGTGACACCTGCGCTCCGCAGGGCAGCAGGGCAAGCAGCATGATGGCTAAAGCCAAAAATTGTTTCTTCATGACAATACAAATAATTAATATTGTTTACCTAAATATGATTGCGTTTTTAACCGTGGATTTACCCACATCGTACATTGAATTTTATAAAGTGTGACAAAGGTATAAATTATTCTTCAATCCTTTGGCGTAGTCGCAAGTTTTTTGTAACTTCGCAATCGATATTTAATATTAATGAAATGATACTATGGAGCCAGAACGATACAGCCATTTCATAAGTGAGATAAAGGAGTTCTTGCCGTCGGAGAATATCTACACCGACAGTCTGCGCACACTGGCCTGGGGAACCGATGCCAGTTTTTACCGTATTGTGCCCCGTGTGGTTGTCCGCACCCGGGATGCAGTCGACGTCTCGCGGGTAATGGCCGCCTGCTCCCACAATCATATTCCTTACACATTCCGCGCCGCCGGCACCTCCCTTTCGGGTCAGTCGCTCAGCGATTCGGTGCTTATCGTGGCCGGAAAGAACTGGCGGAAATACGACCTCGGCACTGACGGCAGCGTTGTCACACTGCAGCCGGGACTCATCGGCGCTGAAGTCAACCATCTGCTGAAGCCCTACGGCCGTGTGTTCGGGCCCGACCCGGCATCAGTGGGAGCTGCAATGATTGGCGGCATAGTGGCCAACAATGCATCGGGAATGAACTGTGGAGTACATGCCAACAGCGACCGGCTGCTCGTTTCGGCCGAGATGATTCTCGCCGACGGAACAATTCTTGACACCGGCGACGAGAAAAGCAGGGCTGAGTTCAGGACTTCGCATCCCGATTTTCTGCGTCGAATAGAGGAGCTCCGCGACAGAGTGCGTGCTGACAAGGGTCTCACGGAGAAGATAAAATATAAATACAGCATTAAAAATGTTACCGGACTGAATATCCGTCCTCTCGTTGCCTACGACGATCCGTTCGACATCATTGCCCATTCACTGGTCGGCAGCGAGGGCACACTGGCCTTCATCTCGTCGGTAAGGATGCGCACTCTCGGCGATTATCCGTTCAAGGCAACGGCAATGGTCTACTTCACGACGATGAAGGAGAGCTGCAATGCCGTCGTGGCCCTGAAAAAGCTGCACGCAACGGGCGACGATATGGAGCGCACGGGTGAGGACCTGATGGTGAAAAGTGCCGAAATGCTCGACTATATGTCGTTGGCTTCGGTTGGCGATCCGGTCTTTGAGCAATATAAGAAGGATGTCGATGCAGGACTGATTGACGGTGTAAGTCCGGGCGATTACCACAATCTGACGGCACTGCTGACAGAGACCAAGGCTGCAACCGAGGCCGGTTTGAGCACGAGGGTGAAAGCCGTCAGCGACTGCCTCAGCAGTTTCTCGCTCTACCGGCCGGTGTCTTTCACCACCGACGCTACCGAACAGTCGCGGCTGTGGGCCATGCGCTCAGGTATTTTCCCGAGCGTTGGCGGTATGCGGCCTACCGGAACGAGCTGTCTCATAGAGGATATAGCCTTCCACGTTGAGGACCTCCCTGAGGCGACCGTCAAGCTCCAGAAACTCATTGCCGACCATGGCTATCACGATGCGTGCATCTATGGTCATGCATTTGAGGGCAACTACCATTTCATTCTGAATCAGAGCTTTGCAAGTGAGAAAGAGGTTGAACGCTACTCCGAGATGATGCATGACGTAGCCAGACTCGTTACCGAATATGGAGGCTCACTGAAAGCCGAGCATGGCACGGGCCGCAACATGGCTCCTTTCGTAGGCAGGGAGTGGGGCGACGATGCCATGAAGGTCATGCACGAGTTGAAGGACATCTTCGATCCCGAAGGCCTCATCAATCCGGGAGTAATCTTCAACGACGATCCTGAGTGCTTCATCCACAATCTCAAGCCCCTGCCAGTACTTACGTTCGACTATTCGCGCCTCGACAGTCTGCCGCCGACAATCTCAGCCAAGGAGATGATTGAAGGGGCAAAGCGGGCCAACAAATGCATCGAGTGCGGATTCTGCGAGTCCCACTGTGTCAGTTGTGGCTTCACTCTCAGTTCCCGACAGCGCATAGCATCGATGCGAACGATACTCGCCCTGCGCGACAGCGGCAACGACAAGGCCCTTCTCGACGAGCTGACCGGCGAATATAAGTATCTCGGTGAGCAGACATGTGTTACCGACGGCCTCTGTTCGACATCGTGTCCTATGAAGATCAACACCGGCGATATGACCCATCTCATCCGGCAGATAGGGATGATGGACCACAAGCAGCTATATAAAATAGGTGAATTCGGCGCCAACCACATGGCAGGAATAAAGAAGTGCCTGCGCGGGGTGCTGAAGACGGCTGCCTTGGGACACACAGTTCTCGGCACATCAGCGATGACACGGGTATGCGAAGGACTCAACAAAGCCGGACTGCCACTGTGGACCCCGGCCATGCCACACAGCCGCCGACAGCCTACGGAGAAGATTCTCGCTAATCAAAACGCTGCCACCGACAGTGAGGAAATCCCGACAGTAGTCTACTTCCCGTCGTGTATCAACCAGACCATGGGGCTGCCCCGCAACACCAACAGCAAGCGGCCGCTTGTCGAAGAGACGGTGTCGCTGCTGCAAAAGGCCGGGTTCAGGGTTGTCTTTCCAAAGGGAATGGAACGGATGTGCTGCGGTCAGATATGGGAAAGCAAAGGAATGATCGACATTGCCGACCGCAAAAGCAAGGAGCTCGAGGCCGCTCTCTACGAAGCCTCTGCCCACGGCAAGTATCCCGTTCTCTGCGACCAGAGTCCCTGTCTGCACCGGATGAAGAAAGTTATGAGCAGCGTGAGCCTCTACGGGCCGGTGGAATTTATCCTTACTTTCCTCAAGGACAGACTATTATGGCATAAGACCGACCGCCGCATAGCCATCCATCTGACATGCTCGACGCGCGAACTCGGTGTCGCCGACGACTTCATCCGCCTCGCCCACATGTGCTCATCATCCGTCCTCGTGCCCGAAGGCATCGGCTGCTGCGCCTTCGCCGGCGACCGCGGATTCACCTACCCCGAGGAGAACCGCTACGCTCTGCGCGACCTCCGGCGCCAGGTTACCGACTTCGGTGCCACCGAAGGCTACAGCAACAGCCGCACGTGTGAGATTGGACTTGCGGCCAATTCCGGCATAACATACCGCAGCATAGTGTATCTTGTCAACGAATGTACCGAACCAAAGCATACAAACAACATATAATTTCAGACTACCTACATGCATCGCATATTAGTGATTAATCCAGGGTCGACATCGACCAAGATTGCCGTTTACGAAGATTCGAAACAGATTTTCGAGAGTGACATACGCCATACACCCGAGCAACTCGCTCAGTTTCAAGGAGTTTGGGACCAGGAGCCCTTCCGTCTTCAAGTGGTCATCGACGAGCTCAACAAGCACAATATTCCCATGCAGCTCGATGCTGTCGTCGGCCGTGGTGACCTTTCGCATCCTGTGCAGAGCGGAACCTATGAGGTTACCGACGACATGATAGCCGCCGCCCGCAACGCGCACCACGTTCATGCTTGCGATATCGGGGGCGCGCTGGCCCGCGACATTGCCGGACGCGTGATGCCATGTCGGGCTTTCATCACCGACCCCGGCACCGTCGACGAGCTTGCACCGGAGGCTCACATCTGCGGATTTCCCGATTTCGACCGCAATCCTATATGGCATGCCCTGAACCAGAAGGCCATTGCACGTCGCTACGCCAAGGAGCAGGGAACGAGATATGAGGATCTCAGACTCATCATCTGCCATCTCGGCGGAGGCATTTCCATCGCTGCCCACGACCACGGCAGGGCTATCGACGCCAACAACGCCCTCGACGGCGAGGGCCCTTTCTCGCCGGAGCGCTCGGGATCGCTGCCCGTAGGTGCCCTCGTCCATCTGTGTTTCAGTGGGAAGATGACCGAGAAGGAGATTATGAACCGCATTGCCGGCGACGGAGGAATGAAGGCTTTTCTCGGCACCAACGACATGAGGGAGGTGGAACAGCGCATCGCTGACGGCGACAAGAAGGCAAAACTCATTGCCGACGCCATGATATGGCACACCGCCAAGTGGATAGCGGCCGAAGGAGCTGTGCTCTGCGGCAATGTCGACGCGATTCTGATAACGGGTGGAATGGCCCATTCGAAATACATCATCGACGGACTGAAGAAGCGCATTTCGTTCCTTGCGCCCGTGAACGTCTACCCCGGACAGGACGAGATGTTGGCTATGGCCCAGAACGCCCTACGAGAGCTCGAAGCCGAAGAGTAGTTCCGAATGACAAGCAACGTCATCAGCAAGACGAAAAATAATCATTTTCAGACAGTTACGACATAACAACAGAACACAAAATTCAAACAAAATAAATTATGGACATGAGTAAAAATCTCAAAAACAAAAATGATGTCACACCTCTAAGCAAGGAGGCACAACCGAAGTCGGAGTGCACAACAATTATCGTTGGAGAGAATCAGACCGCTGACGGTTCACATATCTTCGCCCGTTCGGAGGACTTTGACGCTCTCCGCACTAAGAACTTCATCGTAAAGAAAGACACAGCCAATGGCCCGGAGGAATTCATTGCCGCCGACAGTCCCTTCCACTGCAAACTGCCGAAGGAGGCACTGGGCTACACCGGACTTCCCGACTATCAGTACCACGAGGAATGGGGAAGCGCCGGATGGAATACAGCCGGTGTGGGTGAGAGCTCTACCGAGACCATCTTCTCGTCGCCCGAGGCCCTGAAAGCCGACCCCTACGTTGCCGACGGACTATCGGAGTGCTGCACCTACAACACCGTACTGCCCTACATCAAGACAGCCCGCGAGGGCGTGGAGCGGCTCGGCGCGATGATTGAGAAATACGGCTCGGCAGAAGGTTTCGGCATCGGATTCATCGACTCGAAGGAGACATGGTATCTCGAGAATGCCGGAGGACACCGCTGGCTGGCCTGCCGCATGCCTGCCGACAAGTATTTCGTCACCGGAAACCAGAGCCGTTTCCGCCACTACGACCCCAACGACAAGGAGAACTTCATGGCATCAGCCGACCTCATTGAGTTCGCCGCAAAGAACGGACTCTACGACCCTGCCAAGGGAGAGTTCGACTTCCACGAGGCTTACTCCAAGGACGACATAGCCGACACTACCTACAACTACCCGCGTGTATGGGGACTCCAGGGCATCTTCTCGCCCGACATCAAGAACGATGTGACGAAGAACACATTCCCGGTCTTTGCTGAGACCGACCATAAGATAAGCATCGCCGACCTCCGCCGCGCCTTCCGCTTCCACTACGACGGCACTGACCATGACCCATATCTCCACAACAACGGCAAGGAGCCTTACCGTCCGGTAAGCATCTTCCGCACAACGCAGACCCATATTCTGCAGAACCGTCCGTGGCTGCCTAAGGAGATAGGATGTCTCACATACGTGGCTGAGGGCATGGCCGACCTCGGAGTATTCCTTCCTCTGTATCAGGGCGTTACCGATTTCCCGAAACCTTACTTCGTCGGCGACGACAAATGCTCCGACGATTCAGCTTATTGGACATTCCGTAAGGTGATGGCTCTCGGCATGGTCAACTACAACGCTTATGCACCAATAATCAAGGAGACTTACGCAGCCCTCGAGAAGGAGAACGACCAGCGCCAGAAGGAAATGGAGGACGAATATGTAGCACTCGTCAAAGCCGGCAGGCCAATGGCTGCCCACGACCTTCTGCAGGCCTTCTCCGACCGCACTCTTAGTCACGCCCTCGCAGTTGCCCACGACCTTGAGAACAGACTCTTCACTCGTATGACCGCAGATATTCAGAAGGAATATATGTTCCACGGAGCATAAATCTACCCATCCGCGACGAGCGATGAGCCGCAATAAAATGCAATAGAACAGCTATCGCACAATTTCTTTACATGGACTCCACAATGGAATCCATCCGCAGCCTTGCCTGCAGCGTTCACGTTGCAGGCAAGGTTTTTTCATTTTGGCACGAAAATATCATCTCCTCACGAAAGCAATTTATCTTCTCAAGATGAATGAAACAATCGTAAATCCAACGAAATTGATAGACAATGAAATGTAAAAGTATTTCATCTCGCATACGCTTCTATCCCGCCTTTGTTACTATCTGATTATCAGCAATTTACAATTTATGCCATTTTGCGTTCTGAAACGGACCGTTTTAGAACGCAAAACGGACCGTTTCGGACGATGAAACGGGCCGTTTCGCAAGCCCAAACGGCACATATCGGAATGCTGTAAATATATTTCACATATTTTGAACGGTTGTAATCATGCTTGGATAACATCTCCATGCGAAAAAGATTAACCAACTTTACAGTTACATTCAGGTTGCTTTTGGATTTCATTGTGTCGCAGCAATTCAATCTTTTAGCCTTTGCAATGTCAGTTTTGGAAAATTATTGGTAACTTTGCAAACAAAAGAGAGAAACATAGAAGAATTTATATGCAAAACAAGAGAAGGTCATTCCTGCACCAGTGTCTTTTCGACGATTCCGAACAAGTAGCGAAAGGACAGGGCAAGAACATCATCCCGCCACCAGAGCGTGAGTCGAAATGGAAACAATATAAGGAGAAATTCAAGGACCCGCTGATCATTGTCCTTGAGGTAGTATTCTGCTTTGCCGTCATCGTGGCTATCTACGAGGCCACCGTCGGCGGCAAGGGCATGGAGGCATTCCTCGATCTCATCGGCATTCCCGTTGCCATTCTGCTGGCTACCACCGTCGGTTTCTTCTTCGAGATGAAAGCCGGCAAGGAGTTCGACATCCTCATCACCGAGAAAGACAAGCGTCCCGTGAAAGTGTACCGCCGCTACAAGAGCGACGGCAAGGAGACAATAAAACTGCGCGAGGTGAAACGTCAGAACGTCTGCTTAGGCGATTACATCTACCTCGAGAGTGGCGATGAGGTGCCTGCCGACGGCGAACTCTGCGAGTCGAACTCGCTGCTCGTCGACGAATCGAACTTCACAGGTGAACAATTTGCCCGCAAGTCGGCGTACGAACAGGACTTCGATGCTGAGGCCACATTCCCGACCAATAAAGTGCTGCGTGGCTCAACGGTCATCGACGGCAACGGCATCTTCCGCGTCACGGCCATCGGCATGGACACCGTCGAGGGCAAGGGAGCCGCCAAGACGCAGGAAGGCAGCGATGTCGATACCCCGCTCAACAAGCAGCTCAAGTCGCTCGGCTCCGTAATATCGAAAGCCAGTTTCGCCATTGCCATCCTCATCGTGGCCGGACGGCTGCTCTACTATTTCTTTTTCGACGGTAATGCAGCCAACAACCACGACATTGTAGACATCATCGAGTTCACTCTGAACTCCATAATGCTCGCTGTGACCCTCATCGTCGTTGCCGTGCCGGAGGGACTGCCAATGAGTGTCACCATCAGTCTGGCCCTGAGCATGCGCAAGATGCTCAAGGAGAACAACCTCGTCCGCAAGCTCCACGCCTGCGAGACTATGGGCGCAGCCACCGTCATCTGCACCGACAAAACCGGAACGCTGACGCAGAACAAGATGACCGTCACCAACCGCGACTTCTACGGCGACGATGCCGAGAAGAGAATAGAGCTGAATATTGCCCTGAACTCTACAGCCGAAATATCCCTCGACGACAACGGCAAGGAGAAAGCTCTCGGCAATCCGACGGAGGGAGCGCTTCTCTTCTGGCTCAGGGACAAGGGCATCGACTACGACAAGGTGCGCCACGAATACAGCGCCGACAACGTGCAGCCTTTCTCTACCGAGCGGAAATATATGGAATCGGAGTTCACTGCCAAGACACCGGACCCCGACGGCACTGCGCCGTTGCACATGCGGTTCATTAAAGGAGCACCAGAGGTGGTCCTCGCTATGTCGGAAGATATTGGCAACGGCACGACAAAAGACCATATCGAGACCATGCTCAAGGAGTACCAGCAACGTGCCATGCGCACACTGGCTTTCGCCTCGCAGCGTGAGGTTGACGGCAAGTGGACACCGCTGACCTTCGACGGCATCGTCGGCATCGCCGACCCCGTGCGCAAGGATGTCAAGGCAGCTATCAGCGACTGTACCCGCCGTGCAGGAGTAAGAGTCATCATCGTCACCGGCGACAACCTCACGACAGCCAATGAGATTGGCCGACAGGTGGGACTCCTTGCCGACGACGAGAAACCGCAAACCATTACAGGCCAGGAGTTTGAGGCCATGGACGACGCTGAGGCCTCCCGGCTTGTGAGCAATCCCGACTTCAAGATTATCTCCCGCGCGCGTCCCGACGACAAGGCGCGGCTCGTCACGCTCCTACAGAAGCAGGACGAAGTCGTGGCGGTCACCGGCGACGGCACCAACGACGCACCGGCTCTGAGCAAGGCGCAGGTGGGACTCTCTATGGGAGCGGGAACGGCGCGCGCCAAGGAGGCCAGCGACATAACCATCATCGACAACTCTTTCTCAAGCATTGTCAGGGCAATCATCTGGGGACGCTCGCTGTATCTCAACATCCAGCGGTTCATACTCTTCCAGATGACAATCAATATCTGTGCTTGTCTCATCGTACTCGTGGGAGCCTTCACGGGCACCGACTCACCGCTCACCGTCACCCAGATGCTGTGGGTGAACCTCATCATGGATACTTTTGCAGCTGGAGCACTCTCGTCGCTGCCCGCCGACGAGGAGGTCCTCGACAAGAAACCGCGCAACCCGAACGCTTTCATCATCGACCGGAAGATGCTGTCGCGAATAGTAGGAGTCGGACTGGTTTTCTTCGTCATCCTCTTCGGACTATGGCAGCTGCTGTGGCATCATGATGTTACGCCGTCCGAGGGCTTCGTGAGCCTCTTCTCGGCCGACGCACTGAAGAGTGCCGTAGGGCAGTATCTCGACTTCTCGAAAGCGAAACCGCACATCTCAGCCTACGAGATGGGAATATTCTTCTCGTTCTTCGTCTTCATGCAGTTCTGGAACCTCTTCAACGCCAAGTACTTCCGTACTGGGCGCAGTCTGCTCCAGGATCTCGTCGACATCTTCCGCAACCGGCAGGCCGTGGCCAAATCCTACAGCAAGGGATTCGTCGGCGTAATGCTCATCATCTCCATTGGCCAGATTGTCCTCGTCAATCTCGACGGGGTGATGTTCAATGTCGCGCCGCTGACGGCATCCGACTGGGTGTACATCATCATCGCCACGTCGCCGATAGCGTTTGTTCCCGACATCATCAGGACCATTCAGAACATCATTTCCCGTCCGAAAAGAAAGGAAACTTCAAAATAACACAAACATTAATACAAATCACTATGTTAAAAAAATTACTATTTTTTGTGTTCCTCCTCGTTCCATTGACGATGGCCGCCGAGGACAACGACACGGTGAAGTTCAAGCTTTTCGATGCCGTCACGTTCTATGACGGCTATCTCTACTCGAAGAATCCCGACAGTCTCGTCAACGACGGCGTTCTCCGCCACTCCACATCGCTATATGCCGTCCCGCTCAACGATTCTATCCTCAACAACATCGGCGACAGCGTGTGGCTGAAGGTCTACGTTCAGGCCTGCTGCGACAACTACGACCGCATCGGCAACATCAACCTCGCATTTGTTCCCAAGGGCAGCACAACGTACATTGCCGACAGCGTCAGCCGCATTGAACTCGGCCGCTTCATAACTCCTTTCATGGACAAGAACAAGAAGCCCGATACAGTGCCATACGCCTATCGGGTCGACTACCTGAGTCAGATTCTCCGCGACGACAGCATCAGAAGCAAGTACGACCTGTGGATGGAGTTCGAGCTCTTCGGCGTTCCCTATGCCGCCAACCAGGAAATTACGGGCTGCGCGGGACGCTCCGACGTATTCAAAGGCACCCTCATCCTCGAGACGTCAAAGCCCGCACGACCACTCATCGGCACCGATGTGCTCATACCGATAGCAATGAAGCATCTCGCCGACCGACAGAACAACCTCAACAACTATAATGTCAACGCCACCGACACCATCGGCAAGACAACGAAGACGTGGACATTCACCGTCTCGCGCGATGTTACTGACGCACAGTTCGTTGTCGTCACGTCGAACCACGGAGCCAACAGTGGCGGCGAGGAGTACAACCGCCGCTGGCACTACATCTACTACGACGGCGACCTCGTGCTCAGCTATCGTCCGGGGCGCAAGAGCTGTGAGCCCTTCCGGCAGTACAACACCCAGGCCAACGGCATCTACGGCCGCGGAAAGCGCAGCGACTGGGTGTGGCAGTCGTTCAGCAACTGGTGCCCTGGCGATGTCATCGATAACCGCATCATCAGTCTCGGAGCCGTGAGCGCTGGAACACACACCATCCGCATCTCTGTTCCCGACGCGCAGTTCGTGGGGCAGCAGGGCGACATTCCGGTGTCAATTTTCTTCCAGGGGCTCACCGAGGGCTCACTGCCCACCGGCATCACGCCCCTGCGCGCCGACGGCACACCGGTACCGTCGAAACCGGAAGTCGACATGAAGGTCAGCGGATCGCACATCACTCTCACGAGCACTCATAAAATCTACGACGTGTCGGTTTACGATGTCAACGGCAAGCGGCTGCACAGTCAGGAGGGCACCCAGCCCATCGACATCAGCAGTCTGCCTCATGGAGTATATCTCGTCAATGCCGAAATGGACAACGGCTTCGTCGAGGTACACAAGATTCTGAAATAGAACCATCAGCCGCAGCGCAAGCAATAAGCCTGACAGCAATAAAAACATAGCGCGAAACGTGCATAATCACATCATCGTGGAATTATGCACGCTACGCGCTTTTATTCTTTATTCGGGATAGAATATGCTCCCACGCAAGATGAAACTATAAACGTTTCGATGTGATTCTGCTGAAATATCGGGTTGAAAGCAAGGAGGAACAAGATGAATAAAACTAAAAACGGTTGCAGAGAAAACTCCGCAACCGTCAGTGAATAAGTCTAATATATTTTGACCCAATAAGTCAATCAAACCATAATTCGCCACCAACAACTTCATAAGATGGTGTTGTTTGTGTGGTTTCCTCCCTTTCGTAGTCCACGTAAATCTGTGGAAAATCTTTCTTTGTCATTAGATAACCCTTTCTCTTTTTTATTAATATTTCAATCTCACACTGCAAAGATACAATAAAAATATTTATAATGCAAACGTTTTCCCAAAAAATATTACTGATTTAATAGATTTTAATCAATAATTATGAGAAAATTGATTAAAGGCTGCTCTACAGCATACTTTTATCGCTGTCGGCACGATAAATGAATAATTTTTATAGTCTAAGCATCAGCGCATTATCTTCAACAAGTACCCAAGTTTATAGAGATTGAAAACCGTGAGGTTGGGATGGCTGCCAGTCAGATTGTTACGAAACGATGACAAAAACCACTGGAGAAATGTTCTTAATATCCCCTTCATGTGCCATCGCTCCAATTTTTCAACAACGGCCATCAGTCGTGAGTAACCCTCCAATTGTTCCCGGAAACGGCAAAGCGTCGAAAGGCCCTCCTCGGTTTTGCTAACAAAAGAGGCATTGTCCTCGAAAGTACAGAAGCCGATGGGATTGTCGATATGGTCGATGACGATGCCATCGCGGCGCATCTGCTCACCGTAGACAACATCTTCATAGCCGTACTGCCGGAAGTTGATGTCGAGGGGATGGGCCAGGAAGATGCTCCTCGGAATCATGAAGTTGCTCGTGTGGAAGTCGCTGTAGGGATGCTCTCGACGCCGCTGCGCCGTATGGGCCTCACGACACGACCGCTCATAGCGGTAGCGCAGGTTGTCGTCCATGCCGTCCTTTGCGGGGACTTCGTAGCCACCATATATAATATGTGTAGGATTCCAGGCATCGACATACGCAGCAATGAAATCGCGGCGCACCACGGTCATATCGCTGTCGATGAACAGCAGACTGTCGTAAGCGGCTTCTCCGGCAAGGAAATTCCTTATCTGAGCCCGTCCGCAATTCTTTATCCGGCGCACAAAGCGGCAGTTGGGCAGAATACCGATTGTACTGTTCGTTGCAAGGACAGAGCGGTCAGTAGAGCCGTCGTCGGCAACGATAATCTCAAAACAGAAACCTTTGGAGACTCTTTTAAGCTCCTCGCATTGCGTGAGCAAGTCGCCGACAAGCTGCCGGCACTCGTCGTTATAGGTGGGTATGAGTATTGATAATCCGTTCATTTGATTACAAAAATACGATTTTTCTTGTATTCGTAACTATTAATCAGCTCTTTTTTTCGCAAATCAAACAATTTAGACTAACTTTGCATCCGAAATTACATTATTTATAATTTATGAAGCGACTACTTCTTGCTGCAGTATTGCTTTTTACAACTGCAACCCTTGCTCTTGCCATCCCCGCCAAACGTTTCTGGCGCACTGTCGTCCAGCCCGACGGCACAGAGCTGAAGCTGATGCTCGTCGGCGACGAGCGTCTGCACTACTTCATCACTGAGGACACAGTGCCGGTCCTCGAGTACAAAAACGCATACTATTATGCCGACGGCATTGGTTTCGGCATGACACGTTCTAACACCCTCGCCCACAACGCTGGCCAGCGTACGGCATCGGAGGCGAAGATGGCACGGGCGGTATCGGCGAAACGAATCGAACAGCTGCGACCCATCACCATGCAGAAGCTCTTCCGCCCCACACGGCCGCTCATGCGCCGCGCCGACAGCAACGGGCCGTTCTACTCGTCCGACCACCGCTCCATCACCGGACAGCACAAGAGTATCGTCATCCTCTGCGAATTCCCTAACAAGAAGTTCGCTGCCGGACACGACTCTACATACTACTGGAATATGGTCAACGAGGAGGGATACACCAACGAGGAGGGGGCTATCGGCTCCATCCACGACTACTTCAAGGATCAGAGCCACGGGCTACTCGACCTGACATTCGATGTCGTAGGACCTATCGAGATGGACTATAACTACAGCCACTACGGTTCGGGAATGTCGCTCGACACACAGACCGGTGACAACGGATGGGAGTTCGCTTATGAGGCCCTCAACAAGGTCGACAGCCTCTACCCTAACCTCAACTGGGCCGACTACGACTGGGACGGCGACGGCGAGGTGGAGAACCTCTACCTCATCTATGCCGGATACGGACAGGCCACAGGTGGCAGCTCCAGCACGCTGTGGCCGGCGCAGACCAATTTCGACGACTACAACAGCTTCGCTGCATACTACGGCTATCCACAGTACAACGTCAACTTCGACGGCGTGAAAATCAATACCTTCGCCTATGGTAACGAGCTCTACGGAAGCAGCAGCTACAACAGCAAGCCGCAGGGAATGGGTACGATGACTCATGAGTTCTCACACTGCCTCGGATTCCCCGACCTCTACAACACCGATTACACCAGCTCGGCTGATATGGGCAACTGGTCGATACTTGCTGCCGGTTCCTACGGCGGACCACAGGGAATAGGATGGGTGCCGGTGGGATATACAGCCTACGAGAAATGGGCTGCCGGATGGATCGACTACAAGGAGTTCGGTGCTATGAACGACACCATCGACAGCATGAAGTCGACATACAACGGAGGCAACGCATACGTCATCTACAACGACAGGATGCTAAAGAACGCCGACCCGAAGAAACTCGAATACTTCGTCCTCGAAAACCGCACACAGAACCGATGGGACACCTATATCCCCGCTCAGGGACTCGAAGTACTCCACGTCAACTACGACGAGGACCTCTGGAATAACAATAACGTCAACAACGGCTCCAACGGACATTCAAATGTCGTCCTCGTCCCTGCCGACAACAGCAACAGCTCCTACAACGAGCGCTACGACCTCTGGCCATACAACAAGAAGGACAGCATCACACCGAACAGCACTCCTAAGCTGAACTTCTACAACAATCAGCTCGACGGTACAAAGACTTTCGCTAAGAAAATCGTACAGATTAAGTGGCATGCTGCCGACTCCACAGTGTCGTTCATCTTCAATCCTGTCGACACCATGCTGACACCGGCACCGACAGTAGAAGCCAAGCCGATAGCCGCCACAGCCAACTCGGGCAGCACGCGCTACTTCGCCGACTCTACCACCGTCACCCTCACAGCGCCCTTAGGATTCATCCGCTATTCCACCGACAGCGTGAACTGGAAGGACTACACCGAGCCGTTCACAATAAAGGACGACTCGACAACGCTCTATACCTACGCATGGCGCGAGGCCCACGACACATCGAGCGTCGTACAGGTGCTCTTCGTCAAGCAGAAACGTCTCGACCCGCCGGTAATCAGCGGCGACAGCGTATTCGTTGGCTCAACAAAGGTGACTATCACGGCCGACCGCGGACGAGTCTACTATGCCGTCGGCAACTCAACAACTCGTTTCCGACTCTACTCAGTGCCAATCACCGTCAGCTCCACAACCACAGTCAGGGCATTCACACGGTCGACGGAGAATGCTTATCTCAACTCCGACACCACCGTCATGTCGTTCCGGAAGATGGAAGTCTGCGCGGCACCGAAGATTTCCGTCAGCGACGACTCTACATCAATAGTCATCACGACGAATACCGACGGCGGACATATCTGGTTCACCACCGACACGACAAAGGCCTTCACAGAGTATGACAAGCCTATCGACGTCACAACCGTCGACGACTCCATAACCGTCTGGGCATACGTCAGCGCCGAGGGCAAGATCACGTCCGACACCGTCAGCTTCACCTTCGTCGCACCCGAGAAGCAGCCCGATGCCATCAGTGCCATCATCGCCGGTGGACTCACCGGTCGCATAAGCATCTACACCGTCAGCGGTCAACCCGTTGCCACCACCGACCGCATCGAGAGCGTCAGCCTGCGCCCAGGTCTCTACATTGTCCGCGATGAAAAAGGCCGCACGCGCAAGGTGACAGTGAAGTAAACCCACAGTGGCCGGAGCCCCGCTCCCTCACCACGCTACATAACCCAAGCAGGGACCGTACCATCCGGTGCGGTCCCTGCTTCGTTATTCTTCGGTGGCCAGAATCAGCCCTCCCTTATTATAGCTGTCTATAGTCCCTATAACCTATAGCTTCCTATAGCCCCTATAGCTTCCTATAGCCCTATAACTCCCTATGGCTTCCTATGGCTGCCTATTCCCTCCAAGCTATCGGCACATCTCTCAGCTCAATATATCCTCTACATGCGCCATTGCCATCCTCAAAGTCATTGTAGAGAAAGAGCTTTACAAGCTGGAGCTTTTCTGTCTTCTTCGGCACATTGAGAAAGTGCAGACCGTAAGAGCCCAAATCGGCCTTCACGCTGATGCCCTCAGCGACCTTGATACTGTAGGCAGTATTGTCGATGCGGTAAACATTGCCCTCATCGTCGTAGGCTGTCGTCTTGTCGTCGCCGATGTAGTCTATCCTGTCGGTGACCGTCTTAGCCTTCAGTTTCAGGACCACCGACACGTCACCGAAGTTCATGCTCTTGCCAGTGCCGTAGACTTCTACAACCTCCACGTCCAATTTCTTCTCAAATGGATTGTAGAGTGTACCGCCACTGACGATGGCCGTAGCCTGAGCCTTAGGTGCATCATTGCTTTTTGCCGATGGGATTGTGGTGGTAGTCGTCGGGGCAGTCACTTGTTCAACCTTGTTAAGGACTTTCTTGGCTTTCTTGAGAATACCGCCAAGTCCTTGTGCCTGAGTGGGAACCGTGCCAAGCAATAAGAACGCAAGGCTGAGAGAGAATAAATTTCGAGTTTTCATTTCGTTGTATTTTTAATAATGTTCTTACTGTGTTCAGCGCAAAGATAAGCACAACATAACACCAAAGCAATAGCAGAGAATCAATTTTACCTATTGAAAGAAAAAAATACCGTTTGAATCTTTTCTTACGCTTTGACAGTATGCTTAGTTCAAACTATTTTCTGTAACTTTGCATCCGTCTACTGCAAGCTCAACAGCTGACTAACGCCACGATTTGTCGCCAGGCCCCGCGTCTCTGTCGGTGCAGAACATTTACTACAAACAAGCAGAACAATGAATAGATTCGAATTCGATGCAGTTATTGAGCCCGTACCCGACAAGGGCGGGGCATATATCAGGGTGCCGATAGACATCAGGAAGGAGTTTGGCAAGGGTCGAATGAAAGTCCGCGCCACCTTCGACGGCATACCCTACGACGGCAGTATTGTCAATATGGGGGTGAAGAACGCCGACGGTTCCATCTGCTATATCCTCGGCCTGCTAAAATCCATCCGAAACAAACTCCACAAGCAACCCGGCGACACGGTTCACGTGGCAATATCACCGATGCCGTAAATCATCAAACAGCAGAATTACACGGAATTTAGTAATAAATAGACGCACACTTCGTGGAGTCGCAGATTATCTTGCTGACAGCCATCATTTGGTTTTATATGAAAACAGCAAGTATTGCACCTTTCCACATGCCATTGAGCTCCTGAACCGACCCTACGCACGGATATTCCCGATACTCACCTCCTACGATGAGCTTGCCAACTATCTTTCTTCCTTTATGGATGCGTGGGCGGGAGGGGCGCAGGATCAGTTGCAGGGGAAGATTGCGAGTGCTAAGATCCGCTATCACGCATGATTTCATGATAAATCCACCTCTATCTCTACCCGGACGGATAGTCTTATCCCTGCATCAAAAATCAGCAACCTCACACAAGGCATGTTCGTGGGTACTGTGTCCGACAACTTTGATGAACGTATCGACCAAAAGATTTTCCATGCTGAGATAGGCGAGGGTGTTCTTCTCCCTACCACTACCAGCCCCGACGGGGCTGAATCATCAATAACCCCGGACTAAGCGAGCGATAGCGAGTGCAGTCCGGGGAAGAAGGATGCTGACAGCTATACACTCAGTGCCTCGAAGACGCACAATAGCACGGAGTGCGCATCTACGCATTGGTAGTCTAACCTCCTTGAACGAAGAACGGTTGCATAGACAATCACAAATTAAGACCAAAACCATAAAAACCCTGTTGTCAGCGCCAAGGGCTTTCGCCCTTTGCCTGGCAGATCCTCCTCCGTCGGATCTTGGCGCTGACACAAAGGAAAACCTTCAAAACAGACTAACGCGACAGATATTCGGTCTGATGACCGACCGGACGGCCATAAAGGCCGCACCTGCAAGCTGATAGGTGCCGCACATGTAATATATCACTTCACCGCCCAACGTATTGCCTCCGCCTGATGCTCATTACATGTCATGGTGTAGATGCTATAGTTCTTTTCGTTAGTCAGTATTATTTATTAGGCTCATGGAGCAACAAGTGAATACCGATAACAAGTTGTTAAGATAATTCATATTATTTCATCTTTTGCGCCGCCTCTGTACAACATTGATTATCAATGGATTACTAATACATGCCATTCCGTGTTCTAAAACAGCCCGTTTTAGAACGCCAAACGGTCCGTTTCGCAAGCTGAAACGGACCGTTTGGGAAGGCAAAATGACATGTTTGGGAATGGTGTAAAGATTTTTCGGTATTGGTTTGTTGTAGCATTGGCTTTTCCTGTCTGTAAGTATGATAGGGAAAACTCTCTATTATAGATTTATCTCTGCACCCCATAGGATTCACCAAGAAACCTATAGCGTCTTGAAAGTCTGCTATGCTGCTTGTGTTCTGTTGAGCTGCACAATATTTTATGCGCCTTGGCGCAATTTATTTTATGCGCTATGAGCAATTTTATGCCTTGGCAATTTTCGTCATAGGCAGGCTTTAACCCCGTCAGGGTTGGTGTGGGAGTGATGGGGCAGACTGCGAGCTTGCTCGTAAAGGCTGCCCCATCACTCCCACACCATAGCTCCATCGGGAGCTTAAGCCTGCCTATGACTATTTTCCTTGAGTTATGGACCGCTCTAACCAAATATAGATCTGTAGATTACAAATATTGGCCCGCGGGAAATATTCAGTGCGCCATGAATTTTGCTAATGACCAAATTTACAAGCGCACTTATAATTTGTCGAACTTACATTAATTCTAATTAATTTTCTAAGACAAAGGAAAATAAAGGCCTATCACAAGAATGAGTCTTAAAAGTCCTTATGTAAGATTCGGATTTATTGCAACTGTTTTGCACGTATTCGTAATATGACTCATGTGGAGCCCTGTCATAATACCAATTATTATCTGAGTTCTTTATAGTAGAATTATTCATACTATATACATCACCGCCTAATATTGGAATAGCTAAAAGTTTGCATATGTGCACTATTTTAAGTGCTTCTTGGTATGGAAAGGCATAGCCTTCAACACCTAAATTCTTCAAGGAATAATATTCGGAAATATTATTATCTTGAATAATTGGAATTATATCATTCTGCTTCATTTAAAGGACTAAATAATCTATAATTAATATCTCTGTTCGGCTCTTTGATAGACACTATAACTATCTATAGACTTGAAGATTAGAGAGGTCTTTTGAGTGCTACTATAGAGCTACTTAGAATATACTAACTTCTTTTTCTCTTTGTTTGGGAATATGTAGGTGTTGAATTCGTTAATGTTATTTGTAAGTTCTGGCAAATCGCATTTTTTCCACAAATGATCTACATATTGTACAAGGTAACGTTCTGCGGATTTTTCGACAAGCAGAAAATCGGATTGACCAAATAAAAAGTATAATTTATCTGGCTTAATACTATTAACTAATGAAAGCAAGGGATTATCTTTCGATTTAGAATAGCAGTAAGAATTATAGTTTGAATATTTGCCCTCTAATGTGTAGTCCCAATCTGATGTGGTTGCGATAACTTCATCTAAAGTAGCATGATCGAAATCGAGATATGCCTCTATTCGCTTATATTTTGGTACTGCATCGAATTTCATATTCCGATATTCTTTCTTGACAAGCACACGGTATATGGGAAAGCATGCCTTCACAGAATCCTCGGCAAATTCCGGAATGTATTTTTCAGCCTTAACCAGCTCTTTATGAGCGTCATAATCATTTCTTTTAGCTGACTGAGCCCATGAGTTGAATGTTATGCCGGACGATAGCAATAATATTAACAATCTTATCATATAATTTCTAAATTACGCAGCACTATAGTTTAAATTAATTTATAAGTTCCTAAGCAACAAAATGTTGCTCAGAATTTTGCTGTGTCGGAAATCTTACTTAATTTAGTGCTGAAAAATTAATGAATCACCAACACAGAATTGTAAAATTACATATAAAATTCGAGAAACTTACACCTATCGGTAGTTAATATTTAGAATTTAACTCTTATTATATTAAAAGCACATCTCCAACCAGATAATAGGATTCGTGGGTAACACCATTAGCAACGACCCTCTCGTAATCGTCCAGGTGGGTTGCTTTACGCAGAATCTAAGATGGAGCACAAGGACGAGAAGAAGGATGAGAACCGAGGGAGCAGCGAGAGCCATCAAGCTTGCTTGAATGGCAGAGTCGCGAACGAGGACGGCAAAGCCAACAAGAAGGAGCACTACCTCCGCCGTGAGTTCGCCAGTTGCAACTATGAGCAGGCTTTGAGTCTGCCTGAGGATGTCGAGAAAGACAAGATCGGTGCCAAGGTTGAGAACGGTGTTCTTCACATCACGCTTCCTCGTACCGCAAAGGCTGAGAAAGAGACCAAACGCATTGAGGTCGCATAAACTTCACGCACTAGCATAAGACACAAGGGACTTTCCATTATTGGACAAGCCCCTTTTGTGTTATATATACCCATACTACCAAAAATCTTGAATGGATACATATCAACATAATCTCTCCTATGCCGGGTGCATAACTCGATTCAGGCAGTTTCATTAACTTGGAACTGCCTTTTTGGGTAATTCATGTTGCTTTAGGGATTACCATCATATTAAACGATAGAATTCCTCTTTGTAAAACAAATAAATCTTTACGGTATTTACTGCAAGATTTTTCCAATACAAATAAAAGCGTTACTTTTGCATCCACTTTAGGAATGATGACCATAAACTAATGATTGAGCTAAAAGAAAATATGGGAATACCCCGTAGCATTGTCATAGCAATGGCAGTGCTCGCAGGAGTTACGGTTGCTAACCTTTATTACAATCAGCCGTTGCTTGAGATGATAAGCAGCGGTCTTGGCATAAGCCACATCACGGCAAACCTCATAACTGTTATTACACAGGTCGGCTATGCTTTCGGGCTCTTCTTCATTATCCCTTCTGGCGATTTATACAGCCGCAGGCGTATCATTTCGGTCTGCATGACAATGGCAGCCGTCATGTCATTAATCATAGGCCTGGCTAGTAATATATACATCATTTGGGGAGCGTCATTATTGCTTGGAGCATCATCGGTTATTCCGCAGCTCTTCATACCCGTTGCAGGACAGTTCTCACGACCCGAAGACAAGTCGAAGAATATCGGCTATGTTCTTTCTGGTTTGCTAACCGGCATTCTTGCAGCCCGTGTCGTCAGCGGCTTTATCGGCGAATGGCTGTCATGGCGTGCAATGTTCCTCATTGCAGCCGGACTGATGATTATCTGTTGCGGCATAGCCCTGAGAATCTTGCCGGACATGAAGCGCAACTTCACCGGTACATATCCACAGCTGATGCATTCCGTCTGGACAATATTCCGCACTCATCCGAGAATCCGGTTATACAGTGTTCGTGGTGGACTTGCCTTCGGTTCTATGCTGACTATATGGTCATGCATGGCTTTCCACCTTGCAGAACAGCCGTTCTGCGCAGGCAGCGACATGGTCGGGATGCTGGGACTTTGCGGTATGGCAGGAGCAATAGCAGCATCTGACATTGGCAAATATATTCCGAAATATGGAATAAAGAAATTCAGTGGATGCGGTGCAGTCATTCAAATCATTGGCTGGCTCGTGTCCTATTTCTTCGGCTATGGCTACATAGGTCTAATCGTGGCCTTAATCTTAGTTGATATTGGCACACAATTCCAGCAACTCAGCAACCAAAGCGGTTGCATAGCCCAAATACCTGAGGCAAGCAGCCGTGCCAACACCATTTTCATGACCACATACTTCATTGGCGGCAGTCTTGGAACATTCCTTGCCGGACAGGGCTGGGCCGCAATGGGTTGGACCGGTGTCTGCATTGTCGGCGGACTCTTTGCATTCGCAAGTCTTCTCATAACTTTACTCACTAGTAGGATTAATATAGAACTGAAAGTGATCATATAGTCAAGCAATGACCGAACACCATTAAAGGCAGTTTCCGATATAGAAACTGTCTTTTCTCGTTTAAATATAGTAACTTTGCAAACATTGACGAAATCCGATATAATATAATGAATAAGAACTTATTATTTGCCGCAGCAATGGCAATGACAGCAACAACAGCTATGGCACAGAAACTCAAATATCCTGAGGCACCCCACGACAACACCGTCGATACTTACTTCGGTGAGAAGGTAGCCGACCCGTTCCGTCCGCTTGAAGACGACAACAGCGAGGCTACCTCCAAGTGGGTAAAGGAAGAGAATGCGCTCACACGCTCATATCTCGACAAGATGCCGCAGCGCAGCCAGTACCTGAAACGCTTGAAGGAAGTGTCGAACTATGAGAAGGTTTACACACCATTCGAAAAGCATGGCAAGTGGTACGTTTACCGCAACAATGGCTTGCAGAACCAGGCTGTGCTCTATCAGATGGACAAGCTTGGCGGAGAACAGCGTGTGTTCCTTGACCCGAACAAGCTCAGCACAGATGGAACTGTTGCGTTGAAGAGCATTTCGTTCTCTAACGACGGAAAGTACTTAGCTTATGTTATTTCCCGTAACGGCTCCGACTGGGAGGAAATCTATGTCAAGGATGTAGCTACAGGCAAACTGCTCGACGACCATATTGTTTGGGCTAAGTTCACCGATGCAGCATGGCAGGGCGACGGTTTCTACTATAGCGCCTACGATGCACCGGAGCAGGGACATGAGACTTCCGCAAAAAACTCTATTCAGAAAGTTTATTATCATAAGCTCGGCACACCGCAGTCTCAGGACGTGCTCTTCTATCAGAATCCGGCATATCCTCTCCGTTTCTATGGCGTTGGCGTAAACAAGGAAGAGACAATGATGTTCCTCTATGAGTCGGGCATGGATCAGGGACTTAATCTCTATGTCCGTGATCTTCGTCAACCGAACTCGCAGTTCATTCAGATGACCGGTGATGCATCGAAGAACTATTCGCCTATTGAGACCATTGGCGATTCCATCTATCTCTTCACCAATGCCGGAGCCGAGAATAACCGCATCATGGTTGCCGACATTCATCATCCGGGCTATCAGGACTGGAAGGAACTCGTTCCACAGAGTGATGACGTTCTCGACGGAGTAACATTCATCGGTGGCGACAAGTTGGTGCTGACATACACTAAGGACAATATCAGCGAAGCTTTCCTCTATAATATCAATGGTCAGCGACTCAGCGAGATAAAGCTACCGGGTGTAGGCAGTGCATCATTCAGCGGAAAGCGTGAGCGCCCAGAGTGTTTCTACTCTTATACTTCATATACTGTTCCAAACACCATCTATCAGTACGACTACAAGACTGGCAAAAGTACGGTATACAGTCAGCCGAAGGTAAACTTCCGCACATCCGACTATACCAGTGAGATGCAGTTCTACACCAGCAAAGACGGTACACGCATTCCTATCTTCCTGACTTACAAAAAAGGCTTAAAGCGAAACGGAAAGACTCCTGTTCTGATGTATGGCTATGGTGGCTTCAACGTAACCTATCCGCCTTACTTCTCGGCTATGCGTCTGCCGTTCCTTGAGAGTGGCGGCATTTATGCTTATGTCGTTCTCCGTGGCGGTGGCGAATATGGCGAGGCATGGCACCTTGCCGGTACCAAGATGCAGAAGCAGAATGTCTTCGACGACTTTATCTCGGCTGCCGAATGGCTCATCAAGGATAATTATACCGATAAAGACCACCTTGCTATCATGGGTGGCAGCAATGGCGGATTGCTCGTCGGTGCCTGCATGACTCAGCGTCCTGACCTTTACAAGGTCTGCATTCCTGAAGTCGGTGTAATGGACATGCTCCGTTATCATAAGTTCACCATTGGCTGGAACTGGGCTCCAGACTATGGCACATCGGACGACTCAAAGGAGATGTTCGAGTATCTGAAAGGCTATTCTCCACTTCATAATATAAAGAAAGGTGTAAGCTATCCTGCTACGCTCGTAACGACTGCCGACCACGACGACCGTGTTGTTCCGGCTCATTCGTTCAAGTTCGCTGCTACACTACAGCAGGATCAGGCTGGCTCAGCACCTGTCCTTATCCGCATCGATTCGAAAGCCGGGCACGGTGGCGGCAAGCCATTATCGAAGCAGATGGAAGAGAATGCCGACATCTATGGCTTCATCATGTATCAGATGGGTATGAAGGTAAAATAGTATGGATAAGATACAAATCATAAAGATTTGGCGAGCAAGCGTTTAAGCCACTGGGCGGAGTGTATGCCATGTTCCGGGTTGTCTGTGAAGACCTCGGACTGGACTATCGCCTGACATCACTCTGCCAGTTGCTCAATGAGCCTCAATATAAAGACGCCATAAGCAAGATGACATTCATCACAACCACCGGACTCGTCAATGCCATGCTCAACAATCCTGAATACAAGAATATGAAGGATGAACTTGGACTTAATGAGAATTCCGTTGTCTTGGTTTTCAGTACCGAGGGCAACACTGATCCTGACAATTATAAAGCGATAGCAGGTTGACAAATGGCGACAATAGTAACTGTACAAGGTAAAACTCCGAAATGGGGAAAGGATTGTTTCATCGCCGAAAATGCCACACTTGCAGGCTACATAATCATGGGTGATGACTGTAGCATCTGGTATGGTGCGGTACTCCGTGCCGATGTTGATGCCATCCGCATCGGCAATCGTGTCAACGTGCAGGATAACGCATGCATCCACCAGACAAACGGTTTCCCTGTAACTCTTGAAGATGACGTATCAGTCGGCCATGGAGCGATAGTACATGCCGCTACCGTCCGCAAAGGAGCGCTTATTGGCATGAATGCTGTGGTTCTTGACGGCTGTGATGTAGGTGAGAATGCCATCATAGCTGCCGGAGCGGTTCTCCTTGCAGGGACAAAGGTCGGCGCAAACGAAATGTGGGCTGGAGTTCCGGCAAAGTTAATCAAGAAAGAAGACCCGGCCAAAGCAAAGACATTTGCCGAACATTACATGTATATCAAGGAATGGTACAGAAGCAAGTAGTATAGCTATGACAGAAGAGAAAGACCTTATCCGTAAGAGCAAGCATCTTGCATTCCTGCTTCGCCATGACACTGAATACCAATTTGATGAACATGGATGGCGGGATGTAAAGGACTTGATAAAGAATCATGGCTATACGATGGCGGAGCTCGAAGACATCGTTGCCAACAATGACAAGCAACGTTATGAGTTCAATACGCAGCATACCAAGATTCGTGCAAGACAAGGGCATTCCATTAATGTAGACGTTGAACTGCAGGAAACCGTTCCACCAGATATTCTATACCATGGAACAGCGACAAGATTTCTGCCATCTATCTATGATAAAGGCATTCTCAGTGAGACTCGCCAATACGTCCATCTGTCTCCAACCAAGGAAATAGCCACAAAAGTCGGCTCACGCCATGGCAAGCCTTATGTGTTGGGAATAGACTGCAAGAGAATGGCTTCCGACGGAATAAAGTTCTATCTTTCACGAAACGGAGTGTGGCTGACGAAATACGTTGACCCAAAGTATCTTCTTACAATCTGAGGAGATTGCCTATATCAAGTGAAAGTAGACAACGACAAAAGCCATAATTTGCAGAAATAAAATTACAGGAATGCCGTACTTGAATTTCTTGTGCAAGGTCTTATTTCACATCACCAAAAGTAAAGCAGAAATCACCACCGCGGCGTTTGAAGTCAGAAATCTCGTCTTTAATACTTTCCTTGTTCATCTTTGTTTTTTTAGTTTTTCCTCAAGGTCAATAATTAATGAGCACATCCGTCATGATGACAGCTGCTGTCACCATACTGTATAGTACCGTCCAGATACTGCTTTACGACTTCGTCAATATCTATAGCAGGTGCGCCAGCATGAAGCTCAATCCCCACCTGATGCAGAAGGTTCACTGCTCCCATGCCAAGACCACCGCACAACACTTCGCTTGCACCATGCTCAAGTATAAACTTCACCATAGCGCCATGTGCATGTTCAGGAGCGTCAAGCAGCTCCTTACCTGTTATATTTCCGTTATCATCAACCGTTATGAATGTTACTTGTGGAGCCTTGCCGAAATGTGGCCACAGCTTGCCATTGTATGTCGGAATCGCTATTTTTCTCATATTTGCTTAGATTTTATGCAAAGTTACTCAAACAAAATGGATAATCTCGTTTTTTCTTTTTATTTTTGCATGTAGATTGACCATATTTGCTTTATGACTAAAAACAGATTACAATTCAGCCTGATCATTGTAAGCATTATAGCAATGTTTATATGTTCATGTTCTCCAAAATCAAGAACAAAGAAAGACACTCAACAGGATTCCGCAAATACGCAGTCCAATACGCCTTCAATCAATGTTGACTCCATGGCAGCAACCATTGATACAACTTCATATACCAATACCAGCCGGTATAATGAAGAAGATGAAAATATTGATAAAGACGAAGACTATGAAGACTATGACGATGATGATGCAGAAGATGAATATGATGATCCGTTCTCGCAGAAAACACGTCATGCAACAGCCACATATTATAGATATGACGGACTGGGCGGTAAGAGAAGAATTGACGTTGATGTGGATGTTGACGTACAGAACGGCCGTGTTACAAGGGTACATTTCCCCGACAACGGCGTTTATCCATCAGGAACAGACCTGATGGCGGCTATCTGGAGAATGGCAAAACTCACGTCACAAATGACATGGGTAACGACTATGACATAACAATCCGCTGATAAACAAAAATCAAATACAAAAACAAAAAGGACTGCCCCAAAGACAGTCCCTTTATGATAGTTGTCAGCGTTCTGTTCATTTTCGATGGCAACCCAGTCAAGGTAATTATCATCAAGTACGTCCCGCTTCAGCTCAGCTGGGAATACGACCTTATAGTCAGTAAGGTCATAAGGACATATCTTGTCAATTGCCTTCTGCATGATTCTGGCATCAGAAGGAGTCCGCTTGCTGTGCTGGTATTCAGCATACGCCCCGGCTATTCTGTCAGACCGGTCCTTACGCTCTTCCTCAGTTCCCGCATCGGAATACAGGAAATCAGAAAGAATCTCCATCTCATCATACAGGTCAACATCAATATTCTCAAGATGCTTGAACTGCGCCTTCTCCCCGTGTTTGAGGAACAGCTTCCGCGAACAAATCACGACATAAAAGAATATGAAAGCAAAAGTTGGAATTACGTCATAACCGTCTGTGACCATGCAAGAGAAACATGCCCTGTTTTTAGCGGCAAAGTTGGTCAACGCCTTCACCTTGGCTTCACCGATCCAGCAATGGCAAAAGGCAGTGAAGAGGAAAAGCTGTCAGTCTTTCGTAAAGTCAGAAACGAGATTATAAACTCTTTTAATACTTTCTACCGACAAATTTCGAAGAAAGATTTTTGATAATCAAATAAATAATTGCTAATTCCGTCAAATAGTGCTATCTTTCTATAAGATAGGCTGCACCTCAACAATAAAAAGAAGCAAACTTATTTTGTATTGTCTTCGGTTTGCACTATCTTTGTCCAATGAATTAAAAATCACAGCTATGGCAACTTACAGAACCATACAAGAACTTAAAAAGCATAATGGCTGGGCTAAGCTAAATGTCAATGTTCTTTGGGACAAGAGTGGCAAATACATTTTCGAAGGTGAAGAAGACATTATTCGAAAGTACAATGACAATCATCCCGAAGAGAATAGAAGAAGACTGATATTAGAAGTTCCTCCTGAGCCTTTCTGGGGCAATCCTTTCAAGGCAGATATAATCATATTGTCCAAGAATCCCGGATATGTAGAGCACATAAACAAATGGCTTCCTACGATTCTTTCTCCTGAAAGCATAAGAGAAATATGTGAAGAAAAGGAGAAGTCCCTGAGACTTGAGTCCGACTGCCTAATGTCGAGTATCGGTGTAAAACTCCTTTCAGACATGTATTGGGTAAACTCGCTAAAAGAATTACTCTCTACATACCAAAAGGAGCTTAACACAGAAGATGAGCAAGGCTTTTATAAGCACTTTGCATTAGTCAATACTTCGTTAATATTTGCCCCATCTTTTAAGCAGCGGCCTCCGATAGAGCCCGCAAGTCTTTTAAGATGAGATTATTTTTCTTCTTGTCAAGTTTGATACCTGACACTTCGATAATTCTTCGATATATGAACATGTTGTGCATCAGCATACTATATGACGCTAAAGACATACCCTTGTATTTGTCATCACGTGCCATTGCCACCTTTGCTGTATTGATTGCGGCGAGCGCGGCGTTGTAAGCAAAGTGCAGTTTCTTTTTGCTTCTGGCCTGACAGTCCTGCAGGCCGGTAAACTGTTTGCCGTCGCGGAAAAGATATTCCTCTTGGAACCTGGCATGATAAATGGCCATGGTATCCTCTCCGCTCATGTCCTTGTCAGTTGAGTAATATAGACGGTAACCGCCGCTCTTAACCCGGGCGAGACCCTCTGGATACCATACCACCAGTCTGACATTCCGCTTGAGGCATTTCACATTTGCAACTATTGTATAGTACTCACCATCATCACCACTCAGACTGTCGATCTTCTGCATTCTGTCCAAATCCGGACTCTCAAAGTCAATGTATCCGTCAAATGTCTTCGGCCGGCCTCTCTTCCCCGTCTTCTTACCTGCGTACAGATATCTGACCGCTGTGTCCTTTCTCAGACGGCTGACGAATGTGAAACCTAACTCTACCATGCTGTCGGTGAAGTGCTTAGTAGAGAACGCCGCATCACCTACCATGTTATGGGTAATCCTCTGCATTCTCTTGGAGTACTTCTTGACTTGTTTGATGTAGAAGTCTGTAAGCGACATCTTGCGTCCGTCAGCTTTACCAGGCGTCTGTATTGCCCGGAAGGCCATCGCGTCTTTCTGTGTCGCATTGACGATGGCCAGCAGGGTAATCTCACAGCCGTGCTTGACGGCCTGTGCACATCCGGACCAGTAATTGCCGATGCCATAAGTCTTTTTCCCGGCCTTACGGATATAGCTCTGGTCTATTGCCACAGCAAGCAGGTCATTCTCTGTGTCAAAAAGTTCCCTGATGAGCTTTGTATTATAGACACACCAGTCGATGCCTTTCCTGAAGGCACTTCTGTATGTGTGCTCGTTGTGTTTACCGTACTTCGCCATCTGCGTAAAATTCTTTTTTCTCATGACCAGCAAAAGAATCATGATCTCAGGGAAAAGATCCTGAAGATTTTTTCGTACCTTTGCACAAGTTGCGAGGAGAGTATCCTTTGCAAGTCCCATATAGTGGCTTATATCTTCTTGATTTGTCATATAACTTCATTATTTTTTCAACTATAAAGTTACTGAAAATCAACGATATAGCCACTATTTTATGTCATAATTAATCTTATCATAATGTTAAACTTTATTATTGATAAGTATCTAATAATCAACACGTTAAATAAACTTTGATGGAGGCGGTTTTCTTACCGAACCATTGATTAGTACAACTGAATGGTTACACCTCCGAAGAATATCCAGACAGCTTTGCAAAATACAACAATAGGGACAAGTTCCTGCCATCTCAAGAATTTACAAAGAATGTTCTTGAATTGGCAAAAGACCAACCTCAAAAGCCTCTATTCGTTGTAATGAGAGGAAAAGACAAATGGAAGGAATTAATGGGGGATTCTCTTCCACAAGAAAGAACAATAGTCAATCCGCATCCAATTAACCAGTACTTGACACAAAAGAATCTCGGAGATGACAACTACGACAAAATCCTCACACAACTTAAATTAAAGTAACTATGCACCAGAATGTAGAACGTTTCCTTGCGCCTCATGAGTCATATTATGACGAGGCACTGAAAGAGATAAAGTCCGGCTATAAATCCGGACATTGGATATGGTGGATATTCCCACAGATGCGTGGACTGGGATTCAGTCCATTATCACAGAAGTATGGCATAGAGTCGCTCTATGAGGCACATGCCTACTTCGAGCATCCAATATTAAAGAAGCGTCTCATGGAGATAACCCACACACTTCTGACTGACGCTTATGACGTAAACACCGATATTGAGGAAATCCTTGGTCCTGTCGATGCCATGAAAGTGAAGTCCTGCATGACGCTCTTCGATGTCGTTAGTCCGCATGACATCTTCGAAGACACCCTCAGCAGCTTCTACAATGGGGAGCGCGACCAAAGAACCCTCAAGATGATTGCAAAGGACAAGGAATATTTCGAGAGCAATCCCTTCGAGAAGTATGGCATCAAAATCAACCCGCGAACCTTCTTCGAAAGCAACGTTGCCGAGTCCGACGAAATGACTTTAGACCGCCGTGCAGCAACCCTCATTGAGATGTACACCAAAGGCGAGAACCTCAATGACCTTGTCTGCTGGTATCTAGTCAACAAGCGCGACATCTTCAGCAATTACCGCACCGAAGGGATTATATCATCATGGGGCTCATTATGCCGCAACATCATTAATGACTGCTTCGACGAAGCGGTAAAGAACAATGACGAACCGTCACAGCAGAAGTTGAAAGACTGCTATAAAGCGAATAAACTGGATGACATTTATCACTATACCAATCCACAGGACGTTGCCGACATCCTCATGAATGAAATCGACTTCCTGCGCACTACCAAGCCTTTCAACGACTATATCAGCGATCTCATCTACAATACTTCCTTGATAAAGAAACCATGGCAGTATTGAAATATTTACAGAGAAAACCTCAATCAACAACTTAAAATAGGTAAGGCATTATATTGGCGTCGCTATGAAGATTGGGATAGTGTAGCATTACACTATATATTTGCTTCATGATTTGGGATTATTATTCTATGTTTGCAACATCTAAATATAAATAAAATGCGAGACAGAACATTCAGATGTGTATATCCACCAAAAGTTTATTCTACATATTCCAATGTAGTCTATACAGAGAAGAAGTGGAATGAAAAAATCAACAACTTTCTTAACGACAATTACGAGGCCATAAAAGACATATTCTTGACATATGGTCTCCATTTCCATTATTTGCCAAAGGAAATCAAAGAAGTATACTACGTTAAGTTGGGCAAAACCCTGAGTAAAGATGATGAAATATTTTTGTCCAAAGAGGTGAATTCTGAAATAGGCAATTATCTTGATGACGGTTATGTGTGGTTATACGACGAGCCCTCACTTGTATGTCACAACAACCAACGCTTTCATAAGCATAGCGAAAGAGACGTATGGCTTACATGTCTCACGTTTGATGAGAGAAAAGATCTTTGGGAGCAGATAAAGGAAATGGCTTTCTATTTTTCAATAAGCTGCCCGACAGAAGAATCCGTTAATAGTGGGCAGATTGTAGAGTGCAAAAAGCTTATCCCAGAGACAGAAGAACAATTAACGGAGTTGTTCTTAAAGAGCTATAGTTTCCCACTTGGAGAACCCCTTTATAAAAAGGCTTTCCCAAAGGGTATGCGCATCTTTAACTTTTCAAAAAACTTTTTATGAGCAGTAGAATATTGCATTATCGGACTTCTCCTTTTAAGGTCATTTGCCCTTTCACATTTATTAAGCACTTGTTAAACTACTTTGTTTATGGGCATCCTGCTATTTGAACTTTTCAGAAACCCCTTGTTTATGGGCATTTTGAACAAGTGGGAAACTTTAGTTAAAGAGTAGGCTGTCAAAAATTTAGTCAGTTTTTATACTCATAATTGCTTTTGATTTACAAGGATTTATTCTTAACTTATATAAACATATTTCATAGTATATATTAACTTTAATAATTTGCATAAGTCATTGAATATTAGTACCTTTACATAGAAAATATAACAATGTAAAGTAAAATATTATGACAAAAGAAAGTGCAAAAATAAAGAGACTGGAAGCATTACTCGCTAAGAAGAACGAGAAGGAAAAGGCAGCATCGGCTAAGATTAAAAAATTAGAAGCTTCAATTATGGCTAAAGACAAGAGTAGTAAAAAATGGAAAGACAAGTACAAGGAGTTGAAGAAGGAGAGCAAGGCCAAGGATACAGAGCTCAAAAAAAAACGTCGTTTGAGTCTGAACACGACGGAGGAATTGTTCGACTTGCTTTCACGCCAGTTAAAGGACACTCATTCTGGGCGGAAGTGATAGCTTTGGCCGTGTGCATGTACATCCGCATGGGATGCGGATTTCGTTCAATCGTCAACGGATTGGAGTTATTCAATGACTTTCTCGGCGGTGCCCTCGGTGTAATACCATCACACCAGACAATTGAGAATTGGCTGCTCAAGGCTGGTATCGTAGAGTATCTTGACTCATGTAATAAGTTCAGAGGGAAGGAATACTCTATCATTATAGACGAGAGTATCACCGTCGGAAGTCAGAAGTTGCTGGTTATTCTCGCAGCTCCAGCACAGCACGAGGGCAAGACATTGAAGCATGGGGATGTCGAGGTGCTGGCAATGGCTGTATCGTCATCATGGAAAGCCGGAGACGTAGAAAGGGAGATAATAAAACTGAAGGACAAAATCGGAAAGACTCCAAAATATATTGTCAGCGACAACGGGCATAATCTCAGGAAGGGAGCAGAGTTAGCTGATGTCCCGCGCCATCGAGACATCAGTCACACGATTGGTCTTATTCTTGAGGACGAATACAAGGAAAGAACTGATTTCAAGGAATTTATGGATATAATGAACAAGAAGAGATTGTCATATCAGCTTACCGCTAACGCATATCTGCTCCCGCCAAAGTTACGGACCATATCGAGGTTCATGAATATGTCAAAGTGGGTGGAATGGGCTTGGGCCATACTCCAAGTCTATGACGATCTTGGCGAAAGCCAGAAGGCTGCCTATACGTTTGTGCTTGACTATAAGGAGCTAGTTACAGAGCTCTACCATGTAATGGAAACAGTTGACGTTGTATTCACGAAAGTAAAGAAAGAAGGTCTTTCGCATACCTCTGCAAAGTACTGCAAGGATTACATCTGGATCAATCTGTTGCGGAAGGACGAAATAGCAGAAGGATGCAAAAGAGTCGGTCGTGCCATAAGGCGTTACATAAATGAAGAGTGCGCCCTTCTTAAATCAAAGGACGAATGCCACAACATCACGTCGGATATCATAGAATCAACTTTCGGCGTTTATAAAAGCATACAGCCGAAAAACAAACACTGTGGGATAACGCCCATAGTTCTGGCCTTGCCTCTGTACGGAAAAGTTACGGACAGCAAAAAGAGAAGAAAGATTGACTTCAAGGAGAAAATGGAATGCGTGAGAATGGCTGATATAAAGGATTGGAAAGAAATGACTCTGCTTGACAATTGGCAAGTAAGGAGAATGTTGGACCTCAAAAGTAAGAAACGAAAAACGGCTTAAATTTTTGACAGCCTACTTTGTAAGCAAAGCTATAGCTATGGATACAGAACGAATATGCAAGGAATTTGATACTATCGACAGGCTGATAATAAGTGGCATCAGGCATGATGGCGACAAAATCATTTTGCCATGTGTCTACAAGGGCGGCGACGATGATTACTTATCGCTGTCTGCCATCAAGACAGTCATTGATAAGATAAATACAGGAGATGAGCAGGTAAGCCTTGTTGATTTCTCAGTACTTCCCATGGGAGTTGAGAATATCTTCACAGATACGAAGTGCTGGATTGTTCCCAATTTGTTTGTCCGTATAGAGTTTGAAGAAGCAACTCAATCCCCCAAATCAACTACAAGTCCTGCCAAATTAACAAAGAAGCAGAAAGTCCTTGCCAAGACCAATGGTCATTGTGCCTACTGTGGAACCTCATTGACTGAGAACACCATGACAATCGACCACATTGTGCCTAAGGTTCAGGGTGGAACAAAGGCTTTAGCCAACTGCTATGCAGCCTGTCAACGTTGCAATAGTTTGAAGTCAAACAAAAGCCTCAAACACTTCCGTCCATTACTTGCAAAAGAATTGGATAAAGAGAAGAATTTCATATTTTACTTTGAACAATTCTAACAGTAAACTTGCATATACGGCATTTTATTCCTAATTTTGCAAAAGTGACAACAACATATCAAAACTAAATCACATGTACTACAAAGGAAAGATTTACAGTGGCGAACCTTGGACGGCCGAGGAAAATCAGAAACTCAAGGAAATGGCCAAGGCTCAAAAACCATTCTATGAGATAGCCGAAAGCTTCAAGCCTAAAAGAACTATTAACGCGGTTTTTTTACATGCTCGCGAAATATCCCGATTAGACAGTGGTGTGAGGTTGTTCGATGATGACGGCACGAAACCCAAATCAGATATTTTCCCCAACAATAATGTCAAATGGACAGAGAAAGACGACAAGGACCTCATACATATGTTTAAGGAAGTCAAGATGAGCTACGACGAGATGGCAAAGCGGTTGGGAAGGTCAACCAACAGTATTACCTCACGGTTGTGCGCAATCTGCAAGGATAAAGACACTAATAGGTTAAGGAATTATACCTTTTCAAGTCTGTTTGATTCTATTCGCTTCCTAATATACGCAAAGCCGCTCAACCAATAATAATCACTTTTAATAATGTCAACACCTATGGATAAAGAGAATCATCCGTCCCCAAAGCAGCTATTAGCTGAATTTGTTGAACACATATTCGAAGGATACACGACCTTCGGGCTGCATGTATGTGATATAGCAACCGGAGGAGGAAAATCATATACCATAGGGAAGCTTACGTGCGAGTATTATCCACAGTATTTCAAACGGATTATCATCCTTTGTGTGCAGAACAAGCTCGTTGATGCCATGAATGATGAAATTAAAAAGTTCATCAACACAAAGGAAAGCAAGATAAGGGAAAAGGATGTAATAATAATCAGGAACAACTCTGACATCATAAGAGAAGCCATTAAGGACAAGACATTTGAAGAACTTCTCAACGAAATGAACTATGCCATTGGCGAGCAAAAACATAAAGGGCAGAATGTTTACCAATTGACTTATGCTTACAATAAGCTGAAGAAGACTTTCGAAGGACTGACTGGAATAGTACAAACTTATGAGAGCAACACTAACAATGATTATCTTCAGGGACAAGTGGACGAAGGCGAAAGTTGGGTAAGGAAACAGGTTCGAGCCTTCTTTGACATCTATAAGAACCAGCTTGAAAAGTCAGGGCAATACAAACGTGTGTCCGTCGATACTATAATTCATCAATTTCCTCACTTGGCAAAAGTATATCCACAGGTAACATACAATAGCAAGAAAGTTTTACTGATGACCGTACATAAGGCAATGTACGGCATTGACCCAATACTTTCAGAGAAGTTCTCCATCCTAAACCTGCCTGACAGGAAGAAGGAAACATTAATATTGTTTGACGAGTCAGACCAGGCTGCCACTGCAATGCGCGACACAATAATCGATCAGGCAATAAAGAATTCCGTAGGAAACAGGAAATACTCCAAGGGTTATAATGGATTCTTACAGTACAAGGAGTTGATTAGCAATCCGGGGCAGATAGCCAAAGGTTATTATAATGGCAAATTGTATAAGGCCATTGAGTGGGCTAAGAGTATAATAAGTACCAATTGGAAACGTATATGGGATGATATTCATTCCTATAATAGCATATTCCTTGACAAAGATGAGGACTTAGAGGACTACCGCAGGGGAGTTTTCTTCTCTGGTCCGGCAATTAGGTTGAATGTATCACAAGCTGACGCTAAAGGATTTGCATATATCTGCTATCGTGAAGGCGACAGACACCTTACCCTCGTTCATTCAGAGAACAAGGATGCTCTGGACATGCAGTTCAAAAAGGTCATTCCTCTCGATTTGTTCCTTTCCACTATAACTAACAGCATAACCGCAGTAAAAGCTCAATTCCGAAAAGTTGTCCATGAAGCCTATGAAAACAGCATAAAAGAATTTGAGAAAGAAGACAAGGACACTGCTAACAACGTTAAGACATCCCATCAGTATCTGGGTTACCCGACAATGGAGAGGGAAATTCATACCTTGTTCTCAAGATTTGAGTCCTCTTCAGAGAGAATGTTCGAGCAGCAGCTTAATGAATATATCACCAACCGAAAGAACATGATTATAAAGATTGGCGATAAGGAAAAGAAGCTTCCCGATTATTCTGTATATTCTCAAGGTGTACAACTTTACCAAGAAGAAATCGACGGCATGGACAACCAACATCGGGTCCGTCTATCATGCCGTGAAATAACGACAACTCCGGAAAAGATAATAGTTGACTTAGTTAATAATGGGAACACATGCATTGTGTTGTGCTCCGCTACTGCTTCAAGTATGTCCGTGGTAAGTAATCTTGACGTGAAATATCTTAAGCAGACACTGGGAAATCAGATGAATTCTTTGTCAAGTGATGACAAGAAAGAGTTTGACAGGCTTGTAGACAGCACATATCCTTCAGACCATAAAATAGAAATCATACCATTAGACAAATTCGATTTTACAGGGGAGAAGAGGACAAACCACCTTTCCCTGCCGGTCAAATATAAGGAAATGTTCTCAAAGGAAGCACAAGAGAAAGGGTTACCAGAGAAATGGTTTATCCTGACACGGCGAATCTTGGAAAAGTCGAATTTTGAAAACAATTACAAAAATATAACATACCAGTTCTACCGCCTGTTTCAATTCATTGAAGCATACAGTTTCTTCATCGATCATGGCGAGATTCACAGTATGCTATTTTTCCAGAACAGGAGAGGAGACCGACCGGTGGACCGGCAACAGATAGAAGTTCTCAGTTGTCTTGTGGATGGAAGCTTCACGGATATGAAATCAGAGTTTGACGACGATTTGCCTGATGATTGGGAGAACAAGCATATCCGTATAACCAAGGATTGGGAAGAGGTAGAGACCAATATTTTGAGCGACCTAAGCAATGACCAGGATGCCAAGATAATGCTGGTAGCTGCCTATGGAAGTTTCAAGGCAGGAGCTAATATGCAGTATACGATTCCTGCTGGAGCAGATTATGTGTCAGGCGATGACTGGGAAACAGATGAATCAAAGAAGAAGAAAGACTGGGATGCGATTTATGTTCAATCACCCACGACTTACCTTATGATGAACGAGGACGGCAATGAGACGACCTTTGAGAAAAGTCTTTACCATGCAATGCTGTCTCTTATGATGCTGTATTGGCGCGGTTGTCTGTCAAAGAAGGAAGTAGTCGGGTGGCTTAACCAGGCCCTTTCGAACAAGTTCTATTTCACAGAGAAGAACAACCCGGGCATAGCTAAGGACAAAGCAGCTTGGGCCCAAACTGTAGTAGAGCAGGCAATAGGAAGACTTTGCCGCACAAGGAACAAGCCGCGTACGACCTACATACTATACGACAGGGAGATGGAGAAGTTCTTCGACAAGACCAACTTGGACAAGTCGTTGACGAAGGAATTCCGAACCTTGGCAAATTATATTCTAGAACATCGAGATATTGACAATATAATAGGCAGTGAAGACTCCGACGAGGTAGTCCGTTGTAATGATGCCAACACTGCAATGGAATTATTAAAACGGCTAAGGACAATGGCTTTACGCTACACAGTTCATGATGTTGATTCAGATGAGGATGGCGACGAAGAGGAAGGCAACGTCTCTTACAATACAAGGATTGCGCAGGAGATGAATCAAAGCTATAAGCATACCATTATCCGCAAACCAGTAATTGACAGCCTTGACGAGTTGAAGAACGAGGACAAACAACTGACCTTTATAACCAAGTGCTATGGTGACTGGAATCAGGAAGAAGACGGTGGCTATACGTTTGCCTTTGCAGACAAAAGGATTTGTCCATTAGACAAAGGAAGAAACTATACTATTTCTCCGTCCAAAGTTCATTTGGATATACTCATGAAGAATGATATAATAAGAAGATATTTTGAGCAAAACGGCTATGCTACCAATTGGAAGAAAGGAAAATATATCCTTCATCCTGAGATATTAACAAGTGAGTATGCCGGAGAAATTGGCGAAGAGGCCTTTCTTGCTTTGGTCTATGAATACACCGATTGCAAGGAAGGTCAGATATCCCATCTCGAAGGGAAGGACTACGAGCTTGCAGATTTTGTCTTAAAGAATGAGGATGGCACTAATCGGATAGCTTTTGACGTAAAGAACAGAGACCCCAAGGGCGAGCAATATGATGCTTTAGGAGACATGCCTACTTCTGAGAAGAGAAGGATTAAACAACAAAGACTTCATTGCAACCTAATCACGGTCAATATGATTGAAATAAAGAAGGTTGCTCTTGACGAGACGCGTGAGATGCCTGGGCTAATCGACATGGAAGGTCAAATCATACCACAGAATATAGAAAGACTCAAAATCCTGATAAATGGCAAAAAGAATTGAAATTAGTGATGACTACATAAAGTCACTTCCTCTGACGACGAATCGGATAGAAGTGAAAGTAGACAGAGAGGCATTTTTCTCCAAATACTCCATTGTATCTTATAGCGGTCAGATAGGCAAGAAAAACATTCCCTATGAATATCTCTCCGACACGCCATGCCTTTCGATAGCAGGGATAAGGGCCAGATATGAAGAAAACAAATACCCCTATGTCAAATTCTTTGTGATGACAGAGAAAGGGAAAGAGCGAGTTGTTATCCAGAGTCTGCAAAAGTATCCTTCTTTGCGTATCATGGTTGATACTCTTGACTCTTATCCCAATGAGGTACAACAGCGTGTTTTCGCATCCTTAACCATAAACTCATTAGGCAAAAAGCGCAAAAACCGCATGATGTATAACAACGGTTCGTTGTACCTCTGTGATGACAAAAACTTTCTAATACCCAAATCTCGGAAGGAACTTGTATGTCTGAGAATAGAAGTTAATGTTTACATGAATCTTACTGCAAAGACAGCTTCTTTTTCCAATCCCCGTTCCATAGACGATTTGAAGAAGCACAAATATGGTGTTTTCCAAGTTGGTAAGGATATCGGGGGAGAGAAATGGCTCGGCATGTCGCTAAAGCCTGTTACATTTGAAGGGTCTATACCGAAGAATGTAAATCTTGAGAATTATTACATTCAGCGGAAACGGTTTAGCGGAAACAAGAACACTGTCCCTTATTGGCCTTACAATCCTGAGAATTTCTATCACGGCAAGTTGTTTGCCATTTGGCAAGTGCTGGAATCAGTCAATGAAGCCTATTCCGGCATTGTTGAGATAAAATTCTTTGATTATCCTGTCTTATATTATAATGAGTATAAGTCCGGCAATGATATGCTTGCATTCATGCAGGAATATCTCAACGGAAAGTCAATAGTATTCGAGAACCAATTCAAAGCCGATGGTGCTAAGAAGATGATAGTGGAATTCAAGGAGAAGGCTCAAGATTTAATGGACGGCAAGCTGCTTTTCCCTACATCTCCCAAAGGTACAGAGATGCTGCTCAGCCTTTGCGAACCCAAAGAGGATAACGCTGCACAAACCAACTACTCAAAATCCATGCAGCGAATGGTACGTGGCAGTAGCGCCTTACAGCACATCGTTTTCCACAATAATGAGAAAGAGGATGAGTTAGGCAAGTCAGAGGTGAGGCGAATTCTTATCGAATTGGTCGTCAAGGACAGTCTTGCCAACAGGGTAATGCCTCCCTCTTTGCGAAAGGGAATTAAAGGATGGACTTTCTATCGGTATAAGGTAAAGGACGGTGGAGTGCATGGCGCATCATTGAATGTCATGGAGAATGGCAAGATTAACTTTGAAAATTTCGGTACTTTCAATAATGACATTCTTGGAGTTAGCTTATCCACCTTTGCCAATGAGCATTTTCATTTCCTTCACTATCAGAAAATCAATGGCTTTAGGGATTACAAAGCTCTGACCAAGGATGGCAATTCCTATATTATCATTGACACTGACGAGATTCCCATACTTGATGTGGCTGAGATAGACGAAGGATATGGCGATATAGTAAACAAGGGCGAGAAACTTTCAATGTTCAAGCGAAAGAAAGAAGCACATAAATACCTGCGTGGCTATATCGGTTTCCATCTGTGGGAAACAGAAGGATTAGACGGTGAGCCATACTGTTCATATTCCTACATTTCAGGCAACCATCCCCAAAACATGCAGATACTACATTCGGGTAAGATGGACAAAATGCCACGCGCCCGCCGCATCTTTATTTTGCACGAAGAAAATCCTGATACTGTAAAAGACGACATCCATGAGATAGCCGACATGATGCGCTATGGTTTCGGACGATGGAATGAGGAAATGACATATCCTTTTCCTTTCAAATACCTTTATGAATATCTAGATAATGAATGCGAAATATGCCTCAGCAAGCATTGGGATGCGTTTTGATTTTACAGCCTAACAAATGACCATTCGCTAAGTAGCTTTTTATCATTCGCTGCATAGCAAATGGTCATTTGCTATAAGCTTACAACATAAGTTACGCTGATACGGGGCCAATTCCATGCCTTTGCGGCCCCACATTCAAGCTGTTTAATCCCCACACTCACGCTTTAGTCATCATTTTATGCCTTTAAGGATATTAATATCACGGGGCAATCCAATTAATATACTTTGCCATTTATATCAATATAGTTGGGCAATTCTATTAATATAATTTTTATTATTTGAGGGTTGATGATTTTGCCTTGGCTACTTTATGAAAAGAAGTCTCTTAGAATAAAATCTGCATCAGAGAAATACATGAAAAAGTTTCTATTCTCAGGTAAGTACCTATCAAAAGATGGGCACAATATAGTCCAATGTAGTCCAATATTACACTTTAAAACTGACCACTTTTGAGGGTGGTTAATAAACATTTTTGCGTAATAATCAAAAAGGCTACAATGGCCTATAAATAGTGTAGTTATCGAATAATCAAACAAAAAAAAAGAGTCAGATTTTCATCAGACTCTTCTCTTTTCTTACCATGTAAGATATTTACTTTAGTGACTCCGCTGGGATTCAAACCCGGAACCTTCTGATCCGTAGTCAGATGCTCTATTCAGTTGAGCTACGGAGCCATATTTGTTATTTCTTAATTGCGAGTGCAAAGGTACTGCCTTTTTTTGAAACCACCAAATATTTTTCGAAGAAATTTTGAAAAAAATTCTTCATGTTGTTCCTTCATGTCGTCTTTCCTGCTGATTGTCAGAGTGTAACGGCTATTTAGCCGATAATCTTAAATCTTGCGAATTTCAGCAGGAGTTGCTTCCTTCCTAAGTTTCTGAAGTCGACAGTAGCTTTCGTGTTTTCGCCTTTTCCTTCGAGTTGAGTTATCGTTCCCACGCCGAAACGCTCGTGCTCGATGATACTCCCTACTTTCAGTTCGCCCGATTTTGTCTCTACCTTATAGAATGTCTGCACTGGTTTCTCCGGTTTTCGTGGGTGTGTGACCTTCAGTTTCGGGTCGGCCATGAATCTGTCGGCTACGGGCTGCGAGTTCTGGTATCGGTTGTCGAGACGCGGTCCTGTCTCCCACGAGCGCCTCTTGCGGTCCCATGGCATGCGGCCTCCGTAGCCTGCAATGCCTTTGTCGGTTGTCGTATCGTTGTCGGTTCCGTCCTGGCAGTTTATCAGATTTTTGTCGATATCAGCGATAAAACGGCTCGGCACGTCAAACTGCATGGTGCCGTAGCGGAATCTGTTCTGCGCGTTGGTGAGGATGCAGTGGCGCTCAGCACGCGTGATGGCTACGTAGAGAAGGCGTCGCTCCTCCTCCAGTCCGCTGCTTGAGTTGATAGCCATGGGACTCGGGAAGATGTTCTCCTCGAGCCCGACGACGAAGACGGTCGGAAATTCCAATCCCTTGGCCGCATGGATGGTCATCATTGTCACGGTGTCGTTGTCGTCGTCGCTGTCCTGGTCGGTGAGCAGTGACACGTCGGCCAGGTAGTCGCTGATGAATATCTCGTCTTCCCTGCCCTCTTCGCGGTTCTGGTCAACGAAGGCCTGCATGCCCGAGAGCAGTTCCTCGAGGTTTTCCTGCCGGGATATATGCTCTGCGTCGCGCGACGAATAGAGGTCGGCCGATATGCCGCTAATCTTTACGATGTCCTTACCGAGAGCGTAAATGTCGGTATTTTTAGTTTTTGCAAGGAATCCTTCTATCAGTGTGGCAAAGCCGTCGAGTTTTGTCAGCGTCCCTTTGTTGACGTTGAGACCGTAGAATCCAGGGCGTCGGATGACCTGCCACATCGATGTTTCTCCGTTTTCGGCGGCCACCGTGATTTTCTGTATTGTTGTATTGCCGATGCCACGTGCCGGGTAATTGATTATTCGCAGCAGGGCCTGGTCGTCGTCGGGATTGGCCACAACACGCAGATAGGCGATGATGTCCTTTATCTCCTTGCGCTGGTAGAACGACAGTCCGCCGTAGATTTTGTAAGGTATGCCGTCTTTTCGGAATTCCTCCTCGAAGGATCGGCTCTGGGCGTTGGTCCGGTAGAGAATGGCGAAGTCGCTGTACTGTCCGTTCTCGGCTTTCTTTATTTTCCTTATCTCTTTGGCTACGATAGCTGCTTCCTCTTTGTCGCTGTAGGCTGGCCGGTAGACTATTTTGTCGCCCTCGGCCTCATCGCTGTACACATCTTTCTTTATCTGCCGCTGGTTGTGTTTCATCAGCGAGTTGGCGGCCTCAACGATGCGCTGAGTGCTGCGGTAGTTGCGTTCGAGTTTGAAGAGTTTGGCACCGGGAAATTTCTTCTGGAAGTCGAGGATGTTGTCGATATTCGCCCCGCGGAAAGAATATATGCTCTGATAATCGTCGCCGACGACGCACACGCGGTTGTACTGTGTCGACAGCTGCGATATTATGGCCTGCTGGGCGATGTTTGTGTCCTGATACTCGTCGACGAGAATATAGCTGTAGTGCTGAGCGTATTTCTGTCTGATATCTTCGTGGTCGCGGAAGAGAACATAGGTATTGAGGAGCAGGTCGTCGAAGTCCATAGCGTTCGACTGTCGCAGATGTGCCTCGTACGACCTGTATATCGATGCTACTGCCGGCATACGAGCCTCCTGATCGCGCTCTATAGCCGCCGCGTCGTTGGCGTAGTCGTCGGCGGTGATAAGGTGGTTCTTGGCCATGGAGATAAGGTTATGGACAGTCGCCGGCTTGTATTTCTTGTCGTCGAGACCCATGCCTTTGATAATATTCTTTATCAGTGTGCGGCTGTCGGTCTCGTCGTAGATGGTGTAGTTGGCGTTATAGCCTATGCTGGCCGACTCTATGCGCAGTATTCGTGAGAAGATGGAGTGGAAGGTTCCCATGTTCAGCTGTCGTGCCACATCAGTGCCGACGATACCCCCTATTCGTTCCTTCATCTCCCGTGCTGCCTTGTTAGTGAAGGTCAGGGCAAGTACCGACCACGGTTTCATACCCCTCTGGAGCAGGTATGCAATCTTGTATGTTAGTACACGCGTCTTTCCCGACCCTGCGCCGGCAATGACCAGTTGTGCGCCGTCACAGTATTCTACCGCGGCTCGCTGACTGTTGTTCAATTCGTTAAGGAGATCTCTCATGTTTAGAGTCAAATGTGTTTATGCGATACAAATGTAGGGACTGTAGGGCGCTGGTTTGTAGGCTTTGACCGTGTTTCAGCCATTGCTGACCGCCTTGCTGCGGCTGTATAGCCGGAGGTTTATCGTGGAAATGCCGGCATGTATGTCATCTGATGCAGTATCCAGCGTTGCCGTTTGCGCATGTAGGGGCCAGGGTTCTTCGAGCTGAAATGGCGCGGATTTGGCAGTGTCGCGGCTATCAGGGCACAATCGGCCCGTGTGAGCTCGCTCGCCGTACAGTTGAAGTGCTGTTCGGCTACGGCCTCGACACCATAAATTCCGTCGCCCATCTCGATGGAGTTGAGATAGACTTCCATGATGCGCTGTTTGCTCCAGAAGAGTTCAATGAGGAACGTGAAATAAGCCTCGAACCCCTTTCTCACCCACGACCGTCCTGGCCATAGAAAGACGTTCTTAGCTGTCTGCTGCGATATGGTGCTACCGCCACGTATGCGCCGGCCACGGACATTCTCTTTGGCTGCGCGCTCTATGGCGCCGTAGTCGAAACCATGATGCTTTAGGAAGTTCTGGTCCTCACTCGACATCACGGCCACGGGCATTGACGCGGGCATGTCGTCGAGCGATACCCATGAGTGGTGGAGCTTGACGCTCTCGCCGTCGGAAATCTGCTCGAAACAGCGGATGAACATCAGCGGTGTGGCCACGACAGGAATGAACCTATAGGCTATCACCGCCAATATCGATGATGCGAAGAGGAGGACAAACGTCCACTTTACTATCTTCAGAAATTTCTTCATACCTTGGCTGATGGTACCGGAACGTTTATGCTCCGGTACCTGGTTGTGTGCCGGTATCGGGGTCTTTTAACTCCGATACCTTATTTTGAGCCAGAACCGGAGCCATTAAGCTTCGGCTCATTGTTGTGTTCCTATTGTCACCTCATTGTCGCTTATGCGGCTGTGGAGCCGGTGTGGACGGCATGGGGCGAGCGTTGGAACGCTGTGTCTTATTCTCCAGCCTGCTTCTTGGCCTGGTTGATCATTGCCTCAGAAGCATAGATGTAAATCTCGACGCGGCGGTTGGCCTCATCGTTGATTGTGTTCTCGTGACCGGCAACAGGATCAGTGCTGCCCTTGCCCTCAACGGTCTTGAACTGTCCGTTGCTGACACCATGCTGCTTGAGGAAGTCGACGACGGACTGAGCTCGCTTCAGCGACAGCGGATTGTTGATGGCATCGGTACCGGTCTTGTCGGTGTGGCCATAGACGTTGATGCTGCAATCTGAGTTTTTCTTCAGAACGTTGGCAAAGTTGGCAAGGTCGGTCTTCGATGTTGCGCTCAGCGACGAAGAGTTCAGTCCGAAGAGGATTCCCGAGTTGAACGACACCTTGACCATCTTCAGGCCGTTGGCATCGGTAACCTCCTCAACCTTAGCGTTCTGCACCTGAGCGGCTGTTTCCTGAGCCACCTTGTCCATGTGGTGACCGATGATGGCACCAGTGCCTGAGCCCACGGCAGCACCGATGGCGGCACCAATGGCCGTAGCTTTCGAGTCCTTACCGATGATATTGCCGATGATGCCACCGACGACGGCACCTACACCGGCACCTCCGGCACTAAAGGTTCCCTGCTTTGTGGCGCAGCTTGTGAGTGCTAACAGACACATGCCTGCTGTTATCGTCTTTAGATGTTTCATAGTAATTAATTTTTTGTTATGTCAATCTATTTTTGTGCAAAGATAAAATAAAAAAGTCAATCGCAATACTTTTACCAACATTATTTTGTACTTTTGCAGTATAATTAAATAATAAAGTAGAATAAATAATGGCAAAAGAACTAAAACAGCTTACTAAGAGAGCTGAGAACTACTCTCAGTGGTACAACGACCTGGTGATGAAAGCCGACTTGGCGGAGACAGCCCCTGTGCGCGGATGTATGATTATTAAGCCTTACGGCTATGCGATATGGGAGAAGATGCAGTCGGTTCTCGATGCCGACTTCAAGCGTCTGGGAGTCAAGAACGCTTATTTCCCTCTGCTCATCCCGAAGAGCTTCTTTGCCCGTGAGGCCGAGCACGTAAAGGGATTCGCCAAGGAGAGTGCCGTTGTCACCCATTACCGTCTGAAGACCAGCGACGACGGCAAGGACATCATCGTCGACCCCGAGGCTAAACTCGACGAGGAACTCATCATCCGTCCTACGTCGGAAACAATGATATGGCACACCTATAAGAACTGGATCCACTCTTACCGCGACCTGCCGCTGCTCTGCAATCAGTGGTGCAACGTCATGCGATGGGAGATGCGCACACGTCCGTTCCTGCGCACATCAGAATTCCTCTGGCAGGAGGGCCACACCGCTCATGCCACTGCTCAGGAGGCTGAGGAAATGGCAAAGAAGATGCTGCATGTGTATGCCGATTTCGTCGAGAACTGGCTTGCCGTTCCGGTTATCAGAGGTGTGAAGAGTCCTACTGAGCGCTTCGCCGGAGCACTGAACACCTACACTATTGAGGCCATGATGCAGGATGGTAAGGCCCTCCAGAGCGGCACAAGCCACTTCCTTGGTCAGAACTTCGCCAAGAGCTTTGATGTCACGTTCCTCAATAAGGAGAACAAGCCGGAGTACGTATGGGCTACCTCGTGGGGCGTATCCACACGACTGATGGGTGCTCTCATCATGACCCACTCCGACGACAACGGTCTCGTCCTTCCTCCGCGTCTGGCTCCGCTGCAGGTCGTTATCGTACCTATATATAAGAAAGCCGAGCAGCTCGATGCCATCACCGAGAAGGTTAAACCTGTCATTGAGGAACTGAAGGCCAAGGGCATCAGCGTGAAGTACGACGATGACGATACCAAGCGCCCTGGATTCAAGTTTGCCGACTACGAGCTGAAGGGTGTTCCAGTGCGTCTTGTCATCGGAGCCCGCGACCTTGAGGCCGGTACCGTAGAGGTTATGCGCCGCGACACTCTTGAGAAGGAGTCAGTTCCGTTCGATGGTATTGCAGCGCGCGTGGAGAATCTCCTCGACGACATACAGAAGAATGTCTTCGAGAAAGCCCGCAAATTCCGCGAGGAGCACACCTACGAGTGCGACAACTACGATGAATTCAAGAAGCGCATCAACGACGGTGGCTTCTTCCTCTGTCCGTGGGACGGCACTGCCGAGACCGAGGCGAAGATCAAGGAGGACACGCAGGCTACCATCCGTTGCATTCCTTTGGATGTCGACCAGACCAATGTCACCGGCACCGATATGGTCAGCGGAAAGCCGGCGAAGTACAAGGTCATCATAGCAAGAGCTTATTGATAAACTTAAAATAATAATTATCTAACTGAAATTTTATGAAGAGAACACTATTAACGCTTGTGCTGTTGGTCATGGTAATGACTGTCGGCGCTCAGTCGGTGAAGGTGGACTATCACAAAGGTGATGTCCGGATGTACAAAACGAACGTCAGTCTCTCCATGGGCATACCGATGCAGGGCGAGCAAAAGTGCGGACTCACCGCGGCTACAACCTACGCCGTCGATGAGGCTGGAGCCGACGGCTATATCGTTGAGCTGAAAACTGACGATTATTCGACTACCGGCAACGCCGATCTCTTAAGCATGGTTGGCGGACAGTTCTTTGAGACTCTGAAGAGTACCCCCGCTAAACTCAAGCTCGACAAGAAAGGTGCCATCACCGGGCTTGCCAACGAGGATGCATTCATAGCCGCTATTTCATCGACAGTGGTTGAGGGCATCAACAAGATGTATGCTGATAGGCCCGGATTGGAGTCGCAGATGCCAAAGGCAAAGCTTCTCATGGCCGCCAACAGTCAGCTGACTCCGGAGTTCGTCCTCAACTTCTTCAAGAATTTCACAGTGTTCTCGCTCAACGGCAGGGATCTGGCCAATGTCAAGAATGCCGACGAGACCATTTATGATTTCTTTAAGGTTAAGAGCTCATACGATGTCAGTTCGGCCAACGGCACTACCACCATCACGCGTACAGCAGTGAGCAATATGACCGACGACGACCTGAAGGCTATTCTGAAAAAGCAGATGTCGCAAGCAGGACAGGAGGTCGACGATACTCAGTTGGAGCAGATTTGGGGGCAGCTAAAGGCTATGGGCATGACATCATGCACCATCGACATGAATGATGTGTCGAACTTTGGCAATGGCGGCTGGCAGTCGTCGGCCAACACAAAGGCTACCATCAAGGCCGTTGGCGCCACCATTAAGGTCAACGCCGCTACGTCGCTTGCGCAGTAGAGCATATCGGTGCGGCTGATGCTTAGTTCGGCATCACCACGACGCTATACATTATTATATATATAAGCCCAGTCACCATCATCCGTGGCTGGGCTTACTTGTTGGTAACCCCGTTGACGGTGGTGGTCGTTATCACTTGCTCGTTATTTGCTGATTTCATCACTATTTAATAAAAATCACATCTCTTTCTGATTGTCAGCATATTATGATTTGTCTATGATGATTTCGAGTGACGCATTGACAGTTTCAAGCGATGGTCCCCCTCATTCAACGAAGAATCCATTCTACGGATAATCAACGGTTAAAGAAACAATCATAAATTAAGACCAAAACCAATAAAACCCTGTTGTCAGCGCCAAGGGCTTTCGCCCTTTGCCATTAGGGCTTTGAGGGCTTGTGAGAGGCTGGGCCTCTCACCGCCCCCAAAGCCCTAATGGCAGATCCTCCTCCGTCGGATCTTGGTGCTGACGCAAAGGAAAACCTTCAAAACCGGCTAACGCGACAGAAATTCGGTCTTACGACCGAATCTCTCCATTTTTTTTCTGACGGTTTTAATCCCGCATATCGGCTCCTGAAAAGGGATCACGTTGTCAATGGAGTTTTATTTTGTTTTTTGTCGGAAGAGAATTCCTATCCCCTCCCTCGTACTTATGAATATCAATCGCATCAGCCGTGCTCTATAATTTTTGGGTGACGCATTGACGAAGACAAGTGTCCTAATGAATCGCTGTTTAGGTTGATTCTTATTTTTCGCTGCAAAGTTACAAAATATTTATCCCGAATCCAAATTTTAGCAGGGTAGAAAGGGAGGTAGAAAGAGGGGTAGATCCAGACAATTTTGAAGATTCTGCCCCTTCCTTTGATGTTTTAGTCTATTTCCACTGAATCATCATGCGATTTGCCGATACATAGGAGGATGATGATGGCTAAGGCTGGTGTGGTAAATAAGGCAACTAAAAGCCACATGACTTGACTGCGGTTTCGAACTCTTGCCATATATGCGACCAAAACATATAAGCCGATCCAGAATCCGAGTGCAAATAAGCCGGCTGCGATTGCGAGAATAGCAGATAGCGAAGAGCTATTACTACTCGGTAATGTAGTTGCTGAATCGCTCTGAGACTCTTGATTATAGCCTTTAAGTTTAAATTTTATTTTGAACTTATGTGGCGATATCTGGCTGTCTTGAGATTTATAATAAGAGTATGACCTGTCGTATTCGTAAGCGGGTATGTCAATTTGCTTGGTCATACCCGGGTCTATATCTGTCTCCTTGGTAAATGTCTCATAGTCAAGGGGCTTCCCTGCCATGTTTAAGTATGTAATCTGAAAGGTTACATTATGAACGACCTCATTGGTGTTGTTTTTGATAGCGAGGGTCCCTTCCGAGTCTACCCAACTCTGTTCATAAGATTCCATCGTAATGGCATTGGCACTGTCCTTGCCTAAAGCAAAACAAGCACATGCTATTAACAACATCACTAATGTAGAAGTAAATCGTTTAGTATTCATGTCAAGTTATTTTATTGGTAGTTGAGTATTACGCTGCAAATTTAATGATTTTATTTGAAATTGCGAAGTAGTGAAATAAAAATATTTGCCAACCTATCAATGGCATTGTAAAGAAGTCCTCCTGACTTCGTCAATGTGTCACCCTGAATCGAGAATAAGTTTATTGGAAAATAGTCATGTACAGGCTTCGACCCCGAAAGGGGTGAGCTCCTCATGGAGCGTAAGCCTGTACATGATTTTCGCTTCCTTTATCATCTGGAGATGGCAAAGCAATATGAGCCGGGACAAAGACATTGACTGTCTGCGGGGCTGTTAAGGATGGATATCATTCCATAATTCGTAATTGCGTCACCATCAATTGCTGAAATAAGCTTATAACTAATTGATAATCAATGATGACACTTCATCCAACCAAAGATGTGATGAAGTTAGGAAATTTTTCTCTTGCAAAGCCTCAAAGAACTCAAAGCCAGGAAATGGCATCTTTTTCGACAAAAACCGGAAAAAACCTTGCCGTGATGCAAGGGCTGGCCCTATGTTTCTTCCCGTTGCCGACTTGCTCCGAAGCAAGCTTCGGCAAGTCGGCAACGGGAAGAAACAGCCTTCGTTCCTCAGGCTTGCATCACGGCAAAAAACCGGAAAAACAGCTGACGCCCGATTTTTTACTCAGTCAACGCAAAGCCCCGACGGGGCTTAATTCTCAATAACCCCAGACTAAGGGAGCGCAGCGACCGCAGTCTGGGGTAGAATGAAGACGCGAGAAATCCACGACCAGCCTCGGAGAGGTTGAATAGCGGAACGCGCAGAAACGTGTGCGCACTCCGTGCTATTGTGCGTCTTCGAGGCACAGAATGTATGGCTGTCGCATCTTTGATCCCCGGACTGCGCTCGTTATCACTCGCTTAGTCCGGGGTTATTGACGATTCAGCCCCGTCGGGGCTGGTAGCGGCTATGTATAATTCTTTCGTTGCAATATGATGTGGACACGCCCAACATCTATTGGATTGGCGTGCCACCCTGCCGCCATTGAACTGCATTGTGAGGTTGCATGGTGCGGATAGGCAGGGTTAGGGGCCGTCCGAAAACAAAAAAAATCAAGATTCGGTCTTACGACCGACCGGACGGCCATAAAGGCCGCCTCTGCAAGTGGATCGCGTTAACAACATATTGGTTATCAATGTGTTGCACACATCCTCCGTAGGGGTGGGGTTTATCCGAAGCTGCTGGAAATACATTTGTTAACAAAAACTGTAAGCAAGCATTTGTCTTTGACCCCATAAAAAGGGGTAAATTAAAGAAAATACGACTTCTTTTCGCATCGCAGTCAGCTAAAAGTTACAAATTGAAAGATTTTTGCTATACCCCTCTGTTTTTAGGGTACTTTTTCAGCAGCCTCGGTTTATCCCCGTCCTCGCAGCTGCGGGGTGTATATTTGGGATTCCACACATATTGAATGTTTATCCCCGTCCTCGCAGCTGCATTGTGTCTATTTGGGATTTCACACATATTGAATGTTTTTCCTCGCAGCTGTGTAATATATGTTTTGCATCTCGTCCGCTGTTGGTAGGACGGGGATAAACCCCGCCCCTATGGTGGCAGAGTGCTGCAAGTGTCTTAGTATCAGTGGTTTTGCCGGTTTTGCTTGATTCGTTGGCACGATGCCAAGCCACGGCGACGGCATAGCTTCTCTCTGACAATATGTAAATATAATTCAAACGACGAAAGCTTTTGCCTTGTCTGTGTAACCCGTTGAATAACAACTGATTAATAAAAGGTATCATTTGGACTTGCGATATGGCCCATTTCGCAGCCTCAAACGGTCCGTTTTGCGATGCGAAATGGACCGTTTCGGAACGCCAAACGATAGGTTTGGGATTGATGTAAAGAATTTTCGCGTTTGATGAACGCACGAAGTCGGGTTTTGCCTACGGCTATCTTCCTGCTGTAAGGAGAATCACTATGCCGCTGATTCCGATGTAGGTGTAGACGATATACTTGAAGATGCCGTTGGAGAGATGGTCGAACAGCCGTCCGCCGAGAGTTGTGCCGATGGCCACACCGCCGATGCCATAGAGATAGTCGATGCCGACGGTAGGTGTCATGAAGCCATTGTAGGTGCGGACGAGGGCCATAATGATGTTGCCGCTGAGCATATAGATTTGCGCCATGGCCATATAGCGATTCTTGTCGTTGGTCGTGGAGATGAAATAGAGTACGGCGGGAGGTCCCTGCATATTGAAGAAACCGCCCATGAGTCCGCTGAGCACGCCGGTGCCTATCTGTGTTGGCAGTGTCGGCCGCAGCCGTATCCGCTTGTTGAAGAAACAGAAGTAAAGACTGAAAAATATGAGTACGACACCGAGGATATGCCTCAGTACGACATCATCGATTTTGTGCAGGCAGAAGATTGATGCCGTCGATACAACTACGAAGGCGCAGAGGATTGGCACGACGCTCTGCCAGTGGACATAGCGGCGCATGCGTATGGCAATGTATATGGAGTTGCTCATGGCCAACAAGCCCGTCAGCGTGGTGGCTTCGGCATACGACGGCATGAGGAACGGTAGCATCGTCATGATGAAGATACCGAAACCGAAACCCGTTGTGCGCTGGATGAAGCTGGCAATGATGCAGAGCACGAAGATGGAAGCGAATAGAGTCATTTATATTGGTGCCTTAACAATGATTTCTGTCGGTGCAAAGGTACAAAGATTTTCTGTATTCACCTGACTCTTACCCTGTTATTATCTATACCCCTTTCTACCCCTCTTTCTATACCCCTTTCTACCCTATGAAAGTTTGGATTCGGCAAAATTATTTTGTAAAATTGGATAAAATCGCAAACCTTTTGTAAATAAAGGCAGTTTGAGGGATTGAGGAAAAATCAGGTTACGAATAAGAGACCGTTCTCAATTCCGCATTCTGCTTTGATTTGCTTGTCAATGTAATCGTGCTATGCACGCTTTGCTAGTCAAAGAACTCCCGACTCTGAACCACCAGCCTGTTTAATGGCTCATTGTCGGGGACAAAGGTACACAGAATATAGGAGATTACAAAACTTTTGAGGGATTTTTCACTCTTCTTTCTTTAGTCTCATGATTTTGTGTTACCTTTGCACACATATTCTATAATAGAGATTATCCTATGGCAAAGATAATAGTTCAGAATACAGAGATAACAGTCTTGTCGCAAAATGACAAAGACTACATATCACTTACAGACATGGCTAATGGCAAGCAAAGCGAAAGTCGTGCTGCCGACATCATCAAGAATTGGATTCGCACAAGATACACCATTGAGTTTCTTGGTACTTGGGAGATGATACACAATCCCAATTTTAAAGTGGTCGAATTTGACCACTTTAGAATGCAGGCAGGTTTGCCAAGTTTCGTTATGAGTGTAAGCGAGTGGATTGAGAAAACCAATGCCATCGGTATCATTGTTAAAAAAGGGCGTTATGGAGGTACATACGCTTTTAAGGATATTGCTTTTGAATTTGGCACTGCCATTAGTGTAACTTTCAAACTTTACTTGATTGATGAGTTCCAAAGGCTGAAAGAGGAAGAGCAGAAGCAACTTGGGTGGACTGCAAAAAGAGAACTATCCAAGATAAACTACCATATTCATACTGATGCTATCAAGAGCCATCTTATACCTGAAGAAATAACCGCTGCTCAAGCCAGTATCATCTATGCAGAAGAGGCCGATGTGCTAAATGTGGCTATGTTTGGAATGACAGCCAAACAATGGCGCGAAGCTAATCCCGATTTGAAAGGCAATATCCGTGACTATGCCACCATCAATGAATTGATATGCCTGTCGAATATGGAGAATATCAATGCCGTGCTCATCAATGAAGGTATTCCACAGGGCGAAAGGCTTGTGAAACTCAATCAGATTGCTATTCAGCAAATGCAAGTGTTAGAAGGAAATAATAATAGGGGACTATTGAAATAGTAAGATGAGTACAGGAAATGAGAAGGCATATTTCGGCAACTATACACTTGAAAAGATTTATGATTTAGTAGGGAGGAATGATTACACTTCAACTATCACTTTCCGTCCTAATTCCCAGTCTGAAAAGTTATACGGCAACACATTGACAATAGTATTCCTTTATACCCAACAAGAACGTGAGGAACTAGAGGATAACATCAAAAAAGGTATTGTAGGAAGGCACGGATATGTAAAAGCTAAGTACCTCCTTTATGATTTGCCTGATACCAAAATAAAAGAACTTGAGAAGGTTGGCGTTAATTCCAATGACATTACAGATATTGAGTGGCTACCATATACAGAGCCAAGAAATACATATGGGAGTAAAGAGAAACGACATATTGACACATTAACGATAGAATCCAAGCCTTCCTGTTATGAAAATGATATATTGTGGATGTATGGTGCTCTCAAAACGTATAAAGAGAAAGGTATCGGCTTGTGCCCAGAAGAACAGGATAACTATTTGGCATATAAACTAATCTTAGAGCCAACCAAACTGACAGAAGAAGAAAACGCTGTTATCTATGATGCGAATGGTAAAATGAATGAAGATATCGCTTATGAGTATTTGGGATATAAATGCGTAACACTAAACATTTCAAAAGAGGAGATAATTGAGCTAATGAGGATATGCCAGAATCGTTATACAAAGCGTATGGCTATCTTGGACGAAAGACTGCAAGAAATTGGTAGCAGCATAAAGAAACTTAAAGAGTCTGAACCAGACAAAGCAGATTTCTTAATTAACGCCGTTCGTAGATTCCATGAGAAAAGATATAATACTTATGGCAAGTTTCCTTTGTATCTTAACTTAGAAGGTTTCTTACATATCTATTTGCGTCATGTTGAAGATTTACAAATTGGTAGTCAATATGCTCACAAAGACAAGTTTCAATTGTATGAAAAAGATATAGAGGCTGTTATTTCGCGTGTCCTCCATGGTATAAATACCGACTATCAAGTATATAAATCAGACCATCCAACTCAAAGATATGGAAAATATGGAAAAGATAGTTATTATCTTTTAGGTGACTACTACACTATTCAAGTAAATGAGGATGGAAGTATCGGAACCTTTTACAAAAATCGTACCATCTCTAACAAATAAATAAAATCCCCACCAACCCACCCTCCCTTTCGGGCATTGTTCAGGATAACAAGTTATCCAGCTTTTTAATCTACTTGCCTGCTTCGTATATAGCGAAAACAAGGCAAAACAGACCAAAGAGCCCAGGATTTGTAGCAGATATTACTGCTACGTATGCCATATATACAGCAACCATTGACATCCCGAACTCAATGGCCTACTCCAAAGCTTTAATAAACTTCTTCATAAGATGTTTTGATTTAAATTTATAGTCTAAACCACTCTTATATTGAGTAGCCATCATCTTATTGGCGGCTTCCTACTCTCCCACATTTCATTGCAGTACCATCGGCGTAAGCGGGCTTAACTTCTCTGTTCGGAATGGGAAGAGGTGTGACACCGCCACAATAACCACCAATATTTTATTTGCGCTATAGTCTCGGACTGTAATCAAGTTTGAAATGCTCGCAGAATGCGATAGCCTCTTGGTTTCCGCATAAAGCAGCAAGAATAGCATACCGTTCAGATTTTGCGTCATTATGAAAATACACAGCCTGCATCTTGCTTATAGAATACAGCCATATCCCAATGCGTTCATCTTTTATTCTCCCTGCACAAAGGTCTTCGGCGTTTACTCCTAAATACCTCATACGATATTGGGTTGCTATATCAAATGCTTCTACGCTATTCTCGTATGCATTACCTTCTAAATAATTGACTGCTTTCTGATTGTAATAGTAAGACAATGTGTTAGCATCTTCTCGACTTGTTCGCTCCACAGCGTCAATGCTTATCAAACGAATTGCTTTCGCAAACCATGTGTCTGCATCATAATGACTTTTAAGCCCCATATAGGATATTCCCATAAAATAGCAAACGTCTGGCTCATGTGAGGGGGTAGTTTCCTTGTAAGTTCCCATCCACTGCTGACAATACATGAGGGCTTTGTTGTATTCCTTTGAATAGCAATAGCACAGTGCCAAATTGAACACATCCCTTTCTTCCATAGCATCCTGGCTTTCGATTCTTTTCAATGAAGCTATGGCAGCGTTATATTCCCCGTTTTCAATATGGGATTCTATTTGGCTTCTGATTCCTGCCAACTGGGAATTGGGTAATATGGAACTATCTATTATCAGTCTGTTTCCTTGCAAAGTAACTTTGCCAAGTTTCTGTATGGCTGATAAGCCTAACAGTAGTGGTACATTCTGCCCCTCGATAACTACTGCATCAACGTTCTTTAGGTGTAACCCAGAAATCTCAATGTCCTTTAGAACGATAGCCATGTTGTCGACAATATGGCCGCTTGCTGTTTGGCTCCTACCGTATCCTTTTATATCTGAATCGGATAACTTTCCTTGGCGATAGAGCAGTTCTGCCAGTTGCATAGATATTGTAACCGTTGAGGCTCCTGTATCGAAGACAAGAGAACGCTTGACACCATTGATTGAGCATGGAATTGTATAAACGCCATTCTGTTTCGTAAGCAAAATTACCTTTTGCCCGAAACAGAATGTACATATTAACGCAACAAGTAGAGTAAGTGAGAATCTTTTAGTAATCATCTTCTCTTTGATATAGATAGTATTGGAGCTTGGGCTTTTCATCTCCAAATGTTCCGTAGAACAAATAGACTATATCCAATACTACTGAATTAGCTTTCCATCTCATACCGCACACCGACGGGGTTCCTGACATATCATCCAAGCTGAAACTGTTGTTTCCATACTTCGCCCTCAGACTTGAATACCATGATAGCAATTCATTGGCATTAAACACACATGCACCACTTGCGTCAGCTGGATATGTCTTAGTCAGCTGGATGGCATAGACTTTACCATTGCTCTCAACAACAATCATATCATCCATTCTGTTGTTAAAAATGGAAAGATACCGACTTTCTCTTACGCGATATACGTTCTTGCCTTTAGAAGTATGGCTGAATGACAAGATGTCGCTATACTTGCTGATGGGCGCACCAATAGTTATTCCCTTGAAACTTGGGTCACGTTCGAGATCGGCCACTGACTGCGAGTAGGTTCCAACAGACAGTAAGGAAACGAGAAGTGTAAATAGTAGGCTGTCAAAAATTTAAGCCGTTTTTCGTTTCTTACTTTTGAGGTCCAACATTCTCCTTACTTGCCAATTGTCAAGCAGAGTCATTTCTTTCCAATCCTTTATATCAGCCATTCTCACGCATTCCATTTTCTCCTTGAAGTCAATCTTTCTTCTCTTTTTGCTGTCCGTAACTTTTCCGTACAGAGGCAAGGCCAGAACTATGGGCGTTATCCCACAGTGTTTGTTTTTCGGCTGTATGCTTTTATAAACGCCGAAAGTTGATTCTATGATATCCGACGTGATGTTGTGGCATTCGTCCTTTGATTTAAGAAGGGCGCACTCTTCATTTATGTAACGCCTTATGGCACGACCGACTCTTTTGCATCCTTCTGCTATTTCGTCCTTCCGCAACAGATTGATCCAGATGTAATCCTTGCAGTACTTTGCAGAGGTATGCGAAAGACCTTCTTTCTTTACTTTCGTGAATACAACGTCAACTGTTTCCATTACATGGTAGAGCTCTGTAACTAGCTCCTTATAGTCAAGCACAAACGTATAGGCAGCCTTCTGGCTTTCGCCAAGATCGTCATAGACTTGGAGTATGGCCCAAGCCCATTCCACCCACTTTGACATATTCATGAACCTCGATATGGTCCGTAACTTTGGCGGGAGCAGATATGCGTTAGCGGTAAGCTGATATGACAATCTCTTCTTGTTCATTATATCCATAAATTCCTTGAAATCAGTTCTTTCCTTGTATTCGTCCTCAAGAATAAGACCAATCGTGTGACTGATGTCTCGATGGCGCGGGACATCAGCTAACTCTGCTCCCTTCCTGAGATTATGCCCGTTGTCGCTGACAATATATTTTGGAGTCTTTCCGATTTTGTCCTTCAGTTTTATTATCTCCCTTTCTACGTCTCCGGCTTTCCATGATGACGATACAGCCATTGCCAGCACCTCGACATCCCCATGCTTCAATGTCTTGCCCTCGTGCTGTGCTGGAGCTGCGAGAATAACCAGCAACTTCTGACTTCCGACGGTGATACTCTCGTCTATAATGATAGAGTATTCCGTCCCTCTGAACTTATTACATGAGTCAAGATACTCTACGATACCAGCCTTGAGCAGCCAATTCTCAATTGTCTGGTGTGATGGTATTACACCGAGGGCACCGCCGAGAAAGTCATTGAATAACTCCAATCCGTTGACGATTGAACGAAATCCGCATCCCATGCGGATGTACATGCACACGGCCAAAGCTATCACTTCCGCCCAGAATGAGTGTCCTTTAACTGGCGTGAAAGCAAGTCGAACAATTCCTCCGTCGTGTTCAGACTCAAACGACGTTTTTTTTTGAGCTCTGTATCCTTGGCCTTGCTCTCCTTCTTCAACTCCTTGTACTTGTCTTTCCATTTTTTACTACTCTTGTCTTTAGCCATAATTGAAGCTTCTAATTTTTTAATCTTAGCCGATGCTGCCTTTTCCTTCTCGTTCTTCTTAGCGAGTAATGCTTCCAGTCTCTTTATTTTTGCACTTTCTTTTGTCATAATATTTTACTTTACATTGTTATATTTTCTATGTAAAGGTACTAATATTCAATGACTTATGCAAATTATTAAAGTTAATATATACTATGGAATATGTTTATATAAGTTAAGAATAAATCCTTGTAAATCAAAAGCAATTATGAGTATAAAAACTGACTAAATTTTTGACAGCCTATGTAAATAGAATCTTTTTCATTGCTCCGTTATTTATTAATCAAAAACGCTCTTCTTTATAGTCTCTTGATATGGAATCTCTTTGATTTTGTTCGTTCTTACATTATAGCATTTAGAACTGCTGTCAATATAGTATTCCTCAAATATTCTGTTCCTTGTTTCAGTATAACTTCCAATTCCTAACCCTAAAGGGTCTATTGGACGACTGATGCTAGAAGTGTATTTCTCATAAATCAATATGACAGAAGAACCATCTATAGGGACAACTCTGTCTGGAGCTCCTAATTCGTTTATTATTTGAGACCTTGTATATCCTCTATACCTCCTATTATAATCATCCTGTGCAGATTCGTACCTGTACTTTGTAACAGTTTCGTAAGTATAGCAAGATACCAAAGAAGTTGTCATGCTCAAAAGAGCCAAAGCAATAAAAATTTGGCGCAGGGGGATTTTTCCGTGGATGCCCCCTGCACTCGCCTAACCAAATATCGTGAAACAGCGGAACATGAAGAAGGGAAGGTCACTGACCCCATGCACCTGAGCACGCAGTCCCTTAATCTTTGAGTTGAGCGACTCGGCTGGCGCATTCGTTGACCTGTTGTTGAAGAAGTTTAGCACATACTCCTCTTTGGCCTTGATGGTGTCACGTACTGATATGATTTCCCGAATGCGGGTTCTTCCGACATTCTTGTACCACTTATGGAGCGCTTTCTTTGCACTCTTCCTGTCCTTTTTCTTGCTGAAGATGTTGCGCAGGGCGCAGAGCAGACCGTATGCAGCCTTCATCTTTGGCTCAATCTCAAAGAGCAGGCGCATTTCCTCCTTCTGGAAGTCAGTCCAGTCATTGTGGTTTTTCGTCAGCGGGTATCTTACGTGCGTCAGCAAGTCGGCTTTGGTCTCTCCATTGCTGAGTTTCTTCGGCTCAAACTTTTCATTCTTCCGCTTGCGCGGCCTGCCGAGGCGTTTGCCGTTCTTGCTCTTCTTGACCTCATGGGTCTCGGCGTACCTGTCCCTTGCCTTGGCCCGCTTCTCTTGCTGCTTTCTGAACTCCCGCTCCTCTCTCTTGACCTCGGTCGTGTTGGTGCGCTTGAGCTTCATGCGCATCGCATCAAGTCCCCTGGTCGTATAAAGCTGGATGACATGGAAATGGTCTATAACTATCTCTGCCTGTGGGAAGGACTTCTTGACAATGCCCATCATGCTGTCGGAGAAGTCCATCGACACCTCCTTGACTTTATTTCGGCTCTCTTCTTGTATCTCGTCAAAATGCTTCGTCACGTCAGCAACGGTCGTGCCCTTGACTGCAGCTATGAGTGTTCCCTTCTTGCAGTGTCCGTCCCTGTTGGAGAGGAACGTGATCAGGTCATGGTGAAGCATCGTCTCGTCTATGCACAGTCGCTCGCCCATGTTCTTCTCTTGAAGCACCCACTCACCGGCATGCTCCTTCTGGTCCCAGTCCGTAAAGCCACTCAGATGCTCCTTGTAGGCACGCCCGAGGTACTTCCCGTCAGTCCGGAAGAAGCGCCCCACGCATTGGGCCGTCACTGGGAAGGCATCCAACCATTTTTTTTAAGAAATCCGCAAACTCTACAGAGTAGCAGGTTCCCTCTGCCACAAGAGGCAGGGTTTCAAGGACGACGTTGTGACCGTCTCCGTCCAACCAACGACGGCGACGGACATGCAGCAGAACTTTATGCTCGCGTTGTGGGAAGTCATTGAACAAGCGAGGCTCCGTGAAACCGTTGGGCTGAAGGTCATGCCAGACCTTGTCACGCAGGTCGCGCTCGTCAAGGTAGATGTGAAGAATACGGATGACGGTGCCTGTTTCGTCCTTCTCGTTAGTAACTTCTTCGTCGATCTTAGTGATCTCGAAGTAATCAAGGATGCCATCGGGCAGCATGTAACGGACTAATGTTGAGTAGTCGAATGTCGATAGTTTCTTTGCCATGCTGCAAAGGTAACATAGTTTCCCGACATCAGCAACGCTGTTTCACTATATTTTAGTTAGGCGAGTGCAGGGACATCCACGGAAAAATCCCCCTGCGCCAAAAATTTTCCTTTTCATACACTCAATATTTAGAAGTTAATACTATTTTCTTTAAACGAAAACCAGCACCTACTTCTTTTTAAGAGGAAAGCGCAGACCTCGTCCATACCTCTGTCAGGCCTTCCACAGCCTCAATACACTTATGGGGAAGTCTGCGCATATAGCGCACACTTCATCAGTGTATTGATTGTTGCCCTTTACCTTGCGTGTGGAAGTTCGACAGAGGAATGAGCAATCAAAATGTAGTGTCTCATACGAAACACGATGCAAAAATACAAATTTTCTGCGAAAATAGAGTCTGATTAAAGAAAAATCGTTTATTTGGTGCGTCATTTTCGCTAATATTGACTAAAAAGGGATAGGCTTAATGCCTAATTCCCTTCTTTTGCCTCTCTTTTTCAGATAACCCAAACTGCTCCCAGAACCATTGCGCGATAGACATCTGATTGATATGCAGGAACAGATTGCGCTTCTCATCTCTTATCACTTGTGCCGAAACATTATTTGCAAGGGCATTCCGTCTGTACTCATTGGAGTGAAGCCAACCACTATAGTTGATAGTGTGACCGTGTAGAAGTTTGCCCGTCTGTTCTTCACTGAAGCCATATTGCAGACACTCACGCTCCATGTTGAGGATCCGCTTGAAACTCGGAAACCACTGGTATGCCTTATCAAGAATGCGTTTTAGGCTCGTGACTTCCTGCTGGTGCTGCTCGTTGGCTCTGTTCATTTCCCTTGTGTGGTTGTCCTTCATCTTCTGCATATCAGCGTGTAGCCTCTCTATCTGCCCGTTCAAGTCCTCCACCTCATTTCGTAGTTCCTTGTTTTCTTTTTCCAGTCGGTTCACCTTGTTACCACCAAGAAGAGAATTGATTCCGTTGAGTGCTGCGGTGGCTGTCTTGGTGGCAGAGTTCTTCAGTTCCTCCTTCTTTGCCTCTGCCTTAATATGGGCAAGTTCCTGTTTGGCTTGGGCTGCTTCGTCGATTACCTTCTTTGCCTGTTTAGCCTCGTCTATGGTACGCTGTGCCTCGTCCGCCTTTGCTAACAACTGAGTGATGTTCGCCTGTAAGTCCTCACCCTGTGCAATCAGGCTGCGGTAATAGTCATGGGTGGAAATATGCTGGGCTTCCGAGCCTTTGATGCCTCGTTGCAGTCCGTATGCCGCCATCTGTTCAGCGTATGTGTCCTGATAGCGTATCAGATTGACTCGACTCATGACTTCATCGGCACACAAGCGAGGTGCAGGGGCTTTCGTCCCATATCTCTTTTTGAAGGTCTGCTCCTTCTTCTGCTTCTTACGTTCTCCCATGACGATGGGGACGATGGTGGCATGAAGATGAGGTGTTTCCTCGTCCATGTGAAGCACTACCGACACAACATTGCCTTTTCCGTAGGTCTTGCAGAGCCAGTCAACGTTATCTTGACACCACTCGTCAAGTCTGCCGCTCTTCTCTATCTGCTCCATGTCGGCATGGGTGCCAGTCAGTACGATGCGGATAGCCTGTACCTGGTTCTTGCCTATCTTGCGTGTAAGCCCTGCCGTATTGAGGCGGTGCTGTATGGCTTCCGTCCTGTTACGGACTCCTTCGGGGAACTGGATAAGTTCTCGGTTTAGGTGCGTCCGTTTCGGGTTGGCATTCTTCGGTTGGATGGTGCGCTCGATGTGTGCCGACATTCCGCTGTCTACGCCCTTTGCTTTCTCTAAGTGTAATACTGCGTATCCCATTGGCTATACTTTTTTAGTTTGTTCGTTTACGATGTTCATATTCGTTTCTCGTTCCTGTTCATATTCGGCTTGTGCCGACATTCTTGGCAGGGAGTCCAGAGGGGTGCAGCCCCTCGGCCTATTGGGGATTTTTAGCGTTGTGGTAACAATGCGGCTCGAAAAATCCCCTAATAGGCTACGGTATTTTCCGCTTGTGGGAAATATCCGTACCTGCGTCAGCATGATTCCATCGCAGTATGCTTCCAAAATGTTGCAACATTGCAACGGACGGATGGACTGAAGGAGGGATAGAAGTAGTGTGTTAGAACGCGCCACCGTTCCAACACACCAACTATCCTCCTGAATGTCTGTCCTAAGTCCTCTCTACCGTTCTCGGTGCTAATTCCCTTTTCCTTTAGTAGCAGTCAGTATCACCTCAAAGGGCTTGTGGTCTCGGCTGATACGCTCTGTCAATTCTTTGCGGACAGCCCTTGCCTGATAGGAGTTAAAGCGGAAAGCAAGTAACAGAACGACCTCCATATTATATACGGTAAGGTATAGGTTGCGTTGTTGCTTGATTGTTCGCTCTGCCTCGTAAGGCTTTGCCAGTTCTTCTTTGTAGAGGGCTTGAATGGTGTTTCTTAACTTGGGGATGAACACTCCGAAAAGGTCGACCAGTTCGGACTCACTCATCCAAATCTCTCCACTCGGTATAGTCAGTTCTCTGTACTCACTATACTCAGTCCACTCAATGATGTTTCTCTGTTCCATATGCTTATACAGTTTTGATGTTACTGAATGATGCGTTTAACTTATTGGCCAACATCGTCAGGTCGTTATCCAACTTCTTCGTAGTTATCTTTGCGTAAATCTGGGTGGTCACAATGTTTGTGTGCCCCAATACCCGGCTAACGCTTTCAATGGGCATGCCATTGGTTAAAGCCATCGTAGCAAACCCGTGCCTTGCACAGTGAGCGGAGATAGGCTTGTCTATACCGCATTCCTTCATCACCGTCTTCAGTTTCTTGCAGACACTCCAATAGTTGACCTCACCGAATACTGACTTCGGATTCTCCTTGAGAAAGGTGCGATAACGCTCGATGATTTGCAAGGGAACATCTAATAGTTTCACTTGATAGGGGACGTCTGTCTTGTGGCGCTTGCCTACTATCCATTTGTCACCTTCAATCTCCACGATGTTGTCCGTAGTCAGTTCCTTCAAGTCCACAAAAGAGAGTGCCGTGAAGTTCATGAAAACGAAAAGGTCACGGATAAAGGCGAGGTTGGCATCTTCAAACTCATGCGTCATCACCGTCCTAAGTTCCTCTTCTGTCAGGTATGTGCGTTCCTTACATTTGGGGCTGATATGAAACTGGGCGAAGACATTGCGCTGTATCTTGCCGTTGTCGTGGGCACGTCCTACAACTCCTTTCAGGTGCATACACGACAGCCAGATAGTAGAACTTGCAAGTCCTCGGTCATTGCTGAGGTACACGGCAAACTCCTTGATGAAGTCGGGTGTCAGTTCCTGCATGGATATGTCGCTGCGTCTGTGGCACATCTGCAAGAAGTTCGCGACATAGTTCCTTGACCTCAACTGCAACTTGTATGTTCCCATTGCCCTGTCCTTGCCGACACGACGTTTGAGATTGGCTAAGTCCTTGTCGAATGCTCCCAACAGGGTTTCGTATTCGCTGCCAAATCCCTGATAAGCATTGCGTACCATCTCGGCAGTAACAAAGGACACCCTGTCAGACAAGTGCTGATAGTGCTTGATGATTTGAGCCTTTATATTATCAAGGTCGCGGTTCAAGTCAAGTGCCTCCCTGCTTCTGCCCTTGGCACAGTTGCCTTTCACGTCCCACATCGTCAGCGGGATGCTCCGCTTGCAACTGAACTGGCTCTGTGTACCGTTGATGGTGATTCGTCCCATCACTGGTACTATGCCGTTCTTGACCTTACCCTTGTTCACGTAGAACAATACCGAAAATGTGCTTCTATTCATTCTTCTTAATCGTTTTAAAATTCGGGCTGCAAAAGTAATACCTTTCTGGGAGAAAACCACTACGCAAATCGCGGCAGATTTAGGAAAGAAAAACGCGAAGTGTGAAAACGGTTCGAACTGCCGTGAACTGCCTTGATTTGCGTAGTCCATTAAGAAAGTTTAACTTTCGACCATAGCCCAATCGGGTTACGAATAAGAGACCTAAGTCGTTCCGCAATCTGCCTCGATTTGCGTAGGGCCTCTTGGCGAAAGTTACTCAAATTGCGCTCATTTGCCTTTATTTATGGGCTTATCTGCGTTAATCTACGAAAAATGCTTTTCTATTTCAGCATTATTTTGTAACTTTGCACCGGACAATCAACTTAACCGGAATAATTATGACTTTATATAATATGTATAGTCATTTTGATTATCAGCGACAAGGCTGTCGTCGACTGTAAAAAAATCATAAAAACGTCTTTTGGCCTTGGAATCTCAGAATTTATTTGTAGCTTTGAACAAAAATAACAAAACCGCTAATTATCAACATTGTTAACCCAAACAGCGAAGACTATGGAAATAAAGAATGCTTTTGCCGGGACACTGGAATCGGGCGACATCCTCATCCAGATTGAGCCCTCCGACACCCCCGGCCTTACCATCGACTTGGAGAGTACTGTTGCCTATCAGTTTGGCGACCAGATAAAGAAGGTTATTGCCGACACCCTCAAGGGCATGGGCATCGGTCAGGCTTACGTTCGCGCCACCGACAAGGGGGCTCTCGACTGCACTATCCGCGCCAGGGCCACTGCCGCCGTGGTGCGCGCCACAGGGAAAGATGTGTGGCAGGACTAAGATGCAGTCCGTTGCCGCACTGATGTGTCTACTAACGCTTTTTGTTAATTTCGAATAAACCTTATTATGGACAGACTACGAAGAACGATGATGTTCGTTCCGGGCAACAACCCCGGAATGATGCAGGATGCCTTCATCTATGGTCCCGACTCTATCATGCTCGACCTGGAGGACTCGGTGACGCTTGCCGAGAAGGACACTGCACGACTGTTGGTATATAACGCTTTGCGCACCGTCGACTACGGAAACATTGAGATGGTGGTGCGCATCAATCCCCTGAGCACTCCTTACGGCCACAAGGACGTAGAGGCTGTAGTCAAGGCCGGTGTCGATGTGGTGAGAATGCCGAAGACGGAGACCGCCGACGAGGTGCGTGAGGTGGAGACAGCTATAGAAAAGGTGGAGACGGAGCTCGGCTGTGTGGGCAGAACGAAGATTATGGCCGCCGTAGAGAGTGCCCTCGGCGTTGTCAACGCCTACGCCATAGCCACAGCGTCGAAGCGGATGATGGGTATAGCTCTCGGTGCCGAGGACTACTGCGCTAACCTTAAGACCCAGCGTACGCCCGAGGGAACGGAACTGCTCTTGGCCCGTCAGACCATTGTTGTGGCGGCACGTGCTGCGGGCATCGACTGTATCGATACGGTATTCTCCAATCTCAACGATATGGACGCTTTCCGGCGTGAGGTGGAGACGATAAAGAAATTAGGTTTCGACGGAAAATCGATTATCAACCCGAGACAGATAGAGATTGTCAACGAGGTGTTTACCCCGTCGCAGAAGGATATCGACAAGGCCGTAGCCATCGTCGGTGCCCTTCATGAGGCCGCACGCCGAGGGTCGGGAGTCATAGCCCTCAACGGAAAGATGATTGACAAGCCGGTGGTCATCCGTGCTCAACACACAATAGACCTTGCCATTGCCGCAGGGGTTTTAAAGAAGGAGGATTTGTCATGAAAGGATACGAAGAGAGACAGAAACTCATCGGACGCATTGCCGACAGTTTCCATAAAGGTGTTTACCATGGTGGCGAACGGAAGATAACAGTACCGCGAAAGGAGTCGCAGGCCACAAGCGAGAAGGTTGTAAGCCTTGAGGAGGCTATCCGCCGCTGTGGACTTCGCGACGGGATGACGATATCCTTCCATCATCATTTTCGCAGTGGCGACAAGGTGCTCAATCTCGTTATGGATAAGATTGCAGAGATGGGATTCAAGGATATCCGCATAGCTGCGTCGAGCCTTAACGATGTCCACACTCCGCTCATTAACCATATACGCAATGGTGTCGTCACCCACATCTCCACCTCCGGAATGCGGGGCGAATTGGCCAAGGCCGTGTCGCACGGACTGATGGACAATCCCGTAGTATTCCGGTCGCATGGTGCCCGCGGAAGTGCTGTGGCCAACGGCGACCTTCACATCGATGTGGCCTTTCTCGGTGCATCATCGTGCGACCCCATGGGCAACGCCTGCGGTTATAGCCGATCGCCAAACGCGAAGTCGATTTGCGGCTCATTGGGCTATGCGCTGCCCGATGCACGCTATGCCGATAAAACCGTGATCCTCACCGATGATCTCGTCGATTATCCGAACACTCCGACATCAATATCGGAGCACGATGTCGACTACGTCGTGGTGGTTGACAGTGTCGGCGATTCGTCGAAGATTGCGTCTGGAGCCATACGCGATACTAAGAATCCACGTGATATTCTCCTGGCCAAAACGGCTTGTAAGGTGATAGTCAACAGTGGTTACTTCCGCAACGGATTCTCCATTCAGACGGGTTCTGGTGGTGCTTCGCTTGCAGTAGTTAAATATCTGCGACAGAGTATGATAGAGCAGAACGTTAAAGCATCGTTTGCACTCGGTGGAATCACGTCGCACATGGTTAAACTGCATAAGGAAGGACTCATCGACCACCTCATTGACGTCCAGTCGTTCGACAGAGTTGCCGCGGAGAGTCTGCGCGACGATCCCAAGCACAAGGAGGTGTCGGCAAACGAATATGCGTCGCCCGACGAGCCCGGTGCGGCAACGAAATTCCTCGATATCGTAATCCTCTCGGCTTTGGAGGTAGATACCAACTTCAATGTCAACGTGTTGGTGGGCAGCGACGGAATAATCAGAGGAGCCATAGGAGGCCATCCCGATACCGCCGCCGACTCAGCACTGAGCATTGTCGTCTGTCCTTTGCTCCGCGGTCGTATACCGTGTATCGTCGATGAGGTGACAACGCTGATAACGCCGGGACCGACCGTCGATGTTGTCGTGACGGAGTATGGCGTTGCCGTGAACCCGCGGCGCCCGGATCTTGCCGAGCGCCTCGCTGCCGCCGGACTGAGGATAGTGACCCTCGAAAGTCTGCTCGAGCGAGCCCTGCATGTCATCGGAACGCCCGCTCCCCTGCCCTTCGGCGATAAGGTCGTCGGTGTGGTGATGAACCGCAATGGTGAGGTGATGGATGTGATAAGGAATATCCTTTGAAGGTTTTAATGTAATAATGTGATACTCATGGGGATGGCAACGAGATGTCATAAAAAATGATGCGAGCTGCCATCCCACATTTTTATGAACGGAGAAAATTTTATGATGGATGAGGCTATAACCCTCGAAGAACTCCTCGAGAGCCGTGACCGGCGCTGGGCAACGGAACGCCATCTTCTCGGACTCGATGCCGAGGGCTATGCACCGACGTCGGTCGACAAAGGGCTATCGTCAGCTGCTACGCGATTATCTTCGGCTGATAAAGGCCATTCTTCTACTGCTGCGGAATTATCTTCTGCCGTCACAAAATCAGGTTTTGCGCTTACAGAAACATCTTCTGTCACATCTCCGCAAATTGTTGATGTAGAATACAATAGCTCCCGCCGCGTTGAGATTGTTCTCACTGTGGTTATGCCGGGACGCGTGAAGCGTAATGCGTGGTCGCTGACGGTGGCTCGTGCCGCTGTGGAAGCCATCGTCGGGGCCACGGGCGAGAAGCCAGTGATGGAACGTGACCTCAGAACGGGCTTCGAAGGTTATTGGCTCGTCGAGGGTGATGCAATGGAGATAAAACGGCGGATGTGCGGAATAGAGAGCAGCCACATCCTCGGCCGACTTTTCGATATCGACGTGCTGCGGCCTGATGCCACTCCGATTTCACGGCAGGAGGTGGGTCTGACGCCACGCCGATGTCTGATATGCGGCAGAGAGGCCCGCCACTGCATGAGGAGTCTGGCGCACTCGCAGGAAGAAATAATGAAAAAGATTGCAGAGATTATCGAAGAATATAAACGACAGAGAGTAAATAGCGATGGATTATTTGATGAACGATAACCTCTGAAAGAGTTTTGAGAATATGTACGCAGACTACGAAATCAACGAGATGCCGGTGGCTTACGCTCCGACGCGACTGAAGGTTGAGAACTTCCTGCACCGTCATGGCATCGACCTGGACAAAACCGATTACTATGCAGCCATCTCACCATCGGGCGATGATACCATTGTTGCTGCCGGTGGACTGCTGCGCGACACCATCCGCTGCATAGCCGTCGACGATGCTGTCAGCGACGAGCATCTCGCCAACCGACTCGTGACGCATCTCATGGAAATCGTTCAGCGGAGGGGATTCCCGACGGTGAAAGTTTTCACCAAACCAAAATATGAGGACATCTTCAAGTCGTTGGCTTTCAATACTATAGCCACAACCGACAACGTAGTGTTCATGGAGAATAGCCGTCAGCCGCTGAACCGTTATATTGATAAACTCCGGGCTCTCGCAAAGCCCGGAGTGTCGGGGGTGGTCGTGATGAATTGTAATCCTTTCACCTTGGGACACAAGTACTTAGTGGAATATGCCGCGCGGCATGTCGACAACCTCTATATCATCCCGCTCCTCGACAGAAGTGTGGGATTCAACTACGAGGAGCGTCGAGAGATGATTTGCCGTGCAACGGAGAATCTGACGAACGTGACGGTTTGTGAGGGCAGTGCTTATTCGATATCGAAAGCCACCTTCCCCACTTATTTCCTCAAGAAAGTCGATGTCGTCACACAGCAGCAGATAGAAATCGACTTGCAGATATTCTGCCGCTATATTGCTCCGGCCCTCGGTGCCACGGTGCGTTTTGTCGGCAGCGAGCCCTTCGACCAGCTCACGCGTCGGTACAATGAGGCAATGATGGAGCGGCTGCCGCAGTGTGGGATAGCCGTCAGATGCATCGACCGTGTGGAGAAGAACGGTCAAGCGGTGTCGGCATCGAACGTGAGGAAACTCATTGCTGCCAACCGCATGCACGCTGCCATGGCTGAGGTGCCACCGTCGACGCGTCCGTTCGTCATGGCGAAGTTTGCCGTCGACGCTCTGAGCCGTGAACTCGCTACTACACCGAAACCGGGTCTCGTCGACAAGGCCAACAACGGGGCCCACAGCGACATGGACTTTATCCTCATGCAGAGGAGCATCGATGCGCTGCGCCCTTACTTCGTCCGGTTGGCTCAACTCGGCAACAGTTCATCGCCACTGAGCATCGCCGATATTCAGCAGACTGGTGTTGAGGCTGAACGATGTATGCTGCGGACGACAAACGGCGTCAACACTCACCGCGGGGCCCTCTTCTCGTTGGGGATAACAGTGGCGGCAGCGATGTGGTGCTATAATAATTATGATGGGAATGTGGATGCCGGGAACCTCTCAAGGGTCATAGCGGACATCGGAAGCCGATGGCCACGGACATCGGGAACGCACGGCGCACGAGTAGCTGATAAAGAGAAGGTTACGGGAGCACGTGACAACGCTGCCACAGGATACCGCCAGCTGTTCGATGTGTGGGTGCCCTACTACCGTGCTCTGCGCGACGACCGTCATCGGGATCAAAAAATGCTGTTGAAGATTATGTCGATGCTCGACGATACGAACATTTATTTTAGGGCGGGAAAAGATGTGGCCGAAAGAGTGAAACACTCGAGCAGCGTGCTTCTCGACCACTTCTCTATGCAGTCGCTCGAGGATATGGATGAGGAATTCATAAAGCACAATATATCGCCGGGTGGTGCCGCGGATATGTTGGCGCTGACAATCCTTGTCAATGCCATCCTGAAATACTGATATTCTGATGTCGACAATCCTTGTCAATGCCATCCTGAAATACTGATATTCTGATGTCGATAATCCCCCTCGTCAATGCCATCCTGAAATACTGGTATTCTGACGTCGACAATCCCCCCTCGTCAATGCCATCCTGGAATTAATCTGTCAGCAGCGGCGCGAGAGATTAGCCATCATCACAGCGGAGAGTCCCGCTGTCTCGGTGCGCAAACGGCTCGTGCCAAGGGTCACCGACTCGTAGCCGTTGGCAAGAGCCTCGCGGACCTCATCAATTGAGAAATCGCCCTCGGGACCCACAAGGACTGTAATGTCGCCAGCGGAAGAATCGTAGCCTGGGCTAGTGCTGACAATGGAGCCATTTGCTTCTGTGGAACTGCTATTTACGACAATGGAACCATTTGCACCTGTAGAACTGCCATTCCCGACAATGGAACCATTTGCATCTGTTGAATCGCTATTTGATTTGTCACCACCGATAATAGCCCCGCTGTTTATAGCTGTGAAGAAGTCGGCCCGTTCTATCTCGTTGTAGCAGTGGCAGATAAACTTCCGGCCTTTGCGCTGGCGGGAGATAAAATCGTGGAACGGAACCATCTCGTTGACCGTCGGCATCCAAGCTTTTCGGCTCTGTTTGAAAGCTGCTACCACAATCTTTCTTATGCGGTCGGTGCGGATGACCTTTCGCTCGGAGAACTTACACGAAAGAAAGCTTATCTCGTCGATGCCCACCTCCGTGGCTTTCTCCACCATCCACTCTATGCGCTCCATCATCTTCGTCGGGGCTATGGCTAAATGGATGTGGCCCCGCCATGTGCGCTCCTGTGGCATCGACTCGGTAATGTCGTAATAGCAGTGCTTATTGTTGACGAGGGTGAGCAGAGCATGGTAGAACGTGCCGTCACCGTCCTGCAGATAGATGCTGTCGCCCTCATGCAGACGGAGGACGCGAATGGCGTGCTTAGCCTCTTCCTCGGGGAGCTCTAAGGCCTTGGCTGCGTCGGGAACATAGAAAAAGCGTTCTTCTTTCATTATTTTTCGTTATAGAAGTTGGATGTCGGATAACGGCCCTCCTTTATTATTTATCGGTGACTAAATTATGATCCTCGTTAATCTCACGAATTCTCTTGTCGGATAGCGGCCTTCCTTCATTATTAATAGGCAACCGGAGATAAAAAACTCGATTATAGCTGTGGAACTGCGACCGATTTAGAATGGAAAAACGTCGTCGTCATCGTCGTCGTCATCTGTGGGACGATCCTTCGCATTATTGTCCTTGGGTCCGGTGATATTGTTGAGGATGTCATCGATGTTATCGTCGCTGTTCTTCTTTTCGCTTTTCTTCCGCTTGTTAATCTCGTCGCGCAGATAAGATGCCAACTCGTAGTTTTCGTCGGCGATGGCATTCTCCATCGACTTCTTCAACATACTGTCGCTGAGGGCGTTGATTGGTATGGCCATACCGTTGGCGTTGGCACTGTAGCGCACACTCTGCCGCATCATCAGGTTATAGTCGATGTATATCGGTGTGTTGCTGATGAGGGCAAAGAGTATGGCATCGCTGGCGCGCATTGGCAGCGACTCGAATGTCGACTCGTTGACGAGCAGACAGCGGTATTCACCGTCGACGACATCGCTGATGAGCACCTCAAAGCGCATCTCACCCTGTTGCTTTACCACCGTGGTGAGCACCTCGGGCAGCAGACGGTCGGTGCGGGTCTTTGGGTTCAGCCGCAGTCCGAATTGATATTCCATTGCCTTGTCGCAGACAATGGTTATCTGCCGCTCCTTCATCTTGTCGGTGAGGGTGATGAGTCCGAGCTCGGGACCTTCGAGAATCTCGGAGACTCCCTGAAATATCAGTGGTACCTTTCTCAAGTTGTTTTCTCCTTATATAATATGTAGGTGGTTATTAGTCGGTTTTCTTCGGTTTGAAGACAAGGGCGAAGGCCACGAAGACGCAGAGGGCGAATCCGGCAAAGATAAACCAGCATGCGGGCCAGTTGCCCATGAGATAGGAAGTGTCGCCCACTTGCTGCCATGTGCAGAAGTGGTTGACGATGGCACCGGCCGACAGCGTTCCTATCGTTGCGCCGAGACCGTTGGTCATAAGCATGAACAAGCCCTGGGCCGACGCCTTTATCGAGGGATCGCACTCCTTATCGACGAAAATTCCTCCGGAGACATTGAAGAAGTCGAAGGCCACGCCATAGACGATACACGAGAGGATGAAAAGGAGCACTCCAGGCATTGTCGGGTTGCCGAGTCCGAAGAGTCCGAACCTTAGCACCCATGCGAACATGGCTATAAGCATGACACCCTTGATGCCGTAGCGCTTCATGAAGAAGGGTATGAGGAGGATGCAGCAAGCCTCGCTGACCTGTGATATCGATGTCAGCAGAGTAGCGTTGCTGGCTGCGAACGACGATGCCACCACCGGGTCGCTACTGCCCTGGAAACTCGAGATGAACGGTCCTGCAAAACTGTTCGTCACCTGCAGCGACATGCCGAGGAGAGCCGAGAAGATGAAGAACAGTGCCATGCGCTTCTCCTTGAAGAGTTTGAAGGCATCGAGTCCCATCTGCTGAGCGAGACTGCGGTGCTGCGACGGGTCTTTCTTTACGAGCTTACACTGCGGCAGGGTGAAGACATAGAGGAACATGATGATGCTCAGCAGTCCCGAGACGAGGAACTGATTGTATGTGTACTGAAACTTATGAGCGTTCTGCGCCAGAGTGAGCGTGAAGGAGCCATTGTCCCACACCGCGCTGTTGACAAAGAGCATAGTAATGATGAATCCTACGGTACCGCAGGAGCGGATGGGCGGAAAGTCGGTGACGGTGTCGCCGCCGTTGTTCTTCAGGATGGTGAAAGCGGTAGTGTTCGACAGTGCTAACGTAGGCATATAGAAGGCCACGCTGAGGGTGTAGATGGTTATGAAAAGGGCTTTGTTGCCGACGGCGTTGCCAAAGCCGGCCGTCATACCCATATACCACAGCATTATCATGAACGTTCCGGCCAAGAGATGGCAGATGCCGAGGAGCCGCTGAGGCTGTATCCATTTGTCGGCGACGATGCCGATGAGTGTCGGCATAAATATTGATACTATGCCCTGGATGGCATAGAACCACGAGATTTCAGCCCCGAGTCCGGCCACGCCGAGGTAGTTGCCCATACATGTGAGATAAGCACCCCAAACGGCGAACTCGAGAAAGTTCATGATGATAAGTCGTAATTTCAGATTCATTTCTTTCAGATGTATTTGACCGTATTACTTGTTTAGCGGTTTGTCTTCAGTTAGAGCTGCGGCATGGCCACGGCTGATTGTATATTTATTTGGCAAAGTTACTAAGAATAGATTGAACGAGCAAGTTTTATATGAGAAAAACATTGCTCCATGACGAAAGAAAGGCTATAAAACGCTGATAATTCCGATAAAAAGTTTGATTGATTCGGTTTATTCCTGTTCTACTGCCGTAATGTGATAACAGTTTTGGGCTTCGTGATTCCAATGTAAATTATTTATAATTCATACCTTGCAGATCCCTGCCATTCTACGTGGGATGTGTGCAATATGTTAATTATCAATGTGTTGACACGAAACGCACAATGCCGTATGTTCGTCGGTTGATGATGACCACTTACCCTATCCTCCTCTGCTGCTGACAAAATCTGCGGATGCCTTTCGTATAGGCACAAAAAAAATTGGTTGTCTCACGACAACCAATCTCATAAAATTAACCTTAATAATCTAATACCATGAAAAACACGATGCAAAGGTATATCATTTCTCATAAAGAAACAAGTATTTCTTCGAGAAAATTCCTATAGTTAACACTAATTAAATTTTTCTCCGTTCCACTTAAACTTTCTTTGCAATAAAATGCCTTTTAACTGCTTTATTTTGTCTTTTGGCACTTCGGGAATGGAGACAGTGTAGGTGAGCGTCTGCTCCTTTGGCGACACGCTGGCGGCTACGAGTTGTGGGTCGAGATTCTCGACCAGACTTTTGAAGTCGGCGTCGGTCATGGTGTCGGGTTTCTGAAGGAGCTGCTGCGCTGTTACCGTCGGTGCGAGATTGTCGCTGAGCCGGTTCCAGCGTGTATCGAAGAAGGCTACGGTGCTCTCCTTTGCAGGACCCTTATAGGTGCTGACGAGGCATACGACGGAGTCCTTCTCCGCTGTCCTCATGAGCAGCATCATCTCCATGGTGTGCGCTTTGTTGCACTTCAGCCGCAGATAGTTACTGCCGACGGCCTCTATGGCTGTGCTGTCGCCGAGATTGTTTACCACTACGGCCTTACCTTTGGCATTGGCGCTGTCGGCAAGCGACTGCCGCTCCGACGCGTCGAGATATGTCAGCCATGATGCCGGCATCGTGTTGAACAGTCCCACCATTTTGTTCTGTGCCGCAGCCAAGGCTGTCGCGGCTATGAGGACGGTGATGACAGTTATTATTTTCTTCATGTGATTAGTGATTTGTTATATAAAGAGACGGGCTCCAGTGCACAGTGGCACCGGCGTCCGTACTATTTAGATGATAATAAGTAGTCTTGGATTACTTACTCTCCTCGACAGCGGCCTGTGCGGCGGCTAACGGGAACTGATTATCAGCACTTTACGGCGAATCTGGGAAACATTTGGGAAACATTATGAGCATATACTGCACATTCTGCACCCGATTTCCTCAAAATATCCGACCATTTTTGCCACTTCGACTACTTTTCGATATTTTAATTGTTAAACACTATTGTTAGAACACAGATTGCATTACGACTTTTCAGCACGTTCTGCAAATTTTACTTGCAAAATTAATAATTTCTCATGACATTACGCTCGTTTTGCACGTTTTTCTTGCAGAACGTGTCTGTTTTTAATATAAATTAAGGCAATAACCACATCCATTTACCAATTTCTTGTTTCGATTAAAAGAAAAATGGATGGAATTCAATGCCATAAGTTTAGGTTTAAGTTTAGATGTTCTTATATATATAATAAGGTGCACTAGTGTCCACTTAAATCCTTTAACATTCGCTTAAACTGCCCTTAGGTCAGACATTTACAAGCATATACTTTACGTGTACTTTTCAATTTTGTACCTTTGCATGGCTATAGTCAAAAGTTACAAATTGTAAGTACATCGTAAAATATGCACAAAGGTCAGTTCATCTTCACTCAGGTCTGCAAGTTCTTGCCCAAACGAGCTTTTGATTGTCTTGTAAATAAATATGACGGCAATAAGTGGGTAAAGTCATTCACTTGTTGGAATCATCTCCTTGTTTTGATATACGGTCAACTCTCCAATAGAGAAAGTCTAAGAGACTTGGTGACATCACTCGCTCCCTTTCGCAATATGTTTCATCACCTCGGGTTTGGAGCCAACGTATCGAGGAGCAACTTGTCCAAAGCCAACGAGCAACGCGACCCAAGAATATTTGAGGAGTATGCACTCAAACTTATATCAATAGCAAGAGAGAAACGCACAGGCTTAAAGGACTTCTTCATTAGCAACAATGTGTATGCGTTTGATTCTACCACTATATCTTTATGTTTGTCTGTGTTTTGGTGGACGAAGCTTCATCACGGAAAAAGTGGCGTAAAGGTACATACACTATTTGATGTCAAGAACAGCATTCCTTCGTTTGCCATAATCACTGGCGCGGAAATACACGACTCGCAAGTCATGGATCAGATTCCATATGAGGTGGACAGTTTTTATATCTTTGACCGTGCATACATGGACACAAAGCAATTATATGCCATTGACAAGGTTGGGGCATTCTTCGTTGTGAGAGAAAAACAAAGGATGGTTTACGAAGTAGTAGAAGATAAGCGATACAACAATCCTAAGACGGGGGTCATGTCAGACACTTTGATTAAGCTTACCGGTCAAAAGACCAAGAAGCAATATTCTAAGCCATTGCGGAGAATCGTATTCTATGACAAAGAAAAGAACCGTACCTTCGTTTTTTACACGAACAACATTGAAGTGTCAGCGGAAGACGTAGCCCTGCTGTACAAATACAGATGGAGCGTTGAGCTCTTCTTCAAATGGATGAAGCAGCATCTACGCATAAAGGAATTCTATGGCACGACAGAGAATGCAGTAAAAATTCAAGTATACGCAGCTATCACAACCTATTGCCTTGTGTCTATCATAGAGACAGAAATGGCTGAGGAAATGACAACATACGAGGTACTAAGAGTCTTGTCGACTTCACTACTGATAAAGATGCCACTGAGACAGCTGTTAAGCAGTTGTCAAGAAGAATTACTTCTTGAAAATAAACGTGAGATAATTAACAACAACAAATATATTCAGTTAGAAATACCCTTCGACGAATGGTAAGTTACAATCAGTAAGCAAAGCCGAATGTTAAAGGATTTAAGTGGACACTAGTGAATAAGGTGTAGTAAACCCAAATCAGGAGATTGAAGGTTTAATGTTTAAGTTTAGAGAGGCATGTATATATACATGGGTAAACGTAAACCTAAACTTTGCAGAATGAAACGACTTGATGTTTCCCAAAAAATCACATTTTTCTTTTTACTGAAGATGAACCAATTTATGCTCTCCCCTTCTCATTCCACTTTCCTTTTAACTGAAAAAACTGATCTCTTAAATCTCCCATTTCTACTTTCGTGAGACGATGAAATTAGGTTGCAATGGTAACTATTGTGTCTTCATCTACCCAAGGTAATCCGATTATATGACTCAAAATCTATCAGCTGGATTTCAACACCACCAATTACTTCACCCGCTACGTGAAGCGCGTTCTTGGCATGACTCCCAGCCAGTATAAGGCAAAGTTTAGCGTAAAAAAATAAGGAAAATCACCCCATCAGTAATTTGTATACACCTTTCAGTAATTTATTTAGCGATGGTTCGGTGAAATCGTCGTACCTTTGCAGCCGAAAATAAATAACAGTTTTAATAACTTAAAAAAAATTGCGGTTATGAAGAGAACAATTATCATTACGGGTGGTACAACAGGTATCGGTAAGGCTACGGCTTACCAGTTTGCAAAGAACGGTTGGAATGTGGTTATTACAAGTAGAAGTGAAAAGAAGGGTCAGGCATTCGTCGAGGAAGCCAAGAACGAGGGGTTGGATATGACCTTCTTCCAGTTGGATGTGACGAACGAGGAGCAGGTGGCTCAGGTCATCGAGCAGACGGTGGCCAAGTTCGGCAAGCTGGACAGCATTGTCAACAACTCTGGCATCTCGCTGGGTGCCGCACCGCTGGCTGACACCGAGACGGACGAGTTCAAGCAGCAGCTGGACACCAACGTCCTGGGCGTTTATTACGGCATGAAGTATGCCATCCGCGCCATGCTGAAGACGGGCGGTGGCACGATTGTCAATCTGGCATCTATCGCAGGACTCAACGGACTGATTTACACCGCACAATATTGCGCAACTAAGCACGCCGTGGTGGGACTGACCAAGGCTGCTGCCATCGACTACGCCCAGCAAGGTATCCGCATCAACGCCGTTGCTCCCGGTGCCATCAAGACCGACATCCTGAAGCACGCTATCGAGGCTGGGGCTTATGATGAGAAGGGCATTGCTGCCATCCATCCGATGAATCGCATGGGCGAGGTGCAGGACATTGCCCTGGCTATCTATTATCTGGCTAGTCCCGACAACAAATTCCTGACAGGTACCATCCTCAACGTTGACGGCGGTTATAATTGTAGATAATATGGAACTGATTGACTATACCAACAAATGGTTGACTGGCGAAATTCAGGAGGATCTGGCAATGGTTGCAGGAGGCGTGGTATGCCTCCTGCTGGCCCTTGTGGCATGGCGTTGGGGCTCGTCGGAGTCGGCTCGCGCCATCATTCTGCCATTGACGGTGGTGGCGGTAATCTTTATCGGAGGTGGAGCTGCATTAGCCTATAATAATCATCAGCGGAGCAAGCAGTTCGTGGAACAATACCAGGAGTTGCCTGAGAAGTTTCTGGAGAGCGAGAAGGCTCGCGTGGCTGCTTTCATGAAGATCTATCCGCAGACCATCATCGTCTCTGCCGTCATGATGGTCATCGCTGTCTGTGTGTTCACCTTCTGCGATAAGCCCTGGCTCCGAGCATCTGCCCTTGCGCTCATCCTTGTAGCCCTCGCCGCCCTGACAATTGATTTCTTCTCGAAGGAGCGTGGCGTGATTTATCAGCAAGAGTTGGACACCGTGAAGATAGAAAATGTAGGATGATAGTCATTATCTGCGAAAAAATTTGTATCTTTGCGCCATGAAGATAAGACAAATCCATTTCCCCACCGTGTCGGCATTCATGCATGCCCTCGGACGTGACGATGTCCGCCATCCGCTCATTGAGGTCATCCATCTCGACGACCTTGCTGATTGCAGCTCGTTTGGCAACACCCGCTATACGTTTGGCTTCTACTGCGTGGTTTACAAGGATGCACGCTGCGGCACCGTGCGCTACGGGCGCAACGAGTACGACTACGACAACGGCACGCTGCTCTTCTTCGCCCCCGACCACGACGTTGAGCTGGGCACGCTCGAACAGAGCTACCAGGGCGTGATGCTCATCTTCTCGCCGGCACTGATGCAGGGATTATCGATGTCGCCCTACACCTTCTTCGGCTATTCAGTCAACGAGGCCCTGCACGTATCGGAGCGTGAGCGCCAGCAGCTGCACGACATCCTCGGCAACATCGAGACAGAGTTGGAACGCGGCATCGACCGCCACACCCGCCAGCTGATGGCGCAGAACGTCGCCCTGATTCTGAACTACTGCGTGCGCTTCTACGACCGCCAATTCATCACCCGCGAACCCGTCGACAGCCAGCTCATGCAGCGCTTCACCGTCCTGCTCGACGACTATTTTGCCCGAGGCCTAGCCGCACGTCAGGGAGTGCCCACCGTGCGCTACTTCGCAGACGCGCTGAACCTCTCGGCCAACTACTTCGGCGACCTCGTAAAAGCCCAGACGGGCAATAGTCCGCAGCAGCTCATCCAGCAGCACCTCATCGCTCAGGCCCGCCACCGCCTCACCACGACCACCGACACCGTCAGCCAGATAGCCTACGCCCTCGGCTTCGAGTACCCCCAGTACTTCTCCCGCCTGTTCAAAAAGCAGACCGGCCAGACCCCGCAGGAGTTCCGAAAGATAGGATAATACGGGGAACATACTTAGCATGTTTCTTCATCTAATACAACTCAAATTCCAAATTTGAGGATTTCTGGGTTTCCGTGAGGTCAATCGTACCAACGTTTATGTGTCTATCACTGAATTAGCCTCTGATATAACTGCGTTTGCTTCTTATCAAGATTTGTAATCTTTATCTGAACCTTGGATGGTCGTGATATGTCGTTAGGTAAAGAAACAAGAAGTTTCATTATGACCTGTTCGACATTTGTAAATCCAGAGTCCTCGATTACACATACACGGTTACCACAAATGAAAGCCTCTCCTCTGATAAGATTGTACTTCGACATTCTCTCAAAAAAAGTATTTGCGTCTTCAGATTTCTCTATATCTTCATTACTGAAGAAAACATAGTCAATGACTTTCTCATTCAACTCCCATGCCGGCGAGTAATCTATTTTCGTATAAACTCGTGCCAGTTTGAAAGTAGAGTGATTAAGTGCAAAGTCAACGTCACCAAGTGAGGCTCCACATCCATTCTGCGCTATCGTTGCCCATGAATGACGGAAGGAATACAGGCTGGCATGGAAATCAGGTGAGACTTTCTTGCAGATTTGACTGATGCCAGCATTGATATTGGCATTGAATGAGTCTGATGTGCTCAGGCGGTCTTGAAAGTCAAACAGCCAGGGAGATTCTATGTTTTTGGACAAGTACTTCTCGAATGTGGGCTTTATAAATTGTGGCACCCTTATCTCAAAGTATGCATTATCGGAACGGGATTTACTTGTTTTTCTTCTGTTATAGTGGAAAATGCCATTGTGATACTGGCTCTTTTTCGCATAGAACAAATCAATGCTGTTGATGCCACACATACAGAAGCTTATCAGCGCAATATCCTGTCCAAGTTCCTGGAGCGGATGCGTGAATCTACTGAAGTCGGGAACAACGGCGAAGAACCTGCGAAGCATATTGGGGCTTATTGCTCTCTTGTTTGGTGTATCTTCTTTGGGTATTGAAATCTTGGGCCAAGGGTTTGTGATTAACAGAATACCTCTTTCCTCATCGTTGTATTCCAACATGGCAGCTTTGTGAATCTGTCTGATGTTGATTGGGTATTTGTTTTTAGACCTTGCCGTCTGGGAAATAGAGTCTATCCATCGGGAAAGGAATGAGTAGGTCAATTGGGAAAACATGATCTCATTATCACCAGCAAACTTCTCCAGGCTATAAAGTGCCCACTTATAGTCGCGTGAAGTCCTTTCCTGACCTCTAGCTTTCATCTTCTCTATATGCTTACGAGCGTACATTGAGAACGATATTCCATCTTTCCCTTTCTGAATATAGTCCACAATTTCCTTGACCGTCCAGTCTTGTGTGTCAATCCTATTCAGAGTGTTGTAGTATTGATCAATCAATTTTGAGGTTTGTTGAATAACGAAAGGATCAAGAATATCCTTTTTGTTCCGACTCAGCCCCTTATCGTTAACCATCCATGAAGTCCTTAGATAAGAAACTTTACGATTGTGGGCAAAACGTATGTACACGACATACATACCATCTTTCCTTTTTGATTTTACAGTAGCTTTTAATGTTGCCATATCAAATGTATATTATATGATTATACGCAATAGTGCGCATTCATATAATATAATTCAGGTTTCATAAGGCTCGCTCAAATCTAGGTAAATTTTACTATAGACCAACCTATTGACACACGGAAAAGTGTTTGCACAATGGTATGTACATTATGCATATAAAGCAAAAAAATCAGCCGCAATAACCGCACTCAAATTTTTGGTAAACAGGCTCATATTTTGGTAAACAAATTTGGTTCATCCGACAAATCGTGTGATAAAGTGTGGATGATGTAAAGAAAATAGCTGGAAATCCATTACCTTTGTAAGTGATTAAAAAAAACAAGACAAATGGACACCAGCTATATCTATTATGCATACGGAATCAGGGACTTCGAATGCACTAAGACTGAGTACAAAGGTAATACTATTATTCATCATATCCAAAAAAGAGATGTAAAAACTCGATGTGAATGTTGCCATAGTCACGTTGTCGTACGCAACGGGTTCAAGATTCGTAAAATCCGCAGTGTCAACATTGGTACCAAGCAATCAATCTTACATGTAAAGGTGCGTCGTCTAAAGTGTAAGACATGTGGTGCTGATGTCTATGAGGATCTTCATTTCGTTACCGGCAAGCAGCGCTATACACATCGTTTGGCAAGGCTCGTGATAGAACTGCTTCATAGAATGACGATAAAAGATGTAGCCCACTATCTCGGTCTGAGTTGGGATACGGTGAAGGATATCCACAAGAACTATCTCAATCATAAGTTTTCTCATATAGATATCAAGGATGTCAAGCACATTGGTATTGATGAGTTCGCTTTGAGGAAGGGACACGTCTATCTGACTATTGTGGTCGACATGTTGAGTGGTGCCATTATACATGTCGGAGATGGCAAAGGAATCGATTCTTTGAAGAAGTTCTGGCCCAAATTGAAGAGAAGCGGCGCGAAGATAGAGTCCGTGTCTTCAGACATGTCCGCTGCGTTCATCTCTGCGATTAAGAAAAACCTACCTGATGCCATTCACGTTTTCGATCACTTCCATGTGCAGAAACTGGCAGGCGAAGCCTTGGACAAAGTCAGAAGAGAGGTCTATAATCAAGAGAAGGACTTAGAAAAAAGAAAAGTCATAAAGGGAACGCGCTGGCTGTTGTTGCGCCATGATAAGGATATTTTTACAGAGGATGAAAAGAAGAGATTGGATAACGTAATCAAGATGAACGAACCTCTGAGCAAAGCCTACATTCTCAATGAATACTTGCAAGAAGTATGGAAGCAGGACTCATATAAAGAAGGAGAAGCTGTGCTGGATGACTGGATAAAACAGGCTCGGGAATCAAAAGTTCCCACCCTTGAAAAGCTGGGTAATTCCATCGCCGCTTACAGAACTGGAATCCTGGCTTATTACAAATGTAGGACAAGCAATGCAAAAGTAGAAGGGATCAACAATAAAATAAAAGTCTTGAAGAGAAACGCCTATGGCTACCGGGACATTGACTATTTTAAGTTAAGACTTTTCAATTTGCATAATGACAAAATCACACGATTTGTCGGATGAACCACAAATTTGAAGCAGAACTACCTATTGGCACACGGAATGGCATTTTCTAAAAATATAACTAATTGTATATCAGTGATTTGTAATTTCAGAAATGTTTCCCGAAAAAACACGTTTTGGGAGAGATACAAAAAAACGCAAGTGCTTTGTTATCAAGCACTTGCGTTTTTATGTATCTCAAAAATCCGAAAATTATTCACATTCGAGAGCGCCCTGCGCGGCGGCGAGGCGGGCGATGGGCACGCGGAAGGGAGAACAGCTGGCGTAGTTCATGCCGATCTTGGCACAGAACTTCACAGAGCTGGGCTCGCCACCATGCTCACCGCAGATACCGCAGCGGAGCTCGGGACGCACCTCGCGACCCTTCTCTACGGCATACTTGATGAGCTTGCCAACACCCTTCTGGTCGAGCACTTGGAACGGGTCAACCTTCAGGATCTTCTTGTCGAGGTAAACAGGCAGGAACGAAGCAATGTCGTCACGGCTGTAACCGAAGGTCATCTGAGTCAGGTCGTTGGTACCGAACGAGAAGTACTGAGCCTCAGTAGCAATGCGGTCGGCAGTCAGGGCAGCACGAGGAATCTCAATCATCGTACCAATCTCGAACTCAACCTCGATGCCATACTCGGCGAATACTTCCTTGGCAGCCTCCAGAATGACTTCCTTCTGCTGCTTCAACTCATAGAGCGTACCAATCAGCGGAACCATAATTTCCGGCATAGGATTCTTGCCTTCCTTCTTCAGCTCGCAGGCAGCACCGAGGATGGCACGGGTCTGCATAGCGGTAATCTCGGGGAAGGTGATACCCAGACGGCACCCACGGTGACCCAGCATGGGGTTGTTCTCAGCCAATGAGTCAACACGACGCTTGATGTCCTCAACACTGACACCCATCTCTTTAGCCATCGTCTCCTGACCAGCCAAATCGTGGGGAACGAACTCGTGCAATGGGGGATCCAACTGGCGGATGTTGACAGGCAGACCGTCCATAGCCTCGAGAATACCCTTGAAGTCAGCCTTCTGATAAGGCAGCAGCTTGGCCAGAGCCTTCTCACGACCAGCAGCATTATCAGCCAAAATCATCTCGCGCATAGCGATAATCTTCTTATCCTCGAAGAACATGTGCTCGGTACGTGTCAGACCGATACCCTTGGCACCGAAGTTGCGAGCAACCTGCGCGTCGTGTGGAGTATCAGCATTGGTGCGAACCTGCAGCTTGGTGTACTTGTCACAGAGATCCATCAGTTCCTTGAAGTCGCCAGAAAGCTCGGCAGCCTTGGTAGGAACTTCACCGGCATAAACCTGACCAGTGGTACCATTCAGAGAGATATAGTCACCCTCCTTATATACTATGCCGTCAATCTCAACGGTCTTGTCCTTATAGCTAACATTCAGCGAACCAACACCAGACACGCAGCACTTACCCATACCACGAGCCACCACAGCTGCATGAGAGGTCATACCACCACGAGCAGTCAGAATACCCTCTGCGGCAGACATACCGGCGAGGTCCTCAGGAGATGTCTCGATACGAACGAGCACAACCTTGTGACCATCCTTGTGCCACTCCTGAGCATCGTCAGCGTGGAATACAATCTGCCCACAGGCAGCACCAGGAGATGCGGGCAGACCCTGAGCAATCACCTTGGCCTGGGTCAGTGCCTTCTTTCGAATACGGGATGCAACAGCTCGTCGAGCTTCTGAGGCTCGCAACGCTGGATGGCAGTCTTCTCGTCAATCTTACCCTCGTGGAGCAGGTCGATGGCAATCTTCACCATAGCGGCACCAGTACGCTTACCGTTACGTGTCTGCAGGAACCACAGCTTGCCCTCCTGAACGGTGAACTCCATATCCTGCATATCACGATAGTGTTCCTCGAGCTTCTCCTGGATACCATTCAACTGCTGATAAATCTCAGGCATAGCCTCCTCCATAGAAGGATACTTGGCTACGCGCTCTTCCTCAGAGATACCGGCACGCTCAGCCCAGCGCTGAGAACCCAGCTTGGTAATCTGCTGGGGAGTACGGATACCGGCTACGACATCCTCACCCTGAGCATTGACCAGATACTCACCGTTGAACACGTTCTCACCATTGGCAGCATCGCGGCTGAAGCATACACCGGTAGCAGAGGTATCGCCCATGTTACCGAATACCATAGCCATCACGCTGACAGCGGTACCCCACTCGTCGGGGATGCCTTCCATCTTGCGATAGAGGATGGCGCGCTCGTTCATCCAAGAACGGAACACGGCGCAGATGGCCCCCCAGAGCTGCTCGATGGGGTCGTTGGGGAAGTCCTTGCCGGTGCGCTCCTTGATGGCAGCCTTGAAGAGCTGTACGAGTTTCTTCAGCTCGTCGACGCTCAGGTCCTTGTCCAGCTTCACACCACGCTCGGCCTTCACCTTCTCAATAATCTCCTCAAACGGGTCGATGTCTTCCTTGTTGACGGGCTTCATCTCCAGCACCACGTCACCGTACATCTGTACGAAACGACGGTAGGAGTCGTAAACAAAGTGGGGATTGTTGGTCTTCTTCACCATACCCTCTGCCACCTCGTCGTTCAAGCCCAGGTTCAGAATGGTATCCATCATACCCGGCATAGAGGCGCGAGCACCCGAACGTACAGAGACAAGCAGGGGATTCTCCTTGTCGCCGAACTTCGAGTTCATCAGACCCTCAATATGCTTGACGGCAGCCATCACGTCGTCGTTGAGGAGCTCCATGATCTTCTGCTGGCCAACCTGATAGTATTCGTTGCAGCAGTCTGTAGTGATGGTGAAACCTGGAGGAACGGGAACACCAATCAGGTTCATCTCGGCAAGGTTAGCACCTTTGCCGCCAAGTTCCTCACGCATTTGTGCATTACCCTCGGCTTTGCCGTTGCCGAACAGGTAAACTCTTTTCTGACTCATACTTTTGATTTTATTAATCGTTTATAATAAAGATTTTTTCAATTGTGCAAAGATAATGTTTTTTTTATTCCACAAAATATTTCTATGTTTTTTTTATTCGGAGCCGATATACAGGAAAATCATACCCAGCAAAACAAGTATCAAGTCGAGTGTCTTTGCCTTAAGATTCTTCTCATGAAAGAACGCCGCACCGAAAAGGAAACTGACCACAACGCTACTACGGCGTACCATTGATACAATGCTGATCATAGCATCTGGTATTGATAACGAATAGAAATACACAAAATCGGCAGCACTTGGGAAAAGACTTACTCCGACAATAAACCAGTTCCAATGAAAAGGTGTGGTTTTCTTATGTGTAGGCCACCATAGCACGATTAGCACCACACCCATCATGATGCACTGGTAGAATGTGTACCAGCTTTGAACTATCATTTTGTCAAGACCTGCCCCACCCTCGTTCACAGGAGCCATTAGATAACGGTCATAGAGACCGCTGACTGCTCCCAAAAATGCAGAACCGACAACCATGTATATCCAATGGTCGTGCTTGAAGTCGATTCCTTCTTTCTTGCTGCTGTTACTAAGCATGAAAAATGACGCAACGGCAAGGAACCACACCAATCCACTGCCAGCCGTTCAGCCGTCAATATGATACTCATTAATCCAGTATTTCACACTCTCTATCATGAACTGCCTCATCATCGGTTTCTCACTTGCTGTCTCGTTACCGCAGCCGCTACCGTCTGAATATATTCCGTCGGCGTTCTTGCGGAAGAAGTAGTCGGGATAGGTTTTCTGGAAATTAGAGTTCGCGATGTCGAAGGTGTGGTTATACACCACATCGAGGATTACGCGTATGCCTGCATTATGAAGTGAATGGACCATCTGTTTAAATTCACTGATGCGTGTCAAGGGACAAAGGGCATTGGTGCTGTAGCTACCCTCCGGCACGTTGTAGTTAAGAGGGTCGTAACCCCAGTTATATTGTGGCTTGTTTGGTAGGCTGTCAAAAATTTAGTCAGTTTTTATACTCATAATTGCTTTTGATTTACAAGGATTTATTCTTAACTTATATAAACATATTCCATAGTATATATTAACTTTAATAATTTGCATAAGTCATTGAATATTAGTACCTTTACATAGAAAATATAACAATGTAAAGTAAAATATTATGACAAAAGAAAGTGCAAAAATAAAGAGACTGGAAGCATTACTCGCTAAGAAGAACGAGAAGGAAAAGGCAGCATCGGCTAAGATTAAAAAATTAGAAGCTTCAATTATGGCTAAAGACAAGAGTAGTAAAAAATGGAAAGACAAGTACAAGGAGTTGAAGAAGGAGAGCAAGGCCAAGGATACAGAGCTCAAAAAAAAACGTCGTTTGAGTCTGAACACGACGGAGGAATTGTTCGACTTGCTTTCACGCCAGTTAAAGGACACTCATTCTGGGCGGAAGTGATAGCTTTGGCCGTGTGCATGTACATCCGCATGGGATGCGGATTTCGTTCAATCGTCAACGGATTGGAGTTATTCAATGACTTTCTCGGCGGTGCCCTCGGTGTAATACCATCACACCAGACAATTGAGAATTGGCTGCTCAAGGCTGGTATCGTAGAGTATCTTGACTCATGTAATAAGTTCAGAGGGAAGGAATACTCTATCATTATAGACGAGAGTATCACCGTCGGAAGTCAGAAGTTGCTGGTTATTCTCGCAGCTCCAGCACAGCACGAGGGCAAGACATTGAAGCATGGGGATGTCGAGGTGCTGGCAATGGCTGTATCGTCATCATGGAAAGCCGGAGACGTAGAAAGGGAGATAATAAAACTGAAGGACAAAATCGGAAAGACTCCAAAATATATTGTCAGCGACAACGGGCATAATCTCAGGAAGGGAGCAGAGTTAGCTGATGTCCCGCGCCATCGAGACATCAGTCACACGATTGGTCTTATTCTTGAGGACGAATACAAGGAAAGAACTGATTTCAAGGAATTTATGGATATAATAAAGAAACCTCCATTTGAGACACTATACAATTTGGCCCTTGCTTTGCCGTTTCTGGCTTAGCAAGGGCTTTCTTTCGTAGAAAGCCCGTTTAAACTTCCCCTTGTTTTAGTCTCTGCATAATTATTTTTGCCAATATTATTGGTAATTTCTTGCAGATATGGCCATTTATTTGTACCTTTGTATAGTTCTTTTAATTATATAGATACTATACATATTTATGGCTATTCCAGAAGAGATAAAGTCAGTCGCCCGCCCCAAAAGTACGATAGTCCGACAGAGAGGCAGTCGTTTTGTCGTCATAAAAAGGACGAGCAAAAGAATTAACGGGAAGCCTATCCCCGTAGACCAAGGAACGGTAGGAGAAATTGTAAACGGCAAGTTTGTCGAGGGCTCATATATGCGCAAGAAAAATCAAGTGGATATTAAAGATTATGGAGAGGTGGCTCTCTGTGACAAGTACGGCAGTGGACTTCTTCAAGAACTCGCCAAGGTTTGGAATCTCGACGATGCAAAGCGCCTCTATGTCATTGCCTTGCTCCGTGCTTCATATGGAGGCATCATGAACCGTGACTTGCAGATACAGTACCTCTGCTCATTTGCATCAGAGATGTATCCGGGAGTGCATTTGTCTGAGACGGCAGTGTCCGGGTTTCTTGTGAAGATAGGCAAGGCGTACTCCCTTATCTGTGAGTTCATGCGCAATAGGGTGAACACCTTTACCGGCGGTGACATGGTTATCGATGGCATGCTCAAGGACTACAATGCCAAGACGGGGAGTCTGTCGGAGTTCTCGCGCAAGGGAGCGAAGAAAGGCTCCAAAGATATCAGCTTGCTGTATGCTTTCAACCCATTGACGCGTGAGCCCATAGCGGCAAAGCCTTACGCAGGCAACATGCTGGATCAGACGGCGATAGACGACTTTGTAGCGGAGTATGAGATTAAGAATGGTCTGATGGTATTCGACAAGGGTTTCTACAACGACAAGCTTTTTGAGAAAGTCGACAAGATGGAAGGACTGGCATACCTGATACCGTTGAAGCAGAATTCGGCGTTCATAAAGAATTACAAGATGGATGAGCCGACAATGCCATTGAAAGACTATAAGGACGGAACGATTCTATACAAAAAGCAAAAAATGTCAAACGGCAAGTTCCTCTACTCTTTCCGCGACCCGAAGGC
>NZ_BPTV01000003.1:0-148395 GCF_019973375.1 Prevotella lacticifex | reverse complement strand
ATGCGTGAGAATGGCTGATATAAAGGATTGGAAAGAAATGACTCTGCTTGACAATTGGCAAGTAAGGAGAATGTTGGACCTCAAAAGTAAGAAACGAAAAACGGCTTAAATTTTTGACAGCCTACTTGTTTGGTTTCATTTTATGCCGCTACCTGCTCTCCCACGGGGAGTGGGCGAAGAGGGCCTTCAGAGGAAAGACTGAATGTCTTTCCGTGCCCGATGAGGGGAGCCATACCTTCTATGGCGACGGAGGAGTCCTTCAAATTTCAATATTTATTCTTAGGAGTTACCGCTTCGCTCAGGAGTTATCGGCCTTACGGCCTAGGAGTTACCTGACTTTCAGCCCTCCGAAGTTACCGCTTCGCTCCGACGATTGTTCTACACACGTTCGTTTTCGTTTTCGTCGCTAACCGCTAACCGCTATCCGATTTAAGTTTTCGTCTTTCGTTTTTCGTTGATGTTTTCGTTAAATCTCAACTATCGTCTTTAACTCCTGTCCGAATGGACGAGCGAAGCGATAACTCCTATAACTCCTATAAGTAATTCTCAATTCACCTGGTTAGCGGCCTGCTCTCTTATTCATTCTTCTTGCCAATTTTCACCTTTGCATCACCTGTCACTTCGGCGTTGTTACCGCCGCCATAGACATCACCTCGGATGTCAGCGCCCAGGACGTCCTGCTTCTCGTAGTAGGTGGTTCCATCTGCGGCAGTGCCTTCGGCATCCGTGTAGATAAACGGACTTTCTGTTGTTCCTGCACCGCTGCGGGTGTAGCAGCCAGCTGGCAAAGCTTCACCTGCGGTCACCTCTTTCACGATATAGACCTCCGCTTGAGTTGCAATGTTGACCGTCGTATTACCCATCACCTTGGCAGCATTACCACCACCAAAGACAGTATGGATAGCACCCATCTTTCCCTTGGCATGTGACGGGATGGGATAGTGATTGGGCGTTTCCTCATCCTCACCGACAACCGACGTATTGTCGTTATACCATTTGCCATAGACCTCATTGACGTTCACCGTCGGATTGCCCACCATCGTAGCACCGCTACCAAAGCCACCGCCAAAGACTTTACCGATACTGGTAAATGACATCACGTTGACCTGTGGATCATCGTAGAGCTTCGTGCCAGTCTCTTTCGGTGTGTCATCATCGTTGTAGCCATAAACAGAGTAACCTGCCTGGTTACCACCACCATAGAGTTCACCAATCTTGATAGGACGACAGCCAACCTCCTGAATGTTCACGGTGATGGAACCATCGATTGTACCACTGAGGTTATTACCACCAAACACACGGTCGAAGGTACCATTGGTGATATTCAACGTGACATTACCCTTAATAGCAGCAGCCTCAGCACCGCCATAGGCAGCCTGCAGTCCTGGAATACAAGCCATGTGCAACTTAGCCTCAGCATCCATCGGTGCACTCTTACCACCTCCGTAGGCTTCGTCCACGCAGAATGAACATCCGCTGTTTTCATCCAGCAGGGTGACAGCTGTCTGACGCACATTACCCTTAGTGTTAGAGCCGCCAAAGACACGGTGAACTGTACCACCGAAGACATTCACGGAAGCCTGACCTGTGCCATAGGTGATGGCACTGCCTGGTGCGGTTCGTTCTTCTTTCGTGTCATAAGCAGGATCATCCTTGGCAACCCATTCCTCAGCCACTTTCTCGTAAACCGTATAGTTCTTATAACCTACGTTAGCACCGGGGTTAGGTTTTCCATCAGGCAACTTGTCAAAGCCATTACCGCCTCCGAAGAGTTCTTCAATCTCGTAAGTGCCATTCACCTCTACATTGGTAGCTGGTGTAGAAGCAGCATTACCACCACCATACACCTGACGTACGCTGGTCAGTCCGCAACCATCGATGATGACATTAGTTTTACCCGTCCCTAAATCTGTAGGCTCATAAGCAGCTAAGTTACCACCGCCATAGACAGCCTGTACATCGTATGTATCGGTGCCCTTCTCCGGTTTGGCACTGATGTTGGCTTTATCTGCATTCTGCGTAGCATAGACGTGTACAGTAACAGTGCCCTTGGGTGAACCATTCATATCGTTGCAACCAAATACCTGGCTTACAACAGCACCCTTTGCATCACCATTTTCTTTATGAGTTTCATTCAGGTTTACCTGAACATTACCTCCCGTCGTTCCAGCCTCGCTGATGCCTTCAACTTTAGCCGTACTACCCTTACCGCCACCGAACACGCTACCGAAATAGTAATACTTATTAGCATCTTCCGAATCTACGACCTTCGTACCTACAGTACCACCATTGACATTCACCGTCGCATTCTCAGCCACAGCACCAATCTCGCCACCGCCATAGATACTGCTTTTCACAGTACCACCAGTCATGTTCAGTGTAGTGCTCTTACACTTACCGAGTTTTGGCCACAATGGGAGCAATGTTGTATTATCCAGGGCATAGAGTCGTCCCATACCGCCCGTGAACACATTACCACCCTTAGTGTATTGCAGATGGTTCTGATAGTCGAAAGTGGTGTTTGGTATCGCTGCCTTCTGCTCATCAGTCGGATTGTAGATGTATTCATAGTCGTTACCAATGGTACCGCCACTAATGTTGATGGTGATATAGCCACGACCTTTATCGTAATAAGCAGAAGCATCTTGCGTACTTGGGTTCGGATAAGAGCCGTCGTACTTGTCGTTTGGACGCAAGATACCGTAGGGCTTGATTGTCTGTTCATCTTCCGTAATCTCTTCATCCACCAGATAGAGACCATATCCTACCGATCCAAGACGACCACCGCCATAGACGGAGCCCAGTATCTTACCGCTCTTGATGTTCAGTTCGATAGAACCACCGATATTACCGGCAGTCAGCGCCTCACCACCGAAGCCACGGCCACCACCGAATACATTACCATCTACGTATGAGGTACCCCATGTACCAATCGTTGGACCTTCCGTATCAGCCTTACCGATGTTTACAATCGCATTCTGGAATACGTGACCATCCTCACCTCCGCCAAAGATGGAACCATAGACTCTGCCGCCCTCGATGTTGACAAGAGTACGGTCCACATTCGTTTCCTTGTTGAAGAAGATACGCTGGTCACCCTTACCTGCACCAAAGATATAGCCTGTATTCGGATGTGCCATGATTTGAGCAACGGTACGTGGCACACCTACGGTACCACCTGTCATCGTGATGGTAGCAGAGCCCTTTACATTCGTAGCCTCACAACCACCATAGACATTTGTTATGATATGACCGCCAGTGATATTGATAGTGGTCTTACCCTCTACGCTACCTGCCGTGCTCAGATATTTACTGATGCCGTCTGTTGTGTCGAAATAAGGAACACTACCCGAGCCGCCGCCAAACACATTACCATAGTAGGTATGACCGTCGGAAGCCTCCAATCTTCCGCCATCCGTTGATTTGCCGTTAGGATACTTATCCAAGTCGCCCGTTGCATTAGCGAATGGGTCGTATGGCGCAAATGGCGCAATAAATGGCCAACTGGCGCAATCCATACTTTCTCCTGTTGGGGTATAGTCATCAGCCCATACAGCATCGGGAAATGGCTTCGTAGCATTTTTACCACAGCCAATCTGTCCGCCAGAGATGTTGATTTCGGTATCACCCAGTACGTGTCCGCTCTCGCTACCACCGTAGGCAGAACCCGTCAGGAAGGCTGTACCGCTGATATTTAATATTGCCTTATTAAAGAATGCACAAGTCTCCACATTAGGATATTGGTCAGGATCATGCATCTCACCACGACCGGCACCAAACACATGACCGTAGTCATCAGGACCGCCCTTACCATGTTCTGCCATAGTGGCACCGGTAACACCAATCTGTCCTCCACTGACAGTCACAGTACAAGTGCCGGTTCCATCTGCGCAAGAGATAGGCTTGCCAACAGGCACTTCGGGATGTGCTGTATGGTAAGCAGCATCTGCAAAGGTATATGTTCCCACCGAACCCATAGCACCACCGCCATATACATTATGCACCACATGACCACCATCTATCAGCACAGTAGTATTACCACGTACGATACCGGCATTGAAGTCGAAGTAAGTCTTACTATCAGTTCCTGTATAGGTATCCGTACCGCAGCCAGAACCATATACATTACCACGGTTAGGGAAGCGGGCACCTGAGTAAGAAATATCATCGGAAGTATCGCCTGGTGTACCTCTATCATCTATAATCTCAGCTCCCTCTGCTATACCAATTGTACCGCTATGCACCGTCACCGACGCATCGTGGAAGTTATGACCATTCTCACCGCCACCATATACGGAGCCCTTAATCCATGGGGTTGCGTTTGATTGTGCATTCTGGGTGCCAATCGTCACTTCCGTATCATACACCCAAGCCATTTTATCGACATTAGGAATTGACGGGTCGCCTTCCAAGCCACGTGACGAACCGAACACCATACCATTATTATCACCTGTAGTACCGATGGTACCGCCAGTGATGGACACTGTACACTTACCTTTATCATCTGTAGTATTCCAACCAGTTGGGAATCCTGTCGTCGCATCGTATGAGAACGTTCCCACCGAACCATAGGCACCACCGCCATAGACATTGTGCAGAATGGTAGGCGAGCCACTGATACTAACAGTAGTGCTGCCCTTCACGATACCAGCAGTCACATCATCAGCCTTACCCTTACCGCCGCCATAGACGTTACCATACTCGGCACCGCCAAGATTTGGAGTGCCAATCGTACCGCCAGTGACGGTCACTTCGGTATTGCCAGCTACACCAGATTCCTCACCGCCGCCGTAGACGCTATGGGCAACGGTGGTTGTGCCATTAATGGTGAGAACTGATTTCGCAACCTCACCAAGGCCTGTTAGTACGGTGTTAGTATATAATATATGGTTTGATAAATCGCTACCAGACTGCCCGTTGGTTAAGGTTTTACCTGCTGCTGCAGCATTCTGCCAAGTGAATGTTGTCGTACCAGATAATTCGGCAGGTTCAAACATACCAGATTGCTTATTATAATTAGGATTATTTACAAAGCCTCCGTCTCTCACTTCGACAGTAGGAAGTGACGCAGAGTATCCAGCACCATATACGCTACCATTTACAGTGCAATCTTCAAGCACAGAAGTGGCAGTACCTACAACTTTTCCTAAGTTGCCACCACCATAGAAGTTGGTTTTTACGGTACATTTCTTCAGTGTAGATGACACATCGTTACACTGTGCCAAAGAGAATGTAGCATACTTGACAAAGAATCGACCACCAGTATTTCCAGGACTCCATACGAAGAATTCATAGTCCATATCGGTTGCTACACCAGGACCCTTCTTTCCATATTTTGAATCTCCAGGTGCATTCGTGGTACTACCATCAAAATATTTACCACGGTCATCGACATACTTTCCTGCCCAACCAGGCCAGTCCGTTGTTGTAGTATCATAATATTTCTTTCTTGACAAAGAGGTTCCGCCGTATCCAGCACCAAAGTATTTGCCAAAGATACATCCTTCGGCATTAGTTGTCACCTTCTTGTCAGCCTGCATATTGCCGAACTTAGGACCACCGCAGAAAAGTCCAACGTTACTGTTGTAAATATCTGTAGTGATGTCACCCTTGATTGGTTTCGCATCGTTGGTACCTCCACCAAAGAACTCGTCAATATCGGCATTATAGATTTGCCAATGCACGCTACCATTGATTTGCTCTAAAGATGCACCTGCGGCCTCTACAATGTGTCCACCACTGATGTAACACTCTGCATTGTCTGTTCTTACGGCTGCACCTGCATTGTAGGTTCCTGTAAGATAAAGACCCTCATATTCACCACCTGTTACAGAAACTGGAACATGGGGTGTGGACTGACTGCCGTCACTGTGGGTACCTAATCCGAAAGAGTTAATCCATACATTGCCACCCACGTGGATATATATAGTATGCCCATCTACTTTTGATGACTGAGTAGAAACAAATTGGTCAATAACACCACCAAGAAGAATAAGTGGAGCATCTGTTTTTGTTACGTCAGCCAGGTTCTCATACTCTAACTGCGAGGTATAGAAAGACGAAGTATTGGTAACTTCAAACCAACCCTTTGTCTTGAAGATGGTGAAGTTGCATATAAGACTTGCACCATTAGGCTTCTGTGCCTGAGCTGTGCCAGGAATGTTCAGGAAGTCAAAACGGATAGGACAAATTGCTGTACGATTCTTGTGGTGATAAATCAGACTGTAATCTGGCTCATGGTCATTGTCCATGTCCACTGACATCATGGTGAAAGGAACAGTACCTCCAGATGGTACACCATCCAAGTGGAAATTGCCTACCAAGACTACCGCATTGTCGTAAACCGTAGTTCCAGAACCAAGACCAGTAATACTGGTTCTGACCTTTTGGCCATTGAATTCGGTCGTGTTATCAACCGCCTGTGTACCTACCTGGCTTACACCTTGTTTTCCTGTATAGTCATTCTTATATACTACATCATAATACTGGTCAGCGACATATACAGCGGTACCCCAATATGGCTCAATAGTAATGCTGGTTACACCGTAAGGCACATCAAAGTATGCTCCCTGAGAGAAGACGCGCTTGCTGACGCTATAGAGATCTTTGTTGGAACTCTTGCGGTCAGCATAATTATGATTAGGGAAGTCTGTTATACCTGTGGTTGGATAGTTTGCGGAGGTGTATGGGTCACCCTCTACGGCTGTAATGGCTGTAATCTTCCAGCCAGTCACCACTTTGTAATCTGTATAGTTACCTGTGCCTACATCATTGTAATAGGGTAATTGTACCTTGTCGTAGTTAAAGTTGAATCGGTCAAAGTCCTTGTCAGTGCGGGTTAGAGTAAGGCTACCTGTAGTGATGCTCGCATCAGTAGGAGCACCACTACCGAGATTAATTGTCACCGACAACGTTTTGTCGCCTAACTTTCCACCATGATTGCGTCCTACTGATGCGCTATCTGGCGCGTGTTCTATATCTGGGTTGACAATAGAAGGATAGTATCCTTGAGCTTTCAAAACAGGGTAAGGTTTAGGATTGTCGATTGTTCTATCAGCCGTTTCCAATACCCATTTTGCCATCTTGTCGCCATTTTCAGCAGAGCCTGTTGCATAGTATGCTGCAAGCTTCTTATTGCTATTCAACAACAGACGGTAGAACTCAAAACGGTTTAGGTATTTATCCTCTACTGCGAGCGCACAATTGTACTGATTGTCAGTAACACCGCCTGTCAGTTTTTCATAACTGTAGTAGTTGAAAGTATTGAGACCGCCTTGGTTATTGTTGATATTCTTACCACCATATACAGGTGACTTTGTATCGCCACCAGTAATATTGCCATAGAACATACAGTTCATCACCATAGTCTTAAGGTTTGTGGCAGTAGTAGCTACATTATTATATCCCACGATGCCACCAACTGTTGTACCTCCAGTGATGTCAGCATAACTATAGCAATTGATAACGCGAGCTGTGCCATCAAGATAACCTACAAGACCGCCAGTATTACCAGAGCCGCCTACAGAACCGCTAAGGATACCCACATTATAGATGCGAGCTGCACCATTCGCAGTACAAGCGATGGCACCAGTGTTACCCGAAGCATCGCCACTGCTAATGCTAACATCTTCCAACACAAGGTTCTTTACCGTTCCTGTAAGGGTGGTGAATAATGGTGCTGATACACTGCTAATCTTGTGCATATTACCATCCAGGAAGCCTGAGAATTCGGTAACACCTGGAGCGTCAGAAACATCTGCTGTCAGGCGATAGTAGCCATCAGAACTTGTAATCTCTGACAAAGAGGAGATATCTGTATATGAAGGCTCACCATACAGATTGAATTCTAACTCTTTCCATCCTGAATCTTTTGTACCTCCTTTAGCTTGTACTCGAACCTTTCCATAACGTATACCTGAAGGTAATGAATTGACAGTGACAACCTGTGTTCCTTTACCACTTGAGACAGTGGGCGTTTGTTTTGTAATATAACCATCAAGCCCCTTAACCTGCCAAGTAAAACTTAAATCAGCAACACTATAGGAATCTTTTATTTCAAGATCTTGTACATTACTTGGTGAACCTACTATGTTCCTTGAAGAATAAGACCCTGTTGTTTTAAAGACATAGTCTCCCGTTGCTAATGCACTGGAAGGTCCTGAAAGTGTGAAATTACCATAGACACGATTCTCTGCCTCATAAGCAAATATGCAGTACTTCGAGTCATCGTTTGCTTTATTCAAACTGATGACTTTTGGAGTTGTATAGACACTAAGGGCTACTGATGCATTAGCAGCCACACCATCTGACTTAAAGACGGCATATTGCTTGCTATATGGAAGAATACAATATGTAGGGGCAGTATTGGTGTTTTTATAAGTGCCTGATTTATATAAACGGAATTTGTATTCGTTTCCTGCTGGAGTTGCATCACCATCGGCACCAACTTCTATTACACCATAGTCGCTGCCGTCAACAAACTGACCGCCGTCAAAACGAAGCCATCTACCACTGTTGACATTACGGAAAGAATAGAATCCTTCATCGTCCCTGACAATCTTCCAACTGATTTCGTTATTTGGACTGGTTGCGGGTTCTGTAAGTACTGACCTACTAGCATTGGTCTTAACAGCATCATTCACTTTAAGACTGCCGTCATCGTATGGGAAACGATAATTCGCCTCTTTTGTGTTAAAAAGAAGATAGTTCTTCCCTGCGTCAGGAGCTAAAGGAGAAGGCTGAAGCTTTAAAGTCACAGTCTTATCTGCAGCAGGGTGCAATGAAAGTGCAATGGGGTCAAGGGGAGCAACAGAATATGTCGCTGCTACAGAGTAATCACCACTGGCCTGTTTGCTATAAATGACACCACTTGTTTCATTGATATCCCATTTAGTCCCCTTATTAGCATCTGTGGTTGTACTGTATGTCAACGAACAATAGCATCGACTATCTTTCTTGTCAACTACCTTTTGGTTAGTTTTGTCTGCATCATCCTTTGTAATAGTTGCTATGATGCTACGCACGTAGTAAGTGCGCAAATAAGTCACTATCTGTGGTGACTGAACCGTAAAAGAAACATCTTTGGGGCCTTCCCATTTATTGCCATTTTCGGTTATGGTCATCTCGCAGGCGTTTAAGTATTTCGATGGACTTTCCTTCAACTGCGGACCACTATCGGCACAAAGGAATTTACTGCTGCCACTTGGCTTTAGATAATTTTTTCCAGAGGCAGTAGTGTTGTCAATTGTCCACTGAGTTACTTTCTCTGTAGAGAGGTAAAGCGTCTGATCGTTAGCTACATTCAGATAATACATTTCCTGCTGCAAATAACCATCGGAAGATAAGACCCAAATAGATGAGCCATTTCCGTCATGTGAATTCTCATAACGGAATGTCTTGTCAACAGCAATGCCTCCATTGACTTGTTTCAAATAGCCATTGTCCTTATTGTGAATGGCGTAGTATTGGTAAGTAACTTGTCCCCACACGCTTGTGCTTCCCAATACCAGCATCAGGAGCAGGGAAACGAGGAGCCGTCGCTCGAGCTCTGCTCGCTTGCTACTGAAAGGACGCAAGAAGCCCGTTTTATTCCCAGGCTGGGAATGTTTTGTTCCCAAGGTGGGAATATTTTGTTCCCCGTATGGGAATAAATTTCTTGTTTCGAGGCATACTGTAGGCATACTGTAGGCATACTCTAGCCATACTCTAGGCTGCTTCCAGGCATACTCTAGCCATACTCTAAGCATACTCATGAGTATGGCTAGAGCTTGGCTACACCTTGGGTACACCTTGGCTACACCTTGGGTACACCTTGCCATCATCCTTGTTACTTGCTGCTTACTTCTGTATGTCGTATTCATAGTGTGTGTCATATCTATTCTTTACTCTCTTGTTCTATTTTTACTTCAGTGCCAGTTTCTTCATGTATCTGCCATTAGCGGCACGGATGATGTAGACACCAGAGACGGTGATGTCGGTCTCGATAGTCTCACCGGGCTGGATGGTGAACGTGCTGATGGCGACGCCGCTAACATTATAAATACGGACATCGGCAGGCTGACGCAACGACGAGGTAGTAATCAGCTTGCGAGGCTTCGTTGAGAAGGTCAGCTCGCCAGCCAACTCATCGGATGGGTCGTCACCAATGGCGAATGAGGAGTCGGTTCGGTCGAAGACAATAGACTCTGCCGCAGCGCGACGTGGGGCGCCATTCTGGGCAGGAGCTGCCACGAAGTAAGGACGGAACGGCACGGTAGCCAATCCACCATCTGGCGTCTTGTCGAAGCTGCTGCCCGTAGCGTTCATCAGGTAGCCATCCACCTTCTTGCTCATGTAGTTTGGCACAAAGCTGTAGTTGTCCTCAGATACTGCATTCAGCTCATTGTCACTGACAGCGATAGTTATTCCAGGCTCAGAGACGAAGCTGATAGCCTGCTTGCTGAGCTGTTCAGGTGCTGGTGTTGCAGTATTCTTGGCCGTCCACTCACCGCTGAGGTCAAACTCATAGTAGGTCTTGCCTGGGAATCCGATGATATACGGCTTAGCAGTTGCCAGCAACGGATAGCTGGCAAGGTTACGACCAGTCTGATAATAAGTCTGGTAGGTATCCGTATTGGCATCCAGTCGACCATTCAGACTATAGTAATAATCCCAGAGGAAGGTGTTGTCAACCTGTTTGTCGCTACCTGCAGCATCAGGATAGTTAAAGGCAGCGGTGAAGATACCGTTTGTGACGGCCGTACCTGCCTTCTTACCAATATACTCACGCAGCCAGTATTCGTGACCTATCTTAGTGCCGTTACCGTCAATGGTACGGCTGCCGCTGTAGAAGTGGGTGATTTCACCCTTCTGCTGTGTGGTGACGAGCTCTGCGGTGAACGGCAGGCTGACGGTCTCCCAACCCTTGTTGAGGTCAACAAAGAGGTCCGGTGTGCGCTGATACCACATGCGCTTACCACTAGCAAACTTGTAGCTGATAGGACAGTTGAAGTCTTGCTTATCTACCAACAGATGATCCTTTGTAGCCTTATAGGCGGAACCGTCCAAAACAATCTGATGACCCTTGACGCCATTGGTTGAGGCAATCGCTACCGTGCGATATGTGGCATCTGTTTCGCTGTAAGCAACATCAGGCAGATAGCCACTCACAACAGCATCAGTAGCTGCAGATGCCGGGCTGACAGTGCCTGTGTATACCAACAGGTTCTGTGTCAGGTCAACATTACGGAAACCAGTGAGACCATCGTCATCGAGCAGCGGAGCGTAGAAGACTTTACCGTCGAGCCCCTTCTTGTAGCCACCACTGACATCGCCATTACCACCAGTGAAATCTATGGCAGTCATATTCTTGTAAGCGACAACATTCGCATTACCGTTCTTGGTCTGTGCAAAGGTTGCTTTCGGGTTGAAGTGAGCCATACTCATCTCCTTACTCTGGAAATAGGCAGGTGCACGATAGACACGGTTGCTGGTAGCATCTGTCTGCAGACGATTGCCAGACTGATTGATATGCGAAGGAATATCTTGGTGTGCTCGTGAAGCATCATAGCCATAGGTCAGGGCCTGTCCGAAGTAAAGGTAATCGTCTGGCCAGATGGGGTAGAAGTGGCTGATGCCGTTAGCATCAACAAACGTGCGCACGTCTTCCGTCTCAGGTATCACACCGTCGGCATAACGATAGTCACCATCGCCATAACGGTCCTCGACATAACCGCCCTTAAGATATACGTCGTCAACACCCGATGAGCAATAATCAGGACTGCTGCCGTAGTGCTTCGTCTTAGGTTCGGTTAGGGTGCCGTCCTCATTGATGGCGTAATACTTATAGTCAATGCCAGAGGCGGTCTCATGGTCATTGTAACGCTTGAACAGGTAGAAGCCGTTCAGGTCATAAGCCACCTCACCATTATAGAATGCCTGAGAATTCTTACGGGTCGGGATACCGTATGTGCCTGAATGGTTGGTGTACTTGTTAGTAGCATCAGCCTCCTCCTGATAGTAGCAGTTGACTAATTGATAACCACTACCACGGTTAGGATTGCCAAATACAGGCTTTGAGGTCTTTGCATCAGTAGAAGAGGTGCTGATCCAGCAGTTCTCTACATAGCCAGAACCAGTATCGGCAATACCTGCACCAGTGAACGAACCCGTAACACCGAGGTTATATACGTTACCACAAAGTTGACCGAACAGTGAGTGGTCGAGTCCGTCGATGTGGTAGCCGTCACCGTGGAAGTTACCCTCGAAGCAGTGACCTTCGTCGCCGATAGGCGTCCATTCGCCCGTGTGGTTAACGTTCGTATGTAGGATGAACTCGAGGTTCTGACAGTTGCGGACGTGCTCGTCGAGCGTGCTCTTACTGAGGTCGTAGAACTGCTTCAGCTGCGTAGCACCGTTGACAGCATCGTTGATATAAATCTTAGAGTTACGCTTAACAGCAGGGTTGTCCACATAATAGTGATGACTGGTGTCATCCAGCACCTTCTTCAAGTCGTGGTAGTTAGCCACACTCAGCGGCACGTGGTTCGAATAAGTCTTGCCCAGATAGGTCTTGGCATAGTAAGCGACAAAGTAACCATTTTGATACCAATAGAGAGGATCGAAGTTAGGCGAATACTCTATACCATTGACATGGCTCTCTGCGTCTTTTTCGTCCTGGAAGATTTCCCATCCACCACCAGTGATTTCGTATGCACCAGGCGTAACGACAGGTTCGCGCAGAGCCACGTTATCACCCGGTAGGATGAGTTGTGGCACCTTGATGTTCTCAACAAACGGTATGCCGCTCTTGAAGGTAAGGTGAATGTTCACCACATGGCGCTCACTCTGGGGTGTGATGTTACCTAATGCATCAGCCTCCTCGTAGTCATACTGATAGATGACGGTGATGATCTTCTCCTTCGAGAGGTCGAAGATGTCGGAGTTGCGCGACACATAGAGAGTCGATACCTCGGTGGGTGCTATGCCATGGATAGTGAAGTCAACCTGTTTGTTGACGAGACTGACATAGTTTGTGGCATCGATAACAACGCCCAATGGAACATTATCATTAATGCTATAGCTGCCGCTTTGCTGTTGACCATTGACAGTGACACCTACAGCACAATTGACAGCCACGCCACTACCTTTCTCACCGATAGTATAGTTTTCACGGCAATAATAGTAAGTTCCAATTTCACTAAATTGGAGTTTTGTGATATAACCTTTATCCGTATCACCAAGAGTTTCATAGACCGAAGAAGAGATGGTAGAACCTACGGCGTATGGCGTGTTGCCAATCTGGAAGGACGTGTTCACCACGTAGTATGTGGCATCTTTGTCATTGACCACGATACCCGAATAGTGGCGTTTCTCATTGGCCAGTGCCTCGAACTGCTCGCGTGTGTATTCTTTACCAGTTTCTAATTCAGGATCGCTGCCATTATATGTAGCCGTATAATCGACAGGCTTATCGAGCGAGTAACCAGCGGGATTATTTTGAGCTCCCTGAAGGGTTGCTGCTTCTGAATCGTACTGATACTTCTTGCCTACTGTACCACTATAGGTGCGGTCAATGAGCAAGTCGAGGGCATCGTAATTGAAGGCAAACTTCTCACGGTCATCCTTAGACATAGAGCTCCATATGGCCAAGCCGCGATAGTTCTTGCCAGACTCGTAGTAGTCACCACCATAGAGACCTGCTGTCTTACAGTAGTAAGCAGGTATGACATCGGACTTGATTTCCTCACGAACCGTCAGCAACTGTGCCAGATTTCTCTTTTGGTCAGCAGTCAAATCTTTTAATTGTTCTTCAGTCAAGTCACTAATCTTCGTGACGTTTTCTGCTGCAGGCAGTATCGCTTTGATGTCGGCGGTAACACTTGTGATATAGTCGCCCTTCTCAGTTGACGACATCTTGGTGCCTTGATAGATATAATCCGTTGCACTCAACTGAATGGTTCTGGTACAGATATAGGCAGGAGAAGAGTTGGCTTCGGAAAGTCCGTAACTTGTCTTTTCTGTAGCTGAGATAACAGCACCAGGATTGAGGTGACGGGTGGACGTGCCAACAGTGACATCAACAGCGCTGGTAATGACATAAGCGTCTTCAAAGAATGCCTGACCTTCTGCAGGAATGACTTCCGGATGAGAAGTAACAACACCTTGATAGGTATCATAAACAATCTTTGAGATGACGTCGCTCTCCTTGTACTCCTGCTGTCCGAGCAGTCCGCCTGTAAGACCATCTTTGAGTCTGTATGTAGGACCATTATTATAGCCGTCTGCTGCCGTCTGCTGCCTGTCTTCAATAGGTTTCGCACTGTCAAACTTGGTGTACCACAAATCCCACGGTGAGGGGTTGTTCACCTTATAGGTCAGCATATAGCCCGTGTCGTGGCTGACGTTGTTGGAAGAGCGGAAGAAGTAGTCAAAGTCCTTATCGGTCTTCTCCACGCCACCCTCTTCGTAAGTTACCGAAGGACTACTGTTCCTCAAAGTGTTGTATTGTTCAGACAACAATACTGTTCCTTCCGCATATGGTGTGCCATTAACCTTACAATCACCAATGGTGACATAGGTAGCCGGCACGAAGAGGCTCTTCTCTGACTGACTGAGCAAGAAGTAATCCCAATAGCTGATAGGATCGTTCTTATAGTAGGTCACATCGTTGATGATGAGTTTTTGACCATCGGCCAACGGGTGCCCTGACGAAGCATAATAAGCATAGTAGTTAGGCTGTACGTTAAGCAGTTTCATCGTACCGTGCGATGCTGCCGTGATGGTCAACGGAATTTCCACCGTCTCGCTGTAGGCGTTGGGCGCTCCGGTGTAGGCGGAGATATATTGGTCATAGACATATACCGAACCCTGGATATACCAGTAGTGGGCAGGTACGGCACCACCCGGAGCTACCGTTCCTTTATACTTGCCGCTGACGTTGTAGCAGTCGTCGATAATCACCTGTGTGCTGTGCACGAAGTTACCGCTGGACTCCCATTCGTCCTTGCTCTCATCATTAGTTGTGTAAATAAAATCCTTCTGGGTGACAGCACCTGTGTTCAGGTCGGTGATGGTGGTGTGCGTCTTGCCGGATGGACCACGTTTACCATGTTCGTTCTTAGCATAGACGAAGCCGCCACCGATACCCGTCTGCACATTAATCAGGTCGAGTTCGACAACACCCGTGATATAGCCCCAGTCTTTCTCATAGACGTCGGTGCCAGTGCTCTGCTCGGTGGTCAACTCCAGATAGACACCAGAGGCCAGTGCCACCTTATTATGGCTATTACCATTATTACGGGTACGATCAGCCTTATGGGCCTCTTTCCACTGCTCGTAAGTAGCTACTTCGTAAGGATAAGTGCCGCTTGGGGTGACTGCTGGTGACTTGTACTTGGCTGCGTCGGTGTTGTCAGTGACACGCACTGTTTCATGGAAATCGACATCACTGGTCAGGGCGCCAAAGTAGTTCACGATATTGTAGATACCGAAGTAGTTGCCGTGATAATCTCCAGTAGGAATGGACTTATCGAAGAGCTTCTTGTTCAACGACACCTCACGCACACGGTTGATGGTGTAGTTGGTATAGTCTGCAATCTCAGGCACACGGTCCTGGGCGCCCTGCATCACCATACGGCTACCGAACACACCGCAGAAGTCAGCACGCTGGATGGTGTTCATCGGACGGCCGGCATAGACTGGCAGCACACCATTCTCTTGCCAATATGTAGATGATGGCTGTCCTTCATGGTCAAGAACACCTTGAGTGTTATTCTTAAACAAGGATATGATTTCCAATGCTGACAATGTAGATGCCTTAGAATTGGGATTACTTGGGTCTTTGGGATGATATGCCGTTCCGTCATCGTCAGTACATTCTTTCACACAGGTGTATCTTAACTCATAATAAGCTGCCTCACGAGCTGGCAAAGCATTATACTCATCAATAGTGATTTCCTTACTAATGCTATAATAGTCTGTACCATAGTTGGTGATATTCAATCCACGGTAGCCATCTACGAAAGTCAGGTTACCGTCACCATAAAGACCACCCACATGGTTGGTGCCCAAAGTGATGAGGTCACGGCTATAGACATCATGGATAGAGGCCGTAGCATTACCGAAGATAGAGGTAGCATTAGCAAATACCTTATCAGAACCTGACGAGGTGTTACCACCGGCAAAAACAGCATTATGAATGGTAATACCTTCAGTGTCCAGATTCCCCCATTGACCAGAATTCTTGTTTCCTAAAGTATTAAGGTAAGCTATAGGAACATAATCACCCACATTATAAACTTTGCCACCGTAATTAATCGTACCACTTGTTACACGGGCATGCGGTTCTATGAGCACCTTGCAGTCCTCGGTGAGAATCTTCTCAGTACCGTCCATTTTCCATGTTCCGTTTTCATATTTATAATAGTAGCCTTCGTCGCCATCATCATAGCGTACACCAGACTTCTTACCGAAGCATAAAGCGCCCTCTGAATCTTCATAAGCACTATAGACATAACCGATATCACCACCACCGAAGACGTTACCGTTACCGTTGGCAAGTTCGGCATTAGTACCTACCTCACCACCGTGAATATCAACCTCGGTCTGTCCGAAGACATAACCGTCGGAGTAGAGCTTACCACCCTCACCAAGGTTGTTGTAGCCACGACCGCCGCCGAATACATTGCGGTGTACAAAACCTTCGTACAGTTTCACACTGGTATGTCCGGCCTTATAAATACCTTGCAGATTTCTTATTGAGTTTTTCTCACCGGAGGCAACGATAACGCCACGTCCGACGGCAGCAATCTCACCACCACCAAAGAGGGAGTTGCGCACATGTCCGCCGTACATCGTTACATTAGATTCATCAACACTACTGTTATCAACGTAACCACCGCCAAAGATGTTACCACTATCCTTCAAACGATAGGAGCCATCACCCGACCATGTTTCGTCGTGCAGTTTCTCCTGATAATAACCACCACCATCAGTAATACCGATGAGCTCTGCTCCTGGATCAGCACTCGCTTGGTCAACGAAATAGCGATAACCAATATAACCCTTGTTCAGCGTGATGTTGGTAGTACCGAATACAGGACCGCCCTCACCACCACCATAGGCGTTACGCTCGATGGCAGGAAGACCGTCGACGAAGCTCGTGCCGTCCTTCTTACCGATGACGACGTGTGTCTCACCAGGAATGTCGGTTGTGGTTGCAGCGCTGATGTCACCCGTATGGTATCCCACAGCACCTGCCCATCCGCCGCCATAGACGTTACGTGCCGTGCCGCCCTGGATATAGGCATTGGCCGAGGCGATGAAGTCTGCACCAAAGAGGTTATAGACGGTTCCCATAGTACCGGCAGCATAGAGGTCCTTGTTGACCTTTCCACCGAGAAGGGCGATGTAGGTGGTGCCATAGACGTCACCACTGCTGATAAATACGTCGTCTGCCTTACCAAGTCCTCCGCCATAAGCATAGTTGCCTACATATGCACCTTCGTTGATGATGACATTGGTGTTATATCTCTTAAATCTGAGTGTGTTCGGGGTGTCTTTGCGGTCGTCTATCTCTGCTACTCTGGCAATGGGATTTTGCAGATTGGTAGATGTGTTGGCGGCATAAGCGAATGTTCCAGGGAAGCTTGCCATGTCTGGGTCATAGTCACCACCGAGCGTCCAGGCAGCCTGCCATTTGGCATCAGTCATATCATTACCCTGCTCATCTTTTGCAGGCTTAAATGCTGTGACGTATTTCTGTACACTCTCAGCACTCATCACGCCGCCAGCCTCTCCGCCGCCATAGACTTCCCAAACCTGTGCGCCATTATTCAAGTTGACCTCAGTATATTCGCTCCAGGTGTTGGAACCGCATCCAGCACCATAGACCGTAGCTGTTGTCATGCCAAGATCAGGATGCGACTGTCTGACAGGGACATCAATATTGATTTTGCCATAGATGGTGCGACGCTTCAGGTTGTTACCACCATACAGTGCGCCCTTCATCATTGTGTTATTCTTGTTATAAATCAGATAGGCATCAGCACTATGGTAATTGACCGTACCCTCATATACATCACAAGGCTGATAGATGTCACTACCGTATGCACCGGCAAAGATACTGCCGATTTTAATGGTGGAACCGGTTGGTACATTAACTATCGTGCGACGAGTAACACCCTCATTCAAGCTACCGCCATAGGCTGCACCGATTTGTCCGCGAGCCAGGTCAACGACAGCAGCTGCAGTTACGCCATCAGCATTTCCGTCAGCTGTTGCCTTTGCTACTCCCATGCCCACACCACAGTTCTGGCCGGCTCCGAACACTTCCAAATCAGCAAATTTCGTGCCCGTGTTAGCAAGGTCCATCAGCACATAACTCCGGTTTTGCATCAAGTTCTTATCCGTCGTGTTAAACCCAGCAGCACCCTGACCGGCACCGAAAATTTTATTTACCCCGTTGCTGATATGCTGATTAGGCTTGAAGTTGACGAAAGCATTCTCCATACGGGGCGATGTATAGCCAGCATACTCCGTAGCATAGTCATAGTCGCCATAACAACCACCAAAGATATAGTCCACATGACCCTGCACATACTCCATGTAGGCAGAAGCTGTCGTTACGGCGGAGGTCTCCTCAGGTTTATATGGCGTAATCGGGAGGTCTGCACTTAGGCGCCCGCTGAAGTCTGCTGAACCCATGATTCTTCCACCGAGGTCGTTACCACCATAGACATGGTCACGAACATAGGGGAAACCGCGGTCTGTGTCATCATTGGTGTTACGTCCCATATAAGTCGCTGTGTGTCCGAGGATGTCTGCATCACATGCGCCGGCAAAGGTGTTGAACACACGTCCGTTACCCAGGTTGATGACAGTGTTGCCACAGACAGGACCCTTAAAGCCGCCACCATAAATAAACTCAGCAGCCGCCATGTTGTCGTTGTCACCCGGTGCATTGCGAGCCACACCAGGGTAGTTACCCTTCACATTGATGGTGCAAGAATATTTGGGGTTATACTTAAATGTCTTGCTGTTGAAGGTATAGTCATCGCCAGTACCATCATTGGGTTTGCCGATGACTCCCTGCTCACCACCACCGAAGATCTGGAAGGTGTAGCCGGCATTAAGATTAACGGTCACATTGCCCCATATCTCGGAGTCCTTACCATAGCCTCCGCCAAAGACATTGAGCGCAGAACCGAGTACGTCCATACCCTGCTCATCGAGGATGACACCAGAAACGCGTGTCGTGATGTGATAATTATCGTTCTCGTATAACTTTGCCTCGCCCTCGTCTTCAAGCACCTGATCAAATACAGCATACTGACCCTTGCGGTCCACTACCGTAGAGTTCATGTTGATGATGACATTGCCATTGATGTGTCCGCTATTGTAACAACCACCATAGACATTGCCACCTATGAAACGACGGGCTTTGTCTTCATCAGAGCTTATGCCGGTACCCGACAGCACAGGACGGACTTCCTTGCCTGTGTTGGAGGAGATGGTGTTCCACTCCAACAAATGGTTGCCGTTTGCATCAATCACATAGTCGGTATAACCCGGATATGTGTCGTAGCTCTCTCCTTCGGCCAATTCCGGAGTGTAGTAATCACCAATGTTCTTCTTCCAACGCTTAGGCTGTATCCTCAATCCACTGAGGTTCAACTGCAACTTATCACCGTTCGTGTCAGGACTTCCGATGAAACCTCCATCGTAGGCAGCATTAAATGCAGTGGATGCCACATTAGCATTATTACAGCCACCCACCAACTTGTTATATATAATGACATTCTCCGTAAAATTGAGAGCTGTCTTCTTTCCGTCAATCTTCATGCTACCCACATTGCCACCACAGTAAACAGAACCGAAGTAGGAGGTGTATGGGATATATGTGGCAGGATCACCACTAGACTCTTTGGCAAACACAATGCTTGGGATAAGAGGCATGGTGACACCTTCCATGTAGGTGGCGAATGTTTCGGAATTTGTCAGGTCAATAGAGTTGAACTGTGATCCATCACTTGTTATCGAAGTGCTCTTCATGGTACGCAATACGCCCTCCTGCGGATGTGTTGCATCTTTTTCATGTGTTTCCACCATGTGCTCGCCATTATTGCCGAGGAACAGATTGTCGACAATAGCATAGGAGCCTACCTTCAACTCCACCTTGGGGTTATCCATGCTTGATGACAGTGAGGCACTGTTACCACCGCAATAGACGGAACCGTGAATAATCGTTTTCTTGGCCTCCGTACCCTGCACATAGATAGATACCTGCTCGGCATTTGGACGGTAATCATTGAGAGCCTCCACAGAGGACTTTCCTGCAGGAATAGTGTAATACAGGTCGCCGTATGTCGGGTCATCTTTTAATTTTGCATTGTCGGTATAAGGATAGGAACCGTTACCACCGCCATAGACATCGCCATAGATAGTAGTATAAATACCCACAGTGCTACCACCGGAGATTCGTCCGGTAATATCGTTACCACCGTAAACATTGTTGACATGTCCTCCTAAGACACGGGCTCGTGCTGCCATGCCAGCCGGGATATGCAGTTCATGGCCATAATCGTCTTCAGTGATGGCTGCAGCAGTAACTGGGTTACCATCTTTGTCTTTCGGTATGATATCTGCCATACGGCATCCGCCATAGACATTATCAACGATAATACTGGATTCCTCAGGGATTTGTAGCAGCAATCCGTCGGGGCTTGTCATGTCACCCTTGTTACCGCCACTGTACACATTTCTTATTTTTCCACTCTTCAGGTTCCAGCGTGGGCGAATCTTCATCTCCGCGGTATTGTTTCCTCCAAAGAAACTACCAATTTGGAAGGCATCACTGCTCGGATAGGTATATCCAGGATTGAGCCCCATCTTATCGACCACGCGATTGTCCTTTGTTATCTGATCAACGCGATCAACAAGTATCTGATTAACCACTTTGCTGGGATTGTCAACATAAATAACGGTTTTCTCGGTTACTGTGGCATTGTTGCCGCCTCCGAAAGCATAGACGATGGAACCGCCCATTACCTCCAAATAGGATTTTGCAAGTTCGGGTTTAGTCAGACCATAATAGGGATTGGGTGTCACCCCATCAATGAGCTTCTCGGAGGTATAGTCATAAGCGCCATTACCACCTCCGAAGAGCTGACCGATGTAAATCTTTTGATTGTCTTCAGCCACAACATCGCCATTCATCTTGGTCGAGATGCGCACAAAAGCATTCCAACTCTTATCCACCAAATTTTCTGTGGCTTTTTTGATTTCTTCTGGAACAGACTTTTCCAGTCCGCTGTTGTTCCCGATGACTCCAGAAACGTCGTTGCCGCCATATACGTGGTTGATAAGCACGTAGTTAGATGCGTGCTCGCCATCAATATGAACGAAAGAATGACCACCGACATCAGCCTTTTGGGCGCCACCGAATACACGGTTCAAATCGCCAGCATAAACGGTAACATTGGTATTGCCTTTTGTATCACCGGCATTACCGCCTCCGTAAATATTACCACCAATAGTAATCTGTGCCTGCATCAGTGTTGCAGACAAACAAAGTAGTAGGATGGTCGTTATTTTGCGCATATTTTAATGTTCAACGTTCAATGTTCAACGTTCAATGTTCAATGTTCAATTTCCGATAGTTATCGTCGGGTTGTCCAAGTCTGGGTCAGACAACACATAGAGGTACGTTGGGTTGACGGTCATATTCAACAGTACCCGTTGTCCTCTAATGGCTTCCAGATTCGGTAATTTGTTGGTTGCCGTGCAGTTTTGACGTATCAGGTTGTCCTTGCTGTCATATACATCATAGGTGCTGACCAGTGTCAGGTTACTTGAAAGTCCCGGAGCAAAGTAGGCATTGACAGACAAGGGAATCGCCGTTGTAGTCGGAAGAGCTGTACCTTCATCGTTTTTATAAATATCAGAAGTACTGCTACTACCTGACAGTGTGTACGTTATGCTGGAGATAGGACTGGCGCCTGTATCGTTGTGTGTCAGCTCAATAGCAGCATTGACGCTTTCCTTATTAGTGCTCAGTTCCATTTTCTTCAGTTTGATGGTACGCAGTTTTGCATATTCTGCATCTATTTTCAGGCGGAACTGCGCAGCAGCATAGAGGTGATCCATCAGCAGACTGATTTTGTAAGTCTCGACTTCTTCCATAGGGGTTGACCAGCTGAACTGCCCTTCCTTCAATCCTGAGTCCGTATCCTCGACACCCGTAATGATGCAAATATCATCTGTGGTGACGGGTTTCATATTGCTAATGGTCAGTGTGGCAGCACCGGCATCAGTTTTTTCCAACGTGCTACTCATCTCTCCCGTTTTGGGCATATAACCATATACAGTAAATGTTTTATTTTTTTCCACTTCAAAGTATGCATTCCATTTGCCGGTGCTGGTGTAGTATGTAATTCTTTCCAATTTTGGGGAAGCCCAGTTTTCCGATAATAGCATATAGATACCCATGTTTGTGTTCTTATCTGGGGTATAGGCAGTGAAACCTGCTGGTGCGGCGCGATGAGACAGTTCTTGATCAGTAAAGGGAGAAGCATACGACATCAGTTGCACCTCCTTGCCTACGGGTTCATTGACCGTTGTAACCGTCTGTGCTTCGGGATTGTCCGAGGAACAGGCGCTTAGCAGCATGGTGGTGGCTATCAATAGGATGCCAATGTATTTGTTCTTTATACTCATTTTTTACTCCTTTACTGAACTTTACCAATTATAGAGGTCGTGATAGATATCTTTCGTTGACCAGTCTTTCACATAGAGCGACTGCACCTGCAAATTGCCACTGCCGGCATAGTAGGCATAGACTATCCAGGTATGGTTGCGACTGAAGTCGCCAGCTTGCTGCATGGCGAAGTCGACGGTCTGTTCCGCTCCACCACCAATGGTGTAAGTGATAGTGCCTGTCAGCTGCTTATCGCTCTCGCGCAAATAGATGGGACCTTCTACAGTGACCTCAGGCGTCGCTTTGCTTGCAGCCTCATTAATCAGGTTTTCGTATGCCTGAGCAGTCTGATTTTCATAGATAAATTGGGTAGGATCAGTTGTCTCAGCGATATCGTCAATAGCCGTTGACAGCAGTTCAGCCTCTGCAGTGTTATAGCTCATAGATACCGGTGTCTGGAAGAGATACTCCACCTCAGGTATCATTTGTTCATTTATCTTGATGCTTTTGATATTTACCGCTGGCTCCCCTGCAGTCTTGGAAAAGACGAAGCGCAGCTTTGACACCGCACGGGTCAGTTGAACAGTAGCTACTTGGCTCAGTGAGCCCACGCGGAGGGTTGGCGCATCACCTGCCACAGGTTGTGTGGTCAGTTTACCTGCAAACGGCAGACCGTCATCGGGTACAGTTCTTGTGTTCTGCTCCAAACCGAAATGTCCGCTAAGTCCGCCAGTAATCTTGGCACCCTCCAGCAGAGCTGCACGGGTGGTCTCCTTATTCAATGTCCCTACGCCACAGTTGGCGCTGGTCACGTTGGCCATCACGTAGACGTTGACATCGGGCTTGGCAGCAGCGAACGCATCAGTGACGGGAATCTGGTAGGTCGTACCCTGTCCTTCGTTCAATGCTGCTACATCATCAGTTCTGAAATAACCCACATAATTTCCGGTCTCTGACTCGTAAACCCATAACTGCATGCTCTTGATGGTGCCCTCGTTGATGGTGTTGTCAATAGGATCCACCTCGCCCACGTCGCCACGGGTGGGTGCGGCATGCTTTTTGGCTGACGCCTGCTCTGGAGCATAGACATAGATGGCCAGTTGCGCCTGCTGGTGCGTCACTCCTTCATCCGCACCACTGGAAGAGCAAGCTGAGAACAGCACGGTCAGGATGCTGCATAAAAACCAATATAATATATGTCTATTCTTCATCATTTCTTATCTTAATTCCACGTTCGTGGTCGTTGCCTGAATCCATTTCGTCACCACCTGAACGCCTACTTCCAAGCGTGGAGCCAGCAGGTCTGGCATGCAGGTATATGCCTTGGCGAGCGAGGTGACGCTCATCGACATGGTGGTGGTATAGTCTTGTGTGAACACACGGTTGGTATAGTCCTTGCCCTCCTCTTTCTTGTCGGCAGGATCTATCATGCCGATGAGGTAGAAGCGGGTTTCGGGATAGACGGTGCCGTCCTTGCCTGTAAACGCATGTCCGGTATTGTTTTTGAACTCCAGAATGACGGGGACTTTCTCGTTGTCGTACGACTGCAACACCAACGTGCTGGTCTTGTAGCCTTCAGTTGCCAAATTCGTAGCATCCACAGTTGTCTCGTAGATGAAACGCCCATCGACATCGGTCTGTGCGCCCTGTGGCTTCATATTGAAGCCTACGGTATGCTGTCCGCCAATGATGACGCCTGTAAGAGGTAGGTGTGCCATATCTGCATCAAGTACCACTTCGTTTTTGGCATCGCTCAGCGTTGGACTCATGCCTGTCAGTGTAAGATTCAGCTTAGCAACACCATATTGGATGGGATTCTCTACGGCTACTGCCTTGGTATTCGTATTGACAGCAGTAGAGCCGTTGTAGTATGTATCCAGGAAGGCATCCCAAGTCTCGGTGTTCTCCTGGTAAACAGTCTTCGTCACCTCTTCTGCTGAGGTGCGTATGGGGCTATCTGCAAAGAACATCAGTTCTGCAGGATAGGTGTAGCGGTTGATACCGTTGATATTGTCAAGTTGAGTCGTTGTTGTCTTGACTTCAAACTGGCTACCCGTCCAACGGATAGCAGCGGCTCCGTCAGGCAGTCCGAGGGATTGTGGGTAGGTATTGCTGGCAATGGAGCTGTTGGCATCAATATTCTTCTTGATAGCTGTACTAAGGGCATCGCTGCCTGTCAGCAGGGCTCTAAGTGCTGCCACGAATGCCTTGATATTGGCTGCAGCACCACTCATGAGTCCGGCACCTTCCGAACCGATACGGATAAAGTCCAGATAGTAGCTCTTCAGCGTTGGGTCGTCTGTCGTGCTCCAGCCGTTCGTGTTGGCTATATTGGTCATATAAGTAGCCAATGCCTGGGCATCAGGGTGTGCTTCCGATGTATTACGGATAGAGGTCAAGCTAAACTGGATATCTGCAGTTTTCTTGCGAATGGTAGGCAGTGCGCTCAGCTGACCGTGGACTTTAGGGTCGTATGACAGGTCGCTATGTGCGGGCTTTGCCTTTCCATAGACCAGCATACGGTCTGTACCTGTCATCAGGTTGCAGCGATCGACGTAGTAGGTGTTGTATTTCTCTGCATCGTACTCCTTTGTCATGTCGTCTTCGTCTAAACCTACGAGATCTATCAGCGGTTCGTCGTTTGCTGTTACCTTAGCACCATTGGTATGGAAAGGAATGGCTACCAACTGATCCATCGCTGAGAACGTGGGAGCCCTATGGGTAAGGGCCGGTGCCAAACTGGGCTTGAGTGCCCCACTACCGATGCTGACCAGCAGGTCTACCTGCTTGGATACTGAAGACGTCGTCTCATTGAACTGCTCAGGCATATCATCATCTATCATTGAACATGATGTAATCATCATGCCCAACAACAGATAGTATACGATATGTCTCATAGTTGTCTGCACGCGCGTACCTTACATAGTATATTATAATGTTTATAGTTCGGGATTGTATATACCCCCTTCGTTCCAGTCGAGCGTCACGCTGACGCCTACCGTCTGGTCGCTCGTCTGCACGGCACCTTCACCAGTAATCCAACCCTTGATGATGGTCAGCTGACCGGCACGCAAGGGCTTGTTGATGCTGAGCACCGTCTTCGTAATCTTGCCGTCCTTCCAGACGTAGACTTCGAACTGCCAGAGCGTCTCCTGTCCTGGCTGGGCTATGAAGGGATCTTCGGTCTCAATGACACTGCGCGACCCTACCCCATTATAATAAGGTTCGCGCGAGGGGAAGTTCACCGAGCAATAGCACCGCATGCCGCTGTTGACATCGAGCAGCTCTGCGGTTCGCACGATGGGCGAAGGTGCTGCGAAGGTGTAGGTGCTGTCGTTGATGTTGAACTGCGAGGCGAAGCCTGTGGAGTAGACACGGATGTTGCTGACGTCCTGCTTGCGCGGGTCAATCACCAGGGCTGCGGCACAGTTGACCATATAGAGGTTGACCTTGAACTGCTGGTCTACGCCTTCCAGCACATTCATGGGCAGACGGGCAGTGAACAGTCCTGTGGTGTGCGAGTCGATGGTGTCGCGGGTGGTCTGTCCCAGCTGCGACGTACGACAGAAGTCATCCTGCAGCAGACTGACCACGCTATTGTTCAGCACGTTGGCTACCGCCAGATGCTTATATTGCCGCTTGGGCAAATTGATTGTATAGCTCTGTTGGTTGGCATCCATGATGTGCTGGTCGTGCTGCAGGCGTCCCAGATTGCCTTCGGTGTCGTAGAACGACAGGTCCACGTCGTGGGCGAAGTCGGTGAAGATATCCTTCAGATGTGTCGTCAGGGCATTGGCCACGCTGAGTTCGGTCATCGTGGTCAACTGTGTTTTCAGCTCGGTGGTCATATTCGTCACTAATCGCAACTCATAGTCCATCTCGAAGGTGTTGCCGCAGTCTGACAGGTCATCGTCAATCGTGGAGCATCCTGCCGCCAGCCAGAAGGCTGACAGCAGGAGTCCCACATTGATGAAAGAGTATCTTCTGAACTTCATTTTTAGAGTGATTACTTCAAGTTTTGTGTATTGGCAAGATGTCTGCCAAATACGTTGTGCTAAACGGAAGGAGATTAGTTACCACCAAGGTCTGCGTCGAATGTCAGACCTGCTCTCCAATCGAGGTCAACAGACAAGCCGAATGACAACTGGCTTGAACGCAGATCAGGAATAGTGACGTAAGCGTCCTGCAGGCTCGATGTATGGTTGGTCGCGTCTGCTGTCAACTTGAAGTTTACTGTGGTCATGTAGTCCTGAACAAAGATACGAGTGGTCTTTGTAGAATTACCTTCACCATCTAATGGTGGAACCTGATAATGTGTATCCCAATTTGCTGCAGGTATTTCCTTGCCTGTTGGATCAAGCTCTGCTACGAGGTAGAATGTCTGGCCTTTACGAATCAGGTTGTCACGTCCCCAGAAATCGTCACCGTTGTTGACAAACTGAAGTGCTACGCGCACTTTGTTCTGTGCAGCTCCGCTATTATAGTTGTCAAACAAGATGGTATAGTTCGGGGCAGATGCAGAGCCTGCTGTTTTTGGAACAGCAGTTCCTGCTGCGTCACCTGCTACTTGGTTATCGTAAACCAATTTGTCGAAAGTGGATGCTGAAAGCGGCAAGAACTGCCAGTCAACTCTTACAGGCTGACCGCCAACAATAACGCCGGTCCATGTGAAGTTAATATTTGAAGAGGCGATTGTCTTGTTTTCTTCACCTGGATTAAGTGCTTTTCTGTTGTCCTCAAGTGCAGTAATACCTTCCTTGATTTGTACAGTACTCTTCAGCATAGCAACACCGTAGTTCACATTTTTCGTCATAGCTGTTGCACGTGTAGCGGATGTCACCACATTGCTACCGGATTCCCAACCATTCGTTGTCCACTGATCCTCTGTATCCCAGTTGGTTACGCCGTTAGGAAATTTAGCGTCAGTCTTCTCCGTATTCGAAGTGCGCACACCGCTGTTGCAGTAATACATCAACTCTGCAGGGAACGTATAAGCATCTGGGTTTGTTGATGTTGATTTGTCAAGCAGACTGACTCCTGGGTGCTTATGAGAAAATGTGTTTGTGGAAGAAGTATATTCAAGCTGTGCAGCACCCTCTGGCAAGGTAAAAGTAGTAACAGGGAAGTTGCTAAGTTCTGTAGTAACAACATCATTCCATTCGGTATTCCAACTTGTACCCATTGCTGTTTTGATAACATCAACACCATTAAAACCAGTAACAGCCTCAGTTCCTGAAGAAGTAAAGTAACTGTTTATTTGAGTATTGATGTTCTGTGCAAGATGTTTTGCCAACTCTTCGTATGGAGAGGTAGGTGTTGCATTTGCTACTTTAATGGTTACAGAATACAAATCTTTCACTGTGGTTAGAATAGCCATTGCAGAACCACCGCGCAGTTCGTGATCACCATAAGATGTAAGGGTTGTGAAAGCTTTATAGAGAATTTCCTCCAATGGCGAAAGCGTACGGTCTTGACCTCCAGGTTTAGCTCCTGGGTTCATTTCTTTCCAGGTGGAAGTTAATACATCTCCATCGTTACCTGTCCAAGATGGATAATCCGCTTTAACAACAGTATAGGAGCCGCTGACATTGATAATCTTGGTCATGATGGCAGCCAGTATCTGAGCTGTATGTTCGAATTTCGTAGTATTTTCTCCTACACGTGTGTTGAGATCAAAGTGGAAATCTGTTGCTGTTGAACCAGATACGGAATAGGTTACCTTGCCTACCTCTTCATCTTTATCTGAATTAGATTTGATAGCCTTGCCGTAGAACAGCATAGCATCTGTACCTGTAGGCATAGCTAGCTCAAGGATACGGTGAGAGTTGCTTCCGTTATTGTCAAGGAAATCTGCAGCAGCCACCCTTCCTAAATCATAACGATTGGCTGCAGCTCCACCTGCTAAAGTGGCATCAACAAAGCGATTGCCGCTGTTCTTTCCGGTCTTGTATGCAAACAGCAGGGTGTTGTCAATACCGCGGAAGTTTTCGCCACCAGCCTGTACGGTAGTACCACCAGAACGAGTTGGCTTGGCGTTACTTGCAATGTTCAGTACAAACTGTGACTTTACAAGTCCAGTTGTAGCATCATAATTCGGATTGTTCTCAGCTACTGCGTCATCACTTCCGCTGCAGCCTGTGAACATCGTTGCGCCTAACAGTGCTATCGCACCCAAGAAGGCATAATTGAAATACCTTTTCATATTTTTAAAATGTTGGTTAATACTAGTTTATGATATTTTCTCGCTATATATGTTGTTATTTTGTTGTCGTCATGGCCTCCAAACGACGGAGGTTCTCCTGGGCATCGCTGTTGCCATTGGCAGCAGCACGGCGGAAGCACTCGAGGGCTTCGTCCTGCTGACCGCAGAGCCACAGGGCAACACCTAAGGCGTTCTGGGCACGCTCGTCGTTGCGGACGGTCTGTAACAGGCGGAGTGCCTCGCGATGGCAGTCAATGCAGTCAGTGGTGAGCAGCTCGCTGGCCTCGTTGATGACCTTGGCGGCCTTGTCGGGCACGTAGTCGTAGAAGATGCGGACGTAACCGGAGTTACGCTGGTCGCTGAGGATGTGTTCCTTGATATATTTCCAGGTGCGGCCTCCATTCATGCGACGCAGCTTCTGCTCGCGGATGTTGGCATCGCTCTCGCTGTCGATGATGTCGAGAGCCTGCTGCAGTTCTTCGCTATGCTGCGGCTCCGTGGTGACGCACTCTGCGAGCTGGTCGCGGAAGTCAGCCCAAGCCTCGCCGCCGCCGACGGTGTCGAAGAGGGAGTCGGGAATCTGCAACTGCTCCTGCACATAGTGCTGCAGGGCGAGGGCACGATTGGTGGCCAGCTTCTCGTTGCCGGCAATGGGACCTTCGATGGAGGCGAGACCGATGATTTGGATGACCTTCACGCTGCTGGTGGTGTCGGCCATAATCTGGCGGGTGATGTCAACGATGCGCTCCAGAACGCTTTCGTTCTCGCGGAAATCCGTGTGCAGCACCGACTTCGCCAAGGGGAAGTGTACGTAGAGGGCATCCTTGTCGCGCCGCATGATGCGGGTGCGGTCGTAGGGTTTGTACTGCGAGATATGTGCAAGTACCGGATTGTCCTTCTGTAGCTGTCCCGCACGACCTGTGAAGTCCGGTACGAGACGCACGACGGGTTCGAAGGGCTCGGGCTGTGCTTCCTCGGTGGCTGTGGTGGGAGGAGGTACAACGACAACGGGCTCTTCGGCTTCCCGCAACTTGGCCGGACGTCCTGGGATGTTAATCACGATATTCAGCGCTGCCTGCGGCATACCGAATAGTTTCTTTTCGTGCCCCAGCATCTGACCGCAGTGTACACATTCGAAACGGTCATAGCTGGTGTAGCCTATGGCTGCACCGATCATGGCTTCGAGGTTGAAGAAGCGGCCCAGCGGCCACGAATAACCATAGAAGATACCGAGCGCCACGAGGTCGCCCTGCCTACGTTCGTTCCTGACGGACTTGTAGAGACCAAAGGGGAATTTGATGCCACCTACGTTGTAGTGACTGTAAATGATGTTGGCTCCAAAGAAATGATGCACGTTGACGGAGTCTGTCCAGTAGCGGACAGATGGCGAGAGCAGCAGATGGCGGAGCTTGCGGGTCGAGACATCGTCCGTAGGCCAGGGACGGTAGCCTGCCGTCATGCCTACCGACCAATGTGGTGCCACACGGAGTCCGACACGCAGATTAGGGGTGAGCACGCCATCGTACAACAGGTTGTTGCTGACCGTAACGACCTGTGCATAAACATCAGTTAAGGCACAACAGCACAATGCTGTTAAAATAATAATTTTAAATGTGCTATACGTCCTTTTTTTTATTCTTATCATTTTAACAAATTCTTTCGACAAATTTACAAATAAAACTCACACAGAGAATAATTTTAATAAAAAAAACAACAAAAATTAACATTCTTTAGTACTTTTGGTTGATTCTCATGGCTAAAATCAGCAAATTCCAGGCTATGATTATCCTTGCCTGCACCTGATACTCTGGACTGTTGATACGTTCGTTGAGGACATTGATGTCAGGTATCGGGATGTCCAAATCCTTAGGATACATGACGGCTGTGAGGAAGGTATGGTAATTTGAGATAACCAGGTCGAAGTTTGAATGACAGTCCCTCGGCAATCAGCTTGCCCGTGGTGCGCCAGGCCTCTTTTTTGCGACGTTTTAATTGATAAATCGTCAGAAGCCTTCTTCTAAAGACTAAAAAAGGGACCTGCCCAAGCGGACAGGTCCCTTTTACTTATATCAGAGTGATGATTACTCCTCAACGGCGGCCTGGGCGGCGGCTAGACGATACTGAGTATCAGCTACTTACAGAGTTAGTGTAAAGTACTGGCACCTCTTTTTAGACTCATTCTGCTCATTTTGCCTCATTTTTCAGAAAAAAATGGCTCAATGGCAGATTCATTCTCATTTCTTGATTTTATCTTTATTTTGTTTTACACTAGATTGCTTGACTGCTGTCTTACAATCGTTAACTGTAAATGCTTCGTAAGTCCAGAAGATTGAACTTCATGAACAAACACCACATTCTGTTTGCAAAAATACAAAATAATCTTGAATTCAGACTCATTTTTCTCATTTTTCGTGCAGAATGAGTTTGATTTTAACAAAAATAAGACTAAAGCTGCATATCTATTTCATACTTTCAATAAAAAAAAGAAATAGTTGCATTCCATCTTTGCTGGTTTAAGTTTAAGTTTAGATATGCTTATATATATAATAAGGTATAGTAAACTTGAAGCAGATGATTGTAGGTTTAGTCTTTAAGTTTAGAGGTTCATGTATATATACATGGGTAAACGTAAACCTAAACTTTGCAGAATGAAACGACTTAATGTTTCCTCAAAAACACATTTTTCTTTTTACTGAAGATGAACCGATTTATTCTCTCCCCTTCTCATTCCACTTTCCTTTTAACTGAAAAAAAAGCTCTCTTAATATCTGCCGTTTCTGCTTTCGTGAGACGATGAAATTAGGTTGCAAAGGTAACTGTTGTTCCCGTATCTACCCAAGGTAAACCAATGGTATGACTCAAAATCTCCACACCATTCGGGTTGTATTTGGAGCCATAACCTTGTGCAGATGGTCACAACACCTTGTGAAGCAACATAATTTCTAATCACTCCCGAAAGTAGAGAAATCTACAGTAGGGAAATAAAAACTTCAAGATTATGGCAAATCAAGCAACAACCACCTACAAGGTGACAGGCACACGCAAGGCAGTGAATGACCTGTGGAGCACACTCCAAAAGATGGAGGTGAACAGTAAGAACATTTGGCTTTACCAGTTGGCAGAGCATAATGGCATTGACTACGAAACAAAGCAAATCAGTGTTCGTGGTCACATCTATTGGGCAGAGTATGAGGAAGACCCAGCCAATGACTACTATCTACTATCCTTTGAAACTGAAACGGCATGGGATGCTTGCAATGAGTTATTCGAGGAGATTAACCATCTGCTATGGGATGAACTCTCTATCTCATACAGAGTCTGTGAATGTGGCTGTGAGGTCTATTATGTGCATGATGAGTGTGACTTCTTCCCTGAAGAGGTAGCAGTCAGTTCAAGCGGAGAACCATTCGAGGATGCTTGTGATGACATCTATACCACCCTTAAAGATGCTATCAATGAATGGTGTGAGAAGATGAACATCAAGCAAGGTGAGCGAACCGATGAGGAAATGATGAATTTCATCAACGAGTATGAGTATGACGATGATGATACCTACTTCTACATCCGTCAATTTACATTTGAATAACTAACCTGCGGTGGTATGGCTCAAAACCGATGGCATACCATCGCACAACCTCCAAACCATTATGTACACAGATGAAGATAATAATTCCGATATGATAGGAGCATTTTGTAAACTCCTATTCCCATGGAAAGGTCATAGCAACGGCATCATCGTTGATGACTACGGCACTGAATGGCTTGTTCAGTTGACCAACGGCAAAGAAGTCCCTGTTTATAAGGATGAAGTTTTTATTGTATAGTTTTAGGGAAGTCCATCTGTCGCATTTGACATTTGGGCTCTCTTTCTTTTGGACGGCAAAAACTGTTGTAGTTCCACGTGTGGTTTGGAGAGCAATTCTGCAAATGATGATTCGATGATGATTTCAATCACCATCAAATCATCATAAAAGTGACTAATTTAAGCCAGCTTTTCTACCAAAGAAGCTGTTCAAGTTACCCTTATAAGCTTATTTTTGGAATTTGATGATTCCGTGATGATATCAATCACCATCAAATCATTAGTTCTAATATCTGGCTTGGCGTACAAATCTACCACATACTTTCGTTATTTTGAGGATAGTTATAGCGTGGTTAAAGTTGACAAAGGGAGTCGAGAGTTTACTTTTAGGCTGTACCCGTCAGTATGTCTATAAACTCGTTGAACAAGGGAAGTTGCCGACCTCACGGTTATTGGAAGCAACGGGCCAGCAGGCCTATTACCGCCATGTGGGCGGGATAGTAATAGTAGAAGAACTTGCCGAGCCACTTCAGCCGTCCTCGCTGGCCGTTGTACATCGCCAGCAGCGGTACTGCCAGCCAGCAGGCCAGGTGGACCATGCCGTAGGTGGGACTGTGGAATATGAAGAAGGCGACGGCGTAGAGCGAGATGATGGCCATCATCCAGAGCATCTGCTTGTGGAAGCAGCCCCGGTTCCGGCCTATCATGAGTATGGCCAGCGGGGCGGCACAACTCCAGTCGGAGGTGCAGGTGAGCAGGCAGGCCACCAACGTAACACCGACCTTCTGCCATCGGGCAAGTCGCTCCATGTCCCATACTTTCAGCAGTATCAGCCCCCAGAGCAGCGGCCAGGCGATGCTCGTGGCATTGAAGAGCAGGTTGCCGAGCGGGTTGAAGCCTGACATGTTGAAATAGCAGAAGGCGAAGTGGCTCACCACGGCCAGCATGAGCAGACGGCGTAGGTAGCGGCGGAAGTCGTGCGTGTGGTGATAGCCCTCGGCCACGAAGAATATCATCATCGGGGCCGTCAGCCGTCCGATGCAGTGCAGGAATATCTGCGTCGGCGTCTCTGCCTGCTCGTAGGTCTCGATGCCCACCCATGCCAGGTGGTCGATCGTCATGGCGACGATGGCGATGACCTTCAGTGCGTTGCCGCTCAGTCCTTTTTCCGTCATTACTCTAATCATAATGTTTACGATTATTATCCAGTTCTTCATTTTTAAAAAGGAAACGGGGATGTACCCCGTCTCCTCGTCGTGATAGTTATTACTTCTTACGTTTGATAGTTATCTTTTGTCCGTGATGTATATACACGCCAGGCTGCGTGGGCTTGCGACCTATCTTAAAGCCTTGGAGGGTCCACCAGTCGGAGTCGTCATTGTCGTCTGTGACAATCGAACTGATGCCAGACAGCGCACTGCTCAGGTCGATGACGTAAGGTGCCCACGATGTGCCGATGTTGGCATCGCTGACGTACATCTGCGTGTTGTCGATGTCGATGATCTCGCCGTCGAGACAGGTGCGCAGGGTCATGGACTGTCCGGCTCCGTCGCCACTGACGACAAGGTAGTAGAGGCCGTTCTCGCTGGCGCGTGTGGCACCGCGGCACTCGTCGCTGATGAAGGCGGCCACCTCGGCAGTGTCAACTACAGCGTCTCCGTCGCGCAGCTGAATCGCCATTGTCATGTTGCTCGGATAGAGGCCCAGGGGTACCGGATTGAAGATGCGTAGGTCTTCTGGCGCACGCCGTGGTGCTGCCATGCGGGTCTTTGCCCTTGCAGCCGATGCTGCCGTTTCCGTCGGATAGAGAAACGACGTCGTGTCGTTGGCGTTGCTGTAGTACAGGTAACCGCGTCCACTCTCCAAGGCCTTCAGACTGCCTTCCCAGCCGTATTCGCTGTAGATGGCCACGCCCGTCTGCGACTTCACGATGTCGCCCTTCTGCGGATTGGCGGCAGCCAGCGCTTCATCCACGGTCATCGTCGTCAGCGGTGTGTAGGATATCCAGTTCCAGCCCTTCGCCAGCTTGACGGCCCTCTCCTTGTCCTCCTTCAGCTGTCGGCCCGACACGGCGAGCAGGCTGTTAGGCTCATCCTGCTTCGTGGTTGGCAGGCGGTCTATCTTCAGCTTGTACATCTCGTTGGCCTTCGCACTCTTGAGCGTGCCGCCGCCCCACTGGGCACCGTTGTAGTCGTTCCAATTATCACGGCTCTTGAGCAGCATGCTCCACTCCGCGTATGCGCCGAACACATGGTCGAGGTAGGTGCTCTGCGGCTCCACGCCGAAAGCTATCCAGTTCCAGTTCTGATGGATGGGGATGAGCTGCTCCACGTTCTCGCTCTTCGTCCAGATGGCGGGTGTGTCGAAGTTGCCCAGCATCTTGTCCTGTGCGAAGATAACCTCTGTCAGGGTGGAATCAACACCTGCAGCGGTCTTTATGGGTACTGCAATATTGGCATCGGTGTAGGCCACGCCGCGCGATGCATCCCAGATGCGGAAGGTCACTTCCTTGCCCATGTCGTAACGCTTGTCGTCGTTGCCATAGACGTTCATTGTCACGTAGGCGGCTCCGCGCACCTTCTCGGGCGATGCCACGCCTCGGCACTCGCCATTGATGAACGCAGCCACCATGCTCTCCGGGTTCTCCATCAGGATGCCGCCGATATACACCTGTCCGATAATCGACATGTTGTGGTCGTACTTCGTCGGGTCAACGGCCCACTGCGGTTTCTCGCCGCGTACCTTCATCACGATGCGCAGCGGTTCCAGAATGCCGTTGTTGCCCAACAGACCGATGGCCACGTCGTAGTTGCCCACGGGCACCAGCGGGTTCACCTCGAAGCGCAGCGTCTTCGTCTTCAGCGGACTCACGTCGTCCGTGCGTTCGCTGTTGACGAGCGAGAGCCACTGCGGCATATTATATAAGGTATATAGCTCGGTGCTGCCACTCTTGTTCTCGATGTCCACGTCGAAGGTATAGTCGTCGCCGTACTTCTTGATGATGTTCACCGAGTCCTTCATCCACGTCAGCGTGTTCTGCTGGACATAGGCCGTCCACTTGATGGGCTGCGACTCGTTGCCGTGCAGGTCGTGAATCTGGTCCACGGTGATGTTGAGCGTGGTGCCCTCGATGCGGCGCAGCCGGCTATTCTCTCCAGTGAGGTTGATGATGAGCTTGCGCTCCGAGGCGACGGGTGTGGTGTTAATGGGTGTTTCGTCGGGAGCGTTCTTTAGGGGCGGTGCGAAGGGCGAGAAGGTGGCGAGGGTGGTGTCTATCACGGCGGGTAAACCGCTGAGCGCACTGGGATGAGCCATGTTCTCCAAGGTCTGCACCTTCGTGGGGACACCATTGTCTTTGCCCGTCTTCTCGAAGGGATAGTAGGCCACAAGGCCGCGACTGTAGATGTCGGCGGTGTCGATGGTGTTGTACATGTTCTGCTGCAGACGGCTCTCGCTGAGCGAGGCGTGCCAGATGCGCAGTTCATCGACCCAGGAATCCTTGGCATCCTTGCCCACGACGAGCACGGAGCCTTCCAATGGCGGCACATCGGTCTCGGCGATGACGGCTGTGCGCTGGCCGTTGAGATAGAAGCTGGCTGCCTGGCCGCGCACCACGTTGAGTGCCAGATGACGCCAGTCCATGACTTCGGGGAAGTCCTCGGCACTGGCCACCATGATGGAATCCTTGTCGTAGTTGAGAATCAGGTTCTTCTTCCCGTCGTAGTGCAGCTTCAGTTTGTTGTGCTGCTGCTGGTCTTTGCCTTGGTTGGGCGTGGTCGTCTCGAATACCACATCCTTGCCGTCATAGTCGCTGATTCGATGCCACAACTCTATGGCATAGCTGTCGCCGGGCCTGGTGGTGATTTGTGTGATGTCGGTCTTCGCACCCTCGTTGTCGTCCATGCGCAGGCCGTAGTTCACGTTCTCCAAGAGCCAGCGGTTGGGAACGGAGAAGTCGTGGGTGTGGCGCTTGTCGGCGGCCGTGAAGCCGTGGCCCTCGTCAAATGGCCAGTAGTTGGCCAGTCCATAGACGTAGCTGTCCTTGGCTTGATCCTTGGTGGCGGTGGCCTTGTGAACGTCGCGATAGATATTGTAGAGGCTCAGCGAGTGGATGTCGGCGTCGATGCCGCCGAGGTAGAGGTGATAGTCATCGGTATAGCTGAAGGCCTCCAGGTCCTTCAGCTCCACGGGGCGGTCCTCGAACAGCATCACGTTACCGGCCTGGTCTGCCGACGCCTCCATGTCGAAGGTCATGGTACTGGCCTTGTAACTCAGTGCCACGAAGGTCCACTCGTCCTTGGGCATGGGGCGGTCGCTCACATGCTGTGTCCCGCCCACGGTAGCCACCACGTAGCCGTCGTCGCGGACGTTGAGTGCAAATCTCGAATTTGTCTTGCCTAAGGACAAGAGCGTGCCGCTGTCACGGCGGTAGAGCCAGAAGTCGATGGAGAAGTCGCCCTGCAGGAACACGGGGTTCACCGTGCGCGGTGCTTCGCCGAAAGGCATCAGCTGCAGTGCCACCTCATGGTCCACCTGCGTGTCGTTGAGCTTGGCGGTGACGATGACATTGTTGTCGCTCACGTAGCCCGGCACGATGTCCTCGTTGAACTCTATTGAAAGCTGGTCACCGTAGCCTAAGATGCCGTTAGCAGGTGTAGGTGTGAAGATGTTGATGGGTCGGGTGATGTCCTTGACGACGTTGATGACGTCGCTATAGACCTGCACCTGTTCGTTGCCGTAGGGTGTGGTGGTGAAGGCGCGGAACTCGTAGTTGCCCTCGGGGTAGCTCTGGTCGCTAATCATTTTAAGTTCCAGCGGCAGGTCGCCCGTGGCAGGCAGCAGGTTGTAGTTGGCATTGAGCGAGTCGGCCTTGTTGGTCACCCACGTATGCAGGGCCGTCCACTGCGTGTTGCCCTGGAAACGGTACTGCACGCCCACGTTCTTCAGGTTCTTGAACTGGCGGTTGAAGCCCTTCACCTTCATCTCCAGACGGGTACTGTCCGTCTTGCAATTCACCACCGGCTCGGTGATTGCCAGTTCCACGGGCGATGACGAGGGCTTGAAATGTACGCTCAACTTAGCGATATCGTGAATCTTGATGGCCTGATATGCTGACGAGAACCACAGTTCGATGTTCTCATAGTCGAGCACGCTCTGGTCAGTCTGTCGAACGGTGATTACCTTCTTCACCGTCTCGCCGGCGGGGATGAATATGCCGCGTCCATTGGCAGGCACACCGTCCATCAGTATCTCCAGTCCATGCTGGTTGGTGCCTTCCGCAACCGACAGATTATAGGTAAAGTCGAAGCCCTGTGTGGTGGTACTGATGTTCGACAGATGCAGGGTAAACTGCCCTGTCTGTCCGGCGGGTATGTCGGTCAGTACGGCACTCTTGACAGCGATGCCGCCGTCAGTGCTGATTTGTATGTCGGGATTCTCCATCTGTTCCGTTCCGTTGGAGAGAATGTGCTGTCCCGGCTCGTAGTACTGGGTCTTCTCTTCCTTCTGACAGGGATTGTAGCTTTGTCCGCCGAAGATACTGAAGATGTCGCTCCAGCCCGTAGGCGACTTGTAGATATCCACTGAGAAGTCGGTGCCCTTGTTGCCGTCATCAAAGGTGTAGTCGAACTCGGCATAGTCCTTCGTATTCTCGTCGTAGTCGCTCTCAGTGGTGGAGTAAGCCCAACCGTTCTCTGTGTCGACTGACATCTTCGTCTTGAACTGTATGGAAGCGGCCGTGTTTTTCGTTGAGAAGCCACCCTTTACGATACCTCCCAGATTGTGCGAATAGTTGTGTTTCACCACTTTGGTCGTATCATTGCGGGCTGTGTAGGAGTAGCCCGATCCACCATCGAACGAGATGTTGCGCTGCCAGTATTTGTCGCGATTCTCAATAGCCGTCACCTTGTCGTATTCGTTGTTGTAGAGGACCTTTTGCCAGCTTTCTATCTGATTGTTGCACCAGGCCACCTTGTCTTCGGCCACAAAATCTGTGAGGCTCTCCCATGCGGCGGGTGTCACCTGCACGTAGGTGCCCTCCTGACCATAGTTGGCATCGTCTTCGCTGAGCCAGGTGGCATAGAGCACGTCGCTGGTGTTGTTGACAAAGGCGCGCGCCTCGCCCTCAGTGGCGAAATACTGGGTGATATAACTATTGCGTGTCTCCCGCCACTTCGGAATCATCACCTCTTCAATCTCGTAGGTGGAGTACATGAACTTTGTTGTCACGCTGTCGCCCAGGCTGGTAGCCACATCGTCTTTCAGTTCGAAGGGCGCCGTCTCGTTGTCGCGGAAGAATCCCACCTTGCGGCATTTGCCCATGAGCAGGTTGGTGCTGTAGCCTATGAAGACATCGCCATTCGATCCGCAATAGTCCTTAGTGGCACCGGTGGATACCTGCTCGGTAGCGGTCAGCGTCCACGTCTTTTCGGTCGATGAGTTCTTGTTCCACGTATAGTGAATGCCACCGCCTATATCAGAGGTATTGTCAAGGTCTGTGGTCTCGTAGTAGAGTCCGAAGCCCGACATGAATCTCACCTTCGCACCTAAGTTTGCCTCATACATCATCTTCTCGTTGCCATAGCCTCCGCTGGTGGAACTTCTCACCTTCGTCTTGGTCGAGCCAGTCTTCCACACGGTCTTCGACTTAGCGCCTGGCGGGTCGCGCAGCACCATCAGCACCTGGTCGGGGCCATTGGTGACGAAGTTGTTGCCGATAGGAAGACTGCCCACGACGATGGCATTTATGCCATTGGGGGCGTAGGTACGTCCTTTGCGCTCCAGCGTGATGCCCAGATGACGGGTGTACGGACTGACGACGTTGGGTGCTCCGGCATTCCACTTGAAGGCGTAGCGTCCCAGTGAGTCAAGCACCAATTGGTTCTTCTTCAGGTCGTACACCTGGCCCAACTGGTATTCGGTTTCACCGGGCGGAAGCACGGCCACGATGGTCTGGTCGCTCGACATCTCGTTGGCCACAGTAATAACCTGGCCGGCGAGGGGGATGGTGTCGTTGGCAGCCTCTCCGTTGTCGTAGTTCGTATAGACCTCATAGCCGTAGAGTTCTGTGTGATATTCATCGCCCATCTTATAGATAGGATAACCGTACTTGTAGCTGACGGCACCTTCATCCGTGCGTGTCCACAGGTCGCTGACGGTAAACTTGCCCAGTTCGTCCTCACCCTTGTATTCCTGTATGCCGAAGACGTCCTTGCCACTCTTGGGCTGGCTGATGTCCACCTGAGGTGTGGCAAAGTAGGTTTGCACAAGTTTGGTGTGGTACTTATACTTGTTTAGCACGGAGTCGCCCCGTTCATCCACCTGCCACAACGAGTCGATCTGCTCCTTCAGCACGTTGCTCAAGTCTATCTCTGGCAGGATATTGAACTCTATGTCGGGGTTCTTAGGTATCTCGATGTTCTTCACGATGTACTTCAGCGGTGGCAACTTGGCCGAGAACTCGCCCGTCGCGGGGTCGGTATTGATGAATATGTAGCGTGCGTCGCCGCCTTCGAAGCCTGTCCATGCCGTGCTGTTGATGCTCACAGTGTCGCTCTCCCACGTGCGAATCTGGGTAGCCGATGTTTGGGGCTTGCCCTCCACGCGGTTGAACGATAACGATTCGTTGTTCAGTTTCAGCGTCACGGTGGCGATGCCAATGTTGTTCTTCGACGCTCCGAAGCCCACGGCCAGTGTGTCGTTACGTTCGCCGCCACCGATGCGCCCCACGAAATTGACCAGCGTGGAGTCGGCAAAGTCATGCGTCACGGCACGGTCGAAGTTATACTTCCCAGTATCAGGGAAGCGTCCGCCGCCCACCATCTTGTGATTGCCCAGCTTGGCTTCGACAAAATGCTCGCCTATAGGAACGGAGATTCTGTAGCGGCCTTGTGCATCGCTCTGCTGAACTTCGCCATCGGTGGTCAGCAGCTGACCATCCACATAGAACTGTATGCCCTCGGCAGGAATGTTCGTGCCGGCATAGTAAACGTATCCCTCCATGGGGAACGACGACACATCCTCGAAGTCGATGTTGTTAGCCGTCAGCGAGGTGGGGCTGACGAACATCGAGCGTGTGACGGGATTGAACTGATGCTCGCCGTACAGCGGGGCAATCTCGTAGTTGGTGCCGCCTTGCTGGAACGGAATACCGCGTATGATATAGTTGCCATTCTTGTCGGTCACACCGTAGAGACCCAACTGCTGCGGCACGGTGGCCGACGGCGTGGCATTAAGTCCAACCTCAGGATGGTTCAGCTGGTAGATGCCGTCCTGACGGGCCACGTCGAAGGCATAGTCCTTCACACCGAGTCCCTCGTCGAGCGGCCAGTAGAGCACCAAACCGCCCTCCGTACCGCCGAGGATACGGGTGTAGTTGGCTTCCACCTCTTCTTTGCTCAGGGCTCTGTTCCATAGGCGGATGTCGTCAATATAGCCGTTGAAGGACTGGCCCATACCTGCGTACATGCTTTCGATGCCGCCCACAGCGAGGGTGGGATCGCTGCCAATGTTCCAGTCCTTATACTGAGTGCAATCGAGTGTGTACGACAGCAGCGAGTCGGTGCCCACATAACAAGTCAACATGCCGTGGTCATAGACGGCGGTGACGTGGGTAAAGTCGGTGGTGCTGAACGGCAGGCTCTTATTGAAGTGATGCGAGTTCAGCCTATTGTCATAGTGGATGACTCTGTTCAGATAGAAATGTGTGCCGTCGTCGCTTATCACGCCCAGCTCCAGTCCGTTGCCTAATCGCAGAATGGTTTGATTGGCGGCTCCTCCGGCATCCACGCTCTTTGGCCGTGCCCAGAACTGTATGGTGAAGGTGCCGTCACCGCTGAGCACGTTGGCGTACTTCTCCTTGTTAGCAGTCGTCCACTGCAAGCCCTTGCCTGCACCCTCGATGTAGCGCGAGAGGAACTGCGGCTGGTCGGTCTGCTCGTCGGCACTGGCCTTGACGAGGTTCACCTTCACGCCATCGACGGCTGTTCCCGAGCCGTAGGAGATGTGACCAGTGATGGTGCCTCGGGCTTGCGAGAAACCAGGGGCGATGACCTCGTCGGTCTTCACGATCTGCTCGTCGCACTTCGCGCCGTAGGCCTGCACGGAGTATTCATAGTACGAGCCGGCCAGCGGACGGTCATCGGTATAGGTGTATTCCGTGGCCGTGCCATGAATCTCGTCGGTGAGCAGCGTCCAGTCTGTATCGCCAATGACGCGGCGCAGCACACGGAAGTAGATATCGTTTGTAACGTCGGCGCGAGCCACCTTCCACTTCACGATGACGGTCTTCTCCTCCGTGCCTGTCGATGCCTTCACCTCGCTGATGTAGCTGCCAGCAGGCAGGTTGCCAGTATAGACGTTAGAGTAGAAGTCGCGGTTCATATAGGTGGTTTTTACACGATAGTCCATCATGTCGCACACCGACCCTTCGGCATCGAAGCTGGCCTCCGATGCCTCCGTATCGACCATCATGCTGCTGTCGAGCACGCGCCAGGCACTGCCTGTCTCTGCCGGACGGTATTCAATCGTCCAGTTCTCGCCCGTGGGGGCAGCGCAGTATTCCCACTTCAGGCGCACGGCTCCGTCGTAACTGCGGTCCTGTGTCAGCTTGATGGGCATCTCAAGCTGTGTGCTCACCTGCTGCTCTATCCAGAAGTTCGTCAGTAGCCTTTCGGGGTTTGCCAGCACGCCACTGGTCAGATGGTCCTTGTCGTATTTGTCTGCCAGCACGACGGGCAGGAAGATGACGCGATAGTTGTAGCGTTTATCGTAGTCGATGTCGCTGTCCTCCACCTTGAGGTCGGTGGCATCGCCGTTCATCTCGGCAATGAGGGTGTAGGTGTCTGCTGCCTGACCATCCTCATAGCGGATGACGTACCACTTGCCGTCCGTGCGGCAAGGGCGTGTCACCATGCATTTCACGCCCCAGCCGCTTTGCTCCTCGTAGCGTGTCCAGCGAATGGTGTTCTTCCTGGTCCATTTGTCAAAGCCCACATTGAGGCTCTTTGCGCAGGTGAAAGGGTCAATGATAATCTCTTTCGTCGGCCGGGTGAGTGTGACAGGCGTGTTGCTCAGGTTGTTGGTATTCCCATACGGTGCATATTCGATGGTGGGGGTAAAGCGAATGCCCATCGGATGGAAGTATGCGCCACATATCAGGTTGTATCTTCTTGCAACAGCGTTTCTTTCAACATCTATCATCCCTCCGTGTTCGCCAGTCACAGTGAAGTCAGATACATTCATTGTTTCGTTGATGTATCTGCCGTCATTGACTTTGTCGCCACTAACTTCCCTGTATGTTGTGTAATACTGCTTGACGTAGTTGTCCTGGTTGCGCTTGTCATATACGTTCCTGGCCTTGAGACTGATGCAGTAGTCATCGGCCCAGTCCACCTCCAGGTCGGGTGTGGGTTCATTGTCGGCAAACGCCATATTGAGGTCCTTCTCATATCGGATGTCACCCTGATATACATTCTCATGGATATAGTTTATCCACTCCCATATGTCGTATTCCATCTTGATGCGCTTCACGCCATCGTCGAAACACCTTTGTATGGGCTTGAACCGGAGGGTCATGATGCCGCCGATACTGGCCAAGTCGTTGCCGCTTACCATGACGATGTTACCCCAAGACTCATCCTTGACACTGAAACTGACATTGCGGCTGTTGGCTTCTTTGTCCCATTCAGCCACTGTGTGCCACTTGTTGTCGTTCGTCTGCAGGTATATTTTTCCGTGATTCTCCAGATAGGCGTGCTGCATGGCCTTGAACTCGAATTCCCAGAAATACTTATCGTCAGCGAAGCTAAAGGCACTAACGGTCTTGAAATAGTCTTTTATATCATTTACCCCCTCAGCGTTGGTCCAGAAGGTGTAGGTTCCTCCACCGGGGTCATCGTTGGCCCACGTCGTCGGGCTTCCCCCCGATGAGCATCACGAGCACGAGCATCAGCACTTGCAGCCCGAACGCCCTGCGTCCCAACCGTCTGAATCCTTGTTGTTCTTTTGTCTTCATAGTCTTTATCTTTTTGGTTTATTTCATTGCAGTATTTCTGTTATTCTCGGCACAATCTGTTTACGTGATAGTTCTTCCTTGGAGTAGGTTACACCTTCACGGAGCGACGGTCCGAAGATGGCCTCGGCCACAGCCTGAGTCCCTTCACCGTAATAGATGAAATAGGTGCCGTCTTCCACGAAAGGCGTGTCAGGATCGCTCTCGTCGGGATTGGGTACAAGATTATCGATCTTGGCAAACAGCATGTCGCGCCTGTTGTCGCACATCACCTGGGGCATCACGCCCAACATACGGCTGATAAAGTCATCCATCTCGCTTGCCTTGCAATTAAGCGAACTGAAACCGATAGCCTTGCCACCTATCTCATACTCCTTATAGTCCGAGAGAAAGATCTCGCCATCGCTCATGCCATCGTAATTATTGGCGGCATCGGCCATCTGGCGGTTAATCTCTGCCACTTTGTCCTCCAACTGCAACTGGGCGACCAGCGCCGTCCATGCCACGGAGTCCTCATGCTGAGTGGTAGTCTTGGTGAGATTACGTGTGTCCGACAGCAATCCGGCAAGCAGAATGCGGGCAGTCTCATCGTCGATGTCGACACCTGTCTCCCTGTACATCTCGTAGATGATGGTGCAGGTGGAGCCAATCATCTCCCTGCGAACGTAGGGAATGCCGCTGTCCTGAATGTCGCCCTCTACGTGGTGGTCTATCTTCTGTAGGATGATAGCCTCCCTGGCACCGTCCACACACTGGGCATAGTCGGTGTGGTCGGTCAGTATGAGCCGTGTCTGCGGCACCACACTGCTCTTCAATTCGGGCAGTTCAAAGCCGAACACGCCAGAGATATAGGCTGTCTCGCGGTTGGTCGCACTCGACACCTTTGCCTTGCAGTTGTAGCCCAGCGCATTCATCAGCTTGGCATAACCCAACGACGAACAGACGGCATCCACGTCAGGCGTTTTGTGACCATACACGAATGTCGTGTCTGCTCCCCAGTCGAGCGTTTTCAGCATAGCGCGAAACGCCTTCCCCTGTTCGGGTATCACCAGAGGATCGTCTTCCGACGAGCATGAGGTGAATAGTCCCAAGCCACAGACGAGGATGGTGGCCATCAGCCAAAGTCTATTCTTATTCATAGTCTTTATCTTTTTTCTGTTATTGTTTTGTAAGTTTCAGCCCCGTGGCATCCACGTATTCTCCTTCAACGAGCGTGGCATTGGCCGTGCCGCTATAGGTATTGCCGTTGCCATCACTGACGGTGAAGTTGAAGGTGCTCTGCGCGGCGGTGGGCAGCAGGGCGACATAGACCTCCGTCTGACCAGAGGCAGTAATCGTGAGGGGCGCTGTGATATCTGCACCCGTTGCATGGACATCATTCTGCGCCGTATTGACACCGATGGCCACCGTAGCCGACTGCGGATATTTTCCGTTGTTTGAGTCACCAGTGCTATAACTAATGCTGAGTGACTTGATGGGGATGGCATCGCCCGTATTCTTATCCTTAAACGAGAACTTGCACACCGTCAGCAGGCTCTTCATCTTCCCTATCGTGGCGTTGGCCGTCGTTTCGGTCACCTCTGTCACGGTTGCCTTGCCAAAGACGTAGTGGTAGTTGGTGGCGAGCTTGCTGAGCGTGCCGTTCTGTCCCGTGAGCGAGAGGGTATATCTGTCGTTGTATTCAAACGTCGTGGCTGGATAGACCACCGCCAGATAATCGTTAGCAAGGCAATACACGTCGCCCGTGAACTGCGAGGTGGCGGCGGTGGAGGCTGCCGTTAGCGAGCCGCTGTAGATTTCATCACCATCAGCGTCTTTTGTCCTGCTCAGGTTGCAGTATGTCAGGGCGTCGCCCGCCGTCCACGAGGCGGTGAGGATGCCGTCATCCTCAACAAGCGAGGCGCGAGTCAGCATCTGCCGTGCCGCCGCCTCAGTCTGCGTAATGGTAATGCGGCGCACCTTCACGCCGTCGTCAGGCTTACCCGGTTCATCATCCGAACTTGAGCAGCCCATCACTCCGGCCAGCATCATGCCGCCGAGCATCCAAAGAAGGAATTTATTTCTATTGTTCATATTTCGTTTTCGTTATCGTTAAAACCTCGTTTTGACTTTCCTCACGCTCAGAAGTGCTCAAACTCGTTTGGCACTTCTCTCGCTTAATCGGAAAGTTTTGGTTATTCATCTTCATCCTGGCTAAAGCCGCTGCCCGACTTACTGTAGCCGGGAATCTCTCCGCTCACCGTGAGCAGCTGCTGCCGTGCGTGGAGGGCAACCACCCTCGCCGTCGGTTTCGTGTACGCTTTCTTCATTGTGCTATCTGTTTTTTGAATGTTATAAAAAATGCAAACCTCCAATTCCCCAATTATCAGAATACAAGAATCAAAAGTGGACGTCCAGTCTTTATGTCCTATTGTGTCTTGCTATGGTGGCATACGCATATATTTTGGTTTTAGGGTTCAACAATATATTCTGTCTATGACAAGTACTCTACAGGCTCATAACATGGAATCTGTGATTTCTCGAAGTCACTTATATTCAGGCACTTGCAATTTGAATTTAATTATTAACTGCGGATATTAGGTTTATTATTGTTATTATTATCATTATCAGCAGTGGTGATCACAAATATGTATGGGCAAAAAGCAATCAGACCTCCTTGCAAGTTTGCAAGAAAATCCCGTACTGGTGTTTCTGCGATTAGTAGTGCCATAATAAATACGTATTTAAGTTAAAGATTCGGTGTAAAGGTACAAAAAATATTGTAATTATGCTCCGATACGGAAGAAAATTTTCTTAAAAGGACGCATTTTGAGGTCTTTTGAGGTACTTATGCCTCATCAGTCTGTCATAATGTGCCCTATCTACACGTTTATGAAAGTTCTTGCCGTGCAAGCGACCTAAGGACGAGCGAAATACGTTAAATCTGCCCTCACAAGCCAAGGTAGAAAACACACAGAACCACTTTTCTTCCGTTTAACTGGCAAATTGCTGACAATCAGCACTTAAAGCATTCGCATTGTGATGTAGTAGATTTGTACAAGAACCTTTATATGTTGAGTGTTTTCGGTGCAATGCTATCAACCATTGAATTTAGATTTTACCCACAATACTCAATAAACCTCTTATAATCCGTTTGGGAAGAAAACCTTCATTTTCATATTATATTCGTTCTCTTGGAAAGGAAAGGCTTACTTGACCTTCTTCTTCGAGTTCATTCTTTTCCTCTTTCCTTTCCTGCAGGAGTTCTCATGCTGCTGTCTTACAGACCGCGTTGCTGAACATCCTAATCGCTTTTCCCCTGTCTTCTGTTGTAACCTTCCACTGCATTGCCTCGATAGCATGTCAATGGGCATCCTTCGTTTACCATACTTCCTGATGAATATGAATGATATGCTACATCTTCGCTTTGTCCTTCTCCGTCTGATAACCATTACGTGCCACCAATGAGCAGTTGACTGTTGAGCATCCTCCTTATCATATCTGTTATTGAATTGTTCTTATTCCGACTTCTTCATTTATGCCTTTTCCGGGCGAAGCGAGTCACACTTACTTTTTCCGTCGCAAAGATCTTCGACGAGCGAAGCGGCATAGCCGAGCGAGTGTAAGCCGTATACTGCAATTAGAAGAGGGATGCAAGTTCTCTAAAGATTGGCATTCCATTTTACGTTATCTTCTGGGATTTTGAAAGAAAACTCGTCAAAATGCAAAATTCCTACAGATTGATGAGTTTACTTTAGGATTTTCGCAAAATGACTCTTATTGGTTATGTTGATATTATTGCAATCTGCATCTAGTAAAATCCCTTCCCTTTTTGATGTTCATACATCCATTTACCACCCTTGTCCATGTTTTCTATCACAAATTGCACTATTGCTCCCGTAGGAATGTCCTTTGGTAGTCTCTTAACGAGCAATGCAACAAGCTGACCTTTATTGGTGAATCCTGTCTTTTCCTCTTCTGCAACAACTTTTCCTTTGTAAAATGCTGTCCCTCGAAGTAGATTGTTTTTGGATATTCGATCTGTTTCTAACTTCTTTTCTTCCCGACGCAACTCTTCCTTTCCTGGATTACTTACGAGGTTTCTGAACTACGGGTTTCATTGATACTGTTTTCATAATTATAATATTTATAAGAAATAACTCTTATATACTCTTATAATGTAAAACAGTTGCTCTTAAAAAAGTTATCCCGTTTGCTATTATTTGCGATTGGCACACGGAATAGCGGCTATTTTAATAGGGTTATTATAACAAAAAACAAGGAGTCAAAGTGTTATAGAATCACTTTAACTCCTTATAATTAACTAGTTGTATATCAGTCTATTAAAACTACTCTTCGACGGCTGCCTGTGCGGCAGCCAGACGTGCGATTGGCACACGGAATGGCGAGCAGCTGACGTAGTCGAGGCCTGCGCGGTGGCAGAACTTCACTGATGAAGGCTCACCGCCGTGCTCACCGCAGATACCGCACTTGAGGTCGGGACGTGTCTTGTGACCCTTCTCGACAGCGCTCTTGATGAGCTGGCCTACGCCCTCCTGGTCGAGAACCTGGAACGGATCGACGTCGAGGATCTTGTTGCTCAGATAGCTCGGCAGGAAGCTGTTGATATCGTCGCGGCTGTAACCGAAGGTCATCTGAGTGAGGTCGTTAGTACCGAAGCTGAAGTACTCAGCGTATTCAGCGATCTTGTCGGCGGTGAGGGCAGCGCGAGGAATCTCGATCATTGTACCCACCTTGAACGGCAGCTCCATGCCTTCCTCTGCGAACACTTCCTTGGCAGCCTTGTTGATGACTTCCTTCTGGAGCTTGAGCTCCTTATAGGTGCCTACGAGCGGAACCATGATCTCCGGCTTCGGGTCGAGACCCTGCTTCTTCAGCTCGATGGCTGCGCCGAGGATAGCCTTTGTCTGCATCTTCGTAATCTCAGGGAACTTGATGCCCAGACGGCAGCCGCGGAGACCGAGCATCGGGTTGTGCTCCTCGAGACTTGCCACGCGCTCTTTGATCTTCTGGATGCTGACACCCATCTCCTCAGCCATAATCTTCTGGCCCTTCTCATCGTGAGGAACGAACTCGTGGAGAGGTGGGTCGAGCAGACGGATGTTCACTGGCAGACCGTTCATGCACTTGAGGATACCTACGAAGTCTTTCTTCTGCAGAGGCAGCAGCTTGGCGAGAGCCTTCTCGCGGTCCTCAGTGGTGTCGGCGAGGATCATCTCACGCATAGCCTTAATCTTCTCAGCCTCGAAGAACATGTGCTCTGTGCGGCACAGACCGATACCTACGGCACCGAAGCTCTTTGCAACCTCAGCATCGTGGGGAGTGTCGGCGTTAGTGCGGACAACGAGCTTTGTATATTTGTCGCAGAGGTCCATCAGCTCAGCGAAGTAGCCCGAAACCTCAGCCGGACGAGTCTTCACCTCACCCTCATAAACCTGACCGGTAGAACCGTTGAGAGAGATGTAATCGCCCTCGTGGAACACCTGTCCGTGGATCTCTACTGTGCGCTTCTTGTAGTCGACGTGGATGTTTCCGGCACCCGATACGCAGCACTTACCCATACCGCGGGCAACGACGGCAGCGTGTGATGTCATACCACCACGTGCAGTGAGGATACCCTCAGCAGCCGACATTCCGGCGAGGTCCTCAGGCGATGTCTCGATACGTACCATGACAACCTTGTGACCGTCAGCGTGCCACTTGGCAGCGTCGTCGGCGAAGAATACAATCTGACCGGTAGCGGCACCCGGTGATGCGGGCAGTCCGTGAGTCAGAGTGTGAGTATGCTTGAGAGCCTCCTTGTCGAAGATCGGGTGCAGGAGCTCGTCGAGCTTGTTAGGCTCGCAGCGCTCGATGGCTGTCTTCTCGTCAATCTCGCCCTCCTTGAGCAGGTCCATGGCGATCTTAACCATTGCAGTACCTGTGCGCTTACCGTTACGTGTCTGGAGGAACCACAGCTTGCCTTCCTGGACAGTGAACTCCATGTCCTGCATGTCGTGGTAGTGCTTCTCAAGCTTGTCCTGAATCTCGTTGAGCTGCTTGTAAACCTCAGGCATCTCCTCCTCGAGTGAAGGATACTTGCTCTTACGCTCTTCCTCGCTGACACCCTGGAGCTCAGCCCAGCGGCGTGAACCCTCGAGAGTAATCTGCTGCGGAGTACGAACACCGGAGACAACGTCCTCACCCTGAGCGTTCTTCAGCCACTCACCGTTGAAGATGTTCTCACCTGTTGCAGCGTCACGGCTGAAGCATACACCGGTAGCTGATGTCTCGCCCATGTTACCATAGACCATTGCCATGACTGAAACGGCTGTGCCCCAATCGTCAGGAATGCCGTTGAGCTTACGGTAGAGGATGGCGCGCTTGTTCATCCAGCTGCCGAAGACGGCGCAGATGGCACCCCAGAGCTGCTCTACAGGGTCAGATGGGAAGTCAGAGCCTGTCTGCTTCTTGATGGCCTCCTTGAAGAGCTTGACAAGCTGCTGGAGCTCTTCGACGTTCAGCTCATAGTCGAGCTTGATGCCGCGCTGGCTCTTGACCTGCTCGATGATTGCCTCGAACGGGTCGACGTCGTCCTTGTTGACCGGCTTCATGCCCAATACGACATCACCGTACATCTGAACGAAACGGCGGTAGCTGTCCCATGCAAAGTGAGGATTGGGCGCAGGGGGATTTTTCCGTGGATGCCCCTGCACTCGCCTAACCAAATATCGTGAAACAGCGGAACATGAAGAAGGGAAGGTCACTGACCCCATGCACCTGAGCACGCAGTCCCTTAATCTTTGAGTTGAGCGACTCGGCTGGCGCATTCGTTGACCTGTTGTTGAAGAAGTTTAGCACATACTCCTCTTTGGCCTTGATGGTGTCACGTACTGATATGATTTCCCGAATGCGGGTTCTTCCGACATTCTTGTACCACTTATGGAGCGCTTTCTTTGCACTCTTCCTGTCCTTTTTCTTGCTGAAGATGTTGCGCAGGGCGCAGAGCAGACCGTATGCAGCCTTCATCTTTGGCTCAATCTCAAAGAGCAGGCGCATTTCCTCCTTCTGGAAGTCAGTCCAGTCATTGTGGTTTTTCGTCAGCGGGTATCTTACGTGCGTCAGCAAGTCGGCTTTGGTCTCTCCATTGCTGAGTTTCTTCGGCTCAAACTTTTCATTCTTCCGCTTGCGCGGCCTGCCGAGGCGTTTGCCGTTCTTGCTCTTCTTGACCTCATGGGTCTCGGCGTACCTGTCCCTTGCCTTGGCCCGCTTCTCTTGCTGCTTTCTGAACTCCCGCTCCTCTCTCTTGACCTCGGTCGTGTTGGTGCGCTTGAGCTTCATGCGCATCGCATCAAGTCCCCTGGTCGTATAAAGCTGGATGACATGGAAATGGTCTATAACTATCTCTGCCTGTGGGAAGGACTTCTTGACAATGCCCATCATGCTGTCGGAGAAGTCCATCGACACCTCCTTGACTTTATTTCGGCTCTCTTCTTGTATCTCGTCAAAATGCTTCGTCACGTCAGCAACGGTCGTGCCCTTGACTGCAGCTATGAGTGTTCCCTTCTTGCAGTGTCCGTCCCTGTTGGAGAGGAACGTGATCAGGTCATGGTGAAGCATCGTCTCGTCTATGCACAGTCGCTCGCCCATGTTCTTCTCTTGAAGCACCCACTCACCGGCATGCTCCTTCTGGTCCCAGTCCGTAAAGCCACTCAGATGCTCCTTGTAGGCACGCCCGAGGTACTTCCCGTCAGTCCGGAAGAAGCGCCCCACGCATTGGGCCGTCACTGGGAAGGCATCCAACCATTTTTTTTAAGAAATCCGCAAACTCTACAGAGTAGCAGGTTCCCTCTGCCACAAGAGGCAGGGTTTCAAGGACGACGTTGTGACCGTCTCCGTCCAACCAACGACGGCGACGGACATGCAGCAGAACTTTATGCTCGCGTTGTGGGAAGTCATTGAACAAGCGAGGCTCCGTGAAACCGTTGGGCTGAAGGTCATGCCAGACCTTGTCACGCAGGTCGCGCTCGTCAAGGTAGATGTGAAGAATACGGATGACGGTGCCTGTTTCGTCCTTCTCGTTAGTAACTTCTTCGTCGATCTTAGTGATCTCGAAGTAATCAAGGATGCCATCGGGCAGCATGTAACGGACTAATGTTGAGTAGTCGAATGTCGATAGTTTCTTTGCCATGCTGCAAAGGTAACATAGTTTCCCGACATCAGCAACGCTGTTTCACTATATTTTAGTTAGGCGAGTGCAGGGACATCCACGGAAAAATCCCCCTGCGCCGAGGATTGTCGGTCTTCTTGGCCAGACCCTCTACAACTTCGTCGTTAAGACCGAGGTTGAGGATGGTGTCCATCATTCCCGGCATTGAAGCGCGGGCACCAGAGCGAACGGAGACGAGCAGAGGATTGCTCGGGTCACCGAATTTCTTTCCGATGGTGTCCTCGATAAGTTTCATTGAACGCTCCACGTCGTCCTTAAGCAGGGCTACGACGGCGTCCTTTCCTTTTTCATAATACTCTGTACATACATCGGTAGTGATGGTGAAACCTGGAGGCACTGGTACGCCAACAAGGTTCATCTCAGCAAGGTTAGCACCCTTACCGCCGAGCAGATTACGCATGTCTGCTCTACCCTCGGCCTTTCCGTTACCGAAGGTGTAAACTCTCTTTTCACTCATAGTTGATATTTGAAAAATACAAAATTATAATGCTTTTAAAAACCACTGCAAATTTACTATATTTTGCTCAAACCCCCAAGGGTTGTGCATTATTATTTTTTCTCCTTAAACTTTTTTTTCAATGTTGGCGCAAACAAATGATTTGAATCAAGAATTTCGGGTCGTATTTTACATTTATTAATAGGTTCTTTGGCCGTCTGCGTTGGCATTGGCAGTGTTGGTCGTACTGCGGCCTTGGGCGCGATGATGGTTTTTCGGCCGCTTTCCGTTCATCGGCTGACTTTTTTTATGTACCTTTGCACCCGGAACCGTATGCGCGGTCGTTATTAATTATGTATTACTTTGTTGCAACAACAGTGAATTTATATGAGTAGAAAGAGAAAAGCCCTGCCGCTTTATGAGAATGTCGGGATTGAGGCTGTCGCAGCCGAGGGAAAATGTGTGGCCCACGTCGACGATAAGGTAGTCTTCGTGCCATTCGTCGTCCCCGGCGATGTCGTCGACGTGCAGGTGACCAAGAAACGCCATAAATATTGTGAGGCGCGGGTGGTCAAATTCGTGAAGAAGAGCCCAATGCGCATAGAGCCACGATGCTCACACTTCGGTATTTGCGGCGGATGCAAGTGGCAGAATCTGCCCTACTCCGAGCAACTCAAGGCCAAGCAGCAGCAGGTCCACGACCAGCTTACGCGCATCGGAAAGGTTGAGCTGCCCGAGTTTCATCCCATCCTCGGATCGGTGAAGCAGTGGGAGTACCGCAACAAACTGGAGTTCGGCTGTGCCGACAAGCGGTGGTACACCGCCGAGGAGCTCCACAGCCTCCCCGAGGGTGCAGGACTCAATGAGCCCGCAATAGGATTCCATATCACCGGAGCCTTCGACAAAATCTACCCCATAGAGAAGTGCTGGCTCATGGACGACCTCCAGAACCGGGTGCGCAACGACATATTTAATTATGCCGTGGACTCGGGAATGACTTTCTACGATACTCGCAGCCAGCACGGACTGCTGCGCAACCTCATGCTGCGCAACTCCAACTCGGGCGAGTGGATGCTGCTCATACAGTTTCACTACGATGAACCCGGCGATGACGAGCGGGCCAAGGCACTTCTCGATCATGTGGCTGCGACTTTCCCAGAGATTACAAGTCTCATCTACGTCGACAATCAGAAGGGCAACGACACCGTCGGCGACCTCGACCTCATAACATATAAGGGCACCGATTTCATATATGAGATTATGGAGGACCTGAAGTTTAAGGTCGGACCTAAGAGTTTCTATCAGACCAACACCGAGCAGGCATACCATCTCTACTGTGTGGCCCGCAGTTTCGCTTTAGACGGATATGATAAGTCGTCTGCTGATGAGACAAATAGAAACGACAGTCCGACGGATGAAACAAATAGAAACGATACTGCCGATAAAGCCTCTGCCGACCTCCCGCTTATCTATGACCTCTATACCGGTACGGGCACCATTGCCAACTTTGTGGCCCGTCATGCGCGGAAGGTAGTAGGCATCGAGTATGTGCCCGAGGCTATCGAGGACGCCAAGGTCAACTCGCGCATCAACGGCATCGACAACACCGTTTTCTATGCCGGTGACATGAAGGATATCCTCTCCGACGAGTTTATCCGCAGCAACGGCCGTCCCGACATCATCATCACCGATCCACCGCGTGCAGGCATGCACCCCGATGTCGTTCGCGTCATCCTCAATGCCGCACCGCGCCGAATCGTCTATGTCAGCTGCAATCCCGCCACGCAGGCCCGCGACCTGGCTCTCCTCGATGCCGACTACTATGTCGCTCAGGTCCAGCCCGTCGATATGTTCCCCCATACCCCACATGTCGAGAATGTCGTTCAGCTCATCCGCAGGAAGTAAGTCATTGAACATTGGGCGGATTGTTCGCTTAGTTCTATGATGTCCTATCAAACCATGTGACAGCGTCTCGAGCCCTGTAGCTGTCTATATCGCTGTTGGATGTATGCTGCAAATGTTTTATAATCAGTGGTTTACAGAGAAAAATAGCTTGATTAAGAGAGCATTGCAGCACTCATCCGCCGTAGTGGCGGGTTTTATCCCCGTCCTATCAACAGCGGACAAGATACAAAGCAAATGCCCCGCAGCAGCGAGGGTGGGGATAAACCCCACCCCTAAAGTGGTGGAGTGCTGCAAGAGGCTTATAATCAATAGTTTGAATAGGATGTCAGTCTGACTTTATCCCCACCCTAATGCCACGTGTGTGATTTTTTCTGCCAATGCAAAGCCCGTCGGGGCTGTCAGTGGCAGAGAAAATAATACAAGCCCCGACGAATCTAACCCACATTGCAGCTATATTTCAGCTACCCCCCTGATTTCCAGGACTCGTTTTTTTTTTGATATCCGCATTTTGGGTCCACACAAATTTTCTTGCCTTTATCGGAATATGGTCTACCTTGAGCGTGTCGTATATCTGTAGTAAATCATCTTCCGGCTCGCTGCATTTTCTTACTGCAATCTTTTCCGTTGCTTAGACTGGCTGTGCTGGTGGCTACTATCTGCTTGTTCATACGGCTCTTTCATTTAAATTTTTACTGACATGGCATAATAGTTGCATTGGTTGCTTCTGACAGATGCTCATTGCATGCCATGGTGTAGATGCTATAGTTCTTTTCATTTAGTAGGGTCATGGAGAGAGTACACCGATAACGAGTTGTTAAGATAATTCATATTATTCCGTCTGTTGCGCGACCTCTGTACAACATTGATTTTCAATGGGTTGCTAATACATGCCATTTTGTGTTATAAAACGGTCCGTTTTAGGACGCGAAACGGTCTGTTTCGCAAGCTGAAACGGACCGTTTGGAAAGCCGAAATGATATGTATTAGAATGATGTAAAGATATTTCGGTATTGCTTTTATTATATATTCACCACGGAGAACCAGTGCATTGAGGCATCTCATGTACATGTCACGCTGCTCAAACGTCGGAAGTTCAGGCAGATAGCCCAGAGCAAGCAACATGTGCTGCCGAGTCTTGCCGTTGCTGTCGCGGTATGACTCGGTCAGGCGGTAGTACTTCTGTGTGAGGACCTTATCGCCGACATGCTTTTCTCGTCTGACGTGTTGTGATAAAACCTGTGTGGGTTAACTCATTGCCGTTTTGCTGACGAGCGAAAACAATTGCGAGGAAAAAGAAAATAGCTTTTTCGCGGCATATATTTGGTGGTTTAAAATATTTTTCATAAGTTTGCATCGGTTATCCGAGTAAGCACCTTATAACGACGAAACCGTGAATCTGTATTCTGAAACCAAAACTAAAGTTAATATGAGAAAGTATTTAGCCTTACTCCTCCTATCCGCCATGACGCTGACAGCCGGGGCACAGACACCCAAGTGGGTAAACAACGTAAAATTGTCGGGCTACGGTATGACCCAGTATCAGTATGTCGACAAGAAGAATGCCAAGTCGAACAGTTTCAACCTGCGTCTGGCACGTATCAGTCTCGATGGCCGTGTGCTGAGCGACTGGTACTGGAAGGCTCAGATACAGTTCAACGGCAACACCTCTAACCTCGGCAGCAGTCCTAAGGTTGTCGACTTGTTCGTAGAGTGGCAACACTTTGACTGGCTGCGCATTAAGATGGGTCAGTTTAAGAATCCGTTCAGCTATGAGAACCCTATGAATCCTCTCGATCAGGGCTTTATGAGCTATTCGCAGATTATCACACAGCTGACGAATTTCACCGGCCGCGACGGCTCCCACTCAAGCAATGGCCGCGACATAGGATTGCAGTTTCAGGGCGACTTCCTCAAGAACTCCAACGGCCGTAATCTCCTCCACTATCAGGTTGGCGTGTTCAACGGTCAGGGCATCAATGTCAAGGATGTCGACCAGCAGAAGAACGTTATCGGTGGTGTGTGGGTGATGCCTGTCAAGGGCATGCGCCTCGGCTGGTTCGGATGGACCGGCAGCTATGCCCGCAAGGGGGCGTGGACCGACCCCGACGGCTCTACCCACAGCGGCGTGAGGAGTCTGCAGCAACGCCGTTATGCTTTCTCGGCCGAATATCTCAAGGACGACTGGACGTTCCGCACCGAGTATGCCCATCAGACCGGCTACGGATTCAAGAACCGCTATCAGGATGCTGACGAGGCCTCGTCGAACAATGCCGACATCAACTACACCAACGGCGACAAGGCCCAGGGTGTCTATGCTCTCGTCATTGCCCCGGTGATAAAGAACAAGTTCCACGCCAAGGCCCGCTACGATATGTATCAGCCGTCGGGCGACGCATCGTTGCAGAAGACCAATTATGAGGTGGGACTCGACTATATGTTCACGAAGAATATCCTCCTCAGCGGCGAGTACTGCTACACCCACGACCGCGGTTCCGCCGACCACGACTACAACACCATTGACATCCAGGTGTCTTACCGGTTCTGATTGTTGCCGCAGGGGATTGCCGGTGTGGCATGCAAGCCGTTGATACTATGACGACCGCAGTACTCGGTTGCCATTCTTGAAATGTTATGCAAATAATTGATAATTAGACGCTTGCAGTACTCATCCAACGTAGGGCGGGGCTTATCCCCGTCCTATTGGTTGCGGGGCATCTATTTTATTCTCGTCTGCTGCAGTTAGGGCAGGGATAACCCCCACCTCTATATAGGTAATCATAGGGAGCTATAGGCAGCCAGAGGAAACGATGGATGGCTGCAACGTTTTAATTATCAATGCGTTATCCTATTAATAGTCATTGCTGCATGTCAGACGCTTGCTAACAGCTCTCCCCCTGCCTACCCTTACCCAGCAAACGTCCATTGTAATAAAATATCTGATGTTTGCGGATGGTCTCCTTGCACTTGTCCGGCTTTCGTCTCGTCACCACCATACAATTCTTTCGCTTTCCGAATGAAAAAATCGATGAAGAATCTGTGTCGTTTGTAGATAAATTATTAATTTTGCAGTCGGAAAAAACTGAATTGACAGATGCAACTCGAAGAAATTATACAGATGCGTGCTTATGCGCGCTACGACAGCATATATCTCGGTATACTCCTGACAGCGAGTTTTGCCTGTGCTGTTATCGGTGCTGGCGGCTCGTTCTTAGGCGCTATAGGCAATCTCATTGTCTTGGCGGTGCCGTTCTTTGTGGCTTATAGGGTCAGGAAATTCCGCGTTGAAGCCCGTGGTGACCACATGACGTTCGCCATGGCTATTGCCTATTGCCTGCGTGTGTTCCTTGGCGGAGGATTCTTCTTTGCCGTTTGCCAATGGCTCTACATGCAGTTTCTCGACGGCGGACGGCTGCTTGGTGCCTATCGTGCCATGATGTCGATGCCGGAGATGCAGCCGGTGCTGAAGGTCTACGGACTGTCGCAGCAGCAGGTTGACGATGCTTTGGCGCAGATGTTCTCGCCGCTGACGCTGGCCTCCTACTCCTTCATCATGGCTTGCATAGCCGGAGGAATCGGGAGCATTATCATCGCCGCCATTATGAAGAAATAACTTTATATAGTAAATGGATATATCAGTAGTCATCCCCCTCTATAATGAGGAAGAAAGTCTCCGCGAGCTACACGACTGGATACAGCGTGTCATGACGGAGCATAATTTCACTTACGAGATAATATTTGTCAACGACGGTTCTACCGACGGCTCATGGAATGTCATTGAGGAACTGTCGAAGAAGAATCCTTGCGTCAAGGGAATAAAGTTCCGTCGCAACTACGGCAAGAGCCCTGCCCTCTATTGTGGTTTCAAGGCCGCCCAGGGCAATGTCGTTATCACCATGGATGCCGACCTCCAGGACTCTCCTGACGAGATCCCCGAGCTCTACCGTATGATTACCGAGGAGGGCTATGACCTTGTTTCGGGATGGAAGAAGAAACGCTACGACCCGTTGTCGAAGACCATTCCTACGAAACTCTTCAATGCCACGGCGCGGAAGATATCTGGTGTGCACAACCTCCACGACTTCAACTGCGGACTGAAAGCCTATCGCAGTGAGGTGGTTAAGAATATTGAGGTCTACGGCGAGATGCACCGCTATATCCCCTATCTGGCCAAGAATGCCGGTTTCGACAAGATTGGCGAGAAAGTCGTCCACCATCAGGCCCGCAAGTATGGCCACTCCAAATTCGGCATCAACCGCTTCTTCAACGGCTATCTCGACCTGCTGACGCTATGGTTCCTCTCCCACTACGGCAAGAAACCGATGCACGTCTTCGGATTTCTCGGCTCTATAATGTTCTTCATCAGCTTCTTGGCTCTCCTGATTATGGGCATCGAGAAAGTCGTTGACCTGTCGAATGGCGTATACGGGCCATTGGCCGATTCGGCTTGGTTCTTCATCTTCCTCACCGGAATGCTCATGGGTCTGCAGCTCTTCCTTGCCGGATTCCTCGGTGATCTCATCAGTCGGACGAGTCCGCAGCGCAACGACTATCAGATAGAGAAATTGTTGAGGATAGAGAAATGAAACTGCTGACCATAGTCCTGTCGGCAATCGCCGGAATAATGCTGATGGCCGCCTGCACGAGCCTCGACTGCTCTATCGATAATGTCGTGGCAATGAATGTGGCTGTTCCCGACACGGTGAAGAGCGACACGCTGTCGGTCTACACCATCGTCAACGGTGCCGACACAGCCCTCTACACCAACGGTGTGGCCGTCACGGCACTGTCGTTGCCGATGAGCTACGGCAGCGATGCCGACTCCTACATCTTCGCTTTCACACCGGAGGATGGGTCGACCGTTGCCGACACGGTGACTGTGGCTAAGACGAACACACCGCATTTCGAGAGTGTCGACTGCTCACCGCAGTTCTGGCACGAGATACAGTCGGTGACGACAACTCACAACGTCATCGACTCGATAATCATCAATAGTACCCACGTCAACAATGACCAAACGATTCAACATCTTATTCTTCGTCTGCATAGCCATTAGCATGCTCCTTCCTACGGAGACGCTGGCGCAGCGCTATGGTTTCCATAAGCGGCAGCGCACGGCAGAGGAGAAGGCCCTGGAGGACTCGATACCCCTCTTCAGGGGTGTGGCTGTGGGCACCGACCTCGTAGGTCCGGTGATGAGGGCCGTCGGCGACTACGGACAGTATGAGCTTATCGTTCGCGGCAACCTCAAGGACCGCTACTTCCCTACTGTCGAGGTGGGATATGGCTCGGCCGACAAAACCGACGATGCCACGGGCATTCGCTATAAGACCGGAGCCCCCTTCGGCCGTGTGGGTATCGACTTCAACGTCATGAAGAATAAGCACGACCTCTATAGGGTTCTCGTGGGAGCGCGCTACGGCTACACATCTTTTAATTATGACATTGGCCCGTTGGTCATCGACGACCCCGTGTGGAGGACTAAGGACACCTACGAGGCTACCGACCAGAAATGCTCCTACGGATGGTTCGAGGCTGTGGCCGGTATCGATGCCACACTGTGGAAGTTTATCCATCTCGGATGGTCGGTGCGCTACAGGGCACGGCTGCATCAGAAGATTCCCGATGCCGGCGAACCGTATTATGTTCCCGGTTACGGCAAGAAAGGCTCGTCGAGGATAGGCGCAATGTTCAATGTGATGTTTGAATTTTAGCGACGCGGGAACACTGAATACATTTGGCCGCAACGCTTGAATTTTAGCGACGCGGGAACACTGAATACATTTGGCCGCAACGCTTGAATTTTAGCGACGCGGGATAGAAATAAATTCTGTAGCAATACGTAAAAACAACGGACGACAATGACAAAGAAGAAAATAGTTTGGCAGACAGCTTTCCTCGCTTTCCTCATCATAGCGACGGTTCTGATTATTATGCAGCACCGTTCGATGCCCTATCAGCATGACGAGGGAATGGTGTTCGGAACGGTCTACAACATTACATATCAGTATGATAGCGACATTAAGCAGGACATCGAGGCTGAACTGCAGAAGGTCGACAACTCGCTATCGCCGTTCAATAAGACTTCTATCATTTCGAAAGTCAACCGCAATGAGAATCCTAAGGTCGACGAGATGTTCACTGAGGTTTTCAATCTTGCTGCTAAAGTGTCGTCAGAGACCGGTGGCGCTTTCGATATCACCGTTGCTCCGTTAGTTAATATGTGGGGCTTTGGCACTAAGCAGTTTCATCGTCCCGACAAGGAGAGCGTCGACAGCCTCATGCGGTTTGTGGGATTCCATAAGGTTAGCTTGCGCGACGGCCATGTCGTGAAGTCTGATCCCCGCATCCAACTCGACTGCTCAGCCATCGCCAAGGGTTATGGTTGTGATGTCGTGGCACGCTATCTGAGGTCGAAGGGCATTAAGAATTTCATGATCGAGATTGGCGGTGAAGTTGTTACGAGCGGACAAAACGAGAAGCAACTTCCGTGGAAGATTGGGGTGACGAAACCCACCGACGACAGCCTCCAGGACAACCAGGAACTGCAAACCATCCTCAACGTTACCGACAAGGCCATGGCCACGAGCGGCAACTATCGCAACTTCTATATCGACGGTGGCCGGAAGTTGGCCCACACCATTGATCCTCATACCGGCTACCCTGTTCAGCACAGCCTTCTGTCGTCGACGGTCATCGCCTCCGACTGCGCCACAGCCGATGCCTATGCCACCTCGTTCATGGTGCTCGGTGTGGAGAAAGCCAAGGAAGTGCTCAGCCGTCATCCCGAACTTATGGCCTACTTCATCTACTCGGATAAGAACGGAAAGATGAACGTGTGGTTCTCGCCGGCACTCAAGGATAAGATTGCCGATGGCCAGTGATAGCTGTCGGCGGGTGCCGGGGTTCGGCATTTGTCGGTGCGAGAACGATAGCTGCTGCCATAGCGGTGCCACGTGGCGCTGACGATAATGCGATTTAGACTTCTGAATATCAATTTAGAAAGCTAAAATGACACTATACGATAAATTACTTAACCTCCCTTTACTCCAAGGACTTAGCTACGATGATTTAAGTGATGTTGTGGCCCATTCGAAGTTCAATTTCATCAAACGCGGCCGCGATGAAACTATTGTCGCTGAGGGTGCGCCGGCATCTCATCTAATCTTTGTCCTCCGAGGTTCAGTGATGGTCAGCCACCGTGCGGCCGACGGCAGCTACAGCGTCATGGAGGAACTCAATGGTCCTCTGATGTTGGGCCTCGACCGTCTGTTCGGTTTCGAGCAGACCCACAGCGGTGAGATTCGGTCGCTGACCAATTGCAGTCTGCTGATGCTCTCGAAGCCGGATGTCCTCCAATTGGCCGACAAGTACTTTATCGTCCGCATCAACATCATGAACCGTCTGGCCACCAACGCTCAGAAACTTGAGGCCACCGTGTGGCAGCGGTACCCCGATACTATCCTCCATCGCATGCAGTGCTTCTTCCGCATCCACTGTCTCTATCCTGCCGGACGTAAGGTTGTCCGCATCAAGATGCAGGTTTTAGCCGATGAGGTCCATGAGAGCCGCATCAAAGTTTCGCGACAGCTCAACTCCTGGCAACGCTCCGGATTGATTGTCTTGGGCCGTGAGAGGATTGAAATTCCGCGGCTCGATGCCCTTTTACAGTTAAAAGATGACGATTAAACGTTAAAAGTAAGCAATTGGTGACCCCAGTTGCTTTTTTTATATTAACTTTGTACAAAATATGAGTATCATGGATAAAAATATAGAGAAAGCAAAGAATCATATAAATCCGTTCCTCCATCCCTACGGCACTCCCCACGATGCTGTCCCCTTCGACAGGATTGAGCTTGCCGATTATGAGGAGGCGATGATGGAAGGCATCCGCCGCGACAACGAGAGTATCGACCGCATTGTTAATAATCCCGATGAGCCCACATTCGAGAATACGATTATCCCCGAGGACGAGGTAAAGGGCCGTAAGCACTACTACGATCTCCTCGACCGCGTGACGACGGTATTCTTCAATCTGCTCAGTGCTGAGAGCAACGACGACCTCGAGGCTCTGGCTCAGAAGATGAGTCCAATTCTCACGCGCCATGCCAACGACGTCAGTCTGAACCCCAAGCTCTTCGCCCGCATTAAGTATGTCCACGACCATCACCGCGAGCTCACCCCCGAGGAGAGTATGCTCTTGGAGAAGAGCTACGACGGTTTCGTGCGCAGCGGTGCCCTCCTTGATGAGAAGGGCAAGCAACGGCTGCGGGAGCTCACGGAGGAGGCCGGCAGGCTGAGTCTCACCTTCTCGCAGAATCTTTTGAAGGAGAACAAGGCTTTCGAACTCAATATCACCGACGAGGCCCAACTCGACGGACTACCCGATTCCGTCCGTGAAACGGCTGCTGAGACGGCGCGTGAACGGGGTGAGAAAGGATGGGTGTTCACCCTCGACGCTCCGAGCTACGTGCCATTCATGATGTATTCATCGCAGCGCGACCTCCGCAAGAAGATGTACATGGCGCGGGCCACTCAGGGCACCCACGACAATGGCAACAGCAATATCGAGGTCTGCAAGCGGCTCATCAACCTCCGCAGGGAGATGGCTCAGCTCTTGGGCTACAAGACTTATGCCGACTACGTGATGAAATACCGTATGGCGTCGAACGTGAAGAATGTTTACAAACTCCTCGACGACCTCATCGAAAACTATAAGCCCACAGCCTTGAAGGAGCAGGCCGACATCCAGGCGCTGGCCAGAAAACTCGAGGGCGACGACTTTGAGGTGATGCCGTGGGACAGCTCGTATTATTCGCACAAGCTGAAACTCGAAAGGTTCGACCTCGACCCTGAGATGCTCCGCCCCTATCTTGAGGTGAGTAATGTTATAAAAGGTGTATTCGGCTTAGCCACACGACTTTACGGCATTACGTTCAAGGAAAGGAACGATATTCCGGTGTATAATCCCGATGTCCGCACTTATGAGGTGTCGGATACCGACGGCTCCTATCTCGCCCTCCTCTACGTCGATTTCCATCCGCGTAAGGGTAAGCAGGACGGTGCTTGGATGACCGAGTATCAGGGCCAGTGGATAGAGCGCGACGGTACTAATGTGCGGCCACATGTCAGCCTTGTGATGAATCTCTCGCGGCCGACAGCCGACAAGCCGGCACTGCTCAACCTCAGTGAGGTCGAGACCTTCCTCCACGAGTTCGGACATTCGCTCCACGGCATGTTCGCCAACACCCGCTTTGAGAGTCTTTCGGGAACAAACGTTTGGTGGGATTTCGTTGAGATGCCGTCGCAGTTTATGGAGAACTACGCCGTCGAAAAGGACTTCCTCCATACTTTTGCTTTCCATTATAAAACCGGTGAGCCGATGCCCGACGAGCTTATCGACAAGGTTGTGGCCAGCCGCAACTTTAATGCTGCGTCGGCATGTCTGAGGCAGGTGAGCTTCGGTCTGCTCGATATGGCCTACTATACGCTCACAGAGCCGTTCACTGCCAATCTCATGGAATTTGAGAAGAAAGCATGGGCTAAGGCCATCATTACCAAGCAGTTGCCCGATACCTGCATGACGACCCAGTTCTCCCACATCATGGCGGGAGGCTACGCAGCAGGCTACTACAGCTATAAGTGGGCTGAGGTGCTCGATGCCGATGTCTTCAGCGTGTTCAAGAAGAACGGAATCTTCGACCGTAAGACGGCACAGTCGTTCCGCGACAATATCCTCTCGCGTGGCGGTACCGAGCATCCGATGGTTCTCTACAAGCGTTTCCGCGGTCAGGAACCAACCATCGACGCCCTCCTCGAACGCGACGGCATTAAGAAAGGTGACGATAAATAATCCGGATGGAGACGATTCCGGGCTGTATTGGAACAGATAATAAATTTTTAAGCTGATGAATACTCAAGGTTCAAATGACGAGAAGAAGCACAGGGAGCACAAGCAGCTCCTCCTCGACTACCGCTATCTGCGCATGGCCCGTATATGGGCTGAGAACAGCTACTGCGTTAGGCGGAAGGTGGGTGCCCTCGTCGTCAAGGACAAGATGATTATCTCCGACGGCTACAATGGTACTCCGAGCGGTTTTGAGAATGTCTGCGAGGATGAGAATAACGTCACCAAGCCCTATGTCCTCCATGCCGAGGCCAATGCCATAACGAAACTCGCCAGGAGCGGCAACAACTCCGACGGCTCCACGCTCTACGTCACTGCATCGCCGTGTATAGAGTGCGCCAAGCTCATTATCCAGGCCGGTATCAAGCGTGTCGTCTACGGCGAGAAGTATCGGCTCTCCGATGGTATCGACCTCCTCAAGAGAGCGAAGATCGAAACTGTTTACCTCAATCCCGACGAAAACATCAATGACAATGATGACAATGAACAACAGAAATAACAAGCGGTTTATGCCCCTCATTATGGCGGTGTGCGTCATAGTCGGTATCTTTATCGGCTCGTTCTACGCCAACCATTTCTCGGGCAACCGTCTGAACATCATCAACAACGGCAGCAGCCGGTTGAGCAATCTACTGCATATCATCGACGACCAGTATGTTGATTCCGTCAATATCAACGACCTCGTCGAGAAAGCCATTCCGCAGATTCTTGCCGAACTCGATCCTCACTCGGTGTATATCAGCGCCAAGGATGTCGAGACTGCCAACAACGACCTCAAGAGTTCGTTCTCGGGTATCGGCATCGAATTCGTTATCCGGCAGGACACTATACAGGTGCAGAACGTAATCAAGAATGGTCCCGCCGAGAAAGCCGGACTCTTGGCCGGCGACAAGATTGTGGCCATCGACGGCAAGCCTTTCGTCGGCACTCAGGTTACCAACGAGGAGGCTGCCCACCGCCTTATGGGTCCGAAGGGAACGAAAGTCAGCGTCGGCGTAATGCGGTACGGTGAAGGGGGAATGAAGAATTTCACTATCACCCGCGACAACATCGTAACTAAGAGTATCACAGCCACTTACATGCTCAACGATACCATCGGGTACATGCGCATCAAGAGTTTCGGTGAGGCTACTTACACCGAGATGCTCTCGTCGCTCGCCCAACTCAATGCTCAGGGCATGAAAGGTCTCGTCATCGACCTCCGCGACAACGGCGGCGGCTATCTGCAGGCTGCGGTCAATATGGCCAACGAGTTTCTGCCCAAGGACCGTCTTATCGTCTATACGCAGGGCCGTAAGAGTCCGCGCACCGACTATAAGAGTGACGGTCGCGGCAACTTCCAGAATCTGCCGCTCGTCGTGCTCATCAACGAGGGGTCGGCATCATCGTCAGAGATATTCTCCGGAGCCATGCAGGACAACGACCGTGCCACTATTGTCGGGCGCCGATCCTTCGGTAAGGGCCTTGTACAGCAGCAGATTGGATTCCCCGACGGTAGTATGATCCGGCTCACCGTAGCCCGCTACTATACTCCTTCGGGCCGCTGCATTCAGAAACCTTATCAGCCCGGTGATGACGCCGATTATGAGGCCGACTTGCTGAACAGATACCAGCATGGAGAGTTCTTCTCGCAGGACAGCATCAAGCAGTCGGGACCGGCTTATCACACCGTCCTCGGCCGCACTGTCTATGGCGGTGGCGGCATCATGCCCGACGTGTTCGTCCCTGAGGATACAACGAATTTCACATCTTATTATAAGCAGGCTCTCATGAGCGGACTCATGCTCCAGTATGCCTTCACCTACACCGACCAGAACCGGCAGAATCTGAAGGAGTTTACCGAGATGCAGCCTCTCGCCGATTATCTGAAGAAACAGAATCTCGTGGAGAAGTTCGCCGATTTTGCCGCCAACAACGGCATGCGCCGCCGCAATCTGATGATAATGAAATCGCATAGTCTGCTCGAGCAGTTCCTCGACGGAAGGATAATCTATAATCTCCTCGATGAGCAGGCTTGGAACGAATATATCAACGCCAATGACCCGACTGTGCTCGCCGCTATCAGAGTGTTCAAGACAGGGGCTTTCCCTAAGCGGCCTGCACCGGCGCAGCAAAAGAGATAGACTTATGGAGGCTGCGGTTGCTTGCGCATCTGCGGCCTCTGTAGCTTTGTTGTAGATTCTATAGCTTCTATAGCATCTATAGTTTCATAGTTTTCTATAGTTTCTATAGCCACGACAAAAAAACGACAATAATAGGAAATGATGGACAAGAAATCATTGCGAAAGCAGGTAAGAGCCTTGAAGAAAACCTTCTCAGCCAAGGAACTCCGCGACATGTCGGACGATGTCATAGCCCGACTCTTGGCACTGCCTGAGGTGAAGAGCGCAAGGACAATACTTCTGTATTATTCCCTCGACGATGAAGTATTCACTCACGATGCCGTCGATGAACTTGTGGCCGAGGGAAAGGAAGTGCTCCTGCCCGTCGTCGTCAGCGATTCGGAGATGGAAATCCGTCGGTACAACGGTCCCGAAGACTTGCGCCGTGGGTCGCTGAACATCATGGAGCCGGTAGGGACTCCCTTCACCGATTATCAGTCTATTGATGTCGTAGTGGTTCCCGGTATGGCTTTTGATGCCGACGGCAACCGCCTCGGACGTGGCAAAGGCTACTACGACCGGTTTCTCGCTCTTGTCCCCGATGCATATAAAATAGGTGTGTGCTTCCCGTTCCAGAAGTTTCCGACTGTCCCCGTCGACGACAACGACGTGAAAATGGACATTATTATATAGAACATTATTCTCCTGCAAACCCACCGATTTCTCAACCACGATAATGGACAACTCAGTATTCTTCGATTTCCTTCGATTCTGTCTTGACGACGATGCCCCACTGCCGTCGTCGGCCTCAGCCATCAACTGGCAGCGGCTCTACGATTTGGGGCATAAACAGGGCATTGTAGGGGTGCTGTTTCATGGCATCAAAAGGTTGAAGAGGAACGATCCCCACCCCACTCCTCAGGTGCTTGCACAGATTGGAACGGAGAATGCCATGATAGTGGAAAGCAATAAGGAGGCCTATGCCGATGCTTTCAGGGTCACCGAATTTGTCTATCGTCGCTACGGCCACCGCAGTTGTATCCTCAAAGGTCAGGGCAACGCTCTTATGTATCCTGACCCCTACATGCGCGCCTCCGGCGACATCGATCAGTGGATTGTACCCAACGATGGCGAGACCGTTGAGGATATTATGAGACTCTGCCGGCGCATCGATCCCAATTGTAAACTCCAATATCATCATGCTGAGCTCACCGACGACGGCTCGACACCCGTGGAGATGCATTTCCGCCCGTCGTTCACGGAGAATTTCATCTACAATGCCCGACTTCAGAAGTTCTTCGAGCAGGAGGCTGCCAATCAAGTGGTTAACATTGTCAGTCTCCCCGATAATCTCGGACGGATTTGTGTCCCTACCGACTCCTTCAACCGCATCTTCCAGTTGTCGCATGTCTTTAAGCATTTTCTCTCCGAGGGTATCGGCCTCCGCCATGTCATCGACTACTACTATCTCTTGAAACGGGGAATAACCGAAGATGAGAAACGAGAGTATGCAGCTGTAGTCCGACGGCTCGGAATGGAGAAGTTTGCCCGCGGACTGATGTTCATTCTCTCCGATGTCCTCGGACTTTCACCCTCGTTACTGCCGATGGCATCTGATAAGAGAGTCGGAAAGATGATTCTCCGTGAGGTGATGAAGGGCGGTAACTTCGGCAAATTCGACGAGAGGTTCGCCGGAATGGAATCAGATAATCCCATTCTTAATGCATTTTATAGTATTGTGAAGAATATGCGCTTTGCTTTCGAGTTCCCACAATACACTGTCTTTGCCCACATCTCATGGATTCTTTGGTGGCATTTCTTCTACCGTTATCATATTAATAGAATTGTTGCAGATTAGGTTTTCTATTCAGAAAAATATTTACACCCGTTCCCATATATGCCATTTTGTCGTCTAAAACGGTCCATTTCGCAAGCTGAAATGAACCGTTTTGCGCTTCAAAACAGGCCGTTTTGGAACGCAAAATGGCATGTATTGTAATTGGTTGTTATTCAGATGATTACGAGGACGCGACAAGATTGTGTAATGTTTGAATTATTTTTACATTAGTTTCCCCCTGTTGCAGTTTATTGTCCTCGTCTTTCACCGTTATAATCCCTAATGGAGGAACTTATTGCAGTTTCCTCTCAGCATACTTCTGAATGCAGTCCGGTATTATGCGCTGATAAGTCTCATCGCCAAGGAGGGTCGATGTCAGCAGCATATCGGCCGTCGTGCGGTCGGTGGCGTAAGCGATATTGTAGAGCGATGCCAGCCGGCTCAGTGCTGAAACATCATTCTGATGGCCTTGTACGGCGAGGTTGTCGCAGAAGAATATTAGCATGTCAATCTTTCCCTCGGCAATCATTGCACCTATCTGCTGGTCACCGCCGAGAGGTCCCGACAGCAGTCGTGTCACCTTGCCTTTGAAAGGTGTGGCGAGAGTCTCCTTGCCGTCCTCACCCTCAGTGGCTATGGAAAGTTCACTAATCAGCTTGCCGGTGGTTCCCGTGGCATAGAGGTTATGTTTCGAGAGCAAACTCGAATTGTATCTCACCCAGTCAATCAGCTCCTTCTTGCGGGAGTCGTGCGCTACGAGCGCAATGTTTAAAATCTCTTTCATAATCTATCCTTTTTAGTGAAAATATGTCACATTTTGTCTACATTGTCTTAACAGCAATTACCATGCCAATCCTTTTTCTTTCTTATTGTTATTTCGTTACATTTAATTTGGCAGTTACAAAAGAAATATGTAACTTTGTAGAAAATTGTGACTGTATGAATATTCGTTCATTAATAATAATTCTCCTCGGTAGCGCAGCCCTCTTCATGAGCTCATGTGGTAAGGGCGGCGGCGAAAATAAGGCCGCGCGGCGGGCTGCTCAGGCCAAGGCACGTGCCGAGGAACAGGCTGCATTCAAGGTGGCTGTGACCCCCACCCTCGACTGTCTGCCGTTCTTCCTCATGAAGGACAGCATGCTCTACGACAGTACTAAAGTCGACTTGCGGCTCAAACCGTTCAATGCTCATATCGACATTGATACGGCATTCGTAGGTGGCAGTGTGCAGGCCGGAGCTACTGAGCTCGTGCGCGCCGTCGAACTCCGTCGGACTCATAGGGTGCAGATGCGCGCCATAGCCGTCACTCCGCTCCAGTGGACTCTCGTCGGCGATAAGCACAACAAGATAACATCACTGAAAAGCCTTGCAAATCACATGGTTGCGATGTCGCGATTCTCGGCTACTGACTGGCTGACAACGATAGCGCGGAAGCGTGCCAAGACTGATGACATCATCTTTTCTGTTCAGATTAATGATGTCAACCTGCGCAAGCAGATGATTCTCAACGATGAGATGGATGCCGCTTGGCTCCCCGAGCCACAGGCCACGGCAGCCTTAGGCGCTGGCAATGTGGCACTGGCCAAGAGCGATGATGAGGGCCGCAACTTCGGAGTCATAGTCTTTCTACCGACCATCAACGATGATGCGAGCCAGCGCGAACGGCAACTCGAGGCCGTGAAGACCGCCTACGACAAGGCTGTGAAGCTCATCAATACACATGGACTTAAATACTATAAGGCTCTGATAAAGAAGTATATGGGTGTCGACGACAAGACCATCAGCCGACTGCCAAAGGTGACATTCCCCTCTACAGGCGGCGCGGCACGTGCCGATATCCTCGCAGCCGAGAAGATAACATTCCAGAAACATACACCAAGAGTGAAGATACAATGATACAGGATACCATTCATGACATTATCTCCGATGTCCTGCATAGCAGACTGTCGGAGGCTTTAGACAAGTTGAAGCCAATCTTCGCCGAGCACCCAAGTCTTGTCGACAGGTCTGAGGTTGAGGAGATTGACAATGCCTTCAGGATGATGCTCCACTATATGGACAACGATGCCGACGACTCTCAGCGCATGGACCTCTACGAGAATCTCCTGTGCCGGACCTACCGTGTGGCAGCCGATCTCGACATATCATGGCGTTGCAAGAATGTGGGATTCTATATCTCTCAGTTCAGCAAGGCCGCACATATTAATATGTCGCCGTCGTTCGTGCGTACGGTTCTTGAGACTTACGTGTCAGATATGGCCATGCTCTCCCTCGGTGGCGACGACGACAACGGTCAGAAAAAAGAGGATATCGTCGCCCGTCATCAGTCGTTCATCGAGCGTCTCTTCGCTTCCATAATTGTATCGTGCCAGTGGAGCGACGGCGACCGCAACTTCTGGACGTCGCTGTTGCTGTCGCCGACAATCGATATTGCTGACAGGGAACTGATAATGTCGGCAATCATGATCAGTGCCATGAATCAGTTCGATGTCAATAAGTTCAAGACGACGATGGCCGTTTACAAGGACGCTGCCGATGAAACCCTGCGGCAGCGGGCCCTCGTGGCTTTCGTGTTCTCGTGGAGGAATGATGATGTGCTTAATATTTATCCCGATTTGAGGGAAGATGTAGCTGAGATAACGCTATTGCCGGGTGCGTCGCGTGAGCTCCTCGAACTGCAAAAGCAGCTTATTTTCTGTGTCAACACCGAGAAGGACAACCTGAAGATTGTCGACGAGATAATGCCGACGCTGAAGGATAATATGCGCTTCCGTATCAATGGCTTGGGAATCATTGAAGAGAAACCCGACGACAAGATGCGCGATATCCTCAATCCTGAAGCCGATGATGAGGATGCCGAGAAAGTGGAGGATACCGTTCGTAAGGTTGCCGATATGCAGAAGAACGGTACAGATATCTATTTTGGTGGATTCTCACACATGAAAAGGTTCTCGTTTTTCAATGCTGCCGCCAACTGGTTCCTGCCCTTCAGCTTCGAGCAACCCGACGTTATGAGAGCTATGCAGCAGAAAGAGATGAGTGATATGCTCGAGAGCATTTTTGCGCACACACCCTTCTGCAACTCCGATAAGTACTCTATGGTCTTCGCTTTTAGTCACGTCTTCAACTCGATTCCGGCGAATATGCGCGAGGCTCTTAGTGCCGGAGGAGTCGTCGGTACAGGATTGGAGAAGTCGGACGAAGACTCTCCGGCTTTTATCCGCCGCTTGTATTTGCAGGATCTATACCGATTCTTCCGGCTGTATCCACAACGACACGACCTCGTTAGAATCTTCGACGACGAAAATTTCTTATTTTTCACGTCGGCAATATTCTATGGCACACCTGTACAGAAACATTTTCCGGCACTCGCCGTATTCCTCCACGACCATAAAAGGTTCAACGAGCTGCGCTCTCTGCTGCCATGCTTCAACTCCACGCAGTCAGCGACATTCACTTTTATGTTGCTCTCGGCGAGTGTGGAGATGCATTTCAAAAACCCGTCGAAGGCCATAAGACTCTATCAGTCAGCACTCCAGAAGTCGCCCGACAGTGAGATCGCCCTCAAGGGACTGGCTCGTGCGGCAACGGCAAGCTCTGAGCTCGATGTCGCTGAGCAAGTCTACGGCAAACTGCTGGAGCTTGAACCCGGCAATAAGTCGTATCTCGTCCATAGAGCATTGGCTCTTATGGAATTAGATAGAACAAGCGATGCCGCAAAAGTTATCTATGAGGCCGACTATCGTTATCCTAATGACCGTGACGTGCTGAGGGCAAAAGCGTGGCTCATGATGCAACAGCATGAGGCCGCCGAGGCCGAAACTATATACCGTCGACTGACATCTGACGACGACAGCGGGATTGATGGCGGAACCATCGTAGCCGAGGATTATCTTAATTTCGGCTATTCGCTGTGGGCGGAGGAACATTTCGGTGAAGCACGGAAAGCCTTCCGAAAGTTTCTCGAAATGGCTCCCGACAAGGATATCAGGGATGTTTTCGATATTGATGCCTTCATGCTCGAAATCTATAACATTGGCGTTGAGGATAGGAATCTTATGGCTGAGCTCGTCGTTTTCAACGGCAACTGACAGATGGCAGAGCCTTCAGCAGGGCTCTATAGTACAATAAGGCGATACTTTAAATAAAAAATATAATACATTGGAAGATAGATTATTAGGCGGTAAGACCGCTCGCTATTATACACTCGGATGCAAACTCAACTTCTCGGAGACGAGTTCCTTCAGAAGTGGCTTCATGAACCTCGGCGTCACCGATGCCGCTGAGGGTGAAAAAGCCGACATCTGTCTCATTAATACCTGCTCGGTCACGGGTGAGGCCAATCACAAGTGCCGTCAGATAATCCACAGAATGGTGCGTGAGAACCCCGGTGCCTTTGTAGTTGTCACCGGATGCTACGCTCAGCTCGAAGCCAAGGATATTGCTGCGATGCCGGGTGTGAGCCTCGTCCTCGGCTCCAACGAGAAGGTTAATCTTGTCGAAAGAGTCGTCGAGGCGATGAAGGAGGAATTGGTAAATCCTGAGGTTTTCAGTCACGGGGCTGAGATAGAGAATGTTTTTGCAGGTCAAACGGACGATGCCAAGAAGCCCGTTGGAATGATTCGGACGTTCCAGCCGTCGTGCGCACGGGGCAACCGCACGCGCTATTTTCTGAAGGTTCAGGACGGATGCAGCTACTTCTGTACTTACTGTACCATCCCCTACGCCCGCGGATTGTCGCGTAACCCGCCCATCAGCACCCTCGTCGATCAAGCCCGTAAGGCCGCTGCTGAAGGCGGAAAGGAGATTGTCATCACAGGAGTGAATATTGGTGATTTCGGTGAGACGACCCATGAGACGTTCATCGACCTCGTAAAAGCCCTCGACGGCGTTGAAGGAATAGAACGATATCGAATCTCGAGTATCGAGCCTGACCTGCTCTCTGATGAGCTTATCGATTATTGTGCGCACAGTCGGGCTTTCATGCCCCATTTTCACATACCGCTTCAGAGCGGTTCTGACACCGTTCTGAAACTTATGCACAGGCGCTACGACGCCGCACTCTTCGCCCATAAGGTGAACTATATAAAAGAGGTGATGCCCGATGCCTTTATTGGTGTCGATGTAATGGTGGGCTGCCGGGGTGAGCATCCGGAGCATTTCCAGCAGACATACGATTTCCTTGCTGCTCTGCCGGTGACCAAACTCCACGTCTTCCCATATAGTGAGCGACCGGGAACGGCGGCTCTGCGCATTCCTTATGTTGTCGATATGGCGGAACGGAAACGCAGAGCCCGTAAGCTCATAGAGCTGTCGGACGAGAAAACACACGATTTCTACGCCCAACATATAGGCCGTAAGGCCGAGGTTCTCTTCGAGAGAGCACAAGAAGGACATGCCGTTCACGGGTTTACACGCAACTACATACGTGTAGAACTCCCCGCCGACAAGGTGCACGACGATTACGACAATACCATCGCAGAGGTTGAACTCGGCGGTTTCAATGCTGATGGAACGGCTCTGATGGTCAAGAATATAGAACCTTCAATGCCGCTATAATGGCTTGGTCTTCAATGATCTTGGGCCCTTTCAATGCCGATTTAACGGTTCTGATGGTTAAGGGACAAAATCATTAAATGCCGGTGAAACGGCTTGATGGTCAGATAATTAAAGAAAAATATATTTCTCTTCACAATGAAAACAGCAATAGTGATTCTCAATTGGAACGGAAGGAAGATGCTTGAGAAGTACCTGCCCAACGTGATAGAGTACAGTCGCGACGAGGCGCAGATCTTCGTTGCTGACAATGCTTCCACCGATGACTCCGTAGAATGGCTGAAGAAGAATTATCCTATGGTCAGGATCCTGGTTCTCGACCATAACTTTGGATTTGCTGAGGGCTACAACAAGGCACTCCGGCAAGTGGACGCCGACTACTACGTCCTGCTGAACTCCGACGTGAAGGTCACCCACCACTGGCTCACGTCACTCGTTGAGGAGATGGATGTTCATCCCGAGATTGCGGCTTGTCAGCCGAAATTGCTGTCTATGACCGACAACGATGCCTTTGAATATGCCGGTGCATCGGGTGGTTATATCGACCGCTATGGCTATCCTTTCTGCCGCGGACGCATCTTCGATACTGTCGAGGACGATAACGGACAGTACAATAATGCTCAGGAAGTGCTATGGGCCACAGGGGCTTGTCTGCTCATACGGTCGTCCGACTACTGGAAAGCGGGAGGCCTCGACGGACGTTTCTTCGCTCACAACGAGGAGATTGACCTCTGCTGGCGACTCCATCAGATGGGCAAACGCATATATTGTTTCCCCGAAAGTGAGGTGTATCATCTCGGCGGCGGAACCCTGCCAAAGACGAATTCGAAGAAGACATTCCTCAATTTCCGCAACAATCTGACAATGCTCTATAAGAATCTGCCCGACAACGAGTTGAAGAAGGTGATGAGGGTGAGATGGTTCCTCGATTATCTCGCAGCTTTCGAGACTCTCCTCATCAACCATAACTTGGCTGATTTCCGTGCTATATTTCAAGCACGAAAGGCGTTTAAGAAGTGGCGGAAGAATTTCGATGCAGACAGGGCAAAATTAAAGAAGGATATCGAGAAGTCGCATACTGAGGCTTCGGAGCTCGGTATGACCTTTCTTCCCGACGGCCGTCGCAGTTTCAGTATCCTCAAAGAATATTATCTCCGCGGCCATCACCGCTATTCGCAGTTGCCGGAGTAGACTGCTGTGGGCATCCATTGAATATTAAGTAAATACGATATAATCAAAGTCACATGAAGATACATTATTTATATATAGTCCTTTTGGTTGCGTCAGTCCTTTCCGCTTGCGGACAGAAAAAGGAGCAGCCGGTACCGGCTCCGGCACCTCCCGTCAGCAAGGTGGAGATGAACGTTCCCTCGGGGACTAAGGCTCCGGCCACCGAGCCCGTCGATACAATCCCAGGACAGACGCACTTCACAGTCACATGCACGTGCCTGGGCTCCACCGACCCCGACCTTCTCGACGTGCTGCCGCGTAATCTCAATACTGCACGGCGCGACACGTCGTTACTCCGTCAGATAAATGAAGGACGCGTGTATGTAGTAAAACCCGGTGAACGGGGCTACATCCTCGCAAAAGAAGGCGACCGCGTTCAACTGCGGTTTCCCGATAAGATTGTCTGGCTTATGGTGAGCGATACTAAGTAAGTGCCCTATGCGACTCCGCATACTTATGTTGACTTACTTTAACTGCTGACTCGTTACATCGTGGCAGCCAATAATTTATGGTGTGACCGCTACTCTACCTTACCGAAAATTAACAAAAAAAATATCCATTTTCTGTATCAACGTAATGGATTTTTATATATCTTTGCAGCGAGAAAGTAGAACGAAATGGAAAACTTTTCCGATTAAAAAATAAATAAAGTTGTCCAAAACGTACAACTCGTAATATCTTTTATCGGAATTAGTCGCAAAAAAAAATAACTTAAAACTAACATGGAAATCAAGAACTTCACCATTACCAAGCGCGATGGATCGAGAGAGCAATTCTCTCTCGACAAGATTATGAACGCTATCCTCAAGGCGTTCGACAGTGTGAAACAGCCTGCCGACCTCGGAGCCATCTCCAAAATCCTGTCTCATCTTAATATCCATAACGACATCACCGTTGAGGATATCCAGAATGAGGTTGAGGAGGCACTGATGCGTGAGGGATACTATAAGGTGGCCAAAAGTTTCATCATTTACCGTCAGGAACATACCGAAGACCGCGAGGCTGTGCAACAGATGAAGTTCCTCACCGATTATATGGATGCCGACAATGCGGCCACAGGATCGAAGTTCGATGCCAATGCCAATGTGGAGCATAAGAACATTGCGACGCTCATCGGCGAACTGCCAAAGCGCGGTTTTATCCGTCTGAACCGCCGTCTGCTCACCGAGCGCATAAAGAAGATGTACGGCAAGGCCCTCGCCGACGAGTATCTCGACAAGCTCAACCACCATTTTATATATAAGAACGACGAGACAAACCTTGCCAACTACTGTGCTTCCATCACCATGTATCCGTGGCTTATCGGCGGCACTACGTCGATCGGCGGCAATTCTACGGCCCCAACGAACCTCAAGTCGTTCTGCGGCGGATTTATCAATATGGTCTTTATAGTCAGCTCTATGCTCGCCGGTGCTTGCGCAACACCGGAGTTTCTCATGTACATGAACTACTTCATAGAGAAGGAATACGGCAAAGACTACTGGAAACACCCCGATGAAGTTGTCGATCTCAGCCTGCGTCACCGCACACTCGACAAGGTTATCACCGACTATTTTGAGCAAATCGTCTACTCGCTCAACCAGCCGACGGGTGCCCGTAACTTCCAGGCAGTGTTCTGGAACATATCATACTACGACAAATACTACTTCGAAAGCCTCTTCGGCAATTTCTTCTTCCCCGACGGAACGCGTCCTGACTGGGACGGACTGAACTGGCTTCAGAAGCGTTTCATGAAGTGGTTTAATAAGGAACGCACCCGCACCGTGCTCACCTTCCCGGTGGAGACGATGGCCTTGCTCACCGAGAACGGCGACTGCAAGGACAAGGAATGGGGCGACTTTGCCGCCGAGATGTACTCCGAGGGCCATTCATTCTTCACCTATATGAGCGATAATGCCGATTCGCTGTCGTCATGCTGCCGCTTGCGCAACGAGATTCAGGACAATGGATTCAGCTATACCCTCGGTGCCGGTGGCGTGTCGACAGGCTCGAAATCGGTGCTCACCATAAACTTGAACAGATGCATACAATATGCTGTAAACCATAAACTTGACTATAAGGAGTATCTCTCCGGAGTCATCGACCTCTGTCATAAAGTGCAACTTGCGTACAACGAGAATCTGAAGCAGTTGCAGAAGAACCACATGCTCCCCCTTTTCGATGCCGGATACATAAACATGAGCCGTCAGTATCTCACCATCGGGATTAACGGACTCGTTGAGGCTGCCGAGTTCATGGGGCTGAAGATTACTCCTAACGACGACTATCTCCACTTCGTCCAAGGCGTGCTCGGTCTTGTTGAGAAATACAATAAGGCTTACCGTACTAAGGATGTGATGTTCAACTGTGAGATGATTCCCGCCGAAAATGTGGGTGTCAAGCATGCCAAATGGGACCGTGAGGATGGATATTTTGTACCTCGTGACTGCTATAACTCATACTTCTATGTTGTTGAGGATGACTCACTTACAATCCTTGATAAGTTCAAGTTGCATGGCGCACCGTATATCGAACATCTCACCGGCGGCTCGGCCCTGCACATGAATCTTGAGGAACACCTCTCGAAGGCGCAGTACCGGCAGCTCCTTAGGGTGGCTGCTCAGGAAGGATGCAACTACTTCACCTTCAACATCCCCAACACCGTATGCAACGATTGTGGCCATATCGACAAGCGCTATCTCCATGAGTGCCCTGTATGCCACTCTAAGAATGTCGACTACCTTACCCGTGTCATCGGCTATCTCAAGCGTGTCAGCAATTTCTCCATGGCCCGTCAGGAGGAAGCTCACCGCCGTTATTACGCTACAAAGGAGAAGTACACCGTCGGCACAACGCAGGACGACCTCGACAAGGCAGAGGCTAAGGCGGCCGAAATGGCTAAGCCGAAGACGGTAACGGTGAAGTGATATGCTAAAATACGTAAATACTGACATCGTTTTTCAGGAGGTTCCCGACGAGACAACGTTGGCCATCAACTTGTCGCTCTGTCCGTGTCATTGTCCGGGCTGCCACAGTCAGTATCTCTGGACCGACACCGGACAACCTCTTACGGTCGAGGCTCTCGATATGCTCATTGCCTCCGATGGGGCCAACGCCATCACCTGCGTCAGTTTTATGGGTGGCGACAACGACCCGTCAGCCGTCGACCGTCTGGCGCTGTATGTCCATACCCACTATCCCAACCTTAAAACGGCGTGGTATACGGGGCGGACGGTGGTGTCGCCGGATGTCGACCGACAGAATTTCGACTATATAAAGGTGGGACCGTACATCCGCCATCTCGGACCGCTGAAGTCGCCATCGACAAACCAACGGATGTTTCGGCGAAGGCCCGACGGCTCGTTCGAGGATATCACTGCGAGATTCTGGAAACGGTAAACGCCGATTATACTACGCTTTAAACGCCAAAAATACGCCATCAAAGCTATAGATTGCTATCTACAAGCTTATAATAAAGATACTCTAAACGATAGGTTTCAAGGTGGAGATCAGTCGTTTAGAGTATCTTTTTTTACATTCTCGATATGGAAAATATATCGTTGAAAGCAATTAAAGATATAATCGAATAATTACTCCCAATATATTGTGATTCAATTGATTGGCCTTTGGATGTCTTAAACTAACTCCGTAAGAAGTTATAGTGGTGCCGGGACTCAAGATAATGCAGGTCGCTCTCGTGTTCGTAGGCCTCCCTCTCGAATCTGACATGGTAGTAGGCTGTTGTCCACCGGCGGAATTTCGCGAGGTGGAAAAGCCATTCCACGAGATACCAGACGAAGAACGGCAGATAGAGCAGTTCGCGCTGCTGGGCGGCATGGATGCGCTCATGATTAATTTCCTTTGCTGTGAGCTCCCGACGGGCAAAGACCACTCCGAAGAGCGTTATTGCATAATATCCACCACGGAAGAGATGTCGGTTTACGATTATAATCTTTGTCATTGTTAATGCCCTATGTGATAATGAGTTATAAGTTTCCTTTCCAGCCATGATGCAGGAAAATGCAATTTGTGATGTACTATTTCAGTTTTTCTTTATACCTTTGATGTCGGAAAGAACATATCGTTATGAATAAAGAATACAGCAATATTATTTTCGACTTAGGTGATGTCCTTGTGCGTCTCGATAGCGACGGATGCATGAAAGCCTTCGCTGCCCTTGGTCTCGGCGAGTTTCTCGATGCAGCGAAACATCCTGAAGGTCATGAACTTATGCACAATCTTGGGCTTGGTCTCATCAGTACTTCACAGTTTTGCAATGCGATTCGATCCCTGTCGGGACTGCCCATCACCGACCGTCAGATAGTCGATGCCGCCAACGCGATGCTCGTCGAAATTCCCGACAGGAAGAAGGAGATACTCCTCCGTCTGCGGAAAGAGGGCAAGAAGGTATTCCTTCTCAGCAACACCATTGATATCCATTGGGACTATTGTGTCGCTAATCTATTCCCCTACGATGGTCATGGCGTCGACGATTATTTCGACAGGCTGTTCCTTTCGCAGCGGATGCACCTCGAGAAGCCCGACCCTGAGATTTACAAGGAAGTCGTCAGACAGACAGGTATCAATCCCGCCGACACATTATATATAGACGATCTCCCCGACAACTGTGCCTCGGCACGGCAGACGGTGGGCTGGACTGTATTCCGAAACGAACACTTCGACGACTGGCTCCAGCTCTTCTGACCCGTCGTTTCATCGTCTGTGCTGCGGCTTTCGCTCTCCCGTCGCCGGGCCAGGGAACGGAACGCAGTTCCTCTATTGTGGATTTCGATATATGACATGCAAGTCGCTTCATTAGCTTAGTATTTTGTCGGATACAAAGATACTGCAACTTTTCCGTAATAAAGAAATCCTGTCATTCTTATTTACAGCAGGGTTGAATTCTCCGTTTTTCTTACAGTGCTGTTTTCAGTAGTCAGTATGGAAATGCAAAACGGTCCGTTTCGGCTTCTGAAACGGACCGTTTTAGACGATGAAACGGCCTGTTTTAGAATGCAAAACGGGCCGTTTTGTAAGTCGCTGATTATCAATGGGTAACAGAGAAGGGATTATATAGTGCTTTTGTTTGAATTATTTTTACAACTTTGCCCTCTGTTTCCGCCCTCCTCTATCACTGAATCTTAGTCATGTGATAGCCCATAGCCTTCAGTTGCATGGCGCTCCCCATGAGGTACATGATGTGCAGTGCGGCAATGAAAGCATAGAACGCGTCGGCAGAACCGGGCTCCGCTCCGAGGTGCAACAGGGTGTTGTAGGTTCGTGAGGCGCACTCGCCGATGACCTTTCTGAGGTCGCCGACACCCTTCTCGTCGAGCAGCAGCACCTTCTCGCTGATGTAAGTGTCCATGTCGTCATACCCTATTCGGTCGCGCAGGTATCTGTAGAGGTCGTCGACTTTTCCGTAGAGGTCCCAGTCGAGGTCCCAGTATTTGGCCACAGCCATACCGACATACATCATCCATCCGAGGGCTGCTGTGGGATAGCCGTTGAACTCCCGTATGCCGTCGGGCATATAGCTCTCGCCGATTTTCGCCCACCGCTCCTCGATATCGGGAGCCTCAGGGAAGTGCTTGTCGACGAGTCCGATGCTCGTCAGGTAGTTGTGGAGGTCGGCATGGAACAGGCGCTCATACTCTTTGGTCTTGTTCGTTGGAGCTGTCTGACTGTTCTTCTCCATTTTCGTTTTCCTTTCTTCTTGTTTCGTGAAATCTATTGTTTGATTACCAATGTCAGTCATCAGCAAGATATGTGCCAAACACAGCTGTCAATGCGGTAGCTGTCATACCTGATGGTAGAACTCGTCGAACGGCAGACGGTAGCGCTCACCTCTGACACCGCCCTCCGTGCGCACCCCGCAGGTGATGACCATGTTGATGCCGCAATCTTGGGGCAGACCGAGGGCGCGCTTCACGCGCAAACTGTCGAAACCCTCTAAGGGACAGGTGTCATAGCCCTGTTCGCTCATGGAAAGCATGAACGTCTGAACGGCGAGCGCGCAGCTCTTGTGAACCACCGTCCGCATGTCGGCCTCAGTAACCTGGCGGGGTATGGCACGGAAGAGTCCGACAGTCTGTGCCACGATTTTCCTTACCAGTCCCAACAACCCGAAACACCGCTTATATGACAGTGGCATGAGCTTGGCATAGTACTTCTTCTGCAAGTCTATGCGGTGGGCCTTACGGTCTTCAGGACTGTTCCTTTGAATCTCCGCGATATTGGCTTCGAGAACTGCCTTGGCATGAGCCTTCCACTTGTCCTGCCGCGTGACGAATACGACCATCTGCTTGCAGCTGCGGGCGCTGCCCTGACCGAGACAGGCCTCAGCCATCAGCCGTAGCTTGTCGGGGTCGGTGACGTGATAGGCCTCCCAGAGTTGCATATTCGAGCTCGTGGGGGCGAGAGTGGCCAGTCGGATGCACTCCTTTACCTTCTCTGTGTCTAACTCCTTGTCCTTATCATACTTGCGCACCGCACGGCGATGCTCCAAAATCTGTTCTAAAGTCATAGCTATATATTATTCTTTAATGTCTTGTTTATCTCAGTAAGTCGGTGTAGAGCGCAAAATACTTCCACAGCGCCGGCGACAGCGGTGCCTGACTGATGTCGCCGCGGACGAGCATTCCTAACACCTCCTCTTTGTCGATGAGGTGAACGCTGATGTCCTCGGTGCTGTCAAGATGGCGGTCGCCGACGGGAATGGCGTTGCGAGCGAGGAAACTGTACATCTTATTGTCCTGCACACCGCCCTGAGCATATTCCACCGACAGCGGCTGCCAGTCGTCGGAGCCATAGCCGGTCTCCTCGCTGAGCTCCCTCTTGGCGGCAGTCAGCGGGTCCTCGCCGTCCTCAACGATTCCTGCAGGAATCTCGGTGAGCACCTCCCTGACAGCGTGGCGGTACTGCCGTTCCATGATCAGCTTGCCGTCGGGAGTCTCGGCAACGATGCAAACAACGGGTGCGAAATGCAGATGATAGAACTCGTCGTATATCTTTCCGTTCGGCAGTTTCACCCGCTCACAGTAAGCGTCGAGATGTGGTCGGTGGATGATATTCTGCGTCGAGAGCACCTCCCATTCCATGTCGGCATCGGCGAAGTCAGCCTCGCAGAGCTTTTTGGTCATCCAGATGCTTGTGGCTGTATGGCCGGAGTTGCCAATCTGATGGTCTAAAGCCTCAAAACCATAACGCTCATACATCCTCACCGCACCGCCGAACTGGGGGAAAGTCTCGAGGTAGGCTGTGGTATAACCGAGATAACGGGCACTTGAAAGAGCCTTCGCAAATAGCTGATTGCCAATGCTTTTACCGCGTGCGTTAGAGTCAACATAGAACTTAACAATCTCGCACCATCCCTTTGGCAGTCCGGCTGTGGGATACACTCCGCACGTTCCTATCACCTTGCCGTCGGCCTCGGCCACCCATAGCACCGACAATGGCTCGTCGCGGAACAGCTCATACTGGCGGTCGGTGTCGGGATCGTCGTAGACGGTGTGTGTTTTCGGCATGTCGAACTCGTCGAACACGCAGCGGATAATCTCGGCTATGCGCCTGTTGTCGGTCTCACGGATCCTTCTTATTATTGTCATTTGTCGCCTTCCCGTTTTTCTGAAAATAATAATTGACGTGCAAAAGTACGATTTTGTTTTCATTTGCCAAAACTATTTTGCCATTAACTCCACCATCGCTGATGTTGCCGGAACCGGTGGAGAACGGGCAATCGGTGAGGGGCTGCTGACATTTAGTTGTAAAGCGTAGATTTTCCTGCCTTTGTAACTACTTGATACAGAGTAAAAAAATAAGAAAAATGAAGAAAAATTTGGATTTCGTCGAAAAATTTTGTATCTTTGTATTTAGAAAATCGAATTACTTAAATCCTAAAATTTAGCACTATGTCGAAAGCTGTCATTACTTACTATGGTCACAGTTGCTTCAAAGTTGAGGCCTGTGGCTCATCAATAGTCTTTGATCCTTATGAGAACGGGAGCGTACCCGGACTCCAGTTGCCCAGTGACTTGACTGCCGATGCCGTGAGCTGTTCGCATAGCCACGGCGACCATAATGCAGCCCACAGAGTGAAAACCTCTGGCAGAAAGCTGAATTTCGACATCAGAAAGATTACCGTACCCCACGACCATCATAATGGTACCCACCGCGGACTGTCGGATATTACATTCATCACAATGCCGGGTTTGACAATAGCCCATCTTGGCGACATTGGTCGCCTGCCAGATGAGGACGAATATGCGCAGCTCTCGCGTGCCGATGTCGTGCTTATGCCATGTGCGGGCTATTTCACCATCAACTCGAAGGAGGCCGCTGAGATTATCAAGCATCTCAAACATCCATGTCTGACGGTTCTCATGCACTTCCGTGAGGGTTCCACCGGCTACGATGTTCAGGAATCTATCGCTGACGTTATGAGAGATATTAAAAATGTGAAGCGGCTCAAGACATCAAATATCATTATCGACTCCGATGATGTTCCCGACGAGGTCATTACCCTTCAGCCTGAGCAGTGATGTTTGCTAACGAAACCCGACATGAAGAAAGTATCTCTTATACTTATCTGTCTGCTGACAGCTGTTCTCTGCAGAGCCGCCACCTACAACGTGCGCGACTACGGAGCTAAGGGCGACGGCAAGTGCTTGGATTCCAAATATATAAACATTGCAATCGCCAAGGCTGAGGAGCAAGGTGGTGGCACGGTGATATTGCCCGCCGGAACGTATCTTTGTGGGAGCATTCATCTCGACAATAATATCGAATTGCGGCTCGAGGCTGGTGCGCGCATCGTGGCTACGGCCGACAGGGCGGCGTATGACAAAAGTGAGGTTTTCGACGGACCGCAATATCAGGACGGTGGTCACACGTTCTTTCATAACTCGTTGATATGGGCCGACGGAAAGGTGAATGTGGCCGTAACCGGTCGGGGAATCATCGACGGCAGTGCTCTGACGAAGAGAGATACCGAGAAAGCCGGGATTGTTCAGGGCGGAAGCATAGGTCAGGCCGACAAGGCTATAGCCCTGAAGAACTGTAAGAATATTGCCATCGAGGGCATTACCATAACTAAAGGCGGCCATTTCGCGATAATCATCACGGGGTGTGAGAGGGGATATATAAATAATGTGACCATCGACACCAACCGCGATGGAATCGACATCGACTGCTGCCGGTTTGTCAATGTTAGCGGATGCCTCATCAATACCCCCAACGACGATGCCTTAGTCATTAAGTCGAGCTACGCTCTGCAAAGACCTGTGGCTTCCGAAAATATCAATATCTATGGCTGTACCGTGACCGGTTATAAGCTCGGCACACTGCTGTCGGGTGAGAAAATTCCCGAGGCGGTCAATTGGGTGTGCGGACGAATAAAGCTTGGAACGGAGAGCAATGGTGGCTATCGCAACATCACTATTACGGGATGCACAATGGAGTATTCCTCAGGATTGGCTTTCGAAGAGGTCGACCAGGGGCGGATGGAGAATATCACGGTCAGCAATATAACCATGAATCACGTCCACCACTACCCCATTTACATCACCACGGGATGCCGCAACCGTGGACCGAAGGAGCGGACTGATGTCAGCTATGGCGGCAATATATCAATAAATAATGTGTGTGCGCTCGACTGTGACAGTCTGTGTGGAATAATCTGTACCGGAATGCCACAGCATCCGCTGCGCAATATCTCCTTGAGCGACATAAGAATAGAATATAGAGGTGGTGGCAAACCTTGGACTTTGGGTAAAGTTTATAGGGAGCAGGGAACGAATTATCCTGAACCGCGGTGGGCGGGACCTACGCCGGCCTATGGCCTATATGCCCGCCACGTTGATGGTCTGGTGTTGCGCAATGTCGTTTTCTCGCTCCTTCGCCCTGATGGGCGGGAGGCTATCGTCACTGATGATGTGACCAATATGAGCGTTGACGGCAAGAGCTTGTGATTTTTATAAGACGAAAAGAGAATGACGAATGAAAAGAATGGAATAAAGGCATGGCGGACGCTGTCGAGCGAATATATAGTGCGGCGGCCGTGGCTTACTGCCCGTCGCGACTCTGTCGAACTGCCAAACGGCAACGTTTATGACGAATATTATGTGCTTGAATACCCTGACTGGGTTAATATGGTATCCATTACCGACGACGGACAGATGATTATTGAGCGGCAGTGGCGACAAGCCATTGGTGAGATTTCATCGGAGATTCCGGCCGGAGTCATCGAGAAAGGCGAACAACCGTTGGCAGCCGCACAGCGCGAGTTGGCTGAGGAGACGGGCTTTACCGGCGGTGTGTGGACGGAGCTGATGACAATAGCACCAAACTCCAGTACTATGAACAACCGCTGCCACTGCTTTTTGGCTGAGGGGGTGACCAAGACCGAAGGGCAGCATCTTGATGCCACGGAGGACTTGGAGGTTCTGCTCAAATCGAAGAAGGAAGTCTTCGACATGCTGATGCAAGGTGAATTTCATCAGGCAATGATGGTTGCTCCACTGTATAAGTACTTCTTAATGAATGTAATAGAGAGGTAGATGAAGAAATTACTTAAACCATTATTGGCCATCATTGTGCTGTTCGTCATCATTGTGGTGGGAGGTAGTTTCTATATGCTCAGCTATTCGCTACTGCCATCGCACAACAAGGGACGCAATGAGGCATATATGTGGAAACTGATGAAGCACCGTTGTCCTGGTGACAGCCTGTGGCTCGACAGTCTTCGAGCGTCCCACGCACTGAGAGACACCTTCGTCATTGCCGCCGACGGTGACCGCCACCATGCCGTCTACCTATGGCCAAACAACAGGAAAAAGTTCAATCATAAGGTTGCCGTGCTCGTTCATGGATATACCGACGATTACATCTCGATGCTGCCGATAGCGCATATATACTATAAGATGGGCTACGGAATCATGCTCCCCGACCTCCACGGCAACGGGCGTAGCGATGGTCAGGAGCAGCAGATGGGCTGGAAGGACTGCAAGGACGTGAGGCAATGGATAGCTGTAGCTACGGATATCTTTGGCTGTGAAAAGGCTGAGGGTAAGCGGATGGTCCCAAATATCGTCGTCCATGGGGTGTCGATGGGTGCCGCCACGGTTATGTGCCTGTCGGGTGATCCATTACCTTATAATGTGCGCTGTTTTGTAGAGGACTGTGGATATACCAGTGCATGGGATGAATTTAGCCTTCAGTTGAAGGAGCGGTTCGCCCTACCCGATTTCCCACTGATGTATTCCACGTCAGCGCTCTGTCGGTTGCGTTACGGATGGTCATTCGGTCAGGCATCTCCAATACGGCAGGTGGCAAAATGCCAAAGACCGATGCTGCTTATTCATGGCGACCACGACACGTTCGTTCCGACGGCGATGGTCTACGAACTCTACAAAGCTAAGCCTGCACCAAAATGCCTTTGGGTGGCTACCGACGCACGTCATGCCCGCAGCTACGACAAGCATCCCGGAGAATATGCCCGTTGCGTAAGCTCTTTCGTCAACAAATATATGCATTGAGATAGCAGAATGTAAGTTGAACAAGAACGGATGAAATTGTAAATTATTTAGTAATTGGAGTTATATTGTATCAGAATTGTTCCTTTTTATAAAAATTATTTGTACTTTTGCATCAAAAATAGAAGAAAGTATAGCCCTAACGTCGATTTGGTAATCGGCAGACAACTGCATTGTGAATCTCAATGGATGTAGCAATAGCAATTCCGGCAATGACAAGCGAGGGAGCAACATGGTCAAAGGTATATGTCTGTAACTTCTCGGTGGTTGTGCTATTGATGCGTTCACTGATTACTTGTGGCTGTTGAATTTCGGCGGATTAGCTATCAGCACTGCCTTTGGAAGCTGCTTTGATAACAGAAATAATGCGGGGACTATAGGGTCTGACAAAAAAAGATTATGGAAGGAATATTTTCAGCCGACGGATTTCTCAATCAGTCATTGACAAGTGTCAACAACATTCTGTGGACCTACATCGTATTGGCACTGCTCATTGGCTGTGCACTGTTGTTCTCGTTTAAGACGCGATTCGTACAGATCCGTATGTTGCCGGAGATGATTCGGCTTCTCGGCGACGGTACTAAAAAGGACGGCAGCAAGCATATCTCATCTTTTGAGGCTTTCGCAGTGAGCATAGCCTCGAGGGTTGGCACGGGCAATCTTGCTGGTGTAGCTACAGCTATTGCCGTCGGCGGCCCAGGTGCTGTGTTCTGGATGTGGACAATAGCATTGCTCGGAGCGGCCACGGCGTTCGCCGAGTCGACTCTTGCGCAACTCTACAAACGGCATGGCAAAGGCACATATATTGGCGGTCCAGCCTATTATATTAAATATGGTCTCCATTCTACGCGGTTTGCACGACTCTTCGCCGTTCTCATCACCATGACCTTCTGTCTGGCTTACATCAGTATTCAGAGTAATACCATCTGTGGTGCGATGAATAATGCTTTCGGCATTCCGGCTTGGGCTATGGGCATCATTCTCGTTGTCCTCTCCACGGCATGTGTCTTTGGGGGCATTCAGCGCATAGCCAAGGTCAGCAGCATTCTCGTTCCTGTCATGGCTGTGCTTTATTTCATTCTCGCGGTAGTAGTCATTGGTATGAATATCAGTCTTATACCTAAAGTTATTAAACTGATTGTTGAGAATGCTTTCGGTCTGCAACAGTTCGCTGGAGGATTTATAGGTATCACGATGATGAACGGCATCAAACGGGGTCTCTTTTCCAATGAGGCCGGTGAAGGCTCGGCCCCAAACATTGCCGCCTCGGCTGATGTCACGCATCCGGTAAAACAGGGTCTCGTTCAGGCTCTTGGCGTATTCACCGACACGCTGCTGGTCTGCTCTTGCACAGCCTTCATCATTCTCATCAGTGGTGTCTTCACTAATACGAGTCTTAACGGAATCCAGCTCACCCAGTCAGCCCTCCAGCACGAGGTGGGGTCGGTGGGCACCATCTTCGTGGCACTGGCAATACTGATGTTTGCCTTCAGCAGTATCATCGGAAACTACACCTATGGTGAGATGAACGTGAAGTTCCTTACCTCCGACCGCCGTTGGCTCTTTCTGCTGCGGATAATGAACGGTGCCGTGATGGTCTTTTTCGGTGCTATCGCCTCCCTCGATCTGGTGTGGAGCATCGGTGACCTGTTCATGGGTTGTGTGACAATTGTCAATATTGTGGCTATCGTTCGCCTCCGCCATCAGGTCTTTTCCCTCCTCACCGATTATCAGCATCAGAAGCGGAATGGCGTAAAGAGTCCCGAGTTTCATCGCTCTCAGATGTCTGAAATTCAGGAAAATATTGAGTGTTGGGAGTGAAGACCCACCGGCAGAGTATGGCGTCATAGTCAGAGTTACATGCATGTGCGCGAAATATAAACACATATGTTTCGTATACTGTTGAGAAATCAAGATCCTTGTTCGTTTGATATAGATGTTATGTTGAGGTTCACATGGATTCATCTGTTCTCTCGATGGCATAAGATGTTTTTTATATAATGAGTAGGCTGGTAAGCCGGACTCTTTCACCCGCCAAAGAATAAAATTTCCGTCAAAAAATGAAAAAGTCTTGATTTTATTTGGGAAAGACGGAAAAATGTTGTACCTTTGCACTCGCTTAACAAGAAAAGGATTCCCTTTCAGAAGCTAAGTCTGGTTTAGACTCGCTAGCTCAGTTGGTAGAGCACAACACTTTTAATGTTGGGGTCATGGGTTCGAACCCCATGCGAGTCACGAATAATGTTTACAAACTCTCCGATATTGGAGAGTTTTTTTTGTTTCTAACCGATTAACAATTAGTTGAAGTACTTGAAAAACAAGATGTTACCATAGGGTTTAATGAGCTAATGTTGAATCGCTTCGATTGGAAAGAATTGTAAAGAATAGGACGGGATTGGAATCTCATGTTATCGGTCGGTATTACCAGTAACATGGATCTATGTTACTGATAACGTTAAAATGGTCATGATTTTTCCCGTCGAAGCTTAAAGTTTGTTAAACCATGAGCGCTGAAAATGTTAGCGTAATCTACAATCGCAAGCATACTGCGTGAAAGATTAAATGCCACATGTCTTGTAGTTTCAGATAAAAAATAGTATTTTTGCACTTCGAACCGAGAAAGTTTCTGATAAATATAACTTGTAGATTCCGATAAAAAATAGTATTTTTGCACCACTAAAAGACAAATCAAAAACAAACTTGTATGAAAAAATCTAATCTCTTTCTATCTGTCTTGCTGACGGCATTGTGCACTGTGGCTTCAGCTCAATCGCTGTCTGTAGACTCGCAAGTTGACCGAAATGCTGTAAAAGCTGATACTTCCAGTGCTGAAGTCAAATCGAAAACTTACAACGTCGGCAATGGTGGAGCCTATATGTATGCTTTTTTCCCGAGTTCCACAAGCGGTCCAGTACCGGCTGTAGTAGCACTGCCGGGTGGTGGCTATTCTCATCTCGCCGTTGCCCATGAGGGTACCGACTGGGCTTCATACTTCACGTCGCATGGTATGGCCTACTTTACACTTATCTACCGTCTGCCCGATGGCGACCGCAGTAGGCCAATCTCAGATGCTGAGGCAGCGATAAAGATGGTACGGGACAGCGCAAGGGTGTGGAATATCAACCCCAAAGGAGTAGGTATTATGGGATCATCGGCCGGTGGACATCTGGCATCGACGGTGGCTACCCACGCCGCCGCTGGGGTGCGTCCTGACTTTCAGATTCTTTTTTATCCAGTTATAACGTTTGTTGGTAAGACGCATAAGGGCTCCTTGAAATGTTTCCTTGGTAAGGATTCGACCAACAGGGCTGCGCTTAAGGAGTTCTCCAATGAGCGTCATGTGGAGGAAGGTGTCACTCCACCGGCTATCATCTTCTATGCCAAGAACGACAAAGCGGTTCCGCCGGCATCGAATGCTGTGGCGTATTATAAGGCACTGAAGCGTAAAAAAGTCCCTGTGAGGATAATTGAATATAATGACGGAGGCCATGGATTTGGCTTTAAGTTAAAGTTTAAATATCATGACCAACTACTTCATGATTTAGGTGTTTGGCTTGACGATATGAAGTTTAAGTTGAAGTAGGAAATCCAATTTGAATTAAAAAGGCTGGCTCTACGATAGAGTCAGCCTTTTTAACTATTCGGTTGTTCGTTTATCTCGCGAGAGCATACTTGTGCAGTGTAGCCCTTACAGCGCCCTTTCCGGCGAAGAGTTCACGGACCATTTCCTCAATACGACCACCGAGTCCGGCCTCATAGAGATCGACTCCGAAGATGTCCTTGCGACTGTAAAGATTCCTCAGACAGCTGAAGTCGTTATCGCTGCTGCCCACCTTCAGTGGAGCTACGATGGTCTGCAACTCTTCAAGCATGGGATCGGGAGATGGCGCGAAGGCGTTGCCCTCATCATCGATGCCCTTCAAATAGCGTGAATAAGCGGCGAGAACGAGAGGAATGAGCACAAGATTTGACATGTCGAGATGTCGTGTGATATACTTCTTTATAGTCTCGCCAAAGCGGATGGACAGTTTCTGACTTGTGTCGCTTGCAATACGCTGTGGAGTGTCGGGCATAAACGGATTTGGCAGCCGTTTGTTGATGAATGCACCGATAAACTCGTATGGATTGAGGATTCCGGGGTCGGTGACTACTGGCATAGCCTCGATATATCCTATTTTCTGTACGAGAGCCCTAATGTCTTCATCACGAATCTCGGCAGAAATGAGGTCGTATCCTAACAGACAACCGAAGATAGCCATAGCCGTATGGAGCGGATTAAGGCAGGTAGTGACTTTCATTGTCTCCACCTTGTCTACGGTGTCGCGCGTAGTGTAGATAACCCCGCCGAGATTGAGTGGCGGACGCCCGTTGGTGTAGTGATCCTCGACGACGAGATACTGTGTCTCCTCTGAGTTGACGAATGGTGCTGTGAAAGTGTGACGGGCAGTCTCAATATAGTTGTTGTCGTCAAACCCGTCGGCGGCGAGCAACTCCTTGACTTTCTCATGTGGACGTGGCGTAATTTTGTCTATCATCGACCAAGGGAAGGTTATCTTGCTCTCATCTTTGAGATAGTCCAGAAAGGCCGCAGGCACCAGGCCGTCGTTGGCCCACCTCCCGGCATAGGCCATAACCCCGGCTTTCACCTTATCGCCATTGTGGGAGCAGTTGTCCATGCTCTGAACGGTTAACGGCAGTTGTCCGGCCTTGAAACGCTCGTAAAGAAGAGCACACACCTTGCCCATTGCGAAGACGGGCTCCATGCCACGGGCGAGGTCGGCATCGTTGTAACTGTAGCCTTTCTCGGTGATAGTGAAGGAAATCATCTCAAGCGAGGGATTGCGGAATATCTCGACGAGACGGCTCCAGTCGTCTGATTGCATGTCGGCTTTCAGCGATTCAGTGACCGATGCTATTACTTTCTTCTCTACTGTTCCCGCCGACTGCAGGCTTACCAGCAGCGACAGGTTGTCGTAGGGACGGTAGGCTTTGTCGATAACCTCATAGTCGAATGTCTCGGCCACGATAACACCACGGTCGTATTTTCCGGTGTTCAGCACGTCCTGCAATATGGCAGCCGGAAAGGCGCGGAAGATGTTTCCGCCACCAAAGTGTACCCATGTGGGATTATCGTGCGTCTTCTGACGTACTGCGGCAATGTCGAACTTAGGAAGTTCATAGCCTTTGGTCTCCCACTCTGCCCTATTGAAATCTTTTTTCAGTATGTCTGTAAGTTTCATTTTTTTCTATGTGTAAGTTATATTATGTGCCCAAAGGAATGCTTATTCTATATATTCATGATGTAACTATATTATGCTTTCCATAAGGCAGTTACCGGTTTTCGTTAATCAAAGAATCCAGGCTGATGGAACGGCTTTCCCAACTCGCGGTCTACGGTAGCTATGATTCCCTGTACCTGTCCCATAGCGAACATACGTCCGAGGAAAGAGTATCCTGCGTTGTAGCCTCTGGCCTCGTCGCCGAGCATTGTCATTCCATGGTCAACACGCATCGGGAGATGCTCGATAACTGGATCTTCGGCTCGTCTCATCTCTTCCTTTTCGAAGATTCGTGCCAGTTCGATGATATCGGCACGTCCACCGAGATGGCTTGCTTCGGTGAAATCGCCGTTGTCGAAAACGTGGCATGAGCGCAGGTGCACAAACCATGTGCGTGAAGCGTACTTGCGTGCCAGTTCCACGACGTTGTTCTGAGCCCCTGCCGACAGACTTCCAGCGCAGAAAGTGAGACCGTTGTGGGGATCGTCGACGGCATGGAGGAACCAGTCGATATCGGCATCGCTTGTTACGATGCGCGGCAATCCGAGAATCTGGAATGGAGGATCGTCGGGATGGACACACATATACATGCTGCACTCGTTGCACACCGGCATAATTGCCTCGAGGAAGTACTTCATGTTGGCCCGCAGTTCATCGCGGCCGATACCTTTATATAATGCGAGGAGCTGACGGAAGAGTTCTATTGGGTGCTCATCGTCCTCACGGAAGTTGCCGCTGACAAATCCCTGAGTCTTAATGACAATATTCTCGACAAGCTGGTGCTCAGCCTCGGGAGTCATCGTCTCACGTAGTTTGTCGACCTCCTTGAGAATGTCGCGTCCGTTGGGTTTGCCGTCGGGACCGAGCACCTGGAACTTCGCCCAGTCGTCGCGCGCGCCGTCACGTTTTAGGATATAGATGTCGAAATAGGCGAACTCCGGGATACTGAAGTAGAGGTTGTAGGTGCCGTTGGGGTTGAGATGAAGCAGATCGGTGCGAGCCCAGTCGAGTACCGGCATGAAATTGTAGCATACGGTGTGAATTCCCTCAGCAGCGAGGTTGCGCAGACTCTGCTTGTAAATTTCAATCTGGCTGTCGCGGTCAGGACCACCATATTTTATTGTTTCCGTCACCGGCAGCGACTCGACAACAGACCAGCGCATACCGTAGCCCTCGATATACGTTTTAAGATCGTGAATTTTCTCGCGTGTCCACACCTCCCCGAGCGGGACATCGTGAAGAGCTGTAACGATGCCTTCAACTCCGATTTGTTTCAGCATGGCAAGTGTAATCTTATCGTTCTTGCCAAACCATCTCCATGTCTTTTCCATTGATTTATTGATTAGTTTTGTTCTTGATTTATCAGCCTTTTAGTTTAGCTATTGCAAAGATAGTAATAATGATATACTATGTGTGACTAAATGAATTAAAAAAACTAAAATGACACAAATGAAAACATATTTGAAAGGGTCGTGTCAATTTTCAAAGCCATGTCTCATGTTTTTTGTGGTGTGCTTAATCTTTTTGTGGGTTGTGGCGACATCAAGGCACTTGTCATCAATATGATTCTTCAATAGCGAACACTATTTTTGGAGAAGCGAGGAGCGACAATAGAATGGTGAAATATAATGTAAAAGTAATTCATATTTTACCGGTCCTTCATTTGTCTTTGTATATCATTGATTCTCAGACGGTTACTAATACATGCTATTTTGCGTTGTAAAACGGTTCGTTTTAGGACGCGAAACGGTCCATTTGGCGAGCCGAAATGGACCGTTTGGGAAGCCCAAATGGACCGTTTGGGAATCGTGTAAATATATTTCAATATTGGTTTGTTGTAGCGTTGCTGTTACTGAGTCATGAGGATGGCTGATAGAGCGCCATGCCATCGATTAATCTATGCATCCATAGAATTCGCCAAGAGGCCTTCAACCGGAGAGATATATGGGAAGTACCTAAACCTGATCCATCATCTTTAGGTAGCGGTTAGTTTGTTGGCTATCAGAAGATTACAATAAATAAACTTCCTCGTGAAAAGCCTATATTTTGCGTCCATTATGCCATGACAGTCAATAATTAAATGAAAGAGCTGTAAATCTTCAACTTAAAAAATGTTTTTTTATTTTGTTTTGTCTGCATTTTGCAGTACCTTTGCAAATTATGAAAACGAACATTAGAAGAATATTTTCAGCTATAATATTATTCGTGTCCTGCGCGCTCAGTGCAAGTGCGCAGTATTACATACAATGTGAGGATACCTGCAACCATATCCACGGCCTTGATATGAGCCATTATCAGGGCAACGTGTGGTGGGAGACTGTAGGTGCCAACAGTAAGATGTACTATGTATACCTCAAGGCCAGTGAGGGTGGTGATAATATCGACAGGCGTTATCTTGAGAACATTACCCTGGCGCGCCGTTATGGGCTGAAGGTCGGTTCCTACCACTTCTACCGTCCCACGAAGCCACAGGCTGAGCAAGTGCGCAACTTCCGCACCCAATGCCGTCCGCAGGATCAGGACCTCGTGCCGATGGTCGATATCGAGACGACCGGAGGACTGGGCCGTGCCGAGCTCTGCGACTCGCTCCATAAATTTCTGCGTCTGCTCGAGAGGGAGTACAGGCAGAAACCTCTTATATACACCTATGAGAGTTTCTACAATAGTTATCTGACCAATCAGTTGGGAGGATATAAACTCTTCATTGCCAAGTATAACAGTCAAAAACCGGTGCTCCGTGACGGTCGCGATGTCTTTGCGTGGCAGTACACATCGAAAGGACGTATCAATGGTGTCACCGGCTACGTTGACAAGTCGCGTCTTATGGGCCGGCATAGTATGAGGGAGATAAGATTCCGACATTGAAGTCGGTGGGATGAAAAATTTTTGAGAATCGAATAATATAATTAAGCACCATGATAATCAAATGTCCTGAATGTGGTCATCAGATTTCCGACAAGGCTCCGGTATGTCCGAGCTGCGGAGTGGAGATAGCAGGGAAGATTGTCCGCTGCCCTAATTGTGGCGAGATTCACTTTATCAGTGATGGCATCTGTCCCAACTGTCATCATAGCTTGCTTGCCACGGTTAATGACAGCAGGTCGTCTGTCGCACATGAGCCGTCTTCGGCCGACAGCAGTGAGGATGCTCTTGCTGAGGAGCAGGCCATCGCGGAGGAAGAGAATGAGATTGCCGCGAAGGAGAGCAGGCAGAAAACGCAAGAGGTTTCGGCCGAGCCCGTGATGCCCGGTGACTCTGCTGACGAAGAGCCTATCAGTGCTGTGCCCCTGACGAATGCCACGAGCGGTGACAAAGAGCCGGTGCGTCCGCTGACCGACAGCGGCATGGCTGAGGCACATCCTTTAGACAGCAATAAGGCTGGTGATAGCCCCAAAAAGCCCGCTGGTACTTCAAAGGTCAACCGTCGGTCTCTGATAATTTCGCTCATCGTAGCTGCTGTTATCTGTCTTGTAGTTCTTTTTCTATACAGTAACGCCAAGCAGGACAATGAAAACAGTGAGTATCTGCAGGCTATAGAGAGCAGGGATCCGAATATCCTTAAATCGTATCTTGACACCTACAGTGATGCACCGCAGGAACATCGCGACTCAGTGATGGCTCTACTCAATGCGATTGCGGCATCAGATCCTGAATGGGAGAAAGTAAAATCGTCGAACGACGCTAATGCGCTGCGCCAGTATCTCGCTCAGAACCCGAAGTCGGAGCACCGGCAGGAGGCTATGGCGATGATTGACGAACTCGACTGGAAAGCCGCTCTGCAGACCCATGATTTCGCCAATTATCTGTCGTTGCACCAGAACGGCCGGCATGCGCCCGAAGCTGTCGACTCGGTTAAGATGACTATGGACATGCCGGCATCAGGCGATGATAAGCGGAAGGCTGTCAGTGCCATACGCTCTTTCCTCGTAGCCATCAATGCGCATAATGCCGACAGGGTCAAGAACTGTTTCGCGTCGCATCTCGAATTCTTTAATGAGAAATCGTCGGTCGACAACAGTGAGGCCGTGAACTATATGGCAATTATTTACAAAAACGCCGAGCGCCTTAACTGGCACGTCGATGATGCCGATGCTGCCAAGGTTACGAAAGTGGGCAACGGTGCATCAGCAAAATACTCACTGACAATGCCGGCCCGCTTGTCGGTTAACTACACATCGGGCAATAATGTCCAGGCCGGGTATAACATTCAGGCCAAAATCGACGGTTCAGGGCACATCACAGCCATAAGACTTATAAAGCAGGCCGACGGAGTGAGCGCCATTGAGAAGAAACCCGCAGCTACCGAAAAGAAATCGGAGAGCACGGACAAGAAACCTGCTAAAGACGTGAAGAAATCGTCGACGAAAGAGAAGAAATCGACGGCGACGAACAAGAAAAAGTCGAATTCGGATACGAAGAGTTCGGGAAAGAAAAAATAATAAAAACAACATAATAAAAAATCATCGGTTATGCTTACACTAAAGCAAATCAGTGAGGACACTGAAAAGGTAATTAAGGGACTGGAGAAGAAACACTTCGCCGGTGCCCGCGAGGCAATTGAGAAAGTACTGGAGTACGATAAGATTCGCCGTGAGTCGCAGCAGAAACTCGACGCCAATAAAGCCGAGCAGAACCGCCTCTCCAAGCAGATTGGCGGACTAATGAAAGAGGGCAAGCGCGATGAGGCTGCTAAGGTGAAAGACCAGGTGGCTGAACTGAAGGCCGCCGACAAGGCTCTGACGGAGGTCATGGACAAGGCTCAGAGCGATATGACAAACGAGTTGCTCGATATTCCAAATATTCCTAACGACAAAGTTCCGGAGGGTAAGGATGCGTCGAGCAATGTGGTTATTAAGGAAGATGTCACCAATCTGCCTAAGTTGGGCGATGATGCTCTTTGTCACTGGGATCTGTTGAAGAAGTTCAACCTCGTCGATTTCGACCTTGGCGTGAAGATTACCGGTGCAGGCTTCCCTGTATATATAGGTAAGATGGCCCGATTCCAGCGCGCTCTTGAGGCTTTCTTCCTCGATGAGGCACGAAAGGCTGGCTATACAGAGATTCAGCCTCCTTACGTCGTTAATCAGGCCTCGGGCTATGGCACCGGACAGCTCCCCGACAAAGAGGGACAGATGTACCACGCTAATGTCGACGACCTTTATCTTATCCCTACTGCCGAGGTGCCGGTAACGAACTTGTTCCGCAATGAAATCCTCGACGAGAAACAGCTCCCGCTGAAGTATTGCGCATATTCGGCTTGCTTCCGCCGTGAGGCTGGTTCGTACGGAAAGGATGTACGTGGACTGAACCGTCTGCATCAGTTCGATAAAGTCGAAATCGTACGTGTCGACACTCCGGAGCACTCCTATGCTTCTTGGCACGAAATGCTCGACCATGTGGAGGGACTCTTGAAGAAGTTGGAGCTGCCTTACCATCTACTGCTGCTCTGTGGCGGCGATATGAGCTTTACGTCGTCTATCTGTGTCGACTTCGAGACATACTCAGCAGCTCAGAAACGCTGGCTTGAGGTCTCGTCGGTATCCAACTTCGAGAGCTATCAGGCCAATCGTCTGCACTGCCGTTTCCGTCGTAACGATACTAAGAAGATTGAACTCTGCCACACCCTCAACGGCTCTGCTCTTGCTCTGCCGCGTATTGTGGCCACTATTATCGAGAACAACCAGACACCTGAGGGCATCCGTGTGCCTAAGGTGCTCGTACCGTATTGCGGTTTCGAGATGCTCGACGACAAGATGTAAACAAACAATCGACAATATGCAGCACAGTACTTTAGCAGCTACTGTGCCGCATATTCCCCTTTGTTTATGCGATTCCTCTTTGTCAGCTGCACCTGCGAACTACATATCTTTGCGGTCACAAACAAACAGTAAGACAAGAAGAGACAAGCTCTGCCCCACCCTCTTTATACAAATGCTGACGCTGCCATGCGGCGCTGCTCTTTTTTTAACCTAACCAAGAACTGCCAAACAATGAACAAGATTCTATCAAAACAACAATTCTCCGAGAAAGTCTTTTGCCTCACGGTGGAAGCACCTCTCATCGCCCGTAGCTGTCGTCCGGGACAGTTCATCATCGTACGTGTAGACAAAAACAGTGAGCGGGTGCCATATACTATTGCCAAGAGCGATACCGTGAAGGGTACTCTAACACTTGTTGTCCAGGAAGTCGGGCTTTCATCGACGAAACTCTGCCGCTTGGATGCGGGCGATTATGTGCTCGACATCGTCGGACCACTTGGCAATCCGTCACCAATAGAGAAATTCGGAACTGTAGTATGCGCAGGTGGTGGTATAGGTATTGCTGCTATTCTGCCAATACTCACAGCACTGAAGAAAGCCGGTAATAAAGTGGTATCGGTGCTTGCGGGAAGAACGAAGGAACTGATTATAATGGAGGATGATGTCCGGCAGAACTCCGATGAGGTGATAATCATGACCGACGACGGCTCTTATGGCAGTAAGGGCGTAGTCACGGTAGGAGTTGAACAGGTTATAAAACGCGAGCATGTTGACCGGGTCATTGCCATCGGTCCCCCAATGATGATGAAGTTTACTTCACTTCTGGCTCAGAAATACGGAATCGCCAATACGGTGTCGCTCAACACGATTATGGTTGACGGTACCGGTATGTGTGGTGCCTGCCGTCTAACTATCGGTGGAAAAACACGTTTCGTATGCATCGACGGACCGGAATTCAACGGTGATCTTGTCGACTGGGACGAGATGCTCAAGCGAATGAGCACATTTAAAAGATGTGAAAAGGAGGAAATTGAACACTATGCTGAACATATTCCTGCCGATGAAGGACAGAAACCGGCAACTGCTGATGTTAAGTCTGCCGACAGCGAGTCAGCTCCTGAGGAGGTTTCCGCTGACGACCTCACTGACCGCAACGCTCCATGGCGCGTAGAATTGCGCAAGGCAATGAAACCTAAGGAGCGGACAGCTATTGAAAGGGTTAAGATGCCGGAACTCGACCCTGTTTATAGAGCAACGACACGTACTGAGGAGGTGAATAAAGGACTCACACCGGAGATGGCTGTGCGTGAGGCTCACCGTTGCCTCGACTGTGCAAAACCGTCTTGTGTTGAGGGCTGTCCGGTTAATATCCACATCCCAGACTTTATAAAGAATATTGAACGGGGCAATTTCTTGGGAGCTGCTGAGGTGCTCAAGATGACATCGGCACTGCCGGCTGTCTGCGGGCGTGTATGTCCACAGGAAAAACAGTGCGAGAGCAAGTGCATCCACCTGAAGATGAATGAACCTGCTGTGGCTATCGGCTATCTCGAACGTTTCGCCGCCGACTATGAGCGTGAGAGCGGTAAGGCGGTTCTTCCAAAGGTGGCACCGGGCAACGGCATCAAGGTCGCTGTAGTAGGATCGGGACCTTCTGGACTTTCTTTCGCCGGCGACATGGTGAAGAAAGGATACGAAGTGTATGTCTTTGAGGCTCTCCACGAGATTGGCGGTGTGCTTAAATACGGAATACCCGAATTCAGGCTTCCAAATAAGATTGTCGACGTTGAAGTTGATAACCTCCGCCGCATGGGTGTCCATTTCCTTACCGATACCATTGTCGGAAAGACAATATCTGTAAGTCAGCTTGAGGAAAAGGGATTTAAGGGCATATTCGTCGGCTCCGGAGCCGGACTGCCTAACTTCATGAATATTCCTGGAGAGAACTTTATCAACGTGATGTCGTCCAACGAGTATCTCACTCGTGTAAATCTCATGGACGCCGCCAATCCTGCCACCGATACACCTATTAATATAGGTAAGAAAGTCGTAGTCGTGGGTGGCGGCAATACTGCCATGGACTCTTGTCGTACAGCAAAACGCCTTGGTGCCGATGTCACTCTCGTGTACCGTCGCTCTGAGGCTGAGATGCCGGCACGACTTGAAGAGGTGAAACATGCCAAGGAGGAGGAAATTCGCTTCCTTACTCTTCACAATCCGAAAGAGTATCTTGCTGACGATGAAGGACGCGTACGTGCGGCAGTGCTCGATGTCATGGAGCTCGGCGAGCCCGACAGCAGTGGAAGACGGCGTCCGGTGGCCACAGGAAAAACGGAAACCGTAGAATGCGATCAAGTCATCGTTGCCATAGGCGTGTCGCCAAATCCTCTCGTACCAAAGAGTATAAAAGGCCTCGAGCTTGGAAGAAAGAACACCATCGTTGTCGACGACAACATGCAGAGTTCACAGCCGGATATCTTTGCCGGAGGCGACATCGTTCGTGGAGGCGCAACCGTAATCCTCGCTATGGGCGACGGACGGAGAGCAGCAGCCGCTATGGATGCAAAACTGTCTTCAAAGTGATTCATTAATCAGTCCCGGCGATGCCGACTCATGGACGGCTTCGTCGGGAAATATAATATCTTACCAATAAATATCTGAATGACATGGCACAACAATTTCCACCTTCTGAACTGATAATCAACGACGATGGCTCTATTTTCCATCTTCATGTAAAACCAAAGCATCTGGCCGATAAAATTATTCTTGTTGGAGACCCGGGGAGAGTAGCCCTTGTTGCCTCTCATTTCGACTCTGTCGAGAGTGAGGTTCAGAGCCGCGAGTTCCACTCTATCACAGGCAAATACCGGGGAAAGCGCATTATGGCTCAATCGACGGGCATTGGATGCGATAATATCGATATCGTCATGAACGAACTCGATGCCTTGGCAAATATTGACTTCGAAACACGTACTGAGAAAGCCGAACATCGTAAGCTTACACTCGTACGTGTAGGTACATGTGGTGGGCTGCAGCCTGAGACACCGGAAGGAACATACATAGCCAGCGTAAAGAGCATAGGATTCGACGGTCTGCTCAACTTCTACGCAGGGCGCAACGAAGCGTCTGACCTTGACTTCGAAAAAGAATTTAAACGACAGGTAGAATGGAATCCGCAGTTGGGCAATCCTTACGTGGCTACCGAGGACCCGGTTCTCACCGACCGTATTGCCGGTAACGATATGGTGAGGGGCGTGACCATTGCTTGTGGAGGATTCTTCGGACCACAAGGACGACAGCTACGTTTGCCATTGGCTGATCCAAACCTTAATCAAAAGATTGAGAACTTTGAGTATAAAGGGCTGAAAATAACCAATTTCGAAATGGAATCGTCTGCACTCGCCGGACTCGCTACGCTTATGGGACATTCTGCAACCACGTGTTGTATGGTCATCGCCAACCGTAGGGCTCATCGGGCAAATACCGGCTATAAGTCGACAATTGACGGTCTGATTCGGATGGTTCTTGACAGAATTTAATTCTTGATAAAGTGGCTTAAATCGTTTGTCCCGCTTTTTCCAGGGTCATGGTTTTGGCCGACAATATTTTAGTGTAGGTGTTGGGGCGCTATGCCCCACCCTGCACTCTGTCGATTAACAATCAACCAGCCTTGAGACGCATTACTAATGTTGTCATGGTGGAAATAAATTCTATAATGGAAATGGATTTCTTCCATACTAAAGACTGGATGTTCTGAAATTAATTAACAATAAGTCTCGTAGTAGATTTAATCTCTGATAAATGAAGAAAGATACTATTTCAGCTCTCGCGACTCCAGTAGGCGGAGCTATTTGCGTAATAAGGCTCAGTGGTCCTGACGCAATATCTATTGCTGACACAATATTCTCACGGGATATTGCCACAGCAAAGGCTAACACTCTCCACTATGGTGAGATTATGGATGATGACCGTTGCGTAGTTGATGACGTCATTATTGCTGTATATCGAGCTCCCCATAGTTACACTGGCGAAGATAGTATCGAAATATCTTGTCATGGTTCAGCCTATATCGTCCAGCAGATTCTGATACTTCTCGAGGCTCATGGTGCGCGTCCAGCAGAACCTGGTGAATATACTCGGCGAGCATATCTTAATGGGAAAATGGACTTGTCGCAGGCTGAGGCTGTCGCTGACCTTATCGCTTCTACGAATAAGGCGCAGCACGATTTGGCTATAAGTCAGCTGAAAGGGCATTTTAGTAAAGAACTTGACAATCTCAGGGAGCAACTCTTGAAACTAACATCTCTGCTTGAGCTTGAACTCGATTTCTCCGACCATGAAGAGCTGGAGTTTGCCGACAGAAGGGAGCTCGACACTTTGGCACACGAAATCGACAACCACATCCTTAACCTTGCCGACAGCTTCAAGACGGGAAACGCCGTGAAAAACGGAATACCCGTGGCTATCGTCGGAAAGACGAATGTCGGAAAGTCGACACTGCTCAACGCATTGCTACATGAAGACAGGGCGATAGTCTCAGACGTACATGGCACGACAAGGGACATCATAGAAGACACTACGACCATCAACGGGCTGCTCTTCCGTTTCATTGATACCGCAGGGCTGAGGAAGACCGACGACACCATAGAGCGCATTGGCATCGACCGGGCATTATCTACAATTAACAGGGCAATGGTTGTCCTGTGGGTCATCGACGGAATGCCGACACCGGAGGAACTCAACGACATACAAAATCGATGCAAAGACAAACACCTCATAATAGTCGTCAACAAGACTGATATCGATAAAGACGCATCGCAAGCCACATGCTCCTTCATAGCATCTTCCACACCAACTACAACGATAATAAAAATATCTGCAAAGAAAGGCAACGGCATCCAACAATTGGAGGATGCCATTTACAATAGCCTCAGCCTGGCAGAGACCACATCTGCCGACGTTGTCGTCTCAAGCGCACGCCACTATACTATCCTCATGAAGGCTCACGACCACCTGTCGGCAGTCATCGACAAACTTTCTGCCGGCATATCAGCCGATTTGCTGGCAGAGGACCTCAAGCTTGTCATTGACGACCTCGCCTCCATCACAGGGCAGGACAGAATAGAAAGTCAGGAAACCCTGAATTTCATATTCAAAAATTTTTGCATAGGCAAATAGCTTCTCTTTGGCTTTAATGTACGAAAAAAGGGATTGTCGCTTAGACAATCCCTATCAGTTCCTTTTATAGTGCAGTCTGACCTTGCCATCAATGCAGTGCGGATACTGGAAAATCGTATCTGCTTATCTCCCTATAATATCTGTGTTCAGCGTCCTTGCAATAATACAGGCCGATGTTGTCTATCGTGATTGTGATGTTGAAGTACTTCACTTTTGTCTTGATGCTTTCAAAGTCTTCACGCGAGAGCTTCCTCTTGAGGCGTTTGGTGATGGTAAAGTGTATCCTCGCCGGATTGATGGTGGTGTCGTCTTGCCCTCAAGTGGTTTGCCGATGACATCATAGAGCATGGTGCAAAGATCTGTCAGGGCTGGCGGCATGACCGACGGCTTGGACTTCTTCTTGTCCTCTTTCGAAAGGTCACCATCGTTCATAAGAAAGTCTCTGAAATCGGCCGGAATGGGCTCAACCTTTTTCTCAACGCTTACATCAGTGATGTTGTAGTCGGCACGATGGATGAAGTCAAGAATGTACTTCTTTATTCTGACATCTACCATCATCTTGCGCCCCGCATAGTTGGACATCAGTGTCCTTGGGTCTATCAAGGGCATCGTGTGGCGGCGCATCCAGTCTCGCGCCTCATCGATTGGTCCCAACGAGCAGTTCACCATGTTCCTGGCTGCGAAAAAAGACATATTTGGCAGACACTTGATCGTGATCTCGTCAACGACAGTGCTGCTCACTTTTAACACGGCAAGGTTGAACTTGCGTACTTTTTTCTTAACGAGCAAATGTTTGAGGTCGTTTTCTTAGAAGAATCAATCTCGTTATATAATGAAAAATCAAAGTGTGAAAATGCTTCCATACTGCGAAAGTACGGAAGCATTTGTATGGGGAAAAGCCAAGATTATTTTATAACATAACGGAAGATGTCAAAGCGAGAAAAGCCAATGCTTTCGAGAATTTCCCTGCTTTTGATTTGATTGCTTCTATTGTTGTAGTTTTTTATGAGCGGAATTCTGATAATGGTCTTATCTGCATACCCATTGTCTACAAGCCATTTGAGATTGGCTAATACAAAAGAGTTGTCCTTGCCTGTGTATTGCTTGTAAATAAACTCGTCCATATCTTTGATGTCAATCACTAAAAGGTCAGCAAATTGAGCAACTTTAAAGATATTTTTGTTCGGTACATTCAATGAAGATTCTATGGTGATTTTCCATTCCTCTGGCATTTTTCGAGTAAACTCACTTATAAAATCAGCGTACAGCAGTGGCTCACCACCACCAAAAGTAACTCCTCCACCCGTAGCCAAAAAATAAATATTGTCAGGCATCAAGCGTTCTATCAGTTTATCAACAGTAAGCTTACATTCTGGAGATTCTTTGAAGCATTGGGCGTTTATGCAATATGCACATCTAAGTGGACATTCATGAAATGCAACGAGAGTAGTGATGCCTTCACCGTCTGTAGCCAAGCGGTGACGGTCAATTCCTATCAATGGTGCTTCTAATGGTGGCATAAGTTACTTTAGCATAATATCTATTGGTATCATAATTTTCGCACATGTCGGCTTGCCGTCTTTTAAGGCTGGCTTCCATTTAGGCATCGCTTTTACAAGTCGTAACACTTCCTCTTTCATCTCTTGAGGACAAATTGTTATGACTTTAACATCGGCAAGACTGCCATCACCCAACACATAGAAAGAAACATTTATGCGCTGCTGATATGCTCCTTGTAAAGTTTCAGGTACACATAAATTTTGTTCTACAAAATGTAGCAGGGCACTGTTGCCGCCAGGATAGAATGGCCCTGTGTCAAAATCTTTATTTTCAACAACCATTTTTCCTTCCTGTTTTTTCTTGCGACGCTTCTTTGTTTTAGACTTTTGTGGTGTAACTACAACCATTTCTCCTAAAAGATTATCGTCTTCTTCCGTTAGGCAAAGCGTGTTAAAGCCTTTCAAGTCCAGTTCGCTGAATGAATAGACCTTGTTTTTATAACCAATATATTCCAATCGTAGCGTGGAATCCCTTGGAAAGGTAACAGAAAAGTTTCCGTCAATGTCTGTAATGCTGCCGGGGCGTTTGTTTCCTACAACAATAATTACACCAGCAATAGGGGTTCCGTCAGCATCTTTCACACATCCATTGATTGTAACTTGTGCTCTTGTTGGCAGAGAGTCTGCTGCGATTACTTCATTATCAATAGGTACAGACGGTGACGGAGTTTGGGCATATACATTGTATGGGGTCGCCAAAATGCCAATGGCAACACCTGTAACACAAACAGCCTCTCCCATGCGTTTGCGTAAAGACAATTCCGACTCTATATATTTTCTTTCAGTCTCGCATGCTGGACATGATCCACTGCAATGTCCTTTGAAGTGACAAACTCTTGGCTCGTATGCGATGCCATTCATGTCAGCAATCTTTTTTCTGACAGCTTTCAGTACGTCGCAAATTTTTCTACCCCTATCCATACTAATTATTATTAGTCAATGGCAAAGATAACAATTTTTCTTAGAAAAAGTAGCCTCCAGCTTGCTTTTTATTTTTATAACCATGGTCTTCAAAGAATTTGACAGTTTCTGAGTTTTTCCATTCAGCGAATCCGTTGCCTTTTGCTAAACGTATGCTGTTGACAATGTCGATGATGCTTGGTATCGGATATTCACCGATGCGGAGGATGGAGAACTCTATGGCGAAGATGCGTTGGTAGAGGCGACGGTAACGGTCGGAGTTGTCGAGGGAATCCCATGCGGAGAGGATGTTGGCGGTGTGAGATGAGGCTGGAGAACGGCACGTCCGGCATCATCCGCTTTCCCTTTGAGCGCATTGCGGCGGAATATCCCCACACAGCCCTCGTGCGCTTCAACCGCCAGTCCATGCCCCTCGTGACGGGCATCAAGGACCTCACCGTGTTTGACGGATGCGAGGAGATCATGAAACTGAGGTGAGACACAATGCGGATAATTCGAATGATTTTTCTTTGGCGCTTAATTTTTGATTTCAAAAAGTTGGCTAAAGATTTGGAAACTCAAAATCCTTTTCATACCTTTATCGACGATATTAATAATAAGACTTTAAATTATGCCAAATTATGAATTAGCTACTACAACAGAGCAACTGCGAGAGTTCCTTTCGAAAGTTGTGCCTAAATGTGATGATGTTGATTGTAATGAGTTGTTCAAAGTTATAGCGAACAGCCTTATAAAGAACTTTGCCGTAAAGAAAGGTTCTGAACTTTATCGTTTTACCGATATTGAGTTCTATTACTATGATTCTCAGATAGATGATTATAGGGATGATAACGAGAACAAAAAGGTTACATATCCACGTACTTGTAAACAAGGTCAATGGTTCTTTCATAATAGCGGAATTGATCTGACTTTTAATAGTGATGCCGATAAAGGTGGTTCTTCCGCTTTTCCCGTTGGTAGGTATGCCTGTCTATTCAGTTTTGACTGTCTCGTCTTTCATGCCAAGTAATAGTAATTTGAAGTATTCGTCATCTCTGTAACCAAACGCTTTCCTCTTCAACACTTTCACCTTGTTGTTTGTCCCCTCAAGAACCGCATTGGTCATTTTGCAGTCATACCATGCGAGTATTCCAGTTCTTTTCGCCAGTAGCGTATTAGCCACTTTAATCATAGCCGTCAGTTTGCTTTCTCTTGCTCTGGCGCACCAGTACTCAAGTTGCTCTTCTCCTTCAGCCTTGCTTTTCTGCATCCATATTTGGCATAAGTCCTCCTTCAGATAGTATGCCTCAAAGAGAGGCTTGTTCGTATTCAGAATATTGTCAAAACGTTTTCTTGACTCCTCATCGAACTTGTCCAATGACTTTGACAGCAGCATCCATCTCGTGCCCTTTATTAGCTTTCTCTTCTCTATGTCATTTTCCTGATTCCATACGCTGCGGCGAACTTTGTCAACAGCGTCGTTGACGAGTTCTACGACATGGAACTTGTCATATACATGCTTGGCCTGAGGAGCATTCTGTGCCACAGATGAAATGTAGGCGGCAGACATGTCAGAGGTAACGAGTTCTATCTTGATATTATTGCGCTTAACCTTTTTCCAAAACGCTGTAAGAGAGTCACTTCCTTTGCCGTCACCCACATGTATTATCCGTCCTGTATCAAGGTCTACGACGATGGTCTTATATACATGACCCTTCCTGACGGCAAACTCATCTATTCCAATCTTCGTTACTTTTGATATGTCAGGATGGGAATATTTCTTTTTGAGATAATCCTTGTGTATGTCCTTTACCATATCCCAGCCAACGCCAAGATGCTTCGCAACGTCTGTAATGGTGCCACCAAGCCTTAGCAAGTCCAATACATAACGCTGAAATCTGTATGTATAACTGACATTTCCGCGGGTGAAAGGTATGTCTGACTGATGAACCTTTCCACACGCCTTACACTGGTATCTCTGGACTGTAAGATAAAGGAACGTCCTCTTGCTGCCTATAGGAAGGTTGTGTATCATGCGGTGAATAACACCATACCGTATAACTTCAGTACAACCACAATGAGGGCAAGTCACTTTTTTTATTGGAATACTTTTGAGTTTTAGAATAATTGAGTTATCTTTGTACTCAGTAGCGTGGTAATGATAACTGCGGTCTATACCGAAACCATGATATAAGAAGCTTAGTTCCATGTGCTATATATTTGATTTGTGGTGAATACAAATATATAAACGGAATTAGGCTTCTTTTTGTATTTAGGACCTACAAAAATCGGTCCTACCAACGAGAAAAGCGGAAGAACCATAAAGGTTATGGTGGTGGTATTTTGATTCGCGGATTACGGAAAGAGGAAGCTAATAAGACTCTTAATGGCCCGAAGAACTGCTATAATGAACTCTATGAAGTATATGAGGATGCATTTTCTCCATCGGCACCTTACATTGTGGCTTCTAATCATATTGAATATTCCGTAAAGTCGGATAAACGATACAATCTTAACGACCGTAATAATCGTTTGTGGAGATTTCATGTAGTAAATAAGTAATTAAACGTTGTATGCAAGTCAATTTCAATTCAAATAAAGTTTATTTCTCTCCATACTTAAGGGCTTACAAGTGCTGGAAAAATATTAAGAAGACATTGGACGATAACAACGTCCCTTATGGTTTGTTGCCTGGCACAAAAGATGTTTGGGTTAGAGACTTTATGCCTATTGAAATGGCTGACAACTCTTTCGTATCTTACTTATACAGACCTGATTATCTTAAGAATGATAAGGGATATATCACTTCTGATGTTGATGGTTGTTATGATTTTACTGACTCGACAGTCCGTAAGACTCCTATCGCAATTGATGGTGGTAATGTCATCCGTTGTGGAGACAAGATAATCATGACCGATAAGATATTCAAGGAGAATGGCTGTACTTCGCCGAAGATGTTGCCGAAGATGTTAGAAGAGGCTTTTCAGGCAGAACTGATACTTATACCATGGGATACGGGTGAGAAATTCGGACATGCTGATGGTATGGTTCGTTATGTAGGACATGACCATATACTCTTGAATGATTATAAGGATGTTGATGAGGCTTTTCGTCAGCAACTGCTGTCTTTATTGTTACCGCACTTCAAAACTATAGATGAGCTTTGTTATGGTAAGTCATATCGCAGCTATAGTTGGGCTCACTTAAACTTCTTGCAAGTTGGCAATCATATCTTTGTTCCTCTTGTCGACAAGCATAGTGATGATCTTGCTATAGAGCAGATTCAGAATGTCTACGGCGAGGATTATGACGTTAAGGGAATAGAGACGACTGGAATTGTCCGTAAAGGCGGTGCTCTTAATTGTGTGTCATGGAATATCCATGAGGATAAGACTCCAATATATGAAAGTCTTTACGATAGACAGGCACATGAAGTTTATAACTGGTTGTTAAAGCAGAGTGAATATATAGGTTCTGTAGCCGACTTATACAAGAAAGTAATCCTTGGTGATGATATGGTCGTTGCCACAGATGAATACTCGGAACATTGCATTGTTATGCTATACGAAAGGCTCTTTGATTTGATAAATAAAGGGCATGAAATAAAAATAGTTGATGATTCTGAAAAAGGACGATGGGGTATATTTTACAATTTAGATTTTCACTTTAAGGTAAAATAGAATTCTTCTTTGTAATTAGAATCTTAGGATAAAAAATGTCCGCATTAGAGTCACCTTTGAAACTCTAATGCGGACATAATGTATTATTAACCTAGTCAATTATACTTTTTGCCAAGTGTGTAGCCAGTAAATATTACGGATAAGGACGAACGGAGAGTCGTAACCATACGCCCTCCGTTTAAAACTTTATCTTGTGGTAATAATTCATTTATATTGCGTGCCAAATGGAAAAATGCCGTCAAATTACTATATCTGATGTTTAAAGATCCTTTATAATGATGTCAATTGCCTTTATCATCGGATAATATTGATGTCGTCTCTGTATTGCTCCGGGATGATTGATTCGATATGATAGAGGAATATTGTTATCGTTGAAGTTCAATTTATCAAAACAGATGTTCGCAGGATTATTCAAGAAAGAAAACTCTTCCTTGTCCAGGCAGTTCTCTTTAGAGAAACTTCCTAAATTGTACTCTATCTTGTCATCATAATTAGGACCAGTTAGGAAGATTATAAGATCTGGCTTCAAGATGTTCACTTCTTCCTTAACCCAACTTTGACATCGTATTTTGCTTAGTTGTTCTGTATCAGCAATTTAGTGTTTTTAAAAAGTCCTACTGTGTTCTACAGATTTTTATTTTTTTAAATGGCACTTTACTGATTTTCAACAACTCGTAGATTTCAGCTGCACTATCTGTAGGCACACTGCACAGTCTGGTCTCGACAGCCTCTCCAAGCGCATTTACTGCTGTGGTAGTAACTGCTTTTTGAGTCTTCATGATCCGCATGATCTCCGACCAGTACGGTGTCGAACGCTCCCGCCCATGCTCATCCTTGCCTTGCTTTCGCCGGGCAACCTTCATCTGATGGCGCACGGTGTTTACTATCCAGTAAGCCAGCAGCCCTAAGAAAAGGTGTGCGTCTGCCCTATTGTCAGTCTGGTGGTATATGGGCCTGAGGCTGAGGTCGGTTTTGAGCTGCCGGTTGGAGCATTCTATTTCACGTATAAGATTATAGTAGTTCCAGGTCGTTTCCTCATCTAATTTCTTCACATTGGTTCTGAGGAAGTATGTTCCGTATTCCACCTTGTCCGGGATGTTGACCTCCCATGTCATAGAAGCGACTTTGTCGTGTCCGTCATCCTCAACTTTTATATTGTAATATCGGCTTATAGAGGGATATTTTCCTTGCAGGGCACCGATCCTGTTTTGTACCTTGCCGTAGTTTTTTATCCCGTGTTTTGATTGGGTACTCTTTCTGATTTTTTTCAACCCTTCCTCAAAACGCTCACGGAATTTGCGGTTCATGGATTCTTCCTTCAACGCTTTTGCAGGAGAGTCTATTTTGAGGTAACAGTCGTCATTCTTGGCCGTTGTTACGCGTTGAAGCGTTATCTCGCGCTTCAAGCAATCGCAAACTGTGACTTTGGGAGCATTCTCGGGGGTGGTGTATTCGGTAAGAGCTTTGCGGGATACACAAAGATAGTTGTATCCTTTGTCCCTTATAGTCTTGAGGTTATCTTCAGTTGAGATACCTGCGTCAATGACTACAAGCACTCCCTCGTTATCGGGACATTTGGCCGGATTCTCAGCAATAAGCTCGTCCACCATGTTGGGAAGTGACTTTGGATCGGCGGTATTGCCTTCCAGTACCGCACTGTAACGTATGAAGCCGTCAGTATTGATGCATAGCGCGAGGACAAGCAGCTTGCAGTCGCTGCGTTTCTCCTTTGAACGGCCAAAGGCAGCCTTCTTGCTGCCGGTCTTGCGTCCCTCAAAATAAAAGTTGGTGAGATCGAAGAGCATAATGCGGTTGGTCGGTTTGAAGAGGTCATCGGTCTTGTGGCAAAGATACTTCTCAAGCTTATCCTTTATGGAATAAAGGTCATCGGCAACTCGATATATCCTCCTTGGAGTTATTTTGGCCATAGGAAGGTCAAGGAGTTCGCACACTGCAGAGTTCTCTTTTATAATGGATATTGACTTTAATTCGGACGGAGTATAGGCCGCCCTCGTAATAAGATGGGCCAAAGTGACCTTCACCTTGTCCTCAGACCATCCCAAAGAACGGAGAAATGTATCCAGACCAAGTTTACGAATCGTTTGCAGGCATAGCCATTCGCAGCCGACTTCCCTTGCGTCTGTATGCCTCATAGTGTCAACATCTATCCGTTTCCTGGCCTTGGACTTGCTTCTCTCGTAGGCGTTGCCCACAATATCAAGTTTTTCCTCCTCGACAAGTCTGGCCCAGTACGCATGCACTCTGTCACGAACCACTTCCGAGTAACCTTGCAGTTTCTCATCCCAAAGTTGGACATCCTTCTGGTGATTGTACAGATACGTCAGTCCACGCGCAACATCTCTTATCTGCTCTGGGGATAGGTCATGTATAAACCCGACATTGAGCAATATCAAAGTACATACCCTACCGCTGGCATCGCGATAGGACTCCTTCAGACGGTAATACTTCTCGTCTTTACACGTCTGTGGGTTGTAACGTATTTGGGACGTAAAATTCATGCCGCAAAGATAAGCAATCCCTACGACATTGCTGTGTTCTACATTGCGATTTTGAGCAGTTTGACCACGCAAACCCCTATAAACACTGGAAAAAATTCTGAAAAAAAACATTAGAGCGTCAAACTTGGGTTAAAGACAGGGAAATACTTATGAGCTTCTTCATCTATCACTCTATTATAGCCTTTTCTTCTTTTCTTTCCTATTTTTACTATATTGTTAACAATGAATCCTTTATTAGCATTTTGTGTTGCTAGACGATTTATGAAATTCCAAAAAGGACTATTATATCCCATCCTTTTCTCCTTATTTACAAAATCATTGTAGCATTTGGTTATAGTTCCTACCGTAGAACGTTTAACCAGCTCTGGATCGTAATTATGAGTTTCTTTTCCATTCCAGCAATTCGTTTCTTGACCACAGAACATTACTTTTTTAGTGGCATTCTCATACCGTTTACTTACACTTATCATAAATGGAAAAGCAGAATCTTTCCCAATTACGATTTCATCACGAGTCTTGTCCCAATGCTGTTGATACAGCCCCTTTAATTGTTCATTCATACTCATGGTTATAAATCTTAGTTTTAATTGTTTAAGAGGAAAGAATTATGCCTCTGTAAAAGCATATCTTCCCAATTTCAAATACGTTCTAGTTGTTGGCTACAAATTTAGGCGTTTCTCTTGTAAAATACAAATATATCATTCTTTTTTCTAATATTTTTGAGTTGGGTAGCGTTTTGTTACATCCTACGGTTACCTTTGCATCTCAATTTAAATGATTAAGCTATGAACAAGAAAGATGTAAGCAACAAGATTGTTGGTAAAGATGAGGTTGAAAGGCTGATTTCGGACTATGAGCATAAGGATGCGGGCATGACGGGTAAACTTAGTTATCTGAGGGATGCTGGTACTATAGCCAAGGTGAGGATTTTTTCGTTTCCGGAGGATGGGGAGTCGCGTGTAAGTGCTATTGAAAGACAGTACAAGGAGTACGCTCTGATGAAGCCGGGAAATTATACTCGTTTTACTTTCTGCATTGAGTATGCGATGAGCCATCCGCTTATGATGGATGAGGAACAGAGGCTGAGGAATTTCTGTGGAAGTATTATTTCTGATGGTAGTCGTTTGTCAGTTTACACTGCAGTGAATGAAAGTTTGGAGGATAAGACCTCCTTACCATTATTGCCAGTAAATAGAGACATGTGATGAGCAGAAGTAGAAAGAAGGTGATATGCATCACTTGGGTTGGCTGTAAATCTCAGAAACGAGGGAAGCGGAAGAGTAATCGGCGGTTCAGACGAAAGGAACATCAATGCATGACGAGCCAGTCGTTTGACAATTTGCCAGTGCGTCCAATAGAACTTATGGATACCTGGGATTTGGGTGGCGATGGGAAGGTAAAAACTTTTGTTTTTGTAAAATAAATCCAGATTCTTATGGACAAGGAAATTTATGGAATTATTATAGCTGGAGGTAGAGACTTTGACGATTATAGCCTCTTGCAATCAAAATGTCTTCCGATTATCGAAAGGCAGATGGTTAATCACGACGTCATTATTATGTCTGGGCATGCAAAAGGTGCAGACATGCTTGGCGAAAGGTTTGCTGAAGAACATGGACTTAAGCTTGAAGTTTATCCGGCAGACTGGAAAGCACACTATCGTAGTGCCGGATTCCGTCGTAATGAGCAAATGGGTGACATTGCCAATGGTCTCATTGCCTTTTGGGATGGTGAAAGCCATGGAACCAAGCACATGATAGAATATGCCAAGAGTAAAGGTCTTGATGTTAATGTTGTTAGATATTAAGTTGCTCTTAAATAAGGGACATGCGACTGATTATCACATGCCCCTCAAAATTATTTATTCCTATGCGATATTAGAAATTCTGGATGATCAATCAAAAATTTATGATAGGTCTCAACGTCCTGATCGTATAATTCCTGATCAGACACACCAGTATAGCTTAAATGGTATGAATCGATAGCCAACTTATTCCTTTTAGCATCGTAATACAGATCGCTATATTTAGAACCTAAATACTCGAAATTATATCCATGATTCTGCAAAAAATCTAAGGAATAGTTTGCTTTGTCTTTATGATACCCAGCCTGAGTTGATCCGCAACATACGAAAATGTCAGCGTCAACATTTTCAATTTGTTGTTCAAGGAATTTCTCATACTCCTTTAAAGCATTCTGAAACAGTTCATCTGGGCATGAAGCAGAACCGCCTTCCTTCTTACAATTAATGTGAGCAAGAGGGAACGAGTCAAGGAATTTAACTACATCTGACTCATGGCTCTGAATAAAATTCAAGGCGACATCTTTGTCGTCTGTCGTATTAGCCAATCCATATGCAATATAGGCCATGCGTTTGCCAAACGAATTATGGTATTTTGATAAGACATGGTCTTCTTTGTCGCTATTCTTCTCTCTGAAAGAATTAATGCGACTATCCCATGCTCCGCCGTCTCCGACATTCTGGTCCTTAGTTAGAAACAGAATTCTTATGGGAGCATTATCCCATAATTCATTCTCTACAGTGTCATTGTCGCTCTCTTTTCTGACCCAATTGTCAGATCCTCCTTCACGGTAAACTTCGCCTTTAAAAAGGATACCGTCCCATGAAAAATTGTCGGCATTGCCACCATTCTTTTCGAAAGCCTTTTGCCATTCGTCAAGAATTCTTTGGTTTTCAGCCATGTAATTTTTTGTACTCATATTATTTGTTTATATACCACAAAAATATCGCTATGGAAGTCATAAAAACTTGCTTAGTAATATTGAGATCTATGTTTTAATAAGTTATCGGTTGTAAATTTACCCTCAATTCCGCAACCCTACTAATAGTCTCAGGCCATTGCGGTCAAAACCGCCCAGAATGCAATTTCTCTTGTTCAAACTGGCTTTTTGCCATATCCTAACTGATATGAGCGCATAAAGCCCCCTTGCCCCCATTAGGGATATTAAATTGTTAACCCTCCAAAACGTTTGGCTCATCCGTAGCTGGCGTTGAAAATTGTCCAGTAGTGCAACCATCTGTTCTTAGTGTAGATATTCAGAGTCCATTGCCTGGCGACACGGACCCATTTAGCCGGAACAACAATGAAGGCAAAGACAAAGCGCTTAAGGCGACTTTTCATGTCTATGCCGGGGAAAATGGCGCTGACCTTTGACAACAAGTACTGATAGAAATTCTTCAGCATGGCGGTAAAGAGAAGGAACACCGTGTTGTCCTCCATGGTTGAGAACGGAAGATGTGCCCAACCGAAGTCGTTATTCTGAACGTCGAAATTCTTTTCACAAGCGCCTCGTTGATTGTACTTGTCAATGACCTGCTCTTCGGTGCTGTTATGGTCGCTGGTCAGTATGGCGCGGTACATATATTCCATGCCGGGCAGGAACCGCTCTCCCTGTTCTGCGTCCATCTTGGTGCGCTGCACTACAAGCCGTAAATGCCAGTCGGAAAGGAATTCGGTGAATTCAAATGATGCGACGTCCATATCCTGGCCATTTACCGACGTGTGACGCCAATCCTTGCACTGTTCATACATCTGCCTGCGGTCAGCACAGCTGCTGGCACGGAGGTAAAACGTCTCTGTCCGAAGAAAGAGCTCCTCAACAAGTTCCTTGATGAACGAGCCGCAATCGGCACGGAACATGCGCACATAAAGTCCGTGAGCCTCGATATTGTCCAGCATGCGTGTCAGCTCTTCCACTTGCTCAAACTTGACATTCGAGTTGCCCTGCCTGTTTTCAATGCCGATTATCAGCGGACCGGATGTCATCACGCCCGGGAAGTAGCCGCGCTGTTTTTTATAGGAATACAGCGCGTCGCTTTTCTCAGCGGGGATGAACTCGTTGTCAAAGTCGACATCAATGCCCTGCCCCTTTTTCAGAAGGCCAAGCAGCAATGCCATGTCAAGCATCAAGGAGTTTAGTTTCATGGCAGGATCATGCGCATATACATTGCCAGCTTTACTCGTATAGGCTATACTCATGGCGCTCAGCTCCTTCAGCCCACGGGCGATGGTGTCAGAACTTGGTATCCTCGCATCTGGGGCAGTGCTCAGATACTTGTTCAATATGGTTGTAATATCCTCTATGTGGTCACCGCCGCAGAGATATATGCAGAATAGCGCAAGCATAATATCGCTGTACTGGTAGCCATAGTTCGCACAGCGGAGATTAAGCCGCCCGTCTACCAGTTTGTCCAGTCCTGCGCGTTTAAATTCGTTCATAGCATAAAAAATTCCGCCGTAGGGGACTATGTTATCATATTTTATTGCTACTTTTGCCATGTCATTTAGAATTGAACTATTTTTGTTTTGAGACCATAAAGTTAGTGAAAATTCTGCAAATGGCAAAACTCTGGGGAACTTATTGTTCCTCAGAGACTTATAAAAAATATTAATAAAGAATTGCGCAATTAGTTGCGGAATTAAGGGTGCAAAGATAATGGAAACATACGGATTGGCAAAGAAAAGGGAATGTTTTTTATTCGGAAAAGCCCCGCAGCTTTTGTGTTTGACACCTAAAGCTACGGGGCTTATCCTTGTATTCTCGAATTAAAGAAAAGAAAAGATTATTCATACTTGAATCGCCAGATCTGATAATTGCCAGCCTCATTACCACGGTCGGAAACGAAATAGATGTAGCCGTCAGTAGTCCAGTAAGGCTGTCCGTCATAAGAGTTATTGATGGTGAGCTGTGTAAGATTGTTGCCGTCGGTATCAACCACATAGAGGTCGGCATCCTTCTTGTCCTTCTTCGCCGACTGGAAGATAAGCCGCTTGCCGTCAGGACTCCATCTAGGATTGAGCGCGAAGCCCTTCTTTGCATCGGTTATCTGTACCTGCTCACTACCATCTATTTTCATAACCCAGATACTTGTACTCTTGGCATCGCTCGAATATTTGACGTAAGCTATGCTCTTTCCGTCAGGCGAGAAGCATGGTGAATATCCATTTCCGAGCAGAGTTGTTTCACCGGTTTTGAGATTCTTCATCCAGATCTCACTGTTCTCAACAACAACGGTATTTCCACCGAACCCGAAGAGGAATGTAGCCCAGTTTGCCTTACGGTAATACGTGTAGGCAATCTTGTCATAAACTATCAAGTCGCCTTCCTTGTTGAAACTCGGACTGCTCTCGTAAGCATCACTGCTTTCTGTAACCTGCGAGAGAGCCTTGCCCTTGTTGTCGAACATAGTATAGATGTCCGATGTGTAAGCTCCGTCCTGCTGGCAGCTGAATGCGAGCTTGTCAGTGTTCTTGTTGTAGCAAGGATAGCGGTTGTTGTTCTTGCCGCTAGTCTTCTGTGACATACTGGCTGAGAAAGGATTCTCCTTCTTATAGATGTTGTAGTACCTCTTATTCTCACGCACAGAGAAGTACAGCGGAGAGCCGTCGTCACCACCGAATGGATCAAGACAAGGTTCCTGATTGTCAGTAACCTGAGTAAGGGTTGCCAGATTTTCTCCGGTCATAGTAATAGCGAACCGCTTTTTTGCTTGAGTTGTCAGTGCAACACTAACAAGCATAATCATTAATAGAGCCTTTTTCATGTTAGTCTTTCAGTTAGAATTAATCCTTAATTCCGCAACACTATAGTTTAACATTATTTATAAGTGCCTGAGCAACAAAAAGTTGCCCAGGATTTTGCCATGTCAGAATTTTCACTTACCTTAGTGTTGCGAAAAGAAGACAAGCAAAACTCTAATATGACATGGCAAAGATACAAATAAAATCTGAGAAACTCACTCCTTTTGGAGGAATTTTTTCTATTATGGAGCAATTTGATGCTCTTTTAGCTCAAACCATAGATTCCACCTTGGGATTGAGATGCACTATGTTTGGTTATCAATATAGCGAAATTCTACGCTCTCTGATGTGCGTATATCTTTGTGGCGGCTCATGTATTGAGGATGTTACAACTCACTTGATGAAACATTTGTCTCTTCATCCAACTCTTCGCACTTGCAGCGCAGACACCATATTGCGTGCTATCGAAGAACTGACTTGTAAGAACATCACCTATAAATCTGCTTCTGGCAACTCCTATGATTTCAATACTGCAGACAAGATGAACTGCTTATTGATCAAAGCCCTGCTTGCTACTGGTCAATTGAAATCCGGTCAAGAGTATGATTTTGACTTTGACCATCAGTTCATTGAAACAGAGAAGCATGATGCAAAACCAACCTACAAGAAGTTCCTGGGCTATAGTCCAGGTGTGGCAGTCATTAACGACATGATTGTCGGTATTGAAAATAGAGACGGCAACACAAACGTGCGCTTCAACCAAAGAGAGACTTTGGAAAGAATCTTCAAGCGACTGGAGGCATCAGAAGTATATATATCCCGTGCCCGCATGGATTGCGGCTCATGCTCGGAGGAAATCGTAGATATGGTAGAGGCTCATTGCAGGCATTTTTATATTCGTGCCAACAGATGCTCTTCCTTCTACGATTCCATGTTTGCCTTGACTGGATGGAAAACTGTTGAAATCAACGGTATTGAATTTGAGCTGAATTCCATCCTTGTTGAGAAATGGAAAGGAAAACCGTATCGTCTTGTCATACAGAGACAAAGGCGAATAGATGGAGACCTTGACATTTGGGAAGGCGAATATACCTACAGATGTATACTGACTAACGATTACAAGTCGAGTGCAAGAGACATCGTGGAATTCTACAATCTTCGTGGTGGCAAGGAACGCATCTTCGATGACATGAACAATGGCTTTGGCTGGAATCGATTGCCAAAATCGTTCATGGCACAGAATACTAAAGAAACCTCCATTTGAGACACTATACAATTTGGCCCTTGCTTTGCCGTTTCTGGCTTAGCAAGGGCTTTCTTTCGTAGAAAGCCCGTTTAAACTTCCCCTTGTTTTAGTCTCTGCATAATTATTTTTGCCAATATTATTGGTAATTTCTTGCAGATATGGCCATTTATTTGTACCTTTGTATAGTTCTTTTAATTATATAGATACTATACATATTTATGGCTATTCCAGAAGAGATATTGTCAGTCGCCCGCCCCAAAAGTACGATAGTCCGACAGAGAGGCAGTCGTTTTGTCGTCATAAAAAGGACGAGCAAAAGAATTAACGGGAAGCCTGTCCCCGTAGACATAGGAACGGTAGGAGAAATTGTAAACGGAAAGTTTGTCGAGGGCTCGTATATGCGCAAGAAAAATCGAGTGGATATAAAAGATTATGGAGAGGTGGCTCTCTGTGACAAGTACGGCAGTGGACTTCTTCAAGAACTCGCCAAGGTTTGGAATCTCGACGATGCGAAGTGCCTCTATATCATAGCCTTGCTCCGTGCTTCATATGGAGACATCATGAACCGTGACTTGCAGGTACAGTACCTCTGCTCATTTGCATCAGAGATGTATCCGGGAGTGCATTTGTCTGAGACGGCAGTGTCCGGATTCCTTATGGAGATAGGCAAGGCATACTCCCTTATCTGTGAGTTCATGCGCAATAGAGTGAATACATTTACCGGCGGTAACATGGTCATTGACGGCATGCTCAAGGACTACAATGCCAAGACGGGGAGCCTCTCGGAGTTCTCGCGCAAGGGGGCTAAGAAGGGCTCCAAGGACATCAGCCTGCTGTATGCCTTCAACCCATTGACGCGTGAGCCCATCGCGGCAAAACCTTACGCAGGCAACATGCTGGATCAGACGGCGATAGACGACTTTGTAGCGGAGTATGAGATTAAGAACGGTCTGATGGTCTTCGACAAGGGCTTCTACAACAACAAGTTGTTTGAGAAAGTCGATAAGATGGAAGGACTGGCATACCTGATACCATTGAAGCAGAACTCGGCGTTCATAAAGAATTACAAGATGGATGAGCCGACAATGCCATTGAAAGACTATAAGGACGGCACGATTCTCTACAAGAAGCAAAAAATGTCAAATGGCAAGTACCTCTACTCTTTCCGCGACCCGAAAGCTGCTTCCGAACAGGAGATCGGATATGTGCAGAATGCCAACAAGAAAGATAATTTCAAGGCAGAAAGCTATGCCGAGAAGAAAGGCCTTTTCGGCCTGATTGTCTTCAAGTCAAAAGCTGACCTTGACCCATTGACCGTCTATTTGGCCTATTCCCAGCGATGGTCTGTGGAGACTCTGTTCTGGCTATACAAGAATATCGTTGACCGTGACACGGTAAACGTGCATTCCGACTACAGCGTATATGCCACTGAACTGATAAATTTCCTTTCCGTCGTCATAACGACAAGGGTTAAGAATGAGTTTGTCAAGCTGGGACTAAACAAGAAATATTCTTACAAGGCTATATTCAGATACCTTTCAAAATACAAGAAGGTGAGAACCAAAGATGGCGGAAAATGGGGTACGGCAACCATGCTTAAATATATAGAAGAGTTAGTGGCTATGCTTGGTGTATAGTGTCTCAAATGGAGGTTTCTTTAGAATACTGTATTCCTGCTTATGACAGCTCTCATCAGAAACTTCTACAAAGCTATTATGCAGAGATTGAAAACCCATGAATTTGGATTGCGTGCCACCAGCAGAATCAAGACCTTTGTTTTCAAGTTCATCTCTGTTCCTGCGAAATGGATTAAGACATCACGTAGGCATGTATTGAATATTTACTCAGACAACAATGCTTATGCCAACCTGTTCAAGACAGACTTTGGTTAAAGACCATGCTTTTCTGGTTAAACCAGCGTATTACCTCAAGTCGCTTTATGGGGTAAGGGGATTTTGTGTCTGCGACATTTCTGTTGTGCAAGAAATATGTACAATAAAATGAATTTTGTCGCTTTGCAAGCAAAATCCCACTAAACCCTATAGGTTGCGGATTTGAGGTTTACATAGTAAATTTTATTCTACCAAATGTTTTGAGAAATATTTTATGTTTTTCAGATTTACAGAATCTTTAATGCTATGGCAGCGCACGCTTCTGCATCGGCAAGGGCGTGATGATGGTTCTTAAGGTCGTAACCGCAACGCTCGGCGATAATGTCGAGGTTATGATGACCACCCGGCCATACCTGGCGAGATTTTATAAGGGTGCAGTAGAACGGATAGTCGGGATAGTCCATCTGATACATTCGGAAGACAGCCTTGAGGCATGTCTCGTCGAAAGCCTTGTTATGGGCTACAAGCGGCAGTCCTTCTATCTTAGGCTCAATCTGTTTCCAGACATCGGGGAAGATTGGAGCTTCCTCAGTATCTTCACGGCAGAGTCCATTGACACTGGAACATACATAATTATAATAGTCCGGTTCGGGATGGATAAGAGAGTAGAACTGGTCTACTTTCTTGCCATCCCGGACAATTACCACGCCAACTGAGCAGACGCTTGTCCGCTCAAAGTTGGCTGTCTCGAAGTCGATTGCTGCAAAATCTTTCATTTCTTCTTTGTCGTTCGTATGCTGCAAAGATACAAGTATATTATTACAAAACGGGTTACAGTAAAAAAATATTTTTCAAAAGAAGGAAATTATTTTGTTGTGAGTAGAGATTTGTTACAGTCGGCGGTTAACTTTGCTGCCGATGTTGGAAGTGATAACTTGATAAAGAAAATTCTTAAATGTCACGTTTATGAAGAGGATAAAATGGAACGAACCTGAATTTATCAAGCCGCTGGATACTCTTCTCTCGGCAGAGATTACAGGTCCTGACAAACTCGTATTGCAAAAGGAGGAACAGAGTCTTCCCAATCCTTTTACAATAGAAGTTCTGAAGCATGACACAGACTACAAAAAGATTGATGAGTTGTCTTATAGGTTTGCGTATGGCTCTCAGACTATTCATATATCAAGAGACGATGTCCTTTCTTTCTTTTCACAGTTGTCGGTTGTCATTGATACTATTTCTGATAAAGGCGTTGAGAAGAAAGAACGTGTGACGAATTTACTTTTGAAAATGGTTCAATTTCAGGAGCCAATACATTCGTTCAGCAATGCCATTATCCTTGTACAGACATCCTCGGCAGATGCAATAGGAATGGAGGAACTTGACTCGATTATGAACTTTATTGTTGGCAATCTTGCCAAATCTGCATCAGTGAAATATGGAATAGGCACAAGAGATTATCTCAATCAACGGATACGTCTTTTGATAGCTTTAAACAAGCCAATTAAAATGCCGAAAATGTTTATGTACCATAAAAATAATTCTTAGCTGTAACCAGAAATGTAACTATCTCTTTGTAACTTTGCGGCAAAAACTTAAGAAATGATGAAATATCAATGGCTTTCTCGCTTAATGGCGCGTTCAGTAATATTACTGATAAATATGTATGCAGTTGTCCTTTGTATATACTATTTTTGGAGGCACCCGTCGGATGGTGTACATTTTTATAGGGGAAACAAGGAGAAACGTAGAAATCAATTGTTGAGTTTGTATGGACAATTATTAAAAGCATAAACTATTATGGCAGCAAACTTGATTTCTGAATTTTCAATTAATTTGTAGCGATAATCTTCTAAGACTCGTTTTTCTTTGGCCTTCCTCTTTTTCTACCTACCTTTTTCGACTTGTATCCCGGTTCACACCCGGCTGGGATGTCAAGCCCAAAAGCCTTCGCAATCTCTACCTGCTTCCCGACAAAAGGTGTTATCTTGGTGGTATGCCCCTGTCGCTCGATACATCTTATGTTCCTCATCTCGTCAAGCATGTCCAGTGAAGAGGCGAACATGCTGTGAAGGCCTGTCGTCTTCCAGATGTGTCTAATATATGATCCTATGACTAATCCGACGAACAAGATGAACAGCCTGCCGGTCTTACCGTCCTCGCTCCAATTTCTTTGTCTGTCAGAGCACATCTCCGTCTTCATCTGCTGGAAGTACTTTTCCTGCTCGTCTCTCAATTTGTAGTGAGCCAGAGCTTGTGGCGCTGTCAAATCCAGCCCGAGCGTTACAATGGCGACAAACCCTAAAAGTCTGAGTGAGTCGTTGTACTTCTTCTCGTTCTTCTCAAACGACACGACATGCCTTTTCTTGTCCAGTTTTACGTCAAACATGCAGAAGTCCCTTTTGAGTGTCTCATCGTCAGGGGCTTCCTCTTTGCCATCAATCATCTGCTGAAGACTGCTTCTCTGCCCTTCGACTTTCATGTCTATGTTGATTTGCCCCTCGCTTCTCCACGAGGGATTGAAGAACAGATTCAGGCGCATCTTGCTTGCTGTCTTTTCGGACTTGCCCTTTCCATGTACCTTGTAGTCAATGTCGTACTGTTTGTAATACAGCTTGCTGTCAAGGTCTATCTCCATTCCGTCCGGACGGACATTGAAGTCTCCAAGGCTGTCTATTTTGTCGCTGATAAACTTGTGGCCGGTCTTCATACACATTATAGCGGGCTGGTCATGAAGAATGTTGTCCTCAAGGATTTGCACTGTCCCATAGCCCCTGTCCGTTATCATTACGTAATTCGTAAAACCGGCACAGCGCAGGTCAGACTGGATGACACCCATAGTGCGTGAGTCAGGGATGTTACCGGGAAACGACCTGTAATAGATGGGCATGTGGTTGCTGAGAGTATAGACTACAACTTCATTCGTCTGCGCCAAGGCAATGTTCTCCTTGTTGTGCCCCCAGCGTATGTCGGCCAGACTGCTCCCGTAAGCCGACCTGCTTGTGGAGTCAACAGCACAGAGCTCCATCTTTCCAATTCTTTCTGAACGAAGGCGCAACAAGGCCTGGCGGTCTTTCTCAGTGATTGACTGCGTAAGACGGGTGATGTCTCCCGGAGACATTTCGCGCGCGGACGGAGTCTTGGTGTATCTCTGCCAGCGAGCGAGCCTGCTGTAAGAATAGCTGGAAATATAGGGGAACATGGCAAGCGTCATGATGTCATCCACTTTCTCCTTGTTTCCCTCGAACACTTTCTCCAGATCCTCGCGTATCTTAGTCTTCTCCGCAACTCTTTCCATAAGCCACACGTCGCCATACAGACGGTTCTGCGCATCTCCATTGTAGGTGGGTCTCCCTGCTTTCCTCGTACTTGGCAAAGAGTCCAGTTCACTCAAATCCCATTCCTGTGGGAATAACAATTTCTTTCGCTCAGCAGGCGACATGTAGAGGTACACCTTGCCCGGAATGAACTTCAGGCTTTCGGTCACTGTGCCTAAATGAATGCTTTTGTTCATGCGCTTACCGGTTGCCTCGTTCGTCACACGTGGACGTAGTGTAGCATATCTATATCCGTTATTGATGTGAAGCGTCACCTTGTGAGCAGTCTCATCGCTTATAGGTCTTGCCATTATACTATATCATTGATTACCGCTACAAATGTAACAATAATAAGTGAAATGGCAAAACATAACAAACTAAATATTTACTGATTTATAGATAATTAGCTTTAGAGTGGGTATTATCGCTACAAATTAATCGAAAATTCAGATTGATTGGACGATACATTTGGGAAATAAGTGAGTTGAGGCGCTCGCACCATGGACTTACGCTAAATGAACTTAATGAGCGTTGGGAAAGAAGCAGCCTCTATGACGGCAGGGAGATTATCCGGAAGACTTGGTACTCACATCGCGAGCAGATTGCATCGCAGTTAGGCATTATCATAGAATGTGATAAGCGGACTAACCGTTATTACATTGCCTACGAAGATACTATTGGCAGGCCGGATATTCAGAACTGGCTGCTCAACAGCTTTGCGGTAGGAAACATGCTCATGCAGGGCAAAGACTTGAAAGGGCGTATCTCATACGAACGAATTCCTTCTGGCTATGATTATCTCACGGATATAATTGAGGCGATGCGGGAGAATCGGATTATCAGCATCTCCTATCAGAGCTATTGGAAGGATGAGCCGTCGGAGTTCGAACTTATGCCGTACGCACTCAAGGTGTTCAAGCAACGTTGGTATCTCGTCGGGGCTAATGTGGCTTTTGAAGGCATCCGTATCTATGGGCTTGACCGTATCAAGAACATAGAGATAACTCAGCAGAAGTTCAAGATGCCGAAGAGCTTTGATGTCGAGGAACTCTTCGAGCCTTACTATGGCGTATCGCTTGTTGATGGAGAGGTGGAAAAAGTCCGCATCAAGGTCTATGACAATCAGGCGAAGTACTTCCGCTCTCTGAAACTTCATGAGTCGCAGGAAGAGATAAAGACGACACCTGAGTATTCAATTTTCGAGTATCACATCAAACCGACGTTTGAGTTTGAGCAGGAGTTGCTGTCTCATGGTGAGAGCGTTGAAGTGCTAGAGCCCGCATATCTGCGTGAACGTATCAAGAAGAGATTGGAATGGTCGTTAGAGCATTATAAATAATATCTTGGTATTATGACCGTTGAAGAAATATTTAAGTTGCCGGACATTATAGATATTGAGAAGCAAATCCTTGATGCACAAAGAGATATTGAAACTGGATGTGGCAATGAAGATTGCCATGCTGCTGTGATCAGGGAACTTATTCGCTTAAGGAAGAAGTTTTTGGACAGAGAGTTCGTAATGAATGGTAATTATAAATCTCTGCTGGCTGATTTCAATAACGCTTTGAGAGATGCGCTAGTCAGCATACGCAAGAAGGCCATCAAAATCTATAATGGTGTCAAACTTGCTGATACAGATGACAGTTTCGCTGTTATAGGTAAGTGCTTCTTGGGCTATCAATATTCTTCTATCCATCCGGTGCAGTCTATTCGAGCAAAGAAGATATGGGCAGTGCTGAATAATTCTCTTGACGATTATAATTTTCATTACGAAGATGGAGTAACTGGAATTAGTGGTTGGAAATATCCTGAGGGTGACAATTTTGATACAGAGAATTACATGCTCTATCTAAATAACGATGCAGACAACTGGAATGACTGGTTTGTAGATAAGGATGCGACAAAAGACATGAATTTAATTCATCCTGTCCATTTCCTTTTGGACCATACACGCTTTTCTATTTTTGATTTGCTATGGGTCCGTGACTTTAATGTTGAGATAACGGTAGAGACTGATTACGATACCTACAGCGAATATTCAGAATACGATGATCTTGACTGGACCAAGTGCGACTATTTATAACAGAGGTATGGGTAAACTGAAGAAAAAATTTACAGAAGAACAAGAGTGGAGCTATAAGCATGACTTTCCATTTGAGGAAGTGTGCGGAACGTATCATGTCTTGGCTAAACTCATAGCGCCAAGACTAAGGCGCTTCAAGGCTCTTGATAAACATGGGAATGCTCCTGGATTCAAAGGCATAGCTGAGTGGAATAATGGTATCCAGAAAATGACAGATGCCTTTGAATTGCTTGAGGACACAAAGGCTTTGTCTGATGAAGAAAACAAAAAAGTTGCGGAAGGACTTACCTTATTCTGCAAGTACTTCCGCTATCTATGGGATTAATATTTCAGTGGCTCAAAATGCAGCATTGCAACATATGATTCACTCTTCGGCAATTCTCTGGCGAGGATAGAAAGATGCGTCTCTGTATTTACATCTAACATGGTGTCCATCTTGTTAATGGGCTTCATGACTTTTGCCAGGAGCTGCCCTTTGATGGAATGAGAGCCTATTGTCAGAACATTTTTGCCATTCAAGAGGAATTTGCGTGGTATTTTCTTGATCCTGCGCCTTAAGTCGGAATCCAGTTTGATTTTGCAGATAGACAGCTCATTCCTGCCTCTGACGCTGATCTTCCAGTCGTTGTAATCAAAGCATACGAGACCATTCCCCGACAAAATATCATGATAGTACAATTGGAAGAGATTCTTCAGCGTGGTGTACTGATATTTTTGAGGGATCCATAGGTACGAGAAGACACCTTCCCATTTATTTGGGGCTGGCTTTGCGCCAATATCGAAGACAAATATGTTTTCGCGAGGCATTTTTTCATCTGAATATTCCTTGGGCAAGTTGGATATATCAACGTTGTCATCGGCCAGGACAAGCAGGTACTTTACTTTCTCGTATCCTTTTTCGATGGTCAGCAAATCTTCTGCGAACCAATTTCCAAGGTCCAGTTTCAGATGCTTCAATACACGATTTGCCTTTTCGCCAAGTGCTATCAGATGGTGGAAAGTATCTTTTTCCACTTGATCATCGAAATTGAAAACAACATTTGAATCTTCCATAGTCTTTTGATTTTGAATGGTGTAATGTTTAACTTTGAGAGTCTTGCTATTAGATACTGGTATGTCCTATCAGGTTGACTACCACTTTAACCATTGTGTCCTTCTCCTCCGGTCGGCTTTCTGCTATCAGTAATGTGAGAGCAACGAGTGTGGCATCATCAATGCGCTTGTTATGCATGTCGTCATAGAGAATGCCGTTCTCATTCATAAACCAAAGGAACAGAGTGGCGGCAATACGCTTATTGCCGTCACTGAAGCTGTGGTTCTTGGTAATGAGATAAAGGAGCATGGCCGCCTTCTCCTCTACTGTTGGATAGAGTTCCTGACCGCCGAAGGTCTGATATATCTGTCCGATGCTGCTCTTGAAACTGTCGTCCTTCTGATTGGCGAACAGGTCGTTACCACCGAACTTTTCACGGAGCTCTTCAAGGACTTTCATGGCTCCTTCATAAGTGGCATGGAACTTCTCTTCCGTAGAACTCTCCGGAATTGTTAGTCGTTGGTAGTCATAATCGTCAAGACGGTCAAGGGCATAAGTGTAATCGACAACGACATCAAGAAGTGCATTGCGGACATCTGTGGTGAGGTCTTCAAGTTTGACGGTTCTTGCCATAGAACGAACTAGCTGAACCATCTGCTGATAGTTCTTCTCACGAATGCGCTGGTTGATGGCATAGCCTTTGATGAGGTAGTCCTTTAAAACGCTGTTTGCCCAACGTCTAAATTCAACACCGCGTTTACTCTTTACACGGTAACCAACGGAAATAATCACATCAAGATTATAATATTCGACGTTTCGAGTTACTTGGCGAGTGCCCTCTTTTTGAACTGTCGCAAATTTTGCGACAGTTGCAATTCCGTCATTTAGTTCTTCCTTTAAGGCATTATTTATATGCTTGCCAATAGTTTTGACGTCGCGGTCAAATAGCTCTGCTAATTGCTGGCGGTTCAACCATACCGTTTCACCTTCCAGCTTTACGTCAAGTTGGGTATGTCCATCTTTTGATTGGTATATGACAATTTTGTTGTTGAGTTCGTTTGTTTCCATATTTGTCATTATGAGTTCGAATGCAAAGGTACAACGAGAACGTTACAAATTGGGTTACACTGCTATAAAAATTTGCTTGATACTAAAGAAATTTCTTCCAAGCATCAAAAGTATGAGATTTCAAACTGCTCAGAAACTTTTACATAATCGACGAAACTGTCGCCATTGTATTCTATACGCAGACCTTCGTAATCTTTAGGGACGTATAGCTTTCCAGTAACAAAGTTCCATTTGGGCTTACCGTAATCGTATGACTTGCCGGATAGAAGCAACTTCATTGATATTGGGTCAACTTCCCCAAAAGCCACCACCGATACAGGTGTCGTTTGGCAACAGCAAGTCTTTATGCATCTGTACGCTGCCAATGCGCAGATGACCATCGAGTGTAAGTATGAATTTTGGTTCCATCAGAATTGTATTTTGTCTTGTGGGATAATGTCTTTCTCTGTAATCTTTCTTCCAAAGTGTGCGTACTTTCTTTTTGTCTTTATGTAAAGCTTAAAAGTAAAGTGGCTCTGTAACTGACTGGTTTACAATACCACTTTACTTGCGACTTTACATAACGTGTGGCTTTCCATAAAATACGTTATGTTACATAACGTATTCAGAGTCCTTAAAAACGATCTGGATATCAGACCGGTATACCACAAAAGCGACGAAGGCATCAAGGCCCATCTTCATCTGGCCATCCTCGCCTATTGGGTCGTATCCACTGCAAGATACATGTTGCGCAGGGGAGGTATCAAGGCGGAATGGTGGTCTCTGCGGCCTGTCATGAACAAGCAGATAGTAGCCACCAGCACAGCCAGTCTGAGCAACGGAGAAAAGATTGCAGTAAGAAAATGCAGTGAGCCGGAAGATGATTTACTACAGATATACGACACGCTCAAGGTCGGCCACATTCCGATAAAGGCAAGAAAATTTGTGTGGACCCAAAAAGCGGATTTCAAAAAAAGCGAATCTTGGAAATCAGGGGGTTAGCTGAAATATAGCTGCAATGTGGGTTGAGGTGTGCAGTTTTTTGTTACTACCTGCCGCTATCTTTGCGGTCGTTTTTAATAATGGAATTATGATGGATAATAAAAACAAGAAGTTCGATGTCAGCAATAAGATTGTTGGCAGGGATGAAGTGGAACGACTTATAGAGGATTACGGGCATAAAGGCTCAGGGCTGAGTATGGAAGAGAAGCTTGGTTACCTTCGTAATGAAAAGACTATTGTGAAGGTCAGGATAATCTCTTTCCCATTATCTGATGAGTCGCGTGTTAATGCTATTTTGCGGGAGTATAAAGACTATTCTCAATTTAAGCCGGAGAATTACACTCGCTTTGTATTTTGCCTTGAATACTCTATGAGTCATCCGTTGCTGATGGATGAGGAACAGAGAGTTCGTGATTTCTGTTCCGGTATTTGTCCGGCAGAAGACAAGGTCTTGTTTTATACTGCTGAGAATGATTCTTTGAAAGATAAGCTGTTGTTGACGATTATTGCCAGCCGATAATAATTTTCTTCTCGGTGTAACGCAGAATCTCCCAACCTATTTGTAACTTTGTGGTCGACTTTAAATACTATAAAACTATGGCAAAGAACCTTTTGGCCCAGTATATATGGGAGATAAATGAGCTGAACCGCTCGGAGCATGGACTGACGCTTACCGAACTCAATGAGCGTTGGCTGAGGAATGATAAGTTGAACGACCGTAAGATTCCGCTTATCCGTAAGACTTGGTATGCTCATCGGCAGGAGATTTTTTATCAATTTGGTATAGACATTGAGTGCAATAAGCGGACGAACAAATATTACATCAAGTATAAGGAATCGATTGGACAACCGGATATTCAGAACTGGCTGCTCAACAGCTTTGCTGTCGGAAATATGCTTTTGCAGGGGAAGGACATGAAGGGGCGGATTCTGTATGAGAATGTTCCGTCGGGATATGATTATCTTACTGACCTTATCGAAGCCATGAGGGAGAATAAGATTATTCAGATAACCTATTGTGGCTTTTGGTCGGGCAAGAAGGCGACCTTTGAGTTGAAGCCTTATTGCCTTAAGGTCTTTAAGCAGCGTTGGTATATCATTGCAGGTAATGTTTCTTATGAGAGTACGTGGATTTATGCCCTTGACAGAATTGAGGATCTTGAGATTACTACGAAAAAGTTTAAGTTGCCTAAAGGCTTTGATGCTGAGAGGTTCTTTGCGCCTTACTATGGCGTTTCGATAACTGAGGATGATGAGACGACCGTGCGGTTGAAAGTCTATGGCAAGCAGGTGATGTATATCCGCTTGCTGAAAATCCATGAGTCGCAGGAAGAGATAAAGACGACTCCTGAGTATTCAATTTTCGAGTATCACATCAAGCCGACGTTCGAGTTTGAGCAGGAACTGCTGTCTCATGGCGAGGATGTGGAAGTTCTTGAGCCAGACTATCTGCGTAAAAGAATAGAAGACCATATAGTCAGGATGGGTCGGCGGTATGGCCTTCAATTGAAGGAGAAATGATGAATTAATCTGTGGCAAGTACCGATAAGGCTATGGTGTTGCCTGGCATTGTCGGTATTTGATAGAATCCCCATTTTATCTCTGTATTGTTTTTATCAGTCAGTTTATTAATGAAGTCGTTGAGTGCTGACATTTGATTCTCACCGGGGTTGGAATTGTCCTCAATGATAATCATATATTTTTGAAATGACTTTATGTCAACTCCCTGATTGTCAATACGCTCTATAGCCAAGCCAATGGCATTTGCCAGGCTCCCGTTATCGTCAGCACCTGTTGTAAACCATGCGCGTTTGTTGCCAATCAGTATAGTCCTGATGTCGTTGACATCCATATTTATAAGTCCGTGGTTGTTGACGATACGCTTTAGGAATTCTGCCAATTCGGTTGCTTCCTCTTTAGATTGCGCAACAATCCAAGAATCAATGTTGAACATTATTGACTTGTCGAAAGTCCAGTTATACCGGTTGGCAATGAACACGGCAATGACGAAGATGTGATGGTCCTTTAATTTCTGGACTATCGAGTGCAGTTGTACTTCCCAATCATTTTCGTTACCATCGACAATGATAACGGCAATTCTTGTCGTCGAGTCAAACGTGGTGCCATTTGCATTGAGCACAACAAGTTCGTTGGTGGTATTTGCCTCTGATAAATTCTTTTCCATAATCTTATTCTGTTTAAAAGTTCATTCTGTTTTTGATCATCCCACTTGATGGAATCCGATGGAGTGCTTCTCTTTCTTTATTGATTCCTGCTGGCAGAAGGCGTCGAGAGTCTGTAAGGTGACGGTCTCGGTGCCCTTCAGAATTGTCTCGATGGTGTAATGTCGGGCGATATTCTCAATCTGTCCGCCACTGAAGTCATACTTCTGTGCCAGTGAGTTGACAGTGCTGTTGTCAAGCTCCGGAATCATAGTATGCCAGATCTTTGCACGTGACAGGGTGCCTGGTCGGTCGAATTGAATCTTGTAGAGGAATCGGCGCTCAAAGGCACGGTCCATATTCGATTGCAGGTTTGTCGTGGCAATGAGAATGCCATTGAGGTTCTCCATCTCCTGAAGGATGATGTTCTGCATTGTATTCTCCATCTTGTCGGCAGCAGAGTCGTGGTTCATGGTGCGCTTTCCAATGATTGCGTCAGCTTCATTGAACAGCAGAATTGGAGTCCGGCGGGCATCCTTGACTAGTCCGGCATAACGGGTAAAGATTCCCTTGACGTTCTTCTCACTCTCGCCAACCCACATACTGCGGACTTGCGGAATGTCGACAACCATAACGTCCCTGCCGGTAAGCTTTGCCAACTGATAGACAGTCTCAGTCTTGCCAGTTCCCGGTGTTCCATAGAACAAGCATGTGAAACCACTATGGAATCCTTTCTTCTTCATTCGCTGACAGATTTCCTTGTAGTGCTTCTCCTGCAATAGGTTTTTGAGTTCATTCACTTGACTTTCAACGGATGACGGGAAGAAAAGTTCCTTTGCCTTGATGTCCTTATGCTTGATGACATCGCTTGCGCTCTTGCCATTCTGTACAGAACGGATGTCCAACTCGCCAAGAATGTTGCGCTTCGCCTGCTCGGTCAGCTTAAAGCTTTCCTTGTTGACAAAGCCGCCGTCATTGGTGTGCTCGACCATCTTTGTTGTAATTAGGATATGGCAGTCGCCATAGAGCTCGGAGCGGACGCCCATCGAAGTTCTATGATTGTCATAGAGGAACTTCAGGTCATTCCAACCGATATTGTCGTCGGCATTGTTGACAAACAGATGGCATAAGACAATGAGCAACATTTCGTCTTCCTCATTCAAGGCAAAGGAGCGTACTTTGCGGACGAATTCCAGTTCCTTGTTCACATCAAAGAGTTGGCGGACTTCCCTCACGAGATGGGCAAATGATATTTCCTCGTTGTCGCGAGATTCAAATAGCTCCTCAAGGATAAAGAACAGAGTCCTTGCCGAGACCTTCTCATATTCCTTATGGACGAACTTCGTGTTGTGCTGGAAGCAACTCAGAACGTTATCTGGTATCTTGTAAGACTTCTCACCCCAATGGTCCTTGATGCGCATAAGATACCGGTTGTCGACGAGCCATTCCACATCGTTCATCAGTTCCAACTTCCGTGATGTCGGACAGTCGGTGTCATCGAAAACATCGTTAATCTCTATGTTCTTGTCGAAAGCATGGTTGATGAACCGAACCATCATAAGGCTCTGCGTGTCGGTAGTGCCCAGTTTCTCTGAGATAACGTCCAGTGCAAGCTTCATCTTCTTGACGAAGTCCTCATCGAGATCAGAGCCCTTAGCGCTTTTTGTAATGGCATCAACAGCCTGAAGCATTGTAGTGATTTTCTTTTCCTCCATATTGATAAGCTTTATTATTCTGGTGCAAAGTTAGTCCGAGGATGGGAGTTTTTGCTTCCCATCTATGAATAATTGAACAAGAATTATTAGAAGAAATATGAATTTAATTAGAATTCCGTCTCCATAGCCGTCCAGAGTCTTTCTCTAAGATGCTTGGAAACGTGTTTGAAATGCGGAAAGACGAATTGGCTTTCAATATGCGAATGTCCACCTCCAGTCAGATCATAAACCATATACTGGTCGTCCGAAATGTCCATAAACAAATCTTCACCTTCTTTTAAATGTCCATTCTTAATGGCCCTTTCACGTAAGTAATTCACACGCTCTACAGAACTTGGTTCACCGCCAACGATTGCAAGCCGTAAATAGCCGTTCTCCAAGACCTCTACAATATCTCCGTGCTTGAAGCGGATTTTATCTTTTGGTCTGCCGCGGTACACCTTGTCACGGTCTACAAAATTCCTTTCATAGAACGAACCGTCTTTAAGGTAAGTCTGGATTGATATTATATCGAGTCCGCAATCGCTGTCGATTTCCCATTCCGTGATAATATAGCATAGTGTATCACATACAGGTTTCGACTCTTCTTCAATATCAACAGATGATGCCATGTCTTGCTTGGCTTTCTCCAATGTTGAATGGTAACCTAAAGTCCAGCGCGTTGTCTTCCTTATCGGATAACGCTTGCCATTTATGCAGAATTCCTCAAGTTGAAAAACCGTGTTCATTTTACTATCCTCTTTTATTTTTGCTCCTTTGGTATAGCTCCAACTTTGCTTTTAGTTTTTGCCAGAGCGCCTTCGTTACTTTCTTGAATGGAGTCATGACGAATACGGCCGTAACTTGCTTGTACCCATTGTCAAGGAAGCAGATAACGTATTTGTCATTGTCCATTGTCAGCTTTATGCCGTCATTATCTCTATGGAACTTGGCGACTTCTTCCTCTGTATATGGCAGTTTTGCCACGATGCCGAGTTTAGTCTTGTTTTCGAAATAATCAAACACGTCGACTATATCACCGATATGAAACTTTATTCTTACACTTGGTCTGCCGTGGTAAGTCTTTTCGGCATCGCAGTCAATGTAATCAACCAGCTTTCCTTCTGGGTTATATATCCTGACAGAGTTGAAGTTGATCCAGTCAATATCGCCTTGGTCGAAATTAATTTCCGTGACGATGAAGAACAAAACTTCTTTGGTATAGAGTCCTCCATTTAGAGGAAATCCTTGCTTGGCTTTCTCCAATGAAGTGAAGTAGCCATATTGCATCGTGCAGGTCTTTCTTGCAGGATAGCGTCCTCCTTCCAACAGAACGGTCTCGACTCTGAATATTGTCTTCAGTTTATTCCTTTTTATACCTTACCGAATATTTTCTCGTAATCGTCTTTGTTGAGCATAGAGATAAGCTCGTCACGAGTAAGCAGCTGTGGTGGCTCCTCAAAGGAGTTCCAGCGTGATGTACACTCGAAGCTGCCGTCCTTATCGACAATCATGGCAATCAAGGAGAGTCCGTAATCATCTTTCGGGTATCCTTCGCCTTTTGCCCTGTGGACACGTGGCATATCGCTACGGATAAGGACAAAGAGCCGTTTTCCGCCTTGCAGGTAATACTCCATTGCAACATCGGAGAAGACGATGCACCACTCGGTATAGCCAGCGTATGGCATGAGTTCATCATAGTTGTCGATTCTTACTACTGTGTATTTCTTCTTGTTTAAATCCATCCTTTCTTTATTTTTTGTTTTTTAATGGCAAGCGAGTCTGTTGTGGCTCGCTTGCGTGGTTTGTTGTAGTCAGGCGTATAGGTCAATGGTGTTGTAGCAAACTTTGTCCTGGCTTACGAAGTGGCTGATTTCGCGTTCTTGTCGGCGGTAGTGGGCTTCCTCTTCGGATGTGCTCCGGCGGACGAGTCTCTGTAGTGCCTCTTGCTTGCTGATGACCAGGCGGATTGTGAGGCGGAAGCAATAGCGGTGGTTTACTTCGTAGAGCCAGCCCTGTCCTTTCTCGAAGCACTCAGTGACGGCTTTTTCGAGGCTCTTGAATGCCCACGGCGTGAGTTTCTCGTGGCGACGGAGACCGAGGAAGAGAAAGTAGTCGGCATATCCTGTGGTTACCTCGTCCTCATGGAGCCATGCCTCGAAGTTCTTGAAGAATTCCTCGTCCGACTCGCCTTTCTCTTGTTTGAACTCATAGGCTGCTGTGTCCGTTCCTCCGGCGAGGTAGTCGATTTCCATCGGGCTTAGGATTGGCTTGCCGTACACCTTGATGCTCTCCAGATACTCCTTGAAATTCTGCTCAACTTTTGTCGTTTTCATATCGTTTTGTTTTTAACTGTTTACAAGTTATCTAATACGAAGAAGAAAATTTGACAAAGTTGTTGTGTGCGGGCACAGTGCTGTTTTAACATTTCGATTTTAGTTATTTTAAATATTGAATACAGATATTTAGTTAAAAATATGTTGTAGAGCTACTTTTAGGTTATTTGCCATTCATTAAATTCCAGCCATTGATGTAGCGTACGACCACTCCGTAATCCTGTGGAATGACTTCGACTATTCTTCTCAGCATAAACTCATCAGAGTCGTATTTGCCTTCAATATCTTTCTGGACAAAGGTGAAGACGGCGGGGTATTTCCCAAGCAGGTCGTCAGTCATTCCAATCGGCTCATAGAATATGTCGTCTTTCATTTTGTGGCATGTCTCAATGTACAGGTCTCTATTGGCAATAGTGTCTTGTGGGTCGGAGTAGATTATCATGTCAATGGCAACGAGTACGTTTCCTCTTGATACCGTGGCTACTATAATATCCTTACCATTCAGCCAACTGTCGAAAGAGTCATACACGAGCATTGCGAATGAAGCATAGAATTTACCGGCAAGAAAGTGAGGATGGACCTCTTCAAATCCATACCCATTCTTCAGTTTTGACTCAAATACAGATGTCTTGCCCGATACGGTCATGCCGAGCATGAACCGAGTCAGTTTCTGTGCCGGTGATACTGTGCTGAACAGTGCCACCAGCAATAGGAGTGTTATTAGTCTCTTCATAATCTTCTAGCTGAACTTAACCTCAAAAATTCCGCAGTTGCCATTAACTTTAATGTTGAGACTGTCGTAACACCCGTCCATGTCTGCCAGTTCAGAGATGGCATGGCCAAGGTCTCTGAGTGATTTGAACTTCACCTCTACCGTATTGCCATACTGCATTGCGCTGGTGAACGGATGGTTGTTGTTACATGTCTGGATTACTCTTGCGATTAAATGTCCTCTCATAGTTTTATTGTTTTAATGGTCTATATTATAGATGTGTTGCAAAGATAGTCCCGATGTGTGCGAAATATAAGCACACGCCGGAAAATCTTCCTTAGTTTGATCCGAAAGGAAGGGGCTAATGCCCCGACCGCTCAGATTTCGATCACGTAGAGCCGCTTGTTCAACTTCTTGGCTTTCTTGATGGAGTCGACGGTGCCTCTCGAAACCTCGCCGTCCTGATAGCCCTTCAGTGGAAAGGCAGCCACGAAATCGGCATAGGCAATGATTTTCGTGTTTCTGACGAGGGGCGCGCCTTTTCCGTCCTTCTTGTAGTCAGGCTTGAACTCCTTGTACTTGAGCTTGCACTCCGTAGCGAGTTTTTTGCCGTAGCTGTCGATTCCGCGGGCTCCACCGGAAACGATCGTGTCAGCGTGCTTGAACCACCACTTGGAAAGGATTATCTCCTTCCATTCGTCATAAGAGATGCTCGGCTCTCTTGTTCCAACGATTGCTAATCTCATTTTTATTGATTTTTTTTTTCAAAGAACTATAATTCTCAATACGAAGAGCTAAATTTGTTAAGCTGTTGTGTGCGTACACAGAAAATCAAATTTAAATCTTTTAACTTGGTGAAAGGTAAATTTACTAAATAATATGTCGTGCAGCATATAACAACTATTTTTGTCGTCTTTAATATTGGTCTTAGGTTTTGAGATTCGTGGCTGCAAAGATAACCCGTAGGTGTGCGGAAATTAAACACACGTGCAAGTTTTTTATGATGGTAGATGGATTTTCTGTCGCTTGTGTCAGTAAACGAAAATAGAGGAAATAAGTTTACAAGAATTCAGCATGTGCCAAATTTGGGCGCAAAACACTATGTTTTAGCTTCCAATCGGGTATCTTTTACAAGGCGAAAGATACCCGATTGGAACTCAATTTGGTATGTTTTGTGAATTAGTTGATTATCTGTTAGTTATAAGTATGTTGTCGTTGGTTTCTAGTTTTGATTTTTTCTGACAAAAAATAGGTTGGCAATATTTTATATCCTATGGAAAGTCATGTCAGCTGTCAAAGCAAACGCTTGGCGGCAGTCGAGCATTGCGAAGCGGTTGTTTATGACCGGATTCTTCTCTTGCTGGGTGTGTCCGAATATCTGGTAGTCGTAATTTGGGATAGGAAGTACACTTCCGTCGTCTGTAAAATGGTCGCTTAGGTCAGCATAAATACAGCTGCCAGTGTCGTCATATCCACCGCGTGCCCAACTGGCATCACTTAATGACAGCCATCCTCCTTCTGAATAAGTAAGCTTGTTGAGGTTCTCAGCCGTTAGGTCACCGATAAGGTTCTTGTGCACATTGTACCAACTTGGTATTACGCCGGCATGGGTAAACAGAATCCGTTTGTTGACGATAACCATGTCGTATGCCAGACTGTGCGTGAAATTCGGAATACTTGTAAGAAGGCTGCGGATTTTATCGGCATAGTAACGGCTCTTGCGTACACCTCCGATATGCTTGTCGAATATCCAGTTGATATAATGTGCGTCATGGTTGCCGATAAGCATCACGACTTCTTTGCCGTTACTCTTCAGAGTCTTTACAGCTTCCATCAATTGCTGAAAGTTATCAATGGCTTCTGGTACAGAGATATGCTCGAATTTATAGGGATCGAAGAAGTCGCCGAGGAAGATATATGTGTCGGTCTCCCAGCCACAGTCCTTGCACAGCACTGACTTCCAGAAGTCCCTGCCGTGTATTTCGGGGAATATGATGCCTTCGGCTAGCATTATGACAGACGTGCTAAATTTTATAAGTTAAATACTTGATTTCCTTTAGTTTATAGTGTTCATCAACGACTGCGGCATTGGAGAAGGCTGTGCCGAACTGCTCTATGCTTCCGTATGCATTATGGTCGTGGCCGAACAGATGCAGCTTAGGCTTTACGTTAATGACTCTGGTATACAGAAAGTAATCGCCGTAATGATAGCTCGCCTGTCCTTTATACTCTCCGCCATCGAGTATTCCGTATGGTGGCTGGTGAGTAACAAGTACATCCGTGTCATCAGGTATGTCCTTGATGTGCTGCTCGTAAGTGCCGTCCATGGCATATTCCATGAACATCGGCATGCCATAGAACTTTATGCCGTCAATATCAATACCGGAGTTGCAGAAGTAGTGTACATCGTCCGGCAGTCCTTCAACCTTGTCTGCTCCATACATGCACATATCATGGTTGCCTGCGACAAACACCTTATGATTGTAAGGCAAGTCGCAGAACCACTGCATGAACTCAATCGCCTCTTTCTCTGAGCCGTCGAGGGTAAAGTCGCCTGAATGGACTATAACATCAGCGGCTGGGAGGTCGGTCAATTGATCGTGCAGTCCGTGTGTATCGGAGATGTGGAGAAGAGTCATTACTTCCAATTACTAACATCTATGTTTAAGAAGAAGATATTGTTCTCTGTTAGTGTATTTATAGACAATTCCATTTCTTTCAGAATTGTTTCATAATGGATTTGGCAATCTTTTGATGAAAGAAATAGGTCATGTACATCCATTGTAGAATCGTTCATGAAATTAACCCAAGTTTGACGCTCTAATGTTTTTTTTCAGAATTTTTTCCAGTGTTTATAGGGGTTTGCGTGGTCAAACTGCTCAAAATCGCAATGTAGAACACAGCAATGTCGTAGGGATTGCTTATCTTTGCGGCATGAATTTTACGTCCCAAATACGTTACAACCCACAGACGTGTAAAGACGAGAAGTATTACCGTCTGAAGGAATCCTATCGCGATGCCAGCGGTAGGGTATGTACTTTGATATTGCTCAATGTCGGGTTTATACATGACCTGTCCCCAGAGCAGATAAGAGATGTTGCGCGTGGACTGACGTATCTGTACAATCACCAGAAGGATGTCCAACTTTGGGATGAGAAACTGCAAGGTTACTCGGAAGTGGTTCGTGACAGAGTGCATGCGTACTGGGCCAGACTTGTCGAGGAGGAAAAACTTGATATTGTGGGCAACGCCTACGAGAGAAGCAAGTCCAAGGCCAGGAAACGGATAGATGTTGACACTATGAGGCATACAGACGCAAGGGAAGTCGGCTGCGAATGGCTATGCCTGCAAACGATTCGTAAACTTGGTCTGGATACATTTCTCCGTTCTTTGGGATGGTCTGAGGAGAAGGTGAAGGTCACTTTGGCCCATCTTATTACGAGGGCGGCCTATACTCCGTCCGAATTAAAGTCAATATCCATTATAAAAGAGAACTCTGCAGTGTGCGAACTCCTTGACCTTCCTATGGCCAAAATAACTCCAAGGAGGATATATCGAGTTGCCGATGACCTTTATTCCATAAAGGATAAGCTTGAGAAGTATCTTTGCCACAAGACCGACGACCTCTTCAAACCGACCAACCGCATTATGCTCTTCGATCTCACCAACTTTTATTTTGAGGGACGCAAGACCGGCAGCAAGAAGGCTGCCTTTGGCCGTTCAAAGGAGAAACGCAGCGACTGCAAGCTGCTTGTCCTCGCGCTATGCATCAATACTGACGGCTTCATACGTTACAGTGCGGTACTGGAAGGCAATACCGCCGATCCAAAGTCACTTCCCAACATGGTGGACGAGCTTATTGCTGAGAATCCGGCCAAATGTCCCGATAACGAGGGAGTGCTTGTAGTCATTGACGCAGGTATCTCAACTGAAGATAACCTCAAGACTATAAGGGACAAAGGATACAACTATCTTTGTGTATCCCGCAAAGCTCTTACCGAATACACCACCCCCGAGAATGCTCCCAAAGTCACAGTTTGCGATTGCTTGAAGCGCGAGATAACGCTTCAACGCGTAACAACGGCCAAGAATGACGACTGTTACCTCAAAATAGACTCTCCTGCAAAAGCGTTGAAGGAAGAATCCATGAACCGCAAATTCCGTGAGCGTTTTGAGGAAGGGTTGAAAAAAATCAGAAAGAGTACCCAATCAAAACACGGGATAAAAAACTACGGCAAGGTACAAAACAGGATCGGTGCCCTGCAAGGAAAGTATCCCTCTATAAGCCGATATTACAATATAAAAGTTGAGGATGACGGACACGACAAAGTCGCTTCTATGACATGGGAGGTCAACATCCCGGACAAGGTGGAATACGGAACATACTTCCTCAGAACCAATGTGAAGAAATTAGATGAGGAAACGACCTGGAACTACTATAATCTTATACGTGAAATAGAATGCTCCAACCGGCAGCTCAAAACCGACCTCAGCCTCAGGCCCATATACCACCAGACTGACAATAGGGCAGACGCACACCTTTTCTTAGGGCTGCTGGCTTACTGGATAGTAAACACCGTGCGCCATCAGATGAAGGTTGCCCGGCGAAAGCAAGGCAAGGATGAGCATGGGCGGGAGCGTTCGACACCGTACTGGTCGGAGATCATGCGGATCATGAAGACTCAAAAAGCAGTTACTACCACAGCAGTAAATGCGCTTGGAGAGGCTGTCGAGACCAGACTGTGCAGTGTGCCTACAGATAGTGCAGCTGAAATCTACGAGTTGTTGAAAATCAGTAAAGTGCCATTTAAAAAAATAAAAATCTGTAGAACACAGTAGGACTTTTTAAAAACACTAAATTGCTGATACAGAACAACTAAGCAAAATACGATGTCAAAGTTGGGTTAAGGAATATCATATAAACGTTATTGTATTTGGCAGAGGTAATTGATAACATCTCTTTCATCTTCCATGCAAATGCTATTCTGTTTGCCAACTGATAGTATTTACCTTCCCAATTCTTTTTAACATTTGGATAAGTCACACCAAATTTTGAGGCAACCATTGATAAAGACTGATTAATCAAGTGTTCTCCATTATGTGCTTTGGTAGAGGTTCTTGTCTCTGATTTGTGTGATTTTCCTTCGAAAAGGAACAGATCTCTTTCATTACTTACAGCAATGCCGTCCCAAACAGGTGACTGTTGAGGCCAGAATGTTTTAAAAGACTCAGAAGCCTCTTGTACGTTTCCAAAAAGAAGCTTAATAGATTCTTTGCTGTTTAATCTGTGCTCACTATAATTGTTATCCTTCTTTAAAGGAGATTTCCAATTCAGCACTTCTTTCTTGTCTAGCAACTTACTTAAATCGTCATCAATAATTGACTTGATTCTTGGGTTAGAAGTAATTTGTTGCATTCGGAATTTACTTCCTTTTTCGGCGCAGGGGGATTTTTCCGTGGATGTCCCTGCACTCGCCTAACTAAAATATAGTGAAACAGCGTTGCTGATGTCGGGAAACTATGTTACCTTTGCAGCATGGCAAAGAAACTATCGACATTCGACTACTCAACATTAGTCCGTTACATGCTGCCCGATGGCATCCTTGATTACTTCGAGATCACTAAGATCGACGAAGAAGTTACTAACGAGAAGGACGAAACAGGCACCGTCATCCGTATTCTTCACATCTACCTTGACGAGCGCGACCTGCGTGACAAGGTCTGGCATGACCTTCAGCCCAACGGTTTCACGGAGCCTCGCTTGTTCAATGACTTCCCACAACGCGAGCATAAAGTTCTGCTGCATGTCCGTCGCCGTCGTTGGTTGGACGGAGACGGTCACAACGTCGTCCTTGAAACCCTGCCTCTTGTGGCAGAGGGAACCTGCTACTCTGTAGAGTTTGCGGATTTCTTAAAAAAAATGGTTGGATGCCTTCCCAGTGACGGCCCAATGCGTGGGGCGCTTCTTCCGGACTGACGGGAAGTACCTCGGGCGTGCCTACAAGGAGCATCTGAGTGGCTTTACGGACTGGGACCAGAAGGAGCATGCCGGTGAGTGGGTGCTTCAAGAGAAGAACATGGGCGAGCGACTGTGCATAGACGAGACGATGCTTCACCATGACCTGATCACGTTCCTCTCCAACAGGGACGGACACTGCAAGAAGGGAACACTCATAGCTGCAGTCAAGGGCACGACCGTTGCTGACGTGACGAAGCATTTTGACGAGATACAAGAAGAGAGCCGAAATAAAGTCAAGGAGGTGTCGATGGACTTCTCCGACAGCATGATGGGCATTGTCAAGAAGTCCTTCCCACAGGCAGAGATAGTTATAGACCATTTCCATGTCATCCAGCTTTATACGACCAGGGGACTTGATGCGATGCGCATGAAGCTCAAGCGCACCAACACGACCGAGGTCAAGAGAGAGGAGCGGGAGTTCAGAAAGCAACAAGAGAAGCGGGCCAAGGCAAGGGACAGGTACGCCGAGACCCATGAGGTCAAGAAGAGCAAGAACGGCAAACGCCTCGGCAGGCCGCGCAAGCGGAAGAATGAAAAGTTTGAGCCGAAGAAACTCAGCAATGGAGAGACCAAAGCCGACTTGCTGACGCACGTAAGATACCCGCTGACGAAAAACCACAATGACTGGACTGACTTCCAGAAGGAGGAAATGCGCCTGCTCTTTGAGATTGAGCCAAAGATGAAGGCTGCATACGGTCTGCTCTGCGCCCTGCGCAACATCTTCAGCAAGAAAAAGGACAGGAAGAGTGCAAAGAAAGCGCTCCATAAGTGGTACAAGAATGTCGGAAGAACCCGCATTCGGGAAATCATATCAGTACGTGACACCATCAAGGCCAAAGAGGAGTATGTGCTAAACTTCTTCAACAACAGGTCAACGAATGCGCCAGCCGAGTCGCTCAACTCAAAGATTAAGGGACTGCGTGCTCAGGTGCATGGGGTCAGTGACCTTCCCTTCTTCATGTTCCGCTGTTTCACGATATTTGGTTAGGCGAGTGCAGGGGGCATCCACGGAAAAATCCCCCTGCGCCCCTTTTTCAGCTTTACTCATAATCGTTATTTAGTTATGTGAATACGTATTTTTACTCAAATAGAGTGATTTTATGGTTGCATCCTTGTCCTTATGTATTCCGATGACTTCTTTCGGATTAATGATTTCAATGACCTGCTTAAGAGTTGCTCTGTCAGCATGTCCGGAGGTGTGGATGTCAACAACATTCGGAAAGAGGTCGCGGAAGGCTTTGTACGACTTGTTGTGCTCTACTTGCTCAGGGATTTTGTAGTAGCCGTCCCAGTTAGAGTAGATAAGCAATGTCTCTGACGGATCAAGCGAATCACGGAGTTGCTTTGCCTTATGGTAGGCACTTGCTCCCAAAGCCATGACGAAGCCATCTTTCTTCAGGGTTGCTGAGGCTGTTTTGCCTCTGTATAGAGTGGGTTCAAAATGAAAGAGTTTTCTCTTTTGTCCCATTCGGCGAGTAAAGATTGCCATTGTCTTCAGCATGAACTCTGAGCAGACGTAGAGGTTCTTTTCAGAGAACTCACAGGCACGCTGTACTGCCGCAAGACGGTCGATGTCGGTGGCGGAGCAAAGGACGAAGACATACTTGAAGGCTTTCATCACGTGAGCCATCTTGTCGGACACTTCCTCCTCGGTAATGTTCACCTTGTCCTGGTTGAGCATCGTGCCCTCGATGATGAGAGTGTCGATGTTGGTTGCATAGGCTTTCAGCATTGCGAAGAGGTTGCCGCTGAATCCGTGGTTGCGGAAATCGCCGGTATGCCAGATGCGCTTGCCGTCTGCCTCTATCAGAAACATGGATGCGTCGAAGATGGAGTGGTTGCAATAGAATGGAGTTATTGAAATGTCGCCAATGTGTATAGCCTGCGGTTTCTGCCTTTTGGCTGGTCGCTCCCAAGTCTTGAAGTTCTTTAGCTTGTCTATTAACCGTTTGTCCTCGTTGATTATTTCTTCATAGTACTCTTTAGTTAGTTCTATGTCGGCTTTTTTCAAGGATTTTTTGTGCGATTCTGCTATCAGCTCGTATTTGGTAAGGATAATTTCCCTTGTTCCGTCGCTCATGTATTGTGGAACATCATCAGGCACGTACATGAACAGTCCGATATGGTCCTCGTGTCCGTGGGTGTAGAATACAGCCTCGTGTTCCTTCTTGTTCTGGACAAACAGGTTCTTGACCATTTCATCGTCCTCTTCTGGTAACGTCGGTTCTGCGTTAACTATCGTTGATTGTAGGCTGCGCTCGGCAGAGCCAAAACTCGTTTTATCTTTGCTCTCGCTTGCACTACAATTGCCCGGCAAGTTCTGTCCCATGTCGATGAAGACGCGGGATGTTTCAGTCCAGATTTCTGTTATGCAGCCTCCGATTTGGTTGAGGGCGCGGTGTACTTTTATCTTTACCATACTTATTCGGGCTTAATTCGATGGATGTTTACACGGACGTTCTGCAGTTTTATTACCGGGTGGTAAGCCATGACGATTGACTCATAGCCGTGTGCCTTTGCCCAGTCGCCGACTTTCATCCAGACTTCGTTGTCGTAGTAGAGGTCAACTCTCAGCATTCTGTCGTTCTCGTCTTCAGGTGCCTTTGTGATAGGGTCTTTTGCTTTTAGAGTGCCATCATCATTTACTGGGTTGATGGTCGTTATACCGTAGATGTAGGCGATAATGCAGCCGTTGAGAGAGTTCTTGTCTTCGGCGGGTGATGCATTCAAGTCTTGCTTTACACCTTTGATTATCTCTGCAAGGTCGTTGAGACCTTTTACCCAGTCGCGTTTTACAATCGTGTCGATCTCTGCCTGAAGAGCGGCGTTGTCCATGCTCAGATTTGGCAGAACTTTCTTTAGCTGCCACTCGACCTGAAACTTGAAGGCATCTACCTTTGTTCGCTCTGCCAGTGCGGCTTTTCGCTTCGTGTCTGACTTTTTCTTTTTACTCATAGTCCAATTGTTTTGGTTTCCGGATGCAAAGATAATGTCTATGAGTGCAAAATATAAGCACAGATGCTATTTCTTTATGGCTTCAAGCAAGGTTCCTGAGAATTGGTCAGGATTTCCTTGTGCATCAGTAGAGAAATAGAGTGTATATGGATGAAGTATAACGTTCAATCCTTCTATTTCTATTGGTGAAAGTTCTCCTTCAGTTGAATAACCTAAAGGCATCAATGAAACAACGTCTAGGTCAATATGGTCTAAGGTGTTTATGTCTTTGCGAAAACCAAAGATGTTAAACCATTCCTTTCCACATGAGGTAAGACAAAGCAACTTTGCAATAAAAGTGGCGTATATCAAAGCTTGTTCTATTACTTCCACTTGTGGCTCCTTAGCTATATTCTGATCCTTTAACTCTATGATTGCGAGCCTTGGATAGTTTTCGCCTTCATGACGAATATGGGCTAAGATGTCTATGCCACCACCCTGAGCACCAATATTACCCTTTCCATTGTCAATAATGGAAATTTGTGGATTGTGAGTGCTTCCCTTTAATGGTGTTGTAAGCTGAAAGAATTTATCACCCAATCTCACAGGTTGTATATTGCAGAGTTTTTTGTTTTCAGCCCTAGTCTTCTTAGAGAATTCCTTTAACAAGAAACTCTCTAAACGATGTTCCGGACTTTTTACGTTAACTTTTTCATTAGACTCTAAACCGTAATAGAATTTACGGAAGTTTTGCGAATTCTTTCCTTTCGACCAGTCTTCTTTTTTAAGTTCTTTACTATCAACAAAGCCTAATTTGTTTTTGGCATTGTCAGACTGATCTTTAGTAACATAAAGATCCTTTCTACCTGTCTTAACATTGACTCTGATTTCACCGACACTCTGACCAGCAAATCTTAAATCAAACAACTTAATATTGCTTGAATCTTTAACACTGCCAATCTTGCTATAAACAACGAGTGGCTTTTGGACACGGAATGATTTTCCAGCATCTTTATACGACTTTCTATTATCCTGGAGCTCCTTGGCATATCTTTCATATACCAGCTCCCATTTAGGATTTCCATCTAGGATCTTTAGAGTCGCATTAACAATTTCTTTGTTCATAATTGTATGTATGATTTAAAGAATTAAGTTCTATTTTAATTTGTGCTCTCAAACTTGATGGTTCTAAGACCTCTACGGATTTCCCTTTGCCTAGAATTTTTAGAACTAACTCGTGGTTGATGTTGAGTTTATACTCGAAGTCAACATACTTGTCAGTTGCCTTAATCTCTTTCTGCGACCAATGTAGAGGAAGTGAGCGCAGGTAGTCAGCCATAACTGGAGAAGAGCGGATGACGACCTTTTGAGGCTTATCCTCTTCATTCACCCAGATGCCGACGCTGTTCATGAAATAGTCCTTGGCAGAGAAGTCCTTTGGTACGGTAAATTTCTTCTTTGTTGTCTCAAGGAACTGGATTCTGTCGAGTGCTATTGTGCGAATACCATTGCTTTCAATGAGATAGCCAAGGATATACCAGCGCTGACGGACTACCTTCATTGCGTAAGGCTGGAAATGACAGTCGTAAGGCTCGGGATGCTTATAGGATTGGTAGATGAGGTGAAGCTCATTGTTGTCCTTTAAAGCACTGATGATGTCTTTGAGATATTCCGTTCCGCCCGGTATTTCCTCAAGTAGTATGCGGTCGTGCATGTTCTTTGCGTCGCCAACGATGTCAGCAATGTTGAAGGAGTTGAGCATCCACTCAAGCATTGAGTCCTGTTCTTTCGGACTGGTCTTGACGACATAATAGCGGTAGCCGTCTGCAACATCGCATTCTATTTTTACGGGGAAAAGTTCCTCTATGGCATCCTTGTGACCATGGAAAGTTCGCAATGACAATTCTGAGTCGTCATCGTTGAGATATGAGTCCTTCCATTTACTCTGGAGTTCCTTGAACGACAGCTTCTTATATCTGAGAAGCGTGTTCAGCAGCCATAGTTGTCGTTTGACAGGTCGGTTCATAAGTGGTTCTTGTTATTTCTGTGAGCAAAGTTAGTTATTCTATATGCCAAAAACAAGCATACCGCCAATTATTTTTTCAAAAAAGTGAAGATTGTTTGTTTAGAGCGTATTATCTGGCAGTGGGTAGGGTAGCCCATCGTCAAAAATCGGGCTGTTCTCCCACTCGTCTTTGTCGCTTTTCAATGGTAGTGAAGGCTTGCTCTCCCACTCGCTTATATTCCAGCAAGCAATCCAATTGCCAAGAGAATGACCATTGCAATTGCGATGTACCTGAGGATATGCTGATATAGTGAGAAGATACTACCCTTTCCTACTGCCTTTAAAATCATGCTGTCCATAACCGTGTCGTTTTTTGTTAGCCTTGCTTGCTAAGCAGAGCTTTATATTATCTGCTTGCAAAGGAATATGAACGATAATACAAAGTCGTTACAAAGGCATGAAAATTTAGATACACGATTTAAAGTTATTGCCCATATCAAAATTTGTTTATTTGCAAATTTAATTGGGTATTTCGTGAAAAATAATCAAAATAGCGATTTAAAAAGGCGCAGGGGGATTTTTCCGTGGATGTCCCTGCACTCGCCTAACTAAAATATAGTGAAACAGCGTTGCTGATGTCGGGAAACTATGTTACCTTTGCAGCATGGCAAAGAAACTATCGACATTCGACTACTCAACATTAGTCCGTTACATGCTGCCCGATGGCATCCTTGATTACTTCGAGATCACTAAGATCGACGAAGAAGTTACTAACGAGAAGGACGAAACAGGCACCGTCATCCGTATTCTTCACATCTACCTTGACGAGCGCGACCTGCGTGACAAGGTCTGGCATGACCTTCAGCCCAACGGTTTCACGGAGCCTCGCTTGTTCAATGACTTCCCACAACGCGAGCATAAAGTTCTGCTGCATGTCCGTCGCCGTCGTTGGTTGGACGGAGACGGTCACAACGTCGTCCTTGAAACCCTGCCTCTTGTGGCAGAGGGAACCTGCTACTCTGTAGAGTTTGCGGATTTCTTAAAAAAAATGGTTGGATGCCTTCCCAGTGACGGCCCAATGCGTGGGGCGCTTCTTCCGGACTGACGGGAAGTACCTCGGGCGTGCCTACAAGGAGCATCTGAGTGGCTTTACGGACTGGGACCAGAAGGAGCATGCCGGTGAGTGGGTGCTTCAAGAGAAGAACATGGGCGAGCGACTGTGCATAGACGAGACGATGCTTCACCATGACCTGATCACGTTCCTCTCCAACAGGGACGGACACTGCAAGAAGGGAACACTCATAGCTGCAGTCAAGGGCACGACCGTTGCTGACGTGACGAAGCATTTTGACGAGATACAAGAAGAGAGCCGAAATAAAGTCAAGGAGGTGTCGATGGACTTCTCCGACAGCATGATGGGCATTGTCAAGAAGTCCTTCCCACAGGCAGAGATAGTTATAGACCATTTCCATGTCATCCAGCTTTATACGACCAGGGGACTTGATGCGATGCGCATGAAGCTCAAGCGCACCAACACGACCGAGGTCAAGAGAGAGGAGCGGGAGTTCAGAAAGCAGCAAGAGAAGCGGGCCAAGGCAAGGGACAGGTACGCCGAGACCCATGAGGTCAAGAAGAGCAAGAACGGCAAACGCCTCGGCAGGCCGCGCAAGCGGAAGAATGAAAAGTTTGAGCCGAAGAAACTCAGCAATGGAGAGACCAAAGCCGACTTGCTGACGCACGTAAGATACCCGCTGACGAAAAACCACAATGACTGGACTGACTTCCAGAAGGAGGAAATGCGCCTGCTCTTTGAGATTGAGCCAAAGATGAAGGCTGCATACGGTCTGCTCTGCGCCCTGCGCAACATCTTCAGCAAGAAAAAGGACAGGAAGAGTGCAAAGAAAGCGCTCCATAAGTGGTACAAGAATGTCGGAAGAACCCGCATTCGGGAAATCATATCAGTACGTGACACCATCAAGGCCAAAGAGGAGTATGTGCTAAACTTCTTCAACAACAGGTCAACGAATGCGCCAGCCGAGTCGCTCAACTCAAAGATTAAGGGACTGCGTGCTCAGGTGCATGGGGTCAGTGACCTTCCCTTCTTCATGTTCCGCTGTTTCACGATATTTGGTTAGGCGAGTGCAGGGGGCATCCACGGAAAAATCCCCCTGCGCCGA
>NZ_BPTV01000002.1:295227-896563 GCF_019973375.1 Prevotella lacticifex | reverse complement strand
GCTTCCGTTGCGTCTCAAAAACTAAGTGTTATTGATTGTTTCCCGAAAAGCGAGTGCAAAGGTAGGGGTTTATTTTCATTCCCGCAAATGTTTTGAGAAAAAATATTCGATTTTTATTAAAGTTTTCGGATTATTTGACAAAACGGAGAGGCTGTTGGCGCGCACACATTATTATATATAAGGGGAGAGAGAAGGGGGCGCCGCAATGTATTGCGGCGAACACAACGGGAGGGAAACGGGAGGAGAACGGTAGGGAAACGGGAGGAGAACGGGAGGAAGATGGGAGGGAGGAGAGAGGCCACGAGGGGGACTGGTGGGAGAAGAGAGGCCACGAGGGGAACGGGAGGAAGATGGGAGGGAGGAGAGAGGCCACGAGGGGAACGGGTGGGAGGAGCTCATTGGGGGTGCCAAAGACTGAGGCGACTGGCGAGGATGCTGTTTCGTGGCAAAAAAGCGGGAGCCCCACCCCGAAACGGGTGAAAAGGTGGGGAGGAAAGGAAAAGAGAGGTGAAGTAGTGCTAAAAAATCTAAATAGCAACTTTTAGTAACGGAACAAATTTGTGTAAATGATTTTATGGCATTACCTTTGCAATGATTAAGAAGATTCAAATTATCAACTTTTTAAATATATACAGAATTATGCAGATTGAGAAAGTACATGCACGCGAGATTCTCGATTCACGCGGCAACCCAACAGTTGAAGTAGAAGTAACCCTCGACAACGGCGTTATGGGCCGTGCCAGCGTACCATCAGGCGCATCAACCGGTGAGAACGAGGCTTTGGAGCTTCGCGACGGCGACAAGAACCGTTTCGGTGGCAAGGGCGTTCTGAAGGCTGTAGCCAACGTGAACGACGTTATCGCACCGGCACTGAAGGGCTGGAACGTCCTCGACCAGCGCGCTATCGACTACAAGATGCTTGAACTCGACGGCACTCCTACAAAGAGCAAGCTCGGCGCCAACGCTATCTTAGGTGTCAGCCTCGCTGTTGCACACACTGCTGCAAAGGCTCTGAACATTCCTCTGTACCGTTACATCGGCGGTGCAAACACCTACACTCTTCCTATCCCGATGATGAACATCATCAACGGTGGTGCTCACTCTTCAGCTCCTATCGCATTCCAGGAGTTCATGATCCAGCCGCGCAACTTCACCACTGAGAAAGAGGCTATCCGCTGCGGTGCTGAGGTCTTCCACGCTCTTGGCAAGCTGCTGAAGAAGCGCGGTCTGTCGACAGCTGTCGGCGACGAGGGTGGTTACGCTCCTGAGCTCGACGGTATCGACGACGCCCTGGAGAGCATCTGCCAAGCCATCAAGGACGCTGGCTACGAGCCGGGTAAGGATGTCACCATCGCTATGGACTGCGCAAGCTCTGAGTTTGCATACCAGAAGGACGGCAAGTGGTTCTACAACTACAAGCAGCTCACCAACGGCATGCCTAAGGATCCTAACGGTAAGGAGCTCGACGACGAGGGCCAGATCAAGTACCTCGAGGAGCTCTGCAACAAGTATCCTATCGCTTCTATCGAGGACGGTCTCGACGAGAACGACTGGGAGGGCTGGCAGAAGCTGACAAAGGCTCTCGGCGACAAGGTTCAGCTCGTCGGCGACGACCTCTTCGTAACCAACACCAAGTTCCTGGAGAAGGGTATCAAGATGGGTGTAGCCAACGCTATCCTCATCAAGGTCAACCAGATTGGTTCGCTGACCGAGACTCTCGAGGCTATCGAGATGGCTCACCGTCACGGCTACAACACTGTCACTTCTCACCGCAGCGGTGAGACTGAGGACACTACTATCGCCGACATCGCCGTAGCTACCAACAGCGGTCAGATTAAGACTGGTTCTATGAGCCGCACCGACCGTATGGCTAAGTACAACCAGCTCATCCGCATCGAGGAGGAGCTCGGCCCAGTGGCAAAGTACGGTTACACAAAGCTCAGCCGCGAGGCTTAATGGCATGATGATTTCGCGCGGGGCTACGGCCCGGGCGTGATGTCGATAAAAAGAAAGATAACGGGTTGTCCGATGAATGTCGGGCAGCCCGTTTTTTTTGTTTAGGGGGGGCGATAGGGAGCATAAGAGGCCCCACTCACTCACCCACCCTGCTGTTAGGTTATTAACGCTTGTCCATCGCTTGGGGGCTGCATCAATGGCCTTACATCTGCAATTTTTCCTGTCGCCCACCTCAATGATTTGAATTTATTTTACACCTCCCGAATACCTATCGTTTTATCGTGCAAAACGGGCCGTTTGGGACGACAAAACGGGCTGTTTGGGGCGACAAAACGGGCCATTTGGCATCGCCATTTTGCCGATATTGTAAGATACTGAGGGACAGATATTTATATCAGGGGGTAGAAAACACGATTTATCCGAAAAATATTTACACACCGCGTCTGCCTGCTTACTGTTAATTCCACATTTGTCCACCCCGCCATGCCACTCGTCATTCCCCTTTCTGCGACAAGTTTTAGATTTTTTGTCGCAATTGTTTTGTCGGGAGATTTTTTATTGCTACCTTTGCCCCGAAATTTTAATCAGAGCACAAGTATGGCCACAAAAAAGACATCATCGTCAGCAACAAAAGAGACCACGACCCGCACTACGCGCAAGCGCGGAGCGAAGGCCCAGAAGAAACCGGTGAAGCGCAGTCTGTCGACCGACCTCATACCCATCGAGGAGGAGACGTGGCTGCTGCAGCCTATCGCCGTGACGATGATGCGCCACGACTATTCGCTCATCCAGGTGCGGATTCTCGTGAGCGTCGTCGAGAGCCTGCAGACCATCCTCCACGGCATCCTCAACAACAAAAGGAGTCAGGAGCTCAGCCTCTTCCGCACCGACGAGCTCGACGAGGACGGACGGCTGCCGGTGAAACTGCCTTTCAAGGAGCTCGGTGTCGACCCTAACCACTACCCCCAGCTGCGCAACTCACTGAAGATGTTAGCGTCGATACCCATCGAGATACCGTACAAGACCGCCGAGGGCCGGAAATACACCAAGGCGACGAACCTCTGCGATGTGTATATCCCCGACGACCACTCATATAATAAGTATGCCATACTGAAACTCGACCGCGGTGTGGCTGAGCGCCTCGTCTCGCTCGACTTCGGCTACCACCGCCTCGGCAAGCAGATTGTCTTCGCCTGCAAGAACCGCTACACTCAGCGCATCTACATGTTCATCGAGTCGTGGCTCGACAAGGGACGCGCCGTCATCAAGACCTTAGAATTCAGAAAGATGCTGCGGTTGGAGAATAACTATAAGAAATTTTCCGACTTCTGTCGGCGTGTCCTCGAACCGGCAAAGGCTGAGCTCAAGGAGCTTGCCGACAAGGGATTCTGCGACTGCTACTTCGAATACGACAAGAAATATGACAACGGACAGCGCGGCGGCGAACCCGACGAGCTCGTCTTCCGCATCTACAAACCCGCCAACCAACTCGACTCGCAGCTCGAGCAGGTCACCGACATGCAGCGCAAGCAGTTTGCCCAGATGCTCATAAGGTATTTCTCGTTCATCCCTGCCAACGCCGAGAAGATAGCCTCACGCATCACCGCCGACACGTACAACGAGGCGATGCAGAAGCTCGTGGAGCTCCGCCAGCGGTTCCAGACGACATACGTCAAGGACAAGGCCGCCTACACCTACAAAACCCTCGACAGCCTCATCAAGGACCATGAGGTACCGAACACGAAGGTCGAGGAGATGAAGTGATAATCCGATGATTATCAATTAGTTGCGGCACTATGCCACCGTAGTTGCAGCACTCAACCGCCGTAGGGGCGGGGTTTATCCCCGTCCTACCAGCTGCGTTATATTTTTTCTGTATCTTGCCCGCTGTTGGTAGGACGGGGATAAACCCCGCCCCTACGGCGGATAGGTGCAGCACGTTGATTATCAACATGTTATTAGGGCAATCTATTTGTGCGTTAATGAACCCCCTTGTAGAGGCGGCATACGGTGGATGTGTGCAACACGTTGATTATAGCATGTTGTTAGCGTAATCCATTTGTGCGCTAATGGATTACGCTGACCTATTAATCTGCGGAATCTGCGAGAGAATTATTCCTCCCGCTGATTTAACCGTTCGATTTTTTTATCTCGTAAATTACGCTGAGCGCAGATTTATTTGCATCACTGAGCGGTTGTCTGTCCGTCACCACTGTCTGCCTCCCCCTAAACCCACAACACGCCCAACCCGCCGTGATTTCTACGGCCGATTGGACGTGTTGTGGGGGTGTTATCAATGTGTTATGGGGTTGTTATTGCTATGAGGGATTAGAACTCCTCGTCGTCGGCCACGTCGGCTGCACTGAGGTCGAGGTCCTCGGGATTCGTGTCGACGGTCGTGCGGTAGCTCTCCTCGGTGAGCTTGTCATCGTCGAAGGCATCGTCGTCATCGTCGTCGTCCTCATTGTAATTGTCCGGGATATCGGGCAGGTCCTCGTCGCTGTCCTCATCCTCGAGGCGTCTCTTCTCCTCATCCTCGGCATCGGGGTCGAAGACGGTGTGGACACGCTCCACGCGCGGTTTCTCCTTGGCAAAGATAGCCTCCGTCCATGTGCCCTTGGGAATCTCGAGGACCTCATAGCCGTCGTCGAGTTTCTTCTCGTACATGCCGCCTTTTTTCTTCAGCATCGTGGTGGGCAGGGTGGTCGTCGAGATGTCGAAACCGTGCTCAATGATGTCCTGTATGCTCTGCGACAGGCTCTCCCATCCGCCACCGAAGTTGCGCTCGATGACCTCGAGGAGCTTCGAGGCGCTGATGTGGTTGATATTCTCGTAGGTGAGGTCGGTGACGCGCTGGATGGGTTTCTTCTTGATGGCGAAACGCTGCGACTCCTTGTCGCTGATGCGGATGGTGCCAATCTTGAACCCACGGTCCTCATATTTCTTCAACACCTCGGGGGTGTCGACCTTGATGTCCTCCACGGTGAAGGCCGTCTTGATAATCTCACGATAGTGGTTGGCGCTGTCCTTAAAGTCGCTGTCCTTCGAACCCGTTTCCCACATCCTGATGATGTCGTTCTCCTGTACGTCCCAGACGTTGCCTTTCGTCAATGTTTTGAGTGTCAGTGCTTTCTTGTTGCTTATAGCCATATGTTATTTCCGTTTTTCCGTTATAATGTGTTTCCTGTATTGTCAGATGCGGTGCAAAAGTAAGTACTTTATGTAAATTCCCCAAATTTTAGTTCGAAAAACTTTGCAGTCTGCCCAAATATTTGTATTTTTGTAGGACATTTCGGGATGTGACCTGAAGAAGACAAGGTATCGAACAACAAACTAAAAAAATAAATACAGAAATGAGATTCAACTTATCCAGCACTGCATTAAGCAGCCGCCTGCTCACTCTCTCGCGTGTGCCAAACAGCAAGAACAGTGTGGCAATACTCAACTGTTTCCGTTTTGGCGTCCACGATGGTCAGCTCACACTGACAGCCTCCGACAACGAGAATGTAATGTGGAACGTCCTGAACCTCGACGAGTGCGACGGTGAGGGCGATTTCTGCGTCAACGGCAAGAACATCATCAACGCCGTGCGCGAGCTCCCCGAGCAGCCACTGAGCATCGACGTCAACTTCGACGAGATGAAAATTTATATCAACTACCAGAACGGCAACTACGACTTCCCCATCAACAGTGCCGAGGAGTGGCCCATGCAGGCTCCTGTCGACGACAATGCCACGACGGTGACCCTCACCTCGGAGGCCCTCTTGGGCAGTCTGTCGCGTTCCCTCTTCGCCACGGCGCAGGAGGAGCTCCGCCCCGTGATGAACGGCATCTACTTCGACCTCAATCAGGACTGCCTCGCCATCGTTGCCACCGACGGCCATAAGCTCGTGCGCAACCAGATGTTCACCGTCAAGAGCGACAACCCCGCATCGTTCATCATGCCTAAGAAACCGGCAACACTGCTGAAGAACGTGCTCACGAAGGACGGCGGCGACGTCATCATCCGTTTCGACTCGCGCGCTGCCGAGGTCAACTTCGGCGACGGTGTGCTCTACTGCCGCCTTATCGACGGCCGCTACCCCAACTACAACAGCGTCATCCCGGCCGACAACCCCAATACGCTCACCATCGACCGCCGCATTCTCCTCTCGGCCGTGCGCCGTATGCTGCCCTTCGCCAGTGAGGCATCGGAGCTCATCCGCTTCCATCTCGAACCCGGAAAGCTCGAGCTGTCGGCCCAGGACATCGACTTCGCCACCAACGCCAAGGAGCAGATAACATGCGACTACAACGGCGTGATGATGGATATAGGCTTTAAGGGCAGCAGCATCATTGAGATTCTGACGAATATCGAGTGCGACAATGTCGTCGTCCTCCTCGCCGACCCGTCGCGGCCGGGAGTCGTCGTCCCCGACAATCAGCCCGACGGCGAGAATATCACCATGCTCGCCATGCCGATGCTCCTGGAGAATTAATCGTTAGGGAGAAGGGATTATGAAACTGAATCTGAAGAGGCCGCTCGTCGTCTTCGACCTCGAGACGACGGGCCTCGACCTGGTCAACGACCGCATCATCCAACTGTCGTATATCAAGGTGTCGCCCGACGGCACCGAGAAAAGCGGCAACGAGCTCATCAACCCGGGAAAGGAGATTCCCAAGGAGGTGACCGATCTCACCGGTATCACCAACGAGATGGTGAAGGACGCACCGACATTCAAGCAGCGCGCCGCCGACATCAACCGCGAGTTTACCGGCTGCGACTTCTGCGGCTACAACTCCAACCGCTTCGACGTACCGATGCTCGCCGAGGAATTCCTGCGCGCCGGCATCGACTTCGACTTCTCGAAGTGCCGTCTTATCGATGCCCAGACAATATTCATGAAGCAGGAGCCCCGCAATCTCGCCGCCGCCTATAAGTTCTACACCGGGCACCGCATGGACGAAGACTTCCGCGCTCACCGTGCCGACCAGGACGCTGCGGCCACCTACGCCGTCCTCAAGGGCGAGTTAGAGATGTATGCTCCCGGCCGCGTCGACGACCCCGACAAGCAGGAGCTCCACAACGATATGGACGAGCTGGCCGAATTCTCGAAGCATAACGATAATGTCGACTTCGCCGGACGGATAGTGTGGAAGGACGTCATCGGCCCCGACGGCAAACCGGTCATCGGTGCCGACGGCAAGGTTGTGCGCCACGAGATGTTCAACTTCGGCAAGTACCGCGGTCAGGCCGTCACCGATGTCCTCCACCGCGACCCGGGCTACTACAGCTGGATGCTCTCCAGCGCCTTCACTCTCGACACGAAGCAGGTGCTCACGCGCATCAGACTGCGCGAGTTTAACAACGGTCAGGCAAAGGTGTAGGGCCTCGGTAACTGAAATTTTTCACGACAAATGCTTAAAGGAAAGAAGATAGTACTCGGAATAACGGGCAGCATTGCGGCCTACAAGGCCTGTCTCATCATCCGTGGTCTGATAAAGCGGGGTGCTGAGGTTCAGGTAGTTATCACCCCGGCGGGAAAGGAATTCATCACCCCCGTCACCCTCAGCGCACTCACCCGTAAACCGGTCATCAGCGAGTTCTTCGCCCAGCGCGACGGCACGTGGCACTCCCATGTCGACCTCGGACTGTGGGCCGACGCCATGGTCGTGGCCCCCTGCACGGCATCGACGTTGGGGAAAATGGCCAACGGCATCGCCGATAATATGCTCGTCACCACATATCTCTCGATGAAGGCACCGGTGTTCGTGGCTCCGGCCATGGACCTCGATATGTACCGCCATCCGTCGACACAGCACAACTTAGACACCCTGCGCTCCTACGGCAACCATATCATCGAGCCGGAAACGGGATTCCTCGCCTCCGGACTCGAGGGGAAAGGGCGTATGGAGGAACCCGACGTCATCGTCGACACCCTCGACAGGTTCTTCGACCGTCAGCAGTCGGCATCGCCGCTGAGCGGCAAGCGTGTCGTCATCACCGCCGGACCAACCTACGAGCGCATCGACCCGGTGCGGTTCATAGGCAACTTCTCGAGCGGAAAGATGGGATTCGACATCGCCGAGGAGTGCCACCGCCGTGGCGCCGACGTCACACTCATCGCCGGTCCCGTGGCACTGACATGCTCGAAGGGCATCCGCCGCATCGACGTCGAGAGCTGTGAACAGATGTACGGGGCTGCTACAGAGGCTTTTGCCGACAGCGATGTGGCCATCCTCTGTGCCGCTGTGGCCGATTTTGCCGCCGAGAGCGTCTCGCCGACAAAGATCAAGCGAGGCGACGACGGACTGACACTGCGTCTGCGGCCGACACACGATATCGCGGCAGCTCTCGGAAAGATGAAACGCGACGGACAGCGCCTTGTGGCTTTCGCCCTCGAAACGAACGACGAGGACGCGAACGCACGACGGAAACTGGAACGGAAGAATGCCGATTTCATCGTCCTCAACTCGACGCGCAACGCCGGAACGACGTTCGGCAGCGACGACAATAAGGTGAAAATCATTTCGCGGACCGACGTTCACGAATACGACAAAAAGCCGAAAACGGAGGTAGCCGCCGATATCATCAACGAACTGGAGAGAATCTTATGACATATTTTTCATGCAGACATCTTCTTGACCGGATTGTGGCAGTTGTAGCCGTGGCTGTCGCCGTGGCCGTAATGTGGCCTGCGGAGACCGCCGCCCAGGAGCTGCAGGCCAAGGTGACCATCAACCACCAGCAGATTCAGGGTACCGACGCGTCGGTGTTCGACAATCTGCAGGCCACCCTCGAGCAGTTCATCAACGAGCGGCAGTGGACAAATCTCCACTTTCAGCGCAACGAACGCATCCAGTGCAACTTCAATATTACGGTGACGAAGTACGACCAGAGCTCTAATCTCTTCACCTGCAGGGCTATCATCCAGGCCAACAGGCCGGTATACAACTCGTCGTACACCACGACGCTGTACAATAACACCGACAACAACTTCGACTTTGAGTTCGCGCAGTTCGACCAACTCGACTTCCGCGAGGAGAATGTCGACAATCAGCTGACGGCACTCGTGGCCTACTACGCTTATCTTATTATCGGTCTCGACCTCGATTCGTTCTCGCCGATGGGCGGGGAGGACGTTCTCCAGCGCTGCATGAATCTCACCAACAACGCCCAGAACCTCAACTTCACGGGATGGAAGGCCTTCGACGACAGCCGGAACCGCTTTGCCATCATCAACGACTATCTCGACGGGGCCATGAAACCCTTCAGGCAGTTGCAGTACGACTACTACCGCACGGGACTCGACGAGATGGCCAACAACGTGGAGAGGGGTCGGACAAATATCACCACGGCACTCGAAAACGACCTGAAGAAGAGCCATGAGGACCGTCCGATGAGTCTCCTGCCGCAGATATGGACCGACTACAAGAAGGACGAGCTGGCAAATATCTATAAAGGTCACGGCACACAGAAGGAGAAGGACGCGGTCTACGAGCTGCTCTTCGCCATCAACGCCAGCCAGAACGCCACATGGGATAAAATAAAGGAATAATGTTAAAGCATTTATATATAAGCAATTACGCGCTCATCGACGAGCTCGACATCGACTTTCCCGCCGGATTCTCGGTCATCACCGGTGAGACGGGAGCGGGAAAGAGTATTATCCTCGGTGCCTTGGGGATGATCCTCGGCAACCGTGCCGACATCAAAGCCATAAAGCCGGGGGCGAAAAAGTGCGTCATCGAGGCCGTTTTCGATGTCACGGGCTACGGGCTCGAACCGCTCTTTGCCGACGGCGATGTCGATTTCGATGCCTCGGAGTGCATCGTCCGCCGCGAACTCAGTGCCACGGGCAAGTCGCGCTCCTTCGTCAACGACACTCCGGTGGCACTGCAATTCCTCCGCCAGCTCGGCGATCATCTCGTCGATATACACTCGCAGCACCAGAATCTGCTGCTACAAAAGGAGGATTTCCAGCTCGGTGTCGTCGACATTATAGCCCACGACGAAAAGCAGAAGGCCGATTATGCGTCGGCTTACGCCGATTACCGCAAGGCTGTGGCGGCTCTCGACGACCTGAAGGAACGGATAGAGAAGACGCGCCAGAACGAGGAGTTCGTCCGTTTTCAGTTCAATGAGCTCCAGTCGGCACAGCTCGCCGACGGTATGCAGGAGGAACTCGAGCAGGAGAGTGCTGCCCTGTCGCACGCCGAGGACATCAAAACGGCCCTTTTCAACGCCAACGACATCCTCAACGCCGACGACGCAGGGGTCGTAGGGAGGGTCGGCGAGGCCGCCGATGCGCTGCACAGCATCGAGGGCGTATACCCGAAAGTGAAGGAGTTGGCTGCCCGTCTCGATACGGCGAGGATTGAACTTGCCGATATCGCCGCCGATGTCGACAACGATTCGGACAATATCGAATTCGATTCGGCGCGCCTCTTCGATGTCAACGCCATGCTCGACAAGATATACTCGTTGCAGCAGAAGCACCATGTCGACAACGTGGCAGCTCTCATCGCCATCCGCGATGAGCTCGGTAAGCAACTCGAGAGCATCGACGATAGCGACACGCAACTTACTGACTACCAGCATCGTGTCGACGAGACCGCCGCAGCAGCACGCCGTGCTGCCACCGTCCTCACGGGTGTCCGTCGGAAGGCTGCCGCCAAGGTGGAGGTGGCCATGAAGTCGCGGCTCGTGCCGTTGGGGATGGTCAACGTGCGGTTCAAGGTCGACATCCAGGCCAAGGACCTTGCCGCCGACGGTGCCGACAGGGTCGTCTTCCTCTTCTCGGCCAACAAGAGCACGGAGCTGATGCCCGTCGCCGAGGTGGCCTCGGGAGGTGAGATAGCACGTGTGATGCTCTCGCTGAAGGCGATGATCAGCGGTGCCGTCAACCTGCCGACAATCATCTTCGACGAGATCGACACCGGTGTCAGCGGTGCCATAGCCACGAAGATGGCCCTGCTCATGAAGGAGATGGCCGATGCCGGGCGCCAGGTGGTGGCCATCACGCACCTGCCCCAGATTGCCGCCATGGGCGAGGCCCACTATAAGGTGGAAAAGGAGGAGACCGACAAGGGAACAATCAGCCACATGCGGCGCCTCGACGACAAGGAGCGTCTGACGGCTGTGGCGGCCATGCTCTCCGGCGATAATATCACTCCGGCGGCCCTCGAGAATGCCAAGGAGCTGCTCGCGGCAAGGCAGTAGGCCTGCAGCCTTGCGCTGTTTTAGTGCTGCTGAGGCATCAGGAAGGGTATTTCGACCCGTCGGCGCTATATATAATAAGGTGTAATAAGCACCCACAGGCTGAGGCAGGCGCATCGCGGTTCGCGTAGGGTGTATATATAATAAGGTGTAACGCCATGCTCGTGGCGACCCGAAAAAATTCAATCTTAACGAAAATACTTATCAGAACATCATGAAATTAGGAAATATAATAAAGGCGGCAGTGGTCATCGCTGCTCTCGTGGCGACCTTGCCATCGGCAGCGCAGCCCATGAGCGCACGCCAGGCACTGCTGACGCTGAAGACTTTCAAGAGCGGCGGAAAGGCCGTGGGCACGTCTTTCGGCTATCTCATCGACCGCAACGGAACCGTCGTAAGCGCGTGGACACCGTTCAACGGCGCCGACAGCGCAGTCGTCGTCGACGCTAAGGGCCGCTCTTATCCCGTGGAGAAAATCTACGGAGCCAGCGAGCTCTACGACATCGCGAAGTTTGCCATCGGCGGAGCTACGGCCGTCCAGCCCATCTCGCTCGCCAAGACACTGCCCACAGGGTCGGTGCGGATGTGGATAATGACGCAGAAACCTGCCCTCGTGACCCCGGAGAGGTCGGAGAAGTTCATGTCGAAATACAACTATTATGTTCTCGGTGGCGCCGACGCACTGAAAGAGAATACCGCCGACTACCCCAACGGAGCCCCGGCTGTCAACGAGCGCGGTGAGTTGGTGGGAATTTACAACAACGGCGGTACCGTGCTCAGCGTCACCGACTGGCGCTATACCGACGAGCTGAAACCGTCGGGATTTGCCGCCAACGACCCGACACTGAGCAGGACAACAATCCGCAAGGCCCTCCCCGCCGACGTTAAGGATGCCCGTCTGGCACTGATGATGGCCGCTCAGGGGCGAACCGCCGATTATATGGCTACAGCCCGCGACTTCATGACGATGTTCCCGAAGGAGACCGACGGCTACTACGACCTCGCCACACTGTACTGGCAGCAGGGAAAGACGGCCGAGGCCGACAAGCTCTTGCGCGATGCCGTCGACAAGGCCACCGACAAAGCCGATGCCCACTATAACTATTCGCGGTCGGTATGGCAGAAACTCTCGCTGATGCCCGAGCCGCCGTTTGCCGACTGGACCTACGATAAGGCTATGGCTGAGGCCGATGCCGCCTATAAGGTTAAGGCCCTGCCGGTGTACGACGAGATGCGTGGAAAGATTGAATACAGCAAGGGCAACTACGAGAAGGCTTACGAGAAGTTCATGAGTCTGACGAAATCGATGCGCAATCCCGACCTTTTCTATGAGGCTGCGCAGTGCCGTCAGGCTCTGAAAGCCTCTGACGCAGAGATACTTGAGCTCCTCGACAGTGCTGTGGGGGTCTGCGACACTCCTTATACCACCATTGCGGCACCTTATTTCTATGCCCGTGGCACTCAGCTCGGGAAGATGGGCCGCTACCGCGACGCTATGGTCGACCTCTACCGCTATGAGGCTCTCACCACGGCCCTGCCCCCGGCATCGTTCTATTACGACCGTGAGCAGATCGAGATGAAGGGTAAAGTGTATCAGGCTGCCCTCAACGACATCATGCGCGCCGTCGTCCTCGACCAGCGCAACGCCCAGCTGTGGGCCGAGAAGGCCAATGTGCACCTCAGGGTGGGACAGTATGCCGACGCTATGGCCTCGGCCGATGTAGCCATCCAGCTCGATTCCACCTACTCGGTGCCCTATCTCATCAAGGGTCTCGCCCAGTGTCAGAGCGGCAAGAAGGACGAGGGCCTCACTAACTTGCAGAAAGCCAAGGACCTCGGCGATACCCAGGCCGACGCCTTCATTAAGAAGTTTAAATAGAGGAGGCACCCCGCGGGCTGCCCGCAGGCTGCCCTTCAGCCTCCCGCTGCTGCCCTTCAGCCTCCCTCTGGCGTCAGCTGTCGGGTGCGGCGAATTATAATTCGCCGAACGGAACGGGCAAGCGCAGACCGCAGCAGAGCCCAGCGCAGAGGAAGGGAACGGGCAAGCGCAGAGGAAGGAACGGGCAAGCACAGAGGAAGGGAACGGGCAAGCGCAGGCCGCAGCAGAGCCCAGCGCAGAGACCAAAAAACAAGGGGCTGAGCCGCGTTTGCGGCCCAGCCCCTTGTTGCGTTCAGCCCCTCCGCGGGCTGCTTTTTGTCCTCCGTGGGCTGCTTTTTGCCTCCACGGCACCTCAGTCCATGCGGTTCTTATAGTCGTCGTAGGTGAAACGGCGGAGAACCTCGAGCTCACCGTCGCTGTGCAGGAGGGCGATGGCGGGATGGTGGATACCGTTGAACATCGTCGTCTTGACGGTCGTATAGTGCAACATATCCTCGAAGATGATGTTCTCGCCCACCGTCAGCTCATGGTCGAAAGCCCACGAACCCATGAAATCGCCTGACAGACAGGAACATCCGCCGATGCGGTAGACATGCGCGCCCTTCGTGCCGTCGCCGACCTCCTCGGCACCGCGCACGGCGGGATGGTACGGCATCTCCAGACAGTCGGGCATGTGGCACGTGAAGCTCACGTTGACGATGGCGGTTCTCACGCCGTGGTCCTCGACGACGTCGGCTACCTGAGCCACGAGCGGCCCCGTCTGCCATCCGAAGGCACTGCCCGGTTCGAGAATCACGTGGATATTGGGGTAGCGGTTGCGGAAGTCGCGCATCAGCGTTATCAGTCGCCGTGTGTCGTAGTCCTTACGCGTCATAAGGTGCCCGCCACCGAAGTTCATCCATTCCACCTGCGGCAGCCACCGTCCGAATTTAGCCTCGATATGCTTCAGAGTGCGCTCAAAGACATCGGCACCGCTCTCGCAGTGGCAGTGGCAGTGCAGACCGGTGATGTCGGCAGGCAGCTCGTCGGGCAGCTTGTCGGCCGTAATGCCGAAACGGGTGCCGGGAGCGCAGGGGTTGTAGAGCGCCGTTCCCACCTCACTGTATTCCGGGTTCACGCGCAGACCGAGCTTCAGCGAGCTGTTCACCGACTGTGCCCGCCGGTGGAAACGCTCATACTGCGTCAGCGAGTTGAACGACAGATGCGACGACATCCGTGCGATATCGTCAATCTCGTTGTCGGTGAGGGCTGGCGTGAACGTATGGACGGGGGCTCCGAACTCCTCGAAACCCAACCGCGCCTCGTAGAGGCTGCTCGCCGTCGTGGCCGAGATGTACTCGCGGAAGATGGGAAACGTCTTCCACAGAGCGTAGGCCTTGAAAGCCAAGATGACCTCGATGCCTGCCTCCCGCGCCACATTGCTTATCAGTTCGAGATTACGGCGCAAGCGGCTCTCCTCGAGGATGTACATTGGTTCGCGTATTTCAGCGAATGTTGATGGATCGTTTATTCTCACGTTATACTCCGTTAATAAGAAAAATCCGCTGAATGAATGCTTTCCGTTGCGGATGCGGCACTGTGGCCACCGGTTGCAACTGACATTCATTCAGCGGATTATGCGTTTTTATTACTTTCCTTCCTCCTTAGTGGCATTCATCACCACGCGCACGTGGTTGCCGGTCGAGAGGATGGCCTTCACCGTCTCACCGATTGTTGCCGGTGTGACAGCGTTGAGCTCCTTGTCGTAGTCGGTGTAGCGGTCGATGCCGTAGATGGCATAGTCCTCGATGGCACTGAGCCAGTACTCGTTGGTCTTCACGGCATCGGCATGGCTCTTGGCGAGGGCCTCACGGCCTTTCTGCACGTCGTCGGCGTTAACCCACGATGCAGTGTTGGTGACAATGCTGTCGGCAAGCTCCGATGCGCGCTGCGTCTTTGCCGGATTCGTCTTCAGCTCCGACTCGATGAGGAGGTACGACCCTGTGAGGTCGTTATCGAACTGAGCACTTGGCATCGGCGTGTAGGCAGCACTCTCCTGCTCGCGGATGATGTCGAACTCCTTGTTCCACAGCACCTGACTGAGGACACCGGCGTTGACATAGTTCTTCAGTGTGAACGGAACGGCAGCCGAACGGTACACGTCGCGGGTGACGCTCTGCGGATTTCCCATTGCCATAGTGAAGGCACGGCTGACCTTGCCGTTAGTGTAGTCGCGCTGGTCGGTGACGGTCGTCTTGGCCTTCTTTCCCGGCAGCGAGGCGATATACTTCTCGATGAGCGGCCGAAGGGTGGCCTCGTCGAAACTACCTACGAAGACGAAAGTGAAGTCGGCGGCATTGCTGAACATCTGCTTGCGGATATTGAGGATACCGTCGTAGTCGATATGGTCGATGTCGGCGGCACTCGGCGTGAGCACGTCGTGGCGCATGCTGTGGGCGTAGAACGATGCCGAGTCGCCGATGACGATGTCGGGATTGTCCATCTTGTTGGCTACCTGACCCTTAAAGTACTGCATCATCTGACGGTAGATGGCCTCATCCTTCTTCACGCCCTGGAAACTGAGGTACATCTCCTGCATGAGCGTCTCGATATTCTCGTTTGTCGTAGAGCCGTTTATCCAGTGGAGGTCGTTGCTGATGCCGTCGTCGACGGATGTCTGGGTGGTCTGAGCCAGACTGACGAGGTCCATGACGCTCTTCGTTCCGAGTCCGTGGAGCGAGTACACCTGCTCGAACATCTGGCGCGACGGGAGGTTCAGACTCTTGGCTGCGGCCAAACCGCCTGGTGCTATGGCTGTTGCGAGAATCTGGTTGGCCTTGAAGTCAGTCTTCTTCAGCAGTACGCGGGCACCGTTCGACAGTGTCAGCTCTTTGCATCCGAGCGTCTTGCTCATCTTCTGCTTCACAATCTTTCCGGCTTTAGGCATCACCGGCATCAGCGGCTCCTCCTTCACGGTGTCGACGGGAGCGGTGACGGTGGCCTTGCGGGCCTCGTCGACGATGCTCTTCATCTCGCTGAGACCGACGACGGGCTTGCCGTCCTTCTGCTGTTCGAGGCCAATGACGGCAAAATTCTCGTTGTCGATGCTGAATTCGCCCTTGATGGCCTGGTTCACCATCTCGAGGGTGAGCATCGGCAGGATGGCGTTGTCGAGCTGATAGCGGGTCTCGATATTCGGATACGGCTCGTTGTTGAGGAAGTTATCGATAAGACTCTGAGCGTAAGTGTCGTTGGTGATCGTCGCCCGGTTGTTATACTGCTGCTCGAGGGCGGCCTTGTAGGTGGCCTTGGCGTGCTTGAGTTCCGAATTGGTGAATCCGTATTCGGCGGCGCGCTTCATCTCCGTCAGCACCTGCTTCAGGGCTGCGGCCTCCTGCCCCGGTTTCGGCAGGATCTGCACCGTCTGACTCTTCCGTGTGCGTGCCGTCATACCATATTCGGCATTAGCACTCGATGCCGCGGTGAAAGCGGCCTCGGGCTGCTGCGAGAGTTTCAGCATGCGGTCGTTGAACATCTGCGAACCGAGAGTCTTTACGTCGTCGTAGAGGATGTAAGGGATTGTCTGCTTGATCTGCGGCGGCAGCGGCTCATCCTTGCGGAAGGTGATGAAGAAAGTCTGACTCATCTCCTTGTCGCTGCCAACGAAGTACAGCGTCGAGTCGTTGTCGGCAACGGCTAAGTCCTCAGCCTTATGGGCCGTGGCCGGAACGGGCAGCGTAGAGAAGAGCTTCTTCACCTTTGCCTCATATTTCTTGGCATCGATGTCGCCGACGATGACGATGGCCTGGTTGCCGGGGAAGTACCATTTATGGTAGTAGTCGCGCAGACGGTTGCTGTTGCAGTGGTCCACGACGTCCATACTTCCTATGACCGTGCGCTCGCCGTAGCGGCTGTTGGGGAACAGTGCCGGCAGGGCCTGCTCAAAGAGCCGCTGCATGGCACCGTGGGTGCGGTACTCGTTGTGGATGACGTCGCGCTGCTCGTTGAGCTGCTTCTCGTCGAGGGTCAGTCCCTCCGACCAGTCGCTGAGCAGGAGCATACAGCTGTCGAGGGCGCTCTCACGGCCGTTATCGACACCATTGACGTGGTAGACGGTGTGGTCGGCGGTGGTGAAAGCGTTCCACTGAGCACCTAAGCCGTTCATAAACTTCGTCACCGAGTCGTCGGGGAAGTGCTTAGAGCCGTTGAAGGCCATGTGCTCAAGGAAGTGGGCCAGTCCGTCCTGGTCGTCCTCCTCCTGCACGGCACCCACGCGCTGAGCGATGTAGAAGTTCACTTTTCCCTTAGGATAGTCGTTGTGACGGATGTAATAGGTCAGCCCGTTGTCGAGATGACCGACAATGACGGCCGAGTCCTCAGGAATCGTCTGCTGGGCAGCCGCCATGGCATCGTCCTGCGCCACCGAGGGAACGGTGACGGCAATCAATGCCACAAGAAAAATCTTTCTTAGTTTCATATAATGTTTTATTGGTGATATTTCGGAATCATTCGTCGCTTTGATGCGCCTCGGAAACAAATCCTTGGCCCTACGCTGCGCCGCTTCCAGCCTCCGACAGCCAAATCATTGGCCTTTAGCCATGCTGCATTTGTCTTACTGCCATCTGCTGTCAAGCCTCCGACGGCCAAATCAATGACCTTCAGCTGCACCGCATTTATCATTCGGGCATCCGGTTTTAAGCTTTTGGAAATCAAGTCATTGACCTTCCGCGGCATCGTATTAAAACAACGTTCCCTCGCCCTCGACGTGCATATACGCATGTTGGTTCACGCGGCGGTACTTGTCGGCCAGTTTCAGCAAATCTGCGAAGACCTCCTGCCTCTCCGGCGGCATCTCCCCTTTGTTGCGCATTTTCCGGTTATGCTTTATCCAGTTGTACAGTTGCCGGTCCTCCGGCTTGTATTTCGACGGACAGCGATGTTTCTTCAGAATATAGTTTCTGTAGGCCTTCAGCATCTGGGCCCAGCGTTCATCATGTGTCATACCTAAATTCAGGTTCTACTTTTTGTCATTATAATGTTGCAAAAGTACTCTTTTTTTCTCATTCCCGCAAAGATTTCTACATTTTCATTCATTTGTAATGCAAAATTATTTTCATCGAAATCGCCCCGCTTAACGGTCGTTTTCGCGCTCCAATATGGCCTGTTTCAGAATACCAAATGGCCATAATCTATAACGTCCTGTATACCAGTAAATTACAAATCCGCTCTCCACTCTACTACAAAGCGAAAAACTTAACATTACATGTGCTGCACCCATCTCCACTTGCAGGGACGGCCCTCGTGACCGTCCGCTCGGTCGTCAGACCGAATCTCTACCATTTCTTCTACCTCCCCACACTGCCTAATAACCATTGCAAACCGCTGATAATAAGACGCTTGCAGCACTCTGCCACTGTAGGGGGTGGGGTTATCCCCACCCTCGCAGCTGCGGGGTGTTACCTTGATTCTTGTCCGACGCTGGTAGGACGGGGATAAACCCCGCCCCTACGGTGGATGTGTGCAACACATTAGTTATCAATGGATTACCAAGCCAACGCCTTCAAAAGGCGGGCAGGATTAGGCCGTTAGTTGGCCTCGAAGAGGAAAAGGAATACAATTATTCGGTCGACCGACCGAATCTCTGTGGCGATAGCCTGTTTTGATGGTTTTCCTTTGTGTCAGCGCCAAGATCCGACGGAGGAGGATCTGCCATTTGGGCTTTGAGGGCGGTGAGAGGCCCAGCCTCTCACAAGCACTCAAAGTCCAAATGGCAAAGGGCGAAAGCCCTTGGCGCTGGAACAGGGTTTTTATGGTTTTGGTCTTAATTAATTTCGTTCAAGGTGTTTAGACTGCCAATACGTAGATGCGCACAACGTGCTATTGTGCGTCTTCGAGGCACTGAATGTATTTCTCTCTGCTTCTTTGATCCCCGGACTGCACTCGCTATCACTCGCTTAGTCCGGGGTTACTGACGATTCAGCCCCGTCGGGGCTGGAAGTGGCAACGGTATAATTCTTTTATGGCAGTAGGTCGGGGGGTTATCCCCATCCTCGCAGCGACGGACGAGAATCATGGTGAATTCCCCGCAGTGAAGGACGAGAATTAAAGTAAATACCTTGCAGCGATGGATGAGAATTAAGGTGGATACGCCGTAATGACGGACGAGAATTAATGTAAACACCCCGCAGCTGGTAGGATGGGGATAAACCCCACCCCTACAGAGTGCCGCAAGCGTCTTAGTATCAGCGATTTGCATTGGATATTAGACTGCGGCTGAGTGCTGCAAGCGTTTTATTATAAGCGATTCATGTTGGTAACCCTGCGTGCAGATGTAATGATTATTCATAGAGGGTGATTGCTGACTGGGACAATGCGGGAGCTGCTGATAATCAAGGGGTTGGGGATATTGGCCGTTTTGCAGTGCAAAACGGTAGGTATTGGAACGCAAAACGGACCGTTTCGGGAGATGAAACGGTCCGTTTGGGAATGCCGGATGATACCGACGGGTGTAGCACGCGGATTTTGTACGAAAAAATGATGTGCTACTTGATATGTTTGCTAACAGGTTACTTGAGATATTTCTCTAACGGGGCTGTTGATGTCCTTCAGCCCCCCTGGCAAGGTTCTTTATGTTACTTGAGGTATTTCGCTAACGGACTGTTGATGTCCTTCAGGCCCTTGGCAAGGTTCTTGATGTTCGTACGCGCACCGAGGAGGGACGTGTGGGTGTGGTCGTGGTTGTAGTATTTCGATGCATTCTCCTTGCTGCCGCACTTCTTGTCGAAGTAGTCGGCGGCGATGTTGTGGAGGTCGACGAACTCACAGCCCGTTTCCTTCACCACCTGGCGGTACCACTTGCCGTAGGTGTCGTTGCGTCGCTCGATGTGGCCGTCTTTCCACTCGTTGCGCGGTGTCAGCGAGACGAGGATTGGCGTGGCCCCTTTCTCGCGCACGTCGTCGATGAACTTCTTCAGATACCAGCCGAAACTGTAGACGAGTTCGTAGGTACCCTTCGACTGACTCTTGTAGACGTGGCACGTGTCGTCGGCACACGGAATCTCGCCGCGTTCCTTACCGTCGCCGATACCGCCGATGTCGTTGTGTCCGAACTGTATGAGGACGTAGTCGCCGGGCTGCAGCGAGTTGTAGACGCGGTCCCAGCGTCCCTCGTCGAGGTATGTGCGGCACGACCGTCCGGCCTTGGCAGCGTTGTAGCATGTGATGCGTTTCGGGTCGAAAACGGTGTAGGCCTGCGAGCCGAGGCCCCACATGCCGTTCTTGTCCTTGTCGTAGTTTTTCACCGTACTGTCGCCAGTGAACCACACTACGGGTTTGCCCTTCTCGCGCTTAACCGGTTCGGTGGGCAGTTCGATGTTGATGAGCATGGCCTGGAGCGGTCGCAGGGCGGGATTAGGACTGGCTGCGATACCCTCGGCGGCACTGCGCGCGTTCATCATTGCACCGAACGCCGACGTGTGGATATGGTCGCCGTGGAACATATATTTCTCTTTCCAGTGACTGTAGCCATCGAGTTTGCGGCCCGAAATCTCGTTGAGGTCGATGAACGGCACGCCCATCTCGGCGGCGACGGCCTCGAGCCACTGTGTGTGTGGCTTGCGTACAATCTTCCCCGTCTTAGCGTCGTAGGCATCGCGTGGCGTCAGCGACATCAGAATGGGGTTTGCTCCGGCAGCGCGACAGTCGCGGATGAACTTCCGCATGTACTCGCCGTAGGAGTAGACGGTCTCCTTAACGCCTGTCTCCTTGATGGTTACGCATAGCGAGTCGGTGCCCACACCGGGTATGGATGCCCGTGCGCGTCCGCTGTCGTAGGGTCCGTTGTCGTTGTGTCCGATGGAGATGATCACCCAGTCGCCGGGGCGGAGGGCCTTGCGCACGTCGGGCCAGAGCTTGTTGTAGTATGTCCGGCTCGACATTCCGCCGAGGGCCTGGTTCTCGACCGTAATGCGGTTCTCGTCGAAGAAGGCATGCTCGTAGAATCCCCATCCCCACTGTCCGTTGTTGCCGTTGCCGAGGGTACCGTTGCGCATGGTCGAATTGCCGACGAGGAAGAGCACCGGGTTGTTGCCCTTGCGGCTCGTTCCGGCGGGTATACGGGCCGTCTGGGCCTTGCTGAGACTGTCGTAGGTGAGGTCGATGACGTGGTTTACGTCGTCGGGAGGCGCAGGAATATCAGTGTTGTCCTGCGCCAGAGCCATGCCGCTGTTGACCATCAGCATGGCTAAAATCAATGTTTTACTTATGTTCATGATAGCAATTATTTATTTTTCTGTATTTTTTCCGCCACCCCCCTTCGACGGTCCGGCGACGGGGAAGAGATAGAATTTCCTTGTTGCGTCGCGGTCGATCATCCACTGGTCGACGACGACGTGATTGTCGATGGCCCTAATGACGAGGCGGTGGAGACCCGCCTTCAGACCGCTGAGGGCCATTGTGCGCACGGCCTGGCCCCGTAGCACGTTCTGCTTCCATCCCTCCGACCGGAACTTTTCTTTCAGCGAGAATATCTTCGGCTCGGCTCCGTCGATGCTGACGGAGAACCGCAGGTCGCCATTGTCATTGGGCTGGGTTGGGATGAGGGCTATGCGCAGCACGGCGTCGGCACTGTCGGCGGTCGTGAAATCGTAGGTCAGCGCCCCGCCCTTGGGCAGGGCTACGGCCTCCATGCTGTGGCCCAACATGCTGACGACGCGGGCCCCGCTGTCGGCTGTGGTCCACTGAGCCGCATTGCGGGCTATGACCCCTCGCTGCAGGAGGATCGGATGGTGGCCCGTGGCGATAGTATCGCGGTGCAGCCAGTAGGTCACCTCATCGTCGGTGAGCAGTGTCGGCAGCACGGGAGCCCCGAAGACGGGCAGGTCGCGCGGCCGCATATTCATCGACCGTCGCCACTTGCCACCGGTCATGCGGTCGTTGTAGTATTCCGTCAAACGGCGTATCTCCTGGTAGGCGCTCTGACTCTCGGCGCAGGCGTGGTAGATGACGGTGTTGGCGGCGAACATACCGTCGGTGGTACTGCCGTTGGCCGCCTGGCGGGCCTTCTGCGCCCAGAGCAGCTTGCGGGCGTTGGCGTCGGCGGCGAGGACCGGATACTCGATGGCTGCGAAGAAAGCATCCTGCCTTTCGACGGGTATCGTCTTGGCGACGGCCTTCACGCGGGCGGCGACGGCGGCGAAGCGGTCGAGATAGCGGTCGAGCTCATCGCCGAAAGCCGCCGTGAATTCGGTGTTGCGCACAGGGCTCAGTCCGCGGTCGTAGGTGCGCTTGTCGAGTTCCGTCTGGCTCCAGCCCATGAATTCGGGACGGCGCTCGCCGCAGAGCCGGTAGAACTCGCACATCGACGGCCACAGGGCCTCACCGGCCGTGGACCCGAACTGGCGGCATAGCCAGCGGCGGTAGTGGTCGGCGACGGTGGCCGCGCTGACGCTGTTGATGTTCCACGCCATATCGAGGAAGAGCTCGAGGTCGTAGCCCGCCACCTTCGGGTCGTGGACGTTGGCTATCCACAGCTTCCTGGCATTATGGTCGTAGGCCTCGCGCATCTCGTTGTAGATGAGGCCGGGCTGCGTCGTCGTCAGCCACAGATAGTCGTGTGGACGGCCCCAGTAGCTCAGATGGTAGTAGACACCGGCCCCGCCTCGCCGTTTCTGCTCGGTGGAGTCGGATAGGCGCGTCATATAGCCGTAGTTGTCGTCGCACCACATCAGCGTGACATTATCGGGCACGCGGAGTCCCCGGTCGTAAATCTCGAGCACCTCCTTGTAGGGCACGAACACCTGCGGTGTGGTCTCCGGGTGGCCTATCCAGCGCGCTATGAGCTGCTGTTGGTCGTCGATGACCTGCTGCAGTGCCCTCTGCTTCTCGTCCATCGTACGTACGCCCTCCATCGACCCGTCGTGGATACCGCGCATGCCGATGGTCAGGAGGTTGCCGCCACGAGATCCTCTCACCTCGCGGAGCCGTTCGCTCCAGTAGTCGACGACCTGTTTCCGGTTCGTGATATAGTTGAACGGCCCCCGTCGTCGGACGTCCCATTCGCCTACATTATTCCTCAGCAGAGGCTCACAATGCGATGTTCCGACGACGATGCCGCAGCTGTCGGCCATGGCTTTCGCCCCCGGTGTGAGGAAGAAAGGCTGCGTTCCCGTGTGCATTGCCGGCCAGATGGTGTTGGCGCGTAGGCGCAGCAGCAGCTGGAACACCTTTTTATACGTTTTCGGTCCGATGATGCCGAAGTGGGCTGGCTCGTAGGTGCCGTAGCTCCACGGCCGCAGCGACCAGTCCTCGTCGTTGATGAAGATGCCTCGAAACTCTACCGAGGCCCCCTGTGTTGTACGGAACGCGTCGTCGATGGTGAGTCGGTCGCGGCGTTGCGGTGCCACATCGCCCCACCATATCCATGGGCTCACACCTGCCCGCCGCGACATCTCGAGGAGTCCGTAGGCCGCCCCGCGCCCGTTGGCTCCCACGACGACTATCTGACGGTTAATCACTGAGATATGGAAAGCGTCGGTCATCGACAGCAACGAGTCGACGGGCACACCGTCGGCGGCGAGTTTCTGGCGCTCCGTCTTTGCCGTCCGGTCGAGTTCGACGATGCGGATGGTGGCCTCCGCAGGTGCTGCCGTCACCGCGCTCTGACCCGTCACCGCCTTCATATCGGAGGCGAACATGCGTGCAGCGACCGTCACCACGGGGTCGGCGGCCTTGGGAACAGACAGCGTGACGGCGTGGATGCCGTCGTACCAGAGCATTTCCCTGGCCGATGCCGGGGTCGCCACGAGGGCCGCCGCGAGGGCTATGAGTGTTATTGCGCGTCGCATGAGAAGTCTATTTTGAGTAGTCGAGGCGTACGCTGCCGCTGCGATGGCCGTCGGTGGCCTTGAGGACGACCTTGCCGCCCTTGGTTCCGGCGCGCAGGATGACGAGGGCCTCACCACGGTAGAGCGACCGGCGGTTGCCCGTGAAGGGCTCGTCGCTGACAATATTGCCGTTGTCGACCGCCACAATCTCGGCATCGCCGTCGACGCTGAAGGTCAGCATGTTATCGGCCTGCGGACAGACGGTGCCCTGCTTGTCGACCATCGCCACACGGACGTGCATGAGGTCCATGCCGTCGGCCTTCCACGATGACTTGTCGGCGGTGAAGGTGAGCTTGCGCGGTTCGCCCGCCGTCCGTATCTTATGGCGTGCCACCACGCGGCCGTTATTGTAGGCCACGGCCTCGAGGGTGCCCGGCTCGTATTCGATGTTGTCCCAGCGTATCTGGTCGCGGTGGTCGGCATCGGTGGCATTGCGCTTCCGCCCTAAGCTGCGTCCGTTGAGGAACAGCTCCACCTCGTCGGCGTTGGTGTAGGTGTAGAGGGTGTATTTCTTTCCGACGGTGCGGTTCCAGTGGTCCGACATATTATCGGTCTTTATTTCGACACCGTTCCACACCGTTCCCTCGCCTTTCTGGTCGACGACGCCGATATGCACCGTGGGCTTGTCGGTGAACATCGCCTTGACGAGCCATGCCTTCGGTTTCGGTCGCAGGGCTGTATTGAATACCCCTCCGTCCCAGCCTTTGACGGGCCATCCGCGGCTCTCGCCGATATAGTCGATCATTCCCCAGTAGGCCAGTCCGATGACCTTCGCGAGGTCCATGCCGAAGAAGTTCGGGCCCATCATCGTGAGGTTGGCCTCACTCTGGTAGAACGTCATCCACGGGAATCGGCGTCCGTCGCCGGGGAAGTACATATATCTGTAGTTGTAGGCCTGGATGTCGGTGTTCATCGCCAGGTCGCATGGCAGCGAGTCGGTCTCCCAGTTGCGGAACCGCGGGTGCATGGCTACGGTCGTCGGCCGTGTGGTATCGTAGCGGCGGAGCAGCGTGCGCAGCAGACGGTAGGGCGTGACCCCCCAGTCGCCGAAGGGCAGATTGGGCTCCTGCTGGAGCTCGTTGCCGAGACTCCACATCACCACCGACGGATGATTGCGGTCGCGCTGCACCCATTCGGGAATGTCGTACTGCCAGTGTTTGGTCCACTCCTCGCGTCCGCCGCCATACTGCGTCGTCCACTTGTCGTAGGCCTCATCGACGACGAGCATGCCATACTTGTCGGCAAGACGGTAGAGGTCCTCGCTGTAGGGGTTGTGCGAACAGCGTATGTGGTTGAAGCCGAACGACTTGAGCAGTTGTATGCGCTTCTCGATGGCCCGTGGGTAGGCGGCGGCACCGAGGGCGCCGAGGGTGTGGTGGTTGGCCAGACCCTTGAGGAGCACCTTGCGGCCGTTGAGCTTGAAGCCGAACGCCGGCCCGTACTCGATGGTGCGGACACCGAACTGCTCGGAAACCCTGTCGTAGAGGCGGCCGGCGGTGTCGGTGAGGCTGACCGTCATCGTGTAGAGGTAGGGCGAGTCGAGATCCCAGAGGTGGGCGTTGGGCAGCGGTATGTCGGCAAGCTGATACTCGTTACTCTTCTTTCGGCGCTGGTATTTTATCGTATTGACGGTCTTGGACAGGGAATGTCCGTTGGCATCGATGATATTCACGACGACGCATCCCACGGGGGCCTTGGTGTAGTTGCATATTGTGGCGCGCACGTGGACGGTGTCGTTGTTTGTCGTGGTGATATACAGCGGATGGCGGTCGAAGTAGAGACTCTTGTCGGTGACGATGAACTTCACGTCGCGGTAGAGGCCTCCGCCGGTGTACCAGCGCGAGTTGTTGGGGTTGCGGGTGTCGGCCTTGACGACGATGACGTTCTCCTGGCCGTAGCGCAGCTTATCGCTGATGTCGATGCCGAAGCCGATATATCCGTATTCGGTGCCGCCTATGCGCTCGCCGTTGAGATAGACGTCGCCGACGAGCATGATGCCTCCTACCTCAAGCATGACCCTGTGGCCCTTCCAGTCGGGGTTGGGCGAGAAGGCATGTCGGTACCAGCCGATGCCCATCTCCTTGAAACCTCGCGCCGAGAGACGGCTTTTCACGTTGGCGGCGACATCGCTGTTGTCGGCTTTCTCACCGGCGGCAGGGGCCACCCACGGCTGTTCGACGAGGAAATCGTGGGGCAGGCGGACGCCCTTCCACTGTCCATCGCCCTTCGTGGCGCTCTCGGGGGTGAGGTTGCTGCGGCTGAACTGCCAGTCGACGACGTTCAGCGTGTCGCGCTGGGCCATAGCCACGAAAGGCAGACAGAGAAGGAGAAGGGTCAGGAGAATCTTGTTTTTTTTCATTCCGTAGAAAAGTTTTGGTTGTGGATTGATGGATGATTGCATTTTGACGTGGACGGGACGATATCAGTTTCCGGCCGGTTTCACATTATCGAAGAATTTCGACGGGAACCAGACGAAGGTCCTGAAATCGTCGGGATGGGCCGGGTCGTAGGCCTTCCAGTCCGCGGTGAGGTATCGTGTGAGGGGAATGCCGAGATTTTTCAGTCCCGTTGTCACCATCCTCGCCACCTCGTAGGCTCCGTAGGGGTTGAAGTGGGTGTTGTCGGCGAACTCCCTGGTCTGTCCGGGGAATGTTCCGGCAGGATAGTGTACGAGGGCCCGTTTGCTGTCGTCGACACCGAGGGTCTCGAAGAAGGTGCGCGTCATGTCGTGGAGCTCCACCACGGGCACGTTCTCGCGGCGGGCCACGGTCCTCATCGCGTCGGGATAGTCGCCGTGGGTCTCCTGGATTTTGCCGTCCTTGAAGAATCGTCGCTGTGTGGGTGTGCAGAAGATAATCCGTCCTCCGGCCTTCCTCACCCTGTCGATATACTGTTTCAGATTGTACGAGAAGTTGTACCACGCTCCTGCGCCGGGTCCTTTCTCCTTCTGGTCGTTATGTCCGAACTCACAGATAACGTAGTCGCCGGGTCGCAGCATCGCTAATACCTTGTCGAGACGGTTCTGTCGCAGGAAGCTGCCGGCGGTGAGTCCGCTCTCGGCGTTGTTGCTGACAGCCACCTCCGGTCCGAACCACCGTGTGATCATCTGCCCCCAGCTTGCCCACGGATCGCAGCTCTGGTCGACGACGGTGGAATTGCCACAGAGGAAGACCGTTGTCGCCGTGGTGTCGGGAGCAATCTCTATGCGGCTCACTGCCGGGTTCTTTCCCGCCCAGTCGAGGGTGAGCTTGTCGTCCCAGTCGAGGGATCCTTTCTCGCGGTCGTTGATTTTCACGCGCTCCTTGTCGGTGATATACGGCGACCGCTTGTTGATGGTGAAGGTATAGGTGCGTAACTCCTTCTTCTTCAGAACTGTCGACGGCACGAGCAGACGGCGCGACTCGGCGCGCAACTGAGTGTCGGTGGCCCTGCGGCGCGAACCGATGGTGACGGTGACGCGGTAGTTGCCGTCGGGCACCTTAACCGAAAAATAAACATCGTGCTGGCCGGGGAGGTCGGGAGCGGCGGTGAAATCGTATCCGTAGCCCGTAGCGTCGCTGTAGGCGGGCTGATGCTTCGTGAGGTCAAAGTCGAAAGTCTGTGCTGCCGCCGACAATGGCAGGATCAGCGCAGCGAGAAAGAGTTTTATGTTCATAGTAGAAAAAGATATTTGTTCATTTGTTGTATTTCCGCATTTCGTCGGGAAGGAACACGCCCACGTGTGGCGGCTGGTTGTAGCCCACGTTCTGCCAGGCGATGCCCATTCGGTAGGTATGGTCGCTCATGAGTGTGGGATAGCGTAAACCGGTGGGAATCTGCGAGGTATAGATATAGACGGCCGTGGGGTCGGCGGCGTCGCGATAGATAACCTCCTCGCGCCAGTCGCCGAAGAGATCGGCCTGCAGACAGGGGTTGTTCTTGGTCCAGTTGTTCGATGTGGGGGTGCCGTAGCCGGCAAAGGATACCGTCGGCCGCTGGAAGCTGCGCTCGCCGAAGAATCGCGGTTCGTGCTTCACGGCCTTACGGCGGTCGTTGGTTTGAGCAGCCGGTTTGCGGCGGTCGTCGGCCTCGGAGCCACGGTGCATAGGCTCGCGTCGCCATGGTCTGTCGCCCCATTCGGCTGTTTCGGGGTCGGGCTTATTGATTGTTCCGAAGATGCCGAGCATCGACGTGTGGCCTTTCTCCCACTTGCGGATATTCACTCCGTCGAGAAGTTCGTCCTGCGCATCGCCGTCCCAGTAGATACGAAAGTTGATAGGCAGCCGCGCATCGTCCTGCTCACTGCCGTCGGCAGCACTGCGCACCGTCGGGTCGCCGGCACTCCAGAAGGAGTAGGCGTGCTGACGGCTGTCGATTTGGGCGGCCATACCGCGTCCGTTGTCGATGCCCGCAGGACCCCCTTTGAGGAGAATCTCGCCGGTGGCAGCATCGTGGACGTCCCAGGCATAGGTGCCGCGCTCCTCGTGGACATCAAAGACCTCAAGACCAGGACGTTGCGGGTCGAGCTTGGCGAGGTGGATGGCATCGCCGTGGCCGAAGCCGGTGGCGTAGAGCATGCGCCCGTCGTCGTCGAGAGCCGCCGATCCCCACAGCACCTCGTCGCGGCCGTCGCCGTCGACATCGGCCACGCTGAGGTTGTGGTTGCCGTTGGCGAAGAGTGTGCCGCTGCCCTCACCGCTCGTCGGAGCGGCTGCGGTGTAGACGCTGCGATGGCCCAGGGAGTCGGTGACAGCATACTGCTGCCCGTCGCGCGACTCGTTGAGCCACCGCGTTTTAAGTCGGCGTCCGTCGTAGTCGACAGCCCAGGCGAAGGCGTAGCTGTAGTAGCCGCGCGTGAAAACCGCCGATGGACGTGCGTCGCGGCCTCCGAGGTATGCGACGGCAGCGAGATAACGCTCACCGCGGTTGCCGTAACTGCCGTTGTCCTCCAGGCCGTGGCCGGCATCGCCCCAGACGAAAGTGCCCTCGGCATCGCCGCCGAGACCGGTGTTGCGGTTGGGATTATAGAAGATGGTGCTGACGGCACTACCGTCGGTGCCGCTGAAGACGGTGAGATATTCCTGCCCTCCGTTGACGCGTCCCTGGCTGTTGCGCCAGTCGCGGTGGTTGTCGGCAGTGCGGATGACGGGGTCGTCGGAGGCCTCGTTGACGTACCTCCCACGGCCGTCGCGGCTCCCCGGTGCCGTCTTGCACATCAGCTCGGCACGTCCGTCACCGTCGAAATCGTAGACGAGAAACTGCGTATAGTGGGCTCCGGCGCGGATATTCGGACCGAGATTGATGTTCCACAGTCGGCGCGGCTCACGGGCCGGGGCCTCCATATCGAACTTATAGCAGTCGAGGACCACCGGACCCGTCATTCCCCCTTGCGAGTTGTCGCGGGCGTTGGTGGGTTCCCACTTGACGATAAGCTCATACTGGCCGTCGCCATCGACATCGCCGACGGAGCAGTCGTTGATGGTATAGTCGTAGTCGGGACCTGCTGCGGGCTTCATAAGGTGGTACTTGAGGTAGGGCATCGCCCACGGCAGCACGGCCTTCGATGTCGACAGCACCTTGCCGTCGACGACTGCGGCTACCTGCCAGCGGCTGTCGGCAGCACCCTTGACGACGGCCGAGGTGGCTCCAGTAACATTATTTATATATGGTTTGCCATCGCGGAGGATGGTGAACGCCGTCGACGGAGCATCGGTGGGCAGCAGTCGCCACGAGGCGAAATACGTGCCCGGCTCCTGACCCTTAGCGACAACAAGGCCGCGGTCGAGGTTCTCCATAGGCGATACCTGTGCCACGGCCGTAAGCACCGAGGCTGCGGCCACGGCGGCAAAAACTAACTTTCTCATTATTCTGATGTTAGCGACTTCCTGATTTCCTGCGATTTTTCCTTTATTCGGGCTCAGACAATACTATATCTATACGCGATTCTCGCATTGTCCGGATGCCGAAAGTTTCTTGGTTTTCTGCGGTTCCGCATTGTTCGGGCGCAGATAATCCTCTGGCTTTCAATAATTTATTGTTTATTCTGATGCCGATGACTCCTTGACTTTCTGCATCGTGACGGTGAAGGTGAGCGGCAGCACCGATGTGCAGTCGGCATTATCGACGACGAGGTCGATGACGCTGAACGACAAGTTGAGCGTCCCCACCTGCGAGAAGAACTGTCCGGTAGTCGAAATTTTAGCCCATCCCGAATGCTCGTTGCCCTTGCTGTCCTTGAAGGCGAACGTCGTCTGGGGCGTGAACTCATCATTGGTCTTGAAGTTCATGAAGTTCATCTGGTAGCCAACGCTGTCGATGGGAGCCTCATAGGCTGCTGCGTCGCTGAGCTGCAGGCGGTTCCAGTCGGTGGGATAGAGCTTGGCGAGTGCCATCTCGATAGGGAAGCTGCCGACCTTCACCTTCGTTGTGACCACCCCTCCGGCCGTTTCGTCGGCGATAGTGGCCTTCAGCGTGCGCGAGCTGTTGTCGGGCATGGTGATATAACCGGTATAATTGTCTTTCAGGTCCTGAAAGATGTCAGTCATGTGATTGCGGTAGTCCTCGGCGGTATTGTCGTCGGAACAAGCAGAAAATGATACTCCCGCAAGAGCGAGGAGTATCATTTTGAAAATAAAAAAACTTATCTTATGCATTAACTAATTTATCCGTTTTCAGTTATTTGATGACGATCTTCGCAGCGGTCTTGCCCGTGCGGACGATGTAGGCACCCGGACCGGCGATGCTGCGGATGTCTTTCTCGACGTTGGCGCGTGTCGTGGTGATGTCGGAAATCTTCACTCCGGCAAGGTTGTAGACGGCACCGCTGAACTCGCCGGCAGCCGGCAGGGCGTTGATGCCCGTCGTCGAGGCTACCACCTTGATGACACCCGTGGCCTTGAGCAGTCCGGTGGTGTCCCACTCGAATCCTGCGGGCAGCTCGGGAAGGATGATATTCGTCGGTGTTCCGTCGAAGGCGTCGGCCGTCCAGAGGGTAAACTCCTCACCGTCCTTGACACCCTGCATATTGTTGTAGCCCTCGACGACGATATCGCCGTTGACGCGGAGCGTTGCTCCCACCTTCAGCTTAGTGCCGCGGAAGGCCGCGCTGTTGTTGTGGCGCACAAACATCTTCAGCGTAGAGCCCGGATAGCAGTACACACCGCTCTTCGTGGTGAACGTGCCGTTCTTGATGCTCTGGTTGTAGTTGCCGGGATAGAGTGTTCCGCCGTCGTTGACGTTGACGGCGTGGACGTAGCCCATTCCTGCTATTACGCCGCCGTTGGCAGCTACGACATCATGATTGCCGAAATACATCGACGATGTCGACTGGTTGGTGAGGTTCAGCGCACCGCCGTTGACCTGTACGTTGTCGCTGACATCGGTCATCTGCTTCGACATTGTCCACACGCCGTCGCCGACCTTTGTTATCTTTCCGCCGCTGACGGTACCGTTGAATACGATATCATCTCCGAGGGCGCCAATCTGCCATGTGCCTTTACCGCTGAGGGTGGCGTTGCCCTTGAGGTTTCCGAGCTGGATGACATTGCCGTTGTTGTTGGCTGCCACAGAGATGGTTACAGCCGCGCGGCTGAGGTTCGTATTGCCGTAGAAGTCGAACTGCGGGTCGTAGGAACCGCTCTTGCTGCCAGCGATGGTCAGCGCACCGGTGAAGTTTGTCGTATTGCCGTGCCATCTGTTGCGGCTGCTGCGTGCGTAGACGGTCAGGTTGCCGGCTCCCGAAATCGACCCGTAGTAGTCGCAACGGCCGTCGAGATACCACTCTGCGGTAGCGTCGGCAGGCACCTGGATGTTCGTGCGGTTCGACGAGTAAGAGTAGAAATTGTCGGGATCGCGGAGGATACCGCCGTTGAGGACCACCGTTGTCGGGTAGGCGTGGACATTGGCGCTCTCGCTGGCCTGTACGGTACCGCCGTTGACGATGAGCTTGTCGAAGGCCACCGTGCCCGGCATGGTGAGCTGTCCGTCGCCGTTCTTAGTCAGCGTGTTGCCGTCGCCGGTGAGGGCGTTGCCCATCGTCATCGTCACTCCTGCCGGTACGTCGATGGTGCCGCCGTTGGCCCCGATGGCGAACGGATGCGATGTGGTGAACGATGCCTGCGGCGCGAGTGTGCCTCCGTTGATCGTCACGCGGTTGGTGTAGTAGCCGAAAGGACCGTTGTTGACACCATCAGCGAGACCGAGGGCAGCGATCTTCGTAGTGCCGCCGTTGAGGCTCACGCTGCCGGTGAAGTCGCTGACATTATTTATTGTCAAAGCGGCGTCGCCCTTCTTCGTTATCTGCGACTCGCCGGTGACAGCGGCACCGGAGAGGGTGTAGTCCTTGGTATTGTTGTCGAAGATGATAGCCTTCGGCTGTACGGGCTCGGTAATCTTCACATTGGTGTTCGTGGCATTGTCGTTGAATGTCACGGTATCGCCGGTGACGAAGACGTCGGAGCCGTCGGCCGAGCGGAAGTTCTCCTTGTCGGCAAGATCCCATTCGCCGTCGACGCTGCCTGTCCACTCGACGCTGCCGGCATTGCGCATCTCGGCGACGACGAGCTTGAGCTGTCCGTCCTCGTATTTCAGAGAGGCTTTATGGCCCTCGAGACCCGAAATCTTAACGTCGGCGAGGTTGCCGTCAATCTTTCCGACCTTACCGATAGTGTACTCACCGGGACGTATGCTGTCGACAGCGGTGACGTGGATGCGCGGAGCATCATACTCAGGGCCGTTGCCGTTAGGCCATACTTTCTTCTCGAGCTTTAACACGTTGGCCGTCAGCGAGTCGCATGTGCCGTCGGCATAAACCTTGAAGCCGAGGATAGACCCGAAACCGAGGTTCAGTGAGTCGGTGGTGAGGGTACCCTTCTCCTTCGTTCCGCCCACGTTGATGGTAGCTCCGTAGTCGGCTTTGATGCCCTTGGCGAAGTGACCGTTATGGCTGTTGAGGGTTGTCAGGCGGTTGAGCCATACTGCACTGTTGCTCATCGTACCGTCGAAGTTCACCGTTCCGGCCCAGATATCGGTATTTCCGGAATATTTCTGTTCCACCGTCGGCAGCACGAGCACACCGTCGCCCTGCTTTGTCAGGCGCATGGCACCGCCGAAAGCACCGCCGGTGAGGGTGTGGGTGTATGTCGTTGTGGTGATATTATCGTTGTCGTCGTGGCCCTGTACCCATGTAGGAGCATTGTCGAAGAACACCTCCGGTGCTGCACCGTCGGCCACGCTGACGGTCATATTGCCGGTTTCGGCCATGAGAATCTGCTTGCCGTCGTAGCCCTTGCCGATGGTGGCACCGTTGCTGATCTCCTCGCGGCCGTTGTTTGTCTCGGCTGGTGGTGCCTGGGTGATGCCCTCAAGCTCGCCGAGGAAGTAGCTCACTGCCGGCGGCTGGTTGTAGCCGTTCATCTGCCATACCATCGCGTTGCGGTACTGCTTGTCGGAGAGCAGGGTAGGAATGCGGTACTGGGTAGGTATCGTTGAGGTGTAGATGCGGATATTGCCGTCGGCGGTACGCGCCACGACCTCTTCACGCCAGTCGCCGAAGATGTCGCCCTGGAAGCATGGTGTGGCCTTGGTGTCGTTGTTTGTCAGCGATCCCGACAGCGACCACTGCTTGTTCTGGTCGTAGTTGCGGATGATGAACACGGAGTTGCGCAGGTCCTGGCCGTTGAGACCCTCGTCGAGGAGGTCGCCGTCCCAGTAGATGCGGAAGTTCAGACTCGGCGTTGGGGCCGTGACATGCTGGCTCGTGACCGCGCTGATAGGCGTGTCGTGGCCCGATGTGCCGATGGCTCCGGGATATTTGTTCGTGAAATTGCCCATCATCGAACGGCCGTCGTCGCCACCACCGGCCAGACGGTAGTAAATCTTCGATGTTGTGGCATCGCGGTAGTTGTTGGATGGCTGCGTCTCGTTGCAGGCGAAGATTTCCTCACCGTGGACATAGGGGTTGTAGTCGCCCACATGCTCGGCATCGCCGTGGCCGAGGCCCGTCGACGACAGTCCGTGACCGTTATCGTCGATGACCATCGATCCGAAGACTATCTCGTCGCGGCCGTCCCAGTCGACATCGGCAACGGCATAGTTGTGGTAACCCTCTCCGTACCAGATACTTCCCGGTGTGTTGCAATTCCATCTCCACCGCGTGTTGAGCTTATGAGTGGCCTTGTCGACATCGAGGGCAATCATCTTATGTCGGGTGTAGATACCGCGTGCGAGGAAGATGCTCGGGTTGCGGCCGTCGAAATACGGTGCACCGAAGAAATTCTTCGATGAACGGTGGCCGTAGCTGTCGCCCCAAGCCGCGTTGAGGTCGGTCTCGCCGTCCTCGAGGCGTTTCAGCGGATAATCCATGTAGGTGGGGTGCTCGGCCGGACCTATATTATAAGGTACGCCCGTTGCGCCGTTCATATACAGCAGGAATTCGGCACCCTCGTGTACGAACTGCTCGCCGGAGCCGCCGGAGCCGAGGTTGGAGCGGTAGCTCTTCGTAGGGTCGCCGATGACATAGGTCTTGCCGTCGGCAGCGTGAATCGTCGTTCCGTCGGCAGCGCGCATGATGCACTCGGCCTTGCCGTCCTCGTCCCAGTCGTAGGCGGCGATATTCGTCTCGTTGTGCTGGAAGTCCCAGAGGTTCGGACCGCAGTCTATCCACCACAGCAGTGTGCCGTCGAGCTTGAAGACCTCTATGCGGTCGTAGTCGGGACCGGCATAGTTGGCACTGTTGGGCTTACTCCACTGTTTCACAATGAGTTCCATCTGTCCGTCGCCGTCGACATCAGCCACGGTGGCGTCGTTGGGCTCAAAGGTATCGGTGATGTCGGTGCCGTCCTTCACCGAGTAGCGCTTTGGACGCGGAATCTCGAGGTATCCGAATCCGTTGCCGTTAGTGCTGAGCACCTTTGTGGCCGTGCCCGTAGCCGTCTGCTCCAAGCCGTTGACGACAGCCCTCACCGTATAGGTGCTGGAGGCCGTGCCGGCAGCGTCGGTATAGTTGCTGACCGTCAGCGGTGTGCTGTTGACCTTCACGCCGTCGCGGTACAGATTGTATTTCACTCCATAGTATTCCTCTCCGAGAATACGCCACGAGCAGTAGACGCCGTCGGTCGTTTTCACGGCGACGAGTCCTCTGTCGAGCTTGTCCATAAACCTCTGAGCCGATGCTGGTGCCGACATTATCAACGACATTGCCGCCGCCAGGAAAATCTTATGCTTCATCTTAGTACTTAGTAAATTGGTTTGAGTAGGATTGATATTTCTGCTTGCAAAGATAATACATTATTAAGCCGATTGCAAGTGATTGCGCAAAAATAAGAGTAAAAAGTCAGAATTCAAATAAGAAAGTGGGATGGGGTTTATCCCCACCCTACTGCCACGCAGGTGATTTCCTCTCGCAAAGCCGCAAAGCCCGCAAAGTCAGGAAATGGCATTTTGTTCCGACAAAAATACATCAATCAGCAACTCTGTGAAATCGCCCTTATCAGGAAATGGCATCTTTTTCTGACAAAAACCGGGAAAACCGCTGACGCCGCGGTTTTTACTCAGTCCGTTTGCCTCAAAAAGGCAAATTAATACGTTTCTTATTCGGTCTGATATTTTTGTTTTTGGACGGCCCTTAACCCTGCCTATCCGCACCTTGCAACCGCGCTGTGCAGCTCAATTGGGCACAGGCTGGAACGCCAATCCAGTAGGTGTTGATTGTGGCCTCATCATATTGCCACGAAAGAATTATACATAGCCGCTGACAGCCCCGACGGGGCTTTGCGTTGGCTGAGTAAAAATCGCGATCTACAGGGATGGAGAGCACTTCACCAATTTCAAGCCGTCGGGGCTTTGCGTTGGCTGAGTAAAAATCGCGGCGTCAGCTGTTTTTCCGGTTTTCCTTGCCGTGATGCAAGCCTGAGGAACGAAGGCTGTTTCTTTCTGGTGCCGGCGGGCCGAAGCTTGCTTCGAAGCAAGTCGGCGCAGGGAAGAAACATAGGGCGAAGCCATTGCATCACAGCAAGGGTTTTCCTGGTTTTTGTCGGAAAGAGATTCCATTTCCTGGCTTAGCGTTCTTAGAGGCTTGGCGAGAGGGAATCACCCACGTGGCAGTAGGATGGGGATAAACCCCACCCCTACTTGGACGAACGCAGCAACGTGTTAATTATCAGCGTGTTGCATATATCGTTCTGCATGAGGTGACTGTGTGATGCAAGTAGATTTTATGAAGGTGCAGCAATCCATGCGGCGTCAGCGGTTTTTCCGGTTTTCCTTGCCGTGATGCAAGCCTGAGGAACGAAGGCTATTTCTTCCCTGTGCCGACTTGCCGAAGCTTGCTTCGAAGCAAATCGGCGCAGGGAAGAAACATAGGGCGAAGCCATTGCATCACGGCAAGGTTTTTTCCGGTTTTTGTCGGAACAATATGCCACTTCCTGGCTTAGCGTTCTTTGCGGCTTTGCGAGAGGAAATCACATGCGTGGCAGTAGGATGGGGATAACCCCCACCTCTTCGCGGATGCGTGCAACACATTAATTATCAGCGGATTTTCGAAGTGAACCATTGGCAGGGGCGGACAGGTAGGGTTAGGGGCCGTCCGGTCGGTCGTCAGGCCGAATCTCTGCATCCTCTTCTTACGGACCACCCCACCGGGAGATATCCCTCTTTTACACGCATTGACTAAAAAACATTTTAGTAAAAACATTGTTACTAAAAATATTTTTATTACCTTTGTCGAGGATATCGGAACAAAACAATCGAAATATGAAAAATCCTTTTGTATTCGGTAAGTCGGTGACGGGCAATTACTTCACCGACCGCAAAGAAGAGACAAGGCGACTTGAGGCCAATCTAACCCATGGCATCAACACCATCCTCATATCCCCACGCCGATGGGGCAAGACCTCACTCGTGAAGAAGGTGATTGCCGGCAACAAGCGCGATGATGTCAAGTTCGTACTTGTCGACATGTTCTATTGTAAGTCGGAAGAGGCTTTCTATCACCTGTTGGCCAATGAGGTTATCAAGCAGACATCCTCAAAACTCGATGAATGGATAGAGAACGGCAAGAGGTTTCTGTCGAATATAACTCCTAAATTCTCATTTGGCACCGACCCTCTGAACGACTTTTCGGTGTCATTCGAATGGAATCCCAAAGATGACACGGACATCGAGATTCTGCAACTCCCCGAGAAGATCGCCGAGAGGAAAGGCATCCGCGTCGTCGTATGCTTTGATGAGTTCCAGCAGATTGACCTCTTCGGCGATCCGGTGAATTTCCAAAGGAAAGTGCGATCCGTATGGCAGCACCAGCAGAATACCACTTACTGCCTGTTCGGCAGCAAGATGCACATGATGGAAAGCATGTTCAGCGACTCCTCCAAACCTCTCTATAAATTCGGCGATATAATGTTTCTGAAGAAAATACCGACTACCGAATGGGTGCCATTCATCACACGACAATTCGCCGCTACAGGCAAAACAATCACCACGGAGCAGGCTGAGCGGATATGCGGGATCACGGACAATCTATCTTCCTACGTCCAGCAGATGGCATGGATTATATGGTACAAAGCCGAAACCAACGTAAAGGACGAGATGATCGACGAGGCCGTCAATGACTTACTGGAACAGAACAAGGTGTTCTTTCAGCGCGACATTGAGGCACTGACAGAACTGCAGCTGAGATTCCTCGTGGCTTTGGCCGACGGTGTCGACACCGGACTGACGACAAAGAACGTCATTCAGAAGTATGGACTGGTATCATCGGCAAACGTGCAGGGAATAAAAAAGTCGCTCCTAACAAAAGAGTTCATCGATACCGACAGCGACAAGATTTTCATCAGCGATCCCATTTTCAAACTCTGGATAAAGAAAACGATCATCAAATGAATTCATTAGCCATGATTTCTCAATGATTTTCTAATGCCAAATATAAGCGCTGCATTTGCTGTCTCCGCGCCTTTGCGAGAGGAAAATCACCGACGTGGCAATAAGTGTGGGGAAAACCAGCCCCCACCGTGTATGTCTGCAATACATTCGCTATCAGCGCATTACCAGAACGACCCCTCTGCAGGGGCGGTCTTTATGGCCGTCCGGTCGGTCGTCAGACCGAATCTCTGCATTTTTTGCGGTCTCTATTCCGTCCAATATCCAATGCAAACCGCTGATATTAAGATATTTGCGGCACTCTGCCAGTAGGGGTGGGGGTTATCCCCATCCTCGCAGCTGTGGGGCATCAACCCTAATTCTCGTCCGCAGCTGGTAGGACGGGGATAAACCCCGCCCCTACGGTGGATGTATGCAACACATTGTTAACCAATAAGTTGCTAACGTAATCCACTTGCCTCGAATAGGCAAATGAATACGTTTATTCGGTCTGACGACCGACCGGACGGCCATAATGGCCGCCCCTGCAAAGGGATCATTAACGCACACCCAACATACAGACAACGGACATGCCGCCCCTGCAAGGGATCATTAACGCACACCCAACATACAGACAACGGACATGCCGCCCCTGCAAGGGAATCATTAACGCACACCCAACATACAAACAACGGACATGCCGCCCCTGCAAGGGAATCATTAACGCACACCCAACATACAAACAACGGACATGCCGCCCCTGCAAAGAGATCATTAAATGGTTCTATTGTGCCAAAGGAATCTGCGGTTTTTATCCTCCTCCGCAGTGGCAAATCCCACCACACAACCGACAACTTATATGCTATGGAATCTGCTTTCAAGTTCTTCCATGCGCTCCAGCAATTTGTTAAAAGGAAGCGAATCACCATAAATCATCGAGAGCTGCATTGCCTCATAATCTTTCTTCCATACGTCAAGACATTCTTCCGGTGGAGTTAGCTTTATTCTCTTTCGAATGTCTGGAGTGTAATCAACGCCATGAATGCTGGTAAATACCTCCCGATGGTGCGCTATGGTATTCCACAAGTCATCGTCGTTGATGCCATTAATGGCGAACGGCTCGTCCATCATTTTTTCAAGGTCATACAAGTGACGCGATTTTCTGTCTGCGATATGTGCTCTGTCCGTTGTGAACATCTCATGGAGCAGAAATGCTTTTTCAAGAAAAGTCTTTTCGGCTTTGGCTGTTCGTATATCAGTGTCAGCAACATCAGTGTTCACCTGAGGGAAATAAGAACTCACAAGACTTGATACCCTCGCTATCTCAGTAGGCTCAAAAAGGGAACGGGAGCCGATTTCCAACATCACCTCCGGATTTAGATACGACGGCCCACTAAAGAGTGCATTGTATTTGATATGAATCTTCCGTGGCTCCGGATAAGTATTGTCACCTTCACCGTCAGGCTCAGGTTCTACGGTAAGATATTTGTCCAGTCCGTATTCTTTCAGTTTATCTTCCAACTGACTTGCAAATTCATCCCTGACGAAAAGTGATGACTGCTTCCGCAACTTTTTTGTCTGCCTCTTTGTTAGGTCACCAGACAGCCCGAAGAAACTTCGGTCTATAGCGAGGTCTATGTCTTCAGACATTCGGTGAATGAGGTGATAGACCTTACTCAATGATGTTCCGCCTTTGAAGACAAGTTTGTCCGCAAAAGGGAGCGTAAACACTACTTTGAGTATGGTGGAAACCCATAAGTCCTTTTCAACAGCTTGTACGGGTAGTCCAATTTTATTTGCAGTCTGTGTGATTACCATCTTCTTTTGGTCGTCACGTAATTCAAAATAACTATTCATAGAAGCTCTTTATTATTTTTCTAATCCATGCGGGCATCAGCTTATAATCAGCCTCTATGGATTTCTCGTTGATGGTTGAGAATACTTGTCTCAGTGCTTTCAGATGCTCTTCTTTGACATTACTTTGGCCTATCTCCTTCAAAGCGAATGTTGACAACTGGGCTGTCTTGTTCGTGAAAGAAAGGTTTTTGGGAACTGTATGCTTGAACGTTATGATTCTGTTGTTACCGAGCCTTATCTTCCTTGGCGAGCCATCTGTTAGGAATACCACGTTCATTGGTACCTGGGTAGACAGCCCGAGAAGGTTCATGGCATAAGCACCGGTCGGCGCAATGTGTGCTCTGTCCCTCTTTGCAACCTGCAAGGCAACGTCTTCGACAGACGGATATAATACGCCCAGTCCAAGTTCCTTGTCTATCTTCGGATATAAATAGATGCCATTAGCCAACCTTATTATGAATGAGTCATTGGTCAACCGCTCCAAAGACTTGGAGACAGACTTGATGTCACCATAAGCCGTAAAGCTGCTCGGAAAGAAGATAGAACCTCTTCCGCACTTCTTCATTCTACTAACAATCTGTTTACCAATGTTTTCTTTCATATTTTTCTATTTATTTTGTCGCAAATTTACGATATATTTTCGACAATAGCAAATATTATATTAGTTTTTCACAATAACTTTTGAACAAAACACAATTTTACCAAGAGAATCATCAGAACACAAACTTTTCAAACAGCGGAAGGAATGAATGAGAAGTCAAGTAGCTTAGCGCATATCACACACCTTCAAGCCTGATGCCATGCAAGAATTTCCATATTTGTAACACAAACTCACAATAGGGGAAAACAGCTCCATTTTGCCCTATTTATGCGCGTAACGTTGCTTCCGCTGCCTGTAAACCGAATTTTGGGGAAGAATCAACAAAAATTAGTAGCCTGAAAAATATCAGAACCGTATGACACTAAAAAAAGAGGCTGCACCGTAAAACTCAATTACGACACAGCCTCTTTAGTTTGCCTTCTCGTGAAATTCAGGTGAAATTCAAAACAAGAAACTGTAGATGTTGTTGGCTATGTAATTACAAGGGATTACATAGAATTTGATATTGTTTACTCCGTATATAGCAAGGTCAAAGAGCATGGAAACATAGCTTCTTTTACTTATTCAAACTTCCTTTCTTTATTTTTCTTTACAGATAAAAAAGTCTCAAAAAGCATTGCACTTCATTAAGATTTTGTTATATTTGCGGTGACTTGGAGCAATCTGAGTCAAGACATCGTGGAAAAAAGAAGAAGTGTTATGCTTATCTTGTGAATTGAAAACCTGAGAAACTTTCAAATATAGCACAAGGATGGCATAGTGGTTCTCACGCTTAGCGTGGGCTGCTATTACTACATTCGTGCTATGGGTTTTCTCAGGATCTTCAATTCAGAACGTGGGCATAGTCAGTTCACGTTTCTGCACATCTAAACAATACAACTTTTTAAGCCCACATTGCAGCTATATTTCAGCTAACCCTCTGATCTTCAGGACTCGTTTTTTTTGATATCCGCTTTTGGGGTCCACACAAATTTTCTTGCCTTTATCGGAATGTGGCCGACCTTGAGCATGTCATATATCTGTAGTAAATCATCTTCCGGCTCGCTGCATTTTCTTACTGCAATCTTTTCTCCGTTGCTCAGACTGGCTGTGCTGGTGGCTACTGTCTGCTTGTGCATGACAGGCCGCAGCGACCACCATTCCGCCTTGATGCCTCCCTTGCGCAACATGTATCTTGCAGTGGATACGACCCAATAGGCGAGGATGGCCAGATGAAGATGGGCCTTGATGCTTTCATCGCTTTTGTGGTATACCGGTCTGATATCCAGATCGTTTTAAGGACTCTGAAAACGTTATGTAAAGCTTTACATAACTTCTTTAGAATCAGCAAGGCCATTTGGAGATGAGACCTATGTTTCATTTTACCGAAAGACGTATCGAAGCGCATGTCTGCATTTGCTTCATTGCTTACAAGGTATATAAGGAATTGCAGAGGCTGCTGCCATCATATGGCATACACATGAGTGTAGACAAGGTACTAAAGATAGCCAAGACGATTCCAACCGTCTATGTAAAGCTGCCCAACGATAAAATCATCAATAAAACCTTATTTCTGACCGACGAGCAGGGGCAAATCAAGCCTTTATTTGACATGTAGGAGATTTAGGGTGACGCAACGCTAAAGCCGGGAGCAGGGGCAAATCAAGCCTTTTATTTGACATGTAGGAGATTTGGGGTGACGCAACGCTAAAGTCAGGAAAAGAATTATACCTCTGCCTCTTCCAGCCCCGTCGGGGCTTTGTGTTGGCAGACAGAAAAAAACACCCACGTTGAAGTAGGATGGGGATAACCCCCAGCTACTAACTGCGGGCATTTACCTTATTTCTCGTCCGCAACTGCGACAATGGGGATAAAGTCAGACTGACATCCTATGTAAAACATTGATTATAAGACTCTTGCAGCACTCTGCCACCGTAGGGGTGGGGTTTATCCCCATCCTCGCAGCTGCGTGGGCAGCTACTTTATTTTTCATCCATTGCTGCAGAGTATCTACCTTAATTCTTGCCCGCAGTTAGTAGGGCTGGGATAAACCCAGCCCCTACGGTGGATAGGTGCAACACATTGATAACCAATGTGTTGTTAACGTTAGCCCTTTGTAGGGACGGGTGTGTAAGGTTTAGGTCCGTCTGCGTTTATATTATATTCTCTGCCACTGACAGCCCCGTCGGGGCTTTCTCGTGGCAGAGAATTACCAAAGATTCCTCGCCAAGCCGCTAAGGGCGCAAAGATTCCGCAAGGATTTTTCCGTGTTGTTGGCGCAGTCTTTGTGTTCTTTGCGGTTTTTCGGGCTTTTATGAACTTTTACGATACAGATTAATTGGCGGATTACTGGCTGACTTTGTCGCCTTTTCGGGGTTTTATTCGTAATTTTGCAACATAATTAGCAAGTATGAAGAATATTCGTAAATACATCCTCTCCATCACGCCGGTGGCCTTTCTGATAGTCTTCTTGGCAGTGGTCATCCGCGTTTACGGCATCGACGCACTGTCGGGGCCCAGTCAGTTGGTGCTCATCGTCTCTACGGGCATCGCCGTTCTCATAGCCATCCTCTTCTTTCATAAGTCGTGGAAGACCCTCGAGGCCGAAATCAACCATTCCATCGGCAGCATAGGCTCGCCCATTGTCATCCTCCTGCTCATCGGACTGTTGTCGGGCACGTGGATGGTCAGCGGCATCGTGCCCATGCTCATCTACTACGGCATGCAGATCATCAACCCCCACGTCTTCCTCATCACGAGCTGCCTCATCAGCGCCATCGTCTCGGTAATGACCGGTAGCTCGTGGACCACCGTGGCCACCATCGGCGTGGCTCTGATGGGCATCGGCAAGGCCGAAGGCTTCAGCGACGGGTGGACGGCGGGAGCCATACTCTCCGGCGCATATTTCGGCGATAAGATGTCGCCACTCTCCGACACCACCGTCCTGGCCTCCTCGCTCTGCGGCACTCCCCTCTTCACACATATTAAATATATGACCATCACGACGGTACCGGCGTTCACCATCACACTGCTCATCTTCCTCACGGCAGGATTCCTCTCGCCCTCAGCGGCATCGATAGACACGACGGCGTTCACCACGGCCCTGTCGTCGAAATTCGACCTCAGTCCGTGGCTCCTCCTCGTACCCGTGGCCACCGGTGCGATGATATATAAGAAGCTGCCCGCCATCATCGTTCTCTTCGCCTCGTCGGTGCTCGCCATCGTCTTTGCCGTCATCTTCCAGCCCCAGGTGCTCGCCGAGGTCAGCGGAGTAGCCAATGCGGCAGCACCGGGAACGGTCCCGTCGGCGGTAATCCTCTTCAAGGGTGCTATGGTGAGCTGTTTCGGTTCCACGTCCGTCGACAGCGGATTTGCCCCCGTCAACGCCCTTTTGGCCACCCGCGGTATGGCCGGCATGCTCAATACGGTATGGATAATCCTCTGCGCCATCTGCTTCGGAGGGGTACTGAAAGCCAGCGGGATGCTCGCCAATATCGTCAGCCTCGTCATTCCGCTCACCAGGACACGGGTGGGACTGGTGGCCTCAACGGTCGTCTCCGGCATCTTCTTCAACGCCACTGCCGCCGACCAGTTTCTCTCTATCATGCTCAATGCCAGCATGTTCGGCGAGATATACCGCAAGGAGGGCTACGAGCCGCGGCTGCTCAGCCGGAGCATCGAGGACTCCAGCACCGTCACCTCGGTCCTCATCCCCTGGAGCACCTGCGGCATGACCCAGTCGACGGTCCTCAATGTGCCCACGCTCACCTACCTACCCTATTGTTTCTTCAATATCCTCGCCCCGCTGACGAGCATCATCGTTGCCGCCACGGGGTACAAGATATATAAGGTTGCAAAGGGATAACCCGTTCCGCTACGGATGCCAGTCCCCCGCAATCCGTTGACGCAAAGGTAATATTTGCTTTGTATCTTGTCCGTTGCTGGTAGGACGGGGATAAACCCCGCCCCTACGGCGGATGCGTGCAACACATTGATTACCAACGTGTTGTTAACATAATCCTTGTGTGCGTTAATGATGCATCTGCAAGGGCGGGTAGGCAGGGTTAGGGGCCGTCCGGTCGGTCGGAAGACCGAATCTCTGCCATTCATTCAGACCACCCTTAACCCTGTCTACTCGCACCTAACAAAGGCTCATCGCTTTATGCCCGCAAGTATCGGACGGCCCCTAAGCATAAATATGCAAAACGCTGATAATAAGACGCTTGCAGCACTCTTCCGCCGTAGGGGTGGGGTTTGTCCCCATCCTCGCAGCTGCAGGGTATCGCTATAAAAATCTGTTTAATTAAATTTCGGGGAAATAGCAATATTGGAGCAATAAAATTTCGGGGGAATGACCAATTCGAGTAAATAAAATTTCGGGGGAATGGCCAATTCGGGCAAATAAAATTTCGGGGGAATGGCTAATTCAGGCAAATAAAATTTCGGGGGAATCCCTATTTTTGCCCTAAAAAATTTTGGGGGAACAGAAAATATTGGTATATTTGCACGTGAAATCAAAGATGCGAAAGGGCTATGGAAAGAAGATTTTTTCGGCGTAAGATATACGATGCGTTATTAAAGTGGAAAGACGACAGCCACGGCAAGTCGGCAGTCTTAGTGGAAGGTGCGCGGCGTGTTGGAAAATCAACCATCGTGGAGCAGTTCGCGCGCGACCAGTACGAATCCTATATACTCATCGACTTCAACCAAGCCTCGCGCGAGACGAAGATGCTATTTGACGACCTTACCGACCTCGACTATATATTTCTGACCCTCCAAGCCAGTTACCACACCTCACTGACAAAGAGGAAATCGGTAATCGTGTTCGACGAGGTACAGAATTGCCCCAAAGCTCGACAGGCCATCAAGTATCTTGTTGCTGACGGACGGTACGATTATATAGAGACGGGCTCACTTATCAGCATCCGGAAGAATACGGAAAATATCACCATTCCCAGCGAAGAGGACAGAATAACGATGCATCCTATGGATTTCGAAGAATTCAGATGGGCTGTCGGCGACAATGATACGGTGGACATCCTTCGTAAGTTTTGGGAATTGAAAAAGCCATTGGGAGCTGCCCACCGCAACATCCAGCGGTTGCTCCGACTATATATGTTGGTTGGCGGGATGCCGCAGGCCGTGGAGGAATATATCTCGACCAACGACCTCAGCAAGGTGGACAGGGTAAAACGGCGCATCATAACGCTCTATCAGGAGGATTTCCACAAGATAGACCCCTCCGGCAATGCTGCCCAAATGTTCATGTCGATACCCGGGCAGCTCAGCCGCAATGTATCACGCTATCTGCCCTCCCAGACCATCGGCTCACAGACGGCAAAGGCCGAGAGCGACCTGCTCAGTGCATTAGCCGAAAGCAAGACTGTCGATGTGGTATACCATACTGACGATCCCAATGTGGGGATGGAACTGACAAGGGACACTTCGCGGTACAAGCTCTACGTGGCCGACACGGGACTTTTTGTTACGATGGCTTTCTGGGACAAGGACTTCACGGAGAACGTCATCTATCAGAAGTTGCTCAGCGACAAGCTCGCTGCCAACTTAGGTTATGTCTACGAAAATCTTGTGGCTCAGATGCTTATAGCCTCGGGCAACAAGCTCTTCTATTATACGTGGGCAAAAGACGATAAGCACCGATACGAGATTGATTTTCTGATATCCAGCGGCAATAAGATATGTCCAATTGAAGTGAAGTCGTCAGGCTATAGGACTCATGCGTCATTAGATGCGTTCTGCAAGAAGTTCTCGGAGAGGGTAAAAGTTCCGATTCTCGTATATACAAAAGATTTTGAACGGGACGGCAACACTATCCTCCTGCCGGTATACATGGTTCCATTTCTATGATTAATGACCAGGCATCCCAACGTCTATCCATGTGTTGCAGAGGGTATGGGGTAACAATTTCATTATCAGCACATTGCCGACGCAATACAGTTGCAGAGTGCTGGCGGGCAGGGTTAGGAACCGTCCGAGATCTGCGCCCAAAAAGCGATGGTCGTTTGCAGGGGCGGATAGGTAGGGTTCGATGCCTTTCTAAGAAATTGCAGAGAATCGGTCTGACGACCGACCGGACGGCCATAAAGGCCGCCCCTGCAAATGGGTCATTAACGCGCACACGAGATTCAGATCAATAGGTATAAGGCGATGGGCGGTTGCAGGGTACAAGCTGCAACAAATTCATTATCTACATGTTACTGCAACAATTTCATTATCAGCACATTGACTATGCAATCCCTTCTCAGGGCATCGACTTACACAAAGATTGTTGATGATCGCACAAAATACTACGAATATTCGGGAAGAGAATAAAAATGGAAAAATTATGCGCCGACTGTTTGGCTGTTGACGCGGAATGATGTACTTTTGCATTACAATCCTTTCTGCCGGCGATAATCCGTCAACGAAGGCGACCGACCATACATCTATTGGGATGATAATCTGCCAACAAAGGCGATAATCCACCAATCGAGATGGAAATCTGCCAATCCAGATGGAAAACTGTCAATCAAGGTAAAAATCCGTCAACTGAGATGGAAATCCGTCAACAAAGGCGATAATCCACCAATCGAGATGGAAATCTGCCAATCCAGATGGAAAACTGTCAATCGAGGTGGCAATCCATCTATCGAGGCTACGATCAGTTGATTGTTGGTTAAAGGCGGGAGGGAAAACAACACCTAAGAAACTGATAAAAAGAACATTACGATGATTTCAAAACACGAACGCAAAGCCATCATCGACCTCATCCGCTCGCAGGTCGTGCCGGCAATAGGCTGTACGGAGCCCATTGCCGTGGCCCTCTGCGTGGCTAAGGCGCGGGCCACCCTCGGTGCCGTTCCCGAGAGCGTCACCCTCCATCTCAGTGCAAACATCCTCAAGAACGCCATGGGCGTGGGCATTCCCGGTACCGGGATGATAGGACTGCCAATAGCCGTGGCCCTCGGTGCACTTATCGGGCGCGCCGACCTCGGACTGGAGGTGCTCCGCGACTGCAACAAGAAAGCTGTGGCGCAGGGCCGGAAGTTCATCGACGAAGGCCGCATCAACATCCAACTTGAGACCACCGACAAGGACAAGCTCTTCATCAACGCCGTTGTCAGTGCCGACGGCCACGATGCCGAGGCCACTATCCGGGGCGGTCACACCAATTTCGTCTTCCTCCGCCGCGACGCCGACGTGCTCCTCGACCGCAAAGGCTGTGAGGCTGCCGCCATAGAGAACGGTGGCGTGGAGCTCACGCTGCGTAAGGTCTACGACTTTGCCATGCAGACCGATGTCGACGACCTGCGGTTCATCCTCGACGCCCGACGGCTGAACGAGGCCGCCGCCAACGAGGGACTGCGCGAGAACTACGGTCACGAACTCGGCAAGACACTCTGCTCACCCTTGGGAAAGGGCATCATGGGCGACAGCATCTTCTCGCATATCCTTGCCCGGACGAGCTGCGCCTGCGACGCGCGCATGGCCGGGGCGATGATTCCGGTGATGAGCAACAGCGGATCGGGCAACCAGGGAATCTGTACGACGATGCCCGTGGTGGTATATGCCGAGGAGAACCACAACACCGAGGAGGAACTCATCAGGGCCCTGATACTCAGCAACCTTACGGCGATATACATCAAGCAGAACCTCGGTCCGCTGTCGGCCCTCTGCGGATGCGTCGTCGCCGCCACAGGCAGCAGCTGCGGCATCACCTATCTTATGGGCGGGGGATACAACGAGGTGAGCTTTGCCGTACAGAATATGATTGCCAACGTCACGGGAATGATCTGCGACGGAGCAAAACCGTCGTGCGCCCTGAAGATGACCACGGGCGTGGGCACGGGCGTGATGAGTGCCATGCTCGCCATCGAGCACCGCAACGTCACATCGGTGGAGGGAATCATCGACGACGATGTCGACCAGAGCATCCGCAACCTCGCATCCATCGGCACCCGCGGCATGGACACCACCGACAAGTTTATCCTCGACATCATGACCCACAAGACACACCGCAAGAAATAGAACGCACCGAGGCCCGGCACGCGACAAAAGATGTGGGGGTTCCATCAGCCAAAATCATTTTGGAGGAGCGCGGAGCAACAAGATAATTGGCCAATTCATTATTTGGAGCAGTGCGGGTCGACAAGAGATTTAATCGTCCCATCAGCCAAAATCATTTTGGAGGAGCACGAAGGGACGAGAGAGATTTTGTCGTTTCATTATTTGGTGGAGCGCGGAACGACAAGAGAATCCAGCCAATGGAATGTAATAATAATTCACATCGCATTATTCATCGTTCGTTGGTTGCACAGTGCTGATTATATGTGGGTTATAAATATATATCATTTTGCGTTGCAAAACGGTTCGTTTTACAACGCAAAACGGTACATTTCGCAAAGTGAAATGTACCGTTTTGAAAGCCAAAATGATATGATTCGGAAGGATGTAAAGAAATTTCCACAAAGAATCTCTGTCAGAGTGATACCTTTTCAAGGAGATAATATCATAATAATTGCAGACCCCGCAATTTCTTTGTAAAACATTGATGTGCTGATGTTTGCAGCACATAACTATAGGCGTAGAGTTATCCCACATACTATTGCCACGCGGGTGAATTCCTCTCGCAAAGCCGCAAAGAGCGCAAAGTCTGCGCCAACGAATCACGAAGAGTGTGTATTCCTTTCCGACAAAAACAAGCAAAACCCTTGCCGTAATGATTCCCTCTCGCAAAGCCGCAAAGAGCGCAAAGTCTGCGCCAACGAATCACAGACAATGCGTATTCCTATTTGACAAAAACAAGAAAAACCCTTGCCGTGATGCAAGGGCTGCGCCCTATGTTTCTTCCCTGTGCCTACTTGCTTCGAAGCAAGCTTCTACCCGTCGGCACCGGGAAGAAACAGCCTTCGTTCCTCAGGCTTGCATCACGGCAAGGAAAACCAGAAAAACAGCTGACGCCGCGGTTTTTACTCTGGCAACACAAAGCCCCGACGGGGCTGTCAGTGGCAGAGAATATAATATAAACGCAGAAGGACCTAAACCTTACACACCCGTCCCTACAAAGGGTTAACGTTAACAACGCATTGGCTATCAATGTGTTGCACACATCCTCCGTAGGGGTGGGGTTTATCCCCACCCTACTAACTGCGGGCAAGAATTAAGGTAGATACTCTGCAGCAATGGATGAAAAATAAAGTAGCTGCCCCGCAGCTGCGAGGATGGGGATAAACCCCACCCCGACGGTGGCAGAGTGCTGCAAGAGGCTTATAATCAATGGTTTACATAGGATGTCAGTCTGACTTTATCCCCATTGTTGCAGCTGCGGACGAGAAATAAAGTAAATGCCACGCAGTTAGTAGCTGGGATTTATCCCCATCCTACTGCAACGTGTGTGATTTTTTCTGCTAACGCAAAGCCCCGACGGGACTTAATTCTCAATAACCCCAGACTGAGGGAGCGCAGCGACAGCAGTCTGGGGTAGAAAGTGATCGCAAGAAATCCACGACCAGCCTCGAAGAGGTTGAATAGCGGAACGCGCAGAAAACACATGCTTTTGCGCACTCCGTGCTATTGTGCGTCTTCGAGGCACTGAATGATTAATCCTACTGCATTCCTTTCCCCGGACTGCACTCGCTATCGCTTGTTTAGTCCGGGGTTATTGACGATTCAGCCCCGTCGGGGCTGGTAGTGGGGGAGGTATAATTCTTTTATGGCAACAGGTGGGGATAACCCCCACCCCTTCGGCGGATGAATGCAGCACATTGATTACCAACGTATTTTGCAGTAATCCATTTGCGCGTTAATGATCCCTTTGTCGGGCTGCTCATAAAGGCCGTCCGTCGCTGCGGGTATCTACCGTGATTCTTGTCCGCTATTGGTAGGGTGGGGATAAACCCCACCCCTACGGCGGCTGAGTGCTGCAAGAGTCTTATTATCAGCGGGTTGCATTATGTAGAGCAAAAGGACAACTGCAAATAATGGATAAATATAACACGGCTGTCCGAATCTCTGCAATCTCTTTATTCAGATGTCCTCGCACCCACGTTATCCCCCCGATATTTATCCGCTGAACGCTGACGGCAACAATCACATTATGGCCATGGATTATGCCAAAAGACGCTAACGGTCCCCGGGTCCGTGCCGTTTGGCATATTTTTTGCATACACCCCGGCAGAATATAAATAATTAAAATCAAAGATATGCAACAAGGTAATATAGGTGTAACGACAGAGAATATCTTCCCTGTCATCAAGAAATTCCTTTACTCTGACCACGAGATCTTCCTCCGCGAGATGGTCAGCAATGCCGTCGACGCCACACAAAAGCTGAAAACGCTCATCCGCCAGGGCGATTTCAAGGGCGATGCCGGCGACCTCACCATCCACGTGAGCCTCGACGAGAAAGCCGGCACGCTGACAATCAGCGACCGCGGTATCGGTATGACAGCCGACGAGATCGACAAGTATATCAACCAGATAGCGTTCTCCGGTGTCACCGATTTCATGGAGAAATATAAGGACAAGGCCGATGCCATCATCGGACACTTCGGTCTCGGTTTCTACTCGTCGTTCATGGTGTCGAAGAAGGTCGAAATCGTCACCCGCAGCTATAAGGAAGGCTCGAAGGCCGTGAAGTGGTCGTGCGACGGCACACCGTCGTTCACCATCGACGATGCCGACAAAGCCGACCGCGGTACCGACATCATCCTGTATATCGCCGACGACTGCAAGGAATTCCTTGAGAAACAGCGCATTAGCGACCTGCTCAACAAATACTGTAAGTTCATGCCCGTGCCAATAGCCTTCGGCAAGAAGACGGAGTGGAAGGACGGCAAGCAGGTCGACACCGACGAGGACAACATCATCAACAGTGTGGAGCCGCTGTGGACAAAGACACCGAGCACGCTAAAGGACGACGACTATAAGAAGTTCTACCACACCCTCTTCCCGATGAACGACGACCCGCTGTTCTGGATTCACCTCAACGTCGACTATCCGTTCCACCTCACCGGAATACTCTATTTCCCGAAGGTGAAGAGCAATCTCGACCTCCAGCGCAACAAGATTCAGCTCTACTCGAACCAGGTATTTGTCACCGACCACGTCGAGGGTATCGTCCCCGACTTCCTCACCCTGCTCCACGGTGTCATCGACTCGCCGGACATCCCGCTGAATGTCAGCCGCAGCTATCTGCAGAGCGACTCTAACGTGAAGAAGATTTCGACATACATCGAGAAGAAGGTCGCCGACCGCCTGCAGGGAATCTTCAAGAGCGACAGAAAGGAATTTGAGAAGAAATGGGACGACATCAAACTCTTCATCAACTACGGAATGCTCTCTGAGCCAGAGACTTTCTACGACCGTGCCAAGGATTTCGCACTGATGAAGGACACCGAGGGCAAGTACTACAGCTTCGAGGAGTACCGCAAGCTCATCGAGGGCAACCAGACCGACAAGGACAAGGTGGTCGTCTATCTCTACGCCACAAACAAGGAGGACCAGTACACCTACATCGAGGCCGCCAAGAGCAAGGGCTACAGCGTGCTGATGCTCGACGGTCAACTCGACGTGCCTGTAATCTCGCTCCTCGAGCAGAAATTCTCGCAGAGCCGCTTCGTACGTGTCGATTCCGACATCATCGACCGCCTTATCGTCAAGGACGATGCCCCTAAGAGCACCCTCACTGACGATGAGCGTGACATTCTGTCACAGGTCTTCCGCAGTCAGATGCCAGCCATGGAGAAGAAAGAGTTCGGTGTCGAGGTCAGCAACCTCGGCGAGAACGCGCAGCCCGTCGTCCTCACCGAGAACGAGTACATGCGCCGTATGAAGGATATCAGTAAGTATCAGCAGGGTATGAGCTTCTACGGTCAGATGCCCGACACCTATACGGTGGTCCTCAACGCCGACCACAAGCTCGTCAAGAAGGTCCTCGACGAGGAGAGCAAGGCCACCGAGGGCGAGCTCAAGCCCGTCAGCAGCGAGCTCAAGGGTCAGCAGGCCCGTCTCGCCGCCCTCCATCAGAGTCAGAGCAAGAAGAAGGCCGAGGAGATAACGAAGGAGGAAAAAGACGACCTGCAGAACACCGAGAAGGCCGTCAACGACCTGCGCCAGAAGAAGAACGACATCATCGCCTCCCACGCCAAGGACAATAAGGTGGTCCACGAGCTCATCGACCTGGCACTGCTCCAGAACGGCATGCTCAAAGGCAAGGCCCTCGATGCCTTCCTCAAGCGGTCGGTGGACATGATTGGATAAAGCGACAACCCGAGCCTGGCGCCACGCCAACCGCGATTAACGAAGGCCGGAGCCTCATGCAGCAAAAGCAGCTGCTGAGGTTCCGGCCTTTTTGCGTGGTGTGGAGGGTACCCGAAGGCAACGGCGGGTTGTAACCCGCCGCACACGACAACAGAGCCCACACGACGGCAGCGGGAGGCGAAAGAGGACACACGAGGCGGCTGGAGGCAAAAGAGGGCACACGCGGGACAACAGAGCCCACACGACGGCAGCGGGAGACAAAAGAGGACACACGAGGCGGCTGGAGGCAAAAGAGGGCACACGCGGGACAGAGCCCACACGACGGCAGCGGGAGGCGAAAGAGGACACACGAGGCGGCAGCAACGGTTAACCAGAGCTGCATCAGCTGGGTACAGATACGAGAAAACCCCTGACTCGTTAGAGCCAGGGGTCCTTTCTCTCTTTTTTTCAGTTCGTAGAGCTAAGATTACTTAGCGCTGTCTGCTGGAGCTGCTGCGCTGTCTGCAGGAGCTGCTGCGCTGTCAGTAGCGGTGCTGTCAGCTGTAGAATCAGCTGCGCTGTCAACGACTGCTGCTGTGTCTGCTGTAGAATCAGCATTAGCGTCAGCCTTTGAAGAGTTACCACAAGATGCGAAAGAGATAGCTGCAACAGCTACGAACATTAAAACTAATTTCTTCATTTTCTTTGCTTTTTAAATCTGTAAAACAATCATTTGTTTATTAAAACACTGCAAAGGTATACGTTTTTTTCGAGACCCAAAATATTTTTTCATATTTTTTTTAGCCTCTTTTGTAACCTTTTTGTAATAGCTTGATAATCAACCTATTGCAAACTGCTAACAAAAGTTAAAGTTCTCCGTGCCCCCTCACAGCCCCTCAAAAAACCGATTTTTAACACTTTTAAGTGGTGCCGGCAGATGATGAACCATGGTCCGAAGGAGAGGCGAAGTAGATGGAAGGCGAGTGCCGGTGTGTCTTATGGCCTCTGACCATAGGCAAGAGCAACGGCGGAGAGCCGCGACGAACGGACAGCGACCGCAGGCCGCCGAGAATATGATTCCCGATGGATTCTGCTCAGAGGTGGCTCTACACATTATTATATATAGGGTGACCGATTTGTTGCCCTAATTAACCGAAAAAATGCTGAGTTTCGATCTGGCTACCGAGCGGACTGCCATAAAGGCCGCCCCTGCAAGTGAATCATTAACGCGCACCCGATATACGGAACAACGGGAATAAACGATAATCGGTTGCAGGGACGGTCCGCAAATAACGGGCAAGCGGCACTGCGCTGCTTGTCCGTTATGGAATCCACGGAATCGGCGAGAGAAGGAATTGCAAAAAACTTGAAACAGCGGGCCACAAGATTTCAACTTCATTCAACGATAGTTACCGCTGACACTCAAAAGGTTAAAGATTATCAAAATGTGGCGGAATAAAAAAATAATTCGTACTTTTGCAACAAATGAGAATAAACGGCAGCAAATGCCGAGAAAACGAATAATGACAAGCCTGACTGCATGGTCGGGCAAAAGAAAGGAAAGACAATGAAGAAATATCTACTCGTAGCACTGATGCTGCTCTGCGGAATCAGTTTCGCGTCAGCACAGGCAGAGATACGTTTCGACAAGGTGACGGTCGATTTCGGCACCTTCCCAGAATCGAATCCGGTGAAGAAGACCACGTTCACCTTCACTAATGTCGGCAACCAGCCGTTAGTCATCAATCAGGTTGTGGCCAGCTGCGGATGCACCGTGCCCCAGTACGACAAGCGGCCGATAGCTCCCGGACAGAAGGGCAGCATCGACGTGACGTACAACGGCAAGGGAAAATTCCCCGGACACTTCAAGAAGAGTATCACCGTGCGCACCAACGGTAAGGTGGAGATGACACGGTTGTACATCGAAGGTGAAATGAAGTAATTACGATTACAGTTATTACAATCAATATTGAAAGAAATTTTGTTATTTAAACCTCCGCCTCTGTGCGTGATGCATAGGGAGGAATTCAGATTGTGGCGTGCATAGGCCGTGAGGCGACATGTACGAGATTTATTTGTATAAATGTATGGGGGGCTGAGCGTTGCCCCCTTTTTTGTACCCGTACGAAACGATGGAGGAAGCGGGAGAACGGCGACGACCTGCAACCACAAGAACTGTCAAATGGCTGTCAGCGGCAGGGCGAAGCAATTCGCTGTAGTACGCCAAATTTGATTTTCCTTTTATACCGGCCTCCTACTTACGTTAATGCCTCGCAAACCGGCGGGACAGAATTTACTGTATGATACGTGTGATGCCTCCTACTTACCTACTTACGTTAATGCCTCGCAAACCGGCCCGTTTTCATTCGCTGAAACGGACCAGTATATTTCCCGACTTCGTCAATGCGTCACCCAAAATTACAGTACATGGCTGATGCGATTGATATCCATACGTACGATGGCATAGGCAAAAAACTCTAAGACATTCGGACTTATTAACTACGCAACGGACTTCATTGAAGGTTCGTGGCGTGGTCAATCTTAGAAATTTCAAAAGATTCTCTGAGCTGATTCTCGTGTTGAAAGAATAGTTGACTTAGTCTTGAAAAAAATTGGGATATGATGTATTCATTTACCGTAAGACGGAACATATTTTTCTTGACGCAATTTCACGAATTCAAATAAAATCATTAAATTTGCATATTGAACAATACATAAAGGTAGATATGGCAGGTTTTAATGAGAATACGCGAGTTAAGTTCCCGGCACTGATGCACCTTACGCGCATCGGCTATACTTATCATGCGTTAAAGGAGCTAGACCTTGACCCGGAGACAAACATTGCCAAGGATATTTTCTATAGACAGATAAGAAAATTCAATCCTCAGTTGCCAGAAGAGTCCATCAGCCTACTGCTCGGCGATATACGTAATAAGCTGAACAATGAAGACTTGGGCCGTGAGTTCTACAAGATAATCTCGTCTAATAGCGGTACTAAGTTTATTGACTTTGAGCATCCTGAAGCTAACGACTGGGCTTGTGTGACCGAAATGCCATGCATAAATGGAGGTGATGAGTTCCGCCCTGATATTACGTTGCTAATTAATGGTTTGCCACTTGTCTTTATCGAGGTGAAGAAGCCCAACAACAAAGGAGGAATACTTGTTGAACTCCACCGCATGAACGACCAGCGTCTCCCCAATCCCAAGTTTCGCAGGTTCATCAACCTTACACAGTTGATGATATTCTCAGACAACAAGGAGTATGACTTTACCACACCCAAGCCTGTACAAGGCGCATTCTACGGTTGTATTGATAAGAAGCGAATGCACTTCAATGTGTTTCGCGAAGAAAACGCCGACTTCTACAAGGACTTCAATTACTTGCCCTTGAAGGAAGAAACTGAGAATTATATTCTTAAGGACAACAATAATATTGTGCTGAAATCCTCCCCCGAGTACGAGACGGACAAGAATCCGACGACACCAACTAATAGGATTATCACGTCCTTGTGCTCCAGGGATCGTCTTCTCTATTTACTGCGCTATGGTTTTGTCTATCTCGATTATATTGATGAAGACACGCAAAAACATGTCCTCCAAAAACATGTAATGCGCTATCCTCAATTATTCGGCACGCAGGCTATTCGCAAGACCATTGATGACGGTAAGCAAAGTGGTATCATATGGCATACACAAGGCTCCGGAAAGACGGCTCTCTCTTATTTTGCCACACGCGTGCTCACCGACTATTTTACAAAAAAGCATGTCATTCCCAAATTCTACTTTTTCGTTGACCGTCTTGATTTGATGGAACAGGCTACGACAGAGTTCTCCAACCGTGGCTTGCATGTCATCAACGTGGAGAATCGCGATGAGCTGATGAATACTTTCAGTAACGAAAAGGCACAGGAGAACAACACGGGCGAACATGAGATAATCGTCGTCAATATTCAGAAACTGAAAGATTCTGACGGTAAGATTAACGTCTCTAAATATGCCACGAACATCCAACGGGTATATTTCCTTGATGAAGCACATCGCGACTACAACCCCAAAGGCTCATTCCTCAGCCGCCTGTTTGAAAGCGACCCGAAGGCCATTCGTATCGCCTTGACCGGCACACCACTTATCGGGGAGGAACGAAAGACCACGGATGTCTTTGGCAACTATATCAGCACCTATTATTACAATCGCTCTATTGAGGATGGCTTTACCAAGCGCATGATGCGCGAAGATATAGAGACCAGCTATCGGCTGCGCTTACAAGAAATATGGTCTGACCTCGAAGAGACAATAAAGGTTAAGAAGGAGGATATTAAGAGGCAAACCATTATTGAGAATGAAAGGTATGTGGGGGCTTTGCTCGATTATATCGTCAACGACTTCAAACGCTTCCGCTTGCAAATGGATGATACGTCGCTTGGCGGCATGATCGTATGTGAGACGAACAGACAGGCCCGCATGATGTTCCGTCTGTATAAGATGGGAACACATAAGGACGAGGACGGACATTACACCTATGTGCCTAAGATTGGGACAGTCATTCCTGAAGACGACGGAACCATGCCCAACAAAGATACGTCGGGTTTGAAGGTAGAGCTGATTTTGCACGATTATTACGACAAAGAGAAGCGGGCTAATATCTCGCTGCAATTTCGAAAGAAGGCAGAGCCTGATTTGCTGATAGTCAATAATATGCTCTTGACAGGTTTTGACGCGCCACGTCTGAAGCGATTGTACCTTGGCCGTAAGTTGAAAGACCACAATCTTCTTCAGGCACTCACACGTGTGAACAGGCCGTACAAGGATATTCGATTTGGATATGTAGTCGATTTCGCCGATATCAGGCAGAACTTCAACGACATCAACAACGCCTATGCGGCAGAACTTGGCAAGTTCGACACAGGACAGTCTGAGGATGCGAGCGTCGAGCACGCTATGGTTTCAGAAGAGGAAATCAAGGAAACGATGAGGGATGTTCAGGAGGTTCTCTTTGACTACACTACCGACAATGCGGAGGAGTTTGCCCAGCAGATGGAAGATATTGAGGATCACGACAAACTGATTATCATCCGGCATAAGCTTGAAGAAGCCAAAGCCACATGGAATGAAGTCCGTACTTTTGGCTCAGAAGAACTGAAGGCGAAAGTGAAGGCCATGCAACCCGGCAATATCAACAATCTGCTGAAAGTGGTCAACGACCGTATCAGTAACCTCAATCTGAAGGATGTTTTCAACCATGAGGCAGAGGTGGCCTCTATGGTCAATGAAGCATTGGGCACGATAGAATTCAAGTTCCATAAGAAAGGAAGCGGAGAACTGGTCATCAACGACAACTTGAAGAGCGAGTTGCAATATAAGAAGCGTGCACTATCGGATGAATTGGCTGAAAATATCGACCAAGACGATGACGATTATGTCTCCCTCCTCGACGAGATAAAAAAGTACTTCAGAAAGAAAGGCTTTGAGCCATCCAATGTTGCAGAGGCAAAGGAAGACATCGGATTTATGGACGACATGATGGCGAAAATCAAGGAAATCAACAAACATAATGCTGCCCTACAAAAGAAATACAAGGGAGATGCCAAGTTTGTCAGAGCCCACAAACGTATTATCAGGGAACAAAAGTCGACAGGCAAGGTGATTATCTCTCCCTCGGAAGTGGAAACATGTTTTGCACTCAACACGATGAAAGACAATATTGACACAATGTTGTTGAATAATTTGGACCTCATCAACAACGTCCCGTTTTTCACTGATCAGGTGAAGAATTGCATTACGCAGATACTTCATAAGATGGAAGTCAAAGCAACGCCTGCCGACCGCAGATATTTGGCAGGGATTATTACCAACGAGTACGAACATCAATATAAGAGATTTTAATGAGCACATCAGATATAATAAAGAAAACAGAAGACCTTATCGACGCGCTACGCGCCACTTGCGGAAACAACGGATTGAGCGGTGACGGCAATGAGTATAAAATTGTCGTACAGATGTTCCTGTATAAGTTCCTCAACGATAAGTTCGGTTATGAGTTAAAGCACATTCAGAATGAAGAGTATCGCTCGCGTTTTAACGAAGCTGCTCATTGGGAGAGTGCTTATACTGCTATGACCGATGAGGAGCGTGAGGATGTTTGGGACTATCTGCCAGCCGATACACCCAAGCTAAAGCCGGAACATCTGATAGCGAATCTGTATAATCGCATGAACGAGGGCGATTTCTCCAGCGTCTTTGACAATACTATGGTTTCGCTCGGTCAGCTCAATGCCGATAAGTTCAGTGTCAAGACATCCGGGAAGAGCAGTGTTGCGCTGTTGGAGTCGTTGACAAACTATGTTACGGATCCCGACAAGCGCGATGACTTTGCCCGTGCGCTCATCAACAACCTGACCACCTTCAACTTTGAGGATATTTTCCATCAGAAGTACGACTTCTTCTCAACAGTATTTGAGTATCTTGTCAGCGACTACAATAAAGACAGTGGAAAATATGGAGAGTATTTCACACCTCATGCCGTGGCGACGATCATGGCTCGTCTACTTGTTTCGCCGGATGAGACTATCCATAGTGCTGCAACCTGCGACCCTACGGCAGGAACAGGTACGCTCGTGATGGCTTTGGCCCATCAGATAGGTGAGGCAAACTGCTCTATATTTACACAGGATCAGAGCCAGAAGTCAACGACGATGCTACGGCTGAACCTGATCCTCAACAATCTCGTCTCATCATTGCCAAATGTCATTCAAGGAGATTCACTGATAGACTGGGGACATGAGCGCAAGGACGGCACGTTCGATAAGATGTTTGATTATGTTGTCAGTAATCCTCCGTTCAAAGAGGACTTTAGTCAGACGGTTACAAACGCCGCATTCAAAAACACCGACCGATTCTTTGCGGGCATCCCAAACGTGCCAAAGGGTGACAAGCAAAAGATGGAGATATATCTTGTCTTCATTCAGCATATTCTCTATATTCTGAAAGACACAGGTAAGGCGGCTGTTGTCGTGCCGACCGGTTTTCTCACCGCATCAGCAAAGATACCATTGGCCATCCGAAAGAAGTTGGTGGACAAGGGGTGGCTGCGTGGGGTTGTCTCTATGCCTTCCAATATCTTCGCCAACACGGGCACCAATGTCAGCGTGGTCTTTATCGATAAAGGCAAGAAGGACGACAAGGTCATTCTGATAGATGCCTCCAAGCTCGGAACGACAGAAAAGGTTGACAAGAACCAGCGGACAGTGCTCAGTACTGCTGACGAGGACAAAATCGTGAACACTTTCCGTAATATGGAAGATGTTGATGATTTCTCTAAGGTGGTATCGCTTGATGAGATTAAGGAAAAGAAGTATAGCTTTTCTGCCGGACAATACTTCGACATCAAGATTGACTACGTTGATATCACCGAGGAAGAGTTCAACCGTAGAATGACAGAATACAAATCGACGCTTGCAAAGCAGTTTGAGGAAAGCCATAAGCTTGAGGAAGAGATCATGAAGCAACTGGCAAGTCTAAAATTCAACGAGGATGTAAAAGGCGAATAAAATGGAAAACGAGATACAGTTTCTGCTTTACAGCATGCCCGACGAGCAGGGCAAGGTACAAGTTATTGTAAAGGATGGTACAATATGGTGTACCCAGAAGGCTATGGCACAGCTCTTTGGGGTGGATAGGTCCGTGATTACCAAGCACTTGAAAAACATCTTCGACTCAGGAGAGCTAAGGCAAGAATCAGTATGTGCAAAAAATGCACTAACTGCCGCTGATGGGAAAAAATATCAAACAACACTCTATAATCTCGATGCTATTATTTCTGTCGGCTACCGTGTCAATTCCATCAAGGCCACGAAATTCCGCCAGTGGGCAACGTCGGTGTTGAAGGAATATATCACAAAGGGATTTGCCCTTGACGACGATAGGCTCAAGCAGGGTACTGCCGTGTTCGGTAAAGACTACTTCCGTGAATTGCTTGAACGTGTGCGTTCCATCCGTGCGAGTGAGCGCCGTATATGGCAGCAGATTACGGACATTTATGCGGAGTGCAGCACCGACTATGACAAGACTTCTCCGACGACCCGCGATTTCTATGCCATGATTCAAAATCGTTTCCATTATGCCATCACTGGTATGACGGCAGCTGAAATCATATACACGCGGGCGGATCATACAAAAGACCACATGGGGTTAACAACATGGAAGCATGCACCCGATGGCAGGGTCTTGAAGTCTGATGTCAGCATAGCAAAAAACTACTTGCAGCCTGAACAGATTAAACGTTTGGAACGTGCTGTAACTGGCTTCTTCGACTACATAGAGGATCTCATAGAGCGTGAGAACACCTTCACGATGGATCAGTTCTCAGCCAGTGTCAATAAGTTCTTGGAATTCCGAAACTACCACATCTTGCCTGACAAGGGAAAGATTTCTGCTGCAGAAGCTAAAGTCAAAGCAGAACAAGAATACGATATCTTCAACAAGACGCAGAAGATAGACTCGGATTTTGATAAACAAGTGAGAGGATTGCTGGGGGATGAATAAAAAGTTGTCATTAAACTAAGAAATGAAAAAAGAAAAATTTAATATTTTAAGAATTGGTGACATCGTACACACCGTATCTGAAACACATAAATTTGATAAAGATTTTCTTATAGCAATTAATACCTCAGATGTTTATAATGGGGTAATGGGCAAAGGTGCACTCACACCTGTTGCCAATTTAAAGGGACAATTCAAGAAAACAATCAAAACAGGCGATTTACTTTTTAGCGAAATCCGCCCTGCAAATAGAAGATTCGCAAAAGTAACGGCAACTGAGTGTCAAGACTTTGTAGTTTCAACAAAACTTATGGTGCTACGCAAGTTTAACGACCAAGTTGATTCTGATTATTTCTATTACTGCTTAACGAATCAACCCTTCTTGGATACTCTCCAAAGAAGGGCTGAAAACAGAATTGGTTCATTTCCTCAAATTACATTCGATTTGCTCTCGGGGTATGCTTTTCCTATACCGCCATTAGAAGAGCAAAAAAGAATATCAAAAGTTATCGCAAGCATCGACCGTAAGATTGAACTCAACAAGCAGATAAATGATAATTTAGAGGCGATGGCGAAGCAGCTTTACGATTATTGGTTTGTGCAGTTTGACTTTCCTGACGAGAATGGGAAACCTTATAAAAGTAGCGGTGGTAAGATGGTATGGAATGAGAAATTGAGAAAATATATTCCTGAAGGGTGGCATTGCGGGTCTCTTCTTGACATTGCAGAGTATACTAATGGATTGGCATGTCAAAAATTTCGACCGATTGATAACAACTATTTACCTGTTATCAAAATTAAAGAAATGCGTGATGGCATTACATCTGAAACAGAAAGAGTAAGATCTGACATTAATGACGACGTTAAAGTCTATGATGGTGATGTGTTATTTTCTTGGTCAGCATCATTAGAAATAATGCTCTGGGCTTATGGAAAAGGGGGACTAAACCAACATATTTTCAAAGTAACATCGAAGAATGGTTATCCTCGCTTCTTCTATTATTTTCAAATACTTGAATATATTGGAATCTTCAAAAGAATGGCAGAAGCAAGAAAGACTACGATGGGCCATATAACACAAGACCATCTTTGTCAGAGCACTATAGCTTTGCCTTCTTCATTAGCTTTGCCAAATATGTTAGCTAAGTATATAGAGCCAATATTTGATGAGGTCGTTGCTAATAATCAAGAGATAATTATGTTGACTAAGCAACGTAAAGAGCTGTTACCACTACTGATGAATGGTCAGGCAACGGTAAATTATCATTTATCTGACGATTGATTTGTATTTTTCTCTCTATGTCAACTATTATAGTTCCGATGTTCGCTTCTTCCAAAGAAGAAAATGTCGGAACAGAATAGTGCATAATTTGATTTTTATCACCTCTTGGCATCTTGCTTCCTTTTGAACCTTGCATCATGTACTGGAAAAATGCATCTTGCATCAACAATCTGAATTTTCGATTAATTTGTAGCGATAATACCCACTCTAAAGCTAATTATCTATAAATCAGTAAATATTTAGTTTGTTATGTTTTGCCATTTCACTTATTATTGTTACATTTGTAGCGGTAATCAATGATATAGTATAATGGCAAGACCTATAAGCGATGAGACTGCTCACAAGGTGACGCTTCACATCAATAACGGATATAGATATGCTACACTACGTCCACGTGTGACGAACGAGGCAACCGGTAAGCGCATGAACAAAAGCATTCATTTAGGCACAGTGACCGAAAGCCTGAAGTTCATTCCGGGCAAGGTGTACCTCTACATGTCGCCTGCTGAGCGAAAGAAATTGTTATTCCCACAGGAATGGGATTTGAGTGAACTGGACTCTTTGCCAAGTACGAGGAAAGCAGGGAGACCCACCTACAATGGAGATGCGCAGAACCGTCTGTATGGCGACGTGTGGCTTATGGAAAGAGTTGCGGAGAAGACTAAGATACGCGAGGATCTGGAGAAAGTGTTCGAGGGAAACAAGGAGAAAGTGGATGACATCATGACGCTTGCCATGTTCCCCTATATTTCCAGCTATTCTTACAGCAGGCTCGCTCGCTGGCAGAGATACACCAAGACTCCGTCCGCGCGCGAAATGTCTCCGGGAGACATCACCCGTCTTACGCAGTCAATCACTGAGAAAGACCGCCAGGCCTTGTTGCGCCTTCGTTCAGAAAGAATTGGAAAGATGGAGCTCTGTGCTGTTGACTCCACAAGCAGGTCGGCTTACGGGAGCAGTCTGGCCGACATACGCTGGGGGCACAACAAGGAGAACATTGCCTTGGCGCAGACGAATGAAGTTGTAGTCTATACTCTCAGCAACCACATGCCCATCTATTACAGGTCGTTTCCCGGTAACATCCCTGACTCACGCACTATGGGTGTCATCCAGTCTGACCTGCGCTGTGCCGGTTTTACGAATTACGTAATGATAACGGACAGGGGCTATGGGACAGTGCAAATCCTTGAGGACAACATTCTTCATGACCAGCCCGCTATAATGTGTATGAAGACCGGCCACAAGTTTATCAGCGACAAAATAGACAGCCTTGGAGACTTCAATGTCCGTCCGGACGGAATGGAGATAGACCTTGACAGCAAGCTGTATTACAAACAGTACGACATTGACTACAAGGTACATGGAAAGGGCAAGTCCGAAAAGACAGCAAGCAAGATGCGCCTGAATCTGTTCTTCAATCCCTCGTGGAGAAGCGAGGGGCAAATCAACATAGACATGAAAGTCGAAGGGCAGAGAAGCAGTCTTCAGCAGATGATTGATGGCAAAGAGGAAGCCCCTGACGATGAGACACTCAAAAGGGACTTCTGCATGTTTGACGTAAAACTGGACAAGAAAAGGCATGTCGTGTCGTTTGAGAAGAACGAGAAGAAGTACAACGACTCACTCAGACTTTTAGGGTTTGTCGCCATTGTAACGCTCGGGCTGGATTTGACAGCGCCACAAGCTCTGGCTCACTACAAATTGAGAGACGAGCAGGAAAAGTACTTCCAGCAGATGAAGACGGAGATGTGCTCTGACAGACAAAGAAATTGGAGCGAGGACGGTAAGACCGGCAGGCTGTTCATCTTGTTCGTCGGATTAGTCATAGGATCATATATTAGACACATCTGGAAGACGACAGGCCTTCACAGCATGTTCGCCTCTTCACTGGACATGCTTGACGAGATGAGGAACATAAGATGTATCGAGCGACAGGGGCATACCACCAAGATAACACCTTTTGTCGGGAAGCAGGTAGAGATTGCGAAGGCTTTTGGGCTTGACATCCCAGCCGGGTGTGAACCGGGATACAAGTCGAAAAAGGTAGGTAGAAAAAGAGGAAGGCCAAAGAAAAACGAGTCTTAGAAGATTATCGCTACAAATTAATTGAAAATTCAGATCAACAACGCATATAGATAATTAGGAGAATGACCATTCTTAGTCCTGAACGCGAGGACATCTGTGGAACAGCCACCGTCAGAATCAGCAAGCCATATCTTCTTAAGATAAGGACGAATGTTTGAGATTAATATATCACCTTTGCAATAACGAGTAAGCGCACAAGTCATCGGAGGTAGATTTTGAGCAGTTTGTCTACCTCGTTTATTTTGCAAAAGAGAATCAGTAGTTACATATTGATTTAATGTAATACTTTTGCTATTTACTCTTTCTGTTACGTATTCTGCAATATCTGACAATATCATTTTGTCTATTCATTGGTTCTTCTTTGCAAAGGTAAGCAAATCTTGTCAGATAATTCGCATGCATGAATCAATTTATATATTTCCGATGCGCTATTTTTACGTTTTGCTGGTTAACCATCGCATAGTGCAGCGTAGTATCAATTCGTACATGCCCCAATAGTTTTTGCACTTGTTCAATAGGCATGCCCCTGTCTATAGCCATTGTCGCCAAAGTCCGTCGGAACTTGTGTGGATGTACCTTATCAATGTGAACATCCTTTCCCATTTTTCGCAATCGAACCTCAACTCCACTAATAGTTAAGCGTGTATGTGGTTTTAATAATGTAACAAAGAGGGCAGGATTATCATCCGTTCTACTCTCAAGATAACGTTGCAGGTGAATCTTGGTGCGTGCATTGAAATATACCTCTCGCTCTTTATTCCCCTTACCGAACACTTTACATTGCCGTTCTTGAAAGTCAATATCAGCGCGGTTCATTTTTACCAACTCCCCTACACGAACGCCAGTACTTAGCAATAGGTCTATCATTGCAAGATCACGCAATTCGTTGCAGCTGTCACGCAAGGTTTCTATATTTTCATCGCTGAGAACTTCTTTGACGAGAGTGTCGGTGCGAACCTTGTGAATTCTTCGCACAGGGCTTTTGGCTATATAGTCTTCGTCCTCCAACCAAGAGAAGAAGCTGGAGAAAATTCTTCGCAGGTTATCAATGGTTACCTTGCTGAGATTGTTTTCCTCTTGTATTTCAGCCAGATAGCTACGGATGTCATTTGTACAAATCTCTTTGATGCATTTTGACAATCCATTCAACAACTTGTCTATTGACGACTGATAATAGTGGATCGTTTTGTCAGAGCAACCTTCTATCTTCTTAGCGGATAGGAAGGTATCAAGCAACTCGGTATTTTCTTTCTCTCTTCGTTCCTCATTGCTTGTCCTCTTGTTAATCTCATATTTTGCAAGCACATCCTTTATAGAACTACTTACCTGCTTCATTTGCTCATCGCTGAGCACATCTTTTATTCCGCTTACAATGTCATTTAGTATATCTTCTGTTGCCATACATATTCCATATTTTGACTATTCAAGAACAAATATACAAATAAAATTCCAAACGATAAATGATAATTTAGAGGCGATGGCACGTCAGCTCTACGATTACTGGTTCGTGCAGTTTGACTTCCCTGATGAGAATGGTAGACCGTATAAGTCGAATGGTGGAAAGATGGTGTGGAATGAAAAGCTGAAACTGAACATACCAATGGGCTGGATTGTAGAAGATATTAGTAAAATTGCAGATGTGTTCAATGGTGCCACACCTTCAACTAAGGAGGAACGGAACTATGGAGGTAATATAGTGTGGATTACTCCAAAAGATTTGTCTGACCAGCAATCAAAATTTGTATATTATGGGGAACGCAATATTACTCAAAAAGGTTATGATTCATGTAGCACTCATATGCTACCAGTAGGCACAGTATTAATGTCAAGTAGAGCTCCTATTGGCCTATTGTCTATCGCCAAGTCGGAATTATGTACAAACCAGGGTTTCAAAAGTTTTGTACCTAAAAAAGAGACACTGGGTAGCTATCTATATTATTATATACGATTGCATATTAAGCAGATAGAAGATGGGAGTCAGAACTTGGTTGATGGCTTGTTGCACCATACGGTCTACCACGGTGGGTATCCCTAAAAGGTGTTTCTTGACATTATCCTTGGGTATCTCTACCCGTCTGACGGGATTCGGACGGTAGCTGCCGTCCATGAGGCACTTTATCAGAGTGTCCATGTTGGCTCTCAGCCACGGAAGCAACTGCTCGCATGACATGTCGCGGCGTCAGCGGTTTTTCCGGTTTTCCTTGCCATGATGCAAGCCTGAGGAACGAAGGCTGTTTCTTTCTGGTGCCGGCGGGCCGAAGCTTGCTTCGAAGCACGACGGTACCAGAAAGAAACAGAGGGCGCAGCCCTTGCATCACGGCAAGGGTTTTTCTTGTTTTTGTTGGAATTGAATACATGTTATTCGTGAATAGTTGCCGTATCCTTTGCGTCCTTTGCGGCTTGGCGAGAGGAAATAATCACGACAAGGGTTTTGCTTGTTTTTGTCAAAAAGGAATACGTGTTCTTCGTGATTCGTTGCGCGCAGTCTTTGCGTCCTTTGCGGCTTGGCGAGAGGAAATCACTCACGTGGAAGTAGGATGGGGATAAACCCCACCCCTATTGGATGTGTGCAACACATTGACAACCAGCATGTTGGTAACGTTGCCCACTTGCATGGGCGGCCCTCGTGGCCGTCCGGACGGTCGGAAGACCGAATCTCTGATATTTTTGTTTTCGGACGGCCCTTAACCATGCCTATCCGCACCCTGCAACCGCGCTGTGCAGCTCAATTGGGCGCAGACTGGCACGCCAATCCAGTAGGTGTTGAGTGTGGCCTCATCCTATTGCCACGAAAGAATTATACCTCCCCACTTCCAGCCCCGACGGGACTGAATCGTCAATAACCCCGGAATAAGCGAGTGATAACGAGCGCAGTCCGGGGATCAAAGATGCAGAGAGAGATACATTCAGTGCCTCGAATACGCACAATAGCACGGAGTGCGCAAAAGCAAATATGTTTCTGCGCGTTCCGCTATTCAACCTCTCCGAGGCTGGTCGTGGATTTCTGTCGTCCTTGTTCTTCCCCAGACTGCGGTCGCTGCGCTCCCTTAGTCTGGGGCTATTGAGAATTAAGCCCCGTCGGGGCTTTGTGTTGGCTGAGTAAAAATCGTGGTCTACAAGGATGATAACACTTCACCAATTTCAAGCCGTCGGGGATTTGCGTTGCCAGAGTAAAAATCGCGGCATCAGCGGTTTTTCTGGTTTTCCTTGACGTGATGCAAGCCTGAGGAACGAAGGCTGTTTCTTTCTGGTGCCGGCGGGCCGAAGCTTGCTTCGAAGCACGACGGTACCAGAAAGAAACAGAGGGCGCAGCCCTTGCATCACGGCAAGGGTTTTTCTTGTTTTTGTAGGAAAGGAATACGCGTTCTTCGTGATTTGCTGCGCACAGCCTTTGCGTCCTTTGCGGCTTGGCGAGAGGGAATAATCACGGCAAGGGTTTTGCTTGTTTTTGTTGGAAAGTAATACGCGTTGTCCGTGATTAGCTATCATAGCCTTTGCGCTCTTTGTGGGAGGAAATCACTCACGTGGCAGTAGGATGGGGATAAACCGAAGCTGCTGAAAATACATTTGTTAACAAAAACTGTAAGCAAGCATTTGTCTTTGACCCCATAAAAAGGGGTAAATTAAAGAAAATACGACTTCTTTTCGCATCGCAGTCAGCTAAAAGTTACAAATTGAAAGATTTTTGCTATACCCATCTGTTTTTAGGGTACTTTTTCAGCAGCCTCGGATAAACCCCACCCCTACTGGCTGAATGCAGCAACATGTTAATTATCAATACATTATCACAGAATCCAGCAATCCATGCCATCGACTATCCGACTGGAAAAAGGGAAAGGCGGCACAAGACGCATGCCTTGTGCCGCCGGTAGGGCTAAAAACCCGAACGTAGACATCCCACGGGGAATCTCCGCGCAGACGGATTACTCTGCTCCGAGACTAAAACCCGAACTTGCTGCTATCGAACGACTCCACGCCGAGGGTTCCGAGAATCGAGGCAATGATAGTGGCGAGAATCTTGAGGATATTCACCCAGTCGTTACGTTTCAGTGATCTCATAGTATTACACCTCCTTTCCTTTTTATTAAAGTTGAAAGCTTACTCATAGTATTAAAACTCAAATTATCAAGGTTCTTTCTGCGTGCGAATTCTCTCACGCCGAGGTTCACCTAATTCTTCCCCTCACGCAAATTAATTCGTGATTCCCCCCCCCGCAGATAACGCTGATTCCATAACGGACATAAACGATGGCCGTTTGCAGGGTGCGGCCCCGTGGCGGTCATCGGTAGACGGGCAAGCGGCACAGGGCTGTTGCAGGGTGCGGATAGGCAGGGTTAGGGGCCTCCCAAAATAAAAAATCAGAGATTCGGTCTTGCGACCGACCGGACGGCCCCTAACCCTACCTATCCGCCCCTGCAAATGGATCATTAACGCTCGTCCATTGTTACACTGAGGTTTCTGATACAATGGCCACCGACGAAAGCCATACATAAACTCTCGCCGGTGGCTGTCCACCGACTAAAGCGTGGAACCCTCGCCGGTGGCTGCCCACCGACTACGTCCTGCTCGGGGAGCTGTAGCCGGTGGGAGGAGTCGGTCAGACGCCCTCCTGCGGGCTGGTGCCCTTACCGCTGTCGCCGGCGTCGCTCTTGCCGCTGTCGTCGGTAGCGGGCTTGTCGCCGGCATCGCTCTTGCCGCTGTCGGCATCGTCGGCGAGGCCCTCATAGTTGATGAGCTCCTTGACACGGGTGCCGGTGAGGAAGGTGCGGGTGCGGGTGCCGTTGGCCGAGATCTTCAACTCGGGCTGGAAGAGGACATGGGCACCGGTGATGTTAGCCACCGAGAACTTGTCGCGCGACGGAGCACCACTCGAGGTGATACCTATCTTGAAGGTTCCGAAGCCGGGGAGCTTCACACGGTGACTGGACTGGAGGGAGCGGGTGATCTCGCCTACGAGGGCCTTGATGACGGCGAGGACATCAGCCTCGTTGACGGTGCACTTCTCCATGATTGACTTGGCAAGGGTCTCGGTGGTGTCGGTGTCGATCATTGCGGCACGAGCGTACCAGTTGCCCTTGTTCGGATTGTGAGGATTGTTGTTCTGATAAACCTTGTAATAAACTGCCATAATTGTAATGTACTTCTCCAGAGGAAAATTCATCTTTTTGTCGCCGGATGGCACCGGCAAACGTCTCTTTCCCAATGGTCTTTTACGAAGCATAGCTATTAAAATGAATAATTAAAAAAATAATAAGTTATTAAGATATGTAATTACATACGTTTATATATATTTATATCTTCATATATATCACGATATGTATACCGTGTTTTTTATAGTACTGATTATTATCTGAATTTTCGATTAATTTGTAGCGATAATACCCACTCTAAAGCTAATTATCTATAAATCAGTAAATATTTAGTTTGTTATGTTTTGCCATTTCACTTATTATTGTTACATTTGTAGCGGTAATCAATGATATAGTATAATGGCAAGACCTATAAGCGATGAGACTGCTCACAAGGTGACGCTTCACATCAATAACGGATATAGATATGCTACACTACGTCCACGTGTGACGAACGAGGCAACCGGTAAGCGCATGAACAAAAGCATTCATTTAGGCACAGTGACCGAAAGCCTGAAGTTCATTCCGGGCAAGGTGTACCTCTACATGTCGCCTGCTGAGCGAAAGAAATTGTTATTCCCACAGGAATGGGATTTGAGTGAACTGGACTCTTTGCCAAGTACGAGGAAAGCAGGGAGACCCACCTACAATGGAGATGCGCAGAACCGTCTGTATGGCGACGTGTGGCTTATGGAAAGAGTTGCGGAGAAGACTAAGATACGCGAGGATCTGGAGAAAGTGTTCGAGGGAAACAAGGAGAAAGTGGATGACATCATGACGCTTGCCATGTTCCCCTATATTTCCAGCTATTCTTACAGCAGGCTCGCTCGCTGGCAGAGATACACCAAGACTCCGTCCGCGCGCGAAATGTCTCCGGGAGACATCACCCGTCTTACGCAGTCAATCACTGAGAAAGACCGCCAGGCCTTGTTGCGCCTTCGTTCAGAAAGAATTGGAAAGATGGAGCTCTGTGCTGTTGACTCCACAAGCAGGTCGGCTTACGGGAGCAGTCTGGCCGACATACGCTGGGGGCACAACAAGGAGAACATTGCCTTGGCGCAGACGAATGAAGTTGTAGTCTATACTCTCAGCAACCACATGCCCATCTATTACAGGTCGTTTCCCGGTAACATCCCTGACTCACGCACTATGGGTGTCATCCAGTCTGACCTGCGCTGTGCCGGTTTTACGAATTACGTAATGATAACGGACAGGGGCTATGGGACAGTGCAAATCCTTGAGGACAACATTCTTCATGACCAGCCCGCTATAATGTGTATGAAGACCGGCCACAAGTTTATCAGCGACAAAATAGACAGCCTTGGAGACTTCAATGTCCGTCCGGACGGAATGGAGATAGACCTTGACAGCAAGCTGTATTACAAACAGTACGACATTGACTACAAGGTACATGGAAAGGGCAAGTCCGAAAAGACAGCAAGCAAGATGCGCCTGAATCTGTTCTTCAATCCCTCGTGGAGAAGCGAGGGGCAAATCAACATAGACATGAAAGTCGAAGGGCAGAGAAGCAGTCTTCAGCAGATGATTGATGGCAAAGAGGAAGCCCCTGACGATGAGACACTCAAAAGGGACTTCTGCATGTTTGACGTAAAACTGGACAAGAAAAGGCATGTCGTGTCGTTTGAGAAGAACGAGAAGAAGTACAACGACTCACTCAGACTTTTAGGGTTTGTCGCCATTGTAACGCTCGGGCTGGATTTGACAGCGCCACAAGCTCTGGCTCACTACAAATTGAGAGACGAGCAGGAAAAGTACTTCCAGCAGATGAAGACGGAGATGTGCTCTGACAGACAAAGAAATTGGAGCGAGGACGGTAAGACCGGCAGGCTGTTCATCTTGTTCGTCGGATTAGTCATAGGATCATATATTAGACACATCTGGAAGACGACAGGCCTTCACAGCATGTTCGCCTCTTCACTGGACATGCTTGACGAGATGAGGAACATAAGATGTATCGAGCGACAGGGGCATACCACCAAGATAACACCTTTTGTCGGGAAGCAGGTAGAGATTGCGAAGGCTTTTGGGCTTGACATCCCAGCCGGGTGTGAACCGGGATACAAGTCGAAAAAGGTAGGTAGAAAAAGAGGAAGGCCAAAGAAAAACGAGTCTTAGAAGATTATCGCTACAAATTAATTGAAAATTCAGAATTATTAAGTACTTACACTAAGTCCTACTATATCGTCTCGTGGCGGTTAGGGCGGTGGACGGCATGACTGACGTGCAGCCACCGCGGATAGTCTTTCTCTTCGCGGGCGATGGGCTCACGGATGAGCTGGTCGAAATCGGTGTTGTCACGGATAAACTCGAAGTACTTCTTCGCCTTCTCACGCGAGGGGATGTAGATGTCGGCAGCCTCACCACGGAGGTGTTGCGAGTACGGCGACCCACCGACGAGGCGGTTGACTTCCCGACAGCGGTATCCGCTGGTGATGATGATGCGACCGTAGCGCAGACGGAGGGGTTCGAGGACGGCGCGACAGAGGAAGCGGAGGTTCTCGACGACCTCCGGTGTCGGCGTGTTGTCGATGCCGAAGCGGAGGGCGGTGCCTGAACTGACCATCTCATGAAGAGTGAAGTGGTCGGAGAGATGAATGGTAAGGTCGTTAGTTAAGACGAGATTCTTCGTGTGTTTCATGATAATTAAAATGGTGTTTGTTCGTTTACAGTTGCAAAGGTACAACATTTTCGAGGCGATTCCAAATTTCAGGGGGGTAGTTCGGGGTATAGAAAGAGGGGTAGAACGAGGTATATACGCAAGTAGTTAAGAATCAAATGGTTGGAAAGGCGGAATGACGGAGGAAAAGAGGTAAGATAGCGGAGAAGGGGGAAATGAGGATGGGAACAGAGATCATCAACCGACAAGCGGCACAGGGCACGGGTAGGTAGTGTTAGGAGCCGTCGACAAACCAACGGAGATAAACGATGGACGTTTGCAGGGTGCGGCACGCGAATAAATAGTAAGCAGCACAGTGCGGTTGCAGGGTGCGGATAGGCAGGGTTAGGGGGCGTCCGAAAAAAAAATACAGAAATTCTTGTCAACTCAAAATAATGGTTCATCCGACAAATCGTGTGATAAAGTGTGGATGATGTAAAGAAAATAGCTGGAAATCCATTACCTTTGTAAGTGATTAAAAAAAACAAGACAAATGGACACCAGCTATATCTATTATGCATACGGAATCAGGGACTTCGAATGCACTAAGACTGAGTACAAAGGTAATACTATTATTCATCATATCCAAAAAAGAGATGTAAAAACTCGATGTGAATGTTGCCATAGTCACGTTGTCGTACGCAACGGGTTCAAGATTCGTAAAATCCGCAGTGTCAACATTGGTACCAAGCAATCAATCTTACATGTAAAGGTGCGTCGTCTAAAGTGTAAGACATGTGGTGCTGATGTCTATGAGGATCTTCATTTCGTTACCGGCAAGCAGCGCTATACACATCGTTTGGCAAGGCTCGTGATAGAACTGCTTCATAGAATGACGATAAAAGATGTAGCCCACTATCTCGGTCTGAGTTGGGATACGGTGAAGGATATCCACAAGAACTATCTCAATCATAAGTTTTCTCATATAGATATCAAGGATGTCAAGCACATTGGTATTGATGAGTTCGCTTTGAGGAAGGGACACGTCTATCTGACTATTGTGGTCGACATGTTGAGTGGTGCCATTATACATGTCGGAGATGGCAAAGGAATCGATTCTTTGAAGAAGTTCTGGCCCAAATTGAAGAGAAGCGGCGCGAAGATAGAGTCCGTGTCTTCAGACATGTCCGCTGCGTTCATCTCTGCGATTAAGAAAAACCTACCTGATGCCATTCACGTTTTCGATCACTTCCATGTGCAGAAACTGGCAGGCGAAGCCTTGGACAAAGTCAGAAGAGAGGTCTATAATCAAGAGAAGGACTTAGAAAAAAGAAAAGTCATAAAGGGAACGCGCTGGCTGTTGTTGCGCCATGATAAGGATATTTTTACAGAGGATGAAAAGAAGAGATTGGATAACGTAATCAAGATGAACGAACCTCTGAGCAAAGCCTACATTCTCAATGAATACTTGCAAGAAGTATGGAAGCAGGACTCATATAAAGAAGGAGAAGCTGTGCTGGATGACTGGATAAAACAGGCTCGGGAATCAAAAGTTCCCACCCTTGAAAAGCTGGGTAATTCCATCGCCGCTTACAGAACTGGAATCCTGGCTTATTACAAATGTAGGACAAGCAATGCAAAAGTAGAAGGGATCAACAATAAAATAAAAGTCTTGAAGAGAAACGCCTATGGCTACCGGGACATTGACTATTTTAAGTTAAGACTTTTCAATTTGCATAATGACAAAATCACACGATTTGTCGGATGAACCAAAATAATATAGTGAATTAAGATCTTGGTCCGAGAAACTTATCTCCATTTAAGTGAATCATATGGTCTGGCATTTCCGCTATCCACACTTCTGTTTCCCACGCTATTTGCTCAGAGAATCGTTTATATTTCTTAAAGTCAAGAAACGCTGTGACAAAGATTTTTCCACATTTTACTTGCTGTGTCATTCTTTGGATGTCTATTATCCGCTCAGGGCTCATTGGTCCAACAGAATCCACAGCCTCTATAAAATATAGCCAGTCCTTGTCAGGCCGATAGAGCACAACGTCTGGCATCTTATCGTGAAGAGTTATGTCAAATCCCAATTCTTCCATTTTCTTCACTGATCTTACCAAGTCTTTGTGAGTTGTGTCACCCAAATAAAGGCATTCTGAATTCGGAGCAAAGCGAGGTGCAAATTCTTCTAAGATTGCCTTTTGTAGCTGGTTATGACTGCCAGGTGAAAGACTATAATCCTTGTCGTTAATTTTTATGGGCAACATGGGCATAGCCTTCTTTGATTTATATTTGTTTTTTAAGCTCTCATGATTTGTTAAGAAATCCTTGAGTGCCTTTTTGTAACCCCTTTTCCCATTCTTCTTTAATACAGATAGAAATTCTGACGTAAGTCGGTAACGGTAGTTAGGGCTATTAGTAGCCAATCCATTGTCTTCAATCAATGCAGCATTACGGAAGTGATGTAAAGCTTGCTTTCGGAATGTCTCACGAGAGTTCTCAGCATAGCTGGATGCATAATTGGTATTTACAAACTGTATAATATCATGGATGCGAATCCAGTTATTGGAAGCGTTAGCTAATGTATCTTGCTTCTTTATATCGCAGAGTGCCAGTAAAGTGAGTGCACATAAATTGCTTTGTTGCTTCTCTGGCATGCCAATTTCTGACAATATCTTTCTCGCTGTTTCTATTTGATCCATGCTGATAATATTTTGTCGCACATTTCTGTAGATAGTTCTTTGCCTTTTAGCATCTTCCCCATTTCTGCTATGGTGTGCTTGTCGGGTACAGGCATCATGTTTATTTCTGTCGAGTTGACCTGTGTCGAGCCATTAAGGATCCTATAATAGAGATCATATATAGAAGAGTTTAACAAGCAATAGACGCCTAATGCTTCTTCTTCCTCCTGACAAAGAATGTAATTTATCTTATTTTGTGTGCTGATATATTTATAATTAGGGTACTCCCTTTTAAGATATATACCACATTGCAGTCTTCTACGCTCTTCTTTGGCCGTGAGTCTTTTAACGAATACATAGTTAGCGTTCTCTTGCAATAGGGCTTTGTTTTCGGTACAGATATATTCGTTCTCTTTCCCAACAGGCCAAATGATTTTACCATTTTTGATATGCTGAGAGTAGAGTAAAGGGTAAGTGTTAGGAGAGTCCGGCTCGTTTCTCAGTACCTCACGCGTGCGAAAGTCGACCACTAAGCCCGTCTTCATGCGCAGACCGTCAGCTACAAGAGTATGATCCAATGTCTTCAGCGAGTCAAGGCATCTAATTTCTTTTTTGTTTGTTACCAGATATACATAGTTATTATTAGATACGATTGTATCATAAGGAACAGAGATTGAAGAAATATTATTAAAGTCAGAAGTCTCAGAGAATGTCATCTTAATTGAGCGAGGCCTCTGTTTAGTCTTTCTAATCTTTATAATCATTGTCTCCTGTAAGACTGACTCTCCGTTGAAAACTTTGTCACGACTGCCAAAGAGATGGATGTGCTCAATTACAGTACGTGCGAATAGCCACTTGCGAAAACGCTCAAAATAGGCTCCTGATGTCCATGAACGTGGAATAATGTAAACCAGTTGTCCTTCTTCTTTCAACTGTTGTATGCTCATGGCCATAAAAAGAAAATAAAGATTTGGTGCTCCATGACAAACCTCTTTCATATGCTGGGCCTCAGATGCTTCTATAGGTATCTTCTTATAAGGAGGATTACCGATCACTAAGTCGTATTTAGCCTCTTCCTGGAAGAAACCGCCGAAAGGTTGGCATGTTAGGAAGTTCTCTGCTATAACTCTATACTCAAATTGCTTAACGTTATTAGCGATTTCTTCTAAGTTGCCGTAAAGTACGGGCAATACGTTAGAGTCGTTCTCATAGCAAGTAACGCAAATCTTACCCTTGAATCCGAGAGCAAGAAGTTGATCAACCATGGCAGAAGTCAGTATGCCTGTACCTGCCCCTGCGTCAAGGATGTTTAAACATTCCTTTTCCAAATTAACATTGAAGAGCTTGGACATAAACATTGCGCCAGTTCCCATCGTGAAGAACTGACCATAGGCCTTGCGTTCCGACTTCGGTCGAGAATTCACATAGGCTCTTGTTGTTTGCAATGTATGTTCTAAAAATACCATCGTGATGCAAATTTAGATAATATTTTTGGATTATCCAATAAATAATACGAATATTTCATTTGAATGCGGTCGGCCCTTTCATTTCAATTTTGACTTAAATGACATAATTATTACTCAGGCTTCACTTTTCCACAGAACAGGCATTATACTATGGGCGTATGCAGTTCGCAGGTGGGCAGAATTAGGGCCGGCCACAAACCAACGGGCAAGCGGCACAGGGCGGTTGCAGGGTGCACTGTGCAGCTCAATTGGGCGCAGGCTGGCAGGTCAATCCAGTAGGTGTTGAGTGTGGCCTCATCCTATTGCCACGAAAGAATTATACCTCTGCCACTTCCAGCCCTGGCGGGGCTGAATGGTCAATAATCCCGGATAATCCCCGATTTATAGGACAGGGCATATCACACAGTGTGGATAGTCCTGGCTCATTAAACACACTATCCATCATCCTGCAACAATACAGGACGATGGATAGAATATGAGTAAAAAGAAACTTTATATGATTATTTGCATACGGCTCTGACAGGACATCCATAGTACCTGCTTCCGGTCATGATACTTGATGAATAATCCTTATAGCCCATGAACTCATAGGCAGTTCCGTCGTCATCACCTTGAGGCATGTTTGATGTCCAGTAGTAGAAGCTTTTGGTGGGGCCACTTGTATAGTCCTTGCATTTCATGCCAGCTGCGGGAAGGAAGATGGAATTGTTGTTAGTTGCTGTAATTAGGTATCCGGGACTGATACTTACAAAATATTTGACTTGTTTTTTCAAATGGACATTGATAATTCTCCTCTGTCTGCACACTGCTACGTAATTTCGAATGTAATACAATGATGAAGAGATTGTCGGAGTATATCACGTTACCAACACGTTGGTAATCAATGTGTTGCACACATTTATAGTAGAGGTGGGGTTTATCTCCACCCTACCAGCTGCGTGAAAGAATCAAGGTAGATACCCAGCAGCGACGGACGGCCTTTATAACCAGCCCGGCAAAGGGATCATTAACGCGCAAATGGATTACTGTAAAACACGTTGGTAATCAATGTGTTGCTTTCATCCGCCGAAGAGGTGGAGTTTATCCCCACCCTACCAGTTGCGTGAAAGAATCAAGGTAGATACCCCGCAGCGACGGACGGCCTTTATGACCAGCCCGGCAAAGGGATCATTAACGCGCAAATGGATTACTGTAAAACACGTTGGTAATCAATGTGTTGCATTCATCCGCCGAAGAGGTGTGGTTTAGCCCACCCTACCAGCTGCGGTGTAATTCTTTTTGCATCTCGCCCGCTGTTGGTAGGGTGGGGATAAACCCCACTTTTGCCATGAAAGAATTATACATCTTTTGCTTCCAGCCCCGACGGGGCTGAATCGTCAATAACCCCGGACTAAGCGAGTGATAACGAGCGCAGTCCGGGGGAACAGGAATGTAGTAAGAATAATCATTCAGTGCCTCGAAGACGCACAATAGCACGCAGTGCGCACACGATTTTTGCGCGTTCCGCTATTCAACCTCTCCGAGGCTGGTCATGGATTTCTTGCGTCCATGTACTACCCCAGACTGCGGTCGCTGCGCTCCCTTAGTCTGGGGTTATTGACGATTAAGCCCCGTCGGGGCTTAGCGTTGGTTGAGGAAAAATCGCGGCATCAGCGGTTTTCCTGGTTTTCCTTGCCGTGATGCAAGCCTGAGGAACGAAGGCTGTTTCTTCCCGGTGCCGACTTGCGGAAGCTTGCTTCGAAGCACGACGGTACCAGAAAGAAACAGAGGGTGCAGCCCTTGCATCACGGCAAGGGTTTTTTTACCGGTTTTTGTCGTAGCAAGATGCCCTTTACAAGCTTAGCGTTATTTGCGGCTTTGCGAGATAAAAATACCTCTGCCATTACCAGCCCCGACGGGGCTGAATCGTCAATAACCCCGGACTAAGCGAGCGATAGCGAGCGCAGTCCGGGGATCAAAGATGCAGAGAGAGAAATACATTCAGTGCCTCGAAGACGCACAATAGCACGCAGTGCGCACACGTTTCTGCGCGTTCCGCTATTCAACCTCTCCGAGGCTGGTCGTGGATTTCTCGCGACCACTTTCTACCCCAGACTGCGGTCGCTGCGCTCCCTTAGTCTGAGGTTAATGAGAATTAAGCCCCGTCGGGGCTTTGCCTTGGTTGAGGAAAAATCGTGGCATCAGCAGTTTTTCTGGTTTTCCTTGCCGTGATGCAAGCCTGAGGAACGAAGGCTGTTTCTTTCTGGTTCCGGCGGGCCGAAGCTTGCTTCGAAGCACGACGGTACCAGAAAGAAACAGAGGGCGAACCCCTTGCATCACGGCAAGGGTTTTTATTGTTTTTGTCAGAAAGGAATACACGTTGTCAGTGATTTGCTGAGCGCAGCCTTTGCGCTCTTTGCGGCTTGGCGAGAGAATCACTCACGTGGCAATAGGATGGGGATAAACCCCACCCCTACGGCGGCAGAGTGCTGCAAGTATCTTAGTATCAGCGGTTTGCGTAGGTTTTAGACAGTGTTAGGTTCAAAAAATGTTGAGATTCGGTCTTACGAACGACCTGACGGCCACGAGGGCAGCACCCTGCAACGGCCCTGTGCAGCTTGCCCTTTGACATCTACGGCCCCTAACTATGCCTATCCGCCCTGCCAATGGGTCACGCTGGCAATCCGCTGATAACTAATGAGTTGCATGCATCCAGTAGGGGTGGGGTTTATCCCCACCCTAGCTGAGGCGGACGAGAATTAAGGTAATTGCCCCGTAGCTGGTAGGATGGGGATAAACGCCACCCCTACTGGATGAATGCAGCAACATGTTAATTATCAGTGTGTTGCATGATTATTTAGCATGAGGTGGCCGTGTAATGCAAGTATATTCTATGCAGGTGCACCAGTCCCGTGGCATCAGCAGTTTTTCTGGTTTTCCTTGCCGTGATGCAAGCCTGAGGAACGAAGGCTGTTTCTTCCCGGTGCCGACTTGCCGAAGCTTGCTTCGAAGCACGACGGTACCAGAAAGAAACAGAGGGCGAACCCCTTGCATCACGGCAAGGGTTTTTATTGTTTTTGTTGGAAAGGAATACACGTTGTCAGTGATTTGCTGCGCACAGCCTTTGCGTCCTTTGCGGCTTGGCGAGAGAAAAATCATCACTGCAAGGACTTTTCTTGTTTTTGTCAAAAAAGGAATACACGTTGTCCGTGATTTGCTGAGCACAGCCTTAGCGTTCTTTGCGGTTTGGCGAGAGGGAATCACCCACATGGCAGTAGGATGGGAATAAGCACACCCCGGCTGAATGCAGCAACACGCTGATAATCAATTAAATGCATGCATCTACAAGGAGCCACATTCCTCCTTCTCCACCAAAATTGCGAAAAATCGCGTATTTGCGACCAACTGGTCAGTTGATTGCAAATACGCGATTTTCAGCGAAGGAAAAATAAGGTAAATTTCTCGCACACAGACATTTAATAAGGTGGGAGGTGCAACCGCTACAGCAGCATGGCGACTCGGTGGACCCATATATAAGGTGGGAGACGGTGCAACCGCTACAGCAACCTGACGACTCGATGGACCTATATATAATAAGGTGGGAGACGGTGCAACCGCTACAGTAGCCTGGCGACTCGGTGGACCTATATAATAAGGTGCCCGGTGCAACCGCTACAGCAAGCTGGCGACTCGATGGACCTATATATAATAAGGTGGGAGACAGCACGATAGCTACCAAAAATCCACGCGAACTATAATGTAGGCGAAAGGATTATATCAGTCGCTCACCGAAGATGACGTCGTTGATTTCCTTCTCGTGGTCGAAGATGAAGCGGGCGACGATACTCGAGAGGATGGCTGCCGTCGGCAACTTCACGCTGCTGGCCGTCTTCAGTCGGTCGAGGATCCGCTTCAGATCGGGATCGATGTAGATTGTCGCCAACCGCTCATCGCGTGTCTTATAGATTTTTCCGAGACTGAGGAAGAGGTCCCAGCTGTCGGCACCGCTATCCTTGACAATCTGATACTCGCGCTCGGCTTTCTCCGTCGGCGACACACCATCACGGGGAGCGGCAGGACGACCGCGGCGGGGAGCGGGCTCTGCGACCTCACTGCCCTCCCCTACCCTATCGGTAGCTGCGGCAGGTGCCGTACGGACAGGCTGAGCGGGAGCCGGCTGCTGAGCACGTGGCTCCTCCCTCGCCTCCTGGCGCGCCGGGGCCGGTGCTGCCTCGGGCTGACGTGATACCTCTGAGGACTTCTTTGGCTCCTCACCACCATTCTGAACCTGGTGCACGAGACCGGCAATACCACCGGGGAGCACCACACTTGTCTTCTTAGCCATATATATTTAATCTTTTATATTTTTGTTGTTGTATATCTTTAATGCTGTAAACTTATATATATTTATATCAATATACTTTTATGTTTACATCTTTTTAATCATATAATCAAAGCAGTCGCTGACGGCATCACGCTGGGTGGCGTAGAGCTCGAAGGTGTTGATACGCTTGAGCGTGGCACGACTGGCGATACGTGGGGTAACATTGCCTAACTTCTTGAAAATCAGGTCAGTCTGCTTCCACATCTTATTCTCCTCACTCGTTCCGATACGTGCGTCGATGCGGTTCGGAACGAAGAAGAGCTGTGCCTTCATATCGGGGTTGGCCTCACGAAGGGCGTTGACAACCTGGACGAAGGTGCCGGTGGAATCGAGGGTTTTGTCCTCATACTCATACGGGCAGACGATGAAATCAGCATTCGTGAACATCGGAACGAGTCCGTCCTCCGACACATTACCTGGCGAATCGAGAAGAACATAACCCTCCACCTGCCGTGCCGAGTCCATGAGCTGCTGCATCGTGTCGGGGTCGCTGACGTCGAAGTCCTGAATAGAATAAGGCTCATCCTGACCCTCGAAGACTTTTTCATCTTTTCGTCGCTGCATCATGATCGTCTTCTGGAGGTCGGTATCGATGATGCACACAGGCTTGCGCTTGTAAGCGAGGTAGTTGGCAAAGAGGATGCAGAGTGTCGACTTCCCTACTCCACCCTTCTGATTGGCAAAAACAATAATTCTGTTCTTCATAACAACTATATATTTACGTATATATTTAAATCTATATTTTTATAATTCTAAAGTCCTTTAAACATCTATATATTTACACTAATGTACTTTTATTTATATATGTCAAATAGTCCATCAATATTAATACAAATGAAGAAAAAGATACATATTCATCTAATGATATAATTTTAAACGTATGTAATCACATAATGATAAATATCTATATTTTCTTATTTACGTATATATTTAATTACTTCTACATATATTCTTATCAGCACATGAATTAATATATTAGTGTATGAATACCTAAAAACAAACAAGTAAATAATTAAACAAATCTATAATTAAGTATATATTTAAATATAGGTATTATAAAACGAATAATTAAATAAGCCTGTAAATATTAATAGGTAAACATATTCATTTATATATCTCCTTCAGCATCAGCGTTGCGGACGTGGGTGTAGACCATCGTACGGCGCATGAAGATGATTGGGATAACACCGAGAGCATAACGGAAGAGTACCACTCCGAACGACAGGGCACCGGAGAGGAAGCTCACACCGCTCATGACGAGGTAGGAATAGAAGGCTCCCATGCCGACAGCCGAGAGAACAGTGCAGACGATGTCGGAACAACCGTAAGCAAGAATTCTGCCGCGGTATTTCACTATCAATGAGATACTTAGACCGAGGCGAAGGAGAGTCTGGAGACCAGAACTGACACTACGGAAGTGGTTGGCGAAGGTAGTGAAACGCGTAGGATGCTGGATACTGTCCATGAGGCTGGAAGTCTCAGGAGGAAGCATCAGCAGCATATCGCATACCATCAGGGCCATCAGTGCCAAAACAACGTACCAGAGCACCGATTTTACGTCCTTCAGCGCCCTCCGCAGACGGTCCCAGAGGAACAGCAGCGTACATGTGGTAGCGAGAGTCAGGAACACGTGCCCTACTCCCGTCTGGGTTATTCGGCTGATGCCGTAGACGAGCGGTCCCTGCGAAACCCTCGCCAGTCCTATGAAGTCACCGGCCTCCACGAGGAGCTCCAAGAGCAGGTACGCAGCTAAGACTCCCGTCGTTATCCGGCCCGACTGCCTGGATATTTCGAAATGACTATATTTATCTGTTGCCATAACTTATTGAGTATCAGTATATTTGAATTAGATATATATTTAATTATAAATATCTTTATCTACATATTCATTTATTAGTCCCTATATCGGACCCTTTTCGGATGCAAATATACAAATAATTAGTGAAACAAACAAATAATCTTTTATTTTAATATATATAAAAATAAGATTGGCGGTAAATAAATAAAGGTTTATTTTAGTATATATTTATATAGAAGAATGAAGAAATAAGGATATAAATATAAGACCATATAAATGTATAGATGTAGCTATTATAAAATAAAAAGATGTTTATATATTTAGATATTCAAATATATCAAGATAAAAATACTGACAAGACTCAATAAATAAAGAAATATATAAAAGTTGACAGTGCAGATAAATAGATTTCAATAAATATATAGTTGATTACATAGACAAAAATATATAGGGGTGTAAATGTTTATAAATATAAAGGTATAGGTACGTGTATAGAAATAAGTGGGTATATATTTATATATAGAAAAAAATATTAGATAAATAAGTATGTTTATATATAGATATGGATAAATAGAAAGGAATATATTATTATATATAGGGATATATGGATATATAAAATCAAGTATATGCAGGTGCAAATCAATACGGAGGCAAAGAAACTGAACGAGTAATAAGTAGATAAGTGAAGAAGAAAGACGGCAGAAGTAAAAGAAAAAATAGTTATATATAAGTATATGAATATAAAGGTAGATAAAGATACTTATGTATATGGGTATATAGATATTTTAATAATTTTATAGGTAGGTATGTATATAAAGGAAAAAATAAATATAGACAAGAGGAATGAGGAGACAATATTGCATAATGGATTAATGAGTTGGTAAAGATTTGAGGAAGCTTCTCCCCTACCCCACCCCAAATCAAAATCCGTAGAATCGGGGCTATTAATTCACACGGAGTTCTTATTCGCACGGAATTCACAGATTACACTGATTTTTCTGCAAGGATTTCTTCTACTCGATAAATCTGTGGGAATCTGTGAAATCTGTGAGAATTATACGCAGGGAGATTTTATTCACACGGATTTCACAGATTACACGGATTTAATGAGCAACATTAATCTGGGCAATCAGGGAAATCTGTGAGAATTATTCGCAGGGAGATTTTATTCACGCGGATTTCACAGATTACACGGATTTATAAAGCTAAGAAGAACGAAAAAGATCTTGGTCTGCCACAAATGAGAACGGAATTACCAATTCTAACAAAAACCAGGAAAAACCATTGCGTGATTCAAGGGCGTACCCTATGTTTCTTTCTGGTGCCAGTTTGCTACGAAGCGAGCTTCGGCAAACCGGCACCAGAAAGAAACAGCCTTCGTTCCTCAGGCTTGAATCACTTCAAGAAAACCAAGAAAACAGCTGACGCCTGACTTTAGCGTTGCGTCACCCAAAATCTCCTACATGTCAAATAAAGGCTTGATCTGCCCCTGCTCGTCGGTCAGAAATAAGGTTTTATTGATGATTTTACCATTGGGCAGCTTTACATATACAGTTGGAATCGTCTTGGCAATCTTTAGAACCTTGTCTACACTCATGTGTATGCCATATGATGGCAGCAGCCTCTGTAATTCCTTATATACTTTGTAAGCAATGAAGCAAATGCAGACATGCGCTTCGATACGTCTTTCGGTAAAATGGAACATAGGTCTCATCTCCAAATTGCCCTTGCTGATTCTAAAGGCACGTTCAACCACCCACAACCCGGTATACTGTTTTATGACATCCTCACCGCTTAAGTCTGTGTTGGTTATGTAGCCTTTCAGGCCATCCCACTTTGCATCCTCGTCAATTTTCTCTTGATTAATAGTGACTTCCACGCCCTTGCTTATTTCAAGGAATTTATTGTAGCCACGCTTGTTAATCTTGTCTTTTGTGATTTTTCCACTTTTGAATAAAGAAACCTCCATTTGAGACACTATACACCAAGCATAGCAACTAGCTCTTCTATATATTTAAGCATGGTTGCCGTACCCCATTTTCCACCATCTTTGGTTCTCACCTTCTTGTATTTTGAAAGGTATCTGAATATAGCCTTGTAAGAATATTTCTTGTTTGGTCCCAGCTTGACAAACTCATTCTTAACCCTTGTCGTTATGACGACGGAAAGGAAATTTATAAGTTCAGTGGCATATACGCTGTAGTCGGAATGCACGTTTACCGTGTCACGGTCAACGATATTCTTGTATAGCCAGAACAGAGTCTCCACAGACCATCGCTGGGAATAGGCTAAATAGACGGTCAATGGGTCAAGGTCAGCTTTTGACTTGAAGACAATCAGGCCGAAAAGGCCTTTCTTCTCGGCATAGCTTTCTGCCTTGAAATTATCTTTCTTGTTGGCATTCTGCACATATCCGATCTCCTGTTCGGAAGCAGCTTTCGGGTCGCGGAAAGAGTAGAGGTACTTGCCATTTGACATTTTTTGCTTCTTGTAGAGAATCGTGCCGTCCTTATAGTCTTTCAATGGCATTGTCGGCTCATCCATCTTGTAATTCTTTATGAACGCCGAGTTCTGCTTCAACGGTATCAGGTATGCCAGTCCTTCCATCTTATCGACTTTCTCAAACAACTTGTCGTTGTAGAAGCCCTTGTCGAAGACCATCAGACCGTTCTTAATCTCATACTCCGCTACAAAGTCGTCTATCGCCGTCTGATCCAGCATGTTGCCTGCGTAAGGTTTTGCCGCGATGGGCTCACGCGTCAATGGGTTGAAGGCATACAGCAGGCTGATGTCCTTGGAGCCCTTCTTAGCCCCCTTGCGCGAGAACTCCGAGAGGTTCCCCGTCTTGGCATTGTAGTCCTTGAGCATGCCGTCAATGACCATGTTACCGCCGGTAAATGTATTCACTCTATTGCGCATGAACTCACAGATAAGGGAGTACGCCTTGCCTATCTTCACAAGAAACCCGGACACTGCCGTCTCAGACAAATGCACTCCCGGATACATCTCTGATGCAAATGAGCAAAGATACTGTACCTGCAAGTCACGGTTCATGATGTCTCCATATGAAGCACGGAGCAAGGCTATGATATAGAGGCGCTTCGCATCGTCGAGATTCCAAACCTTGGCGAGTTCTTGAAGAAGTCCACTGCCGTACTTGTCACAGAGAGCCACCTCTCCATAATCTTTTATATCCACTCGATTTTTCTTGCGCATATACGAGCCCTCGACAAACTTTCCGTTTACAATTTCTCCTACCGTTCCTTTGTCTACGGGGACAGGCTTCCCGTTAATTCTTTTGCTCGTCCTTTTTATGACGACAAAACGACTGCCTCTCTGTCGGACTATCGTACTTTTGGGGCGGGCGACTGACTTTATCTCTTCTGGAATAGCCATAAATATGTATAGTATCTATATAATTAAAAGAACTATACAAAGGTACAAATAAATGGCCATATCTGCAAGAAATTACCAATAATATTGGCAAAAATAATTATGCAGAGACTAAAACAAGGGGAAGTTTAAACGGGCTTTCTACGAAAGAAAGCCCTTGCTAAGCCAGAAACGGCAAAGCAAGGGCCAAATTGTATAGTGTCTCAAATGGAGGTTTCTTTATTTGAATGACTTGCGCAGTCTTTCAACTCCTTTGTTGCGGTTGTAAGCATCTTTCTTGGCGCGCTTTTCGGAATAACTGACAACCAGTCTCTCGCCATCGCCGTGAGATGTCTCGTATACCTTCTTGTCCTCCTTTTCCAAGGCCAAAACCCAATCGCGTATTTTCACATTCTCATTCTTTATTCTCGCACCGATGACATATTTGTATTGGGCTGATTTAAGCAGTTCAATGTTTTTTGAGCTCATCAGACCAGCGTCTGCAACGACAACAAAATCCTTCAGGGAGAACTTCCTGACAAAATCGTCTATTACAGGTATCATGGTGAATCCTTCATACTGGCTTCCGTTGAATATGGAATATGACAAGGGGTAGCCATCTTCACTAACAAGCAGACCCAGTACAATTTGTGCCTCCTTACTCTTACCGTCCTTGGAGAATCCTGCCTGCCGCATGTCTGCCTCTGGGCCTGGCGATGCCTCGAAGTAAAGGGTGGTTACGTCGTAGAACATTATCTCTATCTTTCCACCGAGAATCTTCTTCGTATGTTCGACGCTTATCTGTTGTACAAGTTCCTGTCGGGTGTTGTAGAGCTTGTCCATATACCTGTATATTTGGAAATGGCTTATGTCTTCGTCGAAGTAAGACTTCAGGTAGGCAGAAGTAGCAAGCTTGCTTTGCGGCTCGCAACATCTGGCTATAACAAGATGCCTGAGAATGTCATCTCCCACCTTGTCAAAGCCTATGCTGTCATAGACACGTCCAAGTATAGTTTGAGGAGCGTTCAATAGGAATTTGCTTATGTGCGACAAGGCATAGTCAATATCGGCCTCTGTCTTGTCCGTCCCGTCAAAGTCCAAGTACTGCATACCTCCATAACGGCGGAGCCACAACTGTGCGTCCTTAACCAGCGCATCAGCTTCCTCATCAGTAGATGCCACACCAAACTTCTTTACTTCACGGAACTTGCCGCGGCTCTTGTCCACTACAATCACACTAATGGTGCCTGACCTATTCTTCTTTTTGCGTATAAACATGACGCAAAGGTAATCAAAATCGAGTTTGCGTCACCCTAAATTCAAGGGTAATTTTATAACTACTTCATTATCAAGTAGTTAAAAATGTAAATATTTTTTGCGCTAAAGTCAGGAGAATTATACGCAGGGAGATTTTATTCACACGGATTTCACAGATTACACGGATTTAATGAGCAACATTAATCTGGGCAATCAGGGAAATCTGTGAGAATTATTCGCAGGGAGATTTTATTCACGCGGATTTCACAGATTACACGGATTTATAAAGCTAAGAAGAACGAAAAAGATCTTGGTCTGCCACAAATGAGAACGGAATTACCAATTCTAACAAAAACCAGGAAAAACCATTGCGTGATTCAAGGGCGTACCCTATGTTTCTTTCTGGTGCCAGTTTGCTACGAAGCAAGCTTCGGCAAACCGGCACCAGAAAGAAACAGCCTTCGTTCCTCAGGCTTGAATCACTTCAAGAAAACCAAGAAAACAGCTGACGCCGCAGAGAGTAAATCATAAATCAATAAGGAACACAGTAATAAAGTAATAAATGCATTGAAAATCCAAATAAGACGGTGTAGAAAGAGGCAGGAAGAACGAAAAATCAATAGGACATAAATAATGAAAGTTTGCAGCACTCTGCCGCAGCAGGGGTGGGGTTTATCCCCATCCTCGCAGCTGCGTGGTTGCTACCTAAATTCTCGGCCGAAGTTGGTAGGGCTGGGATAAACCCAGCCCCTACGGTGGATGAATGCAACACATTGATTATCAATATGATGTTAATATTATCCCTTGGGCGTTAATGATTCCTTTGCAGGGGCGGGTAGGCAGGGTTAGAAGCCGTCCGGTAGGTCGAAAAACCGGATGACTGTCGTTAGGCTGTGTTGAAGGTTTTGCTTTATGTCAGCACCAAGATCCGACAGAGGCGGATTTGCCATTTGGGATTTGAGGGCGGTGAGAGGCCAGCCTCTCAAAGGACTCAAAGCCAAAATGGCAAAGGGCGAAAGCCTTTGGCGCTGAAACAAAGGGTTTTGTTGGTTTTGGTCTTAATGAAGGAACCGTTCTTTGTTAAAGGGTGGTTAAACTGAAAATGGGGAAACAAAAAACATGATAGATAAACCATAATGAGCTGAAAATCAAAATAGAGATCTAAGTTTTAATAAAAGTGATAAGTAAGAAATAAAAGGTAAGGAATGGAAATAACATAAAGTTAGAAACTGAAAGGAATAAGGTAGAGATTATGAAATATATTTACATAAAACAAAAGAAATAAGAATGGAGAAGAGAAGAGGGAAAGAAAAAGAGACAAAACGAGACGAATTACGTAAGGAGAAGAGGGACTGGAAAAGGGGGAACAGGGAACGAGTGAAAGGAAGTAGTAATAGGTATCAGGAAGAAACAATTCATTGATTTGTCGCCGATGGAGTAAGGAGGGGAGCGATGGATAAACAGAGACAGAAAAAGGAAAAAAGGAGGAAGAAAAAAGTAAAGAAAACGGAGAATAGACATGTAGAAAAAGGGTGAAAAAAAGACAAAAAAATGGAGAGAAAAAGGTCAAAATTGAGAAAAGGCGAAAAAACGGGTGAAATTAAAAATAGATTAAAAAAGTCGGAAAAATAGACGAGAAAAAATAAGGGGGTGAAAATCGGAGAAAATGGAAAAACGGAACTGAACGTAGAAAAAGTGTAGATGATGAAATGGAGGAAGAGGTTACAAAGAAGAGAAAATAATATCACTCATGGTGCAAAGAATCGTAAAGGGGAAAGATAAGAAAAGGGTGGGCGGATAGGGAGAAGGGAAGAAAAACGGTGGTGCGACAAAAAAGGAAGTTGTTTAGGAGAAAACGAGAGAGTAGGGTAGGGGAGTGGAGGTTGTAGAATGGTCTGTAAGTGGCTGATTGATTGGGTAGTTAAGGCCTAAATTAAAGTAGTTCGGCGACAAAAAAGTGAAAAATAGGGTTAAAATGAAGAATTGGTAGAAAATAAAGGTATTAAATGGCTGATAGACAGAAAGATGCAGAAAAAGTAAAAGTGATGTGAAGGGAGAAAGCTCCCAATACGTCGCGGTAGGATGTGAAGAGGATTGGGGCAGGAAAGAGAGGGAGAAATCCGTTTGGCGACAAAAAAGGAACATGTTTTGGTGGGGTTAAAGCGACAGATAGGGAAGGTCTGTGCGACAAAAAAGGAAGATAGACGAAAAGAGCTGATAAAATTGGTTGCGACAGATTGGGAGGTTCGTTGCGACAAAAAAGGAGCATTTTTCTGACGAAAAGATACTATAAAGTAGGAAAATAGGGAAGAATCAGGTAGCGACAGATTGGGAATATAAGGAAAAAGCTGTTGGCGACAAATAGGGAAGAAGATAGAAAAGGCAGATGGCGACAAAAAGGGAAGGTGGATTTTCAAGGAGATGCGACAAAAAGGGAGGGTGGATTTTCTGAATGGTGGCGACATATTGGGAGGGTGGATTATCAGTGGGGTGCGACAAAAAGGGAGGGTAGTTTTTGAAGGGGTGACGACAGAAAGGGAGGATGGAGAATTTGTGGGTAGCGACAGAAAGGGAAGGTGGAGTTTTGAGATAGTGAGACAGATAGGGAGGTTTTTATCGATTATGAAAGATATTTACATAATAGGGAATAAAAGGGGGAGTAATAGAGATGGAGTTGCGAAACGGGCCGTTTGAGGCGACAAAAAGGTAGGTTTTGGGCGATGAAATGAACCGAATGGGATGGCAAAACGGGTGAGATGGGAAGTGGCTGAATATCAAGGAGATAGGAGGAAAGAAGGAAAAGAAGAAAAAAGAGGACAAAGGTGGGGGAGGGAAGGAAGCAGAGAGGGTAGAGGGAGCCATAGGGAGCTTAGGCTCATAGGGAGGGATAGAGGCTCATGGGGAGGGATAGGCAAACATAGGGGGCATAGGCAAGCATAGGTGCTCACACGGCGGCTAAAGAAAGAGAAAAGGGACTAAGGGCAGCAAGGCAAAAGAAAAGCGATGGAGGGGGGCACCAGAACGAGGGGAAAGAGCACAGGGAGGGCAAGTTTGCTGTAGAAAACAAAGGCGCGGTGGTCAGCAGTGCGAGGGGGCGATAAAACGGTGAGAAATCAAAATCAAGAAAATAAAAAAAATAAAAACAAAAACCTTCAGAGAGTTAGAATATCTTTAAAAGAGTCATTAGTTAGAATTTATTTAGGGGGCTGTAAGTGGTTGAGGGAGAGTGTGATAGGAGGTTGACGGGCGACAGATTAGTAAGGTAGCGGCGACAGATTAGTAAAACGGTGCGACAGATTGGTAGGGTAGAGGCGACAGATTGGTAAGGAAAAAGAGGGGATGTGCGACAAATTGGTAGTTTTGGAGCGACGGATGGGGAAGAAGGAGGGGTTTTGAGGGAAAGATGTTTACAAAAGATGAGGTTAATGGGGTGGATGGGGTTAATGGGGTGGATGATGAGGAGGAGGAAAAAGAAAGGATGCTCCCTATGTGTCGGCGGATAAAGAGCTGAGGATGAGTGGATTAGAAAAAGGGCGACAAATAGGGATGGAAGTTGTCGCAGGGGAAAATGAGGAAGAACGACAAAAAAGGAAATTGCTCCGGAAAGAGGACAAAACGCTCCGGAGAGGAGGGCAGAGAGAGGGGAGCGGCGGGTTGTAACCCGCCGAACACGACAGCACAGACGAGAGAGAGGGGAAAGGAGGGCAGGGGGAGAGGGAAAAAGAGGGCAGAGAGAGGCGAGCGGGAGGGCAGCGAGAGGCGGGCGGCGGGTTGTAACCCGCCGAACACGACAGCAGAGACGAGAGAGAGGGGAAAGGAGGGCAGGGGGAGAGGGAAAGAGAGGGCAGAGAGAGGCGAGCGGGAGGGCAGCGAGAGGCGGGCGGCGGGTTGTAACCCGCCGAACACGACAGCAGAGACGAGAGAGAGGGGAAAGGAGGGCAGGGGGAGAGGGAAATAGAGGGCAGAGAGAGGCGAGCGGGAGGGCAGAGAGAGGGGAGCGGCGGGTTGTAACCCGCCGAACACGACAGCACAGACGAGAGAGAGGGGAAAGGAGGGACGAGCGAAGCAGGAGACGAGGATAGGCAAGAGGCGGGGCGAGAGGGAGGGGAAAGGAGGACATAGGGCGGGGAGATGGAGCATGGCGGGAGCTGTGGTTAGTGGTGGGTTGTTTTGGCGACGATGATGATGACGGCGGAGAGGATGAGTGCTATGCCGATGGCGAGGCGTAGGGAGAAGGCTTCGTCGAAGACGGTGACGCCGATGACGACGGCGGTGACGGGTTCGAGGGCGCCGAGGATTGCTGATGGTGTGGATCCGATATTCTTGATGGCGATATTCATGAGGAAGAGGGATAGGACGGTGGGCAGTAGGGCGAGTTGGATGGCGCATGTCCACTGTCGTGGGGTATGGAGGAGTTGGATGCTCTGGCCGGCGAGGAGAGAGAAGATGATGATGGCGGCGAGTCCGAAGAGGACTATCCAGAAGGTGAAGGTTACGGATGAGTAGGGATGGTGCCAGCGCTGTACGGCGATGATGTATATGGCGTAGAGGAGTGATGAGACGATGACGAGGGTGAGTCCGGCGGCCGACAGTTTGGCTGTTCCGTCGCCTCGGTAGAGTAGGGCGATGCCTGTTGTGGCGAGGGCTATGGACAGGGCAGTGAGCCATGATGCCCGTTCGTGGAAGAATACGACCATGAGTACGGCGACCATGATAGGATAGGAGAAGAGTATTGTGGAAGCTATTCCGGCGTCCATGAACAGGAAGGCGACGTAGAGTGCAGTCGACGACATGGCGAATATTGTTCCGAGGCATGCCAGTCGGATGAGGTGTCCGCGTTTTACGGTGAAGGGTACCTTTTTGACGACCATGAAGATGGCGAACATGGCCACTGCGAGTGCGTATCGGTAGAAGAGCACTGATGCCGAGTTGAATCCGTCGGCGTAGAGAGGCAGAGATCCGAGGGGGTTGGTGCCATAGAACATTGCGGCGAGGATACCTGCCGCGAAACCTTTGATTTTCAATGAGTTGCTGTTGTTTGTCGTCATTGTTATTTTAGTGTTGTTGTCGTTGGTGGGCAATAAAAAAAGCGCCACTGACAGATGTCTGTGACGCTTTTGGTAGTCGGTAAGAGAATCGAACTCTTATGCCAAGATTGAGAATCTTGTATCCTAACCGTTAGATGAACCGACCGTTAGTTGTTTGCGAATCCCTGGCGGAAGGAGGGGGATTCGAACCCCCGGTACGCGTAAATGCGCACGGCAGTTTAGCAAACTGCTGGTTTCAGCCACTCACCCATCCTTCCTTGGGACCTTGCGGCCTTCCTGACCAGACGTTTTCGTCAAACGCGGTGCAAAGGTACGAGGTTTTTTTTGTTCCTGCAAATTTTTTGGGATTTTTTTTGAGATTTTTTTTGAGGGGGGAGTTTAAGGGGGGGGAGGGCGGAGGATGGGGTGAATGAGAGGGCGGAGGGAGGCAGATAGGGGCAGATGGAGCGAGCAGGGGGATAGGGAGGGGAAATGTAAAGGAATCGGAGAGGCTACTAATTTGTCGCGGAGGGGAGGATGGGAAAATTCCACATTTGTCGCAGGGAAAGCGCAGACGGCGGAGGAAAAGGGGAGAACGGCGACAAAAAAGTGTAAAAAATAGTTAAAAGAAGGGAGAAAAGAAAGAGGAGGAGGGAGAAAAGGGAGGAAATGTAAAGAAAAATACAGAGGGGGGAAGGGCAGAGAGAGGCAGAGAGAGGCGGGCGGCGGGTTGTAACCCGCCGAACACGACAGCGGAGGCGAGAGAGAGGGGAAGGAGAGGACAGCGGAGGCGAGAGAGAGGGGAAGGAGAGGACAGCAGAGGCGAGAGAGAGGGGAAGGAGAGGACAGCAGAGGCGAGAGAGGGGGGAAGGAGAGGACAGCGGAGGCGAGAGAGAGGGGAAGGAGAGGACAGCGGAGGCGAGAGAGAGGGGGGAAGGAGAGGGGAAGGAGAGGGCAGAGGGAGGCAGAAGGAGAGGGCAGCGGCAGCGGGCAGGAGAGGGGAGAGAGGGCAACGGGCGGCAAGCGGCGGGGAGGAAAAGATGCTGACGGTCGACAAGAAATTACATTCTGACTGATGGTTTTCCATTTTGGAGATAAAGAAAGAAGAAGAAAACAGATTTTCTACAGAATTATTTTGTAATTTTGCAAACTAATGGAGATGTCAGAAATGAAAATATATGATTGAACTTAAACAGAGGGATGCTGCTGTGCGTCCTCACGTGCGATGGCTGATGCTTGTGGTGTTCTGTCTGATCACCTTTTTCGCCAACCGCGGAGCGTTGCCCACGGACATCATGGAGTCGCGGAATATCGTTACGGCGCGCGAGATGGTCAGCGACGGCAACTGGCTGATACCTACGATGAACGGCGAGCTCAGACTGGAGAAGCCCCCGTTGCCGACCTGGGTTGCCGGCGTTGTGGAGGAGTTCTTCCCCGACAGTCTGTCGGCTCAGCGTGCGGCCGCCGGTGTGATGGGTACGTTGTTGACGCTGTATCTGTTTCTGCTGATAAGGTATATATCTCGCCGCAGCGACCTTGCCGAGGCCACCGTCTTAGTGTTCATCACGTGCTACAACCTCGTGCTTATGGGCCGTTCTGCGACGTGGGACATCTACTGTCACGCCTTTATGATGGGCGGCATATACTACCTCACGCGGGCCGTGTACTATGACCGGCGCCGGTCGTTGCCGTTCTTCGCCTTGGCCGGCGTGTTCATGGGTCTGTCGTTCCTGAGCAAGGGACCGGTGTCGTTCTATGCCCTTCTGCTACCTTATATTATAGCCCTTGCGGCCGTTGCGCGTCCGTCGCTGCGTGGCCGCTGGGGTGGTGTGGCGCTGATGGTGGCGCTGATGGTCGTTGTCGGCGGCTGGTGGTATGTCTACCTGCTTGTGCTCCATCCCGTCGAGGCTCAGAGCGTATTCCATAAGGAGTCGGGGGCTTGGTCGAACCATAATGTGCGGCCGGTGTGGTACTACTGGCGTTTCTTCCTCGAGATGGGCGCGTGGAGCCTGCTGATGCTCGCCTCGCTGGCCATTCCCTACTGGAAACGCCATATCACCGTTAAGCGCGACTACCTCATAGCCATCACGTGGGCTGTGGCGTCGATAGTGCTGCTGTCGCTGATGCCCGAGAAGAAGACCCGCTACCTGCTGCCGTCGTTGGCTCCCTGCTCCTATGCCGTGGCTTGTCTGATAGTCCACTTCAAGGAGGGTCGCGGTCTCGATGCTTTCAGCCGCTGGCTGTTCAAGGTCAACGGTTGGTTCTTGGCTGTCGTCGTGGCCGCCCTGCCCGTGGTGGTATATTTCTTCGGTGTGCGCCGTGGGACGATGGATATGGCCGATGAGATGCTTGTGGCCATTGTGATGCTGATCATTGCCGTATGGCTGGCATGGTCGACGACGTGGAACCGCCCTGTGGCTATGGCCTCCGGCATTGCCGTCCTCTTTGCCTTTGTCGAGATATTCCTCCTTGGCGCCGTCGGAGCCGCGTTCACCAATCCCGATGCCAGGAGCATCAATGCCGTGTGCAGCGACAAGCGTGTGAACACCCTGCCGTTCTACCACCCCGCGAAGGAGGCCATCCGCATAGAGCTCGTCTATGAGGCCGAACGGAAAATCCTGCCCCTCGACATCGACGACAGCACGGCTGTGGCTCGTGCCCTGCCCTGTGCCCTCGTGACGAAACGGTGGGCGCGCGAGGAGCTGCCTGCGTGGCTGCTGCAGAGGGTCGACACCGTGGCCGTGGGCACCTACGACGACAATAAGCATCCCAAGTCGGACCGCCACTATACCTCCGACTTCATCAATCATGTAACAATATTGAAGCGAAAATGAACAAAACGAAAGATTACGAGCTGTCGATAATCATCCCCGTATACAACGAGGAGGATAATCTCGACAGAGTGGAAAAGGAGCTGTCGGCCTTTCTGCCCCACGCGCTGGTCAGGAGCTGTGTGCTCTTCGTCAACGACGGCAGCCGCGATACGAGTCTTGACCGCATCAAGGCCATCTGCTCGCGTCACGACGACTTCTTCTATATCAGCTCAACGGCCAACCACGGCTTGAGCACCGCTATGAAGGCCGGCATCGATGCCATCGAGAGTCGGCTGACAGGATATATCGACTCCGACCTCCAGACGAATCCCGAGGACTTCAACCTACTGCTCGAGTATGCTGCTGACTATCAGCTTGTTGCCGGAATCCGTGCCAAGCGCAAGGACACGTTCTTCAAGCGCCTGCAGTCGAAGATTGCCAATGGTTTCCGTCGTTCTATGACCGGCGACACGGCCACCGACACCGGCTGTCCGCTGAAGGTGATGTGGAGCAGCTACGCCAAGCGGTTGCCGTTTTTCGACGGCATGCACCGTTTCCTTCCCGCGCTGATGATGCTCGAGGAGGGACGGTTCAAGGAGCTGCCCGTTCGCCACTACCCCCGCACCGCGGGAGTGTCGAAATACCACCTGTGGAACCGTCTGAAGGGGCCTTTCCTCGACTGCTTCGCCTATCGGTGGATGAAGAAGCGGTACATAAGGTATCACGTCGACGAGTCAAATATCGGTTGAGATGCAGGTATCATCGTTCTACGTCTATGCTATCGGCTTTGTGGCCCAGGGCTTCTTCTCGGCGCGCATGCTCATCCAGTGGATACTCTCGGAGCGTGCCCGCCGCGTGGTGTCGCCCAATGCCTACTGGCTGTGCAGTCTCGTGGGCAGCATCCTGCTGTTCGTCTACGGGTGGCTGCGCGACGACTTCGCCATCATCTTCGGACAGGTAATCTCCTACTACATATATATATGGAACCTCGACATCAAAGGCGTGTGGCACCGGGTGCCGTTGGCACTGCGCGTCGGCGTGACATCGCTGCCGTTCCTGGCTTTCGGGATGATGCTCCACGATATTCCCGCCTTTGTCGACAGCTTCTTCCATAACGAGTCGGTATCGCTGCCGCTGCTCGTGTGGGGGTCGGCGGGACAGGTCATCTTCACCCTCCGCTTCGTCTACCAGTGGTACTACAGCTACCGCCGCCACGAGTCTATCCTGCCGGTGTGGTTCTGGATTATCAGTCTCGTGGGCAGTGCGATCATCGTGAGCTATGGTGCTTTCCGCCTCGACCCCGTGCTCATCGTGGGTCAGTCGGTGGGATTTTTCACCTACTCGCGGAATATAGTGATATACAAAAAAAATAAAGGCAAACAATGAAGATTCTTATTACCGGCGCGGCCGGCTTTATCGGTCACAAGATGGTTAAGGTTCTTGCCGCCGAGGGTGCCGAAATTATTGGCATCGACAATATCAACGACTACTACAGTCCTGCGCTCAAGGAGGCCCGACTTCGCGACCTGGCGCCGCTGCCCCGTTTTCGTTTTGTGAAGATGGACCTCGCCGACCGTGAGGCCATCGCCCGTCTCTTTGCCGAGGAGCATTTCACCCACGTGCTGAACCTCGGTGGTCAGGCCGGTGTGCGCTATTCGATAGAGAATCCATATACGTATATCGAGTCGAATATCGTGGGCTTCCTGAATATCCTCGAGGGCTGCCGCCACGGTGGTCGGCCGCGGCTCGTCTATGCGAGCTCGAGCAGCGTCTACGGTATGGACCCTCACGTGCCGTTCAGCGAGAGCGACCGCACCGATGCACCCGTAAGTCTCTATGCAGCAACGAAGAAGAGCTCCGAGGAGATGGCCTACGCCTACAGCAAGCTCTTCGGCATCCAGACCGTCGGTCTGCGCTTCTTCACCGTCTATGGTCCGTGGGGCCGTCCCGATATGGCTCCGATGAAATTCATGAAAGCCATCATGGAAGGTCGGACAATCGACGTATATAATAATGGCGACATGCTTCGCGACTTCACCTATATCGACGATATCGCCGAGGGTGTGCGGCGTGTGCTCCATGCCACCGACGATCGTGCGGTGCCGTATAAGATATATAATATCGGCAACAGCGAGCCCGTGCGCCTCCTCGACTTTATCCGTGCCATCGAGGACGTTACGGGCTGTAAGGCCCGGATGCGCATGCTGCCGATGCAGGCCGGCGATGTTGTGCGCACCTATGCCGACACGTCGCTCCTCGAGCACGACTTCAGCTATAAGCCCTCGACACCGATACGCGAGGGTCTCGAGAGGCTCTATGAGTGGATAAGGGGGTATGGGGCCATTTGACGCATTGGCAGTGTCGAGGCTACTTATAAATTAGGAAAAAAACAATAAAAGCCTTTGTGGCAGCGCAATTGGCCCAGTGTCAGTCTGTTGATTGATAGACCAAAACCGGGAAAACCCTTTGTGTCAGCGCAGTTGGCCCCTAATTCATTCAGTGCCAGTCTGTTGATTGATAGACCAAAACCAATGAACTCCATTGTATCAGCGCAATTGGCCCCTAATTCATTCAGTGCCAGTGATTGGTAGACCAAAACCGGAAAAACCCTTTGCGTCAGCGCCAAGGGCTTTCGCCCTTTGCCATTCGGGGTACTGAGGACTTGTGAGAGGCTGGGCCTCTCACCGCCATCAGTCCCCCGAATGGCAGATCCTCCTCCGTCGGATCTTGGCGCTGACACAAAGGAAAACCATCAAAACAGGCTATCGCGATGCGATTGTCTTTCCCGTTATTCTGTATATCGGGTGTGAGTTAATGATCCCTTTGCGGGCTGCTACTGTAAACGTCCATCGTTTATGTCCGTTGTTCTGTATATTGGGTGTGCGTTAATGATTCCTTTGCAGGGCGGCCCTTGTGGCCGTCATTACAGGTGCTGCACCTATCCGCACCCTGCAACCGCCCTGTGCAGCTTGCCCTTTGCCCTCTACGGCCCCTAACTCTGCTATCCGCCCTGCCAATGGGTCACGCTGGCAATCCGCTGATAACTAATGAGTTGCATAAAGTAGGGGTGGGGTTTATCCCCACCCTACCAGCTACGGGGCAATTACCTTAATTCTCGTCCGCCTCAGCTAGGGTGGGGATAAACCCCACCCCTACGGCGGTTGAATGCTGCAACATGCTAATTATCAATGTGTTGCATGCGTCTATTTGCCAGGCGTTAGTAAACGGGTTTAGTGGTTGATTGCAGAGATTCGGTCTGACGACCGACCGGACGGCCCCTAACCCTACCTATCCGCACCCTGCAATCGCCCTATGCTGCTTGTCCGTTGTTTGCGGACGGCCACGAGGGCCGCCCCTGCAACCGCGCTGTGCTGTTTATCCGTTGTTTGCCGACAGTCCATAACCTTACCTACCCGCACTGTGCCGCTTGTTAGTGGGCTCGGACTGCCATAGACTCAATTTAATCGTATGGGTGTATGACATTCTGCGGCATCAGCGGTTTTGTTGGTTTTACTTGCAATCGCAAGAGGTTTTTTTGGTTTTTGTCAGAAGAGATTGTGCATCCCTTCGTTAGAAGAGAGTCCGCATTCTTTTTATCAGAAGAGGGTATGCATCCCTTTTTTGTCAGAAGAGATTGTGCATCCTTTCGTCAGAAGAGAGTCCGCATTCTTTTTGTCAGAAGAGGGTATGCATCCTTTTTTGTCAGAAGAGATTGTGCATCCTTTTGTCAGAAGAGAGTCCGCATTCTTTTTGTCAGAAGAGGGTATGCATCCTTTTTTGTCAGAAGAGATTGTGCATCCCTTCGTCAGAAGAGAGTCCGCATTCTTTTTGTCTGAAGAGGGTATGCATCCCTTTTTGTCAGAAGAGATTGTGCATCTCTGCCTTTTGCTCAGATGATTATAGTTCTGAACCAGTCGCGGAGGAGTCCGTGGTAGCGGTTCTGGCTGTCGGCGCAGAGGATGACGACCTGACGGCCGTCGTCGAGCTTAGGGCCGAGGGCCATACCCTCGTAATTGGCTAAGGTGAAGTCGTCGACGTTCAGTTGCGTGCGCCATCCGGTTATGAACTGCTTGTCCTGCGATCCTGGTTTGAACCTGAAGATTTTGTTTACCACCCACGAGCCGATGCCTGCCGGTGCCACGAGGAATTCGCGCTCGAGGACGAGGAGGGTGCCGTCGCCGAGGGCCAGAAGCTCTGCCACGCCGAAGGCATGGTGGTTGTCGCCGATTTTCACCTCCGACAGCGGGTCGTCCATAACATAGGTATAATAAGCCTGTTCGTCGAGCGATGGCGAGAGTTTCACTATCGTCACCATCTGTCCGGGGTCGCCCCGCAGCGGTCCCTCGTCGCAGGTGTAGAGGCAGTCGGCCGAGGGGTCGTAGGTGAGGCTCTCTATCGTTCTGTTGCTGATGCCACGTCGTACGAACTCGCTGATAGCGTGGCGGTTAAGGCGTTGGCCGTTGAGGGCGTCGAACTCCTCTATCGTCGACGTGTCCTCGTTGCCGATATAAATATGATGACGGTTGTGGTCGAAGGCTACGGCCTCCTCGTCCTCGTTATCCTTTCCTAAATTTCGGAATCCGTTGTTGCGTATGTCGGTGATTTCGCCTTTTTTGTTTATCTCGATGGTGAAATTGTAATATCCCTTTGGCGTTCCGAAGTCGGAGATGACGGCATACCTGTTTCCTACGAGTCGGACGAGTCCGCTGTAGTTCCCCGGCGGCACCTTTGTGGCGTTGTATTGTGCGCTCACCCAGATATAATCCGACACGTCGCCGGCGAGCATCGATGATCCCGTGAGTAGGATGTATGGGTGCTTGGCGGTGTCGGGCTGATTCTCTGCCGGTGCGTGGAAATAGCTGAAGATCATCACGCCGATGATAATGATTGTCGCTGCCGATATGGGCAGAATAAATTCCTTGTTCCTGAAAGTCATGTGTTCGCGTAATTGAGATTGGGCTGCAAAGGTAGTGATTTTTAGGGAATTAGATGAGAAAAGGGAAAGAAATTTTTGATTGGGGCGATGGGGAGGGGAAACCCTTTGTGTCAGCGCAATTAACTCCTATTTCATTCAGTGCCAGTGATAGATAGACCAAAACGAATAAAACCCTTTGTGGCAACGCAATCACCCCCTATTTCATTCAGTGCCAGTGATAGATAGACCAAAACGAATAAAACCCTTAGTGTCAGCGCAGTTGGCCCCTAATTCATTCAGTGCCAGTGATTGGTAGACCAAAACCAATGAACTCCATTGTATCAGCGCAATTGGCCCCTAATTCATTCAGTGCCAGTCTGTTGATTGGTAGACCAAAACCAATGAACTCCATTGTATCAGCGCAATTGGCCCCTAATTCATTCAGTGCCAGTGATTGGTAGACCAAAACCGGAAAAACCCTGTTGTCAGCGCCAAGGGCTTTCGCCCTTTGCCATTCGGGGTACTGAGGACTTGTGAGAGGCTGGACCTCTCACGGCCCTCAGTACCCCGAATGGCAGATCCTCCTCCGTCGGATCTTGGCGCTGACACAAAGAAAAACCATAAAAACAGGCTATCGCGATGCGATTGTCTTTCCCGTTGTTCTGTATATTGGGTGTGAGTTATTGGTCCCTTTGCGGGCTGCTACTGTAAACGTCCATCGTTTATGTCCGTTGTTCTGTATATTGGGTGTGCGTTAATGATCCCTTTTAGGGCGGCCTTCGTGGTCGTCATTACAGGTGCTGCACCTATCCTCTTGCAGGGGCGGCCCTTGTGGACGTCCGGTTGGTCGGAAGACCGAATCTCGGTTCATCCGACAAATCGTGTGATAAAGTGTGGATGATGTAAAGAAAATAGCTGGAAATCCATTACCTTTGTAAGTGATTAAAAAAAACAAGACAAATGGACACCAGCTATATCTATTATGCATACGGAATCAGGGACTTCGAATGCACTAAGACTGAGTACAAAGGTAATACTATTATTCATCATATCCAAAAAAGAGATGTAAAAACTCGATGTGAATGTTGCCATAGTCACGTTGTCGTACGCAACGGGTTCAAGATTCGTAAAATCCGCAGTGTCAACATTGGTACCAAGCAATCAATCTTACATGTAAAGGTGCGTCGTCTAAAGTGTAAGACATGTGGTGCTGATGTCTATGAGGATCTTCATTTCGTTACCGGCAAGCAGCGCTATACACATCGTTTGGCAAGGCTCGTGATAGAACTGCTTCATAGAATGACGATAAAAGATGTAGCCCACTATCTCGGTCTGAGTTGGGATACGGTGAAGGATATCCACAAGAACTATCTCAATCATAAGTTTTCTCATATAGATATCAAGGATGTCAAGCACATTGGTATTGATGAGTTCGCTTTGAGGAAGGGACACGTCTATCTGACTATTGTGGTCGACATGTTGAGTGGTGCCATTATACATGTCGGAGATGGCAAAGGAATCGATTCTTTGAAGAAGTTCTGGCCCAAATTGAAGAGAAGCGGCGCGAAGATAGAGTCCGTGTCTTCAGACATGTCCGCTGCGTTCATCTCTGCGATTAAGAAAAACCTACCTGATGCCATTCACGTTTTCGATCACTTCCATGTGCAGAAACTGGCAGGCGAAGCCTTGGACAAAGTCAGAAGAGAGGTCTATAATCAAGAGAAGGACTTAGAAAAAAGAAAAGTCATAAAGGGAACGCGCTGGCTGTTGTTGCGCCATGATAAGGATATTTTTACAGAGGATGAAAAGAAGAGATTGGATAACGTAATCAAGATGAACGAACCTCTGAGCAAAGCCTACATTCTCAATGAATACTTGCAAGAAGTATGGAAGCAGGACTCATATAAAGAAGGAGAAGCTGTGCTGGATGACTGGATAAAACAGGCTCGGGAATCAAAAGTTCCCACCCTTGAAAAGCTGGGTAATTCCATCGCCGCTTACAGAACTGGAATCCTGGCTTATTACAAATGTAGGACAAGCAATGCAAAAGTAGAAGGGATCAACAATAAAATAAAAGTCTTGAAGAGAAACGCCTATGGCTACCGGGACATTGACTATTTTAAGTTAAGACTTTTCAATTTGCATAATGACAAAATCACACGATTTGTCGGATGAACCGAAAGAATCATCCACGTGGCAATAGGATGGTGAAAAACCCTACCCTATCTGCAGTGTATTCTCTTTGCATCTCGCCCGCTGTCGGTAGGATGGGGATAAACCCCACCCCTACGGTGGCTGAATGCAGCAACGTGTTAATTATCAGTGTGTTGCATGATTATTTAGCATGATGTGGCTGTGCGCTGCAAGTATATTCCATGCAGGTGTGGCAATCCCCGCGGCGACAGCGGTTTTCCTGGTTTTCCTTGCCGTGATGCAAGCCTGAGGAACGAAGGCTGTTTCTTTCTGGTGCCGGTGGGCCGAAGCTTGCTTCGAAGCACGACGGCACCAGAAAGAAACAGAGGGCGAAGCCCTTGCATCACGGCAAGGGTTTTTTCGGTTTTTGTCGGAACAAGATGCCATTTCATAGCTTGGCGGCCTCTAACCCGCTCAATATCTCATGCAAACCGCTGATACTAAGACGTTTGCATCACTCTGCCGCGCGCAGGGGTGGGGTTTATCCCCATCCTCGCAGCTGCGGGGCAGCTACTTTATTTTTCATCCATTGCTGCAGAGTATCTACCTTAATTCTTTCTCGCAGTTAGTAGGGCTGGGATAAACCCAGCCCCTACGGTGGATAGGTGCAACACATTGATAACCAATGCGTTGTTAACATTAACCCTTTGTAGTTAGTAGGGCTGGGATAACCCCAGCCCCTACGGTGGATAGGTGCAACACATTGATAACCAACATGTTGTTAACGTGATCCACTTGCAGGGGCGGATAGGTAGGGTTAGGGGCCGTCCGGTCGGTCGACAGACCGAATAAAAACATATTTATTTGCCTCTTCGAGGCAAGCGGACGGCCATAAAGGCCGCCCCTGCAAACGCACTGTGCCGCGTGCCCGCTGGTTGTTCTCCGCACCCACCTATCCGCGCCATGCAAACGTCCGTCACTTTATATCCGTGGCTCTGTGTGATCAGCTGGATGCCCGCACCGCAATCTAACATACTTTATTATATATTGGGCTACTCCTCCATGAGGGCGCGGTAGACGGCATCGTACTTTGCGGCGGTGTCCTTGATGTCGTACTGGCGGGCACGGCCATAGCAGCTCTCGGCGACCGACTGGTAGAAGGCGGCATCGGCGCGCAGACGGGTGAGGAGGGCGGCAAGGGCGGCGGCATCGCCCTCGGGGAAGAGCAGACCGTAGCCTTTCGTCACCTCACGGAGACCATTGACATCGGAGGCGATGAACGGCCTGCCGGCACTCATACCCTCGATATTCGACAGCGAGAGACCCTCCCAGTGGCTCGACATGACGATGATGTCGGCGGCTTTCAGTACCCGTGGCACATCGGTGCGCATGCCGAGGAATCGCACCCTGTCGGCAACGCCGAGACTCACGGCCATCTCGCTGACCACCGGCTGCCTGACGCCGACACCGGCAAACCACACCTCAAAGTCGTCGCCACCGAGGAGCGACAACGCCCTGACAACGGTGTCCTGGTCCTTGGCCTCACGGAATCCCGCCACCATGACGACGGCCGTACGCCCCGCCTTGGCCCGAAGGAGGACATCGTCGGGCGTGGCATGGCGTACAGCCTCAACATCGACACCGTTGTTGACGGTCGTAATCTTCGAGTAACGGCGCGACCGCCGGTCCGTCCACGCGCCACCCATATACTCGCGGAGCTTCTCTTCGGCAATCTTGGAAATACAGATGATATGTCCGTAACGGCCGTACATCCAGCTCTCTATCGGTGCGTACCACTTCCACTGCCGTTTGCGGTTCGACGTGGTGTGCTCGGTGGTGCAGAGACGGGTGCGGCTGAACAGCGAGGCGATGGCCACGAAGAGCTGCGGCGACGAGTTGTGGGTGTGGACGATATCGTAGTGGCGCATGATACGTGCCAACTTAATGATATACAGTGGGTTGTAATAGCCGTGACCGAGAGTCCAGACGTGTATGCCTGGGTTCTCGTTCCTCAGCCGCCGCATCAGGGCCGTTTCCTCACCGTTGAACAAGCACACGTCGACGGTGTTGCCCATGGCGCGCAGCCGTGGCACGAGGTTGACGACGAGGGTCTCGGCCCCGCCGGTGTGTAGAGATGTTATTACTTGAAGTATCTTCATTTTTTTCGTTACGCTTGAGAATGAACCAATGCCGGTAAAGTCCGGGGCGGGGGAACATCTGTCAATATTGCTGAGACGGAACGCCTATGCGTGAGGTCTGGCTGTCAGTCGGCAGGACTCTTTTCCATTGCCATCTTGCCATAGACAGACGGTTGAGACGACCATATAAATCAGCCGCCTTCTCTTTGCCAAGACATGCCTGGAAAGTAGTCATGACAAAAATAACAATAAGGATGACAACCCTTTTCATGCTTGCAAAAATAAATATTCTTTTTCACTTTCCAAAACAATATGCAATATTTTCCATAAAATGAGTGCCCCATAAACACTGCCCGCAATGTGTTATTAACCCAAGTTTGACGCTCTAATGTTTTTTTTCAGAATTTTTTCCAGTGTTTATAGGGGTTTGCGTGGTCAAACTGCTCAAAATCGCAATGTAGAACACAGCAATGTCGTAGGGATTGCTTATCTTTGCGGCATGAATTTTACGTCCCAAATACGTTACAACCCACAGACGTGTAAAGACGAGAAGTATTACCGTCTGAAGGAGTCCTATCGCGATGCCAGCGGTAGGGTATGTACTTTGATATTGCTCAATGTCGGGTTTATACATGACCTATCCCCAGAGCAGATAAGAGATGTTGCGCGTGGACTGACGTATCTGTACAATCACCAGAAGGATGTCCAACTTTGGGATGAGAAACTGCAAGGTTACTCGGAAGTGGTTCGTGACAGAGTGCATGCGTACTGGGCCAGACTTGTCGAGGAGGAAAAACTTGATATTGTGGGCAACGCCTACGAGAGAAGCAAGTCCAAGGCCAGGAAACGGATAGATGTTGACACTATGAGGCATACAGACGCAAGGGAAGTCGGCTGCGAATGGCTATGCCTGCAAACGATTCGTAAACTTGGTCTGGATACATTTCTCCGTTCTTTGGGATGGTCTGAGGACAAGGTGAAGGTCACTTTGGCCCATCTTATTACGAGGGCGGCCTATACTCCGTCCGAATTAAAGTCAATATCCATTATAAAAGAGAACTCTGCAGTGTGCGAACTCCTTGACCTTCCTATGGCCAAAATAACTCCAAGGAGGATATATCGAGTTGCCGATGACCTTTATTCCATAAAGGATAAGCTTGAGAAGTATCTTTGCCACAAGACCGACGACCTCTTCAAACCGACCAACCGCATTATGCTCTTCGATCTCACCAACTTTTATTTTGAGGGACGCAAGACCGGCAGCAAGAAGGCTGCCTTTGGCCGTTCAAAGGAGAAACGCAGCGACTGCAAGCTGCTTGTCCTCGCGCTATGCATCAATACTGACGGCTTCATACGTTACAGTGCGGTACTGGAAGGCAATACCGCCGATCCAAAGTCACTTCCCAACATGGTGGACGAGCTTATTGCTGAGAATCCGGCCAAATGTCCCGATAACGAGGGAGTGCTTGTAGTCATTGACGCAGGTATCTCAACTGAAGATAACCTCAAGACTATAAGGGACAAAGGATACAACTATCTTTGTGTATCCCGCAAAGCTCTTACCGAATACACCACCCCCGAGAATGCTCCCAAAGTCACAGTTTGCGATTGCTTGAAGCGCGAGATAACGCTTCAACGCGTAACAACGGCCAAGAATGACGACTGTTACCTCAAAATAGACTCTCCTGCAAAAGCGTTGAAGGAAGAATCCATGAACCGCAAATTCCGTGAGCGTTTTGAGGAAGGGTTGAAAAAAATCAGAAAGAGTACCCAATCAAAACACGGGATAAAAAACTACGGCAAGGTACAAAACAGGATCGGTGCCCTGCAAGGAAAATATCCCTCTATAAGCCGATATTACAATATAAAAGTTGAGGATGACGGACACGACAAAGTCGCTTCTATGACATGGGAGGTCAACATCCCGGACAAGGTGGAATACGGAACATACTTCCTCAGAACCAATGTGAAGAAATTAGATGAGGAAACGACCTGGAACTACTATAATCTTATACGTGAAATAGAATGCTCCAACCGGCAGCTCAAAACCGACCTCAGCCTCAGGCCCATATACCACCAGACTGACAATAGGGCAGACGCACACCTTTTCTTAGGGCTGCTGGCTTACTGGATAGTAAACACCGTGCGCCATCAGATGAAGGTTGCCCGGCGAAAGCAAGGCAAGGATGAGCATGGGCGGGAGCGTTCGACACCGTACTGGTCGGAGATCATGCGGATCATGAAGACTCAAAAAGCAGTTACTACCACAGCAGTAAATGCGCTTGGAGAGGCTGTCGAGACCAGACTGTGCAGTGTGCCTACAGATAGTGCAGCTGAAATCTACGAGTTGTTGAAAATCAGTAAAGTGCCATTTAAAAAAATAAAAATCTGTAGAACACAGTAGGACTTTTTAAAAACACTAAATTGCTGATACAGAACAACTAAGCAAAATACGATGTCAAAGTTGGGTTAATACACAAGTTTATAGCCCTCCCCTCTTACATTTATTATATTTATAGCTTCATCATTAGCTAATTTATGGCGCAATTTTGTTATAAACACCTGAAGGCTTTTTGAAGCATATATACCATCATTTCCCCAAAGCTTGAGAAGAATATCCTTATAATCGACATTCTCAAAAGCATTTTCAGCGAGAATCTTCAAAAGTTCTGCTTCTCGATTAGAGATTGAGATTTCTTTGTCATGATAATATAATATCTGTTTGTTGTAATTAAGTTTATATTCGCCAATGGAAATCACATTCTTCTGCGAATGGTCTCCTTGACCATTATTAAACATCGATGATATTTTCACAAGTGACTTTATACGAGCCATTAGTTCCTGTATGCTGAAAGGCTTTCGAAGATAATCATTAGCTCCGATACTAAATCCTTCGACAACATCAGACACAGCAATTTTTGCCGTTAGGAAAAGGACTGGCGTATTTTTATCCGATTGTCTTATTCGCTTGACCATCTCAAATCCATTCAACTTTGGCATCATAACATCAGTAACAACGACATCAGGGGCAAATTGATAATATAGATTGAGTCCATCCTCCCCATCAGGAGCCACAATGATTTCATACCCTTGTGCTTCTAATGTATCTTTTAGAATCAGTGCAAGGTTCTCTTCATCTTCAACCAACAATATTTTCTTCTTATTCATGCCTTTCAAATATCAATTTTACAGTTGTACCTACGTTTGGTTCACTTTCAATATCGATTGTCCCATCAAGTTTCTGCATCATGCATTTGACGTAATAAAGCCCCAATCCATAACCTTTGACATCATGCAAGTTTTCATGCGGAACACGATAGAACTTATCAAATATTGAATGAAGATTTTTTCTTTCAATTCCAATACCTTTATCTGAAATAGCAATAACAATGAAATTCTCATCCCTCTTCAATGATATAGATACTTCTGCTTTATCTGCTGAATACTTTATAGCGTTATCAATAATATTTTCAAGAATATGACTAAAATGTTTTTGGTCCGTCCATAACATTTCCTCTGCATCTACATTTATAGTAAAGGACACAGGCTTCTTTGCCTTCATTTTCTCCATCTCAACAATATTCATTACTGTATTGTGTATATTAACATATACATATGATAATTGCATATTGACTCTCTTTTCCATACTCATAGATAGAATTTCTTCTACTAACTTTTCCAACTGCTTTAGTTCCGTAAGTGATATTGTTAAGTATTTCTTTAGTTTGTCCGGATCTTTTGCAATACCATAATTCAACAAAGCATCGTTTGCAGCATAAGCAACGGCTATTGGAGTTTTTAACTCATGTGAGACATTATTGGTAAAATCCGTTTTCATTTCATCCAAAGCATGGAGACTATGGATATTCTTTCGGAGATACCAAAGTGAAAAAGCAATCAATCCCCATAACAATAGAGAACAGATAATAATTCCTGTCATATCTCGCAGGACAAGGATAGGGAAACAAGACAATACTATTGTGTAATATGCCTTGTGGTCGCCAAATCCGTATATGAATGTCTCTGATAATGATTTAGCTTGACAACCTCCTTCAATATACTTTGCTCGAAGTCTTCCATCAGAATAATAAAATATACAAAGTGGACAGTCCAGATGCACTTTTTTAAGATTTTTCCTTAGTAGAGTATAAAAGTATCTTAAGTCATTCATTTTGACAGAATCAAGAGCAACATGCAACTGATTCCTTGTGTCTTCCGCTATGATTTTATAAGGATTATCTAAACTGTCTTTTTTACTATTGACAGAAACTCCAGTATTCCTCACTGTCTCGCATTTATAAACCTTCTCTATAGTTACGATTTTGGAATCATGTAAATGCCTGATGTATGTTTTAAAAGAGGCTAACTTTTCATTCTTGTTGTTGGGACTTACATCCAATGTTACCGATGCGCCTAAACTATGTCCTAATAAAGATGCTCTTTTTTCCATCTCTTGATAATCTGAACACTCAATGACACCATAAATTTCATCTTTAATTTCATGTTTCCTTTTGTTATATAAAGAGTATAACCAATATCCTTGGTAAACCAGAAGGATTACCAAAACAATTAGAACAATATATCTCGATTTATAATCTTTCATAATTTCGTTATTTGTTGTGCAAAGATATAGATTTATTTTCATTACGACGACCCTGTTTGATTAGAAATGTTAAGCAAATAAGAATAATTAGGCATATTGATAAGAAACGGTAAGCAATTTTTCTTGCATCATATATCTTATTGAGTTAACTTTGCAAAAAAAACATTTGATATGACATCAATTTTCATTAAAAACATCGTATTACTTTCATTTGCCTTTGCTCCTTCTTTTGCATTGGCACAGCAGAATGACTCTACTCGAATGGATAGTATTATTCATAGTCTACCAGAAGTGTTTGTTAAGGGTGAAAAGCCTATATGTAAAATTCATGGGAGCACCATCATATATGATATGTCACAGTTAATAAAAGTCAAGAACATAGATAATATATATAGTGCTTTGGGAGAGATTCCTGGCGTCGACTATCAAGATGGTAACTTCATGTTAGCAGGAATGAATGCAACGGTAGTCATAGATGGAAAGGTTTCTTCCTTATCTTCTGACGATTACGCCGCTTTGCTCAAAAGTATTCCTGCTAGCAGAATTGCTTCTGTTGAAGTTTCTTACAATGCCTTACCCACAATGCATGTAAGAGGAACCGTTATTAACATAAAGACAAAGAAGCATAATAGTGAACATAGCTCCATCGAAGGAGAAATCAATGTCCTGTACAGTCAAAGTCATGATGCGGCATTTAGAGAGGGCTCATCCTTGTTATATCGTAACAAGAAGTTCACGGTAGACTTTATCTACAGTAATAAAAACGGAGAAAATTATACTGTTACTAATGAGCATTCAAAACATTTTTTGAACGGAGAGTACAAAGATGTCCAGTCAGAAGAGATTATGAAAAGTAAGTCATTCTCTCATCTTTTCCGGTTCGACAGTAAATACACATTCACTACAGACCACGAACTAGAAATTGCCTATCAATGTGGATATTCCAAATCCAGAAATAGGTACAATATCTCTGGTAATATTTTAGGTAACATGAACTCTTCAAAATATTCTTGGCTACATGACTTTCGAATTGACTATACAATTCCATTCGGCCTAACTGCGGGAGCAGAGATGACTTATTACAATATACCTGAGAGACAACTTCTAAATTCTTCATTGTCATCCGACAGCATTCATTACAGAGTCTACAATAAGCAACGACTCAATATATGGAAATTTTACATGGATCAAGAAATGGAAGTCAATGATAACGTTGAAATCTTTAGTGGTCTAAACTATAGGACATCCATAAATCACTCTGGACAAGATTATTTGGAAGGAACGTTAGTATTGAACAAGTATCCAGAATCAACATACACCAGGCAAAGAGAGGACGAATTCAATGCGTACATAGGTGCAAGTATGAAATTGAATGAAAAAATAAATCTAGATGCTTCGATCTCTGCAAACTATTTTCACAATCCTATGTGGAAAGAATGGCATTTGTATCCTTTGTTAAACATAACCTACCATCCTGCTTCTAGTCATACCATTCTATTTGCATTAGAGACGAATAGAAATTATCCGGACTATTGGGATATGACAGATTTTATCAGTTACAGTCATGGAGGTTATAATGAGATTGTAGGAAATCCTAACTTAAAGCCCTCAGATGATTATCATACGCAATTGGTATATCTTTTTAAAAATAAGTATCAGTTTACTACATGGTATAATTACACTAGCAATTATTTTATTCAGATGCCTTATCAGCTTCACAATAGGTTAACCATACGCTATCAAAATCAGAATATAGATTTTCAGCAGCAGTGTGGAATTCAAATTTACATTCCCCTAACTTGGACGGAATGGCTTGATTCGTATTTTACTATAATGGGAGTATACGTTAACGAAAAGGCGAGTCAATTCTATGACATTCCTTTTAATCGTGACATTACTTGGGGAATGATAAGGATGAGCAATGATATAAAATTATCTAGCCACATGTCCTTGTCTATAACAGGAAAGATAAGGACCAAGTCAATACAAGCGATATATAATCTTCCTGCATCAGGAAACTTAGATATTTGTGCTAATATCAAGCTTGCAAAAAATAAATTATCAGGCAAGATTTTCTGTAATGACATTTTACAAACTTCATCTATTAATCCACGAATTACTTATGGAAATCAAAATTTAAAGATGAAATTTGCGTGTTATCGGACTTTTGGACTATCTCTAGTTTATAAGTTTGGGGGATATAAAGAAGAGGAAAGAAAAAAAGTTGATACTACTCGGTTCAAGAAATGAATAAAATAAGTGATGTTGCTAGCACAACAGACACGGTCTATGTGTTTATCACTGAGATTCTTAAGTAAGAGTCATGTTTAATAGATTAATCGACTCTAAAAAATTCGTAAGGGGGACAGAATATGGCCCAAGGGGGATTGTCCGTGGCAGGCGGATGCCGCTGCCTAACCAAAGAACTTGATATGATAGCGTGCTAAAACTATTTTTTTTGCTTACCTTTGCGGTCATGGAACAAGAAAAGATAGACTTCTACAAAGGTTTAGCGATATATATCCTCCCCGAGGGCGTGACTAACTACTTTGACGTGGTGGACTTCAACGAGCAGCCAGCCAAAGATCACGGGAAGCTTTACAAGACCGAGCTTCACATATATCTTGATGAGAAGGACAATCGTCCAGAGGGCTTTGATGGCGTCAAGTCAAACGGCTTCGGTGAAGAGAGGATGATATACGACTTCCCTGTTCGCAACCGTAAGACGATACTTCATGTGCGTCGTCGGCGCTGGCTTACAGCTGATGGTAAGAGTGTCTCATTTCCTCTGGAAGAGGCAGCGAAGATAGTCTGCGAAGGTACGTCATACTCCAAGGAGCTGGCGCTTTTTTTAAAGAGAGCGGATGGACAATGAGCCAGTGACGGCCAAGAGCCTGAGCTGGACTTACATGATCCAGGGCAACACTTTTGCGCGTGCCTACAAGGATACTTTGAGCGATTTTCCCACTTGGGTTAAGAAAGAGAATGTCGATGATGGAATACTTATCGCCAAGAACCTCGGCCCGAGGCTCGGTATTGACGAGTCTGAGTTCGGGCATGAGGTGTACACGATTCTCCACAACAAGGATGCGCATGGCAAGAAGGGCGCCATCGTTGCTATTGTCAAGGGCACCGACCCCGAGACAGTTGCCAAAGCCCTGAGAAAGATGCCGCAAAAGGATCGGGAAGCGGTAGGGCTGGTCTCCATGGACCTGAGCGACAGCATGCGCTCTATCGTGAGAATGGCCTTCCCTAATGCCATGGTGGTACGCGACTGCTTCCATGTCATGAAACGAGGTGGTGAAGGGATCGAGGAACTGCGCATGAAATACAAGCGGGAAGCTGTCAAGGATGTAAACCGCCAGAAGGCAGAGTTCAAGAAACACCTGGAACAACTCGCCAAGCAACGCAAGTACTATCGTAACAGCAGGAAAAAGCAAGGTAAGAAGCGATGCAAGGGTAAGCGCCGAGGCCGCAAGCCAATGCGGCTGAATACAAGGTTTGAGCCCAAGAGGCTGAGCAATGGAGAGACCTTGGTAGAAGCTCTGACCCGGTGCAAGAAGCAACTGGGCAGAAGCTATGGCGACTGGAGCATAAACCAGAAGAAGAGGGCAAGAATTCTGTTCCGGCTCTTCCCGAAACTGAAGGAGGCGTATTGGCTGATAAACGATCTCAGAGCAATCTTCCGTACGAAGTCTAACACCAAGGCGACTGCGAAGAAAGCGCTTGAAGGATGGTACAAGAAGGTCACCAAATCTACCCTTAGAGAGATCAAATCCGTAAAACAGTCTATCCAGCACTACGAGGACGAGATACTCAATTACTTTATCAACAGAGACACTAATGCTTCTGCAGAATCGCTCAACTCCAAGATGAAAGCCTTCAGGTCATGCCTGAAGGGGATAAGGGATATACCCTTCTTTTTCTATAGATGTGTTACTGTCTTTGGTTAGGCAGCGGCATCTGCCCGCCACGGACAATCCCCCTTGGGCCGCTTTTATGGAAAAATTCAACTTTTTGTCTATTGCAGTTTTAGGATGCATGATGTTGCCAAGAATTCTGACAACTAACAATCTAAGTGTTACCTTACCAAGTCAAATGGGTTCATCCGACAAATCGTGTGATTTTGTCATTATGCAAATTGAAAAGTCTTAACTTAAAATAGTCAATGTCCCGGTAGCCATAGGCGTTTCTCTTCAAGACTTTTATTTTATTGTTGATCCCTTCTACTTTTGCATTGCTTGTCCTACATTTGTAATAAGCCAGGATTCCAGTTCTGTAAGCGGCGATGGAATTACCCAGCTTTTCAAGGGTGGGAACTTTTGATTCCCGAGCCTGTTTTATCCAGTCATCCAGCACAGCTTCTCCTTCTTTATATGAGTCCTGCTTCCATACTTCTTGCAAGTATTCATTGAGAATGTAGGCTTTGCTCAGAGGTTCGTTCATCTTGATTACGTTATCCAATCTCTTCTTTTCATCCTCTGTAAAAATATCCTTATCATGGCGCAACAACAGCCAGCGCGTTCCCTTTATGACTTTTCTTTTTTCTAAGTCCTTCTCTTGATTATAGACCTCTCTTCTGACTTTGTCCAAGGCTTCGCCTGCCAGTTTCTGCACATGGAAGTGATCGAAAACGTGAATGGCATCAGGTAGGTTTTTCTTAATCGCAGAGATGAACGCAGCGGACATGTCTGAAGACACGGACTCTATCTTCGCGCCGCTTCTCTTCAATTTGGGCCAGAACTTCTTCAAAGAATCGATTCCTTTGCCATCTCCGACATGTATAATGGCACCACTCAACATGTCGACCACAATAGTCAGATAGACGTGTCCCTTCCTCAAAGCGAACTCATCAATACCAATGTGCTTGACATCCTTGATATCTATATGAGAAAACTTATGATTGAGATAGTTCTTGTGGATATCCTTCACCGTATCCCAACTCAGACCGAGATAGTGGGCTACATCTTTTATCGTCATTCTATGAAGCAGTTCTATCACGAGCCTTGCCAAACGATGTGTATAGCGCTGCTTGCCGGTAACGAAATGAAGATCCTCATAGACATCAGCACCACATGTCTTACACTTTAGACGACGCACCTTTACATGTAAGATTGATTGCTTGGTACCAATGTTGACACTGCGGATTTTACGAATCTTGAACCCGTTGCGTACGACAACGTGACTATGGCAACATTCACATCGAGTTTTTACATCTCTTTTTTGGATATGATGAATAATAGTATTACCTTTGTACTCAGTCTTAGTGCATTCGAAGTCCCTGATTCCGTATGCATAATAGATATAGCTGGTGTCCATTTGTCTTGTTTTTTTTAATCACTTACAAAGGTAATGGATTTCCAGCTATTTTCTTTACATCATCCACACTTTATCACACGATTTGTCGGATGAACCTGTTTCTTTCTGGTGCCGGCGGGCCGAAGCTTGCTTCGAAGCACGACGGTACCAGAAAGAAACAGAGGGCGCAGCCCTTGCATCACAGCAAGGGTTTTTCTTGTTTTTGTCAAAAAGGAATACGCGTTGTCCGTGATTTGCTGTGCGCAGCCTTTGCGTCCTTTGCGAGAAAGAATCATCCACGTGGCAATAGGATGGTGAAAAACCCCACCATCTGCGGTGTAATTCCCTTTTCATCTCGCCCGCTGTCAGTAGGATGGGGATAAACCCCACACCTACGGTGGCTGAATGTAGCAACGTGTTAATTATCAGTGTATTGCATGTTCTATTTTTGTATGAGGTGAACACGGTAGCTAAATGCAGCAACGTGTTAATTATCAGTGGTTGCATGTATTATTTTTGCATGAGGAGGCTGTGTGCTGCAACCGCGCTGTGCCGCATATCCGCTGATGGCCACGAGGGCCGCCCAGCACGTGTATCACATTATCAATGCTGTGACCGCGAGGCTAAAAATTATTCTTTGCTCTCCTCCGGCTGATTAGTAATTCTGGATTATCTGGTCGTGCTTCTTGCGCTGCTCCTTACTGAGGCCACGGCGCTTGAAGAGCGAGAAGAGGTCGAAGGAGAAACCGCCCGACATCTTTGGCGTATAGTAGTCGCGGGCATCCTTGGTGGCCTCCTTGACGTCGAACATCATCTTCCGGCGGCCGTAGATGACTACCTCGTCGAGGGAGTGATATTTCGGAATAAGCTCTATGGTGTCGGTCATCTCGTAGAGGTTGAGGGTCAGCGAGAGATAGTTGGGATGCGTGATGGTGACACTTGTACACGGTTTGTCGAGGACGAACTCACCGCGCCAGTTTGTTGTTACGACAGCGTTGCGGTTGGTATAAATTTTCACGTCGCGCACGGGCACCCCGTCGGCCATATTGACGATGACCCCACGCTTCTGGGCCATTGTCACGATGGCTATGCCAAGAAAAAAGAGTGTGGTGATAATCGTCCTCATGATGCCGTCGTTTTGTTGTCCTGAAAATTGAATCCTGCTTGCCGCAGCGTGCCGTTGTCAGTCCTCGCTGCCGTCGCTGAGGATTATGGTTGTGGCCCCGATATTTATCATTGCCCCCGGCTCGATTATGCGGCGCTCCTGCGGGTCGATGCGCTCGCCGTTGAGGAAGGTGCCGTTGTTGCTCGGTCCGTCGCGGAGAACGTATTGCAGAGCTCCTTTCTTCGTGCGGCTCACGGTAATGACACAGTGGTTGAGGTCCATGGTGAGGTCGCCCGTATCGATGGGGCACCGCACCTTGTTGCCCCGCATCATCCGGCCGATGCTGTTGTCGCCCGTCTGGAGGGGAATCTCCTGTCGGAAAGAGTATTTATTCTCTATGGCCACAATCATGCCATAGGGAGCGTTGCCGGCGCGCGTCTCCTCCTCGGCGTCGGTGGGATTATCCTTGAGTTTCGAGAGTCCGAAGCGTATTCCGAACTTCTTTCCGCATTTTTCGCATACGAACATCACCTTCTGTCCGGCCACAAACCTCGTCTCGTCGAAGGTCAGGGGCTCACCGCATTGCGGGCATCTCACCTTTTTCATTCCTTAACCTCCAATAGCCATGAGTCCTTGAATGTGTCGTCGCCGACGAGATCGTTGAGGCGTTTGTGGGCCTCGTCCTTTGTCTTGAAATGTCCGTAGAGCACTTTTACGGCCCCCGTCGTACTGACGATAACGTCGCTGCGGCCCTCCTTGCGGAGCTTTGCAGCCAATGCCTCGGCGTTGGCGCGTGGCACATGCGAGCACACCACGATACTCCAGTGGCTGCCGGCTGATGCCGGTGCCGTCGCGTCAGTGCCGTCGTCGCTGGCCGTTGCTGCTGCCTCGGTGTTCTTCTCCGTTGCCGTGGCCTCGCTGGCTTGTGCCTGATCGGTCTTTGCAGCGGTGGTTTCAGCGTTGGTTGGGGCGGCAGTCTTGCTTCCGGTGCCACGGGCACTGAAAGCCGCCGTCTTCGTATGACTGTCGCTGCTGTGGGGGATGAGCATCTCGTAGAATCCGCTCTCGATATTCCCCGTCGTCATCGCACCATGGCGGTGGGCTATGGGGAAGGCTATAAGGCCTACGGTGGCCACCACGACAGCGGCCACGGCGGTATTGCGGACGGCCTTGAGGCTGATATTCAGCGTGCGGCGACCGCCCTCCTTGGCGATATATATGGCGCGGGGCTTCTCCTCAGCGACTTCGGCCTCGACGGTAGCCGGTACCTCCTTGTCGGCCGGCAGAAGGGGCATCTCGAAGGAGCTGAAAGCATAGAACTGCGGGGTGAGGATTCCCGCCTCACACGGCTCGAAGTTCATCTTGCCGTCGTGGTCGTAGAAGAGCCGCCCGAGGTTCTCCAGTTCGTAGCTGCCCGTATTACCCATGATACGCAGCATCTCGCGCACCTCATCCTCGATGGCACTCACGGCCTCGGGATAGCTGAGGTCGTAGGCCTCGACATACGACTGTGCGAGCAGTGAGTCGTTCATCTTCAGCATCGGGTTGAACCCCAACGTACGGTAGGGCGGCAGGAAGAGCTCCTCGTCGCCGTCGTAGCGGGCCACAACGCGATGCGCCACAAAGCCCCCGAGATTGGGGACGATAACGCACTCATTGCCCAACAGCAATATCTCTATATGTCTTGCGAGTCGTATCACGGGTGATTAATAATCGTTTTATTTCAAGTTGCAAAATTACGATTTAATTCTGTAATTACCAAGCGAGTGCCGCGGATTTTAATTAAATTAATCATTAAAAAGCTGTCAAGGCTTTGTTCTTTGCCCGAAAAAGTGTATCTTTGCACACATATTCTATATAGTATACTAAGAAAGAAAAATTCGCATCAAAACAAACTGATAATATATTGAACTGGGAGCGGCAGCACTGTCGAGCCACATTGTTGTGAGCGGCGGCGGGCTATTGTGTCGCAACCACTGTATTTCAACAAGGAAACAAAATGGAGTTTAAGAAAACAGCTATTGAGGGAGTATGGGTGCTCGAGCCCAAAGTGTTCAACGACAACCGCGGTTACTTCTTTGAGTCCTACCGCCAGAGCGACTTCGACGAGCATATCGGCCGTCATGTCGAGTTTGTCCAGGACAACGAGTCGAAGAGTTCCTATGGTGTTCTTCGCGGCCTTCACTATCAGAAAGGCGAGTTCTCGCAGGCCAAGCTCGTCCGCGTCATCAGCGGGCGCGTCGTCGACGTGGCTGTCGACATCCGCAAGTCGAGTCCCACCTTCGGCAAGTATGTAGCTGTGGAGCTCTCGGGCGAGAACAAGCGCCAGTTCTTCATCCCCCGCGGCTTTGCCCATGGATTCCTCGTCCTCAGCGATGAGGCCATCTTCACTTATAAGGTCGACAATATCTATGCTCCTCAGAGCGAGGCCAGTATCCGCTGGGACGACCCGACGATCAACATCGAGTGGCCTATCGATCCGAAGGATGTCGTCCGCTCGGAGAAGGACATGCAGCGCGGGGTGGCTCTCGCCGATGCAGAGGTCTTCGAATAATACTGACAATCATGCCACGGGCATGACAAGGCGAAATATGAAACACTCAACAATAATTCTCATTGCCTTAGCAGCGCTGCTCGCCATGGCCGGATGCCGCCGCGGCACTGATACCGCCGCCAACGAGGACCGTCAGGCCAAGCAGATGCTTCAGGGAATATGGATGGACGACGAGAACGAGAATGCCGTCTTCTGGGTCAGGGGCGACAGCATCTTCTATCCCGACTCCACCAGTCAGCCGGCGAAATTCTGGGTCTACGGCGACAGTCTGTATATCCAGGGCCACACCGAGCTCCGCCACTACAAGATTACCAAGCAGGCTCCCCACCTCTTTAAGTTCATCAACGAGATGGGCGACGAGGTGAAACTCACCAAGGACAGCGGCGAGACACTGCGCGGACAGTTCAATGTCTACCGTCCCTACGCCATCAACGTGCTGCGCCACTACAGTTCCGACACCCTCTTCCATGCCGAAGGCAGCCGGTGGGAGGTGAAGGTTAAGGTGGAGCCCACGACCGACCCGGTGATAAAAACCGATTATAACGATGTCGGAATAGAGGTCGACAACCTCTATCTCGACAACCAGGCCCACGTCACCGTGCTCTTCGACGGTGTGGTGGTCTACAACCATGATTTCGTCAAGGGCGAGTTTGAGCGCTACATGCCGAAGGATATGGTCAGCAAGTCGATGCTCAGGTATATGGACCTCTTCGGTGCCGACTCCACAAGCGTGTATCTCGATGCCACCGTGGGCATTCCCGATGCTTCGTCGTCGTATGTCATCGAAACACGAATACAGCGCGACGGAAAGACGTCAATGAGAGTGAAATAAAGGAAAAACGGTTCCGGTGAGCGACCTTCGCCGAAGCCGTTTTTTCTTCTTGCTGCGGCGGGGTGGGGCCATGCCGTGCCGTCCAATCCTTCGTGGTAATGGACAAACGTTTAAATGGGCGATTAACGAATATGCCGCAAAGAACGTTTGCAGGGTTAGGACCTTCCGCAATCTGTGGACAATTGCACGCATCCATCGTGACAATCGCGTTGGCAATCCGTTGATAACGAACTTGCTGCACTCATCCGCCGTAGGGGCGGGGTTTATCCCCGTCCTACTGCCACATGACAAATCTTACTTAACAGTTCGCTCGATAAAGTCCTGAAAATCTTACTTAACAGTTCGCTCGATAAACTCCTGAAATTCACTGATAATCAATGCTGATTTCCGTAAAAAGGACTTTCTTGGGTGGACACCACTAAATACTAAACCAATTCAGAAACAATGAAATTAAGAAACATCATCTTCCTGACGGCCCTCACGCTCACGGCTGCGGCCCCGGCGCAGGAACCGTCGAAGACATGGAATCCTAACGTTGCGGGAAACAAATACCGCAATCCTATCATCGATGCCGACTACAGCGATCCCGACGTGTGCCGCGTGGGCAACGACTACTATATGACGGCATCGTCGTTCGCCTGCTTCCCCGGGCTGCAAATCCTGCACTCCACCGACCTCGTCAACTGGCAGATAGTCGGTACGGCGCTCACCGACGACTATCCCGTCCTCGAGAAGTACCGTGGCACCGACCTCGACTGGCACCGCCGGTCGCAGCACGGCAACTACGTGTGGGCTCCGTCGATACGCTATCACGACGGCTGGTTCTACATCTACTGGGGCGACCCCGACCAGGGACTGTTCATGACGAAAGCCCGCGACGTGCGCGGACCGTGGGAGAAGCCCGTCCTCGTCAAGGAGGCAAAGGGCCTTATCGACTGTTGCCCGCTGTGGGACGACGACGGCCGCGCCTACCTCTCCCACGGATGCGCCGGGTCGAGGGCAGGGGTGAAATCGGTGCTCTTCGTAGCCCCGATGTCGCCCGACGGCACACATGTCACGGGACCCTCGCGGATGGTCTACGACGGCCATGAGGACCAGCCCACCATCGAGGGAACGAAATTCTACAAACGCAACGGCTACTATTATATAATGTCACCGGCAGGTGGCGTGAAGTACGGATGGCAGGTCGAGCTGCGGTCGAAGAACCCCTTCGGCCCCTACGACGAGTATGTCGGGATGGCCCAGGGCAAGTCGAAGGTCAACGGCCCTCATCAGGGCGCGTGGGTCGACACGCAGAACGGCGAGGACTGGTTCATCCACTTCCAGGACAAGCACGCCTATGGCCGCGTCATCCATCTGCAACCCGCACGGTGGGTCAACGACTGGCTCGTCATTGGCAATGATGCCGACGGCGACGGCTGTGGCGACCCGGTGAGCGTATGGAAGAAACCGAACCTGCCCGCGGGCAAGAATCTGCAGCCCAGTGAGGACGACGACTTCAACAGCACCGAGCTCGGACCGCAGTGGCAGTTTGAGGGACCGTTCAGCCAGTACTGGTATTTCTGCGACGCCAAGAAGAGCCGGCTGCGTCTCTATGGACCGCAGGCTCCCGACAACTACCGCAACGTCAGCGACTTACAGAACGCACTGCTGCAGAAGCTGCCGACTGAGAACTTCACGGCCACGGCGCGCGTGCGCTTCATCCCGAACCCCGACTTCAAACCCAAGGGTGAGGAGGGCGGTTTCGTCATCATGGGCCTCGACTATGCCGGAATAAAATTTGTCTCGACAAAGGACGGCTGCGCCATGCGCTATGTCGTCTGCAAGGATGCCCAGAAAGGGGCCGCCGAGCAGACTGTCGCCGAGCAGGCGGTGAAGCTCACGGCCATGCCGAAGCCATACACCCAGAAGTATGCCGTCGACGATATTCCCCAGCCGCGCAGCGCCACACCGTGGATGTACGTCCGCGCGAAAGTCCACAGCGAGGGCACGGGCAACGCCATCAGGGCTTTCGCCCAGTTTGCCTACAGTAAGGACGGCAAGAAGTTTACCGACCTCGGACAGCCCTTCGAGATAAAGGAGGGCAAGTGGATCGGTGCGAAGATAGGCTTCTACTGCATGCGGCCGTCGACGAAGAACGACTCGCCATTCTTCGATGTCGACTGGATCCACTTCACGGGAAATAAATAATGCGTGAGACGGGAAGCACCGCCTCGCACCCGCTGTTTTCTCCCGTTAGCAACCTGGAGACAGGTCGATCTTGCTCCTACGCCTCTTCCGTCTCCCACTCGCTGACGGTGTGCTTGTCGGTATCGAAACGGACAACGACCTTAACAACACGGCGGCCGTCGGAGAGATAGGGCTTGGCATAGCCACGTGCGTTAATCTGGTCGAGGGCTTGGCGGGCAGAATCGCCGACCTTCAGTTCCATGACATATATCGTGTCGGGCATGAAGATAACCATATCAGTACGACCGCCAGCCACTTTCACCTGCGTGCGAACATAGACGTTGAGCATGGAGAAGATGAGATAGAACGTGTATTCGTAGAATCCCTCCTTCGTCGTGGCCTCGGCGAGCTTCTGCTTAAAACCCTCGACGTATGGTATGCCTGCAAGATAAGACTGCATGTGCTCCATGGCGAGGTCGATGTCATTCTGCTTGAGAGCCTTCCAGAACTTCAGGGCAAATCCCACCTGCACATCAGCATTGTTCAAGCCAGTGTAGGTGGGCAGCAGTCCGTTGACATAGCCTACCCGCACCTCCTGGTTGGGGATAGATAGGAGGTAAGTCTCGCCCTCGGGGTCATAGTCCTTGATGGTGAGGTAGCCACTCTGATAGAGCAGCGGCAGCGCGTCCTTCATATTCTCCGTGGGCTGGTCGAAGGCCGACTCGGGAACGTCGAGGGAGTCCAGCGATGTGATGTCGGTGTGGAAGTGCTGCATCTGCTTTATGAGGAATGTCGGCGTACCGGAGGCGAACCAGTAATTGTTTAGTCGGCGGTGGAGAAAACAACTCAGCAGACTGAAGGGATTATAGACCTCAGGAGCATCTGCCGCGAAGTGATAACCGTCGTAGCGCTGTTTCAGTCTGTCGTGCATCTGCTCCGGCGTCGTCTGTAGGGCAGCGGCCAACAGTTCCACGTCGGGCCACAGGGTGGTGCACAGCTCCTCCTCGGTGAAGCCGCAGATGGTAGAGAACTCCTTCTCCAAAGACACATTGGCCAAGTTGTTGATGGTGGAGAAGATGCTCAGCTGCGAGAACTTCGTGATGCCGGTGATGAAACAGAACTTCAGGTAAGCCTCATTGGCCTTCAGCGGCACATAGAACTCCTGCATGACTTTCCGCATGGCATCGAGAGTCTCCTGACTGTGGAGTACGTCGAGCAGCGGTGCGTCGTATTCGTCGATGATGACCGCCACCTGCCGCCCGGTCTTCTTATAAAGCCGTCTTATCAACCCGTCGAGTTTCTCACCGGGAGTAACCTCGTTGGGGGCTTCCTCATAACAGTCCATCCGTTTTAGTATCAGAATCAGCGACCGTTGTAGTTCCTGTGGCGACGACTTTCCCTTGGCCACGCTGAGGTCGAGATGGAGCACGGGATACTGTGTCCATTCCTTCTCCAGCGACATTATTTTCAGGCCTTCGAACAATTCACGGTCGCCCTTGAAGTAAGAATCCAAGGTCGACGTGAGCAGCGACTTGCCAAAGCGTCGCGGACGACTCATAAAGATGAACTTGGAATAATGAGCCAACTTCCATACGAGGTCGGTCTTGTCAACATACAAGTAGCCTTCTCGTATGATTTCTGAAAATGTCTGTATTCCTACCGGATATCGTCTTTCTGTTGCCATAGTCTTTGCTGCTAATATTCTTCCGTCGGCAAACTTACAAAAAAAAGTTGAGATGACATAGGATTGGGTAAAAGAAAATCGTCATCAAGTTCTTAGGCTGAAGATTATTCTCCGCACGAGTCTCGGCAAGCAATGGCCGCGTCCCCAGGAGGTCCGCTCCCATCAGCGGACAACAACATAATCTTGTATAAGGAAAATAGCCACGAACAGTCTTTAGCTCCCAAAGGAGCTCTGAGTCTCAGTCTACGGGATAGTCTTGCGAGCAAGTTCGCCGTCTATCCCGTAGGCCGAGACTCACCCCTTCGGGGTTAAAGCCTGTTCATGATTTTCCTCACTTCTATTGTTAGCGTTGTCACTCGCTGATAATATTTGGGTGTTCCAATGACGGAAACAGGTCCATGAATTTTATTGTGGACCTCCCGGTAGCTGCCGCGATAGCATGATGCTATTAGAGTCAAGCAAATGTGGAAAAGTGGTTGGGACATCATTTTATGGCCGGCAATAAGCCCTGAGTGCTCTGTCCCCTGCGCTCCTCAACCCGTTGCGCGAGCTCTTGCTCCTACGCTTCTTCCGTCTCCCACTCGCTGACGGTGTGCTTGTCGGTATCGAAACGGACACCGACCTTAACAACACGGCGGCCGTCGGAGAGATAGGGCTTGGCATAGCCACGTGCGTTAATCTGGTCGAGGGCTTGGCGGGCCGAGTCGCCGACCTTCAGTTCCATGACATATATCGTGTCGGGCATGAAGATAACCATATCAGTACGACCGCCAGCCACCTTCACCTGCGTGCGAACATAGACGTTGAGCATGGAGAAGATGAGATAGAACGTGTATTCGTAGAATCCCTCCTTCGTCGTGGCCTCGGCGAGTTTCTGCTTAAAACCCTCGACGTATGGTATGCCTGCAAGATAAGACTGCATGTGCTCCATGGCGAGGCCGATGTCGTTCTGCTTGAGAGCCTTCCAGAACTTCAGGGCAAATCCCACCTGCACATCAGCATTGTTCAAGCCAGTGTAGGTGGGCAGCAGTCCGTTGACATAGCCTACCCGCACCTCCTGGTTGGGGATAGATAGGAGGTACGTCTCGCCCTCGGGGTCGTAGTCCTTGATGGTGAGATAGCCACTCTGATAGAGCAGCGGCAGCGCGTCCTTCATATTCTCTGTGGGCTGGTCGAAGGCCGACTCGGGAACGTCGAGGGAGTCCAGCGATGTGATGTCGGTGTGGAAGTGCTGCATCTGCTTTATGAGGAATGTCGGCGTACCGGAGGCGAACCAGTAATTGTTTAGTCGGCGGTGGAGAAAACAACTCAGCAGACTGAAGGGATTATAGACCTCAGGAGCATCTGCCGCGAAGTGATAACCGTCGTAGCGCTGTTTCAGTCTGTCGTGCATCTGCTCCGGCGTCGTCTGTAGGGCAGCGGCCAACAGTTCCACGTCGGGCCACAGGGTGGTGCACAGCTCCTCCTCGGTGAAGCCGCAGATGGTAGAGAACTCCTTCTCCAAAGACACATTGGCCAAGTTGTTGATGGTGGAGAAGATGCTCAGCTGCGAGAACTTCGGGATGCCGGTGATGAAACAGAACTTCAGATAAGCCTCATTGGCCTTCAGCGGCACATAGAACTCCTGCATGACCTTCCGCATGGCATCGAGAGTCTCCTGACTGTGGAGTACGTCGAGCAACGGTGCGTCGTATTCGTCGATGATGACCGCCACCTGCCGCCCGGTCTTCTCCTTGGCGCGGTGGATGAGGCCGGTGAGGAGTTTGCCGGGAGTCGTCTCGTCATTCGTGCGGCCATAGACCTCTGTCAGAGGTTTCATCATCCACATCAGCGTCTCGCGCAATTCTTTGGCATTGTCCTGTCCCTTGGTAATACTGAGGTCGAGATGGAGCACGGGATACTGTGTCCATTCCTTCTCCAGCGACATTATCTTCAGTCCTTCGAACAATTCACGGTCGCCCTTGAAATAAGAATCCAGGGTCGACGTGAGCAGCGACTTGCCAAAGCGTCGCGGTCGACTCATAAAGATGAATGTGGCATAGTGAGCCAACTTCCATACAATGTCGGTCTTGTCGACATAGATATATCCATCCTTGATGATTCTCTCAAAGGTCTGTATTCCTACCGGATATCGTCTTTCTGTTGCCATAGTCTTTGCTGCTAATATTCTTCCGTCGGCAAACTTACAAAAAAAAGTTGAGATGACATAGGATTGGGCAAAAGAAAATCGTCATCAAGTTCTTAGGCTGAAGATTATTCTCCGCACGAGTCTCGGCAAGCAATGGCCGCGTCCCCGGGAGGTCCGCTGCCCATAGCGGACAAAACAGTTATCTATGTGTTGAGCCTTTCATGGTGTCCGCTGGGGGCAACGGACCTCCCTGGAGCTGACACCATGAAATGCTATTAGAGTCAAGCAAACGCGGAAAAGTGGTTGGGACATCATTTTATGGCCGGCAATAAGCCCTGAGTGCTCTGCCCCCTGCGCACCTCAACCCGTTGCGCGAGCTCTTGCTCCTACGCCTCTTCCGTCTCCCACTCGCTGACGGTGTGCTTGTCGGTATCGAAACGGACACCGACCTTAACAACACGGCGGCCGTCGGAGAGATAGGGCTTGGCATAGCCACGTGCGTTAATCTGGTCGAGGGCTTGACGGGCCGAGTCGCCGACTTTCAGTTCCATGACATATATCGTGTCGGGCATGAAGATAACCATATCAGTGCGACCGCCAGCCACCTTCACCTGCGTGCGAACATAGACGTTGAGCATGGAGAAGATGAGATAGAACGTGTATTCGTAGAATCCCTCCTTCGTCGTGGCCTCGGCGAACTTCTGCTTAAAGCCCTCGACGTATGGTATGCCTGCAAGATAAGACTGCATGTGCTCCATGGCGAGGTCTATGTCGTTCTGCCTGAGAGCCTTCCAGAACTTTGCCGCAAAACCAATCTGCACGTCGCCACTGTTCAAGCCCGTGTAGGTGGGCAGCAGACCATAGATATATCCTACCCGCACCTCCTGGTTGGGGATGGAGAGCTCGTAAGCCTCGGTATCGGGGTCATAGTCCTTGATGGTGAGATAGCCACTCTGATAGAGCAGCGGCAGCGCGTCCTTCATATTCTCTGTGGGCTGGTCGAAGGCCGACTCGGGAACGTCGAGGGAGTCCAGCGATGTGATGTCGGTGTGGAAGTGCTGCATCTGCTTTATGAGGAATGTCGGCGTACCGGAGGCGAACCAGTAGTTCGATACCTTGCGACGCACAAAGCAGTTCAGCAGGCTGAACGGATTGTATACCTCGGGAGCTCCGGCGGCAAAATGATAGCCGTCGTATTGCAACTTGAGTTTGTCGTGCATCTGCTCCGGTGTCATCTTTAGTGCAGCGGCCAGCCGCTCAATGTCGGGCCACAGAGTGGTGCACAGTTCCTTCTCGGTGAAGCCGCAGATGGTGGCGAAGGTCTCGTCCAAAGAGACATTCAACAGATTGTTGATGGTGGAGAAGATACTCAGCTGCGAGAACTTCGTGATGCCGGTGATGAAACAGAACTTCAGGTAAGCCTCATTGGCCTTCAGCGGCACATAGAACTCCTGCATGACTTTCCGCATGGCATCGAGAGTCTCCTGACTGTGGAGTACGTCGAGCAGCGGTGCGTCGTATTCGTCGATGATGACCGCCACCTGCCGCCCGGTCTTCTCCTTGGCACGGTGGATGAGGCCGGTGAGGAGCTTGCCGGGAGTGGTCTCCGTCTCCTTTCTGCCATATATACTTGCCAGAGGCTCCATCATCCACATTAGCGTCTCACGCAATTCTTTGGCATTATCCTGTCCCTTGGCCACGCTGAGGTCGAGATGGAGCACGGGATACTGTGTCCATTCCTTCTCCAGCGACATTATCTTCAGGCCTTCGAACAATTCACGGTCGCCCTTGAAGTAAGAATCCAGGGTCGACGTGAGCAGCGACTTACCGAAACGTCGCGGACGACTCATAAAGATGAACGTGGCATAATGAGCCAACTTCCATACGAGGTCGGTCTTGTCGACATAGATATATCCATCCTTGATGATTCTCTCAAAGGTCTGTATTCCTACCGGATATCGTCTTTCTGTTGCCATAGTCTTTGCTGCTAATATTCTTCCGTCGGCAAACTTACAAAAAAAAGTTGAGATGACATAGGATTGGGCAAAAGAAATTGTCATCAAGTTACGGCCCTTTCATTTAAATTTTGACTCTCATGGCATGGTTGTTGCATTGGTTGCCTCCGGCAGATGCTCATTGCATGCCATGGTTCTTTTCATTTAGTAGGGTCACGGAGCAACAATAGAATACAGGCAACAAGTTGTCAAGATTATTCGTATTATTCCATCTGTTGCGCCGTCTGTGCACAGCACTGATTATCAATGTGTTGCTAATACATGCCGTTTTGCGTTCTAAAACGATTCGCTTTAGCACGCCAAACGACCCGTTTCGCGAGCTGAAACGGACCGTTTGGGAAGCCGAAATGATATGTTTGGGAATGGTGTAAAGATATTTCGATGTCGGCTTGTCGTTGCGTTGCCCTTCCGGGCTGTAAGTATGATAAAGAGAGTACTCTGCTATTGATAAATCTTCGTCACCATAAAATTCACCTACAGACCCTCAATCTTAGAGATATATAAAAAATCCTCAGCTACATCTGTGTAATCTGGGTAATCCGTGAGAGAATAAAATGCAAAGATTCTGTGAGTTGATAAATTGCAAAGAAACTTTGAGTTGATAAATTGCAAAGAATCTGTGAGATCCGTGTAATCCGTGAGAGGATAAAATAGCAAAGATTCTGTGTAATCTGTGTAATCTGTGTGATCTGTGAGAGAATAAAATTGTAAAGAATCCGTGTAATCCGTGAGAAAATAATTTGTATAGAATCTGTAAGAGGATAAAATGTGAAGAATCTGCGAGATAAGCGGAATATGCGAGAGGATAATCTCAGAGATAAATCTGCGAGAGAAAAAATAAATAGCGTAATCAGCGGGAGGAGGTATTCGCACGCAGATGCCGCAGATGGCGCAGGTTGATTCTACATCGGACGTGTTATTTTTTTACGATGAAGCGTTGCGATAAAAATTTGTGTACCAAAATGGTACGATATAATAAATTTGTTGTATCTTTGTGGCGTAAACATTAAAACCGGAAATTATGATAGTACTTACAGGAAGGGAGTTCAGGGCAAACCAGGCTAAGTACGTTGGTGTTGCCCAGAGTGGTGAGGATGTGGTTGTGAAGTCGCGTGCGGGTAGTTTCCGTATTGTTCCCATCAAAAACGATGATATTGTCATTGGCAAGGATGATTTGTCGGAGAATCTTTATAGGGCGTTGCTCGAAGTGAAGGGCGCAAGAGAAGGTAAGGGTAATCTGATGGATTGGGAGGAATTCAAAAATGAAATGGAACGTTGAATTCACCAAGGAATTTCTTCGCATGGCAAAACCGTTGTGGAAGAGATACAGGAGTCTGATGGACGACCTTGATGAATTCAGAAAATCCTTGACAGATGATCCCTTTCAAGGTGTTGTTCTCCAGCCGGGCATTCGTAAGATAAGGATGGCCATCAAGTCGAAAGGTGGCGGTAAGTCGAAAGGTGCCCGCATCATAACGCTGACATTTGCTGTCGATGAGGAAAAAGCTAAAGTAGTTTTACTGCTCATCTACGACCATAATCAAGCCGATACTGTCGACCGGAAGATGGTCAAGATTGTCGCCCAAAGGCTTGGGTATGATGTTGATGACCTTCAGGACGAAGGAAAAACAAAGTAGAAATGGGCATTGGATGCTGACGGGCAAGGTGGTCGTGGTGGTCACTATTAATGCATATCCGCCCCTGCAACACACTGATAATTAACATATTGCTGCATTCATACAGTAGGGAATGGGGTTTATCCCCATCCTACCGACAGCGGGCGAGATGCAAAGAGAATACACTGCAGATAGGGGGGGGCCATCCTATTGCCACGTGGATGATTCTTTCTCGCCAAGCCGCAAAGGACGCAAAGGCTACACGCAACCAAAGACAAGAACAATCTTTGCGGAATCTTTGCGCACTTAGCGGCTTGGCGAGGGTAATTTTCGCTGCCAACGCAAAGCCCCGACGGGGCTTAATTCTCAATAACCCCAGACTAAGGGAGCGCAGCGACCGCAGTCTGGGGTAGAACGTGGACGCAAGAAATCCACGACCAGCCTCGAAGAGGTTGAATAGCGGAACGCGCAGAAACATATTTGCTTTTGCGCACTTCGTGCTATTGTGCGTCTTCGAGGCACTGAATGTATGGATGTCTGCATCTTTGATTCCCCGGACTGCGCTCGTTATCACTCGCTTAGTCCGGGGTTATTTAAGGAGTTTACTGGCGCAGGGGTCGATCTCTTCCTTTTTACAACAAAGGTACAGAGATTAACCAAGAAAAGAAGTTTACATTCGGTTTTTCCGACGCTTTCTTCTTAAAGAGCTTTTATTCACTCTCTTTTCTCACTGCAAACTTAGTGTTATTGATGATTCAGCCCCGCCGGGGCTGGTAGCGGCAACGGCATAATTCTTTTATGGCAGTAGGGTGGGGTATCATATCCCCCGCAGCGACGGACGAGTATGATGGTGAAGTTTGCGGACGGCCCTTAACCCTACTTATCCGCTCCTGCCAATGTGCCACGTTGGCAATCCTCTGATAATTAATGTGTTGGCCGCATTCGTTTGTTTCGTGTTGGTTCAGAGCAGCTGGTGCGACGGCTGCTCGGTCCTTGCTGCTCAATGCTTTGCTGCCACCCGGTAGATTATGTGGTGGTGGAGCTGGGGAGCGGTGAGAAAGGGATAGACCTTCAGGGTGGTGATTGAGTTATCCGTTGACCGGTCGGTGACGACGGCGGGCGAGGGGCTGTCGGAGATGATTGAAAGGAGGCCGTCGATGACCGTTGTGCCGGGACGGAGAACGTAGTGTCGGTCGGTAGCTGTGAAGGGGTCGTCGCTGACGGCGAGGAGACCCGTGCGGTCGGCGGTGATCTTCGCCTCGGGGTCGATAACCTCCACGGTGTCAGAGTATTCCAAGCCGTCGACCGTTGTCGTGATGGTGAAATGGCGGATCAGTGTCGAATCGTTCTCCGCCGTTGTAGCCCTGATGGTGAAGTATGGCCCGTCGACGCTGACGAGGGGTTCGCCGACGAGGCGCGCGTTGGTGTGGCGGCCCTCGACGGTGTAATATCCTATGATGTTTCCCGTATTATATTTCCGGTAGGGCACTACGAGGTTGTTGTTCGTGCTGTCCGTCGGTGCAATATAACCCGTGTAGCTGTGCTTTCCGGTGGCGAAGGAGAAGCAGGCGAAGTAGTCTGGTGTGAGCGTTCTGACGATGCGCTGACAGGGAAAATAGCGGGCTGCACGGTAGCGGCTTAGGAAGTCGGCCCACGCCGTCGGGCGCCGTCCGGTGGTGGGAAAAACATGGTGCATGAGCCACGTCATCATCACACGGTGACCCTCGACGCCCATACGCCGTGCCCCCACATCGGGGTTGAGGAGCCACGAACCGTCTGCCGTCGTGCGCTGTCGGCGCGCTATCTGGTTGAGAGCCAGTCGCTCGAAGAGCAGTGCGTCGTCGTCGCCGAGCATACACGCCATCGTCGAATAGCTCGTCACCTGGTCGTAGAGAAACAGACTCCAGTCGTTGCCGTTGGGCATGGCCTGCTCGCCGTCGGCCAGCGTCAGCCAGTTCAGCACGTTTCGCTCCACGGCCCCGCAATTGTGGAGCATCCACCGCGTGTCGGCGTGGACGGAGTCCGGTGCCTGAGTGTGGCGGCGCTTCCTGCGTTTTTTGGCTGACGATAGCCTACGGCGCTCCATCTCGGCTAAGGGGATGATGAGTGCGGCCTCGCCGAGTTCCTGGATGACGACATTCTGATACGACGTGTGGAAGAACCCGTGGTTCTGTAATGTCCAGTCGCTGAAGAGGTTAGGCCCACGGTAGAGATCGGCCACGGTGGCTTTGTCGATCCACGGCGTGACGGCCGTCGTGTCGGTGGCATCGGAGGGATGCGAGTAGCTGTTAACGACAAAATCCCTCATCCGGCTGTACCACCCCGTGGCGAGGCTGTCGTCGGGGAAGAGGGCGACAGCCGCCGCGAGCACGCCGACCTCCCATCCGTTCTCCTCGGCTTTCGTATCGTAGCGGTATCCGGTGGGAATGTCGCGTTCCAGCTCGTAGTTGCATTCGGCCCTGAGCAGACGGTGGATGTCGGCTTTCATCGTCGGCGAGAGCTTATCCCACTGAAACAGAGCCGAATAGGCCACCGACAGTGCCCATAGACTGCTCTCCCACTGCTTGTCGTTGCGACCCGTCGAGCCCCAGTAGCGGCCGTCGCGGCAGGTTCTCTTCCTCACCGCCTTATGCGTGGCTACGGCGTAGGCAAGTGTCTTCATCGCCATCGTGTCGAGCTGATCGTATGTGATGCCAGTAGGCAGGGCTACGCTGTCGGCGGCATAGCGGCACATAAACGCGCTGACCATCGACAGGTCGGCGTTGGTGCGCACGCCGCGTTCGTCGCTGCCCATGGTGTTCTCGCCACGGAAACAGGCATATTCGGGGCTGATGTACTGGTAGTCGCCGACGATATAGTTGGTGAACGATGCTAACATCTGCAGTGCCGACACTATGGTGATGAGGATGGAGGTCATTATTCAGCTATAGTTTTTTTTTGCTGTGCCGGTTATTCAGCCGTCGTTTTTGCGGTGCCGATGCTGACCGCGGGTCTGTGCTTTGCGCTGTCGATGAACGTCTCGACGATATGGCACCAGACCGTCATGTCGGGAACATCGTAACGGCTCCAACCCGCTCCGGCATAGTAAGTTACGGGTTCGCCGTGGTAGTCGGTGATGATGCCTACGGCATTGCGGTTGTCGGGTGTTCGGCCGATAGTGGCCTTGTCATCGGGGAAGAGTGCTGCCACATAGATTGTCGACCCGCTGACATCGGGGCGGTCGGTGGGGTCGGCGTAGACGATGTAGTCTTTGCCCTCGCCGAGTTGGCCGTGGCCGTTGATGACGATACCCGCAGCTAACGACGCACCGGCGGCTTTTTCCACTGACTTAGAGCCATTTGCGGCAGCCGCGCCTTCGGCTTTATCGGCTGCGGTGGCGTTGCCGAGACTGTCGTACCACACCGTTATCCGGTTGAAATGGCTGCCCTTGTCGAGACTGATGATGCGGTGCTCGCCGAGGTCGATGCCGTCGGCATTACGGCTGTAGTCGAGTCGGACGGTGAACCTCAGCGGTCCGTTGTCGAGGATGGTGCATCCGGTGTAGCAGTAGGGTATGATGAGTCGTCCCGACGCGATTATCGCCGGTGTGCCGCAGCCGAGGGTCGGTCCCACGGCATATCCGTCGAAGCCGTTGCCGTGGTCGAGGTGGAATGTGCCCTCGTTGTGGAAGATGCGTCCTTCGGCTGTGCGCCCCTCGCGTTCTATCGGCCATGCGTCGATATTGCTCTGACGGTCAGTGGTATAGCGTTCGTCGAGGACGAGGTCGGGGGTGTTCTTCACCCACACGTCGATGCCATACGACCGCTCGCCTGTCCGCTGCAGTGCCGGCCCGTAGGCGCGGTAAGCGCAGCGGTCGTTCTCCCATGCAATGTCGTCCTTACGTATCTTATATACCGCTCCCGCCGTCCACCGCCGTGGCTTCCGCGGTTGTCCGGCCTCGGCAAAGCACGTCCACGACGAGTGGGGCTGCACGCTCGCGTCGATGAGCAGGTGACCGTCGTAGGTCTCCTGAGCGTCGATTTCCTGACCGGCGGCATTGCGCAGCAGCAGAGGCGCTCCGTCGGCGATGCTCAGGGCCTTCCTCACCGCGGCGGCATCGCTCTCGACGATACCCTGCCACTGGCTGTCGCCATCGTTGACGACCGTCAGCGGCACCTGCCTGACGGCGGCTTTCCGGTCGAGGAACCGCACATACTCGCAGGCGGCGAGGAGGAACGCTCCCACCCCGAAGTCGGCCTGCGACGACGGGCGTAGGGTCTGTCCCGGAATGGCCCTGTCGCCGATGGGCTGCACGTAGCCGATGCTGCCGTCACGCTGCAGGGCCGTGTGCGACAGATAGGTCCATGCCCTCGACACCACCGGCATATAGTCGGTTTCGGACAGCAGTCCGTTGTTTATGCCCCAGAGCAGACCATAGGTGAAGAACGCCGTGCCGCTCGTCTCCGGTCCAGGAGCCTGGGCGGCGTCGAGCATCGACCGGGTCCAGTAGCCCTCCGGCTGCTGACAGCTCGCTACGGCTGCGGCTAAACGGCGGTATTTCTCGACGAAGAACGGATAGTGGCGGTACGTCGGCGGCATGTCCTGGAGGACCTTGGCCAGTCCGGCGAGCACCCATCCGCATCCGCGGGCCCAGAAGTCCTTCTTCCCCGTGGCAGTCTTATGGGCTGGATAGACGTAGCGGGCATCGCGGAAGTAGAGCCCCGTGGCGCTGTCGAGCATGATGCTGTCGGTGTGGAGCAGACAAGCGTACATCTTGTCGAGATATTTCTCCTGGCCCGTCAGCCGGTACATCTTCGTCATCACCGGCATGGCCATATACAGGGCGTCGGCCCACCACCAGTAGTCGGTGGCGGGGTGGTCGGCCATGTAGCCCATCACCTCACGTGCGCGGGCTATTCGCTTTCGGGCGTGGCGTATATTATATAGGTCTATGTAGGTCTGGAAGCAAATCTGCCAGTCGGCGAAGAGCACGTGCTGTTGGTCCTCGCCGTATTTGCGGTAGGTCCAGCGTGCGGGGTCCTTCTCGGTGGCCCCGCTCCAGGCGTTGTGGTCGGCCCACTGCTCCGAGTAGTCGAGCCAACGCTGACAGCCGAGGAGCCGGTAGGCCTCCATGTTTCCGGTGTGGTAGGCGGCCCAGTTCCAGAATGCCGGGCTGTCGGCGCTGTGGTGCGCCTGCCAGTAGTCGTTGACGACGGCGATGGTCTTCGCCACCGTGTCGCGGTAGTTGATGTTGCCGGCCCTGCCCACGGTCATCGTCAGCAGAAGGGCAAGAAGAAGTATGGTCCGTTTCATCTTTTATAGTTTTTTTTAGGGAGCTATAGGGGGCTATAGGAGCTATAGGAGCTATAGGGGCTATAGGAGCTATAGAGGCTATAGATACTATAGGGGCTATAGATACTATAGATACTATAGATACTATAGTGGCTATTGTGGCTATAGGAGCTGTTGCTGCCGCTTACCACTTATCCTTCGTAGTGATTTTGTCCTGCCAGCGGTGGTCCTTGGGGAAGTCCTGTCCGTTCCAGGCTTTCACCTGCGTCCAGGGCTCGGCGGGGTCGGTCCAGAAAGGATCGTCGGCGGGGAGACCGAGGGGCATGAAGGCTAAAGTCGTCATATACAGCGATCCGTTGTTCGTGTACCAGTCGGCGACGGCGGGCTGATGGCCGCAGAAACCGATGGTGAGGTATCCGCCGGCGTTGAAATTATTTTCCTTGTCGAACATCCGGTGCATGACCTTCGTCAGTGCCGCCCTCACCTGACCGTTGCTGATCTCCTTGGGCAGTGTGTGCTGCCAGGCCATGAGAGCCAGGGGCTGCATTGCCGCCATGCGGTAGGGGATGCTGCGGCCGAAGACGGGGAAGGTGCCCTCGGGCGAGATGAGGCGTTCGAGGATGATGGCAAACCTCTGACAGCGCAGGAGCTCGCGGTCGTAATAGCGCTGGTAGTCGAGGCGCGTATTGGCCTTGGCGTCGATCATCGACTTCAGCGTCTCGAGGTACATGGGGTGGAAGACGTAGGAGCTGTAGTAGTCGAATGCAAAGGCCGGTCCGTCCGAATACCATCCGTCGCCGACATACCATTCTTCCATCTTCCGGCATGCCGAATTGACGCGGTACTGGTCGTAAGCCACGTGGAGCGACGGGTCGTCGGCTGTGGCCTTGGCAATGAAACTCTCTATCGTCGACGAGAACAGCAGCCAGTTGGTGTATGGCGGGTCGATGGCGCGCAGACCGGCAAACTCCTTGAGATAGCGTTTCTTAGTCGTGTGGTCGAGGGGTTTCCAGAGAGCGTCGTAGGCCCTGACGAAGCTCTCGGCTATATACGCCGCGTCGACGAGATTCTGTCCGCCGATGCCCCAGCAGAGATAGTCGGCCGACTGCTTGTCGACGGCGTTCTTATAGGCCTGCAGGGCCCACGTGCGCAGTTGGTGGCGCTTGATGCCCTCGGCAGTGTCGTCGTCGGGGAGGGCGAGCCATGGTGCTATGCCCGCCATCAGTCGGCCGAAGCACTCCATATAGAGCACCTTGCGGTTGCGGTTGTCGAACGAAGGGCTGAATTCGGTCATCATGTTCTTCTGGAGGGTGCCGTGGGCCATGTTCTCGAGCACCGGCTGTGCCATCTTATAGGCCAGCGAAGCCCAGTATTCGCGGTCGCCCTGCACCGGCTTTTTAGTCTTCGCGGGGAGCGACAGGCTCAGGAGAAGGAGGAGAAGGAGGAGAGTTGTTCGTTGCATTGGAGTCGATTAGTTTTTATTAGTTGATCGATTTTATTGATTTGATGGGGTAGACAGGGTGGATGGGGTGAATGTGAGGGGGCATGCGCGGGGCTCGTCGCCCTGCTCAGCTGCCGCAAAACGCCAAAGCATCAGCTACAAACACGACTATCCGGGGGCCTGCCATCGACAGGTCCCCGGTCAGGGTTATTTGCTGAGATTGAATGCCTTTGCACGGCTGCAAATAATGCTGCCGACGGTAGCTTGGTTTTTTCAAGTGCAAAATTACTATAAATACCGACATATATAGGTAAAATATCGTTTTTTAATGGAAACAAATAGTGAAAATCGGAAATTATCCTTAACTTTGCAGTATGACATCTATGAAACGTATTTCTATACTCATAATATCCGCTCTGTCGCTGCTGCTCAGTGCCGTGCCGACGGGAGCGCAGCTTGTGGGCCACAGGGTGGAACTGCCCGTGTCCGACATGGTCAAGGCGGCCACCTTCGACGCCAAGGGATTTCTGTGGATAGGCACCACCGCCGGCCTGATGCGCTACGACGGTTATAATTTCGTACAGGTTCGGAATACGCTCAAAAGCCCCTCGAAACTCTCCGACAACGGCATCGAGGGCCTTGCCGCCGACAACCACGGATCGCTGTGGATAGCCACCGACAACGGCATCACGTGTCTTGAGCTCGCCTCTTTAGGCTCACATGTCTACCGCATGCCGACACCGCGGCAGAGCCTCGTCTACTGCATCTATCCCGATGCCGACGGCAGCGTCTATGGCGGTACCGACGGCGGAATGGTTGTCTACGACCGCCACACCGACAGCTTCCGCCTCATGAGGGGCACGGAACACCTCTGTGTCAAGGCTATCGTCAACGACGGCAGCGGCCACTTGTTCATCGGAACGTGGTCGCATGGACTGTGGATGTACGACAAACGGAGCCGGAGGATGCACCGCGTGGCCGTCGACGGCGACAACTATTACTGCCTCACCTTCGACAGCCACGGACGCCTCTGGGCCGGCAGCTGGCGCGACGGCGTGCGCCTCATCGACAACCCCACGGCACCGCACCCTACGGTGAAGGCCTTCAGTGGCACCGCCGGCGAACCGGTATATAATATTGTGGCGATTACCGGCGACAACGTCTTAGCCTGCGCGCGCAGCAAGGTATTCCGTTTCGATCCCGCCCAGCACATTGAGGTTATCCCTGCCACATCTGACGAGATGAACGCCGTCGCTGTAGAAAACGGTGTAGGCACCGTGGCTCTGGTGAAGAAATCGGAGGCGGTGGAGTTCTTCTCCACCTTCTCCACGGCCCTGAACATCATCCCCGTGGCACCCTACGGCGACGGACTCCTCCGCGGAGCCATCAGCAAGCTCGTCACCACCGACGAACGCCTCTTCTGGCTCGGATCGCAGATATCCGGCGTGTCGACCTTCGAGATGGGAGCCACCGTCTCGCCCCACGCCACAGCGGTGCCGCAGCTGCGGGCCATTGCCCCTGAGCTCGTCACGTCGTCGTGCAAGAGCATGATTACCGACAGCCACGGCAACGTGTGGATAGGGAATATGTATTCAGGTGCCGTCGCCGTCCACCCCGACGGTAGCGCCACAGCCCTCGACCTCACCAGCCGGTCCTACACTCACGAGAACGCCGTCTGCACGATGATGGAGGACCGCGACGGCAATATTTGGTTCGGACAGATGACGAATGTCGTAATCCTCGCCCGCAACGGCCGTACATATAATATTCCGCTGGCGAAATACATCCCAAATATCGGGCGCGGCGAGGTGACCCACATCATGCAGGACCACCGCGGACGGGTGTGGATATGCACACGCGATAACGGGGTTCTGCGCGTCGACCCTTCACCGGGGCGGAAAGCCAAGGACCAACCGTGGCTCATGCCCGGAACTGTCTGCCACACAATGAAATACGCGGCAGCTGGAGCCATCACCTGCGCCGAGGATAAATACGGTCAGATAGTATTCTTAACCTCTGCGGGCGAGGTCCTCCTTTGGGACAACGCCCACGACTGCTCGAACACAGTGGCCGAAACCGACAACGACGACGTGCGCTACTACTCGGCCATAACCGATATCGACGGGAATATATGGTTCGGAGGCACCAACAGCATCGTCAGGACAAGTCGCGACAGCCGCCGCCGCCTCGTCATTCAGAGGTTCTGCATCCCTGCCCAGAACTCGCGGCTGAACCTCATGGAGAACGCGGTGTTCCGCCGTGGGGCGATGCTCTACTTCGGGGCTTCAAACAAAATCGTCGCTATCGACACACGGCGGCTCGGCAGCACGAGCCCGATGGGAATGAAGCTGTCGATATCGACGCTGACCATCGACGGAAGGGAATTTGCCGTTCTCGACAGTGCTATGCAGGCGAAACTGACGAAGAGTGTGCCGTCATACACAAAGGAGATAACGGTGCCGTACGGAGTGAGGGTGGTCAAACTCGGATTCTCCAACCTCGACTTTGCCAATGTGACGGCAGTGCGCTACGAATACCGCCTCGACGGGTACAACGACGAATGGACAATGTCGGCTGAGGGAGGCCATACGGCGACATTCGAGAATCTGCCAGCCGGAAAATACATCTTCCACCTCCGCGCCACCGACACTAACGGCCGGTGGGTCGAGATGCCATACACCATCACCATCCGCGTGCTGCCGCCATGGTGGCGGTCGTGGTGGGCATACATTATATATATACTCATGGCTGTGGCTGCCGGATGGGGCATCATCGTGTGGTACCGTCAGCGCGTGCGCACGCAGAACCGGCTCCGCATGGCGCAGGTCTTCACTAATATCACCCATGAGCTGCTCACGCCAATATCGGTAGTGCAGGCTTCTATTGACGCACAAAAGAAGAATATCGACGCCGGGGCCTACACGATTATCCGAAATAATATGACGCGACTGACAAGGCTCATACGTCAGATTCTCGAAATCGACAAGCTCAACGCGGGACGCCTCGTCATCGAATTATCCGACAACGACATGAACGAATTCCTGCGGCAGGAGACTGACAATATGCGGCCGTTGGCCATGCAACGCGGTGTGAGTCTGACGTTTACGACACGCGGCCGCATGCCGATACACTGTCTTTTCGATACCGATAAACTCGACAAGATTGTTTACAATCTCATCTCCAACGCCATCAAGCATACCGCCGTCGGCGGACATGTCGTCGTCGGTGTGGCCTACGACAAGGGATTTGCCACCATCACCGTAGCCGACAACGGAACGGGAATATCGAAGGCACGAATGAAACAGCTCTTTTCGCGCTTTATGGACGGCGACTACCGTTCCATCGGCTCTACCGGAACGGGCATCGGACTGTCGCTGACGCGCGATCTCGTACGAAAGCTCAAAGGTACCATCTCCGTCGAAAGCACTGAGGGTGAGGGCACTACGTTCACCGTCGTCCTGCCCATCAGCCGGGAGGCGGGTGTCAAAGGGGCATCGGCGGTGGACGTCGCCAAAGCGGCGGTCAAGGAGACGGTGACCACCGATGGCGGTGAGGCCGGAGCACAGCCGGTGGCCGATGGCAATGCTGCCGAGCCCGCTGATGGTTCTGCCGTGGCTGCTGCCGATTCTGCCGTGGCCGCTGATACCGCTGATGCCGCCGTGGCAACAACCGAAGGCGAACAGCGGTCGGCCTACACCATCCTCCTCGTCGAGGACAATATCGACCTGCTCGACATTACGGCAACATTCCTCGGACAGTGGTACAACATCCTCCGGGCCAACAACGGCCGTCAGGCGCTGACGGTCCTCGAGCGCAACGCCGTCGACATCGTCGTCACCGACGTGATGATGCCCGTCATGGGCGGTATCGAACTCACCAAGAAAATCAAGGCCAACGCCGACTATGCCATGATGCCCGTCATCATGCTCACGGCGAAGGTGCGCGACGACGACCGCGACGAGGGATATAAGGTCGGTGCCGATGCCTACCTCGCCAAGCCGTTCAGTCTCGAAACCCTCCACCTGCGCATCGAGAATTTCATCGCCAACCGCGAGCGTATACGCCTGAAATTCAAGAAGATGGTCGACGACGATACTGCCGGCACCCACTACAGCAACCCCGACGAGCAGTTCGTACAGCGATGCATAGAGAAGGTAAAGGAGAACATTGCCGAGGAGAACTACGACCGCGAGCGCTTCGCCCGTGATATGTGCATGTCGGGAAGCTCGCTCTACAAGAAGCTCCACGCCCTCACCGGCCTCGGCGTCATGGCCTTCATCAACGACATCCGCCTCAAGGAGGCCTGCCGCATCATGCGCGCCAACCCCTCCATCGCCGTCAACGACCTCTACGTGCGTGTCGGCTACGCCTCTCCCACCTACTTCCGCCGCCTCTTCAAGCAGCAGTTCGGCATCACCCCCACCGAGTTCCTCGAGAAGGTCCGCAAGGAAAGGCGCTGCGGAGAGTGAGGGGGGCGGCCCGCTGTGGCCGCTTGCCCGCTGCTGCGTTTGGCTCGCTGGTTCCCTCGGTTGGCCGCCTGCTGCCCCTCGCTTGGCGCCCGCTGCCCCTTGGTTGGCCCCCGTTGTCCCTCGTTTGGCCCCCGCTTGGTCCCCGTTGTTCCCCTCGGTTGGCCCCCCGCTGTCCCTCGCTTGGCCCCCGTTGCGCTGCGTTTGGCTGCGTTTCCCATCGGTTGGCTGCCCCCGTGCTGCGCTGCGGTTAGCTGGCTGTTTCCCTCGGTTGGCTGCCCCTGTTTTCTACCGGTTGGCCGCCTGTTGTCCCTCGTTTGGCCCCCGTTGCGTTTCGTTTGGCTGCGTTTCCCCTCTCTCTGGTCTGTGCTGTCGTGTTCGGCGGGTTACAACCCGCCGCTCCCCTCTCTCCGCCTCCCGCTCCCCTCTCTCGGCCTCCCGTGCCCCTCCTTCGCCCCTCCTGTCTTGAGTTTTTCTTTACATCTCTCCCTTCCCGTCCTTTTTACAATGCAAAACGGTGCTTTTCGTCTTGCGAAAAGCACCGTTTTGCCTTTTAATATCTACCGTTTTGCAATCCAATTCAGCCCCTTTTGCTATCCCTCAGTCCCCCAGCCACTTACGGCCTCGTTTCCCTCGGTCTTCCGGTTCTGATTTTTCTTTACATCCGGCCTCGATCCTATAGCCCCTATAGCTTCCTATAGCTCCCTATAGCCTCCTATATCTCCTTCATCCCAATATCTCTCAGCAGCTTTATGGCATCGACATACTGCGCAATGCCCTCAGCCACCATCTGCGCGGCCTTCATAGCCAAGACCACCGTCTGAGGCCTGTGAACGACATCGCCACCGGCGAAAACTCCCGGACGCGTCGTCATACCGCAGGGACGGTCCTTGACGATGACGTATCCCTTCTCGTCAACATCGATGCCGTTAGTCGTCGACACAATCCTGCTCGCCGGACGGGATCCTATAGCCAAGAATATCCGGTCGTAAGGCTCCACGTGCTCACCGTCGGGACCAGCGAGGCGAACGGCCTTCAGCCGCTCCTCCTTCTTGTTCTTGTTGCCGTCGCCGATGAACTCCACAGCGTTTGTCTGCCAAACGAATTTCACGCCTTCCTTCACCGCGTCGTTATACTCGCTCTCTATAGCAGGCATCTCCTCCTGAGTCTTACGGTATATGACCGTCACGTCGGCACCCAAGCGGATAGCAGTGCGGGCAGCGTCCATGGCCACATTGCCGCCACCGATGACGCCCACCTTCTCGCCCTCACGCAGCGGAACCATCTCGCGGCCGATGGCTCCCTCGTTGAACGCGTTGACGTTATGCAGCAGGTCGGTCGACTGACTCACACCGTGCAGCGTAGCTCCTGGAACGCCCTTCAGCTCCTGGGGAAGAGCCGTGCCCGTGCCCATGAAGATGGCATCGTAGCCGTCGGCAAAAATGCTGTCGACGGTCACACCGTTGCGGCCCACTAAGCAGTTCAGCTTGAAGTCGACACCGAGAGCCTGGATTTTAGCTATCTCCTTGCGTACCACGTCCTTAGGCAGCCGGTACTCGGGGATGCCGTACATCAGCACACCGCCAGGCTCCTCCTGACCCTCGAAGATGGTCACCGCGAAACCCTTACGCGCCAGGTCGCCGGCAACGGTCAGGCCCGCCGGTCCCGATCCTATCACCGCCACGCGACCACGGGTCTTCTGAGGAATCATCTCGCGCGTGAGGTTCATATCGGTATCGAAGTCGGCGATGAAAGCCTCTAAGCGACCAATCTTTATCGGCTTGCCCTTCTTGGCTAAAATACAATGCCCCTGGCACTGTTTCTCGTGAGGACACACCCTGCCGCATATTGCAGGCAGGTTGCTCGTCTCGTTGATAACAGCCATCGCCGAACCAATATTGCCCTTCGACAGCTCGTGGATGAAGTCGGGAATGTGGTTGCCTATCGGACAACCCTTAACGCACTGTGGCACACGGCAGTGCAGGCACCGCTTAGCCTCCGTGATTGCCTCCAACGGACTGTAGGCATGGTGCACCACCTGAAAATTATTTGTCTCTTCGTTGTTGCTCATATCTATTTCCTTTCTTTTTGATCTGTTTTAGTTTCGGCTCCGTCGGGAGCCTTTTTTCTCTCTTCTCGCTCCTGCCGCCTCTGGCTCTCTATGGTCTCCCTATGCTCGCCTATAGCTCCCTATTCTCGCCTATCTCCTCCTCTTCTCCGCTGCAAAATTACTAATTATTTCCAATAATTTCCATAATTTAATGTGGATTTCTTTGAAAACTCCCATAAACTTCTTACCTTTGCAAGAAATTGACACCCTTATCGCCCAATAGGGCTACTGGATATCAGGGCAATGGACAAGATAAGGATCAACGACGAACAACAACCATCGCCGTGCCGCTTCACCGGTGCGGTGACCCCCAGCTATGCTTGACGCCAAAACCGAATACTGGTTCCCCATGCGCGTCACCTACGGCCGCCAGAACCTCGTCAAGGACTTCCTCGACACCCTCGCCATACGCACCTTCCTCCCCACCGTCGAACGCACGTGGCGCGAGGGCAGCCGAATACGCCACGGACGCGTACCGGCCATCAGCAACCTGCTCTTCGTCCGCTCCGCAAAGGTCACCCTCGACAACCTCAAGCACACACGCATCGAGGCCGAGCCCCTGCGCTACATGACACGCCCCATCACAGCCGCTCCCGACAGCCTCCGCGAGATTATCACCGTACCCGACAAGCAGATGGACAACTTCATACGCATCTCCGAGGCACCCGACGACCAGCGCACATTCCTCTCCGCCGCAGACCTCCAAGGCCATCCCGGCGACACCGTCGTCGTCACCTCAGGACCCTTCGCCGGCATCGAGGGCATCATCAAGCGCATCAATGGCAACCGACGCGTCGTTGTCGAAATAGCCGGCGTCGCCGGTGTCTGCATCAACTTCGTCCCCTCCCGCTTCATCATCCGCAAGGACTGAACCCCGCCCTTTATCCACCCCCTCGCCCCCCTCATCCGCCCCTCCGCCCCCTTTATCCACCCCTCCGCCCCTCATCTGCCCCCTCGCCCCTCATCCGGCCCCTCATCCGTCCCCTCCTCCCCTCGCCCCTCATCCGGCCCCTCGCCCCGTTCCCTCTCTCAGGTCTCTGTTGTCCTGTTCGGCGGGTTACAACCCGCCGCTCCCTCGCTCCTCCTTTCGCCCTCGCCCCGTTTCCACCCTTTTCCTCTCTCAGGTCTTTGTTGTCCTGTTCGGCGGGTTACAACCCGCCGCTCCCTCTTTTTAATCATCATTTTTAATCCCTCCATTATGTCCAAGAAATCCCACTCTCCCCGTCCGGCCGACCTCGATGCCGAGTACTCCCGTTATCTCAAGCAGATTGAGGCCGGTAACCAGGCCGTTACAGCCAAAGATGAAATCACCCACATCCTCACCCGCATGATCTCCCTCGCCGAGTCCGACCAAATCGACTCTCCCGAGTACCGCCAGCTCCAGGAACGCCTCAACTTCCTCCAGGACTTCAATAAGCGTCAAGAGCGCATCTTCAATTCCTTAGGCTTTTAGCCTCAATTGCCCCGGCCATCTTTGACTGTCCAAGACACACAGCTTCGCCAATGCAAGAGCGAGGAGGATAAATATTTTAAGGCAATTGAAGACCGCAACGCAGCTGTCATGAGCCGCAACGAGACAATCAAGGAGCAAGACGGAAAAATCAAGGAGCAAGACGGAAAAATCAAGGAGCAAGGCGGAAAAATCAAGGAACAAAACGGCAAGATTAAGGAGCAAAACGCCCAGCTGACTCTGAAGGATGCCCAGCTTTCTCAGAAGGATGCCCAGCTGACTCAGAAAGACGCCCAATTGACTCAGAAAGACGCCCAGCTTTCTCAGAAGGACGCCCAGCTTTCTAAACTAATACAGAAGTTGAAGGATCAGGGACTCTCTGACGACGATATTGCGCAGTTGATCAAATAGCGGGATGATGAACCTCCCTCCATTGCTGACCAGTCAAGAATCAAAACCTGAAAGTAAATCCACTACCATGTCGACAAAATTGCGCCCTCGGGAGCTCCGCTACCCTCAGCGGACAAACGGCACTCAACATTATATGGCAACCATCATTCGACAGTAGAAGCACATTATTCCATGTCGTCCGCTGAGGGCAGCGAACCTCCCGGACAACAAGAGTTCATTAAGCGGAAAACGATACGGGCGTTGATAGATACCATCCCAATTACAGATAAGAAAGCCTAATCGTCCCAAAATGACGAATTGCTCAAAGCCTTAGAATCTGTTCGCTGTCCTCGACATAAATTCATAATAAGAATTACTCTATTCTCTATGTTATATAGATTGATATTACAGAATTATAAATCCTTTAGAGATCGGACGGAGTTCTCTATGATTCCATCCTCTGACTCTATACATGTGGCTTCCCAAAATAGTCCTATACCCGTACTCAGAGATGCGGCTATATACGGTCCCAATGCCTCAGGTAAAAGCAATCTTATAAAGGCTTTGGATTTTATTCAAGATTTTGTTCTTGACAACAGCGTGTTGGAGAATCATCGTAATGATGCTTTCAAATTTGACAAGGATTATCTAAGTGCGCCAAGCGCGTTCGTGATAGAGATAAAGGTAGCTAATATTTTGTATCAGTATGGCTTTGTGGTTTCTTTTATGACATCAATAGTTGTAAAAGAGTGGTTGTCTTATTACGATGGTACATCACAAAAGTGGGCTAAGGTCTTTGTGTCGGACGATCAATTGGAACTCAATGGTGATGTTGATCCTTCAAATAGGGAAAGGGTTCTGATTTATAATGAAGATAACAGAAAGAATCAGAACTTACTGCTCTTGACAGTCTTATCTGACAAAGCTCTGAAAGAAGACGTGTTGAAAACTTCTGTTCAGAATGTCTTTCAGTGGGTAAAGGAGCTTGTCATCTTGTTCCCTAACTCCGTATATAACCTGATGGGTGCAGTAGCGCATGATATAGATGCCGTAAATCAGCTATACAAGAAATATTTCAAGGCTTTTGGAATTGACATAGACAAAATTGAACTTTCCAATATAGCTGTGGAGAGCCTCCATTTGCCTACGGGACTTATCTCTGACATGAAGCAGACATTAAAAAAAGATGACAGGGGGAAGCTTGTCATGCTCCATACTCCCAAGGACGACTATCTGGTTTCGTTGAACGATCTTGGAGAGATACAAGCAAGTAAGGTGGGATTCCTCCACAACGACGACCATACTGGAATTTTACTTTCAAAAAGCGAAGAGTCTGACGGAACCAACAGATTGATGGATTTAATCCCGTTGTTGGGAATGGCCATCAAAAAAAACAGAGTAGTGGTGATCGATGAAATAAACAGAAGCCTTCATAGTGCTCTTACTCATCAGTTTATCAAAGTCTTTTTTCAACAGACATCTGACAACAGTGAGAGTCAGCTGATTTTCTCCACGCACGACATTCTCTTGTTAGACTCCGGGATGTTTGGAAAGAAAGAAATATGGTTCCTTGATAAGAGGGACGGTGTTTCATCGCTCTATCCACTGGATAAGTTCAAACTGCCGTCCGATATGAAAGACTTAGGTCTGAACTATATGTTAGGCCGTTTTGATGCTATTCCTAAAATATAGCATGATGGTAAAGCTAAGTAAGTTTACAAAACATTTGCATAATTAAAAACAAATAATTATCTTTGCGCAAAGATAAAGTTATATGGCAGTCGTCAGGTTAAACAATATAAGCCATGAAACCCTTATATGGGCAGTCAATAGGGCAGGCTACAGTGAAGAGAACGCTAAACACGTGTTCCCTTTGCTGGAGAGTTGGCTGTCTGACGAGAAGAAACCAACTTTAGCTCAGCTTACTAAATTTTCCTCTAAATTTCATGTACCTATAGGCTATCTTTTCCTAAGCCAAGCTCCCGTAGAGCGTTTGCCATTCCCTATGTTCAGGGGAGAAGCAGGTATAGACCATAGGTTTGACCTTAATGTCTATGACACTGTGATGAATATTTTAAGTCGGCAAGAATGGCTTGAAGACTACCTAAAAGAGAATGAGGTGGAAAATTGCAAGCTTGTTGGTTCTATAAATCAAAGAATTCCAGTTTCCGAAGCCGTCAACATACTACGTACTATTTTGGGTTTAGATACAAGATGGGCTTTTAGCATCGCTTCTATTGATGCAGCCGTTAGCATGATGACAGAACGTTTGGAGCAAGCTGGAGTTTTTGTTGCATTTAATGGTGTTGTTGGCAACAACACGCATCGTGTCTTGGACGTTAATGAATGTCGCGGATTTGCTCTTGTAGATGGTATGGCTCCATACGTGTTCGTAAACAGTGGGGATGCTAAATCTGCGCAGATGTTCACACTCGTTCATGAAACCGCACACCTCATGCTTGGAGTAAGTGCCGGTCATGCAGGCGAAGACATATTTTTGCATAATGTCACAGAAAGATATTGTGATGCAGTAGCCGCAGAATTCTTGGTACCACAATCCGTTTTGCGAAACGTGTGGAATGGTAATATCAAGTGGATGGCTAACAAGTTTAAGGTTAGTGAGTTGGTTGTCGCAAGGAGAGGACATGATTTAGGTTTCCTTAGCGATGCTGATTATCGAGCATTTTGGTTAGAATACAGTCATCGACCAAAAGCAAAAAAATCCTCTAAAGGCGGAGACTTCTATCTTTCCAGTGTTAAACGTGTTGGAAGAACATTTGCTATCCATGTGAGGAATGCTGTGAACAATAGAGAGCTTAGTTATACTGAAGCTTATAGACTTACGGGATTGTATGGTAATACTTTCCAACATTTTATGAACCATAACATCTAAGATAATGGCATATTTATTTGATAGCAATATATTCATACGCTCAAAGAATGATATGCCATTAGACCTATGGCCTACTTTCTGGCAGAGAATGACAGAAATGATTAACGTTGCACAAGTGTTCATAAGCGTCAAGGTAAAAGAGGAAATAGAGCATGGCAATGATGAGCTTGTCACATGGCTGAGAGATTCCGCGCCACAGTCTTGTTTCATTTCCTTGGATACAGATATAATGACAAAGTTCCAAGAATTGCAGAATTGGGCATTCTCTCAACCTTTTACAGAAGCTGCAAGAAATACTTTCGCACAGGTTGCTGACTCGTATTTGGTTGCAACGGCTGCCGCAAAAGGAATGACTGTGGTTAGTTACGAACATTCCGATCCTCAAAGCAAGCGAAGAGTATTGATTCCAGACGCTTGTAATGCGATGGGAGTCGCATGTTGCGATCTTAACACTGTTCTAAGATCTTTAGGTATCACTATATAATAGACATCAGTATCTTAATAGGAATGATGGTGTGGGGCTTGATTATAACGACTTAAATTTTACTCAGCCTGGCAGAAAACAGGGTACTCCAAAGTACCCTATTGAAAGGAGAAAGGCAACAATTGGACATCGACATATCACTTACAGAGTCTTAGAGCAGTTCTACGAATTGTCTTTTCCAATTCTGTAACGCTTTCGCTCACTCCATTCTAATCTATAAATTAGCATATATGAAAGTAGTCTTATTAGCCGGAGGCTTTGGCACTCGTATCAGCGAGGAATCGCAATACAAGCCGAAGCCGATGATAGAGATTGGCGGCATGCCGATACTTTGGCATATCATGAAAGAGTATTCCTACTACGGACATAATGATTTCATCATTTGTGCCGGGTACAAACAGGAATATATAAAGGAATGGTTTGCCAACTATTTTATCCATAACAGCGACGTCACTTTCGATTATCGCAACGGAGGCAACGAGATGACCATTCATGAGAGTCATTGCGAACCCTGGCGAGTGACCGTCGTGGATACTGGCTATAACACGATGACCGGCGGTCGTATCGACATGATAGCCAAAACCAACGACTATATATACATTTTCGAGTTTAAGTACGACAAGTCGGCGGAGGAGGCATTGCGACAGATAGACGAGAAAGGCTATGCCAAGCCTTTCGCCTGCGACCCACGCAAGGTGATAAAGATTGGTGTCAACTTCTCAAAAGAGAAGCGATGCATTGACGGATGGAAAATTGCCGGGGAAAAAGTGTGATACCCGTCCGACAAGTTTCCTGCGTCGTAGGTGCCAGTGCAGGGAAGGGCTTCATGCCCTTCCACAAACAATGTTCGACCGATATTCCCAAAGCGGTAGTGGTGTTTTTCCAAAACGGTTGCATGCCTTTGCGCCCTTAGCGGCTTGGCGAGAAAAAATATCCCGCGGGAAAAGGTCTCTCGCAAAGGCGCGGAGAACGCAAAGGCTCCGCTGAGGGTATGCAGGTCTTAGCGCCCTTAGCGGCTTGGCGAGAAGATGAAAATTCGCTGGAAGGTCTCTCGCAAAGGCGCAAGGATCGCAAAGGTATGTACGATAGTAAACGTCTTATTTCCCGCCTTGACACCGGCACATAAAAATATTACCTTTGCGGCATCAACTTTAAAACAGAAAAGTTATGCCGAAAGAAAAAGTCAATTATCAGGAAGTCTACGATCTGCATCAGCTGTGCAGTGAGACTAAGGATCTGAAGGAGTTCTGCTCCGAGTATGATCAACTATGACAAGTTTATGAACTCAAACTGGAACTTGTATATAAAGTCCAGAAGCTAACTCCCGATCAGATTAAAGTGCGACGGGAGCGACGGTCCAAGACAATAGTCAGCAAAGAAACCTATGACAAGCGGCAATTGCTGCCCTGTTATATCAAAATATAGGTAAAACTTGGAAAATCATTTTTTTTGCGTAATCCGCATAACCGGCTGAAAAACAGCCGGGAGATGTGGTGTGGCGGAAAATAAGACGTTTACGATATGATTTTAAATTCTTGACAGATATAAGGGGCTATGCGGGTATGAGAAAAGCTATTCGTTCTATTCATCCCTCGAAAGAGCTTCTCGCATTAGCTGATGACGGAATCCTAATATCGTATCGGCAAATAGAAAATCATTTACTGGGGGGTATCCTCGTCGGCGTACTTTGCGGATATTGATGCGGGAGTATTTGCGCATACTCGGACTTAAAAGCCTCTTGTATGATATAGAGATTCTTCATTTTCGTTCAAAGTTTAAACATTAAATCATTGTTTGTATCATGCAGAAGTTATTGACCATCGTTGTCCCCATGTATAATGTGGAGAAATATGTTCGTAAATGTTTAGGCTCGTTTGTGATGCCGGACAAGGAGAAGATGAACTCATTGGAAGTGTTGTGCATCAATGACGGGAGTCCAGACCACTCGTCAGAAATAGCAAAGCAATTTCAAGCTAATTACCCTGCAACTTATCGGGTCATTGACAAGACGAACGGGAATTATGGTTCATGTATCAACCGTGGACTCGCTGAAGCTAAAGGACTGTACTTTAAAGTCTGTGACGGTGACGACTATTACAATACCGAAGCTCTTGAAAAGTTGATCGAGATGCTTGGGCGAACGGATGCAGATATGGTGATATCATCCTATCAGGAAGTCGATGAGCAAGGGGAAGTGAAGAATACTTGCGTGCTGCAAGACGAACTGTTGGGGAAAGTGTGGCAAATAGAAGATGTGGATATAGACCTTTTCAAACTAAGGTACAACATCAAGATGCATTGCCTGACTACAAAGACGGAGCTCCTTCGCCAACATGGATACAAACAGACGGAGGGCATTAGTTATACCGACAATCAACTTATCTTCTACTCATGTCTCTATGCCAAGACAATGGTTTTTGTCAAGGATATAGTGTATTGCTATCGGCTTGGGGTGAATGGGCAGACTATGGATCCCAGATCTTTGATGAAGCATTATAAAGAGATAGGTATCGTGGAATATGGACTTCTCAAGGAATACAACACGTCAGCCAATAATTCTTCGGAAGCTAAGAAGAAGATGTTGCGGGTGTTGTGGTTATATCTTGAAATCGTTTTTACAAAAGTCAATTTCCACCAAATCAAGAACGCAAATGGTGACGGTGATAAACTCTTTGTAAAGATAGCCGATTATGCCAAGAACATGAACGACGATTTCTTTTTCCAGTTTATAATGAACGATTCCAGCAGTCGTTATTTTTATCGAGGGCAATTGGGTCACCGATCCTTCTATCTGCTTAACAGAATAAAAGATCCCTTGTTGAGAATCTATTTCAAGATGAGATCATAACATTCAGCGCTATGATACACATAGGACTTTGTACCGACAACCGTTATGCCATGCCGTGTGGCGTATGCGTGACATCTTTGTTTGAGAACAATAAAGATGAGGAAATCACCGTGTACGTGCTGGAAAAAGGATTAACGGATGACAATAAAGAGAAGTTCCGTACGCTCGCGGCCGATTATGGTCAGAAGATAGAATTGATACCTGTAGACGACAGCCTATTCAAGGGGTATCCCACGACACATCAGTTCCGACTCTCTACCTATTATAGGTTCCTCTTTGCCAACATCCTGCCGAAGGATGTTCAGAAGCTCATCTACCTGGACTGCGACACGCTGGTTCTTGACAGCTTGCGGGAACTATGGAATACTGATATTACGGATTATAGCATTGCTGCCGTTGAGGATCAGCAGGGAGACAACGTGCATGTTTTAAATCGTCTTCAAGAGATAGAGAAGTACTATAATGCAGGCGTATTGATTCTCAATTTAGCCCGTTGGCGCAAGGATGACAGCATGCGGCATCTTATGCAACTCATGGGCACCGATGCTAAAAGGTTTGCTTTTCTTGATCAGGATGCCATTAATGTGCTTTTCCGAGATTCTGTCATTGAGCTGCCATATCAGTACAATGTGCAGAATATGTTTTACATGAAGGATAAAGAGAAGGCACTTCATTGGCGTAAATGGGAGCGTATTGCTCAGGCTAAGGAGCATCCCGTGGTCTTGCATTTCTGCTCATCAGTGAAGCCGTGGTAAAGGGAGTGCCAGCATCCCCGCCGTCAGTTGTTCCTTGATTATCTATATCATTCGCCATGGAAGGGACAGCGTCTCGGCAGTTGCCTTGACGGGCGTTCCCTGAAGTACAAGATATTCTATTACCTGGTCCATAAACATATCCTGCCGGGGTATATAGAAGAATACGCATAGGTCATCAGCCAGCGACGTCGTGCCCTGCTACAGTCGACTCCGAATTTACAGGAATGTTCAAATATCAATATAAACAAAAGCCATGACCATCCCTTTTGTTAGCATCATCGTTCCCATCTACGGTGCGGAACAGTATATCTCAAAATATTTGGTTGTCATGGAAAGATACTATAGCAAGTTATCCTTATGGGTCTCAAGATATAGCCACATATTTGGGACATTATGGCGTGTCAGCGCAAACAGGAATTGATGCTCTAACATGGCAATTGCTGGATACAATAAAATTCCATCTTGGTGTTAACTTCCATGGATATTCTTTTGCCCTTATCATTTGGATGTTACTGGTAAGCTTTATACTCACTAATAATTTGAATACAGTACATATATCTTTATGGACAATTAAAGGAACTGGGGGGGGATGTCAGTCGTCCTCTTTTTACAGTTCCTTTTTCTCCTACCGATGTTTTGCATTTTGAGTTGCGATTGGGGAAGAACGATTCCCTATTGGATACTATCTTCGATGATGTTTTATCATGTCTTTGGAGAAATGAGGATACTTCCTTTTCCCAAAATTTTATTCCAATCTGGAAAAAAGATAAATCATATCTTTGCAAATCCTTTGATATACATTGCAATTGTTTTGCTTGTGCCTTATAAAGATTACTATGCTCCAAGCTATCATGATTTACCTATAGTTAGAATAGGTAGTTTCTTCTATCATTTTTTCATTTAGTTTTGAGATTGAATATAGAAATCAAAAACGTCAGATAGTTATATTTTATAAATGTCGAAGGCGAATATAATTAATAACAGGAATATGCCCCAGGAACCATACACCGTCAGCATCCTCGTGCCGGTCTACGGTATGGAAAAATACATCGAGCGGTGTGCCCGCTCCATCTTCGAGCAGACATATCATAACCTCGATATCGTCTTCGTGGACGACTGTACGCCCGACAAGAGTATCGAAATCCTTAAACGTGTGTTGGAAGAATATTCTGATCGCAAGGCACAGACGAGGATCATCCGGCATGAACATAACCGAGGATTGGCGGCAGCACGCAACACAGCTGTGGCAGCAGCAGTTGGAACATTTCTTATGCATGTCGATTCCGACGACTGGATAGAAAATGATGCCGTGGAGGAGCTGGTGAAGAAGCAGATTGAGACAGGAGCGGAGATTGTCACTGGTGTGATGGTGATAAATGAGCAAACCTTGGATGATAACTATGTGGAACCCACATATAAGGACAAAGACGAAATGATGGTTCATATTCTCTCGCAGATACATCACCACGAAATGGCGGGTCGTCTTGTCAAACGATCCCTGTATACAGATTATCAGCTGAAGGCTTTGGAGGGTGTGAACCAAGGTGAAGACTGGCGCATGACACCTATGCTACTTTGGTATGCCAGCGGTATCGTAAGACTGAACAAGACTACATATCATTACTTCATGAACATGGAGTCGATGTGCAATAGTAAGAAGTCGATGGATGAGGCCTTGAAATTTTATCATGATACATATACCAATTATAGTTCGTTGATGTCATTCTTCGAAGATAAAAGTCTGCTATATCATGATATTGTGCTCAATGTAAGTTGTTCGAACTGTTACAGCTATATGGTTGAAATGTATAAGTACCATAGCCAGATGGCATTTTACAAGTACAGGCATGAGCTGTTATGCCGATATGGTTCGGTGCTTCGTCAGCGATTAGGTTCCAAGATTAACTTTATCTTGCGTTTGCCCCTCAGTTATTTTGTCCTTCGTGCGTATCTCAGAATAGGGAAAAGATTCATGGCAAGTTAGATTAAGTCTGTAATAGCTCGTCGAGGGACGTACTTTTCCCTCGGCCTAAGCGGGTAGGTTATCTATTTTCAGCTCCCATCATATAAGCTCTCATTCGATAACTTGAAAGATAGTTAATATTATGGTAAGTAATCATCCATTAGTCTCCATCATCATCCCCAACTACAATCATGCACGGTTCCTTGATGAGCGCATGCAGAGTGTGCTGGGACAGACCTATCAGAACTTTGAGGTGATTATCCTTGATGACAGGTCGACGGACAACAGCCGCGAGGTAATAGAGAAATATCGGAGCAATCCGAAGGTGAGGAAAATCTTATTTAACGATACCAATTCCGGTTCTCCTTTCCGACAGTGGAAGAAAGGTATGGAATTGGCCTCGGGCGAGATCGTATGGATAGCGGAGAGCGACGACAGTTGTGAGCCGACATTTCTTGAGTCGTTAGTGCCTTGCTTTGCCGACGAGCATGTGGCGTTCGCTTTCTGCCGGACAACGAAGGTCGACGAGGCGGATAAACCTTTCGAAGTATGTCAGCCGGATATGCATGGCAGCTATGTCATGGAAGGGCATGACTTCATCGCACGCCATCTCTATCGTATCTGCTCGGTGGTCAATGCCAGCAGTGCATTGATAAGGAAGCGCATGGCGCTCGGAGCCGCTCCTCTCTATCAGGAGTTCAGAGGCAGTGGCGACTGGATGTTTTGGATTGAGATGGCAGAACAAGGCCGTGTGGCCTTTGTCGACAAGAAGCTGAATCGTTGTCGTCAGTTCTTTCAGAGCACGACGGCAAAGATGCAACGGTCTATGCGCAGTTCGGCGGAAGACTACCGTATCTATCAGTATATGATCACGCACAAGGAGATGAGCCGTTTGAAAGCTTTGAAGACCCGCTTCTGGCGTATCTACAGTCTTTTGTTTTACACGGAAGGACTTGACGCAAAGAAACGGAAAGAGGGTCTGAGAATATGGCGGTCCAACGCCATCCTGCATATCTTTGCCTGTCTCACCCGCCTATACGTGAAGATAAGGACAGGAGAATAGTTGTACACCTGATGGTTCTAAATTAATATCCCGATGAGAATAAAATCAATAACATTACAGAATATAAGATTGTTTGGACAAGAAGCCCAAACGCTTTCCTTTGATGAAAATAAGCCGGTAACTGTAATCTTGGGTAATAATGGTTGTGGAAAATCAACGATGCTGGATGCCGCATCTATTATGTTAAGTACTTTTACCGGTTCCTTCCCTGGAAATGCAGAAAAGAATTTTAATGATTGGGATGTACATATACAACATTCCGATGTTATTGCAAACCATCTTGTCTGCAAAGCAAATATTTCTGCGGAGAAGGAGTATGAAATATCGAGATATAGGAAAGGATTTGGAAAAGCACCCGCGTCAAACCTAAAGGCTTTCAAGGAATATGCGGAAACGCTTCAGAAGCAAATTGTTGAAGGCTCTAAGGCAATAGAACTTCCGGTCTTGGCCTATTATGGGACCAATCGCGCTTATCTTCAGACACCGGCTCGTCGTACTTATTCCAAGAAGCTTTATCGCAGATGGGACTGCTACAATTCATCCCTCGACTCATCTACAGAGTTCAGACGTTTCTTCTCATGGTTTGACAATAAAGAAGATGAGGAGCGTAGAGAGAAGGAAGAACGAAAAGATTTCGATTATAGAGATCCTGTATTGGAATCTGTAAGAAAGGCTATCCGTGATCTTTTAAAAGGAAGATATGCTAATCCGAGAATAGATATTCACCCATTGAGATTTGATCTTGATCAGTTGGATAATCAAGGACAGGTTGATAAGACATTGCGTCTGGAGCAGTTCTCTGATGGTTATAAAATAATCATTGCGATGGTTGCTGACATAGCCTCAAGAATGGCAGAAGGGAACCCGGATATGGACGAGCCGCTAATGACCAGTGGAATCGTTCTTATTGATGAGGTCGATTTGCATCTTCATCCCAAATGGCAACGGACCATTCTTAAAGATTTGCACCGTGTCTTTCCTAATGTACAGTTTATTGTAACTACACATAGTCCCATTATTCTGCTTGGAGCTGCTGATATTGCTCAAATTGTATTGTTGGACGGCTCTCATATAATAGATGATACAAATCTTGATATTTCACGATATGATGTGAGTCAGATTCTGCTCACGCAGTTGTTTGGCTTAGAAAGTGTTTATTCCCCCAAATACGATGAAATGTTCAAGCGTCATGAGGATCTGCTCTTGCGTTATCATACGCTTACTAAGGAGGAACAAGAGGAATTAAGTAAGCTTGACAAGCAGATGAGAGACTTTTCTTACAGTCAGTCTTTGGATGACATTAAGATCAATGATCTTGTGAAGAAAATGGCAAAGAAACTGAATATAGAGTAGAAGAGGATGAATAAGATTAATAAGTCTGTCAATGTTCCTCAGTCATTACTTCATGGCTCGAAAGATGCTACGGACAAAATTCGCCAAGAAATAAGGGAAGGTAAGCGTGTAAAGTTTGGAAATTTATATAAAGCTGATGACGTAAAGGAACTGTTAAAGAAAGATCAGCATGGCAAATGTGCATATTGTGAACGATACCTCAATGGTGATTATGGTGCTGTTGAGCATTATAGACCTAAAGGTGGATATATACAGTCCTGTGATGACGTGTTGCATAAGCCAGGCTATTATTGGCTTACTTACGATTGGAACAATCTATTATACAGTTGTGACAGATGCAACACTTCTTATAAACGGAATCTCTTCCCACTTGTAAATGATGCAGACCGCAATATTGCAGATGAAGACATTTCAAAAGAAGAGCCTCTGATTATCAATCCTGCTATGGAGGACCCGGGAGACCATATTGAGTTTCACCAATATATGGTTTGTCCTAAGCGAGTAGGAGACACAGATGATATTAAAGGCAATACTACTATTGCCATTTTCCATCTCAATTCTGACAATGAACTCTTAAATAAAAGACGGAAGGCCTGGATTAAATATATGAAAATGTTAGAGTTGCTCAATCTCGCCCGTAAAAAAGCCGACAAGGGAGATAATGAAGATAAGTCGATTGCCATTCGTATAAGACAAATAGTTGATGACTTTTCCTCTGAGGAATCCGAATTTACAGGAATGTTCAAATATCAATATAAACAAAAGCCATGACCATCCCTTTTGTTAGCATCATCGTTCCCGTCTACCGCGCGGAACAGTATATCGCAAAGTGTGGGTGCGCCCTCATGGAGCAGACGCTGCAAGACGTGGACAATTGGGTCACCAATCCATCTATCTGCTTAACAGAATAAAAGATCCCTTGTTGAGAATCTATTTCAAGATGAGATTATAACATTCAGCGCTATGATACACATAGGACTTTGTACCGACAACCGTTATGCCATGCCGTGTGGCGTATGCGTGACATCTTTGTTTGAGAACAATAAAGATGAGGAAATCACCGTGTACGTGCTGGAAAAAGGATTAACGGATGACAATAAAGAGAAGTTCCGTACGCTCGCGGCCGATTATGGTCAGAAGATAGAATTGATACCTGTAGACGACAGCCTCTTCAAGGGGTATCCCACGACACATCAGTTCCGACTCTCTATCTATTATAGGTTCCTCTTTGCCAACATCCTGCCGAAGGATGTTCAGAAGCTCATCTACCTGGACTGCGACACACTGGTCCTTGACAGCTTGCGGGAACTATGGAATACTGATGTTACGGATTTTAGTATCGCTGCCGTTGAGGATCAACAAGGCGACAACGTACATATTTTCAACAGACTGCAAGAGATAAAGAAGTATTATAACTCAGGAGTGTTGCTTCTTAATTTAGACAGCTGGCGCAAGGATGACAGCATGCGGCATCTTATGCAACTCATGGGCACCGATGCTAAAAGGTTTGCTTTTCTTGATCAGGATGCCATTAATGTGCTTTTCCGAGATTCTGTCATTGAGCTGCCATATCAGTACAATGTGCAGAATATGTTTTACATGAAGGATAAAGAGAAGGCACTTCATTGGCGTAAATGGGAGCGTATTGCTCAGGCTAAGGAGCATCCCGTGGTTTTGCATTTCTGCTCATCAGTGAAGCCGTGGCAAAGGGAGTGCCAGCATCCCCGCCGTCAGTTGTTCCTTGATTATCTATATCATTCGCCATGGAAGGGACAGTCTCTCGGCAGTTGCCTTGACGGGCGTTCCCTGAAGTACAAGATATTCTATTACCTGGTCCATAAACATATCCTGCCGGGGTATATAGAAGAATACGAGTAGCCCTCCGGCATCAGCCAGCGTCATCGTGCCCCGCTACGGCCGACTCAGAATTTACAGGAATGTTCAAATATCAATATAAACAAAAGCCATGACCATCCCTTTTGTTGGCATCATCGTTCCCATCTACGGCGTGGAACAGTATATCGCAAAATGTGGGAAGTCACTCATGGAGCAGACGCTGCAAGACGTGGAGTATGTCTTTGTTGACGACTGCACGCCCGACAACAGTATGGAGATCCTCCAGCAGGTGCTTGGGGAGTATCCTAACAGAAAGGCGCAAGTGAAGATACTGCATAATGAGAAAAATCAAGGTGCAGCACAGTCACGGCGGAACGGAATGACCGTCTGCACGGGCGAATATGTTATCTGCGTCGACTCCGATGACTTTGTCGCTCCCGACTATTGTGAGAAACTGTATGCAAAAGCGGCACAGGAGAAAGCGGATATCGTATGGTGTGACTTTTATAAGCAGCAAGATGAGAAGTGGAACATAATAAAGCAGCTGCCTGCCGGTAAGCTGTCTATAGACTCGGAGATAAAGAGTCTGTTGCTTGGCCGACGCCAGGGATCGCTATGGAGTCATCTTGTCCGTAGCGACCTATATAAATCCATTGCGTATTTTCCCACGCACAATATGGCGGAGGATCTGACAGTGCTCTTGCAGATGTACACAGCGGCGCATCGCCTCGCTTATGTAGCCGAGCCACTCTATTATTACCGTTACAACGAGACCAGTCTCTCGAATGCAGACGGCGCAGAACGAGACAGACGGCTGATCCGTCTGATGAGAGATATGGAGGCTAATGTCAACCTGTTAGAGCGTTTCTTCAGCGAGCATGGCGGGCAGCGGTTCCATAAGGAGTTCGTCTTCCGCAAGTTTTTCAACAAGCGTTGGGTGCTGCCGGCATTGCACACCTCAAGCGATTGCAGCCTCTGGCGACACTGCCACCCCGACATCAATCTCCGTCTGTACACTTGTCCTTATATCACGGTAAAGGATAAGTTTGTCGCGTTCCTTGCAGCCCTTGGGCTCTATCCTTGGGTGAAGAGACATTTAGTATTCTAACGTTTTCCGCCACCCATCAGGGTTTAACCAGCCGTTTCGATGTTGTACGGCTTAGTGCCAGTGCCGGGAAGGGCTTTATGCCCTTCCTAAAACAATGTTCGACCTATTTTAAAGCGGTTGGGCCATCTTTCGAGGGAGGGCATAAAGCCCTCCCTGCACCGGGTAAATGCAATCAAAGCATGGATATGTACGTTAAAATAAAAGATATCAAGGAAGGAACCTGGCAGGCTGATCTATCGCAAATGGGACAGAGCGCTGAATCAAAATAAATAGATGTTATGGTAAGAAAACGTTATCCGATAGGAATCCAGACTTTCTCAGAGATAGTAAATAACGACTATGTCTATGTTGACAAGACGGCCTATGTCTACAAGATGGCACACGAGGACGGGAAGTTCTTCTTCCTTAGTCGTCCGCGTCGTTTTGGCAAGTCGTTGCTTGCCTCTACATTAGAAAGCTATTTCGAGGGACGAAAGGAATTCTTCAAGGGACTTGCTATAGATAATCTTGAAAAAGACTGGATCTCCAACCCCGTCTTGCATTTCGACCTCAGTGGCGCAAAACACGTGGATAAAGAGCGGCTTCTTACTTATCTTGACTTCATGCTTGCTAAAATTGAGGAGAAATGGAACATCGTCAATCCTCCAAGCGGAGAAAACAACAGGCTGTCCAACTTGATAGATGTTGCGCATAAGCAAACCGGGAAACCGGTCGTTGTGCTTATCGACGAATATGACGCGCCTCTGTTGGATGTTGTTCACAACGAAGAAAAACTCGGAGAATTGCGTCAGATTATGCGTAACTTCTACAGTCCTCTGAAACTCAACGACCCCAACCTCCGTTTTGTATTCCTCACCGGCATCACGAAGTTCTCGCAGCTGAGCATCTTCTCTGAGTTGAATAATATCGTCAATATCAGCATGCGTCCTGATTATGCCGGGATATGCGGTATCACAAAGGAGGAACTGCTGACGCAGATGTCTGAGGATGTTGACAGCCTTGCACAAGCCACAGGCGAGAGCCGACAGAAGACCATTGACAATCTGACACATTATTACGATGGCTATCACTTTGCCTGGCCCAGTCCCGATATCTTCAACCCTTTCAGTCTCCTCAACGCTTTTTCGGCTAAGGACATAGATGCCTTCTGGTTCTCTTCCGGCACTCCGACCTATCTCATAGAGATGATGCATAAATTCCATGTCATGCCGTCGCAGATTGGGCGCATGAAGGCCCGGAGTTCTGATTTTGACGCACCCACGGAGACATTGTCAAGCCTTACGCCACTGTTCTACCAGAGTGGCTATCTGACCATCAAAGGGTATAACAATTTCTCCCGAATATACACTTTGGACATCCCGAACCGTGAGGTGGAATTAGGGTTGATGCAGTCGTTTATACCTTATTATATTACACCTGACACGGCCAAAGCCAATGTGACACTGGGAGATATGGCTGAGGCTCTATATAAAGGCGATATAGACCGGCTGCTGCATCTGCTCCAGAATTTCCTTGCCACCATCCCTTATACAGACAACACTCAGTATGAAGGCCATTACCAGCAGGTGCTGTGCATCATCTTCCGACTTTTGGGCACTTGGGCGGACGTGGAAGTGCATACACCGCGTGGGCGGGTAGACATTGTGATGAAAGCATTTGGCTGTCTGTATATCATCGAGCTGAAGCTCGATGCCTCCGCAGAAGCAGCTATGCACCAAATCGACCTGCGTGACTATGCAGAGGCCTTCTCACATAGTGGACTGCCTGTAACGAAAGTCGCCATCAACTTTGACAGCACAACAAGGAACCTGAAGGACTGGCGTATAAAAAAACAAGTATGACGTGCCTCACGTCAATTGCTGATTTCCTGTCAAAGTCAAAGCGTTTGTGTTTTTCCACAGCGGTTGGGTCATTTTTCGTGGAAGGGCATAAAGTCTTTCCCTGCTGGATACATGCGGCTCGCAGAGATAATTATTTATGGTTTAAAAACTATTAGCATGGACATGAGATATCAATGAGTACTAAAATTGATTCGATAGAAATAGCAGGCTTCAAGTCAATAGCCAAGGACCGGCCGTTGCATCTTACGTTAGGCGATGTAAACATCCTGTTAGGACCCAATGGTGCCGGGAAGAGCAACATCATCAGTTTCTTCAGGATGCTGAACTTTATGATGTCGGGAACCTTGCAAAACTTTATTGCCACCAACGGGACCAACCAGGCTTTCCTGCATTTCGGAGCAAAGGTCACGCCATCCATTGACGCTACAATAAGGCTTCGCGGTAGTAAAGACATAGATGTCTATTCTTTCATGCTCACTCCCGCTGCCGGTGGTCGACTCATTCTTAATAAAGAGGAAATAGTCTGGCAACGCCAGGGGGAGAATAAGCCTATAAAGAAAGAATTAGTGTCTAATTTCCTGGAGTCGGGTCTTGTAAACAGTAACGACAGTACTGGGGTCGTCTTGCGCACCATACTCTCGCGTTGCAAGGCTTTTCAGTTTCACGACTCTTCCATGGGAGGCCCTCTGCGTCAAGCTTCACTGGTAGCTGGCGCACAGTACCTGCAGTCGGAAGGAAATAACCTTGGGGCATTTTTGTATTTCTTGAAAAACAACTACGAGCAGGCTTATCGCCGAATAGTGAGTTATGTGAAGATGGTCATGCCACAGTTTGGTGATTTCTATCTTGAGCCGGTTAACAACTACGTGTCATTAAACTGGACAGACTCTTCTGCCAACGATTACGTGTTTACATCCGACCAGTTCTCAGATGGCACGATTCGTTTTATAGCCTTGGCCACCCTCTTGTTGCAGCCTGCAAAGACGATGCCGAGCGTAATCATTGTAGATGAGCCGGAATTGGGATTGCATCCTTTCGCTATCGACCAGTTAGCAGAGATGATCAAGGACGCCTCGCTACATTCCCAGGTTATCATCGCAACCCAGTCGCCTATGCTTATCGACTCCTTTGAACCGGGCGATATCACCGTTATTGACCAAGACCGTAATACGAACAGCACTGTAGCCCATCGGCTCGATGCAGAGCAGCTCAAACACTGGCTTGAGGATTATACCGTCAGTGAACTTTGGGTGAAAAATGTCATCGGAGGATTGCCATTATGAACTATCTGCACGTCCTCTGCGAGGGCAAAAGTGAACTTGTCTTTGCAAGCTATGTATTAAGTCCTTATCTCATCCTGAAGGGAATACAAGTGATACCTCAGGCACTCATTACGAATAGGAAACTCGGTGCAAAGGGAGGAATGATCAGTTTTTCACAGGCTATGCGTGACTTGGAGAACATGACGAGGCAATTTCATGACGATGGAATGGACAGACATTTATTTACGACAATGTTCGATCTCTATGCCTTGCCTGATGATTTCCCAGGATATCAAAAGTCGCTCCAGTTCAAGGATTATGACCAAGTAACAAGTCTGGAGGAGGAACTTGGGAAGTTTGTAAACCAGCAGAATTTCATCCCATATATACAACTTCATGAGTTTGAGGCTTTGGTGCTGTGCAATATTCCGGAACTTGTGAGAATGTATCCAAATGCTGAAAAGGAATTGAATCAACTGGATAAAATCGTAATGGATGACTATGGCGGCAATACCGAACTTGTAGACAATAGTCCTGCCACAGCTCCGAGTAAGCGCATCATCCAAGCTTTGGCTGGCAAATACCGATACGACAAGCCCCAGGGCGGAAAATTAACTACGTCTTCTCTTGGCATGACTGCCCTCCGCACTCGGTGCAGACATTTCAATGATTGGCTGACTAAGATCGAAAATTACCTGTGGAATAATGTTACTAAAGTATTTCTCCCCTAACCAGAGGTCCAAACAGCAGTTTCTGAATTAGCCCACCAGTACGAATATTTCAGTGCAGGGAAGGGCTTCATGCCCTTCCACAAATAATGTTCGACCGATTTTTCAATTCGGCGGTCACATTTCAAAACGTTGGTGATGTTTTTCCAAATCGGTTGGGTCATTTTTCGAGGGAGGGCATGAAGCCCTCCCCTGCACCGGTTACATGCCGCTCGCAGAGATAATTATTTATGGTTTAAAAACTATTAGCATGGACATGAGATAGCAATGAGGATTAAAATTGATTCTATAGAATATCTTATGATAGCTACTTGTCAGGAAGAATACAATGGATAAGGATATTATAAAGGTTACGTCTCCGCTACTCCCGGATTTAGGAGCTTTTAATGAATATCTCAAGCAAATTTGGGATAAGCAATGGATTACTAACAACGGCGAATTTCATCAGCAGTTGGAAAAAGCACTTGCAGAGTATCTTGGTGTACCCTACATCAGTTTGTTCACCAATGGTACGCTGCCACTGATTACAGCTTTGCAGGCACTCCGTATCACAGGCGAAGTGATCACTACCCCATACAGCTTCGTTGCCACTACCCATGCGCTGTGGTGGAACGGCATAAAACCTGTCTTTGTCGACATCGACCCCAAGACCGGAAACCTCGACCCGAACAAGGTGGAGGCCGCGATAACTCCGCGCACGACAGCCATCCTGCCAGTGCATGTTTATGGCAATCCGTGCGATGTCGATGTCATCCAGGACATTGCCGATAAGTACGGACTGCGGGTCATCTATGATGCTGCCCATGCCTTTGGTGTGAAAGTAGACAGTCGCCACAGCAAAATGCTCTCAAAGAGTGAGGGCGACTATGTGTCGGTCCTCAATGCCGGTGACCTGAGCACACTGAGCTTTCATGCTACAAAGGTGTTCAACACCGTGGAGGGTGGCGCCATGGTCATGCACGATGCTAAGATGAAGCAGCGTATCGACTATCTGAAGAACTTCGGCTTTGCCAACGAGACAACAGTTGTCGGTCCGGGCATTAACAGTAAGATGGATGAGATACGCTCGGCCTATGGACTGCTCAACCTCAAGCAAGTCGACAAGGCCATAGCTGCCCGCCGTCATGCTGCCGAGAGATACCGTGAGGTGCTGAAGGACGTCGAGGGCATTACTTTCTTCGACGAGATGCCAGGCGTGCAACATAATTACAGCTATTTTCCCATCTTCGTCGACGAGAAGAAATACGGCATGAGTCGCGATGAGCTATACTTCAAGATGCGCGACCGTAATGTTTGGGGACGCCGTTACTTCTATCCGCTTATCAGTGAGTTCTCCACCTACCGCGGTCTGGAGAGTGCAGCTCCCGATAATCTGCCTACTGCCCACACGATGGCCGACACAGTCATCTGCCTGCCTATGCACCATCTGCTGAGTGACGAGGATGTGCAAAGAGTGATAGAGTGCATAGTTAAATAATGTTTTTCAGCCTTAGAGATGGAATTTTATTATTAATTTTGCAAGCAGGTATATGGAGCTAATAGATAAGTCTTTACATAACATTGATGCTGCTTCTTGCCTAATACAAGGACAATATTACACGGAAAGCATACATTGTGTTTATTATGCATGCTATCAAATGTTATTGTACAAGATCGATGAGCTGTTTGACAAAAATGAGCGGGAAAGAAAGTCAGACTATGATGCTTATGTGTATAACAGAAGTATTAAGAGAGGAAGATTCCTTGGATCTCATGATTTTTGGATAAAATTCTTTCAAGAGAAGATGCAAGAAAATGGTATTGCCTTCTTTAAAGAAACCGAAATGATGAAGTCGCTTAAGGAATCCCGTCACAAAGCAGACTATTCGGATACTTCCTTTTCACATGCTCAAGCTGAGGCTGATAAAAAAGTAGCCGAGAACATTATTAGTAAACTTAAAGGTATACAGCTATGAAAGATGAAATAAATGACATCATAAAGTTTGTAATCAATTTTTTTTGTGATGTTCCAAATGTGAACCAAAGCATTGGTATCTACCAGTCTGCGGCAGACAATGATTACTTTGTCCTGTTGAAGGATAAAGCGATGTATGAATCGCATCTTTTCCAAGCTAAAGCAATTGAATTCGAGGGCTTGTTCTCTGATAAATATGGGGAGACCGTGACTTTTTTAGATGATGAGATGAACCAGGTTTTCAATTTTGATTTCCAAATGTATCAGACTCATGTCTATAATCATAAAGTGATAGAGAGTGCGGACACTGAGAATAATTTTGATTTCAGTTCCGTTTTCTCATCTGATGAAAAATACGAAGATACCACGGGATGGACTTACAAGGCTCACAGCTCAAAGGGAGATTCGGATGATTTTTATTCATTAGCAGCCTAAAGATGGAAAAAATACCTTTTAAACTTAAGTTCCTTCATATAGACAATTTCAGATCAGAAGAGGGAAAGTTTCAGAATGGCATTGAAGTTAAGGTGAATTCCGGATTCTCTTTCTCTGTTGACTTTAAGGAACATCTTGTTCGCTGTATAAGTGAGTATAGTTATCTTCAGGAAGAAACGACGTTCCTTAAATTGGAATTAAGTGCGATCTTTGAAATAGAAAAAAGTGCATTTGATTCAATGATAGTAGACAACAAACTAACTCTTCCTGTCTTCTTCTTACGCTATATGGCGACTTTCTCTGTAGGAGTAGCCAGAGGCGTCATTTTGACTAAGGCGGAAGGTACTGTTATAGAGAGTCTGTTCCTTCCTCAAATGAATTTGGTAGAAACTATTAATAAGGATTCAGTATTCGAACTTCCTAAAGCAGGTGAGCAAGCAGAATAACAAATATGAATACAAACAACATCTATCTCCTTGGCGTAGGCCATGCCACACCGCTGTTTATTGAACTGGCAGAGGCCTGTGGCTATCATGTGGCCGGGCTGTATCATTATAATGAGGATCGGACGGGAGAGACTGACCATGGATTTCCTATTTTAGGATCTTTCGCCGACCTCCTTCGTGAAGACCTTACGGACAAGAACTTTTGCCTGACGATGGGTGATATGGCTATAAAACAATCAGTGAGCTTGAACTTAATTCATAGAGGGGGGGTAATACCATCCCTCATCCATCCGACCGCAGTAATCTCTCGCTTCGCTGATGTTTCTCCTTGCGGTGTCTTGGTCGACAGTTACTGTGAGATTGATAGTAATGCGACAGTTGAGGAAGGGTGTGTATTAAGGCCTCATGCGATGGTCAGCCATGACAGTCACCTTTTCCCTTACACCTTTATGGGACCCAAGGCTTATGTCGGTGCTTACACAGATGTCGAGTCAAAAGCATTCATCGGACAATGTTCTGTACTTGTCAGTGGCAAGGCTAAACATATTGGCAAAGACGCTCTTGTCGGAGCAGGTAGCGTTGTCGTGAAGCCTGTATCGGATAAAGCAATAGTAGCAGGAAATCCTGCGAGGATATTAAAATATAAACCATAATGTGAGCTGCTCATTTGTTTGAATGGCTCATTGAGTGATTCAAGCAAATGAAGAAACTTATGCTTCTTGGAGGTACGGTTCTTTCATTTAAATTTAGACTGACATGGCATGATTGTTGCTCAGTCTCCGCTTTACCGCAGAAATGCTATTTGTAGTAAAGGTCTGATGACCAATGGATAAAGTATCCCCTACCCAAGCTGGATGTAGCTTAGGGCTTATTATATATCCCTCAAAATTAACGACCTCTACAGACTGAGAAGAGAAATAGCATAGGCCAAGCTGTTCTTGGCGTAAGATGCAATGGCTGAGAACTTGACTTTAAAGAGTTCTTTCCTCTTTCTGATGGTCTCTGGCAGGTGCTTTTTGGAGGCTATGGTGTAGATGATATAAACAAGCTTCTGGATCGAGTCCAAGTTTCTGGCCGACTTTGTTTCTTTTCTCTTTGTGCGGTCCTGGCGCATTCTTGCATCCAGCGTCCAATGGAGATTGTTCTCGATTCCCCAGTGCATGCGGCTGATTCGATCCAAAGTCTGTGCCCTTTCTTCCAAACTGGTTATATAGTACCTCGTCTGTTTTTGTTCCGTTCCGCTTTTCTTTTCAATCGTATGCGTGTCTATGGCAATCACAGCCTTGACATTGAGGAATTTTTCAAGCACCTTGATACCGGATATGTCTGAATATACACGGCATCGGCGTTGGTACAGCCTCCCGTGGGCAAGTTCCCACTCCGTCTTCCATTCGTCGTTAGGATGCAGCGTAGGCACAGCGTCCTCTACCGACCATCTTGCTGCTTTCTGGTTGGCTTTCAGCGCAATAAGATAGTCAGCTCCCTTCCCGACGATGCCTTTGATGATAGAACTTTGGCACGACATGGCATCCGCAGTTATAACGCATCCATTCATGTAGTCAGCCCGCTCTATGATTTTGGGCACAGCCTTTATCTCATTGCTTTTCACCTCACACATTTCAGTGTCAAGCGGCAACCGGTCGGTCACGCTGAAAGCAGTCACAACATCAGGAGAGCGTCCGTCGCCAATTTTCGTACCCAGCATGAACTTGCCGTCAATTGCAATGTGCCGTCTGTTTGCTCCATCATGCTCCGACACGTATTTTCGTGATAATGTCGAAACCAAAGAGGCCAAAGTAATGTCGTCGATTCCACCTTCCATCCTGCAAAGTGTGGGCTCGGACGGACATCCCTTAGCAAGAATGCCGAGGTGGTCTTGCAAGTAGCTCAAATGGATCGTTCCAAAGGCCACAATGTCCTTGCGAGTCTCGCAGCCGCATGCCCTGGCCAAAATAACCAGCAGAAGCATGTCGGACAACTTGTGTTTACAGTTGCCTTTGTTCATCCTACGATAATCTGGTACTGAGTGGATAAAATTTAACAAATCTCGGCTCAGCAAATGCGGTTTTTCAACCGCCAAACTCTTAATCCCTTATAGGGAAGAAAAAGTTGCATCCGAGATGATAAAAGTGCGTAATTGTTTGGTTATTAGCTAATTATTTTGTATCTTTGCAGTGTAAAAAGAAGAGGGGGCACAAAGTGCACTAATCGCACAAATACCATAAACCCCCTCTTCAAAAATAAAAATATATGACAAAAGGTATTAAGAGCCTGGCGGTTGAGAAACCGCCTTCGGGCGTTTGTGCCTATCGTCACATTCATTTAAACGGATTACATTGTGACATATTGTCTTCTATGTCGGCTTAAATGAAAGAGCCCTTTCTTGGAGGTCTTCGCTACCTCCTTCCTGTCATTGAGGCAGCACACCAGCAGGGATATTATGTCATTACCTGTGATTATCTGCCTCATAACATTGCGCACAAATATTCCGATGAGTATGTGGATGTGAGTATTGTGGATAAAGAAGCCGTACTGAAGGTTGCACGTGAGAAGAAGATTGACGGCATCATGTCGTTTGCAGTCGACCCGGGTGTGATAACGGCCTCCTATGTTCAAAACGAAATGGGGTTACCCTCCTTCGGCCCGTATGAGTCGGTATGCATCTTGCAGAACAAAGACCGTTTTCGAGCTTTCCTCACAGAACATGGCTTCAACGTGCCTAAGGCTAAAGGTTTTGGATCCATGGATGAAGCTCTTGCGGCAAAAGACTGGTATCCTTGGCCGGTCATCGTCAAACCGACGGATTCGGCTGGCAGCAAGGGCGTGTCACGTGTTGATAGGTTTGAGGACCTGAAGCCCGCCCTTGAGGATGCCTTCGAGCATTCCATCTCTGGGCGAGTGATTGTCGAGGAGTTTATCGAAAAGCAAGGGTGCTCGTCCGACAGCGACAGTTTCTCTCTTGATGGCGGGCTAGTCTTCACATCTTTCTCCGCACAGCGATTTGACAGGGATGCCACCAATGAATATGTCCCGGCTGCTTATTCTTGGCCGTCTACTTTTACCGATGATCAAGAAGCATATCTGAAGTCAGAGCTCCAGCGTCTTCTCACCCTTCTCCACATGCAGACGTCTGTTTATAATATAGAGACACGTATTGGGACGAACGGCAAGCAGTACATCATGGAAGTTTCGCCTCGTGGCGGCGGCAATCGCCTCGCAGAGATGGCACGGATGGGCACGGGGGTCGATATCATTACAGCCTGTGTGAGAGCTGCAGTTGGCGACTCTGTGCCCACAATAGAGCAGAAGACTTTTGATGGGCATTGGGCTGAAGTGATATTACACTCGGAAAAGACTGGTAAGTTTAAACAACTTAATATTTCACCCGAAGTTGTGCCCTATATAAAACAAACAGACTTGTGGGTGAAGCCTGGTGATACAGTGAATACGTTTCGAGGTGCCAACGACACCATTGGTACTCTTGTGATGCGGTTCGACACGGAGAAGAAACTTCTAGATGCAATGGATGGAGTAAACTCTTGGTGCAAAGTGGAAACAGATTAAATGGAAATTATGCAGACAATATTAATATTTGGTGCGACGGGCAGCGTAGGAGCTTATACGGCTGTTGGACTGAAAGATTTGGGATATAACGTCATTGCCGTTGCTCACCGTAAGTCTGATAATGGAATGTTTGAGGACTATGGCATACCTTATTATTCTGTTGATATATCTAATCGACATGCATTTGACGTATTGCCGCAATCAGGTATTGATCAAGTAGTTCATTTCGCAGGAGCAATGCCAGCCAGAATGAAAAGCTATCAGCCGCATCTGTATGTGGAAACCATCGTAGAAGGCACACTAAATGTTTTGGAATACATGAATAAGGTAGGGGCAAAGAAAATCATTTTTGCTCAGTCTATTTCTGATATCCTATACAAATTTGGAACGAGCATTCCCATTGATCCTGATACAGAACGACGCTTTCCATTGACTGGCGATCATGCGGTATATTCCATATCAAAAAATGCCGCTGTCGATCTAATTGAGCATTATCATGCTCAGTATGGGTTCTCTAGATTCATATTACGCCTTCCAACTATTTATGTCTATCAACCTAATCCTTTTTACTATGTGGATGGACAACAGCGATGGATGGGATATCGCTATTTGATTGATAGAGCCATGAAAGGGAAGCCTATTGAACTGTGGGGAGACCCATCGTCTGAGAAGGAAATAGTGTATGTACGTGACTTTGTGCAGATTGTAGAGAAATGCGTGGAGTCTGAAGACAAAGGCGGCATTTTCAATGTTGGCAATGGCGTTGGAGTTAGCATGGAAAATCAGATTCGTGGAATTATCAAGGTGTTTTCTCCAAGTACTCATCCCTCTCTTGTTACCTATCGGCCAGAAAAGCCAAGTTCACCCCACTTCCGATTAGACATTAAGAAAACATTGGCTCTAGGCTATGTTCCTAAATATGATTATCTCTCCTACTTAGAGGATTTCAAGAAGGAAATGAGAATTAACCCAAGTTTGACGCTCTAATGTTTTTTTTCAGAATTTTTTCCAGTGTTTATAGGGGTTTGCGTGGTCAAACTGCTCAAAATCGCAATGTAGAACACAGCAATGTCGTAGGGATTGCTTATCTTTGCGGCATGAATTTTACGTCCCAAATACGTTACAACCCACAGACGTGTAAAGACGAGAAGTATTACCGTCTGAAGGAGTCCTATCGCGATGCCAGCGGTAGGGTATGTACTTTGATATTGCTCAATGTCGGGTTTATACATGACCTATCCCCAGAGCAGATAAGAGATGTTGCGCGTGGACTGACGTATCTGTACAATCACCAGAAGGATGTCCAACTTTGGGATGAGAAACTGCAAGGTTACTCGGAAGTGGTTCGTGACAGAGTGCATGCGTACTGGGCCAGACTTGTCGAGGAGGAAAAACTTGATATTGTGGGCAACGCCTACGAGAGAAGCAAGTCCAAGGCCAGGAAACGGATAGATGTTGACACTATGAGGCATACAGACGCAAGGGAAGTCGGCTGCGAATGGCTATGCCTGCAAACGATTCGTAAACTTGGTCTGGATACATTTCTCCGTTCTTTGGGATGGTCTGAGGACAAGGTGAAGGTCACTTTGGCCCATCTTATTACGAGGGCGGCCTATACTCCGTCCGAATTAAAGTCAATATCCATTATAAAAGAGAACTCTGCAGTGTGCGAACTCCTTGACCTTCCTATGGCCAAAATAACTCCAAGGAGGATATATCGAGTTGCCGATGACCTTTATTCCATAAAGGATAAGCTTGAGAAGTATCTTTGCCACAAGACCGATGACCTCTTCAAACCGACCAACCGCATTATGCTCTTCGATCTCACCAACTTTTATTTTGAGGGACGCAAGACCGGCAGCAAGAAGGCTGCCTTTGGCCGTTCAAAGGAGAAACGCAGCGACTGCAAGCTGCTTGTCCTCGCGCTATGCATCAATACTGACGGCTTCATACGTTACAGTGCGGTACTGGAAGGCAATACCGCCGATCCAAAGTCACTTCCCAACATGGTGGACGAGCTTATTGCTGAGAATCCGGCCAAATGTCCCGATAACGAGGGAGTGCTTGTAGTCATTGACGCAGGTATCTCAACTGAAGATAACCTCAAGACTATAAGGGACAAAGGATACAACTATCTTTGTGTATCCCGCAAAGCTCTTACCGAATACACCACCCCCGAGAATGCTCCCAAAGTCACAGTTTGCGATTGCTTGAAGCGCGAGATAACGCTTCAACGCGTAACAACGGCCAAGAATGACGACTGTTACCTCAAAATAGACTCTCCTGCAAAAGCGTTGAAGGAAGAATCCATGAACCGCAAATTCCGTGAGCGTTTTGAGGAAGGGTTGAAAAAAATCAGAAAGAGTACCCAATCAAAACACGGGATAAAAAACTACGGCAAGGTACAAAACAGGATCGGTGCCCTGCAAGGAAAATATCCCTCTATAAGCCGATATTACAATATAAAAGTTGAGGATGACGGACACGACAAAGTCGCTTCTATGACATGGGAGGTCAACATCCCGGACAAGGTGGAATACGGAACATACTTCCTCAGAACCAATGTGAAGAAATTAGATGAGGAAACGACCTGGAACTACTATAATCTTATACGTGAAATAGAATGCTCCAACCGGCAGCTCAAAACCGACCTCAGCCTCAGGCCCATATACCACCAGACTGACAATAGGGCAGACGCACACCTTTTCTTAGGGCTGCTGGCTTACTGGATAGTAAACACCGTGCGCCATCAGATGAAGGTTGCCCGGCGAAAGCAAGGCAAGGATGAGCATGGGCGGGAGCGTTCGACACCGTACTGGTCGGAGATCATGCGGATCATGAAGACTCAAAAAGCAGTTACTACCACAGCAGTAAATGCGCTTGGAGAGGCTGTCGAGACCAGACTGTGCAGTGTGCCTACAGATAGTGCAGCTGAAATCTACGAGTTGTTGAAAATCAGTAAAGTGCCATTTAAAAAAATAAAAATCTGTAGAACACAGTAGGACTTTTTAAAAACACTAAATTGCTGATACAGAACAACTAAGCAAAATACGATGTCAAAGTTGGGTTAATCGTTTCGAGCGAATATGGGGGAAGCCTGAAGATTTTATTTCTTTAGGGGGGAACCGTGTAGAAACATCTCATGCTATAAGTTTAATTTAATTGAACTTGCAGTATGAGAAGCATCGGCGGTTTTTTCTCATTGGAGTTGCCTCATAACACAGGGGGAGAACTTTATCCAAAAGCCATCAGACTCAATAGTGGGCGTTCATGTTTTGAGTATATATTGAAGGCAAGAGGGTATAAGAAAGTATGGCTACCATATTATACTTGTGATGTCATGCTGCAGTCTATTCTGAAGAATGGTATTGACTATGAGTTCTATCATATTGATAAAGATTTTCATATCGCCGGTAATGTACATGTGGCCAAGGATGAAGTGCTCGTCTATACAGACTATTTTGGTTTGATGGATGATTATGCCCGAGAAGTGGCGTATGAGTATTCACCAAATGTAATATTGGACAACACGCAGGCTTTTTACACACGACCTCGTAAGAATACAGATGTCTTCAATACTTGCCGTAAATACTTTGGAGTGTCAGATGGTGCCTATCTGTTTACGGATACCAAGCTCGATATAGATATTCCACAAGACCATTCAAGAGAGAGGATGAGTGCCATCCTTGACAGACTGGACTATTCGCCCGAGGAAGCCTTTCATGAATACCATGAATGCGAGGAATCGTTAAGCACTTGTGGTATAAGAACCATGTCAAAGCTTACCCAAAGCATCATTGACTCGATAGATTATACCGATGTCGCCAACCGCCGTCTTAGGAATTTCTATCGGTTGGACAAGGCTTTATCCAGAACCAACGAGATGCATTTCCTTATCAGTTGCGATACGGTTCCCATGGTCTATCCATATTATAGCCATCAAAAAGGTTTGCGGGAGCATCTTATCAAGAATAAGATTTATGTAGCCAAATATTGGCCGAATGTTACAGAATGGGCTGGGAGAGATAGCTTTGAAGCCGACTTGACCGAGTTTCTTCTGCCTCTGCCTATTGATCAACGGTATGGTGAAGAGGAAATGGATTATATAATAAGTACAATAATAAACTTTCAATAATGAGAAAGAAAATAATTATCTTTGGTGCAACAGGTAATGTCGGCTCCTATCTGTTCAAGTACGCTACGGAATTCTTTGATTCCAACGAGTTTGAGGTGATAGCCTCTGGCAGGCGTGAAACGGATTTCTTCACCAAGAGAGGTTACGAATATTATTCCGTGGACGTAACGAAGCCCGAAGACTTCGACAAGCTTCCCACAGAGAATGTTTATGCTGTTATGGATTTGGCAGCAGAGATACCCTCATACATGTCGAATTATGATGCACGCAAGTATCTAAACTCGATTGTAATGGGCGGATACAATGTCCTTGAGTATTGTCGTAAGAATCATGTAGACCGTATTCTCTATACACAGACTGTCTTCGACATCTCATTGTACGACCACAAGATACTGAAGCCGGATTTGAAACCAAACTTCAGCTACAAGGGCGATCATGCCATGTATGTCATTGCCAAGAACACCATGCTCGAGATGATGAAGCATTATCATGCGCAATACGGGTTGAAGAAATTCGTGTTCCGTTTCCCTACCATTTACAGTTATAGTCCTTATCCCTATTATTTCCCTAATGGGGTGAAGACGAAGCGCCCTGTCTACCAAATGATAGAAAAGGCCATGAAAGGCGAACCTATTGAAGTCTATGGGGATGGAACTTATTCCAAGGATATGGTTCATGTCTATGATTGCGCACAAGAGTTGTGCAAGGCTGTGCTGGCCAATGTTGATGGCGGTGTCTACAATGTAGGAACAGGTATTCCTGTTACCATCAAGGAGCAGATAGAGACCATCATAGAAGTTTTCTCTCCGAAAGATCATCCGTCGGAAATTGTCATGCGCCCGGATAAAGTTTGTGGTGGCGGCTTCCTGATGGACATTGAGAACGCTAAGAGAGATTTAGGTTATCAGCCTAAATACTCTTGCAAAGATTTGTTTGAGGATTATAAAAAAGAGATGGCGGTCAAGCGGTTTGCAGAGCTACGGTTGAAATATCTGCCTTTTATAGATGTAAAAGGCTATATAAGATGAGGATTATCGCTCATATTGTAACTACTCAGCACCCCTGTATACATGAGCAGTCATCTCACGACAATATGGAGAAAGATTTTTCGTTATAGATTAAAAGGTAATCAACATGAATATTATAAATTTAAAGAAATATGGTGTTGCTATAACACAAAAGGAAATAGCTCTTAAAATATATCATGCCATAAAAGCTATGAATCCGTCGAATAATGTAGTAGTTGTTGATATGATGGGAGTCATAGCCATGACAACCCAATGTGCAAATATCATATTTGGTACATTATATAGAGAGCTGGGTAGTGATACATACTTTCAAAATATAAAGATGAAAAATGCTACGAAAGCAATTAGCTTTGATTGATATGGGGTTAGATCACGCGAGGAAAATAGCAGGAACCATTGCGTGATATAAAATTCCACAAGAAGACTTTCGCGTCCTTTGAGATCGCGAATTTAGTCTTTCAATTAAATTAGTTAGGTAAGTTTTGGGCGTAATTGATATGCTGAAGATTTGCAGAACTCCATAGATTCAGATTAATGAAGACATACATTATTATATGTGCTTTTGCGGATAAGATTGCAGGAGGACCTATATACAATGCCAATAAGGTAAGGTATATGAAGGAGAAAGGCTGGAATGTGGTCGTTGTGAGGACTGATGTGGGAACAAGGGCTGCCATTCCAGGTCTGGAGGAGTATTTTAAGAACTTCTTACCTGAAGCTGGTTATATCCCTACAGAATTTACTAAGTGCCAAAGAGAGAAACTACTCAAAATCCTATTGAGTTATGTCCCTTGTAATGCAGGAGAGACTGTGATAGAGACGGGTAACGACTATACTGCTTACTGGGGTGAATTGTTGGCTGAGCGTATAGGCGCACGCCATATTGTCATCTTCCTGGATGAACAGAATCCTTTTGTAAATGCACGTACTATCAATTTCTTTAAGTTCAAATATGAGCGGCATGAGATGGCATGCATCTCAAAAGAGGTTATGCAAGCTTTGTTTAAGAAGGCTGGGATCAACTTATATCTTGAACAATGTTATGGGCTTCCGTGTAATTGTACAAACTCATTGGATGATTATGACAGTTCGATAACAGATAAGATACCAAGTGGCGACTATAACATAGGCTATGTTGGTCGCTTAGAGAAGCCTTTTCTCCCTGCTATCCTTGATGCGTTCGAGACTTTTATTCTTGAGAATGCTGATAAGACAATAGCTTTGACATTCTTTGGTGCTGCTTTTGACAAAGAGACAGAGAGACAGATTACCAAAAGATTTTGTGCATTTCCTAACGTGCGTCTTCTCATCACTGGATACATTTATCCACTTCCTGTGAAAGCTTTGCATAAAATTTCCCTTTTTGTTTCAGGTGCTGGTAGTGCCAATGTCGCTTGTAAGGCTGGGTGTTATAGCTTAAAGGTAAATGTACTTTCCTATCAACCTGATGGGATAATAACATCTACTACTCCCATTAGGACTGTCAAGAACCCGAAATGTAATAGCATCCTCGACTATATGAACTGGATTTTGAAAGATGGAAGAAATTTGCCACCTCGCCCGGAAGTCGACTATGAGCATGATTGGGAAAAGGTAGAACAGAATTTCGACTTACATTTGGAGTTTCTCTCAAAAGTTGCTCCTAAGTTAGAGTATTTTGACCTCAGAGACATCCGCTTGTCTTGGCAACAAAAAGTTAAACGACTTTTGAGAACTGTGCTTGGAATAAAGGGGTACAATTTTCTTCATAACCTTGCAAGGAGTTAATAGATTATTAAGGATCCTAGAATTTTTCCTTGCTGCCATACTAGCACAAGTAGAAAAGTATTCGTGCAAGAAATGTTTGCGGTGCATACGATGATACATAAAAAGGGATAAGGTTTTAACGTGCATTGTCAAGCATTGAACATACATTGGCTGCGCGGTACTAATAATTTTGTGATACAAATAAAATAAAAGAATTGCTGATGCAAAATATCCAGTTATCAATCATTGTTCCTGTATATAATGTAGAGCCTTTCCTGCGGAAGTGTGTTCATTCCCTCGAGCAGCAGGACCTGGCAGCTGAACACTACGAAGTGATTCTTGTCAATGATGGCTCCACCGATCACAGTGGAGAGATCTGTACGGAACTCGCCAAGCAGTATGAGAATATAAAGGTTATCGAGCAGGAGAACCAGGGGCTTAGCGCGGCTCGCAATACGGGTATGGATGCTGCACGTGGCAAATATATGATGTTTGTCGACTCTGACGATTACATTGAGACGAATGCCATCGGTCGGGTTTTGGAGGTCGCGGAGCGCAACCAGGCTGAACTATGTTTCTTTCTTGCGGAGGCGTTCAACGAACATGGTTCCTGGCCTACCGCCCGTCAGCCTTTTGCGTATGATCAGGTCTATACGGGAGAATATATCACGCTGCATGGGATGAAAGTCTCGTCGGTATGGATGAATATTTATCTTTCAGATTTCTTAAGGCGTATCGGACTTAAATTTCATAAAGGCCTCATCAATGAGGATATAGATTTTAATATGATGCTCTACCCCCTGGCTCATCGCATCCTGTTCACCGATATTTTAGTATATCATTATAACTGCTCATTCTCGTACCCATCACTGATGCGCAATAAGGATGTAGCAAAACATCGTCAGACCTTACTGAGCACGGTAGAGATTGTCAACGACATCTTTCGTTACTGTGAGACGGCACCCGTGAGCAAAGCCGTCAAGCGACTGTATCGCCGTCGCATGCGCTCGCTGCTCGTCTCATCGGTCCTTTCCGCCTACAGGGATCATCAGTATTACGACCGCGCCTTTCTGCATACGCTCCTTGACCGGGCACGCGGCTACCATCTCTATCCCATCTGGGGCCGCACGGAGTCGTGGAAGACTACCCTTCTCCTGCCGTTCATCAACCTCCTCCGCTTCCTCTGACGAACAGCTAAAGGGGATGATATAATTCTTTGCGACCTTTGCGGCTTGGCGAGAAAAGACTCCCGTAAGGAAATAATATCGCTCGCATGCTGTTTTTTCTCTCGCAAAGGCGCGGAGAACGCAAAGGCTGCGCAGGGTATACAGGTCTTTGCGACCTTGGCGGCTTGGCGAGAAAAGACTCCCGCAAGGAAATAATATCGCTCGCATGATTTTTTCTCTCGCAAAGGCGCAAAGAACGCCAAGGCTGCGCAGGGTATACAGGTCTTAGCGATCTTGGCGGCTTGGCGAGAGAAAATATCTCGCGAGGAACGAGGCTCTCGCATGCTGTTTATCCTCTCGCAAAGGCGCGGAGGACGCAAAGGCTGCGCAGGGTATACAGGTCTTTGCGACCTTGGCGGCTTGGCGAGAAAAAATATCTCGCGAGGAACGAGGCTCTCGCATGCTGTTTATCCTCTCGCAAAGGCGCGGAGAACACAAAGAAATGTACGACAAATCTTGTCGTATCCTAAATAATCATATATAAGACGGAGTATTATATCATGGAAAGGAATAAGATAAAATATGCATTTCGAATAATACATATTCATAATATCCCACATCTCTTGCAGTATGGGTTCGTCCATAGAAATTCTGAGCATGCAGATCCCAATTATGTGCCGATCGGTGACACAAGTGTCATTGCGTCCCGAGATGATAGAGTTATCTACAAGAATTATAAAATAGGCGATTGTATACCATTTTATTTCGGTCCTCGTTCTCCTATGTTATATGTGATTCAGCATGGCTATAATAATGTGGTAATGTATAAAGCAGAAGAAATTGTATATGTTGTCATTAGACTTGACGATATAGTTACACATAATATAAATTGTGTGTTTACCGATGGGCATGCTTTGGATTTGTTAACGACTACATATACGAGTGATAAGCTTTCAATGATAGATGACATTGTTAGTTACAAAGATGTCTATGCAACAAGTTGGGCAAATAATGAAGATGATAGAGATTTGAAACGACGCAAAGAAGCCGAGTTATTGCTTTTAGATGAGCTGCCACCACAATATATAAAAGGCTTCGTCGTTTATAATAAGGAAGCAAAACAGCAATTGTTGGATTATAAGATTGATGAGGCTAGGATCGCCATCCGCCAGTCTTACTATTTTTGAGGAACCAATATGATACACTATACGAAAGGAAATCTGTTGGATAGTTCAGCAGAAGCTCTTGTGAACACCGTTAATACGGTAGGAGTCATGGGCAAAGGAATCGCTTTACAGTTCAAGGAGCGCTTCCCTATGAACTATGCACGATATCATAAAGCATGTAAGGACGGAAAAGTTAGAATCGGTGAAATGTTTGTTACTACCGAACATAGTCTTATAGGCAATAAAATCATCATAAACTTTCCAACGAAAACCACGTGGCGCCGACCGTCAGAATATTCATATATACAGCAAGGATTGAGAAGTCTGCGCAGTACTATTCTTAATATGAATATCACGTCCATAGCTGTTCCTCCTTTGGGCTCCCATAATGGGGGGCTTGATTGGTTAAGGGTTCAGAAAATGATAGAGGATTCTTTGTCTGATCTCGATTGTAACATTTATATCTACCAGCCGTCTGATCACATTGTAGAACGGCTCAAGAGTGAACGAGTAAAGTTAACGCCAGCTCGAGCCATGACTTTGGATGTACTTGGCGATTTGGTTGCCTACGGGGAGTTTATTTCTGTTTTTGCGACTGAAAAGATTATCTATTTCCTACAGAAGTTCGGAGCAGAAGATGTTTTCAAAATTAAATACATACCATATTTTTATGGACCTTATTCCAAAGGAAAAGTAAGCCATCTGCTTTATGCACTCAATGGCAGCTATATAAAAGGTATGGGTGGAATGGAAGTCAAGCCCTTTGATCAACTATGGATCTTGCCTGATACCAAAGAGTCTGTCCATGCGTATCTTGACAATCCTGATAATGTAAGATATAAGGATATATCTAATGGAACGAAGAACTTTTTGCGAGGCTATTATTCCGCTTATTCGTTAGAGCTGCTTGCTTCCGTTGACTATCTCTTAAACTCCGACAAGCGATTATTTGGATGGAAAAACAGAGGAACCGGTGAAATTATAGATATAATCAACGATGATTTGCAGAAAGGGAGTGAAAGAAAGGATAAGCTATTCAATGGCAGCCCATTTATGCCCAAAATCATTGAGCACTTGAAGGAGTGTAATATATGATTGCAATAGAGTAACATAATGTAATGCACTCATTTTTCGCTCTGATTTGTTGCGCTGAGAACGCCAAGGGATGTACGATCCATGCATGGATATGTACGTTAAACAAACGAGTTGCATGATTTCCCGTGCAGCGTTTGTGCCAGTGCAGGGAAGGGCTTCATGCCCTTCCACAAAAAATTTTCGACCGATTTTCAAAGCAGTGGCGATGTTTCAATCGGTTTGGATGTTTTTCAGCGGTTGGGACATTTTTTGAGGGAGGGCATGAAGCCCTCCCCTGCACCGAGTACATTGTTCGCGAAGGCTGCGCAGGGTATACAGATCTTAGCGACCTTGGCGGCTTGGCGAGAGAAAACATCTCGCGAGGAAGGCTCTCGCAAAGGCGCAAAGGGCGCAAAGGAATGTGTACGATGAATGTATGAATATGTACGTTGAAATAATAAGGAGAGGATATACATGTTATGACAAAACAACAGACCAACATTATTAAAGGCGTTGCGATCCTGATGATGATCTTTTATCATCTCTTCAATCGGGTGGGAGCCGACTATCATGAGTTGTGCCAACCGTTGCTATATATTGGTGAGCGTCCATTGGTGAATATCATCGCCAATGCATGCCATCCGGTGGCGTTTTTCTTAATCCTTTCCGGTTATGGTTTGAGCTATGTGTGGGAGAACAAAGGTAACAATCTGAGGCAACAGGGACGACGAATCCTAAAGCTATATATATCCTATTGGATCGTTATGGCCATCTTTGTGGGTATGGGATGCTTTATTAATCCGGGACAATATCCTGGAGATTTCTGGTCAATCATAGGAAATGTCACAGCGGTAAAAACAACATGGAACTACGAGACCTGGTTTCTCTTTCCTTATGTTCTCTTGAGCATGACCTCAATGTGGTTGTTCCGCATGATGGATCGTCTCGGCAACAAAGTCTCTTTCATCGTAGCTTTCGTCCTCAGTTTTGGCAGTGCTTTCATCATCAGCCGTTGTTCGACAAAGGGAATTGACATTAATCCGGTCATCAATGTAGTTCTTGTTTATTGTGATCTATTATTAGATTTCATTCTTGGAGCATTACTCTACCGCTATGCCGCACGAAAGAAGATACAACGTTTGCGAGTATGGCAGGCATCGGCTTTGCTCGTAATCATCGTTGGTCTTGAGATGTTGTCGCCCACGCAGGCGGACGACTCTTTCTATGCATTCTTTGTAATATTGCTCATCTTGCAGTTCACATATCAGAACCGTCTGGGGGGGGCATTCCTTGCCAATCTCGGTCGTCACAGCATGCCGATGTGGATGTGCCACACATTTCTGAGTATTTATCTCTTTCCCAATTTCATCTATGGCTTCCGTTACCCCTTGCTCATCTTCCTGGTCTTGACGGCATTGTCATATGCGATATCCATTGTAGTGCTTAAATCATCAGCCGTTCTTGAGAACATTCTTAAGTTACACTGAAATCATAACCACATTATCAACATTTTATTTCTGTGACACACCAACAAGACGAAAGTCAGAACTACAAGCGTATAGCACGTAATACATTGATGCTGTATGCCCGGTTCGCTCTCACACTCTTTATCTCCCTGTTTACCTCCCGAGTTGTACTTCAAGCGCTTGGCTTTAACGACTTTGGATTATACAATGTCGTTGGAGGCTTTGTGTCTCTTCTCGCTTTCATGAATGGTTACATATCGGAAGGAACCTCACGATTTATTACCTTTGCTATCGGAGAGAGAAATGAAGAACATCTGAAGGACACCTTTTCGGGTGCATTGGCTCTTCATGTTATGCTGGCATGCGTGATTCTCATTGCTGCTGAGACTGTAGGTCTGTGGTATGTTGAAAACAAGCTCAATATTCAGGCTGGGCGTGAGGATGTGGCACTTTTTGTTTATCAATTATCCATCATAACTTGTGTTCTTGGCGTTATGCAGACACCTTTTAGTGCTTGCATCATGGCACACGAGGACATGGGGATATATGCTTACATCAGTATATTTGATACTGTAATGAAATTAGTGATTGTCTATCTGTTAATGGTAGTCGATACTGACAAACTGCGTTTGTACGCTGTATTTTATTTCTGTGTAAGTCTTTTGACATCAAGCTTCTATCTCTTATTCTGCAGGAGGAAATACAGTGAATGCCGTTTCCGATTAAGGATTGATGGAAAGCTATACAAGAAGATGTTTGAGTACATTGGCTGGAAAGCGATGGGTGCCATTGCTTTTACATTAAACGGTCAAGGCATCACGGTATTGCTGAATATGTTCTTTGGAACCGTAATCAATGCAGCCCGTGGTGTGGCAGGATCAGTAAGCAATATCGTCAGTCAGTTTGTCTTTAACTTCCAGACCGCCATGCAGCCACAGATTGTCAAGCATTATGCTGCAGGAGAATATGAGAAGATGAACAAGCTCATTTTCTATTGCGCTAAGTATTCATCCTATCTGTGTATGCTTTTTGGCATACCCATCTTTATTGAGGCTGACACTATTCTGAAGATATGGCTGGGCAATGTACCTCCCTTCGCCGCTACCTTTGTCAGACTCACCATTATTCAGATAATGGTACAGGCCATCGATTTCCCTGTGGGTTACGGCATCAATGCCGTAGGGAAGATGAAACTGCCCAACATTACTTCATCTCTTGTCTATCTGCTGATTCTGCCATTATCGTATTTAGCCATGAAGTTGGGCGCTAACCCGACCGTAGCATATCTGGTGTCAATCATCTGTTATCCGGGTGCCATGATTTGTGATGTATGGATATTGCATAAGTACACAAAATTTAATAGGATGTCCTATTACTGCGGTATCCTTCTCAAAACGTTATTCTTTGTTGTTATCGCCAGCATCCTACCAACGGTTGCACATTTTTATATGCCAACGAACTTTGTCCGGTTGTGTGCAGTGACAGCCTTAAGCCTTGCATGTTCCTGTCCACTTATTTATTATAAGGGTTTGGATGACAGGGCACGACAATTGGTGATGGAAAAGATTAAGGATAAGTTGCATATTCGTAGAAGTTAGTCTACTTATTAATAAAACGGCATATATCGCCACTTGGTCAATGAAGTTTTCGTTTATCCTCCCTGCCTGGAAAGGCAGATATCTGAGAGAAGCCATCCAAAGCATTCTCAACCAAAGTTATAGTAACTTTGAGCTGATTGTTGTTGACGATTGTTCTCCGGAAGCTCTTGAGAAGATTGTCGGGGCGTTCCACGATCCGAGAATCGAATATCATTGCAATGAGCACAATATAGGTGGTCGGGATCTGGTGGCGCAGTGGAACCACTGCTTGCAATATGCGCATGGCGATTATGTCATTCTTGCTACCGACGACGACCTGTATGAGCCTAAGTTCTTAGAAGAGATGTCGCAGCTGATTGATACCTATCCGGCAGTAGAGCTCCTCCGGGCAAGAATCCTTCAGGTGAATGCGGACACCCACATTATGGGGATAGACCGTTGCTATAAGGAGCATCTTACGAAAGATGAGTTTGTTTACCACATGCTTCATGGCATGAAAGGTGGCATCCCGCAGTATGTCTTCAAGCGGCAGGCACTTATAGATAAAGACGGCTTCGTCAACTTCCCTAAGGCATGGGCTTCCGATGACGCCACAGCTATCATGATGGCGGAGCATGGCGTGGCAACCACACAAGAGCACCTGGTGAGGTTCAGGTGGAGCGATATCAATATCTCGAGTGATAAAAGGAACATCTTAGAGAAGGTACATGCACGATTGATGTTTTATCATTGGTTGCGACAAACCCTCCATCCTATCAAGCCGGTGAATGAGGTAGCGGCCTTCCTGCATAATAACATCGATGATTTTTTGCCTATCTACAACAAAGTGACGCTTTTAGCGCATCTTGCGGGAGTGCCATTGCTGCAGAAACTTCAATGCCTAAGGATGATTGCCCAGTGCGACGATATGAGCAGCCGGGACCGGCTGTCGGTAATTGTAAGGAGCCTGTTATGAAGCGTTTAAGTTATATTGACAGGGTGAAGGGGCTCCTTGTTATAAGTGTTGTTCTTGGCCATGCGGCGTGGAGTATCGGGTTGATGGACTATAATTATCCATATGTGTGCTATCCTTTTAATACGACAACGTTTCTATATGTCGGCATCTTTATGCAGGCATTCTTTTTAGTTTCTGGATATGTCAGTAACTTCCACAAAGACTTTAAGACATTCATAGTCAGAAATATTCAAACTATCATTGTGCCACTATTCACCCTTGGATTCGTCAAACAAGTCTTTGAAGGTCTTTTGACTGCCGATTACAGTCTATTCTCTATGGGGGGGGGTGCGCACGTTTATCCTTAATGGTCCTTTATGGTTTTTGAATGCGCTCTTCCTTTCCCGACTTATTTATTGGATGTTTGTTCATGCTCTTCATAATCGATACATGAGAGGGGCGGTGATGATTGCTATAATGATTGGCAGCATCTTTATCAATCATCATCCCAATTCTTTCCCCTCCGATTATTTTTATTGGCAAGCCTCCTTAGGCCTTTGTGTCTTTCTTTGGATAGGAGATGAGATGAAACAGGTGCGTATTACAGATAAGCGTTTATTGGGGATGGGAATCTTCTATGTTTTCTTACTTGTCCTTTCGCGCTTTTTGCCTGTCCTTTCTCCTATCCCTTATGATGCAGCAAAATCAACGCTTACTTATTGGCAGATCCCCATTGATGTTTTCTATGTGCTTAGTGGAACAGCGTTGCTTGGCTGGATAAGTAGAAAGACAGGGCATAACAAGTTCTTGGAATATTATGGGAAAAACAGTCTTGTGGTTTACATCTTTAATGTCCCTGTATTATGCTTTTCAGCCTTCCTTACAACACTGATCATAAGTCCGGCAGGTAAAGTGAAGTCAATGCTCTATCTGTTAGTCTATATGGCGCTCACTTTTATCATTATGACGCTAGTAATTTTTTGCTGCACAAAGCGACCAATAAATATTCTTCTTGGAAAAAGATAAATTATGAAATTATCTATTATAACAATTAATTATAATAACTCTATAGGATTACGTAAGACAATAGAGAGTGTTGTATCGCAAACCGACGACGCTTTTGAGTACATTATTGTTGATGGTGGTTCATCCGATGGTTCAGTAGACATCATTAAGCAATATGCCGACAAGGTAAGTCAATGGGTAAGCGAACGCGATGGCGGAATATATAACGCAATGAACAAAGGCGTTAGGATGGCACACGGCGAATACATCATGTTTCTTAATTCAGGAGATATACTATATGACAATAACGTTATAGGGCATGTCCTGCCAAAGCTTAAAGCAGACATTTGCGTTGGCAATCTGGTAAGTGACAAAGGAGGGAGAATGACGCCACCGAACGAGAAGAATCTGACAATGTCATTTTTTATTCGTGGCTCACTTGCACACCCTTCTTCTTTCACCAGACGAAAACTTTTGGAAGTCCACCCTTTCCGTGAAGATACTAAGATAGTTGGCGACCATGAATTCTTCATGTACACCCTTATCCGGCTAAATGCGTCATATCAAACGCTTGAGGATATAATTAGTATTTTTAACACCGAAGGAATCAGCAGTACGCAACAGACGCCAGATATTGACAAAAAGATACTTTCAGAAACAATATCTGACATCATGCCGCCGAGAGTAAAAGAAGATTTTGACATTTTTATGGGGAAGAGAGACGACTACCACCGATTGTTTTATGAACTATCCTTTTCAAAATATAGAATGTGGATTTATAAGTTAGTTGTGATCGTACTTAAGATTATATGCCTCAATAGAGGATTTATCAAGAAATATAAGATATAAGATTTCCAAAATGATAATATCGGTAATTACCATAAATTACAATAATTCTACTGGTCTTAGAAAAACTATTCAAAGTGTTATAGCCCAGACATATAACAACATAGAATATATCGTCATCGATGGAGGCAGCACGGATGGTTCAAAAAGCATTATCGAAGAATACGAAAAGGATATTGACTTTTGGGTCAGCGAGCCGGATGGGGGTATATATCCAGCTATGAACAAAGGCACCTCCCACGCTCATGGAGATTATTGCATCTATATGAACTCTGGTGACACATTCTATTCAAAGGATGTACTGCAAAAGGTTGTAGACAGCAATCCCAAAGAAGACATCGTCTGTGGCGACTTATGCATCGGTGACAATATTATACCGAACCCAGATGAAGTAACAATGAAAGTGTTCTACAGAAGCACACTTTACCATCAAGCTACATTCATACGTACGTCACTGATAAAAGCCTATCCGTATGACGAATCCATGAGAAGTGCTGCTGACTGGAAATTCCTTATGCACTCATTAATTTTCCACGATGCATCATATCGGCATATCAGTATGCCAATAGCAATCTTTGAGACTGGCGGGTTGTCGGACAGCAATTCGTCAATTGGACGTAAAGAGGTAGAAGAAGAACTTCAACGATGCCTGCCAAAAAGAATATTAGAAGACTATAGAGATTATTGTTATGGTGTTACTCCCTTCCGCCAAATGATGAATAAGGTTGAGGTAATACCTCCTGTGCGTAAAATAATATATAACACGAACCGCATAGTGTTGAAAGTCTTGAACATGTGGTTGCATACCAAATGGATAAAGGATTTGTAATATGCCACTTCTGACTTATCTATTAAAGACCTATCCACGATCGTTATGGTTCTGCCTCCGCTATCTTCCTTTCCGCCAGGCATTGCGGGTTCCGATCCTTGTGAGCAAACTGAAGGTTGGGACGTTGCGTCGTGGTGACATCGTCTTTACCACGGAACCACGACGGGCACGGGTCGTCTTGGGCTTCACAGGTACAGAACGGAGGGACAGTAGGGCGGCTTATCTCTCTGTTCATGAGGGCGGGAAGTTCGTGTTGGGGGAGCACGTGACGATAGCGCGGGGTACGGCTATCGTTATCAACGGAGCACGGCTGTCAATAGGCAACAACTTCTTCTGTAATGATGACTGCTTCTTCACCTGCGACCGCGACATCACTATCGGTAACGACAATCTTTATGGCTGGCGGGTGGAGATGAATACCACTGACGGGCACGACATCTTAGAGAATGGCCAGCTAAAGGAGCGGAGCAAGCCGATCACCATTGGCAACCATGTGTGGATATGTGCTGACAGTCATATCGGTAAAGGGGTGGTGATAGCCGACGACTGTGTCGTGGCGCAACGGTCACTGGTCATCAAAAAGCACCTCATGCCTCACACGCTCATCGGTGGCATGCCGGCAAAGGATATTAAGAATGGGATGGCATGGAAGGGTTAGACAGCTGCGGTTCTGCCGAAGAATCTAAATGCACAATGAATGTACGAATGATGCACATTGCTTTTATCATAGAGTCGGACTATAACTCCGGTGGGATGGAGCGTATGCTCAGCACCATGGCCAACAGGCTCGCGGCGTGGTTCGACATCACCATCCTCACGGCGTTCAACGAGGGCAGGGCTCCGTTCTTCACCATCGCGGAGACGGTCAGACAGGTTGACTTAGGGCTTGCGCAGGGCGATTACCCGTCGGGCAGGTTGCGGAAGAAGGCTTATCGCGAGCGGTTGGAGACGTACCTCGTTGCGCACCGACATGATGTATGCATCTCTCTCGGCAGTCTTGAGTATGGGTTCCTGCCCCACATCAAGGACGGCTCGAAGAAGGTACTGTGGTTCCACTTCGCGCTCAACTATGACCTGCTGACAACGCATCTCTCTTCTATAGGACTGGTCAATCGTTGCATAGGTCGTCTGCGGCAGGCCAAGCGGCTGCTCTGTGCCCGTGGCTATGATCGTGTCGTGGTACTGTCGGAGGCGGATGCCCGACAGTGGCGGCGGTTCGTGAGCCGTGTGTCTGTTATCTATAACCCTGTGACGATCAAGCCGCAGCGGGTCGCTGACTATTCGGTGAGACGCGCCATGGCTGTGGGACGATTGGACCGGCAGAAAGGCTTCGACACGCTGATAGTGGCCTGGAAGAGGGTCGTGACGCGTTATCCCGACTGGCAGTTGGATATCTATGGTGACGGACCACAGAAGGAAACTCTGCAGCGGTTGATAGTGGCTGAAGGCTTGCAGCAATCGGTGTTCTTGCGCGGCAGGGCGGATGATGTGGCATCGGAGTATGCGCGTCACTCGCTGTTCGTCCTGAGCTCTCGCTTTGAGGGCTTCGGTCTGGTGCTGGTCGAGGCAGGGATCTGCGGTCTGCCTCTTGTGTCGTTCGACTGTCAGCAAGGCCCGGCGGAGATCATCACGCCGGAGAACGGGATCCTCGTGCGGCCTGTGGGCGACGTCGCGGCGCTTGCCACGGCCATCAGTAAGTTAGCGGGGGATGCGGCGATGAGGCGAGCTATGGGCCAGCAGGCATTGGGGCTCGCGGCGCGGTTCAATCTGGATGATATCGCCGGACAATGGAAAGAAATGCTTTGCGCCCTTGGCGGCTTGGCGAGAAAGATTCCCGCAAGGAAATAATATCGCTCGCATGATGTCTTTTCCTCTCGCAAAGGCGCAAAGAACGCAAAGATTCCTTTGGAATGATCCTCTTAGCGATCTTGGAGGCTGGGCGAGAAAGATTCCCGCAAGTAGTTATTATTCTCTCGCAAAGGCGCGAAGAACGCTAAGATTCCTTCGGAATGATCCTCTTAGCGATCTTGGCGGCTTGGCGAGAAAATTATATCGCGAGAAAAAGGATTCTCGCATGCTGTTTATTCTCTCGCAAAGGCGCAAAGAACGCTAAGATTCCTTCGGAATGATCCTCTTAGCGATCTTGGAGGCTGGGCGAGAAAGATTCCCGCAAGTAGTTATTATTCTCTCGCAAAGGCGCGAAGAACGCTAAGATTCCTTTGGAATAATTCCTTTGCGCCCTTTGCGGCTTGGCGAGAAAATTAATACCGCGAGAAAAAGGATTCTCGCATGCTGTTTATTCTCTCGCAAAGGCGCAGAGAACGCTAAGATTCCTTCGGAATAATTCTCTTTGCGACCTTTGCGGCTTGGCGAGAAAATTATATCGCGAGAAAAAGGATTCTCGCATGCTGTTTATTCTCTCGCAAAGGCGCGAAGAACGCTAAGATTCCTTTGGAATAATTCCTTTGCGCCCTTTGCGGCTTGGCGAGAAAATTAATACCGCGAGAAAAAGGATTCTCGCATGCTGTTTATTCTCTCGCAAAGGCGCAAAGAACGCAAAGATTCCTTTGGAATGATCCTCTTAGCGATCTTGGCGGCTTGGCGAGAAAGATTCCCGCAAGTAGTTATTATTCTCTCGCAAAGGCGCGAAGAACGCTAAGATTCCTTTGGAATAATTCTCTTTGCGACCTTTGCGGCTTGGCGAGAAAATTAATACCGCGAGAAAAAGGATTCTCGCATGCTGTTTATTCTCTCGCAAAGGCGCAGAGAACGCTAAGATTCCTTCGGAATAATTCTCTTTGCGACCTTTGCGGCTTGGCGAGAAAGATTCCCGCAAGTAGTTATTATTCTCTCGCAAAGGCGCGAAGAACGCTAAGATTCCTTTGGAATAATTCCTTTGCGACCTTTGCGGCTTGGCGAGAAAATTAATACCGCGAGAAAAAGGATTCTCGCATGCTGTTTATTCTCTCGCAAAGGCGCAGAGAACGCTAAGATTCCTTCGGAATGATCTTCTTAGCGATCTTGGCGGCTTGGCGAGAAAGATTCCCGCAAGTAGTTATTATTCTCTCGCAAAGGCGCGAAGAACGCTAAGATTCCTTTGGAATAATTCTCTTTGCGACCTTTGCGGCTTGGCGAGAAAATTAATACCGCGAGAAAAAGGATTCTCGCATGCTGTTTATTCTCTCGCAAAGGCGCAGAGAACGCTAAGATTCCTTCGGAATGATCCTCTTAGCGATCTTGGCGGCTTGGCGAGAAAGATTCCCGCAAGAAGATAATATCGCTCGCATGATGTTTCTTCCTCTCGCAAAGGCGCAAAGGGCGCCAAGGCTGCGCAGGGGGATATAGGGCCTTAGCGGCTTGGCGAGAAAAAATATGCGAGAAATAAATATAATGCGAGAAGGGGCTCCTGCGATAAAAATGAAACATGCGAGAGATTTAGCATCGTAGGGTGGAGTTATATAGATAGTATAAACGCTTGGTAAAACGGATTTTAGCTATGACAGAGAATGAAATTGCGAGTATATGTGTGGATGCAATATATGCGGTATATAAAGGACTTGGTCCAGGCCTGCTTGAGAGTATCTATCAGAAAGTATTGCTCTATGAGTTAAAGAAGAGAGGTCTTGAGGCTGTCTCAGAATTAAAGATACCAATACATTATGACGGACTTGTTTTCGGTACGGAATTACGTGCGGATATCGTTGTCGGCAATAAAGTCATACTGGAATTAAAGTCGGTTCAAGAGTTGAAGGATCTTCATTTTAAGCAAACCCTCACATATCTACGCTTGACAGGTATGAAGCTTGGTTTACTCGTAAATTTTAACTGTACTCGGCTGAAGGATGGTAACATACGTAGGATCGTTAATAATTTGTAGTTTATCCTCTCGCAAAGGCGCGGAGGTCGCAAATGCCCGCAGGGGTATACAAGTCTTTGCGACCTTTGCGGCTTAGCGAGAAAAAGGTCTCTCGCAAAGGCACAGAGAACGCAAAGGCTCCGCGGGGGGATGCAGGTCTTTGCGCCCTTAGCGGCTTGGCGAGAAAAAATATCCCGCGAGTAATGAGGCTCTCGCAAAGGTGCAGAGGACGCAAAGGTATGTACGATCCATGTATGAATATGTACGCTAAACAAACGAGTTGCATGGTTTCACCGAGCAGCGTTGGTGCCAGTGCAGGGAAGGGCTTCATGCCCTTCCACAAATAATGTTCGACCGATTTATCAAAGCGGCGGTGACATTTTCAAATCGGCGGTGGTGGTTTTCAGCGGTTGGGACATTTTTCGAGGGAGGGCATGAAGCCCTCCCCTGCACAGGTTACATTGCTCGCGGAGGTATGCAGATCTTTGCGGTTTGGCGAGGAAAGACTCCCACGAGAAGAGAAGAAGAAATTGAGACGCAATATAGGATACCCGAAAGGAATAGAGTCAGGATATAAGTTCTTTGAAATTCTTCAAAGTATTTGGCCTGGAATCTCGAAATTCTTCAAAGTTTTCTTGATTCTTTGAAGAATTGGTGGTATTTTTGCAGGAAAATTTGAAGGATTATGGAACCGACACCTAAGATTAGCCCATCATTAGCAGAGAAGGTCATACGCCTGTATGCACGTCCTGATGTTCGTGCCGCTGTGGAAAAGATCAATGACGACTATCTCTATTGGTCGGACGTTAAATATCGTCCTTTGCCCGATGGTATGTCGGCAGAAGACCTGTGGGCGGTGGTAAAGTTTTCCAGACGTGTCAATCAAGTTTTCGAATGGCCGAAATATCATATTACTGTATCAGTGACCAATTTTATGCAGCGTGTGTGCCATGATTTGGATATGAACTTTGGTGGCAGTTGGGGCAATGGAAATCTGCTGCCAGAAGAGGGCAGGGAACGATATCTCATATCCTCACTAATGGAAGAAGCTATCTCTTCAAGCCAGATGGAAGGGGCTGTTACTACAAGGCGTGTGGCTAAAGAGATGCTCCGTAAAAACCAGTCACCCAAAGACCGTTCACAGCAAATGATTTTGAATAACTATAGAGCTATTCAATATCTTGTAGAGCACAAGGAAAATACGCTCAGCGAAGCGTTTATCCTTGATGTTCATCGGCTGATGACATTTAAGACGATGAAGAATACTATGGATGCGGGACGGTTCCGTTCGGCAAACGATGATATCAGAGTTGTTAATGAGATTACAGGAGAGGTTGTACATACTCCACCTGCTGCTAGCGAGATACCGGTATTTATCGAAGCGTTGTGTGAATTCGTCAATCATGAACAGGACTCTGTTTTTATTCATCCTATCATCAAGGCAATTATTCTTCATTTCATGATTGCTTACGTACACCCGTTCGTTGACGGTAACGGCCGGACAGCGAGGGCACTGTTCTACTGGTACATGCTCAAACAGGGCTATTGGCTGATGGAATATCTCTCTATCTCACGTATTATCTATAGAAGTAAAACAAGTTATGAGAAAGCTTTTCTTTGTACCGAAAATGACGGCATGGATATGGGCTATTTTATCAATTACCATCTGAAGGTGATGTCGCAATCGTTCAAAGAACTGCGTGAATATATTCAAAGGAAGAAACGATCCATCAGCGAAACGGCTCTATTGCCAAAAATGCATGGACTCAATCGTCGGCAGATAGAAATCTTGACGGTGTTCAATGTAACGCCTAATAAGATAATGACTGTAAAAGAAGTGCAGAACCGCTTTGGCGTCAGTGATCCGACAGCGAGGCAAGATCTTGTCTCCCTTGTCGAGAAAGGTTTTCTCACAGAGATTGAAATCAATAAAGTGAAGAAGGGATTTGTAAAAGTGAATTCAGTACAGAGGGAGGAAAGAAAAATTAAGAATTAATGGGCTCTCGCAAAGGCGCAGAGGACGCAAAGGTATGTATGATCCATGTATGAATATGTACGCTAAACAAACGAGTCGCGTGATTCCCCGAGCAGCGTTGGTGCCAGTGCAGGGAAGGGCTTCATGCCCTTCCACAAATAATGTTCGACAGATTTATCAAAGCGGCGGTGACGTTTTCAAATCGGCGGTGGTATCCAAAGCGGTTGGGACATTTTTCGAGGGAGGGCATGAAGCCCTCCCCCTGCACGGGGTAAATGCGATCCATGTTTGGATATGTACGCTGAAGAGAGTTTTGTAAATACAATTTCTATTGATTATAAATAAAAAGTTGACTATGAAAACAGACAAGGACCCATTAATATCAGTGATCATCCCTGTTTATAACGCTTCCAAGTACCTTGAAGAAGCATTGGACTCTGTAGCGCAACAGACTTATCAAAGCTATGAGGTCTTGTTGATCGATGATGGTAGCACGGATGATTCCCGTGCTATCTGTGAGCAGTTCGCCAATCGGGATGATCGATTCAAGGTTTTTCAAAAGCCCAATGGCGGAGTGAGTTCTGCCAGAAACTATGGCCTTGACCATGCGAACGGGCAATATGTCACCTTCATGGATAATGATGACTATGTTTATCCTGATTGGTTAGCGTATATGGCACGGGAGATACAAGGTTGCGACGTGTTGATCTGTAACTTTACCCAATGCTTTAGGGGGGGGCAAAAGCTAAGGAACACAAGTTTAAGAGAAAGCATTGTATGTGAATCGAAGGAAGATTTCCGTAAGCATTTAGGGGAGATTGATTATTATTGTTATGGGGCGGTCTGGCGGCAGATGTTCTTGAAGTCAGTCATAGACACTTATCACCTCCGATTCGAAGATATTCAATATGAAGATATTCTGTTCTCCTATACATTTCTTTCTTATGCCAAAAGCATAAAGAAATCTGATTTTGAAGGCTATTGTTTTATTCACAATGAGGGTTCCTTGGGTCACCATCATTCTTATATAGCAGAATACAATTGGATTAAACGGATGGAAGACATTCATTTATCATTGATTAGAAAATACGGGGTGCATGACGAGGCATATTTAAGAAGACTGAATAATCGTTTTGCTATTCACGCCGCATCCTATATGTGTAAAGGCTATTACTGGGACACGAAGCTGCCGTTTCGTGCCAGGCAGCAACGCTGGTCTACAATCGCCCATGATCCTTGGTTCCGCAATATGAAGTTGTCTGATGTTAAAAGCAATGGCAGAAAGATGATTATGTTTGTATGCCGATGGCACCTTCATTGGTTGGTGGATCCTTTGCTTTGCATTCTTTTGAAGAACCACTGAAAACAGATGAAAATATTTCGACAATTAGCAGATTTTCTTTATAGACTCTTCAACAGCCTATTCTATTTTACGCCTATATTGCTTGCCAATTATCGTTGGCGGCATAAGTTTCTGATACCGTTTTATAAGGGCAAGGGAGGTGGCGGTCGCTCTGACAAGCATGAGCGTGCCGTCGTCTTTATGGCGTTGAACGAGACAACGTTCTCCGGCGGTCTCAGCGACCGTCTGCGGGGTATCGTGTCTGTCTATGCGGAATGCAAACGGCAGGGGAGACCATTCAGAATCGTCTTTGAGCCTTTACACTTGGAGGATTATCTGGCCCCGAACGAATACGACTGGCGGATCTGGGAGGATGAGATTGACTGGGATCTGGCTAAGAGTTATCCCTGTGTTCTTCTTACCTATCATAACGACCCGCACAACAGTTGGCAGCACTTCGTACAGTCGTCGGTGCTGCGGTCATACTTCCGCAAACATTGTCATCAGCTTCATGTCTTTACGAATATGATACCGAGCGATGAGGAATATCAGACGTTGTTTCACGAGCTCTTCAGGCCTACTGACGACTTGCAACAACTTATCGGTTATCACCTGGAGAAGTTAGGAGGAAAAGGAAATTATATCTCCTGCACGTTCCGTTTTCGGCAGTTGCTTGGCGACTTCAAGGAAGGCGGTGACACGTTGCCGGTAGAACAGCGAGAGGCTTACATAGAGAGATGCATCGAGACAGTTAAGAAACTTCACAAACAATATGGGGACAAGAATATTCTTGTAACCGCAGACAGTTCGACATTCCTTTCAGAATTGAAAGAAAAATCCCTTCCCTACGTATATGTCATGCCTGGCAAGGTCGTACATCTTGGTTTTACAGCCGATGCGTCAAAGGCTGTCTACATGAAGTCGTTCCTTGATATGTATATGCTTTCTTTCTCGGGCACTGTTTATCAAGCCACTGACAAGTTGTTGATGCGTAGCACATTTCCACAGAGATCAGCTCTGTTAGGTGGCGCGCCTTATAGAGAAATAAAGGTTTCTACATTATCATAATAAGTACAATGAGAAAGATGCTGCTTTCCTTTATTATTCCCTCCTATCACTGTGAGGCCTACATCGGCCGTTGCTTGAGAAGCATAAGGATACTGATGTCGCAATGGGGAGTTCCTGGGAGTGAATATGAGATCATCAAGTTGGATGATCTTCACCACGAGGGACCGGCAACCATCCGCAACCGTGGCTTAGCGCAAGCAAGTGGAGAATGGATATGGTTTGTAGACGGAGACGACGAGGTAAAGAATCTGTCAGCTGCCGATGCGAGCCTGATGGTTGATGCACTCAGAACCAAGGATGTTGAACTGATCGCTTTCAACTATGACGAATGTTTTCCTGACCGGACCGTGACTGTCAGCAAATATCAGAAAAAGGTTGTCGTTGATGGGGTGATGTTCATCAAGCACGCTTCCGGCGGCTCCTATCTATGGAATAAAATCTTTCGCCGGTCAGCCATCGGCGGCAATCGGTTTATCGATGGTATCTTCCATATAGAGGATATGTGCTTTAACCTTCATGTCATCATCCAGCTGTCGAAGATCGTGTGCCTTCCCGTGATCGGTTATGTCTATCATCGTGACAATAACAATTCTATTTCCCATACCAATAACCCGCAGACCCGTATCATTGCCAACGAGGATTCTCTGAAGGTCTATCAGTCGCTTCAGACCCTCGCCGGGCATCTTTCCGGAGAGCAGCGCGCGATCATTGAGGCTCGTCTCAATTTCGATATCATTGCTCATCTCTACACCATTTTCCGGTTCGACGACCGACGAACGTTAAGGTATTATGCAGCGGTCTATCGCAAGATGGGGCTGATTCCTGTCAGACGGTCACATAACCTGAAGGCCGATCTGTTCGGGTTCTTCATTAATATCTTTTCTCTTTTTGATTCATGTTTTCACCCCATCCGCCATCATTCTTGATGTTTTAATTCATAATAAAAAGGAAGTTAATATATAATTCTCTTTTATTGTTGTTCTTTTAAATAATTTTACTGTATCTTTGCAGAGACTTTAGAAGATATGGCATCGATTCTGACCTGCTGCTAATCCAAGGGAGGACTGATTTATTGCCATTTTACAACCATAATAGTCAATTGTAAATGTTATTATACTACATTATATTTCTTATTGCGGTAGCCACATACTATTCGTCGGTGGGCTACGGAAGCCGTACCGACAACCAGCGCTATGCACTTGTAGCTATGTTTGCCTTCCTCGCATTCTTCGTCGGTCTTGCCGACATGCTTGGTGGTTACGACAGATACATCTATGCTGAGCTGTTCGACGATACTGCCGATATGGTGAACGACGGCATCTTCGACTTCCGGCAGTCGGCAGTAGCCAATTTGTACCCGAAAGAGTATGGCTATCAGATATATAACGTTATCGTAGGAGCGATTACCGACAACCGGTACATCTTCATCCTTATCACTACCTGCGTGATTTATACACTTCTGTTCCACTCTATCAAAGATTACTGCAATAACTACCCTTTTGCCGTCATTTTGTTTTTGGGCCTGTGGTTCTTTTTCACATTTACTTATCTCCGTCAGGTAATAGGAGCCACAATAGCGTGGCTGTCGATAAGATATATCATTGACCGTAATTGGAAGCGATTCCTGTTAGTGTGGTTCATAGCCTGGTCATTCCATAACTCGGCATTAATACTTCTTCCGATGTATTTCGTTCCTGTAAGGAAGTTCGAAAAGAAGAAAGTTATCTATGTGATGATTGCCGCTTTCCTGCTAGGACTGACCGGTGGTCCTACTGCCATCTTCTCGGCATACGGTGAGGTGGACAGTGAGCGTGCGGAAGTGGCGGGTAATGAGACAGGATTCCGAATAGCCTATCTTGTTGAGGCTGTATTTTTCCTGTACATCATTCTCAGACGATATAATGAGATTCCATTGAGGAGAACAAACATCGTGATGATGAATATGGCCCTCGTTTTCTGTCTTATTCTCTTGTTCTTCATCAAAAATGAAAACGGAGGACGACTGAGCTGGTACTATATGATAGGTGTCATCTCTACCATCTCCTATCTTTGTACACACACCGCCAACAACCGGAAATTCGCCAATATCATTGTCGTAGTGTGTTTCTTCCTTTTCAACCGTATCCTTACGAGTTGGGGCATGATGCTCTACCCTTATAAGACTTTCCTTACCAATGGATTCCGTAGAGGTGACGATATAGAGGCACAGTATGAGTACGACCATAACTACGACCGTGACAAGTTGTACCGTAGGCCCTTTAAGTTTGGTGAGGAAAGGAGATAATTATGCTCGTCACGGTCATTACCCCAATATATAACCGGGCCTCTTTTCTGCCGGATTTGTTTAGAAGCCTATGCGATCAGACATTCAAAGATTTTGAGTGGATTATTGTCGACGACGGATCAGATGATGATGTCAGTTCTGCTGTCGACAGGCTGCCTGCCGCCGCTTTTCCTGTCATTCTGCTTAGTAAGGCCAATGGTGGCAAGCATACGGCAGTAAACATGGGTGTCAAGAACGCCCACGGTCGTTTGACGCTTTTGCTCGACAGCGATGATGAGCTGCCTCCTACGGCCATTGCCGACATTGCTGAGGCTTACAGATCCACTAACGGCAGTGCCGATATTGCCGGTGTGTGTGGATATATGGCCCATCGCGACGGACAAGTTATAGGACATCCGTTTGTCGGGGGCGATTTTACAGAAGTGGAACTGCGCTATCGTTTGCATGTCGGCGGTGATATGTGTGAGGTGTTCCGTACCGACATCCTGCGCCGGTACCCTTTCCCTGAGGTGAAGGGTGAGCGTTTCTGCCCTGAGTGCCTTGTATGGAACAGAATAGCAAGAAAATACCGGTTGCGGGTGTTCCCTAAGGTCGTATATCTACGCGATTATCTCGACGGCGGACTCACGGACAATATAGTGCGCATACGCATGAAAAGCCCCATAGCGGCGATGATGACTTACGCCGAGATGACTACTCTGCCTATTCCATTGTTGCAGAAGGCTAAAGCGGCGATTAATTATTGGCGGTTCAGCTGTTGTCTGACGGAGAAGCACAAGCGTGAGGCCGCGAGCCCAATCCCGTCGATTGCTTGGTATTGGAAATGGGTCAAGCCGGTGGGGTGGGCGATGCACATCGTGGATACGAAGAAACTGAAACAAAAGTAAAAGATGCCGAAACGGATAGCTTATCTCGACCTGGCGAAGCTGTGGGCGATATTCTTAGGTTATTGACGATTCAACCCCGTGGGCTGGCAGTGGCAGGAGATAGCTCTATTGGGAGCTAAAGTCTGCCTATTACTATTTTCCTTGAGTTATGGACCTCTCTAACCAATTATAGATCAGTAACCAGAGAAGATTAAACATATCGGTCCACGGGAAATATCAAGTGAGCCCGAAACGCTCAAACGTTTTTCCTCCGTGATCCCTTTGCAGGGGCGGCCTTTATGGCCGTCCGGTCGGTCACCAGACCGAATCTCTATTTTTTTTGTTGGTCTGATTATATTTGTCCGTTGTTCGCCGACGACCCCTAATTCTTCCTACCCGCCCTTGCCAATGGGTCACGTTGGCAATCCGCTGATAATTAATGTATTGTTTTTCGCTGCTAACGTAAAGCCCCGACGGGGCTTAATTTTCAATAACCCCAGACTAAGGGAGCGCAGCGACCGCAGTCTGGGGAAGATCGTGGACGCGAGAAATCCACGACCAGCCTCGGAGAGGTTGAATAGCGGAACGCGCAGATAACACATGCTTTTGCACACTTCGTGCTATTGTGCGTCTTCGAGGCACTGAATGCATGTCTGTCGACCTATATGTTCCCCGGACTGCACTCGCTGTCGCTCGCTTAGTCCGGGGTTATTGACGATTCAGCCCCGTCGGGGCTGGTAGTGTGAGGCTTATAATTCTTCTTTGGCAGTAGGACGGGGATAAACCCTGCCCCTGGGCAGAGTGCTGCAAGCGTCTTATTATCAGTGGTTTGCAATGGCCGTTAGGCAGGGCTGAGAGGCCGAAGATATGGCAGAGATTCGGTCTTACGACCGGCCGGCCGGCCATAAAGGCCGCCCCTGTAAGTGGGTAGGTGCAGCATATGTAATAACGGTCACGAGGTCGCCCCTGCAAGCGGGTAAGTGCAGCACATGTAATAACGGTCACGAGGCCGCCCCTGCAAGCGGGTAGGTGCAGCACATGTAATTATTATTTCCGATGATTTTTTTAGCCAACTTGTCAAATATATTCTTACAGTGAAGAGGCAGAAAAGGCTTCTAAACTCATGAGTAATGCTTTAACTTTTTAAATATTCAAGATTGAGTTAAGAAATAAAACGTGATACAGAAATCCTGGCACTCTATCTCTATGGAGTAATGTGTTAAAAGTGGCAAAACACTTGCGGATTAAATAGGAATCATTTAACTTTGTAGAAAAATGAACGGCATGAAAATATTTTGGAAGACATTTCTATATATGTTTGGCATGGGAAATAATCCTATGTCTATAGATGAACACTCTGATAGTGAGGCCATTAAGCATGATTGGGAAAATGTTGGCAGAGATTTATTCGCAGCTATGAATAATTATGGGCGAAAATAAACAAAGTACTGAAACCCACCAAGTTTCGCAAATGGAAGCTTGGCATGGTCCTCTTCCTCCTCCAGAGTCACTTAAACAATATGACATTATAGTTCCAGGAGCAGCAGAAAGAATACTCTCAATGGCTGAGAAAGAGATGGAACATAGGCACCGAAGAGAGGACAAAACGTTGAAATATAATGGTAGGCTCATAATAGTTTCTACTGTACTTGCTTTCTTATGTGTCATATTATTAGGGGGAATACTTTGTTTTGCAATTTATGTAAAGTCTGACACTGGAGCTATTGCAACAGCTATAGGTGCAATAGCAGCTGTAGTGGGTCTTTTTACTTATGGAAAATCAAAGCACAATAATTGAATCCATATAGATTTTACATCATAATAATTGGAATGATTGAAAGGTCATTCCATTACAATTTATATATTTGTCTGACGGAGAAGCACAAGCGTGAGGCCGCGATCCCAATTCCGTCGATTGCTTGGTATTGGAAATGGGTCAAGCCGGTGGGGTGGGCGATGCACATCGTGGATACGAAGAAACTGAAACAAAAGTAAAAAATGCCGAAACGGATAGCTTATCTCGACCTGGCGAAGCTGTGGGCGATATTCTTGGTGTGTACGGGACATGCGTTCCAGATGCTGTCGGTGGGCGACGGGGCGGTGGTGTGGAGGATGCTGTACACGTTCCACATGGCACTGTTCATGCTGATGTGCGGGTACTTCAGCCATCATGCGCTGACGATGCCGTTCGGGGCGTTCGTCAAGAAGAAGGCATTGCAGCTGTTGGTGCCGACGGTGGCGTATGTATGTCTTAACCTATTAGCTACGAGGGTGGTAACGGGCGGATGCCCGGTGGGGTTCATACATAATGAGGCTATTGGCGGCATGTGGTTTCTGCGCACGCTCTTTGCCTGCTATCTCTATGCATGGCTGGTGTTGAGGCTGCCGGGGGCGCTGTGGCTGAGGATTGTCGGGAGTATCGTCGTCGCGCTGCTCTTCCCCCATGGCTATTACTTGCAGTTCAACTATATGCTCATATTCTTTTGGTTAGGCTATGTGATGAAGGATTATGACGGATGGCTGAAAGCACACGTGGGGGGGGTGACAGCTGCATCGGCGGTCGGCTTCCTGCTCGTGCCGTGGCGTGGTCCGGCGGTGCTGACGCATGATGTGCTGTTCCATGACCCATTGCAGTTGCCGGTGCAGTTCGTTGGCGGACTGTCGGGGGCGCTGCTGAGCATCGGTCTGCTGATGCTGGTTTGCAGGCTGTTTCGTGGCGGATGGAAGGACCGTTTGGCGGATGTGGGCCGTTACACCTTGGCTATCTACGGCCTCCAGGGTGTGCTGCTGGAGAATGTCGTGGTGCGGCTCGCGAATATTGATGCGGCGGTGTGCCCGGCCGGAGTGCAGCAGTTTGTCGTCGCCCCGGCCATAGGAGCAGCAACGGTGGCTGTATGCTACGGCATTGCAAGGATAATGAAGAAAAACAAGGTGACGGCGAAGGTGATGTTGGGAGGATGATGCTGAGGGCCAGGGATATAGGCGGCTATAGAGAAGATAGGATATTATAGGGAAAAGACAGCGACAGGCTGCTATTGGTACTACACAAACATAAGGAAGGATAGCAGGCTTATAGGCCGCCATAGGGCAGAGGAGCATTGTTTTTCTCCTCGCGAGACGATTTTATCTCCCGCAAGGCCGTAAGGAACGCAAAGGAGGTTGATTCCGATGGAATCAGCTCGGCGAACCTTGCGGCTTTGCGGGATTTTTTGTTTTGTGTGTGGAGGGGATAATTCTCTTTCATCGGCCAGGAACATCATGTTCACCGTCTGCCTGTGCTGGTAGGCGGGAGGGGATAATTCTCTTTCATCGGCCAGGAACATCCCGTTTCTTTCTCACGTAACCGTCTGCGCCCTTTTTGACGCTGCCGGCGGGCTGCGGTGGTTATTCCACGGGGGCGGCAACGGGATCGGCAGCGGGGGCATCGGCGGGGGAACCGTCGTTGATCTGCGTCACCCTTTCGACCTGCCGGGCCCTGACCACCAATGGCACGGTCTCGACGAGTACGTTGCTGGTACTCAGGCCCATAGCCTTTGGCGCACTCTGCTTGAGATGGTGGACGAGGTTATAGATGGTCATGATGAAGCGGGCCTTGGGCGTGAAGACATTGAACTCGGCATAGACGCGCTTTATGAAGACGAAGATGAAGTTGCCCGACACGTGGTGCCGGCGCAGTGAGTCGTAGCCGCTCTCGAGGGTGAAGCGGCCGTTGCCCACCTGGTCCTCGATGACCTGCCGTAGATAGAGGTTGACATAGGGCTGGACGCGGAATCCGAGGTGGAGGTTGAGGCGATAGAGGGTGCCGGGGATGAGCTCGTAGAACTCGTAGCTTCGCTCGTCGGGGGTGTCGTCGTAGTCGGTGTGGAGCAGGATGTAGTGGTCGGCGCGCATGGGATGCTTGTTGATGATGGAGTAGAGCACCTTTTGCTCTATGTCGTATTTTCCGCCGAACCTGCTCATATACACCACGTTAGTGGCAAATTTGGCTATCGACTTGTCGGCCTTGATGTCGGATAGGATGTCATAATATTTCCTAATGTCGCGGTGCTCGACGAATGCGTTTCTTATCTTCTCGGCGTTGTACCATACGTACATCACCGTGCAAATGGTTCCCGCCAGCAGCATCGTCACCCAGCCGCCGTGGAGGAATTTGGCCAGATTGGCCACGAAGAAGATGCTCTCGAGGACTACGAAGAATCCTATTACCGGTACGAGAAGCGCCCACCGCATCTGCTTCTGCCGGAGGTAGCAGCCCAAGAGCAGTGTCGTCATGAGCATCGTCACCGTGATGGCCAGTCCGTAGGCGGCCTCCATATTGCTCGATGTGCGGAAGAAGACGATGACGACGATGCACAGGACGTAGAGGCTGATATTGATGAACGGTATGTAGAGCTGTCCTTTGATGTCGGTGGGATATTTTATGCGTTGCCGTGGCCAGAAGTGCAGGTTCATGGCCTCGCTGAAGATGGTGAACGAGCCGCTGATAAGTGCCTGACTGGCAACGATTGCCGCTATTGTGGCCATCGTTATTCCCACGGGCAGGAATCCCGCCGGCATGATGGCATAAAACGGATTCACTCCCGGCACGAGACTGTCGGCATGGGCGATAATCCATGCTCCCTGACCGAGGTAGTTGCAGATGAGCATGGCCTTGACGAACACCCAGCTCACCCGGATATTCTGCTTGCCGCAGTGGCCGAGGTCGGAATAGAGGGCCTCGGCACCGGTAGTGCAGAGGAATACGGCCCCAAGGATGAGGAACCATTCCGGACTTGTCGTCAGCAGACGGATGGCGTACCACGGATTGAACGCCTTCAGGATTATCCAGCTGTCGCCCACATGCGTTATGCCCAGGATGCCGATCATCGAGAACCACAACAGCATCATCGGTCCGAAGAGCTTGCCGATGGCACTCGTGCCGTACTGCTGGATGAAGAAGAGCACCGTCAGAATGGCAATGGCGATGGGGATGACGGGTGTCGACGGCTCGTAGGCGCGCAGTCCCTCGATGGCCGACAGTACCGTTATCGACGGCGTGATGACCCCGTCGGCGACGAGTGTGCTCGCGCCGATGATGGCCAGGAGGTAGAGCCACGCCCTGCCGTGCTTCCTCACGAGGGCGTAGAGTGCTAAGATGCCGCCCTCACCCTTGTTGTCGGCGCGCAGGGCCAGCACCACATATTTCAGCGTGGTCTGGAAGGTGAGCGTCCAGATGATGCACGATACAGCACCAATTATATAGTCGGCCGTCACCATCGAGGTGGTGCCGGTAATGGCCTTCATGACATACAGCGGTGACGTACCAATATCGCCGTACACGATGCCCAATGTCACTAACAGTCCCATCGCACTGAGGCGGTGGGCCGTACTTCCCGAAGAAACGGTTCTTGATGTCATATATGTTATCCTAAAAAAATCGGCTGCAATATTACGAAAATCCAATGAGATAAGATTGCTCCCCACCATAATATTTAGAATAATTAACCCCGCACCGCCCCATAGAGCCCCCGGCGCAGGCTGTGAATAGTGTGGGGCTGGCGATAAAATGTAAATAATATTCCATGCGGGAATCTCTCTTAGCCTCTATTTTATCACTCTGATAACCAGTTGATTACGTTACCGACCATTTTGCTCCGCAAAACGGACGGTATTACGACGCGAAACGGTACTTTTTGCAATGCGAAAAGTACCGTTTCGCGTTTTGAAATATCGGAGGAGCGGGGTTAATGGGAGGCTATGGGGATTTATTGGGGCTATATGGATTTATAGGGATCTATAGGAATCTATAGAATTTATAGCGGCTATAGGAAACTATGGGGTACTACAGGAAACTATGGGGCGGAAGGAAACTATAAAGTCTATAGCAGCCCATAGCCACATAGTAGCCATAGAATCCATAGCGGCAGCCGATTCCCGTTTCCTCCCGCGACAGATTCTATATGAAAACGGGAAAATAATGATTTTGGCTCCGATATTTTCAGCCGATTATTTGTTTAGACAACAATATTGTAGTATCTTTGCGTGATGATGGCATTTAGGTCATTCGGATAAAAAACTTATCGTTCATGCAAAAGAAGAAGTTGATACGTGTTACGACACACGATATATCGTTAGACTCGTTTTTGGAAGGGCAGCTGAGGTTTCTCAGCCGCTATTACGACGTTGTCGGCGTGGCTAAGAATACCGGCGTAATGGAGCGGGTGAGGCAGCGCGAGGGCGTCCGCTGCATCGACGTGCCCATGGAACGGGAAATCTCGCTGACGAAGGACATACGTGCTCTCGGCATACTGTATCGGCTCTTCCGCAAGGAGAAACCGTGGGCCGTCCACGCCAATACGCCCAAGGGCTCGCTCTTGGCGATGGTGGCGGCTTGGGCAGCACGGGTGCCGCACAGGATTTACACCGTCACGGGACTGCGCTATCAGGGGGCGCGGGGGCTTTTCCGCCTCATTCTCAAGACTATGGAGCGCACGACATGCCTCTTCGCCACCAACGTCATTCCCGAAGGGCAGGGCGTGCTGCATACCCTCCAGACCGACCACATCACGCGTAAGCCGCTGAAGGTGATACACTTCGGAAACATCAACGGCAAGAATACGACGCATCTGTCGCGCCGTCAGACGGTTGCCGACAACCTGCAAAAGAGTCCTGAGGCCGTCACCGACGAGGATATTGCCGCATACCGGATGGAGGTGCGCCGACGGTTGGGATTCGCCGATGCCGACTTCGTGTTCGTCTTTGTAGGGCGTATCGTCGCCGACAAGGGCATGACGGAGCTGGCGCAGGCTATGAGGACCATCAGCTCCAGACATCCTAACGCCCGTCTGCTGCTCGTGGGAACGATGGAGAAAGGGGATGCCATCACCGATGATGTCCACGACTACTTCCTCAGCAGTAAGGTCGTGAAATACGTTGGCAGTCAGAAAGATGTGCGTCCTTACCTTATGGCTGCCGACGCGCTGGCATTCCCGAGCTACCGCGAGGGCTTCCCCAATGTGCCGATGGAGGCCGGGGCTATGAACCTTCCGTGTATCGTCACCGATATCAACGGATCCAACGAGATTATCCGCGACGGGCTGAACGGGAAGATTATCGTGGCACCCCTCGACGCCCACGGCCATCACGTCGCCGACATCACCCCCGCGCTGACAGAGACGATGGAATGGTTCATCCTCCATCCCGCTGAGGTTCAGCGCATGAGCCGCAACGCCCGCAGGATGATAAAGGAGAGATATGAGCAGAAGGATGTGTGGAATGGACTGTTAGCGTTCTATAATGAATTGAAGGACTGACAAACAGTTGCTTAGGGTCAATACAGCAAGTATAGAGTGCTGTCGCAGCGAGCCAATGTTAGGTAATTAAAGAAATGGATAATAATGATATGTATATAGAAGTAATCAATGATAATAATATCTTTGGGGGTAGCGTAGTTACTCTTCTTGCCCGACTCTATGATGTTTTCGACGAGAGGAGGGCAGCATGAGCAATTGCGATGTTATTGTAACTTATTGCTGGAACCGCGTAGGCTATAACATACTGCGGAGTCTTGCAAAACATGGATTAAAAGTATGGGCAGCAGACACTTCCCGTACCAACATCTGTAGTATGTCGCGTTATTGTGCGGGACATTTTGTCTATCCAGACCCTTTTACCGATGAAAATCATTTCATAGATTGTCTTAAAGAATGGGTAGCGAGACTTCAACCGACGATGCTTCTTCCAACCCATGATGAGAGCGTGGTTATCATGCGTCATCGTGAAGAGTTCCCTAAAGATCTTATTATCCCCTATGAAGATGAGAAAACATTGCTTCTTCTTGCAAATAAAGCAACGTCAACGGCGCTGGCAGGGAATAGTAGAGTGCCTATACCTAAAGTATACCATTCTGAGGAAGAAATAAATCAATACCCTGTTGTTTTCAAGACCGTGATTGGTAACTCCGCCAAAAGTGTGTTCTTTCCTAAGAATAGGGAGGAGTTGCATCGTTTGGCTGAAACGTATCGTGGTACAGATACGTTGATGGAAGAATGGATCGGAGGTTGTGACTATAGCGTCGACTGCGTGCGCTGGGACGGTTTTTGTAAGACGTCAGTCTATCGTGCATTAGTGACCAAAACTGATGGAGGAGGTACGACGACGCAACGTGAGATAGTAGCGATGCCGGAGTTAGAGCAGGAAGCAAGAAAAATGTTGGATGCTATTGATTTTCATGGTGTCTGCGGAATGGACTTTCGTGTAGATGAGCGCCATAACAGAATAGCCTATATTGAGACCAACGCCCGCTTTACCGGAGGATTAGCTACTCCTATTGCCGCAGGTTTTGATATTCCGTGGGTACTCTATTGTTTGGCTACCAAGGGTAGCTATGACGAACCTATAAAGGTACGAGTAGGAACACGAACAAAATGGCTGTTGGGTGATATTATAACACTGGTCGGAAGAGTGTTGTCCATGAAATGGAATCGGCAAGAGATGAAGCGGGTGTTTTCCTGTCATGGCTTTGATGCTTTTGATGACTTTTTCGCAGATGATAAGAAGGCAATCCTTGGTGAAGCTTGTTACTATTTGGAGAAACTCATTAAAAACCGGAAACTAAATCCATAACACACTATTTACGAGAAAAATGAATGTAAAATATCTCTTTGACAGGATAGTCTCGTTCATGGGACTTGTTTGTCTGAGTCCTGTGTTTCTGATTGTTGCAATTCTCATAAGGATTAAGATGCCTGGAGGACCGGTCATTTTCAAGCAGCAGCGGGTGGGACAATACGGCAGGCTCTTTACCGTTTATAAATTCCGGTCGATGAAGGTCGCCGGTGAAGGAACAACATCAATAGCCTCAACAGAGGAGAATAGAATTACGCCATTAGGAAAGAAACTCCGACGGTACAAGCTTGACGAACTGCCGGAACTGTGGAATGTCCTCAAGGGTGACATGAGTTTCGTCGGGCCACGACCGGATGTACCGGGATATGCTGATAAATTGAAAGGAAAGAACCGCGACATCCTTAAGTTAAAACCAGGAATAACGGGGCCGGCATCATTGAAATACCGACAGGAAGAAGACTTACTCAACTCCGTAGAGAACCCACAGGAATACAACGACAAGATTATCTATCCTGATAAAGTACGGCTGAACCTTTACTACTTGGAGCACTACTCTTTCTTTAAAGATATAGAAATGATTGTGTGCACTGTTTTGGGGAGAAAGATGAGGTATGCCGGTGAAGAGATATAGAATAGGATTATTCCGGTGAACATTTTTTATCTTATTACATGTGGGCAATGTAGTAGAAAAATTGTATCTTTGCAACGAAGAATTTATAAAAGACTGTAGATATGATATACGTAGCCAATCCCATTTACGACTCCGTGTTCAAATATCTCATGGAGGACGAGCGTGTGGCAAAGACGGTATTGTCGGCATTGCTGAAGAAGGATGTCGTCAGTGTCGAACTGCGGCCCCACGAGTATGCCAACGAAACAAACGACAAGATATCGATGTTCCGCATAGACTTCGGAGCACGAATACGTACGGGCGAGAACGAGACGGAACTGATACTCATTGAACTGCAGAAGACCTGGGTGGAGACCGAGACGCTGCGCTTCCGACAGTACCTCGGAGCTCAATACAGCGACAAGAACAACATCGACAAACAGAAAGGCGACCACAAGGGCTTTGCCTATCCTATGGTGACCATCTATATCATGGGCCACCGCGTCGGCGATATTGACGTACCCGTGCTGTATGTCAGTCACAAAGCCTACGACTATGACGGTCACGAGGTGAAGAAAGGAATGCCCGACCCCTTCGTCGAGAGTCTTGTGCACGATAGCATCATCGTGCAGATTCCGCTGCTCCATGGTGTCATCAATAACCGCCTCGACAAGGTGCTCAGTGTGCTCGACCAGACAAAACGCGACAAGGATGACCCACATCTGCTATGTCTCGACGAGTCGGTATATGCCGACAACAACGACATGAACTATATCGTACACCGTCTCACCGCAGCTGCTTCCAATCCATTGATGCGGCAGAATATGAATGTAGAGGATGAATATTACTCCGCCATCGAGGACCGCGACACCGCCATCATGAGTCGTGATAAGAAAATAAAAGAGCAAGACGGAAAAATTAAGGAGCAGAACGGGAAAATCAAGGAGCAGAACGGAAAAATTAAGGAGCAGGACGGAAAAATAAAAGAACAGGACGGAAAAATAAAAGAGCAGGACGGAAAAATAAAGGAGCAACGTGAACAGCTGAATCAACAATCTGAGCAGTTGTCCAATCTGAAACGGATCTTGAAAGAGCAAGGCCTCTCAGATGCTCAAATCGAGCAGATGATGAGCAATAAGTAATAGATTATGCAAAAACGAGAGAAACGAATTATTCTATGTCTCGCCCACATGTCGGGCAATGAGATGAAGTATATACAAGAGGCATTCGACCAGAACTGGGTGGTGCCACTTGGACCAAACGTGAACAAGTTTGAGGAGGAACTGAAGAGATTTGTGGTATCCCCCTGTACGCTGACAGCAGAAAACGACCTACAGGAAGAGACTTATCCGAAGAGCATTAAACCTCATGAGAACGATCCGGAAAAGTTATGGTTGGATTCCATTACCGACGCGAAACTTCTGGACAAGCAGGTCGTCGCGCTTTCCAGTGGTACGGCGGCTGTTCATCTTGCCTTGATAGCTGTGGGCGTGAAGGCTGGCGATGAGGTTGTGTGTCAGAGCTTTACGTTCTGTGCCAGTTCCAATCCCGTCGTATACCTCGGAGCAAAGCCCGTCTTTGTCGACTCGGAGAGGGAGACGTGGAATATGGACCCGGAACTCTTGGAGAAAGCTATCAACGACCGCATGGCCAAGACCGGCCGGAAGCCGAAGGCCATCATCGTCGTCTACCTCTATGGTATGCCGGCGAAGATTGCGGAGATAAAGGCGGTGGCCGACAAATACGGCATTCCGCTCGTCGAGGATGCTGCCGAGGGCCTGGGATCACGCTATCACGGCCGTGTCTGCGGTACCTTCGGCGACTACGGCATCCTGTCGTTCAACGGCAATAAGATGATTACCACGTCCGGTGGCGGTGCCCTTGTATGCCCCGACGAGGAGGCCCGCAACAAGGTTATGTTCTTTGCCACCCAGGCTCGCGAGGGCTATCCCTACTACCAGCACGAGAAGATAGGCTACAACTACCGTCTGTCGAATATCTGCGCCGGTATAGGACGCGGTCAGCTGACGGTGCTCGACGAGCATATTGCCCACCACCGGCGGCTGGCGAAATTCTACGCCGAGGCCTTCAAGGGCTTCGACGGCATCACGTTCCATGCCGGCAGCGACAGTGAGCTGAACCCGGCGGTAGGAGCTGCAGCCGAGAGTAAGACCCTGTCGAACTACTGGCTGAACACCATCACCCTCGACCCTCAGCTGAAAATCAAGGGCGAGGAGAACGCATACCGTACAACGGTGAAGGGTGCCGTGGGCGGTGCTGCCGGCGTCATCCACTATGTCGACAGCGCACATACCGACTGTGAGCCCAACGCCAACGTCGAGGCCCTGCGCATGTGGCTTGACAGCCTGAACATCGAGAGCCGTCCGCTGTGGAAACCGATGCACAAGCAGCCGGTCTACAAGGACAGCCCCGCCTACGTCAACGGTACGGCGGAGAGCATCTTCAAGGTGGGACTCTGCCTTCCGTCAGGACCGTTGGTGACCCTCGACGACGCACAGTTCATCGTCGATGCCATAAAGGATGCCGTCTGCTAAGTGGCTGTGGCTGAGAATGTAAAGCCCGCGGCCATACGGAACATACTTTTAACGTAGAAAGAGATTCTTAAAGGAAAAGAAGACAACAATGCTAATCATCACACGCAATGACCACGACTACGGACCCTTCGACGAGAGGGAGGTGGCGCGGTACGTGGAGGAGGGACGGCTGCTGCTCCACGATAAGGCCCGCGATGCCGACACGGGACGAGAGGGAATAGTGCGCGACTTCCTGATGGCCAAGGGATTACGGCCGCACGTACGCAACAACGGGACGCTCGGACAACAGCTCGACTACGTGGGACGCGAGTTTATCTTCCCGCGCGAGTCGATGCGGCGGACGAATCTCTTCGAGGACAAGCGGATGCTCATCCTCGCCGTCGTCGGACTGTCGCTGTCGTTCATCATGATGATGCCCGTGGGGGGCTACCTCGCCTTCTACGTCGTATCGCTGTATTTCGCCACCATCTGGGGAATGTTCTTCTACTATATGTTCCGCACGCGGCAGGTGAACCTCAAGACGACGGTGTCGACATTCTTCCTCACCCAGCTTGGGGTGTTCATCATCTTCTCCGGACTGAACCAGCTGAATTTCTTTTACGTTTTCACCCATGCGCCGTTCCCCCTGAGCATCGTCGGATATATCCTCGGCGTGGGACTGACGGAGGAATTTGCCAAGCAGGTGCCGCTGTACATCCTTCAGAACCGGTCGCGCGAGCCGATGCTGCCCCAGACAATGGTCTACTACGGGCTTATGGCCGGCATAGCCTTCGGCGTTTTCGAGGGCGTACAGTACCAGACACAGGTGAATATCCAGGCCGACTACACCACGGCGTTCGTCCTGAACATCGCCCGGCTGACGTCGCTGCCGTTCCTTCACGCCGTGTGGGCCGGTATCGGCGGCTACTTCATCGGTATGGCCGGACTCTACCCGCGCTACCGTAAGGCGCTGTGCACGCTCGCCGCCGTCATTCCGGCCACGCTCCACGGCCTCTACGACTCGTTTGCGGGCGTTATGTACCTTGTGGCTCTGGCCGTGGCCGTCGTCAGCGTACTGCTGCTCATGGGCTATCTCGAGCGCAGCGGGGCCATTCGTCAGCGGCTGCGCAACTGATTCTTCTCTTTTTTATCACATTTACTTCAATGACAGGAAAGACTATCAAAAAATCGAACAATAACATCATAAATATCGCCCTCGCGGCCGTCGTCGCCCTCCTCCTGCAGCCCTTCAGCTCATGGGCGCAGACCACTGCCACACACGCGGCCACAGCTCAGGACCCCGACCTTACCTATGTGCCTCGGCTTCAGCGACTTGCCGAAAGGCTCCTCGAGAACCGGCAGGGTTCTATCGTGGCTATCCGCCCCACCACCGGCGAGATTCTCTGTATGGCGAGCAATACCCTCAAGGGCGACCCCATCAACCGCGCCGTCCAGGCCACCTATCCGCCGGGGTCGACCATCAAGGCGGCTCAGCTGCTGACGCTCTACAGCGAGGGAATAGTGACGCGCGACACGAAAGTGGCTTGTCACCGCGGATTCATGATGGGTGGAACGCATGTGGGATGCCACTACCACGCCTCACCGCTGTCGACGGTGCAGGCCCTGGCGCAGTCGTGCAACTCGTGGTTCATAACGAATTTCATCCGGATGATCGGTGACACAACGCGATACGGGTCGCGGAGCCATGCCGTCGACGTGTGGCACGACTACATGACGAGCTATGGCTTCGGTACGAAAACGGGGGTCGACTACGGAGGTGAGGCTCGGGGGATAATCCCCGATTCGGCCTACGTCAACAGGAAATACCCTAAGTTCTGGAACGCCCGTACGATAGGCTATATCGGTATGGGTCAGGGACTTATAACCGTCACACCGCTACAGCTCTGCAACCTTGCGGCGACGATAGCCAACCGCGGATGGTGGATGACGCCCTATCACCGTTATTCCACCGCCGGCGCCGACCCCGAGGCCTACATCAATCCTCACCGCACGAAAGCGTCGCCGGCAGCATATAATATCGTTATCGAGGGCATGCGGGCCTGTGTGAAGAACGGGACGGCGAAGACCATCGACGACCCCCGCATCACCATCTGTGGAAAGACGGGTACGGCGCAGAACGGTGGCATCGACCATTCGGCCTTCATAGCCTTCGCTCCCATGGACAACCCGCAGATAGCCGTCTGCGCATATATCGAGCACGGCGGCGACGGCAACAAGACGGCAGCACCCATCGCCGCACAGATTATCAAGAGCTATCTCCTGCCCACGAATACGAAGTCGGCTCCCGGCCACCGAAAAAACGCTGCTTCAGCCGGATTGCAGAAGAAATCGGGCTCGGCTCGGGGCACGCAGAAGAAGGCTCCCGCAAATTCCGGTGCAAAGAAGACACCTTCGCCGAGGAGAAAATAGAAGCCTATACATATTATATATAGGGGGCTATAGCTACTATAGCTACTATAGCAACTATATCTACTATAGCAACTATAGCGACTATAGCAATTATCGCAACTATAGAGCCTATTGGCATCTATAGCATGCAATGGGTCTCAACAGTCCCGCTTCTTATCTCTCCGCCGAAACGAAAGAACCTTAAAAATAGGTAAAAAGGGAGAATCGGTGCGTCGATAAGGAAGAAACTCGCTATCTTTGCACTGATAACAAAAGAAAGGAAAACGACAATGATTAAGATTTATGGTATGCCCACCTGCCCCTATTGCGCTTTCGTCGACGAGCAGGTCAAGGGCGACAAGCGATTCAAGGTCATCGATATCGGTGCCGACGTTCATTATATGAGTGCTTTCATGCATCTGCGCGACAATAGTCCCGTCTTCGACCATTCGAAGGCTATCGGCGATATCGGCATTCCCGCCTTCGTCCTCGAAGATGGCACCGTGACCCTCAAGCCAGAGGATGTGGGGCTGAAAGAGTACAATCCGTCCTCCGATGCCCCTTCGTGCAGCATCGATGGCAAGGGTTGCTGAGCAGATGGTTTATTCCAGCCCTACAAGCGACGGATGAGAATTAAGGTAGATTCCCTGCAGCAGCGACGGACGAGAATTAAAGTAATTCCCCGCAGCAGCGAGGGTGGGGATAACCCCCACCCCTACTTATGGTGGAGTGCCGCAAGCGTCTTAGAATCAGTGGTTTGCGCAGGTTATTAGGTAGGATTTGGTGGAGGGATCCGGTCGTTAGACCGAATACGCATATTCATTTGTCTATCCGATGCAATCGACCGTCACTTACCCTGCCTACCCGCCTGTATAAGCGGATAACGTTATAACATGTTGGTTATCAATGTGTTGCACCTATCCACCGTAGGGGCTGGGTTTATCCCAGCCCTATCAGCGGCGGACGAGAATTAAGGTAATTCCCCGCAGCAGCGAGGGTGGGGATAAACCCCACCCCCCCCCCTACTTTATCTTTGCAGTGTGAATATTTTAAAGGTTTATGCCTTTAGTTTCATGGTTAATTTTTACCTTTGTTGTTGTAAGGAAAAGTTGACCACCGGAGGGATAATCTATACCCCCTACTAGACTTCGAGCCTAATCGCCGTTATAGACCCTCCGGATTGAAGCTGCAGAGACCAAGTAGGAAGTTAGGCTCGAAGCCTAAATAAAGTATTAGTCGGGACAACTTCTCGGTCAACTCGTTACTTACTTCATTAAAAGACAAAGTTATGAAGAAATTCTGTATTGGCATAGACATTGCCAAAAAAACTTTTGATGCGACTGCAATTTTCGTCGAATCGATAGATTCGTTGAACGAGGTTGGTTACAGACAGTTCGAAAACTGCCCGTCAGGCTTCAGAGCTCTTGTCTCATGGGCAAAGAAGTTGTGCAAGCAATGCAACGGCAAGCTGTCGGAAGACGGACTGTTCTGCATGGAGACTACCGGTGGATACGACAGGCAGATCTGTATGTATCTTCACGACAAAGGCCAGAACGTATGGCGCGAGAGTGCTTTGCAGATACACCGTTCCTCCGGGTTCAGACGCGGGAAGAACGACAAGGCCGACTCGAGGAACATATCAGAGTATGCGGCCAAACATCAGGACAAGCTTGTCCTTTTTTCGCCCGATCCAACGGTTATCATGGAACTGAAGGAAATAGTGAATTACCGCGCCACAATGGTAGAACGCCGAAAAGAGGCAAAGACAAGGCTGTCGGAAAAGAAGTTCACCACAGTACTTGGCAAATCGCAGACAGAACGCGTAATAAACAAAATGTCTGAATCCGAGATAAAGACACTCGACGAGATAATCGAAAAGTGTAACCAGGAAATCGAGCGCATTATCAACTCTGACGAGGACTTGAAGAGAAACTACCTGCACATGACTTCCATAAATGGACTCGGCCTGGTCAATGCAGCTTGCATTATCGCATACTCGTCGAATTTCAAGAAGATAACCACACCCAACAAGATGTCCTGTTACGCAGGCGCTCATACGTTCTATGACGAATCCGGCACCTCTGTCCACAAGAAGGATCCAAGCAAGAACGTATGCTGTAAGATGATAAAGAACAACCTCAGAATGGCTGCCAGAAGTGCGATTATCTACAACCGAGAGATAAAGGCCTACGCCGACAGACTGGAAAAGAAAGGCAAGCCGTACAGCATTGTCCTCAACAACGTAATAAACAAACTCCTGCACATAACATACTCACTTGTAAAAAACGACTGCGACTATGAATACAATCATGAATTACTGAGAAAACTCAAAACGGTGGAGCCTGTATTGAAGACGGAACCTTCACTTGAGGCAGCACTATAAATGTAAATAAAAAATCAACATTACAATAAATTTAGTTAAAAACGAAAAATAATCGAGATTTCCTTTGGTCAGAAACCTAGGAAGCGGCGGCAGAGTGCTGCAAGCGTCTTAATATCAGAGGTTTGCGCAGGTTATTAGGTAGGATTTGGTGGAGAGATTCGGTCTGACCCATCAAAGAATGCGAGAATGAGCAGCTTGTAACCGAGGACGCATTTGCCGAGGACATGGTCAAACACACGACTAAGTCCTTCGAAGCGGAACCCGGTTTTGGCTAAGGTCGTGTCATCAATAATATAGCATTTCGGCGCATCTGTCTCCTCTGCGTTTTCCTTTCGTACTATGCTCTGGAAACGCCGGGCCATCGACAGAAGGAGGATACGCCAGTCCATTTCCGAACGAGCAAGCAAACGATAGAAGCAGTTCTTGCCAACTTCAAGAATACCGTAGAACTTTGTTGTTGACATAAAGCCTATTGTCTCACCTATGATACGGAACACCATCATGGCCATTATCTGCTCTGCCATATCCCGACCACGCATCTTGTCCAAAGAGTGTTTGGAAAGGATCCTGCCTATGCCAAAACACGCCATGAAGTGCATAATTGCGTCACAAGTCTCATTTTTAACACTTAAAACCTTGGCCAACTCGCCGATTTTACTTAATTAAAGAAATCTCCATTTGAGACACTATACACCAAGCATAGCCACTAACTCTTCTATATATTTAAGCATGGTTGCCGTACCCCATTTCCCACCATCTTTGGTTCTCACCTTCTTGTATTTTGAAAGGTATTTGAATATAGCCTTGTAAGAATATTTCTTGTTTAGTCCCAGCTTGACAAACTCATTCTTAACCCTTGTCGTTATGACGACTGAAAGGAAATTTATCAGTTCAGTGGCATATACGCTGTAGTCGGAATGCACGTTTACCGTGTCACGGTCAACGATATTCTTGTATAGCCAGAACAGAGTCTCCACAGACCATCGCTGTGAGTAAGCCAAATAGACGGTCAATGGGTCAAGATCAGCTTTTGACTTGAAGACAATCAGACCGAATAAACCTTTCCTCTCGGCATAGCTTTCTGCCTTGAAGTTATCTTTCTTGTTGGCATTCTGCACATATCCAATCTCCTGTTCGGAGGCAGCCTTCGGGTCGCGGAAAGAGTAGAGGAACTTGCCGTTTGACATTTTTTGCTTTTTGTATAGAATCGTTCCGTCCTTATAGTCTTTCAATGGCATTGTCGGCTCATCCATCTTGTAATTCTTTATGAACGCCGAATTCTGCTTCAACGGTATCAGGTATGCCAGTCCTTCCATCTTGTCGACTTTCTCAAAAAGCTTGTCGTTGTAGAAACCCTTGTCGAATACCATCAGACCGTTCTTAATCTCATACTCCGCTACAAAGTCGTCTATCGCCGTCTGATCCAGCATGTTGCCTGCGTAAGGCTTTGCCGCTATGGGCTCACGCGTCAATGGGTTGAAAGCATACAGCAAGCTGATGTCTTTGGAGCCTTTCTTCGCTCCCTTGCGCGAGAACTCCGACAGACTCCCCGTCTTGGCATTGTAGTCCTTGAGCATGCCATCGATAACCATGTCACCGCCGGTAAAGGTGTTCACCCTATTGCGCATGAACTCACAGATAAGGGAGTACGCCTTGCCTATCTTCACAAGAAACCCGGACACTGCCGTCTCAGACAAATGCACTCCCGGATACATCTCTGATGCAAATGAGCAGAGGTACTGTATCTGCAAGTCACGGTTCATGATGCCTCCATATGAAGCACGGAGCAAGGCAATGACATAGAGGCGCTTTGCATCGTCGAGATTCCAAACCTTGGCGAGTTCTTGAAGAAGTCCACTGCCGTACTTGTCACAGAGAGCCACCTCTCCATAATCTTTAATATCCACTTGATTTTTCTTGCGCATATATGAGCCCTCGACAAACTTGCCGTTTACAATTTCTCCTACCGTTCCTTGGTCTACGGGGATAGGCTTCCCGTTAATTCTTTTACTCGTCCTTTTTATGACGACAAAACGGCTGCCTCTCTGTCGAACTATCGTACTTTTGGGGCGGGCGACTGACTTTATCTCTTCTGGAATAGCCATAAATATGTATAGTATCTATATAATTAAAAGAACTATACAAAGGTACAAATAAATGGCCATATCTGCAAGAAATTACCAATAATATTGGCAAAAATAATTATGCAGAGACTAAAACAAGGGGAAGTTTAAACGGGCTTTCTACGAAAGAAAGCCCTTGCTAAGCCAGAAACGGCAAAGCAAGGGCCAAATTGTATAGTGTCTCAAATGGAGGTTTCTTTACTTAATTTTGCAAACATATAAGGAATGTTTAATTAATAACTAGAGTTTCCCACTTGGAGAACCCCTTTATAAAAAGGCTTTCCCAAAGGGTATGCGCATCTTTAACTTTTCAAAAAACTTTTTATGAGCAGTAGAATATTGCATTATCGGACTTCTCCTTTTAAGGTCATTTGCCCTTTCACATTTATTAAGCACTTGTTAAACTACTTTGTTTATGGGCATCCTGCTATTTGAACTTTTCAGAAACCCCTTGTTTATGGGCATTTTGAACAAGTGGGAAACTTTAGTTAATAATAAGAAAATTGAGGAGGAATTGACGATGATTACTAATTTTATTCATGAGTGTAGGCACGTGGTGGCAGTGACTGCCATCACGTTGCTGATAGCTCTCTTCGGAAATGTCGAAGAGGCCGTGGGAGGGGTGACTCTCACGAAGAACTACGAATGGGTTAATGGCTCACAAATAGTTACTGGTGTGACAATGACTATTGACGCAGCCGGTGACTTCGCAAAATATATGAACGATCGCGTTGGCCAGTTGGCCACCGAATATAAGAGCTATGATAATATAGTCTATAAGGGTCCGGCCAACGTTGCGGATTTTGTTGCTCTTAACAGGCTGACGAACCCACGGCTGAACCTCTGCCAGCTGACTTTCGACGAGAGCGATGAGAAGCTAAACACTGCCGAGAAGCGCCTTGCCGAACTTAACACGCTGAGAAACAGTAGTTTCCAGTTTATTGCTCTTCCTGATGCGGGTGCTGATATCACCAATCACAATGACCAGCTGTTTAAGACCCTTTACGACAATATGTCGCAGCTCAGGGGCGTGGCTTACTACCATAAGGCAACGAAGTCGTACACCTGCTACTCGAAGTTTCCGGGGGAGGTGTATATACTTACCACTATGTCAGAAGGTTATTGGGGAGGTAATCAATGGAATCAGTTTAATGGTACACCTTTCAATAATTTGAAAATATCGGGAAATCTCAATTCTAAGGATATTTCTGGAAACAAATGGGGTGCCACTTACGATAAAGACGGGCATTTCGTATTGGTTTCCGATGATGAGAGCAAGGTCGGGGGAACCACGACTTTTGCCAGTTCCTCTGATGGTAATACTGACAATTGTGCTTGGGTGGGTGCGGGCGTTGTCACATCTCTTGACTTGCAGGACGCTAAGTTTACTAATATCGCAGATTTAACCCTTAGCAAGACTTATCTGGTCTCGGCTTCCACTACCACTGTGCTTATTCCTACCGACCCGTCAATCACGGAGCTACCGCCGGATTTCCTAAATCTTTCGTCTGCAATGAAAGAAATATGCATTCCGCGCAATATTGAGAAAATTGGCGCAAGAGCATTCTTAAATCAATATAACTTGAACCACGTCACGACTACCGATGCCGAGGGGAAGGTTATCGACTTTGGCTATGGTAAAAAGGTGGAGAAGAAAACGTTTACTGCAGCTGACGGGACGTCATGGACGGATCATGTGGTTGACAGTACGCAGACGGACGAGAATTCCGGAACAGTGGTGTTCTCGGATAATCTGAAAGAGATAGACAGTTATGCGTTCAGTAGCATGTCGCACGTGAAGGATGTCTATGTTCTCGCCACGGAGGCTCCGGCGTGCCATGTCAACGCTTTTGGAACTATGATGTATACCGGCAACAACGGCTTTGACCCGGCTGGTTCCATCACACGCCTGGACTATCAGAATCAAGGATTTTGGATTACGATGCTCCACTATCCTAATTCTGTCAAGGGCACTGACGAGGAGAAACGCTATACCGACGTGACGCGCGACTACACCATTACCGATGCTGACGGTAATACCGACGGTTGGGGCAACGTTATCCACTGGCCTAACCAGACGGAGTTTACCCGAGCCTACGAGCAGGGCACAAACGGATATCTGTGGCGCGCCTGGGACACATCGCGCGAGCCGTGGTCGCAATATGGCTCATGCCAATTGAATAAGAGCGACCATAATTATCAGATGACGCAGGTCACTGCCAATCAATATTACGCTGATAATAAAGCTGCGGACAAGGCCTCGTCGATCTTCTACCACACCGCTACGGACGGCGGCGCGGATGTCGATGGCGGCGCTTATGCTAATGTTAAGACTGCCGACGGCAAGCCGCTCTACGACCGCGACTACCGCGGATGGCATCAGTTCTCGTTGGCGGAATCGTATGATTATCAGAACACTACACCGTCGCATAACTTCAGTTATATCAACGACAACGGCTGGTGGACAATCTGCGTGCCGTTCGATATGACGAAAGCGGAGGTGAGAACGATGTTCGGCACCGACGGCACCCACGGCGGTCCTCACGTCTGCGAATTTACCGGTGTGCTGCGCGACGCCAACGCCGACGGTCAGGGCAAGGGTAAGATTGTGCTGAAGTTCGACCGTGATGTTTACAAGTGGATTTACAATGCCGATGGAACAAAGACGGCGACCGCGGATGATAACATCGTGATTCACAAGGGCGTACCGTATCTTCTGCAACCTGACTACAAGGAGAAAGTCGACGGCAATGTGGTGTTTATCCCGAGTCAGCATATCCTCCGCGACCCTAAGTGTAAGGCTGTTTCGTCGGCAGAGCTTCAGGATATGGCTATGAAGAATGTCGTCGAGGTGACGGCCAAGGACGCTGCGGGCAACGAAGACCAGAATTATAAGTACACTTTCATTGGCAATTTCTGGCAGACAGAGATGCCGGGCTACGCCTATTTCCTCGCCTGGTATCAGCCTACTGACGGTTCCAAGGGATTGGCTACATTCTTCTGGCAGGAGAAACAGGCTGAAGGAACGATGAACTGGAATCCGTATACGGCCATCATCGGCTGTAACTGGAATAAGGACAACCGTAAGATGTATGTGCCACAAGGCGGCCCTAATGGATTAGATAACGTCCACTGGTTCGCACGGTTAGGCAATGTGCAAAATGGCGCAAGCGTCTTTGGCGACGACTCGTTTGAGACCACCGGCGGCGCCAAGGCTAACGGTCCGCAGAATGTGTCGATAGAGGCCGACGGCAATATCGCCGACGGAATAACGAAGGCGCATTTCGGCAACAGAACGATAGACATTTTCCACGGGAAGGTGTACAATCTCAATGGACAGTATGTCGGCGACAGTCTCGAGGGACTTCCCAAGGGAATATATATCGCCGGCGGTAAGAAATATATTGTGAAGTAAAAACCTTAAAATGAGACAACTATGGAAAAGAAGAAGAAATATATCAAGCCGACAACAGAGGTTATCGTGTTGCATGGTAATACGACGATTCTTGCAGCGTCGCTGGAAATGATTGCTGGTGCACGCCGCTGGAGGGGCGAGGTGCCCACCACCGGCAAGGAGTGGGGGATTGTGAACGCCCAGGCCGAGGCTTACTTCACCCACGGTCAGAGTGCATCGGGAGGCGGAAACCGAAGTAAGGGCAACGCCTGGGAGGAATGGTAGAAACGAGATGGCTGTAGGGTGCTGGCTGCGCCCTATGGCAAAAAATATACTAAGCCGCTGTGGAGCGGCTTCTGAGGTTTATTAATTGTCTGAATGGGTGTCTTCAAGGGATTTGGGGCACCCATTTGTTGTAGTTTATAGGGGGCTATAGGCTTTTATAGGGGGCTATAGGAGCTATAGTAACTATAGAAACTATAGAAGCTATAGCGGCTATAGAAGCTATAGCGGCTATAGGCCATGGAAAGCCCTGCGCCCTATAGAAACTTTATAGGGAGCGGGGCTGATGGGCGGTGGCGCGGCTACAGGGCTGCGAGGGCGATGCTGAGGAACTTGCTCTCGGCGCTGTCGCCACGGGAGGGCAGGACGACGGGGGTCATGGCACCCTGTAGGACGCTGGCCATACGGGCGTGGATGAATGTCGAGAGTGTTTTGTGGAGGACGTTGCCGACCTCGATATTCGGGAGGATGAGACCGTCGGCGCGCCCTTCGAGGGGTGAGGAGAGACCTTTTGTGGCCAGAGCCTGCGGCGATACCGCCGTTCCGATGTCGAGTGGTCCGTCGACGATACACTTCCCGAATTCGCCTCGCTGGGCCATGGCAATGATGTCCTTATATCCGGCAGTGTAAGGGAAATGGCGCTCGTCTACTTTCTCGGAGCAGTGGATGAGGGCTATGCGCGGTTCCTCGACACCCATAAAGTGCCATGCATTGACGACATAGCGCACCTGTGCCACCCGCTGTTCCTGCGTTGGGAACGGTATTACAGCCGAATCGGTGAAAATCAGGAGTCGGTCGAAGCCCGGCACCTCCGTCATCGTTATCTGTGTGAGCACATTGCCTTTCGGCAGCATGCCAGTTTCCTTGTTGAGGACGGCACGCAGGAGGTTGTCGGTGTTGATGCGGCCTTTCATGAGCATATCGGCCTTACCCTCACGACAGAGGGCCACGGCGCGTCGTGCTGCGTCGTCGGGGTTGTCGGCCGGAACGTATTCTATGTGGCTGTGGTAGTGGGCCATAGCTTGGTTTCGGCTGATTATTTTCTTTCCTCCTACGAAGATGATGTTTACGATGCCCTCGTCGAGAGCCATCTCGACGGCGCGCTGTGTGTGGTCGTCGATGCCGTTGACTACGGCTAAGCGGCGGCGCTGTCCCCGGCGAACGAGGAGCTCCACAAGGTGATTGAAGGTGGTGATAGACATGGCAGTAATATTTTTTTTGATGGGTTGATAGGGGCTATAGGCCTTTATAGGGAGCCATAGGCCTCTATAGGAAGCTATAGGCTTTTATAGGTGATAGGCCTTTATAGGGAGCTATAGGCCTTATTGGGGCTATAGAAACTATAGGAGCTATAGACGCTATAGTGGCTGGCTTTTAGGGCTGGGCTGCATCGGAAGGGGCTGCATCGGAAGTGGGGGCTGAGGCGGCTGCATCGGCAGTGGGTGCTGTCTCGGTTGCCTCGGTTGCCGACTGCGACTTCTCTTTGAGGCGGGCTTCCTTGCGGGCTTTGTTGCGGGCCTGTTCCTTTGCAAACTCCTTATACTCAGAGCTGTGGCCGTGGTGGACGTATGAGTCGACGACATACCACACGAGCAGTATTCCTAAGGCTATAAATAGTAAATCCATAAGTATGTGTTCGTTTATTTATATTTTTATATATTTATTTCTTTATCTTATTATTTCTTTATTGGTTTCTTCTTCGTTCTCGTACATTTGTCGTAGAACGGGCAGCCGGCGCAACCGTAGTTTTTGTATCTTACGTTCTCGCGCCATTCGTCGATGAAGTATTTCACGGCGAAGAAGAGGCATGCCGCAACGACGATTGCGATGATGATGTATTGCGTTGTCATGAGTTTTTGGATGTTTTTGTTGTTTGTTTGCCGGAATCGAGCTTAGAGTATTCGCTGTTGAGCGACTTGTATTCCGGTACGATGTCCTTCATTTTCTTTACCGTAGCCATCTCGTCGAAGGTTGCGGCTATGCGCATAAGGTCCTCGATATCAGTCTCTACAGCCGGATAGTCGTACTGCCGCACCTTGGCTATCCTTATCTTCTTGTTGAACGACGGCAGTGTCTGCTCATCTTTGGCGAGCACCTCCTCGTAGAGTTTTTCGCCTTTCCGCAGTCCGGTGTATTTTATTTGTACGTTGGTAGCTCCCGAGAGCTGGATCATGCGTTTGGCGAGGTCGGCGATGCGCACCGGCTTGCCCATATCAAAGACGAAGATCTGTCCGCCCTCGCCCTGGCATCCCGCCTCGAGAACCAGTTTGCAGGCTTCTGGTATGAGCATGAAGAAGCGTATGATGTTCGGGTCGGTGACGGTTACGGGTCCGCCTTTCTTTATCTGTCGTTCGAAGAGCGGTATCACGGAGCCGTTGGAACCGAGGACGTTACCGAACCGAGTGGTGACGAAACGCGTGTGTTCGTTGCCTGCCGGAGCCGGTTTGCCGTCGGGAGTGTGGCTGTCGAGCCATCGGTCGAGACTCTGACAGTAGATTTCGCAGATGCGTTTCGAGCATCCCATGACGTTCGATGGGTTTACGGCCTTGTCGGTAGAAATCATGACGACCTTTTTCACGCCGTATTTTGCGCTGAGGTCGGCAATGACCTTTGTGCCCCAGATATTGTTTTGTACGCTCTCCGTGGCGTTGTTCTCCATCATCGGCACGTGCTTGTAGGCCGCGGCATGGAAGACGTAGTCAGGCCGTTTCGTGCGGAAGATGCTCTCCATTCGCCCTTTGTTGGCTATGCTGGCCACGTAGGTATCCGTTTTCACGTTGGGGAATTCGCGCATGGCCATGAGTCTGACGTCGTGCTGCGGTGTCTCTGCCTGGTCGATGAGGATCAGTTCGGCGGGCTTGAAACTGGCTATCTGTCTTACGAGTTCAGAGCCTATGCTTCCTGCCGAACCCGTCACCATGACCCGCTTGCCGCAGAGTGTGGCACTGATATTGGTCATGTCGATTTGTATCTCGTCGCGTGGGAGGAGATCATCGATTTTCACTTCGTGGAGAGCCATCCCCGAAGTCTCCGGTTTCGATGCGTCGGTGATGTTAGAGAAGAATATTTTCACTCCCGCGTCGAGGAGCATATTTTGCAGTCGGGTGTCGTTGCGGAAGAGCTGCTGTCGCATTTCGTTGACGAGGACGGCCTGGATGTGCATGTCGGCGATGACCTCGGCGAGTTCCTTCCCCGGCTTATAGACCTTCTCGCCGAGTAGCAGATGGCCGGTGTAATGGGGGTCGTGGGAGATAAATCCCTTCAGGACGAAAGCCGATGTCTTACTGTTTCGGACGAACTTTGCCAGTCCAATGCCCTGACTGCCAACGCCGTAGATGAGAGTGCGCATTCCCGCCTTCGAACTGAACGATACGTCGTAGAGTGTTTTTACGAGTATTCGTGCGCCCCACATGAGGACCATGGCGATGACGTACATGGCAATTATCTGCCGTCCTTCGAGGGGAATGAATCCTATGACGCGGTGCCAGGGATATATGATGTAATGGAAAATGATGGCGAGGAAGCACGACAGTGCCTGCGCACTGGCTACGCGCTGCAGGTCGACGAACGACGAATAGCGTATGATACCCGAGTAGGTGTGGAAAATCCGGAAGCCTATGAGGTTGAAGATCATATACACGAGTATGGTCTTCGACAGAATGGTGATATTTCCTAATGTTACGGCCCCATGGTAGTACAGCCAGAACACGAATATCCCGGAGAGGTAGCAGATGGCGCAGTCGACGATGAGGATTACCCAGTAGGGCAGTGCCTGTCGCGAGAAGTACCAGTTGAGGACGTGGTCAAGTATATTTTTCATTAACTATTGCTCAATTGCTTGTTTGGCAAAGTTACGAAAAAAATATAAGAGCAGGGCATGAATGGGTGATTTTTTGTTGGGGGAGATGAAAATAATGATGGAGGGGGATGGGAAGGGAGACAGGGGATGGGGTGAATGGGGTGAATGAGCTGGAGGAGAGCAGGAAGCAGAGGATGGGGTTAATGGGGTTAATGGGGCTAATGAGCTGGAGGAGAGCAGGAATCAGAGGATGGGGTTAATGGGGTTGATGGGGTGAATGGGGCTAATGAGCTGGAGGAGAGAGGGATACAGTTGATGGGGCGAATGGGGTAGATGGATGCGGCGGTGGATAGAGGTGATAGTGGGTTGGAAACGTAGGGGCATAAAAAAAGACCGCCTCTCGGTGATCTCCCTCTACGTTCTTTATAGAACATCGTGCTTGATTGTTGGTTCGCGCCTCGCGGCGTTCCCCATTAATCTTGCATCGAAATAATTACCTGAAATCTAATCAATCCTTAAACCTAATAACTAAACCTAAATAAAACTGAAACAATCTCTTTTGTTTCTTACCTAAAAAAATAACTAAAAACCTAAATCTATTACTACTAACCTAAACAATCTACTAACTTTTTACGCTTGCAAAGGTACAGCTGTTTGCGCACACGGCAAAACAATTTTGCAGTTTTATTGGGGGAAATGCTATATTCTTGATAAGAATCAAGCAGATTGATAGAGGTCAATGGAAGTGAGGGGAGGAAGGAGGCAGAGCGAGGCGGGCGGCGGGTTGTAACCCGCCGAACACGACAGCAAAGACCCGAGAGAGGGGAACGGAGGCGGCGAGGCGAGCGGGAGACGGGAGGCGGGGCGAGATGGAGGAGGGTCAGGGGGCGGAAGGCGGCTCAGGAGCCGGTGGCGCGGGTGATGAACCGGTCATGGGCGGCTTTGACGCGGTCGCCGAGGTGGTCGTTGCGCATGGCGTGGACGGAGATGGTTCGGGCGGCGAGAGCTGCGAGGCAGAGGAGGACGACGTAGATGCAGATGGCCCAGAAGAAACGGAAACGCCAGAGATAGAAACCCATCATAAACGCCAAAAGGCTCGCCACGAGTACGACATACGACCAGCCTACGACCTTTCCGACGTGCTTCTGTATGCGCTCGGCGGCAAGGTAGTCGGCATCAGAGGCGAGGATCTCGTTGGCATGGATGCGCCAATGCGCCTCCGCCTCGCTGCGTGTCAGCGGGGCTGACGGTGTTTGCCCGCTGCCGGCCCTTGGGGTGATGGGGGCTGACGGGTGGGGGGACGGGGCTTGCACGCTGTCAGTCCTTGGGTTGATGGGTGCTGACGGCTGAGTGGACGGGGCTGCTTTCCCGCTGTCAGTCCTTGGGTTGATGGGCGCTGACGGCTGAGGGGACGGGGCTGCTTTCCCGCTGTCAGCCCTCGGTGATGCGGGGGCTGACGGCTGCTGTGGATGTGTGGCTGGTTCCGTTTGCTCGTTTTCCATTGTTGAGAGGGCTTGATTCCTGTCGTTGGCGATGGGCTTGATTCCTGTCGTTGCTTAGAGACCGTGGATGGCCGGGAGGGCGTTATTGGTTGCGTCCTTTCGGTGCGGTATCGAGGTAGACGGTGCGGTCGCCGATGCGAGCGACGAAGTAGGGCTCCTCGTCACGCAGGGAGATATCGTCGTAGCGGAACGGTGCGACGACGGTGTCGTGGCCGTCGGCAAGGATGAGTCCCATCTTTCCGTTCTTCTGGGCGATTACCGGTGTCTGTCGGATATCGTCTACATATATATAAGGTGTACGCAGGAATTCGTAGCTTGGACTTACGGTCACTCGTCCGTCGTGGTCGCGGATGCCATACTTGCCGTTTTCCTCGAACACCTCATGGAAACGGAAGTAGGTGTCGCGTATAGCCTTCAGGTACATCAGCCATTTTCGTTTGTCCTTGATCATCTGCATCATGTATGCAAATGTGTCGCAGTAGTTGGCCATAGCCCTCACGAGCACCATCTTCATGTCGAGTCCGTCGAGTGCGTGGCGGTTGAGGTCGATATATGCGGCTATGGCGCGTTCTTTCTCCGGCACGGTGAGGTTTCGGAGGCTGTCTTCGAATTTCTCCATCGTGCGGTGTGACCCCGACATACCCTTTATGTACCGGTGTATTTGTCGGGAAATCTCGTCGCAGACAAACTTGCTTATCTGGCGTTGCTCTATGGGATCACTGTACTGTGATTCAAAATTGTCAGGTGTAATCATAAGCTGTGTCCTCAATGTATTATATTCATTGGCCAAAGGTAGTGAATTTTAGTCAGAACGCCAAAGAAACTCCGAAGAATTTCTTTGTGTGCTGACGGACTGACGCATGTCAAGTGGGTTGATATAGACTAAGAAAGACGGCGCGGAGGGGAAAATAAGAGCGAAAAGCTTGCTGTGTTCGCACACAATGCGTACCTTTGCAGTGCAATTAAGCAAAAGGGTCGTTAGTACACCCGGTAGAAAATTAAATTTAAGTTGGCCCTTCGGGGGTAATGAATTAACAATTAGAGAAAGGAAAAATTGATTATGATGACAACATTTATGGTAATGGCAATCGTAGCAGCAGTAGTAGCAAACGCAATTCGCGTAAACAACCACATCGGCCTTGACAAGTAAAGGCCCTGCTGCTTGAGATGATTGTCTGGGCGCAAGCCCACCATTTTTCCGAGCAACAACATTACAGCGATTAAATAACTTAATCTTCAGCGGAGAGGTACGAAAGTATCGCCCCGTTTTTTTGTGCCTATACGAAGGGGGCGAAAACGGAGGGGAAACGGAGGAAAACGGATGAGAACGGAGGAAAGACGGATGAGAACGGAGGAAAGACGGATGAGAACGGAGGAAAGACGGGGAGAACGGAGGGAGAGCGGGGAGAACGGAGGGGAGCGGGGAGAAACGGAGGGAGAGCGGCGAGTTATAACTCGCCGAACACGACAAAAAGGCACAGAGGCGAAGAAAGCCGCAGCGGGGAGGCACAGAGAGGCGAAGAAAACAGCAGCGGGGAGGCCAGAAAGCCGCGGCTGGGAGGCGGCTCCTCACCGCTACGAACAAAAAAAGGCACCCACGCGCCGTCGGGAATGGCGAAGCGCGTGGGTGCCATGGGTTTAGGCCGGTGCCCCTTTTGTTTCGGGGCAGGGCCGGAGAACTTTATGCCGGTGTCCCTTTTGTTTCGGGGCGGGGCCGGTGCGTTTTTAAGCGAATGGGTTCTCGGTAGGATATGGCAGCGACTTCGGCTGGTTGTAGGCAATGTCCTTGACGCCGAGGTAGCGGAAGGCCTCGAAGAGCGTCTTTCCTACGTGGTCGAAGGCTACTGCGCCGTGGTGCGGATAGTGCTTCTCGAGGAGCACGTGACGGTAGAATCGTCCCATCTCCGGGATAGCGAAGAGGCCGATGCCGCCGAAGGAGCGTGTCGGTACGTCGAGGATGTCGCCCTCGGCGATGTACGACCGCAGCTGTCCCTCGCTGTCGCACTGCAGGCGGTAGAATGTGATCTTCGACGGAGCCATATCGCCCTCGAGGGTACCGCGTGTGAAGTCGGGGTCGCCGGTCTCGAGCAGACGGTGCTGGATGAGCTGGTACTTGATGGCGCGGTTAGCGCACATCTTGCAGCTCGGCGTGTTTCCGCAGTGGAATCCCATGAATGTGTCGGTGATGTCGAATTTCTTTCCGTATTTCGGTACGATGTCCTCGTCGTAGATATACCTTGGTGTCGAGTTGTTGATGTCGAGGAGCGTCACCGTGTCGCCTGACGCGCAGATACCGATATATTCCGACAGCGCTCCGTAGATGTCGACCTCGCATCCCACCGGTATGCCGCGTGAGCAGAGACGGCTGTTGACATAGCATGGCTCGAAGCCGAACTGCGACGGGAATGCCGGCCAGCACTTGTCGGCGAAGGCCACATACTTGCGGCTGCCCTTGTGAGCCTCTGCCCAGTCGAGGAGTGTGAGCTCAAACTGTGCCATTCGCGGCAGCAGTGTCTCGTAGTATTTTCCTTCGCCCATCTCCTTGCGCATGTCCTCGCATACTGCCGGTATGCGCTTGTCGTCCTTATGCTGTCGGTAGCTTACGAGGAGGTCGAGCTCCGAGTTCTCCTCCACCTCGACGCCGAGCTCATAGAGTCCCTTGATAGGCGCGTTGCAGGCGAAGAAATCCTGTGGGCGTGGACCGAAGGTGATGATTTTCAGACCCTTGAGTCCGAGTATTACTCGTGCCACCGGAACGAAGTCGGCAATCATTGCCGCGATGTCGGTAGCTGTTCCCACCGGATACTTCGGGATATAGCCTTTCAGGTGGCGCATGCCGAGGTTATACGAGCAGTTGAGCATTCCGCAGTATGCGTCGCCACGACCGTTGATCATGTCGCCGTCGCCCTCAGCGGCAGCCACGAACATGCATGGTCCGTCGAATTTCTCGGCGATGAGCGTCTCTGGAGTCTCCGGTCCGAAGTTGCCGAGGAACACCACGAGAGCGTTGCATCCTGCTGCTCGCACCTCGTCGAGAGCCTTTAGCATGTCGGCATCGTTCTCAACGGTTGTCTGGCAATCGAAGATTTCACCTTTATATTCTTTTACGATATTCTCGCGACGCTGAGTAGACAATTCTATTGGGAAACAGTCACGGCTGACGGCGATGATGCCCAATTTCACCTCTGGGATGTTAGTGCTTTTGATTTTCATAAGTTTTCGTATTTATTTTTGATTTCAGTATTTTGTCAGTTTGAGTAGTTTTGACAGTCGCAAAGTTAAGCGTTTTTTCTTTATCTGCAAAATCCCGACGATTAATTATTCATAATTTTTTGGTGATGGTGGGAGAAGAGACAAAAGGAAACGGTTTTGAAATAATTTTTGAGGGGGAGGGGAGATGGGAGGCGATGATAGGGGAGGATAGGCAATCATAGGGAGGAATAGACGATGATAGGGATATGGCGCGGATATGGGGTACTTGCGAAGAAAATATTTTACATTTTTCGGAGAGGGGCCTTTTGAGGTTGCAAAACGGGCCGTTTGGGAGGCTGAAACGGTCCGTTTGGGAGGACGAAATGGGCCGTTTCGCAAGGTCGTTTGATAGGAATTGTAAATGGCTGAGGGATAGGCGGTTATAAGAGGAGATAAAAATGAGAGGGGAAATGAAATATATTTACAGGAGGATGGCGCGATAGGCAAGCATAGGGGAGGATAGGCGATGATAGGGAAGAGGGAAGAATAGGCGATGATAGGAAGGATAGGCGATGACAGGGGGGGCGGAACGACGGCGGGGAGCCATGGGGCTATGGCCCCACGGCCCCGGTGCTAATACCACTGCGAGAGGTCGGCCTCCTTCTTTACCTTTGCCGCGAGCTTCGGTGGAAGTGCGGTGAGGAAGGTGAAACCCGTGATGCGTTCGATTTCGGCCACCGAGTTGACATAGTCGCCTTTGGGTCGGTTGCCGGGTTCGTTGCGGTAGATGAAGCCAATGGCCATGTGGCGCGAGGGGCAGTATACCACCTTGAAGAACGCCTCTGGCACTACGACACCGCTGCCGATGGTCTTATGCCGTCCGCGGAAGAGGATTGGTCCGGCTATGATGTCGAGGGATCCGAACTCCTCGGCCCACCGTCGGCACTGCATCTCCATCTCGTTCCAGTCGCCGGCGTTGAGGCCGTGGCTCTGCGGACACATATTCGTCATGAGGAAACTCTGCTGCTGCGCCTCCTCGCTCCACTTGTTGTCGCCCGACGGACACATGTGGCCCCGGTCGTAGCCCGACCGCTGGTAGTCGTAGGTTGTCACGCCCTCGTCTTCCTGAAATTTTATTCCGCCGCGCTTGTACGGACCGTCGGTATGGTCGGCGGTGAGCTCCCATGCCACCCAGTTCGGTATGCGGTTGTCGGGGTTGTAGGATACGGTGTATCCCACGCGCCGCAGGACGACCTCCGGTGTGCCCTTCGCCACCCGTGGCAGTCCGCAGACAGGATTCGCCGGCGACGACTTGCCGTCGGCATCGGCCACGGAGCCCTCCGCGCCGTCGTCGGTGGCGTTGTCGGCATCGGATTCGGCACTCACGGCATCGTTGCCGTCGATGGCTGCCGTGTCGGCGGAGAGCTCAGGCAGGTCCTGTGCTTTGTTGCTGTGTCCGGGCAGCTGGCAGGCCATGAGCAGGCAGGCCGCGAGGACGACATAGATGTGATTCGAAATCTTTCGTAACATTATATTATTGTAAATTATTGGTTTGCAGAGCCATAATCGCCCCGGACTGCGGCTGCCATTCAGCGTCGCCGCTGTCCTTTGGTGCTGCAAAAATAACATATTCTCGCCGACGAACCAAATTTAACGTGATTTTTTGGCGGAAACATTTTTTTTTGGTAATTTTGCAACCTTATAAAAATATAGTATAGAAAAGAGAAAACAGACAAATAAATATATCTATGGCTAAGAAATTCGCCGAACACAAAGGGCTCGACCTTACACAGGTGAACCGAGACGTTCTTGAGGAGTGGAAGGAGAAAGACATCTTCCACAAGAGTATAGACCAACGTGAGGGGCATCCTCAGTTTATTTTCTTCGAGGGACCACCCTCGGCCAACGGACACCCCGGCATCCACCACGTCCTTGCGCGTTCCATCAAGGACACTTTCAACCGCTATAAGACGATGCGCGGCTTCCAGGTGCACCGCAAGGCCGGCTGGGACACCCACGGACTGCCCGTGGAGCTCGGTGTGGAGAAGGAGTTAGGCATCACGAAGAAGGACATCAACAACAAGAAGTCGCCGAAATACATCTCTACCGAGGACTACAACCACAAGTGCCGCGAGAACGTGATGAAATTCACCAAGGAGTGGCGCCAGGTGACCGAGGAGATGGGATACTTCGTCGACCTCGACCATCCTTATATCACCTACGACAACAAATATATTGAGACCCTGTGGTGGCTCCTTAAGCAGCTCTACAACAAGGGGTTACTCTACAAGGGCTACACCATCCAGCCCTACAGCCCGTCGGACGGCACAGGACTGTCGAGCCACGAGCTCGCACAGCCGGGATGCTACCGCGACGTCAAGGATACCACCGTCACGGCACAGTTCCGCATCGACGACGACAGCTGGGCACAGCTCAAGACCAAGTCGCAGCGCTTGAAGAAGTCGAACTGGGGCGACCCGTATTTTGTGGCATGGACGACAACGCCGTGGACACTGCCTTCGAACGTGGCACTCTGTGTGGGTCCGAAGATCGACTATGTCGTCTGCGAGACCTATAACCCCTACAACGCCAAGCCGATGACCCTCATCATGGCTGAGGCCCGTGTGCCCGCATACCTCAACCCCGGCGGTCCTATCACCGACGACGGCGAACTGCCTGAGTATCAGCATGGTGACAAATATGTGCCTTATAAGGTTGTGGCCCATTTCAAGGGTACCGACCTCGAAGGCCTGCGCTACCGCCAGCTCATGCCGTGGGTGAAGCCCTGCGAGAAAGTCGACGAGTACAGCGAGAAATTCGTCTCCGACTATGCTGCCGCCCACCCCGAGAAGGTTTTCAAGGGTGAGGACGGTGTCGATACTTTCGTCGAGATGGCCGACCAGGCCTTTCGCGTTATCCTCGGCGACTATGTCACCACTGAGGACGGTACCGGTATCGTGCATATCGCCCCGACTTTCGGTGCCGACGATGCCAAGGTGTCGAAGGATGCCGCCATACCGGGACTATACCTTATTAATAAGAAAGGTGAGACGCGCCCGATGGTCGACCTCCAGGGGAAATACTATACCCTCGACGAACTCGACGGCAACTTCACCGACCGCTGCGTCGACAAGGCTCTCTACAGCCATCATGCCGGCGACTACGTGAAGAACGCCTACGACCCGAAATACAACGAGAACGGTGTCTGGGACCGCAAGCGCTCCGAGAAGGAGGAGGACCTCAACATCGTCATCTGCATGGAGATGAAGCAGGAGGGAACGGCTTTCAAGATTGAGAAGCACGTCCACACCTATCCCCACTCCTGGCGCACCGACAAGCCAATCCTCTATTATCCCCTCGATTCGTGGTTCATCCGCGATACGGCGAAGAAGGAACGCATGGTCGAACTCAACAAGACCATCAACTGGCACCCCGAGTCGACGGGCACAGGACGCTTCGGCAACTGGCTCGAGAACCTCAACGACTGGAACCTCTCGCGCTCCCGTTTCTGGGGCACCCCGCTGCCCATCTGGCGCGATGAGCACCGCGGCGAGAAGTGCATCGGGTCGGTGGAGGAACTCTATGCGGAGATTGAGAAGAGTGTCAAGGCCGGAGTGATGAAGGAGAACCCGCTGAAAGCCCGTGGCTTCGTGCCCGGCGACTACAGTCAGGCCAACTACGACCGCATCGACCTCCACCGTCCGTATATCGACGACATCATCCTCGTCAATGACAACGGCGAGCCCATGCGCCGCGAGTCCGACCTCATCGATGTGTGGTTCGACTCTGGCTCAATGCCTTACGCCCAGCTCCACTATCCATTCGAGGGTGAGATGAACGCCGAGAAACTCAAGGCCACAGGCAAGAGCGAGGCCGAATACCGCCGGATGCTCATCACCTCGAACTATGAGGGTACCCCCGTGCCGCCGGCTTTCTATCCTGCCGACTTCATCAACGAGGGTGTCGACCAGACACGCGGATGGTTCTTCACCCTCCACGCCATCGCTACGATGGTCTTCGACAGCGTAGCCTTCAAGAACGTCATCTCCTCAGGTCTCGTCCTCGACGCCAAGGGCAATAAGATGTCGAAACACGTCGGCAACGTCACCGACCCCTTCGAGATGATACATAAGTACGGCGCCGACCCCGTCCGCTTCTATATGATGACGAACTCGGAGCCGTGGGACAACCTGAAATTCGACCAGAACGGTGTCGACGAGTGCCGCCGCAAGTTCTTCGGCACATTATATAATACCTACTCGTTCTTCGCCCTCTACGCCAATGTCGACGGCTACGAGGCCCCCGACCATGCCGTGAAGCCCGCTGCCGACGCTCCCGAGATCGACCGGTGGATAATCTCGAAGCTCAACAGCCTCGTCAAGGGCGTCCAGGAACAGCTCGACAACTACGATCCTACCCGCGCCGGACGACTCATCGACGCCTTCGTCAACGACGACCTGTCCAACTGGTACGTCCGTCTGAACCGTAAGCGCTTCTGGGGCAAGGAGATGAGCGCCGACAAGCAGTCGGCCTACGACACCCTCTACACCTGTCTGATGGTCGTCGACAAGCTCCTCGCACCGTTCGCGCCGTTCTATGCCGATGCCCTCTACCACGACCTCGGCGGCAAGCTCGAGAGCGTCCACCTCGACACGTGGCCCGCTGTCGACGAGTCGGCTATCGACACCGACCTCGAGGCACGTATGGAGATGGCACAGAAGATCACGAGTATGGTACTCGCCCTGCGCCGCAAAGTGAATATCAAGGTGCGCCAGCCACTGTCGCAGATCATGATTCCGGCCGTCGACGACGAGCAGAAACGCCATATCGAGGCCGTCGCCAACCTCATCAAGACCGAGACCGACGTCAAGGAACTGAACTTCATCGAGGGTCAGGGCATGCTCGTCAAGAAGGTAAAATGTAATTTCCGCGTCATGGGAAAGAAGTACGGCAAGCTTATGAAGGGTGTCGCCGCACAGATGAGTGCCCTCTCGCAGGACGATATCGCACGCCTCGAGACCGACGGAAAACTCGCTATCACCGTCGACGGAAACAGCCTTGAGGTGCTCGCCGACGACGTCGAAATCATCAGCGAGGACATCCCCGGATGGCTCGTGGCCAACGAGGGCAACCTCACCGTGGCCCTCGAGGTGGAGCTCACCGACGACCTCAAACGCGAGGGCATGGCCCGCGAGCTCGTCAACCGCATCCAGAACCTCCGTAAGGACTCCGGACTGGAGATTACCGACCGCATTGCCGTCACGCTGTCGCCGAACGCCGACACCGACGCCGCTATCGAGAGCTACGGCGACCTCGTCAAGGCGCAGGTCCTCGCCAACAGCATCGACATCGCGCCAAACGACGGACAGGAGGTCGACTTCGACGACTTCAAGCTGAATATCAAGATTGTGAAGGCCTGAGAGCGCTCGCACTACAGCGCTGTCGACCTGAAATCATTAGCAGAAACAACCATCACAGCACCGCCGCCACCACGTCACCCAAACGGGAAACGGGGCGACGGCGGGGCACAAAGTTAATATACTATGGCTGAGAAAAAACGCTACAGCGATGCCGAACTCGAGGAGTTCAGGCAGATAATAAACGAGAAATTAGCTAAGACGCGGCAGGACTATAAGGAAACTATGGACCAGCTGATGAACAAGAATACCAACGATGTCGACGACACATCGCCAACCTACAAGGCCCTCGAGGAGGGATCGCTCACCCAGACAAAGGAGGAGCTCGTGGGAATGGCGCAGCGTCAGCAGAAATTCATCAACGCCCTCGAGGCCGCTCTGCTGCGCATACAGAACAAGACCTACGGCATCGACCGCATCACCGGGGAGCTCATACCTAAGGAACGCCTGCGCGCCGTACCGCACGCCACACTCAGCGTAGAGTCGAAAAATGCGCACAAGAATCACTAAATGACTGTAAAACAAAAGAAAACCGTCGTGGCGGCAGTGCTCATCGTGGCACTGCTCGTCATCGACCAGATAATAAAAATATGGGTTAAAACCCACATGACGCTCGGCGAGCAAATCGTCATCGCGCCCTGGTTCCGCATCCAGTTCATCGAGAACCGCGGAATGGCATGGGGAATGGAACTCGGATCGAAGCTCTTCCTGTCGCTCTTCCGTATCGTCGCCGTGGGATTCATCATCTGGTATATCGTCTCGCTCATACGCCGGAACGTCAAATGGGGATACCTCACGATGATCTGTCTCATCTGCGCCGGAGCAGCTGGAAACATCTTCGACTCGGTGGTCTACGGTCAGATTTTCACCGCCTCGACACCGTTCGACGTGGCGCAGCTCGTGCCCTGGGGACAAGGCTACAACACGCAGCTGCTCAGCGGCAGCGTCGTCGATATGTTCTATTTCCCACTCTGGCACGGCACCCTGCCCGACTGGATGCCCATAGGTGGCGGACGGGAATTTACGTTCTTCAACGCCATATTCAATTTCGCCGATGCCTGCATCACCGTGGGGGTCATCTGTCTGCTCATCTTCTATAACAAGACGCTCAGCACCGACCTCGACAGGGACAAAAGGAAAGGCAGGAGCGGTGACGACGGATCAGAGAACGACGCTCCCGACGACGAAACTTCTGATACTGAGGAGGTTGAGGCTTCACAAGCAAGCAGTTCGGCCGATGCCGACGCTGCCACGGCAGCGGCCTCTGATGTCGCCGCCACCACCGATACGATAACTGAAAATAAGTAATGAGTAAGCTCAGGATCATCATCAACATGCTGTGTCTCACCGCTTTGGCCGCGATCGTCGTGGCCTGCAAGCCCGGTGTTCCCGACGACTACATACAGCCAGGCGAGATGGAGGACATCCTCTACGACTACCATGTGGCCATGGCTATGGCGCAGCAGGGCGATGAGGCCCACCGCGACGAGCGCATAGTGGAGTATAAGGAGGCCGTTCTGCGCAAGTATGGCTACACCGACAAGCAGATGGATGCCTCCATGCGCTATTATATGAGGCACACCGACCAGTTCCACGACATCTACGATAAGCTCGCCGAGCGACTCGACAACGAGGCTAAGGACCTGGGTGCCAACGGCTCCGGCATGGGCATGGCTAAGACTTACAAGCAGAATGGCGACACCGCCGACGTGTGGAAAGGACCGCAGGCCGTCGTCCTCATGCCCGAGGCGGGACAGAACAGCTACTCCTTCGCCATGCGCTGCGATACGGCATATCATGTCGGCGACACGTTCTCGATGCAGTTCGATGCCGCTTACATCATCCAGGACGGTACGCGTAATGCCGTGGCTGTCATTGCGTTGACCCTCGACAACGACTCCGTCGTCAGCCAGGTGATGCGTATCAGCTCCGACAGCCATCAGTCGACATTCTTCGGCGGGTTCACCGCCAACCGCATAAAGGCCATACGGGGGTACATCCTCTTCCCGCCCGACAATGGGGTAATCCCGTCGACAACGCTGAAAATCCTCTGTATCACCAACATACACTTCCTGCGCATGCACGCTCCTAAGCAGCAGCCGGAGCAGGGAGCACAGGGCCCGGGAACGTCGGCGGCACCTGCACCGCAGGGACCATCACCGTCGGGAATGCCCGTTAGCGGCGGTGGCAGTGCACCGGCACCCGCCGGTGGTGCTGTGCAGATGGCTCCGCAGACTTTGAGGGAGGGACGCTGATGCGACGTGTCGGTGCTCATAAGGTCATAACGCCCGCGGCGACGCTCTCGCAGGCTGTGGTCGAAATCAGCGACGGACGCGTGGTCAACTACTACGAGTTCCGCGACGAGCTGCCGATGACGGAGTGGCTCGGCGGTACAATCGTCGTGGAACGCGACGACGACGGCATACTCCGAGCCTACCGCGACGAGACCATCATCAGTGACAACGAATAAAACAAACGAAAAAACAATACAAAATGCTCACAGTTGACGAATTAGAGGACAAGCTCCTCGAACTGGCTTTCGCCGAGGACATCGGCGACGGCGACCACACAACGCTCTGCTGCATCCCGGCCGATGCCATGGGCAAGAGCCATCTCCTCGTCAAGGAGGAGGGAATCCTCGCCGGTGTCGAGATGGCAAGGAAAGTGTTCAACAAGTTCGACCCGACAATGAAGATGGACGTGATGATCCACGACGGCGCTCACGTCAAACCGGGCGACATTGCCTTTGTCGTCACCGGAAAGGTGCGCTCGCTGCTACAGACGGAACGGCTGATGCTGAATATCATGCAGCGTATGAGCGGAATAGCTACGATGACACACCGCTACGTAGAGCGCGTAGCCGGAACGGGATGCCATATCCTCGACACCCGAAAGACGACTCCGGGAATGCGAATCCTCGAGAAGCAGGCCGTGAAGATTGGGGGCGGAATGAACCACCGTATAGGCCTCTTCGACATGATTCTCCTCAAGGACAACCACATCGACTTCGCCGGAGGCATCGTCAACGCCATCCGCCGCTGCCACGAGTATCTCAAGGCTAAGGGCCTCGACCTGAAGATTGAGATTGAGGTCCGCGACTTCGACGAGCTCCAGCAGGTCCTCGACGAGGGAGGGGTAGACCGCATCATGCTCGACAATTTCACCCCCGCCGACACGCGCAAGGCCGTGACAATCATCAACCACCGCTATGAGGTGGAGTCGTCGGGAGGCATAACCTACGACACTATCCGCGACTACGCCGAGCAGGGTGTCGATTTCATCAGCGTCGGTGCCCTCACCCATTCCGTCAAGGGCCTCGACCTCAGCTTCAAAGCCTGCTGATAGCCCCGCCGTAGCTGGCAGCCCCACCTCTCTCATTCACCCCATTCACCCCATTAACCCCATCAAAAATTCAACTCAAATGAAAAAAGCATTATTATCTTTAGCAGCAGCCGTAGCGCTTCTCATCGCAGCACCGGCTTCAGCATTCGCAACTTCCTCTGAGTCAGCATCTACCTCGATGCCGGTGAAGAAGAAAACCGCCAAGAAATCGACCAAGAAGTCGACAAAGAAGACCTCTACAAAGTCAACAAAGTCGACAAAATCGACAAAAACCACGACAACAACCGAAACTACTGCCACCACCGACAACACCTCGTCGGCTGCTGGAGGTCTCCTCTCGGCTGTCTCGTCACTCCTCGGGGGTTCGTCGGCAAGCACCGAGACGCTCGCCGGAACATGGAAATACACCCGTCCGGCAGTAGTCTTCGAGTCGTCGGATGCACTGAAGAACCTCGGCGGAAAGCTCGCCAGCGCTGCCGTGGAGAAGAAACTCCAGACCGAACTGCAGAAATTCGGCATCACAAAGGGCAAATTCAAGATGACTTTCGATAAGGACGGCAATTTCACCCAGACCGTGGGAACAAAGACCGTCAGCGGAACATACAAGCTCAGCGGAAAGAATGTCGTACTCACCTACGCCAGCGGACTCCAGCAGCTCGTAGGAAAAACTGAGCTCGACGGCAACAACCTCCTCATCGTCATGGATGCGTCGAAATTCATGAAGTATGCCGGATCGTTAGGTAAGCTCACCGGCAACGCCACACTCTCTACCCTCAGCTCCATCCTCGGCAGCTACGACGGCATGCAGGTGGGACTGCGCTTCGCTAAGTAATGACGGGAATCTATGGCTGAAGGCACACAAACACAGAATCGGCAGCTCTACGACGACAGCGCGCTCTTCCACATCACCGACGACTATCGGGAGACGACGAGCGACGAATATCACGATTTCCAGTTATTCGTCTACTGCTCAGGGGGTTACGCTAAGATAAAAATCGCCGACCGGGAGTATTTCATCTCCGACCACACCGGACTGTTCGTCATGAACAACAACGTCCTGACGTGGCTGGAGGTGAGCCCCGATTTCACCATGAAGGCGATTTTCATCCACGGAATCTATCTCACCGTCGATGAGCCGGATATCATGTCGTACAACTTCCGGATGTCGGCGCTGATAGAGAGTCCCGTCGTGAAGATGACCGACCGCGACCTGGCGTTCTTCCTCGAGACGATAGAGTGCATACGCGAGCGGCTGCCAATCCACGACCACATGTTCTACCGCCCAGTTCTGCATAATCTCGTGCATATAATGATGTACGACTTCTACGACATCCACAGCCGGCAGAACCAGGCGGGCAACAGCATCGTCTACAGCGGTCGGCAGTCGATGCGCTACTTCCACGACTTCATCACGATGCTCGAGAACGGCAGCTACAAGTCGGAACGCGAGGTGAGGTGGTATGCCGACAAACTCGGTATCACGGCCAAATACCTCTCCGAGATAAGCTTGGATACCAGCGGCCACACGGCCTCCTTCTGGATAAACAAGTTCACCATGGCCGAGATAACGCGGCTCCTGCGCAATCCTACGCTGTCGATAAAGTCGGTAGGCGAAATCATGAAGTTCAAGACCCGCTCCTATTTCAGCCACTATGTCAAGGAGCACCTCGGCCTCACACCGATGAAATACCGTGCCCAGACGATAGGCAAGAAGGACTGATCCAGCACCTTCCGCCCCCTGGCTCGCTCCCTCGCAGCCTTCTGTTCTCCATCATGATTACATGTGCTGCACCTATCCACTTGCAGGGGCTGGTATTGTCTGAGATGAACACCTCGCAAAGTCGCAAATATCGCAAATGAGATTCTTTCATCGTGGAATCCGTATTCTCGGTGGCCGTATAACAATATCAAAGGCGCGTTTTTTGTCCTAAACGAAAAAACGCGCCTTTTTTCTTTGGCATTTACACATATTATTATTACCTTTGCATCCGCAAATAGAACGACAGGGGCGTAGCCCAGCTGGTTTAGAGCGCTGCAGTCACATTGCAGAGGTCATCGGTTCGAACCCGATCGTCCCTACTTCTATTTCATCTTCCTCCATTTTCCTCCCCGTTTTTTACATTGCATAGAGATTCGCAGCACCGTTCAGTGCTCCGCTTTTCGTGCCTATCCTTTATCTACGTGTGTGCCCTTCGTCGGCCTCTCCCGTGCGTCGTGCCTGTCTTTCCGTGCCCCGCCTTTTTCCGTGGGCGTGCGTTTTTCGGCCTCTCCCGTGCGCTGGGCCTGCCTTTAAGTGTCCCTCCTTTATCTGCGTGCGCCCGTTTTTCGGCCTCTCCCGTGCGTCGTGCCTGTCTTTCCGTGCCCCGCCTTTTTCCGTGGGCGCCCGTTTTTCGGCTTCTCTCTTGTCTGTGCTGTCGTGTTCGGCGGGTTACAACCCGCCGCTCAACCTCGCCGCGGCCTCCGCTCAGCCTTGCCCCGGCTGCCTCTCGTCCTCGCCGCGGCCTCAGCTCGGCCTCGCGTTTCCTATGGTGTGACGACCATACAGAACGGGTAGGGCATCTGCAACTGCATGAATGTCAGCGTCGGAAGGGCATCGTGGGTGCAGAGCAGCGACCCGTCCTTCTGTTTCTGAACCTCGTAGCCCTTCTTCTTCACCTGAGCCTGCAGACCGGCGAAGGCCCGCTGGTTGTAGACATAGAGGAACGCGCTCTTGCCGTCAGTGGCCATCATGAACACACTCGAGTTGCCCTTGCCGTAGCTCTCAGGCAGGAAGTCCTTCGACAGTTCCACATTCTTGGCCCAGCAGTAGTCCTTGTGCAGCAGTGTCGACACACCCTTATAGCGGTAGCCCTGCTTCGAGAGAGTGGCGTCGGCGGTGGCCTTCTTTCCCGATTTAAAGATTGCGATAGCGTCGTCGACACTCATCACGTCGGTCTGCGCCGAAGCTATCAGTGTCAGTCCGACCATCATCATTAGTGCTATAATCCGTCTCATAAACATATCTTGTTTGTCATTGATTTGTCGTTGTAGCTCTCTTCCCGTCTCCGTCCGCCTCGTCTTCCTCCCGGCGGCCCTCGCAGGAATCTCTGCAAAGATAGTGCAATCCAGTGAGATAGCAAAATATTTCACCGTCATTTTCTTTCCCCGCCCCGTTTCCTCCCCCGCCCGTGCCCTATATATAATGTATACATTATTATATATATGCCCCTCCGCCCCCTCCCCAGTCTGTGCCTTATATAATGTATACATTATTATATATATGCCCCTCCGCCCCCGAATTCCCCCGAAAAAACTCCTTTGCGGTCTTTGCGGCTTTGCGAGGGTGTCCTTTAGTTTTTGAGATATTTATGGCCCTTATAGTTACAGATTAGCTGCACAGTGCGGTTGCAGGGGCGGCCTTTATGGCCGTCCGGTCGGTCGTAAGACCGAATCCTTTATTTATTAAGCGGTAACAACCTTTCTACTCGCCCCATGCAAACGACCATCGTTTATTCTTGCGCTCGGACGACTACAAACTAAACCTAATCGCATGGTCGTATTCTGCGGCATCAGCGGTTTTGAAGGTTTTTCTTGCGGTTGCAAGCCTGAGGCACGAAGGCTGTTTCTTCTCCGTCGCCGGCTTGCCGAAGCTTGCTTCGGAGCAAGCCTGCGACGGAGAAGAAACAATGGGCGAAGCCCTTGCAAACGCAAGTGGTTATATTCGGTTTTTGTCACAAGAGAGTCCGAATCCCAGCCCTTTATTTGGTGCACTGGATATTTCTCGTGGACCGATTATTCATAATTGGTTAGAGAGGTTCATAACTCAAGGAAAATAGTCATAGGCAGGCTTAGGCTCCCGATGGAGCCATGGTGTGGAAGTGATGGGACAGCCTTTGCGAGCAAGCTCGCAGTCTGTCCCATAGCTTTAGACCCATTGCTCCATGGGGAGAATAAGCCTGCCCATGATTTTCTTTTCCCTTTTCCCCCGTTTGAAGATACAGAGATCCGCCCGGTCGTTAGACCGAATAACCGTATTCTTTTGTCGATTCGTGGCATGTGGTCGCCCCTGCATACGGCCAGGTGCAGAACATCGTTGACGCCCATTCCATCTGCCTCATCATCTCGCCTCCCACTTCTCCTCTGTGTGCGTTAACAAATCATACACTTCTCTCGGAACAAATCATAACAGATGAGGTGGAAAAACTGTTTTTATACCATAAAATTGTACCATGGCAACATTTTATACATTCATCGGAAACGAAAAAACATTCACGTTATCCGAATTTCATATAATTTTGCATCACCGAACGATAAGTTTTGGTGTCTTACCTATTATTTCTAACCTTACAACATTAATTAACCCTCGACGCAACAAATGTTGCCGCCGGGGAACGGAAAAAGTCACAACGACTGCCGAAGTATGAACGACCGCCGGAACATCCGACAATATATATATCGTGGCAAGGATAACAATCCGACCCATGAAATAGATTGAATAAAGATAACAACAAACAAGAACAAATAATAAATTGAGAACAACGATGATTACTAAACAAATTAAACAACAACCACACATGGTGATGACGGCTCTCATCACCATCCTCCTCGCGGTGTTCGGGAGTGTACAGAATGCCGTGGGTGGGGTGAAGGTGACGGCTGGCCAAACTTGGCGTGGCACTACGTTCGTCACCGTAACGGTAGAAAACGCCGGGGAGTTTGCCGATCATCTTAATAATGACAACTGCGAACTTCTCACAACTTACGGATCAACAACGACATTCATCTACGATGGAAATGCTAACTCCGCCGACCTGGCCGCTCTGAGCAAGTTGACGAACGAGCGGATTAATCTCTCGAAGCTCGTCTTAGTTGACCTCGACAGTCCGGAGAAGAAAATTGAAGCCATCAACAAAATCAAGTTAAACGAAAATGCTAAATACTTAGCTCTGCCTGACGCCGGTGCGGAACTGACCAAGCACGACGACCAGCTTTTCACAGACCTGCGCAATAGCAAAAACAACCCGCAACTCAAGGGCGTGGCATATTATTATAAGGAAGGAAAGTCATACACATGCTATTCTTCCAATGAAGGCGATGTCCATATCCTCACCGAGATGACGGAGGATGTGACAAAAGTTAATGGTCAGGGTAATTCTAACCTCGATATTGATTACTTGAAAATCTCCGGTAATCTCAACGCTAAGGATATCTCGGCCAATACAAATACAGATGTTTATTATGATGAGAATGGTCACTTTGCGTTCACGGATAATTATAATGTATCAAGTGCAGACAATTACAGGGAGATGGATAAAAATGCCAAAGGAGACCGTAATGGCGTGGCTTTCGATGGTAGTAATGGCGTTAAGAAACTGGATCTTAAAGATGCCATATTCTCAAACATCAATGATTTGACTCTTAGTGAAACGAAACTTATCGGTGCAAGCTCAGTAACTGTTGTCATTCCTTCATCGGTAGATGAGTTGCCAGCTGACTTCTTACATGTCAATGGTGCCAACAATATCAAGAGTATACATATACCTTATAATATTACTAAGATTGGTTATCGTGCGTTTTATGGTCTCAACAACCTAAACCACATTACAACAACTGACAAGGATGGAAATCTTATTGATAAGGGCTATGGTAAAAAGACGGAATTAAAAGAATTCACTGCTAAAGATGGGACGAAATTCAGCGACCAAGTAGTCATTGATGAGGTTGATTCAACGGCTGGATCTGCCGTATTTTCGACAAATTTAAAAGAAATAGATACCTGGGCTTTTGCCTCAATGATTAAGGTGAAAGACGTGTATAATCTTTCCACGAAAGCGCCTGTGTGTCAGGTTAATGCCTTTGGCACAAACCCATGTACAGGTAATAATGGATTCTCGCCTAACGGAGGTATTACCCGCGCCGATTTCCAGAATCATGGTTGGATAGCAGTGCTCCACTACCCCAGCAGTATTCAAGGTATGGACGAGGAAAAACTCTACACCGACGTTACCCGTGATTATACCATCACCGATGCTGATGGAAATGCTGATGGTAAAGGAAATGTAATCAAATGGCCTAACCAGTCAGAATTTATCCGCTCTTATCAGCAGGCTACAAACGGATATCTTTGGAATGCATGGGATGCACCGAGAACTGCATGGTCAAATTTGGGAACTTTTGACATAAATTTGAAGAATGGCGAGACTAGTAGTGGCTCATATGGCTATCAGATGAGCCAGGAAATTGCCAATACACTCTTTAACAATAGTGCTAAGAAGGATAAGTCGGCAATTTTCTACCATACAAGTGCCGATGGTAAGAGCGACGTTGACAATGGCGACTGGCAGAAAACGGTTTATAAAGGAACAAATGAACAACTCTACGACAACGACTACCGTGGATGGCATCAGTTTGTCCTTGCAACCTCGTTCAATTATGAGGAACCGGATGTGCCTTCTCATAACTTCAGTTATATCAACGATAATGGCTGGTGGACAATCTGCGTGCCGTTTAATATGACGAGGGCTGAGGTAAGAAAGATTTTCGGAAATCGTCCAGATGGAGAGGAACCGGGCAAACCGCATGTCTGCGAGTTTACTGGTGTGCTGCGCGATGCTACATATACCGGTAACACCAAGACTGACCTTGTAGGTAAAATCGTCCTGAAATTCGACCGTGACGTATATAATTATGTATACGACGATAGTGGTAAAAAAACTGGCGATAGGCAGGATGACGATGTTGTCATCAAGGCCGGTGTGCCTTACCTCCTCCAGCCCGATTTCAAGAAGAAATCTGATGGATCATTAGAATTCTACCCCGCACAGCAGGTTCTAATAGACGAAAGATGCAGGGCCGTTTCGCAGGTAGAACTCCGTAAGGGCGTAAAGGATGGTGTAGTAACTGTTGAGGCAACCGATAAGGATGGTAAAGGAACAGGTAAATATTACAAATTCATTGGCAATTACTGGCAGACCGAGATGCCTCGCTATGCTTACTTCCTCGCATGGTATGATAAGGAGCAAGTCGCAACATTCTTCTGGCAGGAAGAATTCCCTGATCAGAAATTGAACTGGAATGCTTACACGGCAATCATCGGCTACGAATGGAAGGAAGGTGATGATAAGATATATGTACCACAAGGTAAATTTGGTAATGTTCACTGGTACACACGTCATAATAATGATAATGCAAACGGGCAGAGCGTCTTCGGCGACGACTCCTTCACCACCACCGGCAGCGCCAAGGCCAACGGTCCTGAGAACGTGTCGATAGAGGCTGCGGGCAACACCGCCGACGGAATAACGAAGGTGCACTTTGGCGACAGAACAATAGATATTTTCCACGGAAAGGTCTACAATCTCAACGGACAGTATGTCGGCGACAGCCTCGATGGACTGCCAAAGGGCATCTATATCGCCGCTGGTAAGAAGTATGTAGTGAAGTAAACGAAAACGATGATTACGACTATGGAAAAGAAGAAAAGATATATCAAGCCGGTGACAAAGGTCGTCGCCGTGCATGCTGAGGTGATGATGGCAGGTAGAAAGTAAGTGAGGTTAACGAAAAGATGATTACTACAATGGAAAAGAAGAAAACATATATCAAGCCGGTAACAGAGGTTATCGTCATGCATTCCGAGGCAATGATGGCGGCGTCAAACCGTTATGGAAAGATTGCCTCCACCTACCGCTATTGGGAGGGTGAATGCCCCACAACGAAGCAGGAGTGGGGTATCGTCAATGCTTATGCCGGCACGGAGTTTACCCACGGTCAGAGTGCCAACGGTAGTGGTAACCGTGGTAAGTACGACCCCTGGAGTACCTGGGACGAGTAACGCCGCCTGTACGGTGGTCCATGGGTGACCTGGCGCCCACCGTGTCGTTGCACCTCTCCGCCGGTTGCGCTGCACCTATCCGTTGGCGCGGGGGCTATCCCCGTCCTACCAACAACGGACAAGATACAAAGCAAATACCCCGCAGCAGCGAGGGTGGGGATAACCCCCACCCCTACGTTACCGAGTGCTGCAAGCGCCTTAGTATCAGTGGTATAGCACACATCCGCTGTAGGGATGGGGTTTATCCCCGTCCTACCAACAGCGGACAAGATACAAAGCAAATACCCCGCAGCAGCGAGGGTGGGGATAAACCTCGCCCCTACAGCGGTAGAGTGCTGCACAATGATGTAAATTGCCGCGATTCGGCGGTTGAATGTCGTCCAATGATGCCTCCTGCTACGTACACGTTACGCGGCCGTATGTTGCTGAAATAGAACGGAAATAATAGATTCTCAATTTTTTTATACTTGTGTTAAGGGGGGCGGTACCAAGTCGTTGGGCCGTCCCCCTCTTCTTACACGGACAACACGGGTCAACGGCCCAGCCCGTTTCGTCTGCACGAAAAACACGAAATTAACGATTAAATAATCCCTAACCCTGCCTACCTGCCCGCCTTTCGAAGACGTTGGCTTGGTAATCCATTGATAACTAATGTGTTGCACGCGTCCACCGTAGGGGCGGGGTTTATCCCCGTCCTACCAGCGTCGGACAAGATCTAAGGTAGCTACCCCGCAGTTAGTAAGATGGCAATTCTTCTCTGCCATAAGAAAGCCCCGACGGGGCTTAATCATCAGTAACCCCGGACTAAGCGAGCGATAGCGAGTGCAGTCCGGGGAAGAAAGAAGCAGGCAGCTATATATTCAGTGCCTCGAAGACGCACAATAGCACGTTGTGCGCATCTACGCATTGGCAGTCTAAGCACCTTGAACGAAATAATTTAAGACCAAAATCAATACTAACCTTAGTTTTAGAGAGTTGAATAGACAATCATAATTTCAGACCAAAACCATAAAAACCCTTTGCGTCAGCGCCAAGGGCTTTCGCCCTTTGCCATTTGGGCTTTGAGTGCTTGTGAGAGGCTGGGCCTCTCACCGCCCTCAAATCCCAAATGGCAGATCCTCCTCCGTCGGATCTTGGCGCTGACACAAAGGAAAACCATCAAAACAGGCTGCCGCCATAGAGATTCGGGCTTACGACCGAATACGCATATTCATTTGTCTATTCAACGCGACAGTCCGGCCATAACCTGACTTCTCTGCAAGGGCATTATGTTTGTAATCCGTTGATAACTAATGTGTTGCACACATCCACCGTAGGGGCGGGGTTTATCCCCGTCCTACCAGCGTCGGACAAGAATCAAGGTAACACCCCGCAGCTTCGAGGGTGGGGATAAACCCCACCACGGCGGTGGAGTGCTGCAAGCGGCTTAGTATCAGTGGTTTACGCAGAATATTACGACTTGTCAAACGTCGGAAATAAATGCAGAGATTCGGTCTGACGACCGACCGGACGGCCACGAGGGCCGCCCCTGCAAGTGGGTAGGTGCAGTTTCTCGCAAAGCCGCAAAGACCGCAAAGATTCCGCGAAGGTTATTATCTTGGCGTGTCCTTTGCGGTCTTTGCGGCTTTGCGAGGGGATTCCTTTGGCCTTTAGGCCGTTTCCCTCGCCCTGCATTGGCCACGCTGTGGGCCATTATTCCGCACCCCAATGGCTGTTGGCGGCAGGACACCACCTATATATAATAATGTGTATGCACGAGAGCGGCATGGTCCTCGTACCGTTGTCGGCGGGAACCATCGGTGGGGGAATAATCGCCGAGCCATACTCCCGTACAACTCCCGACGTTTATTTCGCCAAAGGAAAAACCGAAAATCATTGTCGAAATTTGAACATTTATTGTTCCCTATAATTTTCCTCTGACTCCTGCAATGCCGACTACCACGGACTTCTTGCCCTATTCCCGACATACTTATATGTTTCGCCATTATGGTTGAATTGTTTTACGACTGTGTGATTCAATGTAAGGATAATTCGCATTCTTGTCGACTGTGTGCGATAACACAACGGCAACATTTTATGCACTGTGCGGCAACAAAACAGCGATGAAAACGTGACCTACAGCATATTTTCCCCGTCAGAACCCAAACCATCCACTTGTGAATGGTTGTTAACGCGGTGTGCGTGCACAATTGCTATTATTCAAGATTTAGATAAATTACAAAGTAAACAGAATATACCCCTTATAATAACGAAATATATACCTTTTCAAGCCTCAGGCAACAAAATATACACCTACACGGAACATATAATACATATTACTGAAACATATAAACAGCTTTAGAGCATAAAATTATTATGCTGTAGAACACAAAAAACTGCATTCTCTATTACACTAAACGCTCTAAACGTTACACATATTGCGGTATGAAATGTTAATAAACCTAATTGTGTGCGCACAACAAAAAAATAATCTCCGAAATGTTTGGAAGTAGTGAGAATAGTAAATATCTTTGCAAAAGAAAACAAGAACTACAGACAACTAAACGTAACGGCTTATGAAACGCAATTTTCTTACCATACTGCTCCTCGCGATTGCAATCATCGCAAATGCCGACAACCGCGCAATGACGTTGAAGAACCTTATTGGAGGTTCAAACATCAACGGCGACTACATTGACTTAAATGCTAACACAATGCTCGTCGACCAGTGCCATGGTGGCGAGATGCTCCTCTTATATCAGCAGCGTAACTCTGAGGCAATGCTCTACTCAAGTGTTGAGCAGGGCTTCCGTTGGAAGAAGGACAACCAGGGAGGTATCTTCCAGGTCACCCGCATGGGTCTGCTGAACTCCAACAATACCGACCGTAATGTAAAAGGTAACACCGGATTCTTCACCACACTGGACAACCTCATGGGCAACCACGTATGGACCCGAAACATCCTTCCGGTATACGTTGACGACTCAGCAAACGTTGTCCTCGGCTACCGCGCAAAGTGGAACAGCTTCAACGGTGACCTCGAATTCCATAATAAGAACGTCCTCTACGCTTACCGCCTCTCCGATGGTGAGGAACTCTGGAGCGACACCATCAGCCACTACACCCGTTGGGGATGGAACAAGGTTCAGTATCTTCCTGAGACCGGCAACTACCTCGTTTGGGCTGACCAGCTGATGCTCATCGACCCGCAGACAGGTGTCGTAAAGCGCATGAACGTCAATACCGGCCGCTACGGTGTTCCGGTGGGTCTGAGCAAGAAAGACCACAGCACCAACCACAACTCCGATGCCGACTACGCCTTCACTCCTTATGTCGACCGCGGCTACTGGACAGGTATCAAGTCGAATATCGCCTTCAAGGATAATCTCATCTACCTCGCTGACGGTGAGGACCTCTACTGCATGGATTACGACCTTAACGTGAAGTGGTTCACACAGCTGCCTAAGGACAAGACCTCAGCGATGCACATCAATATTGACGGTGACCGCATCACACTGCTCTCCACCGGTCTGGCTTATCTCGAGGGCTGCTCTTACGAAGTCGGCAAGCCGTTCGTAGCTCAGTACGACCTCGCCACTGGTCAGCAGTACTTCCTCAACTACCTGAAGATTGACGGTAAGATTCTCGATGCTTACCTCGGCAAGGACAAGGCTTTCTATATGACCAGTGCAGGTCTGAACGTCGTCAGCGACTTCCAGAACCAGCAGGTCAACCTCTACGGCAAGGATGTCATCGGTAAGTCGAACGAGCTCAGCCATCACGAGAAATACGCTGCCGACGGCGATAAGCTGATGAACTTCTACTGCAACGGCAACGAGGTGGTGCTCAACGGCAAGGACGGCGTTTCCCGCCTCTTCGACGGCAACACCGGAAAGGTTGTCAAGGAGGTTGCAGAGAACCAGCTCTACGACAAGGGCGAGAATGGTATCTACACCTGCATGAGCCGCAACAAGAAGGGTGAGATCGACGAGGAGAACCCGAGCAACCTTATTATCGCCAACGACGGTAATATCACCGCTCACTTCAACACTCAGTTCAACGGAGCTTTCTACAGCGACGGTATGCTGACGATAGTTATGAAAACGGGTATCTTTTCTACTCGGCTCTGATTGCGCAATCGATTAAGCACGAAAAATAAGAAAAATAGTAATCATCATAACCTCAATCTCAATTTCTTACCAGTAGCAGCTCCCCTTGTGAAAGTGGGAGCTGGCTATCTCTTAGGAGGTAGGGATTTTCATAGAAGCCCGCGGCGCTTCCCTTTCGGCTTGGGATAGAATCTTCCTGCTGACGACTTTGGATAGGGCGGGCGAGGGTGAAGGTTAAAATGATATACGTGGCGGTTAAGGCCTGATGGAAACGACAATCGGGTATCATGGCTCGGTGAAAATGATATACTTGGCGGTTATCGCCGATGGAAACGACATTCGGACGGTTGTCGCCCGATGGAAACGATATTCCAACGATTATCGCTGATGGAAACAGAAAGATAATATATGTGAATGATAAGTTTTGCATCCGAAGGTTATTGGCAACATTCATTTTCTTCATAACGGATAAATAAAATACTCTCTCCCAAGAGTATAAAGATGGGAGCTAACAGGTAAGAAAACGAAGGAGGGGTTCCGTGAGGAACTCCTTTTTCCATTTCTATATGGGCGATAGGATGCTATAGGGATTTTTTAGGGGCGATAGGTTTCTATAGGGGCTATAGGAAGCAATAGGGATTTATAGGAAGCTATAGGAATTTATAGGAAACTATAGTGATTTATAGGAAGAAATAGTAGCTGTAGAGGCTATGGAAGTTATAGGGGCTATATCGCCCCGGCCGCATCCTCCGCCCCCGCGTCCACCTATTCCTCTGGCTCGAAACCTTTTCTATTGTTTTGTGGTGTTTGGCATAATATTTGTACCTTTGCAGGCGGAAAAATCAAAAGAAAAGAAACAATGGACAATAAAGTGAAAGAAATCCCGGTACTGCTGCTCACCGGTTATCTTGGCAGTGGCAAGACAACGCTCGTCAACCGCATCCTGCGCAACGAGCGCGGCATACGTTTCGCCGTCATCGTCAACGACATCGGTGAGGTGAATATTGACGAGAGCCTTATCGCCGAGGACGGCATCGTCGGTCAGGGCGACGACAGTCTTGTGCCGCTCTCTAACGGTTGCATCTGCTGTACGCTGAAGATGGACCTTGTCAAACAGCTCAGCGATATCGCCCAGGCCGGCAAATTCGATTATATCGTCATCGAGGCCAGCGGTATCTGTGAGCCGGCACCGATAGCGCAGACGATTTCGGCCTATGCCCAGCTCTATCCCGAGTTGGCGCGTACGGCCCGTGCCCGTCTCGACAATATCGTCACCGTCGTCGATGCCCTGCGCATGCGCGACGAGTTCAGTAAGGGTAACGCCCTGATGAAGGAGAATATCGGTGAGGACGACCTCGAGAGTCTTGTCATCCAGCAGGTGGAGTTCTGTAATACCATCCTCCTGAACAAAGCCTCGGAGGTTAGTGCCGACGACCTCGCCGAGGTAAAGGACATCCTGCGCCATCTGCAGCCCCAGGCCGAGATTATCGAGTGCAACTACGGTGATGTCGACCTCGACCGACTACTCAACACGGGGAAATTCGATTTCGACAAGGTGGCCACCTCGGCAGCGTGGATAGCAGCCATGGAGGGCGATGATGACGACCTCGAGAACGAGGAGTCGGGTGAGGCACTGGAGTATGGCATCGAGACCTTCGTATGGAAGGAGCGCCGTCCTCTCGACCTTGCGGCCTTCGACGAGTGGGTGTCAGAGAGTTGGCCGCAGTCGGTCATCCGCTGTAAGGGTATCTGCTATTTCGCCGACGAGAAGCAGACATGCTATGTCTTCGAGCAGGCCGGCCGTCAGATTGGTCTCCGCAACGCCGGTCAGTGGTATGCCACGATGCCGGAGGATGAGCTCCGCGACTTCCTCAGCAAGAACAAGGCTGTCGCCGCCGACTGGGACGATACCTACGGCGACCGCATGCAGAAGCTCGTCTTCATCGGCAGGAATATGGACCGCAAGGCCATCGTCGAGGGGCTGGAGAAGTGTGTGAGCGAGGAGTAGGAGCTCATAGGCGCGCATAGGCTTTTTAGGGAGGAATAGGCCTTCATAGGCGTTCATAGGCTTTTCAGGGAGGGGGCTATAGCTTCTATAGTTTCTATAGCCTCTATAGCCTCTATAGCCACTATAGTAGCTATGGCTCCTATTCCCTCCTATACCAGCCTATTAAGGCCTATGAGGGTCTATGCTCCTTATAAAAATTTTGGCTTCGGCCAAAAGAAAAGTGTTAAAAAACTTGCATTTGCCTTTAAAATTTATTACCTTTGCACTACAATACGGCAATCGGTGCTGAAAGCGAGAGCCGTGGAAACAATCTAAGACAGATCGAACTAATATCTATTATGCGACAAAAACTCATTCTCTACGGTATGGCCTTCACAGCCGTAACACCGGTATGTGCACAACAGACAGCACAAGGGAAGGCTACCCCCGACCATCCGAATATCATCTTCATCCTCGCCGACGACCTCGGCTACGAGGACCTCCACTGCTACGGCAACAAATATATCCAGACCCCGAATATCGACCGCCTTGCCGCCACCGGCCTGCGGTTCACCGAGAGTTATGCCGGCAGCGGCATCTCGTCGCCGTCGCGCTGTTCGCTGATGACGGGCAAGAACACGGGAAAGACGCGCATCCGCGACAACCAGTGTCCCGTCGGCGGACTGCGGGGAGTGAAGATCAACCTCCGCGGCGACACCACCTATAACCACCGGGCGAACCTGTTGCCACAGGATACGACCATCGCTACGGTGCTCAGTGCCGGCGGCTACCGCACCTGTCTCGTGAACAAATGGCATCTCGACGGCTACGACCCGACGGCATCGCCGAACCACCGCGGTTTCGACGAGTTCTACGGATGGACGATATCGACGACACGCAGCAATGGCGACTACTTCTACTATCCCAACTACCGGTTCCACGGCGACAGTCTCATCACCATCAGTGCCAACGAGCACGATGCCCATGTGCGACATAATACAGAGATTTCGACCGACGACGCCATCGCGTTCATCAACAGAGAGAAGGACCATCCTTTCTTCCTCTACCTCGCCTACGACGCGCCTCACGAACCGTACCATATCGACGACACGTCGTGGTATGACGACGAGAACTGGGACGCGAACACGAAACGCTATGCGGCCCTCGTCACCCACATGGACTATAATATAGGTAGACTGCTCGGAGCCGTCCATGCTCTCGGACTCGCCGACAATACCCTGATAATCTTCGCCAGCGACAACGGTGCCGCCGTGATGTCGCCGAGGGCCACCCTCCACTGCGGCGGAAACCTGCGCGGAACGAAGGGACAGCTCTACGAGGGCGGTATCAAGGTGCCGCTGATTGTCAACCAGCCGGGAAAGGTGCCCGTGGGTACCGTCGACAACATCGTCTACTTCCCCGATTTCATGCCTACCCTCGCGGCCCTCACCGGCAGTGAGCGTTTCCTGCCCCACGGCATCGACGGAATGAATATCCTCCCGCTCTTCTACGGTCGTCAGGTCGACACCGACCACCGCATGCTCTACTGGGAGTTCACGGGAAAGCAGAGGGCCGCGCGCCAGGGCGACTGGAAGTGTGTGACCGTTAAGCCGAACCGCCCCCTCGAACTGTATAATATCAAGGAGGATCCTAACGAGACGACGAATCTCGCCGACAAATACCCCGAGATGGTTAAGAAGTTCGACAAGGCCATGCGCAAGGCACATTTCCCCTCGGAGAACTGGCCCCTGCCGGGAGAGAAATACTATCCCAAGAAGAAATAGACAGCGATAGGCCGGCATAGACCGGCATAGGGGGCATGGGCTTCGATAGGAGGCTGAGCCTATAGCTGCTATAGCCTCTATAGTTTCTATAGCTTCTATAGCCCTTAAAAAGAAATTATCCAATGCAAGAGAGAACGATATCGCCCTTCGCGCGACCATTTTATATTATGGCAAAGCCGGCGGGAGCGGCCTGCAACCTCGCCTGCCGCTACTGCTACTATCTCGAGAAGTCGCGGCTCTATGGCGACGACAGCCGCCACATAATGAGCGACGAGATGCTCGAGCGGTTCACAAAGGAATATATCGAGGCACAGGCGACGAGCGATATCCTCTTCACATGGCACGGCGGTGAGACCCTTCTGCGGCCGATAGCGTTCTACGAGAAAGCCATCGCCCTGCAACGGCGCTACGGCCGCGGCCGGAATATCGACAATGCCATCCAGACCAACGGCACACTCATCGACGAACGGTGGGCGCGGTTCTTCGCCGACAACGGATGGCTCGTCGGCGTGTCCATCGACGGTCCGGAGGAGTTTCATGACGAATACCGGCGGTCGCGGCAGGGCGAGGGGTCGTTTGCGAGGGTTATGCAAGGCATAGAGATCCTCAACAGGTATGGTGTGCAGTGGAACGCTATGGCCGTCGTCAACAACGACAACGGCAGCCGGCCTTTGGAGTTTTACCGTTTTTTCAAGTCAATAGGCTGTCACTACCTTCAGTTCACGCCCGTTGTGGAGCGTGCTCTCGGTCATGCCGACGGGCGCAGTCTCGCCGCCCCCGACGAGGAGAGCATGGCAGTAACGGCGTTCTCGGTGGGTGCCGAGCAGTGGGGCGATTTCCTCTGTGCTGTCTTCGACGAGTGGGTGAGGACGGATGTCGGCGACTATTTCGTCCAGCTCTTCGATGCTACCTTAGCCAACTGGGTGGGTGTGGCACCGGGCATCTGCTCGATGGCACCGACATGCGGGCAGGTGGGAGTGATGGAATATAATGGTGATGTGTACAGTTGCGACCATTTCGTGTTTCCCGAATACCGGTTGGGCAATATCCGCGACGAGTCGCTCTACGCACTGATGCACAGTGATCGCCAGCGGGCCTTCGGTGCCGCGAAGCGCGAGACCCTGCCACGGCAGTGCCGGGAGTGTGAGTATCTCTTTGCATGTAATGGAGAGTGTCCTAAGAACCGGTTCTCCGTCACCGCCGACGGCGATAGTGGTCTTAACTATCTCTGTCGCGGTTACAAGAAGTTCTTCCACCATGTGGCGCCGTACATGGATTTTATGGCCAACGAGTTGCGCCACGACCGCGCCCCGGCGAATGTCATGGAGGCAATACGGCGGGGATGGATAGGCACGGAAGATAATGTGTGAGAGGTTATCCATTGTCTCCGCGCGAACGGCAGTGAGGGGTTATCCATTGCCTTCCGCGCGGACAACATTATATATAAAGGGTTATCCTCTGACCATTGTGAGCATCATCTTAAAACGCTTGGGTGCGTTGACGGAATGGGGATGGCCGGCGGGAATGATGATAGCCTCACCCGCCTTAGGATGATGGGCTTTGCCGTCGATGACAATCTCCGGCTCACCGTCGATGACGCTGACGACAGCATCGAAAGGTGCCGAATGTTCCGACAGCTTCTGTCCCTCGTCGAACGAGAAGAGTGTCACGCTGCCATTGGCGGTATGGATAAACTCCTTCGAGATGACGCCGCCGTCGGCATAATCGATAACTTCATTTGGGTTGAACACCTGTGCTTTTAATATCTTTGCCATAGTCGTAAGGTTTTAAGAGTTATACGTGTTAATGGTCTGTTGGTGAGCCGCTTACAGCTCTCCCTTGATGCCGTCGATCCATTCGTCGACGCGGTTCTCGGTCTTACCCTCGCTCTCTGAGCTGTCGATGGCCAGACCGACGAATTTCCCGTCGACCACCGACTCCGAATCGTCGTAGGTGTAGGTGCTGGCGTCGACCTGCCCGATGAGGCGTGCACCGCTGTCCTTCACGGCCTCATAGAGTGATGCCATACCACCGCAGAACGTGTCGCTGTAGCCCTCGGCGTCGCCGACACCGAAGAGGGCGATGGTCTTGCCGCTGAGGTCGGCCGCCTTGAGCATCTCCACACCGTCGTACCAGTCGTCCTGAAGCTCGCCCGAACCCCATGTGGAAGTACCGAGGATGAGGTTGTCGTAGTCGGCAAGCATGTCGGCATCGACATCCGAGATATTCTTTACGTCGCTGACACCTAACTTCTGAGCTATCTGCTCGGCAACCTCCTGGCATGTGCCGGTGGTGGATCCGTAAACTACAATTGTCTTTTTCATTGTCTTATCGTTTTTTGTTTGTTATTATTTCCTTCAATAATACTACGGCAAAAGGCGTGCCGATGGTCGAGAAAGCCACAATTGTGGCCGGACGGGTCCGTTTTTCGGTCGGCGGTGTCGGGAAATGGATATAAAATGTGTACCTTTGCATGAAACAAGTCATACGGAATGGAAAAGAAAGTTACCGAAGCCCTTATGCGCTGTCAGCTCTTCGAGGGTCTGAGCGCTGAGGATATAGATTTTGCTACTGCCGCGGTTAAGCACCGTCTGGTACGTTTCGACAAGGATGATGTCTATGCCCTTGCCGGTACCCCCTGCCGCTATGCCGACATCGTCGTCGAGGGCGAGATGACGGCGCGGATGGTCGGTCCGTCGGGGAAATTCGTGCAGATGGCCACCATCGGGGTAGGCACGCTTGTGGCCCCGGCGTATATCTTTGCCAAGGACAACCGCCTGCCGGTGAGCGTTGAGACGACAGCGCCTACGGTGGTGTTCAGGATGACGCCTGCCGGACTGTACCAGCTGATGAAGGGCGACGACAGGGTCGGCATGAACTTCATCCGCCAGCTGTCGTCGACGAGTGAGTTTCTGGCCCGGAAGACGCAGATGCTCACCCTGAGCACCGTACGCGAGAAGGTGGCGGCATTCCTCCTCGACGAGGCCGCCCGCCATGACGGTAAGACGTTCACGCTGACGATGTCGCGCCAGGAGATTGCCGATACCTTCGCCATCCAGAAGTTCTCGCTCCAGCGCGTCATCCGCGAGTTCACCGATGATGGTCTCATCGCCACCAACGGCAAGTCCATCACCATCGTCGACAGCGAGGGACTGAGGAAGATAAAAGGGTGATTCCCTATTGGAATAATCCGGTCTTGGGTCTTCCTTATGATGTGGCTGAGAAAGATAAAAGGGCGATTCCCTCTTGAAATAATGCGGTCGTAGGTCTTCCTGATATTATGGCTGAGGAAGATAAAAGGGTGATTTCGGCACAGTGGATATTCTCCGTGGAATGATGGTGAGAGGAAGCAGAAATTTTCTATAAACTGTTTGAAACGTAAGAGTAATTCTGTATGTTGTACAGACTTCTCCGATGTGTAGTCATCCATCACCACGAAGGAAAGGAAAATAGTCCTGAACAGGCCCATAGCTCCTCATGGAGCTATGAGTCTCAGCCTATGGGATAGCCTTTGCGAGCAAGCTCGCAGTCTATCCCATAGGCTGAGACTCACCCCTACGGGGTAAAAGCCTGTCCATGACGAAAATCGCTGACGCGTAAAATTGCACCTTAACGGTGCATAAAATATCAGCACCTCACTATTCCGTCCACAAACGATTCAGAAAGTCGTCATTTAAGCTATCGGTTGCATGATTTTATGCGCCCATGCGCAATTTTACGCGTCAGCGATTTTCGTCCGGGACAGGCTTGGCACCGAAGGTGCGGGTCTGACGTGAAGGGGCAGCCCACGAGCTTGCTCGTAAGGGCTGCCCCTTCACGTCAGACCCATAGCTCCATGAGGAGCTAAAGACTGTTCAGGACTATTTTCCATCTCTCTAAATGTAATCGATACAGCGAAGAAGCCTCATATCCAACCCACGGAAAATATCCACTGTGCCGTGATTCCCTCTTGGAATAATCCGGTCTTGGGTCTTACTTATGATGTGGCTGAGGAAGATAAAAGGGTGATTTCCTGAGGTGGCAGAAAGTCCAATGCATCGGCGATTGGCATTGAAATATATTTACATCATCTTGATACGTATCATTTCGGGTTCATCCGACAAATCGTGTGATAAAGTGTGGATGATGTAAAGAAAATAGCTGGAAATCCATTACCTTTGTAAGTGATTAAAAAAAACAAGACAAATGGACACCAGCTATATCTATTATGCATACGGAATCAGGGACTTCGAATGCACTAAGACTGAGTACAAAGGTAATACTATTATTCATCATATCCAAAAAAGAGATGTAAAAACTCGATGTGAATGTACGGTTCTTTCATTTAAATTTAGACTGACATGGCATGATTGTTGCTCAGTCTCCGCTTTACCGCAGAAATGCTATTTGTAGTAAAGGTCTGATGACCAATGGATAAAGTATCCCCTACCCAAGCTGGATGTAGCTTAGGGCTTATTATATATCCCTCAAAATTAACGACCTCTACAGACTGAGAAGAGAAATAGCATAGGCCAAGCTGTTCTTGGCGTAAGATGCAATGGCTGAGAACTTGACTTTAAAGAGTTCTTTCCTCTTTCTGATGGTCTCTGGCAGGTGCTTTTTGGAGGCTATGGTGTAGATGATATAAACAAGCTTCTGGATCGAGTCCAAGTTTCTGGCCGACTTTGTTTCTTTTCTCTTTGTGCGGTCCTGGCGCATTCTTGCATCCAGCGTCCAATGGAGATTGTTCTCGATTCCCCAGTGCATGCGGCTGATTCGATCCAAAGTCTGTGCCCTTTCTTCCAAACTGGTTATATAGTACCTCGTCTGTTTTTGTTCCGTTCCGCTTTTCTTTTCAATCGTATGCGTGTCTATGGCAATCACAGCCTTGACATTGAGGAATTTTTCAAGCGCCTTGATACCGGATATGTCTGAATATACACGGCATCGGCGTTGGTACAGCCTCCCGTGGGCAAGTTCCCACTCCGTCTTCCATTCGTCGTTAGGATGCAGCGTAGGCACAGCGTCCTCTACCGACCATCTTGCTGCTTTCTGGTTGGCTTTCAGCGCAATAAGATAGTCAGCTCCCTTCCCGACGATGCCTTTGATGATAGAACTTTGGCACGACATGGCATCCGCAGTTATAACGCATCCATTCATGTAGTCAGCCCGCTCTATGATTTTGGGCACAGCCTTTATCTCATTGCTTTTCACCTCACACATTTCAGTGTCAAGCGGCAACCGGTCGGTCACGCTGAAAGCAGTCACAACATCAGGAGAGCGTCCGTCGCCAATTTTCGTACCCAGCATGAACTTGCCGTCAATTGCAATGTGCCGTCTGTTTGCTCCATCATGCTCCGACACGTATTTTCGTGATAATGTCGAAACCAAAGAGGCCAAAGTAATGTCGTCGATTCCACCTTCCATCCTGCAAAGTGTGGGCTCGGACGGACATCCCTTAGCAAGAATGCCGAGGTGGTCTTGCAAGTAGCTCAAATGGATCGTTCCAAAGGCCACAATGTCCTTGCGAGTCTCGCAGCCGCATGCCCTGGCCAAAATAACCAGCAGAAGCATGTCGGACAACTTGTGTTTACAGTTGCCTTTGTTCATCCTACGATAATCTGGTACTGAGTGGATAAAATTTAACAAATCTCGGCTCAGCAAATGCGGTTTTTCAACCGCCAAACTCTTAATCCCTTATAGGGAAGAAAAAGTTGCATCCGAGATGATAAAAGTGCGTAATTGTTTGGTTATTAGCTAATTATTTTGTATCTTTGCAGTGTAAAAAGAAGAGGGGGCACAAAGTGCACTAATCGCACAAATACCATAAACCCCCTCTTCAAAAATAAAAATATATGACAAAAGGTATTAAGAGCCTGGCGGTTGAGAAACCGCCTTCGGGCGTTTGTGCCTATCGTCACATTCATTTAAACGGATTACATTGTGACATATTGTCTTCTATGTCGGCTTAAATGAAAGAGCCCTTATGTGAATGTTGCCATAGTCACGTTGTCGTACGCAACGGGTTCAAGATTCGTAAAATCCGCAGTGTCAACATTGGTACCAAGCAATCAATCTTACATGTAAAGGTGCGTCGTCTAAAGTGTAAGACATGTGGTGCTGATGTCTATGAGGATCTTCATTTCGTTACCGGCAAGCAGCGCTATACACATCGTTTGGCAAGGCTCGTGATAGAACTGCTTCATAGAATGACGATAAAAGATGTAGCCCACTATCTCGGTCTGAGTTGGGATACGGTGAAGGATATCCACAAGAACTATCTCAATCAAAGGGCTCTTTCATTTAAGCCGACATAGAAGACAATATGTCACAATGTAATCCGTTTAAATGAATGTGACGATAGGCACAAACGCCCGAAGGCGGTTTCTCAACCGCCAGGCTCTTAATACCTTTTGTCATATATTTTTATTTTTGAAGAGGGGGTTTATGGTATTTGTGCGATTAGTGCACTTTGTGCCCCCTCTTCTTTTTACACTGCAAAGATACAAAATAATTAGCTAATAACCAAACAATTACGCACTTTTATCATCTCGGATGCAACTTTTTCTTCCCTATAAGGGATTAAGAGTTTGGCGGTTGAAAAACCGCATTTGCTGAGCCGAGATTTGTTAAATTTTATCCACTCAGTACCAGATTATCGTAGGATGAACAAAGGCAACTGTAAACACAAGTTGTCCGACATGCTTCTGCTGGTTATTTTGGCCAGGGCATGCGGCTGCGAGACTCGCAAGGACATTGTGGCCTTTGGAACGATCCATTTGAGCTACTTGCAAGACCACCTCGGCATTCTTGCTAAGGGATGTCCGTCCGAGCCCACACTTTGCAGGATGGAAGGTGGAATCGACGACATTACTTTGGCCTCTTTGGTTTCGACATTATCACGAAAATACGTGTCGGAGCATGATGGAGCAAACAGACGGCACATTGCAATTGACGGCAAGTTCATGCTGGGTACGAAAATTGGCGACGGACGCTCTCCTGATGTTGTGACTGCTTTCAGCGTGACCGACCGGTTGCCGCTTGACACTGAAATGTGTGAGGTGAAAAGCAATGAGATAAAGGCTGTGCCCAAAATCATAGAGCGGGCTGACTACATGAATGGATGCGTTATAACTGCGGATGCCATGTCGTGCCAAAGTTCTATCATCAAAGGCATCGTCGGGAAGGGAGCTGACTATCTTATTGCGCTGAAAGCCAACCAGAAAGCAGCAAGATGGTCGGTAGAGGACGCTGTGCCTACGCTGCATCCTAACGACGAATGGAAGACGGAGTGGGAACTTGCCCACGGGAGGCTGTACCAACGCCGATGCCGTGTATATTCAGACATATCCGGTATCAAGGCGCTTGAAAAATTCCTCAATGTCAAGGCTGTGATTGCCATAGACACGCATACGATTGAAAAGAAAAGCGGAACGGAACAAAAACAGACGAGGTACTATATAACCAGTTTGGAAGAAAGGGCACAGACTTTGGATCGAATCAGCCGCATGCACTGGGGAATCGAGAACAATCTCCATTGGACGCTGGATGCAAGAATGCGCCAGGACCGCACAAAGAGAAAAGAAACAAAGTCGGCCAGAAACTTGGACTCGATCCAGAAGCTTGTTTATATCATCTACACCATAGCCTCCAAAAAGCACCTGCCAGAGACCATCAGAAAGAGGAAAGAACTCTTTAAAGTCAAGTTCTCAGCCATTGCATCTTACGCCAAGAACAGCTTGGCCTATGCTATTTCTCTTCTCAGTCTGTAGAGGTCGTTAATTTTGAGGGATATATAATAAGCCCTAAGCTACATCCAGCTTGGGTAGGGGATACTTTATCCATTGGTCATCAGACCTTTACTACAAATAGCATTTCTGCGGTAAAGCGGAGACTGAGCAACAATCATGCCATGTCAGTCTAAATTTAAATGAAAGAACCGTATCTCAATCATAAGTTTTCTCATATAGATATCAAGGATGTCAAGCACATTGGTATTGATGAGTTCGCTTTGAGGAAGGGACACGTCTATCTGACTATTGTGGTCGACATGTTGAGTGGTGCCATTATACATGTCGGAGATGGCAAAGGAATCGATTCTTTGAAGAAGTTCTGGCCCAAATTGAAGAGAAGCGGCGCGAAGATAGAGTCCGTGTCTTCAGACATGTCCGCTGCGTTCATCTCTGCGATTAAGAAAAACCTACCTGATGCCATTCACGTTTTCGATCACTTCCATGTGCAGAAACTGGCAGGCGAAGCCTTGGACAAAGTCAGAAGAGAGGTCTATAATCAAGAGAAGGACTTAGAAAAAAGAAAAGTCATAAAGGGAACGCGCTGGCTGTTGTTGCGCCATGATAAGGATATTTTTACAGAGGATGAAAAGAAGAGATTGGATAACGTAATCAAGATGAACGAACCTCTGAGCAAAGCCTACATTCTCAATGAATACTTGCAAGAAGTATGGAAGCAGGACTCATATAAAGAAGGAGAAGCTGTGCTGGATGACTGGATAAAACAGGCTCGGGAATCAAAAGTTCCCACCCTTGAAAAGCTGGGTAATTCCATCGCCGCTTACAGAACTGGAATCCTGGCTTATTACAAATGTAGGACAAGCAATGCAAAAGTAGAAGGGATCAACAATAAAATAAAAGTCTTGAAGAGAAACGCCTATGGCTACCGGGACATTGACTATTTTAAGTTAAGACTTTTCAATTTGCATAATGACAAAATCACACGATTTGTCGGATGAACCTCATTTCGCATTGCGAAACGGTCCATTTCAGCTCATGAAATGGACCGTTTTGCGTTCTAAAAAGTACCGTTTTATAAAGCCAAAAGATACATATCAGCAACCTCCTGTAAATCAATAATATACCGGTGTGACGCAATGATTAGCGTGGTGCGAAATGTTTTTACATTCGTGCAGCCCGCTGACCAGTGATGTGCAGCGCGCATCCGCCGTATGGACGGGTCGCCGTGGAGGCCTTGCGGCATCGTTGGTAACGATGTGCGGCACGCATCCGCCCTCGCAGCAGCGTGCAGATATAGAGCAATCAACGTAGTTCGGCATCATAGCAGCAATTCGCGGCACCCACCCGCCGTAGGGGCGGGGTTTATCCCCGCCCTCGCAGCAGCGGTGTAATATTATGATTCGCAACATGATGCCACAGATTTCCACTGTGTTATTACCGCGCAGTTGGTAGGGCGGGGATGAACCCCGCCCCTACGGTGGCGATGTGCAGCGCATTCATATTCAATGTGTTATCAATACGGTGGCAAGTGCAGCGCATTCATAATCAATGTATTATCAACACGGTGGCGAGGCTCACCGCATTCATTATCAGCTTTAGAGTTCATCGTCCCAGGCAGTGCCGACCTTCGCCCATCCCGTGGTGGGCGCACTCTCGGTATCGTCGGACTCATCGCCAAAGGATGTGTTCTCCTTGGAATTGCCATGACGCATTCCGGGATCTGACCCTGCCAACAGATGTCCTGCGCTTGTCACTATAACCTCCGTTACAGGCTTAATATATTTCTTCTTCTTCATGACTATCCTCCTTTACTGCTGAACGAATTTTCTACCTTTCTGAATATAAAGGCCTTTCGGCAGCTGAGTGTGCTGTCCGGCTCTCCTTACGAGCTGACCCTGGAGATTGTAGACCGGGGCGTCGTCGGTGAGTGCAGCGGCACTAACACTGTCGATGGCCGTCGTGCCTCCTTCGTCGATAACGAAGTAGTAGTATGGTTTCGACCCGGCACTCGTTTTGATTCTCAGATAAGCCCGCCATGGTTTGAAATCGGCGCCATCATCACTGAAGAAGTTAAATATGCCGTTGCGCTCGGCATCATAGCCATAGTAATCGTAAGTTCCGTCACTCTTTGACGTGAATTTGGTGTACTTATACACTCCCACGAAATAGTCCTGAGTGCCTTCTATCTCTGTCGGAATGGATTCAACATTCGAAATCCAGGTATTCAGCGTGCCATCGTACGATACGCCATCCTTTGCCTCCGGCAGTTCGAGGATGTACGGGGTGTTCGGATTAGTCTCGGTCACCTCTGTTCCCTCTACGGTGAGTTTATCCGTGTTGACCGACTTGATTTTGTATACCTTTGCGTTTTCGCCGAAGATACCTTTGATCTGTTCAGCGCTCATCTTGAACGGCAGAAAGATAGTGTTTCTTTCGCCTGAGCCTGAGGCTGTACCGGTGAATTGTCTGTTCCATGAGAAACTGCTCCACGATATTCCTTTAGATGTACCCCATGTGTTATCGTTGGTCCAGTTGTCCGTACCAGGATTGTCGTCGAATGCCAATTTGTGGCCTGTTGCATTATCGAAATCTTTGGCATTAGGAGTACCTTTACCTACCGAATGGAAAACTATTCCGCCTTTCGCTGATCTATATTCAGTCGGCACTGCCACATTGTACGTATTCGGGCTCATTCCGAGCACGGTGTTCTTGTCGGCGTAGATGACAGCATTACTGTTGTCGCCGCGGTCGAAGAAGCTGAAGTCGTTGGCATTTTTCCGGTCGGTGAGGTTATATTCCGTGACGGTGCTGCTCGTCGGTGCCTTTGTCCATACTGTCGGGAATTCAGAAGGATTGTTGGCATTACAGAGTAGTGTCACGTCGGAGAGCTGCAATTCTTCGCCCTCGGCTTTCAGACTTACCGTCAGCTTTCCCTCGTCGCCCACAGTCGCTGTCGTCTCGAGTTTCTGCCATCCGTTCTTTTTCTCCGTCTCCGTCTTCAGGAGCCGCTCCACACGTCCGTCGGTAGTTATGGTACCCTGTGCGTCGTATCCTGCGAAGGTCTTGCTGTCGGAGCCTGTCGTGCTGCCCACAATTTTGCCTTTCTCATCAGTATACTCACTGCCCTGGAGTTGAAGAGTTCCAATGGCGTTGCTCTTGCCCCTGACGATCATCTGTACGGTGTAGACACCAGGGTCAAGTCCCTCGACGTCCTGCGAGATGGTAGTACCGGCATCGATGGTGTTTACCGTTGCCGTCTTGCCGTTCCAGTTGTTGTTGACAGTTATCTCCTTTGTCTTTGTGTCGGGGCTGTAGGTCCAGTTCGGAGTAAGATATTGTGTGACGTCTCCGTAATACGTATCAAGGACGTGGTTGACATCACGATGACCGTATTCGCGTTTGTCGCTGTCGTCTTTGGTATCGGCAGCGAAGACGAGCATAGCGTCCTTTGTATTGTGTGTTGCCGACTCATAGAAATAGTATCCTCCGTTTTTGTAGTTGACCTCGAAGCCCACATTGCTGGCCTCGCTGCCGTTATACGGGCGGATGGTGAGTGGGGTGTTCTCGGGCAGCGTTGTCGGGACGGTAATCTTGCAGACCCTCGAGAGGTCGGATGTCTCGGCGGCGCCCTGCGTTACGACCGTGGCATCGCTATAGACGGTATTGTCTTTCTCCACCTTCACCTCGTTGCCGTTGATGACCCATGCCACCGGCACCTGAGCTAAGAAGAAGTGCTCGCCGATTCCCGGGTTGGCATTCTCGCTCTTCGTGCCTCCCGCGCCGGTGGTGTAGAAGTGGTCGCCGGTGTAGGCGTGGGTGACATCCTCTATCTTTCCTGTGGCCACATCGTATTTCAGGAACATATCGTTGCGGGCGTTGGCCACGGTAGCGGCCGTGAGCGTATAGGTATTGCTATTGTCTTGGTCGCAATACCCCATACAGACGTTCACCTCCTTATAGCCCTTGTCGGGGACGAGGTCGACATAATACCACTGCTCGTCGGGGTTAACGGTCTGAACAAGTGCAAAATCCTTTGTTACGTCAATGATGTGGTGGCCGTTGGTGAGGCTCTTCGATACCTCCACACCGTCCTTGTCGATATTCTCGTAAGCGTAGATGTATGGTACGCGGCCCTCTCCGGGGTTGTCCCCAGTCGCAACGCTCACCTTGTCGTCCGATGACCATGGCTGCACGTATACGACGATGTGTCCGTCGCCGCCGAGGGTCTTTCCATCGCTGTATCCGTCGCGGTAGTTGATGTATCCTCCCTCCGATGTACTGCATGTCACATCGTATGTGCACGATGCATGAGTGGTACCGTCATCCTCATCTGATTCCTTCGAGCCGGCTATGGCCACGCGGATTCGGTTTATGTCGTCAGGATTGCCGATGGAATATACCGTAATCTTCCGGTCGCGCACGAGGCGTGAGTTCGGATTTTCCGCTGCCACGGGGTCTGAGCCGTTGGTGGTGTAGTAGACATCGACACCATCGTCGCTGTTTGTCGCCTTGTTGAGCACGGTGACGGTAGCCGTAGCCTTGTTTATCGACGCCAGGTCGGTTTTGTTGTCGTTGACGACACTGATGGTGTAGCTTGCCGCCGGCGCAGTGCCTGCGGTCTTGAAGACGTAAGTTCCTGTGGCAATGTCTCCTTCGAGGCGGTATTTGCTTCCCTTCGTGACGGTCTGCACGGCCTGCGCCTTCACGGTGACGGTGTTGCCGTCGAGGGTGTGCTCCTTTTTGTCGGTGCCGATATATGTGAGTTTGTTGTCTGACGACATGAAGAATGTGTACACGTCATCGGTCGGTACGACCTTATCGTACTTGTAGGGCCTCACGACCGTCGTGCCGGTGGCCTTGCCCGTTGCCGGGTCGATGGTCGGGTTGGTGCCGTCGATGGTGAAGGCGTATGTGCGTTGTTCGTCGCTGGTAGTGCCCACCACGCTGACCTTCGGCGTCAGCGATGCTGCGTAGTCGACGGTGGCCGTCGTCGGGGTGATTGTGGCGTTGAGGCGTGTCGGCAGCTCTATGGTGTAGCGGTATTTGCCGTTGTCCCAGTTGAATCCATCCATAGCCGTTCCTGCCTCGATGTAGAATCTCACATTATATATATTGTTGTCGGGGTTGAAGACTACATCGGTGCCGCTTGTCTTTGAGTTGTAGGCCACGTGGTTGTTGGCGTCGGTATCGCCGCCCTTGCCGGGCACGTTGGCATCCTCGCCAAAGTTGAGTTCGAGCGATGTGGCGGGTCCCGATGCGTTCTTGTCGCGCAGGAAGCGGAAGTGGCCGTTTTTGTTCAGGGCCACGGTACCCTTGTAGCACTGCTCGTCATCGTCGTAGACGAGCTCGGTGGCACCGGCCGGATTCCAGTCGGTGAAGGTGTTGCTGAGACTGCTGTTCAGCGCCGAGCCTATCATGAATATGCGCAGGGGCGTGGTGTCCTTGCCGCTGAGCTGGTAGTCGGTGCGGTCGGGGTTGAACTCCACGGGATAGATACCGTCGTAGTAATTCTTGAGGTTCGGTGCTTCGGTGGCGCCGTTGATGCTGACGTTCTGGTCGTAGATTTCGCTGTCTTCCTTTTTGCCGAACCAGTAGTTGCCAAGGATGAACTTAAACTCCTCGTCCTTGACCATAGGGATGGTGCCGAAGAAATTCTTACAGTAAGCCGTGGCTTCGCTGTTCTTGTCTTTCACGCAGTAGAGGAATCCCTCTGTAGTCCAGTTGCTCGACGAGCTGGCCTTGTAGGCCACGATTCTGTTTGGGTCGCTGCTGTAGTACCACTTTTCAGGCTTGCCGTCGTTGTCGACGGTTACGACAAGGTCGTAAATTCCACCGTTGTCTTCAATTTTCCAGGTATTAGAACCATTGCCGAGGTCTTTCTCCTTGCCGGAATTGGTGTCAGTGCCGGTGAGGGTGTAGCCGTCGCTGGCCGACGGACTGTAAACGGTTGTATTGCCTTCGGCATCGACATACTCTATACGGAATGTATAGCCGTTCCACGACGGCGTAATGTCGGTCTTGTTTGCGCCATGCTGCTCCACGCTCATGGGCATGGAACCTGCGTAGAGGGCAAAGTGATACTCGCTGTCGTTCTTACGGATGAACTTATAAGTAAGGTGCTTCGCCGGGTCGGTGGCTCCGAAGTTCTCTCCTAAGAGATAGATGCCCGGCTGGTTAACCGACGATGACGTGCCCCCCCCAGTGGAGGAACTGGTAATCTTCAGCTTGCTGTCGTTGATATCGTTAGAGTTGGCTGTAAGCGTGAAGGTGTAGGTTGTCGACGATAATGTAGAAAGTCCGCTGACGGTGTAGTCGGCGTCCTTTTTGTTGTTCGATGATGGGGCCGTGACAGCGTCGCCGTTGACGATTACCGTCGTAGCGGTGCTGTTCTTGAGATACCAGGAATTTGATGAGCTCTCGACAGCCTGGATGAGGAACTTGGTAGAGGCCAGGTTTATCTGCGCCCCCGTGAGCGAGAGCGTGGCTGTTGTTCCTGTTTCGTTGACCGAGAACTTGTAAGTGTCGCCGGGGGTCCACTTGTTGAAGTCGCCGACAAGATAATAGTCGGTGGCCCTCAGAACCGGTGTCACCATCATCAGTGCAAGAGTCATGCAAACAATGCGCAGTCGCACATGCATGGAAAAGATATTTGGTTGCATATTATATATATAAGTTATTTATTATTTGAATTTATTTAGTTAGGATCGCTGAGGCCCGCGTTTGTCGCAAATGTGGACATCAGATTCTTAGATTCCAATCATTGTGGCAAAGATAGGATATTTATCTTTATGTTGGTTAGAAAAATTTCAGATTTAACATTTCACCAAATGCAAACGTTTGCAAGATTTGCGCAGTTTGCGCACACAGCGGAAATGTGGCGCTCAGGAGGCGCTTTATAGGGGGCGATAGGACATTATAGGGATTTTATAGGAAGCTATAGGGAATTATAGGAGAGGATAGGGAATGATAGGAGACAATAGGGGTTTATAGGAGAGGATAGGGATTAATAGGAGGGGATAGGATATGGTAGAAGGCTATAGGGATAATAGGAGAGAATGGGGAGCTATTGAGATATAGGATTCCCTTTAGCATCCATAGGAACTATAGAGGCCTATAGGGAAATATAGGGGAGCTATAGTAGCTATGAATGCTAAAGGGAAATGGAACCGGCTGATTAGCGGCGCGAATTCGTGGAGTTTTGCAGTTAGCTGCGGGGCATCATTGATTTCGGCGGGGCATCACTCATACCTTATGGCCTCGATGGGGTCGAGCATGGCGGCTTTCTTGGCTGGATACCATCCGAAGAAGATGCCGGTGAAGGAGCATACGGCGAAACTCATGATGATGCCCAAGGCCGTGAGGAACGACCGCATCTTGTTGGCGGCAATGGCGCGTACGGCAATCTTGAATAAGTTGGTGTAGTTCATATCCTTTTCCTTTATTCGTCGGTGTCGGCCGGAATGGCGGCCAGTCCCTCCTCAGCCGAGAGGATATTGTCGTTGACTTCATCGGAGATGATGTGACCGTCGCGGAGCTCGATATTCCGGCTGGCGTAGTGTGCAATATTCGGGTTATGGGTGACGAAGATTATCGTCCGGCCCTCGGCGTGGAGTTTCTGGAAGAGGACGAGAATCTCGAACGACGTGCGCGTGTCGAGGTTTCCCGTGGCCTCGTCGGCGAGAATCACCGCCGGGTCGTTGACGAGGGCTCTGGCTATGGCCACTCGCTGCTGCTGTCCGCCCGACATCTGGTTGCTCTTGTGGTAGAGGCGCTCGCCGAGTCCGACGGCCTTCAGTGCGGCCACGGCCCTGTCGAAGCGTTCCTGTGCGCCGACATTGGGATTGTACATCAGCGGCAGTTCGACGTTCTCGATGCTTGTCGTCTTAGGCAGGAGGTTGTAGTTCTGGAATATGAACCCAATCTTCCTGTTGCGCAGAACGGCTCGCTCGCTCCTCGACATCTGCCGCACCGACACCCCGTCGAGGTAGTACTCACCGCTCGTCGGCGTGTCGAGGCATCCGAGCTGGTTGAGGAGCGTCGACTTTCCGGAGCCCGATTTTCCCATGATGGTGACGAACTCGCCCTCATAGATCTTGAACGACACCCCGCGGAGAGCGTGGACGGTCTTGCCGCCCACCTCGAAATCGCGTCTGACGTCGTCGAGTTGAATGACAACCTTTCTGTCCATACTATCCTTTCTTCTTATTGTTTTTCGGTCCCGGAGCGAACGGACTGCTCTCCTGCGCCGCGTCGTCGGCATCGCCGCCGTCGGGTGTCGACGACTTCACGGCCACGACGACCTTCTGTCCCTCCTTCAGTCCACTCAGTATCTCGGTATTGGTGCCGTCGCTCTGACCAATATTCACGGCCACGGCCCTGACGGTATTGCCGTCGACAATCCACACCTTGTTCTTTGCCCGTGTTTCGACAATCTTGTATCCCGGTGCCGTCTCCTTTGTCGGTGTGAAGCGCAGGGCCCTTGCGGGGACGTTCAGCACGCCCGAAATCTCACTGGTGAAGATGGTGACATTGGCCGTGAGGCCCGGTTTCAGTTTCAGATCGCTGTTGTCGGCACTGATGACGACCTCGTAGGTGACAACATTATTCGTTGTTGTGGCCTCCTGGCGCACCTGCGTGACGGTGCCCTCGAAGGTATCGTCGGGATAAGCGTCGACGGTGAAGGTCACGCGGTTGCCCTCCTTGACGTTGCCGATAATTGTGCTATCGGCCTGCCGAAAATCGTATTCTTCGTGTTGTTCGTGCATGAAACCAATGCCATCTATGCCGCACGAACGTCACGAAATACGGGTCTACTTTTTACATTTGCTGATACAATCATCAGGGTCGCTGCTCCTGTGCTCCACAAATGCGACATAAGAGTTAAAATATAGTTCATGAAACAAATTTCGACAGGTTGGAACGATATTTCGACACTGTTCCCTCTACCTTTATATATCTTTGCAACGTCGAAAAGACATTGGCACTCAATCTTATGAACTGGAATTTATAACAATTCTTATCAAGTATAACTAAAAACTCAGCAAGAAGATGAAACATCTGAGATTTCTCTTGCTCGCGATCATGGCAACCATGATTTCAGCAGCAGCGCTGGCACAGGACATCACTGTCAGCGGTACCGTCACCGACGTTTCGGGCGAACCGATTATCGGAGCCTCCGTCGTACAGAAAGGTACATCCAACGGTTCCGTCACTGACCTCGACGGACAGTTCTCGTTCACGGCCCCACAAGGCTCCACCATTGTCGTCTCTTATGTCGGCTATGCCCCACAAGAGGTGAAGGCCGCCTCCGGCATGAAGATTCAGCTCAAGGAGGACTCCAAGGAGCTCAACGAGGTTGTCGTCACCGGTTACACCACCCAGCGCAAGGCCGACCTCACCGGTTCGGTGGCTGTGGTCAACACCAAGGACCTCAAGACGACGGCCGACACCGACCCCATGCGTGCCCTCCAGGGTCACGTGCCGGGAATGACCATCACCACCGACGGTTCGCCACAGGGTACGGGAACGGTTCGCATCCGTGGCATCGGCTCCATCAACTCGTCGCAGGACCCGCTGTTCATCATCGATGGAGTACCGACGACGATGGCACTCAACTCGCTGAATACCAACGATATTGAGAGCATGCAGGTGCTCAAGGACGCTGCCTCGGCATCAATCTACGGTAGCCGTGCGTCGAACGGCGTTATCATCATCACCACAAAGAAAGGAAAGAAAGGCAACAAGATCGCCATCGACTTCTCGTCGAACCTCACCGCTCAGTTCTATACCTCGCAGTCGAAGATGAAACTCTGCAACACTGAGCAGTATATCACCGCCATGGCCCAGGCCGCCCTCAACGACGGTAAGGACCCCGTGGCCTACGCCCAGAACTACGGTATCGACCTCAACGCAGCCTCGGGCACACCCATCAAGGTGTGGAACCCGGCTACCAACGATTACGTAACCTACACGGCCAACGGCCTTTACAACGGATTCATCAACCAGAAGCAGACGATGCCCTTCTCCGATACCGACTGGGTGGATGCCATCTCGCGCACCGGATTCTCACAGGGCTACGACCTCTCGCTGTCGCATGCCAACGACAAGCACAGCGCAATGTTCTCCGTGGGATACAAGGACAACAACGGTATCCTTAAATACACCGACTTCAAGAATCTCTCGGCACGTCTGAATACTTCGTGGAATCTGAATAAAATTGTCACCGTCGGCGAGAATCTCACCCTCACCTACTCGTCGCAGGTCGACTGCCATCCTATGGAGGACGCACTGAAGATGCCGCCGGTAGTACCTGTCTACGAGAAGGACGGAAAGACCTTTGCCGGTCCTGTAGGATCAATGTCGGACCGCGAGAATCCCGCCCGCGAGCAGTATGACAACCGCGACAACCACCTCGACTACTGGCGTGTCTTCGGCAATGCATACGTAGAACTCAAGCCCATCAAGGGTCTCACCCTGAAGTCGAATTTCGGTATCGACTACAAGACATCGTTCATCAACGCCCTGACCCACACATACGAGTCGGACGTGGTGAAGAACTCCATCGCCAAGACTACCCTGACGAACAACAACGAGACAAACTGGGTATGGTCGAACACGGCCGACTACAATTTCACCATCGCCGACCAGCACCACTTCAATATCCTTCTCGGCAGCGAGCTCTCAAAGCAGAGCGTCATCGACTTCTCGGCCTACTCCGAAGGCTATGCCCTCGAGGATGTCAACTATATGTGGCCTAACGCCGCCACGGGCACTATGAGCAACGCCGGTGCTAAGTTCGGCTACCGCTTAGCATCATTCTTCGGCAAGGCCGACTACAACTGGCGCGACCTCCTGCTGGCCTCATTCACCGTACGCCGCGACGGTTCATCACGCTTCGGACGCAAGAACCGCTGGGGTACCTTCCCCGCAGCATCACTCGGATTCCGCTTCTCGCAGCTCCTGCCGCAGGCCAAATGGCTCAGCGATGCCAAGCTCCGCCTCTCATGGGGTAAGACCGGTAACCAGGCCATCGACAACAACGCGCAGTTCGGACTCTATGTCGTCGACTACGGCCTCGACCGTGTCACGTCGACAGCCTACGACCTCACCCTCGCCGGTTCGGGCACCTTCCCATCAGGCTACCGTGCCACACAGCTCGCCAACGACCACCTGAAGTGGGAGGCAGCCACACAGTATGATGTCGGTCTCGACTTCATGCTCCTCCGCAGCAGCATCTACGGCACCATCGACTGGTACACGAAGAACGTCAAGGACATGCTCATCAGCCCCGCATACCTCGGTGCCACCGGTGAGGGCGGCAACAGCTGGCAGAACGGACCGTCGCTGCGCAACACCGGTATGGAGTTCAGCCTCGGCTACCGCACAACCCTCGACAACGGTCTCGGCATCGATGTCAGCGGCAACCTCGACTTCTTTCGCAATAAGGTTACCTACCTGCCATCGTCGACGAAGGGTGCTTATGCCCACACATCGAAGCAGAACCTCGTAGAGAGCGGCAAGAGCTACGGATCGATAGTAGGATATGTCTGCGACGGACTCTTCCAGACTCAGGAGGAGGTCGATGCCTCAGGACAGGCCAACGCACGTGTCGGCGGACTCAAATACCGCGACCTCGACGGCGACCACAAGATTACGAGCGACGACCAGACGTGGATTTACGACCCGGTACCGGCTTTCTCCTACGGCATCAACGTGGCCCTGAACTATAAGTCATTCGACTTCACGATGTTCTGGCAGGGCGTCGCCGACCAGGACGTGTACAACAACCAGAAATTCCAGACCGACTTCTACGCCATCACCGACCCGGGATCGAACAAGGGCAGCCGTCTGCTCGGTGCTTGGAACACCAACAACACCGGCTCCACGATACCACGGCTGAGCACCGAGAACCGTGCCGACGAGGGACGCGCATCGTCATACTTCGTCGAGAACGGCTCATATCTCAAGCTGCGCACGCTGCAGCTGGGCTACAGTCTGCCGCTGAGCCTCATCTCGAAGATCCGTCTCAGCAAAGTACGCTTCTACGTCTCCGGACAGAATCTGCTGACCATCAAGAGCAGCAGCCTCACATGCCAGGACCCGGAGAACCCGAACTGGAACTATCCTATACCTACTTCACTCTCTTTCGGCCTTCAGGTGGGCTTCTAACGAGACTATACCTATTTTATATATAAACGCTACAACGATGAAAAAAATATATATTCTTGCCCTGTCAGCCATGATGACAATGGGCTTCACGAGCTGTAACGACTTCCTCGACTATAAGCCCACGGCTGTCGTCGACGAGGACAAGGCGTTCAGCGATCCGGAGAAAATGGTCAACAGCGCCTACGCCATGCTCGGCGACTGCTGGTACAGTTATCCGTTCAACCTATGGCCCTACGGCGACCTGTCGTCCGACGACTGCCTCAAAGGTGGTGGCGGCACCGGTGATACCGGATATCACGACATCGAGATATGGTCGTCGCTGACGTCCACACGCGGTGAACTCGACGAGCTCTGGTACCGCCTCTACTGTGCCGTGTCGCGCTGCAACCGCGCCCTCGTAGCCCTCGTAGCCCTCGAGGACAACGGCGAGAGCACCCTCGGCACCGAGACGACCAAGGAGCGCGAGGCCGAGGTGCGCTTCCTTCGCGCACACTTCTACTTCAAGCTTATAAGCGTCTTCCGCCAGGTGCCATGGATTGACGAGCAGGCATACCGCGACAAGGCCACAGAGAAGGTGTCGAACACCGAGCTCACCTATGAGCAGCTCTTCCAGAAAGTCATCGACGACTTCCAGTTTGCATACGACAACCTGCCAGTGAAGCAGAAGGACGGCGGACGCGCCAACAAGGAGGCGGCGGCCAGCTATCTCGCCAAGTGCTACCTGACACTCGCCTGGGGCGACGGCTACGAGGCTACCGACGGTGTGGCCCACATTAACAAGGAATATATGCAGAAGGTAGTCGACTATACCGATGAGGTCATCAGCGACCCCGACTACGGCTACCTCGCCGACTACGGCGACATCTTCCTCCCCGAGTATAAGAACAGCAAGGAAAGCATCTTCGCCGTCCAGTCCTCCGACTACAGTGCCGACCACACACACTACGGACGCGCCAACTGGTCGAACACACTCAACGGCTGCTGGGGAATGTGGTCGTGCGGATGGGATTTCCACAAACCGTCGCAGGACCTCGTCAACGCCTTCAAGACCCGCAATGGTCTGCCGGAGTTCGACGACTACAACAAGACCGACGACTATCCCGTCAACGGACATCCCACAGCACAGAAATGGGACCCGCGGCTCTTCCACACCGTCGGAATGCCCACATTCCCATATAAGTATGAGAGCGAATACACGATGACAAAGGCCAACAGCCGCACACCGAATACCTACGGCTACTACACATCGCTCAAGGAGGTGCCACAGCGCTCTAAGGGTGAGACTTTCAACCGCCCATGGCAGGCCTTCGATATGAACGACTACGTCTTCCGCTATTCCGACGTGATGCTCATGAGGGCCGAAGCACTCATAGAGCTCGGCCGCCTCGAGGACGCACGCACCATCATCAACGACATCAGGCAGAGAGCCAAGAACTCCATTGCCAAGCACATAGAGTATGCTGCCGACCAGTGCGACATTGCACTCTACCCCGAAAGCTACTTCCAGGATAAGGAGACAGCACGCAAGTGCCTGCGCTGGGAGCGCCGTCTCGAACTCGGAATGGAGAACGAACGATTCTTCGACCTGCGCCGCTGGGGTGTGGCCTCGGAGACGCTGAACAACTTCTTCAAGCACGAGCAGAACGACGTCTACGACGGACAGTCCTACGCTCAGTACTATAAGGACGCACACTTCACGGCGGGAAAGAACGAGTTCTGGCCCATACCGTACAACCAGCTCTACTACATCCCCGGACTCTACAAGCAGAACAAGGGATACGAATAGTCAACGGAAACTTCAATAACAACGAACCAACGATGAAAAAAATCTTCAATAACATTCCATCTGTATGTGACATGGCAGAGACGGAACGCAGCCGCACGCTCGCGCCGCGACTCCGCAAGGCTCTCACCATCGTCATAGCCTTACTGGTGAATATCGGCGTGGCTACAGCTCAGGATGCCATCAAGGCCACACGGTTCATCAGCGACAACCACGCCATCACAGCCGTGGCATCGGCCCACCGCTACCTCCTCCTGCCCGTAGAGGAGAAGGAGGACGCTGCCGAGATAAGGGTCATCGCCGGCAACCACTGTCTGAAAAGCCTGCGCGTGAGACTCGCCGTCGGTAAGCCCGACTATCTAGTGCCTCTCGACCTGCAGGCCCTCGGCACGAAGGAACCGGTGTTGCTCGACATCATCTTCCCGGCCAACCGGCGTTCATCGGGAAACATCGAGAGTTTCACGTGCTGGAAATATATGAAGGAGTCGGACTCTTTCGATGTCACAAACAAGGAGAAGTACCGTCCTGCATACCACCATACTCCGGCATGGGGATGGATGAACGACCCCAACGGCATGTTTTATAAGGACGGGGTGTGGCATCTCTACTATCAGCACAATCCCTATGGATCGCTGTGGGACAACCTGTCGTGGGGCCACTCCACAAGCCGCGACCTCGTACACTGGACGTTCGAAGGCGACCCCGTGGAGCCCGACGCCTGGGGGACAATCTTCAGCGGTTCGTCAATCGTCGACCACGACGGTGTGGCGGGATATGGCAAGGAGGCCGTCGTGGCCTACTATACCTCGGCAAGAGAGGGACAGACCCAGAGCATGGCCTACAGCACCGACAACGGCACCACATTCACGAAGTACGCCGGCAACCCCGTCATCACGGCGAAGGCCCCCGACTTCCGCGACCCGCATCTCTTCTACGCTCCCGACTTCAAGAAGTACTACGTCATCGTGTCGTGCGGACAGAAGATGAATATCTACTCGTCCGACGACCTCAAGACATGGACCTTCGAGAGCTCTTTCGGCGAGGGCTACGGCTGTCACGAGGGCGTGTGGGAGTGTCCCGACCTTATGAAGATGAGCAACGGCAAGTGGGTGCTCGTCTGCAACATCAACCCCGGCGGTCCTTTCGGCGGAAGCGCAACGCAGTATTTCGTCGGCAATTTCGACGGTCATAAGTTCACCTGCGAGAGCAATCCGGAAGTAACGAAATGGATGGACTACGGCAAGGACCATTATGCCGCCGTGACCTTCGACAACGCCCCCGACGGCCGTCATGTGGCGATAGCATGGATGAGCAACTGGCAGTATGCCACACAGGTGCCCACACAGCAGTACCGTTCGGCCAACTCCATACCCCGCGACCTCGGCATCTTCACCGACGGTGGCGAGGACTATGTCAGCGTGGTGCCGTCGCCGGAGATGACCGCCGCCCGCGGCCGCCGTCTGGCATCACCGTCGACGAAATGTGAGATTGTCGTCAGCAAACTCCGCGACGGGGCCACCATCGTCCTGAGCAACGGCAAAGGCGAGAAGGTCACCATGAAATACAGCTCCAAGAACAAGGCGTTCGCTATGGACCGCCGCACAAGCGGAAAGGTCGACTTCAGCGATGCCTTCCCGTGTGTCACCACCGCTCCTACCCACGGACGCATCAACGCCCTGCGCATCTTCGTCGATGCCTCGAGCATTGAGGCCTTCGACGCCGACGGAAAGATGGCCATGACAAACCTCGTCTTCCCAACCGAGCCCTACAACAAGCTGACAGTGAAAGGAGGAAAGGCCGTCATCTATGAAATAAAGTAGTTGACAGCGAAAGGAGGGATTCCCGTCATCTATGGAATAAAGTAGGGTCCATACTTAAATAGGTCATATTGTATCAACGGGAGGCCTCGTGGCAGCAGCGGCTGTTGCGGGGCCTCCATATTTTATTCCGCATGGCCACTCCGAACTTCTTCAGTTTCTTAATAAAAATCAAATATATGTTCCGTCTCTCTTCCTTTGCAGGGACAGTTCTCGTGGCCTTCCGCTTGCCTCGAAGGACCCATGAATACAATTTTCCAGCCTCCGTTCACACGTGAATATTATTCGTATTATTGACGAGCTCGGGGAACCCGTGGAACTCTCGAATCTATACCCCTTCCATAGTCACATTAGTGGAGCCGTCGCTCTGTGTGATCTGCATCGCTGACAGCCTGGTTGTCTTCCACAGTCACATTAGTGGAACCGTCGCACCATTTTCCGCCAAAAAGCAACAATGGCAAGCGATTTTTCGACTTAAAAACTAAATAATTTGGAAAAAAAGTTGTAAGTTTGCACCACGACTGTCAATCATATTAACAACACGACCTTACATGAACAAGATAAGACTACTCATTATCCTTCCTCTCATCGCGATACTCCTTGCGGGCTGCTCGTCCGACAACAGCTACCGCTGGCACATCGGCGTGTCGCAGTGCGTTGGCGGGAAATGGCGCGAGAAGGCCAACCAGGAGATGATTACGGCCCAGCACCTCTCCAATCATGAGGTGAAAGTCGACATCGTATCGGCCAATAACGACTCTCGCCGCCAGGTGCGCCAGATCGACAGTCTCGTCGCGGCGGGAGTCGACCTCCTCGTGATATCGCCAAACGAGCAGTCGACGGTGTCGCCGGCCATCGAGCGAGCGCGGCGAGCCGGCATCCCCGTCATACTCTTCGACCGCAAGGCCGCGGGCACCGACTACACCGCTTATATCGGCGGCGATAATATCGAGGCCGGACGAGCCATGGGCAACTACACCCTTTCTCTGCTCCGCGAGCGCAGCTACGACCACCGTCCACGGGTCTTGGAGATTACCGGCGGCACATCGTCGTCGCCGGCCATCGACCGCCACCGCGGTTTCAGCAGTGTCATTAGCGGTCACACCGACATCGACTACTCGTTCGTCAACACCGACTGGACGACAGAGGAGGTATATAAAGCCATGCGCCAGTGGCTCACCACCCACCCCACACCCGATATTGTCTTCTGTCACAGCGACTTGGCAGCCTTCAGCGCACGCCGAGCAGCCACCGATCTCCACTGCGCCGACGGCATACGATTCCTCGGTATCGACGGACTGCCGGGGAAGGGTGAGGGCATCGATGCCGTCGACAAAGGCCTCCTCGCCGGAACGTATATCTATCCTACCCACGGCGACGAGATCATCGCCCTGGCCCTGCGTGTCCTCAAAGGTGAGCCCTTCAAGCGTAATAATATCATGCACAGCGTCATCGTCACACCCGATAACGCACCGATACTCATGCAGAGCAGTGCCGAACTGCAACGGCAGAGCAACGACCTGATGACACTACAGGAGAAACTCGACGACTATTTCGGCCTCTACCACGCCCAGCGCACGGTGCTCGTCGTTGCTATCGGGGCCATACTCATGCTCTGCATAGCCCTCGTGCTCATCTGGCGCGCCGTGGTGCAGCTGCGCCGCGCCGGAAGGAAGATAAGGAGTCTGAACCGGGAGCAGACGCTCTTCTACACCAATGCGCGTCACCAGCTGCGTACGCCGCTGACACTCATCGAGGGACCGCTCCACGAACTTGCCGCACGGACGACGCTCCACGACGACGACCGCCGGCTCGTCGACATCCTCGCCCGCAACGTCAGCCAGCTGAGCCGGATCGTCAACGATGTACTCACCTTCCGCAACGAGGTGGCCGCAACCGTCGACGACAGCTCGGCGGCAACGGAGAAAGAGAAGGAGATGGCGCGAACGTCGATACGCAAGGGACGCGTGGAGATGCTCAAGACGGAGAACAGCGATATGCTGCCGTCGGTGCTCGTCGTCGACGATAACGACGATATGCGGCAGTATCTGCGTACCATCCTCGCCGACAAATACTATGTTGTAGAGGCCGCCGACGGCGAGAGTGGACTGCGACTGGCCCGTGAGAGCGTCCCCGATATTATCGTCTCCGACGTGATGATGCCCGTCATGGACGGACTGCAGTTCTGCCGGAAGATAAAAGACGACAACATCACGAGTCACATTCCCGTCATCCTGCTCACCGCGCGCAGCACCGAGCATCAGCAGGTGGAGGGACTCGACTCGGGTGCCGACGCCTATATGACCAAACCGTTCAGCGCTGAGCTGCTCTTGGCGCGCATCAGCAACCTCCTGATATCAAGGCAGAAACTGCGGCATCTCTTCGACGGACGGGAAAAGGAGGAGGAGACAACGCTCTCCACCCCCGACCGCAATTTCATGACATCACTGAAGAAAGCCATCGACAGCCGGATGGCCGACAGCAATCTGAAGATGGACGACCTCGGCGCTGCCATGGGCATGAGCCGCGTGCAGCTGTACCGGAAGGTGAAAGCCCTCACAGGACTGTCACCGGTGGAACTCCTCCGCGAGGTGCGTCTGCAGAGAGCCCACAAACTGCTCCAGACCACTGACCTCACCGTGGCGCAGGTGGCCTACGAGGTCGGGTTCGCCACCCCCGGCTACTTCTCGTCGTGTTTCAAGAAACAGTTCGGGAAGTATCCCACCGATGTCAAGGCCACCGATAAGGAGTAGCAGCAGAAACGTAAAGCCGCATTGTACCGCCGGCCCTCTACCTAATAAATCTACGGTATCTGCGTGCTATTTAATCCTCACGCGGATCGACACGTTTGTCCTCTCTCTCGCGATTCCACAGATAAATCAAGCAGAAGAGAATCATTGCGAAAAATCCGTGTAATCTGTTCAATCCGTGCGAATTAAAATTTCCGTGAGAATAGGTCTCACAGATTCCACAGATCCTTTGGGCAATCCGTATACAGATTTTGTAGATTCATTGTGCTGTGATGTGCATTAATGATTCCTTTGCAGGGACGGCCCCTAACCCTGCCTACCCGCCCCTGCAAAGGGATCATTAACGCATCGCCCGTTGGTCCCGCTACCTGCTTATCCGCGCCCTGCAAAGGAATCATATTGTCAATGTGATTACAATGACATAGTCATGTTGACAATCCGTTGACAATTAATGTGCTGCACGCATCCGTCGTAACTGTCGGAAACTATCAAAAATCGTTCATATTATATCAAATTTGTTTCATGAAATAATTATTATGCCCAATGAACGGAAAATGACAGACAGAATAATGGGGAAAGCGTAACTTTGCCAGCGAATCAATTCTAAAACGATACGTAAAACCTAAAGTAATGGAAAATAACAAAGTAAACAAACTGGCACTGTCATCGGTGATGCTCTGCTTCTTCGCTATGGGCTTTGTCGACCTCGTCGGCATTGCGTCGAACTATGTCAAGCACGACTTGGGGCTGTCCGACTCGATGGCCAACTCACTGCCGGGACTCGTATTCTTCTGGTTCCTCATCTTCAGTGTGCCTACGGGCGTAATGATGAACAAGATTGGGCGCAAGAACACCGTTCTGCTGTCGCTCGTCGTCACTGCCGTCTCACTGGCACTGCCAATCTTCAGCGAGAATTTCTATGTTATGCTCCTGTCGTTCTCACTCCTCGGCATCAGCAACGCCCTTATGCAGACATCGCTGAACCCGCTCGTCTCCACCGTCATGCACGGAGGCCATCTGGCCTCGACACTCACCTTCGGACAATTTATCAAGGCTATAGCGTCGTTCATGGCACCGTATATCGCCGCATGGGGATCGACACACGTTATCCCCGACCTCGGATTGGGCTGGCGCGTCCTCTTCCCCATATATATGACCATCGGCATCCTGGCTACGCTGCTCCTCTTCGCCACACATATCGACGAGGCGAACCCCGACAGCGACCTGCCCGGCGTGGGCAGTCAGTTTGCCGCCTGCTTTCGTCTCCTCGGCACGCCGATAGTGCTGCTGAGCTTCATCGGCATCATGTGCCATGTGGGCATCGATGTAGGCACGAATACTACGGCACCGAAGATTCTCATGGAACGGCTGTCGATATCGCTCGACGACGCGGCCTTCGCCACATCGCTCTACTTCATCTTCCGTACGATAGGCTGTCTGACGGGCTCGATAATCCTGCGGAAAATCAACAACCGCCTGTTCTTCGCCATCTCCGTTACAATGATGGCCCTGTCGATGCTTGGTCTCATCGTCGGTCACGACAAGTGGATACTATATATCAGTATCGCCCTCGTAGGCTACGGCAACAGCAACGTTTTCTCGCTGATCTTCGCTCAAGCACTGAAGAGTGTTCCCACGAAGCAGAATGAGGTTAGCGGACTGATGATTATGGGTCTCTTCGGCGGCACCCTTTTCCCACTCGTTATGGGCTTTGCCACCGACTGGAGCGGAACCGTAGCCGCTGCCGCCGTCGTCATGGCTGTCGGCGTGGTCTACCTCGCAACATACATCCGTCGTATCAGCGACTGACAACCCGTAGACGAACGGCGCACCACCGCCCTGCGGGTGTCGGTGGAAAAATAAAAAAGAATAACAATAACTAAACTCGATAAACTTATGAATAGAATGATTGTAGGCCTCGGCGAGGCTCTTTGGGACTGTCTGCCGGAGGGCAGAAAACTCGGTGGAGCACCGGCAAATTTCGCGTTCCATGCGGCACAATTCGGCTTCGATGCCGTGGCTGTGAGCGCGGTAGGCCTCGATGCCCTCGGTGACGAGACGTTGAAAGAATTTGACAAGAAAGGTCTGGAATATATCATGCCGCGTGTCGACTACCCGACGGGTACCGTGGCTGTCGAACTCGACGAGGAGGGAATACCCACTTACGACATAAAGCAGGGTGTGGCCTGGGATAATATCCCTTTCACCACCGATGTGGAGATGGTGGCTCAGGAGTGCCGTGCGGTATGCTTCGGATCGCTGGCCCAGCGCAATGAGGTGTCGCGGAACACCATCTACCGTTTCCTCGATGCCACACCCGACGACTGTCTGAAAATCTTTGACATCAACCTCAGACAGAATTTCTATACCAAGGATATCATCAAAGAGAGTCTGAAACGCTGCGATGTCCTGAAAATCAACGACGAAGAGCTTGTCACCATCGGCCGTATGTTTGGGTATCCCGGTCTCGACATCGAGAATAAGTGCTGGCTTATCCTCGGCAAGTACAACTTGAAGATGCTTGTCCTCACCTGCGGCACCAACGGCAGTTACGTGTTCACCCACGGTGACCTGTCGTTCCAGGAGACCCCGAAGGTCAATGTTGCCGATACCGTCGGCGCCGGCGACAGCTTCACGGGTGCTTTCACGGCGGCAATCCTCAGCGGCATGTCGGTGAAGAAGGCCCACGAGCTCGCCGTGAAGGTAAGTGCCTATGTCTGTACGCAGAACGGCGCGATGCCTAAGTTGCCTGAGGAGTTTACAAGCGAGATAAAGAAGTAGTTATGATGAAATGATCATGCCGACAATATGTTGACAGCTAATTAGTTGCGCATATCCACCCACGGTGGATTTGCGTGACGCCTTGCCGCCCTTGTGCTGCACTGTGCGGTTGCAGGGGTGGCCCTCGTGGCCGTCCGCTCGGTTGTCAGACCGAATTTCTTATTCTTATGACGGTTCTTAACCCAGACCCGCAACCAGCGAACAAATAATAATGTGGCCATTAGTTTGCCGAAAGCCTGATGAAAATATTCGGTCTGACGACAGAATAAATTTATTTACCCGTTGAATGCCGACGGCCACATTATATATAAATTCCCAAACTATCCGCTACCAGCCCCAGCGGGGCTGAATCGTCAATAACCCCGGACTAAGCGAGTGATAACGAGCGCAGTCCGGGGAACACGAATGCGGGGTATAAGTACTCAGTGCCTCGAAGACGCACAATAGCACTCAGGGCGCAAAGTTCTGATGGAGTGATAATTATGCGCGTACCGCTATTCAACCTCTTCGAGACTGGTCGTGGATATCTTGCGGCCGCGTTTCACCCCAGGCTGCGGTCACTGCGCTCACTTAGCCTGGGGTTATTGAGAATTAAGCCCCCTCGGGGCTTTTCGTTGGCGGAGTGTGACAGTAGGATGGGGACACCCCCACCCCTACTTGAATGAATGCAGCAACATGTTAATTATCAGTGTGTTGCATGCACCTATTTACATTGCGCGGACTTACTAAAATAATTCATTCACGTGTATGCCATTGACGAAATTAGGCGCCAACGGCCCTTTTGATGAAATTTGAACGCAGCGAGCCACGTGTATGCCATTGACGTAATTAGGGTTCATCCGACAAATCGTGTGATTTTGTCATTATGCAAATTGAAAAGTCTTAACTTAAAATAGTCAATGTCCCGGTAGCCATAGGCGTTTCTCTTCAAGACTTTTATTTTATTGTTGATCCCTTCTACTTTTGCATTGCTTGTCCTACATTTGTAATAAGCCAGGATTCCAGTTCTGTAAGCGGCGATGGAATTACCCAGCTTTTCAAGGGTGGGAACTTTTGATTCCCGAGCCTGTTTTATCCAGTCATCCAGCACAGCTTCTCCTTCTTTATATGAGTCCTGCTTCCATACTTCTTGCAAGTATTCATTGAGAATGTAGGCTTTGCTCAGAGGTTCGTTCATCTTGATTACGTTATCCAATCTCTTCTTTTCATCCTCTGTAAAAATATCCTTATCATGGCGCAACAACAGCCAGCGCGTTCCCTTTATGACTTTTCTTTTTTCTAAGTCCTTCTCTTGATTATAGACCTCTCTTCTGACTTTGTCCAAGGCTTCGCCTGCCAGTTTCTGCACATGGAAGTGATCGAAAACGTGAATGGCATCAGGTAGGTTTTTCTTAATCGCAGAGATGAACGCAGCGGACATGTCTGAAGACACGGACTCTATCTTCGCGCCGCTTCTCTTCAATTTGGGCCAGAACTTCTTCAAAGAATCGATTCCTTTGCCATCTCCGACATGTATAATGGCACCACTCAACATGTCGACCACAATAGTCAGATAGACGTGTCCCTTCCTCAAAGCGAACTCATCAATACCAATGTGCTTGACATCCTTGATATCTATATGAGAAAACTTATGATTGAGATAGTTCTTGTGGATATCCTTCACCGTATCCCAACTCAGACCGAGATAGTGGGCTACATCTTTTATCGTCATTCTATGAAGCAGTTCTATCACGAGCCTTGCCAAACGATGTGTATAGCGCTGCTTGCCGGTAACGAAATGAAGATCCTCATAGACATCAGCACCACATGTCTTACACTTTAGACGACGCACCTTTACATGTAAGATTGATTGCTTGGTACCAATGTTGACACTGCGGATTTTACGAATCTTGAACCCGTTGCGTACGACAACGTGACTATGGCAACATTCACATCGAGTTTTTACATCTCTTTTTTGGATATGATGAATAATAGTATTACCTTTGTACTCAGTCTTAGTGCATTCGAAGTCCCTGATTCCGTATGCATAATAGATATAGCTGGTGTCCATTTGTCTTGTTTTTTTTAATCACTTACAAAGGTAATGGATTTCCAGCTATTTTCTTTACATCATCCACACTTTATCACACGATTTGTCGGATGAACCGTAATTAGGCGCCAATGGCCCTTATCGCTTCACCTTAACCTTCTTCTTCGCCGCCAGGCTCTCGTTGCTCATACGGTCGAGGGCAGTGACGAGATAGACATACTTGCCCTTAGCCTGCGGCTTGGCGGTTTCGAGATACGGATGGGGCGTTACGGCCACGATATGCGATGCATCGTCGAGGTCGATATCTTCCTTAGCATCAAAGCGATAGACGACATATTTCACGGCCTCGTCCTGCCAGCCGCTGCCCTTAGGAGCCTGCCACGTGAGCAGCACGTTGGCATCGTTCTTATGTGCTTTCAGCTTACGGGGTTTCTCCGGAGCCTTATCGTCGATGAACGGCATGCGTGGCTGTAGGGCCGGATACTTCCAGTAGTAGTTGCGGAGGAATACGCCGTAGCGGTCGTAGTTGTCGACAGCGGCCTTGGCATACCACAGCACGGTGCCTCCGACATTCGTGCACTCCTCGTGCAGGCGGTGCTTGGCAGCCACCTGATTGGTTGAAGGATTGTCGACATCGGCATATTTTACCGTGCGCTCCACGTCCTCACCGATAAACAGCGGACGGTTAGCGGCATGAGCGTTCCACCAGCGGATGAGCGTGGCGTAGTCGGCAGCCTTATGGCCTATCTGCCAGTAGAGCTGCGGCACGCAGTAGTCTATCCATCCGTTGTCGACCCATTTCAGCACGTCGGCATAGAGGTCGTCGTAGTTCTGCAAGCCACGGGTGTTGCTGCCCTGCTGCCACGAGGCCGCATTGCGGTAGATGCCGAAGGGCGACACACCGAATTTCACCCACGGCTTAGTGTGGTGGATGGAGTCGCCGAGCTGCTTGATAAACTTATTCACATTGTCGCGGCGCCAGTCGCCGATAGTCATTCCGCGGCTGTCGGCAGCGTAGTTGTCGCGGTCGGGGATGGCGATGCCCGCCACGGGATAGGGATAGAAATAGTCGTCGATGTGCAGTCCGTCGACATCATAGCGCCTGACGATATCGTCGACAACCTTACATATATATTCGCGGTTCACGGCCAACGCCGGATTGAGGATATACTGTCCGTCGTAGCTGAAGACGCGCTCGGGGTGTACGACGGCAATATGGTTCGGTGCCAGCGCCGATGTCGTCTTTGTCTTTGCACGGTAGGGGTTTATCCACGCGTGCAGTTCCATTCCTCGCTTGTGGCACTCGGCAATCATCCACGCCAACGGGTCCCACCCCGGGTCCTGTCCCTGGCGGCCGGTGAGAAACTTGCTCCACGGCTCGTAGCTGCTGCGGTAGAGGGCGTCGCACTCAGCCCTCACCTGAAAGATGATGGCGTTGGCACCGTCCTTCTGCAGTTCGTCGAGCTGATACGACAGCGTGCGCTGCATATCGTCCTTCGAGAGTCCCTGGAATTGTCCGTTGACACACTGAATCCAAGCGGCACGGAACTCCCGCTTGGACGTTTTTGCTGCCTGTGCCGATAAGGCGCACAGAGCCATGATGGCCGCCACGAAGGCGGTCACTACTGATGTTCGTCTCACGATGAATGAATATTGTTTATCTTATGGAGATTTTTCTGACCGTTTTTCCCACCTTCACGATGTAGCATCCTTTCGGCAGATTGAGGTCGTAACGCTTGTCGTCGCTGTCGACACGCAGACTCTTGACGAGCACGCCCGTCACATTATATACTTTAAGGTCGAGGCCGGCAGCGCCGGTAACGTGGAGCACACTGCCCGATACCGAAATGTCGACCGACTGCATGACCTGCTCGATGATTTCGATGCTGGCCATAGCCCGCGATGCCATCGGCATGCCCATCGACAGTGCTGCGACAAAGAATAATGCTATGTATTTTTTCCTCATATACGTATATCTTTAATTAATTGAAGCTTCGATGCAAAGATAGTGATTTTTTGTTCTCCTGATGCGTTACAACCGGCGGAATATTGTGTTTTTATGAATAATTAACCTTTCGCGATAGGCATTCCACATCATCGGCAGACGAAAATACCACGACGGTGGTATTGTGGATGCTGACAATTTTCGTACCTTTGCATGCGGAAAAATATTTGTTTCAGATACTGAAAAAATGGCACAGAACATAACGACAAACAACGATACCAGCAACGCAAAATTACGGCAGAAGCGTCAGCTCGCCCTGTGGATAGGTGCCCTCGGTGGCAGGCTGTGCGTTAGGACTCCTCCATGTCGTGTGGCTCGACGAGCTGATGACGTTCATAGCCACCATTTTCACGCGGCTTTTCCAGCTTGTGGCCGTTCCGACAATCGTTCTCGCCGTGATAACGACATTAGCGAAGTTTGGCGAGCAGAAGGACACCGGCCGCATCTTCGCCCATGCCGTCACCTACACGCTGCTCACCACCACGGTGGCGGCGGCTGTCGGTCTCATCCTCTTCAACGTCATTCAGCCCGGCAACCTGCCTGCGGCAATGGTCACCCAGGGCAACAGTGCCATTCCCAAGGACCTCGGCAGCGAGAGCTACTACGACCATATCCTCGGTGTCATACCCAATAATATCGTCAAACCGTTCCTCGACGGCAATGTGCTGTCGTTGCTCATCATTGCCTTCGCCGTGGGCATAGCACTGGCAAAGCTCCCTAAGAGCGACCGCAAGACGGCCCTGCTGAACGTCATCGGCGGTCTCCAGGACCTCCTATTCCTGCTCATCCGCGCCCTCATCTGGGCCCTGCCCTTGGGCATCGTGGCCTTCTCGGCCCAGCTGACGGCCCAGGTGTCGGCAGGCATCGCTGCTGAGTCGTTGGGCAAGTATATCGCGGTTATCGTCGGCGGCAATCTCATCCAGATGGTCATCGTCCTGCCCCTGTTCCTCATTATACGCGGTCTGAACCCGCTGCACGTCTTCGGAAGGATGTCGCCGGCGGTGCTGATGGCCTTCTTCACCAAGAGTTCGGCAGCGACACTGCCCGTGACGATGGCGTCGGCCGAGAAACGCTTAGGCGTGTCGCAGAAGGTATCGCGCTTCGTTCTGCCCATCTGTACGACAATAAATATGAACGGTTGTGCGGCGTTCATCCTCGTTACGTCGCTCTTCGTCATGCAGAACGGGGGCACCACGCTCACCCTCGCACAGATGATTCTATGGCTTTTCATTGCCGTCATCGCCGCCGTCGGCAATGCCGGAGTGCCGATGGGATGCTATTTCCTCACTTTGTCGCTGATGACGGGCACCGGGGCACCGGTCGGAATAATGGGAATCATCCTTCCCGCCTACACCATCTTCGACATGATTGAGACTGCCGAGAATGTATGGTCCGACTCCTGCGTCTGTGCCATGACCGACCACGACGTCAACGGCTGACAGCAGTCCGCAGCATCGGAAATGCCTGGGAGGCGTGTGGCTTTCTTTAGATTTCCATAGTTCTCTATAGTTACTATAGTCTCTTTAGATTCTATAGTTGCTATAGATTCTATAGTTTCTATAGCAGCTATGGGTATCTATCGGTTCTATGCTCCTGTCTGTCAAACGCAAAAATCCTTTGATTTCATTACAAAAACCTTAATAAACGTAAATTATCACCGTTCATTCCTTAATGTAAATTAAATAATCGGCAAATATTTTGTAGTCTCAAATATTTACCACTACCTTTGCGGTGTATTACTCAAATAGTACACCATTACGCATCATTAAAACGACAAAAGATTATGATTGAAATAACCAATCTTGGCTACCACTACCCTGGCTCAGGCCACCGCGTGTTCAACGACTTCGACCTGAGAATTGAGGGCAACCACATCTACGGCCTTCTCGGCAAGAACGGAACCGGCAAGTCGACGCTGCTCTATCTCATCAACGGACTCCTCCGCCCCACAGCGGGCACCGTCAACGTCGACGGCTACCGCAGTTTCGACCGTTCGCCGGAGATGCTCGAGGAGATGTTTCTCGTTCCCGAGGAGTACGATATGCCCGATGTGCGGCTGCCTGAATATGCCGCCGTAAGCAGGAAATTCTATCCACGGTTCAGCGATGAGATTCTCCGTAACTGTCTGGACGAATTCGAGATAGCCCCCGACGTGAACCTCAAGGCCCTCTCGATGGGACAGAAGAAGAAGGTGTTCATGAGCTTTGCCCTCGCCACCGGCACCCGGTTCATCCTCATGGACGAGCCCACCAACGGTCTCGACATCCCGTCGAAGGCCCTCTTCCGCCGCGTTGTGGCCCGTAATATGACCGATGACCGCACACTTATCATCTCGACGCATCAGGTACACGACATTGAGATTCTCCTCGACCATATTATAATTATCGACAACAGCAAGGTGCTCCTCAACGCCGGTATCGACGATATTACGCGCAACTACGTCTTCCGCACCATCAGCGAAGGCGACAGCCACTCGGCAGATGTTGTTTATGCTGAGCCGAGTGCCATGGGACAATCGGCCATCCTCCGTCGCCACAACGACGAAATCGAGACGCAGATAAACCTTGAGCTGCTCTTCGATGCTGTAACGCTCAACCACTTGAAACTCTGACAGTTAGCTGAAGACTTGTCCTTCTACATCAATTCCGTCCCACATTAATAATATAACGATACGAAAATGAAGAATTTCAATACCACCCGATTCATCAACCTCCTCCTGTGGCAGTTTGCCTGGTCGAAGAAGAAGCTCCTCTACATGGTCGCTGGCTGTGCTGCCGCGATCATCATTCCGGCCCTGCTCACCATCTCGCTGACGCGGTCGGCCTTCAATGCCGACAATTTAGGGGGATTCATCTGTGCCTTCGCCTTCGTCTACTTCATGACGAGCGGAGCCCTCATAGCCTCAAACATCGGCAACAAACGGCAGCGCATAGCCCTCTTCTCCCTGCCAGCCACAAAGTTGGAGAAGTTTCTATCGCGCTATCTCCACCTTGTCGTCATCATTCCCTTGGCCGCTCTCTTGGGCATTATCGCCGGCGATGCCATCCAGGCCATCTTCTCGTTGATTGTGGCCGGAAATTGCGACTCGGTGTTCCTGTCGCTATTCAAGGGCCATTGGTTCATGAGCGGCAACGGGGGCTACGCTGCTACCGTTATTACGCTCCTACTCCTCCTCTTAGGCCATAGTTTCATGCTCCTCTGCGGAACAATTTTCCGCCGCCACGCATGGATAAAGACGATGATCGCGCAAGGCGTAGTAGCCATCATCGTATCGACGGTCATTGCCCTCATCGGTTTCACCATAACAATGTCGTTGGACAAGATTTTTGGTGCAGACCAGTACAATGTCGTCTTCGCCGGCGACGGTTATCAAATTGCCGCCCAAATACTCTTCTTGGCCTTCCTTGTCGCCGGCATCATCGCCAGCTACTGGGGAGCGTTCCGCATCTACAGCCGCATGCAGGCCGTAAACAATCAATGGCACAATCTTTAAAGTTCGGAATCAACCGGCAAATAGTCAATAAAATTCAAGATTATATAATCACTTAACACACTGCATTATGAAAAAGATTCTGTTCGCGCTCTTAGCTCTTGCGTCCATCGTAACGCTGTCGGCCTGCCGCGTCGAGAAGGTCACCACTGATTATGGCAACACCACAAGTTGGAAAGCTGATGTCAACGACTTCCGCGGAATCTCCCTCGCAGGGGCTACAACGGTATATTATCAGCCTTCCGACACGTTCAGCGTCGTCGTTAAAGCCCCCGAGAAGCTTCGCGAGCGTATCGGCATCGAGGTAGATAATGGCATTCTGCGCTTATACGACAAGAAACCGAGCAAGGGATTCTTCCTCGCCAACAACAGTCTTCCTCACTACACCGTCTACGTCAAGGCCCCATACCTGTCGTCAATCGAGATTGCGGGCTCGTCGACCTTCACCTGCGACAAGCCGTTTAAGGCCCCCGACATGGAAATAGATATTGCCGGACAGGGCACCGTAAAGCTCAAGGAACTGAGTGTCAGGACGTTCAAGAGCTCCATCGCCGGACAGGGCAACCTTAGTGCTACCCTCACCGGCGTCGACAATACCGATGTCGACATTGCCGGACAGGGCGACATCAACTTCGTTTTCCACCACTGCAAGAAGGTCAGCACCTCCATCGCCGGCATGGGCAATATCCATCTCTCGGGCGACATTGAGAGTCTGGACAAGAGCATTTCGGGTATGGGCGACATCAATACCGACCACCTCACCGTGGGCCGCAGCAGTGAACCAACCAACAGACTATGAGTTTCAGCAACGACAAAGCAATATACCTGCAGATGGCCGACCGCATCGCCGACCGCATTCTCAACGGGGAGTTCCTCGCCGACCAACGCATACCGTCGGTGCGCGAGTATGCCGTCAGCCTCGGTGTCAACGCCAATACTGCCGTAAAAGCCTACGACAGCCTGGCCCAGGACGGCATCATCTACAACCGGCGCGGACTGGGATACTTCGTCGCAGAGAATGCCGCCGACCGCATAAGGCAGTCGCGGCGGAAGGCTTTCTTCCACGACGCACTGCCGGAGGTGTTCCGCCAGATGTGTCTCCTCGACATCAGTATCACCGAGGTTGACAAGCACTGGGCAGACTACTCTGCCGCAACAGAACAACAAACAAACAACGACAAACTGTAAAAAAATTATGAGACTGACTTTTCTACCCATAGCCGCGGCACTGTTCGTCACACCAGCTACGGCACAGACAACGGCACCTGCCGACAGCCTGACCACCGACACCACCGCTATCGGCGGCAAGGAGTACGACCTCAAGGGCGTGGAGGTGGTGGCCCGACGGAAATATGTCAAGGCCGACATCGACAAACTCACATACGATATAGCCCACGATGAGGACTCAAAAACGAAAAACGTACTCGAGATGCTGCGCAAGGTGCCGCTCGTCACCGTCGACGGACAGGACAATATAAAGGTTAAAGGTTCGTCATCGTTCAAAATCTACAAGAATGGACACCCCGACCCGTCGTTCGAGGGGGCTACGGTGAGCCAGATTCTGAAGTCCATCCCCGCCAACACGATAAAGAAAATCGAGGTCATCACCGACCCCGGAGCCAAATACGACGCCGAGGGCACAACGGCCATCCTGAACATCGTCATGAAGGATAATGCCGGACTCGAGGGTGTGGCCGGTACGGTGAATCTCGGTGTCAACCATATAGGATCCTTTCAGCCAGCCTTCAATCTTACGACGCAGACCGGAAAGCTCACTGTAGCAGTCAATTACGGCTACGCACGCGTCAGCAAACGCCAGAGCGAAAGCGAATCCTCCGGTCTCACCGACTACGTCAAGAGCGGGGAGCGCGACATCACACAGTCGTCAGGACACGGACCCGTCGATTTCCACTTCGGCGACATCTCGGCAAGCTACGAGCTCGACTCACTCAACCTCATATCGCTGTCCGCCGGAGGATACTACTACAAGCTGCACCAGAACTACAACAGCAGCATGCGCCGCGAGGATGCCGCCGGACAGCTCATCTACGGCTACAGCGACCACAGCACCCTGCCCGACTACGACTACTACAGTTTCAACGGACGATTCGACTACCAGCACAAGACTCATCTCGACGGCGAGGTGCTCACCCTGAGCTATATGGGGTCGACAACGAGGCAGAACAACGACAACGACCACGACTTCAGCAACTTCAGCGGACAGGTGCCCTTCGCATATACGGGATACGTACAGCGGCAGAACGAGAAGTTCTTCGAGCATACGGCACAGGCCGACTACGTCAGACCATTCGGGAAGGTGCTGAAGGTGGAGACGGGAGCAAAATACATCAACCGGTCGAACAAGAGTAAGACGCACGTCGAATACACCGACGCCGAATCGCTTAACACCGGCAACGACTTCAACCACACCACGCAGGTGGCAGCCGCCTACGTCGAGGGCATCGCCGCCATGGGCAAGTGGAGTCTGCGAGCCGGACTGCGCTATGAGTACAGCCACATGAAGGCCACCTATCCCGACGGCTCGCAGCAGGGCTTCAGCAAGAGCCTCAGCGACTGGTGCCCGTCGGCAAGCGTACAGTATAAAATCAACGATGCCAACAGCTTACGGCTGAACTACGCGACGAATATCAACCGGCCGGGCATCAGCTATCTTAACCCAACACGCATCGAGACACCTACAACGGTGAGCTATGGCAATCCGGCACTCAACAGCGCGCGCAACCAGAGTCTCGAGATGACATATATGTATATAGGTAAGAATATCACGCTGAACATCAATCCGGGATACTACTTCACCAACTCGCAGATAGCATCAGTGATGTTCGTCGATAACGACAAGACGGTCAGCACCTACGGCAATATCAACCGCCAGCGCGATGCCTACACGAATATCTACGCCACCGTAAACGCGTGGAAAGGCGGAACACTGACATTCAACGGCGGAACGGCATACCACTCCTACCGAAACCCTAACGCCGACCTCGCCCTCCACGGATGGAACGTCTACTACTGGATTAACTACGACCAAAAGCTGCCGTGGAAACTGCAACTCAATGCGGGCTTCGGAGGCAACGCAGGCCACTCGCCGGCATCAGTCTACTCACTCAACTCAAACTACTGGTGGCACTTCTTCGGCATCCAGCGGTCATTTCTCAAGGACGACAGACTGACGGTGCTCATCGCCGCCGACAGTCCTTTCGAGCGCCACAGCGTCTACAAGAGCCGCACCGTCCGTGGCGATTTCCTCGGATGGCAGCGCGACATAAGGAATCGTCAGCAGTTAGGCATACGCATCTCCTACCGTTTCGGATCCCTCAAGGCCACGGTGAAGAAGGTCGACACCACCATCGAGAACAACGATATGGTGGGCGGAATAAAGAAGTAGCCCGTTGGCAATGGGTTGAAATGTTCAAAAGTGGGGGCATGGCGGCAATGCGCTGAGAATTAACACACCTTATTCCGACCTCAAACCTGCCTATTTGCGCCTGCAAATTGATCCCGCTGACAATATGTTAATGATAAAATGATTGCATTGTCAATCCGTTGATAATTAATGAGTTGCACTCATCCATCCTGCCGCGGATTGGCATGACAACCGTCCGCCCTTGTGCTGCACTGTGCGGTTGCAGGGGCGGGTAGGCAGGGTTAGGGGCCGTCCGCTCGGTCGTCAGACCGAATCTCTGCATTAATGTCAGACGATGACAACCATATCTAAAAAACTTCGCAAAACGCTGATACTAAGGCCATTGTAGCACACATCCGCCGCTTCCTATGATTCCTATAGTTGCCTATCATCGCCTATAGCTCCTATAGCCACCTATAAAAAAGGGCGGGGATGCATCCCCGCCCTTTTTTATTCTCTATTATTTCTCCGGCACCTTATATTTATCTCCGGTGAGCTTCACAATCTCGTGGCGCATATAATCGCTGTAGCCGGGACGCTGAACGGGAACACCGATACCAGTCTTGGTGCGGAGGAACTTTCCGTCCTTCTCCGGTTTCACGGCCATATCGTTATATTTCACTATAAGATATGTGGCCAGACGCTTCCAGCGGTCGAGCATCTCGGCACCGCGGCGGTTGCTGTAGTAGTTGAGGAACTTCAGGGCCTCAGCCTTGTTCGTGGCATAGAGCTCAGCGGCATGTTTCTCCACACCGGCCTGCTCGTCGAACCAACTGCGCTCCAGCGAGTCGCGGACGGCCTTCAGTGCCGGGAACATCTGACTGTAGCGGGGATAGACCATATTGCTAACCCAATTGCACACCCAGTAAGCATTCTTGTCCGAGAATGTCACCGCATCGGCACCGGGGGTATTGAAGCACTCCGGCTGAACCGTATTGCCGCAATATATTGGCACATAGGCAATCATATTGCCGTCGTCGTTGCCCCACCACGTAACGCCGCCAATCTCACGGGGCATCCATCCGCGCAGCTGCGACACATAGGTAAAGCCCGTCTGCTGGGTCGACGTAGGACGCTCGTTGAAGTATTTCTTTCCGTCGACATCATATTCCAATGGTGTAGGACGGTAAGGCATAGCCCAGTTGCCCTGAGCCACATCGCTGTCGAGGGCGAAAGGTGTGCCCTCGTAGTGGTCGCGCATGCAGGCCTCCATATCGGCAACGGAGAGTTTGCGGTTCGGAACTATCCACAGAGGCATGTCCTCAGCGTTCGCATCCTTACCCGCAGCCCACGCCGTCCACCGGCTCATATCCTTGAAGTGGTTGAAGAACGACCACACACGGGCCTCACACCAGCGGCGGTCGCCAAAGCCAATCTGCGAGTAGGCGGCCTTCCACGAGAAGTCGGCGTCCTTACCCTTAAACCACCCTCTCTGACGGGCGAAGCTGATGACATTCTTCGAGTGCAGAACCTCAGTGTTATAGCCCTTCAGCAGTCCGATGCGACTGCAGTTGGCGTGTCCGCTGATGGCATTATCGGGAATACGGACGGCCACCCAGACGACTTTCTGCTTTTTGTCGCCACCGCAACCCTGCATCTCCATAATCCAGGCCTCGTTGGGGTCGCAGATTGTAAACGTCTCACCCTCACTGTTGTAGCCGTACTTCTCGGCCAGCGATGTCATCACGCCGATGGCCTCGCGGGCCGTCTTCGAACGTTGCAGGGCGAGGTACATCAATGAACCGTAATCAATCTGACCGGTAGTGTCGACACACTCCTCGCGGCCGCCATAGGTAGTCTCACCGATACTCACCTGATATTCGTTGATATTGCCGATGACATTATAGGTCACCGGAGCCTCGGGAATGAATCCGTGGGAGGCATGGGTGTCGTAGTCGATAATCTCACGCATCTCACCCTTGCGGTGAGTGCCTGCGGCATAGTGGCACAGACTGGTGAACATACCGTAATCGTCGGCGTTATAGGTGCAGAGCACGGAGCCGTCGACGGTGGCTCCTTTCGCAGCAATGAAATTGGTGCAGGCGCTGCTCTCCATGACGAAAGCGAAGAGCGCCGCAATGGCTAATGTCAGTTTTCTCATTTCTTATTGTTTTTTACAACGCAAAAGTACTAAAACATTTTCATCCCACCAACGGATTGCCCCAAATATTCCCTGCGGCATCAACGGCTCTTTCATTTCAATTCCATTCGACATGGCATAATCATCGCTCCGCCAACATATTTCCGCAAACGCACCATGCCGCGAAGAATCGCTATATTTTCTTCTGAAGGCCTATAACCCTACCTAATAGCTTGCCCAAACGCTGATGCTAAGACTCTTGCAGCACTCTGCCGCCGTAGGAGCGGGGTTTATCCCCGTCCTACCAACAGCGGACAAAATACAAAGCAAATATAACGCAGCTGCGAGGACGGGGATAAACCCCGCCCCTACGGCGGATATGTGCAACACATTAATTATCAATGTGTTGCCAACGAGACCCACTTGTAGGGGCGGCCCTCGTGGCCGTCCGGTCGGTCGACAGACCTAATCTCTGTCGCGTTTGCCTGTTTTGATGGTTTTCCTTTGTGTCAGCCCCAAGATCCGACGGAGGAGGATCTGCCATTTGGGCTTTGAGGGCGGAGAGAGGCCAGCCTCTCACAAACCCTCAAAGCCCAAATGGCAAAGGGCGAAAGTCCTTGGCGCTGACAACAGGTTTTTTATTGGTTTTGGTCTCAATTTATGATTGTCTATTCAACAGTTCTTTCAAGGAGGTTACACTGCCAATGCGTCACACCAAATCATAGATAAACTGTAATGAGCTGATAATCAGAATAGAGATTTAGGGTTAACGCATACCCGTGGATTGGTGAAGGTCACTGCCTTCACCAATCCACAGCGGGTTCTGATTTATCAAGGTGACAGGCGAGTAATCTTCAGAGGGCTTTATTGGTTTGGATTATTGAGCACGCTGATATTTGATTGCGAGATTATTGTTTCAGTGACATAATATATCCGCTGAGCCAAAAAGACGCCAAATATCTTGTTGGAACGGAAGAAAAGCATTATTTTTGCAAGAAATATACAGTTACAACAATATAAACGCAATGACACAGAAATCGGATATAGAGATTGCACAGTCGACGACGATGGTGCCAATATCCTCAGTAGCACGTGAGATGGGGCTCGACGAAGAGCTCTTGGAACCCTATGGAAAATACATCGCGAAGGTATCGCCCGATGCCATCGACGAGGAGCGCATGCGCAGTCATCACCTCGTTCTCGTCACTGCCATCTCGCCGACGAAGGCCGGCATCGGCAAGACAACGGTCAGCGTAGGACTGGCCCTCGGCCTCAACGCCATCGGCAAGAAGGCCGTCGTAGCCCTTCGCGAGCCGTCGCTCGGTCCCTGCTTCGGCCTCAAGGGCGGTGCTTGCGGTGGTGGCTACGCCCAGGTGCTGCCGATGGAGAAGATAAACCTCCACTTCACCGGCGACTTCGATGCCATCACCTCGGCAAACAATATGATTGCGGTTCTCCTCGACAACTACATCTATCAGCATGCCGCCGACGGTTTCCGCCTGAAAACGGTGCTCTGGCGGCGCGTCATGGATGTCAACGACCGTAACCTCCGACAGATTATCACTGGTCTCGGTCCCGACTCCAACGGTATCATCGGTGAGTCGGGCTTCGACATCACACCGGCATCGGAGATTATGGCCATCCTCTGTTTCGCCACCAGCGTCGACGACCTGAAAAGGCGTATCGGCAATATCCTCCTCGGTTTCGACTATTCCGACAATCCCTTCTACGTCCGCGACATGCATGTCGAAGGGGCCATCACGGCCCTGCTCCTCGATGCCATCAAACCGAACCTCGTGCAGACCACCGAGGGCACACCGGCGTTCGTCCATGGTGGACCGTTCGCCAATATCGCCCACGGCTGTAACAGCATCATGGCCACGAAGTTAGCCCTCACCTATGGCGACTATGCCGTCACAGAGGCCGGTTTCGGTGCCGACCTCGGAGCGGAGAAATTCTACGACATCAAATGCCGCAAGGCAGGGTTCGCCCCCGACGTCACCGTCGTCGTTGTCACCCTCCAGGCCCTGAAGATGCATGGTGGGGTGCCCTACGAGAAGATTAAGGAGCCGAATGTGGCAGGTGTGGCCAACGGTTTCTGGAATCTCGACCGTCACGTGGCGAATATCCGACATTTCGGACAGAGCATCGTCGTCGCCTTCAACCTCTACGCCGGTGATACCGCCGAGGAAATCGAGGAGGTGCGCCGCCACTGCGAGGAGGACCTCCATGTGGCCTTTGCCGTCAACGAGGCGTTCATGAAAGGTGGTGCCGGTGCAGAGGCACTGGCCCGAAAGGTCGTCGAGACCATCAACAAACGGCCGTCGGAGCCGTTGCACATGCTCTACGACGATGACAAAAACGTGGAACAGAAGATTGAGGCCGTAGCCCGGAATATCTATGGTGCTGGAACGATAAGCTATTCGCGCAAGGCCCGCCGTCAGCTCCTCCGCATCCAGCAGCTCGGCCTCGAGCATCTGCCGGTGTGTATAGCCAAGACGCAATACAGTTTCTCCACCGACCCGAAAGCCTACGGTCCTACCGACGGTTTCCACCTCGACATCGCCGATATTGTCATCAACAGCGGTGCGGGAATGATTGTCCCCATAGCCGGAAACATTCTGCGCATGCCGGGGCTGCCGAACGTTCCTCAGGCCGTCAATATCGATGTCGTCGATGGGCGCATCGTAGGACTGAGTTAGAACGCGGGCCGGTGAGCCACGGTCAGGCGTTGATGATCCACTTGCAGGGTGCGACCCCTGTTGTCGTCAGCTTGGCTCAACAAAGCAAATAAACGTTTATTAGGGCTTTAAGACCGACCGAAGGAACTGATGAGATTCGGTCTGACGACCGACCGGACGGCTAAAGGCCGTCCCTGCAAAGGGATCACGGTGGCAATGGGTTGATAATGAGATATATGCGGCACGCAATCTGCACGGCAATGGATTTGCGGTATGCCATCATTTGGCCGCCAATGCAAAGGGATCACGGTGGCAATGAATTCGAGGCATGCTGTTATTGCGTGGCACCTCCGCCGCACAACCGCCGCACTCGCTCAACGCTATTTGCGGCACCATATCAGAAAAATAACAATGAATAATAACATCGCAGAACAATCGGGTGTAATCCTCTCTGTCAGAGGCAGTCTGATGGCTCGCATACCCCATTATATCCTCATCGACGGACGCATGGTTGGCATCGCCAAGGGACGTGACATCGTCATCATGATGCCGCCCGGCAACCACGCGATAACGATAAGGAGCATGTATAAATTCTTAGAGTCCACGACCGATGTAGAAGTCCCTGACAACGGCCTCCGCCGCGTCATCTACTCCGACCGCGACCGCTTATGGAACTGGATTTTCAACATCGACCTTGTGGTGTGGCTCCTGAAGACCATCTTCGCCGCCGACATCCCCAGTCCGTGGGGCCTTATCTATGAGATTGTCAGCGATACCATCCTCGTCGCCTGGATCGTCCGCACATGGCTCATCCGCAAACACTTCTTTAATTTCACCACCGCGTGACCTTCACGAGCCACAAGGGTCACATAGATTCCACAGCTCCCCACAGATTAATCAAGCAAAAGAAAATCATTGCAAAAAAATCCATGTAATCTGTTCAATCCGTGAGAATAAAAACTCCCGTGAGAACATGTCTCACAGATTCCACAGATCTCCACAGATTAATCAGCCAGAAGAAAATCATTGCGAAAAATCCGTGTAATCTGTTCAATCCGTGAGAATAAAAACTTCCGTGAGAATAGGTCTCACAGATTCCACGGATCTCCACAGATTAATTAGCAGAAGAAAATCATTCAAGAAAAACCCGTGTAATCTGTTTAATCCGTGAGAATAAAACTCCCGTGAGAGTATGTCACACAGATTTCACGGAATCATTGTGCAATCCGTATACATATTTTGTTGATTCATTGTGCTGCGATGTGCGTTAATGATCCCTTTGCAGGGGCGGCCCTCGTGGCCGTCCGGTCGGTCGTAAGACCGAATAGATTTATTTACCCGTTGATTCCTGACGACCACATTATTATATACACGTTCCCAAACTATCCGCTACCAGCCCCGACGGGGCTGAATCGTCAATAACCCCGGACTAAGCGAGTGATAACTAATGTGTTGCACGCATCCACCGTAGTTACTATGTTTGCATCGGCTAACGCCCTCACGTGCATCAGAACATGCTGCTTCGGCTTCTGTGTTTTTCATGGTTTTGAGATTACTCCTTTTCCTTGAGACTTCACATTCTGAGACGTTAATTCTGCAAAAAAAAGTAGGGCTAACCGAATAATTATCGTATCTTTGCAGAGATAAATAAAAAATAACAATAATTAAAACGGTATCACCCTATGAAATTGCAAAGTAACAAAATTTCCTTCAAAGGACAAAACATTTACGTAGGAATTGACGTACATTTAAAGACTTGGTCGGTAACCATTTTGCTGAAAGACAGCAATTACAAGAAGACTTTCACGCAGCCGGCGAGTCCGAAGGCACTCTTCGAGCACTTGAAGAAGAATTACCCAGGAGGTATTTACCACGCTGTCTACGAGTCAGGATTCAGCGGTTACTCAAGCTGCTACGAGCTTCGTGATCTTGGCGTTGACTGCATCATAACTCACGCCGCCGATGTGCCGACATCGCAGAAGGAACGGCTGTCGAAGACGGACGCGGTGGATTCTGCCAAGCTCGCACGTTCGTTAAGCAATGGCGAATTGAAAGCCGTTTACCTTCCGCCTAAGGATAAGCTCGGAGACAGGGAACTGATGCGGACCAGACAGACGATAATGAAGGACATCTGCCGTGTCAAGTGCCGCATAAAACACCTGCTGTATACCAACGGCGTCTCATACCCGGAACCGTTCGCCGCTTATCGCTCCCACTGGACACGGGCCTTCATCAAATGGCTTAGGGAGGAAGTCACTCTTCTATCAGGCAAAAGGATTGCCCTTGATATGATGATTGAAGAGCTTGAGTACTATAGAAAGCTGCTTCTCCGGGCCAACAGGGAGATAAGGATCCTGACGAAGAGCGAGGCCTACGCCGAGGCCTACAACCGCCTTATAGCTATTCCCGGCATAGGGATGATAACGGCGATGACTATCCTTACGGAAGCCGTTACGCCAGACCGTTTTACGGGATTGAGGAGATTCATAAGCTATCTCGGACTCGTTCCTACCATGGATGATTCTGGCGAGAACGAGAATGCTGGCGAGATAACACCCCGTGGAAACCAAAAGATAAGAAGAATGATCGTTGAAAGTACATGGACCACCATACGCTATGACCGGGAAATGGCCTCAGCTTTCGGCAAGTACTGTCAGCGCATGAAGAAGAACCAGGCCGTAATACGCGTAGCCAGAAAACTTGCCACCAGGTTATGGCACGTGTTCAAGTACGGCGAAGATTACAAGGAATGCCAATAGGTTACATCATAAAGGAAATCCTAGAAAACACTTTCGATATAAGCGACTGCTACCCGCCCCTTGGTGAGCTAATGACTGCACTTTTCTCGTAGTTTGTGGCGCTTTTCCTGTCATTAATTGAGCAGTAAACCGTGAACCCGAATGGGTATCACTGATAGAAGTTGGTTTGATGGGATTTTTTAATGAATCTTACGCCTGATGACAACCGTTCTTTGGGCGTTCTCTTGATAGGACAGAAGTCACTATCCAAGGCTTCGTGTCCCTATACGAAAGTACAACAAATGCTAAAATGCTGATAATCAGAGTTAAAGAAAAATAAATAAAAGTCAATTATTTGGTTTGCAACATAGAAGGGGCGGGGTTTATCCCCGTCCTACCAGCGTCGGACAAGAATCAAGGTAACACCTCGCAGCTGCGAGGGTGGGGATAAACCCCACCCCTACGGTGGCGGAGTGCTGCAAGCGGCTTAGCATCAGTGGTTTACGCAGAATATTACGACTTGTCAAACGTCAGAAATAAATGCAGAGATTCGGTCTTTCGACCGAATAATCGTATTCATTTGTCGATTCGGGGCAATCGACCGCCCCTAACCCCACCTTCTCTTCAAAGGTATTATGTTGTTAATCCGTTGATAGTTAATGTGTTGCACGTATCCACCGTAGGGGCGGGGTTTATCCCCGTCCTACCAGCATCGGACAAGATTCAAGGTAAACGCCCCGCAGCTGCAAGGGTGGGGATAACCCGAAGCTGCTGAAAAAGTCCGGCAACTCTCCCAATTTGTGTGCTCTATGTTATATTTATGCAATTATGGCCTCAAAATAATCCCTGAAAAATTTGGCTATGTGACTGAAAATTAGTATCTTTACAACGTATTAAGATGACTTGAATATGCTGTCACGACAAACCAAACTCCAATTGAGTTCTTATAGCACAATTTACGATGTTGTTGTGCCAAAAACTCATAAGCTCAGAATTCTGAAAGATAAAATTGACTTCAATTTTGTCCGTGAAGAGGTGGAAAAGAAATACAATGTCAAAATGGGGCGGGCTGCTGAAGACCCTGTCAGAATGTTCAAATATTTGTTCCTGAAATGCCTGTACGGCATGTCGGACAGAGGTTTGATAGAACGTTGTATGTCTGACATGGCATTCAAATATTTCCTTGACCTCGCTCCTGAAGATCCTGTAATAGACCCCAGCCTGCTGAGTGTCTTCCGTCGCCAGCGTCTGGCCGACTCGAATCTGCTTGATTTCCTGATTACCAAGAGTGTTGCGCTGGCTGTTGACCTTGGTGTAATAAAATCCCGCACCCTGATTGTGGACGCCACGCACACGTGCTCGACCTACAATCCATTTGCGCCCGTCGAGATTCTCCAGCTTCGAAGCAGGAAGCTCAGAGCAAGCATATATGACAACACTAAAGAGCCTGACACATACCGGAAAATGTTTCCGGAGAAGCCGTCGGGCAAGAATCTTGAGGCTGAAATGGCGTACAGCCGCGAACTTATATCCATTATTCGGGAAAAGAAAATCATGAGCGACATACCCATTGTCGTAGAGAACGTTAATCTTCTTGAGGAGACGATAGAGGACATCGAGGACCACTTTACGACATCGGTAAAGGATAATGATGCCCGTGTCGGTCATAAATCAGAAGATTCTTTCTTCGGCTACAAGACTGAAATTATGACTACCCCGGAGTTGATAATCACGGCGGCCAATATAACTACCGGTGAGAAGGCTGATGGAAAAGAGCTGCGCACCCTTGTGCAAAAGAGCAAGAACAATCTGGGCGCAACCGAAGAAGACAAGAAGGTGGATGACGTGCTCGGCGACGGGGCCTATGGAGGAGACAACAATCTGAAACTTGCCAAGGAAGAGAAATTCACCCTTTATGCAAGGCCGAATCCTATGCTGTACAAAAGCAATGAGAATAAGGATGACGGTTTTGAACTCAACAAGGACGCTGGAATGTACACTTGTCCTGCCGGGCATTTAGCAGTGGGCAAGTCAATAATCAGATATAAGAAAAAAGGTAAGGGCAATGACAGACTACAGTTTAGATTTGACCCCGATAAGTGCGAATGCTGCAAGCTCAAAGACAAATGCCTCAAGCAAGGCTCAAAGACGCGATACTACTCCATTCCGATAAAGACCCCAGAACAGGAAGAGCAAATGAAGTTCTGCAAGACCCCGGAATTTAGAGAACGAATAAAGGAGCGATTTAAGGTAGAACAAGTAAACGCGATACTAAAGAACGTATACGGCTATCGCAAGACTCTATCATATGGCATCTATAGTATGAAAATACAGGGTGCCATGACCATCTTTGCGTATAATTTAATGCGAATTTTGAAATTAACGCGAAAAAATGGCTAACGGGAGCCATTTTAGTCTTTCTTTCTTATAGACAGCCACAGAGGCTCTATAAGCCCCGTAACACAGTTAATTTTTCATTAGTCGAAAGCCAAAACTTGTACAAAAATGGCATGGCGTCAGGGCTGTATGGGCAGTATGAATATGCAATGCGAATTGAATTTATATAGCACATTTCTGAAAAAGGTACTTTTTCAGCAGCTTCGGATAACCCCCACCCCTACTATAGGAGCTATAGGCGATGATAGGCAACTATAGGGGCTATAGCAACTATAGCAACTATAGAGGCTATAGCAGCTATAGAAACTATAGGCCGGGGCCTATGGGCGCCCTGCTACTTTCGGCCGATGATGTGGAGCCACTTGAGAGGCTTCTTGATGAGCTTCTTGAGGCCCGACTCCTTCTTCTCAGGGATTTCGAACTCGTCGCGGATGTCGTATTTTGTCGAGTGGAACTGGCTCTGAGAGTCCTTGGAACTGTTCCTGCGGCCGTTGCGACCCTTGCGGCTCTTCTCGCCACTGCGGTTCTTTTCGCCGTTCGCGTTACGGCTGTTCTTGCCGTTAGCGTTGCGGCTGTCGTTGTTGGCAGCGCGGTTCTTTCTGCCGTTGCGGCTGTTGTCGCCACCGTTGTCGGTAGCGGCGTTACGGTCCTGACTCTTTCCTTTGCGGCGGTTGTCGTTGTTAGGATTATCGTTGCGTTTCTGGTTGCGGCCACGCTTTGTGCCCTCGCTGTTGCGCTGTGTGTCAGCCGGATTCTCGTTTTCGGTACGGTCGTTGCGGCGGTCGTTACGCTTCTGCTGTCCGCGGCGCTGATTATCCTTTGGCTTATTCTCCTGACGATCGTTGCCGTTCGGCTGGTTCTGACCGTTGTCAGCGGTCTGCTGTGCTGCGCCATCGCCCTGACCCTTCGGCCGGCGCTGCGAGCGCGGACGGTCGTTGTTTCTCTCCTTTTTGTCCTTGTGGCTCTGACGGTCGCGGTCCTTGCGCCGGCGGCTCTTGGCCGACGACTTGCGATATTCGGGTGCCTCACCGAGGCCCTCGGGCAGCGGCAGCTTCTCGACCTCCTTCTCAAGGAATTTCTCTATCTGATTGAAGTAGACCATATCGTCGTCGCTGACGAGCGTGATGGCACTGCCGTCGCGCTCGGCGCGTGCCGTACGGCCAATGCGGTGGACGTAGTCCTCGGCATCATGTGGCACGTCGTAGTTGACGACCATCTGGATGTCGTCGATGTCGATACCGCGGGCTATGATGTCGGTGGCTACGATGACGTCGTACTGTCCGCTCTTGAACTTGAACATCATATCGTCGCGCTCGGCCTGCTCCAGGTCGGAGTGCATCTCTCCGCAGTTGATTTTCATGCGTTGCAGGGCCCCGGCGACCTGCTTGACCTTCATCTTCGAACCGCAGAAAATGATGACCCTCTTCAGGTCGTTGTCCTTGAAGAGATGTTTGATGATTCCGAGTTTCTGGGTCTCGTGGCAGACGTATGCCATCTGATGGATTTTCTCGGCAGGCTTGCTCACGGCCAATTTCACCTCTACGGGGTTGTGGAGGAGCGTCTTGGCGAGGTCCTCAATCTTCTTAGGCATTGTGGCAGAGAACATTATCGTCTGACACGTCGGCGGCAGGTGCTTGGCGATGGTCATGATATCCTCCGAGAATCCCATGTCGAGCATACGGTCGGCCTCGTCGAGAACGAAGAAACTCACCTTGCTGAGGTCCACGTTTCCGAGCGAGATATGCGATATGAATCGTCCCGGAGTGGCAATTACCACGTCGGCACCGAGCTGCAGGCTCTTGAGTTCCTGGTCGTAGCGGTTGCCGTCGTTGCCTCCGTATACGGCCACGCTGCTCACTCCGTCGAGATAGTAGGCGAATCCCTGCATGGCCTGGTCGATCTGCTGTGCGAGCTCTCGTGTGGGGCTCATGATGACGCAGTTTATCTTGTCGTCGGGATAGCCGCCGTCGGCGAGCTTGCTGAGTATCGGCAGCAGGTAGGCCGCCGTTTTTCCCGTTCCCGTCTGGGCCACACCGAGCACGTCGCGGCCGCTGAGGATTTCGGGTATACATTTTTCCTGTATTGGCGTGCAGTTGTCGAAGCGCATATCGTAGAGCGCGTCGAGCACGTCGTCGTTTAAGTCTAAATCTTCAAATTTCATTTCATTAATTAATTAGGTGCCTGGCGGTAACAGAACAGAGCTATCACCGCGAAGATAATGTTTGGAGTCCATGCGGCCAGTGGCGGCGGCATGTTGGCCTGTACGGCGAAAGCCGATGAGACCGTCTGGAGCATAATGTAGGCGAAACTCAGGGCGAATCCCACACCGAGATACAGTCCCATTCCGCCTTTTCTCTTCCTTGCCGACAGCGATGCTCCGATGATGGTGAGGATGAACGATGCGAACGACATGGCTATTCGCTTGTGATATTCGACCTCGTACTGCTTGACGTTAGCCGCCCCTCGCGACGTCTGCTTGCTGATATACCGTTTCAGCTCCGGGCTCGTGAAGGTCTCCTGCTGCCCCTTCGAGTAGATGAGGTCGGCGGGCTCCATGGGGATGACGGTGTCCTTGACGGCTCCCATCTGGATTTTCTCCCTCAGTCCGCGCAGCGTACGCACCTTCCAGTTGTTGGCTGTCCAGTGGTATTTCGACTCGGCGATGGTGTCGTACTGTATGTCGCTGGCTGTCATGTGGCTTACGAGCTTCTTGCCCTCAAACTTGTCGAGGCTGAATCCGTAGCCGCGCTTAATCTGGTCGTCGTAGTGCTGCATGTAGACGACGGTGCTCTTCGAGAGGCGTATCTGCACGTTGTCGGCGGCGTTGGTGACCTTGTTTCGGCGATAGCGGTTCTCGAACTGCTGCCGTATGACGGTGCCATGGGGAATGACATAGGCGTTGAGGTAGAACGTCGTCAGGGCTATGAGCACACACGAGAACATATACGGCCGGAGGAGTCGGCGGAACGACATTCCCGTAGCCATCATTGCTATTATCTCGGAGTTGCCGGCGAGCTTCGAGGTGAAGTATATGACGGCAATGAAGACGAAGAGCGGGCTGAACAGATTGGAGTAGTAGGGAATGAAGTTGGCGTAGTAGTCGAAGATGATTGCCCTCCACGGCGCATGGTACTGCGTGAACTTCGAGAGGTTCTCGTTGAAGTCGAAGACGATGGCTATGGAGATGATGAGGAGAATGGAGAAGACGTATGTTCCGATGAACTTCTTGATAATGTACCAGTCGAGCAGACTGATATATCGCCGCGGGTTGAGCCACGACAGCATCCATGCCATGATTTTCACCACGGGTTTCATCCATCGCATGTGGTTCCCCAACCTCCGGGCTCCGCGCAGCGCCTGTCGGCGGGCCTTCAGCAGTCGGCGATATTTTCTAATCTTGCTATAGTCCATTGTTTTTCCGTTTTCTTTTTACCGTCTCCTTCCGAGCTGGTCGATGACCGAAGCCTTCCACTTCGTGAAGTCGCCGGCGATGATATGCTGCCTTGCGTCGGTGACGAGCCGCAGGTAGAACGCCAAGTTGTGGATACTGGCTATCTGCATGGCCAGCAGCTCCTTAGCCTTGAAGAGGTGGTGGAGGTAGGCTTTCGTCGTCACCCTGTCGATATGGCATCCGCCTTCGTCGAGCGGCGAGAAGTCGGTCTCCCACTTCTTGTTTCGCATGTTCATCGTTCCCTCGTAGGTGAAGAGCATGGCGTTTCGGCCGTTGCGTGTCGGCATGACACAGTCGAACATATCGACGCCACGCTCTATGGCCTCCAATATGTTCTGCGGGGTGCCCACCCCCATGAGGTATCGCGGCTTGTCCTTCGGCAGGATGGCGTTGACGACCTCTATCATCTCGTACATCACCTCCGTGGGCTCTCCCACGGCGAGTCCGCCGATGGCATTGCCGTCAGCGCCCTTGTCGGCTACGAACTTTGCTGCCTCGACTCGCAGGTCCTTGTAGGTGCATCCCTGCACGATGGGGAAGAGGCTCTGGCGGTAGCCGTAGAGCGGCTCTGTGGCGTCGAAGCGCTTTATGCACCTGTCGAGCCACCGCTGCGTCATGGCGAGGCTGTTCTTGGCGTAGGTGTAGTCGCTGAGTCCCGGCGGACACTCGTCGAGGGCCATCATGATGTCGGCACCGATGATGCGCTCGGTGTCCATAACGTTCTCCGGTGTGAAGAAATGTTTCGATCCGTCGATATGACTGCGAAACTCGCATCCCTCCTCCGAGAGTTTGCGGATGCCCGTCAGCGAGAACACCTGAAAGCCGCCCGAATCGGTGAGGATGGGGCGTTCCCAGCCGTTGAAGCCATGCAGGCCTCCGGCGGCGCGCAGCACGTCGAGTCCCGGCCGGAGATACAGATGATACGTGTTGCCGAGGATAATCTGGGCCTTGATTTCCTCGCGCAGCTCGTCGAAGTGAACGGCCTTGACAGCTCCCTCGGTGCCCACCGGCATGAAGATGGGTGTAAGGATTTGTCCGTGGTCGGTGGTGATGACTCCGGCGCGCGCGTCGGAGGCATCGTCAGTGTGTTGCAGTTCGAATGTCATTTTTTTTCGTCTCTACTTCTTATTTTCCTTGTCGTCTTTCTTGTCCTCGATGGTGAAGTGCACGGGGTTGTCGACAATCTCGTCGGTGAGGGCAAAATTCCACACGTCCTGTACGTTCTCGACATAGTGGAAGGTCACCCCTGTGCGGTATTTCTCAGGAATCTCCTCGATGTCCTTGCGGTTCTCCTGGCACATGACGATGTCGGTGATGCCGGCGCGCTTGGCAGCGAGAATCTTCTCCTTAATGCCTCCCACGGGCATAACCTTTCCGCGCAGCGTTATCTCGCCCGTCATGGCGGTGTTCTTGCGCACCTTCCGCTGGGTGACAGCCGACGCTATCGACGTGGCGATGGTGATGCCCGCCGACGGTCCGTCCTTAGGTGTGGCTCCCTCGGGCACGTGGATATGTATGTTCCACTGCTCGAAGAGGCGGTAGTCGATGCCGAGGACATCGGCATGGGCCTTGACGTATTCGAGGGCGATGATGGCACTCTCCTTCATGACATCGCCGAGGTTGCCGGTGAGGGTCAGTTTTCCGTTGCCTCGCGACAGCGATGTCTCGATGAAGAGAATCTCGCCACCGACACTTGTCCAGGCCAGTCCCGTGACGACGCCGGCATAGTCGTTGCCCTGATAGATGTCGCGGTAGAAGGGCTGCTTGCCGAGGAGCTCCTCGAGCTTGTCGGGAGTCACGCTGTGGTACTTCATCTCGCCGTCGAGGGCTTTCTGGTAAGCGAGCTTGCGCAGTGCCTTGTTTATCTGTTTCTCCAACTGCCTTACACCGCTCTCGCGGGTGTAGTTCTCAATTATTTTCTCGAGTGCCTTCTTTGTGAATGTCACCTTCGGCTGCACGGTGTCGAGGCCGGTGTTGGAGAGTTCCTTAGGTATGAGGTGGCGGCGGGCTATCTCCACTTTCTCCTCGGTGATATATCCGCTGAGCTCAATGATCTCCATACGGTCGAGGAGCGGCCTCGGAATGGTGTTGAGGTCGTTGGCGGTGGCAATGAACATCACGTGCGAGAGGTCGTAGTCGATGTCGAGATAGTTGTCGTGGAACGCCTTGTTCTGTTCGGGGTCGAGGACCTCGAGGAGTGCCGATGCCGGATTGCCGTTGATGGTGTTCTGCGTCACCTTGTCGATCTCGTCGAGGATGAACACGGGGTTGCTCGTCCCTGCCTTTTGCAGACTCTGGATGATTCGTCCCGGCATGGCTCCGATGTAGGTGCGGCGGTGACCACGGATCTCGGCCTCGTCGTGCAGTCCTCCGAGCGACACCCTGACGTACTTCCTGTTCAGGGCCTCGGCGATGCTCTTTCCGAGCGATGTCTTGCCCACTCCCGGTGGTCCGTAGAGGCAGAGGATGGGGCTCTTGAGATTGCCGCGGAGCTGCAGCACGGCTATGTATTCGAGAATGCGCTCCTTGACCTTCTCCATGCCGTAGTGGTCGCGGTCGAGGATGCGGCGGGCGCGCTGCAGGCTGAGGTCGTCGGTGGTAAACTCGTTCCACGGCAGCGAGACGATAGTCTGCAAGTAGTTGAGCTGCACGCTGTAGTCGGCACTCTGCTGGTTGAGGGTGGCGAGTTTGCGCATCTCCTTGTCGAAGACCTTCTTCACCTCCGCCGACCACTTCTTCGTCTTAGCCTTCTCGGTGAGCTCGTCGCTGTCGCTGTTGCCGGAACCGTCGCCGAGTTCGGCCTGTATGTTCTTTATCTGCTGGTGGAGGAAGTAGTCGCGCTGCTGGGCGTCGAGTTCCTCGTGGGTTTTCATGCGGATATTCTGCATCATGTCGAGGAACTGGTTCTCGCGGCTCATAATCTTCAGCAGCTCGAAGAGGCGGTCCTTGATGCTGTCGATCTCGATGAGGTGCATCTTGTCCTTGATGCTCAGGGGCAGCGACGAACAGGTGTAGTTGGTCCGCACTATCGGGTTGTGGATATTCTGGAATGCCATCTCGGCCTCGTCGGGCATATCGTCGTTGTTGTGGATATACTCCGTCGTGGCCGTGTTGAGACTTTTGATGGCCGTGAGCCACTCTATGTCGTCATCTTCGGGGAATTTCTCCGTGGCCGGCGAGACGACACCGGTGAGGTAGTTGCGGCCTTTCTTGGCCGACTTCAGGCGGCAGCGGCCGAGGGCTTGGATGATTGCCGTGCGGGTGTTGTCGTCGCCGGGCACATCGATAACCCTGACGAGACGTGCCATCACACCGGTGCGGAAGATGTCCTTCTCGCCCGGGTCCTCGGTATCTTCGTTGGTCTGGCAGAAGACGGCGAAGACCATAAACGTGTTGTCTTCTGCCTTTTTGATGATGTTGAGGCTCTTCTTGCGGCCGATGAGCAGTGGGGTGAGCACTCCCGGGAAGAATACCACGTTGCGCGTGGTGAGGATTGGCATTTCGCCGCCCCCGCCGCTGGTGAGCAGATCGGTGGCGTCGCCATCGTAGTCGGCTATCATCTGAATGCTTTGTTTCTTTCGCATTGAAGTTATATATCTTTCCTTTCTTGGTTTATACTGAATTTTCTATTAGGGTGCAAAGGTACAAATAAAAAACCGAATACCACCTATCTTATTGATAATAAATATAAAATTGGCGGGGCGCGCTATAGGGCTTGATGGGAAGCTATAGGTGCTATAGAAGCGATAGCCACTATAGAAACTAATAGCCACTATAGGAGCGATAGCCACTATAGAAACTATAGGAGCTATAGCCAGCTATATTGTTCTAATGACTGCGGTTTTATTCTGAATTATCTTTACATAAAATCCATTCGGCCCATTTGGCCCTGCAAAACGGTCCTTTTCGCGTCGCGAAAGGTACCGTTTTGCGTTGTGAAATGGCCCGTTTTGCAATGCAAAACGATACCTATTGTAAACGGTTTGATAATCAGTGAATTACGATGATGACGGAAGAAAATTAAAGGAATGAATTATATTTACAAAGATAATTGCCCGTTGGCTGCCAACGGCCCATAATTCTGCCTACCCGCGCCCTGCCAACGGCCATCGTTTATTCGTGGTGCTTGGACGGCCATAAACGTTGTTTTACCCTTTGTCTCCGTGATCCGCTTGCAGGGGCGGCCCTCGTGGCTGTCCGGTCGGTCGTCAGACCGAATCTCTGTATTTATTTCCGACGATGACAACACTATCTAAGAAACTGCGCAAACCTCTGATACTAAGACTCTTGCAGCACTCTGTCGCCGTAGGGGTGGGGTTTATCCCCACCCTCGCTGCTGCGGGGAATTTGCTTTGTATCTTGTCCGCTGTTGGTAGGACGGGGATAAACCCCGCCCCTACGGTGGATGCGTGCAACACATTAGTTATCAATGGATTACCAAGCCAACGCCTTCGAAAGGCGGGCAGGATTAGGCCGTTAGTTGGCCCCGAATCGACAAATGAATACGATTATTCGGTCTGACGACCGAATCTCTGCATTTATTTCTGACGTTAGACAAGTCGTAATATTCTGCGTAAACCGCTGATACTAAGACACTTGCGACACTCTGTCGCCGTAGGGGTGGGGCTTATCCCCTCCCTCGCTGCTGCGGGGAATTTGCTTTGTATCTTGTCCGCTGTTGGTAGGACGGGGATAAACCCCGCCCCTACGGTGGATGCGTGCAACACATTAGTTATCAATAGATTACCAACGTAATGCCCTTGCAGAGTATGCAGGTTAGGGGTCGTTCGGTCGCCTCGAAGATGCAAAGGAAGACGTGTATTCGGTCTGACGACCGACCGGACGGCCATAAAGGCCGCCCCTGCAAATGGATCACGGAGGCAAAACGGTTGGCGGCGATTACATGTGCTGCACCTACCCACTTGCAGGGGCGGGTAGGCAGGGTTAGGTGCCGTCCACAATCCTTATTCATAGGTTCACCCGTCCACAAGCTCAACCTTTTCCCATGGTATGAATTTTGCGGCATCAGCGGTTTTGCAGGTTTTTCTTGCGGTTGCAAGCCTGAGGCACGAAGGCTGTTTCTTCTCTGTCGCCGGCTTGCCGAAGCTTGCTTCGGAGCAAGGCGGTGACGGAGAAGAGACAATGGGCGAAGCCCTTGCAAACGCAAGTGGTTTTATTTGGTTTTTGTCAGAAGATAAAGAATGTTCCCGCCCTGCGGTGAATGTTTACGACGCATTTTATTTGGTTTTTGTCAGAAGATAAAGAATATTCCCGCCCTGCGGTGAATGTTTACGACGCATTTTATTTGGTTTTTGTCAGAAGATAAAGAATATTCCCGTCCTACGGTGAATGTATGTTATGGATATTTTCTACGCATTATGCCGTTTGCCGCTGCCCCCTCACCTAATATAAAACTCCTTTGTCAGCTCATGGTACCACTCCGACCGGCGGCCATCGGGGGCAGTGAGGATAACGTCTGAGTGGTCGTAGGTGGTGGCGGGACCATTGACGAGACGGGCCATGAAACGGCGGGGACGCTTGCCTTGGCGGGTACTCACGGCGACGGTGGCGGCTACGGACATCCCGCTGATGATGGCCTCACCCTCCATGTCGGACTCGGCATCGGCGGGACCGATGACCGACATCACACCGCCGTCGGCCAACAGCCTCCGGGCACCGCCCATAAGGTCGCGGAACGACAGCGAGGCGGTGTGGCGCGCGGCCGTCCTGCGGGCATCGGGCGAGAGGAGGGAATTCTGAAAATAGGGTGGGTTGCTCACGATGGCATCGAACGACTGTGGCATGGCCGTCGCGGCAAAATCCTGCAACGACGCGTTGACGACCGTAATCCGGCTGCCGAAAGGCGATGCCGCGGCGTTGGCCACGGCCTGACGGCACGCGTCGGCATCGATGTCGATGGCCGTCACGAGGGCTTGCGGAAATCGCTGCGCCATCATCAGGGCTATGAGACCGCTGCCCGTTCCGATGTCGAGGATACGTGTCCCGCCGGCGGCCCATGCTCCGAGGAGCACGCCGTCGGTGCCCACCTTCATGGCCGTCATGCTGTCGTCGACGGCAAACTGTCGGAATGTGAACATCGTCGGGTTAAATCTGTAATGTGCGGCGGACGACATCCTGGAGTCTGCGCCCCTGTGCCACCACCGACGAACGCAGTCGGTCGATGTCGTAGAAAACCTCCGAGAAAGCCGTCTGCAGGGCGTTGGGCTGCCGCGCGGCCTTGTTGGCGTTCTTGTTCACCACCATATTGATGCCACCCTTATGGACCCTGATTTCCACATCGGCACCGGTCATCTTCGGGTCGCCGTCGAAGTGGATAAGGCCCGGCTCAGAACGGTGGATGAGAATGCTCTCGGTCTTGAATGTCTTTATCTTCGTGTTCTTGTCGAGGGTTTTGTTGAAGAGTTCCAGGGCCACCTGCGGGGCCTCTAAAGCATCGAAGGGCTCCATGATTATGACGTTCAGCAGACCGTCGCTCATCGAGGCCTGTGGGGCTATGAAGGCATTGTTGCCATACTGCGACGCATTGGCGACACTGATGAGGAAAGCCTTGTAATGGCTTGAACCACCGTTGTCGACAATCTCGTAAGTCTCTGGTTTATAGCGTGCTGTCTCCTCAAGTACCTTCTGCACGTAGGTCACCAGACCCCGCTTGCCGGCCTCGGCAAACTTCATGCTTATGAACGCGTCGAAACCCATGCCGCAGGTGCAGAAGAAGGGCATGGCGTTGATGGTACCGTAGTCGAGTTTGTGGATTTCGCCGTCGTTGATGATGTCGAGGGCTTTCGCCGCGTTCATCGGAATCATCAGGTGGCGGGCCAACCCGTTCCCCGATCCGCAGGGCAGTATTCCCAAGGCAGTATCGGTGTTGATAAGCCCCTTGCCAACCTCGTTGACGGTGCCGTCGCCGCCGACAGCCACGACGATGTCGTCGCCACGGTAGGCAGCCTGAGCTGCTATCTCCGTGCCGTGACCGGCATACTGGGTCTCCTCGATGGAGAAAGTGAACTTGCTCCTGTCGACACGCTCCTCGATGAGGGCCGGAATGCCGGCCTTGCTCACCGTTCCGGATATGGGGTTGAGGATGAATGTTATGTGCTTCATAGGTTTGATTTATACCATTCGGAAAATGCAAAGGTAAGAAAATCCTTGCGCATTAAGGCGAAAACACGCAAAAATTTCATGGATTTTCAATATTTCCGGAAAAATGTTGCCGTATATTTCAAATATTTCGTAACTTTGCAGCCTAATTAAAAAATTGTGGAGCCACTCTGTGGCTGCGCATTTTCATAACTAAAATGGGACAGTTACAAGAAAGGTATAAGAATTACCGCGAGCCTCAGAAATTCATGAAGGCTGGTGTATATCCTTATTTTCGGGAAATTACAAGCAAACAAAGTACGGAGGTCACCGACATCGATGGGCATAAGATTCTTATGTTCGGGTCGAATGCGTATACGGGCCTGACTAATGATCAGCGGGTCATCGACGCGGCCCATCGCGCTCTTGACAAGTACGGGTCGGGATGCGCCGGAAGCCGTTTCCTCAACGGTACCCTCGACATCCACGTGCAGCTCGAGAAGGAGCTCGCCGCCTTCGAGCATAAGGACGACGCGCTGTGCTTCTCTATGGGTTTTGCCGTCAACGCAGGCGTCATACCCGCTGTCGTGGGCCGTGGCGACTACATCATCTGCGACGACCGCGACCATGCAAGTATCGTCGACGGACGCCGGCTGAGTTTCGCTACCTCGCTCCACTATAAGCACAACGATATGGAGGACCTCGACCGCGTGCTGAAAAAGCTCCCCCACGAGGCCGTGAAGCTCATCGTCGTCGATGGCGTCTTCTCCATGGAGGGCGATCTGGCCAAGCTGCCGGAGATTGTGGAACTGAAGAAGAAATACAACTGCTCGCTGATGGTCGATGAGGCCCATGGCCTCGGAGTCTTCGGAAAGCAGGGCCGTGGCGTGTGCGACTATTTCGGTGTCACCGATGATGTCGACCTCATCATGGGCACATTCTCGAAGAGTCTGGCCTCCGTCGGTGGATTCATCGCCGGCGACAAGGACACTATCAACTACATCCGTCACAACTGCCGCACGTACATCTTCTCGGCCAGCGACACTCCTGCCGCTACAGCAGCAGCCATGGAGGCCCTGCACATCATCGAGAACGAGCCCGAGCGTCAGCAGCACCTGTGGGACGTGACGAAGTACGCCCTGAAGCGCTTCCGTGAGGAGGGCTTCGAGATTGGCGATACCGAGAGCCCGATTATCCCGCTCTACGTGCGCGACATCAACAAGACATTCCTCGTGACAAAGCTCGCCTACGATGCCGGTGTGTTCATCAACCCAGTCATCCCGCCGGCTTGCGCGCCGCAGGATACTCTCGTGCGATTCGCCCTCATGGCCACCCACACCGAGGAACAGGTCGAGGAAGGTGTCCAGCGACTGAAGAAAATCTTCGTCGAGCAGGGCATCATAAAGAAATAATGTGTGTTAGTAAGAACGATTGAAGAGTATCGGTGCTATATATATAATAATGTATATAGCCCGTACACTTCTCTCGTATCTTCTTTTTTATTGCAGTCATCGATTGCGAGTTCTACGTAATCGCAGGTGTATTGTGCACCGTTACCATGAAAAATAAGCAAGGAAATTTTCGGTGATTACGAATTGTGCCGTAATTGCAGGCGGATTGAGCGCTGATTCTGTGATAAACGGACAAAGAATAATCATCAAGTTTCGTGCTCTTAGGATGTATTGACATGGGAATCTGCAGCCGATTCTTTGCCATCGTGATTCATTTGCAGGTTGTGGATAGGCTGGGGTAGTGGTTATCCGCGGATGACGGCAAATAATGATTGCCATCCCAACCTACGTGTCAAGTTGAAGATATTTGGTCTGACGGCTGACCGGACGGCCACGAGAACCGCCCCTGCAAGCGGATAATTAACGCATTCACAATATTCTGGTCGACGGGCCACTGCCATGTGCCCTTTCGTCTTATTCGTCCAAAACTATCCGTCTCGACCCTAATGTGTGGCATTTACAATCATCTGTATTTCACCCGCTTGCAATATCCTTAAAAAAATATCGTGAAAAATTTGGAATTGCTAAGAAAATGTTGTACCTTTGCACTCGCAAAACAGAAAACACCTCAACGGGAAGTAGCGCAGTCCGGTAGCGCTCCTGGTTTGGGACCAGGTGGTCGCAGGTTCGAATCCTGTCTTCCCGACAAAAAATGCAATAAGTGATTGGGTATTCCAGTCACTTTTTTTGTGTCTGTTAGTTAAGAGGAATGGGATTATTGGATAGGTTTCGATGTAAAACCTTGTTGGATTATTCTTTGATTTTAAAAGTTATCGATTGAATCCTTTAATTCCTTAGGTGTAAACAAAAGGCTCGCACACACCAGCAACGACCCAAATTTTTACTAATCTTGTTGTTTGCTTAAATAGTTTTCAGCATTCATGAATTTTCCGCGTCGTCTTTTTCCTCTTCTTTGCTTTTCTTGAAAAGAAATATACTTGCAAGCCCTACAATTATTGCCGTTATAGAACCTGCAAGCCAATCGTGCCCTTTATAACCAAGAAAACAAACAATGCCTATACTGAATATTGCAATAATGAAAGCCATAATTTGGCCAATTCGGCTCTCCCTGATTCGTGAGTCAATGATCTTCTTTTCACATTCGAAACGGTGAGCCATCTGCTTTTCTGCCATCGTAAGGATACGCTCCGGGGCATCCGCCATGACATCCTGATAAGCCTTGAAGTCCTCGGGAGCGGGGAGAGGCCCACTGAATGTTTTCCTTTCTACCATAGCTGAGAAGGCATGAGCGATGATAGAACGTTGCTTTGGATCCTTAATGCCGTCAATGACCTTGTTGATATCAACTATAGATGGGTTTTCAGAGACGTGGCTATCTATTTGATCTTTATCTTTTTCACTCATATCTACATCTTGGAATATTCACGCATAGCTCGTTTTAAATCGCCACCGATGGCCATCCAATCCTCGCGCATATCAGTTATATCATTGCTACGCATATATTTCTTGAAAGGATTGTCAAGCCTTAAGATGGTCATAGATTCCAAACCGGTTTTGAAATTCGGCAGGCAATGTCTCAATCCAGCTGTGGAGCTTTTTGTTGTATACTTATGATTCTTCTTCATGTGGCATTTGGAGTTAAGCATTTGTTAGGTATGCAAAATAAGTAATTTCTTGTCAAAAGACCAAACCATTTCTGTTATTTAACATTAAATTGGACACTTTGAATTGAATCGTGCGTTAATTGGTGGCGTTATCTCATGGTAGTAGAGTACGTTAGCATATAGAGCCTGCTTATTATTCGGAGTTTAATATACGGATTAGGATGTATAAATTGAACCATTTGAGGCTGCAAAACGGCCCGTTTTAGCGTGCGAAACGATATGCCGCGAAGAGGGAGTAAAGAAATTTCAGAATATTAGCCTGTTTTTAGAGCAAAAAGAAAGAAAAATAATGGGGAAAGAATTTGGAGATAAGAAAAGAATTTCATACCTTTGCAGACTACATATCATTGGGGTTGACTGGATTTGACGGCAAGACGAGATGGTATGTAAGCACGCGGAGCCTCGTTGGCTAGCTCCTTAATCTGAGTGAACAAAAATTAATTGGCGAAAACAATTACGCTCTCGCTGCCTAACCGAAGTACAGTAAGTTACTGGCTTAATCGCGTCACAAGGTGATGCGACGAGACATCGCTCCGCGGATGTTGTTCCGAATCCAAAGGTCAAGCGGTGCAGATTAAATCGGAAATAGCACTCCGGTGCCCCGGCCGTAGTGTGAATTTTTAGGGGATAAGGCAGTTGTTGGTGGTCCGGGTCTTGCAGCTGCACGAAAACCGAAGGCCGGAATAAGCGTGTAGAAAGCATATGATTTCCTTGTGCGGACGTGGGTTCGAATCCCACCAGCTCCACCCAATCGGCTTACAGCCTGTCACTTCCCTGTGGCAGGTTTTTTCTTTTCTGTAGCCCGCCGCCGACCGTTCCGCCGCACCTTTTCGGTATCCCGACGGTCTCCGGCACAATAAAACGGCGCGCCGGACGTTTATACAATAATATGAACATCAAGACATTCAGAATATACGCCGTCGTGTGCATGATCCTCCTCTCGCTCGGAGCCGCGGCACAGACGTTCACCCTTCAGGGGCGGGTTGCCGACAAGGACGGCAACCCCATAGAGCTGGCCAGCGTCTCGGTGCTGGCCCAGGGCAAGCTCGTCATGACCAACCTCAAGGGCGAGTTCCACATGGACCTGCAGAGTGCCGACACGGTGAAGGTGGTCTTCGCCATGGTGGGATACAAATCGAAAACGCGCATTCTACACCGTCCACGCGGCAAGCAGACCCTCCAGGTGCAGCTCGCCGACGACAATATGCTCGGCGAGGTCGTCGTCGAGGGACAGACACCGCAGCACGGCACCACAAAGCAACTCGACACGAAGGACATGAAGACTGCACCGTCGGCAACGGGCAACGCCGTCGAGGAGCTAATACAGTCGCAGGCCGGTGTGTCGACCCACTCGGAGCTGTCGAGCCAGTACAACGTCCGTGGTGGATCGTTCGACGAAAACTCGGTGTATATCAACAATGTAGAGGTGTTCCGGCCGTTCCTCGTACGCAGCGGACAGCAGGAGGGACTGAGCATCATCAACCCCGATATGGTCGACAAGATTGGATTCTCGACCGGCGGTTTCGAAGCCAAATACGGCGACAAGATGAGCTCGGCACTCGACATCACATACAAACGGCCAAAGCAGACCGAAGGGAGCATCGCAGCATCGCTCCTCGGAGCCAGCGGCTACCTGGGACTGGCAACGAAAAAGCTCACCTGGACGAACGGACTGCGCTACAAGACGAACCGCTATCTGCTCGGATCGCTGGAGACAGAGGGTGAGTACAGGCCGAATTTCCTTGACTATCAGACATATCTCAGCTGGCGGCCAAAGACAAACTGGCAGGTCGACTTCATCGGAAACATATCGGAGAACCACTATAATTTCCAACCCGAGGACCGCGAGACACGGTTCGGAACGCTCGAGAACGTGCGCAGTTTCCGCGTTTATTTCGACGGTCAGGAGAAGGACCTCTTCCGCACCTATTTCGGTACCGTGGCCATAACGCATAAACTCAAGGACAACAAGACGAGCATCTCGCTCCTCGGATCGGCTTTCTGGACAAAGGAGCAGGAGCGCTACGACATACAGGGACAGTACTGGCTGACGCAGACGGAGACATCGGAGAACCTCGGCGTGGGCACGTACATGGAGCACTCCCGCGACTATCTCAAGGCTAACGTCAAGAGTGTCAAGCTCATGGTGAGCCACAAGACGGCCAAACACAATGTCGAGGGTGCCGTGACGTACAAGATTGAGCGCATACGCGAGAACTCGGCCGAATATGAATACCGCGACTCGGCAGGCTACAGTGTGCCTCACACCGGCAACGACCTGTACATGATTTACTCGCTAAGGGCGCGAAACAGCCTCAACGGCAACCGCACAGAGGCTTACCTCCAGGACAACTGGCACTTCCAGAGCCGCAACGACTCGCTGCCGACGCTCTACACGCTCAACTACGGTGTGCGCTTCGCCCACTGGAACTTCAACGGTGAGAGCCTCTTCTCGCCGCGCGTGTCGCTGTCGATAACGCCGGGATGGAACCGCAATCTGACGTTCCGCTTCGCCACGGGACTATACTATCAGGCTCCGTTCTACAAGGAGCTGCGCGATACGACAACGGTCAACGGCATAACCTACGCCAACCTCAACCGCAACATCAAGTCGCAACGGTCCATACACTTCATCGCATCAATGGACTACAGGTTCAACATGCTCGAGCGACCGTTCAAATTCTCTGCCGAACTATACTATAAAGCTATCTCGCGACTTATCCCCTACTCGGTCAACAACGTGAAAGTGGTCTACTACGGCGACAACAGCGCCAGTGGTCATGCCGCAGGTCTCGACCTGAAACTCTTCGGCGAGTTCGTCCCGGGCAGCGACTCGTGGCTCACCCTCTCGCTGATGAACACGAAGATGAACCTCAACGGGCGCAGCATTCCGCTGCCTACCGACCAGCGATACAGCGTGAACCTCTTCTTCACCGATTTCTTCCCGGGGACGACGCGGTGGAAGATGAACCTCAAATTAGCTTACGCCGACGGACTGCCGTTCTCGGCCCCTCACCGCGAACTGGAGCGGTCGTCATTCCGCGCGCCGGCCTACAAGCGTGTCGACATCGGAATGAGCTACCGCCTCTACGACAATCACGAGCGAACGAAGAACAGTATCTTCAAGAATATATGGTTAGGCCTCGACTGTCTCAACCTCTTCGGCATCAGCAACGTGAACTCATATTATTGGGTAACCGACGTCACCAACCAGCAGTATGCCGTACCCAACTATCTCACCGGCCGACAGATAAACGGTCGTGTGCTGTTCGAGTTTTAACCCACCGGCCGACAGATAAACGACAGCGCGCGGTTCGAGAGTTAGCTCACCGGCCAGACAGATAAACTGTCGTGGGCGGTTTGAGATTTAACCCACTCGCTGACAGATGAACGGCAATGCGCGATTTCGAGTCTATGCTTCAGACCCGCAGAAACGACAAAGCCACAAACGCTATAAATTCCCCTATAGCGCTTGTGGCTTTGTAGTTGATTCTCGTAAAATTCGTATCGTTCGCATAAGAACAGACAGCCCGTTCCGCACGGACAACACGGATGATACGATTTTCAATGCAGGTGCACCTACACACTTGCAAGGTGCGGATAGACAGGGTAAGGGCCGGAAGAAGCCAATGGGCAAACTGCACTATGCTCCTTGCGCGTTAGCCAGCATATCGTATGAGCGTTAACGAGCCACTTGCAGGGGCGGCACTCGTGGTCGCCGGGTCGGCCGTCAGACCGAATCTCTGCCGCTTCATGCTGTAGGGAGGCCAATTTAATTGCGTTGTCCTTTCCGCTTGCAGTAGCGTTCACACTGCATCGTGATGTCGTAGCCGAGGAGGGCACCGAGGATGAAATCTTCCTCGGGCGAGATGTCGCTGAGCGGACGGCTGATGATATACTGGATGGCCTCGACACACGCCTTACGCCCGAAATAGAGATTTATCCGTCCGTTGCCAACAGGCTGGACAATATAGTCGATAGCCTGACTGCTGAGTTTCTTTATGGCTAAAGACTCATACCGCTCGGGAAAGGTGCAGAGCACCATCTGTCGCACACCTTTCTTATATTGGTATATCTGCTCTGAGAGCACACGGATATCGGCAGGAATAGTATCAGTCTGTTGCATAACGGATTACGGTTTTTTAAAGTTCTGGTTTTATTGCTTCTACCCAAGCGTCCATGCGCTCGTCGGTCTTGTCACTCTCGTTGACCTCGTCGAGGGCCAGTCCAACGAATTTTCCGTCGACGACGGCCTCGGAATCATCATAGGTATAACCGTCGGTAGAGACCTGTCCGATGACCTTTGCACCCGCACCCTCGACCTCGTTACAGAGTTCGGCCATACCGCCACAGAACGTGTCGGAGTAGCTCTCCGAGTCGCCGCAGCCGAAGAGAGCCACCGTCTTTCCGCTGAGTCCGGCGGCTTTCAGTGTCTTCACACCGTCGTACCAGTCGTCCTGCATCTCGCCGGCACCCCATGTGGAGGTACCGAGGATGAGGTTGTCGTATTTTGCCACCGTCTGCTCGTCAATATTGGCTACGTCGAGAACATCGGATGCGTCGACACCGAGTTTGTCGGCCAACCGCTTGGCCAGGTCCTCACACGTCCCCGTGGACGACCCGTAGATAATTGCTGTTTTCTTCATATCATTATATATTATTGCATTTGTCCGGTTGCAAAGGTAAGAACATTATTCCGTCGCGGCAATACCTAAAAAAGATGAAAAGTCGGGGGGAGGGGGAGCATCAAGAAAGTTCCTCGCCAAGCCACACAGATTACGAAAAGGGTATGTCTGTTGCACGAATATTACGCCCCCCATGATTTTCAGCGCATCGGAAACATGATATGTAGGCGCACTGGATATTTCCCGTGGGCCGATATGTTCATAATTGGTTAGAGAGGTTTATGACCCACAATTTAAAATTCATGTTTACATCGCCACAGCAAAAGTTTGTAAATTAATAAGAAAAACCGAAGGAAAATCGTAATAGATTTTTATTTACATTTAATTGATTGCGAATTATACATGTTAGTGTATACAAAGGTATAGTCTTTGAAGTTTAGATAAGAAAAATCACAACACGGAAAAATTTATTTTGCAAAAAGCTTGCATTCGCCTCAAAAATTTTGTATCTTTGCATTAGGAAAAACACAAAGACATCATATATAAGTATTAGATATTGGCCAAATATTGACGTTGGTAATAGCATGTGCACACAAACATGCGACAAAGGCTATTGTCTCGAAGAGGCAAATAAATATATTCGGTCTGTCGAGCGTCCGGACGGCCCTAACCCTGCCTACCCACCCTGCAAGCCGATTACGTTGGCAATACGATGCCAGTCTTGGCCGCTATGTCGTGCGCATACATTATATAATATGTAGAAGCGGGGTTGCTGACGGCAGGAATCTGAAATGCGGATGGTTAATAAAGAATAAATAATCGTAAAGGAATTGTATATGTTTCAACGATATTTAACATTCCACTTCAAAAAATTATACATAAATCAGAATTGAAAGTTGATTGTCAAGAAGTAAAGTCCAAAAATTATTATATATTGTATTTTTTAAATAACTTTGCAGCGTGACAAATCAATCCATTTAGATACAAATCAAAAACTAAATAGCCTAATATGCAACAAACGAAGTGGTTTAGGGGTAGACTGATACCCGCAACAGCATTATGTGCTGCTTTGTCGCTTACTCCCGCCTTTGGCGTGCAGAAAGCATGGGCAGAGACTCAGGAGGCTCAGCAGTCTTCGGTGCATGGTACCGTCGTCGATGAGAACGGCGATCCTGTCATCGGTGCTACTGTCTTGGTTGACGGACGAACGAAGGATGGTGCCATCACCGATCTTGATGGTAACTTCACTATCAACGTCAAGCCTGGGACTCGTCTGAAGATATCGTATGTGGGATACGTCACACAGACGGTGTCGGCATCAAACAACATGAGGATTCAGCTCAAGGTGGAGGATACTACTCTGCAGGGTGTCGAGGTTGTGGCCTACGGCACGCAGAAGAAGGTGACCGTCACCGGTGCCCTCTCGTCAGTGAAGAGTGAGGATCTCGTCCGCACTCCGGTGTCTTCTATTAATAATGTGCTCGCCGGACAGCTCTCCGGTGTGACCACCGTCCAGATGTCGGGAGAGCCGGGCAGCGATGCTGCCAGCATCTTCGTCCGTGGTAAGGGATCGTGGGAGAACTCCTCACCGCTGATACAGGTCGATGGTGTGGAACGCACGATGAGCGACATCGACCCGAACGAAATCGAGAGCATCACCGTCCTGAAGGATGCATCGGCAACAGCCGTCTTCGGTGTCCGTGGTGCTAATGGTGTCATCCTTATCACCACCAAGCGTGGTGCCGAGGGAAAGGCCAAGATATCGGCATCGACATCATTCTCCGCTCTTACACCTACGAAGATGGTCAAGCAGGCCTCCTCGCTCGACTACGCACTCTTCTACAATCAGATGCGTGCCAACGACGGTCTCACTCCTTACTTCAGCGATGATGTCATCAATCACTTCCGCACCGGCGACGATCCTATCCGCTTCCCGAATACCCGGTGGACGGATTATCTTATGAAGGACGCCACCCTGCAGACGCAGACCAACGTCAACATCTCCGGAGGCACGAAGAAGCTGCGCTACTTCGTCAGCGGAGGTATGTTCACACAGGGCGGACTCTTCAAGCAGTTCGACCAGCAGTACACCAACGACTACCGCTACAAGCGTTTCAACTATCGTGCCAACATCGACCTCGATATCACGCCGACGACGACCCTCTCGGCTAATCTCTCCGGTGTCCTTGACAAGGCACAGAAACCATACACCGGTCTCGGATCAGGACGAATGATCGTCAACATGTACTGGGCAACACCATTCTCCAGTCCGGGTATCGTCGACGGAAAGCTCATCGCCAACGGTAATGACGCTGCCGACAACCCCGATGGAGAGGTACTGCCGTTCATCGGCCAGAACGGTATGTCGTACTACGGCTCGGGATTCATGAACACCGAGAACAACAAGATGAGCGTCGACCTGCAGTTGAATCAGAAACTCGACTTCATCACCAAGGGACTGTCGTGGAAGATTAAAGGTTCATACAACAGTAACTTCCTCGTTTACAAACAGGGCAGCTCAGCAATAGCTACTTATACCCCGGTACTGCGTGCCGCCACCGATGAGGCCGGCAACGTCATATACAGCGATGCCGATGCGCAGATACCTCTTTATAATATGCTTCTGCGCAAGAACGGCGACTACACACCACCATCGTACTCTGAGACGCACGGCATAGGCCGTAACTGGTATTTCGAGACCGCCCTCAACTACGCACGCCGCTTCGGCAAGCACGACTTCAGCGGACTCGTCCTCTACAACCAGAGTAAGACATACTATCCGAACGGTTCTTATTCAGACATCCCTCACGGATACGTGGGACTCGTGGGACGTGTCACCTACAACTACGACTATAAGTATATGGCCGAGTTCAACATGGGTTACAACGGTTCGGAGAACTTCGCTCCCGGCAAGCGCTACGGATTCTTCCCAGCAGGATCAGTGGGATGGGTCGTCAGCGAGGAGAAATTCTTCAAGCCGCTAAAGAAAGTCGTATCCTTCTTGAAGCTCCGCGCATCGTGGGGTCTCGTAGGTAGCGACTGGCTCGGATCTGCATACCGATTCTATTATACTCCCGACCCGTACAACGTGAACCAGACAGCACTCTTCAACCGTACCGGAAAAGACGGCGGTGCATACGGTTACAACTTCGGTGTGGAGAACGGAACAACAAAATATGGTGCCGTGGAGGCCAGCAAGCACAACCCCGACGTGACGTGGGAGCGCGCTTTCAAGCAGGACTACGGTATCGACATCAACTTCCTCAAGGACCGTCTGACGATGACCGCCGACTGGTACCACGAGCATCGTAAGAACATCTTCGTATCCGATAATACCGTTCCGGTGTTCATCGGTTTCACGGCTCCGCTTGCCAACCTCGGTGTGGCTCACTCATGGGGATGGGAGGTCAGCTTAGGATGGAACGACAAGATTGGCGACAACTTCCGCTACTGGGCAAAGCTCAACCTGTCGTACAACCAGAATGAGGTGCTCGAGATGAAGGAGGCACCTATGAACAACGCTTATCAGTATCAGAAAGGACACCGCATCGGCGCACGCTCGATGTATAAGTTCTGGAAGTACTACTACGATGGTGCTGAGGCCGACTACGAGAAGGAGTTCGGTTCAGCTTTCCCAAAGCAGATCGTCAAGAAACTCAAGCCGGGTGACGCAGTGTATGTCGACCTCGACAAGAACGGAGTTATCGACGCTAACGATATGTCGCGCGACAATGGCTACACCGACGACCCGCAGTATATCGCCGGTCTGCAGTTCGGATTCCAGTGGAAGGGACTGTCGATGAGCGCACAGTTCACTGGAGCATGGAACGTCACCCGTCTCATCTCCGATGTGTTCCGTCAGCCGTTCTACCGTTCGTCGTCAAACAACGACGGTGGTCTGCTGCAGTATCATGTCGACAATACCTGGACTCCCGACAATCCGTCGCAGAGTGCTGAGTATCCGCGTGCTACATGGGAGAACGCCGTACAGAACTACGCCACATCTACCCTCTATGAGAAGGATGCCAAGTATCTGCGTCTGAAGACCCTCCAGGTGGCTTACGACTTCCGCTTCCCGTGGATGCACACCCTCGGTCTGAACCAGCTGCAGCTTGCCCTCAGCGGCTATAACCTCTTCACCGTCACACCGTACAAGTGGGGTGACCCGGAGACAAGAGCGTCATCGTCGCCATCGTATCCGTTGCAGCGTACGTACACCATCTCTCTGAAACTCGGTTTTTAGCTGATACACATTATATATAATATAAGGATTCAACAAGATATGAAAATCCAATCAAGAATAATCATAGCACTGGCCACAGTACTCGTCGGCACCTTCGCCTTCACGTCGTGTACCGATAAGGTGGCCTTCGGCGACTCGTTCCTCGACAAGGCATCGGGAAACTCCGTGACTGAGGACACCGTCTTCAACAGTGCAACATACACGGAGCAGTATCTCAACTCCATCTACGCGCTGCAATATTACGGACTGCCATACAACAACAACTGCGGCAACAGCGTCAGTCCATGGACAGGAAAGTTCGACCAGCTCACCGACTGTTGGGTGATGCACTGGAACAACAACACCATCTACAACGCTTACTATTCGGGTACGCTCGACGCCACACAGACACCATTGCTCTCCTATACCAACGACAACGTGTGGCAGGCTGTGCGCGCCGGATGGAAACTCATCAGCCACCTGCCCACAGTGCCGGGACTGTCGGCTGAGCAGAAGGCAAGCATGAAGGCGCAGGCTCAGTGCCTCATCGCCGCCCGCTACTTCGACCTCTTCGCTGTTTACGGCGGACTGCCCCTCGTCGACCATGCCTACAGCGGTACCGAGGGCACTTACACCCTGCCGCGTGCGTCGGTCGACTCAACGGTCAACTTCATGGTCAACCTCCTCGACTCGGCCATCGACTCCAAGGCTCTGCGCTGGGCTTACGACGGCAATACAACCGAGACCGACTCTACAAATAATATCGGACGATGGACCGAGGCCGGTGCCATGGCTCTGAAAGCCAAGATCCTGACCTTCGCCGCTTCACCGCTCTTCAACTCCGCCCAGGGCTACTATGGTGGCACATCGGAGGCAGAGAAGCAGCACCTCGTATGGTACGGCAACTACGATCCCGCACGCTGGCAGCGCGCTCTGAAGGCCTGCCAGGACTTCTTCAATGAGCTCGGTGCCAAGGGCTGGTACCACCTGACAACACCGGAAGAGGTGGGATGTAAGAAAGACCCCGACGGTTACCGTCAGGCTTATCGCAAGGGCTACGCCTTCCAGGGCAGCCACGAGATTATCCATTCCACACGTGTGCTCACCGTCGACGCATTCAAGTCGGGTACTTACACCTGGCACCAGTGGCTCGACAACCCCGCACGCCAGAACTGTCTGCCTACCGAGGAGTACATCGAGATGTTCCCATGGTCATCAGGAAAGCCGTTCAACTGGAAGGCTGACCTCGCTGCCGGAAACATCGAGGGTGCCAACGGTCACCTCTTCTATCGCTACAAGGCTGTGCGTGGCGGTGTCGTCAAGACTGCACAGCGCGACCCGCGACTCTACGAGGAGTGTATCGTCAACGGACAGCAGAAGTCGCTCGACTGGACATCGGGAAAGTCAAACGGCGATATCTACGAGCTCTGGGTCGGCGGTAACGATGCCAGCAACCATGTGGCCAGCCACAGCGACAGCCTCGGCACCATTCTCCAGGAGCAGCTCACAGCACGGTATGCTACCGGCTACGACCAGAACAAATATTATATGAACCAGGACTACCTTCGTAAGTACTGTCAGTGGGTTTACCTCAGCCTCGACGAGATGTACCTCATGTATGCTGAGTGTCTGGCTCAGACCGGCAACCTCAGCGGAGCCCTCGAGCAGGTCAATGTCGTGCGCCGCCGCGTAGGACTCGCCAACATCGAGAACTTCCCTATCTACGATGCCAACGACAAGCAGATTCCTGCTGCCACATGGACAGCCAACAAGGACGATGTCATCAACGAGATTCTTCGTGAGCGTGCCTGCGAGCTCGGTCTGAGCAACAACCACTACTACGATATGATCCGCTATAAGAAAGGCGAGTGGATGACCACCCAGCTCCATGGAATCATCACCTACCGTATGCAGCGTAACTCGAAAGGACAGTGGGTGCGCAACTACAACGCATGGATAGGTCCCGACAAGGATGCCAACGGTGCTGCCTCGGAGCCTACACGCTTCGAATACGAGAAGTTTGAGATCCAGAACCGCCGCCACGCTCTGTGGGGCATGGACCCGAACTCGCCGGAGGTGACACGGTGGTATCTGTGGCCGTTCCCCCAGAGTGAGATCAACAAGGGCTACGGACTCGTTCAGAACCCTGGATGGTAATAGCTCGATGCGATAATCCGGCGCGACAACAGCCCCACACATGGGGCGCGCCGCCGGTAGCATTGCCATCGACAATAGTACACTATAACTAAAAAATCGACAACAATGAACTATAAACATATATTCGCCATCTCACTGCTCGCCGGAAGCGTGATGCCGGCAGCTGCCCAGACCGCCGACATCGACACTGCGAAGGCCGCTAACGCTTTCATCGGTCAGGCCATTGAGGTGGGTGCGAACAAGAACTTCGACCGCAGGCAGTCGACTGCCGCCGTCACCGTCATTGAGAACAAGCACGTCAATCAGCGGTCGTCGAAGGATATCGGCAACTCCATCATCGGACAGGGCGGCAACGGCCTCGTGTCGTTGCAGAACGCTGGGTCGTACTTCGCTGCCAACCCGACATTTTACGTCCGTGGCTTGCAGACCCTCAGCAACAACTCACCGCTGATTCTCGTCGACGGACTCGAGCGCGACCTCTCAGTCATAGACCCTAATGAGGTCGACCACGTCGAGATCCTCAAGGATGCCGCTGCTACGGCACTCTTCGGCTACAAGGGCATCAACGGTGCCATCATGATCACCACAAAGCGCGGTACGTACAATTCCAAGCAGCTGAAGGTGAGCTACGACCATCTGTTCAACTATCAGATTGACCGTCCTAAGTTCCTCGACGCTGCTACCTATGCTAACGCCATGAACGAGGCCCTCGCCAACGAGGGTGCGGCTCCGAAATATACCGACCAGGAGATTGCGGCTTTCCGCTCAGGCGCTTATCCCAACCTCTATCCTAACGTGAACTGGGTCGACGAGACCTTCCGCCATCATGGTGTGACAAACAAGGTTACGGCTGAGTTCACCGGCGGTACAAACCGCTTCCGCTATTATACTATGGTGAACCTCCTCTCCGATAAGGGTTTCATCCGCAACACCAAGGACGACAACGGCAACAATACCCAGGATAAGTACGTGCGTGGTAACCTGCGCATGAACCTCGATGTCGACCTCACCCCGACAACGAAGATGAAGATCAACACCCTCGGTGTCCTCGCCGAGATGTCGCGTCCGGGCAATGCCACCGATCTATGGGGACTTGTCTACGCTCTGCCGTCAGTAGCCTTCCCGGTGAAGAATACCGATACAGGGCTCTGGGGCGGCTCTGTCACATGGGCCGGCACCAACAACCCCGTGGCCAACACCGCCGGTGCTGCTTACTATAAGATCAACGAGCGCGCCCTCTACACCGACCTCACCCTCAACCAGGACCTCGGAATGTTCCTCAAGGGCTTGTCGGCAACGGCACGCATAGGATATGATGTCTACAACACTCTCTACGAGAACCACAGTAAGACATTCCCCTATACCTTCTATACAGGTACCGACTGGACATCGGGTGAGCCCGTGGGCACAGGAGCCACACAGGGCGGTGAGTACGGAACACAGAGCAAGAGTGCAAGTCTGAACGCTTTCAACCGTCATTTCAACTTCGATGCCGGACTCAACTACGAGAATCACTTCCCACACCACCACTACTGGTACTCTTCGCTGAAGTGGGGTTACGAGTATCTCAGTTCGACAGGACTCAACAATACGTTCTCACGTCAGACTGTCAGCTGGCTCAACCACTACAGCTACCGCAACCGCTACATCCTCGAGATGTCGCTCGTAGGCATGGGGTCGGGACGTCTCGCTCCAGGTACAAAGTGGGCTGTGTCGCCGACAATCAGCGGTGCATGGGTTATCAGCTCGCACAACGCCCTGAAGAATCTCAAGTGGCTCGACCTCTTGAAGTTCCGCGCTTCTTACGGCCGTCTCAACGCCGACTACCTGCCGGGCGACAACGTATGGACTTATTACACTCAGAGCTATACCACCGATGGTGTCACATATCCGTTTAACTCGGGTTATGACTCCAACTTCGGCCGTACGAACATCGGACAGATGGCTACCGTCAATCCGCGTCACGAGATTGCCGATAAGTTCAACTTCGGTTTTGATATCAGCCTCTTCAACGAACTCAACGCACAGATCGACTACTGGTTCCAGACCCGTAATCAGATTTGGGTGTCGGCAGCGGGTGCCTATGGTTCTGTCATCGGCTTCGACGCTCCTTATATGAACGACGGTCAGGTCAACAGTCACGGTTTCGAGGCTTCGCTCGACTGGACTCATAACTTCGGCCCGGTGAAATTCAACCTCGGTGGTACATTCTCTTACAACAAGAACCGTATCGTTGAGCAGGACGAGCAGCCGCAGCCTTACGTTAACCTCCGCACAACCGGTCATCCCCTCAACAGCATCTGGGGTCTGAAGGCTGTAGGACTCTTCAAGGACCAGGCCGACATCGACAACTCGCCGACGCAGACCTTCTCGGCCGTCCGTCCCGGCGACATCAAGTATGCCGACATCAACGGCGATGGAAAGATCGATGCCAACGACCGTGTGAAACTCGGCTATAGCACCGTCGCTCCTGAAATCTACTACACAGCCCATATCGGCGCAGAGTATAAGGGATTCGGTGTCGACGCTCTCTTCCAGGGCGTGGCCCACTATTCAGCCATCCTCAACACCACCGGCTATTACTGGGGACTCATCTCCAACCGCACACTCTCGCAGTACGTTTACGACCACCGCTGGACAAGCACCAACCAGGATGCTGAGTTCCCGCGCCTGAGCTCGTCGAGCAACGCCAACAACTATCAGACCAGCTCCTTCTGGGTGCGCAGCCGCGATTTCTTCAAGCTCCGCAACCTCGAGGTCTACTATAATCTGCCGAAGACTCTCATGGAGAAGTCGGGATTCATCAACGCCGTCAAGGTTTACGTCCGTGGTGTCGACCTCTTCACCTTCGACCATCTCGATGAGGTCAACGCCGAGTCGTATGGTGCTACCAACCCTCTGACACGCAGTCTCGTCGTTGGTGCGCAAGTAACATTCTAACAAACATAACGAAGAATAAGATATGAAACTCAGAAACATATTACTGGTGTCGACAGCGGCCTTGCTCACCTTCTCGTCGTGCTCCGATGAGATGAACTACAAGGAATACAACGTCTACGAAGAGGATTACATTAAGGCTACCTTCGGCCGCGTCGGTGGTCTGATGACGAGAATCTACAATGATCTCGACTACGACTTCGGCAACTATTCCGGAGCTATGCTGTCGTCGGCTACCGATGAGAGCGTCTACTCACATCCCGGCAACACCATTGAGGACTTCTACAACGGTGCCTGGGGACCTACAGATGACCTCAACAAGAACTGGAAGAACGCCTGGGACGGCATCAGCTACTGCAACGCTGTCCTCGACCGTTTCGGCAACGTCGACTGGAGTCAGTATCAGCTCGATATCCACTATAGCGACGAGGTCAGGCAGTATAAGAACTATATGTACGAGGCACGCTGGGCACGAGCTTACTTCTACTTCGAGCTCGTGCGCGACTATAAGAATGTGCCTCTGAAGACCCGCGACATGAATGCCGCCGAGGCCAACAAGCTGCCTCAGGTGCCGTCCGACAGCATCTTCAAGTTCATCGACGACGAGTGCGCAGCCATCAAGGACAGCATTTTCGAGGACTATACGGCTATCGGCTACCCGGCACAGTCGGAGACAGGTCGTGCCAACAAGCTCGCCGTCATGGCTCTCCGTGCCCGCGCTGCCCTCTACCATGCAAGTCCGCTCTACAACGACAAGAACGACCAGAGCCTGTGGGTTGACGCCGCCAAGCGCTGCCAGGAACTCATCACCGAGGCCCGCACAGAGGGAAAGACTCTGTCGGCGAACTATGCGGCGATGTTCGCCAGCGACAGCTGGAGCAACGCCAACGCACAGAAGGAGATAATCTTCGGCCGTCGTACTGCCGCCAACAACTCGTTCGAGAAGTATAACTTCCCTATCGGACTTGAGAATGCCGGTGGCGGTAACTGCCCGACACAGAACCTCGTCGATGCCTTCGAGATGAAGAACGGTAAGAGCATCGACGACCCGACGAGCGGCTACGATCCGCAGAACCCCTACGCCAACCGCGACAGCCGTCTGGCAAGTATCGTCGCTGTCAACGGCGAGATATGGCCTAACGACACGCTGGCTACATACGTCGGCGGTGCCAACTCCAGCAGCACCACCTATGGCACTCCTACCTCTTATTATCTTAAGAAGTATGTCAACAAGGGAACCATCATCAAGAATACCGGTGCCAGCAGCTTCTACCACATCTGGGTGACCTTCCGTCTCGGCGAGTTCTACCTCGATTATGCTGAGGCTGCCCTCAACGCTACGAAGAGCGGCTATGCCGTTCCTGAGGGATGCTCGATGACGGCTGCACAGGCCATCAATATGATTCGCAAGCGCGCCGGACAGCCCGACATCGCTACGGGTCTCTCTTTCGATGCCTTCAAGAAGAAGTATGAGAACGAGCGCTTTGTCGAGCTCGCCTTCGAGGGGCACCGTTTCTACGACCTGCGCCGTTGGAAGGAGGCTCCCGACTATCTGAAGACCATCCGTAAGATGACGATAACTAAGAATGCCGACGGCACGATGAGCTTCGCTCCCGGTGTCCTCGAGACACGTCAGTGGAATGATGCCTGGTATCTCTTCCCGCTGCCACAGAAGGATGCTCTGAACTGCGGATACAAGCAGAATCCGGGTTACTAAGAATACAACCAATGAGAACTGATGACCGGCGGGCTCACACTCTTCCCCAATGGGCCCGCGGGCATCATGTTCATAGCAAGTTAAATTTAGAAAAACTTGTTTAAGACTGTCCCGTGTAAGGAAAAATCTTTGTACCTTAGCGTCGGAAAACCTGCAACGGCAGTCTCATTGACACTTAAATCTAAAACAAAGTAGTAAAATTAAATATCAATTGATTCACTAAATTCTTAAACTTTTAACTATGAAGAGAATCTACTTATTATTGGCTGCGCTCATAAGCATAGCTTTCAGCGCACAGGCTTCGACACGAAATCTTCTGAAGATGGATTTCGAGTCAAGTACATCAGTTCCCGACGGTTGGCACGCTCCAACCAATGAGTCTTGGCTTAAGGTCACCAATGACGGCTATAGCAATCTGCTCGCCTTCACACCGGGTGTCACCAACGACCGTTCGTGCTACCTCTGGTGGGGTCAGGACCTCGTCAATGGCGCCGGCACATCAGCCTACACTGTACAGTTCAACTTCAGTGCCACCGCATGGGGTAACAACCACACCTCTTCGGAGTTCGCTGTCGTCAGCTGCGCTGCTGAGAACACTCTGAAGAAGTCTGCCCTCAACGCTAACTACAGGGCAAAGGATGCCAACTGGCTCTTCGACCTTACACAGCTCGATGCCAACCACGGTGGCAATGCCGCTTCTGCTTCCGGCGACCAGGTGTTCGCTCTCAACGGCGATACCGCCAGCACCGTCACCCTCACAGCAGGTGCTTTCTACACCGTCACTCTTAACATCGACACCGTTGCCCGCACCGTCGACTACGCTGTCGCCACTGGTACAGGCGAATCAGTCACACAGGGCACATACCAGCTTCCTGAGGGCGTCAGCCCAATAGCATCGGGTATCGACTGTCTGGCTGCACGTTATTCTGCTGACCATCGTTTTGACAATATCTCTGTGTCTTACGAGACAGCTTCCGACTATGCCAACGTACCTTCTATCACGCTGACAAAGGTCAACAACCACCAGCGTCTTTATCAGGTGGCATTCCTCGAGGGCGAGGTTCTGCACTACACCTTCAACGGTGGTGCTGAGCAGACCGTTACCTACGACGAGACTCCTAACGGCGACGGTGTGTATGTATGGAGCAACAACCCCAGCTACGACCCGAACTACGATGGACTTGTAGAGGATCCTTGTGAGGCCGGTACTCTCGAGGCTTGGACAACATCTGGCAGTGCTACATCAGAGAAGGCTACTGCCGACGTATCAAACGACATCATCGCTCTGCCGGCAACGACAGCTAAGATTGTCAACGTCAATGAGGGATACGGCAAGACCTATCAGCTCATCGCCGACAACGCCGATGTAACACTGAAACCACAGCTCTTCATCTCTTACACCTTCACTCCTGCCGATGGCGGTGAGGTGCTCACTGGCAAGGACCTCGGCACACTCTCTGAGGTTACCGTTCCTTCGAAGGGTACCCTCGAGCTCACCACAAGTGCGTTCGGTTACGGTTCTACCAACTCTACTGTTGAGAACAACATCAAGTACACTCAGAGCGCTGACTACAACTTCGCTCACTGGACTGATGCCAACGCTACTGCTGCCGGATTCACTGCTGCATCATCTAACGTCACCGGTAAGTTCGCCGACTACGGCCGTTACTTCGGTTACAACGCTGCTGACAGCTCGAAGATCGTTTACAACGAGATTCCTTACTTCATCAAGAAGTCTTCTGAGTTCACCGACTCTGTCCTCTCCGCTCCTGTCGTATTCACTGCTACTCCGTCAGTCAACGTGAACCTGTACAAGGGTATCGGCCTCGTTCTCGATGGTAAAAAGGGCGACGACGGTTCTGGCTCTTGGATCAGCAGCCTCTACCTGAAGGTCAATGGTGTCAAGGACGACGATATCGTTCTGTTCTCTCAGACCAACAACTACGGTTCGTCATCTCTCCACCCATTGGTTAACAGCCTCGAGGAGTATCTCGCTTGCGACAACGCTCCTGTCACCGACGTTATCCCCGGTGCCGACCTCACCAGTGGTACAGGATTCGGCCTCTACCGTATCTCTAATGCGCTTGCCCGCATTCAGGTTATGAGCGCAGGAGCTAAGGATCCGAATGGTATTAAGACCGTCAACACCGTTAGTGAGACCACAGTTGCCAACGCTCCTGTCTATACTCTCACCGGTATGCGTGTCAACAACCTTGCTGCTGCTCCTGCCGGCATCTACATCCAGAACGGCAAGAAGTTCATCAAGAAGTAATTCTGCCTACATGCAGATTAATGCACATTAGATAGATTTCAACACATGGAAGATCCTCAGCCGCCGATGGCTGGGGATCTTTTGCGTTTATAGTGCCATCGCAGATTCATTGGGCAGCGGCTGCGCATTATCGCAGATTCCTGACTTCATCACATCTTTGGTCGGATGAGGTGTCATCATTGATTATCAGTTAGTTATAAGCTTATTTCAGCAATTGATGGTGACGCAATTACGAATTATGGAATCTCCTCCTTAACAGCCCGGCAGACAGTCAATATCTTTGTTCTGACTCATATTGCCTTGCCATCTCCAGATGATACGAAAAGAGAAAATCATGTACAGTCTTACGCTCCATGAGGAGCACCCCTTTCGGGGTCAAAGCCTGTACATGAAGAAAATTGCCAAGGCATAAAATTGCGCATAGCGCATAAAATAAAGCGACTGAATAGTCGTTACCACGACGATATCATCAAGGCTTTCTAAAATAATTGTGAGCAGATTTAGGGGGTGCTGAATATTTTATGCGCTCTGCGCAATTTTACGCGATAGCGATTTTCGTCACGGGCAGGCTTTGTCCCCCGTATGGGGTGGTGCTGAGGTGATGGGGGCAGCCGACGAGCTTGCTCGTAAGGCTGTCCCCATCACCTCAGCACCATAGCTCCATGGGGAGCTAAAGTCTGTACGTGACTATTGTCCAAAAGCTTATTCTTGATTCAGGGTGACGCATTGACAAAGTCAGGTGGCTGGGGATCTTTTGCGTTTATAGTGCCATCGCAGATTCATTGCGCAATGGCCGCGCATTATCGCAGATTCATTGGGCAATGGCCGCGCATTATCGCAGATTCATTGGGCAATGGCCGGGAGTTATCGCAGATTCATTGGGCAACGGCCTTGAGTTAATTAAAGAAACCTCCATTTGAGACACTATACACCAAGCATAGCAACTAGCTCTTCTATATATTTAAGCATGGTTGCCGTACCCCATTTACCACCATCTTTGGTTCTCACCTTCTTGTATTTTGAAAGGTATCTGAATATAGCCTTGTAAGAATATTTCTTGCTTAGCCCCAGCTTGACAAACTCATTTTTAACCCTTGTCGTTATGACGACGGAGAGAAAATTAATCAGTTCGGTGGCATATACGCTGTAGTCGGAATGCACGTTTACCGTGTCACGGTCAACGATATTCTTGTATAGCCAGAACAGAGTCTCCACAGACCATCGCTGGGAATAGGCTAAATAGACGGTTAATGGGTCAAGGTCAGCTTTTGACTTGAAGACAATCAGACCGAATAAACCTTTCCTCTCGACATAGCTTTCTGCCTTGAAGTTATCTTTCTTGTTGGCATTCTGCACATATCCAATCTCCTGTTCGGAGGCTGCCTTCGGGTCGCGGAAAGAGTAGAGGAACTTGCCGTTTGACATTTTTTGCTTTTTGTATAGAATCGTTCCGTCCTTATAGTCTTTCAATGGCATTGTCGGCTCATCCATCTTGTAATTCTTTATGAACGCCGAATTCTGCTTCAACGGTATCAGGTATGCCAGTCCTTCCATCTTGTCGACTTTCTCAAAAAGCTTGTCGTTGTAGAAACCCTTGTCGAATACCATCAGACCATTCTTAATCTCATACTCCGCTACAAAGTCGTCTATCGCCGTCTGATCCAGCATGTTGCCTGCGTAAGGCTTTGCCGCTATGGGCTCACGCGTCAATGGGTTGAAAGCATACAGCAAGCTGATATCTTTGGAGCCTTTCTTCGCTCCCTTGCGCGAGAACTCCGACAGACTCCCCGTCTTGGCATTGTAGTCCTTGAGCATGCCATCGATAACCATGTCACCGCCGGTAAAGGTGTTCACCCTATTGCGCATGAACTCACAGATAAGGGAGTACGCCTTGCCTATCTTCACAAGAAACCCGGACACTGCCGTCTCAGACAAATGCACTCCCGGATACATCTCTGATGCAAATGAGCAGAGGTACTGTATCTGCAAGTCACGGTTCATGATGCCTCCATATGAAGCACGGAGCAAGGCAATGACATAGAGGCGCTTTGCATCGTCGAGATTCCAAACCTTGGCGAGTTCTTGAAGAAGTCCACTGCCGTACTTGTCACAGAGAGCCACCTCTCCATAATCTTTAATATCCACTTGATTTTTCTTGCGCATATATGAGCCCTCGACAAACTTGCCGTTTACAATTTCTCCTACCGTTCCTTGGTCTACGGGGATAGGTTTCCCGTTAATTCTTTTGCTCGTCCTTTTTATGACGACAAAACGACTGCCTCTCTGTCGGACTATCGTACTTTTGGGGCGGGCGACTGACTTTATCTCTTCTGGAATAGCCATAAATATGTATAGTATCTATATAATTAAAAGAACTATACAAAGGTACAAATAAATGGCCATATCTGCAAGAAATTACCAATAATATTGGCAAAAATAATTATGCAGAGACTAAAACAAGGGGAAGTTTAAACGGGCTTTCTACGAAAGAAAGCCCTTGCTAAGCCAGAAACGGCAAAGCAAGGGCCAAATTGTATAGTGTCTCAAATGGAGGTTTCTTTAGTTAATGATCCCTTTGCCGTGACGTCCACGATGTCCTTCCCTGCAAACGACCATTGTCGATTTGCCCGTTGCATGCTTGAATATCTGCGCAATTACCAACGGCAATGTCTGGCCTTTATCTAATCTTTGTGTATGATGTCTTTGTGTTTTTCGTAATACAAAGATACAAAATTTTTGAGGCGAATGCAAGCTTTTCGGTGATTATTTTTTCTCTTTGTTTCTAACAGTCTGAGACAATGGTATATACAACCTTTGCCACCGTGGTCCACAGTAGGGGTGGGGTTTATCCCCATCCTACTGCCATCGATACAATATCATTATAATTCTTGTCCGCATCCTACTGCCATAAAGACATCCTTAATTCCGCAACTAATTGCGCAATTCTTTATTAATATTTTTTATAAGTCTCTGAGGAACAATAAGTTCCCCAGAGTTTTGCCATTTGCAGAATTTTCACTAACTTTATGGTCTCAAAACAAAAATAGTTCAATTCTAAATGACATGGCAAAAGTAGCAATAAAATATGATAACATAGTCCCCTACGGCGGAATTTTTTATGCTATGAACGAATTTAAACGCGCAGGACTGGACAAACTGGTAGACGGGCGGCTTAATCTCCGCTGTGCGAACTATGGCTACCAGTACAGCGATATTATGCTTGCGCTATTCTGCATATATCTCTGCGGCGGTGACCACATAGAGGATATTACAACCATATTGAACAAGTATCTGAGCACTGCCCCAGATGCGAGGATACCAAGTTCTGACACCATCGCCCGTGGGCTGAAGGAGCTGAGCGCCATGAGTATAGCCTATACGAGTAAAGCTGGCAATGTATATGCGCATGATCCTGCCATGAAACTAAACTCCTTGATGCTTGACATGGCATTGCTGCTTGGCCTTCTGAAAAAGGGGCAGGGCATTGATGTCGACTTTGACAACGAGTTCATCCCCGCTGAGAAAAGCGACGCGCTGTATTCCTATAAAAAACAGCGCGGCTACTTCCCGGGCGTGATGACATCCGGTCCGCTGATAATCGGCATTGAAAACAGGCAGGGCAACTCGAATGTCAAGTTTGAGCAAGTGGAAGAGCTGACACGCATGCTGGACAATATCGAGGCTCACGGACTTTATGTGCGCATGTTCCGTGCCGATTGCGGCTCGTTCATCAAGGAACTTGTTGAGGAGCTCTTTCTTCGGACAGAGACGTTTTACCTCCGTGCCAGCAGCTGTGCTGACCGCAGGCAGATGTATGAACAGTGCAAGGATTGGCGTCACACGTCGGTAAATGGCCAGGATATGGACGTCGCATCATTTGAATTCACCGAATTCCTTTCCGACTGGCATTTACGGCTTGTAGTGCAGCGCACCAAGATGGACGCAGAACAGGGAGAGCGGTTCCTGCCCGGCATGGAATATATGTACCGCGCCATACTGACCAGCGACCATAACAGCACCGAAGAGCAGGTCATTGACAAGTACAATCAACGAGGCGCTTGTGAAAAGAATTTCGACGTTCAGAATAACGACTTCGGTTGGGCACATCTTCCGTTCTCAACCATGGAGGACAACACGGTGTTCCTTCTCTTTACCGCCATGCTGAAGAATTTCTATCAGTACTTGTTGTCAAAGGTCAGCGCCATTTTCCCCGGCATAGACATGAAAAGTCGCCTTAAGCGCTTTGTCTTTGCCTTCATTGTTGTTCCGGCTAAATGGGTCCGTGTCGCCAGGCAATGGACTCTGAATATCTACACTAAGAACAGATGGTTGCACTACTGGACAATTTTCAACGCCAGCTACGGATGAGCCAAACGTTTTGGAGGGTTAACAATTTAATATCCCTAATGGGGGCAAGGGGGCTTTATGCGCTCATATCAGTTAGGATATGGCAAAAAGCCAGTTTGAACAAGAGAAATTGCATTCTGGGCGGTTTTGACCGCAATGGCCTGAGACTATTAGTAGGGTTGCGGAATTGAGGGACATTATCATTATAATTCTCGTCCGCAGTTGCGAGGGTGGGGATAAACCCCACCCCTCCGGAGGCCCTTGAAGGCATCATCTCAGAGCAAAAGGCGATGACGGACAATATAGCGCAGGGACTTGAAATGATACTCGGAGTGTCGGCTGGCATGTGGATGAACCTGCAAAGAGCATACGACCAAGCAATAAAATCGGAATGAGGCGATAGAGTTAGCCATGCCTGGCAATGAAAAGGCACACTTTTCTTTGCCGTTTCGCTTATTTCCATTATTTTTGCAACAGATACATATAGGCAGAACAGACGATTATGATAACGAAGGAAGAATTACGACAGCTCTTGAAGAGCACTGAGACATACCGCATAGAGCGTACTGTGTCCACTGGTAATAAAGACAAGTTCAGTGAGGCTATCTGTGCGTTCTCCAATGATCTGCCCGGCTCTCACAAGAACGGCTATCTGATAATAGGCGCTGAGGACGATGGCGAAATAAAGTCCGGCTTCAAGGTTACGGACGCCTTGCTGAAGAATATAGCTGCCCTGCGCTCGGATGGCAATATACTGCCGATACCGACTATGAGCGTTGACCGCTATGAGTTTCCCGAAGGTGACCTGCTTGTCTGTGAGGTGCAGCCGTCGCCGATGACACCGGTCCGTTATCGTGGTCGTGTGTTTGTGCGTATCGGGCCCCGACGCGACATCGCTTCCGAGGATGAGGAACGAATACTGACAGAGCGACGTACAGCCAACATGGCTACATTCGATGTCACTCCGTGTCTGCGCGCCAAGCTGTCGGATTTGAATGTTGACATGATACGTAATGGCTACCTCCCCAAAGCCGTTGACGCTGACGTGTTAGCTACTGACAACAGAAGTCTGGAAGAACAGATGGCATCGGTAGGCTTGTACGATATGGACAGTCATTGCCCGACGAACGCTGCTGTGATACTCTTTGCTCACCGTCCGAAACAGTTCATACCCGGTGCCTACGTGCAGTACGTGAAGTTTGGCGGCAACGATAAGGCCTCCGACATATTCAATGAACGTATGTTCACAAGCTGTTTGTTTGACTTGTTGCCCAAGCTCGACACCTTTACGGAGAACAGTGTCGTAACAACGAGACCGGTACCGGTGACAGCCTTCCGCGAGGAGCGAGTCGTCAACTATCCGCGGGAAGCCATCAGGGAACTGCTGTTGAACGCAGTCATGCACCGCGACTACAGTTCCAACATGCCGATACGCTATTACGAGTTCAGCGACCGCTTGGAGATAATGAATGCAGGCGGACTCTATGGCAAGGCACGCCCCGAGAACTTCCCACATGTCAACGACTACCGCAACCCCATCATAGCCGAGGCATTGAAGAACCTTGGATATGTGAATATGTTCAACCGTGGCGTGAGCCGCGTGAAGGAGCTGTTCAAGGAAAACGGCAATCCACCCATAGACTTCAATGTAGACAAGATCACCGTGTTTGAAGTGGTGGTGAAGCCGAACAAGTCTAATACACGACCAGCAGAACCGACTTCTCAAATAAGGAGGCATAGAGGACTTATACCCAGCAAAACAGAACTTGACAAACTTGTATTCTATTGCAGGGAGCCAAGGTCCTTAGCCGATATATTGAGCTATATGGGGTATAGCGATAGAACTAAGTTCAGAAACAAGTATATCAAGCTTCTGTTACAGCAAGGAAGGATAAGGATGACTCTACCAGATATGCCAACAAGTAAGAGGCAAAAATATGTTGCCTCGGAGAAGGCATCTTAGCTCCACCATCTTGGTGCCTTAATTATTTTAGGCACCAAGATAAATTGGTTTAGGCACCAAGATAAAAACAACTCGGATTATGATCTAACTTATTTATTTTCAATAGGTTATTCTCATTTATTCTCTCTTTTTATCTTGGTGCCTAAAATAATTAAGGCACCAAGACGAGGAACCAAGTTGAAAAGAACCGATTAACTTTCAACACTCTTATTATCAGTAGATTAGCCTATAATCATCTTACCCCCTTATCTATAAATGGATTTAGGGACCATGTTAAGGCACCAAGATGGCTGGCACCAAGTTGGAGCAGCGGCATAGCCAATCGCCCTCTTTCAAAGAAAAGTATGATCGCGGCAACGTGGAGCAGTGGACATTGCGGCAACCGGGAGCTTGCTATACGACGACGATCATGTGGAAATACAACCATCATATCCTGGAGGTGTGGATGCCTTCAGAAGTACCTTATATAAGATGTTGAAAGAAAGCTATACAAATATAATTTCTGAGACTGAGACGATAGAAGTTACGATTGTTATAGAAAAAGATGGAACAGCCTCTAATATTAATGTTGACTGTCGGAACAAAGGGTGGATTCCTTATGTAATTAAAGCTATCAAAGCCATGCCCAAATGGAATCCAGGTTTGAATTCTGATTATGATCCTGTTCGCGTCAAGTATGAGATAGGGAATATCATTGGTTGATTTTAGCCTGTCGGAAGAATGGAGTGAATTTAACTGTCGATCAAATAATGAATATCGATATAGGTTGGAGTTAAATTCTGAATGTGCAGTGAAAAGCCAACAGCCATGAAGTCGTCTATGGGAAATTCGGCAGTTGTCAGCTGCCGAATTTCATAATTCGTTGAGGTATAGCTGCTTATTAAATCGTCAGGCAACATCTGACGATTTATTTACGGGCTCCACTGCTCGTAAAACATGCGCATGTTTTTAATGTTGCGGGCAGAGAATCCTCTCAGCCCCGGCAACTCCTGTTGCAGTCCTTTAGCGATGGACTCAATGGCGTTGCTGCCCCAATATCCGTCACGGCTGTGCGCTGAGACATATCCGCCAACTGAGTAGTAGAGTTTCAACAGCTCTTTGTTGGCCTGCTTGGCAGCTGCATAGCGACTCTTGAGTATGGCACTCTTGATGTCCTTTACAGCTTGTATATATTCTTGTGAGATATGAGCGATTTCCATATTAATCCGTTTTGCGTACAAATATAGCAACTTCTCCCAACTTTGCAACGAAACAATCTGGAAATTACAAACTCAAACCAAAACGAATGGAAATGAACGGAATTGACCAGTGCCGAACGGTAATAAATCTGCTCTTATCTAATTGAAATCCAAACTTCCATGTCCTTGAGAACTTTTCTGTTAAACATACCCATGACGATTATCTTGCTGCTGCAAAGTTAAGCAAAAATATCGTAAATCAGTAGCAACATTTTATATTTTTTGTAACAAATCAGTGGCAATATTCGATTGATTTTGTTCCAAATCATGGGCAACATGTGGCTGGATTTGTCTGAAATCATGGGCAATGTGCGGTTAGATTTGTTTGAAATCATCGTCAATGTGTGGTTGTTTCTGATTGAAATCATGGCCAATGTGCGGTTGAATTTGTCTGAAATCATGGGCAACTTGCGGTTGGATTTGTTTTAAATGGGCGATATACATGGTGAATATATTCTAAATCATGGGTAACATGTGGTTGATTAGGACTTTGACACCACCAGCCCCGTCGGGGCTGAATCGTCAATAACCCCGGACTAAGCGAGCGATAGCGAGTGCAGTCCGGGGAAGAAGGATCCTTACAGCTATACATTCAGTGCCTCGAAGACGCACAATAGCGCGGAGTGCGCATCTACGCATTGGCAGTGTGCCCCCCCTTGAACGAAGAACGGTTGAATACACAAATTAAGACCAAAACTATAAAAACCCTGTTGCCAGCGCCAAGGGCTTTCGCCCTTTGCCATTTGGGCTTTGAGTGCTTGTGAGAGGCTGGACCTCTCACCGCCCTCAAATCCCAAATGGCAGATCCTCCTTCGTCGGATCTTGGCGCTGACACAAAGGAAAACCTTCAAAACAGGCTAACGCCACAGAGGTTCGGTCGGTCGACCGAATAATTGTATTCCTTTGCCTCTTCGAGGCCAACTAACGGCCTAATCCTGCCCGCCTTTCGAAGGCGTTGCTTGGTAATCCATTGATAACTAATGTGTTGCACACATCCACCGTAGGGGCGGGGTTTATCCCCGTCCTACCAGCGTCGGACAAGAATTAAGGTAACACCCCGCAGCTGCGAGGTTGGGGATAAACCCCACCCCTACTTTATCTTTGCAGTGTGAATATTTTAAAGGTTTATGCCTTTAGTTTCATGGTTAATTTTTACCTTTGTTGTTGTAAGGAAAAGTTGACCACCGGAGGGATAATCTATACCCCCTACTAGACTTCGAGCCTAATCGCCGTTATAGACCCTCCGGATTGAAGCTGCAGAGACCAAGTAGGAAGTTAGGCTCGAAGCCTAAATAAAGTATTAGTCGGGACAACTTCTCGGTCAACTCGTTACTTACTTCATTAAAAGACAAAGTTATGAAGAAATTCTGTATTGGCATAGACATTGCCAAAAAAACTTTTGATGCGACTGCAATTTTCGTCGAATCGATAGATTCGTTGAACGAGGTTGGTTACAGACAGTTCGAAAACTGCCCGTCAGGCTTCAGAGCTCTTGTCTCATGGGCAAAGAAGTTGTGCAAGCAATGCAACGGCAAGCTGTCGGAAGACGGACTGTTCTGCATGGAGACTACCGGTGGATACGACAGGCAGATCTGTATGTATCTTCACGACAAAGGCCAGAACGTATGGCGCGAGAGTGCTTTGCAGATACACCGTTCCTCCGGGTTCAGACGCGGGAAGAACGACAAGGCCGACTCGAGGAACATATCAGAGTATGCGGCCAAACATCAGGACAAGCTTGTCCTTTTTTCGCCCGATCCAACGGTTATCATGGAACTGAAGGAAATAGTGAATTACCGCGCCACAATGGTAGAACGCCGAAAAGAGGCAAAGACAAGGCTGTCGGAAAAGAAGTTCACCACAGTACTTGGCAAATCGCAGACAGAACGCGTAATAAACAAAATGTCTGAATCCGAGATAAAGACACTCGACGAGATAATCGAAAAGTGTAACCAGGAAATCGAGCGCATTATCAACTCTGACGAGGACTTGAAGAGAAACTACCTGCACATGACTTCCATAAATGGACTCGGCCTGGTCAATGCAGCTTGCATTATCGCATACTCGTCGAATTTCAAGAAGATAACCACACCCAACAAGATGTCCTGTTACGCAGGCGCTCATACGTTCTATGACGAATCCGGCACCTCTGTCCACAAGAAGGATCCAAGCAAGAACGTATGCTGTAAGATGATAAAGAACAACCTCAGAATGGCTGCCAGAAGTGCGATTATCTACAACCGAGAGATAAAGGCCTACGCCGACAGACTGGAAAAGAAAGGCAAGCCGTACAGCATTGTCCTCAACAACGTAATAAACAAACTCCTGCACATAACATACTCACTTGTAAAAAACGACTGCGACTATGAATACAATCATGAATTACTGAGAAAACTCAAAACGGTGGAGCCTGTATTGAAGACGGAACCTTCACTTGAGGCAGCACTATAAATGTAAATAAAAAATCAACATTACAATAAATTTAGTTAAAAACGAAAAATAATCGAGATTTCCTTTGGTCAGAAACCTAGGAAGCGGTGGCGGAGTGCTGCAAGCGTCTTAGCATCAGTGGTTTACACAGAATATTGGGTCTGGTTGTGCGTCGGAAATAAATTTAGAGATTCGGTCGGTCGACCGAATAATTTGGCCATTCGTTGTAATTACAGAGATTCGGTCGACAGACCGAATAAGATTATTTGTCTGTTGTTTGCGGCCGTACCTCTATCTACCTGCCCCTGCAAACGAACACAGATAATGCCCGTTTGTTGCGGGCCGCCCCCAAGTCTTTCCACCTGCAAATGAATCGCGTTCATTCGCCTTTCGTTTGCAGGTGGAGGAGGATTTTTTCTATCTTTCCAATCATGTAGAATGGGATGTTGACCAATCGGAATGCTTTGCCGTGGGGCGAGACGACGGTGTCAATCGAGAACGGTTGCGACCATACCCTTACCGCGATATCGCCATCGGTGGTATCCATGAAAACCTGAAGAGATCGAAGGTGAGCATTTGCACCGCTCTTAACTTCTATGGGGATGACCTGAGCACCGGAGGTGATGATGAAGTCAACTTCTGCTCCGTTGTTCGGCTTTGCCCAGAAAGCTCTCCTATGTCCAATTCGACAGTCGGTGCCAAGCAGTTCCTGTGCTGTTATTTGTTCAGCAATATGGCCTCTCCATTTGTCTATCGTTTCGGTAGTGCCGATGATTTCTGAACGGATTCCGGCCTGGTAGTTCACTAAACCCGTGTCAAACCATATCAGCTTTGGCTTTCGTCCCATCTCCGGGATGATGGGCTGTTGAGGAGATGACGACGGGTAGACGAGTTCTAACAGCATGGCTTTCTCCAATATTCGGAAAGCATCACCTACTTCGCGGGACTTGTAACCCGAGTTGGCGAAGTTGCCAAGGGTAATTGTTTCTCCTGCGAAAGCCCAACCATACGAGAGTATGAATCTAACCACATCGGTCAGCTTCTTGCCTCTCACATATTTCTCGGTATCATCTTTATATGATTGAATCAGAGTCTCGTAAGTGCTCTCCAGACTGAGGATGTCGCGTTTCTCAGCGTATTTTCTCACCGCTTCGGGCATACCACCGATGATGGCATACTGGTTGAACCAAAACATCAGTTGGTTATGGAAGGGAACGGTCATCGAGGGATTCATGGATAAGATGTTGAGAAGGTGCTCTTCACCCATAGCCCCTAAGAACTCATAGAAAGTGCAAGGGCGCATAGCGAGATATTGAACGCGACCTACCGGGAAACTGACCTGTACATCTACAATATTCTCAAGCAGAGAACCGGCGGCGATGACAAAGATTTGTGGCAGCTGCTCATAAAAATATCTCAGTAATGCAATCGCTTTTGGCGAGTTCTGTATCTCGTCGATGAAGATGAGCGTGGAGCCTTTGTGGCGTTCTTTACCAAGACTGGCGAAAAGCAAAGGTATCAGGTCGGGGAGGGGAACTTCGAGTTCGAACATTCTCCGATGCGCCTGGTCTTCCATATTGAAATACAAGTAGTTGTCAAACGACTTGCCGAATTCATTGACAACAGTCGTTTTACCTACCTGTCTTGCCCCTCTTAGGATGAGTGGCTTATGATGGACATCGGCTTTCCAAACTTCCATGTCCTTGAGAACTTTTCTGTTAAACATACCCATGACGATTATCTTGCTGCTGCAAAGTTAAGCAAAAATATCGTAAATCAGTAGCAATATCTTATATTTTTTGTTGTAAATCAGTGGCTAAATGTGTGTGGTTTTGTTACAAATCATGGGCAAAATGCGACTAATTTTGTTGTAAATCATTGGCAATGTGTGGTTGGATATGTTTGAAATCATGAGCAACGTGCGGTTGGATTTGTTTGAAATGGCGGTGGATGCGTATAACAGATTAAAAAGAGGGCTGCCCTTTTTGTACCCATTTGAAATATGTTTGTAGGGGCTAATTTTGTAATGCAAACATCTGATAACAAGACGCTTACAGCACTCTGCCGCCGTAGTGGCGGGGTTTATCGGCTCACTGGATATTTTCGGTGGAATCATGTTGAGAGGTAATATAATTCTTTATACTGTCATTATCGCTTTGGCATTTCCAAACGGAAAAGAGAAAAGAAAATCATGGTCATGCTTATGCTCCCCAAGGAGCAATGGGTCTAAAGCTATGGGGTAGTCTTGCGAGCAAGCTTGCCGCCTACCCCATAGCTTTAGCCCCACACCTTTGGTGTCAAGCCTGCCCATGACGATTGCCCCTTGGACATAAAATCCTGCGGCCGAAAGATAGTCCATAGCGTCTTGAAGGTCTGCTATACTGCTTGTGTTCTGTTGGGCGGTATCATATTTTATGCGCCTTGGCGCAATTTATTATTTTATGCGCTCTGCGCAATTTTACGCGATAGCGATTTTCGTCATAGGCTGGCTTTAACCCCGTCAGGGGTGGTGTGGGAGTGATGGGGCAGACTGCGAGCTTGCTCGCAAAGGCTGCCCCATCACTTCCACACCATAGCTCCATCGGGAGCTTAAGCCTGCCTATGACTATTTTCAAAAAGCTTATTCTTGATTCAGGGTGACGCATTGACGAAGTCAGGAGTTTGAGACAATGGTATATACAACCTTTGCCACCATGATCCACAGTAGGGGTGGGGTTTATCCCCATCCTACTGCCATCGATACTTTGTAATTCTTGTCCGCAGTTGCGAGGGTGGGGATAAACCCCACCCCTACAGAGGATGTGTGCAACACATTGGTTGTCAGCGTGTTGTTAACGTGATTCACTTGCGGGAACGGGCATGAGATCCGCACATACAAGTGGATCGTTAAAGCACCTAATTCTGGGCCAACCCAATATGCAATTGCGGGCATCGTCCGTGGACCACGGCATCGCAACACTCTCATATCGGCCTAATACCCTCGTATCATCATTTTCCTCCAATCAATCTTACATCCTCATACCGTCTTACCACCATTGTCCCGTCTCATATCGGCCTAATACCCTCGTATCATCATTTTCCTCCAATCAATCTTACATCCTCATACCGTCTTACCACCCTCATACCGGCGTTTTAATCCTCTAACACTCTGGCATGTCGCATATTATCCCCTTTTGGTTGTCAATAATTCCGATAAATTTCAAGGTTTGATTTAACCCAACTTTGACATCGTATTTTGCTTAGTTGTTCTGTATCAGCAATTTAGTGTTTTTAAAAAGTCCTACTGTGTTCTACAGATTTTTATTTTTTTAAATGGCACTTTACTGATTTTCAACAACTCGTAGATTTCAGCTGCACTATCTGTAGGCACACTGCACAGTCTGGTCTCGACAGCCTCTCCAAGCGCATTTACTGCTGTGGTAGTAACTGCTTTTTGAGTCTTCATGATCCGCATGATCTCCGACCAGTACGGTGTCGAACGCTCCCGCCCATGCTCATCCTTGCCTTGCTTTCGCCGGGCAACCTTCATCTGATGGCGCACGGTGTTTACTATCCAGTAAGCCAGCAGCCCTAAGAAAAGGTGTGCGTCTGCCCTATTGTCAGTCTGGTGGTATATGGGCCTGAGGCTGAGGTCGGTTTTGAGCTGCCGGTTGGAGCATTCTATTTCACGTATAAGATTATAGTAGTTCCAGGTCGTTTCCTCATCTAATTTCTTCACATTGGTTCTGAGGAAGTATGTTCCGTATTCCACCTTGTCCGGGATGTTGACCTCCCATGTCATAGAAGCGACTTTGTCGTGTCCGTCATCCTCAACTTTTATATTGTAATATCGGCTTATAGAGGGATATTTTCCTTGCAGGGCACCGATCCTGTTTTGTACCTTGCCGTAGTTTTTTATCCCGTGTTTTGATTGGGTACTCTTTCTGATTTTTTTCAACCCTTCCTCAAAACGCTCACGGAATTTGCGGTTCATGGATTCTTCCTTCAACGCTTTTGCAGGAGAGTCTATTTTGAGGTAACAGTCGTCATTCTTGGCCGTTGTTACGCGTTGAAGCGTTATCTCGCGCTTCAAGCAATCGCAAACTGTGACTTTGGGAGCATTCTCGGGGGTGGTGTATTCGGTAAGAGCTTTGCGGGATACACAAAGATAGTTGTATCCTTTGTCCCTTATAGTCTTGAGGTTATCTTCAGTTGAGATACCTGCGTCAATGACTACAAGCACTCCCTCGTTATCGGGACATTTGGCCGGATTCTCAGCAATAAGCTCGTCCACCATGTTGGGAAGTGACTTTGGATCGGCGGTATTGCCTTCCAGTACCGCACTGTAACGTATGAAGCCGTCAGTATTGATGCATAGCGCGAGGACAAGCAGCTTGCAGTCGCTGCGTTTCTCCTTTGAACGGCCAAAGGCAGCCTTCTTGCTGCCGGTCTTGCGTCCCTCAAAATAAAAGTTGGTGAGATCGAAGAGCATAATGCGGTTGGTCGGTTTGAAGAGGTCGTCGGTCTTGTGGCAAAGATACTTCTCAAGCTTATCCTTTATGGAATAAAGGTCATCGGCAACTCGATATATCCTCCTTGGAGTTATTTTGGCCATAGGAAGGTCAAGGAGTTCGCACACTGCAGAGTTCTCTTTTATAATGGATATTGACTTTAATTCGGACGGAGTATAGGCCGCCCTCGTAATAAGATGGGCCAAAGTGACCTTCACCTTGTCCTCAGACCATCCCAAAGAACGGAGAAATGTATCCAGACCAAGTTTACGAATCGTTTGCAGGCATAGCCATTCGCAGCCGACTTCCCTTGCGTCTGTATGCCTCATAGTGTCAACATCTATCCGTTTCCTGGCCTTGGACTTGCTTCTCTCGTAGGCGTTGCCCACAATATCAAGTTTTTCCTCCTCGACAAGTCTGGCCCAGTACGCATGCACTCTGTCACGAACCACTTCCGAGTAACCTTGCAGTTTCTCATCCCAAAGTTGGACATCCTTCTGGTGATTGTACAGATACGTCAGTCCACGCGCAACATCTCTTATCTGCTCTGGGGATAGGTCATGTATAAACCCGACATTGAGCAATATCAAAGTACATACCCTACCGCTGGCATCGCGATAGGACTCCTTCAGACGGTAATACTTCTCGTCTTTACACGTCTGTGGGTTGTAACGTATTTGGGACGTAAAATTCATGCCGCAAAGATAAGCAATCCCTACGACATTGCTGTGTTCTACATTGCGATTTTGAGCAGTTTGACCACGCAAACCCCTATAAACACTGGAAAAAATTCTGAAAAAAAACATTAGAGCGTCAAACTTGGGTTAATTTAGTTTAAAATTAATACAATCTTTTCTTTCGTTATTGATATATTTTGTACCTTTGCCGCCCCAAAAGATTGCTTAACTGATAATACAAAAATAATTATTTACATAAGATGAAAAAGATTCTGTTCCTTATGTGCATGCTTCTGTGTGCAATAAGCTACGTGAGGGCTGATGAGACTACGCTCAGTATCTCGGAAAAACTCTCTAATACCGCAGGAGATGCCTCGAAAACAATCGGTGACATTACTTTCTCTTTCACCGGGTCCGGTACGACTTACCAGAATGCTTATGTTAAGATGATTTCTGGCTCTGCCCTTACCGTCTCGGCATCGTCGGGTACAATCTCGAAGATTGTTATTGGCTATGCTTCAGGACGTAGTAAAACTAATTCTTTTACTGCCAATACCGGAAATTGGGCTGATAAGACTTCTACATGGACAGGATCATCGCAATCCGTTACTTTAACGGCCGGAGAAAAAGGCGAGTGCTCTGTCAGCTCTGTCACAGTGACTTACAGCTCAAGCAATTCTCTTACCTTTTGTCAGTCGCAGCAAACTGCACCTATGACCGACCTTGGTGTGATGGCGTTGAAGCCGAATAATACTACCAACAACGTAACTTATACCAGTAGCAATATAAAGATAGCTCAAGTCGACAAAAATGGCTGGATTCGTTTTGTAAATACTGGTATGACAACTATCACGGCAACAGACACGATAACGAATAAAAGCGGATCTTATACTCTTCTTGTCACTGCGCAAGAAGCAACGACTTCTGTTTCCGGAAAAACTTACACCTTAACCTCAGATGGAAAGATCAGCAATAAGCACATCCTTGATGTGCCTTATATGAATATGCAAGTGGGACAGGATGGCGAGATGACCATGGCAAAGTCTTATGGCAAAAACAGGCGCAGGGGGATTTTTCCGTGGATGTCCCTGCACTCGCCTAACTAAAATATAGTGAAACAGCGTTGCTGATGTCGGGAAACTATGTTACCTTTGCAGCATGGCAAAGAAACTATCGACATTCGACTACTCAACATTAGTCCGTTACATGCTGCCCGATGGCATCCTTGATTACTTCGAGATCACTAAGATCGACGAAGAAGTTACTAACGAGAAGGACGAAACAGGCACCGTCATCCGTATTCTTCACATCTACCTTGACGAGCGCGACCTGCGTGACAAGGTCTGGCATGACCTTCAGCCCAACGGTTTCACGGAGCCTCGCTTGTTCAATGACTTCCCACAACGCGAGCATAAAGTTCTGCTGCATGTCCGTCGCCGTCGTTGGTTGGACGGAGACGGTCACAACGTCGTCCTTGAAACCCTGCCTCTTGTGGCAGAGGGAACCTGCTACTCTGTAGAGTTTGCGGATTTCTTAAAAAAAATGGTTGGATGCCTTCCCAGTGACGGCCCAATGCGTGGGGCGCTTCTTCCGGACTGACGGGAAGTACCTCGGGCGTGCCTACAAGGAGCATCTGAGTGGCTTTACGGACTGGGACCAGAAGGAGCATGCCGGTGAGTGGGTGCTTCAAGAGAAGAACATGGGCGAGCGACTGTGCATAGACGAGACGATGCTTCACCATGACCTGATCACGTTCCTCTCCAACAGGGACGGACACTGCAAGAAGGGAACACTCATAGCTGCAGTCAAGGGCACGACCGTTGCTGACGTGACGAAGCATTTTGACGAGATACAAGAAGAGAGCCGAAATAAAGTCAAGGAGGTGTCGATGGACTTCTCCGACAGCATGATGGGCATTGTCAAGAAGTCCTTCCCACAGGCAGAGATAGTTATAGACCATTTCCATGTCATCCAGCTTTATACGACCAGGGGACTTGATGCGATGCGCATGAAGCTCAAGCGCACCAACACGACCGAGGTCAAGAGAGAGGAGCGGGAGTTCAGAAAGCAGCAAGAGAAGCGGGCCAAGGCAAGGGACAGGTACGCCGAGACCCATGAGGTCAAGAAGAGCAAGAACGGCAAACGCCTCGGCAGGCCGCGCAAGCGGAAGAATGAAAAGTTTGAGCCGAAGAAACTCAGCAATGGAGAGACCAAAGCCGACTTGCTGACGCACGTAAGATACCCGCTGACGAAAAACCACAATGACTGGACTGACTTCCAGAAGGAGGAAATGCGCCTGCTCTTTGAGATTGAGCCAAAGATGAAGGCTGCATACGGTCTGCTCTGCGCCCTGCGCAACATCTTCAGCAAGAAAAAGGACAGGAAGAGTGCAAAGAAAGCGCTCCATAAGTGGTACAAGAATGTCGGAAGAACCCGCATTCGGGAAATCATATCAGTACGTGACACCATCAAGGCCAAAGAGGAGTATGTGCTAAACTTCTTCAACAACAGGTCAACGAATGCGCCAGCCGAGTCGCTCAACTCAAAGATTAAGGGACTGCGTGCTCAGGTGCATGGGGTCAGTGACCTTCCCTTCTTCATGTTCCGCTGTTTCACGATATTTGGTTAGGCGAGTGCAGGGGCATCCACGGAAAAATCCCCCTGCGCCCAAAAACAATTATCTCGGTATGACCTGTCTTGACCGTAATGGCTTTGTACATGTCTTTGTAGATAAAGGCCTGCCAACAATGGGCACATACTATGTTTTCAAACCGTCAGCTAAAGGAAAGCTGACTGTGAAGGGCGTATTCCATCAAAATGGTTCAGGTACTGCTGATGCGCATATATATGAGGGAACAAACCAAAAAGGAACTATATCTTACAAAGCCAATTACGCCGAAGCCTCAAATTCATTTGAACTCGAGGCCGGCAAGACATATTATTTATATGTGCCAACAGACGCTAATGCTAAGAATTATGACATCTTCTGTCTAAACAGCTTTACTTTCGTATCTCAGTATTACTTTGCTAATAAGAGTGTGCGTGTCAACAATGGCGCTAAGAACTATACTCAAGCAGTAACTGGCGGTGACGGCTCTAATTACACTGTAAAGGCCTATGGAAGTCTCACATCAGCTAAAGTTGACAACAGTGGAAATGTAAGTTGGTCGGGTGATGGCGGAGCATTAGTCGTAACTGCCTCTCTCAATGGCTCCTCCGACAGCTATGTAATAACAGTGCCTTATTCCACACACGAATGGGACTTCAGAAATGTGGAATTGAAGGATCTGAAAGCTAATACTACCGATTGGGCTGTAACTTATAAGGTTAGACAGTTCGACCCGACTTCTAAGGCCCTGACTTATCTCAACGTTCCGGTGATGGCCAACGGTACAGCTATCGATGGCAACAATGCTTTATACGTTCCCGCTACTGCCGGACTGCTGTTCAAGTCAGATGCTAACGGATTTGGTTCAAAGATTAAATCTTGGACTAATGATCTCGATATCGACGGACTCACCCTTGACGAGAAATATGCTCTGACATACGATAAGGTGAGCAGTGTGCAGCTCGTTACTATGTACAAGGGGGGGGGGCTGACCATTCCAAATTTGAAGAAAGGGCAGTATATCCGGATGAAATGGCGCAGATATTCACCAAATACGGGTGACCATATAAAGGCCACGAATGTTACTGACCTTGATGGCAAATCCATAGATAATGAATTCAATGTCGGAGTTCCGGCACGTGCTGATAAAGGCGACTATGGCTATGAGTTCTTCATTGTCAAGGAAGATGGCGATGTCACCTTTACGCAGATGGATGAGGGATGGACGGATATCTACGACATCAAATTGTCAGCTGACAAGAATGGCATGCTCGATACTGATGATACTGATGGCATTAACCTTTTGACCGATTTGAGATTGGTTGAAAAGGGAAAAGAAAATGATAAAGTAACATTCGCTAATCCAATAATATATACTGATAAAACAACAGTGACGTATAGCCAGGAGACGAATATTCTGCATGCTGTATCGGCCATGGCTAAGGGCGATCCTAAGAGAGGCGATAAGACAGATGGTACTGTCAAATATTCCTATGAAAAGAAGAATGGCAACATCGAAGCATCGATGTCCGACGCCGGTGTGCTGACAGTAAATAGCGGTCAGGGTGTTATAACAATCACTCAGGACGGTGTCAACAGCGGATATGTATTGGACCGCAAAAAGACCGATGTTACCGTTTATGAGAAAAAGACAGTTTCAAGAAAATATCCATATACATGGGATTTCCAGAATAATAAGACTACAGCAGATAAGTTCACCGATGACGAATGGAATAAGAATACCGACGGGTCGCTGACTCTTAATCCCAAGAGTTGGAACTACTTTGAGGGTAATGACATACAGACTGGCAGTTCCGACTACGCTGAGGCTCAGGACCTTGGCATCGATGTGCCACGCGATAAGGACAACTCGCTGACATTGGTCCTCGGCAGCGGTCTGAAGTTTGGCAGTAACGACAATCAGATTCTCACTATCCCGACAGTGCCGAGCGGATTCAAGGCTTATATCCTTGCTAAGATGGGTGATAATGGCAGTATCGCCAACGGTTCAACGACGTTGACGGGTACTGATTATACAGCTGGTAAAAGCAATGACGAAAAGATATTTGTTGTCGATGGTACAAATGGCGGCAATATCGACCTTACAGTCAAGAACGCTACTATCGAGAAGATTGGTGTTACGGGCACATTCAAGAAATTGAATGCATACACTGATGGTAAAAGCTATGCCACTGAATACCGCGACCACAATGAGAAATACGATCTCACGGGGATCTTCACTAATGGCAAGGCGGTCACGGCTGAGATGATCTCGAGTGTGGACAATGCTAAATATCTCGCAAAGACCAGCCCTGTCACGGTTGCGCCGGCAAAAACGGGTGTGATTCTCACTTGTGATGCTACAGACCATGTAGATGCCATACCTTTGTTTGTCAAGGATGTGAACAGCCAAGAAAACCAGATTACTGGCAACATGCTGGATGGCACTCTCGAAGAAACCTCAAATCTGAAAGATGGCGGCACAAACTATGTCTTTACCGTAGTCAGCTATAATCTTGATGCTAACGGCAATATCGTTGATGTCAATGGCGGCACTAACAGCACTCTCGGCTTCTACCGCGTTGCCAATAACGACAACAGCAACTTGGCTGCAAACAAGGCTTATCTGCATGTTCCGTCATCGACGTCGGCAAAGAACTTTTATGTTATTGAGGGTATATTCGATAATGGTGACACCCCTACAAGCATTGTGTCCGTCAGCGATAATGTGGGTCCGTCAATGGATGAGGGCTGCTACTACACGCTTACGGGTATCCGCATGAGCAGTCGGCCGACGCGTGCAGGGATATATATTCACAACGGAAAGAAAATCGTTATCAAATAAGGATTAAATAGGAGAAACGATAAATGGCAGAGAAGAATTCAGAAGTAAAACCATATATAAAACCCACTACGGTTGTCGTCCGACTTAATGTCTCGAGCTCAATCCTCGACTTCGATATGATGGGAAGAAGTAAGGGCTCTACGAAAGCAGCCGCATGGGGCAAGGGCAACAACTTTGATGAAGAGGAGGAAGAGACTCCCGTGGGCACCGTGGGATCGAACAAGTCCCTTTGGGACGATTGATACGATAGTGTGATTATCAGTAAATCCGTGTTTCGCCATATCCGAATAGGGTGTGGGGTAACACGGATTTTTGTTTCCACCGGTTCGAGGACGATCGAATAACATGATTATATGGTGGCGTTCGGCGTTTAACATGAAGGGCACGAGGAGGACGGTTTTCGGCGCACTGGATATTTCCCGTGGACCGATATGTTCATAATTGGTTAGAGAGGTTCATAACTCAAGGAAAATAGTCATAGGCTGGCTTAAGCACCCGATGGAGCTATGGTGTGTAAGTGATGGGGCAGCCTTTGCGAGCAAGCTCGCCGCCTACCCCATAGCTTTAGACCCATTGCTCCAAGGTGAGCATAAGTCTGGCCATGATTTTCTTTTCCGTTTTCCTTTTTAAATGCCAAAGCGGTAATGACAGTATAAAGATTTATGTTTTCGCTCACCATAGTTCCACGGATAATATCCAGTGCGCCCGGTTTTCCTCGGGCGGGTACATGAAGATTTATGCTCCTTGGCGTATCCTTTGCGGTCTTTGCGGCTTTGCGAGGGCTTTTTCTCTCTGCCACCACCAGCCCCGGCGGGGCTGAATCGTCAATAACCCCGGACTAAGCGAGCGATAGCGAGTGCAGTCCGGGGAAGAAAGATGCAGTCAACCATACACTCAGTGCCTCGAAGACGCACAATAGCACGGAGTGCGCATCTACGCATTGGCAGTGTGCCCCCCCCCTTGAACGAAGAACGGTTGAATACACAAATTAAGACCAAAACTATAAAAACCCTTTGTGTCAGTGCCAAGGGCTTTCGCCCTTTGCCATTTGGGCTTTGAGTGCTTGTGAGAGGCTGGACCTCTCACCGCCCTCAAATCCCAAATGGCAGATCCTCCTTCGTCGGATCTTGGCGCTGACACAAAGGAAAACCTTCAAAACAGGCTAACGCCACAGAGGTTCGGTCGGTCGACCGAATAATTGTATTCCTTTGCCTCTTCGAGGCCAACTAACGGCCTAATCCTGCCCGCCTTTCGAAGGCGTTGCTTGGTAATCCATTGATAACTAATGTGTTGCACACATTCACCGTAGGGGCTGGGTTTATCCCAGCCCTACCAGCGTCGGGCAAGAATTAAGGTAGCTACCCCGCAGCTGGTAGGGTGGGGATAAACCCCACCCCTACGGCGGCAGAGTGCTGCAAGCGGCTTAGCATCAGTGGTTTACGCAGAATATTAGGTCTGGTTGTGCGTTGGTAACAAATGCAGAGATTCGGTCTGCCGACCGAGCGGACGGCCATAAAGACCGCTCCTGCAAGTGGATCATTAACGTTTGCCCGTCATTGGAACCGACGCGCAGGCCCTGTCTATCCGTCCCTGCAAGTGGATCATTAACGATTGCCCGTGGATTGGAGCCGACAGCGACTTACGGACAATGAGCAATGGTTGTTTGCAGGGCGCGGTTCTTGTGGTTCACTTTGGCAATACGGGGAAAAAGGTTAGATATGTACAGAAACAAAATCCCGGTCGCACGAGGCAGATCATGCGACCGGGTTCATAGGGAAACAAAAATTGATTAAAACTTTAAATACACGTCTTCCTCCCCCGTTTGAGTTCGGGAAGAAATTCAATTCGATAAGGGATTTTTGTTAACAAGTCGTGGCGGGACCGAGCCCGCTGTTTTTTATGGCTGGAGAGTGAAGCCTACGAGGAAGTAAGCCTTCTCGTTGCTTGGGTTTGCCGCAACCTGGGCGAATACCGGAACCGAGAACTTATCGGTGATTTTCAGGTCCTTCGTCGCTTTCAGAGAGACATTTGTCACGGCGAAACCTTTCGCTTCCGAATAGAATGAGGTGCGGTAGGGCACTGCGCCGACGGTGGCTGTCCAGTCGAGACCGCCGAGCTTGAATGGTGCGGCAGCCTCGACGTATGAGCTGTAGGCGCGGTCGCCGTCTTTGTTGACACCGTCGTTGCCGGCGAAATTGGTGTACCAGTTCAGGGCCACCACCCCAAAATCGTAGCCGACGTTGGCCTCGTAGACGTGCGATGTCTTATGAGCCGCATAGCTGAAGTACTTGGCATCCTCAAATGGAGTGCCGTCGAAGGATACTCCGCGGTCAAACCAATAGTCGGTGATGCCCGCATGGAACCCGCCCGTGGAGTAAGCCAGGGTGAGGTCGAACTCCTTTGTATCCTTGGTGTCGACGAATCCGTAGCTGCCCCACGCCGTCAGCGACAGCCCTTTCCACGACAATCCGAGGGTTGGCTGTATGGCTCCGTCGCCGAGAGCCTGACCACGCCAGTAGTAACGGCTAACGATGTCGGCACCGATCGTTCCTTCCACTTTGTCCTGTGCCTTGGCTCCCGTCACCGACAGGGCCATCAAGGCTGCGAGTGCTATTGTTGACTTTTTCATATTCGTACTGTTTTTTGTGTTGTTGTTACCTTGTGTGTAAATCTTTCTTCCCCCGTCCTGGACCTGTTTCTTGCAGTAATGAACCGGCCGACGGACGTAAAATTACTTTTTAGAGCCTTCCCCCACAGCTGCGGTGCAGGGAGGGAAAGACTCCTTTGGTGGTTAGTCTACGTAGCAGCTTTCGCCGTGTTCGTAGATGTCGAGACCCTCTTCCTCAATGCGCTTGTCAACACGCAGACCGGCAGTGTGCTTGATGGTCCAGAAGAGAACGATACCGCAGGCTGCTGCCCAGGCGTCAACGCAGAGGACACCGAAAGCCTGTGCTCCGAAGAATCCGAAGCCGTGACCGTAGAAAGCGCCCTCAGAGGTCGAGAGCAGACCGGTCAGCAGGGTACCGAGAACACCATTCACCCAGTGCACAGAGCTTGCGCCCACAGGGTCGTCGACATGCAGTTTCTTGTCGATGAACTCAACGGCGAACGGAAGAGCGATACCGCAGCAAACGCCGATGATTACAGACCCCACTACCGATACGGCGTCGCAACCGGCTGTGATACCTACGAGTCCGGCGAGGATACCGTTCAGTGTCAATGAGAACGAAGGCTTACCGTACTTGATCCATGTGAGGAACATTGTGGCCAGACCTCCGCAGACGGCTGCCATATTCGTTGTCAGGAATACGTGGCTGATAGCCTCGCGGTTCACCTGACCGCTGGCTGCGAGCTGCGAGCCGGGGTTGAAACCGAACCATCCGAACCAGAGGATGAACACGCCGAGCGAAGCCAAGGTGAGGCTGTGACCGGGGATGGCGCGGCTCTTGCCGTCCTTACCGTACTTGCCGAGACGCGGACCAAGGAAGATGGCACCGATGAAGGCCAACACACCACCGACAGAGTGGACAACGGTGGAACCGGCGAAGTCGTGGAACGCATGACCGAAGGTGTTCATCATGAAGCTGCCCTCAGCCGAGTTCATCAGCCAGCCGCCGCCCCATGTCCAGTGGCCCTCGACAGGGTAGATGATGAGTGAGATAAAGAGCGAGTAGATGACATACATGTCGAACTTTGTGCGCTCAGCCATAGCTCCCGAAACGATGGTGGCTGCGGTAGCGCAGAACACTGTCTCGAACATCAGGAAACCCTCTGTAGGCAGACCGTTGGCGTTATGGTAGAACGACAGGTCGCCGAAGTTCGGCATTCCTATAAATCCCTGACCGTCAGAGCCGAACATGAATCCGAAGCCTACGAACCAGAACAGCACCGAACCAATCATGAAGTCGCCGAAGTTCTTAAAGAGTATGTTTGTGGTGTTTTTACGCCGGGTGAATCCTGCCTCGCAATAGGCGAATCCCGGTTGCATGAAGAATACGAGCATGGCTGCCAACAGCATCCATACGGTATCGACGGAAATGCTTAAATCTTGAACTGTCATAGCGTTTTGTGTTATATTCCGACCTTTTCCCTGTCCATCCTGAGGTGTAGCGGAAAGTCTGCGGGGCAGGTCTGGTTGTTTGTGTTATTGTTATCCTTTCTCTATTTCTGATGACCTGACGAGATTGCCGGGCCTACAGTCCTGTTATTTCTCCTGCTCAGCGTTGTACAGCGCTATGTCGCCGCGCTCGCCGGTGCGGATGCGGACAGTGTCCTCGACGGGGATGATGAATATGCGGCCGTCGCCAATCTCACCCGTGCGGGCAGCGTCCTGGATGGCCTTCACGGTCTTCTCGACGTTCTTGTCGCGGACAACGATATTCAACATCATTCGCTCAATACTGCTCGTGTCGTAAGCCACACCACGATAGATTCTGGCCTGACGCATCTTGCCCTCTCCTCTGCAGTTGAAGTAGGAGAACCATTCGATGTCGGCACGAAGGAGCGCTTCCTTGACCTCCTCAAACTTGGTCTTGCGGATAATTGCTTCAATCTTCTTCATGTTTACCTCTCTCTTTTAAGTGTTAATAATGTAAATCAAATCTATTTCTTATGACGTTTTGTAAACTTCATGCTGCAAAAGTACAACATTTTGATATTGTACTGACAATAAATTATGCAGTTTGTAAGTAGAATTTTATATTGAGTATCAACCTGTAAGGTTACGAAACTCGTTTGCTTACAGTTTCAACACATTTTTCCCAAAAATCTGTTAAAATGAAATAAAGACTCAAAAAGTAGAATAATAATGTCGGTAAATATTATTCTGTTTGAACAAAAGGCAGTAACTTTGTAACCGAAATAAAACAAAAAGAAATAGATTACGCAATTAAGACAGACAAAATGACAAAGGCCGTAGCTTTCACAAAGATGCATGGTGCTGGTAATGATTACATTTATGTAAATACATTATTATATAGCATTCCCGACCCCTCAGAGGCGAGCCGCCAGTGGAGCCGTCCACATTTCGGTATCGGCAGCGACGGTCTCGTGCTCATCTGCCGTCCTACGACCGCTGATGCCGACTACCGCATGCGCATCTTCAACGCCGACGGTTCGGAGGCCATGATGTGCGGCAACGCCAGCCGCTGCATTGGCAAGTACCTCTACGAGAAGGGGCTTACCACGAAGACGAGCATCCGTCTCGAGACAGCGAGCGGCATAAAGGTACTCAATCTCCACCTAAACACCGACGACAGCCGTCGCGTCGACAGCGTCACCGTCGATATGCTTGAGCCCCGCCTCGACGTCGCGGAGCAGTACGACGGCACCCGCACCGACGGCACTTTCGTCTCGATGGGTAATCCCCATTTCGTCATCTTTGCCGATGAGGTGCCCACAACGCCCGTGCTCACCGAGCGTGGCAGCGCCTTAGAGCACGACAAGGCATTCCCACAACGATGCAATATCGAGTTTGCCGTTGCCACGGCACCAAACACCTTCCGCACGAGGGTGTGGGAACGCGGCAGCGGAATAACCATGGCCTGCGGCACAGGAGCCTGCGCCACAGCCGTAGCCGCCATCACCACCGGACGCGCCGACCGCTCAAAGCCCGTCGAGATAGTGATGGACGGCGGGACGCTCACCATCGAGTGGCGCTCCGACAACCACATATACATGACCGGTCCGGCTGCCTTCGCCTTCGAGGGCACCGTCGATCTGCCCTGACAACAATGCCGGGGACACGCGCGACACCCCGACACAAGCTGTTGAACGGTGCCGCTCGTTTGGTTTATAAGAAGAAAAAGATTTAAACAACGCTTCGCTCCTGTCCGATACCGGAAGTGAGGGCCGGAGCGGAAAATAAAAGAAGATTATGGCATTAATTAACGAACACTTCCTTAAATTGCAGAAGAACTACCTCTTCGCCGACATTGCCAAGAAGGTCAACGCCTACAAGGCCATGCACCCCAAGGCCAACGTCATCAGCCTCGGCATCGGCGATGTCACGCAGCCCCTCTGCCCCGCCGTCATCGACGCTATGCACAAGGCCGTCGACGATATGGCCCATAAGGAGACCTTCCATGGCTATGGTCCCGAACAGGGATACATCTGGCTTCGGGAGGCTATCGTAAAGAACGACTTCCTACCCCGTGGCGTGCACCTCGACCCCGACGAAATATTCGTCAACGACGGTGCAAAATCGGACACGGGAAACATCGGGGAGCTCGTACGGTGGGACAACTCCATGGCCGTCACCGACCCTATCTATCCCGTATACATCGACTCCAACGTCATGATTGGCCGTGCAGGAGTCTTTGCCGACGGCAAGTGGAGCAACGTAACCTACATGCCCTGCACCGACAAGAATAAGTTCGTGCCCCAGATTCCCGACCACCGCGTCGACATGATCTACCTCTGCTACCCCAACAACCCCACGGGAATGGTGCTCCCCAAGGAGGAACTGCGCAAGTGGGTCAACTACGCCATCCACAACGATTCCATCATCTTCTACGACGCAGCCTACGAGGCCTACATCCAGGACCCCGACATCCCGCATTCCATCTACGAGATACGCGGTGCCCGCAAGGTGGCCATCGAGTTCCACAGCTACTCCAAGACCGCCGGATTCACCGGTGTGCGCTGTGGCTACACCGTCGTTCCTAAGGAGCTCACAGCCACCACCGTCGACGGACAGCGCCTGCCGCTGAACCAGTACTGGCTGCGCCGACAGTCGACGAAGTTCAATGGCACAAGCTACATCTCGCAGCGTGGCGCCGAGGCCATCTACACCCCCGAGGGAAAGAAGCAGGTGGCCGAGACGATACAATACTATATGAAGAACGCGTCAATCATGCGCGAGGCCCTCACCGACCTCGGATTCGAGGTCTACGGCGGCACCGATGCCCCCTATCTGTGGGTAAAGACACCGGGCGACACACCGTCGTGGCAGTTCTTCGAACAGCTCCTCTACGGAGCACAGGTCGTATGCACACCGGGAGTTGGTTTCGGACCGTCGGGCGAAGGCTTCGTCCGCCTCACCTCCTTCGGCGACCGCGACGACTGCATAGAGGCCATGGCACGCATAAAGGAATGGCTGAAAAAGTAAGAATATCAATACACAAGATAACAAAATCCTAACAAAATAATCCTTCAGCCGCCGTTCCGCCACACGGGGCGGCAGGCATGGGTCCTACGATTATGGAAAATTTAAGATTTCAAGCTGTAGAGAAGGCCTCAGAGAAAAGGCCTGTTGAGGTAATCACTCCTACCGATCGCCCGTCAGAGTACTTCGGTAAGAAAGTTTTCAACCGCGCGAAGATGTACAAATATCTCTCACGCGAAGTCTATGACAAGCTCATCGACGTCATCGACAACGGTGCCGAGCTCGACCGCTCCATCGCCGACGAGATTGCCAAAGGCATGAAGCAGTGGGCCGACGAGAATGGTGTCACCCACTATACCCACTGGTTCCAGCCCCTCACCGAGGGCACTGCCGAGAAGCACGACTCTTTCATCGAGCACGACGGCAAGGGCGGCATGATTGAGGAATTCTCCGGAAAGCTCCTCGTCCAGCAGGAACCTGATGCCAGCTCGTTCCCTTCAGGCGGTATCCGCTCCACTTTCGAGGCCCGCGGCTACTCGGCATGGGATCCTACATCACCGGTGTTCATCATCGACGACACACTCTGTATCCCTACAATCTTCATCTCCTACACCGGCGAGGCCCTCGACTACAAGGCTCCGCTGCTCCGCGCCCTCCACGCCGTCAATGTGGCTGCAACGAACGTTTGCCACTATTTCTATCCCGACGTGAAGAAGGTCATCTCCAACCTCGGTTGGGAGCAGGAGTACTTCCTCGTCGACTCAGCCCTCTACGCCGCACGCCCTGACCTCCGTCTCACCGGACGCACACTCATGGGCCACTCGTCGGCTAAGGACCAGCAGATGGACGACCACTATTTTGCTACCATCCCTGAGCGCGTGCAGGCCTTTATGAAAGACCTCGAAATCCAGGCTCTCGAACTCGGCATCCCAGTAAAGACACGCCATAACGAGGTGGCACCGAACCAGTTCGAGTGCGCACCAATCTTCGAGGAGACCAATCTCGCCGTCGACCACAACATGCTGCTCATGTCGCTCATGAAGAAGGTTGCCCACAAGCACGGCTTCGAGGTGCTCCTCCACGAGAAACCGTTCGACGGCATCAACGGCTCGGGTAAGCACAACAACTGGAGTCTGTCCACCGATACAGGCATCCTCCTCCACGGTCCAGGCAAGACTCCTACCGACAACCTCCGCTTCGTGGTATTCATCGTCGAGACGCTCATGGGCGTATACCGCCACAACGGACTCCTCAAGGCCAGCATCATGGACGCCGGCAACGCTCATCGCTTAGGCGCCAACGAGGCACCTCCAGCAATCATCTCTTCGTTCCTCGGCAAGACCGTCAGCGATGTCCTCGACCATATCACCGAGTCGGACAAGGACGCGCTCGTCATCAAGGGTAAGGAAGGTGTCGAAATCGACATCCCGGAGATTCCAAATATCCTCCGCGACAATACCGACCGTAACCGCACAAGCCCATTCGCCTTCACCGGCAACCGTTTCGAGTTCCGCGCCGTAGGCTCTGAGGCCAACTGCGCCAGCGCACAGATCGTCCTCAACACAGCTGTTGCTGAGGCACTTACCGACTTCAAGACGCGTGTCGACGCACTCATCGCCAAGGGCGAGGAGAAGTTCGCTGCCATCCTCTCCGTCGTCAAGGAGGACATCAAGACCTGTGCGCCTATCCACTTCGACGGCAACGGCTACAGCGACGAATGGGTGGCCGAGGCTGAGCGCCGCGGTCTCGACACTGAGAAGTCGTGCCCGGTAATCTTCGACCGCTACCTCGACGACTCATCAGTGAAGATGTTCGAGTCGATGAAGGTCATGAACCGTCATGAGCTCGAAGCTCGTAACGAGGTGAAATGGGAAACCTACACAAAGAAAATACAGATTGAGGCACGCGTCTTCGGCGACCTGTCGATGAACCACATCATCCCTGTGGCTACACACTATCAGAGTCAGTTGGCAAAGAACGTCCAGAGCATGGTCAACATCTTCGGTAAGGACGAAGCTCTCAAGCTCGCCGACCGCAACATTGCGCTCATCCGCGAGATCGCTGAGCGCACCGAGACCATCGAGAAGGGTGTCGACGACCTCATCAACGCACGCAAGGTAGCCAACAAGATTGCCGATGCACGCGAGCGCGCCGTCGCTTACCACGACACCGTGGAGCCGAAGCTCGACAAGATCCGCTACCACATCGACAAGCTCGAACTCGTCGTCAGCGATGAGCTCTGGACGCTGCCGAAGTACCGTGAACTTCTGTTCATACGCTAAAGCCAATCACATCGGCAAGTCCGAGTCCGTCGTCAGCGATGAGCTCTGGACGCTGCCGAAGTACCGTGAACTTTTAGTTCATTCGCTAAAGGCAATCACATCGGCAAGTCCGAGCCCGTCGTCAGCGATGAGCTTTGGACGCTGCCGAAGTACCGTGAACTTTTAGTTAATACGCTAAAAAATAGATGAAGTCAAATAGATACAATCTATTTCTTTTATTGGTTGTTTAAGTTTGCGTTGTGGGTGCGCCGTGAGGTGCGCCCACAACTTTTTCTTCTTCACAGCCATACAATGACTTTTTATGTCTCCGTCCAATCTCCCACAGCAGTCGTGATAACCTGCCCCACGAGCAGCGGACAAATAATCTTATTCGGTCTACCGACCGACCGGACGGCTATAAAGGTCGCCCCTGCAAGTGCGTAGGTGCAACACATTGATAATTAATGTGTAGCACGTATCCACCGTAGGGGCTGGGTTTATCCCAGCCCTACCAACGTCGGGCAAGAATTAAGGCTGCTACCCCGCAGCTGGTAGGATGGGGATAAACCCCACCCCTACTTTATCTTTGCAGCAAACTTTTAGAGGTCTTTAAAACAAAGGCACGATATAACTGGGGGATGCGTTCTTCGAACGCATTTGAAAAAGCGCTCAAACATTACGATTTTCACTAAAAAGTGATTAGCTTTGTTGCGCCAGACAAGCTAAAGCCAGTTTCTTAGTAGGGCTCAGACCCTAATTTGCAGCGTGGCTCCGTCTCCTAGTAGACAAACGATTGTGCCGCAGGAGGCCTTATAGAAGAATACTTCTGTCCAGAGGAGTCGGGTCTGGCAATGTTTTACAACAAAAGCCAATCACGATGACAAAGGTAAGAAGAAAAAATGGAATCGGCAAGGATCGCGAGTTCAAAGTTGTCCATCTTAACGCTGCAGGTGTAGATGTATCCCCAAAGGAAATGCAGGTGTGTGTTCCAAGCGACCGCGACGAGAAGTGCAACCGCACGTTCGGTGTGTACACGAAAGACCTGCATGAAATATCCGCATGGCTGAAGAAGTGCGGCATAGACACGGTGGTAATGGAGTCGACCGGAGTATACTGGCTTCCCCTGTTCCGAGTCCTAAAGGGTGACGGGTTCGATGTGATACTGGTAAATCCCCGTGAAGCCAAGAACTATGCGGGCAAGAAGACCGACGAGGCTGACGCCCATTGGTTGATGACGCTCCATACTTACGGTCTGTTGAAAGCCTGTTTCCAGCCTGACAATGTAACCCGTGAGATTCGGAACTTGGTAAGGCACAGGGACAACCTGATACAGTCATGCAGCCGTGAGGTGCTGCACCTGCAGAAGGAGATGGAGCAGATGAACCTGAAGCTGGACAACGCCTTCAGCGACATACTGGGCAAGTCCGGCCAGGCAATCATCAAGGCAATACTTGACGGCGAGCGTGACCCCGAGAGGCTTGCGGGGCTGGCAGACTGGCGGTGCAAGAAGAGCAAGGAGGAGATAAAGGCATCCCTCCAGGCGACATGGGACGAGGACCACCTCTTCATCATGAAGCAGAGCGATGACCTGTACCATTACTACAAAAACCTCATCAAGGACACCGAGGCAAAGATAGAGGAATTGGTCAACCGTTACTCTGCAAGCGTGGATGCGGACAAGGCTGCGGCTATGGAACGCAGCAAGAAGCAGAAGCAGCTGCACAACGATGTCAGCTTTGACATAGAGCAGTATGCCTACAACGCCTGGGGGGTCAATGTAATGCGCATGCCGGGGATGAGTAAGAACTCCGCACTTCGGCTGCTTGCGGAACTTGGGCCGGACTTCGTGGAGAAATTTCCTGACGCAAGGCACTTCGAAAGTTGGGCGAATCTGGTGCCGAACAATAAAATCTCCGGTGGGAAGCTGCTTTCGAGCAAAGTCCCCAACAAGAACAATCCTGTGGGACAGGTGTTCAGACAGTGCGCCAATGCGCTATGGAGATCAAACGAACCGTTGGGAGATTACTTCCGCCACATCAAGGCAAGAAGCGGCCATTTACAGGCAATGGTTGCTACAGGCAAGAAAATGGCGGGAATCTTCTATACGATGGTCAAAAACAAAAAAGAATATGACGTGTCAATATATGCCAAAAGCAAGGAGAAAACTCTTGAAAGAAGAATTAAAAAGCTTCAAGCAAAGATTCTTCGCCTACAGAATGAGCAAGCTCAATCTGGGCTCAAGGTAACGGATGGCACTGATTAGTTATATAGAAGTGTGAATATTTTAAAGGTTTATGCCTTTAGTTTCATGGTTAATTTTTACCTTTGTTGTTGTAAGGAAAAGTTGACCACCGGAGGGATAATCTATACCCCCTACTAGACTTCGAGCCTAATCGCCGTTATAGACCCTCCGGATTGAAGCTGCAGAGACCAAGTAGGAAGTTAGGCTCGAAGCCTAAATAAAGTATTAGTCGGGACAACTTCTCGGTCAACTCGTTACTTACTTCATTAAAAGACAAAGTTATGAAGAAATTCTGTATTGGCATAGACATTGCCAAAAAAACTTTTGATGCGACTGCAATTTTCGTCGAATCGATAGATTCGTTGAACGAGGTTGGTTACAGACAGTTCGAAAACTGCCCGTCAGGCTTCAGAGCTCTTGTCTCATGGGCAAAGAAGTTGTGCAAGCAATGCAACGGCAAGCTGTCGGAAGACGGACTGTTCTGCATGGAGACTACCGGTGGATACGACAGGCAGATCTGTATGTATCTTCACGACAAAGGCCAGAACGTATGGCGCGAGAGTGCTTTGCAGATACACCGTTCCTCCGGGTTCAGACGCGGGAAGAACGACAAGGCCGACTCGAGGAACATATCAGAGTATGCGGCCAAACATCAGGACAAGCTTGTCCTTTTTTCGCCCGATCCAACGGTTATCATGGAACTGAAGGAAATAGTGAATTACCGCGCCACAATGGTAGAACGCCGAAAAGAGGCAAAGACAAGGCTGTCGGAAAAGAAGTTCACCACAGTACTTGGCAAATCGCAGACAGAACGCGTAATAAACAAAATGTCTGAATCCGAGATAAAGACACTCGACGAGATAATCGAAAAGTGTAACCAGGAAATCGAGCGCATTATCAACTCTGACGAGGACTTGAAGAGAAACTACCTGCACATGACTTCCATAAATGGACTCGGCCTGGTCAATGCAGCTTGCATTATCGCATACTCGTCGAATTTCAAGAAGATAACCACACCCAACAAGATGTCCTGTTACGCAGGCGCTCATACGTTCTATGACGAATCCGGCACCTCTGTCCACAAGAAGGATCCAAGCAAGAACGTATGCTGTAAGATGATAAAGAACAACCTCAGAATGGCTGCCAGAAGTGCGATTATCTACAACCGAGAGATAAAGGCCTACGCCGACAGACTGGAAAAGAAAGGCAAGCCGTACAGCATTGTCCTCAACAACGTAATAAACAAACTCCTGCACATAACATACTCACTTGTAAAAAACGACTGCGACTATGAATACAATCATGAATTACTGAGAAAACTCAAAACGGTGGAGCCTGTATTGAAGACGGAACCTTCACTTGAGGCAGCACTATAAATGTAAATAAAAAATCAACATTACAATAAATTTAGTTAAAAACGAAAAATAATCGAGATTTCCTTTGGTCAGAAACATAGGAAGCGGCGGCGGAGTGCTGCAATCGTCTTAGCATCAGTGGTTTACACAGAATATTGGGGTCTGGTTGTGCGTCGGAAATAAATGCAGAGATTCGGTCTTTCGACCGACCGGACGGCCATCAAGGCCGCCCCTGCAAATATATAGGTGCAGCTGCGTTGACAATCGTCTTATTCGTTTTGTTCGTGCGAAATATGTTTGTTTGTCGTTCCACGAATAGCACCAATTTCACGGTTACCCGTCATCCATTGCTCATAAACAAATCGTTTCTTCGGCTTGCTGAATATCGCTTCATTTGTGTTTCTCGTACGGAAAGGGGTTTATATCCTTTTACACGAATAATGAGCCAATGCTGAAATATATTTACACCATTCCAAAACATATCATTTCGGCTTGCAAAACGGTCCATTTCAGCTCCCGAAACGGTCCGTTTCGCAACGCTGAATGATATGTATTGACAACTCTCTGGCAGTCAGCGAGGTATAAGACTGATGTGAAATGTAACAGGCTGTGAATTAATTTTACATATTTTTTTGTCTGCGTCTCTTTGTTGTTCCGTGTGTATATATATAATAATGTGTGCCGAGAATGAACCTTAGTCGATGGCACCGGTGGCGGATTGAGTTCAACACAAGTTATCTTATAAATGAGAGGGCATTTCATCCTTTCCGCCGCCGACAGTTAATTTTAGTATCTTGGAATTTTTCAATAAATGAGAGGGCAATTCATCCTTTCCGCCGCCGACAACCTTATTTTTTCGGTTACGGCTTTGGAATGTGAAAAATAATGTGTAAGTTTGCAATATCTTTTAGCGTTGATACAATTATGGGCTATCCTTTTATTAAACACGGAGGAATCCTCATTCCCCTGATAGTCATTGTTTTGCTGCTGTCGGGGTGTGGTGGTGACCAACATCAATATACTATCGCTGTGTCGCAGTGCAGCGAGGATATATGGCGCGAGAAACTCAACGAGGAGTTGAAAACGACATCATATATCTACGACAACGTCAACCTGCTGTTCTCGACGGCCCGCGACAACGACCGCCTTCAGCAGGAGCAAATCGACAGTTTCATCAACCGTGGTGTCGACCTGCTCATTATCTCTCCTAATCAGGTGAATACCATCACACCGGCCATTGAGCGGGCGCGGAGGAAAGGCATCCCCGTCGTCCTCTTCGACCGTAAGACCGAATCGGCCCATTACACTGCTTTTATGGGTGCCGACAACTATCAGATTGGCCGCACCATGGGCGAATATATCGCTCATCTGATGGGTGGTCGTGGCAATTTCGTCGAAATTCGGGGATTGGAGCATTCCTCTCCGTCCATCGACCGCCATCGTGGTCTCGTCGATGCCCTTCGCCGCTATCCCGAAGTGCGGCTCATCGACAGTAGGGCCGGCGACTGGTCGGAGGGCAGTGGCAGCCGCGTCATGACCGAGATGCTCAACAGCGGTGACCGCGTCGACTGTGTCTTCGGTCAGAACGACCGTATGGCCCTCGGTGCCCGCAAAGTGCTGATGGACCGGCAGCCCGACAGTAAGGCCCGTTTCGTGGGCATCGACGCCCTTGCCACGCCCGGCGGTGGCATCCGCGAGGTTAAGGACGGTCGTCTCGATGCGTCGTATATCTATCCCACCCGTGGCGACAGGCTGTTGCAGTTGGCCGTCAATATCCTTGAGCATAAGCCATATAAGAATGAAAATCTCCTCGAATCGGCCATTGTCACCCCCGATAATGCTGAGGTAATGCTCATGCAGGCCGACGAGATGAGGCTGCAAGTCGACAATCTCAAGCAGCTCCACGCCCATGTCGACCGCTTTCTGGCCCGCTACAACTATCAGAAAGTGTTCCTCATCCTCATCATTCTCGTCCTCTCCCTGCTCATAATTGTGCTCTTCCTGTTCTACCGCGGACTCTCCCTCCGCCGTCGGATGGCTGAGGAAACGGCCAACGCAAAGTTGAAATTCTTTACCAATGTGAGCCACGAACTGCGCACACCGCTGACGCTGATCACCGCTCCGGTAGAGCAGCTCGCCGCCGACGATACGCTCACCGATGGCCAACGGTCGCTGCTGGGTGTCGTCAAGCGCAATACCGATATACTGCTTCGGCTCGTCAATGAGATTCTCGACTTCCGGAAGGTGCAGAACGGAAAGATGACCGTCCATTTAGCGCATTTCGATCTGTCGCCCGCGCTGAGGCAGTGGACCGCAATGTTTGAGCCCGCCATGAAGAAAAAGAGCCTCACGCTGCATATCGAAGTGCCCGACCATCTCTTCGTTCTCAGCGACGGCTACAAGCTCGAGCGCATCTGCTATAACCTCCTCAGCAACTCAGTGAAGTACACCCCTGAAGGTGGTGAGATATGGATCCGCGCCACACAGAGCGGCGACCGCTTCGCCATCGTCGTCGAGGATACGGGTATCGGAATTCCGGAGGATAAGCTGAAGCGCATCTTCGAGCGTTTCTTCCAGGTCGAGACACCCTACACCAACGGCACCGGCGTGGGTCTGGCCCTCGTGAAAGCTTTCACCGAGATGCTCCACGGTACGGTGACGGCCGCCAACCGACAGCCTCAAGGAGCCCGTTTCACCATCGAATTCCCTGTCAGTCAGCCTAATAGCGATGCCTCGCAGACGGCTGGCGTAGAGGAGACGGAACGCCAGATGGCACACGAAGAGGCCGTAGATACGCAGAAAGCCAATGCCGAGATGCTCACGGCATCGGAGAAGCAGGAACCGCGCAAGCGCATCCTCGTCGTCGACGACAATGCCGATATCCGTGCTTACCTCGCCTCGTGGCTCGGCAAATACTATCAGGTGAGCAGTGCCGCCGACGGCCGCGAGGGTTTCGAGACGGCGCGCCGTGAAGCCCCCGACCTCGTGATGTCGGACGTGATGATGCCGGTGATGGACGGTCTGGAGCTCTGTCGGCGTCTGAAGTCTGATGTCACCACGAGCCATATCCCCGTGCTCCTGCTCACGGCACGCGATATGGACGACAGCCGTGCCGACGCCTACAACTGCGGTGCCGACGGATATATCGTCAAGCCGTTCAGCGAGGATGTGCTGTTGGCGCGCGTCAAGAACCTCATCGACAGCCGTCAGCAGTTGAGGGATGCCTTCGGTGGCGGCTCCGACGGCCTTAATCCGACTAAGGAAGACAAAAAATTCACCGTCAAACTGCGCGAGGCCATTCAGCAACATCTCGACGACAGCGACTTCAGCGTGGAGCAGCTCGGTGGCGAACTCGGTCTCAGTAGGGCTCAACTCTACCGTAAGGTGAAAGCCATGACGGGGCAGTCGCCGGTCGAAATACTCCGCGAAGCCCGTCTGCGCCGTGCCGACCGCCTCCTTGCCATGACCGACAAGACCGTCGCCGAGATTGCTTACGAAACCGGTTTCTCCTCGCCATCCTATTTCACTAAGTGCTATAAGGATTATTTCGGCTGTCCGCCAAAGGACGCGGGTAAAGGGAACCGGAAAGGAAAAGAACAGCCTTAGCCCTGATTATGGGTTATTGCACCGCGCGAAGTGAGGAAATTGTGGCTCAAAGTAAGTAAAACCGCGGCTCAAAAATGGCGCACTGGATATTTGCTGTGGGCCGATATTTTCATAATTGGTTAGAGAGGTTATAGCTCAAAGAAAATAGTCATAGGCAGGCTTAAGCTCCCAATGGAGCTATGGTGTGGAAGTGATGGGGCAGCCTTTGCGAGCAAGCTCGCAGTCTGCCCCATCACTCCCACACCTCCCCTTACGGGGTTAAAGCCTGACCATGATTTTCTTTTCCTTTTTCCGTTTGAAAATGCCAAAGCGATAATGGCAGTATAAAGATTAATATTCCCTCTCACTATGATTCCATGGAAAATATCCAGTGCAGCTCAAAAATGTAATATTGTGGCTCTAAGGGAGATACCTCGAAACCACGGGAAAATATCAAAAATCGTTCATGAACTATCAAAAATGTTTCATGAACGATTTTTTTTATGCGGTGAACGATTTGTTAAAGCGATGGAAAGACGTTTGGAATAATTTTGCAACCAGATACAATATGTACAACCTAACAAGTCAAACAAATGAAAACAGCTTCTTTCCACCTAAAGTTTATGTCATCCTTGAAGACCTCGTCTGTCGGTGTTAAGACCCTATTCGTTCTGCCGTTGGTCCTCAGTGCCGGTATTCTCTGCGCTCAGGCTCAGGACGATAACACCTCTAATAAGAAAGAGGAGGGCAACCGCAACGTTATGCTCAATGCCTCAAGCGCCAACGGTCCGCGCGAAATCCAGATTGGTCTGCCGTCGGCCGATGTCAACGTCTTGGAGAATGGTCTGCCCGTTACCTATGCTACCAACCCCCACAGCGTGAATACTACGTGGCGTTCCGATGCCAGCCTGTCGCATGTCGGACTGCTGAAGATTGCCGAGACAGCCATCACCACCGGCAATATCGGCTATGCCGTCAACTCCTTCACGAACCTCGGCGAGGACGGATTCCACGGTACGCTGAACTATAAGACTAACCACTTCGGACTCAACGAGATATCGCTGAACATCAACGGCGGTCTGAAGAACGGCTGGTACTATAGCGGAAGCATCTACCAGGACTTCGATCCGGGAACTTTCAAGCTCAAGTCGACGCCATTCCAGGACCGTACGCAGATATATAAAGGTGCCATAACGAAGAAGTACAACGGCAACCGCGGCTCCTTCACCGCCATGTACAAATATGCCAACAGCCATCCCGTTTACACCTACGCCACCCAGTCGGCTCCTTTCATCTACGTCGGCGACGGCAGTGTGAAGGAATATGGCAAGTTCAAGCTCGGTACGACGAGCTACCTGCCTGTCGACAACAATATGACTTATGTCGACATGAAGACCGGAAAAGTATGCTCCACCGACCTCTACGATGCCATCGAGAACCGTTCGAGCGAGCTCTCGCTCATGAATACATACAGCTGGGACAACGGTCTGACGTGGAAGATCGTAGGCCGCTACGACCATGCCCACGGCGCTCTCGTCTATCAGACCCCCATGTCGCTGCTCCCGACCAAGGACAACAGTGCCTACTCCTATGTCTATCAGGACGCTGCCGGTGCCATGCAACGCTACAACGGCGAGTATGTCCAGACCCGCATGTCGTGTCTCAACGCCGGCGATATCGACGAAATCCTCCTCACATCCGAGCTCAGCAAGCGGTGGGCGACGTCCACCCTGCGCTTCGGTGTCAACGAGTGGTGGTATGATATCGACTATGCGTCGAAGACAACGATGTACGACCAGACCGTGCCCAGCGACGGCAGCTACCCCGTCCGCGTCTACGATGCTGGCAAGCGCGACTATTACTTCTACGACTACAACAAGAACGCATCGGAGTATTACGTCGGTCACGAGAATAAACTGGCCTTCTATTTCACCCACGACTGGGATATCACCCCGAAGTTCAATCTCTACTACGGAGCCCGCGGAGAGTTCCAGACCCTCAGTGGCCGCAACGCGGCTGTCACGAATGCCAATGGCAGCTATGTCGGCCGGTTCGCCAACTACTACATCGGAGCTACGGCACCCGACGGAACCCTCATCAGTCCCACCCGCATCAGCTACCACTGGTTCAACTACGACGTGACGGCAGCAGCCACATATAAGCTCACCGACAACTTCGGACTCACCGGCGACTTCACCTATCTCGTCCAGCACCCGAAATTCGAGGCCTTCGCTCCGGCCACACTTCCTAACACCGACCGCATCTCAGTGCCTCTCGGCCGCGCCGGAGTCTACTACAACAATGCGTGGATCAGCCTCACATCACTCTTCTCCTATATCTCAAAAACGAATAATAACTCGACACTCAATCTCCAACACGCTACTGCCAACGGCACCGAAATTATGGCTGCTCCGCTCACCTACGACATCAAGACATGGGGCTGGACGACCGACGTGATGGCCCATCCGCTGAAAGGCCTCGACGTCCACTTCCTCTTCACCTATCAGAAGCCGACCTATAAGAAATACGAAACCAGCGTAACCTTCTCCGACGGCTACGTCGGAACCATCAACGCCACCGGCAATATCGTGGCCGAAATCCCACAGGTGCTCATCGAGTTCGACCCGAGCTATATGATTACCAAGGACTTAAAGGTGTGGACAAGCTTCCGCTATTTCGGCAAGACCTACGCCAATATCAACGAAGCCTACTACTTCAACGGCCACTGGGAGACCTTCGGCGGCATCAACTGGCAGGTCAACAAGAAACTCGCTTTAGGCTGCTCCGTCGTCAACTTCCTCAACCAGACCGGTGCCAAGGGCTCCATCGCCGGTGCCGAGCTCATCACCAAGGATGAGGCCAAGGACATCAAGAACACCCTCATGACCGGTTCCTACCTCCGTCCGTTCACCGTCGAGTTCACGGCAACAGTGAAATTTTAATCATAAACCATTAACTTCAAACCACAATGAAACCATTACATATCATCGCAGCCGCCCTCGCGCTCACGGCTCCGCAGGCCGCCGGTGCCCAGACGATGGACATCCAGCGCCACGGCGACACCACCATCGTCAACATCGACAACCCCACTAAGTACCTCCTCCTGCCCGTGGAGGAAGACCAGCCCGAGAGTCAGGTGATGCTCTACACCGACAATGCCGCCGACACGTGGATGGACGTTCGCCTGGCTCAGAACAAGGTCGACTACTATGTGCCCTTCCGTCTCGGCAACGGATTCACCGCTACGGTCAAGATTCTCAACCTCAAACCCAACGCCCTGGCCATCCAGAGCGGACAGATGCAGCTCAGCAACACCTGGGATGTCACCAATACCGACTTCTACCGTCCCACATATCATTTCACCCCGGCCTACGGATGGATGAACGACCCCAACGGTATGATTTACAAGGACGGCGAGTACCACCTCTACTTCCAGTATAATCCCTACGGCTCGAAATGGGGAAACATGCACTGGGGCCACGCCATCAGCAAAGACCTCTTCCACTGGAAACAGCTCGACCCCGCCATTGCCCGCGACACCCTGGGCCACATCTTCTCCGGATCATCGGTCGTCGACCGCTATAATACCGCCGGTTACGGCAAGAACGCCATCGTGGCCTTCTACACCTCGGCAAGCGAAAAGAACGGGCAGATACAGTGTATGGCGTGGAGCACCGACAACGGCCGCACCTTCACCAAGTACAGCGGCAACCCCGTGCTGACACCCTTCGACGGTCTGAAGGACTTCCGCGACCCGAAAGTGTTCTGGTATGCGCCGATGAAGAAATGGTATATGATCGTCTCGGCCGACAAGGAGATGCGCTTCTACAGTTCCTCGAACCTCCGCGAGTGGACCTATGTCTCCGCTTTCGGCAAGGGCTACGGCCAGCAGCCCAACCAGTTTGAGTGTCCCGACTTCTTCGAACTGCCCGTCGACGGCAACGCTAACCACCGCAAATGGGTGATGATTGTGAACATCAACCCCGGTTGTCTTTTCGGAGGCAGTGCCACGGAATATTTCGTCGGCGACTTCGACGGCAAGACTTTCAAGTGCGATACCGACCCGAAGGTGGTCAAATGGCTCGACTTCGGCAAGGACCATTATGCCTGCGTGACGATGGGCAACACCCCCGGCCGCGTCGTCGCCCTGCCGTGGATGAGCAACTGGCAGTATGCCAACGTCACTCCTATCAAGCAGTACCGTGGTGCCAACGCCCTGCCGCGAGAGCTGAAACTCTACACCCGCAACGGACAAATCTATCTCTCGGCCGATGTTGTGAAGGAGGCCGACGCCCTGCGCAAGGAGTCGGTGAGCATCGACAACATTAAGGCCGACAAGAAAGGCACCGTGCGCCAGCTCCCCGACAACTACGGCTATGCCTATGAGCTCGACTTCGATGTCACCCCGGGCATGAGCGCCGAGACCGGTGTCACCCTCTGCAACGACAAGGGCGAGGAGGTGAAAATCTACTTCGACATGAAGAAAAACCGCGTTGTCATGGACCGTACGAAGAGCGGACTCACCGACTTCGGCAAACTGGCTAAGCCCCACGAGATAGAGGCCAACTACGACGTCCATCAGTTTAAGGACAAGAACACGAAGTTCCGCATGCTCAACTCGGTGAACTATCAGAACGATTTCGCCCTCGGCACCTGGGCTCCGCTGAGCCTCTGCGAGGGCAAGACCTACACCGTCAGACTGATGATCGACAAGTGCTCGGTCGAGATGTTCATCGACGGTGGCCGCATTCCGATGACAAATCTTGTCTTCCCGACAGCACCCTACAACAAGCTGAAATTCCGTTCGGCCGACGGCAAGGGCTCGTTCAAGAACGTAAAGGCTTACCGGTTAGCTCTCTGACGGACCAACGGCCCTTCCGGCGGCAGCCGCAGTGAACCGCCTGCGGAGCGGTCAGAAATGTAAAGAAAAATCATATTATCCTTTGGCTCTTACTGACTTTGGAAGTCGTTGAGAGTCAGAGACTTAGAAAAACGGGCTGTTTTGCATTCTAAAACGGCCTGTTTTGCAACGCCAAACGGCCCGTTTCGCACGACGAAACGGGCCGTTTTAGACCGCGAAATGGACGGTATGGGAGTGGTGTAAAGATAATTCATAGTAGGAGCGGGGCTATAGCAAGCTATAGAAGTTATAGAAACTATAGTAACTATGATGCTATAGAAGCTATAGTAACTATAGAAACTATCGAAGCTATAGAGGCTATAGATGCTATAGAAACTATAGGAGCTATATCCGCCGCTACGCCCTCTTCTTCCCAAACATCTTGTCGATGACTATTGCCACGGCACCATCGCCGGTGACATTGCAGGCGGTGCCGAAGGAATCCATGGCTATGTAGAGGGCTATCATGAGTGCCTGCATGTCGGCATTGAAGCCCAAGACCGATGCCAACGGACCGAGGGCAGCCATGATGGCACCGCCGGGAACACCCGGTCCGGCCACCATGCAGACAGCCAAGAGCAGCATGAAGTGGATGAAGAGCGGAAAGTCGTGGGGCATGCCGTTCATCAGGCACACCGTGAGGGCGCAGCACGTGATCTTCATCATCGACCCCGGCATGTGGATTGTGGCGCAGAGGGGGACGGTGAACCCCGCCACCGGCTTGCTCACCCCGTTGCCGATAGTGCGCGAGAGTGTCACCGGTATCGTCGCTGCCGACGACGACGTGCCCAGAGCCGTAAGATATGCCGGAAGCATACGCCACAGCAATCGGAACGGATTCTTCTTGGCGGCGGCTCCGGCAATGACGAATTCGTAGACGAGGATGAAGACGTGGAGGACGACGATAACAAGGATTATCTGCGCGAAGACAAGCAGGATGTGGTAAGCCTGCCCCGTGTAGGTCATGCTCGTGAAGATGCCGAAGATGTAAAGCGGGAGCAGCGGGATGATAACTTTCGCTATGACGAGCGAGATGATGTCCTCAAACTCGTCGAAGATATTGTTCAGCGTGGCCGCATTGGAGTAGATTATCCCTAATCCCATGATGAACGACAGGACAAGAGCCGCCATAACATCGAGCATCGGCGGAATCTTCACCTCGAAGAACGGTGCCAGCTCGACGGCTTTCTCGGCCGTGAATCCCTTTGTGGCCGCAATCATGTCGGGGAAGAACAGTTCGCCGGTGCCGTAGCCGATGAGTCCGGCGACGACCGTGTCGGCATAGGCTATGGCCACGGTGGCGAGGAGCATTTTTCCCGCTCCGCTGCCTATGCCGGTGATGGCCGGCGTGACGAGTCCGACGATGATGAGCGGAATCATGAAGCCGAGGAACTGGCTGAAGATGCCGTTGAAGGTTATGAACACCCTGACGAGTGTCTCGTTGAAGACGTTTCCGGCTATGACGCCGAGCACTATGGCTATGATTATCAGTGGCAGGAGTCCTATTTTCTTCATTGCTTACGTTGTTTTGTCCGCCTCTCGTGCGGCCGTGGTTCTCTTTTTTCCGTCGTCGGCCGGTGGCTGCCGGTCGCTGTCCTCGTGGCTGAGGGCATGGCGCGGCCTACGGTGCTGTCGGTCACGACGGTACAAAAGTAAGCATAAAAAGTGAGAAAATACTATCCTGTGCCGAAAAACAGTTACATAAACAATCATAAATTAAGACTAAAACCAACAAAGCCCTTTGTGTCAGTGCTTAGGCCTTTTGCCCTCAAACCTCCTCCGTCGGATCTTGGTGCTGACACAAAGAAAAAACCTTCAAAACAGGCTAACACGACAGAGATTCGGTCGTAAGACAGAATCTCTCCATTTTTTCTGACTGTCTTGGTCCCGCATATCGGCTCCTGAAAAGGGATCACGTTGACAATGGGTTTTGATGAAATAATCATGCTGACAACACATTGATAATTAATGTGTTGCACGTATCCGCCGTAGGGACGGGGTTTATCCCCGTCCTCGCAGCTGCGTTATATTTGTTTTGTATCTTGTCCGCTGTTGGTAGGACGGGGATAAAACCCGCCCCTACGGCGGCGGAGTGCTGCAAGTGTCTTGGTATCAGTGGTTTTCCGGTTTGCGGAAGGCCGCCCAGAGGACATATACGAGGACGATGATGAAGGCAATGAGGATGGTGACCATCTGCGGAACGTATTTCTCGGGCTGTATCCATATCTCGGTGAAGAGGTGCTGCCGCGCCATTATCTCGACGGGACACCAGAAGACGATTACCGTGGCGATGGCCATGCGGATATTGGCTCCCCACGCCGGCAGTCGCAGTTCCTTGCGGAACATGAACGCTGAGGCCACGAGGCATCCCGCCCCGACGATGGTGACGATTGGCGAGTCGTCGCCGATGAACCGTCCGTCGTAGCAGAACATCAGCAGGATATACGTTGTCCACGTCATGACGTTGAGCTCCATGAAGGTCACGATGGCCGTGTGGCGCGTCATCGGACGGGCCACAATGTCGGAGCAACGGTGCCCGAAGAGGTGGTGCTGACACCAGTTGATAAAGCAGCATCCCGTGCGGGTGCAGAAGATGTAGAGCGTCATGACCATCATCCACAGTCCGAAGGTCATCGGCATGAGCAGATATTCGGGTTGCGTGACGTGGCCCCACGGCGTCGTCTCGGGCTGGGTGCCGTAGCGGCGGGCGTAGTACTGGAAGAGAAATTCGACCCATCCCGTCCAGAAGAGCAGTCCGCCGAAGAGCCCGTAGATGGTCTGCCGTGTGTCGCCCTTGACGAAGACTCCCGCCACGACGATTATGAATCCGACGAGTCCCATGAGAAACGCGGCATAGTGGAGGGCCACTGGGTCCATAAATTTGCCCATGATCATCATCAGGGCGTGGCCTAAGGGCATGGTGAAGAGGACGAGGAGGAAGGAGGCGATGGTCCTTCCCCAGTGGTGACGGTGATGAACGGTATTCTGCATTTTTTCGCTTTCTTTACTTTTCTGAGCCTTACGCGCCGTTGTGGTGTGACGTCAGAACAGCTTGTCGATGTCGACGGACAGTCCCACCATGACGTTCGTTCCGTCGGTGCGCGGTGCGTTGAGGTAATAATAGTCGGGCCGGTAGTTGAAGATATTGTCGACGGTGACGGTCAGTTTCACGGCCTTCCCGAGGCTGTTGACCATCTGCAGTCGCCACAGCGAGTAGGCGGGATAGTGGATGACGTTTGTTCCGCGGCTGACATCATAATAATCGGCGAACTCCTCGTTGTCGACCCCAGAGTAGTAATGGCCGTCGATGCCGATGTTCAGGGCGTACCACTTGCTCATGCGGTGGTCCCAGTCGGCATGTGCCACGACGGAGTGCTTGCGCGCCGGCAGGTACTCGCTGCTGAGTCCGTGGCCCTCCTTGTCCTTCGGCAGCCGCTCGTCGACGTAAGCGTATGACAGTCGGGCACTTAGCCCGTTCTGCCACCGTGCCCGCAGCGTGGCGTCGAGGCCCATGACGTGATAAGTGTCGAGGTTGATGTAAGGCAGCCGCGGCATGTCGTCGGTGGTGATAAAATAAGGTGCTCCGGTGCCAATCTTGTCGCGGATGGAATTGCAGCAGCCACCGACGGTGATGCTGTAGTTGCGGTAGTTGTATTCGGCCGAGATGTTGAAGTTATGGCTTTTCTCCGGTTTCAGACTGCTGTTGCCCTCGACGATCCATATTCCCGCCATGTCGAAATTGTAGTATTTCTCCTTCAGTGTGGGGGCCCGGAAGCCCATGCCGTAGCCTATGCGGATGTTCATTCCGCTGAACGGCGTGTAGCGGAGGCTCACCTTCGGTGTCAACCGGCTCACGGGACCGTCGGAGAACCAGTCGTAGCGCAGTGCCGCTACGGTCTCGAGGCGGTCGGTAATCGTCCAGTCGTACTGTGCGAAGGCGTCGAAGGAGTCCTGACGGCGTGTGTTTCCGCTGAGCTTACTATTATATAGGTAGTCGTGCATGTAGTCGGCACCGGCCGAAAGGATGTTGCCGGCATCGAAAGTGTGGGTGTAGAGAGCGCGGAGAGAGTTCTGAACGTTGGAATATCCGCGGATGTCGAGATGCGCAATGCGCTGATAATCAGACTTGTCGTACTGGTCGAAGACGTAGTTCACGTCGATGTTGCCCTTGCTGCCGATGCGCCCCTCGGCCCTCAGCGACCCGCTGAAGTCGCGGTAGCGTTCCGGCGTGTCGGGCGACCGCTTTGTCTGGCGGAAGAAATATCCCCCTCGTGCCGTCATCTTCCAGCGGTCGGAGGGCCGGTAGACGGTGGCGTCGCTGACGTTCCATGTCTCGTCGCCGTAGATTGTCGATACCACACGGCTTACGGGGTTAGGACCGCTGCTGACGTTGTAGTTGTCGGCCGCCGTCCTGCTTGCCGTCAGTGCCGTCGACCAGCGGTTGCCGCCGGTGGCTGCCGACAGTCCGTAGCGCTGCTGTCCGTGGCGTCCTATGCGGGCGTTGACGTTGGCGTGCCACGTGGCGGCGGCATCCTTCGTGATGATGTTTATAACCCCTCCGGCGGCATTGGAACCGTAAAGGGCTGATGCTGCGCTCTTTACGATCTCTATGTGGTCGACATTCTGCATGTCGAGTCGGGCGAAATCGACATCGTCCATTGTCTCGCCCGCGAGTCGCTGTCCGTCGACGAGGACGAGCACCGACTGTCCGCCGAATCCCGCGAAGTTCATGTGTGTCTGCTGGTTCATGGCGTAGGAGAATTCCACTCCCGGCAGAACCTGGCTGAGGAGGTCGCGGAGGTCGGTGGCATCGGCCTTGCGTATGTCGTCGCCGCTGATGACCAGCGTCTGCACCGGTGTGCTGAGGAGCGACTTCGGGGTGCGCGTTCCCGTGACGACCACCTGGTCGAGGGTATGGTCAGCGAGCGTGTCGGCGGGTGCCATCTGTGCCGCGGTGGGCAGTGATGCCATGAGGGCCGCAGTGGGGAAGAGTGTTCTGAGTAGTATCATCGTTTCTCCTTTCACCGTCAGTAGGGATATTTGTAGTTTATTGTCAGCCAGCACTTTGCGCCCTTAGGACTGATATAGTTGGCAAGTTGTACGGCCGCCATCTTCCCGTTGGGAAACCGGATGATGAAGACGTGGCTGTTGCCCGTGAAGGCCGGTGGCATCGGGGGTATGGCAACCTTTATCCACGACGACAGCACCTTATTGACCATGATGCCCTGACAGCCGATGAGACTGCGCAGCATCTGCGACTGGTCGACCCATACGTCGCGCTCGCTCCACTCGTCGGGTGTGAACGTGGCAGAGGCGAAGGCGGCACCCGTCGGCGGCAGGTCGGCAATGGACGAATAATTGGTCTCAAAGACGGCTCCTCCGTTTGTCCTGACGTTGTTGCGGTGGACGGCGATGCTCCAGTGGGCGGGCTTGGGCTGCGCGTCGGTGGGCGTGAAGGCCCGCTTGTCGTAGTTGTCGAGGCCTCGCCCGAAGACATCGAACCAGTAGGTGTACATTCCCGTTGTGGTGTCGGCGGGTTCCGTGGTGAGCGCCGTCGGGATGGGGTAGGGAGTGAAAGAGGTCTCGGCGTGGGCCAGTGCAGCGCTGTCGCCGGTGGCGGCGATGGCAGCTAAGGAGTCGAAATCGATGTAGTACCAGTCGTGCCAGTTTGTGGCATCGACGACGAGCTGTCCGCTGCCGAGGGCACTGTCGCGTGGCTCGTCGTAGATATCACTGAGGATGCCGTTGCAGGCTGTCGCCGTCAGGGCGACGGCAACGGCCATGGCTGCGTAGACTGTCTTTATCCTTCTCATTCCTTACGGTCCTGTAGTGACGTTAGTGGGCAGCGTTCTTGCGGGTGCCGGTGAACGTGCTGACAATCGACATCGGCATGCGGCCGGGATAGTAGGTATTGTCGACGGTGAGGGTGCCGTCGGCATTCGGTCTGACGACGACCTTGCAGTCGCTGTTGGTGAACTCGTATTGTCCTTTCTTTCCGGCGATGGTGCAGTCGAAAGTGATGCCGTCGGAACCGTAGGAGCGGACGTAGGCGTTCTCGGCGGCGTTCCATGCGATGTTGCTTATAGTGTAGGTGCCCATGACGAGATTGCCCATCATGGCGAGGTTGTCGAAACTTTCCTCAGGAACGACGAGGTTGATTGTGGAGTCGTTGACGGCCACAACGGTGTAGTCGACGCTGTCGTTGGTGGAATAAGAGTAGTCGGCTACGCCACCGACAACGATATTGTCCTTTGCGCTGTAGGTGCCTGCTGTCTTGTAGGCCCGTGGGTCGCCGTAGTTCCAGCTGATGGTTGTGCCGCCCATGAGGTCGGGGATGCTGATAGTGATATGTGTCATTGTACCGCTCATTGTGGCATCGTGGGTGCTCGATGCGCCTCCCTGCGGGTTAACCATTGTCACTGAGCCGGTTCCGCTGATGGTCCCTTTGTCGAGGGTGATATTGAAGAGGCCGTGGCCCCATGTGGCGTCGTCGAAACGGCAGAGGTATTTGTCGCCGACGGCGAGAACGCTCATCTGGGCTGCGTCGCCGTAGTACATGTTCTGGAAGTAGGCCGAGCTGACGAGCAAGTAGCCGGTGAAGGAGTGTATGGTGGTGGTGTCGCTCTTAGGTGCAAAGTCGATGCTGCTCACCTCGCTGGCATCGTAGGTCACTTTCGTGCCGTCGGTCTTGTTGATGGTGATGGTCTGTGCCTGTGCTGCCGTAACGACGGCCATGGCGAGGATGATGAGGGTAAATATCTTTTTCATCGTAGTTGCGAATGTTTGTTTTGTTTCTGTTATGATATTTGTTTTTGTGATAATGATTTTCCCGTACCGGTTATCATTATGTTGTCTTGAAAGCCGTTTTCGTCGCGGTTATTTCTTTATAATCTTGAACGACTTTTCCGGTGTGCGGACGATATATACGCCACGGCCATTGAGTGGTATGTCGACGGTGCCGGTGGCTGATGCCGTTGCTGAGGCCACGGTCTGTCCGTTGGTGGTGTATATGCTGACGCGGCTGCCGGCTTTCAGTCCCTCGCCGTGGAGGGTTCCGTCGAAGGAGAAAATGGCTTTCGGGGTGTCGCCGTTGACCTTTGTGACGGCTGTCGACTCGTTGTCGTCGGTGAGCGTGAAACTGCGGTAGTCGGTGATGGGATACTCCACGACGTCGTCGCCGGCGGTCATGACGAGGCTGGTGGCCGTGAAGGTTACCTCCGGGCGCACGTCGAGACGGAAACTCGTCTTGGAGCCGTCGGCGCCACTCACCGTGACGTAGTTGGCAGCGTGCACCGCCATTGGCACCATCAAAACGGTGGCAAGGAGGACTGCAAATGATTTTTTCATTGTGTGATGTGAATTAAAATGTTAAAAAGTTTCGCTGCTCAGCGTCGCAGTCGGACTACAACCCTGAAAGCGATGGCAAAGGTAAGAAATTAAGTTTAATGCCACAATACTTATTGATGGGTATTTTTGATTTTCTGTGCCCGATTATTTGGAATCGGCTTAATTTTTTAGTACCTTTGCAGCCGGAAAACCACAGGGGTACTTGCTAAACCCCCTTTAACAAAACAAGAAATGGTACAGACAAAACAACAAGTGAGTGTGCTGTTCATGCTTTTCAGCATACTTTTTTGCGTTTGCCTCATAGCGGCGAACATTCTCGAAACAAAGCAAATCTCAGTATTCGGCATCTCCCTGACGGGTGGTCTCATCGTTTTTCCGGTGAGCTATATCATCAACGACTGCGTGTGTGAGGTGTGGGGATTCCGCAAGGCCCGTCTGCTCATCTGGACCGGCTTTGCCATGAACTTCTTCTTCGTCCTCCTCGGTGCCATCTGCGATGCCATCCCCGGTGCTCCCTACTGGCACAACGAAGAGGGCTTCCATGCCATCTTCGGTCTGGCTCCGCGTGTGGCGGCTGCGTCGTTCGTGGCGTTCATCGTCGGAAGCTTTGCCAATGCCTATGTCATGAGCAAGATGAAGATTCACGACGGAGGCCGTCATTTCTCGTGGCGCGCCATCCTCTCGACGGTAGCCGGCGAGAGCTGCGACTCGGTGATCTTCTTCCCGCTGGCTCTTGGCGGCGTGATTCCATGGGACGCGATGCCGGCACTTATGATATGGCAGGTGGTGCTGAAGACGGTCTATGAGGTCATCGCCCTGCCGGTGACAATCCGTGTGGTGAAAGCCATGAAAGCCCATGAGGGTGAGGACGTTTACGACAATGGAGTTAACTACAGTATCTGGAAAATTTTCTCACTATGAACAACGACACAATGAGTGCTGCCGCCGGCGGCGCACGCAAGGATGAGGGCTTGAAGGCCCTCGGAGCAAAGACAAAGTACAGAATGGACTATGCGCCGGAGGTGCTGGAGACGTTTGTCAACAAGCATCAGGACAACGACTACTGGGTGAGGTTCAACTGTCCGGAGTTTACGTCGCTGTGCCCTATCACCGGTCAGCCCGATTTTGCCGAGATTCGCATCATGTATATCCCTGATGTCAGGATGGTGGAGAGCAAGAGCCTGAAACTCTATCTTTTCAGCTTCCGCAATCACGGCGACTTCCATGAGGACTGCGTGAATATTATCATGAAGGACCTCATCCGCCTGATGGACCCTAAATATATAGAGGTGACGGGACTCTTCACGCCCCGTGGCGGCATAAGCATCTATCCTTATGCCAATTACGGCCGCCCCGGAACGAAATATGAGCGTCTCGCTGAGGAACGATTCGCAAGGCATGAATAGACTATAGCAGCCATAGGAAAGGATGGGCCTTCATGGGAATCTACAGGCTCTTATAGGGAGAGGACAGGCCTTAATAGGAGAAGATAGGTCATTATAGGAAGAGAACAGGCCTTAATTGGAAGAAGACAGGCCTTAATAGGATTAGCCCCGATAGACTCCTATGGAATTCTGTAAGGGTCAATTGTTCCCTATAGAGCCCTATATAAAATGAATAAAACAATGGAAAAGAAATCACTGATAATTCTTTCGGGCGGGATGGACAGCGTGACGCTGCTCTACGACCGCCGCGACGAGATAGCACTCGCCGTGACTTTCGATTATGGTTCTAACCACAGCAGCCGTGAGACGGCCTGCGCCAAATACCACTGTGAGCGGTTAGGGATTGAGCATATTGTCGTTCCTCTCGACTTTATGCACCGCTACTTCAAGTCGTCGCTGCTCGAAGGTGCTGACGCTATTCCCGAAGGTAATTACGACGAGGAGAATATGAAGTCTACGGTGGTGCCGTTCCGCAACGGTATTATGCTTGCCATCGGCTGCGGAATGGCCGAGAGCCGCGGCCTGAACCGTGTGCTCATTGCCAATCACTTTGGCGACCACTCCATCTATCCCGACTGCCGCGAGGAATTCATCCGTCCGATGTCGGAGGCTATGCGCAACGGCACTTATGCCGGGGTGGAGATTGAGGCTCCCTATACCAAGATTTCCAAAGCCGACATCTGCCGCATCGGTACACGCTTAGGCATCGACTACTCGAAAACCTACTCCTGCTACAAGGGCGGCGAGAAGCACTGCGGTAAGTGCGGTACGTGCCGTGAGCGCAAAGAGGCTTTCCGCCTTGCCGGTGTCGATGATCCGACCGAATACGAGGAGTAAATTCTCCCTATCCCATATTCCTATGTGTTATGGCGAGCTTGCTGACCGTGATACTCGTGACGAAGGATAATTTATGTCATACGTGTTATAAGTTATGGCGAGCTTGCTGACCGTGACTTTTATGGCAATAAGATAATTTATATCATATTTATATAAGTTATGGCGAGGCGCGTGACCCCGCCATAACTTTTTCTTTTTTATTTTACTATAATCTTCTTGCCGTTATGGATATAAACACCATTCTGCGGTTTCTCAACCATTACACCTGATAACGTGTACCATGCGTTGTCGGTGTTGGCGGGAGCTACTGACACTGTCGGCGCCTTGATACCGTCGGCGACGGAGTGCTTGGTAATGACAATCTTCTGGATGTACATACCCTTGTAAGCCTGGAATGTGACATAGCCGTTCACATTTCCCTGCCCGTCGAGGTCGGAGGTGGTGGCTACGGTTAGAGAGTCACCACTGTTGATGGGAGCCAGTACGGCGAGGGTGTCGGTCGAATTGTTGAGGAATACCTTTGTCGTAGCGCTTGTGCCGTTAGTGAAGAGAATGTGCTGCTTGTCGTCGGAGAGTCCCGGTGCGATGTATTCTATTTCCACCACATCGGCAGAGTCGAGGCCGTCGACAGCCCACTGCGTATTGCCCGAGACGTACACCCCACGGTGTGTGAGGTACTGGACGATGCGGTTCTGTCCCTGGAAGATATGGCACTCGTCGGGCAGTCCCAACGAAGCGGTCACCGAGTCGGGAGTATAGCCTTTGAAGTCGTTGCGGTTGCGGTTCTCCTTGCCCTCACCCTGGTTGACATATATCTTTCCTTCCTTGCTCTGATTGCGGTTGAAGTTGGATATCGCCACCGGTGTGCCTGCTTTCGTGAAGTCGTAGAGCAGTTCGCTGCCGTCGCCTTTGAGAATTTTTACGCTTGCCACGGCCATCTTCTTGTACAGCAGCACACTTATGTATCCGTCCTCAACATTCTTCGAATTGACAAATTTGGCACTGTCGATGACTATTGTGTCGCCAGAGTTGATTACCGACAGCCCGGCCCTGAGCGTATCGCCGTTGATGAGTGCACAGGTCAGTCCCGATGCACCGGTGGCATAAATCATCTTTGTCTTTGTCTCGTCGTCCGACTCCGATGTGTACTTGAATATCACCTTGTCGCCGGCAGTGAGACCGTCGACAGCCATATTGCGTCCGTCGTTACCGGAGTTGTAGAACCCGGCATCGTTGATGGTCTGCACCAGTCGCGGGTTGCGCACCCACACGTGGCATTCCTCAGGCAGTCCTATCGACTTGCTGACGGAGTCGACGGCATAGCCCTTGTAGTCCTGCCGCTTGCTGTCGGTCTTGCCCTCTTTCTCGTAGCTGTAGAAAGCCCATCCGCAGTTGAAGTTGTTGAGTGCCACCGATGGCTTGTAGGCTTTCGTCAAGTCGTAAGTGAACGTTGTTTCCTGGGCCTGCGCCGCTGCCGAGAGCGAGAGGGCACCAAACATGAGAAGTAGAAATTTTTTCATAAGTTCAGTTTTAGCTATTAGTTATTAATTTGTCTTTGAGGATTTGTCTGATTAGTTATTTCGCTGCAAAAATAACAAAATAATATATTAAGGAGAAAGGCGGTCTGTTAAACTTTGCTAACTGGGTAATGAAAAAGGCATAGTGCCGGATACTCCGCACTATGCCGTGGCCCTGTTGACAGGGATATAACAACTACTCTAATTATTCATTTCTTGCTGCAAAGGTAGTTCTATTCTTCAGAAATTTAAAGGGGAAAACCCTATTTTCCCGGGTGAAATCCCTATTTCCGCTTTTTCTATTCCTCCGCTCCGAGCAAAAAAAATATGCTGAAATGTTGCGAAAGTATTGCACGGAATATATTTTATTATTACTTTTGCAATCAGAAATATCAGGAACATGAAGCTTGTAATCATGACTAAGTCCACATTCTTTGTGGAGGAAGACAAGATTTTGGAGGCGCTCTTCGATGAGGGCATGGATAACCTGCACCTCTTTAAGCCCGACAGCAGCCCGATGTATTGTGAGCGTCTGCTGTCGCTTTTGCCGGAGGATTATTACCGTAGGATTACCGTTCATGAGCATTACTACCTCAAGAATGAGTACGACCTCGCAGGCATTCATATCGACGATCCGACGGCACCGGTGCCCGACGGCTACCGTGGCAAGTACAGCCGCACGTGTACCGACCTGTCGATGCTCAAGGAGATGAAACGCAAGTCGAGGTATGTCTTTCTGAAGAATATCTTCAACTGCATAGAATTTCCGGAGGAGAAGTCGACGTTCACCCTCGCTGAGCTCGAAAAGGCCGCCGGCGACGGGCTCATCGACCGCAAGGTGTATGCCCTCGGCGGCATGGGGCTCGACAATATCCGCATGGCGAAAGAATTGGGATTCGGTGGCGTCGTGGTTTGCGGCGACCTGTGGACCCACTTCGATATTCACAACAACACTGACTATACTGCGGTCATCGACCACTTCGACAAGATTCGGAAGGCCGTCGACTGAGGACGTACTATTCGTTGACACCATATTCAACAAAAGCATAATTAATTATCAACAATGAGTGACAACAACTCTTATCAGGTATTCTCGGGAACAAAGACGAGATACTTAGCAGAGAAAATCTGCGCCAGCCTGGGTCGTCCACTGGGCAACCTGAACATCACCAAGTTCTCCGATGGTGAGTTCGCTGTATCCTATGAGGAGTCGATACGCGGCAAGGATGTCTTCCTTGTGCAGAGTACATTCCCCAACTCCGACAATCTCATGGAGCTGCTGCTGATGATCGATGCTGCCAAGCGCGCCTCGGCACGCCACATCATCGCCGTTATCCCTTACTTCGGCTGGGCGCGTCAGGACCGCAAGGACAAGCCACGCGTGAGCATCGGTGCCAAGCTCGTGGCCGATATGCTGTCGGCTGCCGGCATCGACCGTCTGATTACCATGGACCTTCATGCCGACCAGATTCAGGGATTCTTCGATGTTCCTGTCGACCATCTCTATGCCAGCGGTGTCATTCTGCCATACCTGCAGAGTCTGCACATCAAGGATCTCGTCATCGCATCACCGGACGTCGGCGGCGCAAAGCGTGCCGGCACCTACGCCAAGTATCTCAACTGCCCACTCGTACTGTGCAATAAGAAGCGTGCACGTGCCAATGTCGTTGAGAGCATGCAGATTATCGGTGACGTGAAAGACAAGAATGTTGTCATCGTCGACGATATGGTCGATACCGCCGGAACCATCACCAAGGCTGCCGACATCATGAAGGCTGCCGGTGCCAAGAGCGTCCGCGCCTGCGCCAGCCACTGTGTGATGAGCGGTCCTGCCAGCGACCGTGTTCAGGAGAGTGCCCTTGAGGAGATCGTCTTCACCGACTCTATCCCTTACACCAAGCGCTGCGATAAGGTCAAGCAGCTCAGCGTCGCTGATATGTTTGCCGAGACCATCAAGCGGGTGGAGAACAACGAGAGTATCTCTTCGCAGTATCTCGTATAGGATAGGAGCTTATAGGGATTCAAAGGGAACTGTAGGCATTCATAGGAGCTTATAGGGAATCATGTGGAGCTATAGGAAACTATGGGCTCCCAAGGAAACTATAGGCTCTATAGAAACTATAGCGAACTATAGAATCTATAGCGACCAATAGAAATTATAGGCCTATAGCCGCTATAGAAACAAAATATTAAAAAAAAGCTTAGGGCTGCGGCTCTAAGCTTTTTTGTTGATTTCATTTATTCTTTTTATTCGCCCTGGTGCACATCCTTCACCGCGCGGCCGCTGGGCTCGTTCTGTCCGGCCCAGGCTTTGTCCCAGGCGAGAGCCTCGGCAGTGGAGCAGGCCACACTCGGTACCGACGGAACTGAGCGTGCGGCGCTGTCGCTGGGGAAGTGCTCGGCGAAGATGGAGCGGTAGTAGTATTCCTCCTTGTTGCGCGGCGGGTTGATGGGGAACCGCTCGGCGGCGTGGGCCATCTGCTCGTCGCTGACCGCCGAGGCCGTAATCTCCTTGAGGGTATCTATCCAACTGTAGCCCACACCATCGGAGAACTGCTCCTTCTGGCGCCAAGCCACTTCGGCGGGGAGCATATCGGAGAAAGCCTCGCGCACGACCTTCTTCTCTATCGTCTGTCCCGGACACATCTTATATTTCGGGTCGAGGTTCATGGCCACATCGAGGAATTCCTTGTCGAGGAACGGCACACGGCCCTCCACACCCCATGCCGCAAGACTCTTGTTGGCCCTCAGACAGTCGTAGAGATAGAGTTTCGACAGCTTGCGGACCGTCTCCTTGTGGAATTCCTCAGGCGACGGAGCCTTGTGGAAATACAGATAACCACCGAAAATCTCGTCGGCACCCTCTCCCGAGAGTACCATCTTGATGCCCATCGACTTGATGACGCGGGCCAAGAGATACATCGGCGTACTGGCGCGGACGGTCGTAACATCGTATGTCTCAATGAAATAGATTACATCGCGGATGGCATCGAGCCCCTCCTGAATGGTATAGTTTATCTCGTGGTGGACAGTTCCGATATAATCGGCCACGAGTTTAGCCTTCGCCAAGTCCGGTGCACCCTTCAGTCCGACGGCGAACGAGTGCAGTCGCGGCCACCAGGCCTTAGAGCCGTCCTCGACACGGCACTGCGAGTACTTCTCGGCTATGGCCGAAATTACCGATGAGTCGAGACCACCCGAGAGCAGCACACCGTAGGGCACATCGCTCATGAGCTGTCGGCGGACGGCTGCCATCAGCGACTCACGAATCTTCTCCGATGCTGCCGACATCTCCGTCTCGGGCGTTGCCGACACCCCTTCGGGCATGTGGCCGTCGTCGCTCGTGTTCGGCCGGTCCATCCAGTCGCGGTGGTAGTAGCGGCGCATGCCCGGTTCGCGGCTCCAGTAGAAGCTGCCCGGGAGGAACGGCTCGTAGCGGTCGCACTGGCCTTCGAGGGCCTTGAGCTCAGAGGCGCAGTAGACCGTGCCATCGTCGTCGTAGCCTATATATAAAGGTATAACCCCGATGGGATCGCGGGCCATAAGAAACTGGTCGGTCTCAACGTCGTAGAGGCAGAAGGCAAAGATACCGCTCAGCTTCTCGAGCATTGCCGTCAGGTCGGCATCGGTGGGATGACCTTTCGTGCGGGCCATCATGTCGCGGTACAGAGCCAGGACCACCTCACAGTCGCTGCCGGTCTGAAAAGAATAGTCGGCAAACTCGCGGCGGATGTCCATGTGGTTGTAAATCTCACCGTTGACGGCGAGCACCTGCTTCTTGTCGGGCGAGAACAGCGGCTGCCGTCCGCTCTCGGGGTCTACGATGCTCAGTCGCTCGTGGGCCAGAATGGCCGAGCCCCCAACGTAGATGCCACTCCAGTCGGGACCGCGGTGACGGATTTTCTGACTCATTCGCAACGCTTTCTGTCGCAGGGCAGGTGTCTGCTCCTGGATGTTCAATATTGATACTATTCCACACATGATGCTTTTTCCTTTATGTTTTTGTCGTTTTGGCTGTTTAATGTAATACAGTGGGTGCAAAGTTACACAAAAATATCGAATATAAAAACAAAACGGCAATAATTTTCTCTCATTTTAATAAAAAAGTAATATTCTTGCGTTTTATAACCGATATTTGTCAGTTGCAAAGGCGTTGCCGTATAGTCCGTTTGTGATTGTGACTACGGCCGGCTGTCGGGTGATAAGGTTAAAGTATCTGATTTTGTTTTAGTTGCGCGATAAATAATAACCGAAAAATTTTGCAGTCGGAATAAAAAGTAGTACCTTTGCAGCCGCTGTCACGAGATGGCAGCATGAAATTCAAACCAATTAAACATTTTCTAAAAGATTTATGGCAACAAAAATCAGATTACAGCGCGGCGGCCGTAAAGGCTATGCAGTTTATCGCATTGTCGTCGCTGACTCGAGATCACCACGTGATGGTAAATTTACTGAGAAGCTTGGAACATACAATCCAAACACCAATCCAGCCACAGTAAGTTTGAATTTTGACCGTGCCCTCTATTGGGTAGAGGCAGGTGCACAGCCCACCGACACCACCCGCAACATTCTCAAGGGTGAGGGTGTCTACATGATGAAGCACCTCCGCGGCGGAGTTAAGAAGGGCGCTTTCGACGAGGCTGCTTGCCAGCAGAAGTTCGAGGCCTGGAAGACCGCTAAGGACCAGAAGAATCAGGCTGTAGCACAGCAGACAGCTGATGCTAAGAAGGCAGATGCCCAGAAGCACCTCGAGGCCGAGAAGAAGGTCAACGAGGCTATTGCCAAGAAGGTAGCCGACAAGAAGGCTGCTGAGGCAAAGGCAAAGGCTGAGGCAGAGGCTGCAAAGGCCGCTGAGGCTGCTGAGGCTGAGGCACCGGCAGAGGCTCCTGCTGAGAACGCAGAGGCATAAGCTGAAGTCTATCCAAAAACATTTTTCTCGCCATGGCCGTAGCCATCTGCTGCGGCCGTGGTTATGAAACTCCGGAAGAGTGAATATCATTTCATCTCTACCGGAGTTTTTTTTGATTTATCGGAGTGGAGGAACGAGAGGAAAACAGAGACGATTATGGCGAACGATAAGGAGCTGTCGGTAATCGTAGGAAAACTTTCGGACACTTTCTTTGCTATTTCGCTCATTTTCATTATCTTTGCAATGCGGAAACCTGCCGTAACTACTTAAAAACTAACTGAATCATGAATCTCAGAAAGAAAATATCAACTGTTATCATAGCCGGTGCCGCATTGGCACACACCGCCGTTTCAACAGCGCAGAGCATTGACCGGAGGCCGATAGTGGAGCGGAACAACCCGCATACGGATCGGATCGACACCCTCGCCTCGCTGACCGTCGGCAACGGGCGGTTTGCGCTGACCGTCGATGCCACCGGCATGCAGTCGTTCCCCGAATACTACCGCGGCGGCATTCCCCTCGGCACCTTCAGCGAGTGGGGATGGCATTCGATGCCGAATTCTAAGGGCTACCGCGCCGCCGACGCCTTGGAGAAACGGGACTTCGGTCGCGGTCACAAAGAACTCTATGCCGTCCAGCCGAAGGCTCCCGGCCGACAGCATGATGCCGCCGAATGGCTGCGCGCCAATCCCCAGCGTATGCACCTCGGTTGCATTGGCTTCGATATTCCGAGGCCGGAGCTCGTCGGGAATGTCAGCCAACGCCTCGATATGTGGACTGGAAAGATAACGAGTGACTTCGACTGTCAGGGGCACCGCTACCATGTCGAGACCGTCTGCCACCCCCGTCGCGACCTCATAGCCGTGCGAATTGCCTCGTCGACGATTCCGAACACTCCCAGCGCGGCCTCGCCGATGGCCCTGCGCCTCCGCATTCCCTATCCCACGGGAGGTCACAGCGACGATGGCTGCAACTGGAATGCCGACAAAAAGCGGTTTATTACGATAAAAAAAGTGGCTGGCACCGCCGCCTCCGACCGCCTCCGCATTGCCGTCGACAGCTCCGACTACTTCATCGACCTCAGATATGTGGCTGAAAATCAGGGAAAAAGGAGGATAACCATCGACAACACGGCGAAGGAATGTCGCATACCGATGGCTGAAACGGGAGAACTCATCTGTGAGTTTGCACCCGAAGAAAAGGCCCTCGGCGGTCTCGGAAACATGGATTTTGATGATGTCGCTGAGGCTTCGGCGGCGTTTTGGAAAGATTATTGGACCCGTGGCGGCATCGTCGACCTCAGTGCTACCGACGATGCGCGGGCCCGTGAGCTCGAGCGCCGCATCGTCCAGAGCATCTATCTCCTTGCCGTCAACGACCGTCAGAATTTTCCACCTGCCGAGACCGGACTTACCTATAACTCCTGGTTCGGGAAGTTTCACCTCGAAATGATCTACTGGCATCAGGCCTGGCAGGCCCTGTGGGGACACGCCGCCGACCTCGAACGGTCGCTCGACTGGTATTTCCGTGCCGCGCCGATGGCCCGTGAGATTGCCGCGCGACAGGGCTTTGGCGGTGTGCGCTGGATGAAGATGACCGACCCGTCGGCAGCCGAGGCACCATCGAATGTCGGCAGTTACCTCATCTGGCAGCAGCCACATCTCATCTATCTCGCCAATCTGCTCTACCGCGCCGCCAAATCGAAGGGCGACACGGCCGATGCCAGCCGCATTCTGCGGAAGTTCGGACCCCTCGTGGAGGCCACAGCCGAATTTATGTACGACTTCGCCGGGCGTGATTCGGTCAGCGGAAAATACTTCCTCAGCGGATATATCCCTGCTCAGGAAACCCTGAAAGCCTCGACGACGCGCAACTCTCCGTTCGAGTTAAGTTACTGGCTGACAGCCATGAAGATAGCCCAGCAGTGGCGCAGACTCGCCGGCAAGGATCCGCATAGCGAGTGGGACAGTCTCATCAGCGGCCTGCCATCGCTGCCGTCGAAGAGCGGTATCTACCTCACCGCCGAGGGGGCACCACTTATCGGTCACCGTGCCGCACAGACCGACACCCCCGTGGGCGACGACCGCTACGCCAGCGACCACCCCATGCCCCTCGGCGCCTTGGGGATGATGCCCTGTAGCAGGCTGATGACGCAGGAGCGTATGGACAGCACCTACAACTGGACCATCGCCAACTGGAACTGGCAGAAGACGTGGGGATGGGACTATCCGATGACGGCGATGTGCGCCACACGCCTCCACCGTCCCGACGATGCCGTCGGCGCGCTGCTCATGCCCGTGGCTAAGAACACCTATCTGCCTCAGGGCCACAACTGGCAGACACCACGTCTGCGGTGCTATCTCCCCGGCAACGGCGGTCTGCTCCTCGCCGTGGCGCTCATGGCAGCGGGCTGGGACGGTTGCACCACGCCCGACCCCGGCTTCCCACCGGCGTGGAAGGTGCGGTATGAGGGTATCCTGCCCCTGCCGTAGTATATATAAATAATGTGGTGATGTACTCTCATCAGTGGATGAATAGATTATGTCGCGATTGGCCAGGTTTGGGCTGAGGGATGAATAATACCCCCATGACAGGCTACTGATAATTGAACACGAATGTAAAAATAATTCTAACACGGTGAGCATTTGCCTTGTCTGTGTTATCGTCTCATTATCAGCAACTTACAAACTCGGTCATTTTGCGTTGCGAAACGGCCTGTTTTAGGATGCGAAACGGCCCGTTCGGCGAGCTGAAATGGGCCGTTTCGCAACGCAAAATGATATGTTTGAGATTTGTGTCATGATTTTTCGTATTTTGAGATAGGATGCTATAGAAACTATAGTGTACTATAGTCACTATAGTACACTATAGTAATTATTGCAAACTAAATAGTACATAATAGAGGTTATAGTTCGCAATGAAATCGATAATCATGCTAATCGTGGGGCACCGGGGCACTGCCATAACCCCAAAACCGTGGTGCGGGAGAGTGCCGACAGCGGGATGGCAGAAACTTCTTGCCGTTTTTCTTGCGCTTTCCGGATAATTTTGTGTAAGTTTGCAGGCGGAAGAATCAAAAACATATAGAACAATGGAAGTAGGACAACGACTGCCGGAGGTCCTCGGTAAGGACCAGGACGGCAAAGAGATTAAACTCAGTGATTTCAAGGGCCGCAAGCTCGTGCTTTACGTCTATCCCAAGGACTCCACTCCCGGCTGCACCAATGAGGCCTGCAACCTCCGCGACAACTACGAACGGTTCCTGTCGTTGGGTTATGCTGTCGTCGGTGTGAGCATCCAGAGTGCTGAGAGCCATAAGAAGTTCATAGCCAAATACGACCTGCCTTTCCCCCTCATCGCCGACACCGACAAGACCCTCGTCACGGCCCTCGGCGTCTACGGTGAGAAGAAGATGTACGGCAAGACTACCATCGGAACTTTCCGCACCACCTTCGTCGCCGATGAGGATGGTGTCATAACCGAGATTTTCAAGCCCCGGCAGATAAAAGTTAAGGAGCACGCAGCGCAGATTCTCGGCGACAAGTAGCCGTCAGTCGGTGGCTGAATTGCTTGTGGGGTAATGATTCCGGAAAGGCTTAGCCTCCCCGTTAGACCAACTTAGATTGCGGCTTGCGACCGCAAGTTCCGACTCCGCAGCGGGCGTTTTTTGCCCTTCGGCTGGTCCCGGAAGCACTGTTCATTGACCGGCAGCGGCTGTTGATTGAAATAATTTTGCTGTTTGTTCTCTCCTTTCTACCTTTGCATCAGAAATCATGTTAAACCCTAATAGAAAGGAGATTACGATGAAAGTAAGATTAACGAAAGTCCTCGCCCTGTCGCTGATGCTCTTCGCCGCGACCGGCACTCAGGCCCAGTCGACCACCGATGTCGACGGCATTACCTCAGCCACACAGCAGACCGCCAGCCGCCAGCCGCGCAGTCACGGTCCACGCATGACCGTCGACAGTCTGAACACCTACATGACGGCGAATCTGAACCTGACCTCGACGCAGCTCGAGAAGGTCAAGGCCCTCAACGCCGAGTACAGCGACATCATCGAAGGACCCAAACCACCGCGTGGACATCATGGCGGCGGTCAGGGCAATGGGCGTCCGGCAGGTCCTCCTCCCGAGCGCAACGCCAACGAAGGGGCATCGTCGGCCGACACCACCTCGCGCCGGAATCCGTTTGCCATGATGGCCACGCGCCAGCAGAGCTACGACACAGCACTCCGCGCCATCCTCGACGACAGCCAGTATGCTGCCTACGAGAAGGTTAAACCGGCCTTTGCCAGTCAGCGACGGCGCCGCATGCCGATGCGAAAGGAGTGACGGAGGGTCACAATCATCATGCAAGAAACATAAAAGGTGCATACATCAGCCGCCAATCGGCCCTGTGTAGGCACCTTTTTCGTTTGTAACCGAAATGTAACGCCAATGAAAAAGAAAAGCAAGAAAATAGTTGTTATTTTGCAATCGAATTTATAATTTTGCAATCATGGACAATGAGAACAAGACGAGGCTCCTCGCTGTCGACGACGAAGAGGACCTGTGTGAGATTTTGAAGTTTAACCTCGAGGCCGAGGGCTACGAGGTCGATACCGCCAATTCGGGTGAGGAAGCCCTCGAGATGGACCTCACGAGCTACCGGCTCATACTGCTCGACGTGATGATGGGTGGCATGAGCGGGTTCGCTGTGGCCCGTAAGCTCAAGGAGAATCCGGCCACGAAGAATATTCCCATCATCTTTCTTACGGCCAAAATCACTGAGAATGACAAGATTACGGGTTTCAACCTCGGTGCCGACGACTACATCTCCAAGCCTTTCTCCATTCGTGAGGTGCTCCTGAGGGTCCGCGCCGTCCTGCGCCGTTCGGAGACGCATGCTGCCGAAGAGACTGTCGAAGAGCCACATACGCTTGAATATAAGGGCCTTGTCGTCGACCTCGACCGCAAGACCGTCATCGTCGACGGCGAGGAGGTGCCCTTCACGAAGACCGAGTACGGCATCCTCTGCACGCTCCTCGAGCATCCGGGACGCGTATTCTCGCGCTACGATCTCATCCGCCATATATGGCCTACCGATGTTCTTGTCTCCGACCGCACTGTCGACGTGAATATCACCCGACTGCGCAAGAAACTCGGACAGTACGCCGGCAATATCACCACGCGTCTTGGATTCGGATATTATTTCGACAAGTAGACTATGACAAGCAACTTCTCCATAGGCCGTTTCAGGCCGTCGGGCACGAAGAAGGCGGAGCTGACCATCGGCACGAGGCTCTATCTCTCCGTGCTGTCGCTGTTTGTCGTCTTCGCCGTGGCGTTCATCGTGTTTCAGCAGAACCGCGAGAAGCAGTTCAAGGTGGAAACGCTGAACACCCGTCTTCAGGATTTTAATACCACAATCAACGAGACAGTATTCTATAATGGTGACGGTTTCAGCGAGCAGGCCCTGTCGCGGTTCATCGCCCGCCACCACGAACGCGGCCTTCGGGTGACGATTATCCGCAGCGACGGTACCATAGCCTTCGACAATATCCGCAAGGACTACGTCCACATGGGCAACCACCGCACGCGCCCCGAGGTCGTCGAGGCCCTGCGCACGGGCACCGGATCGGCTGTCGACCGCAACAGTACGACGCTCCGTCAGGCCTATTTCTATAGTGCCACCTACTTTCCCAAGGAGAAGATTATCATCCGTTCGGCCCTTCCTTACAACGTCAATCTGGCCAAGAGTCTGCGTGCCGACCAACATTATATATGGTTTGCCATCGCGGTGATGATTATCCTCACCATCGTCCTCTACCGCTTCACCCACCGGCTGGGCCGTAACATCACCAAGCTCAACGCCTTTGCCACACGCGTGGAGCACACAGCCTCGGTGCCGTCGGCATCCGATGTCGATATGGGGACGGCAGTTTCGGAGCTCGGCGGATTCTCCGATGATGAGCTTGGCGACACCGCCGAACGAATAGTGAAACTATACATTAAGCTCCAGCGCACGCAGAAGGAGCAGGATATACTCAAGCGGCAGCTGACGCAGAATGTGGCCCACGAGCTGAAAACGCCGGTGGCGAGCATCCAGGGCTATCTCGAGACAATCCTGTCGCACCCTGATATGGCGGCGGCGACGCGCGACCAGTTCCTCGACCGCTGCTACTCGCAGAGCAAGCGTCTGGCATCGCTGCTCGGCGATATGTCGACGCTGAACCGCATGGACGACGGTGCCGACATGATGGTCTTTGAGGATGTCGATGTCGCCGAGGTCATACGCACCGTCGAAAAGGAGAGCCAGTTTGCCCTCGAGGAGAAGAATATGTCCATGGAATGCCACATCCCCGATACTATGGTCATCCACGGCAACCGCGGCTTGATATACAGTATCTTCCGCAATCTCACCGACAATGCCATTGCGTATGCCGGCGTGGGTACGACGATCACCCTTACCGGCACTCTCCAGCATGTCACCTTGCGCGGTGCCACAGCCGGGAAGCAGCGTGGAAAGACTGTCGCCGACGCTCCCATGTCAAAGAAAGGCATCACCTCGGCATCGTTCGTATTCTCTGATAATGGGGTAGGGGTGCCCGACGAGCACCTGCCCCGACTCTTCGAGCGCTTCTATCGTGTGGACAAGGGCCGCAGCAGAAAGATGGGCGGCACCGGTCTCGGCCTCGCTATCGTCAAGAATGCGGTGCGCGTGCACGGCGGATCGATAAGCGTTAAGAACAACCCCACCGGTGGCCTGCGCTTTGAGTTCACCCTGAGGTGAGGAAGGGCGCTCAGCACCCGGTCTCCTGCCAGCCCCTCAGCCCTCGGTTCCCTGCCTTCCCTTCTTGAGCCCTCCCCTCAGCCCCCGTTCCCCTGTTTTCCCCTCAGCCCCCGTTCCCCAGCCTTCCCCTCAGCCAGCCCCGTCCTGTGCGACGAATTATAATTCGTCGAACGCAACGGCGCCCCCTCTTTGCCTTCCTCCCCCCTCTTTCTGCCCTCCTGAACATTTAATCAACCTGTAACATCAGCGCAACTGCGATGTAATAAAGCTATGCTACCTTTGCAATCGTAAAGGAAAAAAGCATAGAATGAAAAGAATTTCAAGTAAGATTGTATTTACAATAGCCTTGCTGTCTGCTGTTCCGGCAGGATGCTTCGCTCAGCAGATAAGAGGCAAGGTTGTGGACAAGAGCTCAGGAGAGCCAATCATCGGCGCGACTGTCGAGGTGACAGGAACAGGAAACCGTACGGTTACCGACATTGACGGTACCTTCACCTTTTCCAATCTCGAGCGTGACCGCAAGTACTCCCTTACTGTAAAGTACATATCTTATAAGACTCAAGAAATTGACGGAGTTCAGTCGAAGGCTGATGGTGCCGGGAATCAGGTGCTTATAGCACTTCAGTCGGATGAACAGAAGCTCGGTGAGGTCACCGTCACCGCTGTTGCAAGGCGAAACACAGAGAAAGCGATGATCCAGCAGACCAAGGCGAGTTCCGTCATAGTGAGCAATGTGTCGGCACAAGAAATACAACGCACCCAGGACTCCAATGCGGGCGAGGTGATACGCCGTGTGCCAGGCGTGAGCCTCATCGACGAGAAATTCGTCATGGTCCGTGGTCTCTCGCAGCGTTATAATAATGTATGGATCAACGGAGGAGCCGTTCCGAGCAGTGAGGCCGATACGAGAGCTTTCTCGTTCGACATGATTCCGAGTAATCAGATCGACAACCTCACGATAGTGAAAACGCCTGCCGCTGAGTATCCTTCCGACTATACCGGTGGATTCATCCTCATCAACACCAAGGAGATTCCTACGACGAACGCATTCCATATCACCGTCGGCGGCAACTGGAACAGCGGTTCGGCATTCAAAAACTTCCTCGCCCAAAAGTCGTCGTCGACCGACTGGCTCGGCTTCGACGGCGGACTGCGGTCGCTCCACGGCGGCATCGGTGCCTCGCTCCACTCCCTTGGAGCCAACAGCGGTGGCAACACGATGTACTCACTCACCGGGAATCATCTCACTAACGACTGGCATACAGATAGTTACAGCCCCTTGGGCGACCTAAAGATCGGTGCCGACTGGACCAGGAAGTGGAATATCGGCGACGCACGTCTCGGTATGACAGCCGCTGTCAACTACACCAATGAGTACCGCACCTACCGCGGAATGATCAACAACTTCTACGATGCCTATGATGTGGGCAACGACCGCGAGAACCCCCTGCGCCTGTCTACCGACAACCAGTATAACCACAACGTGCGCCTCGGGGCTATGGTCAACCTCACGCTCCTCTCGCCGAGTGGCAAGAACAAGTATCAGCTGAAGAATATCTTCAACCAGATTGGCAACAGCCGGTACACGTCGCGTCAGGGAACGAGCGCACAGTCGGAACCGGAGAAATCGGCTGAGTATTACTACCGCAGCCGAACAACATACACGGGTCAGATAACCGGAAAGCATGACATCAGTGGCGATGCACTTGACTGGAGTGTCGGCTATGCCTATGCCAACAGAAGGTTGCCTGACCGTCGGAAATACATTCTCTACAGTGAAAATTCATCCACCGACGACGATTCCTACGTCTGGCTCTACCAGAACGATATCTCGCGTGAGTGGACCTCACTCGACGAGCACATTATATCTCTCCAGGTGAACGACGAACATAAGTTCGACTTCGGGTCGTGGACGCCTACGCTGAAGGCCGGAGCCTACGGCGAATACCGCACCCGCTCCTACAAGACCCGCAACTTCTTCTACTGGTACAACACCGCCGACAACACCATGCCAGCTGGTTTCCGCTCCATGGACATGCCCACGCTGCTCAGCGACCCCGCCAATTTCGGCGCCGACAAGCTCTATCTGCTCGAGGATGTCAACAAAATCAACGACTACGACGGTCGTAACACCCTTGGCGCGGGCTACGTCACGGCCTCGCTGCCCTTTGGAAGGCTCAGCATCCTCGCCGGACTGCGCTACGAATGGAACCAGATGGAGCTCATAACCAACACCCGTCAGCTCGAGGAGAGCCATAAGAGTCACTACTACCGCCACGGCGACCTCTTCCCGTCGCTGAATATGACCTGCCGCCTCAACGACGAACATCAGCTCCGGCTGGCCTACGGACGAAGCATCAACCGCCCCGAGTTCCGCGAGCTCTCGCCGTCGGTGTACTACGATTTCGACCTCGCCAGCGACGTACAGGGCAACTACGACCTCCGCAACTGCTACGTCCAGAACCTCGACCTGCGATGGGAGTGGTATCCTACGGGTGGTGAGATGGTATCGCTCGCGGCCTTCTACAAGCATTTCGACTCGCCGATAGAATGGGTTTACACCATGTCGGGAGGTACAGATGTCATTTATTCATACAAGAACGCAAAGTCGGCCGACAACTACGGCCTTGAGCTCGACCTGCGTAAGACTCTCGATTTCATCGGGTTGCGCAACTTCTCGATCTCGTTCAACGGCTCGCTCATCCACAGTCGTGTCAACTTTGAACCGGGCAGCGTCGAATACGACCGCCCGATGCAGGGTCAGTCGCCCTACCTCATCAACACGGGACTGTTCTATAAGAATCCAAAATCAGGCATCGACGCCGCAATACTCTACAACCGCATCGGCAAGCGCATCGTCGGTGTGGGACGTAACGAGGGCGGTGCCGAAAGCGAAAAGAACGTCAGAGTGCCCGACAGCTACGAGATGCCGCGCGATGCCATCGACATCACCTTCGGAAAGCGGCTGTGGAAACGCCTCGAACTGAAATTCGCCGTCCGCGACCTCATCAACCAGAGCATACTCTACAAGCAGTTCTCCACCGTCACCTACGACGACGGACGGACGAAGAAACTCCAGGAGATAACTCGAAAGTACAAGCCAGGACGTAACATCCAATTGACACTTACTTATACTCTCTAATTAATTTACATACAAATTAATATCTAAAGATGAAAGCAAAGAAATTTTTCGGAGGCATGTGCCTCCTCGCTCTCGCGGCCTCTATGACCGCGTGCAGCAGCGACGACAACAACGAACCGGACAACAGTAAGCAGACATCGTACACCAAGGGTACCGACGGCGGTCTGACATCATCGACGGGTATCCTCTTCAACGCCGACGGCAGCGACAACCCCAACGGCACTCAGATTGGCAACGGCGAGCAGGGATTCGTCTTCACCGGCAACACAACACTGAAGAAAGGCACCTACACCCTCAAGGGATGGGTCTATATAGCCAACGGCGCCACCCTGACCATCGAGCCGGGAACCGTCATCAAGGGCGACAAGGAAACGAAGGCTGCCCTCATCGCTGAGCCGGGCGGCAAGCTCATTGCCCGCGGCACCTATCAGCAGCCTATCGTCTTCACATCCGAGCAGGCACCGGGAGCCCGCAAGCCCGGCGACTGGGGCGGCGTAATCCTCTGTGGTAAAGCTCCTAACAACAACGGTGTGCTCGCCCAGCAGATTGAGGGTGGTCCGCGCACAAAGCACGGCGGCAACGATCCTAAGGATAATTCGGGTGTGCTCGAGTATGTGCGTATTGAGTTTGCCGGATACCCCTTCGAGAAGGATAAGGAAATCAACGGACTGACTTTCGGCTCCGTCGGTTCCGGCACAACCATCGACCACGTGCAGGTGTCCTACTCCAACGACGACTCCTACGAGTGGTTCGGCGGTACGGTCAACTGTAAGTATCTCGTGGCTTTCCGCGGCTGGGACGACGACTTCGATACCGACAACGGATTCTCGGGTAACGTTCAGTATGGACTCTCCGTCCGCGACTCGAAGATTGCCGACGCATCGCAGAGCAATGGTTTCGAGAGCGACAACAACGCCGGTGGCACTACCGCTGAGCCTTACACCACAGCAACATTCTCGAATATGACTTTCCTTGGCCCGAAGACTTTCGACGCTAACTTCAAGAATACCAGCGACTACATCAATGGTGGTGGCATGAACCCTGAGAACGGTTCGTCGATGGGTAAGTTCCAGGCTGCCATGCACATACGCCGCAACTCGCGTCTGAACTGCTACAACAGTGTTGCCATCGGCTGGCCTGTCGGTCTGATTCTCGACAACGAGAAGGGCAACACCCAGGAGGCAGCCACCAACGGTCTGCTGAAGCTCCACCGCATTGCCTTCGCCGGCATGGACGCTGTGGGCACCGATTTCAACAAGATTTATGAAGACCATCTCTACGACTACAAGACCAAGACTCTCGACGTGACGAAGCCCTCGTTCTCGAGCACATTCTTCAAGCTCCCTGCCAACGGCAACGCTGTCCTCGACTGGACAGCCACAGCCTACAACGGTATAGCATCAGTCATCGCGGCCTCCACGCAGGTGGGCAGCTCGCTGACGGCATCGTTCGACGAGCTCTCAGGCAACAATTGGTTCGACCGTGTGAACTTCGTAGGTGCTTTCCAGAGCGGCAACGACTGGACAGCAGGATGGACGAACTTCGATCCTGAGAACACCGTCTACTAACCTTCGTAGGATGTAAACAAGAATTTATTTTCCCTCAAAAGTGTTCATGGGGCGCTGCCGTCGGAGTGACGGGGTGCCCCATATTTGTTGTAGGGCGAGCGTGTGGACGTTTCATCTGTCGCACTAAAATGGGGTTTATCAATACCTTAACACTATTGTAACACAAATGAAATGCAACGCGAGTAATTTTGCAAACGAAAAGTATAGAACCCGAGACAATAATCAATGAACACTACAGAGAGAATTAAGAGAGGAGCCTTGCTCATGACCTTCTGCCTCGCTGCAATGCAGATGACGGCGCAGAAAAGCCAACCTACAATGAAGATTGGCGGTACCATTCGTGGAAAATACGAATATCAGACCCAGGACCAGAAAGGCCGTTTCGAGGTGCGTACGGCACGTGTCGACGTGGCTGGAAACATCAATCCCATCGTTTCGTATAAGGCTGAGATTGACCTCTGCGATGAGGGAACAATCAAAATGCTCGATGCCTACGCCATGGTCAACCCCTGGAAGTCGCTGAAAATCACCCTCGGACAGATGCGTGTGCCGTTTACCATCGACGCCCATCGGTCGCCGTATCAGCAGTATTTCGCCAACCGTTCGTTCATTGCCAAGCAGGTGGGCAACGTCCGTGATGTCGGTGCGCGACTCGGCTATACGTTCAACGCCGGTTTCCCCATCGTCGTCGAGGCCGGTGTTTACAACGGGTCCGGACTGACGAACCAGAAGGATTTCTGGACGAACAATATCAACTTCTCTGCCAAGGCGCAGTTCCTCCTGCCCTGCGGTCTCAACGCCGTGCTCAGTGCCCAGAAGGTGCGGCCCTCCGACATTAATATAATGATGTACGATGCCGGCCTGACTTTCCACAAGAAAGGATTCATTGCTGAGGCCGAATATCTCTACAAGCACTATGAGAAAGGTGCCCACCGCCCCGTCCACGCCTTCGACAGCTTCGTCAGCTACGACATCAACCTGCCGCGCAAGGGTGCTGACGGTCAGGCTAAATACCTGTTTACGAAGGTGTCGCCACTCCTCCGGTACGACTTCATGACTGACCACAGCGACGGATCGTCGAGTGCTGTGGTCACCGCTGCCGACGGAATGCGTACCCTCAAGACCACCGATTATAAGCGCGGCCGAATAACCGGTGGCGTGACGCTCAGTCTCGACAAACCATTCCTCAGTGACATCAGAGTGAACTACGAGAAGTATTTCTATGGACATGACGGGGTGCCTAAAGTATCGGAGAAGGATAAGATTGTCGTCGAGCTGATGGTCCACTTCTGATTGCGGACATCAATATTTTCAGGATGATACAGGATTGTAACAAGACGTAACACGATTTTAACTGGAGCGTAAATGTATTGTAACAGTTCTGTAATACATTGTCAGTAATTTTGCAGCAGAAACACATTTGAGGAGTAACTAATTATGAAAGAAAGCAAGAAAATGATTCTCCGTCTGCTGTCGAAAGACGGTAAGAAGAGCAAGAAATTCGACCTCTTAGTATTGAATCTCGCACTGCAAAAGATTGACAGCGATAACTTCGACTTCGACGGTCAGGCTGTCTACACCGCCGACCGCAAGCGCCTTGTCTATTGCCTTTCCGACAAGGACAGCTTCGCCATTCCGGAGGGTGTGGAGGTTATCGGCGAGATGGCTTTCCGCAGGAAGAAGGCCCTGAAGAACGTAATCATCCCGTCGACGGTGAAGAAGATAGAAAACGATGCCTTCTACGACTGCGACGGTCTCGACAACGTATATATCCCGTCATCGGTGACGACGGTCGAAGGATATGCTTTTGCCGAGTGCGACTCGCTGAAGACGGTTACCTTTGCCGGTACACCCAATAACATCAACCGCCACGTTTTCGACGACAGCGATGAGCTCCACAGTATTACGGTGCCCGAGAAGGCGGTGCAGAAATTCAGAAAAGCCCTCCACTATAAGGACGAGGACGACGAATACATCATTGTGGCAGCCAAGGCCGCACCACCAGCCGATGGTCAGAAGGTACCGGAGAAGACCGGAAAACAGGAACAGAAAAAGGATGACTCCTCAAAGCGCGATGACGAGAAGTCGGCTCACGCTACAGCGGATAAGAAAGCAAAGAAATAAAGCCCGGGCCCGATACCGGGCTTTTTTGCAGAAGAAACGGAATCTCTTGTCGGCGAAAGTAATTATATCTGCGTATTCGCTGAGGTCGAAATTATCTTGTCGGTAAGAGTAAATTTTATCTACATATTATTTAAAACTGAACAGCCGAAGAAACACTATTATATCTGTTATGGACAAAAAGGAATCGAAAGAAAAGGTTGCCGAAATATCGGTAAGAAAACTGAAGGACGGACTCTACGTCGAACGCGACGTTAGCTGGATGTATTTCAACCACCGTATCCTGCAGGAGGCGCAGAAGGAGAGTGTGCCTCTGCTCGAGCGGTTGTCGTTTTTGGGAATTTATTCGAACAATCTCGACGAGTTCTTCCGTGTCCGCGTGGCATCGATAACCCGTCTGCTTGCCGAGCCGTCGTTGGATAAGAAAACCAACCACACCCTCAAGCGCACCCTCAAAACCATCAACCGACTCAACGAGGAGTACAGCCGCGAGTACGACAAGGCCGTCGTCGAGGTCTTCGGCCTCCTTGAGCAGCATGGCATCCGCGTCGTCAACGAACAGCATCTCAACGATGAACAGCGCTCCTTCCTCCGTAACTTTTACTTCGATAAACTCAACGGGTCGGTCAACGCCATGTGGCTTCACGACATCGATAATATTGCGAAATTAGAGGACAACCGCATCTACCTCGTCGTGGAGCGCAAAGCCCTTACCGATGCCGACAAGGATGCCATCGGCAAGCATAAGACCCGTCTGGCCATAGTGAAAATTCCTGACCGCCAGGTGGGCCGCTGGGTGAAGATTCCGTCGAGCGACGGCTTCGAGAATATAATGTATCTCGACGATGTCATCCGCTACTGTCTGCCCATCATCTTCCTCGGCATGAAGCCGGCGGCCTATTCCGCCTACTCGTTCAAGTTCACGAAGGATGCCGAGATGGAAATCGACAACGACCAGGACTACGGCACCCTTGAGCGTATCCGCCAGGGCATCGACAGCCGCAAGCGTGGCGATGCTGTCAGGGTGCTCTACGACAAGGAGATGCCAAAGGATATTCTGAAGAAAATTCAGGAGCGCCTCGACCTCGACGAACTCGATACGTCGCTCGCCGGCGGCCGCTATCAGAACCATAAGGACCTGATGTCGTTCCCAAGTTGCGGCCACGACGAGCTGAAGTATCCTAAGTGGCGGCATGTGGTGAAACCGGTTTTCGCCTCCGCCGACAGCATTCTCGACAAGATTCGGGAGAAGGACCGTTTCATCCATGTGCCCTACGACTCCTTCGACTGCTATCTGCGTGTGCTCCAGGAAGCTGCGCTCAAGCCGGAGGTTAAGGAGATAAAGACCACCCTCTATCGTCTGGCTAAGGACTCCCGGGTGGTGAAAGCCCTCATCAGCGCTGCCCGCAACGGCAAGAAGGTTACCGCCGTCGTGGAGCTCCTGGCCCGTTTCGACGAGGAGAGCAACATCAAGTGGAGCCGCCGTATGCAGGACGAGGGCGTAAATGTAATATACGGTGTGGAGGGTCTTAAAGTCCATTCCAAACTCCTGCATATCTCGACGAAGAATGGCGATATAGCCTGCATAGGAACGGGAAACTTCCATGAGGGCAACGCAAAGATATATACCGATTATATAATGATGACGGCGCGCGCCGGGATAGTGAAGGAAGTGTCGAAGGTGTTCGACTTTATTGAGCATCCATATATCCACCCTCAGTTCCGCGAACTGATGGTGTCGCCGAACTCAATGAAGAACCGCATCCTCCGTCTGCTCGATGTGGAGATAAAGAACGCTAAAGCTGGAAAACCGGCGTGGGTGAAGATGAAGATCAACCACATCACCGACAAGGATATGGTGGCCAAACTCTATCAGGCCTCTCAGACCGGCGTGAAGATAGGCATCGTCATCCGCGGCAACTGCTCGTTGGTGACGGGTGTCCCCGGTGTGAGCGACAACATCAAGTGTGTGGGCATCATCGACCGCTATCTCGAGCATTCGCGCATCCTCATCTTCTGTAATGGCAGCCACAACAAGTACTTCCTCGGTTCGGCCGACTGGATGCCGCGCAATCTGTTGAGCCGTGTGGAGGTCTATACCTCGGTCTACGACCCTGACCTGCGCCACGATCTCATGCGCACCGTCGACTACGGACTGCGCGATACCGCCAACGGCCGCATCGTCGATGGACGTGGCACCAACGCCTTCCAGCCCGTCGCCGAGGGCGAGGAGCCGTTCCGCTCGCAGGAGGCCCTCAACGCTGAGGCCGAGAAGTATGGCGTGGAGCTATAGATTGGTAGCCATAGGCCGTACGTTTTCCTTTGTCGTCCTGTGGCTTCCTTTTCTTCCCTATAGTTTCCTTTGCCTCCCTATATCCTATAAATAAAACCGAAAGAATACAATGAAAGATAAAGAAATGATATCCGTCGGGTTCGGAGAGGAGTTCAACCTCGCCGCCATCGACGTTGGTTCGAATGCGGCCCGTCTCCTGATAAAGCATGTTGAGATTGATGTCGACGGCAATAAGTCGGTGAGCAAGCTGCTCTTCCTGCGTATCCCCTTGCGCCTCGGTATGGACGTCTTTGCCGACGGAAAGATATCGAAGGAGCGGCAGCGTGAGTTCCTCGCCGCCATGAAAGCCTACCGTCAGCTCATGAAGGTATATAACGTTCGCGAATACAGGGCCTGTGCTACGTCGGCCATGCGCGATGCCTCTAACGGAAAGAGCATCATCCGCCGCATCCGCCATAAGGCCGGGCTGAACCTTGAGATTATCACCGGCGACGAGGAGTCGCAGATAATCTTCGACAACCACTTCAACTATATTGTCAACGCCTCTCAGACCGCCGACGGCAGCGTTGCCGACGGCAACTTCCTATACGTCGATGTCGGTGGCGGATCCACCGAGGTGAGCTTCATCTGCGGTGGCGAGCGCATCTACAGCCATTCGTTCAACGTCGGAACTATCCGTCTGCTGAAAGGGAAAGTGCGGAAGAAGGACTTTGTCGAGATGAAAGAGGAGATAACGAAGGTCACCTCCGGCCGCACCGGCGTCCGCATCATCGGGTCGGGTGGAAACATCAACAAGCTCTACCGGCTGGCCTCGAAGAAGGAGCACCTCGACGGCGCACTGCCCGTCGGTGTCCTCCAGAAGGAGTATGACGTGCTCAGCAAGATGAGCGTTGAGGAGCGGATGGCCGAATACGGACTGAAACCCGACCGCGCCGATGTCATCGTTCCGGCCGCGGAAATCTTCCTCCAGGCTGCCGCCAACTCGGGGGCCACCGATATTCTCGTTCCGAACCTCGGCCTTGCTGATGGTATCATCAACGATATGCTCAGCAAGTACACGGCATAGAGTTTATTTTAGTTTTGGTTTCAACTCGTCGGGCGACTCCTTGGTGAACATCATCACCGGTGGAGCCGTCTTTTTGTATAGGTCGCTGATGACGCTGACGTCGACGGTTGTCGTCGGTGCGAAGGCATCGCTCGTCATATAGTCGATGATGGCTTTCCGCATCTGACGGGCCACAATGCGGCGGTCGAGGGCGGTGGTGATGTCCATTGTCGTCATGAGCAGCTTGCCCTTGAGGACCTTCGCCTCGACAATCATTCCGAGTTTGCGGCTGACATGCCACGTGTCGATGGGCTGAACGGGACTCTCGTAGTCGGCCGGGAACTCCGCGAGGTTCATCACCTGGGCCTTATTCAGCAGCTCCCACCAGTTAAGGTTCGTCCAGTCGTCGGTGGGAAACTCCTTGAACAGCGGGTGCCGACAGTCGATATATGCTCCGGTGGTATGTGGCGGCCGCATCTTGAACCAGCTTGTATTCCAGAATACTGGTAGATAAGTCTGGCGCACGTCGCTGCCGTAGCTCACCTTTCCGGCTGCCGTGAGCAGTACCTTGCCGCCGTGAGCCAGTGTGCGCAGGGCCTTGGCGTCGAGGCTGTCGGCGATGTATATTCCTTTCGCCTCGGCAATTTCCACATCGGGATAAACCCAATAGTCGTAGTGGTTGGTGTAACTTCTGCCGCTGATGACGGCCGAGAGGCGGAGTGTCAGCTGCTTGGGCTTGTCGAGGTAGGTGGGCAGGACGATGCTGAAGACGTGGCGCGTCTTGCCGGTGGCGATATCGGCATTGGCCGACCCTTGCTTCACGACTGTTGTTCCGTCGGTGACGGTGTAGCCGACTGTGGCATCGCTGTGCGCCTCTCCGGTGGCATTATAGAAGTCGATGTCTACTGATGCCTTCTCTCCGGCACGGAAAGTGAATTTCGGGAATTCGGCCATGATTACGAAATCGTTGCAGAACTCGCGCCACTCCTTGCCGTCGACATACCCTTTCTCGCGCCAGAAGACGTTGAGCGGTCCCACGAGAGCCGTGCCCTGACCGCTATAGTCGTTGAGGCCGAGGTAGAGGAATCCCGAATAGTCGGCCGTCCGGAGGTTGCGCTCAGTCTCGAATTTATATGCCAACGTCTGCAGCTTGCCGCTGCTCATCAGGAACTTACGTGCCATCGCAGCCATGCCGTTGTCGTGCAGCAGCTTGTCGAAGATGTCGAAGTTGTATGCTTTGTACACTCCTGTGTACTGGTTCCGCTCGTTGAGGTCGGGAAAGGCGCACCACTGCCCCTGCTCATGGGCAATGACTGGCGAGTTGTTAGGCTCGCTGCCTTTGTAGTTGCGGGGGAAGAGAATCTGCCGGTCGTAGTCGTCGGTGCTCTGCGGTGCCGCCTTGTCCCAGTCGAGACCGCGTGCTCCGGCCTTGACGTGATACTCGCTGCCGCTGTCCCAGGCCCATCCGCCGCCGACGGAGGCCCCGCAATAGATACGTCGTGGGTCATAGCTTTTCATTGTGTCGACCCATGCGTTGCAGTATCTCACCCAGTCGCCGGCGGGCTCGTTGCCAAGGGCCATCATCACGAAACTCGGATGGTTGCCGTAGGTGTCGACGATGCGGCGCGTCTCGGTGGCAAGATAGCTGTCGACGGGCTGTCCCTTACCGAGTTTCACACCGTGGTTGGGCCACGACGGACCCTCCGGCTGGAGGTAGATGCCTACGCTGTCGGCGGCGGTGAAGGCGGCCTCCGGTGGACAGTAGCTGTGGAAGCGCATGGCGTTGAGGCCGTATTCCTTCATCTTCAGGAATATTCGCATCCACGATTCCACGTCCATTGGCGGATAACCGGTAAGGGGGAAATTGCAGTTGCCCACCGTTCCGCGAATCCATATCTCCTTGCCGTTGAGGAGGATATGGCGACCGTCGACACTGATATCGCGGAAGCCGAACGCCACCGGAACGTCCATGCCGTGGTATCTCACTATGCGGTGATAGACGACGGGTGTGGCTGCCGACCACAGTTGTGGATTGTCGATATGCAAAGTCATCGTCTCGTCGGGGAAAACAACGCTCACGTTGCCGGTACGCGCGTCGGCCATTACCCTCGGACGGGGTAGGGGATTGTCCTCGCCGCAGGCTTTTGCCACCGACTTCGGTATGGCTATGAGTTTCATTGCGCCGACGATGCCGTTCCAGTTGCCTTGGGTCTGGTCGGTGACGGAATGCGAATCCTGTCCGACATCCACATTCTCAATGCCGTTGTAGACGTCGATGTCGATTCTGCTTGTCCTGCCGTAGCTGATGAGAGGCGTGATGTCGTAGACGTGGGGTGTCGACAGCGACATGCGGTGGCCGGCCTTCCGGCCGTTAACGCTGACGGTTGTCTCGATGTGTGGGCGCTCAATGTAGAGGACGACGCTCTTGCCCTTCCACGGTTCCGGTACGGTGATATTGGTGGAATAGACCAGATGGCCGATGAAATGCTTGTTCGGTGTGAGGAAGAACGGATATTTTATCGGTTTTGCGTTGCGGAACTCCTCCATCTTCGGGTTGTAGAAGAACGATGAGTCGTAAATCGAGCAGGTCCATTTAGTGTTGAGGGTAGGGTCGAGGCCGATGTCGTTGGTGAGGTTGCTGCCGGGCAGCGTCACCATCTTTCCGTTGCCAGTGAACTCTGCCGGTGGCTGTCCCACCGTCGTCACGCGCCATTGTCCCGACAGGTCGATGCTCTGTTGGGCGTCAGCGGCCATACATATTATAATGGCTGTGAGCAGCAATAGTAATCTCGATTGGATTGTAGAGGATGTCATATCTAAGTTTTCTGATTTTGTTTTAGTATAGCGCAAAAGTACAACAATTTTCTGACATAAGTGCCACAGGCAATGGAAAAAACATAAAAATGCTGCTTCTCTTCCAATCAACCAATAAACTCCATAGTGAATTCCGGGTGCAGAGAACAATTACCTGCGTGGCAATAGGACTGTGACTTATCCCAGCCATAGCTGCTGAAGACGAGTGTTCATTCTGGTGCTACGGATATCTTGTCCATGCCACCGGCAGCCCCGACGGTGCTGAATCATCAGTAACACAGGACGAAACGGGCGATAGCGATTACCGTGCGGCAGCAATCCGATGCTGAAATATATTTACATTATTCCCAAACCTATCGTTTGGGCATGCAAAACGGCCCATTTCGGAAGGTGAAATGGACCGTTTGGCGTCCTAAAACGTACCGTTTTACAACGCAAAATGATATGTATCAGTAAACTATTGATAATCAGCATGGTATAAGATTGGAATGAAAGACGGTGGAGTATGAATTTATTTTACATACTGTTGCCACCATTCTCTTTTGTCTCCGTGATTATAATATAATGTAGGATGATGAAAAAGGCATTTAAAGATGTGGCAGTCATGGTTTTCATCCCTCCCCGAGGCGTCATCGCCCGACTGCATTTCAAATGGGTTAAAAAATCTATTGTAACACGATTGTAATACTAATGACAGAGGGTTGAAATACAACATTCTTACCTTTGCGGCAAAAATAGAATAGTAGAATTCAACTAAAAGAAATGGAAACAATTTATTTATGTATTGTCGTCTTCCTGCTCTGCCTTGCGGTATTTGACCTCTTCGTAGGAGTGAGTAACGACGCTGTCAACTTTCTCCAGTCGGCTGTCGGCGCACGAGTTGCTAAGTTCCGCACCGTGCTCATCATCGCCTCGGCCGGCGTTATCCTTGGAGCAGTGATGTCGACGGGTATGATGGATGTGGCCCGCCACGGTATAATGATGCCTGACCATTACTCTTTCCATCAGGTTATGACCATCTTTTTGGCCGTGATGGTCACCGATGTCATCGTCCTCGACATGTTCAACAGCTTGGGAATGCCTACGTCGACGACGATATCTCTTGTCTTCGAGCTCCTCGGCGGTACGTTCATGCTCGCCTTCCTTATGGTCCTGGCCGACAATAAGTTGAGCTACGGCGACCTGTTGAACTCCAACCAGGCCCTGAAGGTCATCATAGCCATCTTCGTATCGGTGGCCATTTCGTTCTTCGTCGGTCTGGCTGTCATGTGGGTAAGCCGTATAGTATTCACCTTCAGCTACCAGAAGCACAGCCGCTATTCCATTGCCATCTTCGGCGGTATAGCCTTCACGGCCCTTGCTTACTTCATCTTCATGAAGGGACTGGGCAAGAGTCCGTATATCCCCGATAACATCAAGGACTACATAAACAACAACACAAACTTCCTACTTCTCGTCACCTTCGTCGCTTCGACGGCCGTCATGGAGATTCTCCACCTGCTGAAGGTGAATATCTTCAGCTTCACGGTGCTCATGGGAACGTTCGCCCTGGCAATGTCGTTCGCCGGCAACGACCTCGTGAACTTCATCGGTGTGCCTCTCGCCGGTCTCGACTCTTATCAGGACTTCCATGCCAATGGTGGCGGTGCATCGCCCGATTCGTTCATGATGACATCACTCATGTCGAGTGCCAAGACGCCACCTCTATACCTTATGGCTGCCGGGGTAATAATGATTATCGCCATGGCCACCTCGAAGAAGGCCCGCAACGTCATCAAGACCAGCGTCGACCTGGCACGTCAGGATGAGGGCGACGAGATGTTCGGTTCCAACAGAGCAGCCCGTGCCATCGTCCGCAGCTCGCAGTCGTTCATCGAGAGCGTCGCCCATCTCTTCCCCGTCAGTGTCCGTCAGTGGGTCAACAGCCGTTTCAACTCTGAGGATGTGGAGCTTACCGACGACAAGGCCGCCTTCGATGTCGTCCGTGCCGCCGTCAACCTCGTGGTGGCATCAATGCTTATCACCTTCGGTACCAACCACGGACTGCCCCTTTCGACGACCTACGTGACGTTCATGGTGGCCATGGGCTCGAGTCTCGCCGACCGTGCGTGGAGCCGTGAGAGTGCCGTCTTCCGTGTCACCGGTGTGCTGAGTGTCATCGGTGGATGGTTTATCACCGCCGGTGCGGCTTTCATCACCTGTGCTCTCGTCTGCATGTGCATGTGGTTTGGTGGTATCGTCGTGCAGGTAGGATTCATGGTTCTCGTGGTCTTCCTCCTCTGGCGCAGTGACCGTAAGTACAAGCGCAAGCAGCAGGAGGCAAAGGAGTCCGACGACAGTTTCCGTCTGATGATGCGCACCCGCGACCCCGAGCTTGTCTGGGAGATGCTGCGCAAGCATGTCCGCGACACACAGAGCAGAACTTGCAGCCTCGCCTTGGAGGAGTATAATAATATTATAAACAGCTTCAACAGTCAGAATGTTAAGCAGTTGCGCCGTACCGACAAGCGGCTGCGCAAGTCGCTCGGACTGCTCAAGAAACTCCGTCGCCAGGAGATGCTCGGTCTGAAACGGTCGCCGCAGGAACTTGCCATCGAGCGAAATACGTGGTTCCACGTCGGTGCCAACAGTGACCAGCAGTATATCTACACCCTGCGCCGTATGCTCAACCCGGTGAAGGAGCATGTCGACAACAACTTCAATCCGGTGCCCGAGGCATATATTAAAGAGTATGAGCCAGTCATGCGCACCGTCAACGACCTTATGAAGATGTCGTGTGAGGAGATTGAATCGGGCCGCTACGACCAGTACCGCAGCATCCTCGCCGAGGCCGATGTCTGCAAGGATCAGCTCTCCGTAGTCCGCAAGAAGCATATCACACGTATGCAGACAGCTCAGGACAACAAGAATATGCAGGTCGATATGGTCTACCTCAACATCCTTCAGGAGACACAGCAGTTCCTCAGCGTCATGCGCCATCAGCTGCGTTCGGCAAAGAAGTTCATGGAGGACGCTCCCCGCGAGCTTGCTTCAGCATAATTGATAGATTGGTGGACGGTACCTGCCGGTACCGCTATATATAGGATTGGTAATTTTGTATTACGTAGTTTCGTAGATAAAAATCTCGGTGAGGTTTTTATCTCACGAAACTTTTTTGTCTGCAATAAGGCATATTTTTTTGTGGTCAATATCTCTCTAATATTGTTCTGATAGCCCGTTGGTTTCTTATTATGGCTTTTTTTGGCTTATGCTAAAATCGGTGTAAGAAAAAAGTTGTACCTTTGCATTGGCTGTCTGTCGGAGGGGGATTATTTCATAGTGGCCTCCCACGGTGTAGTCATAAATAATAATGTAAACGGAGAAATATTATATGTACGATATATGCAGTATTGGTCACATCACGCGTGATAAGATTATCACCCCAGAGAAGACCGTCTTCATGGCCGGAGGCACCTCTTTCTATATGTCGCGTGGCATCAGCCGTCTGCCGCGGCGCGTGTCCTATCAGCTTGTCACGAAGGTCGGTGAGGGCCATCGCGGTGAGGTGGCGAAGATAAAGGCCTTGGGCATCGACACCATCTGTCTGCCGAGCCGCCATACGGTGTACTTCGAGAACAGCTATGGTGCCGACTCCAACAACCGCACCCAGCGTGTCCTTGCCAAGGCCGATGCCTTCACCGTCGATGATGTCAGTAGCCTCAATGCCAAAATTTTCCACCTTGGCAGCCTCCTCGCCGATGATTTTTCACCGGAAGTCGTTGAGTGTCTTGCCGAAAAGGGCACGGTATCAATCGACGTGCAGGGCTATCTGCGTGAGGTGGTAGGGCAGGATGTACGGGCCACGGCGTTCCGCGACCGCGACCGTATCCTTGCCTGTACGGGGATACTGAAACTCAATGAGCATGAGATGCGGGTCATTGCCGATTCCGACGATGCCCGTACGGTGGCCCGTGATATTGCTGCCCGCGGTGTCAGTGAGGTCGTTATCACCCTTGGCAGCTACGGGTCGGTGATCTACGCCGGTGGCAGTTTCTACGACATTCCAGCATACCGGCCACGTCGTGTTGTCGACACCACCGGCTGCGGTGATACCTTCTCCACCGGTTACCTGTATTGTCGGTCGTTAGGTGCTTCCCCCGATGAGGCCGGACGCTATGCTGCGGCCATGTGCACCTTGAAACTTGAACACTCCGGACCGTTCGACGGAACGGAGGAAGATATAAAAGAAATACTGAAAAATGAAAAATAATCGACCGAAACTGACGACAAAAAAGTATCTCCTGCCGTTCATCCTCGTCACCTCGCTGTTCTTCCTTTGGGGATTCGCCCGTGCCATCCTCGATGTGCTGAACAAGCATTTCCAGAACGCCCTCGACATAAGCATCACACAGTCGGCGCTCGTCCAGGTGACAACCTACCTCGGCTATTTCCTTATGGCCATCCCTGCCGGATGGTATATCAACCGCCACGGCTACCGTCACGGTGTCATCTTCGGACTGTCGCTCTTTGGTACCGGTGCACTGCTCTTCATTCCCGGTGCTGAGGCCGGCACATTCTATGCTTATCTCGGTGCCCTGTTCATCATCGGCTGCGGTCTCGTGTTCCTCGAGACCTCAGCCAATCCGTACGTCACCGAGCTTGGCGACCCCGCCACAGCCACCTCGCGGCTTAACTTCTCGCAGTCGTTCAATGGGTTAGGCTCACTGTCGGCGACTTTCCTTGTGGGACAGTTCCTCTTCGACGGTACCGACGACGGAGGCAATATCGTAGTGCCGTATACCGTCCTCGGCATCATCGTCCTGCTCATTGCCGTAGTATTCTCGCGTGTCGACCTGCCGGAGATAAAGCATGCCGTCACCGATGATGAACGGCAGAATGCCGGTGAGACGCGCATCGTCCAGCTTTTCCGCCACCATCCGATGTTCGTTTTTGGTCTCTTCGCCCTCCTCGCTTATGAGGTCGCGGAGATTAGCATCAACTCTTATTTCATCAACTACGTCACCGGCAAGCACTGGATGACCGACAATACGGCCTCCATCGTCCTCACGTGCTGTCTGGCTTTCTTTATGATTGGACGCTTCGGCGGCAGCTGGATTATGCGCAGTGTCCGTGCCGAGCGCATGCTTTTCGCCTGCGCTGTGGGCAGTGTGGTGTGTATCGGTGTCGTGATGCTCAATCTCGGATCCGTCTCGATGATTGCCCTTGTAGCCAACTATGTCTTCGAGGCCATCATGTTCCCGACGATTTTCTCCCTTGCCCTCCGTGGTCTCGGAAACCTTACAAAGAGTGCCTCGTCGCTGTTGATGATGACACCGATAGGCGGTTGCGGGTTCCTTCTCATGGGGCTCATCGCCGACTCGACGGGTATGCTCTCCATGCCGTTCATTATCCCGTTCCTCGGCTATTTCATCGTTCTCCTCTTCGCGTCCGAACTGTCGCGGCCGTGCCGCCACTCCTCGGTCACTGCAGCGTGATTGACTTTCAGGACTTTTCCGTAGAGTGAGGTCATGGCAGAGTAATGGTTTTTAGGACTTTTCCCTCTGGCATTGTCTCGTCGGGCAGTGTTCTGACTGTTATCACGCCGTTCTCGTATGTTACCACCGTCGGTTCGTTGCCGCCTTTCGGGAATGTTATGCTGCCAGTATTGCAGACGGCAGGTGTTCCCTCGTCGAGATGCCACAGATGGGTGTGACCGTAGAAGACGGCATCGAAATTCCCGGGAGGCAGGTGGTCGGGGTCGTAGACGTGGCCGTGGGTGAGGAAGAGTTTCCGTCCTTCGTCGACGATAAGTGCGTAATCGGCCATAACGGGAAAATCGAGGAGCATCTGGTCGACCTCCGCGTCGCAGTTGCCGCGTACGGCCACGATGTCCTTTGCCATCGGGTTCAGCACTTCCACAATCCCTTTGGCATCAATACCTTCGGGAATGCTGTTGCGTGGACCGTAGTTGAGGATGTCGCCGAGGATGAGGAGCATGTCGAAATGTCCGCGGCGGTAGTAGTCCAAGGCACGACGCAACCGTGGCAGACTGCCGTGGATATCGCTGATGATAAGGTATCTCATTGGTAATATTTACTTTATGAACAGTAGATGCTTGGAAAGAAAAATATGATTTTGTTTTGTATTGTCGGCGAATAGCAGTACCTTTGCGTCCACAATTATAGCTATAACATATTATAATAATATTATGACACCATTAATCGCTTTCGCAGTTTTCGTAGCAGTAGCACTTCTCGGCTGGGGTTTCATCGAGCTCCGCAACCATTCGTTCCATTTCACCCACTCTAAGGATGAGCAGCACGGATGGGACGAGATGAAGGAGGCTTACGAGGAGAATGGTGAGAAGGAGCTTAACCTCCACGACCTTCTCGCCCGTAACAGCACTAAGGGCTACAAGGCTGTCTAAGGCAGTATTGCTCACCGTATGCGGCATCATCACGATATGGGATGATGTCGCATACGTCGTTATTGTCTGTGCCTCTTTATGCTTTTACAGCAAGGCCTTGCGCAGTTTGCGTATGGCTTTGTTGCGGATTTGGCGTACCCTTTCGCGCTTGAGTCCCATAGCCTCGCCAATCTCTGCCATCGTGTTTGTCTCAGCACCGATGCCGAAGTAGCGCTTCACCACTTCGCGTTCGCGGTCATCGAGTTTGGCGATGGCATTATTTATCTTCTGCGCAGTCTGCTCGTCCTCGATGCTCAGGTCGGCCTGTTTGACGTTCTTGTTCACCAACAGACTCAGCAGGCTGAACCCCGTAGCCGACCCGATGGGTATGGGCTCGTCGACGGATACCGGCATCTTCCGGCGTTTGGTCTCGCGTGTAGCCTCCGACCGTGGCACGCGGTAGAGACCCGCCTGACGTTCAATGGCCTCCTCCATGGCGTGGCGGATGAACGGGGCGGCATAGCTCACGAAACGCTTGCCCTTGTCGGCCTCAAACTTCCGCGACGCGTCGACCATGGCCATATTGCCCTCGCTGATGAGGTCGTCCATCGGGACACCACGGCCGGCATATTGTTTTGCCATCGTGACCACATAGCCAATATTGTCGGTCACGAGTTTGTCTTGTTCTTTCGACATAAGCAGAAATTTTTATTTATCGAAGTAATATAGGAAGGTGGCGATACCCTTCAAGGCGAACTTCTTGTCGTTCTCAATCATGAGCTTGAAGTCAATCTGTGCCTTGCAGATACCGCGCAGGTCCTCAATGTCGCGCAGACTGGCCACGAGGCGCACTCTGCTGCCCGAGAGCACCGGCTGTCCGAATTTCATCTTGTCCATGCCGTAGTTGACGAGCATCTTCACGTTGTTCACCTGGATAATCTGCTGCCAGAGGTAGGGCAGGAGCGAGAGCTGCAGGTAGCCGTGGGCAATGGTCTGGTGGTATGGGCTCTCCGTCTTGCAGCGTTCAGGGTCGGTGTGGATCCACTGGTGGTCGAGGGTAGCCTCGGCGAATTTGTCTATCATGTCCTGACTCAGTGTCACCCAGTCCGACACACCTATTTGCTCACCCTTGTGGGCGGCGAACTCTTCGTATGAATTTACAATCAGTTTTCCCATTTTGTATTCTGTGCTTTGTTTTTTCGTTCTTGAATTTGTCTACAAAGATATTACAATCTCATGGAAAAAACAAGCATTCCACCTTTTTCTTTTCAACAATCAGTCTGCCGTACGTATTCTTCCCCTTGTAGACTCCTCGTCGGCATCGTATTCTCGTCGTTATCACTGTCCTGTCCGTTAATACGCATATATATAAATATGTGTAGATGGTCTGTGGGGTGGAAAAATTGATTGTAAAGGAAGAAAAACTGAAAAATATTTGCTTTTTTCCGGAACTTGTAATATATTTGCAGTGTCTTACCTGTTTTATAACTTTTATAAAGTTCAGAGGCGGGGATTATTACTGACAATCTAATCGAAATAGACGAACAAGAAACTAACAATTTTAAACCGCTGATTATATGACTGTATTAATGGTTGTTGAACTCCTCGTTGTCCTCGTGGCACTATGGATAGGCGCCCGCTATGGCTCTTTGGCTCTCGGCGCAATCTCCGGTATCGGTCTGGCCATTCTCGTCTTCGGATTCCATCTGAAGCCCGGTGACCCACCTACCGATGTCATTTATATCATCATCGCCGCCGTGACCTGTGCCGGAATTCTCCAGGCATCGGGCGGTATGGACTGGATGATTCAGATTGCTGAGCGACTGCTCCGACGGCATCCTAACCGTATCACCCTCCTCGCACCGCTCACCACCTTCCTTCTTACCGTCCTTGTGGGAACGGGTCATGTTGTCTATACCCTCATGCCAATCATCTGCGATATCGCCATTCAGAAAGGCATACGTCCGGAACGTCCCTGCGGTATAGCGTCGATATCAGCGCAGATAGGTATCACCTGCTCACCGATAGCCGCTGCCGTTGTGGCTTTCTCAGCCATCTCTATCGACAACGGATTCCCCGTGAGCAATGTTCAGATAATCATGGTCACCATCCCAGCCTGTATTATCGGTATCCTCGCCGCTGTGGCCTACAGTTGGAACCGTGGTCTCGACCTCGACAAGGACCCGAAGTTTCAGGCTAAGCTCCGCGACCCTCAGCAGTACGCTTATATCTATGGCTCCAACGCCACAACGCTGAACAAGAAGATTCCGCAGAGCTCGAAGAACGCCGTTTACATCTTCCTTGGCACTCTCGCTGTTATCGTGGTCATATCCATTACTCAGATGTTCGGTCTGAACATCCTTCCGTCGTACAAGAATATCTCCGCCGTCAGCCATGTCGAGTCGGCACGGTTCACCGAGATCAGTGTCGACACCGTGCGTGTGAAGTCGTACACCATGAACGGTAAGGATACCCTTTGGCTGCTTTCTGAGAGCGATATAGCCAATGCCGAGCAGAAAGGACTCTCCGTCGAGCATGTCTCCGACACCGTCACCGTCCCTGCATCTACCGAGAATGCGGCTGGAACGGGAACTTCAGCAACGATGGACGCTAAGAAGCTTGCCAAGGGCGGCATCGTCGTCAGTGGTCTGACAAAGTCCACCGACAAGGCACTGTCGATGAATATCGTCATCCAGATTCTCATGCTTGTGGCCTGCGCCCTGATGATAATCTTCTGTAAGGCCAAACCTAAGGATGCTGTCTCCGGACCTGTATGGCAGAATGGTATGGTGGCCGTCGTGGCAATATATGGTATCGCGTGGATGTCGAACACCTATTTCGATAACTACCAGACAGAGATGCAGACACTCCTCGGCGGTATCGTCAAGGACTATCCATGGTCGATAGCCTTTGCCTTCTTTGCAGTCTCGGTACTCATCAACTCTCAGGGTGCTGTTGTCGTATCAATGCTCCCGTTAGCCTATTCGCTTGGCATTCCGGGATGGATACTCCTTGGCGTGATGCCGTCGGTATATGGTTATTTCTTTATCCCGAACTATCCTTCCGACATTGCTACGGTCAACTTCGACCGGTCCGGAACGACGGTCATAGGCAAGTACCTTCTCAACCACTCGTTCATGGCTCCGGGACTAATCCATGTCGTCTGCGCTACGGCCTCCGGTCTCGCCATCAGCTATGTCTATCATTTCTGGCTGGGATTGTATTGATGGTATTAAGGCTCTGCCCCTCTTCGGAAAATGTGTTTTTCGGGTGGGGCGGTTATAGCTCTTTATAGATTTCTATAGACTCTATAGTCTCTATAGTTTCTATTATAATAAGGGCGGGGATAGTTCCCCGCCCTATATTATGTATATCGTTTTTATTCCTGTGCTAACTCGCCGAGATAGCTGTCCTTGAATCCGAGGAAGTAGAGCACACCGTCGAGACCTATCGTCGAGATGCTCTGATGGGCAGTGGCCTTCACCTTTGGCTTTGCGTGGAAGGCGATACCGAGACCGGCCTCGTTGATCATCGGCAGGTCGTTGGCACCGTCGCCGACAGCTATTGTCTGGGCGATGTTTATCTTCTCCACCTGTGCGATGAGCTTCAGCAGCTCGGCCTTACGGTGACCGTCTACAATCTCACCGAGATAGCGTCCCGTGAGCTTGCCGTCCTCACCGACCTCAAGTTCATTGGCGTAGACGTAGTCGATGCCGTACTTGCGCTGCATGAACTGTCCGAAATATGTGAATCCTCCCGAGAGGATGGCAATCTTATATCCGCTGGTCTTGAGCACCTTCATCACCTTGTCGACACCTTCCGTGATGGGCAGGTGGTCGGCGATGTCTTTCATCACGCTGGCATCGAGGCCCTTGAGCAGAGCCACACGGCGTGTGAAACTCTCCTTGAAGTCTATCTCTCCGCGCATTGCCGATGCTGTGATGGCACTCACCTGGTCGCCGACACCGGCGCGCTTTGCCAGTTCGTCGATGCACTCGGTCTGAATCAGTGTCGAGTCCATATCGAAACATATCAGTCGGCGCATGCGGCGGTACATATCATCCTTCTGCAGTGAGAAGTCAAAACCCATATCCGCCGACAGCTTCATGAGCTCCGACTGCATCTGCTGGCGGTCCTGGGGATCGCCGCGGAGTGAGAACTCTATGCACGAGCGGTTGTTCTTCGACGGATGCATGATGCTCACACGACCTGTCAGACGGCGTATGGCATCGATGTTCAGCTTCTGCTCCTTGATGACGTCCGCGGCGGCGAAAATCTGCTCGGCAGACAACTCGCGTCCCATGATGGTGAGGATGAACCGGTGCTTGCCCTGGCGTCCCACCCATGACTCGTAGTCGTCGTCACTGATGGGCTGGAAGGTGATGTTCACGTGGAGGTCGTTGGCCTCGAAGAGCAGCTCGCGCATAATCTGTCCCGACTTCATCACATCGGCGCGGATGAGGACACCCAGGGAGAGGGTAGAGTGAATGTTCGACTGTCCAATATCGAGTACTGTGGCATTGTATTTTGCCAGCACTTTCATGACATCGGCGGTCAGACCCGGACGGTCGATACCGGCAATGCTGATGAGGATCTGCTCCTCTTTGTGTTCGTTAACCTGTTCCATTCTAAATGAGTGATATATAGTTGATTATAGTCTGTAGAAAAATCCCTTCTCAGTCTTTCGAGAAGAGACCGAAGAGCTCAGCGTCTATCTGGTCGGCTATGCGCCCGAAGTCGCGTGAGCTGTTGAGAAAGTCGCAGCTGTCGCCCTCGACGATGATAAGCTTTCCCTTGTAGTCCTTTATCCACTCCTCGTAGCGGTCGTTGAGGCCTCGCAGGTAGTCGATGCGTATCGTCTGCTCGTAGCTGCGGCCCCGTTTCTGGATATTGTCGATGAGGCGTGGCACCGACGAGCGGATATAAATCATCAGGTCGGGGAGCTTCACGAGCGACACCATCAGGTCGAAGAGGTCGCTGTAGTTAGCGAAGTCGCGGTCCGACATCAGACCCATATCGTGGAGATTAGGTGCGAAGATGCGTGCATCCTCGAATATCGTGCGGTCCTGGACGATGGTATCCTTCGATTTCGATATTTCCACAACGTCCTTGAACCGTTTGTTGAGGAAGAAAATCTGCAAGTTGAACGCCCACCGCTTCATGTCGTGATAGTAGTCCTCGAGGTACGGGTTATTGTCCACAGGCTCATAGTGTGCCTTCCATCCATACCTCTTGGCAAGCATGTTTGTCAGTGTTGTCTTGCCGCTTCCAATGTTTCCTGCTATTGCTATGTGCATAATGTTGGTGTCTTTCGCCTTTTATGAAAAATCCGGAAGGCTTGACCGATGTTTTCTTTACGGTTTTAAAGTATTATTGGTGAACAGTCCGAAGAGCTCGGCATCTATCTGGTCGATAATCTTTCCCAAGTCCTTGGCGTTATGCTCAAAGTCGAGTCCGCTGTTGTCGATGATGAGCTTCTGTGCAGGATACTCGTTGAGCACAAAGTCGTCGTAGAGCTTGTTCAGACTCTCCAAGTAGTCGATGGGCATCTTCCGCTCGTAGTCGCGGCCCCGCTTGTCGATGTTTGCCACGAGACTCTTCAGCGGTGTGCGCAGATAAACGAGCAGCCGCGGGTAGTCGACCCTTAGCATCATCGACTCATAGAGTTCCATGTATGTGTCGAAATCTCTGTCGTCGAGATTCCCCATTATGTGATTGTTTCGTGCGAAGACGTATACGCCCTCGAATATCGTACGGTCCTGTACGATGTCCTTTGCCGACTGCTTTATCTCGAGCATGTCGCGGAACCGCTCCTTGAGGTAGAACACCTCCATGGGGAACGCCCACCGGTTGATGTCGCTGTAGTAGTCGGCGAGATACGGGTTGTCGGTCACCGTCTCGTAGCGGGGCTCCCATCCGTAGTGTCTCGCCAAGAGACGTGTCAGGGTGGTCTTCCCGCTTCCGATGTTTCCTGCTATTGCTATATGCATCGTGTTATCCGAGGTATTTCATGAGAATCCGTGCGTTGCCGCTCTGGCGTATCTTCTCGATGCTCTTTTCCCTTATCTGTCTGACGCGCTCGCGGGTCAGACCCACCTCGGCACCTATCTCCTCGAGACCTTTCTCGTGGCATCCGATGCCGAAGCACTGCTTGACAATCTTCAGCTCGCGGTCCTTGAGCACCTTCTTCAGCACGTCGTCGAGGTCGGAGGCCATCGACTCGTATTCCACCGTCTTGTCGGTACGGCTGTCCTCACCCGATGCGAGCATGTCGCTCATCGAGTTTGTGTCGTCGTCGGAGAATGGGGCATCGATACTCATGTGATGACCGTCGGCGTTCTGACTCTGCCGTATCTTCAGTTCGTCGATACCGGTAATCTCGCTGAGCTCATGGATTGACGGGCGACGGCCGTTCTTCTGTACGAACTCCGCTGTCACCTTATTTATCTGGCTCATGGCACCCACCTGGTTCAGTGGCAGACGCACGATGCGGCTCTGCTCGGCAATGGCCTGCAGGATGCTCTGGCGTATCCACCACACGGCGTAAGAGATGAACTTGAAACCACGTGTCTCGTCGAATTTCTCGGCTGCCTTCACCAGTCCTATGTTTCCCTCGTCGATAAGGTCGGTGAGCGAGAGACCCTGGTGCTGGTACTGCTTGGCAACACTGACAACGAAACGCAGGTTGGCCTTGATGAGTTTCTCCTTGGCACGCTCTCCTTTGGCACCTCCCTTGTGGATAGTCTGGGCGAGCTCTATCTCCTCCTCGAGGCTGACCATCGGCTCGCGGCCTATTTCTACAAGGTATTTATCCAGTGCCTCACTGGAACGGTTGGTGATGCTCTTCTGAATTTTTAGCTGTCTCATTCTTCTCCTTTAAATTAGCAAACATAGGCCGTCAGTGCCCTTTTGCTGAGGCACAGACGACTCCGCAATGCTGTTAATATCGTGTTGATGCGTACGTATAAAAATGTATATGCTTTCGAAAGCATCTGCAAAGATACAACATTTTTTCCGGAAAAGCAAATTTTTCGGCAACTATTTTTTTATTTTTTTTATTCCTCGCTGTTGTCGATGAACGGCTGTATGTCCTTCAGCGGAATCGTAAATGTCGGTGTACCAATGGCATACGGCCCGATTTCGTATTCCTGATAGACAAATTTCACGCCGTCGGCGGTGAGGTACGGATTCGTAGATGGCAGCGGTATCTGACCGTCGCTGATGAACGTGTCGCTCTTTAGCAGGTCGTCGATGGTCGTCTCGGCCCCGTTGTCGCGGAGGTATGTTGCCAGACCCTCGCGGAGCAACGGCTGCATGGCGTCGACTTTCGAGAGGTCGAGGTTGATGACGATGCGCTTGCCGTCGCTCTTGCGGAACGTCGTGCCCTCTATCCAGTAGAGTCCGTGGGCACCGCCCTCATACTGGTAGCAGCCGGCCTCGTAGCTCACTATCGAGTCGTTCTCGCTCGTACGGCGTATATGGCCCTGGTCGGTCATATACATTTCCGTCCCTCCGTAATCCTTTGTCAGCGACCGGTAGATGTCCTGCATATCGGCGAGGATATGCTCCGAGTGGAAGTCGACAAGGGCCTTGCCGTCCTTCAGGTCGCCGCTGTACTCGGCGGGCCGCGGACTGCCGTCGCCGTCGAGGCGGGCCATATAGAACGACTTCACCTCCGTGGCGATATAAGCGCGCACACTGTCGACAAGGGCCTCAGGACCCGCCGTCGGGTAGTCGACGGTCAGTTCCACACTGCATTTCGCGTCGCTCGGGGCGCGGCTGATGGAGTCGGTGACGAGCGTGTCGCCGTTCGTGAGCAGCATCATGCTGCAAAGGATTTCAGCAATCATATTCTATGGTATTTGTTAATGGTTATTTCGCAGCAGACCGGGGTGCAGGCCCGCAGGGTCAGAATTTCAGCTTCTTGATGATCTCGTCCATCTTCTGCTTCGTCTCGATGCGCGTAGGCACGAGGGGCAGCCGTAACACGTTCTCTATCATGCCCATATCGTTGAGCAGAGCCTTCACACCGGCGGGGTTGCCGTCGACGAAGAGGAGCTTATAGAGCTCGGTGAACTGATGGTGGATTTTCAGTGCTGCGGCATACTCGTTGTTGAATTCCAGACGGATCATGCGCGAGAAAGCTTTTGGCAGGGCGTTGCCGATGACCGAGATGACACCTACGGCACCGCTGGCAATCATCGGGAACGTCAGTGCGTCGTCGCCGCTGATAACCTCGAAATGGCGGGGTTTGTTCTTGATAATCTCGTCGACCTGTTCCAGCGATCCCGATGCCTCCTTTATGGCTACGACATTCTGGAAGTCGTTGGCGATGCGAACGGTGGTCTGGGCTTTCATGTTTACGCCCGTCCGCCCCGGCACATTATACATCACCACCGGCAGCTTACTGGCCTGGGCGATGGCCTTAAAGTGCTGATACAGACCTTCCTGAGAGGGCTTGTTGTAGTATGGACAGATACTGAGGATGCCGTCGACACCCACCCAGTCGGTGCTCTCGATCTCCTCCACAACGGCACGCGTATTGTTGCCGCCACAATATTTAAGTATTGGCACGCGGCCGTGGTTCACACTGATGATTACATCTGTTATCCTGTCCTTCTCTTCCTTCGTCAGGCATGGGGCCTCACCCGTCGTCGCAAGGATGCACAGGAAGTCGGCACCATTCTCTATCTGGTACTCGACAAGACGCTCCAAGGCTTCGTAGTCTACCTCGCCGTCACCTCTCATTGGGGTGATAAGGGCTATGCCCAACCCGTGAAAAATATTTTCCATTTGTTCCCTCTGTTATTGTTCCTTATCTTATTTGTTGTATATAATAGCCGTTGCAAAAATAATATTATTAATTCAATAATCAAAATATTGGAGCATAAAAATTTTGCGGATTAAAACAAATGCATTAAATTTGCAAGAGTTTAACAACAAAAAATTAAAAAAGGAAAAAACAATGCGATTAAAAAATTTTATCATCTCTGTTGTGGCCGTAGCTTCGCTGGCTTTGGCCATGGCATCGTGCAGCGACGACGACAAAGACAAGGTGCAGTTCACTGTAGCCACACCGGCGGAGCGCGCCGCCGCCTTTGCTAACCTCACGAAAAACGGTACATCGGGCACGGCACAGGTCTACACCCAGTTCTACTACGATATCGACACCCTCAAGGCGCATGTCGACTGGCATTTCACCAACGATACCACAGTGGTCTTCGAGAATGTCGCCGACAGCATCTTCGGACGCGTCTTCTCGCCGATGAGCGCCAACGAGTTGCGCTATGCCGTCAATGCGGGCTCACCGTCGTTGACGACCGTCACGGGCCATCTCACGTATTTCATGCAGGAGGGCACACCGTATATCGTCCTCAGCCCTGAGGGCAGCGCCTTCAGCATTCCCTATAGTGGTAAGACTCAGGACTTTACGCCGCTCTTCGCCATCTCCAACCAGGGCGTATCGCTCGACGATAGCGGCAAGTTGTCGTTCTACCTCTGCTATGCAGCTTATAAGCTCGGCTCTCAGGTGGTACAGCTTAATCCGTCCTACTGGCTGATGTTCAGATAGTTGATCTGCCGCGCCTGTTTTGCAATCGAATGAATGTAACGCCTTGATAATTAGCGTGTTGCTGCATCCGTCCGCCGTAGGGGTGGGGTTTATCCCCACCCTCGCAGCTGCGGGGTATTTGCTTTAATTTCTTGGTTACTCGCCGCGCCTCGCGCTAATGGCTGCCTTCATGCGGTCGTAACCGTACTGGAGGAGCAGTGGCACGCCGACACCTGCAATGGTATATGCTATCCAGAACAGGTCGTCGGCGTGTTCGTGTATGGTCATGTGACCGGCTAAACGCTCCCACGGCATGTCGTAGTAGAGTATCTTCACCACGCTCACCACCTTGTAGGCCACGATGTGTAAGACAAAGACTATCAGCGTGTTATTGCCGCAGTAGATGAGGAAACGGCGGACGACGTTTCTGGCTTTGAGAGCATCGAGTCTACAGCTGATGTCGTAGGTCAGGAGAAACCCGCAGAGTGCTGGCAGGGGCAGTGCCGCCACCTTTGCTGCCGTAGGACTGATGCTCATCGCCGCCGGATCGTAGATGGCAAAGAGGAGCACCGCCACAGCCATCGCCACATCGGCCATGACCGCGAGCCACGGCCGTCGGCATACGGCATCGCGGGCACTGTTGAGAACGGGGCGCAGGAGGAATCCCACCCCGAAGAAGAAACAGCCCATGAGGTCGCGGGAACCACCCTGCACGAGGGTCGGAATCTTCAGATGGTCAGCATCTTTCCACAGACAAAGGGCGAAGAGCAGACCGCAGACAACGGCTCCGACGATAGTGGCCGGACGCGTGCGCCGCAGCAGGCGGTCGTGGCGCGCCATTGCCACCAACGGCCTGTGCGTCAGCTGGGCAGCGGCGGCCATCACGGTCTTATATAATAATAGGTATAGGATGGAGGCGACGAAGAGGGCGCGGAAGAACCAGAACGCACCGGCGAGGAACTCGTCGTAGCCGCCCATGGCGAAGATGATATTCCACAGCCGCTGCTCGGCCTCGTGCCACTGGTAGGGATGGGTGACACCACCTGCCACATTGCCGTAGTGCTCGCTGAGGAGACCGACATCGAACATCACGTTGTGGAGGACGAGAAAGAGCACCGACCACTTCACGAACGGTACGTAGAGACCTTTCAGACGGCGGCCGACGAATGTGCCCTCGTCGTGAAGGTAGCGCAGGGAGAAGAAGTAACCGGCGCAGATGAAGAACAGGGGCATGTGAAACTCGAAGATGAAGCTGTTCAGCAGTCCGTGGCCGTCGGTGTGGGCCACCACCACGAGGATGATGCCAATGGCTTTGGCTATGGTTATTCGGTTGTCGCGACGCATGGGTTCTTTCGTTTCGTGGCTTATCCGAAGAGGGCTCGCAGGGCCTCCTCGACTTTTCTGACGGGATGGATGGTGATATCGAATTTCGACGCGTCGAGACCCTGCATATTGTATTTCGGGATGATAATATGACTGAAACCGAGCTTCGACGCCTCGGCGATGCGTTGCACGATGCGGTCGACGGGGCGCACCTCACCGCTGAGGCCCACCTCACCGCACATGCACCACCCGCTTTCTATGGGGGTGTCGACATTGCTCGACAGGACGGCGGCGATGACGCTGAGGTCCATGGCCATATCGGTGACACGCAGGCCGCCGGCGATATTCAGGAATACGTCTTTCTGCATGAGCTTAAAGCCGACGCGCTTCTCGAGGACAGCCAAAAGCATGTTCAGCCGCCGCTGGTCGAAACCCGTAGCCGACCGCTGGGGGGTGCCGTAAGCCGCCGACGACACCAGGGCCTGCGTCTCGACGAGGAACGGACGGATACCCTCGATGGCACTCGAGATGGCTATCCCCGACAAGCCCTCATGGTCCTGAGTGAGAAGGAGTTCCGACGGATTACTGACCTGCCGCAGCCCCCCCGACTGCATCTCGTAGATGCCGAGTTCGCTCGTCGACCCGAAGCGGTTTTTTATGCATCGCAGGATGCGGTACATATAGTGCTGGTCGCCCTCAAACTGGATGACGGTATCGACGATATGCTCGAGAATCTTCGGTCCGGCGAGGGTACCCTCCTTATTGATATGTCCGATGAGGATTACCGGCACACCGCTCGTCTTGGCAAAACGGAGTAGGGCGGAGGCACACTCGCGCACCTGACTGATGCTGCCCGGCGACGACTCCACGCTGCTCGTGGCAATGGTCTGGATGGAGTCGATGACGACAATCTGCGGCTCTATCTTCTTGATATTCTCGAAGATAGTCTCAAGGGAGGTCTCGCTGAGCAGGAGCATGTGGTCACCGGCCGATTGAGGGGCGGCGGCAGTAGGGCCCTGGGCTGTCGGCGGCTGTGTGCCCTGACCGTCGGCGAGGCGCTCGGCGCGCATCTTTATCTGATGGGGACTCTCCTCGCCGCTAACGTAGAGGACGCGCTCGCGGAGGCGGAGGACGGTCTGGAGGATAAGCGTGCTCTTGCCGATGCCGGGTTCACCCCCGAGGAGGACGATGCTCCCTGGGACGAGACCGCCACCGAGGACACGGTTCAGCTCACCGTCGAGCATGTCGATACGGGGCTCGTCGGCTGCGGGAATCTCACTGAGACGGTACGGACGGTTAGCCTGACGGCCGCCGACACTCGTGAACGACGCTGCTGCCGTCAGCGCGGCGTCCCTCCTGCTGCTGAGGCCCACGGGCTGGTTAGCAGCCACGCGAATCTCCTTAAAAGTGTTCCACTGACCGCAGTTAGGGCATTTCCCAATCCATTTCGGCGAGTCGTACCCGCAGTTCTCACAAACGTATGCTATCTTGTCTTTTGCCATTTCGTTGTCTGGTTTTGTCCTCCTTTTTTATGTCCTATCTTTCCTTTCTTCTGTTTCCTCCTTTTTTGCTTCCTCCCTTTTAGCTTGTTTCCTCCTTTTCTCTATCGCAAAGTTAATAAAATCTCCTTCCTTTTCCAAATTTTCCGCCCCCTTTTTTCAATGTAGCCAGCCCTCTCCGCGCTTCGCTGCCTCGTTTCTCCTCTCTCTTGGCTGTGCTGTTAAGTGCGGCGAATTATAATTCGCCGAACCCGACAACAGAGCCCAGAGACGGGCCAACGGGCAGCCCAGAGCAAGGCCCACGGGCAGCCTAAAGCCGGGCCCACGGACAGCCAGAGCCGAGCGCTGGGCAGCGCAGAGAAGAGCCCACGGGCAGCCAAAGCCGGGCCTCAGCAGCCCCGGCTCCTCAGCCCTCCATCTTTATATACCCCTCCCTCTCCTTCACGAAGTCGATGAGGCGGCGGAAGGTTGGGTTCTTCTCCAACAGCGGGGCATGGCCGACCATCACAAGATGCTCCTCGGCGCGCGTCATGGCCACGTTGAGCTTGCGGTCGATGACGGTGCCGTCGGACTCCTCGTATACGTTGCTGGTCAGGAAGTTGAGCTGATAGTACTCCTGGACGGTGAACCCATAGATGATATACTTTCGCTGACTGCCCTGGAAACGCTCCACCGTGTCGATAGTGATATTGTGGAGGATGTCGATGCCGTAGCGGTCGATGAGTTTTCGCACCGTTGCCGTCTGGTTGCGGTACGGCACGATGACACCCACTGTCTCGTCGGCGTCGAAGGTGGCTTTCTCGATGTCGTAGATGCGGCGGACGAGACCAGCGATAATCTCGGCTTCGATGATGTTCACCTTGTCGGAGGTCGTCGTCGCCGGTTTGGCGGCATCGATGAACGCCACACGCCGTGTCAGCAGCATGTCGGTGAGCAGGTCGCCGCTGTTGCCGTGTTCGGGCAGCGTAGCCTCCTGATGCGCCAACGGCACCGCCTTCAGCTGTCCGTGGTAGAAGGCGATATTCGGGAACTCCGCTATCGCCGGGTGCATGCGTCCCTGATGGTCGAGCATCGCCACCACGTCACCGTTGTCATGGTAGCGGCGTAAGAGCCTTTCGAACAGCGAGTTACGGCAGTCGGTGAGCATGATGGCGCGCAGCTCAGGCTCCTCCACCGCCGATGTTGCCGCCGACTGCTGGACGACCGCTGGCAGCTGTTTCTCGTCGCCAATCATCACGAACTTTCGTATCGCCGCCCGACCCTCGTGTTGCGCGCTGAGGATGCCCATCAGATGGGGCTCGAGAATCTGCGACGCCTCGTCGATGATGGCCAGGTCGAACTGCTTTATTTCGAAGAGGTTGAGGTGTGAGCTTATGGCCGTCGTCGTTCCCACGAACACGCGGCTGCTGACAATCATCTGCCGTGCCTCGGCGATGTTTGCCGTCTGCTCTATCTTCCTGCTGATGAGGTTGTTGGCGTAGGCTTCCTGTGCTGTTGTCTCACCCCCGATGCGTATGAAGTCGATGCCGGCGCCTTTCAGCTTACTGCATATCTCGTCGACGGCACGGTTGGTGTACGACATCAGCAGTACGGTGCTGCCGTCCTCGCAGAGCTCCTCCTTCAGCGTGTTCAGCAGTCCGAACGATGTCTTTCCAGTTCCCGGCGGACCGATGATAAGGAAGAAGTCGCGGGCCCTCTTCACCTTCAGCATCATAGTGTTGAAACTGCCGTAATCGCCTTTCAGCTTGCGACTTACGTCGACTTTTGGCTCACGCTCGAAGAGCAGCAGGTCGCGTCGCTCCTTAGGGGCTGTGAGGAGGGAGAACATGCCCTGATAGAGTCCGCTGAACGATGCCTCCATGAAGTCGTGCTCGATGGCCCACACGCGGCCGCGGTTGTAGTCGAAGAGGCGGCGGTCGGCCTGCGGGTGGCGGAGGGTGAGCACGAGACGGTTGTCCTTAGTGATGTCGCGAATCTTGCAGCGCACCACAGGACCGGCGGTGGCATCGGGCTCGCGGTCACGGTCGTAAGGGTAGAGGATGACGATGTCGCCCTGCCGGAAGTTCGACATATCGCAGTCGATGTCGTCGCCGTAGGCCAGCGTTACCTCGTCAATCTCGCCCTCCGTAGTGCTGTCGGGTTTCACGAGCGTCAGATTGTCGTAGATGTTTCCCGCTAACCGCTTGGCGTCGAGCGAGTCATACCATGTTGAGGCGAATCCCGAACACTCCTTTGTCTTGTTGCCGAGCTTGGCCATGACGTGCTCGTTGCTGATAAACTCCATGAACCGGAAGAAATAGCTGCGCTCCAAGGCGCTCGCGTTGTGGATGACATCGAGGATGCCGTCGATGCGGGGACGTTCCCAGTCGTTCCACAGCCTGTCGCCGACACCTTTCATATTCAGTTTCTCGGCCGACAGCTCATCGTAGACGCGGTAGCCGCCGTGACGGGCGAGGGCGAGCTCGCGGGCCACGATGCCGTTGCGGATTCGCATGGCCTCGAAGGCACGCTCGGGAACCATCGTCACGCGCAGCATGCTCTGCTCGTATTTCGAGTACATCAGCATTGGCGTCAGCGACGCGTCGGAGCCCCGTTGCCGGTAGTTGAAACGGAAGAGAAGCATATACAGCAGCAGCTGCGCAAAGTGGCTGTCGGTCATACGGGGGAAGACGAAGTGGTCGTAGGGAAACGCGCCGTTGCCCGATTTCTGCTCCACGAGGAAGTGGTAGTCCATCTGCAGGAAGTCCATACGTCCCTGGATACCGAGCATCGGCGAGAAGAACGACGGCTCGACGATACCCTCCCAGGCGTTGAAGTCGCCGACCACGCGTGGCAGTGTCTCGCTGACGGCTTTATGGATATGTGCGGCCTGCCACGCCGCCTCGTCGTGGAAGTTCCAACCGGGTTTAGCCTTCGCCGTGAGCATGCTTAACGCGTTGGCACTGAAGAACTTCCGCACGCTCGCCGCATAGCGCCGGCGGTCGAGGTGGCCGTCGCGGATGCAGCTCTTCCCCGCCAGTTCCTCGTCGAGGAGCTGTCCGGCGAAGTTTCCGAGGATTATCGGCCAGTTGTCGGGCGAGGGCTCAATCTTGTTTATCAGTTCCACCTCCGGCGCGTCGGCATAATGGGTCATACAGCGGGCTATCGTCGTGACATTGACGAGATAGTCGGGCTCGAAGATTATCATTTCTGGCCGGAGGATGCCGTCGCTGTCGGCATGAGGACGGATGAGGTTCAGCTGCGACCCACGGCGGAAGAGGTCGCGGAGGTAGCCCCAGTCGGTGGGAAAGGTGGGGTGGGTGGCGGTGTAGGCAACCTTACTGTAGCCGTCGGTGCTGTAGCCGTCGATGACGCCGTAGACGTAATCGTCGTCCCATGCCGCCACAATCATCCGCATGCTCGCCGTGAGGGCGCGCGCGGGAGCCACCGTGCCGTCGTCGGCGGGAAACAGACTGATGAGTACCTCGGGGATTGTGGTGTCGTCGACGAAGGCAATAAACTGGCACAGTGCTTTGAGGTCGTGGCCGGCGGTGGCACGCAGACGGCTCTCGCTCTCGTCGTAGCTCTTCCTTATCCTCACACGGGCGTCGTTGGCGGCACGCCGCAGCCACCATTTGGCACCGTGCTCCTTCAGGAGGTAGTCCATCTTTGCGAACGGACCTGCGAAGGTTATCTCCGTCAGCGCCGTGCGGGCATCGAGAAAGCGCCACAGCACATGGCCGTAGCGACGGTACACGCGCCTGATGTCGCTCGTGTCGGCCATCGTCATTATCAGCTCATCGAAGAACGACGCCGCATCTTCCGGGGCGTAGCGGTTGGCATCGGCCGTGAAGCGGGTGCCGTTGTCCACGTGGCTGCTGCGGTTTCCCTCCTCTTCGTTATTCTTTTCCATTCGTTTCTATAGTCTATTTTCCCCCAAAGGTACTGCTTTTTCTTCGCTCTCGCAATAGCCGCGCCAGGTTTTTTATTTTTCCCCGGGGGCTGCAGCCGCTATAGCCTCTATAGCTTCTATAGCTCCTTATGCTCCTTTCTTCCGAGCTGTAAATTTCTTTACATCCTCCCCATCCTTCCCATTTCGTCCTCCGAAACGGCCCGTTTCGTAATCTCATTCGGCCTGTTTTGGATCTTGAAACGGCTCGTTTCGCAACGCAAAACGGCATACCTCGCTATCACGTTGATAATCAGTGCGGTGCGATAGCAGTTTCCTCCATAGCCGTCCTCTGAAAAATTTTTACAGCTTTCGTCCGTTCGCTATCGTTGTGCTCCTCCGCCGTATCTGCGCTCCGCCCTCTCCTCACTCAATAATCTTACCTAATCGCCGCTTAATTTGTAAAGTTTTATTCTTTTCTGTGCACTATCTTTTCACAACAGTGTTAATAGTTCGTAAAACCGAGGGGTAACTGTTAAAATACCCCACGTAAAACTTGCATTTGCCCTATGAAATTTATTATCTTTGCATTCGTAATCTGATGAAAGTCATCGGAGACTGAAAACGAAACTCTATTAAATTATGAATTCAATTAATATCAGGAAAGACACAACAAAATCGCTGGATTCCGGGTTCGAGGTTTCAGCGTGTGCCGGGAGTGAAACCTCCCGGTACTTTTCCTCTGAGAATCACTATCGCAACGTTGCCGACCTCACCGCTAAGGAGTTGGCGGCCGAGCGCGAGAAGGTCCTGCATGGTATCTACTCCGTCTTCGACCGCATCATGACCGCCGACGGGCCATCGGCAAGGGCGTGGTCGGGAACGATGATTGACCTCATAGAACTCGTCCATATCGTATGGATGTCGCAACGCTACACCGACCGGCGCGGGCATGCGATGCGGTTCATCGACATGGTGCGACATGTGTTCATCGTCCTCCACTGCCATCCCGTCGCCAATCCATACAACTTTGTGCGGCGCGCAGCCAACAGGAAGGGCATCACAGGCACCTCCGTCATCAACCGCTACCTCGCCCTCGCCGTCAACGCCGGCATACGAAACCCCATGGCCCTCGATATGAAGGAGTAGGTGGCACCCCGCAGCCCCGCTCTCAGCTTGCCCGCAGCCTCTTTCTCGTCTTGCCCGCAGCCTCTCTCTCGTCTGCGCCGTCGAGTTCGGCGAATTACAATTCGCCGTCCCCACCATCCCCCCCGGTTCCGGCAGCCCGCTCTAAGTGCACCACCGCGTGTGTCCTTTTACTGCGGGCTTGTGTTCATTTTTGCTCTATCCTTAACGCATTTGAAACATCTTTGGTTAAAGTTATTTAAAATTACCACCCCTCCTTTGTGTTCAATAAAGAAACTTCATATCTTTGCAGTAGTAAAACTTTGGCAAAACAAGGGATTTCGGAATCCTTTGAAGTTTATGTAGTTAAGTTCTTTTCTGGGGGGAAAGTAGCGGTCTCCGTAATCCCGACAGGTTAGAGAGTTTGAGTCGAATATATACATTATATAAAATACAGGTTATGATTACAATGAATACCATCATAAAACAGGTTCTTCCGCTTTTCCCGTTGGTAGGTATGCCTGTCTATTCAGTTTTGACTGTCTCGTCTTTCATGCCAAGTAATAGTAATTTGAAGTATTCGTCATCTCTGTAACCAAACGCTTTCCTCTTCAACACTTTCACCTTGTTGTTTGTCCCCTCAAGAACCGCATTGGTCATTTTGCAGTCATACCATGCGAGTATTCCAGTTCTTTTCGCCAGTAGCGTATTAGCCACTTTAATCATAGCCGTCAGTTTGCTTTCTCTTGCTCTGGCGCACCAGTACTCAAGTTGCTCTTCTCCTTCAGCCTTGCTTTTCTGCATCCATATTTGGCATAAGTCCTCCTTCAGATAGTATGCCTCAAAGAGAGGCTTGTTCGTATTCAGAATATTGTCAAAACGTTTTCTTGACTCCTCATCGAACTTGTCCAATGACTTTGACAGCAGCATCCATCTCGTGCCCTTTATTAGCTTTCTCTTCTCTATGTCATTTTCCTGATTCCATACGCTGCGGCGAACTTTGTCAACAGCGTCGTTGACGAGTTCTACGACATGGAACTTGTCATATACATGCTTGGCCTGAGGAGCATTCTGTGCCACAGATGAAATGTAGGCGGCAGACATGTCAGAGGTAACGAGTTCTATCTTGATATTATTGCGCTTAACCTTTTTCCAAAACGCTGTAAGAGAGTCACTTCCTTTGCCGTCACCCACATGTATTATCCGTCCTGTATCAAGGTCTACGACGATGGTCTTATATACATGACCCTTCCTGACGGCAAACTCATCTATTCCAATCTTCGTTACTTTTGATATGTCAGGATGGGAATATTTCTTTTTGAGATAATCCTTGTGTATGTCCTTTACCATATCCCAGCCAACGCCAAGATGCTTCGCAACGTCTGTAATGGTGCCACCAAGCCTTAGCAAGTCCAATACATAACGCTGAAATCTGTATGTATAACTGACATTTCCGCGGGTGAAAGGTATGTCTGACTGATGAACCTTTCCACACGCCTTACACTGGTATCTCTGGACTGTAAGATAAAGGAACGTCCTCTTGCTGCCTATAGGAAGGTTGTGTATCATGCGGTGAATAACACCATACCGTATAACTTCAGTACAACCACAATGAGGGCAAGTCACTTTTTTTATTGGAATACTTTTGAGTTTTAGAATACGGTTCTTTCATTTAAATTTAGACTGACATGGCATGATTGTTGCTCAGTCTCCGCTTTACCGCAGAAATGCTATTTGTAGTAAAGGTCTGATGACCAATGGATAAAGTATCCCCTACCCAAGCTGGATGTAGCTTAGGGCTTATTATATATCCCTCAAAATTAACGACCTCTACAGACTGAGAAGAGAAATAGCATAGGCCAAGCTGTTCTTGGCGTAAGATGCAATGGCTGAGAACTTGACTTTAAAGAGTTCTTTCCTCTTTCTGATGGTCTCTGGCAGGTGCTTTTTGGAGGCTATGGTGTAGATGATATAAACAAGCTTCTGGATCGAGTCCAAGTTTCTGGCCGACTTTGTTTCTTTTCTCTTTGTGCGGTCCTGGCGCATTCTTGCATCCAGCGTCCAATGGAGATTGTTCTCGATTCCCCAGTGCATGCGGCTGATTCGATCCAAAGTCTGTGCCCTTTCTTCCAAACTGGTTATATAGTACCTCGTCTGTTTTTGTTCCGTTCCGCTTTTCTTTTCAATCGTATGCGTGTCTATGGCAATCACAGCCTTGACATTGAGGAATTTTTCAAGCGCCTTGATACCGGATATGTCTGAATATACACGGCATCGGCGTTGGTACAGCCTCCCGTGGGCAAGTTCCCACTCCGTCTTCCATTCGTCGTTAGGATGCAGCGTAGGCACAGCGTCCTCTACCGACCATCTTGCTGCTTTCTGGTTGGCTTTCAGCGCAATAAGATAGTCAGCTCCCTTCCCGACGATGCCTTTGATGATAGAACTTTGGCACGACATGGCATCCGCAGTTATAACGCATCCATTCATGTAGTCAGCCCGCTCTATGATTTTGGGCACAGCCTTTATCTCATTGCTTTTCACCTCACACATTTCAGTGTCAAGCGGCAACCGGTCGGTCACGCTGAAAGCAGTCACAACATCAGGAGAGCGTCCGTCGCCAATTTTCGTACCCAGCATGAACTTGCCGTCAATTGCAATGTGCCGTCTGTTTGCTCCATCATGCTCCGACACGTATTTTCGTGATAATGTCGAAACCAAAGAGGCCAAAGTAATGTCGTCGATTCCACCTTCCATCCTGCAAAGTGTGGGCTCGGACGGACATCCCTTAGCAAGAATGCCGAGGTGGTCTTGCAAGTAGCTCAAATGGATCGTTCCAAAGGCCACAATGTCCTTGCGAGTCTCGCAGCCGCATGCCCTGGCCAAAATAACCAGCAGAAGCATGTCGGACAACTTGTGTTTACAGTTGCCTTTGTTCATCCTACGATAATCTGGTACTGAGTGGATAAAATTTAACAAATCTCGGCTCAGCAAATGCGGTTTTTCAACCGCCAAACTCTTAATCCCTTATAGGGAAGAAAAAGTTGCATCCGAGATGATAAAAGTGCGTAATTGTTTGGTTATTAGCTAATTATTTTGTATCTTTGCAGTGTAAAAAGAAGAGGGGGCACAAAGTGCACTAATCGCACAAATACCATAAACCCCCTCTTCAAAAATAAAAATATATGACAAAAGGTATTAAGAGCCTGGCGGTTGAGAAACCGCCTTCGGGCGTTTGTGCCTATCGTCACATTCATTTAAACGGATTACATTGTGACATATTGTCTTCTATGTCGGCTTAAATGAAAGAGCCCTTAGTTTTAGAATAATTGAGTTATCTTTGTACTCAGTAGCGTGGTAATGATAACTGCGGTCTATACCGAAACCATGATATAAGAAGCTTAGTTCCATGTGCTATATATTTGATTTGTGGTGAATACAAATATATAAACGGAATTAGGCTTCTTTTTGTATTTAGGACCTACAAAAATCGGTCCTACCAACGAGAAAAGCGGAAGAACCATAAAACATCGCATAGCAGTGCTCTGCTTTGTGGCTCTCATGTTTCAGGTCGCCATGAGGGCGCAGCAGTTCGCCGTGGGGAATAATCTTGTCTATTCCGCCACAATGACACCCAATCTCAGTCTTGAGACACGCCTCGACAGTTCGTGGACTCTCGGTATCGCCGGCGGTTTCCGTCCATGGCCCACCGACGACACGGCACAGCGCAAGTACCGCCACTTCAGCGTCGACCTCTATGGCCGCAAGTGGACGGAAGGAACACCGTGGCGAGGATGGTACTACGGTTACGATGCACTGTGGGTGCACTATAACCTCTCCAACCTCAAGATGAGATACTTTGGAATGTTCGGCGACGCTCGCCACCACCGCATCCAGGGCAACGTCATCGGCGTGGGATCCTTCGGCGGATATGCCTGGGACCTCGGCAGCGGATTCGGCATTGACGTGCAGGGAGGTGCCGACCTCGCGTGGACCCACTACCGGATGTACGACTGCGTACACTGCGGCAGTCCCGTGGCGCGAAAGAACCGCGTCTACCTCCTGCCAAAGGTTGCCGTCGACGTCAGCTGGCGGTTCTGATAACAACACAAACCTTCCGCCGGCAATAAGGCGGAAGAAAGCATAATAGTCGAGAATATATTATTTCAACATTTAAATCTTTAAGTTATGAAGAGAAATCTATTTTTTATTGGGATGGGAGCCATGGTGCTCGCAACCCCGCTCTTCCTTTCCTCTTGCTCGTCGTCGGATGATATCGCTGATAATCCCGGCAATACTACCGGCGAGGCTGTCAAGACGTCCTTCACCTTATCCGTCGGCCTACCCGGCGGTTCAAGCTCCAATGCCAAGCCGTCGACGAGAATGAGCGATACAGAGGTGCAGAGTACGGGTAACTTCCGCGGTATCGACAACATCAACCTCATTCCGTTTGCCAAGACATCGGCAATTGCCAGTACAGATGTTCGTCTCGGTAGTAACATCACATTGCCTTCATCGGCTACTAATGGTCAAAACAACGTTTATGAGAGCTCTGCCGCTAAGGGTACCGACCATGCTACCGTCTATGCCAACGTCAGCGTTCCAGTAGGTACTGCTTCATTCCTCTTCTATGGTAAGGCTATCGACAACACAGCTGCTACGGCAATCACATCAGATGCTGACAAGCATAAGTTCGGTACGCTGACTTCAGAAGGCCTTACCGGCGAGCCCGCAGCTATCAAGTTCTCGCCGGTTCAGATCTACACTGCCGGAAAAGCCGATGATAAGGCTACCACTTTGGCCGATTATCTGACATCGATTGCAAGCACAAAGATTACAGTCGATGGTGCTGATGTCGCTTGGAGTGCTACCGATAACGCTAACAACACTATCTATCCTCTCTATCAGCAGTTTATAAAGATTGAGACAGGTTCAAGTGCCAGCGTGCGTGCTGCCCTTCAGACCATCTACGAGAGCTTGAAGAATAACACCGACGCTATGTCGAAGGCTGTCATTACTTCAATTAAAGCTAAGGCTTCTGTATCTGATGATGGCGTCGTTACACTGAATGAAGCTCTTCAGGGTTTCCCGGGCAACCTCTCTACTCCTATCCCTGACGGTTGCGCTCTCGTGAAGTGGAATACCACAAATAATAAGTTTGAGGCTAACCTCAGCGGAACATCCACAAGCGGACAGATGACGCAGAGGCCTGCCGACCTGGTTTATCCTGCAAACCTGCAGTACTATGCCAATACGACACTGAAGACATCGGATACAGATCAGAGCAGCGCTTATGATGGCTCCAACACATGGACACGGATTCTTGAAAAGTACACCACCGGTACTGCTGTCGGTCCTACCACACGCAGTGTCGCTCTGAAAGATCAGATTCAGTATGCCGTGGGCCGTCTCGACGTGACCGTGAAGGCTGGTGCATCTACACTCAACGATCGTGAGGGCAAGGCTATCAGCCTTACTAATGGCTCTAAACCGAGCTTCCCAATCAGCGCCGTTCTCGTGGGTGGACAGAAGCAGGTGGTCTATGACTTCACTCCGACAACAACTACTGATGCTAAGGAATATACCATTTACGACAATGCCGTACCTGCAGCATGGGGCACTACCGGTGTAGCTACTGATCCTTCTACTGTTAACCACACGCTCGTTCTCGCCAATGCAGCAAGCACCTCTGTGAACATCGCTGTTGAGTTCACAAACAACTCTGGCACTGAGTTCGTGGGTAAGGATGGTATCATCGGTAAAGGTGCCAAGTTCTATCTCCTCGCTACCCTCGACCCGTCATCAGCAACGGAAACAGAAAAGGCAAAAACTGGTTCTCAGGTATTTAAGCAGGACTTCACTACAACGGCTAAGTTGACCATCAATACCAATACGGGCACTACATCAGGTGGCTCTACCGTCTATGACAAGGGTCTTGCCAATGCTTACAATGTTCTTCCTGACCTGCGTACCCCGAAGCTCTCGCTCGGTATGAGCGTTGACCTTAACTGGCAGACAGGTATGACATTCGAAGAGGAATTCAAATAATAAATAAAATTTTGATGTAGGGGTAATCGGCTTATCCAACATGAATAAAAAGGATGCCCCTACATCAAAATTCTCTCTTTATCAATTTTTTATTATGACACGACAATTCAAGTTCTGGGCCACGGCCCTGCTCCTTCTGCTCACGATGCAGAGCTGCTCTTATATTGATGACGACCGCTCAGACTGCGAGAACACTTACTCGCTGACCTATCAGCTGGAGGTGGTCAGCAATATCAACATGCAACTCAGTGAACAGCTGAAAGTGGATGCTGGGTCCATGACCTTGAAGACGCTCGACAAATACTTCCAGTCGGTTCTCCAGCCCACGACAACGGAGGCACGACTCGGATTCTATCCCATCGGTGGTAATCCGATATTCTTCAACCGTGACATCGAGGGACAGCGTACGGCTTTCTCCATCGCCATTCCAGCCAACAACTATCGCCATATCGCGGTGATAGGACAGAGCGACCCGTCGATATTCCTCACCGACTCTGCCAAGGCCTCGACAGTCCGACTGACACAGTTCCTCCGTGATACCGTCGACAGCCATGTCCAGGCGGTGATGGCCGGAACACTCGATATGAATGTCCTCGGCAATCAGAACCAGAGCTGGCAGGTAGACCTCTATCCTGCCGATGCCGGGGTCGCCGTGGTGATGAAACGCAACGCGAAGGTACAGCGGCTGCGCGTATTCCTCGCCGACCTCGCCACGAGTTTCACTCCCGACGACAGCACATGGCACTGGGACCACGCATCACTGGTGAGGACCGTGCCCGTCGACGTCAGCGGTACCGACTCGACAGCCTACTGCGGGGTGGCCTTCCCGTCGCATGCCGCTACGACAGCCGCCAAGGCCCTCGTCCCCGCCGCTACCCGTGCTGACGACAACGCCCTATGGCATGTCGTCATCCTCGCCGATATGCCCGACGGTACCGTCACACGCACCGTCCTCTCGCTCTCCGATGCCCTCCGCGCCGGTGACATACGCGTCATCCGCGTACGTGTCAACGACAACGGTGGCATCTCCACCACCGACAGCAATGTCGGCGCCAGCGTCACCCTTGACTGGAAAAAGGGCGGTGAGTATAATCCGGAACTGTAGAAGGGGCTCTCCGATAAAGGGGAAACTCTGAGGTCTTAATATTATCGAATACTTTTTACAGACATGAAAATAAGGCACATCATACATCGGATTACTGTCAGTGGCCTCTCTCTTACCTTTTTATGGGGGACAGGAGCGGTACTTCTATTAACGGTACTCTTCTTCTCTTCCTGCTCATCGTCCGACACCGATGACGTAGCCACCACCCGTATGCCGGTAAACCTTTATATTCCGGCTACCGATGCCAGCCTCGTCAGTACGACAACGGATGCAAGGGCTACAAGAACTTACGGTGATCCGGGAACGTATGAGAAATTCAAATTGCCAACCTGGTCGTATATCTATATCATTACGAAAGACAAAAACGGAAATGATTATGTTACGCTTTCTTCCACACAACTAAAGGGAACATGGAAGAAAGAACGCTATCAGGGTGCCCTCGCTACTGCTAACGACTCTGTATACCGCTATGAGGGATACATCGACGTCTATCTGCCCGACTACCGTCAGCCGGTAGGTGCCGTCTATGCGGCCCTGTCGGCCGTGGAACTGCCAGGTCTGACCAAGGGCAACGAGAGTACCGTCAACGCCCTCAAGACGGCCGACATAGTGGATCAGCAGTTCACCATGAGCGATGATATTCAGAAGGAAATACAAAATATTTATTCCACACCATATAACTATAAAATAAACAGCACCTATTATGGTACGTTGAACAATATGAACACGGTGAACCCGTCGATAAACATCGTGCTCTATCATATCGCCTCGAAACTCGACATTCAGTGGAATGTAGCAACCGACATCCAGTCGTCGGTGAAGCTGACAAATATCACACTGAAAACACCGCAGCCGCAGAAGTGCTTTATTTTCAAGCCATTAGAGAATACGGCTACAGATACTCACTCTGAAAGTATACAACTCGATGCTGGCAGCCAATGGTACGGACGCGACTATAGATATGTGATTCCGGTGACAGACGATAACAGTCATTACAAGTTCTCGCTGACAATGTCGAATAATGAGTCCACAAAAACGAATGACATTGATGCCGGCAGCATCGATAAAAGTCAGCCATTCGTTCCATGGATGCTCGGGACGGTGACGGTGAAAACGTCGTGGTGATAATGGTAAAAAATATATGTAAGTATGCTCATATGCAATAAGATACATAGAATGAAAGAGGATAAAACAAAACGAGCCAAGTTTAGTAGCCCCTTCGTCTCTCTCTTAGAGGGACTTGGAGAGGGTCTGGTCTTTATATTGCTCTTCCTCTTCTTTCTCCTGCCGTTTTCTGCCTCTGCCCAGACCGACACCATCCGCTACGTCAATGCCCAGACCGGCAAATATGCCAACGACGGCAAATCGTGGGACAAGGCCAAGGATAACGTTCAGGACGCCATCAACGACCTCTACGACTACATGCAGCGCAACAACCTCCACTCCGGCAGCGTGTATGTGGCAGCGGGTAAATATTATCCGTCGGAGAGCACCGGCAGCGGATCGTCGGTCCTGTCGACATCATTCAAAATCTACGACGGCATACACCTCTATGGCGGGTTCAACCCCAAGAATCCGGAGGCTACACCTGACCAGCGTAAACTATCTTCAGCTCCCCAATGGAAGGCTGACGACCCCAAAGCGAAGAACAAACCCACTGGCTCTGAGACAGACAGGCCCATCGGCATGGCGGCCAATGACACCATCATGTCCTATGACTTCAAGTATGCCACCATCCTTTCGGGCAACCACTCTACGGTCATGGGAAAGTTCGACTGGAACAACAATAAAAAGCAGTATGATACCCGTTTCCCAGGCAACTCCTACCATGTGCTGTGGTTCGCTACCAACGGTTTCTGTAAGGACGACGCCGGCAAGGAGACGCTCTTTGCCGACTCCCTTGTATACGGTGCCAGCGTCGACGGCTGCGTCATCGAGGACGGCAACGCCTCAGGACGTACAACGACTGAACGCGACCTGACGGCCTTTGGCGGTGGCGCGTATATGGTGCAGCATGCCACGCTAAGTAATTGCGTCGTACGCCGTTGCTCGGCATCACGGCGTGGCGGCGGCATATATATGGACCGTGGCGGAACGGTCAAGCATTGCTATATCTATCAGTGTCAGACCCTTGGCATCGGTGTCACCGACGGATACGGCGGTGGTGTGTGCATGGAGAATAACGGAGCCTTGCGCAAGAGCGTTATCACGAATAACATGGCGCGTGTCGGTGGTGGACTGATGATTGTCTATACACCGGAGGAGCATCCTTATTCCACAAGCAAATACACCAAGGATGGCTTCGACCCCTATGCCTCGACATGTATCATTAACAATAACAACGCCAATACCGAAGGCGGTGGCGTGGCATTATATAAAGGTGGTGTACTGAACCACTGTACCATCACCAATAACGAGTGTACGGGTACCGATATTACCATCAACAACATCCGCTACGGCCGTACCGGCGGACTCTATGTCTACGGTGCCGGTTCGGCGTTCAACAGCGTGGTGTGGGGTAACACCTGTGCCGCCAACAACGATATACAGTTCGGATACAACAATGCCTCGAACATCTTCAAACTGGCCACGGCACAGCGGCCGCGACTGAGCTATATGGCCTTCAGCAATTACGATATCACCGACTGGGGAAACTCCTTGCGCAGTAATGTCTTCCAACTCGATAAAAGCAATTTCACTGCGAGCAAGGCCGGTAACTATCCTATCTTCGAGGTACCGTCGAAAACGGCCGGTGTCAACGATGCTCTTCTGTACAGTCCTACGCAATGGAAACTCAACTCAAAGAGCTATCTGGAGATGAAGGGTGTACAGGTGTCGCAGCTGACGGCCTTCGGTAATATGATTACCAAGAGCCATTCCGCCCGCGACATCTTCGGGGCTGTCTTCAACCCCGTGTCGGCTCTCGGTGCCGTCGCGGCTGATGAGGAGGATTACGAGATTGCCATGCTGCCGGCTGTCGACGGTTCTGATCCGTCAACAAATATCCCAACACTCTTCGTCGACCCGAACCGTGTCATCAATAGTCTTGAAGGAAAGACCGGTAACAGTTGGGACACACCGTTGGATAATGTCAGTGAGGCCGTCTATGACATGGAGAAATATTTAAGTAGCAATAAAAGCTGGACCGGTAAGACGCAGATCCTCGTCAAGCAGGGACTCGTAACCGCAGCCGGACCGAGCTCGTACCTCTATGACCTTCAGTCCGGTGAGGCCGACCTGCAGAGTGCGGCTCTCCATCTGCTCAGCAATATGCTGATGTATGGCGGATACTCCTCGAAGCTGACCGGCACGCAAGTTACCGATTATACCGTGGAAGGAACTGGTGAGAAAATTGTCGCCCGCAACCCGAAGGAGAATGTTACGCGTATCACGGGTAACATCGTTGACGACTATAAGTACAACAGTGTCCACTGTGTCATCTTCCCGAACGTCCACGATGCGGTCCTTGACGGATTCTATATCTCCTATGGTAACGCCGAGAAACCGGACGACCCTACCTACAATGGTAACGATGCCGAGGACTCCTATACCTACCGTCAGGCCTATGGCTATGGCTCAGGTATCTTTATCGGTGCACGCTCACGTGCTGAGCGAACGCAGGATATGACGGGGAATATCGTGCGCAACTGTGTCATCTCCAACTGCTGGGCACCGATGGGTGGTGCCGCTGTCTTCGTCAGTGGTGACAACTACATGTCGGACAACCCAACTCAGTTGCAGAAAGCTGCGTTGACAATGGAGAACTGTGTTATCCATAACAATGCCGTACGCAACAAGCAGGACAAGAACACGGTGAACCAATGGCGCGCCTCGGCGGGTATCATCCAGGCCGTTAGCAACGCCTCGATAACGCTGAACCACTGCACCGTGGTGAATAATGTAGGTAATGTGTTCGCGGCAGTAAAGCATAATGGTAATGTTACGCCGACCATCACGGTGACAAACTCGGCCATCTACGCCAATGCCACTGACTCGCTTGGTGACCGTTCGGAACTGAAGGCCGACGGCTCGAACCTCGCGTCGCTGTACTATAGTGGCAGCAGTGGCGTCGCTGTCGCTGGAAGGGGTAATCAGGTGGACCTGCTCTATTCTGATAAGGGTATGGGCACTGTTAGTACCAGCGACTATGTGCCTACCTTTGGCAACTCACGCACCGACGACCATACCTATCCGCGCTTTGCCAACCCCGTGCGTACGATCTTCGTGCAGCAGAACGCCGACGACCCGACGCTCTACGGCGGTCTCGTCGATTATACCCCGATGGATATGAACCCGATGGTCAACGCCGCAACGGTGGCGACCAGCGAGGACCCGTCGAAGGAGACTGACTTTGCCCTGCATTACCGTGCCTATGGTGGTGCACCGGACATCGGTGCCATCGAGAACACGCGCCAGCCAGAGAACGGCTCGACATACTATGTGCGGACAAACGGTAGCAACAGTAATAATGGCTTATCATGGTCGAAGGCGTTCAAGACGCTGACCTATGCCTTGCAGCAGGCAAAAAACAATGGAGTAAAGAATATCTGGATTGCGGCAGGTACCTACAAGGAAGGACAAACTGTCAATATGGTGGCAGGTGTCAACGTCTATGGCGGCTTCAAGGCTTACGGTAATCCGGGAAAGCGTGAGGGTGAACGAGATATCTCCAACCTTGATGCCACCTATCAGACGATACTGGACGGTAGTGGGAACAAGCGGGTGGTGTATGGATCAGGCATCACTACGGCCACCATGTGGGAAGGCCTGACGATGCAAAATGGAAAATTTACAGCTAATAATACAACCACGAATGCTGGCGGTGTAGGTGCTTATCTTGGAGGAACTGGCATTACACTGAAGAACTGCTTAGTCCGTAACAATTATCTCACTACATCTGTTTTTGAGCATGGAGGAGCAGGCATCTATTTAAGTGGTGGTAAAGTAATTGATTGTATTGTTCGAAACAACATTATTTATGCCAACCCAAAAGGATCAAGTGCCGGTATCTATATGTACGGAGGCACTGTCATTAATACGATGATAGTAGAGAATGCCTCTGATTATGCAAACAGAAATAATTCAAGTAACATATTGGGGTTGGCTTTGGCAATCAAGGCAGATAATACAAAATACAATAAACTCTATAATTGTACCTTTGCATACAATATAGGATGGACAAAGTCCAGTGGTGCCATTTCTCCGAGTATCTGGGATTTTAATGATTATACCACAGATGAAACAGCTAAGGGAATGGCAAGATTCTATAACTGCATTTTCTGGGGAAACACAGGATATGGCAACACCGGTGAGAACTATAATACGGTTTGCCGTCATTATTGGACTGATAAAATTGGGCTGCCTGGAATACTTTATGACTGTTATCATTCTATTCCTTGTCCAAAATTTGCGAATGAAGGCGTAGTAAAGGGAACCCATACGCTCGACAAGACTGTCGTCAGTACGAATCCTACAGTTTATAAGTACCAGCAATATCTATATAATTTTAATATCTTCGATAATAATGATGTCATTCCTGGGAGTGGTAGCGCATATAATAAGGATCCATACCCAACAAGATATATTGATCAGTGTGCTTCAAAAGATCTTTTCAGCGAAAGCAAATATAAGTTGAAAGATGGAACGTCTGTCTCTTCTTATGATGGCAAGCGGTATTTCTTCACCGACAACCCCTACAGCATCAACCCGGCTTCTGACCTTGCCAAGTTCTGCATCAATATGGGCTCGGAGGTATATGGCACGGAGCTTACGCAGACGCTGAATGTGACTGAGGACATCGCCGGTGCCGACCGCATCCAGGACTGCCGTATCGACAAGGGCGCTTACGAGTATAACGGCTCCAATGAGATTAAGCCGGAGACGGGTACGGAGAAGCATCGGGTGTACAGTACTGTGGATGATTTGACGGGAACGGAAAAGGATTTTAATGTTGCTACCTATTATGTTTCGCAAAACGGTGGCGGTGTGGCCAATGCCAGCAACGCCGCTAACGCTGCTTGTAACGGAAAGCTGCAGCAGGTGCTCGATGCTGCCGGACGATATAAGTATGCTAACCCTAAGGCGCATGTCATAGTGAAGCTCGCCGCCGTCCCGGGTGGCGGTTATGAGCCGTCGCGGACCACCGACTACAACACCAACCTCGACGTGAACCCGCGACAGTACAGCATACAGATTCCTCACGGCGTGGAGGTGCAGGGTGGTTGGAACGACGAATTCAAAGAGCGCGACCCGCTGAACAAAAAGACACTGCTGAAAGGTGGCTTCAACTACGATGAAGGTACCTCTACAGCTTACCATGTGGTGACGTTCACCGATTATGTCTTCGATGAGAACGGCAACCGTATAGCCACGGGAAAGACCGGCGACGACGGTCTGCCGATATACGAGAAGCTCAGCGACGTTATTACTACCTATAAGGCGACGTGGGAGCAGACACCTGGCGATAACCTCTTCTCGCGTTCTCTGCTCAACGGCTGTTTCATTGAGGGAGGCGAGGCCGACGGCGTGTTGGAGGAGAACCAGCGCGGCGGTGCTGCAGTGGTGACGGACTTTGCCGATATTTCCAACTGCGTGATACAGAACAACAGTGCCTCTGGATACGGCGGCGGACTCTATGTGCAGTCGTCGGGAATTGTCTCGGGATGTATCATCCAGGACAATAATGCGGCCTATGGTGCCGGCATAGCCATTGAGGAACCGGATACGTCCGGACTCTCAACATGGTCCATTCTCGCTTATAACACCATCGTATATAATGGTAATGAGACCTCAACGAAGAACGGGGGCGGCATCTTCTTCAACACCAATCTGCGCTCCATTGGTAACGTGGTGTGGATGAACAAGAGCAGTGACCAGAGCGATATCGCCGGTGTCGTCAATGTCGATGCCGTGCAGGACGTGTGGAACTTCCCGGTCAACTACACCGCCGTTACCAATGTCCGTGAGGCCGGAGTGAACAACATCAGCGTCAGCGGTATGTCGGATCAGGGCTTGCGCTGGCAAGCCGACGATAAGCTGAAGACTGAAGAGAGAGTGTACCAGTACTATGCTATGCAGAAGTCGTCGGTTTTAGCTCGTGCGGCACTGCCTTATCAGACGATGCGCAGTATGATACGGTTCTTCCCAGGTATCGACTCAGTGGATATCGCGGGCGTGAAACGTATGTCGCAGACTGCCAACGATGAAACAGCTTATGACGGTACAAGTCTCGTCGTGAAGGATAACGTCTCTACTGATATCGGTGCCCGTGCCATCAACGCCAGCTATGATGTTGCGGTGGCAAAGGTATTCTACCGCCTCTTTGTTGTACATCCGTCGAGTGTGTCGAACGACAAGGCAAACAAGCTCCTCGACAGCGATGATGAGATTTACAAGCAGGTGGGATCATCGTTTGCCAACCCGTTCCAACGCCTCGGCGATGCCTTCGACTATATCATGCACGTGCGGCAGCGCGAAGAGTCGTCTGGCGACACGACCCCGGAAAAGGACAAACCGCGCAACCACCGCTTTGAGGTCTTCGTCGCCGGAGGCACGTATTATCCTTATACTAATATGTATGGTGAGCAGGGTGCCGTGCGTACCAATACCTTTAATATCCCGGAGGGCGTGGCCGTCATCGGCGGTATCGACGTCAGCAAGGGCGACCACATGTATTGTCAGGCTACGTCAGGAACGGTGACTGTCAACGGTGTAACACTCTATGGCAAGAGTACCGACGACATCCGTGCTGAGCGTGTGCGCTACGATATTAACAAGAACTCTGTCGTCGAGCCGTGGGAGATGGAGAACCAGACCATACTCTCCGGGCTCTCTGTGGGCAGCGACCTGCAGGTGAAGAATGTCTACCATGTCATCAACTGTAACGCCGACGAGAAGTCGGTGGGTAAGCTCCCGGAATATTTCAGCGATAACAATCTGACCACGGTAACGACAGACGCTGCTAAGGAAACGACGACATCACGCCTGAACCGGACTATCCTCCTCGACGGACTCGTTATCCGCGACGGTTCGGCAATGGGCTATGAGACTTCGGTACAGAATAAGCTCTGGTATTTCCGCGGTGGTGGAATCATGGTCGACGGTACGGAGGTTTCTGATGATAAATACGAGGACGGCGTGGGAGCACCGAAGCGAAGCATACCTATGGTGGTGGCCAACACGCTGTTCCAGAACAACAGGGCACGCCTTGGCGGAGCCATCTTCACCAACGGACAGCTCGATGTCGTGGGATGTTCCTTTGTGCAGAACTATACGAAGAGCCCGGATGACGTTACAGCCGATGACTACGACCGCGACTTTGTTACGTGGTCGGGTGGCGGAGCTATAGCCACTAACGATGAGGTGACCATCGTCAACAGTATCTTCGCCAACAACGAGGCCATCAAGGGTACGGGCACATTGAACAAAACCTATACCGACAGTAATGGCAAGACAAACAACGAGACGTTGGGCTATGGTGGTGTGCTCTGGGCCGGCGACAACTCGTCGATAGCGCTTGTCAACTGCAACTCAGTGCGCAACAAGGCTCACAGCTATCCGTCTATCTATAACACGCTGCCAAACTCAAAGTCGAACCACATACACATCGCCGTGAACAGCATCTTCTGGGGTAATGAGGTCGATACGGACGGCGATAAACGACTTGCCAACTTCGGTAGCGACAATGATGAGGCTCTGTTCTTCTGCGCTTATGAGGATGGGCATGGTCAGACGGTGAAGACCTCAAGTGAGGACCTTAGAGCGAAGGACGTTACGTATGGCGATCTGACGAATCTTTATGCTTTCCTTGGTAACAAGAATAACAACGTCATCATTAACGGTAATAACGATGCCGTCGACGGACCGAACTTCATCCAACCGTCGACAAAGGCCGGCATCGACGGATATATGTCGAGCGCCGACTGGCTGCTGTCGCGCGTCAACCAACTCGTCGATGCTGGATGGGGTGAGATAGAACAGACTACGGCTGGAAAATTCGAGAAGGATGATGCTTCGGGCGAATTCAAGGCGCATGGTATCTATCCCCTGTTGTCGAAGTTCTATAAGAATGGTTTCAAGCTCACCCTCCTGCCCTTAGGCGACGAAAAGTATATGAGCTATGCCAACGACAAGAACGAGGAGAGCACGGAGAATATGAACCGTATCTCTGCCGACCCGCTCGGCAACGTTACTAAGGATTATATCGACATCGGCGTGTACGAGTATCAGCACTCGCAGCTCACCGTGGCCGACGGCGACAGCATCGACGTGATGTGGGTGTCGAATGAGGAGACTACCGGTGCCGCCGACGGACGCTCGTGGGACACTCCGACGAGCGACCTTCAGCGAGCCATCGAGACACTGCTCCTCAGCCGTAACGACCGCCCGAAGGTGGTCAAGATTATGGGCGGTACCTACTCGCCGACATATACCCTCGACGAGAACAACAACGGCTTCCAGATACATACCGGCGAGAATAACGGTATGGTAGCGCTGAAGAAGAAGATTATCTCCGGTCATGATTATATGGCAGAGAGCCTGACCATAGAGGGCGGATACAGTAAGGACATCGAAGGGGCACGCGACATAGAACAGTATCCTACCGTCTTGGAGATGGCGAAGAAGTCGACGTCGACACCCGACAATATGGCTCATCTTTTCCTTATCTCCGATGCCGAACAGTGGAAAACGCAAGGCAACAGAGGTAGCGGCGGAACAATAGGCGAGACTATTGATGTGACAACAGGCGGCATCAATAAGTCGTCGACAACAACAGGACAGGTGATGCCGATAACCTTCGATGGTCTGACATTCATAAACAATTATGCTTCCAATGCCCATACAGAGTCGAAGGGCACTGCCATCGGCGGTGCGGCCATATATTATAAGGAACAGTTCAAGTCGGATGAGAATACCAAGAAGAAGACGGAAACACATCTGGACGCTATCGGTGTGCCGAAACTGACCATCAAGAACTGTATCTTCCAGCAGAACGGCGAGAACACTGCTACATCTGTTCCGGCGGTACGCATAGAGCAGGGTGGCGGACGCACACTTATATATAATAGTGTCTTCCACTCCGGGTCGGGCAATCCGCTCGAGTGCACCGACCAGGTGAGCATCGTCAACTGCACCTTCGCCATGAACGGCGGACATATCAAGCTTAGCGACGCTGCCACGGGCACGTCGAGCCTCTACAACTCCCTCATCTGGAAGGATGACCAGAACAACAGCATGACGACGCAGTACGAGGGTATCGCTATTGGCGACTCCATGCAGTATAACGCCATAACGGGCATTGAGAACACGGAAGAAGAGAACAACTATCATAACGTGGGCCTCGACGACCGCAACTACAATGCCATGGAGGGTCCGAACTTCGTCAATGGCGACGGCAGCGACATCAGCAAGCGTGACTACCATATCAATCCGGGTGTGCGCACGCTGACCCGCGCCAACTATCTGCTCTATGCACGCAATGTGCTCGGATGGGTTGATGGCAAGACCATAAAAGATAAGGACGGCAACGAGATTACGCTTACTGATGATAAAATCAAGGAGCTTCTCGCTGATACTGTCTACACCAAGGACCTCGCCAACAAGGTGCGTCTCTACGACGGCAGCATGGAGCGCGGTGCCTACGAGTGCTCGTCGGCCATGCAGCGTGTGCTCTTCGTCAACCCGAGCAAGGTGGCGGGCACGATGTCGGGTCTGTCGTGGGAGAATGCCTACGGCAGTGGTATGGTGCAGCGTGCCATCGATGCCGCGGCGGTGTATACCTATTTTAATAGGAACGCTGATGATCCGACAGTTGCCAAGTCGTATGTCTTTATCAAGGGCTCCGAGGGTAATACCACGCCGGAGGCTATCACCCTGCGCAACGGCGTGAGCGTCTATGGCAGTATCGCCCCGGGCTATACCGCTGAGCCGGACGCTGTAAAGGACTCGAACACCGGTGAAGTGCAGTACAATAATGGCGCGCGTTCATTTGAGAATAAAGCAATCACAGAATATATAGATAAGGTGAAGGCCGGCCGTCCGGGTTTGGCGGCAAAGACGACGAACCGCACACGCGTCGCGGGCATCAGCACCATCACCATGAAGACGGGCTATGGTTTCGGTGCCCTCGTCGACGGTGTGGAGGTGCGCAGCGACAAAGAGCTCACGGCACCGGCCATTGACATCACCGACGATATCAGTAATCTCGTTCTCCGCAATATGATGATCGACGGCAACACGGTGAATGCCGACGACCAAGGTAAGGGACATCCCGTTGTGAACCTTGAGCACGGCCTGCTGTATAATGCTCTCGTCTATGGCAACAAGGTGGCTGGCGGCCAGCCCATCGTTAGTGTGGGCAGTAATGGTACGATGCTTAACTGCACCGTGGTGGCTGATGCTGCTGGGCAGAGAACGGTCAGCAACGCCGGAAAGGTCATTAACTGCCTCGACTATAACAGTGCTGACAAGGCCGCTGACGAGAATGGCAGTGGCAGCTATACCTCTTGTTACGCCGCTACGGGTAATCCCTTCGCGCCCTATCTGCGGGCAGACAATGTCTACACGCTGCCGGATTATCTCACGAGTCACGTGCCGTATTACTATCAGTTGCATGAGAACAGTAAGGCCATCAATGCGGGAACGAAGGAGTTCACGCTGTCGACGGAGTTGGCATCTTTCGTCGACTTGGCGAATGACCGCGACATCCTCGGCAACCCGCGCACTCTCGGTGGCACTGTCGATATGGGCTGTTTCGAGACGTGGAGCATCGCCGACGGCGACTCACGCTATGCCACGGCCGACGGCAACCGCTATCCGCACGAGGGCAGTGTGGTGTACATTGGCAAGGATGCGTCGCTGTCGTTGGGCAGTACGAAGGGCGGCACCCAGATCTTCACGAGTGAGAACGCCTTCATGCCGGGCTACTTGCTGCTGAAGCCGGGAGCCTCGCTCTATGGCAACGGCAACGTGATCCATGCGTCCTATGTCGCCGCCGAGCGCTCGTTCCCCAAGGATATGCAGTACACGCTGATGTCGATGCCGTTCCCCTACGACTACTCCAATGCGCTGACGACGACACCCAATGCAGACGGATCACTCACGGAGACGAAATACGACATTCCTCTTGGCAAGACCTACAACGGCGAGAAACGCTCGGCATGGGACTACAGTTTCCACGATGCCAACTCGGAGTGTTGGGAGGAACTGCCGTCGAAGGCTATGAAGGCCTGCGAGGGCTGGCTGCTGCACTTCGACCAGCCACTCGCCGCTGAGACTACCGTGCGCTTTACAGGCTTCGGCAGTCAGAACGGCGAATATGTCTACTCTGAGGACCAAAACGCCAAGACGGTGACGCTGACACAGTATAATACTACCAAGACCACCGACGGTTCGGCCCACTTCACGAAACTCGAGAATATGGGCTGGAACCTCAAAGGCATGCCGTGGCTGGTCAGTGGGTATAAGACGTATCGGGTCACTAATGGTACATGCGATATGAACGTGCCACACGTACTGTATACTGTCTCTGCTGACGGCAATAATTTCAATACGCAACAGAGTTGGACCGACGGCTCTACGCTCGACTTTGGTTCGGCCTTCTTCACCCAGACGGCAATCATCGGGGATAAGGAGACAGTGACCTTTGCCATTCCGGTGGCATCAGACAATTTTGTGGCACCAGCCAAACCGTTTGTAGCTCTCTCCGATGAGGACGGGCGGACGGATAACGTGGAGGTTGATGTCGACGATGAGGCTAAGGGTCTCGCCTTCAATATCGGTTCCGATGGTGTGAAGTGGCAGAGCTTCAACGACAGTGTGCCGCAGGTCTACCTCCTCGACGGCAATGGCGTGGCACTGTCGTTGGCCGGAAAGGCTCCCGTCGGTGTTGAGATGGCCATGGGCTACCGCTCTGTGGGCGGTCGGCTGACGGTGGCTCTCCCCGATGTCGCTGCCTTCGACGGAAAGAGTGTATGGCTGAAGGACAAGGCTACCGGTGAGGTCACCGACCTGACACAAGCATCCTATTCGCTGAATGTGGCACCGGGATATAACGACAACCGTCTCACACTCACCATCGGTGGTGTGCGGCCCTACGGCTCATCCGACAGCAGTAGCGACAGCGGCTCTTCGTGGACGGTCAGTGCTGATGACGGACATCTTGTCGTCAGAGGTATCAGCGACGGCGATGCCGTGACCATCTATTCCGTCGGCGGAGCAATGGTGGAGCGGGGTAGTGCCTCAGGCGCAACCTATACGTCGCGTGCCCTCGACCAGGGTGTCTACATCGTCCGCGTCAACGGCAGCAGCAAGAAAGTTTCCCTCCGACTTGGTAGGTAGCCTGACAAAAATAAGTAACACCTTTGCCGTGATGCAGGGGCTGCGCCCTATGTCTCTTCCTGGTGTCGCTTTGCCCCGAAGCAAGCTTCGGCAAGCGGCCCCGGGAAGAAAGAGCTTTCGTCGCTCAGGCTTGCATCACGGCAAGAAAACCTTGAAAACCGCTGACACCACTTGGCGGCGGATAGCTCCTTACTCAATGCTGCTCGTGCCTGTAGCGTTAACGTATTTAAAATGTACTCGTCCTTGGATGTGCCAAAGGTTAAGACATTATAAATATGAGACGCTATCGCTTGTCGTCCGAGATAAATAGTATATCTTTGTAATGTTTACAAATAACGAATGTCAATATGAAGAGAACATTAACAATAGCCGTGCTGCTGATGCTGACATTCGTAGGCATGGCGCAAAACAATACAAAAGATATGAAGACAGTTTATGATTTCAGTCTCAATGACAAGAGTGGCAACGAGTTAAGTCTTTCACAGTATAAGGGCAAGGTACTGCTCATCGTCAACACCGCTACAGGTTGCGGTTTCACACCTCAGTATGAGGATCTCGAAGCTATGTATCACAGTCTCAAGGACAAGGGTCTGGAGATTCTCGATGTTCCATGCAACCAGTTCGGTCATCAGGCTCCCGGTACCGACACCGAGATCAAGGAGTTCTGCACCCTAAAGTTTGGCGCTGACTTCCCACAGTTCAAGAAGAGTGATGTCAACGGTGCCAACGAGCTCCCTCTCTACACTTGGCTGAAGAGTCAGAAGCCATGTCTCGGTGGTTACGACGCTAAACTCGCCGCCGTCATGGAGAAACTCTACAACGAGGCCAATCCTGAGCCGCGCAAGAAAGACGATATTCAGTGGAATTTCACAAAGTTCCTCATCAACCGCAATGGTGAGGTCATCGCCCGTTTCGAGCCTACCGTCGATATGAAGGAAGTGAAGAAACAGGTCGAGGCTGCCCTCGCTGAATAAAGACTCAGCCGCTCCGAGCGGCTGACTTGCAAAACACAGGGTTTGTTTGAATAATGGCTCGGTCGCTCCGTGCGGCTAAACTGCAAGATATAGGACTTATATGATAGAAGCACTGCGCTCGTGCGTAGTGCTTCTTCGGTGATTCCGAAGGGGTTCGAACCCTTGACCCACGGCTTAGAAGGCCGTTGCTCTAATCCAACTGAGCTACGGAACCAAAAATCGTTGTGCAAATACGTGCCCGTGATTTTCGGACTGCAAAGATATAAAAATTTTCAGCCAAATCCAAATTTTTGGGTATTATTTATGATTTTTTATCTTTTGGCGACTGCCATTTGCTCCGATAAAGACCAAATGATCGTCTTTTCCTATGGATTTCTCATAGACTGCTTTTCGTCACCCGTTTCACAGATGTAGAGCATGACCCCACATACAAGGCACGATCGTGACAAATACATGACACGATGGCGGCGGCTTAGAATTAGTGCCAACTATACGAATATAAGCAGAGTATAAACGAAAAAAGGAAGCCTTCATCAGACTTCCTATCGCTTTGGCATTTTCAAACGGAAAAGAGCAAAGAAAATCATGGTCATGCTTATGCTCCCCAAGGAGCAATGGGTCTAAAGCTATGGGGTAGTCTTGCGAGCAAGTTCGCCGCCTACCCCATAGCTTTAGCCCCACACCTTTGGTGTCAAGCCTGCCCATGACGAAAATCGCTAACGCGTAAAATTGCCCCTTGGGCATAAAATCCTGCGGCCGAAAGATAGTCCATAGCGTCTTGAAAGTCTGCTATGCTGCTTGTGTTCTGTTGTGCGGCATAATATTTTATGCGCTTATGCACAATTTTATGCCAAGGCAATTTTCGTCATAGGCTGGCTTTAACCCCGTCAGGGGGTACTCTATAGGGAGCTTAAGCCTGCCTATGACTATTTTCCTTGAGTTATGGACCTCTCTAACCAATTATGAACATATCGCCACGGGAAATATCCAATGCGCCGATTATCCCCACCCTAACACCCATGCCAGTAATTATTTCCATTTACCCACGCTACATATTTTATCCCACATTGCAGCTATATTTCAGCTAACCCTCTGATTTCCAGGATTCGTTTTTCCTGATATCCGTATTTTGGGTCCACACAAATTTTCTTGCCTTTATCGGAATATGGCCGACCTTCGGCGTGTCGTATATCTGTAGTAAATCATCTTCCGGCCCGCTGCATTTTCTTACTGCAATCTTTTCTCCGTTGCTCAGACTGGCTGTGCTGATGGCTACTATCTGCTTGTTCATACGGCTCCTTCATTTAAATTCTGACTGACATGGCATAATTGCTGCATTGGTTGCCTCTGACAGATGATCATTGCATGCCATGGTGTAGATGCTATAGTTCTTTTCATTTAGTAGGGTCATGGAGAGAGTTCGCCGATAACAAGTTGTTAAGATAATTCATATTATTCCGTCTATTGCGCCGCCTCTGTACAACATTGATTTTCAATGGGTTAATAATACATGCCATTTCGCGTTCTAAAACGGTCCGTTTTAGGACGCAAAACGGTCCATTTCGCACGCTGAAACGGACCGTTTGGGAAGCCGAAATGGTATGTTTGGGAATGGTGTAAAGATATTTCAGTATTGCTTTGTTGTAGCATTGGATTTTACTGTCTGCAAGTATGATAGCGAAAACTCTCTACTATTGATTTATCCCTGCAGTGGGTAAATGCGATCAATGTATGATTATCAAGGAAAGTATTTGGTCTCAATAAAAAAGTGACGAAGTCAGGAAAAAGCAAATGCCCCGCAGCAGCGAGGGCGGGGATAACCCCACCCCTACTGGCCGAGTGCTGTAATCACTTTGATAATCCACTGATAGCCAAAGTGTTTTAACAGTGCGGCACTATGTGTATCCCCAATAATAAGTATATTAAAGTTATGTTTTTATTTCATAATTTTTAGGTATTGCCAATATTTTACATGTTTTTTAACTTTGCACCCGGAAAGCAAAGAACATCGTTCCAAGTACAAATTAGTGTCAAATAACCAATTATCAACAAAGATAAATATAATAAGATGATGAAAAAAAAGATGTCTACAAGCCTGTTTTCTTTGGCATTGGCTTTTGCTGCCATGCCTGTCCAGGCTCAAATCAATGCCGCTGACTCGGTGATGTCTCACGCCGGCGGTCACCGCCTGAGCATAGGCGGATATGGTGAGGCTGCTTACAGCCGCAATTTTTACAGCGACAACGTCTACCGTTATTCGCGTGCAAGTCAGTACAAGAAAGACCCGAGTCATGGTCGCTTCGACATTCCCCACGCAGTCATCTATTTAGGTTATGACTTCGGCAAGGGATGGACGATGGGCTCTGAGATAGAGTTTGAGCATACCGGCACCGGTTCGTCGGTAGAGCAGGAATATGAAGAGAGCGGAGAATGGGAGACCGAGACAGAAAAGGGCGGTGAGGTAGAATTAGAACAGTTCTGGTTGCAAAAGAGCTTTGCACGATGGGCTAACATCCGCGCCGGTCATATCGTTGTGCCTGTGGGCCTTCTCAACGCCCACCACGAGCCACTCAATTTCTTCACCGTCTATCGTCCTCAAGGCGAATACACCATTCTGCCTTCTACATGGCATGATACTGGTATAAGCTTCTGGGGACACTCTGGAAAGTTCCGCTACGAATTACAGATGTTAGCCGGACTCGACGGATTTAAGTTTAGCCGTGACGGATGGATAAATGCGGGGGCCGGAAGTCCCTTTGAATATAAGGTTGCCAACAAATATGGCTTTGCCACACGCCTCGACTACTACGTTACAGACGGTTTGCGTTTGGGACTGAGTGGATACTACGGACGCTCGATGCACAATACCTTCCCACACGACATGGAGGGCGACAACTATAACACCCAGGGCGAGAAGATTGGCACGAAGACCTACGATAACATCAAGGGCAGTGTATATATCGGCTCATTCGATTTTACCTTTAATAAATATAACTGGATTGTACGCGGTCAGGCTGATTACGGTTATCTAAGCGATGCCAGGACATTGAGCACTGTGAAGATCAACCGCACTTCGAACAATGCCCCCTATGACAAGAGCTATGTCGGAAAGAATGCCGTAGCCATAGGTGTGGAAGTCGGCTATGACATTTTCTCACAGATTCAGAAGTTGCATGCCGACCAGCAGAAGTTCTATCTTTTCGGCCGTTACGACTACTACAACTCGTACATCCCGGCCAAGGGTGAACCGACCTATGACTATACGAAGAAGCAGGCAGTGACCTTTGGATTCAACTATTACCCCATCAAGCAGATTGCCGTTAAGGCCGACTATTCTTACCGCTTTCTTAAAAGTCAGTACAACAACGAGCCGAGCCTGAACATAGGTATCGCCTACGAGGCTTTCTTCCTTTAAAGAATTATATTTACGTAACTAACAAATACACAACAATGAGTAAATTTACTAAGTATGCGCTGCTCTTTTCGGCAGCTCTCCTTATCACGTCTGGACTGTCCTCGTGCAGTGACGACAACAACGATGGCGTAACCGCCGGACTCACCAACACGCAGAAAGAGATGAAAGCCATTGGCGAGCAGTATGTCGCCAACACTGTGAACAGCACCTACAAGTATCTCGCCGAGGAGACGGCTAACCTTTATACCCAACTCGACAACGACCTGAATAAGTTCCGCGCCGGTACACTCACGCAGAGCGATATCGACCAGACTTGTGAGACCTTCAAGAAAGCCCGTTCGTACTACGAGAGTAGCGAGGCCTTCCTCTTCGGTGCAGCTACAGATTTTGGTATCGATCCGCATATCGACACTTGGCCGCTCAACGTGAGCAAACTCGCCACGACACTGAAGAACAAGGAACAGGTGAAGCAGATGGAAGAGGATAACGACGTCACTGTGCTCGGTGAGACCCAGTTAGGTTTTCATGGCATCGAATTCGTGCTCTTCCGCAATGGTGCCAACCGTACACTCGACGCCCTGAAGGCCAACGAGACTGACAATGAATTCACAAAGATCAATGCCAATGTCACCGGTGAGGAGGAACTTGTCTTCGCCAAGGTCGTAGCTCTTGACCTTCGCGACAAATGCTGGCAGATGGAAGTGGCCTGGAACGAGAATGCTCCCCAGGGACACAAGGCCCGTATGGAGGAACTCGAATATGCTACAACCGTCAACGGCGGTGAATATTCGTATGGTCAGAATTTCCTGGCAGCAGGCAACGCCGGCAGTACCTACCGCACATGGCAGGCAGCCATGAACGCTATCCTCATCGCTGGTTGTGAGAATATTTGCGACGAGGTAGCCAATACGAAAATCGGTAATCCATATTCAGGTGAGGATGAAAACTATATCGAGTCGCCTTACAGTGAGCGCTCGTTCTATGACTTCCAGGACAATATCCGCTCTATAGAGAACAGCCTCTACGGCGGACGTGCCGATGATAACAGCCGCGACACCAGCAAGTCGCTCATCCAGTTTATGAAGAACCACAACTATGAGGGACTTGCACAACTCGAAAGCGACCTGCAGGCCTCTATTGCAGCTTTAGACGATTGCAAGACGCTGAAAGGCGGATTCGTCAACAATATCCACGACCCCAAGGTGGGCGTAGCACAGAAAGCTATACAGGCTCTCGATGCCGACCTCACCAAGGCCGGTGAATGGATGTCGAAACAATAAAGTGTATTCTCTTTCCTCTCCAAAAAGCGAGAGGAAAGAATTAATCTCATGACAATGAACAAAAGTACGAATAAATTTCTCTTTTTCCTTGCAGGACTGATGACCCTGGGACTGTCTTCCTGTAAGGATGATGACCTTGATGTCAGCAGTCAGACCAATGTGGAAGACGCTGAATTTGTTGGAAAGGCCGTGGGCAACTTCTCAGCCGATGAGTGGTACCCGGGCGGTAAACTCGGAACCACCGACAATGTTACTGCTGGTTGCTATGAAGACGAGACACCTGTCGTAGTGAACAATGAGAAGCTGGAGCTCGCATTCAAACTCGGTGAGGCTGTCTTTGAGCGCAACTTCACTGACAATACTGCTCCTTTCAAAGGTCTTGGACCTGCCTATCTGCGCTCGTCGTGCATCGACTGTCACCCTGGCTACGGTCACGGCAAGCGACAGACCTCTTATCCCTCGACCTATGGCAACGGCTATTTGTTGGCTATCTACCATCCTTTATCTGATGGCAGCAACGATGGAGCCTATATCTCTGAGGTCACGGGCATGCCGCAGACACTTGCCAGTTCTCCCTTCCTGCCACCTGTCGACGGAAGTCAGATAAAGATAGAGTGGAAGCACGTCACGGCCATGGAGTCGGGACTGCCTATGAAGTTCCCTGACGGCGAGACCTACGATCTTATCTATCCTGAGGTGACAATCCCGGAGAGTGCCTTCAATACCGACCCGAAGCCTACCAACTATGCCGTCAGACTGGAGTCGACTATCGGTGTCATTGGTACCGGCCTCATCGATGCCATCCCGCAAGATTCTATCATTGCACAATATAAGAAAGAAGCTGCTGCCGGTGTGGAGCTGAACCCTAACTTTTGGGACAAGGGTGCCAACGACATGGCATCTACTGCCTGGTATAAGTTCACTGTGCCCGGCACCGACTCTGAAGGCCAGCCTGTCGAGAAGATGCTCAAGCGTTTCACCTATGCCCTCACCCGTGCATCACTGCAGGATGGCCCAGGTGCCAATGCCGTATGGAATATCACCAATGTAACGCGCTCCGACCGTCCTTATCTCTACACCACCAATGCATGGGCAAAGGCTATGTCGGAGAACGAGAACGTGCTGAAGGCGATTATGTCCGACCCGACATCGCCTTACTATGGTGACGGTTCTCGCGACAGCGTGCAGAATATGGTCTACAACCTTCTGCGTCCGGGCACCAACCAGTTTGACAATCCCTGGCATAAGTCTCAGGCTGAGATGAGCGACGACCAGTTCTATAACTTCATGGTGTGGCACCGCGGACTCTCTATTCCGCGTGCACGTGACCTCAACGATGCCGACGTGCAGCGTGGCAAGGAACTCTTCGTCAGCATGGGCTGTGCTCACTGTCACCGTCCTCAGTGGACTACAGGTGACGACAACTACTGGAGTCCGAACAATATCAATCTGAAGCCGCTGCCAAAATATCCTCATCAGAAGATATATCCTTACTCCGACTTCGTGCAGCATAAACTGTGCATGAAGAATGATATCCACGGCAGCTGGTGCCGCACCACACCATTATGGGGACGCGGGCTGTCGCTGGCCAACACCGGCGCTGAAGACCGATTGCACGACTGTCGGGCACGCAACGAGGTTGAGGCTATCATGTGGCATGCCTACAGTAAGAACAGTCAGGCTTACTACGCTGCCTCGAAGTTCTATCAACTCAGTAAGAAGGACCGCGACTGTGTCGTGAAATTCTTGCGAGCCATATAACATCATGTTTATTGTCATGCGGTCATGACCCAGAGTCGTGAGATCCTGAGCCATGCTGCATGACTTCTCTTTTTACAATACATGATGCGCATCACAATCCCAATATAATTATCTTCGTTTTAACTTTTCTCAATAGAACATGATGTTTTTCAAGAAAGCCCTTTTTTTTATTTACGTTTTTCTTATCGGTGTGATGGCGGTTGCCACCATTGTAGAGCATTGTACCAGTACACCGTTTGTCAGTGAGCATATCTATGGCGCATGGTGGTTCACTCTTCTGTGGGCTTCGCTGGCCGCAATGGGCATCATCTATATTGTCAGGCGGCACATGAGGAAATGGAACACCGTACTGCTCCATCTCTCACTCCTTGTTATATTATCAGGAGCCCTTCTCACCCATCTAACCTCGTTCAGTGGCACCATTCACCTACGGCAGGGTGAATCCGTGAACAGCTACAGTGAGATGGTGTCTATGACCGAATCCAAGAACGAATCGCTACCTTTCGTCGTTCGACTCGACCGCTTCGATGTCGTCAATAACCCCGGCACCACAGCCGCCTCTGACTACATCACCCGTTTCTCCATCATCGATGGCAATGCCGTCATCAAAGCCCAAGTGTCAATGAACAAAATATTCGTCTACTGTGGTGTCCGCTTCTACCAAGCCAGTTACGACTCCGACAACCTCGGCTCTATTCTCAGCGTCAGCAGCGACCGATGGGGTATCCCCGTGACCTATACGGGCTATGCCCTGCTGTTCTTCTCCTTGTTTTGTCTGCTCATTGATTCCAAAGGCACCTTCCGCCACTGTCTGCGACAGTTGTCGCATCTTGATGATGCAGATAATAAATTGGAAAAGGGCGCATCGAAGAGAAGTCGCAAAACGGTTCTCGTCAGGATAATACTGTTTCTGCTCATACTTATTCCCTCTTCTTCTCGTGCCCAGACCACTGTGCCGCGTGAGACTGCCGACCGCTTTGGTAAGTTGCTCATGGAGTATAACGACCGCATCTGTCCAGTAGAGACCTATGCCCTCGACTTCGTGCAGAAGATTTACGGCAGTCGTAGTTATGGGGACTATACCGCCGAGCAGGTACTCCTTGGCTGGACCCTCTTCCCCGAGGATTGGTCGGGCGAGCCGTTCATTCGAATCAAAAGCAGTGAGATGCGTCAGCAGTTAGGGATAGGAAAGTATGCCAGTGTGAACGCTTTCTTCCGCGACGGCGAATACATTTTGGGGCAGCCTGCCTACGACTATGCCCAAGGTACTAACAAAGATGCCTTTCATAAGGCCTGCGCCGACATAGACGGAAAGCTGCAGATGATGATGACTCTGCGCCAGGGCACGCCCTTCACGCTCTATCCCTACACATTCCCTCATCAGCGCACACTGTGGTTCTCACCTTTTGAACGGTTCCCCAAAGAGATGCCCAAGGAGGATGCCGATTACATCGGAAGGTCCTTTGCTTCGCTCTTTGTGGCGGCTCGTCGCGGCGACTTCGAAACAGCCAACAGCATTCTCGACACCATTGCTGAGTATCAGCAGCACAACGGTGGCAACAGTCTGCCGTCAAAGGGAAAACTCACAGCAGAGAAGATATACAACTATCTGCCTTATACCACTATTCTCTTTATTTTCAACCTCATACTGGGACTGGTGACCCTGGTATGTATGACGCTGCGATTCGCAAAGGCTACTCGCCCTCTTCATATCCTGCTGTCGCTCTCTTTACTGCTCTTGACCTTTGTCCTTGCTCTCCGTTGGATCATATCCGGCACCATTCCCTTGGGCAATGGCTACGAGACGACGCTCGCCGTGGCCTGGATGGCCCAGCTCTTTGTGCTCGTCTTTGCATCCGTGCATTCTGCCCGCCACGCCAATGCCAGTAATCTCATCCAACTCATGTGCGCCTTCGGCTTCCTCATCTCAGGCTTCTTTCTTCTCGTGAGCAATATTAGTCTCATGGATCCTGCCATCGGACCTCTGATGCCCGTTCTCAACTCCCCGCTTCTTAGCATCCACGTGAGTTTCATGATGATGAGCTATGCTTTTCTCGCCATCACCTTCTTCTGCGGACTTGCGGCACTGGTACATCCCCGCATGGCCGGGACTTTGCAGGTGGTCAGCCGCGTGTTCCTCTATCCAGCCATCGTCACCTTAGGCATCGGCATCTTCCTCGGAGCCATCTGGGCTAATGTCAGCTGGGGCAGCTACTGGAGCTGGGATCCGAAAGAGACGTGGGCTCTCATCACCTTCATGCTCTACGCCATCGCCCTGCACACACAGAGTCTGCCGTGGCTGTCCCGACCGCGTGCCTACCATATATATATGGTGCTGTGCTTCCTGAGCATTCTGATGACATATTTCGGTGTGAACTATCTGCTCAGCGGCATGCACAGCTATGCATAAAGCAATAAGAAAATCTTAGAATTATGAATCAATACAAAATCTTTAAGGTAAAACAACAAGGCCGTTTTGAACAACAGACAGCCGACATAAAGCAACAACTCGACTGTTGGCTGCACGACAACCAGCTGACCGTCGGCGAACTTCGCTATTGCAAAGTCTTTCTCAGCGATATCCTCAACCAGTACGACACGCTGAAGACCTCCTCTCTCTATCGCGACTGTCTCGCCCAGCACCCTTGCACCATTATAGGACAGGCACCTGCCGATGGCAGTAAGATTGCACTGCTTGTTGAAGCAGGGTCTGCCGACCACGGATTTCTGTTTCAAAGTCTGCGCCTCAGCGATGATGAAGCTAAGGGTCAGAGCAGTTATCTGCAGACGCTCACTCTCTTCGAGCAATACATCAACAGTCTGCAAGACAGTGCGATGACCATTCGTGACAACCTTGTACGCACGTGGATTTACGTTGCCGACATCGACGTGAACTACAATGGTGTAGTGCGTGCGCGCAACGATGTATTCCGCCGCTATGGTCTCACTGCCGACACCCATTATGTTGCCAGTACGGGCATCGGCGGTTATTCCAATACGCGTCATGCCACCGTAGCCATCGACTTTCTCTCGCTGCCAGGCGTGAAGTCCGACCAGCTGAAGTATCTCCAGGCTCTCGACCATCTCAATCCCACCCGTGAGTACGGTGTAGCCTTTGAGCGCGGCACGCGTCTGACTCTGCCCGACAGTAAGAAATACTACATATCGGGTACTGCCAGCATTGACAAGCTGGGGCAGGTGCTATACCTCGGCGATGTGGAGCGGCAGACCGTGCGACTGTTAGACAACATCCGTGCGTTGCTTGCCGATGGTGGAGCACTGATGAGCGATATCCGCTACTTCATCGTTTACCTGCGCGACTTCGCCGACCGCGCGACAGTGGGACGCTATCTCGACAGCCACTATCCCGGCATTCCCTACGTACTGCTACACGCTAAAGTGTGCCGTTCGCAATGGTTGGTAGAAATGGAGTGCATTGCCGAGAAAAACACGGAACAATAGCATTCCGAAATTCCTTGTATTCGATTGCAGTCCACGCTGTTCATCTGCGAGTTTTAATGCGTTTAGTAGCCGAGCTCTTCACCGACGAGTATTATTATATGCCGTTCGGCAGGATGACTCATACGTTGTATGGAGACATAATTGCAGATACTGTCGGTGGACTTGCAGTCATGGCAGACACCGTCCCTCGTACAAGGTGTATTGAGGTTGAAGCGTGCCATGTTTGTCGGTGCTGCCATGCATCGTGCCCGTTTTATTGCTGACTCCACGTCCCTGCACACCTTGTTCAGTCCGACAACCAGGACTACGTGTTTTGGTCCCCACGTGATTGCCGCCACGCGATTTCCGTTGCCGTCGACATTCACGATGACCCCCTCTTCACTTATGGCATTCACGCTGGCAAGGTAGTAGTCACACTCAAATGCTTTTCTGTAGATGGCAATCTTCTCCTCTTCCGTTTTCGCATCGTCGCGGTCATAAACCTTGTAGTTGCCATTCTTGAGCATTGTCGTCACTCCTGAGGTTCGGATAGAATCCGAACCTCCCCATGTGATGGTACTACCTTCTGGTATTATCGTTGCTACTGTGTCAAGTAGTTCCTTCGTGTCCCGGCAGTAGCAAGCCTTATAATGTCTTTGTCTCAGGTTGCGGATGAGTGTTGCCGCAAGTTTCTCGTTCCTTGATTCCTTTGCCGTACTCATGACTTTCTTCTCTGTTTTTTCTTTTAACGATTATTGAGATTATCCATGTGCCTTGTAACTATCCCCCTCTTTTGTAAACACTAAAAAAATTGATCTGCTCCGGATGTCTGGCTATTGGTTTGCGTTCCCTCTTTCTCGCAGGAAAGGTTTGAACAGGAAAGTGAGGAAGTAGGGAAAAGTATAGAACTGACCGTTGAATCCAATATTACGATAGCCCAGTTTTATGCCGTAGTGGATATCCGGATAACGCTCGCTCTCAATGAGTTTTACGAGCGACTTAGTGCTGCTGTCTTGCGATTTTACCTCCACGGGTATGAGCGTGCGGGCATCCCTGATGAAGAAGTCCATCTCTAAAGTACTTTTCTCATTGCGGTAATAATACAAGCCGTATCCGGCTTTAACCAGCATATCGCCGACAATGTTCTCATAGATTGCACCTTTGTATGTGCCGAAGTTGCGGTTCCCACGAAGGTCCTCCTGCGATTCCTCGTCGAGCGAGGCAATCAGCAAGCCAGTGTCCTTGAAGTAAATTTTGTATTGTGCGGGATTGTAGTTGCCCTTTAGCGGCAATTCCGGTATTTCCATGCAGTAGCAGGGATTTATGATTCCGGCATTTGCCAGCCACTCCACGCTGCCGATATATTCTCTATTCCGTGCTCCTGTAGCAATCTTTGAAACTTGAAATTTTTTGTTGTTTTTGGCCAAGAATACGGATATGTGTCTGAAAACGCTCAGAATCCGGGCGCGTTCTATACCTTCCTTCGCATATTTTGTGATGTCCTCTTCATAGTCCAAGAGCAGCTGGCGTTGGAGCTCAAGTGTACCGCTGAAATTGCCCTGGCGGATGTAAGTGCTGACGACTTCGGGCATGCCTCCTACGATCATATAGTCCTTGAAGATGTCCATCAGTACTTTCATCTGCGTCTCGGAAAGAGGCTTCACCTCTATCATGTGCTGTAACAAATCGGCTGTCAGCGTCTCATTGTACCCTTTGGCCCAAAGAAACTCCTCGAAATCCATAGAATGCATTTCATAGTCCTGCTTGTAGCCTACGCTATTTGATTCTATCTGCTTGTAATACAGTCCCATAAGCGAACCTGAGCAGATGACATCATAGCGTCCGTCCAACCGGAACGATTTCAAAGCTGTGGCGCAGTCGGGGCAGTCTTGGATCTCGTCGAAGAAAAATAGCGTGCCGTCGGGAAAAGTAATCGAAGGGTCTATCAGTGATATATTCTTGATAATTTGGTCCACTTCATAGCCGTCGCTGAAGATCTGCTTATATTGTTTTTGAAATACAAAGTTGATTTCAACGACATTAGCATAGTGAGTGCGGGCAAACTGTCGGATGGATTCGGTCTTGCCAATTTGCCGTGCACCTCTAACTATCAGAGGTTTATGGTTCGCATCAGCCTTCCATTGTTCAAGAAATCTGTCTATCTTTCGTCTGAGTAATTTCATAGTTGCATCACATTTTTCCATGCAAAAATAGTACTTTTATCACATTTTTCCAAATGTTTTTGGCTAAATAATCACATTTTTCCATTGAGGGGGCATCTGTTGTGGTTGTGGCTATAGGCAATTATAGGGGACTATAGGGGCTATAGGAAACTATAGGGGCTATAGTAGCTATACAAACTATAGGGAGAATATTAGGTAGGTGGGTGGCTGTCAGGCTATAGAAACTATAGGGGGTTATATGAGAACTATAAAGCTACAGGGAAGCTTCTTACTGCCAGAGGCTGTCGTCGACTGTTGCGGGCCAGGGCGACACGACGGGAGCGGTGGTGGATGGGTGCTGCTTGAGGATGCCGCTGCGAATCTTGTCGATATCACGTGCTATCCCCGGCTGACAGCCCCGCTTCATGTTAGCTATCTGCGCGAGGCGGGCCTTGAGGGTGGTGGTGTCGCGGTAGCGGAGGTAATAATCCTCGGCGAGGGAATAGCTGTCGTAGGCTTCCTGCCATTCCTCGCGAAACATGTGGCAAAGGCCGATGCGGTAGTAAATATCGCCTTTCTCACGGTCATAGCAGAGTTTGAGGTCGCGGGAGAAATAAGCCAAGGCTTTATCGTAGATGTGGAGCTGGAAATAGCTTTCGCCGGCAGCGTAGTGGTAGACGCTGAGCTCTTGCGGCGAGAGCCCCCCGAGCAGTGGGAGCACCTTTTCGAAATAGCCCACCGCCTTCTTATAATCCCACTCATAATAGTAGCACAAGGCCATATACGCCTTGAACCGTGGGTTCAGTTTATACTGTTTGTCAAGTTTCTGGAAAATCAGCAAAGCCTCGTGATACTTAGCACTTTGGAAGTATTCGAGAGCCATACCGAGCCTGTCGGCATCGGTAGCTTTCTGCTGTGCCGCTGCCTGCGACGGGCAAAGTGCCATCAGCACTGCCACTGTCAGTGATAAAACGAGGAAATGCAAGACATTCCGCCGGCGCATTTATTTCCAGATAAGTTCCCTTACCTTGTGGTCGCCATACTGTATGAGGTCGAGGTCGATGCTCACCAGTCCCTTGACATGGTTTTCGTGGTTGTCGCCCATCGACATCTCGAGCTGTTTGAGTTTGGCGATGATGCGGCGCTCCGTGAGGTGGACGTGACCCTCGACGAGGCAGTTGAGATATTTCTCCGTTCCCGCGGGACGGTCTTTCTCAGCTATGGGGTCGGTCCATTCAGGATCGGTGAATACAGCATCCGGAATCAGATGACTTAATATTTCTCGTGCACGTTGTATGTTCGCCTCTTGATTCAAGTTTGAACCGAGGGATATTATTACTTTCATGGTTGCAAAGTTAGTAGAAAAATAAGACATCACAAAGGTATTTTGTGCTTTTATTTTCACAATATTTCACCATTGAATATATTGTATTAAAAATCATGATATTATTTTGTATTTTAAATCAATTGCTGTATTTTTGCAGCAAACTTTTAGAGGTCTTTAAAACAAAGGCACGATATAACTGGGGGATGCGTTCTTCGAACGCATTTGAAAAAGCGCTCAAACATTACGATTTTCACTAAAAAGTGATTAGCTTTGTTGCGCCAGACAAGCTAAAGCCAGTTTCTTAGTAGGGCTCAGACCCTAATTTGCAGCGTGGCTCCGTCTCCTAGTAGACAAACGATTGTGCCGTAGGAGGCCTTATAGAAGAATACTTCTGTCCAGAGGAGTCGGGTCTGGCAATGTTTTACAACAAAAGCCAATCACGATGACAAAGGTAAGAAGAAAAAATGGAATCGGCAAGGATCGCGAGTTCAAAGTTGTCCATCTTAACGCTGCAGGTGTAGATGTATCCCCAAAGGAAATGCAGGTGTGTGTTCCAAGCGACCGCGACGAGAAGTGCAACCGCACGTTCGGTGTGTACACGAAAGACCTGCATGAAATATCCGCATGGCTGAAGAAGTGCGGCATAGACACGGTGGTAATGGAGTCGACCGGAGTATACTGGCTTCCCCTGTTCCGAGTCCTAAAGGGTGACGGGTTCGATGTGATACTGGTAAATCCCCGTGAAGCCAAGAACTATGCGGGCAAGAAGACCGACGAGGCTGACGCCCATTGGTTGATGACGCTCCATACTTACGGTCTGTTGAAAGCCTGTTTCCAGCCTGACAATGTAACCCGTGAGATTCGGAACTTGGTAAGGCACAGGGACAACCTGATACAGTCATGCAGCCGTGAGGTGCTGCACCTGCAGAAGGAGATGGAGCAGATGAACCTGAAGCTGGACAACGCCTTCAGCGACATACTGGGCAAGTCCGGCCAGGCAATCATCAAGGCAATACTTGACGGCGAGCGTGACCCCGAGAGGCTTGCGGGGCTGGCAGACTGGCGGTGCAAGAAGAGCAAGGAGGAGATAAAGGCATCCCTCCAGGCGACATGGGACGAGGACCACCTCTTCATCATGAAGCAGAGCGATGACCTGTACCATTACTACAAAAACCTCATCAAGGACACCGAGGCAAAGATAGAGGAATTGGTCAACCGTTACTCTGCAAGCGTGGATGCGGACAAGGCTGCGGCTATGGAACGCAGCAAGAAGCAGAAGCAGCTGCACAACGATGTCAGCTTTGACATAGAGCAGTATGCCTACAACGCCTGGGGGGTCAATGTAATGCGCATGCCGGGGATGAGTAAGAACTCCGCACTTCGGCTGCTTGCGGAACTTGGGCCGGACTTCGTGGAGAAATTTCCTGACGCAAGGCACTTCGAAAGTTGGGCGAATCTGGTGCCGAACAATAAAATCTCCGGTGGGAAGCTGCTTTCGAGCAAAGTCCCCAACAAGAACAATCCTGTGGGACAGGTGTTCAGACAGTGCGCCAATGCGCTATGGAGATCAAACGAACCGTTGGGAGATTACTTCCGCCACATCAAGGCAAGAAGCGGCCATTTACAGGCAATGGTTGCTACAGGCAAGAAAATGGCGGGAATCTTCTATACGATGGTCAAAAACAAAAAAGAATATGACGTGTCAATATATGCCAAAAGCAAGGAGAAAACTCTTGAAAGAAGAATTAAAAAGCTTCAAGCAAAGATTCTTCGCCTACAGAATGAGCAAGCTCAATCTGGGCTCAAGGTAACGGATGGCACTGATTAGTTATATAGAAGAAAAATATAAATTGGATGAAAAGACAAATTTCAGTGATTCTTCTGCTTGCGCTCGTGACACATGTTGTGGCAGGTCCGAAGTATCGTTGGAACTCGAGATATCAGAATTATATAGACCAGTATAAGGACCTTGCCATTCAGGAGATGTTACAGTATGGCGTTCCGGCGAGTATCACCCTTGCCCAGGGCGTACTGGAGAGTGGCGCGGGCTTCAGCGAGTTGACCCTCAAGGGCAACAACCACTTCGGCATAAAGTGTCACGGCTGGACGGGGCGCACGGTATATCATAACGATGATGCCGTGGGCGAGTGTTTCCGTGCCTACGACAATGCTCAGCAGAGCTACGAGGACCACTGCCTGTTCCTTCGTGGTGGCCGCCGCTACAGCAGCCTGTTCACCCTCGATCGCACCGACTATCGCGCTTGGGCCCACGGCCTGAAGGCTGCCGGCTATGCCACTAATCCACGCTATGCCCAGCAGCTCATCGACATCATTGAGCTCTATAAGCTCTATCAGTACGACCAGGCCCATAATTACGATAAGTTCATGGTCAAACGGGCCGAGAAGGACCGGCCCGCCACTCCGCAGGGCGTTCTCCACTCCATCAGCAGGTATAACGACAACTACTATATCAAGGTCCGTCGCGGCGACACCTTCGAGGCCATCGGCAAGGAGATAGGAATCTCTGGTCGGAAGATAGCAAAATGGAACGAGCGGAAATACCGCGACAACCTCCAGGTGGGCGAGATTATATGGCTGAAGAAGAAGCGCAAGCGTGCTCCCAAGCAGTATAAAAACCATCCCCACTACGTCCGTCCCGGCGACAGCCTCTACGGCATAGCCCAGTTCTACGGTGTCCGGCTGAAGAGTCTGATAAAGAAGAACCCACAACTCGCGCGCAGCCAGTATCAAGTGCATGTCGGCGACGAGATACGCGTTTACTGATGCCGCCGCACTGGATATTTCCCGTGGGCCGATATTTGTAATCTTTCTGGTTACGGATTTTTAATTGGTTAGCGAGGTCCAAAACTCAAGGAAAATAGTCATAGGCAGACTTTAGCTCCCGATGGAGCTATGGTGTGGGAGTGATGGGGCAGCCTTTGCGAGCAAGCTCGCAGTCTGTCCCATCACTTCCACACCCACCCCTAACGGGGTTAAAGCCTACCTATGACGAAAATTGCCTTGCATAAAATTGCGTCTAAGCGCATAAAATCAATTGCGCCAAGGCGCATAAATATTGTACCGCTCAGCAGAACACAAGCAGCATAGCAGACTCTCTATACGCTATGAACTATCTTTCCTCTTTTCCGTTTGTAAATGCCAGAGCGATAATGACAGTATAAAGATTTATATTTCCTCTCAACTTGGTCCCACGGAAAATATTCAATGAGCCTAAAAGATTGTTCATAACGTTGCAGCTTGAATTTTGAACAGCGGGCGTACGTTAATGATCCACTTGCAGGGTGCGGCCCTTGTGGCCGTCCACGACTACATCGTTTTATGTTAGTTGGTCGCGGCGGTTCCAAACTAAGCCTATCCGAATACTGCAAAAGGATACAAACTCTCTCATAAATGGGACCAAGAAATAGAGTGCCTTATGCCGTTTGTAGAGTTTGAAGATCGGCTCTGACAATGGCAATCCTTCCTGAAACAGAGAGAAAAGCCGTCGTCAGAAGAGCTTGAAGAGCGATCCCGTGGGACAGACAAAGCGGCAGTAGGGTCTCGGCACGAACACCGACAGCACCACGAACACCACGGCAAGGACTATGACCACGATGCTTGCCGACTGGAATGCGAAAGCTGTAAAGAGTTCATAGTCAGCCCATTCGGCAAAGACTCCCGTCGCCATGAGGACCATGAGGACGGCAAAGAGAAGTTCACGGAAGAAGTTCAGTCGGCGAATCAGCGTCGGACTCATCTTCCATTTTCTGCTGTTTGTCCGTCCGGCGAGCTCCTGCAGCGACCCGAAAGGACAAACGTGGGTGCAGTAGAATTGCCGTTTCCCAAAGAGTGGATAGACGAAAGCCGTGATGAGCATGACCACGGGCACAAGTGCCGCGAGCACGTCGATGCCGTTAGCCGCGAAGTTCAGGAATGTGGCCCAGCTCAAGAACGTTCCGCACCACAGTCCGAGGATACCGACATTGAGCACGAGCTGCACCGTCCGCCAGCGTCTGTTGCGGTAGAAAAGCGGTACGATGGCAGCGAGGAGAACCACTATCAGGGCTGCGATGCCCTTGGCGCTGTGGTCCATCGCGTCGAACGGCGACGGCTCCTTGGCGTTCTTCGCAGCATATTGCAGTCCGCGCTGCATGTTACCGATGATGCCACGCGATGAGAAAGTGGCCCCGCTGACCCCGTCGACCTTCATCTTCGCGGCCTCGTCGATGCTCTTGCCGTTCCACCGGGTGAGCAGCGACGATGCATGGCTGAAGAAATCGGGCGTCTCCGAGTTTTTCAGTGCCACCACCTTGCTGACCTTCCCGTTCCGGATGTAGATCTCGAGGGGCACCGGTCCGCCGAATCCGCTGACGTCCTTAGCCAGACCCGTGGTGTTGACGACGATGGTGCCGTCGGCGAGCGTGCGCATGGTGTCGGCGGCGGCAGCTTTCGTGGCCGTGTCGGCAGTATTGAAATCGTGTCCCCACACCTTTCCGTTGCGGTTGTATGCTGCCACGGCCATCACGGCGAAGGCGGTGAGGATGATGAGTATCTGTTGGAGTTTCTTCATTGTCGTTCGTTCCTGTTGTTATCCTATATATAATAATGTGTAATTGTATGGGGGCGTAATTTCGTCGTCCCGAGTGCAAAATTACAAAAAAAATTGCCGTCGGCTGTACTTTGGTACGGTCGGTGTAACGTTTGTTATTCGACCTTTTGGTTGTTTAACATTCCAATAATGAACATTTTACAAGCAATTATCTTTGTGGTTCCACGACTTTTTATTACCTTTGTCCTCCTTTTATAAATATATCGCAACGGATAACATGGAAATGAATCAGAGGAAAATGAGTGAGAAGCGCACGGCATTCGTTGTCGTGTTTACGTTCATCGTCATGGTGGCTGAGTTGGGTGTAGGCCTCTACTCCCATTCTATGGCTCTCACCGCCGATGGTGTCCACATGGGTTCCCACGTCCTTGTTCTCGGTCTTAACTGGGGTGCTTACGTCCTTGTCCGCCGCCTGCAGAAGAAGGGCAACGACCATTACGACGGTGATAAGATTCTCTCGCTCAGTGCGTGGACGAGCGGCATCTTCCTCCTTCTCATGGCTTTCTTCATCATCGGTGAGGCCGTCGAGCGCCTCCGTGGTCCGCATGTCGACATCGCCACCGGTCAGGCCCTCGCCGTAGCTGCCGTCGGCTTGGTGGCCAACGGCATCTGTGCCTCGGCCCTCCACCATCATCATGCCGACCTGAACAGCCACGCCGCCTACCTTCATATCCTCTCCGACCTGCTCACTGAGCTCGGTGTCATCATCGGACTCGTCTGTGCCATGCTCTGGGACATCACCTTCATTGATGCCGCCGTGGCCCTCATTGCCGCCTGCGTCGTCATACGCTGGGCATGGAAACTCCTCCACCAGACGGCTGTGGCGCTGATAACAAAACAGTGAAATATTTTTACACCATTCTGGTATGGACCATTCGGGCTTCTAAAACGGTCCGTTTCGCAGCGTGAAACGGACCGTTTTGCGTCCTCATTCGGCCTGTTTTGCAATGCGAAATGGCCCTTATTGGTAAGTCGTTGAATATCAGTGGATAAGAGTCGGGGATGGAAACGAATTCTGTTCTGAATTATTTTTACATGTTTGTTAGGGCTCTCCCCATGCTGAATCTATCTCATTAGGATTCAATCCGTGGCGGGTTGGCGGTCACGATGTAGCTCTTGCGCGATCTGCATCAGCTTGCCTCGTCGAGATAATTGCATATATTTCTGCCACGGGCCTTGCTCGGCACACTTTTTGTTGTGGGATGAATAAAAAAATGACAAGGAGGATTGATTATGGCATTCATTGATTATTACAAGATTTTGGGCGTCAGCCGCGATATTCCGCAGAAGGATGTCAAGGCGGCGTACAGGAAACGTGCGAAACAGTTTCACCCCGACCTTCATCCTAACGACCCGAAGGCCAAGGCGAAATTCCAGGCTCTCAACGAGGCCTATGCCGTCATCGGCGACCCCGACAAGCGAGCTAAATATGACAAGTATGGTGAGCGCTGGCGCGACGCCGAGGCCTTCGAGCAGGCCGGTGGCGGTCAGGGCGGCGGATTTGGCGGCTTCGGTGGTGCCGGTGGCGGAGGCGATCCATTCGGCGGATTCGACTTCGGCAGTTTCTCACATGGTGGCAGCGGCTTCTCGAGTTTCTTTGAGGACCTCTTCGGCAATGCGGGTTCGCCCCATGGCAGCAGCTTCCACTTCGGTGGCGGGCGGCGCAGTACGGGGCAGATGGACGCCAAGGTGAACATCGACCTCTATACGGCACTCCTCGGCGGCGAGATAATAATCCAGCTCAGCACCGGTCATAAGTTCAAGCTGAAGGTTAAACCGTGCACCCAGAACGGCACTAAGGTTCGCCTGCGCGGCAAAGGCTACGACAGGGGCGACGGCACATACGGCGACCTTATCATCTCGTTTAATGTCACCCTGCCCACACAGCTCAACGACCGTCAGCGCGAGCTCCTCGAGCAGATGAAGGCGGCCGGATGACGGCTGTCAGCAGTAAGCGGAAATAACAGAGAAGAAAATTAAGCTTTGTTATTTCCGTTTTTTTATTTTGTCCTCTTGAAAATAATCACTACCTTTGCAAATTGTACTGACAGCATTCGAATATAAAATAATACATTATATATATATAATATGTATCGTACTAATACTTGTGGAGAGCTGCGACTCAGCGATGCCGGCAAGGAGGTAACCCTCGCCGGATGGGTGCAGCGCCTGCGTAAGATGGGAGGAATGACTTTCGTCGACCTCCGCGACCGTTACGGAATAACACAGTTGGCTTTCAACGAAGCCGTGGACAAGCCTCTCTTTGAGAAGGCCAACACCCTTGGACGTGAATATTGCATTCAGGTCAAGGGCACGGTCAGCGAGCGCCAGAGCAAGAACGACAAGATGCCTACCGGCGACATTGAGATTGTGGCCAAGGAACTCAACGTGCTCAGCCCGTCGCTCACACCACCGTTCACCATCGAGGATAATACCGACGGCGGCGACGACCTGAGGATGAAATACCGTTATCTCGACCTGCGCCGCACATGCGTGAGAAAGAACCTCGAACTGCGCCACCGGATGACAATCCTCATCCGTAACTTCCTCGACGCACGCCAGTTTATGGAGATTGAGACCCCGATGCTCATCGGGTCGACACCGGAGGGAGCACGCGACTTCGTTGTGCCCTCGCGCATGAATCCGGGTCAGTTCTACGCCCTGCCGCAGAGTCCGCAGACCCTGAAGCAGTTGCTCATGGTGGCCGGCATGGACCGTTACTTCCAGATTGTGAAGTGCTTCCGCGACGAGGACCTGCGTGCCGACCGTCAGCCGGAGTTCACCCAGGTCGACTGCGAGATGTCGTTCGTCGACCAGGAGGATGTCATAGGACTCTTCGAGGAGATGTGCCGCATGCTCTTCAAGGAGATTCGTGGTGTAGACCTGCCAAAGCCGTTGCAGCAGATGACATGGGCCGAGGCTATGCGCCGTTTCGGCAGCGACAAGCCAGACCTGCGCTTCGGTATGGAATTCGTCGAACTGAAGGACACCTTCGACGGCAAGGGCGACTTCTCGGTGTTCAATGAGGCCAAATATATCGGCGGTATCGTCGTGCCGGGCTGTGCCGGCTACAGCCGTAAGCAGCTCAACGAGCTCACCGACTTCGTCAAGCGCCCGCAGATTGGCGCCAAGGGCCTCGTGTACATCAAGTACAACGCCGATGGCACCGTGAAGAGTTCCATCGACAAGTTCTACTCGGCCGAAACCCTCGCTGAGGTGAAGAAGGTGACGGGCGCCAACGACGGCGACCTCGTGCTCATCCTCTCGGGCGACAACGCCAACAAGACCCGCGTGCAGCTCTGCTCGCTGCGTCTGGAGATGGGCGACCGTCTCGGACTGCGCGACAAGAATACCTTTAAGTGCCTGTGGATCATCGACTTCCCACTCTTCGAGTGGAGCGATGAGGAACAGCGGCTGATGGCTACCCACCATCCGTTCACCATGCCTAATCCCGACGATATTCCACTGCTCGACGAGCATCCGGAGCGCGTGCGCGCTAAGGCCTACGACTTCGTGTGCAACGGTATCGAAGTGGGTGGCGGATCGCTGCGTATCCACGACACCAAATTGCAGGAGAAGATGTTCGAGGTGCTCGGATTCACTCCCGAGAGAGCCGAGGCACAGTTCGGATTCCTTATGAACGCCTTCAAGTACGGAGCACCACCTCACGCTGGTCTGGCCTTCGGTCTCGACCGCTTCGTGAGCATCCTCGCCGGTCTCGACAGCATTCGCGACTGCATTGCATTCCCGAAGAACAATTCGGGACGTGATGTCATGCTCGACGCTCCGGCCGAACTCGACCAGAAACAGCTCGACGAACTGCAAATAAAGGTTGACTTACATCAAGAAAATTGACAGATGTTGCTTTTGTCGTAAATTTCTGTGATAATATTCATTATTAGATGCTGATTTTTGAAACAAATTCATTAATTTTGCAGCAATCCAAATAAAGAATAATAATTTTATATTATTTATACAATAAAAATTAGTAAAGTTATGACAGAGAAGAGAACAAAAGCAACGACAACGACAGCTCGCAAGGCTGCTCCAAGAAAGACTGCCGCAAAGAAAGCTGTAAAGGCTGTCGAGTTGACATGGGCAAACGCCGGTTCAAAGGCTGGTGATGTTTATCAGGCTCTTGCTGCTGCTCAGGGACCTCTGACAGTTGCTGAGATTGCAAAGAATGAAAATATCTCTGAGGATGAGGTCCTCGTTGGTATTGGATGGCTCTTCAAGGAGGGCAAGATCAAGGATGAGGACGGCAAGGTAACACTCGCTTAACCTCGCGTCAGCATCTTTTGCAAGAAGATAAAAAAAGAGCCGTTCTGGTTATAGGGACGAGCTCTTTTTTTTCTTACAATATGTTTGGAAGATAAATATGAAGTACGAGAAGGATATATTCATTGTGTTGCAGGAGGCCGGCGACAGCGGACTTTCTGTACGCAAGATTGCGCGCCACGTTTTCAACGCCCGCAATTCCTTTTTCGATACTGAAAGTAAGGAGACTATCAGCCGGGCCGTGCAACGCTATCTGACCTACCACAGCCGCCGCTCCGACGATACGGTGGAGAAAGTGGGGTACGCCACTTATCGGCTGAATACGAGGTCGAAAGCCGTGAAGGAGCTCCGCCTGAAATTCTCTGACACTAATGAGGAAAAAACGAAGAAGGTCGAGGACCGGAGTCTGAGCCTCTTTTGAGTGACGGTGCCTTCGAAGTTGTATCTAATCTTCTCGCTCTCTCGTATTATTTTTCTGCTAACTCAACTCTAAAACTGATTAAAACAACTTAATTACTTAACCAAATAACTACTTATTTCTATGTCTAAAAGATATTTATTAGGACTCGATGTCGGGAGCAGCAGTGTGAAAGCGTCCCTTGTTGATGCCGCTACGGGTGTGGTGGCTGCCGATGCCCATTATCCTGAAAGTGAGGCTCCTATAACCGCTGTCAAGGCCGGATGGGCCGAGCAGGACCCTCAGATGTGGTGGGATAACGCCAAGCGGTCGTTGGCCGACATCATGAAGCGCACTGGCGCCACCGCCGACGACGTGGTGGCCATAGGCATCTCGTACCAGATGCACGGGCTGGTGTGTGTCGACAAGGATAAGAACGTGCTGCGCCCAAGCATCATCTGGTGCGACTCACGTGCCGTTGGCTATGGCGAGAAAGCTTTCAACGAGTTGGGTGCCGACCGCTGTCTCGGTCATCTGCTGAACTCGCCGGGCAATTTCACCCTCGCCAAGCTTGCGTGGGTGAAGGACAATGAGCCCGAACTATATTCTAAGATATACAAGGTTATGCTGCCCGGCGACTATATCGCCATGAAGCTTACGGGCGATATAACGACCACTATTGAAGGCCTCTCGGAGGGTATCGCGTGGGATTTTAAGGATAAAAAGACAGCCAAATTCCTCCTCGACTACTTCGGTTTCGACGAGAGTCTGCTGCCCGATGTGGTGCCTACGTTCAGCGTCCAGGGACGTGTGACGGCGGCTGCCGCTGAGGAACTCGGACTGAAGGAGGGCACTCCTGTGTCGTATCGTGCTGGTGATCAGCCTAATAACGCAGTGTCGCTCAACGTCTTTAACCCCGGCGAGATAGCTTCGACGGCAGGAACGAGTGGGGTAGTGTACGGCGTTCTCGGCGATGTCAACTACGACCCGAAATCGAGGGTGAATACTTTCGCCCATGTAAACTATACTACCGATACCAACCGTCTCGGCGTCCTGCTCTGCATCAACGGCACGGGCATCCTCAACGCATGGGTGCACCGCAATGTGGTTCCCGACCTGTCGTACCCCGAGATGAACGACCTTGCGGCCACGGTGCCCATAGGTGCTGACGGAGTGACAGTTATACCGTTTGGCAACGGTGCAGAGAGGGTGCTGGAAAACAAGGAGGTGAACTGCTCCATCCATGGCCTGAATTTCAACAAGCACAACCGGGCCCACATCGTTCGTGCCGCTCAGGAGGGCATAGTATTCTCGTTCTGCTACGGCATGGAGATAATGAAGGCTATGGGCATGGATATCAGGAAGATACATGCCGGTCATGCCAATATGTTCCTCAGTCCGCTGTTCTGCGATACCCTCGCAAGTGTCAGTGGAGCAACAATAGAACTTTACGACACCGATGGCGCTGCCGGAGCCGCCAAGGCTGCTGGGATGGGGTGCGGACTATACAAGGACAATGATGAGGCATTCGGCACCCTGAAGAAGCTTGCCGTCGTAGAGCCTGACGCAAAGAACAGAGACAAGTATCTCGAAGCCTATGAGCGCTGGAAGAAACTGCTGAAAGTCGCTGAGCAGGCATAATCAAACGGTTGAACATATAAAAAAACAAAAAGGTGACAGATGATGCCATCTTTTTGTTTTTTTTTATTAACTTTGCCACACTTATCAGTTGAATAAAAAGGAAATATGAATCACCTCGTAATAATGGCCGGCGGCGTAGGCAGTCGTTTCTGGCCGATGAGCACTGCCGAGTTGCCAAAGCAGTTTATTGATGTGTTAGGCGTCGGACGTACGCTTTTCCAGTTGACCTATGACCGTTTTGAAGGAATATGTAGTCCGGAGAACGTATGGGTCGTGACCAATGAGAGATACGCCAAACTGGTCCACGAACAGCTGCCGGAAATTCCTGAGAACAATATTCTCAAGGAACCGTGCCGCCGCAATACCGCCCCGTGCATCGCTTATGTGAGCTGGAGGATAAAGGCCATGGACCCGAAAGCAAATATCGTTGTGGCACCGAGCGACCATCTCGTCACCGACCCGGTGGAGTTCCGCCGTGTCGTAGCGCAGTGCCTGAAGTTCACCGGCGAGAGCGACGCTATTGTAACTCTTGGCATGAAGCCTACAAGGCCCGAAACCGGCTACGGATACATTGAGGCCGACCTGTCGGCACCGTGCGCACGCAACAAGGAGATTTTCCGTGTGGTGAAATTCAGGGAAAAACCTGCCCTCGATGTGGCAATAAAGTACATCCAGCAGCGTAACTTCCTGTGGAACTCGGGAATATTCATCTGGAGCGCATCGACGATTATCAATGCTTTCCGCGTCTACGAGCCATCGATAGCACGTATCTTCGACAAGATTCGCGACAAGCTCGGAACACCGGAGGAGCAGGCCGTCATCAATGAGGTTTATCCCGATTGTGAGAATATCTCCGTCGACTATGCCATCATGGAGAAGGCCGACGAGATTTACGTCTGTCCGGCAAGCTTCGGATGGAGTGACCTTGGAACGTGGGGCTCACTGCTCATTCAGAGTAAGAAGGACCTCTATGGCAATGCCGTCATCAGCTCGAAAGTCGATGTTTACGACACGAAGAATTCAATCATCAACGTACAGAGCGCGAAAAAGGTTGTCGTTCAGGGACTTGACGGATATATCGTGGCTGAGCACGACGGTGTGCTGCTGATATGCAAACTGTCGGAGGAACAGCGTATTAAGCAGTTCTCTAACGAAAATTAAATATCGTGGCGGTCACCCGCCAAAACAATATTATAACTCGAAATAGACATTCACTGAGAAATGGAAAGAAAAGTTGCACTCATCACTGGTGTCACAGGACAGGACGGAAGCTACCTCTCGGAGCTCCTCCTCTCGAAAGGCTATGACGTGCATGGCATCATTAGGCGGTCGTCGGTCGACTTCAGACCGCGCATAGCCCATCTGGAGGGACAGAAAGGCTTCCATCTTCATTATGCCGACCTCGGCGACTCGATGTCGATAGTAGGTGTCATCGACAAGGTGAGACCGACCGAAATATATAATCTTGCGGCCCAGAGCCATGTGCAGGTGTCGTTCGACTCACCGGAGTTCACCGCTGATGTCGACGCTGTCGGCGTGTTGCGCATCCTGGAGGCTGTACGCGTGTGCGGTCTCACCGACTCCTGCCGTATTTATCAGGCTTCCACTTCGGAACTCTACGGAAAGGTGGAGGAAGTGCCTCAGAACGAGAACACACCGTTCCATCCATACAGTCCCTACGCTGTAGCCAAGCAGTACGGTTTCTGGATTGTTAAGGAATATCGCGACGCATACAATATGTTCGCATGCAACGGCATACTCTTCAATCATGAGAGTGAGCGCAGAGGTGAGACGTTCGTAACGCGGAAAATTACCCTTGCTGCCGCACGTATCAAGCAGGGAAAACAGGATAAACTCTTCCTCGGCAACCTCTCAAGCCGCCGCGACTGGGGTTACGCCAAGGATTACGTGGAGTGTATGTGGCTGATTCTGCAGAACGACAAACCCGACGATTTCGTTATTGCTACGGGCGTGCAGCACACCGTACGTGAGTTTGCCACTCTCGCTTTCCACGATGTGGGCATCGAGCTGGAGTGGAAGGGCGAAGGGGCTGACGAGAAAGGCATCGACAAGGCCACGGGAAAGGTGCTCGTCGAGGTGTCGCCCGATTTCTACCGTCCCACAGATGTCGTAAACCTCTGGGGTGACCCGACAAAGGCAAAGGCGCAGCTGAACTGGAATCCAAACAAGACCAGCTTTGAGGAGCTCGTAAAGATTATGGTCGACAGCGATATGAAGAAAGTTGCTGCCGACGATGCCGCTGCTAAAGTTCGAGTGAACCTTGAGGAATATCTTGAGAAAGGAATCGTCAAGTAGAAGACCCTCTAAATCCCCCTTAGGGGGACTTTGAGCCCACCGAAAAGCTATATAGACTATTATAAGATTCTTGCTACAATCAGCCTGTTCTATGAAGGGGAAAAGTCCATATCCACAATTGGCCGATCCGTATTATTATGGTCTGCTTAAGCAATTTGCCAAAGAAAACCGCAATAATATGACAGAGGCTGAGAATGTTTTATGGACATTTCTCAAAGGAGGCTCTCTTGGCGTTAAATTCCGAAGACAATACATTATCGGAATGTATATCGTTGATTTCATTTGCTTAGAGAAAAAACTTATCATAGAGGTTGATGGCGGATACCATTCCGAGCCAAGACAAATAGATGATGATGCTGCTCGTCAGGCGTGGCTTGAGTTGCAAGGCTTCAAAGTTCTCCGCTTCACTAACGAAGAGGTACTTTACGATATAAAAAATACATATAATAAGATTAACACGACCCTCAAATCATGTCTTGGGTAACACCAAGTCCCCCTAAGGGGGATTTAGAGGGTCTTAATAAAATTAAAACGACCCTCAAATCGTGTCTTGGGTAACACCAAGTCCCCCCTAAGGGGGATTTAGAGGGTCTTAATAAAATTAAAACGACCCTCAAATCGTGTCTTGGGTAACACCAAGTCCCCCTAAGGGGGATTTAGAGGGTCTTAATAAAATTAAAACGACCCTCAAATCATGTCTTGGGTAACACCAAGTCCCCCTAAGGGGGATTTAGAGGGTCTTCAGATTATGCTTAGTAAGAATTCGAAGATTTACGTTGCCGGACACCACGGACTTGTGGGCTCGGCGATTTGGAATAACTTGAAACAACGCGGCTACAATAATCTTGTAGGTCGCACACATAAGGAACTCGACCTCACTGACCAACTGGCAGTGAAGAAATTCTTCGACGAGGAGAACCCCGACTCCGTCGTTCTCGCGGCTGCGTTCGTGGGAGGAATAATGGCCAACTCGCTCTATCGCGCCGACTTCATCATGCAGAACATGAAGATCCAGTGTAACGTGATAGAACAGGCGTATAAGCATCATGTGAAAAAACTGCTCTTCCTCGGCTCTACGTGCATCTACCCTAAGAATGCGCCACAACCGATGAAGGAGGATGCTCTGCTTACTTCGCCCCTCGAATACACCAATGAGGAATATGCCATAGCAAAGATTGCGGGACTGAAAATGTGCGAAAGCTACAATTTGCAGTATGGCACCAATTACATCGCCGTGATGCCGACAAACCTCTACGGGCCTAACGATAACTTCCATCTTGAGAACAGTCACGTACTGCCGGCAATGATGCGAAAGGTTTATCTCTCGAAACTCATCCACGACGACAACTGGGATGCTATCCGGGTCGACATGAACAAACGGCCGATAAATCCACCGGCTAAACTACAGGAAATCGTCGGCGACGGAAATGTTGACGGAAACAGCGATAAAGACCGCATTCTCAAGGCTTTAGCTTACTACGGCATAGAGAATAATAAGGTGACTCTCTGGGGCGACGGATCACCGCTGAGAGAGTTCTTGTGGAGTGAGGATATGGCCGATGCATCAGTGCATATCCTGCTTAATGTCGACTTCTCCGATATTATTGGTATAGAGAAATATTCGAGCGTATTCTATGGCGTACGAACCGACGGTGAGGTGAACCGCAACAACTCCGAAGGACGGGGTGGGGCAATACCTTCGCTCGGAGAAATTCGCAACTGCCATATCAACGTCGGAACCGGAAAGGAAATGACTATCAAGGAGATAGCCAACCTCGTCATACGCACAGTGGGTTTCGAGGGCGAACTGGCATGGGATAAGTCGAAACCTAACGGCACCCCGCGGAAACTCATCGATGTCTCGAAACTCCATAGCCTCGGATGGCATCATAAGGTCGAGATTGAGGAGGGCGTAGAGAAACTGTATCGGTGGTACCAGAACTCACTGAAAGAATAATGTCCTTGAAACGTAGAAACATATTGATCTTGAGCTTGTTACTCCTCTGTGGATGTGCATCGACCAAACAGCCTACCAGCGTATATATCTGCACGGGGCTGAAGGGTGATGCATTCCACCGGACACCTCAGTGCAAGGGACTTAGCGACTGCGACGGTGAACTGGGCGAGATAACAATACCTGACGCCATGGAGATTGGACTCCATCCGTGCAAGATCTGTTTCCCAAAGGACAGCATAATAAAGTTTGAAAAAGCATACCCGGGCGTGATGAACTGACGGGCTTACGACTAATAATTTGAAATTTTACAGAAATGAGAATAGAGATTAATGAACCCCAGGCTATTTGGGAAAACGGACAGCAGGCTGCTCAACTCGATAATATCTATCCGCCAAAAGGGGAGGGCGACCAGGCCGACAGAATCTTTATCGTAAGTAGCGGAAAAGCCGATAATGGGCTGACAAGTAAAGATGTCATAAAGAGTATCTCGGGATACTTCAGACGCTATCGCTCGGCAAGTGGTGAGATTTCAGATGATGACATTCGCGCTGCTATTGACACATGCCGCGCAGCCGACACTAATGCCCTGCCGAACGGTATCAGTCTGGTGATGCTTTGTTTGCATCCCGAGGGAATGACTATCGTCAGTGCAGGCAACTGTCGTGCTTTCCAGATAAGACCATCGGCCAAACGGGTGGTTTATGAGAACAGTGGAAGCGAGAAAGTAACCCTCGACAATCCGCTGATCTATCATAGCAGCGATGTCCTGCCAGGCGATTTCCTTTATCTCTGCACAAAGGGAATGATGGCAAAATACGATAGCGACGGTGTGTGCCAGTTCTTCTCCGAGGAGGGATCAAATGATAAAAAACGAAATATCCTGCGGTCGTCGACTGCCGATGTCAAGGATAACCATGCCGCAATGTTCATAAAGGTGGCAAGTGTCATAGGTGATGATGGTAGTGAGGCATCGGCGCGACGGACAATAGTAATCCCTGAAATCAAATCGGTGAAGCCGCTAAACAGCCAGTATGACCTTGATAGTGAGGATGATGAGGCTGAAGTCGGGACTCCCGTCGACGAGGGTGGGGTAGAGAAACCGCAGACTGAGGCCGTAACGCCAAAGACAGATAAACCGAAAAAGCAGCCGGAAACACCGAAACGGGCGACCCCGGCAAAGCCTCTCGCACAGAAGAAGCACTCGCCGCGGCCTATAAGCCAGTATGAGGATGAGTGCCGACAGACAAATACCCGAATGGTCGTCCTTGTGGCTGCAATCGTCGTCCTCGCTATAGCCGCCGGAATGCTGTGGTATTTCAACTCGTCGTCGCCGCGGAAAGCACCCGTCGACACTACCGCTGTTGAGCCGGAGAAAGTAGATACTACGGCTACACCAGTGTCGGAACCTGCCGATTCGGCTATAATTCCCGACAGTGCCATAGCTGAGCCGGAGCGCACGATGCCGGTAGAGACTCATCATAAGAAAGCTGATGAAAACAGCTATAACTCTGACGTTGAGCCGTCGACGACAACAGAACCGACTGAGTCAAATGAGCCTACCACAACAGAGCCGGAGCATTCCACAACATCAGAACCAGCAAAATCGGCCACAAAGGAAACTCCGAGCACTGACGCACCGGCATCGTCGACGGATAAGGCTCAATAACTTTGACTTAACGAGGATAAATTTATAGAACTTCTGAATCCGGTACGGTTGTCGGATAAAGTTCAATAATTTTGACGCAATGTTCATTGGATGCAAGGTGAATGGCTGTCGGATTATCATTTCTACGGACAATCCCAAGCTAACACCCTGCATCCATTGATTTTCTCTGCACTCCAGTTTCCATCAGAAGAGTTTCTACTCCTAACCTTTGGCAATCTGATTGTTACAATTAGCCTATTGTAATCTGTCTCATTATTGTATGATTCTTTCAAGTCTTTTCCTATCGAATCTCTCGCTCTTTAATTTATATTTTTACTGACGAACCATGAACGCCGCTTTCATGGCTTTTGCTTATGATGCTTTATTGGAGGCTATAGGGTTTACGAAATAAACAATTTCATACACATAGTCCAAGTCTCTTGTCGCCTTGGTCTCATTTCTGCCATCTTGACCCATTCTTGCATCCAACGCCCAATCGCGATAGTTTTTGATTCCCTTATGCATGCGGCTATGGTTTATTCATAAGCCAACAATATTATGGAGAGGTCTGGAACGATAAGAGAATACAAATAGCTAAATGTAAAAACAATTCAAACTATTGTGTCCTTTGTTCGGCGTTTGCATGTTGATGATTATCAGTTGGTTACTAATACATATCATTTTGCGTTGCAAAACGGTCCGTTTCAGGATGCCAAACGGTCCATTTCGCGAGCTGAAACGGCCCGTTTTAGAAGCCGAAATGATACGTATTGAATTAGTGTAAATATATTTCAATATCCGCTTGCCGCTTTTTGTCCTTTCAGAGTAATAATGATGCCTGAGAAAGTACTAAGCCATTGACTAATCTTTGTACTCCATAGTGAGTTTAACCCAAGTTTGACGCTCTAATGTTTTTTTCAGAATTTTTTCCAGTGTTTATAGGGGTTTGCGTGGTCAAACTGCTCAAAATCGCAATGTAGAACACAGCAATGTCGTAGGGATTGCTTATCTTTGCGGCATGAATTTTACGTCCCAAATACGTTACAACCCACAGACGTGTAAAGACGAGAAGTATTACCGTCTGAAGGAGTCCTATCGCGATGCCAGCGGTAGGGTATGTACTTTGATATTGCTCAATGTCTGGTTTATACATGACCTATCCCCAGAGCAGATAAGAGATGTTGCGCGTGGACTGACGTATCTGTACAATCACCAGAAGGATGTCCAACTTTGGGATGAGAAACTGCAAGGTTACTCGGAAGTGGTTCGTGACAGAGTGCATGCGTACTGGGCCAGACTTGTCGAGGAGGAAAAACTTGATATTGTGGGCAACGCCTACGAGAGAAGCAAGTCCAAGGCCAGGAAACGGATAGATGTTGACACTATGAGGCATACAGACGCAAGGGAAGTCGGCTGCGAATGGCTATGCCTGCAAACGATTCGTAAACTTGGTCTGGATACATTTCTCCGTTCTTTGGGATGGTCTGAGGACAAGGTGAAGGTCACTTTGGCCCATCTTATTACGAGGGCGGCCTATACTCCGTCCGAATTAAAGTCAATATCCATTATAAAAGAGAACTCTGCAGTGTGCGAACTCCTTGACCTTCCTATGGCCAAAATAACTCCAAGGAGGATATATCGAGTTGCCGATGACCTTTATTCCATAAAGGATAAGCTTGAGAAGTATCTTTGCCACAAGACCGACGACCTCTTCAAACCGACCAACCGCATTATGCTCTTCGATCTCACCAACTTTTATTTTGAGGGACGCAAGACCGGCAGCAAGAAGGCTGCCTTTGGCCGTTCAAAGGAGAAACGCAGCGACTGCAAGCTGCTTGTCCTCGCGCTATGCATCAATACTGACGGCTTCATACGTTACAGTGCGGTACTGGAAGGCAATACCGCCGATCCAAAGTCACTTCCCAACATGGTGGACGAGCTTATTGCTGAGAATCCGGCCAAATGTCCCGATAACGAGGGAGTGCTTGTAGTCATTGACGCAGGTATCTCAACTGAAGATAACCTCAAGACTATAAGGGACAAAGGATACAACTATCTTTGTGTATCCCGCAAAGCTCTTACCGAATACACCACCCCCGAGAATGCTCCCAAAGTCACAGTTTGCGATTGCTTGAAGCGCGAGATAACGCTTCAACGCGTAACAACGGCCAAGAATGACGACTGTTACCTCAAAATAGACTCTCCTGCAAAAGCGTTGAAGGAAGAATCCATGAACCGCAAATTCCGTGAGCGTTTTGAGGAAGGGTTGAAAAAAATCAGAAAGAGTACCCAATCAAAACACGGGATAAAAAACTACGGCAAGGTACAAAACAGGATCGGTGCCCTGCAAGGAAAATATCCCTCTATAAGCCGATATTACAATATAAAAGTTGAGGATGACGGACACGACAAAGTCGCTTCTATGACATGGGAGGTCAACATCCCGGACAAGGTGGAATACGGAACATACTTCCTCAGAACCAATGTGAAGAAATTAGATGAGGAAACGACCTGGAACTACTATAATCTTATACGTGAAATAGAATGCTCCAACCGGCAGCTCAAAACCGACCTCAGCCTCAGGCCCATATACCACCAGACTGACAATAGGGCAGACGCACACCTTTTCTTAGGGCTGCTGGCTTACTGGATAGTAAACACCGTGCGCCATCAGATGAAGGTTGCCCGGCGAAAGCAAGGCAAGGATGAGCATGGGCGGGAGCGTTCGACACCGTACTGGTCGGAGATCATGCGGATCATGAAGACTCAAAAAGCAGTTACTACCACAGCAGTAAATGCGCTTGGAGAGGCTGTCGAGACCAGACTGTGCAGTGTGCCTACAGATAGTGCAGCTGAAATCTACGAGTTGTTGAAAATCAGTAAAGTGCCATTTAAAAAAATAAAAATCTGTAGAACACAGTAGGACTTTTTAAAAACACTAAATTGCTGATACAGAACAACTAAGCAAAATACGATGTCAAAGTTGGGTTAAATGAAAGAGCCTTACCATTGAATCCCAATATTGCCATAAGACGCTTATAGCCTGTTTCGTCACTATCTCATTCTTTCAGTTTTTGACCATTGAATCCGAGTGTTGCTATTAGACGCTTAAAGCCAGTTCCGTCATTATCTCATTCTTTCAGTTTTTTGACCATTGAATCCGAATAATGCCATTAGACGCTTAAAGCCAGTTCCGTCATTATCTCATTCTTTCAGTTTTTTGACCATTGAATTCGAATGTTGCTATTAGACACTTATAGCCTGTTCCCCTCGTCAGTTGACGTTTATACGTATAATATTAGTTGTAAAACTCTGATAGAAAGTGAGTTGATGTTTGTGCTAAACCTTGTGAAATTCCGACTACTTATGTATAGATTGCAGTTTCTTCAAATAAAAAATCAAAAAGTGATGCAAAAATTTGGTAATGTCGAAATAAACTACTACCTTTGCATCGCTTTTCGACCGAAGCACGGATGTTCGCATCTGTTTTTATCTTGGAGAGATGGTAGAGTGGTCGATTACAACGGTCTTGAAAACCGTCGTGCAGAGATGCACCGGGGGTTCGAATCCCTCTCTCTCCGCTGAAAAGACTTTACAAAATAAGTAAGTCAACTCACAAAATTAGCTAAGTGCCGTAAAATCAACGATTTGCGGCACTTTTTTTGTGCCTCGCTTTTCGTAGTGACCACTTAAAAAACCTCTGAATGGTCTCGAAATGGTCATATTTCGGCTACACATACGGTACACGAAAACGCAAAAATCAAAAAGTGTAGCCAAAGACCCGATACAGACCCTCTACAGACCCGACACAGACCCCATAGAAACCATTGTCTATCAGTCGATTATGTTTAACTTTGCAGCCGATGAATTTCTCGGTGAGCGAAATTATAACTTCGGTTTTGTGTAGCCAAACGGCATCAAACCGGGTTGTATTCGACCGGGAGCATTGTTGCACTAAATTTATGTAAAGCGTATGAGACGTATCTTTAAGGTTAGTTTCTACATTCGTGGAAATCATGTGAACAAGGATGGCACATGTGCCGTCATGATCCGGCTCTCTCTGGACGGTGAGCGTATCTCAGCAGGAACGACAGGGATCAGTATCAAACCGGAGCTGTGGGATGGCCAGCGTCAACAGCTCAAAGGTCGTAACACAGAGGTGGTACAGACCAACAAGAAGCTTGGCGGAATACGTGATGAGCTTTTGGCTATCGCCGAGAAACTGGAATTCGAGGGAACACTTGCACTTGACCGTGTAAAGGCAGTCTTCCTGGGAGTGGACGAAGAGTACGACACCATCGGAAAACTCTTGGATAAATACATCAAGAATGTAAAGGAGCAGGTGGGCGTGTGTCTGAGCAAAACTTCCCTAAGCAAATACGAGCTGTGCAAGAAGCGCTTCACGCAGATGCTTGAGAAGAAGTATCACTGCAAGGACATGTCCCTCAAGGAACTCAACCCCGTCGTGGTCCAGGACTACAAGAACTTTCTGATGACGGATGTCAACATGTGCAACAACACAGCCGTGAAGACAATGAAGACCTTCCGTACCGTAATCTTGCATGGCATCAAATTAGGTGTTATCCACAAGGACCCATTCGTGGGCGTTCACTTCCACATGGAAAAGGTGGACCGTGGCTTCCTCACGGATGAAGAGATTTCCGCCATTATGACCAAGCACTTCGACCTTCCGCGTCTTGAGCTTGTGCGCGACCTGTTCATCTTCTCCTGCTTCACAGGTCTCGCCTACATCGACGTAAAGGCACTCACGTTTGATAAAATCGTCAGACTTGCCGATGTGGACTGGATCATATCCAAGCGTGTCAAGACCGTGACCCCCATCAACGTCGTGCTTTCTGATGGTGCAAAGCGCATCATAGAGAAGTACAAGGACTACCCCAAGAAGAAAAAGGGATATGTGTTCCCTGTATTCTCTAACCAGAAGACCAATCAGTATCTGAAGGAGATTGCTACGGCTTGCGGCATCGACAAGGAGCTGACCTTCCACATGGCCCGCCATACCTTTGCTACACTGACGCTGAGCAAGGGTGTGCCCATTGAGAGCGTCTCACGCATGCTCGGCCACACGAACATCCGGACCACTCAAGTATACGCCAAAATCACCAACAAGAAGATCGAGCATGATATGGCTATGTTCTTTAATAACAAGACTATACGTGACTTCGACAAGGAGTCAATAAACATGACTTCTAAGGAAGCCGAGGATCCAAAGACCAAAGGAAAGACGAAAGGTAGTGCCCAGGCTTCTGCCAGAGCTTGACATCTTCTCGTCTGACGTTCGTCCTTTAGAATAAATAAAAGATTCTTGAAGTGGTACCTGCTTCAAGGGTCTTTTTTTTATAGACGTAGTAATCAACGACTTGAAATGCGTAACAAAAAAGAGTTGACATTTCATGTAGCCAAAGTGTAGCCTGCGTGTGGCCGTAGTGTAGCCAAGACTGCAACATATAATATATAGATTATGGTAGGCCGTTTAGCCATTTGTCAATTTCATTTTCTAATCAGGTTGCCAGAATAAGCAAAAAGATTAGTGTAGCCAAAATGTAGCCGACGTATTTTTAGTGTGTAGCCGACGTATTTCTTTTTCTATTCCTAACCAGGTTGCTGGTATAAGCAAAGGATTAGTGTAGCCAAAATGTAGCCGAGGCATTTTTAATGTGTAGCCGAAGTAAAGTTTGCAAACGTTGCTTATCTAATATAAGTATGATTTTATCAATCACTTACACACTTTTAAAGATTAATGAACCTTGGTACACGGACGTTTTATTCTCATATGAGATGGTTCCTGTCAGCCGGTTGTCTAACGATAATGTTCTATGGATTGTGTGCCGTCAATGCAGACGAAGCACGGCAAACCGGGCGCAGCCGCTTGCCGCCAGCGAAGGTGAAATTGACAGGCACTCAATCCTAAGAACAGATAATCCAACCTCCCTCCCCTGCCGCCGTATGTCCCATCCCGGCGGTTAAAGCGGTGCCTTAGAAGGCATGGCTTTAAGGGTTCGTTGTTTGTCCCGCATGAAATGATTTTTCCACCAAAAGCTACCAACAAAAAGCCTTTTTACTTTAATTATTTCCTTTCTGAAACGAAAATATGGAATAAAATGACTAAATTTGTGACCATAACTTACAGTCACGCCATTATGAGATATGACGAAATAGAGAAAAAGCCATACCACTTCACGTTGGAGTAAAGAAACCTCCATTTGAGACACTATACAATTTGGCCCTTGCTTTGCCGTTTCTGGCTTAGCAAGGGCTTTCTTTCGTAGAAAGCCCGTTTAAACTTCCCCTTGTTTTAGTCTCTGCATAATTATTTTTGCCAATATTATTGGTAATTTCTTGCAGATATGGCCATTTATTTGTACCTTTGTATAGTTCTTTTAATTATATAGATACTATACATATTTATGGCTATTCCAGAAGAGATATTGTCAGTCGCCCGCCCCAAAAGTACGATAGTCCGACAGAGAGGCAGTCGTTTTGTCGTCATAAAAAGGACGAGCAAAAGAATTAACGGGAAGCCTGTCCCCGTAGACATAGGAACGGTAGGAGAAATTGTAAACGGAAAGTTTGTCGAGGGCTCGTATATGCGCAAGAAAAATCGAGTGGATATAAAAGATTATGGAGAGGTGGCTCTCTGTGACAAGTACGGCAGTGGACTTCTTCAAGAACTCGCCAAGGTTTGGAATCTCGACGATGCGAAGTGCCTCTATATCATAGCCTTGCTCCGTGCTTCATATGGAGACATCATGAACCGTGACTTGCAGGTACAGTACCTCTGCTCATTTGCATCAGAGATGTATCCGGGAGTGCATTTGTCTGAGACGGCAGTGTCCGGATTCCTTATGGAGATAGGCAAGGCATACTCCCTTATCTGTGAGTTCATGCGCAATAGAGTGAATACATTTACCGGCGGTAACATGGTCATTGACGGCATGCTCAAGGACTACAATGCCAAGACGGGGAGCCTCTCGGAGTTCTCGCGCAAGGGGGCTAAGAAGGGCTCCAAGGACATCAGCCTGCTGTATGCCTTCAACCCATTGACGCGTGAGCCCATCGCGGCAAAACCTTACGCAGGCAACATGCTGGATCAGACGGCGATAGACGACTTTGTAGCGGAGTATGAGATTAAGAACGGTCTGATGGTCTTCGACAAGGGCTTCTACAACAACAAGTTGTTTGAGAAAGTCGATAAGATGGAAGGACTGGCATACCTGATACCATTGAAGCAGAACTCGGCGTTCATAAAGAATTACAAGATGGATGAGCCGACAATGCCATTGAAAGACTATAAGGACGGCACGATTCTCTACAAGAAGCAAAAAATGTCAAATGGCAAGTACCTCTACTCTTTCCGCGACCCGAAAGCTGCTTCCGAACAGGAGATCGGATATGTGCAGAATGCCAACAAGAAAGATAATTTCAAGGCAGAAAGCTATGCCGAGAAGAAAGGCCTTTTCGGCCTGATTGTCTTCAAGTCAAAAGCTGACCTTGACCCATTGACCGTCTATTTGGCCTATTCCCAGCGATGGTCTGTGGAGACTCTGTTCTGGCTATACAAGAATATCGTTGACCGTGACACGGTAAACGTGCATTCCGACTACAGCGTATATGCCACTGAACTGATAAATTTCCTTTCCGTCGTCATAACGACAAGGGTTAAGAATGAGTTTGTCAAGCTGGGACTAAACAAGAAATATTCTTACAAGGCTATATTCAGATACCTTTCAAAATACAAGAAGGTGAGAACCAAAGATGGCGGAAAATGGGGTACGGCAACCATGCTTAAATATATAGAAGAGTTAGTGGCTATGCTTGGTGTATAGTGTCTCAAATGGAGGTTTCTTTATTGGAGCGTATAGACCCCGACAACGAGAACGTACCCGAAGCCGTTATCCCGGAGGACAAATGTCTCTACTTCCAGCCGGAGGAGATGCTTGAGCTTCGCAACTTCTACAAAAAGGAAGGCAGAGACGTGCCTTTCGAGTCTTTCCAGGACTATGCTCCAGACTCCTATGATGAAGACTGGTGGGCTCTCCTTGATTATCTCTACAGCTGTACAGCCATTGACATGATAGTGGCGGAAACGGCAGCCGCCCCCGACCCAGTAATAAACAGGGACGCATTGGTTGCCCGTCTGCTGCATGAACTTCCCTACAGTCTTGATGACTATGACATCATTGCCCCGCAAGAACTCATCGACGATGTCCTTGACGACTATTTTACGGACTGGGTTGGGATTAGGAATAGAATAGACTTAGATAATGCCCTCGCCGATGCCGACTTTTATGAATTTGAAGGCAAATAGTCGTGCAGCACTGGTGTGAGGCTATTAAGATTGGCTGCCCTCTTTGTAAAGTATATCCGCGAACTGCTGATGCCGCTGATACCACACACCGGCAAAGGAACAGACGGGCAGGACACGGAGCCCCTTGTTGATGGCATAGTCATTGGCTGCACTGACAAGCAGGCTCCCTACACCCATCCCCTCCTTGTAGGCATACGTGTGGTCTATCCTCATGACATTTCCCTCATAGGAGAACTCCAGACGGCCGACAAGCTCGTCCCCATTATAGGCCAGCACCTTGCCGCCCGTGTTCGTAGTTTCTATTTCCATTTCCATAATTGTTGCAAAGTTACGATATTTATCTGATAAAACGACTCTTGTATGTGTTCGATGGGTTATCATAGTGATACTCCTATCGGTTGCGAAGTCCCTCTACAGCTCGGCTTCGTGTCTGACGACCAAAGAAGGAAGACGCGAAGTGGAGCAAGTAAGGATAGTGCGCATGGCGTGTGGCGGAAGAAGTGTCGAAGTGCAACTGAGAAGCTTCTTCCGCTACTTGCCTTGCGCACTGATTACCTTCCCACTGGGCTATGCCTCTCCAAGCTCTGCCCCCATCTCCAAGAACATCGGTCGGAAGAGCTCGTGCATTCTCCAGTTCTTGCCTTGTGCCAGCGTGACCTTCTTTCCATTGTCGAACTCTGCGACAACATTGTCTTTGTCGAAGACAAGGTTTCCATGAGTGAGCTCCCAGTAACCGGGATGCGGATAGATAACAGGCCGTATCTTCCTAAGAAACTCTATCTGCTCAGCGGAGAGCTGATCCATCATCCTTAGGTAGTCAATAAACTGTTGCAGTGAGGCGACACTGTCCTCCTCAAAGGCCGTCGAGAGGATGTCGAACTCCCCGAAGTCACGAATCTGAATGCTGTACCCACTCTGTCGCAGCACGTCAAGCCCATAGCCGTTGATGAACATCCAGCTCACCGGTCCGGAGGTCGCATTGACATGCCCCGTCTGCCATCCGAAGACCTCGAAGAGACGGTCGGCATCCTGCCCGATGGCCGCCCAACGCTTGGCATTCGGCTTGCCACAAGGAAAGATGACGATATGCACGTCCTCCTCACGCTTTGTAGCCTTGAGCAGGATGTCCACGAGATCACTGTTCCATCTCTCGACCTCCGTCCACTTTGCGGGATTGATGCTCAGCTTCCATCTGATGAAGACATCGAGGATCTTGTCGTTGGCACCCTCCGCATAGTCGTCGAGGACAGCCAGCATGTTGTCATCGTGTGAGCGGCGAGGCATGTCCGTGAACGACAGACCATAGTCCTTCAGCAGCCTGCGCCACTGCTTGAACTCCTCCACACTCTTCACCGAGAGCAAAGCATCGTAAGCCTTCTTCAGCTCCTTGTAGTCGAACCGCTGCGGGTTCTCGTCGTAGTAGTCCAGGATTTCGATGAACTGCTTTCTGAGCAGGTTCACCCACGTCATGTTCAATGTTTCCATAGTAGTGTTTAGTGTTAGATGGTTTGTATCACAGTTGAATTGTTCCTTGTTCATGGTATCGGCAGTTCAAAAGCTTTGTACACCTGCTTGCCCTCCTTGTCGATGAAGCACCACCGCTCTGAGCGGTACGGCAGTCCGGCGGCATCGACACAGGCATAGTCAATCTTCACCTTCCATCCGCTGAACTCCCCCTTCCTGTCGCCCTTCATGATGAGCGAGCGGATTTCCGCCATGCTCCGCATCTGCCTTTCGGCAAGACTGACGACATAGTGGTCGGCCGGGTTGAACCGGTTCATGTTGTCCGTGCGCTTCATAATCGTGTCCGTCACCACCTGCATCGTCCTGAGCATCCCCTTCACCTCATCCTTCGTGAAGTAACCCGTTCCAAATGCCGAGTCCGGCTCCGAGATCGCCAGCACACGCAGCTGCTTAGGGTAGTCCACACTGAGCTCCAGGTTCTCCTTTGCCAGCCGTTTCATCTTCTCACCCGAGTTGCCGCACGATACCATCAGTGCGGCACCCATCATTAGTAATAATGACTTCTTCATGTCCTAAAGGCTTTATCGTCCGTACTTCAATGTGTAGTTGATCACGTTACCGAAGGCCTTGAACTTCACCTTCTTCATCGGCGGCGCAACGAACTTCTCCCCCGTCTGCGGATTGCGGCATATACGCTCACCGCGCCGGTAGATGTAGAACTTCCCGAAGTCCGGGATGATGACCTCCCCGTCCTCACGGAGAATATCCGACACCGCGCAGAGGAAGGCATCCACCGCCTTCTCCACGTCCTTAATTGAAAGTCCCGACTCAAAAGCCGCCTTTCTCAACAGTTTCTTCTTGTTCACAGTACTCATGGTTAATGGTTTGAATGGTTGATAATCAATAGAATATTACAAAGTAGAAAACGTTTAGTTTAACTTGTTATAATCCGCCACGATCCGTTTCCGGTCATCCGACAGCCGCAGGTACGCCTTCGAGAGCGATCCCTTGCCGTCAATTAGCGTCACCTCATTCTTCGTGACGCCATACTCCAGTAGCTCCTTCAGCTCGTCAAGCGTCACCTCATGCCCACGGATATGCCGCCATAAAGTAAGGTGGTACGGCTCCCCGAGCTTCTCGTGACAGGAACAGTTGAACGCCACCGGACTCACCAGCACGTCCTCACCACAGACAGGGCACTTGCCCACCACCGAGCTCAGCGACATGCCATAGACCTCACTCTCCACCAGCACGGCCGAGAAGATCCGTCCCTGCGAGTTGAAACAGCCGTCGAGCACCGTCGGATGCCCGTCGAGGAACGCCTCAATCTCATGCGGCAGGATAAAGCGGTGCGAGAGGATGCCGTTGCAGTGCCACTTGCAAGCATCACCTTTGTCAAAGTAATGCTCACAGAAGTACCCCTTCGAGGTAATCTTGATGCGCCCACCACAGTGCGGACAACGGTGCTCCAGGTATCTGCCCTCCGGAACGACCGCCATCTTGCCGTCCTGCATCTCGATGTGCGCCATGTACTGTTTTCCCTTCTTGTCCTTGAATGTCAGCACACGGCTTCTGCCCGTGTCCTCCAGTTCCTTGTTGACAGCGTCCGTGATCAGTATGCCACGGATAGATTTCTTGATTTCCATAGTTGATAAAGTTAATAGTTGATGGTTAATAATGATTAGTAGTTAATGATTAATGAAAGTTTATTAGTAATTGACATACAACTGTTTATATTAAAAACATAAAGTTTTCTTGCGGTTTCAAGTGACCACTTCGGACGATACAAGCCTACAGATACTTCCAGTCCATTATCAGTCCGTCCACGACCGCCTTGCCCGACATCACCGTCGCCCATCCGTCCGGGTCAAGTCCGAACCACAGGTCATTCCACGACAACGTACGGATTTGCCAGGCCAGCAGCCACAAGTCCGTGTTGATGCTCTCCAGCCGCGTGACAATCTCATTGGCCACATAGTACCGCTCCGCCGAGTTCAGCAGGTTGATCTTGTGCTTCTCCGTCTTGCCGTCCGCATTGGTAACGTTGTACGACCCACTTGTCACCAGCTGCTTCATGAACGGATAGAGCGAAAGCATCTGTGCCGAGGCATCAACAAGCTCTTCCGAGACCATCACGGCAATGGCAGTACCCTTGAGATTGCCCGGCAACGACTTGCGGAGCAACGCCATGTTTTTCGGTATCTCCATACTCACGAGTTCCGCGGCACGCTTGATCTGATAGATATTCTGCATGGCACCCTGCGCGTTCTGCAGATAGCCCAACATCTTATCCTCCAAATGGTGCATCCGCTCCATGGCCAGCGTGACCCCGGCTTCCGTTGCGATGATCGCCTCCTGCGTCTTCTCACGCTTCTTGAAGAGCTTCTTCAGCATTTCCGTCTGTGTGGTCACCGCCCCTGTCAGGAGCGGGTCTGTCTGCTGTGCGAAGCCGCAGACGGAACAGGACATGGCCAGCAACAGACAAAAGAATTTTCTTTTCATGGTTCTCCGGTTGTTATGGCCACGGACATCACTGACGGTACGGACTTGAAAAGTCGGTGCCGGAAGTGACGGACCGTGACCTCGTTCATACTTTCCCATATACAGAGATACTGGAATTTACATCTTAAACCCGCTCTTGCACTCGTTGCGCTCCCTGAGCTCCGTCCTGATCCTCGCGAGATTCTCGTCCCGTTGGAACTTCGTCTTGAGCTGCAACGCTTCCAAAGGCATGCCGCGTACAACATCGTTCCAGTCCTTGTAGTTCACCGGCGGTTTCATCACCTCGATGCGGTCAGAGAGTTTTACATGCCTCCCAAGCTCTTCCACAGAGGCCTTCCCCACCGGCATGTCGAAGGACTTCCTCTCCATCTCCAGTCTTAGGTTGTCCCCCATCTGAAAGACGCTGAGCCGCTTCCCGTCGAGCAGTGCCGCCATACGCATACCATAGATCCGCCCCGGCAGATCATTGTCGAAACAGTCCACCGCCTTGGCCATGCAGAAGTGCTTCATCAGTCCCGACACCTGCCCGTTGGACAGCGCGCCGCCCACAGAGACAAATGCCGAGTGTGGAAGGTCAATCTTCGCCCGGTTCGCCTGATAGAACGACATGGCATCGTAAGCCGACTCACAGAAATAGACATGCCTGACCATCTGCGGATTGTTCAGTGCCGAGTGGATGCCCGCCGTCCACATCGCCGTCGTCGAGTTCGTCCCGGCAGCCTTGCCCTTGAAACCACGGTCGCCCCGCAGCTCATAGCCGGCCAGATCAGAGCTGAACCCCGGCTCACGGTAAGGAAAGCCGATCATCGGCAGACCATTCTTGTTCTTCTGGTCAGTGACAATGGCAATGTGCCTCTCAAAGAGCCGCACCGTCTCCTGACTCAGACCACGGTCCTCAAAGATCCCCATGGCATAGTCCATGTTGCCTTGTAGCGACTGCGCCGTGTAGCGTTTTGGATTGAACACCGGATTCAGACTTCCCAGTCCCCCGGCATAGCCATGGTCATGGTTATCAATGATGGGCATGTTGGCAAAGTCCGCCATCACCTTACCGATGACCTCCCACTGGTTGCGTCCGTACTTGTTGAAGCGGTTGAGGTTCTCACCGATGAAGTCCACCACGTCTCCCCGTTTCCCGGTGTTTCGGTGGAAGTACCTCTGCCGGTCCTTCTCCTGCGGATGCGAGATGACGATGGTGTCGAGCTTCTCACCCCTTCCGTCGGGCAGGATCAGCTCTATGTATCGTCCCACGCCCGCCTGCCTGTTGAGCTTGTAGCCGAGCGAGAACGCTACGTCGTCGATGCCCACCCTCGGCTTCATTTCCTGAAAAGATACGTAAGACATAGCATTAGTAGTTAGAAGGTAGAAACAATGATTGACTTATAGTAAATGTTGCCTAATTTGGCATAACGCTCACAATTTCAATCCCTTATTCTCCTTGTTCTGCTGCTTCTGCTCACGTATCTCACGCACCTCTCCGACGAACTTCCTTGCCACCGTGTCGTGCAGCATTTGGTCCTTCAGCGCACCCGTCGGCATCATCTCATATCTGATACCCGTAATCTTGCTGATAGGCTTCACACCAAGATCCTGCCCCTCGAAGGTAGCACGCACAGCATAGCCACCGTCCATCCGCTTGTAGATGGAGGCACTGTCGAACTTCGCCGACAGCGCAATGTCATGCGGCTGCTGCCATTCCTTCTTTGCCGCTTCAACGCCCTTGTCAAGCCCCACTTTACGCTGGTTCTCAGTAAGAATAGGTGTCTCACCAAGGGCAATCTTCTGCTCGTCAATCTTCTCAAGGATCATCTTCGAGGCCTTGTTCACGTCCGCCATGACCGATACGATGAACTTCGGCTCCTCACGCAAGGCGTTTATCCATCCGTCCATGTAAGCTGCATTGTTGTTGAGGATGCGCTTGTCAAAGCCCAGTGCATTGCCCACCATGGCAGCTGTGAGCTCCGCCACAAGCTCCTCCTTGGCGTACTTAGCATCTCCGAACTTGGAACCCTTGTCACGGTTCAACCGGTTGGCCGTACCCGTGGAGTGCGTCATCTCGTGGAGAGCAGAGGAGTAATACTCCATGCCGTCCTTGAATATCTCCTCAGCGTTCTTGCCGATGTTGAACTGCTCCTTTTTTGGAACGATGACGATGTCCCGTGCCGGAGAGTAGAATGCCCCGTCCACGATCTTATCAGTCTGCACACGGCATATCCACTCCTGCCGCTCGAACATACGGTCGAGGGCACGGTTCTCGTACATGCCGGCCGTGTCACGCAGCTGCGGACCTCTGAACCGGTCCACGATGGCATCGTACTTCTCCTTGTTGACCTCCTCCAGATTGGTCTGATCCACGTTGAACACCGAGAACGCACGGAGGAACGGCCGCACTTCGCACTTCTTCTGCTCACCACGGCTCATCTGTCTGTAGTCAGCCTCGGAGACACGCTTGCCCCGGTCGTCCTTGATATTCAGGTCCCAGTAGATGACCGGCATCGACTGCGCCCCTTTCTTGATGCGTATGTTCTCCTTCTGCGCCTGCATAAAGGTAAGATACACCGGCGTGCGGTAAGCGTTCATCGCCGTGTCCATCTGCAGGAAGAACGAGTTAGAGCCCGAGTAGTTTCGTCCGCTGAGGTTCTGCGGCATGCCGAGCATCGTGCCCTTGCCGTTCGTCCATCCCTGCCGCCAGTCCGATGCCTTCATTGCCTTCATACGGTCGATCATTGCGGAGCAAAATCTCTCAATGGCCCTGTCTCCACTGCTCTTGTAATCCTGTCCGTTCTTGGACTTGGAATCTTTGTTTTCCATAGTGTCAGTAGCTAAATAGTTAGGTTATAGCCCCCGCAGTCCGATGGCACAGCCTTCGGACTGCGGAAGGCATAAGTTTGTGCTTTTCAAGGTAATACTACGGATATGCTACACGATAGCTTCAGCGAAAGCGTCCGCAAACTCGTTGCCGTCGTCATAGATACGGCTCTCTGTCTCCTCAAGGTAGAGCTCAGCGTTGTTGTCGTCAGGCTCTACGCCGTGGTCGTCGCACCACTGGAGGTATGCCGTACCGTGGTCACTGCGCAGTGCGAGCTCGCACCATCCTATCTTGCCGTCCTGCTTGAGTTGAATGAGTTCTTCGATTGTATTGTTCTTCATAGTTGTAATGTGTTAATGATTGATGATTGGAATAGTTGATAGCTAAAATGTAAGCTGTGATGGATGACAGACAACTCATATTTATAATAGAGCTAAGTCCTGGCACTAACGTTTGAACGACTGCTTGGCACTGACTTTCTCGCTCATCTCCTTGATTTCCGTGTTGAGATAGCGAGCGGCCAACTGCTCCTTGGTTGCCGTCTTTGACGTGAAGAGTGCCTGCTTGTCGTGCCACGAGAGTACCGCCTTGCTCGTCATTCTGTCGTCAGCGAGCTTCGCCGACACCGTCCAGTCGCCCTGCTGGCTCTTGGCGATGCGCACCTCCTTGACACCATCCTCCAGTTTGAACTGGTTGTAGAAGGAAGCCAGATGCAGCTGCTCACCGAAATTCTTCTCCACGAGCTTGGAAGGCGTTGTTACTCGGTCGAAGTAAGCATTCAAGTCCTCCTTCGACATCGTGCGAGACATCTTCTGCTCGCCCACCTGCGTGTAGAGCTTGTACTTGCCAACATCCTGACGGTGCTCGTCATGCTCCTTGTAGACCACCATCTTGTCGATGACACGCCCGTCAGAGAGCTTGTTGTCAGCCTTGTACTCCTCCGGTGTGACCTTCTTGGCCAGCTTTGAGGGATAGTACGTCTGCATGAGCCCTTCAACCGTTGTCTCCCTCTTCTGATAGGCAACGGCATCCTCCGGCTTCATGAGCTGCGGACGGAGCTGCTGTCCGTCGATACGTGCGGTAAAATACCACTTGTTCGGATCCTGGTTGCTTTGGAAGGCATGGCCGTGGGTCACCTTCTCACCGTTGACCGTCACCATCTGCGGCTCGCGCGGCTTATGAACCTTGGTGTCTGCGGACTGTTCAACGGCTTTGTCGTTCTTCTTGGTCTCTGCCTTCACCTCAGTCTTGTCAACCTTGGCTTCCTTCGTCTTAGTTTTCTTCTTTTCTGTTTTCTTTTCCATAGTATCGGTTTGAGTTTGGTTTTTGGTTTTGTTAGTGGTTTGCTTCTTGCTCGGCTCCTGCATGTCAGCTATCGCCACACGATTGCCCGCCCGGATAAGCCTTGGCAGGTAGACGTCGAGCGCGTGATGCGGAAACTCAGCCATGAGCTCACCTTCTCCTTTGGCTTTCGGCTTCTGTATCGGGATGCGCAGCGTGTCCGACAATTTCTGTGCGTCATCATTCAAAGAGCGATAGAAATCACCATTGCGCATAAGGATCAGCGCGTCGGGATGCTTGCTCTTGAGCCGCTGATACACGGCCAATGGCGTGTCGGTCTTGTTCTTCACTTGCTTCTTCGTAGAGTCAGCAGATTGCTTCTTATCAGAAGGCTGTTCTTGCATCTTCTTTTCCATGTTAGTAGGAATTTGGTTAAACTGAAAGTTCTTGTTTGTCAGATGGTTCTTGGTATGTCCGAGGACGGCGAGCATCGTGTTCGGATGACCCACAGCCTTGATGGCGGCCCCTGCGGTATAGCCGGTGTCCAACACATTGTCTATGACGATTGGCGTGAACTGCTCCGGCACTTGTCTGTACAGATTGAGTTTCAGGTATATGCCCTCCGGCTTAAGGTCATTCTTCTTTGCGTAGTGCAGTGGCATGTGCGGGCGGCAGGAAAGGATGTCCCAAGTCGGGATGCCCGTCCTTCGGGAAATCTCATTGGCGAGCGTCTTTGTATATACCGCCCTGCCATGGTGGTTCGGGATAGGCACCAGCACACAGTTGCGTCCTGTCGTCATCCCCCTTATCCCGTCCGCCATCATATCCGCTGCCCTGCAGATGCTTGCATAGTCACCGTCCTTGAGTCCGTACGCCAGCTGACGCACCTTAGGATATGGAGCTACGGAGGTGAACGCACATTCTTGTTTGTTTGACATGGTGAATTAAGTCTCATAAGGTGTAGTAGAATAGATTACCAGGACAACGGGCTCAGAGTGAAAGACCTCTCTTCTTGTCCTCTTTCCTTTCAGTCTTTTCCCTCTCGGTCAGTCGGACGCTTTCCTCGTGGCGCAGTCGGTCAACGACCTGCTTGTACTCCCACCGGTTCTCGTCGGTCTGCACATAGCCCATGTAACCCTCGTTGGCATCGTCATATCGGATGGCCTGCTGACGCTTCCATTCCTCCATGTCTCCATTCATGACCTTGAAGCCTACCGGCTCACGGAGGTCAACGCCCACGACAACCTTCTGGTCACCGACTTCAAGTTCTACCGGCTTGCCAGAAACGAGAGCTTCCTTTTGGCCAATTCCGAGTCCGATGTCCTTGATTTTGTCAACTTCCCGAAGTTTTTCCTCAAATAAAGAAACCTCCATTTGAGACACTATACAATTTGGCCCTTGCTTTGCCGTTTCTGGCTTAGCAAGGGCTTTCTTTCGTAGAAAGCCCGTTTAAACTTCCCCTTGTTTTAGTCTCTGCATAATTATTTTTGCCAATATTATTGGTAATTTCTTGCAGATATGGCCATTTATTTGTACCTTTGTATAGTTCTTTTAATTATATAGATACTATACATATTTATGGCTATTCCAGAAGAGATATTGTCAGTCGCCCGCCCCAAAAGTACGATAGTCCGACAGAGAGGCAGTCGTTTTGTCGTCATAAAAAGGACGAGTAAAAGAATTAACGGGAAGCCTATCCCCGTAGACCAAGGAACGGTAGGAGAAATTGTAAACGGCAAGTTTGTCGAGGGCTCATATATGCGCAAGAAAAATCAAGTGGATATTAAAGATTATGGAGAGGTGGCTCTCTGTGACAAGTACGGCAGTGGACTTCTTCAAGAACTCGCCAAGGTTTGGAATCTCGACGATGCAAAGCGCCTCTATGTCATTGCCTTGCTCCGTGCTTCATATGGAGGCATCATGAACCGTGACTTGCAGATACAGTACCTCTGCTCATTTGCATCAGAGATGTATCCGGGAGTGCATTTGTCTGAGACGGCAGTGTCCGGGTTTCTTGTGAAGATAGGCAAGGCGTACTCCCTTATCTGTGAGTTCATGCGCAATAGGGTGAACACCTTTACCGGCGGTGACATGGTTATCGATGGCATGCTCAAGGACTACAATGCCAAGACGGGGAGTCTGTCGGAGTTCTCGCGCAAGGGAGCGAAGAAAGGCTCCAAAGATATCAGCTTGCTGTATGCTTTCAACCCATTGACGCGTGAGCCCATAGCGGCAAAGCCTTACGCAGGCAACATGCTGGATCAGACGGCGATAGACGACTTTGTAGCGGAGTATGAGATTAAGAATGGTCTGATGGTATTCGACAAGGGTTTCTACAACGACAAGCTTTTTGAGAAAGTCGACAAGATGGAAGGACTGGCATACCTGATACCGTTGAAGCAGAATTCGGCGTTCATAAAGAATTACAAGATGGATGAGCCGACAATGCCATTGAAAGACTATAAGGACGGAACGATTCTATACAAAAAGCAAAAAATGTCAAACGGCAAGTTCCTCTACTCTTTCCGCGACCCGAAGGCAGCCTCCGAACAGGAGATTGGATATGTGCAGAATGCCAACAAGAAAGATAACTTCAAGGCAGAAAGCTATGTCGAGAGGAAAGGTTTATTCGGTCTGATTGTCTTCAAGTCAAAAGCTGATCTTGACCCATTGACCGTCTATTTGGCTTACTCACAGCGATGGTCTGTGGAGACTCTGTTCTGGCTATACAAGAATATCGTTGACCGTGACACGGTAAACGTGCATTCCGACTACAGCGTATATGCCACTGAACTTATAAATTTCCTTTCCGTCGTCATAACGACAAGGGTTAAGAATGAGTTTGTCAAGCTGGGACTAAACAAGAAATATTCTTACAAGGCTATATTCAGATACCTTTCAAAATACAAGAAGGTGAGAACCAAAGATGGTGGGAAATGGGGTACGGCAACCATGCTTAAATATATAGAAGAGCTAGTTGCTATGCTTGGTGTATAGTGTCTCAAATGGAGGTTTCTTTACTCAAATTTAACAGTTGCCACATCACGGTACATCAAGGCATTGGTCTCCTTGTCCAGTTGTACGTAGCGCATCTTACGTTTGCCGTCCTCCTTGAACTCCTTCTGAATGACATCACCTTTGCCTACGCGCTCCAGTTCGGTATCATTTAGTTTCAAGTTGTTGTCAAGCTCACGATGTGTCTGATACGTAAGCAGTTGCAGCTTGCCAGACTTGTCGTAAGCAAGCTGAATTTTCATCGGAATGGATACCGCCGAGTTATCGCCCACGGGCACGTTGACACGCATCAGCGGCGAGAGCTCACCGCTCAAGATAGAGTCGCGCAAGTCCTTGGGCATACGCATGAGATCCTTGGGATAGATGCCGATTTTGGCAAATTTGTCGAATGGTACTGGTTCTGTTTTCATAGTTGATGGTTTGGTTATTCTACTGGTTTATACTAACTTTGTGGTGAAAAACCATGTCAAACATTAAACATACTACTACCATGAAACACACAATGAAGTGCGCTGTGGTCCTTATGTTCTCGATGAATGTATTGGAATCACCGGCACAGTTTTACACTGCTGAGAAAGTCGGTCCGGCTGCCGACACGTTATCCATTTCCACGGACCCCTACGTCCGTGACGTACTCCACGAAACAAAGCCAAAGCCTAAGGTTGAGACTGAGACTAAGAAGAAGTCCGTCTTCCGACTGCCTTTGCCTTCGTTTCTGACCGCAAAGTTAGGAAACAAACCGCCAACTTCCAACAACGGCCAAGGAAAAGTGCAAGAAAAAGGCGAAAAAAGTTTGGAGGAATCTTCCAAAAAGTTTGCGAAACAGCCTGTTTTACCCTTTCTCAGTGCCTCTGACAGCATGCTTTTAAGCATCCTTGAAAAACGGCTAAATATCTGTATGCCACTTGATTACTTAACCGTTACCTCGCCTTACGGCTACCGCCTTGACCCCTTCACCAAGTGCCGGAAGTTCCATGACGGCATAGATGCCATTGGTGTAAACGGATTTACCTATAGCATGCTCCCGGGCAGGGTAGCTGCCGTACACCATGGCAACACCGGCTACGGCAACTATGTCATCATCGATTATGGCAACCTCCGCTGTCTCTATGGTCACCTCGGTGAGATCTACGCAAAGGAGGGAACGATGTTACAAGCGGGCACGGTTATCGGAATCGTGGGCTCCACTGGCCGTTCCACCGGCCCGCACCTACATTTGCAGCTGCAACGATTGTCAACCAACAATGTGTGGACGAGCGTTGACCCACTGCCATTCATCCATGCGCTGAACCAGCAAGTGGAGTCCTTCAATGAGCGTCTTGCGGAAATTACCGGTAAGGACTCTCCTATATATAATAATGTGGAACCGAACAGCAAGGAACTGACCATTGAGAACCTTTACGCCGCCTTAAAGAGACACGGCATCAAATATCCTAAGATTGTCCTTGCCCAGGCTATCCTTGAAACAGGACGCTTCCGTTCCCGTGTCTGCAACGAGCATAACAATCTCTTCGGACTCAGGCACTCAAAGGGCTACTATAGCTTCAGTAACTGGGAGGAAAGTGTTATAGCCTATAGGGACAAAGTGCAGTACAAACATCGTGACGGAGAAGGCTACTACTCTTTCCTTAAACGTATTGGTTATGCCAGTGCCCCTGACTATATAAATAAGGTAAGGGAGATTGCCAGCCAGTTATAGAATGACATGATAGTAAAATCTAATCCCAGCAAAGGAACCTATCTTTTCTTCTTCCTGTATTTCTCTTTGACTATCGAGTAAGAATTTGAGATAAGTTCCTTTGCTGTATCATCCGGTACACCACTTAAACGCATTCCAAGCCAATACTTGTTGTTCATGTGTGAAGCTTTGCCGGCCCATTCACAATGCTCCCGTAAATCAACTATTCGCTCCGGCTGGCACTTTATGTTAACAATGTCGCTGTCATCCAAGTCGACCATAGCAAAAATATGATTGCAGACATAAAACACCAGCACACTCTCGCCTCCTTTAATCTTGGCGAAAGGAAACTTTTCCTCGACGGTCTCCAACGACAGACAATAAGCTCGCAATTCTTCTATATTCATTTGAAATCAGTTTAAACAATGGTTCGGTAAGAAAACCGCCTCCATCAAAGTTTATTTAACGTGTTGATTATTAGATACTTATCAATAATAAAGTTTAACATTATGATAAGATTAATTATGACATAAAATAGTGGCTATATCGTTGATTTTCAGTAACTTTATAGTTGAAAAAATAATGAAGTTATATGACAAATCAAGAAGATATAAGCCACTATATGGGACTTGCAAAGGATACTCTCCTCGCAACTTGTGCAAAGGTACGAAAAAATCTTCAGGATCTTTTCCCTGAGATCATGATTCTTTTGCTGGTCATGAGAAAAAAGAATTTTACGCAGATGGCGAAGTACGGTAAACACAACGAGCACACATACAGAAGTGCCTTCAGGAAAGGCATCGACTGGTGTGTCTATAATACAAAGCTCATCAGGGAACTTTTTGACACAGAGAATGACCTGCTTGCTGTGGCAATAGACCAGAGCTATATCCGTAAGGCCGGGAAAAAGACTTATGGCATCGGCAATTACTGGTCCGGATGTGCACAGGCCGTCAAGCACGGCTGTGAGATTACCCTGCTGGCCATCGTCAATGCGACACAGAAAGACGCGATGGCCTTCCGGGCAATACAGACGCCTGGTAAAGCTGACGGACGCAAGATGTCGCTTACAGACTTCTACATCAAACAAGTCAAGAAGTACTCCAAGAGAATGCAGAGGATTACCCATAACATGGTAGGTGATGCGGCGTTCTCTACTAAGCACTTCACCGACAGCATGGTAGAGTTAGGTTTCACATTCGTCAGCCGTCTGAGAAAGGACACAGCGGTCAGATATCTGTACGCAGGTAAGAAGACGGGGAAGAGAGGCCGGCCGAAGACATTTGACGGATACATTGACTTTGAGAGTCCGGATTTGGACAGAATGCAGAAGATCGACAGTCTGAGTGGTGATGATGGTGAGTACTATACAATAGTTGCAAATGTGAAATGCCTCAAGCGGAATGTCAGACTGGTGGTATGGTATCCAGAGGGTCTCGCCCGGGTTAAGAGCGGCGGTTACCGTCTATATTACTCAACTGACAAGGACATGAGCGGAGAGGATACCATGGCCATTTATCATGCCAGGTTCCAAGAGGAATATCTTTTCCGCGACGGCAAACAGTTTACCGGCCTGCAGGACTGTCAGGCCAGAAGCAAAAAGAAACTGCACTTTGCTTACAACGCCGCGCTCGCCGCAATCAATACAGCAAAGGTGGCAATGGCACGTGATGACAAATACAAGGGTATGTCTTTAGCGTCATATAGTATGCTGATGCACAACATGTTCATATATCGAAGAATTATCGAAGTGTCAGGTATCAAACTTGACAAGAAGAAAAATAATCTCATCTTAAAAGACTTGCGGGCTCTATCGGAGGCCGCTGCTTAAAAGATGGGGCAAATATTAACGAAGTATTGTTTAAAGGGAAAATGAAATTTTACAAAAGTACTGAAATTGCGAATAATATCAGTATGTTTCAGCCCATTTAACCATAATGTATAATGCCATACGTGTTTTATCCATGCAATAGCAAGAACTCCGAATGCAAAATGTCCATTTAGTCCGTCCTATTGTCTTTGGGACATTGTTAAAGGTAACATCGTTTGTACGAAAATGCCTTTTATTGAAGAAAATCGACTTTTTTCATCAAATTTGGCGGTAAATCAGCAGTTTACATATGGCTACTGTTGCGGTAATGCAGAATAGTTCTTATCTTTGCAGAAAATCATACCGCAAGCACCTGAAAGCTTGCAGGGCCAAGCTCCCTTGGAATACAGGCCTACCAAAAAGGAGCGCGTCTTTTACCGTCACACGGAAATATCTTATGCCGCCATGAGGCGGACATAACAGAGGTGACCAATACTCCATGACACGAGTTACCAACAACCAACCTTATGAACATACCATTCTTTAACATCGGAAAGTCTCCGGAGAAGAGACGCAACAAGATTTTCGTCGTCGCCAATCAGAAGGGCGGCTGCGGCAAGACTACCCTCGGCGTGCTTCTTGCCAACCAACTCGTTCTTAAACATCACTGCCGTCTCGTCGTACTCGATGCTGACCCGCAGCGCAGCATCGTCAAGAAGCACGAGCAGGACAGAGAGCGCTGGCCGCAGCTTCAGCCCCTTTATCAGGTTGTACCCTGTACCCAGCTTGGCAGTGAGAAGGATACCCTCAACCTTATCCGAGCCATGCGCAACGAGGACTTCGACTTCATCATCGACACTCCGGGCAGTCTCACCCTTCAAGGTTTGCTCCCATTGGTGTTCGAGGCCGATGCCATCATCACCCCCATCCAGTTGGAGAAGACCAGCATCAACGGCACGACAGGCTTCATTGATATGACCGCTATGGTTGCCAAGGAGAACGGCCTTGACAAGTTGCCTCCGTTCTTCTTCCTGCCCAACCAGTTCAACAAGAACTGGGGCCGTAAGGACGAGCTTGTCGAGCAGCAGAAGTTCCTCGACTACTTCGCTAAGCTGGGCACCGTCCTGCCGAAGATACCCAACAGCGCCGAGATCCAGCGTTACAGCACGCTCTACCTCACCGATAAGCAACATGAGATTGTTGACAAGTGCTATGACACGCTCTATGACTGCATCTATAACGAAAAATCCAAATCCGCATGACTGACGGCACTTCTCGACCAATGGTTTTCGGGGATATTCACGAACTTCTCCGTAAAGTCAACGGTGAGAGCGAGCCAGCATATATGTGGCAGAGTGACAAGCCCAAGGAAGAGATAACGGGGGACGAGGCACAGAGAGTCGATGAAGAGCAGCCCCGCGAGGCACGCGTAAAGCCTGCAAAGGAGCCTTCTCCCAAGGAGTCTTCTCTCAGTTCCACAGAGGAAACCGCTGATAACAAGCCATCCGAGAGCACTGGGCAAAAACTTTCACAAAAGGTACAGCGCAAGCCACGTCCGTCCATGCCTGTCAGGAAGAAAGAATCCAAGGAGGCTGAACGAAACGGTAAAAAAGAGTCTTTGTCCAATGTAAGCCGTACACCATTCTCAAAAGACGACATCCTCTCGCAGATAGAAGACTTCTCCTGTGATTCCGACACCGGACGACGGCACTGGGTGTTCCTGCCCGACGATATAGTGGCCACCCTTGAGGCAGTCTATGGCAGCCATCGCATCTCCGCCATCATCACAGCCCTTGCCAGGTCTTTCATAGATGCCAACAAGGATGATCTTCGACGGCTCGTCACCCACCGCAGCGGCCTGTTTTGAGCAGGGCAGGCAAAAGAGATAATAAAACCGATTAAGAACCAAAAGAATGAACTGAACACTATGAATACAACCTTCCAACCTAAGACAAAACGAATATTCTGGACACCGGAGCATGACGACATACTTAAGGAACGCTTTCAAACAGACTATCTCCACAATATAGCCACCCATCTTGGCTTCTCGCTTAGTTCTGTTGCCAAGCATGCCCGCGAACTCGGTCTCCGCAAGGATAATCCGACTGGCCGCAACCGTGATGCACGTGCCTTTGTGGAGATGGAATACACCAATTTGTCCTATCAGGAAATGGCGGAGCGCACAGGACTGCATAGGTTCACGATAGTGAAGATAGCCCGTGAGCTCGGACTGTCACGAACCCCGGAGCAGCTCCGCACTATCCGGAGCCGCCGACGCAAGGAACTCATCCAGAAGGAGCGCCGCCGCATCATCTTCGGTCTCGACCAGCGTACAAATATAAAGGTAGTGAGTAACAACCAGAAGATCCGTCTTCGCGGTTCACTCAAGCGCATCGGTTACATTCTTGGAACCGACGGGCATACCTTCTTCTACTATCCCGGCCTTACTCGCCACCTCGTCAAGGAGGCCAACGGCAAGGAACTCGGGTTTACCTTTTTGCCATTGCCGACAGCGTGCACGGAGGAAACGGAGGATTATTCAGCATCTCCGGCCGTGTCGGCAAATGGACAGACCATCAACTAAACCATCCATATAACCAAACTATCGACTATGAAAACCACAGGAACTATCAAGAAAGTCCTGCCCGTAAGGACAGGCACGTCAAAGAAGGGCAGCACATGGGCCGCCCGGCAGTTTGTCCTCGATACCGACGGCGACGGAGAACTCCTCCTTGAAGTCTTCGGGCAGAAAGAAATCGACCAGTATGCCATCACCGAGGGTGAGAAGCTGACTGTGACCTATGTCCCCAAAGTCCACGAGACAGGAGACAAGGTGTTCGGCAAGAACAGTGTCACCGGCATCGAGCGTGACGAGTCACAACCCTTTGCAGAATAGCTTATGGCATTTACGAGTATAGTAATTGTCATTGTTGTTCTTTATGTCCTTGGTTACGCGGGCATGATAGTCTTCGACCTCTTTATCAAGAAGGACCCGGTGGAGTTCATGCCCAAGCCCAAGGACGTAGACATCGACATCTCCGACGAGGCCGGGCAGTTCAAGCCCATAGCAGTGGGAAAGACAGAGCCACAGCAGTCTACCGCTCAGAACTCCGCCGCCCATAAATCGGATGACGAGGTGGCCACAGCGCACCCCATCCATGATGAGGAGTCGGGAGAAACAAGTGAGGAAGAGAAGAAAGCCATTGCATCCGCTGAGCAGTCAGCAGCACAGGTCCCTCCTCCACTCTCAGCTACATCATTCGATGTGGATAGTGATAAGCCCAAAGTAAATCCCTCCGATGACATAGGCCCAAGACCAACTGATGAGGAAACTCAGAAACGTATTAATGAGCTTGTTAAGCTCAGACGTGGAGAGATACTTTCCGAGGAAATGTCAGCCTTGTCAAAGGAGAGGGAAAATATGGAATCGAATGAAGAGAACGCAGAGGACTCCATTTCAAAAGAGGAAGGCAAAGACGCACCGGAGGTGAAGGATACCTCCACAGAAGACGTAGAGTCATTCGCCCCGGAAGTCCGCATCGTCGGTCCTGAGCATACTGTTTCCCCTAAGGTGTCAGATGCTGTAAGTGAGGAAGCCTTCAAGGAAAAGATTCCGTCAGAGTCAAATTCCGAAGAAGGAACTTCTCCAAAACCGACTCATGCAAAAAAGCCCAGACCTCCGAAGCCCCCAAAGCAACCGGAGTTCCATAGTGATGCTTACTTCGACATCTTGAAGGTTCAGATAGACGACTCCAAACAGCAGACAAAGCTGCAGGGAGCCCAGACAGCCGAGCAAGTCAGCAAGGAGGCTAAGCAAGTTTCTCTCGACGAAGCTCAGATGACACTCAGACAAATCAACAATTTATGGGAAAAGAAAGAATCAGAGTACGTCCCCGATGAGGACGAGCTCCAAGCGATAGAAAAATCTGAACGGTCGAACCGTGAGGCTCCGCCAGAATTCAATATTTAATGTTAATACTCTCGTTTACTTTTATTTGTTGGATTGATTAATAGATTGATATCTTCTCTTATAAGACAGCTTCGGGAAGAGGGCTGCGCCGTGAGGCAAGGGGATCAGGCGGCCACGTGAGTGGCACTCACCCATCTTCCACTTTCATGTGGTCTTTAAATTGTAACGTAATAAAATATCTTAACAAACTTATGTTACAAACCATTTCAACCAAAACCATCATGAACTCCTGCATGAGCGCATGCAAGAGAATCCCCGTGAAGCGTGTAGCCGCCTTCCTCGGAATGTTCCTTTTCTGTGCCGTCATGACCTTCGCCCAGAGCAAGGGAGCCGGCGGATTCCAGAAAGCCATCACTGAGGTGTCGAGCTACCAAACCCCCGTCAGTAACTTAATGAAGGCCATTGCTGCAGTCATTGCACTCGTCGGCGCTTTCAGTATTTATTTCAAAATGCAGAACGGCGACCAGGATGTCAAGAAGGCTATCATGTTGACTATTGGCGGTTGTGTAGCTTTCCTTGCAATGAGCGAGGCTTTGCCTTTGTTCTTCAAGTAGTTACAAGCTACGGTTAAACAAGGAGTCCGACTAACCGAATCAACGGTGTCGGACACCTTTTAACTCTGAATACTCTATCAAATGCAATATATAATGTAAAACTATTTCGTAATAAAATTATGAGATAATGGACATCAATTTCAACGGCATCCCGGTCTTCAAGGGACTCCAAAAACCACTGGAGTTTATGGGCATCCGCGGCAGGTTCCTGACCTACGCAGCCGGAGCCATCGGCCTGAGTTTCCTCGGCTTCCTGCTGTCCTCCATCCTCTTCGGCAAGCTTGTCGGCTTCATCGTCATGGTCTGTCTCGCCGCCGTGGGAATCATCTCCATCTACGTCAAGCAGCGCAGCGGACTGCACAGCAAGGAACGCCATCGCGGCATCTACTTCTTTTACAAAATGTACGAGCGGTAGCCGTGAATAAAATAGATAAAAGAATACAGAAAATAGAAAACAAAAATCAGTTACTACAAACATAACCTACCATGGCAAACAAGAAAAAGCCGCTTGACGGCCTCTTCGCCCAGCTCCAGGACATCAAGGATGGTTCCGGCAAGCTGCTGAACACGGTCCTCTTCTCGAAGAACGGCAATCCCTCCGTCATCATCGAGATCGAGAACCCCGTTCAGCAGTATGCCACGGATGCCGTGCAGTATGTCGCCTTCACCGACGTACTGAACAACATCGTCCAGACGCTCGGTGAGGGCTATGCCCTGCAGAAGCAGGACGTACTGTGCCGCCAGAGCTACCACCACGACATCTCCGATGATATGGAATTCCTCACCAGAAGCTACTTCCGCTACTTCAATGGCCGACCCTATACCGAGATCCGCACCTACCTCATCATCACGCAAGAGGCCGTCAAGTCCGCCTTCGTAAAGTACGACCCCAAGTCCTGGCTTGACTTCCACACAAAGGTGAGCAAGGTCATGGACATTCTCAAGGAGCGCGGCGTCTGGCACCGCAAGCTCACGAAGGACGAGGTCAACGAGTACCTCCACCGCTTCATGGCGTTCCACTTCAAGACCGGTCCATTCTCCATGCAGAGCTTCAAGGCCGGTGACGACTGCCTGAAGATGGGTGACAAAGTAGTAAAATCCTTCGACATCGTCGACGTGGACGAGATAGACCTGCCATCGCTCATCAGGCCCTACCAGTCCGTTGCCGTCAACGGCTACGTCATCGCCACCGACCTGCTGGCCTTCCTCAGCGAGATACCCGATACCGACTGCGTCATCTACAATCAGGTCATCCAAATCCCCCAGCAGCGCAAACTATTGAGAAAACTCCAGGGCAAGGCCAAGCGCCACGGCTCCATGCCCGACCCCAGCAACAAGATCGCCAAGGCCGACATCGAAGCCGTGCTGAACCTCCTTGCCCAGGACAGCAAGCTGCTCGTCTACACCAACTTCAACCTGCTGGTCAGCTGCAAGGCCGAGAAGCTGACCCCCGTTACGAGCTTCATCGAGACCAAGCTCTACGAGTGCGGCATCTTCGCAAGTAAGAGTGCCTACAACCAGTTGGAACTCTTCATGGACTCCTTTCCCGGCAACGCCTACTCGTTCAACCCCGACTACGACCTCTTCTTGACGCTCAACGACGCAGCCCTCTGCCTCTTCTTCAAGGAACATCTGAAGCACAGCGAGGACACTCCGCTGAAGACCTACTACACCGACCGTCAGGGCCTGCCCGTATGCATCGACATCACCGGCAAGGAAGGCAGGGTGAAGATGACCGACAACGCCAACTTCTTTTGCATAGGCCCAAGCGGAAGCGGAAAGTCGTTCCACATGAACTTTAATGTCGGCAAACGGTTGCAAACGCCTGCAAGTAATCGGTTGATTATCAGTTAACAAGCGTTTGCAGTCTTCCTAAATGGCTATTGTGGGTTCCATCCGTTTTGATTAATTTTGTACCGCATTTGGAACTTGACTATGAAGTGCCACGACATAAGATGTTGCACCATAAAGCAGATAATGCAACGCCGCTGCACCAAAATTGTCAGACAATGCTGAAAACGGATAAATTCACAAGAACAAGCACTATGGGAAAGAAAAACGAAACACAACTTAACAGTTCGGGCGGCAGCGTTGTCAACGTAAGTTCTCGGCAGGAGTTCTATCGTCCGCAGCAGGTGGCTGAACTGCTCGGCATCAGTTTGAGGACTTATTATACGATGGTCAGTCGTGGAAAGCTACACCCGGTCAAACTCTCGGAGCGCGTGACAGTCGTCTCACGGAAGGAGATTCTCAGCATGATAGAGGCGGCACTTGGGGAGACGCTCTCACAGACGATCTTCTCAAAAGACAAAGGGCATGACTGTAAGGGAAAGGACAGCAAGGGAAAGGCGAATGAGGGTGCCAAGACTCGCAGAGTGTCCAAACGGGCTGCCAAAGACCGCGCTCCCGTCGGTGTCACCCACGACACACATTATACTATGGCGGAGATTTGCGCGAAATTCGACTATAGTTACGGTCGTCTTTATACACTTAGGATGCGGTATCAGATTCCGTCCATCCACGCTTTCGGCACTACGTGCTATCCGAAGGAGGCTGTCGACAAGGCCGTCAGTGAGGAACGTGAGCGACTGGGCAGGACGCTCGGCGAGCATTGGTACACCTGCGGAGAACTCATGCGCATCTACGGACTCGGCAAGACACAGGTCAGGCGGTTCGCCAACACCCACCATGTGAGGACGAAGAAGGCCAACGGCAACCGGCTCTATTACTTGAAGGAGGACTGGGAAGCGGAGCGCAGAAAGGCTGAGGACAAGAGCCCGTCAACCAAGGATAAGCGCGTCGGAGCGACATGAGCAGTCAGAAGCGGGTATGTGTTATTGGCCAAATCCGAGTCCGATTGTTTCGAAAAAACGGCAAATAAGCGGGTAAAACATGGAAAATAAGGCATCAACAAGACCAAACGACTGCAAACAGTTGTTGCAAGACGTAATCGGTCGTAACTTTGTAGAAGATTTAGCAATCTATTTGCCTAACCGTATGGAGACGGCGGCAAGATACAAGTATCATTTGGACCATTAAATTGAAACATAAAAAAAGAAAAATAACTATGACAAACCTTTGTACAAAAGTAACAGTGCGCCAGCGGAAGCTGGCAAAGGGTAAGGTCTCACTCTACCTTGACTATTACCCTGCTATCCGCCATCCCCGGACGGGACGGATGACACGGCGCGAGTATCTGGGCATATACATCTATGCCAACCCCACGGAGCGGTTCCAGCAGGAGTACAACCGCTCGATGATGAAGAAGGCGGAACTCATCAAGTGCCGCCGCACGGAGTCGGTAATCAATGAACAGTTTGGTTTCCTCGACCGGGCAAAAGGCCGTGAGAGCTTCCTCGACTATTTCGAGAAGCAGATGCAGGAGAATGAGTACGGCCACAACTGGCAGACGGCTTTCGGTCACTTCAAGGACTATTGCGGCGGCAGCTGCTGCTTCGACGACATCACCGTTGAGTATTGTCAGAAGTTCCTCGCTTACCTCATGTCGGAGAAGTGCGCCCGCAACGGCAAGCGGATGATGGCTTCGTCGGCCAACAACTGTCTTTGTAAGCTCAAGGCAGTGCTCCGCATCGCCTTCGATGACGGTAAGCTCAAGGAAAATGTCGCCACGAAGTTGGAGAAGGCTGAGAACGACAGTACGCCAAGGGAGTTTCTGACCCTCGACGAGGTGAAACATCTCTCGGCTACTCCCTGCAAGAGCGAGGTGCTAAGACGCGCAGCATTGTTCTCAGTGCTCACGGGACTACGTGTCAGCGACATCATCCGACTGAAATGGGACAACATCGAGCCGTCAGCCGATGGCGGTTGGATGCTCCACTTCCGCACGAAGAAAACGCATAAGGAGAGTTTCCTGCCTGTTAGCGACGAGGCAGTAGAGCTGTGCGGAGAGCGGAAGGACGGTCAGGTGTTCAAGGACTTCACCACGGGCATCGTGGCCTATCACCTGAAGAAGTGGCTCAAGGCGGCAGGCATCACGAAGCACATCACCTTCCACTGCTTCCGCCACACCTTTGCCACGTTGCAGCTGGCGGCCGGCACCGACATATACACCATCTCGAAGCTGCTCACCCACAGCGACGTGTCAACGACACAAGTCTATACAGACGTAGTCAGCTCGCTCAAGCGTGACGCAACGAACAAGATCTCATTGAAATGAGACTCACAGTGTCATACTATTACATTCTCACATACTCACATACTCACATTCTCACATACTTTTAGAATAGAAAACCATCATCATAACCTACTGACATTTTGATACTATGGAAAACCAAACACCTACCCCACAACCAATTACTACCATGAGAACATTTACCTTTGACGGGATGCCGGAATCTCTGGCATCCCTCCATGAGAAGTGCGACACGATCATCGCCCTGTTGTCGTCCATCGCCAGCGGCACGTGCGCTGCAGCCAAGCACACACCTATCGGCATGACGGAGGCCAGCAAGCTGCTCGGCAAGAGTCCGTCGACCATCTACGACATGACCTCCAAGCGGAAGATACCGTTCCACAAGCGTGGCAACAAGCTCTATTTCTTCCAGGACGAACTGATGAAGTGGATTACCGACGGAGGATACAGCGACACCCACTATCCGGACGAAGCCACGGCTAACGTTGACGAACGCAAGGCCGAGAGGCATCTCAAAGCGCTGCAAGCGGAAGTCAAGCGAAAACCGAAACCATTGATGTCCTGACGAATTGGCGATTAATGGCGTAATGCCGGTATGTTGCCCGAGCAAGTATATTACTTACGCAAATATCTTACTCGGGCAAGCAGCTCACTTGGGCAAACATATTGCTTTATGTTCAAGAACTCGTAAAAGTTTGGGGAAGGATTAAATCAATCTGATCTATCAGAGCAATCCGCGGATAGATTCTATCTATTCTATCTGAGCAATCTTTAGATAGATTCTATCTGATCTATCAGAGCAATCTTTAGATAAATTCTATCTGATCTATCAGAGCAATCTTTAGATAGATTCTATCTGATCTATCAGAGCAATCTGCGGATAGATTCTATCTGATCTATCAGAACAATCCGCGGATAGATTCTATCTGATCTATCAGAGCAATCTGCGGATAGATTCTATCTGATCTATCTAATCTATCTTTCCCCATCTTTGAGTTAGGTTTTATTTGGATCACATGATAAAGGTTATCATACTTATCACGGTTATCACGTGATAAAAGTAATCATACTTATCACGGTTATCACGTGATAAAGGTTATCATACTTATCACGGTTATCACGTGATAAAGGTAATCATACTTATCACGGTTATCACGTGATAAAAGTAATCATACTTATCACGGTTATCACGTGATAAAAGTAATCAATCGCATAGTCTGAGCCAGTAAAATACCGAGTCTGCGACTAATCACGATCGCTCAACAACTATGGGAAATACCTCGTTTAGCACCTAAAACAGACATGATGCCATATATATCGCAAAACCTACCGCTACGGCAGTCAATTGGGAATAGCAAGTTGTACTTTTGTGGCCACACTAGGCTGTCGCCGTCGTATGCCCTCAAAAGTCACTTGCCAGCGGAGCTGGGGATGAAATCTCGGTCGCAACTCCCGGATTATCTCTTGAAAGATGAAGACACCATGAACTCAAAGACTGCCCAATGTAAATTTCAATTTTCAACAACTACCCACTTTTACAACTTCAACAGATGAACGACACCAACAGAAACCACGTCTGCAAAGTCAGACTTAGCGATGATGAGCTGCAGCTCTTCCAGAAGAAAGCACAGAGCTACGGCGGCAACACGAGTGCCATGATTCGTGATGCTGTCACACTCTTTGATGACAAACGAACAAGAGGGAGAATAGAAGCAATGGCGACGTTGCTCTCTTTCTACAACAAGTATCAGCAGCAACTCTCATGGCTCGGTGGCAACTTCAACCAAGTCATGCACCGTGCCAATGAGCTGGCCATTGATGACAAGCTCAGCGAAAACTATTTCCGCAAGGTCATCATGCCGGAGGCGCAGTCTACCTTGAAAGCCATCAGAGGCATCAAGGCTGAGTTGGATGCCATCCACGACAGCCTTGAAAAAATGTAATCCGTTTCACCTTAATCATTCAACTAACATGATCATCACCGTCCTTCCATCATCCATTAACTTCCATGCCATCGCCTATAATGAGATGAAAGTTGAGAAAAGACAGGCAACGCTGTTCGAAGTCTAGAACATCGACGGCATTCGCCCTGAAACCCATGCTAGACTAATGCGATTGCAATGTAAAGTAAATTTCTCATTTTGTTGACGGTTTTACAATTAAGTTGTTCTTCTATTATTGTTTGTCATCTTTCTCTTCCTTGGGTATCTTGAATGAAATAGGAACATTGAACTTTACTCTCACCGCATGGCCATTGCTCTTACCAGGCATCCATTTGGGCATAGCCGTGATTACCCTAACTGCTTCTGCATCAAGTGATGGTGAAACAGACTTTGACACGGAAATATTTGATACGGAGCCGTCTGTTTCAACAATGAAGCTGATGATGACGAGTCCTTCCTCACCTTTTTTCCATGCCTCTTCCGGATAGACAATATTGGTGCTGAGATAGTTCATCAATTCATTCAAACCTCCGGGGAAAGACGGCATTTGTTCTACAACTTCAAAGACACGTTGTTCTATGTCGCCGTTGTCGGAGTCCTTAACTGGTCTTGGTGAGCCATTGCCCTTAACTTCCAACACTCCAACTGGTATAGCACCTTCGGGAAGCTGAAATGGCTTGATACGTAAGACTTGCTTTTGGTTGTCTATCTCAACTGAGCCAAGGCGTGCCAATACGGACTGACCCAATAGCAAAGGTGCTTTGAGATTGCTGACTACGCTTGCTTTCACGTTTGTCAGCTCGCAATCACCGAAAGAAACATTGCGAAGGTTGATAACGGTTCCCTCACTGACATTGCCATTTGCATCCAAGTAGTATGAACTGCCCACTACATCATCTTTTGTCAGATAGCCGTTCTTCAACATGAATGTCGCTTCCACCATGGACAATGACACATCGCTCGCACCCGTGTCAAGCCAAAAGTTCAAGGGTAGTCCGTTGATATTGCATTTGACTTTACACAGACCGCCTGCCTCACGCGTAAATGGAATCTCTGAGACGTTTGTTAGTGCAGATGTAGAAACAGAGGCATCGCCTAAACTTCCTTTATATCCGGACACGCTTAATGCAGGAGCGTCATTAACCTTCGCCTTGAATTCCTTCATCATTGCTTTGAAGTCATCACGGTTTTTCAATCCGTCAAGGTCTCTGTCATTCATGATGTGGGTAAACCTGCGGAAACCCTTTTCCAAAGCGGTGCGCAAGTAGCCCATTGCCTTGTCATATTCACCCATCTTGGAGTATAGGCAAGCTGCGTCATAATAGCTTCCTTTGTCATCATTATGGGCAAGAATGCTGTTCTGTACTGCAATGGCAAAATCCTTCTTGCCCAATCCCAGATAGGCATACTGTGCGTTGCAGTCATCATCGTAAGTTATATGATCCAGATTGGCTCTGTTATTCACTTCAATATCAGCAGACTTTCTTGCATTACCGTTAACATCCACAGAATCTCTGACCATGCTTTCTTCAAGTGCCTTTATGAAATCGGCCTTTGCTGCGGTCAAGTCTCCTTTATGTTTGTAACATTCGCCTCGCTCCACAAGTGCGTATGTATAATGTGGCTGTAAGACAAGTGCCGTGGTAAAATCCTCTATTGCCCCGTCAAAGTCGTCTGTGCAGTATTTGAAAAAGCCACGACGGTAATAGCCAAAGTACTCATCCGGCTCTTTGTCAATGTAAGAAGTCAATACATTCAACGCTTCCTTTGTCTTTCCCAATTCATACAGGAAGTTGGCCTTGTAAAGGAGATAACTCGTGTTTGTAGAGTCCATAGCCAAAGAGCGGTTCACATAGTCAAGAGCCTCATTATACTCCCCAAGTTCAGAATGGCACAATGACAATCTGAAAATGACAGAACTACTTGTACTGATATTGTTTGCTTCCTCATATGCTTTAATGGCATTTTGGTATTCATCCACTTCTTCATAGATTCCGCCTTGCAGGAACGACCACAAACCGTTGTTCTTGTCCTTGGCCTGTTGGATACGAAGTTTTGCGAGCAATATTTCTTTGGCTGGAGACTTTATGTCTTGCAACATACCGACAGCCTTGCGGTTATAGTCTATGCTAAGAGCCATTATAAGGTCATCGGCAGCTTCATTGTTCTTGTTCAATTCGAGATAGGTCTCAGCACGGAAAGCGTATGCCTGAGAAGATTTGGGGTCAAGAGTGAGGCTATAGTTGAACAGCCTTAATGCCTCGTCATACTGTTTCTTTCTAATGGCGTCCCTGCCTTTGCCCAAATATCCCAAAGTGTTGCCCGGTTGAGATGAGATTAAGACATCATAATCCGCATCGGCAAGGTTATACTCACCTTTATAGTAATAGTATTCAGCCCGGTCAGACAAAGTATTCTCATCAGCCGGATTCTCCTTCAACGATGCCTTCCAGTCTTTAAATGCAAGCTCATCGTTTCCAAGCTTAAGGTTCACTTTCGCTCTGAGCCTATAGGCGTATGAAATCCAGTTCTTGTCTTTCTTCAACAATGGAACAGCCTTATTGAAGCAGTCAAGAGCGTCGCCTTCCTGTTCATTGTCATCATAAATCAATCCCATGCAATATAGGGCATATCCATTGTTAGGATGTTCTGCAAGTTCTTTTTTGAAGAAGTCCAAGGCAGAGGATTGGTCAGGATTGTTGCCAAACAGCAGTTCCTGTCCGCGTTTGAAATTGTAGCTGTTCTGTAATTCTTCCTTGCTTTGTGCAAATACACATACAGATTGGAATAGTACTATTATGATTATTATCAGTTGTTTCATTGTTGCGACTCTGTATTATTAAATGAGTAAAACTTCAAAGATGTTGATGCATCATGTTTTGATGCACCAACATTCATGATTAGTTATACATACGCCCTATCAGTATATATCCAAAATGCCTTTGGCAGCTTTACATTTGCCAGGTTAACTGCCTTTCTAAACATTGGAGCTACTACATAAGGAGTATATCCTGCAGAGCCACATCCTACGGTCGTAACAAGGAAAGTAAGTTCTGGGTGATCCTTTGCAAAGTCGCAGAATCGGTCAATTGATTTATACATCTCCTCTTCCGTTACGCCATCGGTTGTGATGGCATACGACTGGCCTTGTAATCCTTCCGCTTGTCCCATTACTGCACCGAACTTTGCCACTGCCATTGCAGAAGCGCCACCATTATGCTGACCATCCTTATTGCTTCCGAAAACAAACACCTCATCTTTTCCAAGTGATGTGATGTTACTGGGCGTTATTCTGTTTTCGTCAATGTCATTGTCATAGTAATGACCGCTGTTTCCTCTGGCACCAAAATCGTTCATTTCGTCAGCCATAAACTTACTGAAGAAACGCATCTGTGCGCTTGAACGTCTACGGCTCTGCTTTTCTTGTTCCCACATTTCATGCATTCCTTCTTGGGTCTGCTCGAACTGCATGGAATTATTGATGTTCAGGCGGCTTGCGTAATCTGCCGCGTCGATATTGGCACCGACAAAGGTAAAGATAACATCCATCTTCTTCAGTTCGTCAATAAGCAGGCGTACCTTCTCAATCGTATATTCATGAGAGTCATTCTCATAGCCGTCCGTTATGATAGTCACATAGCCAAGAAACTTCTTGGGCTTGATGATTGCCTTTAGCTCAGTCAATGTATAGCCAAGTGCATCAAACAACGGGGTACAAGAATTGGGCTTGTAATCCCAATGCGTAATCTCCTTCACTTTTTCCACCTTGACGTTCTTTGCAATGTAACGGTTGTTGCCAGTGCAGAAAAGGTAGATGGATACGAAATGCCGTTGGTCAGGATTGTCTTTCTGCATCTGCCGGATAGTCTGAATGGTTTCATTACACCCGGAAATGGTCTGTTGCCAGACACAGGACATAGAGCCACTTTCATCAAGAACAATAAGATGGTAGACACTAATCTTTTCGTCAGCTGAAGTCGATTTCGCTTCTTCCTGACCACAGCCTTTTGGTTTGGTCGCTACATCATTGTTCATGTCTTCTTTGGTGTTGTCTTTGCTACCGATAGTCTGATGAGCTTGTGACTCTTCAACAGAAGGGGATTCTTTACCTCCTTTGGCAGATGCTTGAGCGGCATCTTCTGGTTTTTTTCTGAATAGTTTACTGAAAATCGACATGTTCGTTGATTTTAATGTGTTAGTATTAATATGTTGTTATTGTCGTATTGCCGAAATCATCGGTATGTGCGCTATAATAGTTTCCGTTGCTGTCATAACCAGTCGTGTTGCCGAAATCGTCAGTATGCAGGTTATAGTAGTTGCCATTGCTGTCATAGCCACTGGTGTTCCCGAAATCATCAGTCCTTGAATGATAGTAATTACCATTACTGTCATAACCTGACGTATTACCGAAATCGTCGGTGTGAGAATGGTAATAATTACCGTTACTGTCGTAACCCGAAACGTTGCCGAAGTCATCCACTGTATAATGTGCGTAGTTACCATTCATATCGTGGACTGAGATGGATCTTGGAGAGCTGGTTGCATGATAAAAATTCAAGTTCGAAGTCTCCTCTTGCTCATAATCATTATCCTCTTCATCCTCTTCGTCGTCATAATAGTATTCGTCTGAAGAAGAAGTAGATGGATAGCCGGTAAAATTGGCATAATCCATGTCTCTTGCCACTCCCTTGGAGCTATCCAGCGATGAGATTGAACTGTTATCAGAACGATTTTCATCGTTATGAGACTTAGAGTTGTTTGCACTGCAAGCGGTAAAGACCGCAACCATGATGATAAAATAAATCTTTTTCATTGTCTTGCTTTTTTTGTTTCTTTACCCTTTATGACGAAGACATGTTTATGGTTAACATCCGACTCGAACTTTTTATACGGCCATCTTGCTAAATCTGTTCTCCGTGTTTGCTATCATATTCTTCTTCAAGTTTAACTGATGCTCCACTATCAATTCATAGTCACATTTGTTGTCTCCCATCTTAATGGTTAGGACAAATAGTTCCAGAAATGTAAGGAACAGGAAGAGGATAACGTAGAATACCAATGAAATCCAACTGTCAGATATAACTTGCAAGGTTGCCTCAAGCTCTTCAATGAATCCGGTCGGTCTCGCTTGTATTTCAGCACGGGTGTTCTTGTCTATGTCTTTCTTGTTGTTTCTGAGCGTCTCAAGCTGTTGATTATAGATTTTCAGCTGCTGTTCGTTCCCCTTTGCCTGCTCTGCCCTAGGGTTAGGAACAACGGTCTTGTTGACATTGTGTACCTTAACCTTGCGCACGTTGCCATTGGCATCAGTTCCTGCTACTTGCTCACTGGTAGATATAGTAGTTATTACCGATGTTGGATTATCTGCCAAGTCCCTATACAAGGCTTCGTTCTTCACATTCAAGGTGTCTATTGAAGCATTTATTTTCCTCATGTCTGCGTCATAAATGGCAAGCCGCTTGTTTATCGTCTGTTGAATTACATCCTCCCTATGGTCTTGTATGGCTTGCTGGATGTCATTACTGAATATGATTTGGTCGAAAATGCTTGAGCCCAACAAAGCCATGCATAGTGCCAAAGCTATTCGCATTGCCGCCATCATTGTTGCCTTACCCACCGTAAGGATGATGACACGCTCGACACATAGGATGATAAACATAAAAACTATTGCTATCGCCAGCTTCGGAATCAAGGTCTGTATTCCTATATACCGCTCAGCACAACAGTATCCTATAGTTCCCCAAAGAATCATCATGATTGATATGGCAGAGAGGAGCTTTCTGAACTGCCTCTGACTAGCTTCACCACATTCTTTCAAGATGTTGGGATTCCAACCGATAAGAAAACATCCTATTCTTTCAAAAATGTTCATAGGTCTTTCTTTTAATGGTTCTCACTATTGATGAATGCAGCCGTCTGTGCGGCAATACCTTTGTTGAAACCGCGACGATAGGTTTCTATCATCGTTGTCATCTTCGGGTCGTCTGCGTCCAGCATCTTCTCCATCTCTTCTATTTCAGCCAGGTGCTCAACATAGATTTCACGACGAGCCTGGAGTATTGCTACACTTGATGAGATGAATGCCGCTTCTGCTTTTGCTTTCTGAACATCAAGCACAAGGATGTTGTCCTTGTAACGAATGCTTATTCTCTTGAAGAGCATTTTGAGCTCATTACGGATAATCTCCTCTTTAGCCTTCATATAGCTTAAGTCAGAGTTGATAAGGGCATCTTGATAGCCCTCTTCTTCACGGTTCTTGTGTATAAAACTGAATATCACATCTATAGGCTGGCCAGTACCCCATGTTATCGTGATATACTTGCTTCCATCACCATTTTCCTTTTTTTCCTTCTTCTCGTTCTCAATAGTGGGTTCGCTCACAGGAAGGACCGGCTCTTCGTTGGTGGCAGCATTAGGGCTGGCAATTTCCAAGACATTGCCAGAAACGTCCGTTTGATGGTCTTTGCGACCAAAGAGATTAAATATTGACATTTTCTTGAAGCTTTTATTGTTATTATCTCTGCATCTTTATGTTCAAAAGAAATGATTGGTTAACACCAGACTTCGTTCTTTTCCTGGACTATTTGCATGACAAGCAGATCTTTAATGGCATTATCTATAGTTGTTATACTTTTGTGAAGTGTCTTCACAGCGGGTTCTTTCTCATTTTCAGCTAAACCTTTGACGAAGTTCGTTATACCTATCCAAGTCACTGGCAGTTTGTCCAAACACTCCCGCATCGCTTTCGGCTCTGAAAACACGAGGCTAGCTGCTAACGTATACCGAGCATATATTTCATTTCCAGTATCAATGACATCAGCGATGTTTCCATATTTGCCAACTTCCGTATACATGTATGCGAAAATACATTCTATAGTCTTCAATGAACGCACATTGTCATCAATTTGCTTGTACTTGATGCCATCAGAGAGACTAGTACTGGTAAGCCACATAATAATAGTCTGGCATGAAGTCACAGTTTCCTTAATCTCACATTCTGTAAAAGTTGTATTTCTTTGTTTCATATTCACTATTATTGAATGTTTACATTAGATGGAGTCTGTGTAAACTCACGTATCTCATTACTCGGTATTGTTATGACAAACTCATCATGAGAGTAATTACCGACTATACAATAGACCAATCCTGTATGGCTTACCTTGCACATGTCAAACAACGTCTTACTTTCTGGGTCTTTCAGCCCTTCTTCTATCATAGAAGTTTTTATAAGAGCCCTGTTTGAACGCATGGTTGCAATCGAATAGAGACTTTCATCAATCTGCATCGTGATAACGATATGGTCTCCTTCAAGTTTATAGTCTGTCATTGTCATACCCTCATCCACCTTCATTGGGAGATTTACCCTTTGTGATTCTATACTGAGAGACAGAAGATTGTATAATGCCTCATGTGGATTTAACTGATACCTTTCCCTGAGTCTCTTTATGTCTTCAACGGAAGCCTTACACTCATAACGTCCTGTTGCCGATTCCGTTATTACGACTTTCAACCCACAATTCTGTCTTATCAACAAATCCATCAGAAGGTCGCCCTGGTTGCCACCTTGTGCATTGATACAGAGGAAGCACATAAGCAAGGCCTCCTTAGCTTTAGTATCGCTGCCAAGGCTGCTCATAAGGTTATGGAAATCATGGTCATACTTGAGATAGTATGTCACGTACCCATTCTCCAATTTAATACCTGTTACTTCACCTTTGCCTAAGGCGGCAGGTATTGGACAGTCTCTGTCTGCGCGTTCAACAGCAGCGGCAAATTCAGACTTTTCATTAGACTGGGCAATGGTAGGTTTCATTACAGTCTTTGCAACTTGAGCAAATATCATCATGCATAGGAATAGAATTCCAATGGATGAAAGAATTATTTTAATGACCTTCTTCATTGTTCGAGTTATTTTGATTGTTTGGCTTCACACCTTTATCCTTGCTGCCATCCTCCTGCTTCTTCCCACTATTGCGCAACAAGAAGTAAGCTGGAATGAATGAGAATAATGACAACCCAATAAGGCGGCCAATCATTTCTGCTGCGTTGGGAGCAATAACACTTGGCAAGCTTACGATGCCAACGATGAAAAACAGAATTCCAAATACTTTCTTCATATTATTTTCTTTTTAATATAAGTGAATTATTATAGTCTTTGCTCTTTATGTCAATCTTATGTTCAAGGTTAACAAATCTCATGAATTAACTACCATATAAAGAATATCCATAGTAATCCCTTTATCTCCGACAGGATGCTGTCAATGAAGATGATTTCCAAGATGGAGTCTGTGCGGCAATAGCCTATAAAGAACACGATTGTCGCTATCTGGCTTATAATGAGATAGAGATACATAAGGCATCCTATTACTCCCGAAGCAGTGTTTTCTGAATCCATAACAATCTATTTTATGAAGCCATTCCGGCGATTAATAATGCTACCCATCCAGCTACGATTAGTTGTCCGAGACAACCACCGCGACCGAACATATCCAACGGCCACATAGGGCCAAACAGAATCGCTAACACGATGTAAATGATAATTGCTGCTACTAACATATTTCCTTAATTTTGTTTTCTCTTTATGGCAAGAGAGATGAAAAGGTTAACAGAAAGTACTAAAAAATCCAGCAACTTTTATTGAACCTATGATGAAAAAATAACCTTTCCCAATCCTGATTAGAAAGTTTTTTGTAATTTTGAAGCATAAAACGAAAGGATTATGACCAATCTCTATAAGATACATATATTGATTTTTTGCATTCTTTGCCCTTTATTCCTTCAAGCACAGGATTATACTAAGGAAGATGTAGACAAACAAATAGAAGACTTTGTTAATAAGGGGTGGTATACTAATGCTTCTAACCTAATGGTTGAATATGCTAATTATGTCCTCGATAATAAAGACTCTCTTTCCGCTCTCGAATATCAAATTGAAAACTGCAAATTGGTAGATGCTCATTTAGACTACTTTAAAGAATGCGGATTAACGTCTGAAATGTATTTAGCTAATTATACTATGGTGATGTTTCTGCAAAGGCAATTAGGACAAATCGATAATTCTATTAGAACATACTTAAAGATGTATCTAATAGCCGAGCGTGAAAATCCATCGAAATTGGCTTTATACACAGAATTCATATCGTCAGCACTCGGTGACTGTACTTCTAAGGAGTTTGCAGACTCTGTATATTGCCTTCAAAAGAGCTTAGACAGGATAAAAAAAGATACTATTAATTCCAGAAACGTTCATGATTATGTATGGTTTTGCGAATGTTTCTATATGAATAGAATATATAATAGTTTTGATGGACATTTTATAAAGAAGCTTCCATTAAAAGAAATTGAAACTTGGCATGAAAGGAACTCTGATTATATTGAAAAGCTCGATACTACCTTATATAAAAATGACATTGTAGATTATGAGCTATTTCTGGCAGAGGAAATATGTTTGCTGGCTAATTCTATTGGTGCACAATGGGAAAAATACATAGAGGCGGTATCCATTTATTTATCAGTTATTGATAGGCTAAAACCTTTTGTATCTTTGAGCGATAAAATCTCTATTAAAATAGCATCTTGCTATGCAAATATGGCCCAAAACTATTATGAAATAGGAGACTATGCAAGATGCAAGGAATACAGCGACATGGGGTACAAGTATTTAAATAGTCATATAGAAGATTTTGATTATTGTGATATTCTTAACATCTTGTCTTTAAACGCCTACCATACAAATATGCGCAAGCTTGCAGCAAATTTGAAGTTAGAAGAGTTATCTATACGTGAAAAATTAAACTGGGAACCATCTTTATCAGATTGGCTGATTTATTTTATGTATGTTATTGATGATAATCCCCAAATGGTATTAAATTTAAAAGACATAGTAAAAAATTCACGACATGACATAGTTGACGTTCCTACATTTTATGGATACATTGGCAATGCTTATTCTATGCTGATGACAGAAAACAGGAACTATAACGACTCAGCATTTTATTATTATAAAAAGGCGTACAACTCCATAAAAACCAACTTTAACCAACTTAAAGACGAACAATATATAAATATAATTGGTAGTCTTTATAATAGTATGACCGACCACTATTTGCGTTTAGGAATATTGGACAGTGCCTATGTCTATGCACAACGAGCATACCAGATCTTCTATAATAAAACTGGTAGTTATAAATATGCGGATATGGCATATTTATCATGTATGCTTCATGATACTAAAGGAATTCGCTCTTTTCTACCAAATTATTATTATGAATTAGAGAGCGAATTATGTAAGATTTTGCCTGTATTGGGTTCTGTTGAATCAAGTTTATTCTTGAAAAATGGTTCAGTTAGATTTTATGCAGTTCCTGAATGGTGTTATTACAATCCTACAGATACAACTTGCCTTGGCATAGCTTACGATAACGTGTTATTTCAAAAAGGACTTACTCTTCGGTATGAGTCTTCTTCTGTCTTAGTCAATGAGGGCATTGGCCTATTGGCATACAAGAAGAATTTGGACTTAGCACGTGATAGTATCTATAGGATTCAAGATGAGCAACGACGTTTTTTGGCCTTAACAGAGTATGAGCAAAAAGAAAGGAAGTTCTTACAAGCTGTTGATGAGAAACAATTAAAGGTACATTGGCGTGATATTCAGAGAACTTTACTTAACAATGAGTGTTGTGTGGAGTTCATTAAGTTTACTAAAAATCAATATACTTGGATGCCTTCTGTTGTGACAAAGTCTCATTATATGGCTTTAGTATTAGACAAAACCCATGAGTATCCGACTCTTGTTGATTTATTTGATGAAGATGAGCTAAATGACTTATATTATTTCCAACCTAAATCTTATGGGAATGAAGTTGGAAGTGACATATATAATAAGGTGTGGGGAAAACTGTCGCCATTCATTGGCAATAAGAAAGAGGTATTCTTTTCGCCAATGGGCTTACTAAACCTTATCAATATTGAAATGCTAACTGACAGCACAGGTGTTACAGCTTGTGAAAAGTATAATCTCCATAGGGTCTCTTCGACTAAGCAGCTTCTCTCTTTAAGGCAAAACGAACAAATTCATTCAATAGTTACATTTGGTGGTATTGACTACAAGAAGGCTGATGAACATTCTACATTGATGGACAGTCTTAATACTCGTGGAAATTGGTCTTTCCTTTCTGGCTCAGTCAAGGAAGTGCAAAGCATCGAGAAAACATTGTCTAAAGATTCTATAAGCGTAAGGACGGTTACTGGCAAGAATGCGACTGAGAAATCTTTCAAAGCTTTGGATGGAACTGATGTTTCTGTCATTCATATAGCGTCACATGGTTTCTATATTACTCCTGCGAAAAGGGCTAATATACCATATTATACAAGAAGTAATGATACTCAGTCCATTCAAGATGAAATGTTCTACTCTGGACTCATTATGTCTGGCGGTCAAAAAGCATGGGAAAATGGGACGTTCAGCTTGTCAGCTGATGATGGTATTCTCAGTTCCTATGAAATTTCAAAAATGGATCTCCATAATGTTAAACTTGTCGTGTTATCTGCTTGTGAGTCTGGCTTGGGAGACAATCTCTATGACGGCATCTGTGGGCTTCAGCGTGCATTCAAAAAGGCAGGGGTTCAATCTCTGTTAATGAGTTTGTGGAAGATAGACGATGCATCAACAGCTGATTTCATGTCCTTATTCTACAAGAACATTGCTGTAGGGCAGTCCTTGCAAGATTCATATCGGCTGACCATTTCGGAAATGAGAGCAAAATACAAAGATCCTTACTTCTGGGCTTCATTTGTTTTGTTGGATTAAGTGCCTTCTTGTAATATGTCATTGAATAAGCCCTGCAATTCCTTATAATCGCTTAAAGGCTTTTCCTCGGGTTTGTAGTCGCCGACGATTCCCTTGTAACGTTCCGACAATTTGTCGATTAGTTCGGACAGACGCTCTTCTGTATGGTAATTTTCATGCTCCTTTAGGCGTTGCTTGGCACCGACCAACCTTGCTATTGACATCTTCGTTTCAGGGTCTGCAATCGTTCTTTCTGACAAAGCACTTATCTTCATGGATGGCAGTGTTCGGAACTTCTCTATCCACATGCATGACAACAAACCACGCAGAGAATAGAGTAGTTGCTTAGATGTTGCTGTACCATCCTTTATAGACCGTTCATTTGAGAGATATAAATTCAAGTAATAGTACATTGCGTTTAGTGGTTTGAAATAACCATCGGCTATGTCTTTCAATTCTTCATAGAACTTTGAATTGTAACGAAACAGCTTTTGTGACCGAAGTGTTTCAAAACACATAGGATTGCCCTTTGCAAGTTGGCTTAAGAAGTTTCTAATATCATACCCTAACATATCGACACCATCGGCGTATGCCTTCACAACAGTCTCATGGCTGTTGTCATTGCTTTCATACCACTGTTGGCAATGAAGATATACAAAGCAAATATCAAAATCACTTTCAGGAGAATTCCATCCCCATAAACGACTTCCAGAAAGACTTGCATGGAGTACTTTCACTCCGAATTCCTTTTCAATGTCTTCTATATGTGGCCGGATTGTTCCTTTGTCATTCCGAATTTCACATGACCTCCATCCAAGCGATTTGCTATCGTACATTTTACGCAAGTATGGAGCCCAATATCTGAAATCATTAACTGGGCCTATACGAAAGCCATTGTCGTAGAGGTCGAAACATCCATGACTAAAGCCACGATAACCACATCCTTCAAGCATGACAATTGTTATAGACCTCTGCACGCCTATATAGGTTACATTATACGTCTTGCCAACTTCCAATACATCGGAATAGTCATCAAGCCAGTTTCGTGTAGAACGACAAATAGCTGTCATCCCTTCTACCTTATTAAAGTATTGACTAAGTTCTTCGGCCTTAAAAGTGTATCTTTTACTATTCATATACTTTTTGCAGTAACTCTTTTGCTTTTTGATTACCTTGTGCTGCTGCCATTCTCCACCATTTTTTAGCTTCTTCTATGTTCTCTGGTATGAGCCATTTGTAATCATTAACATCAATCCTTGAAATAATAACCGTTTCTGCTAAATCTGTGTCATAATATTGCTTAATTTTCTCACCTTCCCAGCTATATCCAAATTGTCTTTTTATTTCTTTATGCGATCCAGACTTTACCCTGACACCATCCCTATAAAGAATGCCATAGTTCACTTGAGCATTCGCATCACCTTTTTCTGCACCTGTTTTAAGAAACTCTATGGCTTTTGTCCAATTCTGAGGAACGCTTACTCCGTATTTATACGCGAGTCCCATATTATTGAAAGCCGGCGTATAATTCCGTTTGGCAGCTTCGTTCCACCAATAAATTGCTTTAGCAGTATCAGGATCTATCACATATAATGGTTCATAAAATTTCGTATCACCACTTTTAAATTTATATTCTCTTGTTCCGATGTAAATTTCTCCTAATAAGTATTGAACAGAAGCGTCACCTTTATACGCAGTATTTTCTATGTTCTTTAGTGCTTCACTTCTATATGGGCGCATCTCAGAACTAATTCTACTATCGTCAACATCCTTATAGCCCCAATTTGCATTGCTCAGTAATATCTTTTTACTAATCTTAATGCGCTGTGCTTCGTTTCTTGAATGCAGATTATTAATAATTTCTGCGCACGCTCCATTTAATCGTTCTTTTGGAAGATATTCGTCATAATAATAGCTGTAGCCACCGATGCATCCAAGAACAATAACACCTATAATTGCGGTAACAAGCAAAACTTTCCCTATCTTCTTGATTATGTTACGCATCTTGGTTCGTTTTTCATTCGACATTTTTGGTATTTTTACTTTTTTAGGAGCTCCAGCAAATGAGTTGAAGATCCCTTTTATACGAGTTAATAAGGAAGCACCTGTCAAACTTTTATCTTTTTCATCTGGCAAACTCTCTTTTAGTTTCCTTCCACAGTAGCTACAATAGATAGAATCCACGGGAATCTGTTTACCGCAATATCTGCAATATTTTTTTTCTGAGATTGGATTTTGATTAATGACTGTATTTGTATCGGGCACCTGGTTAGCATCACCTCTTTCTTGTGATACATCAGAATCAACATTTGTTGGGAAGTTTTTTCTTTCGCCAAAACTTTGCGGCTCATCAGAATTCTCTTTTACAGCATCTTTCTTCTTTGAAAGTTGTGTTTTTATCAAACCTGTGATGGATCCTATTGACAGATACAGTAAATAACATATGAGTGCGCCCAAACCACCAACTATTCCCCAATACAAAGGATTGCCTCCTCTAGAATGAGGATGCTGGGCGAAGGCAATAGCACAAAAAGAGATTATTGTAATTAGCGAATATAGTCTTTTCATTTTCAAGTTGGGTTTGTTTAGCAACAAGTGTCTATCTTTTTATTTTCCTTGCGACGAATGGCACGACGAACTGGATTACAAGCAACACCATCCATATCCAGAATCCAATTTCCCACAACACTGACGGCAGAATAGTTACATGAAGCACCCATTTCTGCAAAACAAGAATTGCCCAGATTATGATTATGATGACGTAGATAGGAGCTATAGCCTTATTCACCATGCCGAAGAAACAATGGTTCTTGGCTATCCTGTACTCGTCCTTTCTTGGCTCTATTTCGCAAAGTTCTTTCAGGGTCTTATAGCCTTCATTATAATTGGAAAGCGAATTGCATACTATGGCCTTATGCTTGAGGATTGTTTCCAGAAACTTGTGATATGATACAGGTTCAAGTTTGCCCTTGTATTGTCTTAGTATATCTAAGGCTCTGTTGTCAAGTTCCAACGCATCAGCTGTATACCCTTCATTATAAAGATATGTGGCATATTGATAATGAATCGCTATTAGCGACATCATTTCGTCGTATGTCGTTGCGACGGTGGGTTCTTCCAGCTCTTTACGATACTGCTGCCATACAAGGTCAATGCCTACTTCCCCACTCATGACAGATTGCATTATGATAACGAGTTTGTTGGCTTCCATATTTCTTTTTTGTATTATAACCTTCTTTTTGTAAGTTTATTGTGTATATTGGCAATTAGCTACAGACCCTATTTTTCATCAGCCATCATTACATTCCGTTCTTCCTCAAGAGGTTCTAACAATGACTTTTTTAGTCCATCGAAATCTCGCTCAGCATCCTCAAGCATTTCTTTTTCTTCTGCAGAAGTTTTTGAGTTAAGCCGTTCCTTTATGAAAGACTTTGCCTCTTTTTCACGTCCAAGCATGATTAGTGAAGTTAGTGTACATACCGCACCATCTGTTTGCACTTTTTCACTATTTGATTTTAGGAACGAACGTGCAACCGTAAGACTCCTTTCCAAATAATAATTTGCTGAGTCCATTTGATTCATTGTGATGTAATAGCCGCCAAGACTTACCAGCCTCTCATAGCTGTTTTCTGGGTATAGATTGAATATTCTGTACCCCAGTTTATACGCTTCTTTCTTCCTGCCAAGCGAGGCAAGAGCCATCTGCTTACATTCGAGGTACTCAACTTGATTGGCTTTTACCGTGTCCATAACCACCAGTGAATCTACTTTACGAATTACCATTGGCGCAGATCGCTTGTCTTTTGCCATTGTCTTCAATGCGATATACATCTCTGTGTACATCGTATTCACCTTCGTCAAAGGTGACTTAATCCGAGAATGTATAAGGATGTCGAAAGAATCCTTGTACATCTCGTCGTAAGCGCCAAATGTGTCTTGACTTTGAACAGACGTGTTCACTGGCCTTGACTGTTTGTTACCACAACTCATCATCACGGATGCGAGTAAGACTGCTAAGAAGTAAATGCTCTTTTTCATTTTTTTGTTTTGTCTATTTACTCTTTATGCGAAAAGAAGTAAAAGGTTAACAACGTATTTCATTTTTCTGGCATTAATCCTTTGAATTTTCTTTTGGAGGTAGAGAATAAGCCACAACATTCAATCTTTAGCTTACAAATTTTACATATATCTAAGTAATTTGTTTTCCAATCCGATATACTCTGCTTTGCAAATTTACGGTGAGTTGGTGGCAACAAGCACAAAGGAAGATTGTATATAGAGACAGGTATTCGCCATTGGTCGAGTATGTCAACAGCCTTACAAAGTTGATGGATGTACTCTACCGGCTCTATCCATATAGTTTTGTCATTCTTAATGGCATATCCAGTGTCTTCCATTGCCATCAATGCTACCCAGGAGACAAATGTAAGATTCTTGAAGATGTACTCTGCTATCTGAGGCAGTCGCTGATAGTTGAGCTTGTTGATGACGATACGGAGTTCAATGCAGCATCCTTCTTCAGAAAGATTATATAGGCCATGCATTGTTTCGTTAAAAGCGCCTTTAGCACCAGCAATTAGGTCATGGTCTCCACAATAGTCAGAATGGAATGGTATACCAAATATCAATTTGTCACCTCCTGCTACAGCAAGGCGGTGGGTATAGTCATTGAGTTGGAAGTTGCGCCCATTACTGAGGATGTGGATGCTTGTGTTTGGCAACTCCTGCCTTATAAGCTCAACCAACGATATCAGTTTGTCACCTGCGAGCGTCGGTTCACCTCCTGTAATGCAAACTTCTTTGGTATCTTTCGGAGCAGTCTTGATAAGTCTTTCGTTATGGGCATAGAAAGCATCTATGTCATCGTCGTTGTGAGGTGGCTGACAACACATGATGCATCTGTTGTTACACTGATTGGTAACGAAGAGCACGTTGCTATTGGAATTTGCTTCAAACTTATTCTTCATCGCAACCAACTCCTAAATATGGGGAGAACTTCTTCCCCACGTGTTATTATCAAGCTTATCAAGTATTCAATGATAGCCTTGTTTTTCTTGCACACTAATGATGTAGGCCGAAATCCGTACATATCTCCTTGAGTGGAGTGATGGCGTACAGGGTCGGCACCACAGAATTGCTTCAACGCACAGTCAGCACAGCCTGCCAATGCCTCGTTGGCCCATACCTTTGCCATATTACGAACTTTCTTGCCATAAACAATGTTCTCATATTTATCATGGACATTGCCAAGACGGAATGTATAGTCGTATATTTCTGCAAGCATGCGTGACTCATCAGAGGCATAGACATAACCGTCATAGTTGTAGACCAGGACAGAGTTGACAGTACCAGCTGGAGATTGTAAGTCCACAAAGCCAGTAGTGAAAGGAGTTAGCATCTTGCGTAGAATGATAGAAGCATAGTTTTCACGGAAGAAGGTTCCCTGCTTGTTAATTGACAGTATATGCTCAAAAGCCTTTTTGTAAAACTCTATAAACCTATCGTTGTATTTGTTCCAGTCGTTATTCTGAGCAGCTAAACCGTATGGGTTTAAGGCACGAAGAAAAATGTCATGGAAACCATCATTGACGTATTCATCAACTATCTCATTGGGATAGTCAAGAGAAAGCTCAGATGTCGTCATCAATACCGACACTGCATCCTGCCCAAGAACTTCTCTTGCTTTAGTTATACCTGCTATTGTTTTTTCATAACTGTCATCACGGCCACGGTCTTTGTTGTGTATGAAAGCAGGACCGTCCAAGGATGTAGAGATAAGTACATGGTACTGCTTGCAGATGGCAAGTAACTCGGCTGTCAATCTGCGGCAGTTGGTACATAGGACATATGTGAGATTACGCTTCTCTGTCTTGTTGATTTCCTCAGCCCTCTCAATCCCGAACTTCATCAAATCCGGCATAAGACTTGGCTCTCCACCTTGGAATTCCATGGTTAGGTAATGCGAAGGCGACTTGAACATCAGCCTTACCGATGCTTCCATAGTGTCAAATGTCATTGAGCAATGACTACTGAACTCTTCTTGGCTCGATGCTTGGCAATATGTACAATTTTGGTTACAACGCAGAGTTAGGACGAAAATATGTAACGCTGTCCGCTGGTCGAGAAAGTCCTTCTTTGCCCTCAAACGTGAAGCATATATATCAAGCAGAGTCGGAATTGTCTCTTCAGAAATGAAGAAATTGGCAACCAAGGACTTATACAACTCCTTGTCATCCAAAGTGTGGTCGATGATTTTACGCACAGTACCATTATCGGCGATAATCATATCGCCGAGTTCATTCACAAGAACCTCTTTGCCAGAAATCCGTGTGAAATTGAATGGTAGCAACGTATATTTTCTCATTCGGTCAAGTCCTCCTCTGTTAAATCATCGAAGTCAGCAAAAGCCTTTGCAAAAAGGATGGTTCGTATGTCATTAGTCTCGTCTTCAATGATGTTCCGCAGCTTTTGGTCATTGAGCATCTGAAAGACCTTGTGGTGCAATGTCTTCTCATCAATCGGCTCATCTTTAATACTGGTAATGTTCATAATCTCGGTATTACCATTAAGTTTTCGCTCAACGGCATAGTTCCCCGAAAGCCAATACACCACTTTGGATATTACGCTGTCAGAGTATATATCACGATTTACTTCTAAATTCATATTCTTTCAGTCTACTAGAACAAAGCCAGCCCAATAATAGGGAGTGTCAAATAAAAAGTTCCCTTCACCATCTTTGTAATTCCTTACATATTTGATTGCTTCTTTAAGAGAATTTGATTTTGTTTCACCATTAAAAAGATTCTTGTAAAATTGCGACAACATCAAAATTGTTGCATTATTATCAACCTTCCATAATGAAACTAACAGCGATTTCACACCTGCTTTCTTAAAAGCACGTTGCAAGCCAATAACTCCATCACTTTCCAAATCTCCCAATCCTGTTTCGCAAGCTGCTAAAACAACAAGATCCACACTATGAAAATCTAATTTGGATATTTCTCTTGAAGTTAATATGCCATCATCCATATTATTAGGCAAAGAGCCGCCTTTTAAAACGATATTGGCACCAGACATTAATAGCCCCGTCCTTGATAATATACGGTCTTCGCCCATCCCTATTGAAGTCATATTTGGAGTTTGAGGAACGACTCCGCCATTGCTTGAAATGGAATTTCGCCAATAAAATCCATGTGTATCCAAATGAATTAAGTTTGTATTTTTGAGTGGGAGGTGTTTAAAAGATTCTTCAGTACCTCTATCCTTTGTGTAAATTAATTGATTAATATTTTGGGGTATGTTATTAGAAATTGTATCTATTTCTTCAAGCGAGCCATACAGGAAATCGACACCACTCCGCTGTTGAATATTATAGGAACGAGTTGCCTGATAATTTTGAGAGAAAGCCACTCCATCTGACTTGTTTTGTTCCATTAACAAATCTTCTGATGAGTCATAAAAAAGTCCACCGTATAAAGCAACTGTTCGATAGTCAGGCAAAGCCTTAGACATTAATATTTCTCTTGTTGAGGATAGCCTACGCATATAAAAGGCATCAGACATCAATCGGGTTGAATCATAAGCGAGATATTCTATAGGGATATTATATAGCATGCCTGTTGGGGCAAAGTAGACAGTATCGATATCTTTCAAATCTTGTTTTATTTTTCCCCATATAAGTTTTGCCAGACTATCTGTAGACAAAATCGCATTATAGTTTAGAGACTTCAGCGTGGAGGAAGGACACAGCTTAACCAAATGAGGTTCTTTTACGTCTTTATGTACAGTAAGCGCATAGTAATTCTCGTCTCCATTATCCGATGGAATCAAAACAAACTCAATTGCTATGCTGTTTGGACTTAAACGTTCCTCTATATCTTTCCAGGAAACCTTGAAATTCCGTGAGAAATCAGATAATTTGTCAATGTGCTTTAGAATTTCATGTTCTTTTGTACTGATCATGAAATAAAGACTATCTATTTCTGATTTTGAATTGCTATTATTTTTAGTAAACAGGTAAGAAACCTGTGCCTTAAGTTTTTTTAGTTCGGCCCAAACATTGATTAAAGATTCTTCATTAGAGGACTCCACTATTTTATCTATTTCAACATCTGCCGCTAAAAGAATACTCTTTGTCATCAAGGTTGAATTGTATAGCAAACAATATGCATATGAGTTATTTAACTTAAGGCAAAGCGTTGGAAGAGTGATATAGAACCACTTTTTGTTTTTATTCCAAAATTGTGTACGCTCATAAGAAGACATACCGTAAAAAGTTGTCAGGACTTGTTCTTGCAATAAGCTATACACTTCGTCAAGAGAAATCTGCGCCTTGTCGAATTCTGAAGATTTTACATAAAGATCTGCTAATTCTTTCGAGCAGTCGATATATTGGTTGCTTCTTTTACCAAATAATTGATAAAATATATTCTGAGCGTTCTTAAAGGATATTATTGCAGAATCCAATTCGTTCTCATCCTTATATATATTCCCCAATTGGCTCAATGACACAGCATAGTCTGCATTAGATGTTCCAAGTAAATCTCTGTATATGTTTAAAGCCGCGACTTCGTATTCAATAGCATGTTTGTAATCTTTAGATAGTAGATAACAAGATGATAAATTACTGTATGTTGTAGCAACGTCGGGATGCAGGCTACCAAATAATCTTTTTCTTATCGCCAAGACATCCTCATTTAAGCTAATGGCCTTAGGATAATTTTTTATATCTGCATACAGTTTTGCAAGATTATTGAGTGATATTGCATAATCGGGATGGCTTGTACCAAATAATGTGTTAAGAATTGACAAAGATCTTTCTTGCAGTTCAATAGCTTTATGGTAATCTCCTAATTGCTCGTAGTATTCGGAATAGTTGTTAAGGCAAGCTGCCACTTCTGGACTAATTGAATCTCCTAAAGCAATATACTGAGACATCGTTTTGTCTTGATAATATAAGGCTTCGTCTAACAAACCTAAAGAAGAATAATATCTGGCTACATTATTATATGAAAGTGCTAAATCCCTATGTGTCGTGTATAGCTTTTCACGCAATGACAATGCATGAAGACCATATTCTAATGCCTTATTAAAATCTCCAGCCGTTGCATATAAATTGGCCATTAGATTTTCACAGACAGCACGTTCTTCAAATGAGACATTAATGTTTTGGCACAGTTTAATGGCATTCTCCATTATGTTGAAAGCTTCATCTATCTGACCCAATGCTGAATAATATTCGCATAGGTTATAATCACTTTCCAAAACATCTATTGTATCTTTGCACAATCTATTACTTTCTTTTTCAAATTCAAGAGCCTCTTCGTATTTCCCTAAATAAGAAAGATACCTACTTATCTTCCAACGTGTATTAGTAAACATCTTATCGGAAGAATTCATACAAGACAGATTTTCTTTAGCCAAACGCAAAGCATCATTGAAATCCCCAGTATAGTCATAAAGATTAATGAGACCTTGCCTTGTGCCAATGATTATCGCATCATTGGCAGGGTAATATTTCTTATAAATATTCAAGGCTTCTTGCTTGTAACTTATAGCAGATGAATAATTATCTTGTAAAGAGTAGATATAAGAAATTTGATCAAGAGTTCTCCCGACCAGCAAATGTTCATTTCCTAACAAAGAAGCCTGCATTGACAAGCAACCATTGAAATCGGATAAAGCACTGCTATATTCTTTTAAATGAATATGCTGGAATCCTGCGTCGTACAAAGAATCAGCATCTTTCACAAGATGATAATCTATAGGCTTAAAATTAAAATCATCATTATATATTAAAGCGGAATCTATGTCTGAGAGACGATAATAGCAATATGCTAGAGCCTCAGTTGCGTAGTACTGTTCATGGCTATTTAGTTTCCCTTTCCGTTTTTCATAAAATGACAAAAAATAAGATTTGGCTGCACATATATTTTCTAATTCTATCATCTTTAAACCAGAGGCATATAAAGAATCAATAGAACCATTATTCCCTTTGGCCGAAATATAACCAAACAAAAGGAATAGAAATAGGAACAAACTTTTATTTCTTGGCATTCTTCTCTTTTTTTATAACTGATAGAGTATTGTCATCAACGATGCCTGTACTTCTCAATTTATATTTTTCTTGAAGTCTTTTGATTGAAGAGAATACCTTTTTGTTATAGACAGTAAATCCATATTTTTTTGTTATCTCTTCCCTTTTAAGCAATTTAATTTTAACAAGAATTGAAACCAGTTCGTCGACATCTGTCCCATACATATTTAAAGATAGGCTTCTATCGCCTAATTTATACTGGGAAGCATCTCTTCTTGATGATACAGGTGCAAAACTCTGTTTGTTTTTGTCTACCCTTACAGTTCCTCCAGCAGAATAAACTGACTGTGCGCTGTAATTCTGTGATGTTGAAGAACCATTCCCCGAAGAAGAATAATGCGATGAGTGTGAAGCATGTGAGGCATGAGAACTATGTTGAGCAATTAGTGATGTTCGGCCTTCTCTGTTCACTTTAAGAATATTCTTGAAAACTTTTCTGTTTGCCTTTCTTAAAGAATCATGGTTGATGTCTTTATCAGAAGACTTAATAGACAATGCATGGGCTTTCGGCGAATGAAGTAATGAAACCATCGCCGAAATTAACATGCTTCTAATAATCTTCTGATTACCATTTTTCATATCATATTTGTTGATGTAATCTTACAATTTCAATCTTTAATATGACCTCAAACACCATTAATTTGTGTGATATAGCTATTTCCTAAAACCCTTATCCAATTATCTTAGGTTAGAGAAACAAGTGATTTCTGTATCCTAATTCTTTGAGAATATTTTGATAATATTCTTGAAAGTGAGAAATGATTTCTTTCATATTCACATTTTGGTCCAAGTGTGATACTTTTTAATGCGGCAAGCGGTATCTTAAGCTCTTTGAATGGTATTATCAAATCTGAATTTGGATTAACTCGGAATTTATCCTCTGTATCCATCACATGGATTCTCCACTCTCGTTCAGCTGTGAAGGATTTATCTTTATAAACCAGTAGTTTGTCAACAATGAGTCTATCTAATGATAATACGTTGTTGTCAGTTATAATCTTTTCAGAACCATCTTCTTTTAATATGTCGACAAGCTCGCCTTTGCTAACATATTTACAAATATCCAATTTTCCTTTGCTATATGTATGATATTCTTCATCAAGTATCGGCTTGTCAAGTCCAATAGCGACACCTCTTCCTTGGTCTGCATAGCAACGCCACATATTAAGGTCATCGCATAGCTCTGACAATGACAGAACAAAAGGATAGCCAGTTCTATCAAGAGAAAGCCATAGTTTATTTTCATTTATCCCTATCACTTTTAGAGCCTCAAGAAGCAAACGACCATCATTCAAGTCATTTAGAAATGAAGCATGAGTAGCCCTTAATGTGAAATAAGCTTCATTTTCTGAAGTTGGCTTTATATTGCTAATGATGGCATAAAGGGCTTCTAAAGAAGTATAGTGGTATAATAATTCTTCTTCCATATTACTTAATTTTCTCCAACAACTCCTTTGCTTTGACATTAACAGCAGAGCCTTCCTCTGTCTTGCTTATTAACCTTGTCAGCACTCCTTTTGCAGCGTCTTTGTCGTTGTTTTTCAAGTTGGCGATAGCGAGGTTCCAGCCAATGTAGGGAGCTTCGTTTGTATAGTCATTGAAAGTGTCCATTGTTGACAACTCCCAAAGGACAGAAAGACGTTTTATTGTTGCGTCCAAATCTTTGCCATTCTGAACATTAACATAAAGCGAAGTAAGCTCTTTCGCAACAGTTTCATTTTCGGCTCCACGGGAAATAGACTGCTCGCTGACAAAGACAGAACCAAATTCATCACCCAAACCAGTAATAGTACGGAAGTTGTAGTACTGGAAGCCGACGCCGACTAATAGGAGTACGCAGGCAGCAAGGGAAACAATCTTGACTAAACGTCGGCGCAGAGGTATCACCTTTGCCTTATGTGTTACTTCGGCTGCAATCTTCCTAACGCTTTCCTCGTCAGAAGATAGCAATGCCTCCTTAATGTCCTCGTCCTGCTTCTCACCGACTTGCCTCATAGCTTTAGCAAGATGCGCTACGGCATTAGCCTGAGAACGCAACTCTTCATCTGTCTCCAGTTCTTTCTTGAATGCCGCTTCCTCGTCGGCAGTCATTTCCCCACGCAGATAAGCGGATATACGCTCATCGTTCTGGAGTTCTTTATCTGTAACCATATTGTTGTCACTCATTTCTTCACAATTGTTTTGATGTTGATTTATAACAGTGCCTTAACCAAATCGCCGTAGCGTTTACGGAACTTCTCCTGGCAACGGTGTTTAGTCACCTTGACATATCCGACCGTCTTGCTCAGCATATTGGCAAGAGTCTGCAAGGAATAGTTGTCGCGGAAAAAGCCCCAAAGCAACTCATTGCAAGGCTTGGGCAGGTCATGCACTATTTGTCTTGCAAGAGCCTCCTTCTGCTCTATTAATGACTTGGCGGAGTCTAATGTTAACAGGTTGTTGATCTTTTCATCTTTGACATCGCTCATAGCATCGAATGTGTAGTCATCATCAATGTTCACACCATGTTTCTTGCTTCTGAGCAATTCGCGTGCTTTATTTCGGCATATGCCTAGGAAGTAAGTCGAGAGGGAAGATGTCATATCCTTCAACTTCCCCTCTTTGGCATTCTTCATAAGAATGATAAAGGATTCCTGGAAGATGTCGTTGCAGTCATCGTCCGGTAGAGTGTATTGTTTTTTAAGGAAGGTTTGTACCTTTCCCCATTCTTTTTGCGCGAATTGGTTCAGCACCTTTTCGCTGTAGGTAGGCATTTGTATTGTCATTACTTGCTCCTTTCTACAACCATATTTTGCTTGACGAGTCTTCTGTCTGCGTTCATCTGTTTACGCACGTTGTCTATCCAAGCAGTATTTGAGTTCAGTTTATTATGGCTCAACACCTTATTAATATAATAGGATAATGGACCATAATATTGTTTTCCTTCTTTGATTTCTGTGTTAGTCTGGTAAGAGCGGCAGGCTTCAAGATAGCATGTCGGTGCCATATTTGTGCCGACTGGCACTTTTATTACAGGACGAGTATCTATACGAGGCATGAATGTCTTGCCGCTTCTGGAGAAACCGACATTGGAACCTCTTACATATACGCTGTCCTCGTCATCTTCGTCACCGCGAGACGCTCCACCCATGTGGCAAGCGTCAAGCACGACATAGACGAAGCCTTTCACACCTGCCTTCTTCCGTATATTGGTAATATAGACATTCAACTCGTCATCAATGATATGGTTGCGACCATCATAGACATTGGCGACATACCGTTGCCCGGCATTGTAAGGTACTATGGATTCATCCCACCCGTCAACCTCGTCACCATTTCTGTCCTCAAAAGGCTGTCCATGACCGGAGAAATGGACATACACCAAATCGCCAGGTTTTGTCTGCTTTGCCAATCGTGCGAATGCCTTTCTTACAGCTTGTGCCGTTGCCTGTTTGTTTGTCAACGTGGTAACAGTAAAGCCTTGCTTTCTTAGCGTTCCGCCAATCAATGCCACATCATTAGCTCCGTGGATGTTGTGCCAGTCCAACTGAGTCTGTTTGTATTTGGGATAATCTGACAGTCCAATGAGCAAAGCCCGCTTGCTGCCTGCAAATACAGATTGCAGACAGAACAATGTCAATGTCAATATGATGAATATTCGTAGTCTCATTCTTTCTTTATCTTTGGTAGGAGAAAAGATAGTCGGCATTGCCAAGCATCCGTGTGATGACATTCCGCATGTTGTACTTAAAGTCATCATTCTTCTGATACTCTCTGTATAGCGACATATCGCCCTTGCGTTTCTGCCGGATGATGCGGTCAATGATTTTCGTCATGATAGCTTCCGTGGCATTCTGGTCAGAGTTGCCGACTACTAGTGTCAGGTAGTCGCTGTCCTCTGCAACAGACTTGGCAATGCTGATGAGTTTCGTCTTTTGGTCATCGGACGTAGCCTCCCAACCCTTGAAGTGATGCTCGTTGAACTCGTCAAGTATCTTGTCAAGTGGGTCTTTCGTATCGTCTGGCTCACCGGCATTCACCATCTTCGCCTTTGTCGGGTCGATGACGGCGGTCTCGGCTGCCAAGTCTATATGCTCGTTCAATGCGGTACGTCGCAGTCCGTAGGTATTAAGGTCAACATCATCGAGCAAATCCTTGATGTCATCGCTTTCCGGGCCGTCAACCTTCAATTCGGGTATGAGCAAGCGCAGGAACCAGTACATCTTCTCCCAATCAACCATCTCAAAGTCCATGATGGCGGCTACACGGGAGTAGATGCTCTTGAAGTTCTTCCTCCACCTCATCCTTGGTAGGTTCGAGCAATGCGTCGAGACGAAGCAACACGACCATAGGCAGTATCACATCCCGGTATTGCCCTCTCAGATACACGTCGCGTAGCACATCATCTGCGATGTTCCAGATGAGCGAAACTATCTGATTATATGATGATTCCATATCGAGTATTGTTGTCAGGAGCTTTAGTACAAGCTCATTTTATCCACAAATTTACAACAAAATTCCGAGATATTAACGCAAAAGTGCAAGAAAATGTGATTTTCCTTCCCCAAATATGTTGATAATTGAAAAAAGACTATATTAGTCTATCATTACAAAACCAGCCCAATAATAAGGGGAGGGCATTTGTTTTTTCAAAAATTGTTGGGCTTCCCTAAATGCTTGATGTGCTTCTTTGCCATGACAAATGTTATCATAGAACAAATCCATCAGCTTCTCAGTCGCATTGTCATCTACAGGCCACAAACTCATTACCATGCTCCCTACACCAGCACGTTTGAAGCCTCTTTGCAAGCCAAATACGCCGTCAACGTAATCTGTTACGCCTAAAGCCGTTTTGCAAGCTGACAACACAACCAATTTGGAATTGGACAAGTCAAGTCGTGATATTTCATCAGCTGTCAAAATCCCATCTTCTGCATTCTGCGGAAAATTCCCTTTCCAAGTGTTATTTGCACCGGCAAACAGGAGCCCACTTAGCTGCATTGATAAGTTCATGCTAGAGTTCGAAGTAGCGTTTTGCAGATAAGTTGATTTGGTATCTTCTATTGAGGCCTCAGAAAATCCATGAGTTGCAATATGTAGAATGTCAGGGGCATTGCCGTCCATACTTTTAAACGATTCCTCATTTGCGGCATTCCCTTCATATAATGAAACTTTTATTGGCATTTCCTCAAGTTTCTTACTGACATTATTGGCTTCTGCCAAAGTTCCCGGTAATTCATGCCACCCTTGACGGTCAAGAGCTCCTCTTGTCGCTAATAAGTTATTATTGTCAGGCTCCAATTTCTCATACTTTTTGGATTCTGCTACCATATCCACAATTGGCTCATCGAAGTTTATTCCCCCATAAACCACTGCACTTTGGTATTTTACCTGTTTGTTTTTAAGGTTGATAATGTTAGCGGTAGATGTCACAGGCCGTAAGTCATAATAGTCATCCAATCTTTTCTTACCCATCGATAGTGCTTCATGGCTTATTCTACCAAGTTCACCAGTTGTAGAATAATAGACAATATCACCTTTGTGCAAAATATTCTCTAATGGTTTCCACAACATCCCGTATAACTTAGTACTGTCAGTGTCGTATATTGCAAGGTCGTATTCTCCTTTGTCATTTTCCAACAAGTCATTGAGTGAATCTTCATTGCAAAGTATCACTACTGATGGAGAGTCAAATCTTTTTCTAAATACTAAGGCCCCATAGTTAGCTCCATAATCGGCTTGGTAATTGGAAAGGGTCTTAATAAATGGTATATGGACAAATTCTAGGGCTACCTCATTATCATTAAGGGAAGATACAACATCCTTGAATGTTGGCGAGACGTTAGTTAAATACTTCTCTAAGTTTATACTGCGGGAAATATTCTTTTGCTCTACCGAGATCAATTGCCTAATCTTGGAAAGGGAGTCTTTTGGCGTTAATTTATCGCTCAACTTGTTTTTCAATTCTTTGATATGCATATAAGATGCCTTAACGTTAGAATCTGTGGATGTGCGTGAAATCCTGTCAAATATATTGGAGGAACTGAGAAGCATGTTCTTTACATATAGAGTGTTGTCATAGGCCATGATACGCAGATCAGAGCTACAACTCGGCTTATTTAGTCCTACGTTGTTTAAACTTACTAACGATTGCGAACCTTCAATCCAATAGTTTTCCCACTCGTTCTCTGAAAATGTTCCAATTAAATTGGCTAAATTGATTCTTTCCTCTTTATTGAATCTCTGAAGTTCTGTTATGAAAGTAGGGGAATCAGATAGTATCATTGCAAATAGGTATTCACGCCACATCGTACGTCGGGTATTGGCATTAGTTGCACTCTGTAATGATGAACGCAGCAACTCCATTGCTTTGGCATATTCGCCTTTGAGCAGGTATAAATCTCCTAAATTGCCAGCAGCAAGACTGTACTCCTCGTTGAAATTATTCCGCTTCGTAAAATCGACAAGATGTTGATATATGTCCAATGCCTTTTCATAGTATTTCAGATTAGTGTATATTAGTCCCAACGTGTTTGCCACTAAAGCTAAAGATCTATTGCTTAAAGTACTATCTACTGACAAGATATTATACGCTTCGTCCACATAAAGTTTCGCCTTTAAAAGTTGATTGGTCTGTGTGAAGCACAAGGCTAAATTAGCCAAGACTTTTGCATATTCTATGCTTCGCGTATCACCCACCTTTTCATAGAGTTGTTTAGAAATAGTCATGTTGTTAATAGCGGCTCCATAATTCTGCAAGTAAAAACTAACCAAGCCATATGATGCATATAGAGCACGCAGTTGATAGGTTTTCAGGTTATTTTTAAAAAGGTCTTCCAAACATTTGTTAACTACTATCTCGGCTTTAGCATATTCTCCTATACTTTCATAGCATCCTATCATTTGAGAAGTAATTCTCACGAATGTTTCCACATTTTGGTTGTTGAGACGAGTCTCATAATATGGGAATAGTTTTTCATATATTTCAAGAGCATCTTTGTCTTTACGAGCAACAGTCATTGATGTAGCATCTGTATCTAATAAAGATGCTATTGAATCATTCAATGCCACATTATTGTCTATGCCAGACATTATAGGAGTGGTACTTTCGTTAATATTATTGATTTGCCTGTAAGTCTGACTGATGTCAGACTTTAATTGAGAATCTATCGAAGGGTTATTCTCACAGATCTTAACCGCAACTTTTAGATTAACGATGGCAGAATCAGTTTCTTGCAAATTATACTGATTTTTTGCAATAAGGCATAAGGCTGCAGCGTAATAAGAACTTTGAACTCCATATTTTTCAGCACTTGCCTTTTGGTATTGCTTAGCATAAGATAAAGACTTAGAATAATTTCCTATCATGAAATAGGCCGAAGTAAGTCCATTAAGGGTTTTAATATAGTCAGCATAATTTGCTTTATCTGGTATGCTGTCGAAGTAGTCTAAGGAGTAATCCCAATAATCAGAAGCCCCTCCTAAATCATTTTTACTATATAAAAAAGTTCCTTGTAAGTAATAAGTCTCAGCAAGAACAGGGTAATTGTTGTATTGCCTAGCCAGTCGTTGAGCTTTGCCAATAATGGCAACTGCACTATCCGCCTGTCCAAGAGATTGATAGTATTGCGCTAAAGGATTTAATATCAGTAAGTAATTAAATAATTTGTCTATTCCCATTTCTTGGTAATACCAGTCTGCTGCATCCTCGCATAATTTTATGTATTTGCCATTGGCAGCAGCTGTATTAGAGCAAAAGACAAGAAAGTCCCCCCAGTCGTTCTGATAGCTTATGGTAGTGTCATTTCCAGCCAACAAACTATTCAAAACCACATGGACATCTTCTATAATGCTGTCTTTCAAGTTTATTGCTTTGTCCTGATAATACTTTTTCATTCGAGAATACGACACACCAAATGAATAGCTGTATATGCCATATCGGTATATATAGTTCTGCTTATTGCTTCGTAAATATTTTTCAGATTCTTCGTATTGATTGTGATTGAAGAGTTCTACGAAACGTGAGGATATGCTGTCTTGCGCTTCTGCATTAATTACATATAAACAGAGCACACAAAAGGCCATTATTTTTGTCAAGTATTTCATATTTTATCCTTGCATTCTTTTATGTATGATAAAGTTTTATCCATAATCTTACCATCTGTTTCTTTTTGGATGGCGGCTGATTCGTTAAGATATTGCAAAGCAACCTTGTAGTTGCCTTTTAGCATGTTTGCACGTCCGATATTATGTAAAACTGTACCATTAAGTCTCTTGTCTTGTGAAACCAATTGAACTTTCGAGAAGTAATCAAGGGCTGTGTCTGGTTTGTTAGCAAGTAGGAGTCTTACTCCAACTCGATTAATCATATAGGCATAGTTAAGAACGAAGTAGTTCTTAATGCTGTCTACGGGGCAAAGGTTGATGGCCTGCTTATAAAGATTCTCTGCTGTCAAGGAATCACCGCTGTGTTCATATGTCATCGCGGCTTGGTTTAGTACGCAACTATAATTCAAGTTACTTTCTTTATCGCAATACTTTGAGAAATAGCCAACCATGTGAGGCATTTCTTCTTTTACTTTACAAAAGGCATTTTCTTTATTATATGCTATAAAGAGGCCAAGATAAGCATCTTGCAAGATACTCTTGTTGACATTATTTGCTTTGAGCATGTCCAATATCAATTGTTTATGCTCAAATTCAGCCTCTTCATACCATCCTGTATTTTTTAGAAAGTTTGCTCGATACTCACGGTTTTTGTAGTACGTGTCCATTTCGCCTAAAGCCAAGGCTTCATTCACAATCTCTGAATAATTCTCAAAAGTCTTTTTTAGCTGTTTATGATAGTCTGATGGGTCTTCGATTACCATATAGTTGTAAAAGCATTGTTGCGTCTGATGATGAATGTCTGTTAGCAACGTGCTGTCATGTCTCGCCACAGCAATATTTGAAAGGAGTTCATAACATTGATAACCACTGGGACAAGAATCTAAAGCGTTTTCATAACAAATGATAGCATGGCGTAATGCGGATTCCGCACTATCAAGTTCTTCTAGTTGATAGTAAGCATCAGCCATGCTCTGATATACAGCCAACCATTCGCAGGACATCTCACCCCAACCGTCTTCTTCTACCCTCTTGATATACATCTTGAAATAAGGTATGCTTTCTTTGTACTTACCACAATAGTATAAGGCGGCTGCATAATAATTCAGAAAGCGAGTTCTCGTTATAAGATCTTTTTCACTTAATCCTTGCGCCTTTATCGTCTCAAGATATTGAAGTACAGGTTTGTAGTCTTCGTCAAAATTATCAGATTCTATAACATTGTTGATACTATCCAGTTGTTGACTTAGCTTACTTTGAGGTCTTGCTATCTGTACGGATAATAATGCTAAAAATAGAAAAAGGACTTTTAACCCATAGCCATTGACTAAATGGCTATGCATTCTATATTTGTGAGAGTGTATCACACTATATTGAGTTTCTGTTTTGCTCATAGCAATGTAATTTTTGCCCCAAATTTACGAATTATTTTTCATACGATGTTAACCTTATCCAACTTTCTGCCATAAAAAGTTGAATTTTAAAAATATCAAGTTATGAGGACATACAAATATGTACATCTGCTGGAGTACATTCCGGTAAGATACTCAGCAACGATCGAGCAGAAAGCTGCACGTCAAACCGTATTCGACTTCAAGGATGGTTATTGTTCAGAAAGTGTCAAACAGAGATTGACGAACATGGTGAAAACCATTATGCGGGCTGACACGAGTCGTGATTGGCGAGTCTGCTTCATTCCCGCTTCAAGTAGCATAAGGACTATAAGGCGATACAGCCGTATCGCACCTTATATCCATCAGCAAACAGGTTGCCCATGCGATATAAGCACTATATCTACAATCAACGATACAGAGCCTGGCCATTATGGCGTTAAGCCGTCTAATCCTGCTGCAAACTTTAAGATAAAGGCGGATGATGTCAAAGGCGTAAACATAATTCTAATAGATGATGTGATTACAAGAGGCAACACATTCGCCCAGACCGCTAACAAGCTCATAGCTAATGGAGCCAATGATGTCATCGGCTTGTTCCTTGCAAAGACAGTGCATCCACAAATTGCTTGTAATTATGCTTAATGCGATGTTAACCTTTAAGGGGAAAATGACATAAAGAGGCAAAGCAATTATTAAACAACATATAAAGATGAACAACTATTATTACATCACCGAGTATCTTCCTAAGAGATACGACGCTACCGCCCAGCAAGAGGCAGACAGAGAAATGTGCTACGCTTTTAAAGACGGAGTATTATCCACTTCAGTTAAGAACGCCTTCATCAAAAAGGCTGCCAGTATTGTTGGCGATGACAAGCAGAATTGGATAATCTGCTTCATTCCGGCTTCGACAAGCAATAAGACGCGTAACCGCTTCTCAAAGCTTGCATCGGCATTCCGAAGTGAAGGTTACACCGTTGATGACACTGCCATCTACAACAAGTTCGACAAGGATGCAGAGCACATCTCCGGCAAAACCAGCAACCCTATTGAGTCATTCGGCTTTGAGGATGATGATGTCAAAGGGAAGAAGGTGCTACTCATTGATGACATCATCACACGAGGAAGAACTTTCAACATGGTTGCCGACAAGCTGAAATCGGACGGTGCATCCAATGTCACGGGGTTGTTCTTGGCCAAGACTATTGAGCCGGATTACCATCCCTACGCCAACGACGACTACTATGACGACCCGGAGGATTACTACGAGCCCGACTACTATGACGAGCCTGAGACATACGACGATTACAACGGAACGTATGTACAAGACGTGGAGGGCTGGAGTGACCAGGACATAGACACCGTCCTCGACGGTGAGCCTGACGCATACTGGAATATCGACTAACAACAATAAGGCAAGGGAGCGTAGAACCTCTCTTGCCATAAGAATGAATATTATGGCATTAAGCACTGAAATAATAATAACATTACAACAACTGAAGGGGGTTGGCAAGCATACGATACTTTCAATTGCAAGAAGTATTTCCGCAACATCTATGGATGAATTGTTGGAGAACTGGGAAACTTTGAAAGCCCCAAGGTTGAAGAAGATTACTCGAGATGACCTAATGTATGCTAATCAAAAGGCCTTGCAGATTATTAATACAAGTGAGGAACTTGGCATTGGCATTATCTCATACTTCGACGACGCATTCCCACAATTATTGAAAGATTGCGTCAATGAGAAGGGAAAAGTTGACCCGTCTCTGGTGTTGTATTACCGCGGAGACCTTAAAATCTTATCCTTGCCAGGAGTCGCTGTCATAGGGACTCGTGAGCCAACATCAACTGGAGTGAACGCTGGCAAATACTTCTCTGGCAAGTTAGCAGAAAGAGGGTTCAATATAGTTTCGGGACTCGCAGTAGGCTGCGATACCTCCGGGCATGAAGGTGCATTGGATGCAGGTGGGGTGACAACGGCTTTTCTTGCAACAAGCCTTGCATGGGATGACATTTATCCGCAAGAGAATTTGGAGTTGGCCAAGAAAATTGTGGAAAACGGTGGACTTTTATTGTCAGAGTATGCCATAGGGCAACACTCCGGCAGGTATAATTTTGTAGAGAGAGACCGACTTCAGGCAGGCTTATCTTATGCTACAGTAGTTGTTCAAACCGGAATTCATGGTGGCACCATGCATGCCGTCAACGCTACTCTGCAAGCTCACAAGCCACTTTATGTCGTTAAGTTTAAGAGAGATGAGGATTTGGATAATCCGAAAACACAAGGCAATTCCAAACTTCTGAAAGGCGGAAAAGCTATGCCGTTATGTTCTTCCAATGTTGATAAGACCATACTCCGTATCAAAGAAGTAGCTGCCAGTTATCAACCCTTGCAAAAGGAACTCTTGCTTTTTGCGACTGTATGACATTCTCTAAAAACATCAGGCTATGAAAAGTGTTATCTTTGATTTAGACCTCACGTTGGTTGACACGACATGCCTTGAAGATGCGAGGCACAACAGAAACTGGCAAGAAGCATACTCTCTGATACCCAATACGAGAATGTATGATGGCATAAAGGATGTTTTGGACTTGATAGGAAAGAACAACATTCAAACTGCTATCGTGAGCACGGCACCAAGAACATACGTGGAAAAGCTTGTCGCATATTACAAAATTCCGGCTCAATTCATAGTCAGTTATCATGATGCTAAGCCAATCAAACCGCATCCTGCACAGATGATTAAAGCCTTGCAGCTAATGAATACAGACCCGATGAATGTAGTCAGTTTTGGAGATAGGTGTATTGATATACAAGCCTCAAATGCAGCGGGCATTGAGAGTATCGCTTGTCTTTGGGGGACAAAGGAAAGACATCAGCTTCTCCGTTCTCCATACAGGCACATAATAGTAAGACCACAAGAAATACTGACTCTTATAAGATGAGAGCAATTAAGATAATTGTATCGAAAGACGGATATAGTTTGATTAAAACTTCCGTTTTATTAAACGACCAATGGCATGAAGGATATTTTATTATAGATACAGGTTCTTCAAGAAGTATGGTCTCTGTTGATGCTGGTTCGATTTCCAATGGAAAAGAGGAAATACAAGGCATTGACGGTAAAGGTTCGCATGGGGAAAGGAGTTTCACAAAACTGATGATTTGCGAGACTTGTTTTCCATTTCCTTGTTTACGAATTAAACGTCAGCAAATTCCCAAAGTAGAATACTCTGCCATTGGTATTATAGGAACTGATTTCTTGCTTCGGAACAACCTTATAATTGATTATTCTAAGAAATCGTTGTATAAAGGCAGAAAGTCTTTTTCTATATCTCGACAAATGGACAGATACGCCTTATGTAAAATGGAACTGGGGTTAAAGGGCTATGGCATACCAGTTATGGCTTCGATAATTGAAGGTCAATGTTTTTTCCTCATTGCTGATACTGGTTCAGTGGTGAATGTTATTAGTAAGGATATTGAACGTTCTTTAAAGCTCTCAGATTCAATCCCATGTGCATTATCTATAGTTGAGGGAATTGGCGGCACAATGACCATAGCGGAAACCAAGACTGCACTGCAGATTATATTACTGCATAATGGAAAGGCCATCAATTATGCCATGAAAGGTATTTATGGTATTAAACAGAATGCCGGAAAAATAATAAGGAAAGAGACCGCAAACTATGAAATAGATGGAATAATAGGGAACAAGATTCTGATACAAGGGAACTGGATTCTTGACTATTGCAATAGAATCATGTATTCTACCTCTATACAATGTTAACCTTTTGGGTAAGTCTGTCATAAAGGGATGAAAACAAAAACAAATTGAATATGAAGACGGAAGTTAAAAACGTACTAAAAAGTTGGAGGTCATCTCTTGAGCGTTACGGCAAGTTAGATGCATGGAACCTGAATGAGAGTTTTTCCATTCTTGGTAATTATCTAAGAAGCCACGATGACAATAGAAACGTCATGAACAAAGTTAGACAAATTCGTGACTCTGCTATATGTCCATCTTACAATGCAGATAGCTTGAAGAGCTGTATAGATGAAGTCTTAGAAATGGTCATGCCAAAAGCTACAGTCAATGTATGTATGGTTACAAAGAAGAAAAACGGGCGCATACTTTTTGAAGGACAGAGCGTACGCTTCAAGGCTGAGACTCATAGGATTTTTGGTGAGAGATTGAAGTTTAGGGATGGCATGCTCCTAAGAAACTTCGACATTGAGACGGAAAATGCCAACGATTCCAGAAAAGTCAGGCGAATAGTCGAGAAAAGGATGTGCCAGGCATATCATCGTCAAAATAAGGGCTTATGCAAAGACGAGCAATCGAACAGTAACCGCTACTGGATGCACAGGGCTACATCATACCAATTACATAACATTGGTCAAGTGGAACACGTCAAGAACGTTTCAAGAGGCTTGTCAACTCATTACAAAAAGGAGTACGACCCGTTAACTGGGGAGATTGTCTTCAAGAAGAAAATGACTTACCAGACTCGCGAAGAAGCTTTGGAGGCAATAAAAACATGGAATATTACTCATCCCGAGGATAGTGGTAATATGCAAGCTTACCAATGCTCCAAATGTCATAAATGGCATATTGGGCATAAAGTTCAATCTATCGAGTTGAAAGTAGTAGAAGTTTAAAAGCATGTGTCAAAGTTAGCAAAGAGGGTATGTCATAAGATAGTTACATACCCTCTTCGCTTGACTTCTTTTCAATTTTCAGAATTCTTTGTCGCGTCAAGAACTATCTCAATGAGTTGGTCAATTTCTGCATTTACCCTGCTGAAGTTGGGATTAAGCATGATTTCCTTGTCTCGTTGGTTCTTGAGGGCATTGATTTTCGGGAGCCTTGGAAACGAACTTCTTCCTTCTTGATTTTGCCTTGCAAAAATACTTTGTCGTCCGTAATTTCCATACACGTGCTCTTACGTCACAAACTCTGTCTCTCAGCTGTTAGAACCAGTTTCATTATCGGATTCGGGGTTTCCAATAAAAATCAGTCTGTGGATAACCAGCTCTAATGTTTATTTGGTTATCTTTCTTGTCCTTCTTTGTCAGAGTGACATTGTGGCCAAACTTTGTGAGTTCGGCTTTAAGGTAGTTCCAGCTTCATTTCTTGTTTTTGCAGATTATATACAGATCTCCAAGTTCATTATAGCTCTCATCCGTCAGCACGCGATATACGCATTTCAGCAAAGAATCCCCAACAGCAACCAGTGCATTCCTCCTACCTCTGCGCAACTCGATACGATTAAAGGTAAGCCATCAGCCTCCCGCATGTATCAACTAGAGGTACTCTGTATTTGTGTTCATCCAAAATATTTGGATGATTATTGGAATTCTTGGTGTTCATATCCAACAACCAAAAGATTTTTGCAATAAAGTTGGATGGAGACTATATAAGACCCTTCTCATTTAGATTTTGTGGAAGAAAGTCCGCTATATCACGTGAGTTGTCATTGTCGTATTCGTGGATGTGGCTTAATAGGTAAAGCATCCATTTCTTTGGATCGACATTTGCCAATTTACAGCATCATGCCTTGAGCGCATACCAAGAGATAGACGTGGACGCTTGTTGCATAGACCTTGTATATAGGTTGACAATTGTGCGTTCTTTCTTTCCATGTACTACTTTTGTTGGTCAGTATATGGAAGTAGAAAAGAAGAAGCCAGCTCACATAGGGGCCTCCTTATGGCATATGGCACTAGTTCCAGACCCAGGGTACTACTACAACTCTCCTTTTGGCTATTCTTATTGGCGGCTCTTTTTGCAAAGCAAAAAAACATCCATAACATCCAACTGAATTCAAGAATTATTTATTTCACAAAGTAAAAAAGTTGTTATTCATAAGATTATCATAAGGATTGTCTGAACGGTATCGAATAGAAAACATTTGGGTATGGCATGCTCAAATAATAAAATCGGAATCATTTTCCAGCCATCGTCACCTCTCTGAGCAGTCGTTCAGACAACTCATCAAAGGAAGTTCCTTCTGGTATCTTTCCTCCAGCTAGCTCATTGGCCACTTTTGACATGCATACTGCACCGACAGCTGCCATGGTTGACAGGTGCAGCTTATTGGCAATGTACGTTGTGAGCCTTGACAGCAATTTCTCTATTTCGGGTTTATCTGTTATTGTTTGCATCTGAAGTAGATAAATCCATCAAATCAAAATACATCAGTCTCGTATCTAACTCGACGGGCTCGCCCTTCTTACCGCCAGTATAGATAAACTCTTGTTCCTCCGAAGTGAACAAGAAAACAAAGCCATTCTTTTGATAGAATTGAAGGACATTTGGATCATTTACGGCATCGACAACGACAAACCGACATCCAGTCTTGTTGTCAAGAGACAAGAACCATTGCTTGATAAACAGAAGGGCCTCACTTCCTATACCTTTATGTGAGTATTCTTGGTTAACCGCCAATCGTCCGACAAGTACTCCTGGGTATCTGCGCATATGCTTGTGCGTCATATGCTTCATGTAGTCGCGCCTACTACGCGGAAGGTCATAAACACGTATGCTGTCGTTTGATACTGTGAAAGCACAGACGATGATAGATGGGTCTTCCTCTAAGACAAAGCAATAACTCTTGCCCATGAGATTGTAACTGAACTTTGTTACATCCTCATGGAAAAACTCATCCAAATCGTTATTCCCACAATAAAAAGGCTTACTGGCAGCAATCTTCTCGTCAGTAAGCTCTTGAAACAAACAGCGCTCGTCAAGAAATCCCATTATTTTGCCATTCCTGATTTACGCAGAATGCTCTGCATCGCCTTAAATGCGGGCGTATTCTCTATGCCGTCAAAGCCATTGAACTTGCGTTCTGCTTCATCAGCACGTTCTATGAATCTTTCTGCATCCTTACCTTCCAAGGTAGGTATTGCCTTAATTTCTATTGCCATAATCTTCCTTTCTTTTTTGCAAAGGTAACTATTTGTTTTGAAATGGCAAGCATAAAGGGCCATTTTCTTAAAATAGGAGCCATCTCTGACATAAAATAATATTTAAAATTCAAGTACCAACTTTTAAAGTTTACTAATGCGATAACGTGTCAATAGCATAGAATGTCAATAATTTACTGGATTCCTACGTGAATATTTTTGTACCATTTACCTTGTAACTGTTTGATTATCAAGTAACATTTTATTTCCACATGAACAGCGTCGTCCGCCAGCTCCTGGAGCAGAACACCGATGTGGTCATGGTCGATACGGGCGACAGCTACGAGGGTATATGCCGCTATTTCAAAGGCACTTACATTACCTACTCCAAGGAGAAGCCCATTTCGATGAACCCGTTCAAGATAACGGACACCGAGTATGCCCAGAACTTCGGCGAGAAGAAGAACTTCCTCAAGTCGCTCATCTTCCTCATCTTCAAGGGCAGCGAGGCACCCACGAAGATAGAGGACAAGATCATCAACCAGACCATTGTCGAGTACTACGAGTCGTACTTCGCCCCGTTCAAGGAGTTCACCGACACAGAGCGCGACCAGCTCCGCAAACGCTTGCTCTTAGAGGACAAGAAGAACGGCACCTACGAGAAGCACAGCAAGGAACTCGAAGAAAAATACAAACATACAGAGTATGACTATGAAACCAACATCCCCACTTCCGAAACACCCGAAGGTCCATCTGCCTTTGGCGGACAGGATACTGAATACAGTTCTCTCCATACTGTTGCTGGCAGTCGTGTGGCCGGTGATGGTCCTTTACATACTGCTGAGGAAAAGGAAGCCTACGCACGAATCCAGCGGAAGGTGAACAAACTCCACGACCTCATCAACGACAAGGCCGCCACCGACGGTGAGAAGGTTGCCGCCAACCGCCAGCTCATGCGCCTCATGCCCCAGCTCATCGAGGGCAACTACCTCATTACCATCGAGCATCGTATCGACCGCATGGAGAAGCAGCGCCGGAAGATGCACGTTGACAACCTCAGCTTCAACAGCTACTACGAGTTTGCCATCGAGCGCATCCCGCAGATTATGAGGGAGAAGAGCATCACCTTCGACATCGACAACTTCGCTGCCATATTGGAGCAGTTCTATAAAGGAGGAGAACTTGAGCACACGCTGAACAACGACGTTGATGCCAGCCTCTTTGACGAGAAGTTCATCGTCTTCGAGATTGACAAGATCAAGGACGACCCCGTGCTGTTCCCAATCGTCGTGCTCATCATCATGGACGTGTTCCTGCAGAAGATGCGCATCAAGAAAGGCCGCAAGGCACTCATCATTGAGGAAGCATGGAAAGCCATCTCTTCACCGACCATGGCAGAGTATATCAAGTACCTCTATAAGACGGTGAGAAAGTTCCACGGCATAGCAGGAGTAGTAACTCAAGAATTGAATGACGTGATAGACTCACCGATTGTCAAGGAAGCTATCATCAACAACTCTGACGTGAAAATCCTCCTCGACCAGTCTAAGTTCAAGGACAGATACGATGCCATCAGTGCCATTCTCGGACTGACGCAGGTACAGAAGCAGCAGATTTTCACCGTCAATGCCCTCAACAACCACGAGGGCCGGAACTACTTCAAGGAGGTGTGGATATGCCGTGGCCAGTACTCCGATGTCTATGGCGTGGAGGAACCGCCCGAATGCTACTGGGCCTACACTACGGAACGGGCCGAGAAAGAAGCGCTGAAAGTCTATGAGCAGCATTACGGAGACATCCAGACCGCCATCACAAAAATTGAGGAAGACCGCAAGAAGTTGGGCATCAAGAAGTACCTTGACTTCGCGGTCAAAGTGAACAAACAACAGAAAATCATGCCACTATGGGACAAATCAGACTGATAAGACAGACTATGCCAAAAGGCAGCCGCAATCATAGCAACCATCGCTATGTCATCACGGCGGCCATGCTTCTCTTTGCCACCTCTCAGGCTTTTGCCGGATGGCGCTTGGTCTATGACCCTTGGACTACCGGGCAGGTCGGTGCCAACACCACCGCCCAGAAGCTCATCGAGAACAAGCACAACGAGCGGCTCGACACCATCTCTGAAAAGCAGAAGAAAATCTTGCAGTACACCGCCACGATGGAAGGCATCAAGGAACTCTACCATCTGACGATGACCAACGTCCGCGGCTTCGGTGAGGAGTCGGCCTACTACAAGGAAATCTTCCTCCTAAGTGCCGACATCCTCTCTGGCATCCCCACGGTGACGAAGTACATCGCTTCCAATCCCGTGAAGAACTACGTTCTCTGCCTGAACGAGCTCGCCGACATTGTCATCGAGACCGAAGGACTCATCCATGACTTCATCGACGTGGTGAACAACGGCAAGATACGCCTTCCCGACAATCCCATTATCCGACAGAAGATACCCAACGGCGGCGGACGCTACAATATGGGCCAGGGCGACGGCTACAACTTCATGGATCGTTACACCCGTCTGACGCTGGCCAACAAAATCTATAGCCGTCTGTTGGAGATGAAGTACAAAATGGACGTGATGGTGATGATGTGTCAGTTCGGCACCTGGGGCGAGGTGTTCTTTGCCATAGACCCTGAGAGCTGGGCCTCCGTCTATCAGGCAAGCAACATGGTGGACGACATTATCAACGACTGGAATAACCTTGGAACATGAAAGCTATGAAGTACCATACCATTATAATCTGCATCCTGGCCATTGCCATCCTCTACCCCTCGAAAGCCCATGCCTTAGACTACCCCAACGACCAGCCTACCATCGAGGCACTCATCTCGCTGCACAAGCTCATCAAGAAGGAAGAGGAGAAGGCACTGGAGAAGGTGGCGGCAAGCTATGGCGAGCAGAGCCTTGTCACCAAGGGCGCGACGAAGTTCAACGACGTGCGCATGACCTTGAATTCCAAGCTCAACAACGCCTACAGCTACGTCATCCTCGGCACAGCACTGGCATCGACGGGCACCGACCTCTACAGGCTCATTGATACCTATGCCGAGTTCACGAAGAACACGGCAAAGTACGCCTTTAAGAAGCCTGCCGTGGCATGGTACTATACCGAGGCCAACTTCGCCTGTGCCCGTGAGATAAAGAACATCAAGCAGATGTACGTCACCCTCACCGCCAGCGGTCTGAACGTGATGCGTGCCAGCATGGACGAGAAACTGGAGCTTGTCAACACCCTCCACAGCTACATCTCCAACATGCTCGGCATTATTGACTCCGCCAACCTCTGGTGCAGCATCGTTGTCATGGGCGGCTTTCACTATGACTACATTTGGGACATCCTCAACAGCGACGTGAAGGACGAGATAGCGAAAAAAGTCATCGACAAGTGGTACGATGCGTAAGACCTTTATTAAAGAACTGAATATCAACCAATAAGAAATAAAACGACAATACCATGAAAAACAAGATTGGTTCCATAATGATTCTCTCAGCTCTCGCTTTCCCCGTCGGGGAAGGCGGGAGTGCTTATGCCCAGAAGGTCGTCCACGACAAGCAGAAGGAAAAGCAGTGGCGGAGCATGGAGACCGGTCCCTGGGACTTCGCTCCCGACTGGTACTACTACTTCCTCCACAAGAAATACTCCGGTGCCGAGACCTACTGGAAGTGGTCGGGCTTCAAGTCCGGCTACCGTGTCCGCTTCAAGGAGCACAAGTCCAATGTCAAGACCGTCATGCCCCGCCGTGTGGCGCAGGAGGAGACGCAGAAGGAGAAAATCAAGAAAGTCGAGGAAGAACGTGAAAAAGTCAAGGAGATGCACGACGAGGAAGTTATCCGTGCCGCCGACCGCAACGTCGACCTTGTCTATCACTCCTTCAAGGACGATTTTACACGTATGCAAAAGTCCATCACCGAGGGACTCGCCTACTGCCTGACGAAAAGCAAGGGCAAGATGGCCCCACAGGTCAGCGAGCTCCAGCGTCAGAACGACATGATCTGCCAGTCCATCGCCTACACCCACAAGCAGGGCATTGGGAATGAACTTGAAAACTCCAAACGGCAGGAAGCCTATGTAGAGTACAAAAAACAAATGGAGCAGCTTGTCTCCCGTGTGGCCCACCTTGTCGGGATGGCTCAGCAATACTACTAAAAGGTAAAGAGGTAAAAAAGTAAAAATCAAAGCATTATGCAGAATTAATCAAGTAGAATACCATGATAGACTTACAATTATCTTCACTATTCATCAACCAGCTGCTGACGATGGGACTTCCTGCCATCGACGACAGTCTGATGCGTCTGCTGACGGCCATGGAGACCTTCCCCAAGTCCGCTATTCTCGGCAGTGCCATCAGCTTTGCCAAGATGCTCGGCTTGTTGCTCGCCCTCTGCATGGGCTCCTACGAGTGCTGGATGATGATGCTCGGCCGCCGTGGCATGGACGTGATGAAGCTCGCCCGCATCATCGGCCTCTCCCTTTGTATCACCTACAGCAGCTACATCTGCGAGTCGCTCAAAATGCCCGGCAAGGGACTGGAGGAGGTGACCCGGCAGATGGCTCAAAGCAAGAACAGAGAGGTCGCCGCACTGGAGCTGAAGGTCGCCCAAAAGCAGGACGACTATCTCAAACGGCTCCGGCAGGTGCAGGACAGTATCGAAACCGCCAAGCAGGTGCAAGAAATCGGTGAGGATGCCCACTGGTGGGATAAGCTCATATATAACATGGAGAATCTTGGTTCCACCATCAACAACTACGCTCAGCGTGCCGCCGTTGCCGCCGAGACCAAGGTCAGTGAGTGGATCAACGACGTGATACGGTTTGTCGGCGAGCTCATCTTCCAGATGTCCTACTACGGCATGCTCGTCGCCCAGCGCATATTCATGACCATCCTCGCCACCTTTGCACCGATTATGTTCGCCCTCAGTATCGTACCTCCCTGGAGCAATGCCTGGGCCCAGTGGATGGGCAAGTATCTTTCATTGTCCCTATGGGGATTTGTTGTGTACTTCTGTTTATACTACATCGACTTCATCCTGATGTACAACCTCATGGAGGACATCAAGGCCTATGACACCCTATTGAGAGGAACTGTCAACTCATGGCAGCAGATAGGCGCGTTGGGATTGCAGGGCATCGGCTCTAACTGTATGTATGCCATGGGTATGCTCGTGGGTGCGTATGTCCTCCGTTTCGTGCCCGAAGTAGCCTCATGGCTCATCCCCGGCGGTATCAGCTCCAGCGCAGGCACGGCTTCCGGCAGCATGGCACAGACCCTCGTCTTTGGTGGCGCAAGCTATGCGATGGGTGCGGCAACCACGACGGCAGCGGCAGGAGCGGCAGTCGCCACCGGAACAGCCTCAATCATCGGTGCGGCCCAGCAGTCGCACAGCGATGGTGGCAGCGGCTTCAACCAGACTGCCCGTACCATCATGGCACAGACAGGCCTTGGAGCTTCCTACAGCCGTGGCGCGGATTCTGCCCGCAGTATAAATAATGTGGGCAAGTCCGACTCCAACTATAAGCCCGGAGGAGCCGATGGGAGTTAGGAGTGAGAAGTGAAGAGTTAGGAGTTGCCGAGCCAACGCGAGGCAGCTCCCAATCTCAAAACTCACAGATAGAAAAATGTGATCCAGCCACAATAACTCCTACTTCCTAACTCAACAAAAATTCCTAACTTCTAATTTCTAACTTCTAACTCACATAACGTTATGTTGATACAATCCTTAGAACAGAAAACCAAACTGGCCTTGACGACCGTCATCCTCACTCTGGCGGCTTGCACTGCCATCTGCATCTTCACTATCTATCAGAGTTCAAAGCTTGTCAGTGAGGAGCGTAGTCAGATATATATCCTCGACGGCGACATTCCCTTCCTTGCCGAGCGCAGCTTGCAGGAGGCCAACTTCGTGATGGAGGCCAAAGCACATATACAACTCTTCCATCAGTACTTCTTCAACCTGCCTCCCGACGACGACTACATCAAATGGACACTCGGCAAGGCCCTCTACATGGCTGACGGAACGGCGATGAAGCAGAAGCAGGCTATGGAAGAAAACGGTTTCTACTCCGATATTATCTCTTCTTCCGCAGTTTGCACCATCAAGTGCGACTCCATCCAGTTTAACGAGCACGACCGAAAGTTCAAGTACTTTGGTACGCAGCTCATCAAGCGTCGCAGCCGTGACCTCAAACGTTCCATCATCACCGTGGGCGAGATTGAGAACGTGCCAAGAACACAGAACAATCCACATGGACTGCTCATAACGAACTGGCGTACACTTGAAAACAAAGATTTGGATTACTAATAAATTGAATACTATGAAGATATTTAAGCGAAGCAAAGAAAAGAAAGATGCCAAGATCGTGGCTGGCATTAAATCATTGACTGATAAGTTCAAGCTCAAAGACAAAATAGCCAAGGCCAACCAGTGGGCAGACAAACACAAGAAAAGAGTGTCCGTCATCACCATCAGTATGCTCATGCTCTCACTGATCGTCGGCACTTGGCTCACCCTTACCTCCACCTACAACGAGTCCGACATGATGATCGGTCTTTCCGACGTGAAGCCCGCCTTCGACGGCATCCGCCGCATCCAGCGTCTGAAGTCCATGCAGGTGGACCAGACCGTAGAACTCACCAACAAGGGCCAGCAGCTCAAGCACGACCTCGACTCTCTCGTCCGTCTGCCCGTCAAGAGCCATAAGGACTCCGTGGACATCATGGTGAAGTACCGCCAGTTGGAACTCGTGGTAAAGTACCTCGACAATAAGCAATAAACCAATCACAATAAAAAAGTATGATATGAACTTACAGAAACTCAAGCGTCTGAACCTCAGACAACCCAAGTACATTTTCCCTCTGGTCATCTTCCTGCCCCTGTTGGGGCTCATCTACTTCGGCATGGAGACCTTCAAGGGCAACGGCAAGACCACCGGGAACGTCGTCACCGACTCCATCAACATGAGCATCCCCGATGCCCGTGCTGAGGGCATGGACAACAAGATGACGGCGATGAACAAGCACTTTGCCGAGGATGGAGCCTTTACCGCTGTTGACGGCATCGGTGACGAGTACGAGCAGAAGGACACCACCGGCAGCGGCTACAACGACGAGGAGCGGCAGCGCATCGATGCCATCAATGCCGAACGCCTCCGCCAGATGAAAGCCGAGGAGGACCTCCGTGAGCGCCAGCGTGCCAACATGAACCGTATCAACGGCTATGGCAGAGGCGGCTATGGCAGCAGTGGCAGGAGCCAGCAGGAAGACCTCAACGCCTATGCCCGTGAGCTCGACCGCATCCAGAACCGCAGCTTGGAACGACAACGGCAGTACCAGGCCGAGCAGGACCGCAGAGACAAGGAAGAGGAAGCCGAGGAAAAACGCCAGCGGCAGGAGATGATCGACGCACTCACCGGCAACACCAAGAAGAAAGGCAAGAAGGAAGAAAAGGCCGAGATTGTCGAGAAAGTCAAGGAGGACAACTCCGAGAAGTTCAACACCGTTGCCAGTACCGAGAATGTCGATGAGCCGCTCATCAAGGCTATGATAGATCGCACGACCAAGGCACATGAGGGTACCCGTCTCCGCTTCAAGCTCCTCGACGACGTGACCGTGAAGGGCATCCGACTGAAGAAAGGATCCTACCTCTACGGCATCGTCACCGGCTTTGGACAGCAGCGTGTCAAGGCGAGCATCACCAGCATCCTTGTCGGCAACAAGTTCATCAAGGTCGACCTCAGCGTCTTCGACAACGACGGCATGGAAGGCTTCTACGTTCCCGAATCCACCTTCCGTGAGATGGTGAAGGACGCTGGCTCCAATGTCGCTGGCCAGAGTGTCCAGTTCGACGTGAACGGTACCGGCGGCCTGTCCCCTGAGATCATCGCCCTGCAGGCCTTGCAAAACATGTATCAGTCTGCCAGCTCAGCCGTGTCGAAAAACATCCGTAAGAACAAAGCTAAAATCAAGTACAACACCATTGTCTACCTTATAAACACACAGAACGAATGAAAAAGATTATTATCATGGCACTGATGGCTGTCGCCATCCTGCCAACCCATGCAGAAAACACCATTACAGTTGACGGCCTCACAAATAGTGAGAAGAAAGAGAAAAACGACACCATCCGTATCCGTTACATCCACCGCCTTACGGAGGATGACGCCCGTATCTTCGAGCGCAACCTTCAGAAAACAGTTATCTACGTCAATGACCAGGTGACCACCCACCTCATCATGCCGGAGAACATCAAGCTCGTGGACATCTCCACTGACAAGCTCGTCGGCAACCAGTGTGCCGACAACATCGTCCGTCTGAAGCCCAAGTCCACGCTGATGGACAACGAACTGGCAGGAACAGTAACGGTCATCGGTGAGCGCCATATCGCCCAGTTCACCGTCTACTACACGAAAGCTCCGAAGCGTGCCCACTCCGTCTATACCGTCGGCCAGGACGACATCCGCGACTACACCAATCCGGAGGTGAGTATGACGCAGAGCGATATGTCCCGTCTCTGCTGGTCAATCTTCACGAGCCGTCGCAAGTGCTTCCGTGTACATAGCAAACAGTACGGCATCCGTGCGCAGGTGAACAACATCTATACCGTCGGCGACTACTTCTTCATCGACTTCTCGTTGCAGAACAAGAGCAACATCAAGTACGACATCGCCGAGATCCGACTGAAGCTGATGGACAAAAAGGAACTCAAGGCCACGAACTCGCAGACCATCGAGCTCACACCGGTGTACATGGTCAATCATGCCGACCACTTCACCAAGGCCTACCGCAACGTCATCGTCCTCAAGAAGCTCACCTTCCCTGAAGAAAAGAAGCTCCGCCTTGAAATCACCGAGGACCAGATAAGCGGCCGCGTCAGCTATCTCGACATCAACTACCGTGACATCCTCAATGCCGACAGCTTTGCACCGGAGCTGCTGATAAACCTGCAATAGAACTTTTCAAAGTTTAAGCAAATATGCTGTCTTGATGCGTGGCAGAAGCCAACGAAATCTGCGACAAATGCCAACGACTTGCATGGCAAAGGCCAGCGATGTCGTTGGCAAATGCCGTGCATCAACAATCCAACCGTGCGAAACTCCTAACTCCTATTTCTTAATTTCTAACTCATTAAACCGTGGAAGAAACCCGTGAACAACAGCAGATGTACAACATGTTCCGCTCGTGCATCTACCTGATACTGATTGTAGAGATTGTGATGAACCTTCCCGTCACGACCTCCAACTCCATGATTGCCTTCGTGCTCGATGTATTCCACCGCTTCGAGGTCTTCGATTCCGTGGCTACCTGCAAAGTGATGGAGCTCATCTGTATCACCGTTACCTGCATCGGCACGAAAGCAAGAAAGAGCCTGAAGTGGAACCTCAAGACGATGGTGCTCTATCCCGTCATAGCCGGAGCGACCATGATAGTCCTGTGCTTTGTCTTCTACGGCATGCCCCTCAACGGAGCCTTTGCCGGTTATCCCCTAAACCGCTGTCTCTATGTTCTCTGTTCCGTTGTCGGCACGATGCTCATCCACCAGGGCTTCGATGCCATTGCGCAGTACTTGGGCATGAAAATTGGTGATGATAAATGGAATTTTGACAACGAGAGCTTCGAACAGAGCCGTAACAAGGAAGAAAACGAGTACAGCGTCAACATCCCCATGGTCTACTACTACAAAAAGAAACTGAACCATGGCTGGATCAACATCATCAACCCCTTCCGTGCCACCATCGTCCTGGGTACACCCGGCTCGGGAAAATCCTTCGGCATCATCGACCCGTTCATCCGCCAGCACAGTGCCAAGGGCTTCGCCATGATGGTCTATGACTACAAGTTCCCGGCACTGGCCCGCAACCTGTTCTATCAGTACTGCAAGAACCGAAAGCAGGGCACACTGCCCAATAACTGCGGCTTCCGCATCGTCAACTTCACCGACGTGGAGTATAGCAACCGTGTGAACCCCATTCAGCGCAAGTACATCCCTGATCTTGCTGCTGCATCGGAGACAGCCGCCACACTCCTGTCATCCCTCAATAAGGGCGGTGGTGAGAAGAAAGGCGGCAGCGAGGCTTTCTTCCAGAACTCTGCCGAGAACTTCCTTGCCGCCATCATCTACTTCTTTGTCAACTTCCATCCGACTGGCTACAAGAACGGCAGGAAGCTCACCCGATATGTAGAGTACGACGGCAGGAAACTGAAACTCGTCACAAGGAAGTGGCGCGACTATAAGGCCCTGGACGAACGGGGTAATGTAGTCCTTGACTTCACCGACCGAGAGAGCAACAATGTCTCCACCGATGCCGATGGAATGTTTGTCGACCTCAATGGCTTCAGCTATCTCGACCGCAATCAAAAGGAAATTGTCATCTCCCGCAGCTGGTACGAGGACGAAGAAGGTAATGAGGTGGAACCCGACACCATCACCGGTGAGTATTCAGACATGCCCCATGTGCTCAGTTTCCTCGGACGAAGCTACAGCGAGGTCTTTGCTATTCTGATGGATGACCCTAAAATCATGTCACTGATGGCACCGTTTCAGTCTGCCTACAAGAACAAGGCCAACGACCAGCTGGAAGGTATGGTGGGTACGCTCCGTGTCAATGCCGCCCGTCTTGTTTCCCCTGAGGCTTACTGGGTGTTCACAGGCGATGACTTCGACTTGAAGATTTCCGACAGAAACAGCCCCAGTTACCTTGTCATCGCCAACGACCCCGAAAAGGAACAGGTCATTGGCTCTCTCAACGCCCTCATCCTCAATCGACTCGTCACACGTATCAACAGCAAAGGTAACCTGCCAGTGAGCATTATCGTCGATGAGCTGCCCACACTCTACTTCCACAAAATAGACCGCCTTATCGGTACGGCGCGAAGCAACAAGGTCGCCGTCACCCTCGGTTTCCAGGAACTTCCTCAGTTGGAAGCCGATTATGGCAAGAACGGTATGCAGAAGATTATCACCACCTGCGGCAACATCTTCATGGGAGCGGCACGCAACAAGGAAACCCTCGAATGGGCACAGAACGATGTCTTCGGCAAGGTCAAGCAGACAAGCAAGTCCATCACCATCAACGACTCAAAGGTCAGCACCTCCATCAGCGAGAAGATGGACAACCTCGTTCCTGCCGCCAAGATAGCCGATATGGCCACTGGTTGGCTCGCAGGACAAGCTGCCCGTGATTTCACGCCCACGGAGCGCAGCTCCTTCAGCGGCATCAACCTTGAGGAAAGCCCTGAGTTCAGGACGACCAAGTATTTTTGCAAAACTAACTTCAATATGGCAGAGATCAAAAAGGAAGAGACTCAATACGTTGACCTCCCAAAGATATACGCCTTCAAGGATGCTCGTCAGAAGGAGGTCATGCTCAACCGCAACTTTGCCCGGGTAAACCGCGAGATTGACGAGATGATCAAGAGTTTGCTTAACTCAGCGTAGCGTGGATTAATAAAAAAGAATGCCGCCCATAGCATAATATGAGCGGCATGACATGTTTCTATATAGTTTGGTTATAGATCGAACTTATAGCCTACAGTGAATTGGAATACGGAGTGCTTTGTCGATTCACCCTCTGCCTCTATGGCTTTAGTGACACTGAAGTTATAGCGAGCGTCAAATTGGAAGTTTCGATATTCATACGAAAGACCCATCGGAATAGCGAAGTCTACACTCTTTACACTGGCATCTACTCCTCCTGCTTGAAGAGCTTTTTCTAAATCTACCTCAGCAGAAGCACCAGATGCAGAGACCTTGACCTTGCTATTGACCTTGAAGCCCGGCTGAATACCAGCCTTCACTGCCAACCCCTTAGTTACGTACACATTCAGGAGAACAGGCACATTAATGTAGTCCATTTTAATGGTACCGTCCATTTCATCGCTATTGGCTTTCAAACCCTGCTGAGAGTAGAGAGCTCCGAAAGAGAGTGACAACAGGTCGGTAGCCTGGTATTCAAACTCTGCACCTCCGACAAACCCTACGCGCGGATCACTGCCGTCATTGTCTGTCATCGTAGCTACGTTGAGACCCACTTTGGGTTGAATGTTAAACGAACCTTTTGCATGTTGAGCAAAGGTTTCGACTGATGCCAACAGTAGGCAAGCAATAAAGAGAATCTTTTTCATAAATGGATAAATATTGTTATGGTTTCATAATTACATGCAAAGATACGAATATAATCAAGAATTGCCTTCTAAATCTATAAAATATTTCCCAAGAACATCAATTATGTCCGGAAAGTAGGGATAACCACAGAACCTGTAGGGATATTCCTTCGATAAAAATAAAAATTATCATTACCTTTGTACCATACATCAACAACGTATCTTATGAACAAAATCATTACGCTTTTCATGTGTGTGGCTTTCTCCGCCACTGTGTCAGGACAGACTGTAAAAGTAGAAGGCCGTGTCAAGGCACTCGAAGAAGATGTCAAAACCTTGAAAGGTAGGCTGTCAAAAATTTAGTCAGTTTTTATACTCATAATTGCTTTTGATTTACAAGGATTTATTCTTAACTTATATAAACATATTTCATAGTATATATTAACTTTAATAATTTGCATAAGTCATTGAATATTAGTACCTTTGCATAGAAAATATAACAATGTAAAGTAAAATATTATGACAAAAGAAAGTGCAAAAATAAAGAGACTGGAAGCATTACTCGCTAAGAAGAACGAGAAGGAAAAGGCAGCATCGGCTAAGATTAAAAAATTAGAAGCTTCAATTATGGCTAAAGACAAGAGTAGTAAAAAATGGAAAGACAAGTACAAGGAGTTGAAGAAGGAGAGCAAGGCCAAGGATACAGAGCTCAAAAAAAAACGTCGTTTGAGTCTGAACACGACGGAGGAATTGTTCGACTTGCTTTCACGCCAGTTAAAGGACACTCATTCTGGGCGGAAGTGATAGCTTTGGCCGTGTGCATGTACATCCGCATGGGATGCGGATTTCGTTCAATCGTCAACGGATTGGAGTTATTCAATGACTTTCTCGGCGGTGCCCTCGGTGTAATACCATCACACCAGACAATTGAGAATTGGCTGCTCAAGGCTGGTATCGTAGAGTATCTTGACTCATGTAATAAGTTCAGAGGGACGGAATACTCTATCATTATAGACGAGAGTATCACCGTCGGAAGTCAGAAGTTGCTGGTTATTCTCGCAGCTCCAGCACAGCACGAGGGCAAGACATTGAAGCATGGGGATGTCGAGGTGCTGGCAATGGCTGTATCGTCATCATGGAAAGCCGGAGACGTAGAAAGGGAGATAATAAAACTGAAGGACAAAATCGGAAAGACTCCAAAATATATTGTCAGCGACAACGGGCATAATCTCAGGAAGGGAGCAGAGTTAGCTGATGTCCCGCGCCATCGAGACATCAGTCACACGATTGGTCTTATTCTTGAGGACGAATACAAGGAAAGAACTGATTTCAAGGAATTTATGGATATAATGAACAAGAAGAGATTGTCATATCAGCTTACCGCTAACGCATATCTGCTCCCGCCAAAGTTACGGACCATATCGAGGTTCATGAATATGTCAAAGTGGGTGGAATGGGCTTGGGCCATACTCCAAGTCTATGACGATCTTGGCGAAAGCCAGAAGGCTGCCTATACGTTTGTGCTTGACTATAAGGAGCTAGTTACAGAGCTCTACCATGTAATGGAAACAGTTGACGTTGTATTCACGAAAGTAAAGAAAGAAGGTCTTTCGCATACCTCTGCAAAGTACTGCAAGGATTACATCTGGATCAATCTGTTGCGGAAGGACGAAATAGCAGAAGGATGCAAAAGAGTCGGTCGTGCCATAAGGCGTTACATAAATGAAGAGTGCGCCCTTCTTAAATCAAAGGACGAATGCCACAACATCACGTCGGATATCATAGAATCAACTTTCGGCGTTTATAAAAGCATACAGCCGAAAAACAAACACTGTGGGATAACGCCCATAGTTCTGGCCTTGCCTCTGTACGGAAAAGTTACGGACAGCAAAAAGAGAAGAAAGAGGCCCAAGGGGGATTGTCCGTGGCGGGCGGATGCCGCTGCCTAACCAAAGACGGTAATACATCTATAGAAAAAGAAGGGTATATCCCTTATCCCCTTCAGGCATGACCTGAAGGCTTTCATCTTGGAGTTGAGCGATTCTGCAGAAGCATTAGTGTCTCTGTTGATAAAGTAATTGAGTATCTCGTCCTCGTAGTGCTGGATAGACTGTTTTACGGATTTGATCTCTCTAAGGGTAGATTTGGTGACCTTCTTGTACCATCCTTCAAGCGCTTTCTTCGCAGTCGCCTTGGTGTTAGACTTCGTACGGAAGATTGCTCTGAGATCGTTTATCAGCCAATACGCCTCCTTCAGTTTCGGGAAGAGCCGGAACAGAATTCTTGCCCTCTTCTTCTGGTTTATGCTCCAGTCGCCATAGCTTCTGCCCAGTTGCTTCTTGCACCGGGTCAGAGCTTCTACCAAGGTCTCTCCATTGCTCAGCCTCTTGGGCTCAAACCTTGTATTCAGCCGCATTGGCTTGCGGCCTCGGCGCTTACCCTTGCATCGCTTCTTACCTTGCTTTTTCCTGCTGTTACGATAGTACTTGCGTTGCTTGGCGAGTTGTTCCAGGTGTTTCTTGAACTCTGCCTTCTGGCGGTTTACATCCTTGACAGCTTCCCGCTTGTATTTCATGCGCAGTTCCTCGATCCCTTCACCACCTCGTTTCATGACATGGAAGCAGTCGCGTACCACCATGGCATTAGGGAAGGCCATTCTCACGATAGAGCGCATGCTGTCGCTCAGGTCCATGGAGACCAGCCCTACCGCTTCCCGATCCTTTTGCGGCATCTTTCTCAGGGCTTTGGCAACTGTCTCGGGGTCGGTGCCCTTGACAATAGCAACGATGGCGCCCTTCTTGCCATGCGCATCCTTGTTGTGGAGAATCGTGTACACCTCATGCCCGAACTCAGACTCGTCAATACCGAGCCTCGGGCCGAGGTTCTTGGCGATAAGTATTCCATCATCGACATTCTCTTTCTTAACCCAAGTGGGAAAATCGCTCAAAGTATCCTTGTAGGCACGCGCAAAAGTGTTGCCCTGGATCATGTAAGTCCAGCTCAGGCTCTTGGCCGTCACTGGCTCATTGTCCATCCGCTCTCTTTAAAAAAAGCGCCAGCTCCTTGGAGTATGACGTACCTTCGCAGACTATCTTCGCTGCCTCTTCCAGAGGAAATGAGACACTCTTACCATCAGCTGTAAGCCAGCGCCGACGACGCACATGAAGTATCGTCTTGCGGTTGCGAACAGGGAAGTCGTATATCATCCTCTCTTCACCGAAGCCGTTTGACTTGACGCCATCAAAGCCCTCTGGACGATTGTCCTTCTCATCAAGATATATGTGAAGCTCGGTCTTGTAAAGCTTCCCGTGATCTTTGGCTGGCTGCTCGTTGAAGTCCACCACGTCAAAGTAGTTAGTCACGCCCTCGGGGAGGATATATATCGCTAAACCTTTGTAGAAGTCTATCTTTTCTTGTTCCATGACCGCAAAGGTAAGCAAAAAAAATAGTTTTAGCACGCTATCATATCAAGTTCTTTGGTTAGGCAGCGGCATCCGCCTGCCACGGACAATCCCCCTTGGGCCAAGAAAGATTGACTTCAAGGAGAAAATGGAATGCGTGAGAATGGCTGATATAAAGGATTGGAAAGAAATGACTCTGCTTGACAATTGGCAAGTAAGGAGAATGTTGGACCTCAAAAGTAAGAAACGAAAAACGGCTTAAATTTTTGACAGCCTACTTGAAAGGTCAGTTAGAAATGCAGAACGGTCGGATAGCTTCAATGCAGTCCCGTCTTAATGAGCTTGCAGACCGAAATGCCGAGTACAAGAAGGCATTGGACATCAAGCAGACGCTGAACACTACTGATACCGAAGGCTATCAATACAGTTTCGTGTCTGCTGTTGGAGACAAAACTACCGGAAAGTTATCTGTAACACTCAACCTGTTCAACCCCGGCGAAAGCAGGAAGAAGCAAATGGCGCAAGCTCAATTCTCCGATTATGCCGGCAATGCTTACGAGAGCAGCGAATATCAATTTGGTAATATGGAAAATGTCAAACCCACTAGGTCATTGGAAAAGCCTTACCACTTACAGTTGATACAACTCTAATTCTTGTATTGATCCATTAATACCGACTGGTTGGGGGGATGCAGAGAATCTGACCGAAGATAATTTTTACAACTAACTATATAAAAATAGTTTGATGTTGATACTTGACTATATAATATACGTTTATTATAGGCTTGCTTGTACCGATCCTTTTTGGAACGCAATGCCTTATTTAGGGAGCTCTTTTTATCTATCAATTCCGATTAGTCTACTTTTTAATAGATTTTTAAAGGTATGTGGGGTAGAATATAATACTTTCAACATACTAATCTGTTTTTTCCTAACGTGGCTTATTCTCTATCCTTTTATGAAAAGCAGTTGTAATAGAGCATATGAAAGGATTAAAGCAAAGAAAATTCTGAGCCAATGGTGGACATGTATGCTTTCATTTATGGCATTTAATATTATAATAATATTGTTGTTCATTATATAATATTCATACCTATTAGATAATTATTTGTTGCCCGTGAGTTGTGGATACTTGTCAATTAGCTTGTTCATCAACACATCAAGATTGTCGCCTAAGTCACGTGAATAGTCAACAGGCACAAATACTTCGTGCGTCAGCATCTTCACTCCCAACATGTTCAATGCCTCATGATAGACGACAGGGAGATGGATGTCGCCAAAGGCGAAGGCAAATTTGCCGCCGCGAGCTGTATAATCGCTTATTTCTTGTTTGAACGTAGTCTTATCCATTGTCTGTTTCAGATGTTTGGTACAAAAGTACAACTGTTTTGTGAAATCCCAATAGAAATTTGCGTCTTCTGAGCGGCAAAGTAATGGTGTTCAAGCAAAGAAAGAGAATACAGTTAAGCGTAAAAAGGTAATATTGGCAGTAAAATGTAAATATTTTAAGCATTACTGACAACGATGGCACGATTTGTCATCTTTGGCCTTCGGGCACGCATATTGCAATGATGGTTAGTGAAGTTCGGAGGTCGGACGAGGGCAACGAAAGAAGCCTGAGGACGATGGAAGAGCTCCAAGATAAACAAAGAATTAATTGACAATTAGGAGGTATTGACTTATGTTGTATCCAGTTTTAAAAGACATGAACAATTGGCTTGACAATGATTTCGACGATATGTTGAACACAAGTTGGATGCCGCGCATGAATGTCACAGCACCTGCTATCAATGTCAAGGAAAATGACAAGGCTTACGAAGTTGAGCTTGCAGCCCCTGGCACCACCAAGGATGACTTCAAGGTGAACGTCGATAAGGACGGTTGCCTGACCATCAAGATGGAGCACAAGGACGAGCATAAGGATGAGAACAAGAAGGAGCACTATCTGCGCCGCGAGTTCTCATACAGCAATTACGAGCAGGCTCTGACGCTGCCTGACGACGTGGAGAAAGACAAGATTGAGGCTAAGGTTACTGACGGTGTGCTTCATATCACACTTCCTCGCACGCAGAAGGCTGAGAAAGAGACAAAGAAGATTGAGGTCGCTTAACCGGCTTCGGTTCTGCTCTGATACACTGGGACTGCTCTTTGAGCAGCCCCTTTTTTATTTTGATTCTACATCAACCCATTTGGGTAACATAAGCAAAATCCTATTTGTAACGAGCCGGTATTGTCAGCTTATCAACTGATGGTACCGGCTTTTTATATGTATTTCGCTATATTCTCGCCAAAACTTCGTACTTTTGTAACATCATTATGAAGCTACGTGCGGTCATAGAGCGGATTACGTATCAGAATGGCGAGAACGGCTATTCGATACTGAAGGCACGGGTGAAGGGGTATGACGACCTCGTCACCCTTGTAGGCAACATGCTCGACGTGACCGTGGGCACGGTACTCGTCGCCGACGGCCAGTGGAAAGTCAACCGGCAATACGGCAGCCAGTTCGTCGTTGAGAGCTACGAGGAAGCCATGCCCGCCACACTTTTCGGACTGGAGAAATATCTTGGCAGCGGACTCGTCAAGGGTATCGGCCCGAAGTTCTCCAAGCTCATCGTCGCCAAGTTCGGCATGGACACCTTCGACATCATCGAGAAGGACTGTCAGCGGCTCGGCGAGGTGGACGGCATCGGCCCCAAGCGCATCAAGAAGATTCACGACTCGTGGATGAAGCAGCTCGACATCAAAGACGTGATGGTGTTCCTTCAAGGCAATGGAGTCAGCACCGCCTATGCTGCGAAGATCTACAAAGCCTATGGCAAAGAAAGCATCGACAAGGTGAAGCAGAATCCCTACTGCCTTGCCGATGATATTTGGGGCATCGGCTTCAAGACCGCCGACTCCATCGCCGCGAAGATGGGCTACGGCAAAAACGACGAGCGACGATGTCGCAGCGGTATTCTCTACACCCTCAACCAACTGGCCAACGAAGGCCATGTCTATGCTCATCGCGACCAGCTCTTGGAAGCCGGAGTAAAGCTCTTGGAAGCCGACAAAGTTTCCATTGAGTCCGCCCTTGGCCAGATGATTGTCGCTGAAGACCTGAAGACTGAGGACGAGGCCATCTACCTGCCACCGTTCTATTTCAGTGAGGTCGGTACCGCCAACAAGCTCAAAACGCTGCTCGCCACCCGACAGCAGAAGATGTTCGAGAAAGAGCCCGACATTTCGGCTATCAGCAAGAAGACCGGCATCACCTATGATAACCTTCAGGCCGAGGCCATCCGCACCGCCGTTCACAACAAGGTTATGGTGCTTACGGACGGTCCTGGAACTGGCAAGACAACCACCGAGGACGGCATCATCGCCGCTTTCAAAGAGATGGGAATGCACATCCTCCTTGCCGCACCCACCGGCCGAGCCGCCAAGCGCATGACCGAAGCCACTGGCATGGAGTCCAAGACCATTCACCGGCTGTTGGAGTTCAACCCTGCCGAGGGCTACAAGCGCAACGACGAGAACCCGTTGGAGGGCGACGCACTCATCATCGACGAATGCTCGATGATTGACATCGTATTGATGAACTCCCTGCTGAAGGCCGTCCCTGCTGACATGCGCCTCCTGCTTGTAGGCGACGTGGACCAGTTGCCGAGTGTCGGTGCTGGCAACGTGCTCCGAGACATCATCGACTCGGGTGTCGTCCCCGTGGTGCGCCTCACCCGTATCTTCCGTCAGGCACAGACCAGCCGCATCATCATGAACGCCCATGCCATCAATGCCGGACGCATGCCCGACATCCGCAACGGCAAGCAGTCCGATTTCTTCTTCATGGAGTGCGAGGAGCCCGACCAGATTGCCTCTACCATCGTCGACCTGGTCAGCCACCGCCTGCCCAAGGCCTACAACATACCACGGAGCAGCATCCAGGTGCTCACGCCCATGCAGCGCAGCGTCATCGGAGCCAATAACCTGAACATATCCATTCAGCAGGCAGTCAACCCTGTCGGTGAAGGGTTGCAGCGAGGCGGTTATACGTTTCGCAAGAACGACCGCGTGATGCAACTCAAGAATGACTATCAGAAAGAAGTGTTCAATGGCGATATGGGCATCGTCACGCTCGTCAACATGGAAGATCGCACACTGACCGTCGACTTTGATGGCAAGTCAGTGGAATACGAGTCCTCTGAACTCGATGAACTCAGCCTTTCCTATGCCACAACCATCCACAAGAGTCAGGGCTCGGAGTACCCCATCGTCATCATTCCCGTCCACTTCACCAACTATGTCATGCTACAGCGGAACCTCATCTACACTGCCGTGACCCGTGCCAAGAAGATATGCATTCTCATTGGCACTCGCAAGGCACTGTGGTATGCCGTCAACCAAAACACTGTCACCCAGCGCAACACCCTACTCAAGGAACGGCTACAGGGGAAGATAGTAGCTGTATATCAGCGGAAGAATGATGAAGAGAACCTTGAAATGGCAGCCGAAGAGAAAAGCAGATAGTATACTGTTGGGTCGGAATATCTCTAAGGATGAAAAGGGAATCAATTCGGTTGACGTAAAATTAATGCCATGATGAAAATCACGGCATTAATCGCCTCACGAGCTTGAAGTCATCGCGCCCTTTCGGAGGTCTTTGCTGCAAATTTAATCATTTATCTTATAACTCCAAAATATAATACGGAAAAAATTCGTTCAGTTCTAAAAGATATTCAATAGTATTCTTTCGTATACAACAGATAATTTGGCTAGGCTAGTCAAACATGCATAAAAAACGCAATAGGGATTTCCCATATTTTATAGGGTTATCCCTTTACATTTCTTAAATATTTTCACTAATTTTGCATCAGAGTAATAACTATAACGACCCAACGATGAAAAAACTTCTCTTATTCGCAGCCGCAGCTATTGCTATCCATGCAAACGCTCAAATCAATTTCGGTGATGCTCCTCAGATCAAGAAGGAGGTGAAGCCTGTCGTTTACGATGGTAAACACAACATTGACCTCCAGAAAAACAATGGGGAGTATAATCTCGCTCATCTGATCGGACAGACAGTAACGTATCTTGGCATCAATGACAAGACGGAGTTCTATACCAATGACCAGGCAGCAGCAAACTCAGAAGAATCTTACTGGCCATACAAGGATCTGGAAGCATCCATAATGAAGTTGAAGTCTTTCCGTGTCGTGGATGCAGGCCTTGATGCTCTCTGTCTCTTTGAGCTTGGGAAGACGGACTCTATCTTCGCTTCTGGCGATCTCAACACGAATTTCATTGTACAGAAGCACTATGACCTTGCCAAAAGTACATGCGTTGGCAAGACATACAGAGCTACAGGACTATCCCGCCGTCTCGACTTCTTCAGAGATTATGTGACCCGTAAGCCTCATAATGCGTCACACAACAATGATATTTCAAGAACTGAAGACTTGAAGTGTATTGATGTCTTTGTGGATACCGTACACTATGACACAAGTATGACACTTGAGAACGAGGATTGGACAGACAATGTCGGCACAGTCTCCGGCTCACGTCTCTGTCTGTTGTTTGAGACCCCACACTATGGAAAGATCTTCTGTCCCGTGGAGGAATCTGAAGTGTTGGATCCCGAGCATGCAGACAATTGGTTGAATTTGGGACCTGTCTTGACCTTAAAGACTTCAACGACTTCTACAGCTCAAAAGCAAACCATTCGTCGTAACACAAAAAGGAAGTAATCTACATTATTCACTTAATCAACATGATCGAGCCAATCTCGCCATCCGCTGCTACACATTCTCTTACGAATAATCATTCAAAAATCTGTCCTTTTAATGCAAAGAGGTATTAAAAGGACAAAATTTTATACAGTCTTCGGCTCTGAAGTTGTGTGCAGAGGTCATGCACAAAGTGTTCATGACCTTTGAACAACAAGAATCCCCGCTCCACAAAAATAATCTTTTTTCAAGAAAATATTTGCTGTGAAGATACGCTGCACAATAGGACTGTAACTTTGTAACCGTAAACATCAAGAGATGCCTTGAATGGCACACCTACCGAGCAGAAGATAGCCACGGTGGTAAGAGTGATGTGAAAAGCATGTTGAACTTTTAAAATGTATCTTTATGAGACTGAGTGAGAAGTTTCCTGAGATGAACGATTACGCCAAGAGCAAGATCGACGAGTACTACAACCGTTTGAGCAATGAATCTGACAATGAAGTCAGATCCATCGTGGAGAGAGAGCGGAAGTGCAGTGGTTGGAATAGTGAGCGCAGCTACTACTTAGTTGCACTCCGTCAAGTCTGCCGGGACCGTAAGCTGCAATATTGCTGGTAAGACATAGTCCCAAAAGCTATCCAAATTAAGGATAGCTTTTATTTTCTCATTGAAATTACGGTTTTTAAAAGAAAAGTCGTACCTTTGAGGACAGAATGAAAATTCATTATAAAGCTAAAAATAATGGCCACCAATAAGAACGCTCAACTGCGATATCAGATATTAGACCGGTGCTTCAGCGATTTTACACATCGCTACACCATAGATGATCTCATTGACAAAATCAATGAGAGATTGGAGGATTTGTATGGTACTCAAATTGGGGTTCGTCAAGTACGTGATGATATCAAATACATGCGTGACAGAGTTGCTTATAATGCTCCCATAAAAGCTTATCCCTTAGATGGTAAAAGATGCTACTACAGATACACAGATCCGGATTTTTCTATTTTCAAAAATGAATTATCCGTTGAAGATGTGAATAATTTACGTTCGACCATAGAGATGCTTAAGCGTTATCGAGGCATCCCTGCTAATGCGTGGCTGGAAGAAGTTATTTCCAACTTGGAGTATCGTTTTGGCGTTAAACCTAATGCTGAGAATGTCATCTCATTTGAACAAAATGAAAGATTAAAAGGCCTCGAACATCTTTCAGGCCTTATTGATGCCACTGTACATCATAAGACACTAGAGATTGATTATAGACCTTACAATGGCAAAGAGTATCACGACACCTTATACCCTTATTATCTAAAAGAGTATAATAGTCGATGGTTCCTTTTGGGATTCTGCGTCGAAACCAATCGTATAGAGAATATGGCCTTAGACAGAATTCTGAAGTTCTCCGTTTCTTGTAAACCGTTTAAAGAGAACAAGACTATTGATTTTTCTACATATTTTGATGATGTCATAGGTGTAACTATACCATCGGAGGAAGTAAAAGTTGAGACAATACAGTTACGTTTCTCGGATCAACGCTTCCCTTATGTAAAATCAAAACCCATTCATCGGTCTCAAGAGATAATAGATGATAAGCAAAATATCATTCAGATAAAAGTAAGACCCAATAGAGAACTTAATCAGGTCGTTTTCTCTTTTCTACCAGACATAGAAGTGCTCTCTCCTGCATGGTATAGGCAAGAAGTGGAAAACCAAATAAAAGAAAATCTACAAAAATATTTATCTGTGAACTTATAATGCACAGAAAATTATTAACTTTGCAAACAAAAACTAAAAAGACAAAGAAGTATGCGACATATAGGATTTAAGAACTTCCGCAAGTTCATCAACTTTCCTGACATGGAATTCGGTGACATCACGATTCTTGTCGGAAGCAACAACTCTGGTAAATCCACTGTTGAGAAAGCGATGATGCTGGTGTCTGACAATCTTAGGAACCTCAGAGTGCCCAATTTGGTGAGCTCTGATAGTATGTTTGCTGCCCTCGACAATAATAATAGTTTCAGATTCGACCTTAACAATATCCACGATGTACACGTGGATACTTTCGGTCGTGCTCTGAATAACCAAACTAAAGACCAAGAGATCGTGTTCTCTTTTGGTCTGTCTGACTTTTCCGTCACATTAACCCAACTTTGACATCGTATTTTGCTTAGTTGTTCTGTATCAGCAATTTAGTGTTTTTAAAAAGTCCTACTGTGTTCTACAGATTTTTATTTTTTTAAATGGCACTTTACTGATTTTCAACAACTCGTAGATTTCAGCTGCACTATCTGTAGGCACACTGCACAGTCTGGTCTCGACAGCCTCTCCAAGCGCATTTACTGCTGTGGTAGTAACTGCTTTTTGAGTCTTCATGATCCGCATGATCTCCGACCAGTACGGTGTCGAACGCTCCCGCCCATGCTCATCCTTGCCTTGCTTTCGCCGGGCAACCTTCATCTGATGGCGCACGGTGTTTACTATCCAGTAAGCCAGCAGCCCTAAGAAAAGGTGTGCGTCTGCCCTATTGTCAGTCTGGTGGTATATGGGCCTGAGGCTGAGGTCGGTTTTGAGCTGCCGGTTGGAGCATTCTATTTCACGTATAAGATTATAGTAGTTCCAGGTCGTTTCCTCATCTAATTTCTTCACATTGGTTCTGAGGAAGTATGTTCCGTATTCCACCTTGTCCGGGATGTTGACCTCCCATGTCATAGAAGCGACTTTGTCGTGTCCGTCATCCTCAACTTTTATATTGTAATATCGGCTTATAGAGGGATATTTTCCTTGCAGGGCACCGATCCTGTTTTGTACCTTGCCGTAGTTTTTTATCCCGTGTTTTGATTGGGTACTCTTTCTGATTTTTTTCAACCCTTCCTCAAAACGCTCACGGAATTTGCGGTTCATGGATTCTTCCTTCAACGCTTTTGCAGGAGAGTCTATTTTGAGGTAACAGTCGTCATTCTTGGCCGTTGTTACGCGTTGAAGCGTTATCTCGCGCTTCAAGCAATCGCAAACTGTGACTTTGGGAGCATTCTCGGGGGTGGTGTATTCGGTAAGAGCTTTGCGGGATACACAAAGATAGTTGTATCCTTTGTCCCTTATAGTCTTGAGGTTATCTTCAGTTGAGATACCTGCGTCAATGACTACAAGCACTCCCTCGTTATCGGGACATTTGGCCGGATTCTCAGCAATAAGCTCGTCCACCATGTTGGGAAGTGACTTTGGATCGGCGGTATTGCCTTCCAGTACCGCACTGTAACGTATGAAGCCGTCAGTATTGATGCATAGCGCGAGGACAAGCAGCTTGCAGTCGCTGCGTTTCTCCTTTGAACGGCCAAAGGCAGCCTTCTTGCTGCCGGTCTTGCGTCCCTCAAAATAAAAGTTGGTGAGATCGAAGAGCATAATGCGGTTGGTCGGTTTGAAGAGGTCATCGGTCTTGTGGCAAAGATACTTCTCAAGCTTATCCTTTATGGAATAAAGGTCATCGGCAACTCGATATATCCTCCTTGGAGTTATTTTGGCCATAGGAAGGTCAAGGAGTTCGCACACTGCAGAGTTCTCTTTTATAATGGATATTGACTTTAATTCGGACGGAGTATAGGCCGCCCTCGTAATAAGATGGGCCAAAGTGACCTTCACCTTGTCCTCAGACCATCCCAAAGAACGGAGAAATGTATCCAGACCAAGTTTACGAATCGTTTGCAGGCATAGCCATTCGCAGCCGACTTCCCTTGCGTCTGTATGCCTCATAGTGTCAACATCTATCCGTTTCCTGGCCTTGGACTTGCTTCTCTCGTAGGCGTTGCCCACAATATCAAGTTTTTCCTCCTCGACAAGTCTGGCCCAGTACGCATGCACTCTGTCACGAACCACTTCCGAGTAACCTTGCAGTTTCTCATCCCAAAGTTGGACATCCTTCTGGTGATTGTACAGATACGTCAGTCCACGCGCAACATCTCTTATCTGCTCTGGGGATAGGTCATGTATAAACCCGACATTGAGCAATATCAAAGTACATACCCTACCGCTGGCATCGCGATAGGACTCCTTCAGACGGTAATACTTCTCGTCTTTACACGTCTGTGGGTTGTAACGTATTTGGGACGTAAAATTCATGCCGCAAAGATAAGCAATCCCTACGACATTGCTGTGTTCTACATTGCGATTTTGAGCAGTTTGACCACGCAAACCCCTATAAACACTGGAAAAAATTCTGAAAAAAAACATTAGAGCGTCAAACTTGGGTTAAAGCTTACGGATAAGAATCTGAACAGTCCTGAGGCTGTTATTTCGGAGGCTGTTATCTTTGATGGTAAACAGAATGTCAGCTATGACATCAATTATGCCAAGAGTGTTATCACTTTTGAGTATGAACAAGTCTCCACAAATACCAATGCTAATCTGGAGAAGACAAATGAACACATTAAATATCTTCTTGAGCAGCTTAAGGAAGTAAAGTCACCTCTTGAGGGTGCAAAGCTAAATGAAGAGTTGGCACAATATCAATCACTTCAAAAAAAACTTGTGGCTGTAGTGGGAACAGATGACGATCCAAAGAACAAGGTACAGGTCAGTCTGGGGAACCGATTCGTTGACACTGTTGATGAGAATGAGCTCGTAAATCGCATTCGTGGCCTAGTTAACTATGCCTATATAGAGGCAGAAGGTGACAAGAGGTCTGCAGTATATAAGAAAGAACTGTCAGACAAAAACACACTCAAGGCAAACGAACAAGTCATTAAAGACTCTGCCCGCCGTCTGAATGCTGCTATCTATAGTTCTTCTATAGAATACATTCAAGCTCATGCTGCTTTTCAGAAAGCTGTATTCTCTACGGAGGATAAGAATGACTATACAGCAAAGACCATTTATGAATTCATCACTTCAAAGATAAACTCAGATAGTGAGGAATATAAATTCGTAACTACTTGGATGCAGAGATTTAATATTGGTTACGACTTCTACATCTCTTCTCTGCAGGGAACAGCATTCAGCGTACGACTCTTTGATAGTCTTGAAGGAAAACAAGCCTATCTCAACGGGGGAGATCATAAAGGTATTGAACTGGCCGATAAAGGAATGGGATCGAATCAGCTGATGCTGCTTCTTTGGCGTATGGCTACATTGCTCCGTAAGTACAAATATACCGAGTCAAAGCCGTTGGTCATTATTGAGGAGCCTGAGCAGAATCTGCATCCTTCGGTGCAGAGCCTGCTTGCTGATTTGTTCCTTGAACTGAATGAGAAATATGGATTTAGATTTATCATTGAAACTCATTCAGAGTATCTGGTAAGACATGTGCAGGTCCTTGCAGCCAGAATGTTTAAGGCAGAGAAAGTCAATATCCCGTTTAAGGTGTTTTATCTCACAGGTAATTCAAAGAATCCATACTATGACATGGGCTTCCAGAAGAATGGAAAGTTCGTTAAGAACTTTGGAGATGGTTTCTTCAATGTGTCAGACGACTCTGAGGTGGAACTTTATGAGCTAGAGGAGGATTGACGATGAACGTAGCTGAAAAAACATATTGTGAGAGTTCCTTCTTTGAGAGAGTTCTCGCTAATAAAAATAAAAAAGAGAAGGGAGTCTATGGCATATTATACAGGTTCCTTTCCAAGCAGTGCGACATTGTACTTGACATGGAGAAGACAGACTTTCTCAAATTATGCAAAGAAAAACCTTTGTATAAGCAACTGTTCAAAAGGGCAAATTTGTCGTTCAGAGCGATTCCTACATGGAAGGAAAATGTCGACTTCTCTGATAATGTCGATAAAATATATCTTTATGACAGTAAGACGAGAAAGGAATGTGAGAAGATAAGAGAAGCAAAGGGCTGCCTGGCAATCTCCGGTGAGGAACAGGATGTTCTGTATTTCGAGAGACTGGGACGTGTTCATTACTTCAACCTCGTTCCAAAGTCAGACCAAATAGAAGACAAGAACATCACGTATCATAACAGCTGGGAGGAATTCTTCGCAACGTTCAAACTCCCTCCACTGAATGCCATCATCATCTCTGATAACTTCTTGTTTGGTGATAAGTTCCAGCAACGGAAGGAGAGATCCCTTTATGCTATTCTGAAGGCAATGGCACCGAAGGATCTTAAGGAAGACCTGCATATCACAATCTTCGCAGAGAATTCGAATTCCACGCTTACGAAAGAACGGGCTCAGGAAGTGATTGCTGAGATTAACCCAAGTTTGACGCTCTAATGTTTTTTTTCAGAATTTTTTCCAGTGTTTATAGGGGTTTGCGTGGTCAAACTGCTCAAAATCGCAATGTAGAACACAGCAATGTCGTAGGGATTGCTTATCTTTGCGGCATGAATTTTACGTCCCAAATACGTTACAACCCACAGACGTGTAAAGACGAGAAGTATTACCGTCTGAAGGAGTCCTATCGCGATGCCAGCGGTAGGGTATGTACTTTGATATTGCTCAATGTCGGGTTTATACATGACCTATCCCCAGAGCAGATAAGAGATGTTGCGCGTGGACTGACGTATCTGTACAATCACCAGAAGGATGTCCAACTTTGGGATGAGAAACTGCAAGGTTACTCGGAAGTGGTTCGTGACAGAGTGCATGCGTACTGGGCCAGACTTGTCGAGGAGGAAAAACTTGATATTGTGGGCAACGCCTACGAGAGAAGCAAGTCCAAGGCCAGGAAACGGATAGATGTTGACACTATGAGGCATACAGACGCAAGGGAAGTCGGCTGCGAATGGCTATGCCTGCAAACGATTCGTAAACTTGGTCTGGATACATTTCTCCGTTCTTTGGGATGGTCTGAGGACAAGGTGAAGGTCACTTTGGCCCATCTTATTACGAGGGCGGCCTATACTCCGTCCGAATTAAAGTCAATATCCATTATAAAAGAGAACTCTGCAGTGTGCGAACTCCTTGACCTTCCTATGGCCAAAATAACTCCAAGGAGGATATATCGAGTTGCCGATGACCTTTATTCCATAAAGGATAAGCTTGAGAAGTATCTTTGCCACAAGACCGACGACCTCTTCAAACCGACCAACCGCATTATGCTCTTCGATCTCACCAACTTTTATTTTGAGGGACGCAAGACCGGCAGCAAGAAGGCTGCCTTTGGCCGTTCAAAGGAGAAACGCAGCGACTGCAAGCTGCTTGTCCTCGCGCTATGCATCAATACTGACGGCTTCATACGTTACAGTGCGGTACTGGAAGGCAATACCGCCGATCCAAAGTCACTTCCCAACATGGTGGACGAGCTTATTGCTGAGAATCCGGCCAAATGTCCCGATAACGAGGGAGTGCTTGTAGTCATTGACGCAGGTATCTCAACTGAAGATAACCTCAAGACTATAAGGGACAAAGGATACAACTATCTTTGTGTATCCCGCAAAGCTCTTACCGAATACACCACCCCCGAGAATGCTCCCAAAGTCACAGTTTGCGATTGCTTGAAGCGCGAGATAACGCTTCAACGCGTAACAACGGCCAAGAATGACGACTGTTACCTCAAAATAGACTCTCCTGCAAAAGCGTTGAAGGAAGAATCCATGAACCGCAAATTCCGTGAGCGTTTTGAGGAAGGGTTGAAAAAAATCAGAAAGAGTACCCAATCAAAACACGGGATAAAAAACTACGGCAAGGTACAAAACAGGATCGGTGCCCTGCAAGGAAAATATCCCTCTATAAGCCGATATTACAATATAAAAGTTGAGGATGACGGACACGACAAAGTCGCTTCTATGACATGGGAGGTCAACATCCCGGACAAGGTGGAATACGGAACATACTTCCTCAGAACCAATGTGAAGAAATTAGATGAGGAAACGACCTGGAACTACTATAATCTTATACGTGAAATAGAATGCTCCAACCGGCAGCTCAAAACCGACCTCAGCCTCAGGCTCATATACCACCAGACTGACAATAGGGCAGACGCACACCTTTTCTTAGGGCTGCTGGCTTACTGGATAGTAAACACCGTGCGCCATCAGATGAAGGTTGCCCGGCGAAAGCAAGGCAAGGATGAGCATGGGCGGGAGCGTTCGACACCGTACTGGTCGGAGATCATGCGGATCATGAAGACTCAAAAAGCAGTTACTACCACAGCAGTAAATGCGCTTGGAGAGGCTGTCGAGACCAGACTGTGCAGTGTGCCTACAGATAGTGCAGCTGAAATCTACGAGTTGTTGAAAATCAGTAAAGTGCCATTTAAAAAAATAAAAATCTGTAGAACACAGTAGGACTTTTTAAAAACACTAAATTGCTGATACAGAACAACTAAGCAAAATACGATGTCAAAGTTGGGTTAAAGCCCTCGGTCTGAACAAGAATACAAAAGTGACAATCGTTGCTCATACAATCAAGTCTACTACTCACGACAGGAAGATAGTAACCAACTATGACTATCTGCAGTCGGGTGTAGGATTCAATGTGATCGATGAGAGCGGCGTTGAAAAAATCGCTATTGGGCAAGAACAGAGCATCACTGGTGGCCTGGACTCACCGGTCACAGTAAGGATGCTACAGGTGCAACAAGTTCAGTGGCTAAAGGATATCTTTGAGAAAAAGAAAGGCATGAATGTGCCTTGCGCATTTATCGTCGGAGACAAAATTAATAGATTATTTTTAGATCAGTGAAGATACAGTGCACAAATAAGCTGTACCTTTGTAAAATAAAATATGGAATATAGACAGGAACTTTTTGAGAATCTGAGAAGGGTTGGATGTAAACTTCAGGAGTTCATCCATCTGAATGGTACCTCCATGGGTATGGAGGTCTACCCCCTTATATTCTTGCGCATCCTCGATAATTTATTATCAAGGAAGGCTATCGATATGAGAAAGTTCTATGAGAAGGAAAATCAACATCTTCCTGCTAAAGAACTCGAGGATGGATTGAAAGCCATTTCCGAGTTACCTTTCTACAACATCTCTGGATATACTTTATCCGATATTACGAAAGATGGTAATACAGCTTTCAAGCTACTCAATTATATTGAAGGTTTTAATGACGAGGTTCGTCAGATCTTCGCATTGTTTGATATTAATCACAGCATCAGTGTCTTGAATTCGAAAAATATTCTGAAAGGCGCTCTAAACATCATACTGTCTTTCAATATCGGAAATGAATCTATCACTGGCGACGAGTATCGCCTCATTATAGAGTATTTTACAGAGCAACTCACCCTTACAATGGGGAAAGAGTTTGGAGAGATGTCAACACCCCACGATATTTCCGAATTGATGGCTGCCATTTTGACTTCGCCGTATTATAGATCGTTAGCAAGACGTCGTTATGCTAGTTCTGCAAGCATATATGACCCAACTTGCGGAACTGCAGGAACACTCTATGCTGTAAAAGATGCACTCACTTCACAATTTTCCTCTCGTGATGTAATGGTTTATGGACAAGATATCAACCCAAGAAATGCGGCTGTTGCTAAAATATTGTCTTTACTCACTGTTGGAACTACTGATAATATCCAGTTGGGTGATACATTAACTGCGGATAAGTTTGAGGGGAGAAAATTTGATTATGTGGTAGCTAATTTCCCTTTCAATATGGCCATCACTCACGATCAGGATCTGTTTAGCTTTGACCCAAAGTACAGTATCGCTTCATCGAAGAATGGTAACGTTTATTTTGTTCAAAATATTCTTGACCATATGAACGAGACAGGTAAGGCATGTTTTGTCGCACCTATGAGTTCTCTTACTGCTGGCGACTTTGGAAGTGGCGAGAATAGTCTCCGCAGGTATATCATTGAAAATGACCTGCTGGATTGTGTCGTGGCCTTACCAAGTAAGATGTTTCCTTCTACAAACATCTCTACCTGTTTATGGGTGCTTTCCAAGCAAAAAAGAGTTTCAAATAGAAAAGGAAGGGTGTTTCTCATAGACGCAAGAGATATGTTCTCTACAGACAGCGCAAAGCGGAACATCCTGACAAATGGTGCTATCAACAAGATTGTTTCATTATATCAGAACTACAGTAATACGAAGATTTCAAAGCGTGTTTATAATAGTGATTTAGGAGAACTGTTATTGTCTGTCAACCAGCCCCAAAGAGACTATGATGGTGAAATCATCTTCAAAGACGGAGAGAAAGTAGCCAATAAAGATAAGCAGATAACAGAAGTGGCTCCTCTTTCTGTTGATGCAAATCATTACTTCGAGGAGAGAATTCTTCCTAATGTAGACGAGGAATCTTGGATTAACTTTTCAGGGACGAGGATAGGCTACAAGATTAGGTTTAACGACTTTTTCAAAAAAGATCAAGAAGAGATATCCTCCTCTCAGGCTCTTGATGCTCTTGATAAATCTCGTAAGAGAGTCAATACGCTAAACCAAAATTTAGTTGAGTGTCAGAATAATCTTAAAGATATTCAGCACGTCGAGGGCAAGGAAATAAGACTAAAATTTGTCAGTACCATTCAATCGGGAACACAAGTGAGCCCCCAGAACTTCATAATTGATGGTGGAGCTTACCTGTTATGGGTTAGTACCATTGAGAATGGAAAAATAAACTTTCAGAAGTGTAAGCAGATCACTGAAGAAACAATGATTAAGAAGAAATGCGTCATACTTCAGGAAGGTGATATCGTTATTAGCACGACTGGAACTGTAGGGAAGGTTGTGGTGATACCGAAATCTGACAAGCCTATTGTTATGGGCAAAGGGCTTGTAAGGGTCCAACTACTCGACAACAATATAGATTCCAAATCACTAGTGTCCACTTAAATCCTTTAACATTCGCTTAAACTGCCCTTAGGTCAGACATTTACAAGCATATACTTTACGTGTACTTTTCAATTTTGTACCTTTGCATGGCTATAGTCAAAAGTTACAAATTGTAAGTACATCGTAAAATATGCACAAAGGTCAGTTCATCTTCACTCAGGTCTGCAAGTTCTTGCCCAAACGAGCTTTTGATTGTCTTGTAAATAAATATGATGGCAATAAGTGGGTAAAGTCATTCACTTGTTGGAATCATCTCCTTGTTTTGATATACGGTCAACTCTCCAATAGAGAAAGTCTAAGAGACTTGGTGACATCACTCGCTCCCTTTCGTAATATGTTTCATCACCTCGGGTTTGGAGCCAACGTAACGAGGAGCAACTTGTCCAAAGCTAACGAGCAACGCGACCCAAGAATATTTGAGGAGTATGCACTCAAACTTATATCAATAGCAAGAGAGAAACGCACAGGCTTAAAGGACTTCTTCATTAGCAACAATGTGTATGCGTTTGATTCTACCACTATATCTTTATGTTTGTCTGTGTTTTGGTGGACGAAGCTTCATCACGGAAAAAGTGGCGTAAAGGTACATACACTATTTGATGTCAAGAACAGCATTCCTTCGTTTGCCATAATCACTGGCGCGGAAATACACGACTCGCAAGTCATGGATCAGATTCCATATGAGGTGGACAGTTTTTATATCTTTGACCGTGCATACATGGACACAAAGCAATTATATGCCATTGACAAGGTTGGGGCATTCTTCGTTGTGAGAGAAAAACAAAGGATGGTTTACGAAGTAGTAGAAGATAAGCGATACAACAATCCTAAGACGGGGGTCATGTCAGACACTTTGATTAAGCTTACCGGTCAAAAGACCAAGAAGCAATATTCTAAGCCATTGCGGAGAATCGTATTCTATGACAAAGAAAAGAACCGTACCTTCGTTTTTTACACGAACAACATTGAGGTGTCAGCGGAAGACGTAGCCCTGCTGTACAAATACAGATGGAGCGTTGAGCTCTTCTTCAAATGGATGAAGCAGCATCTACGCATAAAGGAATTCTATGGCACGACAGAGAATGCAGTAAAAATTCAAGTATACGCAGCTATCACAACCTATTGCCTTGTGTCTATCATAGAGACAGAAATGGCTGAGGAAATGACAACATACGAGGTACTAAGAGTCTTGTCGACTTCACTACTGATAAAGATGCCACTGAGACAGCTGTTAAGCAGTTGTCAAGAAGAATTACTTCTTGAAAATAAACGTGAGATAATTAACACCAACAAATATATTCAGTTAGAAATACCCTTCGACGAATGGTAAGTTACAATCAGTAAGCAAAGCCGAATGTTAAAGGATTTAAGTGGACACTAGTGATTCCAAATATTTGTCATTAGTTCTGGACTCACCTTTATTTCAGAAGTTCGTTTCTGACAATAGTAAAAGCACCGGAATGCCCTACCTCTCTAACAAAATACTGGGAGAGTTTAGTTTCATTCTGCCATCATTGACAGTTCAAAATCAACTGATCAATTCTGTGGGCAGATACAATGACCTTGTTAGACAATTAGAATTCGCTTTGTCAGAAGAACAAATTGCGGCCAAAGCATATCGTAATGCTTTGCTTAAGAAGCTCTTAACGACAGAAGATAAGAATTAAATTGATACCTCAATTCCGCAACCCTACTAATAGTCTCAGGCCATTGCGGTCAAAACCGCCCAGAATGCAATTTCTCTTGTTCAAACTGGCTTTTTGCCATATCCTAACTGATATGAGCGTACAAAGCCCCCTTACCCCCATTAGGGATATTACATTGTTAACCTCCAAAACGTTTGGCTCATCCGTAGCTGGCGTTGAAAATGGTCCAGTAGTGCAACCATCTGTTCTTAGTGTAGATATTCAGAGTCCATTGCCTGGCGACACGGACCCATTTAGCCGGAACAACAATGAAGGCAAAGACAAAGCGCTTAAGGCGACTTTTCATGTCTATACCGGGAAAGATTGCGCTGACCTTTGACAACAAGTACTGATAGAAATTCTTCAGCATGGCGGTAAAGAGAAGGAACACCGTGTTGTCCTCCATGGTTGAGAACGGGAGATGAGCCCAACCGAAGTCGTTATTCTGAACGTCGAAATTTTTCTCGCAGGCGCCTCGCTGATTGTACTTGTCAATGACTTGTTCTTCAGTGCTGTTATGGTCGCTGGTCAGTATGGCGCGGTACATATATTCCATGCCGGGCAGGAACCGCTCTCCCTGTTCTGCGTCCATCTTGGTGCGCTGCACTACAAGCCGTAAATGCCAGTCGGAAAGGAATTCGGTGAATTCAAATGATGCGACGTCCATATCCTGGCCATTTACCGACGTGTGACGCCAATCCTTGCACTGTTCATACATCTGCCTGCGGTCAGCACAGCTGCTGGCACGGAGGTAAAACGTCTCTGTCCGAAGAAAGAGCTCCTCAACAAGTTCCTTGATGAACGAGCCGCAATCGGCACGGAACATGCGCACATAAAGTCCGTGAGCCTCGATATTGTCCAGCATGCGTGTCAGCTCTTCCACTTGCTCAAACTTGACATTCGAGTTGCCCTGCCTGTTTTCAATGCCGATTATCAGCGGACCGGATGTCATCACGCCCGGGAAGTAGCCGCGCTGTTTTTTATAGGAATACAGCGCGTCGCTTTTCTCAGCGGGGATGAACTCGTTGTCAAAGTCGACATCAATGCCCTGACCCTTTTTCATAAGGCCAAGCAGCAATGCCATGTCAAGCATCAAGGAATTTAGTTTCATGGCAGGATCATGCGCATATACGTTGCCAGCTTTACTCGTATAGGCTATACTCATGGCACTCAGCTCCTTCAGCCCACGGGCGATGGTGTCAGAACTTGGTATCCTCGCATCTGGGGCAGTGCTCAGATACTTGTTCAATATGGTTGTAATATCCTCTATGTGGTCACCGCCACAGAGATATATGCAGAATAGCGCAAGCATGATATCGCTGTACTGATAGCCATAGTTCGCACAGCGGAGATTAAGCCGCCCGTCTACCAGTTTGTCCAGTCCTGCGCGTTTAAATTCGTTCATAGCATAAAAAATTCCGCCGTAGGGGACTATGTTATCATATTTTATTGCTACTTTTGCCATGTCATTTAGAATTGAACTATTTTTGTTTTGACACCATAAAGTTAGTGAAAATTCTGCAAATGGCAAAACTCTGGGGAACTTATTGTTCCTCAGAGACTTATAAAAAATATTAATAAAGAATTACGCAATTAGTTGCGGAATTAAGGTGATAATAGATATGGCTAAGAAGAAAGCAACGAAAGAGAAGACCAAGAGTCTTGAAGATATACTCTTCGCATGCCGTGATGCATTGCGAGGCAAGGCACAGATGATAGACAAGCGAGACGTATTGCTTACGCTTGTCTTCCTGAAGTTTGCCGGATACAACTTTGAGCAGCAGCAGAAGGCTATTGCCGAGGATGCAGAAAAGACAATCCCTGGTGATGAGAACTTCAAGCAGATGATGCTCAATGAACGAAGCAGCTACGACAAGGCTGGGGTGTTCTGGCTCGATGAGGACTGCCGATGGGAGACGCTGCGCAACCTCGACCCAACGGTGATGAATGTGGAGTTTGACAACTGTCTGCGTAAGCTCGATAATACAGAACCAAAACTGAAAGGAACATTCCGCCTTGGCCTCTTTACGCAGGCCAACCTCGAGCCGCGTATCATCAAAGCCGTCGTGGACCATGTTGATGAGATAGACCAGTCTAAGTTTGATGTCAATCATGATCTGATAGGTCGCGTCTACGAGTACTTTCTTCAGGCTTTCTCCATCAACTCGGATAAGGAGGAGGGCGAGTTCTATACACCTCAGAGCGTCGTTGAACTGATGGCTAATGTCCTTGAGCCTTTCGATGGTACGCTTTATGATCCTTGTTGTGGTTCTGGAGGTATGTTTGTTCAGAGCGTACGGCTTATCGCCAGCAAAGGTGGCAACACAAAAGCCGTGAATGTATATGGTCAGGAGAGCGAACCGGCAACTTATCGCCTTGCCAAACTGAATCTTGCCGCCCGTGGCATCAGTAATGATCTTGGAAAGAAACCGGCTTCCACCTTCACTGACGATCAGCATAAGGGCAAACGCTTCGATTATATTATGGCGAACCCACCGTTCAATCTGAAGAACTGGCGTGGCAATGATGAACTCACCGATGACTATCGCTGGGACGGTTATGCAGTGCCACCAGCATCCAATGCTAACTATGCTTGGATCCTGCATATCGTCTCCAAGCTCTCTGCTAACGGTAAAGCGGGCTTCCTGCTTGCCAATGGTGCACTGTCGGGAGAAGGTGTAGAACTGGAGATACGCCGTAAGCTGATTGAGAATCATCTCGTTGAAGGACTTGTAATTCTTCCTCATAAGATGTTCTATTCCACAGACATTAGCGTTACCTTGTGGCTTATAAACAAAAATAAGCATGCTCGTACTGCCCGGCAGAATGGACGAATAATCAGCTATCGTGACCGCACTGATGAGGTTTTGTTTATGGACCTCCGTCAGTTGGGCGAAGTATATGACAAGAAGTTTATCCGATTCTCAGAAGAAGAAATTCAGAAAATATCCCAAACTGTTCATCAGTGGCAGATTGTCGATGGTGACTATCATAACGAGGATGGGTACTGCTATTCTGCGACTATTGACGAAATAGAAAAGCAGAATTGGTCGCTCGTACCAAGCAAATATATCCCATTCAAGAGCAGTAAAGAGATAGTGGATTACGACACGGAGATGAAACAGATACAGTCTGAACTATCTTCACTACTGTATGAGGAAGAAGAAAGTCGTAAGGCTGTTGAAGAAGTTTTTAAGAAGCTAGGTTATGACATCATATAAAAGACTTGGGGAATTCATTGAGCCGATAGATGAAAGAAACAGCGACTTGAAAGTAAAATTGGCACAAGGAATTAATAATAACAAATATTTTCAAGCGCCAAAACAAGTTGCAACTAATTCGAGGGCTGACAAGATAGTTCGTACTGGTTATTTTGCCTATAATCGTGCAACAACCCGTAACGGCGATAAGATATCAATAGCTTACCGCCAAGGGCCTGACTGCACTGTATCTTCCGCATATCAAGTGTTTCGGATCAAGAATAAGAAACTTCTGAATCCCAAATATTTAATGATGTGGTATAAGCGTCCTGACTTCGATCGCTACGCGTTATACATGTCAAAAGGAAGTGCTCATGAGTTCTTTAATTGGGAAGAAATGTGCGATGTAATGTTACCGGTTCCTTCCATTGATGAGCAGAATCGCATTGTAGCAGAATACGAGGCTATAGATAATCGTATTTCTGTCAACAAGCGGATTATTGAGAAGCTTGAGCAAACCGCTATGACTCTCTATCGACATACATTTGTCGAAGGAATAGATCAAGATAATCCGCCAGAAGGGTGGGAAGTAGGGCATATTTCTGACTTGGGTGAAATTGTAAGTGGCGCAACACCTTCTACAGAGCATCCTGAGTACTGGACCAATGATGGCATTCATTGGCTTTCCCCGGCTGATTTGTCAAAGCAAAATAAAAAGTTTATTAGTAGAGGTGACAGAGATATCACTGAAGCTGGATATAAATCAGCCAGTACTAGAATGTTACCAACCGGATCAGTACTCTTTTCTTCTCGAGCTCCAATAGGATTATTAGGTATAGCAGTCAATGAAGTTTGTACAAATCAAGGATTTAAGTCTATTATACCGAAGAAAGAAATCGGGAATGGATATGTGTATTATACGCTAAAGCATATGAAGGAGATGATCGCGTCGCAGAATACAGGCTCTACTTTTGCTGAAGTCTCGGGAAAAACATTAGGACAATATTCTGTTGTCTTACCACCCCAAGGACTTCTTGTTGATTTCCAAAGCATAATAGAAAAACTCTTTAGATATCAATATTCACTGGAGAAAGAAATAAGTATATTGTCGACCGTTAACAGTTTAAGACTAAATTCATTAGAAAAGAAATAGCTTATGACCGGTAAATATTTTGAGAGCGATTACGAGGAGGCCTTCATTGATCTGTTGCAGCAAGAAGGCTGGGAATATAGTTATGGTGAGGATATCCATAGACCCTTCACTGAACCGTTGCTTTTGGAAGATCTCGAAGCTTTCCTCGACAGCAAATATCAAGATGACCAGTATTTCTCCGCCGAAGATATGGCGCTCATTGAGGCAAAGTTAGAGAACATCAGCGGAACGACCGACTATGCTGCCAACCGCAATGCCTATTTGCTGTATACTAACGGTTTTGACTATCACTATGCCGACGGTCGGCCAACAATACATCTCAGCCTCATCGACTTTGAACATCCCGAGCGTAACATCTTCCGTTGTGTCAACCAGTTTGAGTATCATCAGGGCGATGAGAACCGCCGTCCGGACATCATGCTTTTCATCAATGGTATTCCCGTCGGTATCATTGAACTGAAGAATCCTACAGACGAGAACGCAACTATCAGTGATGCACATGATCAGATTACAATACGCTATCGCCGTGATATCCCTTCACTTTTGAAATACTGTTCACTTGCCGTCATCAGCGATGGCAGCAATAGCCGTCTGGGTACCATCTTCTCACCATTCGAGTATTTCTACGCATGGAAGAAGGTAGAGAATGACGATAATCCAGCCAAAGCTCTCGATCAGTTGCGTACGCTGGTTAAAGGCGCATTGTCACCTTCAAGGCTCTGCGAGATACTGCGGGACTTCGTCTATTATCCTGATACCAATGACAAGGAAGACAAGGAGTTGGAGATCGTCTGCCGCTATCCACAGTTCTTCGCCACACGTAAGCTTCGTGACCATATCCTACAGCATCTCCACAGCAGAGGTGGTGATGGTAAGGGTGGTCATTACTTCGGTGCCACAGGCTGCGGCAAGACCTATACGATGCTTTTCTTGGCGCGTCAACTGAAGCTGCGTTGTCTGAACAAGGTTGACAATCCAACGATTCTTCTTATCGTGGACCGGGAAGATCTGGAAGATCAGAGTACGAAACTCTTTGTTAACTCCAAGACTTATCTTGCCGATAATAATATCAAAGCCTTCGAGAGTCGTGACGAATTGGAGAAAGAACTGAGGGCACTGAAAGGCGGTGGTATGTATATCACTACCATTCAGAAATTCACTAGCTCTACAGGTCTCTTATCCGACCGTTCGAACATCATTTGCTTTAGTGATGAAGCACATCGTACTCAGGACAATATAGGCTCTCATCTCAAGGTGAATGCCGATGAGAAGAAAGGTGAGGTTGGTGCATTCATCACCTATGGTTTTGCCAAATATCTACGTGACGCCCTACCACGGGCTACATACGTCGGTTTCACAGGAACGCCAATTGATGAGGTGGTACATGTGTTCGGTGCAGAGGTAGACCGATATACAATGAAGCAGAGTGTTGATGATGGCATCACTGTGCCTATCTATTATGAAGGCCGCATGGCAAAGGCAAATCTTGATCCCGAAAAGGTGAAAGAGATAGAAGACTATTATGCCAAGTGTGCCGACGAAGGTTCTACACAGGAGGAGATAGAGAAATCGAAAAAAGCTATGTCTTCTTTGGAAATCATAATTGGCGACAAAAACCGCTTGGAGCGCGTAGCCAAAGATATCATTGGTCATTGGGAGAAACGCTTGTTCGACCAGCCCGAGCAGCTGCAGAAAGCTATGATCGTCTGTGCCAACCGCAAGATTGCTTTTACGGTATATAACATCATTGCTCAGCTCCGCCCCGAATGGGTAGAGCCAAAGAGGGCTATGGACGAATCTAAATACACAGAGAAGGAGTTGAAACAGCTGGAGCCTGTGGCATACATCAATCTTGTGGGAACTCAGGGAGCTAACGACAAGAAAGAAATGTATGATGCCTTCGGTGATAAAGATCATCGCAAATGGCTCGACAAGCAGTTCAAGAATGAGCGAAGCAACTTCCACATCGCCATCGTTGTCGATATGTGGATTACCGGTTATGACTGTCCGTCGCTCACGGTGATGTACAACGATAAGCCACTGCAGAAACATACGCTGATTCAGACCATCAGCCGCGTGAACCGTAAGAGCCCAGGAAAGGACTATGGACTTATCGTCGATTATCTCGGCATTCGCGAGAATATGAAACGGGCTCTTAAGATGTACGGCAACGAACAGGAAAGCAACGAAGATGAGATAGAGAATACCTACAAGGTGCTGAAGAATGAGATCAGCATCCTTTGCGAATTCTTCCATGGCTTTGACTTTACTCCCTTCCTTGATCCTAAGTGTCAGCCTCTCATCCGCCTGCAGTGTTTACAGAGCGCCGTAGAGTTTGTGTTGTCACTGACTAAGAACGACAAGAAAGATCCGGAGCCTAAGACAGTATTTCTCGCTCATGTGAGGAGACTGAAGAAAGCCTTTGAGATATGCAATCCTGCCGGTGTACTTACCGAAGAGGATATTGCATATAGTCAGACATTCATGGCTATTAGTTCTTATCTCAGAAAGATATCAGACAGTCAGAAATCTGCTGCCCAAATGAACCGTGATGTAGAGAAGATGGTGGAAGAGGCCCTGCGATTTAATAATGTCGAGACCATCCTGCACATTAACTCTGAAGAAGATATCTTCGGTGATGCTTTCATGCATGAACTTGACGACGTGAAAATGCCGAACACAAAGTTCCAGATCCTCGTCAAGATGCTTAAACGTGCTATCAAAGATTATGCTAAGACAAATAAGGTGAAAGCTGAACACTTTGCCTTGATGCTCCAACAGGTTGTCGATGAATATAACGATCGCAAGATAGAGCAAGTCAACAAGACCGTCAATGGAACCCTTGATGAGATCAATGGCATGATACATAAGAAGGTGGATGACCTTACAGAGAAGCTAAAGAACATCTTCAAGGAGTTGAAGACTGACCGCCAGGCTTTCAAGAAACTCGGTATCACCTTCGAAGAGAAGGCATTCTATGATATTCTTGTTGATATCCGTGATCGGCAAAAGTTTGAATATCCAGACGAAAAATGCAAGAAACTCGCCTCAGAGATCAAGAAGCTCATCGATAACAATGACTTCTATGCCGACTGGCTGAATAACTATAACATCAAGGCTCAGCTGAAGAATGACATCATCAAGACTCTATATCTAAATGGCTTTCCACCTCAGTGGGATAAGGAGGTCTATGATCGTGTACTCTCTCAGGTTGAGAACTATAAGGAGTATCACAAAGAAAACCATTATAAGCCAAATCAAGAGGAGGGCGACAGCTATGCAATGGCTGCGGAACCAGGACCGGCAGGGAAATAGCTCCTGGGTTATAGGTATTAAAATGGAATCATAAATGACGAATTATGGCAAAGGAATTATTTACCCCAATAAACCGACATATCGGAGATCTACTCAATGATGTGGAAACAGGCCGTATCGGCTTGCCAGATTTGCAACGCCCATTCGTTTGGAAGGACAATAAGGTAAGAGACTTAATCGATTCTATGCTGAAAGGATTTCCAATAGGCTTTGTAATGCTTTGGGAATCACCAGTTGACTTTGGCAACACAAGACATATAGGTAGTAACAATAAGGACTACAAGTCGCCTCGTGATCTCGTCATTGATGGTCAACAGCGCCTCACTGCATTGTTGGCTGCGGTTAAAGGTGTGAGGATTAAGGATTCCAAATATAAAGAGCGAAATATCAGAATAGCATATAATCCTAGAACCAAAGAAGTGCAGGTATGGTCCCAGGCTTATGAGCGTTCTCAGGAATGGATCAGTGCTATCAGTGATGTCTTTGCAGCTAATGATAATCACACTATACCGACGTTTCGCAAGCATTACATCAAGCAGCTTAACGAAAAATTAGTAAGGGATGGGTTGCCGGAACTTTCCGATGATGATGAACTTTCGATAGAGAACAATATTAATGACCTTCTCAACCTTGCAGACTACACACTTCCCACATTGGAGATCAAAGCGAATGCCAGTGAGGAAGATGTAGCTGAGATTTTCGTGCGTGTAAACTCTGGTGGTCAAAAACTTACAGAGAAGAACTTTATCGAGACATTGTTGTCTGTATATGATAACAGTATTCACAAGAAGATCAATGATTTCTGTAGGGATTCTCGTATCCCTGCTGATGGAACTTCATATAACCATATTATAGAGGTTGATCCCGTGCACGTTATTCGTACGACGGTTGGGTTGGCTTTTAAGCGTGCACGATTGAGATATGCTTACATGCTCCTGAGAGGAAAGGATTTGCAGACAGGTAAATTCTCTAAAGATGTCCAGGAGGAGAACCTAGAGAAATTTAGAAACGCCCTTGATATTGTTATGAATTTGAATCTGTGGCATAACTTCCTTAATTTGGAAGCGGATTCTGGCTATCTTAAGAGCTCTCTTATTTCTTCTGACAACGCCGTCGTTTTCTCTTATCTTCTCTTTCTTATAGGTAAGACTGAGTATAAAGTTTCATCAATGGCTTTAAAACAGATTATACAAAGATGGATCTTTATGGCCAATATCACTGGGTACTACACTGATTCTCCAGAGTCTAAGGTTGAGAAGCAACTTGCGGATTTGCGTTCAGTCAGCACCCCGGAGGGATTCGTCGCTTACCTTGATTCAGAAATTAGGAATGTATTTACAGACGATTACTTCAAGTATACTCTGCTGAATGACCTTGTAACCTCTTCTACTTCTTCACCGATATGGTATGGATATGTTGCTGCACTTAACGTGCTAAACTATCCAATGCTTTTCAGTACGACACCAACCTCCAAATATTTCATTGTAGGAGCCAGTGGTAAGAAGTCAGCTGTTGATATTCATCACATCTTCCCAAAGAATTACCTTACATTGATTGGGTATAGCGATGATCGTGACAGAAATCAGATAGCAAACTTCACTTACCTCGATTACTCGACTAATATTGACATATCAGATAATCCGCCTGATACTTATGTTGATAAATATAGAAAGAGGTTCGGTGAGGAAGGCTACAAGAAAGCATGTGAACAGAATGCTCTTCCAGAAGACTTCGAAAAGCTAGAGTACCCTGTCTTCTTGAACAAGAGACGTGTGCTCATGGCTGGCCTGATTAAGAAGGCATATGAAGAATTGTCTAAGTAGGTTTTAGAAAGCTACAATGCTTTGTCAAAGTATTGTGGCTTCCTAAAATTGACTAATAGTACAAAATATTGAGTATTACAAAATCAAAATGGCTATCCTATGGACTATTATGATTTTACTTTTCAGAAGGAGTATATTGGTTTTTGGAGCCTAGAGCCAGGAACTGGAGAAAAAATGTTAGCCCAAGTTTGACGCTCTAATGTTTTTTTTCAGAATTTTTTCCAGTGTTTATAGGGGTTTGCGTGGTCAAACTGCTCAAAATCGCAATGTAGAACACAGCAATGTCGTAGGGATTGCTTATCTTTGCGGC
>NZ_BPTV01000002.1:0-292320 GCF_019973375.1 Prevotella lacticifex | reverse complement strand
GGAATACTCTATCATTATAGACGAGAGTATCACCGTCGGAAGTCAGAAGTTGCTGGTTATTCTCGCAGCTCCAGCACAGCACGAGGGCAAGACATTGAAGCATGGGGATGTCGAGGTGCTGGCAATGGCTGTATCGTCATCATGGAAAGCCGGAGACGTAGAAAGGGAGATAATAAAACTGAAGGACAAAATCGGAAAGACTCCAAAATATATTGTCAGCGACAACGGGCATAATCTCAGGAAGGGAGCAGAGTTAGCTGATGTCCCGCGCCATCGAGACATCAGTCACACGATTGGTCTTATTCTTGAGGACGAATACAAGGAAAGAACTGATTTCAAGGAATTTATGGATATAATGAACAAGAAGAGATTGTCATATCAGCTTACCGCTAACGCATATCTGCTCCCGCCAAAGTTACGGACCATATCGAGGTTCATGAATATGTCAAAGTGGGTGGAATGGGCTTGGGCCATACTCCAAGTCTATGACGATCTTGGCGAAAGCCAGAAGGCTGCCTATACGTTTGTGCTTGACTATAAGGAGCTAGTTACAGAGCTCTACCATGTAATGGAAACAGTTGACGTTGTATTCACGAAAGTAAAGAAAGAAGGTCTTTCGCATACCTCTGCAAAGTACTGCAAGGATTACATCTGGATCAATCTGTTGCGGAAGGACGAAATAGCAGAAGGATGCAAAAGAGTCGGTCGTGCCATAAGGCGTTACATAAATGAAGAGTGCGCCCTTCTTAAATCAAAGGACGAATGCCACAACATCACGTCGGATATCATAGAATCAACTTTCGGCGTTTATAAAAGCATACAGCCGAAAAACAAACACTGTGGGATAACGCCCATAGTTCTGGCCTTGCCTCTGTACGGAAAAGTTACGGACAGCAAAAAGAGAAGAAAGATTGACTTCAAGGAGAAAATGGAATGCGTGAGAATGGCTGATATAAAGGATTGGAAAGAAATGACTCTGCTTGACAATTGGCAAGTAAGGAGAATGTTGGACCTCAAAAGTAAGAAACGAAAAACGGCTTAAATTTTTGACAGCCTACCACTTAGACTACTGGTTGCGAAGGATTGTCCTAAATTCTTCAAATGTAGAAAAATCGGATACACATTCAGGAGAATTTAAATTTGATTTTGGGCCTCACAAAGAGATAATTCTCTATTCTGATGTTCAGAGTAAAAAGTACGTATTCCGGACTTTACCCGTTCACTTTGTAGCGGAATGTAGAAGGTAAAGATTCTAAACATTCGCTCGTTTTTGTTGCTCCGTTTTGCTGATTTTCTTCTCAAAAGTTGACAGAAATGAGCAAATTTATGCGTGTTTTGACCTTATTCCGGAGCAAGCGGCGCAGTTTAATTCTTCCGTGTTTGGAGCATGGCTCCGTTAGCCGAATATGGTGCATAGACGGTACATGAAGAACGGGATGTCAGCCACTCCGTGCAGTTGAGCCTTAAAGCCTTTAATCTTGGAGTTGAATGATTCAGCCGAAGCGTTTGTATGCCGGTTTATAAAATAGTTGAGGACTTCTTCCTCCTTTGCCTTGATGCAGTCTCTGGCAGATTTGATTTCACGGATGGTACAATCGGCAACTTCCTTATACCAACTGTGCAGTTCCCCCTTAGCCTGCCCCTTTGTGATATTCTTCTGGAAGATGCTTCTTATCTTACATATTAGAGAGTAGCCCTCCCTGAGCTTCTCATAGTTGTCGAACAATATCTTTGCCCTTGTCTTCTGATTCTTGCCCCATTTCTCTCCAGACTTGTATAGTATGGTTCTTGCCCTTGTCAACAGCTCGACCCTCGTGTCGCCGTTGGAGAATGTCTGCGGTTTGAACTTCCGTTTGCGGATGCGCTTCCTTCCGCGCTTCTTGCCCTTGACGTTCTTGCTTGCCTTGTGGCTGGCATACCACTCCCTGTTGTACTTACGCTTCCTTGCCTTCTCGTCCTCACGCTGGTTGTGCTCTGCGGCCTCCTTCTTGGTCTTGGTTACGGCAAGGCGCTTGAACCTGAGCCGCATCTCGTCGAGTGCCTCACAAAGGCGTTGTACGATATGGAAACAGTCAATGACTATTGTGGCATTGGGGAAGCAGGTCTTTACGATACTGTACATTGAATCGCTGAAGTCCATCGTAACCTCCCTGACCTTCTCACGCTCCTCCTTGGGGATTTTTAGCAGGATTGCGCTGACCGTCTCAGCCTTCGTACCCTTTACCGAGGCTATAAGCGTCTTCTTCATGCCGTGGCCAGCCTTGCTGGTCAGGAACACATAGACCTCGCCGCAAATCTGAGTCTCGTCAATACTGCAATACTCGCTCAGATTCCCCGCCAGCAGCATCCAGTCAACGGCATGGTCTTTCTGCTCCCAGTCATTAAAACCGCTCAGGCTTTCCTTGTAGTACCTCCCAAGCGTACTTGGCTTTAGGTGGTAGTACTTCCCTACGGAACTGAACGTAACGGGATTGTTATCGAGGATCGTCTTTTAAAAAAACACCGAACTCTACAGAGAGTTCCGTGCCGTCCGACTTCAACGGATAATGGTTAAGGATTATACTCCTACCGTCAGCATCCTTGTAACGCCTGCGGCGGACATGGAGTATCACCTTGCGGTCGCGAATCGGATAATCCTTGATTGTTGTAGGCTCGGTAAAGCCGTTTGGAACAAGGCCAAGTGTCTCTCCCTCACGGTTGTCACGCTCATCTAGATATATGTGAAGTATGGTGCTGAAGAATCCGTCAAACTTCTTAGTACCGTCATTGGTTTCTTCTTCTATTCTCACTATATCAAACCAGTCCAACATACCATTGGGAAGGAAAAAACTGGCAAAAAACTCATACTTATTTGGAACTTCTTTATGCTTCATGATGCAAAGGTACAAAACTAATAGAGAAAATGTACCGTCTATGCACCATATTCTGGCTGGCGGAGCCATGCTCCAAACACGGAAGAATTAAACTGCGCCGAGCAAGCCCGTTCACAAGGGCCGTAGGGCGACCTCGATTCCGGAGCATACCCGTTCACTTTTCACGGGCAGCAGCAGCGACTTTTTTCGACCTGTACGGTTGAAAATCCCATCATCCAACCATGCGGTAGCTGATTTCCTGCTTTGTGATCCATTTTCCAAGTTCTCCGTTAGTCATTGCTGCTGTAATTATGGCAAGTGCACTACTCCCTTTTCTTGACCATGACATGCCGTTGTGCTTTTGGCGCATTGCCACGACTAAGTCATTAGCTTTCTCTACGCGGTTACTTGAAATTCGAAGATTCAACTCACGGCGCAATGCATAGCATGTTAAGTTGGGGGACTTACGACGTATATAATCTTTGAGTTCTTCTATCTTCTTCAAATTTCTAACTTGAGATTTCTTTAATGAATCAAGATAGTTGATGGCGTTCTGATATCTTCCTGTCCAAAGTATAGATGCCAGTCTCTTCTTTATCTGCAGTTTCTCATCCTTTGCCCCTTTTATCCCCATGCTGAGGAATTCATTGCACTTCTTCTCCAGATGGAGCCAGTCAAGAATGAGGGTATACTGCCTGAATCCAAAGTATTTCTCAATGGTGTCACGAATGCATGTGGCCCCGTCAGAGAAGAATATGAGACGACTGCCCTCCATGAGTTTGTTTTCAAGAAGAAATGCAATGAGCAGTTTGAAAGCCTTGTCCATTCCTACGGCTGTCAGTGTGTACTGTTTCCCATCTGATTGAATGTGTATAACGGTATTTTCAACAAACGACTTACCCTTCTTGTATTTCTGCTTTCTCTTGGACTTTTGGAACCTTACTCCAATATCATCAACGCTGATATAACAGCATTTTGCAGTACCATCTTCAATTTCCAACATTGAGCTTGCATATTTCAGTTTCGTCATACGGTCTCTGCCTCGGTTGTACTCAGTGATGAGGTGGCGTATCTGTTTTTCCTCTATGCCTGCTGATAACTCCGGTTTAATGATTGATAGGGGAAGGTGTGAATCTTTTGCTATAAGGCCATCTTTGTCTATGTTATAGGATTCAAGTATCTTTTCAGCCTTGGATGTATAGCCGTCAGACAATGATTCTCCAAACGATTCAACCCAGTCTTCCAAAGTGGCACAAAAGGGATAATAGCAAGAATAGACTAACTTCAAAATCTTATTTCAATGTCATTTGTTATAACATTTAGCACTGTCTGCTTGGTCTTCTTCATCTTCCTTGGACTTTTCGAGGGTGCTAAAGCTCTATGGAAATCTAAACCGGAAGACGATGGCGAGGTTGAGAGAACACGAACATTGAGAAAACAGGTGAAAGAATCACTTGAGAGCTATCACGGCAAATATAAAGTGAGGGATTTATGGAGCCCAGATTCTTGTAAATACTGTGGAAAGCTATATTGTGAGGATTATGATTTCGGAATACCATTGAAGGCAGAGAGCATTGACGAGTTCTTGGGCACCATGGAAAAGGCTGTCCATGATGATGCATGGGCCAATAGGATGAAGGGCCTAGAGAATCTATCGCCAGAAGAAAGAAGGGACAAGGAGGCGGAGCCTAAATTATTAACCATCTTCACTATATCATTTTTCGTCTTGCTTATAGCATTGCTTGTTTTGCTGTTTTGGGAAGATTGTTCTTTTTATGCAATCGTGCTTACAATCACCATCTCATCCTTTCTAACTTTGGCCGGGGCTGTCATCGCTGGCATTATCATTTCCAAGCGTGCAAGACGTGCTAAGGCAGAACGATTGGGTCGGACTCAAATGCAAAACAAGTAGGAGAACTAATAGACATGATGAAAACTAACATTGATATTACAAACATGTGCTCACACCTACAGCATAAGCTGATGGATGATGATGGCGTCTACCACCAAATATGGCAGGCTATACAAGACAATCCAGAGCTAACGGCCGTGGTGCGTTCAAGACAGCTGCATATCTACCGCAACGGAAAGAAAGTGCTGATACTGAAAGGCAAGGCTGAACCACAGATAATCAGGGAAGACCCTGTATGTGGCTTGTTATAATACAGGATAGTTATCTAAGGAAGAACGTCTAATGGGTGGATGCAAGCCTGGATTCAATATAGGTAGACCTTCAGTCTCTGGATGATCTTTTGACTGCGGTTGACTATGAATGGTTCGCAGAAGTCGAGATACTTGACAACCGCATTAATGTATTCCTCTCTCGTTATACGTTGATTCCATCAATACCCATTCGAAAATTAAAGATGTCTTCGTATTGCACGTACCTCGCAACACGAAGAACTCTTGTTAAATAGAAGGGGTGTTAGCGTGGGCGAATCAGTTCTAGAATTTTTCAAAAGGTGGCATGGTCAGCTAATGCCGGCCACGCCGCCAATGTTCGGGATCGTATTCCACGGGAGTTAGGTTATTCTGCAAGTAATAGGCCAAACATTAATGGAAATTCGGCAGCGTTGCATCCCTGTCGTTTACATATGTAACTAAAAACATCCGCATCCGCAAAAGGGGCGGTCAAAGGCCGAACATTCCCGTTCAACGAAATTGGGATAATTGAGGCTTTTTTTACTGGGTGTTATATTTGCTTATTCTAGGAAAGATAGAACTCTACTTTGAATAAAATCCAAATCTGCGGACATATTATAATCTGTTTCCCCATTTAGATATATGTTTCCAAAAGGTCTATATTTAAACAAAAAATAATCTGTTGTCTTTCTGCCGTAATCGATATATCCATGAAAAGACTCAAGCTCGAAGTCATGCTCATCAACGTCATCATGGATTTCACCTAAATATTGAATATCTTGGAATTCTTCAGGAACATCTGCGTCTTCTGGCATTTCAGTTTCGGTACAATTGTCTGGGCTATCCTGCGCTTGATTGGCAGATTCTGCAAAAAAGTCTTGAAAGTCTGTTCCATCCTGTAATTTACTTAAATCACATTTTATAACTTTCTTTGAGCCTTTATTATTGATTAAAACAATCAAATTATCATTGTAAAAATAAACGTCTTCGAAATTTGATGGGAACAGATATTCTTTTAAAATGTTAGTAACTATCAACAATCCACTGTCGTTCCCGCGCTTGAATAAGAATTTATTGCAATGTAAAGGCAATCTAAATAACTGATTAGGATATCTTGGATTCACAATTAAAGAATCATAATAGCCATTTGATAGTTCTTCTCCCTTATAATTAAATATTCGAAACATTCTGTGATTTTCTGAAAGATCCATTCTCGTGACATCACTAAATTGCTCAAGGCCTCCAGTGATGATTGATTTACAATACGTCAAAATGAAGAATCTATCAAATATGTGACAATTTGTTCCGAACTCAGTTCTAAGCTTATCTTTTTCGTTCCTAGCAAAATGTAGACAATATTTGGCTTTGTAGGATGGGTGACGAAATGTATATTCTGCGAGCAGTCTAATTATTTTCACTTCTTCCCCTTTTACGGAAAATCCTTCTTGGAAATTTTCTTCTGTAATTACTCTGTCCGATATGTAATTAAAATAGAAGTCACAGAAAGTCTTATTGTTATTCCAACTCTCTGAAAAATATCTAAAAATATAAGAAAAATTAGAGTCTAATGCTGCTGCAATTACCTTCATGTTCATGTTTTCATCCTTTGGTAGAAGCTCTGATAATTTCTTAATACTTTCGACATCGCCATTTTCTTCATCTATTCGAATGCATATTTGCAAGGCTTCCTTGTCGTGAACATCAAGTAGTCTAACAATTTGATTCCTTTTAATCTCTAGTATGCAATCTCGATTATCCTTAATAACATTGATTTTACACTTTCCATTTTTGAAATTCCCATCTAACTGCACCCCATCTGGAAGAGTGAACAAGGATTTCATTGTATTAAAATCATACAATGTTCTGTTATACTCATTATAAAGTACTCCTTCTCCTTTGGGTACTACCACCAAATGTTCCCAATTCTTTGTGTTTCCATCAAGTATATAATCTGAAAGATACGAATCGTTATAGACTATAGGATTTCCGTATTTTGCCAATTCTTCTTTATCTAGTAGTTTTCCAGATTCAGAAAAAAATCTGAAAATACAGCTAATTGTATTGTAGTCTCTGTGAGCGTGATGGACAACATATGGATATTTACAAATATAATCACCGTATATTGTCCGTTGAATAGGATTCAACGGTGTTATAGTGATAATTTTATTGTCCTCGGTTATTAAAGCGTAAGCTTTGGCAGCATCAGACCAAGGTTCTGCTTCAAATGTGGCATCAGAAAATGTTCTAGGCACGTAACCTTCTGCTACAGCTATCCCTTTGCGGAAAGGACCTATTTTTTCAATCGTAAATTCTTTAAAGTTTTGATCTGCCATAATTAATTTTAATTTATGAATCAATCTGAATCTGAAGATTCTGACTTTACATGCAAATTTACATAAAATATCCGAATTATAAGCCAGAAAATAAAAATATTAGGTTTTTAGATGAAAATAAAGAAATTAAATAAATGTATTCTCTACAATCATAATCATCATCAATAGCGTCCTTCATTATTGTGATGATACCATAAAGGAGATTTTGCAAAAATAACCAGAGGTTATGGTTCGAATCAAGCCACTTCTTCTATCTTCTCCATTTGCTCTGCTGGTTCTGCTCATCGTCAATATCATTCACGTTCATGCCGTTGCCGACCTCATACTCACGGTTGGCATCCTTGGAACCCGTCTGTGAGTCCATTGGGGGTCTTGCGTTGGCAGTATCAGACTGATGTGGCTTCTGTTCCGTCTGAGGATGCATGACATGGACCTTCTTGGCAATGCCCTTTGACTCCAGATAGTTGTCATGAAGCTGGCAGACGACCGACCCGCGCAGGTTGATCGTCTCGCCGTTCCATGATACCGTGCCGCGATGTATTCGTGTGCCGAACTGCCGATAAAGAATGCGGTTTATGTCCATTGTCGTCAGCTTCGGATTATCGACCAACAGCTCGTCGATTGTCTTCTCAATCTTGGCAAAACGTGTGGCAGCATCCTCGAACTGAAGCAGTTCTCTGATGCTGAGAAACTCACCGCCCTTATAGACCGTCTTGTTCTTATGGTCAACAAGGATGTAGCCGTAGGGATTATCCGCCTTGCCGACGAATACCAGACTGATGCCGAACTTGCGTTTCATGTGAGCTGCAAGTTCTTCCTTGTTGGCAGACAGGTTGCGATACTTTTGCAGGATGGCACGCAGCTGTTGGCGTCGTCTGTTGTCGGGGCGGTTCTCTTTATTAGCATGACGAAGAATCTCTTGGAGTGACAGCTTTCCTTGACACGTGCTGTTCTTATAGAAGCTGACGGAATAATCCTGCTCATCTTCCTTACAGTCATAGCCCATGCTTTCAAGGATGGCGTAGAACTGAGCCTTGGAAGTATAACGGTAAGAAAGAGCCTCGTTCCAGACTTCGGTGTTGGCGGTTTCGGACGTTGACTGCTGACCATCTAAGTTCTGTCCTGCTTGCTGTGAATGATATTCCTGCATGATGCGCTCGCACGCTTCACGGCTACGCCTTTTTTCAAACTTGTCGGATATGCGATGACCATCCGGTGCGACGCGGCTGGTGATGATATGGATATGATTGTTCGGCGTGTCACGATGAGCATAGACCAAAAGCGGCTGTCCTTCTTCCGCATAGCCCATCTCCTTGAGGTAGCGGTGAGCGATGTCGAGAAGCTGCTCATACGAGTATTCATTCCCCTTGCAGCTGACAGCTACATGGAATTGGGTATTCTGTATCCGCGTGTTACGGGCTGAGTACAACTTGAAATACTCACGAAGATTGTCAGCAGTATAAGCTTCCTGCCGGAGTCCAATGTTCGCTGCCTCTGTCAGCGAAGCTTGTCCTTTCTCGACTTTCTTCTCATTGTAGGCGATGGCGTGGAAAGTAGTGGATGACGGGAGAATGGTGATGATCATTGTTTGTTCTCAATTTGGGAATGGACTTTGTCAAGCTCACTCTTCAGCTGTCTGATAATAGATATAGCCTCCTTCGTCTTAGGCAATAGGACATTAGAGAAATAGCTGGGCGACAGCTCACCGGCGATGGTCAGCTCATTGGCCCGGTGCATACTTTGGTTGAAGTTTCCACCCAACCAGGATAGTTGCTGTTGAAAAGTTTTGTAAAAAGAAATCAGCGTGTTCATTGACTTTACTTGCCCTCTCACTCCCTTGTCGTCCAAGAGCCGGACGGCATCCCGTACCATGGCACTGGTGTTGCCGCCATAGCTTTCAGCCTTCTTTTGGAAGAGCTGCAGCTCCTCCCGTGTCAGTCTAACCTTAAAGATGATGGTTCTTCCTTCTTTCATGATGATTGAATTTCAAATGATAAAATTGGGAGTTGCGACCTCATTTTCCTCCTGCACCAGCAGGCAAGTGAGACTTTTGGCGCGACATCGGCCTTAGCCGGTGTTGTGGACACAAAGTCACAACTTGCTACTCCCAATGGACTGCCGTGGCGGTGGCAATGCAAAATGATTAGGTTCGTATGCTGGTTTTCAAGCGGATATGTCATTTCATCTATAAAACTTGCGTAAGCGTGTATTCATCAGTTTCTCGCAGACTCAGTATTTTACTGGCTCAAACTATGCGAAAGATAGATTCTATCTTTAGATTGCTTGGATAGAATCAATCTGAAGATTGCTCAGATAGCATAGATAGAATCAATCTGAAGATTGCTCAGATAGCATAGATAGAATCAATCTGAAGATTGCTCTGATTGCTTGGATAGAATCAATCTGAAGATTGCTTAGATAGATAAGATAGAATCAATCCAAAGATTGCTCAGATAGATCAGATTGTTCAGATAGATTCTATCTTTTCTATGCGTTCGTGAGTTTGAATTCATCAGTGAGAATTCTGATGTCTAATCAATGCATGTTATCGGATAGTTGACTGATATTTTGTCAAGAAATCTACATTAAGAAAGACGCCGTTCTGACTATATCCATGCGTAAAAATGTTCTTGCATTTCACGTTGTTGTCAGCAAATGAAAGCAGCTCTTGGGGTGACAGCCGAGAAACATAATTGTCATCCGCCTGCCATCCGTTTGCCACTCCTCCCTCAAAACGAAGGTAGAGCACATACTCGCCCGAAGAGATCTTGATGTCCCTACAGAGTATCGGGTTGCGTTTCGTCGCAATCTTCATTTGCCGCCCCATAACCCTGTCGAAGCACTGTTGCAGAAACTCATTTCGATGCGTTGTCGTGTCGAACGGCGTGTTGGTCATGTTGGTACCACCAGGATGCTCCTTGTGCAGCGGTGACAGAATCAGCGTAATGCCTTCCATCGTAGCCTGTAGCTCCGTCTCCAACTGTTTGCAGAAGAGTGATACAAGCAAGCAGTGGAAAGGCGTCTCTACCGACTTGTCCACGATGGTCAGCTTACAGTCCTTCCGTCCGGCGAAGACACTGCGGAAGACAGCCCAGTGGCAGGGATCCTTGGATACGATACTCGGGAGGAACGACTGAGTAGTCGTGTCCTCTCTGAAGAACACATTGAATGTCAGAATAGCCTTCTGACTGTTTGGAGCGGTTTTTGTACTCATAATAATAGTGTTTTTGTCGCTCGGACAGATAGAAATTTATTGCATATTTATTGAAAATAACGGCTTAAAAAGTTGCGTATATCGAAAAATATTCGTATATTTGCATAGTATTAAAGAGTTAAACAACATAATTATTCACCCTCAAAAAGATGTCATCATGTTCGCACTCTTCTTCCTTTACGTACTCATCATCGCCGTCGCTGTCTTTGTCTTGAAGCTTATCTTATGGATTCTGTTGATTCCCATTCTGTGGACTTACTTCACCATTTCTGACGCTATTGGCAGAAAGAAGAAGGTAGCCAGGCAGCGCAAGTAACCGCACTGCCTGTGCCCTTTGTCCTGGCTCAAGACATCTTGAGCTGGTAGGATTGGTCAGCCAGTTGCTCTATGATTGCTTTTTCCCTCATGTAACGGATATATTCCTTGGCAGTCCTGGGCTGCACCTCCATAGCGTCTACAATAGCCTTCACCATATCTCTATAGGCCAGCTTGTCCGCCTTCTCATAGATACTGATAGCAAGATTTCTGAGGTCAGCCGTCTTCTGCTTCTCCTTGTCTTCCTTGGACTTAGTCCCCATATAGACAAACATATCCTCTTTCTTGTCCCACCCGAAAGACATCATCGGGATGTCCAGTGGACTGCCGTCGCGAACCTTGATGCACTTGACCACTGAGTACGCAGGATTGGTGTCCTTCTCAATAGAGAGAATGCCCGCGGCTTTACGCTGCAGCTCCGAGCCTATATGACCTCTGAGCTTTACCCCGTTCGGCACGAAGTGCAGCACACAGATGATACAAGTGCGGTAGAATCCGGCAAGGCGGTACAGTTCGTCCACCACTTCAATACTTTCCAGCTCATCGTTGGCCGAGCGGACCAAATCAGCCACGCCATCAATGACCACGAGTTGTATGCCCTCATGCTCGTTGAAGTTCAATTCAAGACAAGAACGGATAGCCTCCAGCCTCTCCTTTCGCGACATTGCCGTCATATGATAGGCATGGAAAAAATCCGGCTTCGTCTCAATGTAAGCCCTACGAATAGTCTTCTTTACATTCTTATACAGCTGCTGTTCCGACTGTTCTGTATCAAAAAGCAGCACAGCCTTCTTCTTCGGATTTCCAGTAATGGTCATTCCGAGTGTCCGTTCACAGTCAAGCGGCTTACTTACCAAAGATCCGGATATTATAGCAGATATGAAATTACTTTTACCAACCCCTTCTCCACCGGTCAGACAAAAGAGGTTGTCACATGAGCCTATGGGGACTTCATTCACCATCACGACAGCATGTGATTCTGAAGGCGGATTGGTAAAGTCAAGCTCGCACGATCTATAGAGAGCTGCGTCTTTCTTGCAAGACTGCTTCAGAAGATTGAATAGCAGTTTATTGAGTTCTTCCGTTTTGTGGCCATTGGCATAAAAGTCGGATATGTCCTTATCTGTCTTACTACCTGACAGTGGAAGCTCAAGCCTTTTGACCTTGTATGCGGCAAGTTCTTCCATTCGTTTCTTCGAACTCTCTATACCTGTTGCATCCATGTCATAGAGCAGAATGATATGCTTGAACCGACGTGAAAGATTCTTCATTATATTGTCAGGGATATCCGCTGTCTCGCTGTTGAAGCACAGTGCATGGAAGCCGTGCGCAGCAAGTGTCATCACGTCCTTCTCACCTCCGGTAATGAAGATGACATGCGCTCTTGACGGAAGCTGTCCCAAACCAAACACGTAGCAAGAGTCAGCAGACCGTGCATAGAGAAAGCGCAGCTTGCTGGACGGGCGATAAACCTTGACCGCATCATCAACGGTCTTGTAGACAAACATTGGTTCTGTAAGCGTTGAACAGATTGTATATCCCTTGCCTTCCGCATTTGTACCACTGTAGCTTTTACCGCTTCTTACATGAAAACGCTCCAATACAGATTGCGTTATTCCATATTTCTGCCAGTATTCAAGTTCCTGTGTGCTGAAATCCTTATAAGCTATTTTTGCCTTGAAGGTGGAGCTGGGCTTGTCTGCTTTCTCAGTCTTTTCATTCTTTATCGTAGCTGCATTGGCATGAAGTGATGTTAACTGTGGTTGTGCTACAGATTGCTTGTTCTGTAGCCATCTTGTATCGTTCCCCTGATCGCCAAATGGTATGTAGAGGTTCATGTCCTCATTGATTTTCCGAAGAACCTTCATGAAGTCCCGTCTGGTGTCCCAGCCATTCAACAAGGCAACGAACCAAAAACAGTCTCCGGAGTACTCTGTAGAGCCGAAGTCCTTGAGCAGGTAGCAGCCTTTCTGCGAGTTGAAATATACATAGCATGACGCCTTGGTATCCGTATACAAGGGGTTCTTAAAGCGGCGTTTAGGCGCAAAGGGAGTGTTGATGTAGTGATGGAATACATCCAGTCCCTGACGAGTCTTTTCAAGAATCATATCCCGTATGTTCATCATGGCTTATGAAGATAAGATGGTAACGAGATATTCTTGAAATTGCTTACTTTGAGCAAGTAGTCTTCCATTCTTTCCAAAGCATCGATGTTGCTGAAACCCTTGCAAGTGGCTTTGCCGGATCTGATGGCCTCGTATAAATCCGAATATGGATAGACCACATGATTAGAAGAGAGATAGCGAAATTTGACCTTTTTGTCAGACCGCCAACGGGTTAGTGTAGAGGAAGAAATGCCGAGTATGGTCATCACGTCCTTGGATCCCATTTCAATGTTGGCGCTTTTAAGAAAGCTGTTGAAATCCAGAACACCAGGAGGTGCATGAGGTGGCTCTACCCCATCTATCTCCATACTCTCATCAAGGTTGTTGATCTCTTTAGTCAACTCTCTAATGTACGCATCGTTCTGATACAGGTGCTGCACAATCGCAGCCAGCAAAAGTTTCATAACACGTTCTTTTTTTGATTTGAATTGATAAAATTAATTTTAGATATTTATTTTTAGATCTCTCAATTTTTTCAGTCTTTCTCTTACAATGAATATCCAGTGTTATTTAGTTGCCCATAGAGCTATTTCCTTCCTGAATCTTTTCATTTTGTCAAGTAATTCTTTGTTGTCCTCTCCTTTTTTTGCAGCAGCAGCGTCCAATACAGATATTAACTGGAATGCCTCTTCGGAATATGGCTGTGGTTTTCCTTCTATTCCCAGGAACTTCAATAAGAAGTCTGATAAGTTATTATTATTTTTATTAGAAGGGAGTTTCCAAAATTTATTTTTCTTGTAGCCGTATTTAGAAAGGAACAAGTTAAGTTCCGTGGTATCTGGAACCTCAATAATTATGATCCGCTTACCTAAAGCTTCTACACATTTTTCAAAAGTGTCCAAATTTGAGTTAGTACTACCTGCCAATATCTTCCGGACATTGGAAACATGAATGTCTGATATTTCTCCGACCTTACTAACAATAGTAGGTTCGCCGGAAAATGCGGACTTCTCGTATACCAAAAAGATGGCACCTTTAGTGGTCTTTCTGTCTTTCAGTGTATTATAATCTATTGATTTCATGTTGCAAATTTGGGAAAAAATGTTTGTAGAGCAATGCAACATAATACTTTGTGAAAGTAATAAAATACTTTGCATTTTTATTCACGCTATGTATTAATCATTGAATCAGCAAGTTAAATAACCTGTTAAAACAAATTAAATATATTATTGAAGTTTTTAATGTAAAGAATTATCGTAGTTAACAATGCTAATTTGACGAATTTAAATACTAACAAACGAGGTAAATAATACTACAAATTAAAATAAATGTTGCATTGTTTATTTGAGAATATTATAATAATCCTTTTTTCAGAAACACATTCTATAACTGTGGAAAAAGATGGTAGTATTGGACTAAGTGGATATTTATACAATATTTTTTACGCTTTGATATAATTCAACCTTGAGCGTATAAAAAACGATGATTTTCTATTATATGACGGCCCAAGGGGGATTGTCCGTGGCGGACGGATGCCGCTGCCTAACCAAAGAACTTGATATGATAGCGTGCTAAAACTATTTTTCCTCAAATCCGCAACCACCCTCAAAAAATGAAATAGAACCTAAATTCCGCAGCACTTTAGTTTAAATTTCTTTATAAGTTCTTGAGCAACAAAAAGTTGCTCAGGATTTGGCTATGTCAAATTTTTCACTTACCTTAGTGCTGCAAATCAAGACAAGCAAAATCATCAATGACATGGCAAAAGTACAACAAAGATCTGAGAAAATCACTGCTTTTGGCGGAATATTTTTCGTTTTGGACAAATTTGACTCTATTCTGTCCTCTGTGATAGACTCACACTTAGGACTTCGCAGCACTCTGATTGGCTATCAGTACAGCGAGATTATACGTGCGATCTTTTCCGTGTTCTGCTGTGGCGGCGACTGCATGGAAGACCTCAACCTATATCTGAAGGACGTGCTTACCGAGCGTCCGCATACGCGTGTTCCAAGTGCAGACACGGTGCTGCGCGGCATAGAAGAACTGGCAACGGAGGACATATCATACACGGTAGAAAAGACGGGCAACGTCTATGATTTCAACACGGCTGAGAAACTGAACCAACTGCTCATCAAGCTGTTGCTGGCCACAGGTCAGCTCGCGGAGGGAGGCGAGTACGACGTGGACTTCGACCACCAGTTCCTTGAGGCGGACAAGTATGACAGCAAGCGGACCTACAAGGGCTTTAACGGCTACAGCCCCGGCGTGTTCACCATCGGCGGGCTGATTGCCTATCTTGAGAACCGTGACGGCAACGCGAACGTGCGCTTCATGCAGGCAGAGACTCACCGGCGTTTCTTCGAGATGATGAGGTCGTTCGGCATTCATGTCAGGAGCTTCCGTGCTGACTGCGGCTCCTATAGCGAAGACATTGTGAAGATGGTCATGGAGCATACTGACAAGTTCTACATCCGTGCCGAGCGGTATGCAGGTCTGTACGAGAAGGTGAAGCGGCAGACAGGCTGGACTACGGTGGAGATAGGATTCCAGCAGTACGACGTGCAGTCGTTCCCCTTCGAGAGTTTCGAGGACGCAAAGCATTGCCGCCTCGTCGTGCAGCGGCAGCGTAAGCAGAATGGCGAGCAACTTGACCTCTTCGACGGTGAGTACACATACCGCTGCATACTGACCAACGACTGGGATATGACAGACGAGGAGATCATACAACACTACAACAAGCGGGGCTCAGCAGAACAGGTATTTGACCGCCAGAACAACGACTTCGGATGGGCACACCTGCCGAAGTCATTCATGAACCAGAACACCGTGTTCCTGCTTATCACCGCCATGGCTGCAAACTTCTACCGATACATCGTGGCATTGCCCCTCATGGCTGTTCTCTTTGGAATCAAGGCCACAGACAGAGTCAAAAGTTTCCTGTTCAGATTCATCGCTGTGCCTGCCAAGTGGATTAAAACGGCAAGACAATACAAACTCAACATCTACTCAGAAAAGCCATACGACTTGATTTGGGAGCACGGATAGATTAACATTCTTCATTGATGCTTAGGTCAAAGCCTCTCGACCTTACGGGGTAAGGGGAAGGTGTCTGCATACAAGTCAAGTTCAAGCGTTTCTAAGCCCAGAGTCAGACAGAATCGTCATAAGCAAGGACTAAATCAGACAATCGAAAAATTATCTGCGGATTTTAGGTAATACAAAAGTGATTTTCTATTATGATTGATAAGAAATACATAGACAAGGTTCTTGACGAGGTTGATCTGGCAGAAGTGGTGTCTGACTATGGTGTCAAGCTTCAGCTCAGAGGCCATACCGCAAAAGGATGCTGCCCTTTCCATCAGGAGGACATACCCTCGTTCCACATTGACACGGCCAAGAACCTATACCACTGTTTCGGATGTGGCAAGGGTGGCAACGTCATCAACTTTGTGATGGAACAGGACGGTCTCACTTTTCCCCTTGCTGTCAAGAAACTGCTGAAGGAGAAATTGCATATTGACTTGTCTGACTCAGATCTCCAGTCCACACCCGAAGAGGAAGAGCGATACAAGAAACTGGAGTCCATGCGCATTATCAATGAAAGGCTTTGCGCATTCTTCTGCCAGGAAATAGGGAAGGAAACACCAGATGCCAAGTCAGCAAATGCATATATGCTCAGCAGATGGAACGAAGAGTATTGCAAGGAGAAGCATATCGGCTATGCTCCTGACAATTGGACATCCGTTATCGACTATGCAAAGAAAGAAGGCCTTAGTTTGGAACTGATGCAGGAAATGGGCATTCTGAAACTGAGTGAGAATACACACTCCGTCTACTGCGTCTATCGTAACCGCATCATGATTCCCATCCGTGACAGATATTCCCATATCGAGGGATTCACGGCAAGGGCGATAGACGACAAGTCGGATTGTAAGTATCTCAATTCTGCCGACAGCGATTTGTATTGCAAGTCCCGTTCCATCTTTGGAATCGACACTGCCATCAAGAAAGCACGGGGAGACAGAAAGCTTTACTTAGTAGAGGGGGCACCTGATGTGATGAAGCTACAGTCAGTTGGTATCTTCAATGCCATAGCCTCCCTTGGTGGCTCATGGACAGTCAATCAGTTCCAGAAACTGAAAGACTATCGTTTACAGGATTGCACGCTCTGCTTTATCCCAGACTCAGATATTCCGAAAGACAAGGAAGAACTCGGTGCAGGCTTTTGTAACGTTATCCATAATGGAGCCCTCGCCATGCGCCAAGGCTTCACCGTCAGCGTCAAGGAGATTCCCAATGACCTCAGCGTAGAACAGCCTAAGAAGATAGACCCTGATGAGTTCTTCACTGACAAAGCCGATCTTGCCAAGTTGGAGGAACGCGAGTTCCTATTATGGGCATTTGAGAAACGGTTCAACAAGAACGGTACGACGGAGGAGAAGCAGAAAGCCATTGACGAAACTTGTAAATTGCTTCTCTGTATCAAGGATGAAACCATTCAGGAGCGGTACATCACTGCTCTTGCGAGGATTGACGGTAACAAGACCATCTGGCGTCAGGCTCTCAATACCGCCATGAAGAAACGACAGAAGCAACTCTCCGAGAAGAACAACGAGGGCGACATTGACATGCTCCGTTCTTTTGGCTTTACCGTCCAGCATGGCTGTTATTATGGCTATAACCAGAAGGGAGAGGAGAAGCAATGGTCTAACTTCACTCTGAAGCCCCTGTTCCATGTCAAGGATGATATTCATCCCATCCGCTTGTTCGAGATATGCAACTCCGACGGACAAAAAGAGATTATCGAGCTGAATATGGAGGAATTCACCTCTTCCAAGAAACTGCGTCAGAAACTTGTCGGTATCGGCAACTATACATGGCTGGCAGATGACTCTTCACAAATCCAACTGATGCGCTATCTGGCCAAGGTGTCTGAAACCGCCGTGGAAATCAAACAACTTGGTTGGCAACAGCAGGGCTTTTACTGTTTCTGCAATGGTGCCTTGGAAGATGGTGTCTGGCATCCTGTAGATGACAAAGGCATCGTCAGGCTGGAGAAACGCAACTATTATCTTCCCGCCATGTCGCAGATTTACAAGGACTCTACGGAACTGTATTCCAATGAACGCAAATTCCGCCACCAGACCTATTCCAATATTTCCTTACACGACTATTTCTCCAAGATAGTCGATGTGTTTGGCGATAATGCGGTTATCAGCCTCTGCTTCTATATGGCTACGCTCTTCAAGGATGTCTATAAGCAGAAGTCCCCTTCTTTCCCTATCCTCAACATCTTTGGCCCAAAGGGTTCTGGTAAGACCGAACTGGCTGAGACAATGATGGCTTTCTTCGTCGTGGGTAACGAGCCTCAGAATATTGAGACGGCCACCATTCCCGCACTGGCTGATGCCGTAGCCAGCGTCAGCAATGCCCTTGTCCATATCGACGAATACAAGAACGGTATCGACACCAAGAAGATTGAATGGCTCAAAGACCTCTGGGCATGCATCGGGCGCAGTCGTATGAACATGGACAAGGATAAGAAACGCGAACAGGCCAGGGTGGACTCTGGCATCATCCTCACAGGTCAGGAGATGCCGACTGCCGACATAGCCTTGTTTACACGACTCATCTTCCTGGCCTACGACCGCGACCACCACAACCAGCAGGAGCGTGAACGCTTTGCTGAGTTGACGCAGCTGCGAATGTATGGTGCTACGCACATCACCATCCAACTCGTGAGTCTGCGCGACAAGTTCACGGAGCGATTCGAACTCGCCTGGGAAAAGGCAAAGACTGATGTCACCTTACATCCCAAGTGGAATCCAGAACTGAAAGACCGTATTGAGAACAACTGGCTTGTTCCCCTATCGGCATACCTTGCCCTACAAGGAAGCATCGAATTCCCGTTCACCTATAACCATCTGCTCGACCTCTGTATGGACGGACTGATCCGGCAGAACAAGCTGTGCAACCGCTCTGACGAAGTCTCGAACTTCTGGAGCCTTATTAGCTGTGCGCAGCAGAAGGGCGAACTCATTAACGAGAAGGATTATCTCATTAAGTCAAAGAGCCGACTGAAGACCAACAAAATGAGGGACGGCTATGAGTTTGGTGAGCCTCGTCAGATTCTGATGCTCAGGAAGAATACGGCATTCAATGTCTATCAGAAGATAGGTCGTGAAATGAACATCAGTACCCTGTCCAATGAGTCCATTGAGTATTATCTCCAGATTTCTCCGGAGTATCTGGGCGTGGCAACCTCTGCTGAGCGGTTCAAACGCATCAACTCCAACGGCCAGCCTGTGCAGAACTATGTGTTGGAGGGTGGAAAGCCCAAGTGCAAGATCATCACCGAGCAGGACCGCCCTCTCTGCTTTTGCTATACCGATGTTTGCGAGCATTACGGCATCAACCTGAGTACATTCCTCAGTGACTCACTTGATGACGAACCCACCGAAACAAAACAAGAAGAACTGCCGTTTTAAGCAATCCTCATGTCGCACTTGTCGCAACTTGCGCACAACTGATTTACAGGCACTTAGCAACCGTACCGCTTGTAGCATCGCCCTCGCATGCTGTCGCACTATAAGCCCAGACATATCGTTCTGTAGCTCTATTGTAGCTGTAATTATGGGTAGATATGATTGATACAACATCTCTTGCTCCCTATTAATCACTGGTTCTGATGATGGCGACAGGTGCGACAACCTGCGACATGCATCCTATCCCCTTCATGTAACCACACCCGGCACTCATGTAAACCATTCTTCGCCATTGCCAAATTCTGCTTACTTTTGCCGTGCATTTCCGAAAAGGGGTGCAACTGTAAGATTGCAAACGGCAGAAGCTGAAAAGCCGTCGGATGAAGGACAATGACCTCACGCATACCATTATATTAAGACGCGTCGGTATGGCATTGTGGCTAGGACTCCTAAACCTTGAAACAGAGTAAGCATAACAATTTAAAAAAACAAAAAAACTTTTATGGCAATAAGTAATGTTCCTGCAAATGTGGCAACCAGTGCCATGCAGGCAATTCCTTTCAGCAGTATGATTGGCGGCCCGCTGAAGGCGTGCATCGAGGCACAGGCTATGGCAGCCAAGACATCATGGGAATTTATCAAGGAAGTGGGACTGAACACTGACGAGAAAGGACAGAAGAGTGCCGTCATGGTGGCTTTCTCCTTCAACAAGGGAGGCCGCATGACCCAACTCAATGTACCTCTGCTCACCATCGTACCTATCCCCTACATCGCAATCAACAGCGTTGACATCAACTTCAAGGCCAACATCAACGCCTCTTCGTCAAGTGTCAGCGAGAACTCCTCGCACACCGAGTATTGTGGCGAAGTGGATGCGAAGGCAAAACTCAATCTTGGTCTGTTCTCTCTTGAGGCAAATCTGAAGGCCAACTATTCTACGAAGAAGGACTCAAAGGCAACCGAAGAGTCGAAGTATTCCTTGTCTTCGTACACGAAATATTCCGTGCCTTCAGTATCTTTTCTAATGCCGAGTTTCACTTGATAATATGGATAACGCTGGCGCGTTGATTCTACTGCCTGACGCAATAAATCGCCGTCAACAGGATCCCTCATCTTCAGTGTCATTCTGACTGTCCAGGACATCTGTTCTCCAGCCCAAGTCAAGTAGAATCTTTCAGAAAGCAGCTTTTTCCCTTTGTTATAGTTCATTACTGTGACTTATTCTTCTATTAACTCAAAATGCTGGAAGTCCTTGCACGAGGTCCAGTCGCCGCCCCACTCGAAGCCAGCTTCGGTGAAGAGGCGGAAACAGAGGTCGTCGTGGTCTATCTTGTAGAGGAAGTCCCACGAGCGGTCGCAATAGTCGGCGGCAGTGGCGGGCTGAATGAAGCGCGTGCCGTCGTCGCGGTCTTTATAATAAGGATTGTAGAGGGTGTTGATGTCGATGGCCAGTCCCCGGGCATGTTTCGACAACTTGCTGCTGCCTGCTATGGCACGATAGCAGAACGACGACGAGTTGTTGTCGCGCATCTGGGTCTCGTCGTCGGCATCATAGACATCGGGCAGGAGCATCCGCTGGATGGGGTACTTGGCATCGAAGAGTTGGCGGAAGATGGTGACCACGCGGTCGGCAATCTCCTTGTTTACTATCATCTCGCCTACGTGCATCTGGTTGTCGTAGTCCCAGTGCAGGGCACGGACGTGGCGCAGGTCGTCGCGTCCGATGTAGGGATTCTCCTTATAGGTCTTACCCTGCATCTGTGCCCACACGCCATCGGGGATAGGCTCGGCGGCGAAGCATTTGTCAATTCCGCCAAAGGCTTCGACGGCCTCCTGACTAACGGTGCGCCCTGCCTGCCACTCGGTGAGAGGCTTCGTATCGATGGGAAACGAAAAGTCGGTCTTCGTGACGCCCTCGCCGTAGATGGTCTTGAAGTCATCGCGCATGGAGATGACGTGGTAGCCGGCCTCACGCCACTGCTGGCCCAACTTGAGAGCCTTCTCGCGGTTGGCATGGTCGCGCTGGTCGTCGTCGGCAATGAGCATGAAGGCTGCCGACTTATACTTCGGGTTGCTGAGCGCATAGTTGTGCATGGCTGCGTCGCCGCCGCTGTTGCCGAACGACAGCACTGGCACCTTGCCAATCTCCTGGGCAATCTGCTTCACCTTGTTCGTCTTCAGGTTCTTGATGATGAGTTCGTCGGAGCGCAGGATGCTCTCCTCACGGCCCATCGTGTAGTTGACACCCTCTTCCGTACCCTGGGCGGAGGACACGAGCCTGACGTCCATACCGATGACGCGGTTGGAGGGGATGCCGATACCTTTCGTCAGTGCACGGCAGATGAAGCGGTCGGAGCCCGAGACCACGTAGCAGGTAAAGCCGTTGTCCTTCAGGTAGTCGAAGACTTCGAGCATCGGCTTATAGAAACTCTCACCATAGGTCATGCCTGAAAAGCCGTTGGCGGGCTGGGCGGCGTATGCCTTCACGTAGGCATCAAACTCGGCCAGCGTCATGCCGGCGTATGCCTTGGCTGCGGCCAGGGCGTGCCTCATGTCGAAGTGGTCGGGCAGTTTCTTGCCTGTGCGTACGAAGTCGCGTATCTCCTGTGCCGTCTCCATCACGTCTTTTGGGGCCTCATAGTCGGGGTCATCCAGCGCACGGTATTCCAGCAGGTTGTACTCGAAATATGTGGGATAGAGTTCGCCCACAAACGTGCCATCCATGTCGAACGTTGCGATGCGGTCTTCCTCTTTGATATAATTGGGTGAGTTGGCATTGGTAACGTCCTGTACATAGTCCTGCAGGGCAGTGAGTGCCTCGCACTGGTTCCACTGCGTGAAGTATTCCTTCGCCGCCGGAGTGACGACGGGGCTGTCATCGTCCTTCGAGCACGATGCCAACGTCGCCGTGGTGCCGCAGAGGATGAGGATGGCGGCGAGCATCCATAGTTTCTTTGTTTTGTTCATTGTTATTTCTTTTTGTTGATTCGTTTGGTCAGGCTGATGGCGCCCATCGGGCAGACAAGTCGGCAGAGGTGACAGCCTACGCATTTCGTGCCGACGATACAGGGCTGGCGGGTGTCGTGGTCGAAGGTGATGGCCTGGTGACCGCCATCCATGCACGACACATAGCAGCGACCGCAGCCGATGCAACGCTCACGGTCTATCTTAGGATATACGATAGTGTCGCGGTCGAGGTCGGAGGGTAGCACGAAATTCTTCAGCTCCGAACCCACGAGGTCATCGAGCCGTTCGATGCCATGCTTATGCATATAGGTCTGCAGTCCTAGCGTGAGGTCGTCGATGATGCGATAGCCGTACTCCATTACGGCAGTACACACCTGCACGTTGCGACAGCCCAGCTGGATAAACTCCAGAGCGTCGCGCCATGTCTCGATGCCGCCAATGCCGCTCAGTTGCACATTCTTCATAATCGGATTTTTCGCCATCTCGAGGATGTGGCGCAGGGCGATTGGTTTCACTGCACGACCAGAGTAGCCCGAAAGTGTCTGCTTGCCGCTGACCTCCGCCTCGTGGCTCATCGTCACGCTCTTGATGGTGTTGATGGCAGAAATAGCATTTGCACCGGCAAAGTAGGCCCCCACGGCAGGTTGGCTAATCTGCGTGATGTTGGGTGTCATCTTGGCGATGACAGGTATCTTCACGCTGCGCTTCACGTAGGCGGTATAGAAGGTTACCAGTTCTGGGTTCTGCCCCACATCGCTGCCCATGCCCGCAAGACGCATCTGCGGGCACGAGAAGTTCATCTCTACGGCATCGCAACCTGCGGCCTCGGCCATCTGTGCAAGCTCGGCCCACTCATCCTCGAACTGCCCCATGATGGAGGCCACGACCACCTTCGTGGGATAGTCGCGCTTCAGTCGTCGCAGAATGTCGAAGTCCATCTCGTAAGGATTCTCCGACAATTGCTCCATATTGCGGAACCCGGCAAAGCGCGCATCACTCTTCACGGCATCGAAGCGTGGCGACACCTCGCGGATTTCCTGCTTGCAGATAGTCTTGTAAAAGACACCCGCCCAACCGGCATCGAAGGCCCGTGCCACCATATCGTAGTTGGTACACACGGCTGAAGAGGCGAGGAAGAAGGGATTTTCGCACGCAATGCCGCAGAAGCTAATTGCAAGCGAGAGGTTGGCATCGTTTGTGGTGACGGCCTCCGTGCCGACCGCGTTCAGCATCTCACGGATACGGATAGGCCGGTCGTAATGAATACAGGCATCCTCTGCCCTCTGGAGGTCGGCATCGGTAGAGTTCGCCACAAAACGTAGGGCATACTTATCGTTGCCAAACCTGATAGAACGGATGGCCCGCGCCACATCGCCAGTCTCGCACGCTTTCGTGCAGGGAGCATCCTCGCACAGTAGGCAGTGTGCCGCCTCTTCATGAATATGTATCATAATCATTGGTCTTTTCTGTCTCATAATCATTGGACGTTAGGGTGCTGGTTACTCCAGCGGAATCTCCGGATGCTGCACGGCAAGGGGCAGACCCTCCTGCGAGAGATAGAACATGTAGAGGATGACGGGCTTCGTGCCGCGGTTCTCGCCGTGGTGGATGGTGTTCACCATCTCCACGACCACCTCGCCCTCGTGTACCGTATTCTCCCGGCCGTCCTGTCCGATGATGGTCAGCTCGCCCTGCACCAGTATGCCGTAGTTCATCACGGGGTGGTGGTGCCAGCCCAGTTTCTGTCCGGCGGGGAACTCATACTTCACAGCCACCAGCTCGGGCCGTCCCTGCAGATAGTCGGGCAGTTCCACGCCGTCCCAGCTCTGTGAGGTGCGAATCAGTTCCTCACTCTTCACCGCTGATGCGGGATTGTCGTTCTGGGCGTTAGCCTTGTCGCAGGCTGTCAAGCCAACTGTTGCGCCGCAGAAGACTATGGTGAGTACCAATGGTCGGATGGCGGCGAGCATCCATAGTTTCTTCTGGCTCATCTATTATCTTTTATTTGCTTTTTCATTTTCAGTATGCGGCGCACGCTCTGGTTGATGCGCTCCTCGGTGAGCGTGCCGTCCTCCACGGCCTTGATGACGGCATCGAAGGCACCAACGAAGTTCTGCGGGCCAAGCACGATGTCGGCACCGGCCAGCAGCGTACCCACGGCAGCCTCGGCATTGGTGTACTGCTGGGTAATGGCTCCCATCTCCATCGCGTCGGTGATGATGATGTTCCGATAGCCCAGTTCGCCACGTAACTTGTCCTGCAGGATGACCGACGACATCGTTGAGGGAATGTCAGAGCCTATCACGCGAGGCGCAGCAATGTGGGCCGTCATGATGAGCTGGCAGCCCCACTGGATGCCGGCCTTGAAGGTCGTCATCTCGCACGAGAGCATCTCGTCCCACGTCTTCAGGCTCTGCGCATAGCCGAAGTGCGTGTCGGCCTTGGTGTCGCCGTGGCCGGGGAAATGCTTGATGCAGCCCGTCACGCCGGCATCCTTCAGCCCCTGCAGATAGCTGACGACCATCGGCGCGGCCACCTCGGGATTGTCGCTGAAGGCACGGGCGCCGATGACGATGTTCTCAGGGTTGGTGTTCACGTCGGCCACGGGGGCGAAGTCGATGTCGAAGCCGTAGCGACGCAGATAGGTGCCGATGGTGTTGCCGCAGTGGTAGGCATTCTGCGCATCGCCCGTGGCACCGATGGCCGCCATCGACTCAAACTTCTCCACTGCGAAGTTCCCGTTGTTGGCGATGCGGGCCACGCGGCCTCCCTCCTCGTCGATGCAGAGCAGCGGCGAGCCGCTGAGGGTGCGTATCTGGGAGACGAAAGCCGTGAGTTGTGCCTCGTCCTCGATGTTGTGGGCATAGAGGATTACGCCGCCCACGGGGTATTTCTCGTTTACGCCGCGCATGGTCTCGTTGACGGCCTGCAACTTGATGGCCCTGATGTCGTCCGTACTGCCGTCGACGCTGCTGGGCTGGTTGAAGTGGATGGTGGTGTCGAGACACTCGGGGCGCACATAGAACAGTTGCCCCACCTTCTCGCGCAGCGTCATCTTTTGCAGTTGCGCCTCCACCTCGTCTGTCGGCACAACAGGATTGTCGCTTTCGTCCTTCGAACACGATGTGAATACACTTTCGCCGCAGAGGATGAGGATGGCGGCGAGCATCCATAGTTTCTTTAACTTCATTTGTTCAGTTGCTTAACTGGGAATGTGAAATAGGTGTCGGGGAAGGGCTCGTCCTTCAGCGTGAAGTGCCACCACTCGGTGTCGAGGGGCTTGAAGCCGTGGGCGAGCATGGCGCGGCGCAGAATCATGCGGTTCTTGAACTGCTGCTCGGTGATGCTGCTCTTCGGCGTGGCGGACGATTTCGAGTTTTCGCCTGTGTATTCGCCCGTCTCGGGATTGCCGCAGAAGTCTGGGTGGCTCTCGGGGCCGAACCAGTCGAAGGTGCCGCCCATGTCGAGTTCCTTCTCAGTTGCCATGTCGAAAAGCGTCAAGTCAACAGTGGAGCCCCGCGTGTGGCCGCTCTTCTCCATGATGTACTCCTGCTCGAAGAGCACGCTCTTGTCGAGGTTGGGGTAGAAGTAGGGCTTCATCTCCGTAGCTGTGAGGTCAGCGGCCCAGCGCACGAAGTGGTCCACGCCCTTCTGCGGACGGTAGGCATCGTAGATTTTCAGGCGGTAGCCCTGCTGTCGCACGTCGTCGCTCACCTCCTTCAGTGCTGCTGCGGCCTGCTTGGTAAGCAGGGCCGTGGGCTCCTCGTAGCCGTCGATGCGCTGGCCCACGAAGTTGTACGTGCCGTAGTAGCGTATTTCTAAGATAGCATCGGGCACCACGTCGGTCAGGGTTACAAACTGGCTGCTGTCATCCGTCGGACTGACCACAGGGTTATCGTCCTCGCTGCCGCAGCAGGTGATCACACATACGCCGCAAATAATTACGAGGATGGCGGCGAGCATCCATAATTTCATTTGATTCATATCTGTTTTTATTGTTGACGGAAACGGATGGCTTGCGTTTCGGGATCCATGGATTCTACGATAGCGATGGACTCCAGATGGTAACCCTCGCTGCGCAGTATGCGCCCGCCCTGCTGTTGGCCTTTTTCGATGGCGATGCCGATGCCAACCACCTCAGCGGCGGCCTGATGCACGATGTCGATGAGGGCGTGGACGGCCTGACCGTCGGCCAGGAAATCATCGACGATGAGGATGCGCTCCCCAGCGTGCAGGTAGGGCCGCGAGATGAACACCTGATTCATCCGCTTGTGGGTGAACGAGTAAGCCTCAGACACATACTTGTCGTCGGTGCTGTTGGCCGTCTCGCCTTTCTTGGCAAACACCACGGGCACGCCGCAGAGGTCGCCCAGCAGGGTGGCGATGGTGATGCCACTGGCCTCGATGGTGACCACCTTGTCAATGCGCTCACCCTCGAAGCGCCGTTTCAGTTCGTGGGCTATCTGGCGTATCACGTTGATGTCTATCTGATGGTTCAGAAAATTGTCAACTTTCAGGATGTCGCCCGCCTTGACCACACCGTCTGCCATAATCTTTTCTTCCAAGAAGTTCATAATCCGTTATCTTTAATTCTGGCTGCAAAATTACTAAAAATTCCCCATACTCAGGCGACTATGGGGAATTTTTAATGATGCTAATATGAACGCGCGAACATCACCTCGCAGGTCCTGTTCAAGTCGTAGAAGAAGAGAGTACACGTCATGCTTCCTGTTCCGAACTCGATGTTCGACAGACGGAAGAACTTGTTGCCATCGCTGTCGGTGGCCTCTATGGCCTTGTTCTTCCCGTCAACGGTGTAAGTGCCGCTCTTGTTCACCTCTGTCGCATCACCATCTCGTCCAACTGAGCGATGGGCGGTAAATGTGCGGCCAGAGGCTTTGAGGTTCATGTCGAACCACAGGTCCCAGTCGGTCTCGTACTTATCCACGTATTCGCCATTCACTTTCACGCGGTCGAGCGACCACTTGCTATCGAGCATGTTGCGCATGACCCATGCGTCCCAGTCTTCGCCGTCCTCGGCATCGGAACAGCTCACGAAACTAGCAGGCAGCACGACTGCCAGCATCATCATTAAAAATGCTAATTCCTTTCTCATCTTATACATGATATGATTAGTAATGCTTCTTCAATGCTTGGATGGCCGTTAGCTGCGAGGCGCTGAGGGCGGGAAGTTGTTGACGTCGGGTTTGATGCCGCTGGTGCGCCGGAAGGGGTACTGCTGGCCGTCGATGGTCAGGGTGAGCGTCGTGTCGGTCAGTTTATAGGTGAACTTCTTGCCGCCGAAGTGCACGGTGCCGGTGGTGCCATCGATGAGGTAGGTGTCGGTCGATGGATACAAGTACCAAAGGCCGTCGGCCACGGAGCGGGCGTAGATGTCGATGCCCTTCTCGCTGCCGTCGGAATAGGTGGTCACATCGAGTGCCACGGCATCGATGTTCTTGTAGTCGAGCCACTGGCCTTCGTAAAGCCACTGGCCCGCAGGCCACTTGTTCAGTTGGTTATCGTCATCGTCGCTGCCGCACGATGTCAGCACGATTGCACTCATTGCAGTCATCATGGCGACTGCGGCCAATACAAAAATCTTTCTCATTATTCTGCGTTTTACTTGAATCAATTAACCTTACTTTCCCCACTGGCTCTTCAGTTTGCCGATGGCTTGGAGCGTGGCGGGCGAGAGGGAGGGGATGTGGTGCTGGCGCTCGTACTCGGCCAGTTGGTCGAGGGTCATCGACTCGCCGTACTCCTTCTTGATGGCCTTCTTGCGAGCGTTCCACTCCTCCTTGTCCATATAGTAGTGGTCGGTGGCGTAGGTCTCGACGAAGAATTTCACGTGACCCTTCTTGTCGTTGTACTCCCAGTGGTTGGAGTCCATCAGGAAGTTCTCAACGCCAGTAGTCCGCTCTTCGTTCTCTTTCCAGGCTATGACGAACTGGTACTCATAGCCCATTTCCTGGCGTTTTTCCAGTAGTTTTGTCTCGCCCTTCACCTCGTTAGCATACATCTGCTCCTTGCCTGCATCGAGGGTCATGCGCACCTGTCCATTGTTGCGGGTGAGGTAGCCGATGACACCCTTTGCGTTGCTGTAGGTGGAGCGTGATGGACTGTTCACCGTGGTCGACATGAAATATCTGTCTTTCATCTTCTGTTCCACCACGTCAAGAGGAAAGGTTGTAATCATTCCTGCATGATACACCTGTGCCCTGGCACCCCATGTGGTAGAGGCACCCCAGTTGGCGCAGTATTCGGCACGGGCCTGATAGTAACTGCCGTGCTCCAGTTTCTTCTTCTGCACGTTGTAGGCATTGGGCATGATGCCGCTCATGAAGTAGCAGAGCGAGTCGTTGCGATAGACATAAACGCGATAGAGGGCCTCAACGTAGATGTAGGGCTTGGGCTTGACCACCACCTCGGTGAGGCTGTAGTCCAAGTCTTCCATCGTCACCTTTCCATCGACGAGCGAGGCCACGGTGACCATCTGCGGCTTGTAGGCCACGTGGGTCAGGGCCACCTTCGCATTGCCCTTCACGTCGCTGAGCGCACCGCTCAGGTCGGTGGTGCCGATAAGGGTTCCGTCCTCGGTCAACACGCTCACCAGCGGGATGCCGTGACCGTCGGCATCCACCACCTCAATCTTCTGCGCCACGGCGCTCATTGCAGTCATCATGGCGACTGCAACCATCATTAAAATCTTTCTCATTTTTCTTTCCATTATGAACTAAAACATGGAATAAATTCCTTTGTCTCATTTCTTGGATGCTTCGGGCGGTAAATCGTTCACGTCGAACCTGATGCTGCTGGCGCACTGGAAAGAATTCCGTCTGCCGCCGATGACCAGAATGGATGTCGGTGGCGCGTCGGCTCGCCCGAAATCCCCGATTGCTTACCTTTTGCTCCGTCGGGCAGCCCGACTGACTGCCGAAGCGATTCTTTTTGGTCCGTCCGATGCTCGGATCGCGGCCAGCATCCATAGTTTTGTTTGTTTAATATCCTAAATGATTCTTGCCAGCAGGCCGATGAGGGCCATGTGGGCGGGGTAGTAATAGTAGAAGAACTTGCCGAGCCAGCGGCAGCGGCCTCGCTGTCCGTTGTAGAGCGACAGCAACGGCACCGCCAGCCAGCAGGCCATGTGCACCATGCCGTAGGTCTGGCTGTGGACGACAAAGAAGGCGACGGCATAGCCCGTGATGATGACCATCATCCACAGCATCTGCTTGCAGAAGTTGCCACGGCTACGCCCAATCATAAGGATGGCCAGCGGGGCGGCGCAACTCCAGTCGGACGTAAAGGTGAGCGCACAGGCCAGTAGCGTGATGGCTACCTTATGCCAGTGTACCAACTGCGGCATGTCCCACACCTTCAGCAGTATCAGTCCCCACAAGAGCGGCCAGGCGATGCTCGTAGCATTGAAGAGCAGGTTGTCCAGCGGATTGAAGCCCGACATGTTGAAATAGCAGAAGGCGAAGTGGCTCACCACGGCCAGCATCAGCAGACGGCGCAGGTAGCACCGGAAGTCGTGCGTGTGGTAGTAGCCCTCGGCCACGAAGAATATCATCATCGGAGCCGTCAGCCGTCCGATGCAGTGCAGCCCAATCTGCATGGGCGTCTCTGCCTGCTGGTAGGTCTCAATGCCCACCCAGGCCAGATGGTCTATCGTCATGGCAATGATGGCGATAACCTTCAGCGCATTGCCGCTCAGTCCTTTGGTCTGCATTCGTTACTCAAGCGGTATCTCCGGATGCTGCACAGCCAGCGGCATGTCCTTCTGCGAGAGGTAGAACATGTAGAGGATGACGGGCTTCGTGCCGCGGTTCTCGCCGTGGTGGATGGTGTTCACCATCTCGACGACGGCCTCGCCCTCATGCACTACTTTTTCCTTGCCGTCCTGCCCGATGATGGTCAGTTCGCCCTGCACCAGCAAGCCATAATGTTTTTCTCATTTATTAGAAGTCGAGACGATAGAAGATGTTAGGCAGTGAGATACCTGCCTTGTCGGTACGGATCTCACCAGTGGCGAGGTCGTAGCGCTGCCATTGCGGAGCCTCAGCATCGAGGATGTTCAGACCCTCGAAGGCGATGGTGTGGCTCACCTTGCGGCGGTTGATTTTGTAGCTCACAGTCAGGTCGACAACGCTCGTCGGCTTGAAGCGCTTAGAGAATGCCTCATTCTCCTTATAGATAGGATCATCATTGATGATACCGGCTGCTACGTTGGCACGCATGGCCTCCACATCGATAGGTGTGTAGCGCAAACCGCCCTGAATAGAGTACTTAGCGCTGACATTAAGCACGTTCTTACCAATCATCCACTCCTTACCACCCAGGATCTTGAACATGAAGCCACGGTCGTAGAGCTGGTTGCGCCATACCTTGTCAACGCCTCTGTACTGTGATTTATAGAGCGAGAAGTTGGTTTGGCCAAAGAAGCCGTGACTCATATAGTGCTCCAGCGTGATGTCTCCACCGTAGTTACGGGTGTTGCCCTTATTCACAAGCGGTTCATCGGTGTAAGCATAGAAGCGGTTGGTGACGCAGTAGGTGCTACCATTGATACCCACAGGCGTGTCGAAACCATACTGGTAGAACATGTTCAGACGCAGGTTGAGGTTGTCTGTGAACTTATGGGAGTAGGAAAACTGCAGGTGGTGGGCCTTGCTCAGACCGAGGTCTTTGTTCACCAGTCGGCCAGTTTCATCGCGATAGAAATAGGTGTCGAGTTTCTCAACCATTGAGTGCAGACCGTAGCCCAGTGAGAAGCTGCCACCGTTGTAGGGCTGCCACTTCATGCTGGCGCGTGGCTCAACAGAAACATCATCTGAGAGTACGAAGTAGTTGGCTGCTACACCCAGCGACATACTGAACTTATCGCTCAGTGTGAGGAGGTTCTGCCAGAAAGCGCTGGCGAGACCCGTGTCGTCCTTCATATCGGTGTAGGTCTTCATCGTTGAGGGGTCGGCATAGAGATAATCCACGCTGCTGTATTTCAAGTCGAAGAAACGGTGGGAGTATTCGGCACCGAACTGTGTGAGCCATTTTCCTGTTATCTGCTTCGACAGTTCTGTATTGAAGAGCAGACGGTCTTCATTTTGCTTCTGCTTGCTGAAGAGGTATTGCGTCTCAGGCTCCTCAAAAGCCAGCGGGGTCTTCAGTACTCCATTGGCATCGCGTTCCAAACCATAGTATAGATTATCTACACCGATATGTTGCATATTGTAAGCCGCTGTGGTGTTCCACGACCACTTGTTACCCAGGTGAATCTTGTGTGAGATACCAGCCAGCAACTGTGTCATATCACCATTGAAATTAGAGGCATCGTAAGCCGAGTGCACATCCTTCAAATCGATACGGTCGGTATGTGTCTTGTCCAATAGTGCCAGTCCAAAGATAGAGAATGTTCCAGCTTTCTTAGTGGGCAGGTTCAGTTTCCATGAGAAGTCCTGGAAGTTGAGTTGGTCGCCTTCGGTATCAACGAGCCCCAGCTGACTGATGAGCGCAGTGAAGCCATAGCGGTAGTTCACGATATAGCTGGCATTGCTCTTCTTCGAGAGCGGACCTTCTAATGTCAGTTCCTCGAATGCCGAACCCAGCTGTAGGATGTTTTCGTGTTTGGAGTTGTTACCCGGTCGCATCTTTACGTCGAACACACCACTCAGCGCATTTGAGTAGTTGGCATTGAAGGTGGAGGTGAAGAAGTCGGAGTTGCCTATAACGTTAGAGTTCAGTCCGCTAATCAGTCCGTAGCCGGCATTCCACATGTCATTGTAGTGGTTAGGTGTAAACACCTCCACACCCTCTATGCGATACTGCATACGCTCCGGAGCATTGCCATGAATGGAGAGACCACTACCATCAGCTTCACCCGACACACCAGCGAAGGCCATCACCAATCGGGCAGGGTCGTTGGCACCACCCGCAAAACGGCTGGCTTCCTCCATAGAGAGCATCACTCCACCAGTCAGTACGGCAGGATTGACTGTTGACTCCTTGTTCACACGGGGGCGCACCACCACTTCCTTCAGTTCGGTACTGTTCTCACGCAAAGCGATGTCCAAGACCACCTCCTTGACGCCGGAAATCAGTATTTCCTTCATCATACTCGGTTCGTAGCCGATGTAGGTCGATTCGATGGTGTAACGTCCACCCTGACTGATATTAATCAGATAGTTACCATCGATATCGGTCACAGCAGCTGCTCCCTGAAGCTCTACAACCCTCACCGTAGCGCCAATCAGCGGTTCGCCAGTGATAGCGTCTTTCACGGTGCCGCGCAGGGTCTCAGCCTGCATGCTTACAGTGCCGCAGATGATCAGGATGGCGGCGTGCATCCATAGTTTCATTTGTTTCATAGTTATTCAAAGTTTATTCAATTAACTCAAAATGTTGGTAGTCCTTGCACGATGTCCAGTCGCCGCCCCACTCGAAGCCGGCGGCGGTGAAGAGGCGGAAGCAGAGGTCGTCGTGGTCTATCTTGTAGGGGAAGTCCCACGTGCGGTCGCAGTAGTCGGTAGCCGTGGCGGGCTGGATGTAACGGGTGCCGTCGGTGCGGTCTTTGTAATAGGGATTGTAGAGCGTGTTAATGTCGACGGCCAGACCGCGGGCATGCTTCGACAGGACGGTGGTTCCAGCGACAGCGCGGTAGCAGAAGCACGACGAGTTGTTGTCGCGCATCTGAGTCTCGTCATCTGCATCATATACGTCGGGCAGGAGCATCCGCTGGATGGGATACTGGGCGTCGAAGAGCTGACGCAAGATGCTGACGACGCGGTCGGCAATCTGAGCGTTGCAGACCATCTCGCCGACGTGCATCTGATTGTCGTAATCCCAGTGCAGGGCGCGGATGTGGCGCAGGTCGTCGCGGCCGATGTAGGGGTTCTCCTTGTAGGTCTTGCCCTGCATCCGTGCCCATACACCATCGGGAATGGGCTCAGCGGCAAAGCACTTGTCTATGCCGCCAAAAGCATCGACATCCGCCTGACTGACGGTGCGCCCGGCCTGCCACTCGGTGAGGGCCCGAGTGTCAACGGGAAAGGTGAAATCTGTCTTCACGACACCATCGCCGTAGATGGTCTTGAAGTCGTCGTGCATGGAGATGACGTGGTAGCCGGCCGTGCGCCACTGCTCGCCTAAGGAGAGCGCCTTTTCGCGGTTGGCGTGGTCGCGCGCATCATCGTCGGCGATAAGCATGAAGGCGGCGGACTTGTACTTCTGGTTGCCTAATGCGTAGTTGTGCATGGCGGCATCGCCACCACTGTTGCCGAACGACAGGACGGGCACCTTGCCAATCTCCTGCGAGATCTGCAGCACCTTGTTCGTCTTCAGGTTCTTGATGATGAGTTCGTCGGTGCGCACAAGGTCCTCCTCGCGTCCCATCGTGTAGTTGACGCCCTCCTCGGTGCCCTGACTGGTGGAATGCAGTTTCACGTCCATGCCTATGACGCGGTTCGACGGGACGCCGATGGACTCTGTCAAAGCGCGGCAGATGAAGCGGTCGGAGCCAGAGACAACGTAATACGTAAAACCGTTGTCGCGAAGGTAGTCGAATACCTGAAGCATGGGTTTAAAGAAACTCTGTCCGTAGGTCATGCCCGAAAAACCGTTGGCAGGCTGCTGGGCGTAGGCCTTCACGTAGGCATCAAACTCGGCCAGCGTCATGCCGCTGTAAGCTTTGGCAGCGGCCAGGGCATGCTTCATGTCGAAGTGGTCGGGCAGCGGCTTGCCGTTGCGCACGAAGTCGCGTATCTCCTGTGCCGTCTCCATCACGTCCTTCGGAGCCTCGTAGTCGGGGTCGTCCAGCGCGCGGTATTCCAGCAGGTTGTACTCGAAGTACGAGGGATAGAGTTCGCCCACAAACGTACCGTCCATGTCGAACGTGGCGATGCGGTCTTCCTCCTGGATATAATTGGGGGAGTTGGCATTGGTAACGTCCTGTACATAGTCCTGCAGGGCAGTCAGCGCCTCGCACTGGTTCCACTGCGTGAAGTATTCCTTCGCCGCCGGAGTGACGACGGGGCTGTCATCGTCCTTCGAGCACGATGCCAACGTCGCCGTGGTGCCGCAGAGGATGAGGATGGTGGCGAGCATCCATAGTTTCTTTGTTTTGTTCATTGTTATTTCTTTTTGTTGATTCGTTTGGTCAGGCTGATGGCGCCCATCGGGCAGACAAGTCGGCAGAGGTGACAGCCTACGCATTTCGTGCCGACGATACAGGGCTGGCGGGTGTCGTGGTCGAAGGTGATGGCCTGGTGACCGCGTTCAGCATCTCACGGATACGGATAGGCCGGTCGTAATGAATACAGGCATCCTCTGCCCTCTGGAGGTCGGCATCGGTAGGGTTCGCCACAAAACGTAGGGCATACTTATCGTTGCCAAACCTGATAGAACGGATGGCCCGCGCCACATCGCCAGTCTCGCACGCTTTCGTGCAGGGAGCATCCTCGCACAGTAGGCAGTGTGCCGCCTCTTCATGAATATGTATCATAATCATTGGACGTTAGGGTGCTGGTTACTCCAGCGGAATCTCCGGATGCTGCACGGCAAGGGGCAGACCCTCCTGCGAGAGATAGAACATGTAGAGGATGACGGGCTTCGTGCCGCGGTTCTCGCCGTGGTGGATGGTGTTCACCATCTCCACGACCACCTCGCCCTCGTGTACCGTATTCTCCCGGCCGTCCTGTCCGATGATGGTCAGCTCGCCCTGCACCAGTATGCCGTAGTTCATCACGGGGTGGTGGTGCCAGCCCAGTTTCTGTCCGGCGGGGAACTCATACTTCACAGCCACCAGCTCGGGCCGTCCCTGCAGATAGTCGGGCAGTTCCACGCCGTCCCAGCTCTGCGAGGTGCGAATCAGTTCCTCACTCTTCACCGCTGATGCGGGATTGTCGTTCTGGGCGTTAGCCTTGTCGCAGGCTGTCAAGCCAACTGTTGCGCCGCAGAAGACTATGGTGAGTACCAATGGTCGGATGGCGGCGAGCATCCAAAGTTTCTTTGTCTTTCTCATTTCTTTTATTATATGTATATTAATTATTTCTGACTGTCAGAGTAGAGTCTGGTGTCCTATCTGCTTCTTCAGCCGCAAGATGCGGCGCACGCTCTGGTTGATGCGCTCCTCGGTGAGCGTGCCGTCCTCCACGGCCTTGATGACGGCATCGAAGGCATCAACGAAGTTCTGCGGGCCAAGCACGATGTCGGCACCGGCCAGCAGCGTACCCACGGCGGCCTCGGCATTGGTGTATTGCTGGGTGATGGCTCCCATCTCCATGGCATCGGTGATGATGATGTTCCGGTAGCCCAGTTCGCCGCGTAGTTTGTCTTGCAGGATGATGCTCGACATGGTGGCGGGGATGTCGGAGCCTGTCACGTTGGGCGTGGCGATATGGGCCGTCATAATCAACTGCGCGCCCCACGAGATGCTGGCCTTGAAGGTCGTCATCTCACAGGAGAGCATCTCGTCCCACGTCTTCAGGCTCTGCGCATAGCCGAAGTGCGTGTCGGCCTTGGTGTCGCCGTGGCCGGGGAAGTGCTTGATGCAGCCCGTCACGCCGGCATCCTTCAGCCCCTGCAGATAGCTGACGACCATCGGCGCGGCCACCTCGGGATTGTCGCTGAAGGCACGGGCACCGATGACGATGTTCTCAGGGTTGGTGTTCACGTCGGCCACGGGGGCGAAGTCGATGTCGAAGCCGTAGCGGCGCAGATAGGTGCCGATGGTGTTGCCGCAGTGGTAGGCATTCTGCGCATCGCCCGTGGCACCGATGGCCGCCATCGACTCAAACTTCTCCACTGCGAAGTTCCCGTTGTTGGCGATGCGGGCCACGCGGCCTCCCTCCTCGTCGATGCAGAGCAGCGGCGAGCCGCCAAGGGTGCGTATCTGGGCGATGAAAGCCTTGAGTTGTGCCTCGTCCTCGATGTTGTGGGCATAGAGGATGACGCCGCCCACGGGGTATTTCTCGTTCACGCCGCGCATGGTCTCGTTGACGGCCTGCAACTTGATGGCCCTGATGTCGTCCGTACTGCCGTCGACGCTGCTGGGCTGGTTGAAGTGGATGGTGGTGTCGAGACACTCGGGGCGCACATAGAACAGTTGCCCCACCTTCTCGCGCAGCGTCATCCGCTGCAACTGCGCCTCCACCTCGTCGGTCGGAGGTGTCACCGGGTCGTCCTCGCTGGAGCACGAGGTGAGAATTGTAGAGCCGCTGGTAATGAGGATGGCGGCCAGCATCCATAGTCTTATCTGTTTCATATTACTTGCTCAATTGCTTGACGGGGAAAGTGAAGTAGGTATCGGGGAACGGTTCGTCCTTCAGGGTGAAGTGCCACCACTCGGTGTCGAAGGGCTTGAAGCCGTGGGCGAGCATGGCGCGGCGCAGAATCATGCGGTGGGCGAACTGCTCGGCGGTGATGCTGCGCTTCGGCTCGGCAGGGCTTTTGCTATTGTCGCCCGTGTATTCGCCCGTCTCTGGATTGCCGCAGAAGTCGGGGTGACTCTCAGGACCGAACCAGTCGAAGGTGCCGCCCATGTCGAGTTCCTTCTCTGTCGCCATGTCGAACAGTGTCAGGTCGAGGGTGGAGCCGCGCGTATGACCGCTCTTCAGGCAGATATATTCCTGGGGGAAGAGCACACTCTTGTCGAGGTCGGGATAGAAGTAGGGCTTCATCCGGGTGTCCTCCAAGTCCTGCGCCCAGCGCACGAAGTGGTCAACGCCCTTCTGCGGACGGTAGGCATCGTAGATCTTCAGGCGGTAGCCCTGAGCCATTACGTCGTCGCTCACCTTCTTCAGACTGTCGGCGGCTTGCTTGGTCAGCAATGCCGTCGGCTCCTCGTAGCCGTCGATGCGCTGGCCCACAAAGTTGTACGTGCCGAAGTAGCGAATCTCCAAGATGACATCGGGCACCACGTCGGTGATGGTTACGAACTGGCTGCTGTCGATTCCCGACGTTCCGTCGCCTACCCGTAGCCTTTCGGTCGGGTTGACAACAGTTTTTGTCTCGCTTTTACGGAAGCAAGAAGAAACGCATACGCCGCAAATGATTACAAGGATGGCGGCGAGCATCCATAGTTTCTTTTTCATTGTCACTTCTTTAAAGAGGAAACGGACCAGTGTCCGCTCCCTCAGCATGATTGTTGTTTACTTCGCTCGCTTAATCGTAACCTTTTCACCTTTATGTATATACACACCGGGCTGCGTAGGTTTGCGACCTATCTTGAAGCCTTGAAGCGTCCACCAGTCGGTGTTGGAGTCGATGGCAGAACCATCGACCACTGTGATTCCGTTCGACAGGTTCTGCAGGTCGATGACGTAGGGATTCCACGACGTGCCGATGTTGTCATCGCTGACAAACAGCTGCGTGTTGTCGATGTCGATGATGGCACCGTTCAGGCAGGTGCGCAGCGTTATGGGCTGACCGGCTCCCTCGCCACTGATGACGAGATAGTACAAACCGTTCTCGCTGGCACGGGTGGCACCGCGGCACTCGTCGCCGATGAATGCGGCCACTTCACAGGTATCAACGACGGCATCGCCATCTTTCAACTGGATGACCATTGTCATGTTGTTCGGATAGAGGCCTAAGTCGACAGGCTTGAAAATGCGCAGACCTTCAGGAGCACGTCGTGGTGCTGCCATGCGTGCCTTAGCTGATGCCGCTGATACCATCGGATAGACAAACGACTTCGTCTGGCCGTCAGTGCTGTAGTACAGATAGCCGCGTCCGCCCTCCAGGGCTTTCAGACTGCCTTCCCAGCCGTAACTGCCGTAGATGGCCACGGCGGTCTGCGACTTCACGATGTCGCCCTGCTGCGGGTTGGCAGCGGCCAGCGCCTCGCCTACGGTCATCGTCGTGAGCGGTGTGTAGGCTATCCAGTTCCAGCCCTCCGTCAGCGTGACGGCACGCTCGGCGTCATCCTTCAACTGTCGGCCCGATACGGCGAGCAGACTGTTGGGCTCTGACTGCTGCGTGGTGGGCAGGCGGTCTATCTTCAGCTTGTACATCTCGTTGGCCTTCGCTGCCGTGAGTGTGCCGTCCCACCACTGCGCACCGTTGTAGTCGTTGTAGGCCGTGCGGCTCTTGATGATCATCATCCATTCGGCATAGTCGGCAAACACGTGGTCGAGGTAGTGCGACTGCGGATCCACGCCGAAGGCTATCCAGTTCCAGTTCTGGTGGATGGGGATGAGTTGCTCCACGTTGTCGCTCTTCGTCCAGACGGCCGGGGTGTCGAAGTTGCCGATTAGCCGGTCTTGGGCGAAGGTGATGGTGGTACCCGACGGTGAACCGTCGGGAACGGTGGCTGCATCGGGTAGCGTGATGTTGGCATCGGTATAGGCTACCCCCTTCGAGGCATCCCAGATGCGGAAGGTTACGGCTTTGTCTTTGTCCTTTGCCTTGGTGTCGTTGCCGTAGATGTTCAGTGTCACGTATGCCGCACCACGCACCTTCTCGGCGTTTGCCACGCCTCGGCACTCGTTGCCAATGAAGGCAGCCACCATGCTCTCCTCGTTCTCCATGAGGATGCCGTCGATATACACCTGCCCAATGATGGTCATTTGGTGGTCATACTTCGTCGGGTCGACCGCCCATTGGGGCTTCTCGCCGCTCACTTTCATCACGATGCGCAGAGGCTCCAGTATCTCGTTGTTACCCTGCAGGCCGATGGTCACGTCATAGTTGCCCACAGCCACCAATGGGTTCACTTGGAAGCGCAGCGTCTTGGTCTTCAATGCCTGCACATCGTCGCTGCGCTCGCTATCCACCAGCGTCAGCCACTGTGGCATATTATATAAGGTGTAGTATTCTGTCTGTCCGCCCTTGTTCTCAATATCGATGTCGAAGGTATAGTCTGCGCCATACTTCTTGATGACGTTCACCGAGTCGCGGGTCCACTTCAGCGTGTTCTGCTGCACGTAGGCCGTCCACTTGATGGGGTTCGACGTATTGCCGTGCAGGTCGTGGATGTCGGCCAGCGTGATGTTGAGCGTGGTGCCCTCGATGTCGCGGGGCGAGATGCCGGCGCCAGTGAGGTTGATGACCACCTTGCGCTCCGAGGCTACGGGCGAGGCGATGAGGCGCGTCTCGTCAGGGGCGTTCTTCAAGGGGAAGTTGGAGCCTATGATGGAGGAGGTTGTGCCGGTGGCTATCTCAGCGGCAAAACCGCTGAGCACACTGCCGGGGGTCTGGTCTTCGAGGGTTCCTACTTTGGTGGTCACACCGTTTACGGTGCCGGTCTTCTCAAAGGGATAGTAGGCCAAGAGACCACGGCTATAGACATCGGCCGTGTCGAGGGTGTTGTAGATATTGCTGAGCAGGCGGCTCTCGGAGAGCGTGGCCTTCCAGATGCGCAGCTCGTCGATGTAGCCGTCGAAGCCTTCGCCCAGTCGCATCACGGCACCCTCCATGGCGGGCATGTCGGCCTCGGCAATGACAGCAGTGCGCTGACCGTTGATGTAGAACGAGGCAGCCTGACCGCGAACGACATTCAGGGCCAAGTGATTGGCGCGCTCCAAGTTGGGGAAGTCCTCGATGCTGGCCACCGTGGTGCTCTTCTCACCGTAGTCCAGATGCAGGTTGTTGGTGGCATCGTAGTAGAGGCGCAGGCGGTTCTGCGGCACACTGCCTGTCTCGAAGATTGTGGCCTCCCTTTCTGGTTGGGTGTTCATCTGCGCCCACAGCTCGATGGCATAGCTGTCGCCACGACTGGTGTTGATGCGCGTGATGTCGGCCTCGGCCGTCTCGTCGGCTTCGATGTGGAGCATGTAGTTGGTATTCTCAATGGACCAAGTGTCTTGCAGTGTGATGTCATGCGTATGGCGTTGGTCGGCGATGATGTTGCCGTGTCCCTCGTTCATGGGCCAGTAGTTCACCAGTCCATAGACATAGTTGTCTTTCGACTGATACTTCGTGGCAGCTGCCTCGGCCACGTCGCGGTAGATGTTAAAGAGGCTCAGGTCATGGATCTTTGCCGTGATAGGACCTAAGTGGAGGCGGTTGTCGTCGCTGTAATGAATAGCCTCTGTGTTGGTCTGCGAAACAGGCTCATTCTCGAAGAGACGCTCGCTGCTGGTGTCCCATTGGGCGAGCATGTTCAGCGTATGGTTGGAAGCCTTGTAGCTCAGTACGCAGTAGGTCCACACGCCCGTAGGCACGGTGGCATGGCTCACCAGTTCCGCACCGGCAATATGCACATGGGCATGGCCTTCGTCGTCGAAGCTCAAGGCGAACACGTTGGTGCCTACGCCCAGCTGCAGGACGGTGCCCATCGTTTCGCGATTGAGCCAAAAGTCGGTGCTGAAGTCGCCACTGAGGAAAATGGAGTTCTCCGTGTGTGCACCCCCTCCACGACGGCTCAGGTGGGCCGCCACCTCATGGCTGACGGGCTGCTGGTTCAGCTTCGCCGTGACGATGATGTCCTTGTCGCCCACGTAGCCGGGCACGATGTCCTCATTGAACTCCACGGCCAGCTCGTCGCCAAAGCCCAGGATGCCGTTCGACGGCGAGGGCGTAAAGAGGGCGCGGGGCTTCGTCATGTCCTTGATGACAGCGATGATATCGCTGTAAACATGGACAAGGTCGGTGCCGTAGGGCGTAGTAGTAAAGCCGCGGAACTCGTAGTTACCCTCGGGGTAGGAGAGGTCGCTCGACATGTCGACGGCCAGGCGCAGGTCGCCCGTGGCGGGCAGCATGTCGTAGGATGTGTTGAGCGAGTCGGCCTTGTCAGTGACCCAGGTGTGCAGGTCGGTCCACTGCGTGTTACCAGCGAAGCGATACTGCACGCCCACGTTCTTCAGGTTCTTGAACTGGCGGTCGAAGTTGGTCAGTTTCAGTTGTAGCTCGCCCGTCTTATTGTCGGTGTTGAGCACCGGCTCGGTGATAGCCAGGTCGACAGCCGATGACGAGGGCTTGAAGTGCACGTTCAGCACGCACTTGTCGTTGATCTTGATGGGCTGGTACTGCGAGAGGAACCATATCTCGATGCCCTCATAGTCGAGCACGCTCTGGTCGGTCTGGCGCACGGTGATGGTCTTCTTCACCGTCTCGCCGGCAGGTACAAACACGCTGCGACCGTCGGCAGCCACACCGTCCATGAATACCTCCAGTCCGTGGGGATTAGCCTTTTCCTGCACCATGAGCTTATACACAAAGTCGAAACTCTGGTTGGTGGTGGTCTGGTTGGTGAGGTGCAGTGTGAACTGCCCCGTGCCGCCAGCCGGTATGTCGGTCAGCGTGGCCTGCTTGGCCGATATGCTGCCGTCGGTGCTGACCTGTATGACCGGCTGTTCCATCTGCTCCGTTCCGTAGGAGATGACGTGCTGTTTCTCCGGCTCATAGTACTTGGCGTGCTCCAGCCCCTCGTAGGGGTTGTAGCTCTGTCCGCCGCGCAGCAGGAAGATGTCGCCCCAGCCACGCGGTGAGCGGTAGATGTCGACGGTGAAGTCGGTGCCAGGGTTGCCGTCCACCAGGTCGTAGTCGAACTCTGCGTAGGTCTTCACGTTGTCGAGTGAGTCTGCCCACATCTGGGTGTTGTTGTAGCCCACCTCTGTTTTGAAGTTGATGTTAGTGCCGAAACTTGCAGAAGAGTTGATACTGAACATGGTTTTCACCTCGCCAATGATGCCTACTTTGCCGTTGAAGACAGTGGTGGAAACATGTGTCGTGTCGCGGCGTTCACTAAAGGAATAACTTGTGCCACCGTCAAAAGAGCGGTTTTCCTTGTAGTAGTCCCCACCGTTGAACGCCTCGATTTTGTCTTTCTCGTTCTCGGCGAGCCGCTCCCGCCAGAGGCGTACCGACTCGTTGTAGTGCAGCACCATGTTCTGTGAGCGGCCATTGATGCCCGATTTCCAGACGTAGGTGTCCTCCGCACCATAGTTCGGGTCGTCGGGCGTGAGCCATGTCAGATAGACATCCTGGTCGGACTTGTTCTCATAGCTTTTGGCAGCGGTTTCGTCCATGTATTCCAGCAGGGCATTACGGGTGTCCAGAATCTTGGGTATCATGGTCTCCTCAATCTCAAGTGCAGAATATACGAAATTGGTTCTGATGCTGTCATTGATGGTCACGGCCTCCTTCAGTCCCAGCACGATGCCGTCGGCCTCGCGGTGGAAGCCCAACTTGCGGCAGGTGCCAATGATGTAGTTGTGTGACGTGCCGATGAACACGTCGCCGTCGGCCCCCACATATTTGTCACCCGTACTCGTGGCGATGTTCTCAGCTGTGGTATAGGCCCATGTCGTTTCGTCTTTCCACTGCCAGGCCACAGAACCCTTTTCGCCTACGACGGCTGTTGTCTTTGCTTTGCTGCCTGAGATGATGGCAACACCCAAACCGACAGCAACGTCAAGGTCAGCGCCCCAGATGAGGTCGAACGACAAGGTCTCATCGGCATATACTCCTTTGGTCTCACTGTCTGTCTTTGTATAAACGGTGCCTGTCTTCCAGGTGGCCTTACTCTTTGAGCCTGGCGGGTCGCGCAGCACCATCTGCACCTGTTCGGGGCCGTCGGTCACGAAGTTGTTGCCGTTGGTCAGCTCGCCCAGCACAATGCCGTTCAGCGAGGGGCCTACGTAGGTGCGGTTGTTGCGCTCGAACGACAGGCTGAACTGGCGAGTGTAGGGTGCCGTCACGTTGGGCGCGCCGGTGGTGAAGGTGATTTCATTGCGGCCCAGACTGTCCAAGCGCACCTGATTGCGCTTCAGCTGGTAGATGTCGCCAGCCTTCAGGTCGGTCATGGTGGGGTCTATCACACGAGCCACCACGCTCTGCTCGTCGCTCATCTCGTTGGCGATGGTCAGCACCTGTCCGTTCAGCGGAATGGTGTCGGTGACGGCTGTGCCGCTGTCCTTGTTGGTATAGGCCTCATAGCCGAAGAGCCCGAACGTGTACTGCTTCTTGCGGGCAAAGACGGGGAAGTCGTAGGTGTACTTCACCGTGCCGTCGGCCTCGCGGGTCCAGATGTCGGTGATGTCGATGGTCTCGGTGGTGCTCACGGCATAGTCCTTCAGTTCCTGTTCGCCGAAGGCTCCGTCGCCCTTCACTTGCCACAGGGCCACCTCAGGCTTGGCAAAGTAGGTCTGCACCATCTTGGTGTTATACTTATAGTAGTTCCACACGCTGTCGCCCTGTTCGGTCAGCACTTTCAGCGAGTCGGTCATCTCCTTGCGCACGTTGGTCAGGTCTATCTGCGGCAGGGAGGTGAACTCAAGATCCTCATTCTTGGGAATCTCAATGCTCTTCACGATGTACTTCAGTGGGGGCAGCAGGGCCGAGAACTCACCCGTCTGCGGGTCGGTCTCGATGACGATGTACTTCGCATCGTCCCCTGTTTCCGTCTGTGCCGTGCTCTGTATGGCCGTGGTGTCGCTGGCCCAGGTGCGGCTTTGCGTGGCATCGGTATTGAACAAGAACGACTCGTTGCTCAGCTTCAGCGTAATCTTGGCCTGGCCGATGTTGTTCTTCGTGGCTCCGAAGCCCACGGCCAGTGTGTCGGCCCGTGTGCCGCCAGCCACACGGCCCACGAAGTTGACCAGCGTAGAGTCGGCAAAGTCGTAGGTCATGGCACGGTCGAAGTTGAAGCGGCCCTCAGTAGGGAAGCGTCCGCCGCTGACCATCGTGTGGCCGTCGAGCTTGGCTTCAACGAAGTGCTGGCCTATGGGCACCGACACGCGGTAAAGGCCGTCGGCATCGGTCTGCACAATCTTACCATCCTCCGACTGCAAGTCGCCGTCTACATAGATTTGTATGCCCTCGGCGGGGATGTTCGTGCCTGCATAGTAGATGTGGCCCTCCATGGGGAAGCTGGACACGTCCTCGAAATCGATGTTGTTGGCCGTGAGGCTCGTCGGACTGACGAACATGGAGCGCACGGCGGGCGAGAACTCATGGATGCCCAGCTCAGGGGCCAGCTTGTAGTTGGTGCCGCCCTGCTGGAAGGGTATACCTTTTATAATATAATCGCCCTCCTTGTCGGTCACGCCGTAGAGACCCAGCCGCTGCGGCACACTGGCCGACGGCTGCGCATTGACGCCCACCTCGGGGTGGTTCAGCTGGTAGATGCCGTCCTGACGGCTGATGTCGAAGGCGTAGCTCTTCACGTTGATGCCCTCGTCGAGCGGCCAGTAGAGTATCAGGCCGTTCTCCGTGCCGCCAAGGATGCGGGTGTAGTTGGCCTCAATCTCGTCTTTGCTGAGGGCGCGGTTCCACAGGCGGATGTCGTCGATGTAGCCGGTGAAGGGCTGGAGGTTCATGTCTGTATACAGGCTTGAAATGCCGCCCACAGCAAGCGTGGGGCCGTTGTTGTTGCCCCAGTCCTTACGCCCAGTGTCATCCAACGTATAGGTCAGCAGCGTGTCGGTGCCCACATAGCAGGTTAGCATGCCGTGGTCATAGACGGCGGTGACGTGGGTGAAGTCGGTGCTGCTGAAGGGTAGCCTCTTGTTGAAGTGGTGTGAGTAGTTGGTTGTGCCGCTTTGAACAACACGGTTTAGGTAGAAGTTCTCGCCATCGTCGCTCCTCACGCCCAATTCCCATCTGTTGCCCAGCCGCAGGATGGTTTGTTTTTCTGTGCCGCCAGCGCTTACGCCAAGTGGCCGTGCCCAGAACTGGATGGTGAAGGCACCGTCGCCGTTGAGCACCTTGGCGTATTTCTCCTTGTCGGCAGCCGTCCACTGCAGGCCCTTGCCCACGCCCTGAATGTAGCGCGAGAGGTACTGCGGCTGGTCGGCATCGGTGTCGGCAGAAGACTTGATGAGGTTCACCCGTGCTCCGGCCACGGCGGTACCCGTGCCGTAGCTGATGTGGCCGGTGATGGTGCCGCGGGCCTGCGAGAAGCCGGGGGTGATGACCTCGTCGGTCTGCACTAACTGCTCGTCGCACTTCGCACCGTAGGCCTGCACGGAGTATTCATAGTAGGAACCGGCCAGCGGACGGTCGTCGGTGTAGGTGTACTCCGAGGCGGTGCCGTGTACCTCGTCGGTCAGCACGGTCCACTCCTCAGTGCCGATGGCACGGCGCAGCACACGGAAGTAGATGTCGTTGGTCACGTCGGCCCGTGCCACCTTCCACTTCACGATGACGGTCTTCTCCTCCGTGCCCGTCGAGGCCTTCACCTCGCTGATGTAGCTGCCTGCAGGCAGGTTGCAGGATTTAACGTTACTATAGAAGTCGCGATCCATATAGGTGGTCTTCACGCGGTAGTCCATCATGTCGCACACTGAGCCTTCGGCATCGAAGCTCGCCGTAGATTTATCCGGGTCGACCATCATGCTGTTGTCCAGCACGCGCCAGGCATTCGCGCCCGCAGGACTATACTCGATGGTCCAGTTCTGACCCGTTGGCTGTATGCAGTATTCCCAGACGAGGCGCACGGCTCCGTCGTAGCTGCGGTCTTGATCCAGTGTGATGGGCATTTCGAGCTTGGTGTTCACCTGTTGCTCTATCCAGAAGTTGGCAATAAGCCGCCCCTGCGCCGCCAGCATGCCGCTGGCCAGTTGGTCTTTGTATTTGGCTGACAATATGTCGGGCAGGAAGATGACGCGGTAATTGTACAGTTTGTCGTAGTCGATATTGGTATCTACTACTTTCAGGTCTGTTGCATCACCATTCATTTCGCCGACAACAGTGTACTCGGTGGCCTCCTGTCCGTCCTCGTAGCGGATGACATACCACTTGCCATCGGTGCGGCAGGGGCGGTAAATCCATCTGTTGCGAGTAGTGCCTCGGGCCTGCTCGTTGCGTGTCCAGGTGACTTTGTTTTGCTTTTGCCACTTGTTGAACTGAACGTTGACGGTGAGGGGACGTGTGAAGGGATCGATGATGACCTCTTCCTCAGGTCGTGTGAGGTTGAAGCTGTAGTTAGAGCTGCCGTCAGGGTCAATCTCGGCCATTCGGGTATAGTTAACCGTTACCGGATAGAAATAGGCACCGCAATTATAACCGTAGAGTCTGACAGGAGTGGTAATCAGGATGTCTGACGCCCCGGCATGGTTGCTTGTAACCGTGAAATCATCGAGATTCAGGGTGGCGTTGGCAAGTTTGGCATCGCTCTCCGGGTCACCAACAAAATATCTGTTTGTCAGGTACTTCTGTTGGACAGACATATATTTCACGGCGCCGCTTGCCCGATAGGTCAGCGTGTAGTCGTCGCCCCAGTCTATCGTCAGCTTGGGCAGCGGCTCGTTGTCAGCCAGCTGGGTGTTGAGATCTTTTTCAAACTGGGTGTCACCTTCATCGATGTCCATGTGGTTGGCCGGGTCGTATGCCGCGTAGCTGTATTGTATCCTAATGCGCTTGACACCGTCGGCGAAGCAACGGTCTGTGGGGAAGAACTGAAGCACCAGTTTTCCGTCATTAGGGAACGAAAGCTTGGAAATTCTCTCTATCTGGACAGTTCCCCAGGTGGTGTCGGTGGCCTTGTAGTCTGAGATACTCGTTCCGTTGTCCTCTTTTTTCCATTCGGCCACCTTATGCACCACGTTGTCGCTTGTCACCAGAGATACATTGTAATGATACTCAGGAAAGCCAATGTGCTTCGTCCCAGGTACGGCCATAAACTCGAACATCCAATAATAACAGTGGCTATTCATGTCGAAACTCATGTGCGTCTCGAAATATCTTGCCGCGTTGAAGTCGAATTTGGAGCCCCATAGCTGGGAACGGAAGGTGTAGGTGCCGCCTCCTGGGTCATCATGGGTTTCGTCATAGCTCCACCACGCCCATGTGGGCGAGGTACCGGCCATAAGCATCATGAGTGTCACGGCCATCTGCTGAATGAAATGTTTTGTTTTCATATTGTTGGTCTTTTAGTTATTCTTGGTTAGCTTCAGGCCCGTGGCCACGATGTATTCGCCCTCGACGAGCGTAGCCTTGGCGGTGCCAGTATAGGTGCCGCTACTGTTGGCGACGGTGAAGTTGAAGGTGCGTTGGCCGCTGGTTGGCAGTAGGGCGACAAAAACCTCCCCCAACCCCTCCGAAGGAAGGGAGAAAGCCACGGAACAGTCCACAAGAAGGGAAGAAGTGGATGCTGTTCCCGCAGCGTGGACTGCTGACTGCTCCAAGATGCCGTTGCTGTTTAGCGTCACCGTGGCCGTCTGCGGATAAGTGCGGGCATCAGAGCCGCTGCCACCATAACTGATGGCGAGCGTCTTGATGGGAATGGCAGCACCAGTGGTCTTATCGACGAACGAGAACTTGCACACCGTGAGCAGGCTCTTCATCTTCTCCATCGTGGCATTGGCTGTGTTGTCGGTGACAGATGTGACGTAGGCTTTGCCATAAACGTAGTGGTAGTTCGTAGCCAGAGTCCCTAATGTGCCGTCCTGCCCAGAGAGCGAAATGGTGTAGCTCTCGTTCGTCACAAAAGTCGCGGCGGGATAGACCACAGCGAGGTAGTCGCCGGCATTACACGTCACGTTGCCAGTGAACTGCGAGGTGGAGGCGGTGGAGGCAGCGGTTAGTGGGCCAGTGTATATCTCATAATTCATAGGGTTCGTTCTACTCAAGTTGCAGTACGTCAGTCCGTCGCCTGCTGTCCATGAGGCGGTAAGACCATCACTTTCAACAAGCGTGGATCGGGTTAGCATCTGCCGCGCTGCCGCATCGTCGGTTTGGGTAATGGTAATGCGGCGCACCTTCACACCGTCGTCGGGTATGTCCGTAGTATCATCGTCGCTCGAGCAAGCCGTCATCCCAGTCAGCATCATGTAGCCGAGCACAGCCCATTGAAATAGTTTCCTCTTGTTCATATTGCGTTGTCGTATTCGTTATAGTTATTATTCTGTTAAGTCATCATCTTGACTAAAGCCGCCACTCGACTTCTGATACCCGGAAATCTCTCCGTTTATCCCACTGCTGCCACTGAGCAAATGCTGTTGCTGCTGCAAGGTGACAACTCTCATCGTTGGTCTGTTGTATTTTCTTTTCATCATGGTGTTTATATGTTAAAGATTTTCTGTCTTATTCCCTCGGTTACAGCAGGGCGGCACGATTGAGGCCGAGGCTGACGGCACGGTCGATGAGGCGCTGGTTGCGCTCCACCTCGCTGACGATGACGTTGTTCTTGTGGCGCAGTTCGTCGTTCTTACGGGCCATGCGCCAGCAAAGGAAACCGACGAGCGCGACGAGCATCGCGATGATGCCCGTGAGCAGAAGGATGAGTGTTGATGTGTGCATAAGCGTACCTTTTTGTTGTTATTACGGCGCGTAAGGTACACAAAAATGCCTGCGCCCGCAAGGGCACAGACAGATTCGGACGTGGTTTCAGACAAATTCGGACGTCAGAAAGACCATTTCTGACGTCCGAAGACAATTTCTGGCATATAATGACTTGCTGTCAGACCATCATTGCCGGGCAGCCCTGAACTCGGAAGGAGTCATGCCGTAGCGCGACTTGAAGCGGTCGCCAAAATACTTCCGGCTGCTGAAACCACTCTGCTGCGCCACCTGCCCAAGGTCAAGACCAGGTTGGTCAAGCAGCAACTTGTAGGCATGTTCCAACCGCAGGTCGTTGATATAGGCCGACAGCGATGGATGGCTGCTGCCCTTGACAAAGGCGGCACCAATGCGCTCCTTCGAAAGCCCGAAACGGTCGATGAGCATCTGGCGGTCGCAGGTGGGGTTGAGGTAAAGCTGCTCGCGGACGATGGTGTCGTGAATCTGGGCGAAGAGGTCGGTGTCAGTAGTATCTTCTGCGTTTCCACCCTTTGGTGTGTCCAGAATCTGAGGCGATAAAAGAGCCTCATACCTTTCTTTATACGCCATCGCCTCGTCAATCTGCCGCACCAGCGCACGGTTCTTGCGCCGCGTCTCACGGTGCTTGTAGAGGGCGAACAGGGCTAAGCAAATGGCCAGCAGACTGATGATGCCCGTGCTCCATGCTATCAATGCGTTGCGACGCGCCTCTGCCCGCTGCCGCTCCGTCTCACACTGCTGTTCTATGGCCTGGTAGCGGGCGCGGTGCTCGCGGGCAGCAGCGTCGCGCACGATGGCCTCCAACTGGCGGAAGAACTCTTCCATGCTGCCGCTCTCGCTGATGGCGGCGTAGGCAGCGGCGATATACTTCTGCGCCTTCGAGCGGTAGAACTCAATATAGTCCTGCCTGTCGGTGGAGTCCTTAGGCTCACGGTAGCTGCTGTCGTGATAGCGGTCGGAGTGCTGCTCGTAGTCGCTGAGTCGCTCCAGCATCTGGCAGGCCGGCGGCAACATCTCGGCATAATGCCCCCTCTCGGCCAGCACCATCACCTTGCGCTTCAGCACAATGAGCATGGCATCGAGCTCGTTGAACTTCTTCACGTCCAGTAGGGCTATCACACTGTCAATCCGCGCCATGCCCTCGGTCTCCTTTCCCAGAAAGCAGAGAGCGGCACCCACCTCTGCCTCGTTGCGCAGAGCCTCGGTCTCGGCCCCCTGTCCGTGGCACACCTCCACCAACTCGCGCGAACGCTGCAGCCAGCCCAACGTGTCATTCTGCTGGCGGGCGGTATAGGCCAGAACTTCCAGCACGTCTTGCTGACGGGCCAGACTTACCTTGATGGAGTCGTGACAGAGCAGTCGCTCGGCAATGACGCGTGCCGTGTCGCCCGCCGCCCCTTTGACCCCATGAAGCATCGAATCGAGCAGTTCCGGTACCTGCGTACTGCTGTAGATTCGCGCCCTGTAGAAGTCTGCCCACCAGTCGGGCAGGTTTCCCACGATGACCGCTGAGTCCACAATCTCCAGCGCCCGCACAGGGTCGTATTCGAAAACAGCCATCGCCTTCTCTGCGGTGTGGACGGTATCTTTAGGTTGCCGGGCATATTTCTTACTGTCATTGTTATCGCCTGTGCAGCCCATAATGGCCAGCACTGCTATACCTATTATATATATGTATCTTCTATATCTTGCCATTGCTTTCAGCACATCCAGATTTATACTACAAAGACTAATTCCATAGCGGCTCATTCTCCCAACCACGCGGAAAGCCCATTGCATTAGTGTCAATGGATGGAAAAGCGGACAGCAGCACATCAATCTTGGCCTTCATATCGTTGTTTGGCGAAATGATGTTTAGGAAATACTTGATAATGCAAAGGTCAAAGTAGATGCGGAGTGTATCAGTGGACAGAGTTATCCAGCTGCCAGCCATTCGATTTGGAAGCATTGGACGTATGGTGTTTTGCTTGTTCCACACACGGGCATGATGGCAACATGAGTTGCGGGTTAGAGTAACAATGGTAAGCCACGACTCAAAAGGTGCTACCTGCAAACCAAATCTCCGAGCAATGCTTTTCTTGATTCGGGCGACCTTGATGTTGCTGAAGATATTGGTGATAACTCCGAAGGGAAGCACTTCTGCCAATATCCAGGCTGGAGGGTACGCATCAGAATAGGTCTGTTTGAAATGAACAATGAAATCTTCGCGTGAGCGATGAAGCTCGGCATCAATCAAGTCCATTGTACGGCGGAACTTCCCTGCATCAATGAAATTGCTGCAATCAGTCATCCAGAACGGATTGCCCGTCATGGCACTGCCGATATTGACGATTGCGCTTCGCACTGCAACCTCAATCTTTTCTATCTCATTGAAGATAAGCAGTCGAAGTTTCTTGTCGAAACGATAGAGCATCATCACTTGGCTAAACGTTGCACTCGGTTTATAGCGATGTTGCTCCTTCGGCATCTGTAGCAAAGGATACATATAGGCTGACAGACGGTAATAGCCAATATATTCGAGATAACTCTCAGCCTTGGCAGTATCTGTAACTGTCAATCCTCTTGACTGCAAGAGACAGACAAGGTCGTGCGCACTAGTGTACGGCTTCTGGAATGGGATTCTGTTGCTCATTGTATAAAAATAAAACGACCCGCACATTTGAGCATCGTTGAGAGGCTTGGCGGGTTCTGGTGGTGCAAAGGTACTGCTTTAATTTGAAATAGCCAAACTTTTTTGAAGAAAAAGAATAAAATCTGCCTAAGAAATCCCCTTTTTGCCTCAAAGTGTTACCTCATCCTTTCTTTTCCCTACCTTTTTGAATCAACTCGTACCAAAGATTATCTGCCTGGCGGCACAAAAACATGGGCACGATTGAAAATCAAAATTCCGTGTCCTAAGTTGACTTTGAATCATTAACCGACCTTGTCACACAGTTACTTAGTGCATCCGAGATACAATGACGGTACAAGAACTCTGGTTTTAGTCGATTTTCGAGTTATCGTCTAAGCCCCAAAATGAGCAACTGTAGTCAGCCAGACTTGGCAAACGGCAAAATTGCCTCAAAATTAAAGGTTAAATAATCTTAACAAATTATTAAATCTTGTCCACTCTTGAAGGCTGGTTTTGCTCTGCAAAACTCTTCAATTTCCCAATTTTCGCTATTGCACTTTTTTGTACCGTTCAATTTTGGAAGCGTTATGTTTCTATCTGTATTACAGTTATTTACGAAACCCGAAAACACTTCCACATGAACAGCGTCGTGCGACAGCTCCTGGAGCAGAATACCGACGTTGTGATGGTAGATACCGGCGACAGCTACGAGGGTATATGTCGATATTTCAAAGGTACTTACATCTCTTACTCTAAGGAGAAGCCCATCTCGATGAACCCGTTCAAGATTACGGACACCGAGTACGCCCAGAACTTCGGAGAGAAGAAGAACTTCCTCAAGTCGCTCATATTCCTCATCTTTAAGGGCAGCGAGGCTCCCACGAAGATAGAGGACATGAGGTTCATCCGACATTTCGAGTGATACGGCAATCATGAAGTGCATATAGCCTCAAATCAAAATATTTGTCATCTCTGAATCCATATGCAGTTCTTTTCAATACTTTGATTTTGTTGTTCGTACCCTCTACTTTAGCAGTTGAGATATGGCAGTCATACCAGGCGAGTATTCCCGTTCTGAATCCCCTAACGGTATTTGCCATTTGTATCATTTGCGGTACTTTGCTCTCCCTTGCCTGTCTGCACCAGTCTTCAAGCACTGCCTCAGCAGCTTTCTTGCTTATCTGCATCCATATTTCCCTCAGCCCTTCCTTCAAATAGTATGCTTTCGATAGAGGTTCGTTCATGGCAAGGGCATTGTCAAGCCTGGTTTTGTAATACTTGTCCATAACGTCCTTGCCATTTTTCAACAGTAACAGTCTCACCCCCATTATTACCTTACGCTTGTTTACGTCCTTTTCCGTCCGGCAGACAGTACGTCTTGTATCGTCAACTTTCTCGTTCATAAGCTTCTGAACATGGAAATGGTCGAAGATATGCTGTGCGTCAGGACAATTTTCACTGACAGCCTTAATGAACGCACCTGAAAGATCGGTAGCCACATGCTCTATGGTCACATGTTGCCTCTTGACCATCTTCCAGAACTTGTCAAGGCAGGCGGCATCCTTGCCGTTGGCCACATAGATTATCCTGCCGGTATCGAGGTCAACGACAATGGTCTTGTATACGTGCCCCTTCTTGACGGCGAACTCGTCTATGCCGATGTTCTTTACGCCCTTGAGGGAAATTGGCAGGTAGCGCCTCTCCAAAAATCGCATGTGTATGTCCTTTATGGTGTCCCAACCTACCATTAGCAAGTCTGATACCGCACGGATTGTCATTGACTTCAGCAGGCAGACTACATATGTGGCAAAGCGGTGTGTGTAGGTTTGGCTGCCCGTTGTAAACGTTATTGGCTCCTGCTGGTCATAATCACAGTCCTCGTCCTTGCACTTGTAGCGCTGAACCTTCATACGGAATATGGTCTTCTTGCCTCCTATGGGAAGCCCTATAAAGTCACGGTAACGGAAACCGTTCTTGACAAGGTGACGGCATCCACACTTCGGGCAACATTTTAATCGTTCCTTTGACTCCACATTAAAAATAATTGTATTACCTTTGTAGCTGACTCTCGTGCAGATATGGTTGTAAAGGCCAAATCCATGATATAGGAAACTGCTGTTTATCATTGTATACTTATTTGTGATGATTTAAATATACAATAAACGGTGGTTTCCTTTTTTATTATATCATAGTATCACTCGAAATGTCGGATGAACCGGACATGATCATCAACCAGACCATAGTCGAGTACTACGTGTCGTACTTCACCCCGTTCAAGGAGTTCACCGACGCAGAGCGCGACCACCTCCGCAAGCGTCTGCTCCTTGAGGACAAGAAGAACGGCACCTACGAGAAGCACAGCAAGGAACTCGAAGAAAAATACAAACATACAGAGTATGACTATGAAACAGACATGCCCACCTCCGAAACATTCGAAGATCCATCTGCCTTTGGCGGACAGGATACTGAATACGGTCCTATCCATACTGCTGATGGCAGTCGTATGGCCGATGACGGTCATCTACATACTGCTGAGGAAAAGGAAGCCTACGCACGAATCCAGCGGAAGGTGAACAAACTCCACGACCTCATCAACGACAAGGCCGCAACCGACGGCGAGAAGGTTGCCGCCAACCGCCAGCTCATGCGCCTCATGCCGCAACTCATCGAGGGCAACTACCTCGTCACCATCGAGCAGCGCATCGACCGCATGGAGAAACAGCGCAGAAAGATGCACGTCGACAACCTCAGCTTCAACAGCTACTACGAGTTTGCCATCGAGCGCATCCCCCAGATCATGAGGGAGAAGAGCATCACGTTCGACATCGACAACTTCGCAGCCATCTTAGAACAGTTCTACAAAGGCGGTGAGCTCGAGCACACGCTGAACAACGACGTTGATGCCAGTCTCTTTGACGAGAAATTCATCGTCTTCGAGATCGACAAGATCAAGGACGACCCTGTGCTGTTCCCCATCGTCGTGCTCATCATCATGGACGTGTTCCTTCAGAAGATGCGCATCAAGAAAGGCCGCAAGGCCCTCATCATCGAGGAAGCGTGGAAAGCCATCTCCTCACCTACCATGGCAGAGTACATCAAGTATCTCTACAAGACCGTGAGAAAGTTCCACGGCATCGCCGGAGTGGTGACCCAAGAGCTCAACGATGTCATCGACAGTCCCATCGTCAAGGAAGCCATCATCAACAACTCTGACGTGAAAATCCTCCTCGACCAGAGCAAGTTCAAGGACCGTTACGATGCCATCAGTGCTATCCTCGGACTGACGCAGGTGCAGAAACAGCAGATCTTCACCGTCAACGCCCTCAACAACCACGACGGCCGCAGCTACTTTAAGGAAGTGTGGATCTGCCGTGGCCAGTACTCCGACGTCTATGGCGTGGAGGAACCGCCCGAGTGCTACTGGGCCTACACCACCGAGCGCGCCGAGAAAGAAGCCCTGAAAGTCTATGAGCGCCACTACGGTGACATACAGACCGCCATCACGAAAATCGAGGAAGACCGCAAGAAACTCGGAATCAAAAAGTACCTTGACTTCGCGGTCAAAGTGAACAAACAACAGAAAATCATGCCACTATGGGACAAATCAGACTGAAAACGAGCAAGACGTTCAAAAGGCAAAAGAACAAGACAGACAGAAGATACAAGAAATGCTGTGCTCTGACCGCAGCCTTTCTGCTCTTCAGTGCAAGTCATGCCTTTGCCGGATGGCGCCTTGTCATAGATACCAAGACCATCGCGCAGGTCTCCGCCAACGCCGCCGCACAGAAAGCCATCGAGGACAAGCATAACGAGCGTCTGGACACCATCTCCGACAAGCAGAAAAAGATCTTGCAGTACACCGCCACCATGGAAGGCATCAAGGAACTCTACCACCTGACGATGACCAATGTCCGCGGCTTCGGCGAGGAGACAGCCTACTACAAGGAAATTTTTCTTCTTAGTGCCGACATCCTCACGTCCGTGCCCACGGTGACGAAGTACATCGCCTCGAACCCCGTGAAGAACTACGTCCTCTGCCTGAACGAGCTCGCCGACATTGTCATTGAGACTGAAGGACTTATCCATGACTTCATCGACGTGGTGAACAACGGCAAGATAAAATTGCCCGACAATCCCATCATCCGCCAGAAGATACCCAACGGCGGCGGACGCTACAACATGGGTCAGGGCGACGGCTACAACTTCATGGACCGCTACACCCGTCTGACACTGGCCAATAAGATCTACTCCCGACTGTTGGAGATGAAGTATAAGATGGACGTGATGGTGATGATGTGCCAGTTCGGCACCTGGGGCGAGGTGTTCTTTGCCATCGACCCTGAGAGCTGGGCCTCCGTCTATCAGGCAAGCAACATGGTGGACGGCATTATCAACGATTGGAATAACCTTGGAACATGAAAGCTATGAAGTCCCATACCTTTATAATCTGCATCCTGGCCGTCGCCATCCTCTACCCCTCGAAAGCCCATGCTTTCGACTACCCCAATGACCAGCCTACCATCGAGGCCTTGATCTCGCTGCACATGCTCATCAAGAAAGAAGAGGAGAAGGCACTGGAGAAGGTGGCCGTAAGCTATGGTGAGCAGAGCCTCGTCACCAAGGGAGCGACGAAGTTCAACGACGTGCGCATGACATTGAACTCCAAGCTCAACAACGCCTACAGCTACGTTATCCTCGGTGCGGCACTCGCCTCCACCGGCACCGACCTCTACCGTCTCATCGACCAGTACACCAAGTTCACGAAGAACACTGTCAAGTACACCTTCAAGAAACCGGCTGTGGCATGGTACTATACCGAGGCCAACTTTGCCTGCGCGAGGGAGATCAAGAACATCAAGACCATGTACGCCACCCTTACCGCCAGCGGATTGAACCTCATGCGTGCCAGCATGGACGAGAAACTGGAGCTTATCAACACCCTCCACGGCTACATCTCCAATATGCTCGGCATCATCGACTCGGCCAACCTCTGGTGCAGTATTGTAGTCATGGGAGGCTTCCACTACGACTACATCTGGGACATCCTCAACAGCGAGGTCAAGGACGAGATAGCGAAAAAAGTCATAGACAAGTGGTACGGGGCTTGAGCCAACCCATAAAAGAACAGGATTCCAATTCCCAATATCAAACGAACAAACCATCAAACATCCTATACCATGAAACACAGTCATTCTTCCATAATCTTTATAATGTGTACAGCTCTCGCTTTCCTCTTTGTGGGAAGCGGGAGCGCTTATGCGCAAAAGAAAGTACACGATTCACAGAAGGAGAAACAGTGGCGGAGCATGGAGACCGGTCCCTGGGACTTCGCCCCCGACTGGTACTACTACTTCCTCCACAAGAAATACTCCGGTGCCGAGACCTACTGGAAGTGGTCGGGCTTCAAGTCCGGCTACCGTGTCCGCTTCAAGGAGCACAAGTCCAACGTCAAGACCGTCATGCCCCGCCGTGTAGCGCAGGAGGAGACGCAGAAGGAAAAAATCAAGAAAGTCGAGGAAGAACGTGAAAAAGTCAAGGAGATGCACGACGAGGAAGTGTTCCGTGCCGCCGACCGCAACGTCGACCTTGTCTATCACTCCTTCAAGGACGACTTTACACGTATGCAGAAATCCATCACTGAGGGGCTCACCTACTGCCTTACGAAGAGCAAGGGCAAGATGGCTCCACAGGTCAGCGAGCTCCAGCGTCAGAACGACATGATCTGCCAGTCCATCGCCTACACCCACAAGCAAGGCATTGGCAATGAGCTTGAAAACTCCAAACGTCAGGAAGCCTACATAGAGTACAAGAAGCAGATGGAGCAGATTGTCTCCCGTGTGGCACACCTTGTCGGGATGGCACAGCAATACTACTGAGAGAAAAAAAATAAAAAGGTAAAAATCAAGGAATTATGCAGAATTAATCAAGTAAAGTACTATGATAGACTTACAATTATCCTCAATGTTCATCAACCAGCTGCTGACGATGGGTCTCCCTGCCATCGACGACAGTCTGATGCGACTGCTGACGGCCATGGAGACCTTTCCCAAGTCCGCCGTCCTTGGCAGTGCCATCAGCTTTGCCAAGATGCTCGGCCTGTTGCTTGCCCTCTGCATGGGCTCCTACGAGTGCTGGATGATGATGCTCGGCCGCCGCGGCATGGACGTGATGAAACTCGCCCGTATCATCGGCCTATCCCTGTGTATCACCTACAGCAGCTATATCTGCACGTCACTCAGGATGCCTGGCAAGGGTCTGGAGGATGTGACCCGTCAGATGGCACAGAGCAAGAACCGGGAAGTGGCGGCACTGGAGCTTAAGGTCGCCCAGAAGCAAGACGACTACCTCAAACGCCTCCGTCAGGTCCAGGACAGTATCGAGACCGCTAAGCAGGTGCAGGAAATCGGTGAGGATGCCCACTGGTGGGATAAGCTCATTTATAACATGGAGAACCTCGGTACCACCATCAACAACTACGCCCAGCGTGCCGCTGTTGCCGCCGAGACCAAGGTCAGCGAGTGGATCAACGACGTGATACGCTTCGTCGGCGAGCTCATCTTCCAGATGTCCTACTACGGCATGCTCGTTGCCCAGCGTATCTTCATGACCATCCTCGCCACCTTTGCCCCGATCATGTTTGCCCTTAGCATAGTACCGCCATGGAGCAACGCCTGGGCCCAATGGATAGGCAAGTACCTGTCGCTTTCCCTATGGGGCTTTGTCGTGTACTTCTGCCTCTACTACATCGATTTCATACTGATGTACAACCTCATGGAAGACATCAAGGCCTACGATACCCTATTGAGAGGAACAGTGAACTCATGGCAGCAGATAGGAGCCTTGGGGTTGCAGGGCATCGGATCTAACTGTATGTATGCTATGGGCATGCTCGTGGGCGCTTATGTCCTCCGCTTCGTGCCCGAAGTGGCCTCGTGGCTCATCCCCGGTGGTATCAGCTCCAGCGCAGGAACAGCTTCCGGCAGTATGGCACAGACCCTTGTCTTTGGTGGCGCAAGCTATGCTATGGGTGCTGCAAGCACAACAGTAGCCGCAGGTGCGGCCGCTGCAACGGGAACGGCCTCCATCATCGGTGCCGCCCAGCAGTCTCACAGTGACGGTGGCAGCGGCTTCAGCCAGACTGCCCGTACCATCATGGTTCAGACTGGATTGGGAACATCCTACAGTCGTGGTGCCGACTCCGCCCGCAGTATAAACAATGTGGGCAAGTCCGACTCCAACTACAGACCCGGAGGGGCGGAAAGCAATAACTAATTAATGAGCAATTAGCAATGAGCAGTTAGCAGTTTGCAGCTGAGCGGGCTGCTCCAGCTCCTAACCTTTCTAAAGGCAATACTGTAACTCGATTGCTCATTGCTAATTACTCACCTTAAATTACTCATTGCTAATTACTCATTACTAATTAAAACAAGCGTTATGTTGATACAATCCTTAGAACAGAAAACCAAGCTGGCACTTGCAACCGTCATCCTCACATTGACGGCTTGCACTGCCATTTGCATCTTCACTGTCTATCAGAGCTCGAAGCTTGTCAGTGAGGAGCGCAGCCAGATATACATCCTCGATGGGGATATTCCATTCCTTGCCGAGCGCAGTCTGCAGGAAGCCAACTTCGTGATGGAAGCCAAGGCACATATCCAGCTCTTCCACCAGTACTTCTTCAACCTTCCGCCCGATGACGACTACATCAAGTGGACTCTGGGCAAGGCGCTCTACATGGCAGACGGTACGGCAATGAAACAGAAACAGGCCATGGAAGAAAACGGCTTCTACTCTGATATCATATCGAGCAGTGCCGTCTGCACCATCAAATGCGACTCCATCCAGTTCAACGAGCACGACAAGAAGTTCAAGTACTTCGGCACACAGCTCATCAAGCGTCGCAGCCGTGACCTCAAGCGCTCCATCATCACCGTGGGCGAGATAGAGAACGTGCCAAGGACACAGAACAATCCCCACGGACTGCTCATCACCAACTGGAGAACACTCGAGAACAAAGATTTGGATTATTAAACCGAAGATACTCACCACCTAAAAGGGAGTAGATCGGTACAATTAAATAAAAAATAATTTTTTGTACCATGAAGATTTTTAAACGCACCAAAGCAAAGAAAGACGCCAAGATAGCGGAAGGCATCAAGTCACTGACCGACAAGTTCAAGCTCAAGGACAAGATAGCCAAAGCCAACCAATGGGCGGACAAGCACAAGAAGAGAGTGTCCGTCATCACCATCAGTATGCTCATGCTCTCACTGATTGTCGGCACGTGGCTCACCCTTACCTCCACCTACAACGAGTCCGACATGATGAGCGGTCTGTCTGACGTGAAGCCCGCCTTCGACGGCATCCGCCGCATCCAGCGTCTGAAGTCCATGCAGGTGGACCAGACCGTGGAACTCACCAACAAAGGCCAGCAACTCAAGCACGACCTCGACTCCCTCGTCCGTCTGCCCGTCAAGAGCCATAAGGACTCCGTGGACATCATGGTGAAGTACCGCCAGCTCGAACTCGTGGTAAAGTACCTCGACAATAAGCAATAAACACAAAACAATAAAAAACATATGATATGAACTTACAGAAACTCAAGCGTCTGAACCTCAGACAACCCAAGTACATTTTCCCTCTGGTCATCTTCCTGCCCCTGTTGGGGCTCATCTACTTCGGCATGGAGACCTTCAAGGGCAACGGCAAGACTGCCGGGAACGTAGTCACCGACTCCATCAACATGAGCATCCCAGACGCCCGTGCTGAGGGCATGGACAACAAGATGACGGCGATGAACAAGCACTTTGCCGAGGGTGGAGCCTTTACCGCCGTCGATGGCATCGGTGATGACTATGAGCAGAAGGACACCACCGGCAGCGGCTACAACGACAAGGAGCGGCAAGATATCAATGCCATCAATGCCGAGCGTCTCCGTCAGATGAAAGCCGAGCAGGACCTCCGCGAGCGTCAGCAGGCCAACATGAACCGCATCAACGGCTATAGCAGCAACAGTTACGGCAGCAGCTATGGCAGCGGACGCACCCAACAGGACGACCTCAACGACTATGCCCGTGAGCTGGAGCGCATCCAGAACCGCAGCATGGACCGCCAGCGCCGCTACTATGCCGAGCAGGAACAGCGCGACAAGGAAGAGGAAGCCGAGGAAAGACGACAGCAACAAGCGATGATCGAAGCACTCACCGGAAACTCCCGAAAGAAATCAAACAAGAAGGAAGAGAAGACCGAGGTCGTCGAGAAGGTTAAGGAGGACAACAGCGAGAAATTCAATACCGTAGCCAGCACCGAGAATATCGACGAGCCGCTTATCAAGGCGATGATTGACAAGACCACCAAGGCACGTGAGGGCACAAGACTTCGTTTCAAGCTCCTCGATGATGTAACCGTCAAGGGCATTCGCCTCAAAAAGGGTTCCTACCTCTACGGCATCGTCACGGGCTTCGGACAGCAGCGTGTCATGGCCAACATCACCAGCATTCTCGTCGGCAACAAGTTCATTAAGGTCAATCTCAGCGTCTTTGACAACGACGGCATGGAGGGCTTCTACGTTCCCGAGTCCACGTTCCGTGAGATGATGAAGGACGCAGGCTCCAATATCGCCGCTCAGAACATCCAGTTCGACGTGAACGGCACCGGCGGCGTGTCCCCGGAGATTATCGCTCTGCAAGCCCTGCAGAACATGTACCAGTCTGCCAGCTCTGCCGTGTCGAAGAACATCCGCAAGAACAAAGCCAAAATCAAGTACAACACCATTGTCTACCTTATAAACACACAGAACGAATGAAAAAGATTATTATCATGGCACTGATGGCTGTCGCCATCCTGCCCACCTACGCAGAAAGTACCGTTACAACCATTAAAGCTGACGGCCTCACTAACAGTGAGAAGAAAGAGAAAAAAGAGAAAAAAGAGAAAAACGACACTGTCCGCATCCGCTACATCCACCGCCTCACGGAGGATGACGCACGTATCTTCGAGCGCAATCTTCAGAAGACGGTCATCTACGTCAATGACCAGGTTACCACCCATCTCATCATGCCTGAGAACATCAAGCTCGTGGACATCTCCACTGACAAGCTCGTCGGCAACCAGTGCGCCGACAACATTGTCCGTCTGAAGCCCAAGTCCACGCTAATGGACAATGAACTCGCAGGAACGGTAACGGTCATCGGCGAGCGCCATATCGCCCAGTTCACCGTCTACTACACGAAAGCCCCGAAGCGTGCCCACTCCGTCTATACCGTCGGACAGGAGGACATCCGCGACTACACCAATCCGGAGGTGAGCATGACGCAGGGTGATATGTCGCGTCTCTGCTGGTCTATCTTCATGAGCCGCCGTAAGTGCTTCAGTGTGCATGGCAAACAGTATGGCATCCGTGCGCAGGTGAACAACATCTACACCGTCGGCGACTACTTCTTCATCGACTTCTCATTGGAGAACAAGAGCAACATCAAGTATGACATTGCCGAGATCCGTCTGAAACTGATGGACAAGAAAGAGCTGAAGGCGACGAACTCACAGACCATCGAGCTCACGCCCGTCTACATGGTCAACCATGCCGACCACTTCACGAAGTCCTACCGCAATGTCATCGTACTGAAGAAGCTCACGTTCCCCGAAGAGAAGAAACTTCGTCTTGAAATCACTGAGGACCAGATCAGCGGCCGTGTCAGCTACCTCGACATCAACTACCGTGACATCCTCAATGCCGACAGTTTCTCGCCGGATCTGCTGATAAACCTACACTAAAGGAATCTGCCTCTCCAAGCCTGCCCGAAAGGGGAGAATGTCTGCATACCTATATATAATGGTATAACAAGATTGTAAAGATAGTTCAAACGTAGACATTATTATGAGTGGCTTTGTAAGTAATTGTAATTCAATGAGTTTGCAAAACATGCCAGACGGCATTGCAAAATGGCCTTTTTCAGCCGACAAAAAAGGCCGTTTCACGAGCCAAAAGGGACCGTTTTGTAAGCTCATTCGATACCTTTAACTTTTGTGTCAATAAAATTCATAATTGTAGCATAATAATAACAGAAACCTTAGTAGGCCAACACTATGGAAGAAACCCGTGAACAACAGCAGATGTACAGTATGTTCCGCTCTTGCATCTATCTGATACTGATCATAGAGATTGTGATGAACCTGCCCATCACCTCCGACAACCGAATGGTCGCCTTTGTCCTTGAGCTCTTCCACCGCTTCAAGGTCTTTGACTCCGTGGCTGCCTGCAAGGTGATGGAACTCATCTGTATCACCGTTACCTGCATCGGAACGAGAGCACGCAAGAGCCTGAAATGGAATCTCAAGACGATGGTGCTCTATCCCGTCCTTGCCGGAGCATCGATGATCGTTATGTGCTTCATCTTCTATGATATGCCACTCAACGGCTCATTCGCCGGTTATTCCCTCAACCGCTGTCTCTATGTCCTCTGTTCCGTCACAGGCACGATGCTCATTCACCAGGGCTTCGATGCCATTGCCAAATATTTGGGCATGAAGATCGGCGACGATAAATGGAACTTCGAAAACGAGAGCTTCGAGCAGAGCCGGAACAAGGAAGAGAACGAGTACAGTGTCAATATCCCTATGGTCTACTACTATAAGAAGCGTCTGAACCACGGATGGATCAACATCATCAACCCCTTCCGTGCCACCATCGTCTTGGGAACGCCCGGCTCCGGTAAGTCCTTCGGTATCATCGACCCGTTCATCCGGCAACACTCAGCCAAAGGTGTTGCCATGATGGTCTATGATTATAAGTTCCCGGCTTTGGCACGAAACCTCTTCTATCAGTACTGCAAGAACCGTAAGCAGGGCAAGCTGCCCAAGAACTGCGGTTTCCGCATCGTCAACTTCACCGATGTGGAGTACTCCAATCGTGTGAACCCCATCCAGCGGAAGTGCATTCCTGACCTTGCGGCAGCCTCCGAGACGGCAGCCACACTGCTTGCCTCTCTGAACAAAGGCGGTGGTGAGAAGAAAGGCGGCTCAGAAGCCTTCTTCCAAAACTCCGCTGAGAACTTCCTTGCCGCCATCATCTACTTCTTTGTCAACTTCCACCCCACCGGCTATAAGGACGGCAAAAAGCTGAACCGCTATGTGCTTTGGAATAACCGGAAGCTCCGTCTTGTCATACGCAGTTGGAGAGACTATAAGGCTTTGGATGAGCATGGAAACGTGGTATTGGACTTCATCGACTGCAACAGCAACAATGTCTCCACCGACAGTGACGATATGTTTGTCGACTTGAACGGCTTCTCCTATCTCAACGGCAACAAGCAGGAAATACGCATCGACCGCTGCTGGTACGAGGACGAGGACGGCAACGAAGTGGAGCCCGACACTATCACTGGCGAGTACTCCGATATGCCCCATGTGCTCAGCTTCTTAGGCCGCAGTTACAGTGAAGTTTTTGACATCCTCATGCAAGATTCAAAGATCATGTCTCTCATGGCACCGTTCCAAAGTGCCTATAAGAACAAGGCCAATGACCAGTTGGAAGGTATGGTGGGTACGCTCCGTGTCAATGCCGCCCGTCTTGTTTCCCCTGAGGCCTACTGGGTGTTCACCGGCGACGACTTCGACCTGAAGATCTCCGACAAGTCCAACCCCAGCTATCTTGTCATCGCCAACGACCCGGAAAAGGAGCAGGTCATCGGCTCGCTCAATGCCCTCATCCTCAACCGTCTGGTCACCCGTATCAACAGCAAGGGCAACCTGCCGGTAAGCATCATCGTCGACGAGCTGCCCACACTCTACTTCCACAAGATAGACCGTCTTATCGGCACGGCACGAAGCAACAAGGTGGCTGTCACCCTCGGTTTTCAGGAACTTCCCCAGTTGGAGGCCGATTATGGCAAGAACGGTATGCAGAAGATTATCACCACCTGTGGCAACATTTTCATGGGTGCGGCCCGCAACAAAGAAACATTGGAGTGGGCACAGAATGATGTCTTTGGCAAGGCCAAGCAGACAAGCAAGTCCATCACCATCAACGACTCAAAGGTCAGCACCTCCATCAGCGAGAAGATGGACAACCTCGTCCCTGCTGCCAAGATTGCCGACATGGCCACCGGTTGGCTTGCCGGACAGGCTGCCCGAGACTTTACGCCCACGGAGCGCAGTTCCTTCAGCAGCATCAACCTTGAGGAAAGTCCTGAGTTCAAGACGACTAAGTACTTTTGCAAGACCAACTTCAATATGGCAGAAATCAAGAAGGAAGAAGCTCAATACGTTGACCTCCCTAAGATATACGCTTTCAAGGATGCCCGTCAGAAGGAAGTCATGCTGAACCGTAACTTTGCCCGAGTGAACCGTGAGATAGACGAAATGATAAAGAGCCTGCTAAACTCACAGTAAGTTATCACAAGTGATTCGAAAAAGTGTATTGTTAACTTGTTGGTTATCACTAATCGAATCGGTTTTCTTGTGAAAATCAACTACTTGTGATAATATGTGGTTATTAAAAACTTTTGACAACTTCGTCTATTCTCAGACATAATTCTGATTCAGCCACGTAAGTAGCATTATAAAACTTATAACATCAATATTAAAAATATTAGGTTAGTGGGTAATTTTTCTCGTCTTTATTTTGTTCTATTCATTTTTTTGAGCTACCTTTGTACCGACTGAATGGCTGTTTGTACCCTCGGTTGGAGATTCGCTCTCCTATAGAGCTAACGAACAGCATTCCACGCAGTGCTGAGTTTGGCAAGTCTTAAAAGACTTCACCTTCAGACGCATGTAAGTGCCAGCAATGGCATTTCGTTGGGACTTTCAGTCTGACATATAGGAAGGCGTTTATCGACGCTGTGTCCGTTCTACCATTATAGGCTATGCTAGAGTCTCGTCACGTATGGAGGACAACGGAACGATTCCGCGCTTTTTCGTGTCAAATGTAATACATAAGAAATGCCGGTATGGATGTGTTGAAGAATACTGAAGTTCGGGATGGGAAGACTGATTCCAAAAAGACCAACGAAAGAATTGGTTCAATTCCTAAGAGTGATGATGTGGCCTTTAAGGGCCCAAGGGGGATTGTCCGTGGCGGGCGGATGCCGCTGCCTAACCAAAGACGGTAATACATCTATAGAAAAAGAAGGGTATATCCCTTATCCCCTTCAGGCATGACCTGAAGGCTTTCATCTTGGAGTTGAGCGATTCTGCAGAAGCATTAGTGTCTCTGTTGATAAAGTAATTGAGTATCTCGTCCTCGTAGTGCTGGATAGACTGTTTTACGGATTTGATCTCTCTAAGGGTAGATTTGGTGACCTTCTTGTACCATCCTTCAAGCGCTTTCTTCGCAGTCGCCTTGGTGTTAGACTTCGTACGGAAGATTGCTCTGAGATCGTTTATCAGCCAATACGCCTCCTTCAGTTTCGGGAAGAGCCGGAACAGAATTCTTGCCCTCTTCTTCTGGTTTATGCTCCAGTCGCCATAGCTTCTGCCCAGTTGCTTCTTGCACCGGGTCAGAGCTTCTACCAAGGTCTCTCCATTGCTCAGCCTCTTGGGCTCAAACCTTGTATTCAGCCGCATTGGCTTGCGGCCTCGGCGCTTACCCTTGCATCGCTTCTTACCTTGCTTTTTCCTGCTGTTACGATAGTACTTGCGTTGCTTGGCGAGTTGTTCCAGGTGTTTCTTGAACTCTGCCTTCTGGCGGTTTACATCCTTGACAGCTTCCCGCTTGTATTTCATGCGCAGTTCCTCGATCCCTTCACCACCTCGTTTCATGACATGGAAGCAGTCGCGTACCACCATGGCATTAGGGAAGGCCATTCTCACGATAGAGCGCATGCTGTCGCTCAGGTCCATGGAGACCAGCCCTACCGCTTCCCGATCCTTTTGCGGCATCTTTCTCAGGGCTTTGGCAACTGTCTCGGGGTCGGTGCCCTTGACAATAGCAACGATGGCGCCCTTCTTGCCATGCGCATCCTTGTTGTGGAGAATCGTGTACACCTCATGCCCGAACTCAGACTCGTCAATACCGAGCCTCGGGCCGAGGTTCTTGGCGATAAGTATTCCATCATCGACATTCTCTTTCTTAACCCAAGTGGGAAAATCGCTCAAAGTATCCTTGTAGGCACGCGCAAAAGTGTTGCCCTGGATCATGTAAGTCCAGCTCAGGCTCTTGGCCGTCACTGGCTCATTGTCCATCCGCTCTCTTTAAAAAAAGCGCCAGCTCCTTGGAGTATGACGTACCTTCGCAGACTATCTTCGCTGCCTCTTCCAGAGGAAATGAGACACTCTTACCATCAGCTGTAAGCCAGCGCCGACGACGCACATGAAGTATCGTCTTGCGGTTGCGAACAGGGAAGTCGTATATCATCCTCTCTTCACCGAAGCCGTTTGACTTGACGCCATCAAAGCCCTCTGGACGATTGTCCTTCTCATCAAGATATATGTGAAGCTCGGTCTTGTAAAGCTTCCCGTGATCTTTGGCTGGCTGCTCGTTGAAGTCCACCACGTCAAAGTAGTTAGTCACGCCCTCGGGGAGGATATATATCGCTAAACCTTTGTAGAAGTCTATCTTTTCTTGTTCCATGACCGCAAAGGTAAGCAAAAAAAATAGTTTTAGCACGCTATCATATCAAGTTCTTTGGTTAGGCAGCGGCATCCGCCTGCCACGGACAATCCCCCTTGGGCCCCTTTAAGGTCAAGGATTTACTTTTGGGGGTGTCGGTAGAGTATGCCCCTAAAGAAGGGTATCAATGGTATGTGTTACGTGCAACATACGGTCGTGAAATTAAGGCTTTAGAGGCTATACGCTCTTTAGGGGGTGTTGCATATGTCCCTCTTCATCGAACCAGAGAAGAGCGGGATGGTAAACTTAAAAAGGTGCTCAAGCCGTTCGTCCAACAGTTCGTATTCCTCTATTCAAACAAAGAAGGAGCTTACAAGTTTGTCAATGAAGTACCAGAATTAAACTACTTGACATTCTACTACAATCATTTTGATGTAGCCAATACGGGTTACAACCCACCTCTTACGATACCGTTTAATAAAATGTCTAATTTCATACGCCTAACAAGCCTTGAAGACGAACATGTTGAGGTAATAACCAATAAACATGTGGTTTTCAAGAATGATGAGATGGTGCGTATCACTGATGGAAAATTCAAGGGCATAGTTGGTAAAGTCGCTCGTATCGACCGTAATAATCGTGTTGTAGTCACAATAGAAAATGTGTGTATGATAGCCACCGCTTTCGTTCCCAAATATGCTCTTGAGAAAATACCGGACTAACAGAAAAGTTCATATTACGTTATTGGTGGAGTACATAACGCTGAAAGAGAAATCCTTTCAGAATAATTAAGATATTGTGGAATATACATATAAAGGTAAGAACTTCCCGAAGGATCTAAACATAAAACATCAGGAGGTGTTTACTACACTTTCAAAAGACCCTTTGGACATAACCCGACGTGAGTTTGACCACCTGTTCGACATTCCTACAGAAGAATTCTGTGCTGATGAAGAACAGTTAATCCTCTGGGAGCTTGGCAAGCAATGGGGCAAAAGTGCAGAGCAGTTGGAGTCAGATACGACTGTCAACCATTTCATCATAAGGAATACCCTCATATCCCTGTTGTCCTCATACTCTTTCTCTTCTTTTGATGTAGTACTTGAAGTGCTGCGTCAGTCGGAAGACATAATCAGATTCAACCTTCCGGACTATAATGGCTTTACGTACGTATTGCCGATGCTGTCCATGGTTTTTGAATATGAACCAAAACAACTTGAGCAATTCTTATTGGAAGAAGGTTTAACTGACTACTCAAAACGAATTGTAGCTGAACTATTGGCAAGGATGGGTTGTGATACAGAGACGAAGACTGAAGCCAATAACAAGAAGGTACATGACGAGCTGTCTGGCATCTTCAGCAGAGTTCTTGATGTCTACATCTCTGATTACCCAACAGGAAATATCTGTGATAAATACGTTGTCAGCCATGTCGTTAAGGCTATTGTCAATTCAGGTCTCGAGGAGTTGTCAGAGCAACTGAAGACAGTGTATTCCAAAGACATGGTCGATAAGAAGATATGTGGTGAGTTGGACACAAATCTCTCTGTGATGAAAGATTTAGGATGTGCAGATTTGAATTACATCGAAACAGGCATTTACCCATTAATGTTCCTACCCACTTACCTCATATGGGATAATGCCGACAACCCCGATTTTGGCGAGCAGTAATTATGGGCTGCGAAAAAAAGTTGGAAAATATATAGGAGAGGACTATCCGAACGAGATAACACTCAACTACCCAGAGTCGAGAACTAATCTCAGCAAGCCGAAAAAAGTTCACACCGACTCGACAGATATCCACAGATGAATCATAGCAGAATAAATCCGAGTAATCTATGCAATCCGTGCGAAAAAAAATCAGTGAGAATATTCACACAGAGTCTGTGCAAGAGTACCTTGATATGGATAAGATTACTTTAGTCAAGATGCTTCTGGCCTCCCAAGAGGAGAACCGGAAACTCCATGATAAGTTGGATAAGATCAGCGAGGAAGCCAAGGAGCGGGAAGCTAAGGCGGAGGCCCGTAATGAGGAACTTATGAATGCAAATCGCAGACAATTTGAGTATCAGATCAAATTGATGGATCAGCTGACAGAGATGCAGCGTCAGTTGAACAAGACCAATGACCAGTATGCGGATCTCTTGGTTGAACTCAAGCAACAGAAGAACCTCAACAAGCAGGCCCGCAAAGGCAAGTACGATAATAAATAAAGTCGTGACTGTAAGAACCTATCACCATAGATGGGGCTGTCGCAACTTTCTAAAGAGGGATGGTCTCATGAAATACAGGGAAGATGGAGAGTACAGTATCGACAATAACATTGCCGAGAGAAATGTGCGTCCGTTTACCGTAGACCGGAAGAATACAATGACCTTCGGAAGTGAGGAGGGCATCGATTGCGCAGCTACCTATCATACCATTATCCAGACTTGCCGGATGATGGGTGTGAAAGTGTTGAAGTATCTTCAGAGCTTCTTCAAGAAGTTCTCTGAGGGATGTCGTGACTACGCTCAGATGCTGCCCGGACAACTCGCTATTGATTAACAAGTCTTAAATCTTACTCAGCCTAGCATAAAACGGGATACTCGAAAGTACTCTGTTTAATCTGAATTTTCGATTAATTTGTAGCGATAATACCCACTCTAAAGCTAATTATCTATAAATCAGTAAATATTTAGTTTGTTATGTTTTGCCATTTCACTTATTATTGTTACATTTGTAGCGGTAATCAATGATATAGTATAATGGCAAGACCTATAAGCGATGAGACTGCTCACAAGGTGACGCTTCACATCAATAACGGATATAGATATGCTACACTACGTCCACGTGTGACGAACGAGGCAACCGGTAAGCGCATGAACAAAAGCATTCATTTAGGCACAGTGACCGAAAGCCTGAAGTTCATTCCGGGCAAGGTGTACCTCTACATGTCGCCTGCTGAGCGAAAGAAATTGTTATTCCCACAGGAATGGGATTTGAGTGAACTGGACTCTTTGCCAAGTACGAGGAAAGCAGGGAGACCCACCTACAATGGAGATGCGCAGAACCGTCTGTATGGCGACGTGTGGCTTATGGAAAGAGTTGCGGAGAAGACTAAGATACGCGAGGATCTGGAGAAAGTGTTCGAGGGAAACAAGGAGAAAGTGGATGACATCATGACGCTTGCCATGTTCCCCTATATTTCCAGCTATTCTTACAGCAGGCTCGCTCGCTGGCAGAGATACACCAAGACTCCGTCCGCGCGCGAAATGTCTCCGGGAGACATCACCCGTCTTACGCAGTCAATCACTGAGAAAGACCGCCAGGCCTTGTTGCGCCTTCGTTCAGAAAGAATTGGAAAGATGGAGCTCTGTGCTGTTGACTCCACAAGCAGGTCGGCTTACGGGAGCAGTCTGGCCGACATACGCTGGGGGCACAACAAGGAGAACATTGCCTTGGCGCAGACGAATGAAGTTGTAGTCTATACTCTCAGCAACCACATGCCCATCTATTACAGGTCGTTTCCCGGTAACATCCCTGACTCACGCACTATGGGTGTCATCCAGTCTGACCTGCGCTGTGCCGGTTTTACGAATTACGTAATGATAACGGACAGGGGCTATGGGACAGTGCAAATCCTTGAGGACAACATTCTTCATGACCAGCCCGCTATAATGTGTATGAAGACCGGCCACAAGTTTATCAGCGACAAAATAGACAGCCTTGGAGACTTCAATGTCCGTCCGGACGGAATGGAGATAGACCTTGACAGCAAGCTGTATTACAAACAGTACGACATTGACTACAAGGTACATGGAAAGGGCAAGTCCGAAAAGACAGCAAGCAAGATGCGCCTGAATCTGTTCTTCAATCCCTCGTGGAGAAGCGAGGGGCAAATCAACATAGACATGAAAGTCGAAGGGCAGAGAAGCAGTCTTCAGCAGATGATTGATGGCAAAGAGGAAACCCCTGACGATGAGACACTCAAAAGGGACTTCTGCATGTTTGACGTAAAACTGGACAAGAAAAGGCATGTCGTGTCGTTTGAGAAGAACGAGAAGAAGTACAACGACTCACTCAGACTTTTAGGGTTTGTCGCCATTGTAACGCTCGGGCTGGATTTGACAGCGCCACAAGCTCTGGCTCACTACAAATTGAGAGACGAGCAGGAAAAGTACTTCCAGCAGATGAAGACGGAGATGTGCTCTGACAGACAAAGAAATTGGAGCGAGGACGGTAAGACCGGCAGGCTGTTCATCTTGTTCGTCGGATTAGTCATAGGATCATATATTAGACACATCTGGAAGACGACAGGCCTTCACAGCATGTTCGCCTCTTCACTGGACATGCTTGACGAGATGAGGAACATAAGATGTATCGAGCGACAGGGGCATACCACCAAGATAACACCTTTTGTCGGGAAGCAGGTAGAGATTGCGAAGGCTTTTGGGCTTGACATCCCAGCCGGGTGTGAACCGGGATACAAGTCGAAAAAGGTAGGTAGAAAAAGAGGAAGGCCAAAGAAAAACGAGTCTTAGAAGATTATCGCTACAAATTAATTGAAAATTCAGATGTTTAAAGCCGATAAGCAATAATTGGACGTTTACTATTCTGTACCCCTAACATTAACTATAATTCATTATGGGAAAACCATTTGGTGATGAATTAAAAAAAATACCAAGTACTGTAAAATGGGCAGAGAAACAAGATGTTAACAGCCTGTCACATTTTATGTTTGAAGAAGGTAATCGTACACCCCTGATCTGCATAGGCTCTGGAGGTTCTTTTAGCGCCTGCCATTTTGCAGCTCAACTTTTTCAAAAACAAAATGGAGTTATAGGAGTAGCTATGACTCCTTTGCAACTTATGTATTCAGGAGCGGAGATTATTCGTAGTAACAAGTTGTTATTTATTAGTGCAAGTGGCAAAAACAAAGATATTTTAAATGCAATAAAATACGGATTAAAATTTAATGAGGCAGGTATGTTTAGCCTTACATTACATGATAAAAATCCTATATTAGAATTACTAAAAAATCGCCAGAATGTACAGAATTGGTGTAAGGAAATTCCTACAGGTAAAGATGGTTTTTTGGCAACAAACTCTCTTGTGGCAACATTTGTGTTGCTTAACAAATCTTATAACCTAGCAAGAAACGGGGATATACCAAACTTATTGAATAATTATAAAGTTTCAGATGAGTCTCCTGCAAAAGATAAAAGTCTAATATTCTCTAAGAAAAGCATTGATGAATTGGCAACTATGGACAACTTCTTCATTTTGTATGGAGGATTTGGTGAATCTGTAGCATGGGACATTGAATCAAAACTTACGGAAGCCGCCCTTGGTTCTGTTTTAATAAGTGATTACCGTAATTTTGGTCATGGACGTCACCACTGGTTTGCTAAACATAAGGTAAATTCGTGCATAATTGCTTTGGTAACTCCAATAGAAAGAGATCTGGCATATAAAACTATAGACTCTATGCCTAAAGATATTCCAGTATACTATATAGAGTCTGAGATGGAATCTTCACAAGCCTCCATAGATTTGCTAATAAAATCTTTCTTTTTTGTTGAGAATTTAGGTATAGCACGCAGTATTGATCCCGGTCGTCCAGGAGTTCCTTCGTTTGGGCGCAAACTCTATAACTTAAACTATTTCAAACTGACCAATAAAATATTACCTAATCAATGTACTTGTGAATTAGCAGTAAAACGTAAGATAGGCTTTTTAGAAGAAAAAAGCGACGACTTATTTGAACTATATAGTAATGCATATCACAAATTTATTCATCGGTTAAATAAAATCAAATTCACCACTATAGCCTTTGATTATGATGGAACCCTCTCAGCAAAAGACCTAGCTAGTAGATATACTAAAATATTGAGGGAAGATATAAAGGAAGAATTGCTGAAATTATTAAGGAAAGGAGTAAAAATTGCAATAGCTACAGGACGAGGCAAATCTGTAGGTGAAATATTTAAGAACTCTATTGATAAGTGTTTTTGGTCGCAAATAAAAATAGGCTATTACAATGGGGCATGTATTTTACCTTTAGGAGAAGAAGAACAGATAGATAACTGGAAGTGTCAAACTTTTGATGAAGAATTAAAAGTTATGGAGAATGAGCTGAAAAAAAGACTTTCCGACTATTGCATAAACCTCAAATTAGAAGAACGTTGTTTACAATTATCTATTGAAGGCAACATGTCTCGTGGCCTTTCGAATATAGTTTATGAAAGTTGTTGTGAAATCATTTGGGATAAACAATTGGATAATATAAGAGTTTGGAGAAGCAGTCACAGTATGGATGTAGTAGTTTATAACAAGGCTAGTAAACTCTTCGTCGTTGAAGACCCGAAGAAAACTCTTTGTATTGGAGACTATGGAAGCATAGAAGGTAACGATTATGAGTTACTATCGAACCATAATTCCCTTAGTGTAGATAAAGTTTCAAAAAAAATTGATTCTTGTTGGAATATAGCTCCCTCAGGCATATCAGGTCTTGATGCTACATTATTTTATTTAAATCATCTCATTGTTGATGAAGGAACATTTAAATGCAAATTTAAGATATGAACAGCAATTTAGCCAGCCAGCTTTTATCTAGTGTAATGGGATGGGATTATGTAAAATTAAATACGGAACGTCCCGGACTTGAATTCATGGGAAACATGAAATATGATGCATATGACCGGTTCATGCCAGGAACAAGATTTATGAGTAACTTGGTACAATGGTTAAATCAGTTTGATGAAGAAGATAGACAAATAGCATATAAGTTTGTAAAAGACAAACTTGTATTTATATCTTCTACTCAGATGAACTATCTTGTTAATTTATTGTATGACTTAAAAATCAAAACAATACTTCTTAAGAAAGCAACAGATTATACAAGTATGCCTTCTTATATGCTATGTAACAAAAGAGTTCAAAAACAGTATGAAATAGAAAAAAGGTCTTCGTTAATTGTTGGGTTAAGTGACGGAGCTCATACAGATATATTGCGACGTAATGCAGGTTTCAATAATGAACAAGTGTTAACAAACTATTATCCAGATAGTAAAAAATTGAGTGACATGCTTTCAGCCTTGCGCAATGATGACAAACTACTAGGGTTGGAACATCCTTATTTTCGCAGTATTTTCTTAATAGATGACTTTACTGCAAGTGGAAAGAGTTTTATTCGATACCAAAAAGATGATGCTCATTATCATGGTAAACTGAAAAAAATAATAGATGAGCTTTGTGCTATCAATGATAAAGAAGACAGTTCTATAACAGACTCAGAGCATGAAGAGCAAACTGCTCGACATCTGAGCTACCTGTTAGACCCAAGCCGAAGTGAAACCTACATATATATTCTTTTTTGTATGGCTACTAACAAGGCAATAGAAAACATACGCAAAAGTCTTAATGAATATTTAAATGCCAGGGGATTTAATAATGTGAAATATGAAATCCATGTGGTACAATTATTGGATGATTCTTTAAGTCAAGAAATTATTAATGACTCTGATTTGATAAAAGTACTAAGGAAACCTAAGTATCTGCATAAGAATTTAAAACAAGACAAAGCCTATAAGGTAGGAAACACCACAAGACCTTATTTGGGGTTTGATGAATGTGCCTTACCTTTAGTACTATCACACAATACGCCTAATAATTCTTTGCCAATACTTTGGCAAGATTCAGATAATAACAATCAGTTCAAGGGCTTATTTCCACGTATAAGCCGTCATTAATTGTATATGAATTACAAGAATCCATTTGCAATACGGGCTTCAGAAAGAATAGAAACCGACGAAAGGTTTCTAGAATTGTTCTCCGTAGAGCCACTTTCTTATTTGGAACATAACAATGCGAATGATTCGCTTTGGGGAACTATGACCTATATTCTTAGTTCTCCAGGTGCGGGGAAGACCACTTTATTGCGTTTATTCTCTCCATCAGTACTCAGGCGTGTTACAGCAAAGAATACTAATTTAATATACCGTAAGCTCACTAAGTTGAATGTTAAAGACAAGGAAGAACATATCTTAAAGTGTGGAGTATATCTTCAGATGGGCCGTGATTATGAGTTTCTAGAAGATGATGAGCTATTTGGTCGTAGAGAGCAAAGACGATATTTCCTTTCGTTGTTAAATGCAAGAATTGTTTTAGCAACTTTGAAGTCGTGTATGACATTGGCTGGAATTAAATATACAGCTCTACAAAAATTAATCTATAAGCCTGATGAGCCTATTAAACAGTTTGGAGAGATAAAGGAAAGTTACACAGGAAAAGATTTGTTAAATTGGGCAACGAGACAAGAGCGGAAAATTTGTGAATTTCTTGATAATTTTGTTGTACCCAAAGATGGAATTGATGGAAATGATGAATTATTCGCTTTAGAGGCTATGAATGCAAAATGGTTCAGTTTTGAAGACAAACCACTTTGTAGTGAATTTATATTTCAAATAGATGATGCTCACAAATTAACCGATAGACAGAAAAGAATAATTCATAGCGAAGTTGCAGAACGTCGTACACATTCAACATTATGGATAGCAGAACGGCTTGAAGCTCTAAGTGCGGAGGAGATTTTAGATGACAACAATAAACTTGGTCGAGATTATCAGGTTATTAAATTGGAAAATCTTTCTCAAAGCCTGTTCAATAAAATGGCAAAAGGAATAGCATCTATGCGTTCTAAAGTTTCTTATGAAGGGATTGACTTACTAACATGTCTATCGGAAACTTCTACAGAAAACTACAATGCTGTGTATAATGAAGCAAGTAAAAAATATTTTGCACAACTAAAATCTTTAAAAAATTATGCAAATTTTGAAGCTTGTGCAACTGAAATAAGCAACGAAGGCCCTTATGAAAGAGCAATGCATAGCAAGGCAATGTTGATTTATGCTGCGCGCGAAAACAAATCTCCGACATTTTTTAGTTATAGTTATCAGGAAATGATAAATATTTTAAGCAAGGATTTCAATGATTATGCAGAGGAATTGATGCCTGGAGAAATCAATAAGTTACCTCAATATTACGGAGCTCAAACTTTGATAGATTTAGCTTCTGGTAATATAGAGCAATTTTTAAGTGTTGCCTCAAAAATGTATGAATTATTGCTGTCAAAAAAAATAATGGATCCTTCTCATTATGACCTTTCTCCTGAGGATCAAGACATGATAGTTAGTAATTATTGTAAGGAACATTTGAATGGTATCAAACAATTAAATCATGGGAATAAAATTTATAAGTTCTTAACCAGCCTGATTGATTTCTGTCGTGAACAGACTTTTAGTATGACATATTCATATCGTACGGTGAGCGGTTTCGCAGTTAAAGAAGAAAATTCGCTTTTTTCTGTCAAAGACGGTTTTTGGTTTCAAAAGGCAGAAAATAATGATTTAGCAAATATACTGAAAGATTGTCTTGCCAATAACTTGCTGTGTAAAGTTCCACGCACACAAGGGAAGAAGGATCAGAATTGGACTGTATTCTATCTAAACGAATGGTTGTGCGCTTATGCTCATTTGCCGTTACGTCGAGGCGGATGGCGTAAATTATCATTAAGCCGTCTAAATCAATGGGTAAACAACATAAAATAGAATTGATATGAAGTATAGATGGGAATCGTATGTTATGTACCATGGCAATAAAAGCCTTACTGATTTTTGGAAAGAGTATTACGGCGATTGTCCTAAAAAGAAAGTATTAATTCTTTTAGGTAAAGGTTTCGACCCACGTATGAACAATACATTAACTCTCTTGCTTAATAACATAAAGGGATTAAAGTTGGATTGTATCACTTTTGATTTCCCTGATAGTGGCAATCAGATTGAAAATAAAAAACTTTATACAGATAATATAAATTCTCTGAAACTACTTCAAAATAAATTCGGTTTTTCTATAAAAGAAATATCAATAGATACAACAAAAAGTTGGGAAAAGCGTATTGCAATAATGAGTCGGGAAGTTGCTGATTTGGATTTTAGCAAATATCAGGATGTTATTTTAGATGTTAGTTCACTTCCAAGAGCTTTTTATTTTAATATAGCTAAGGCTTTGTTTATTAAACTAAAGGATGATCATTCTAAAAATTTATTTTTTACGGTTTCTGAGAACGTAGAAATAGACAAAGGTATCGAGACTAATGTAGCAACAGATAAAGTAGAGGCACTCCCCGGGTTTAAGTCTATGCTAAGTGTTGAATCCATTCTTGATAGAATTTGCATACTTATACCATTAATTGGTGAACGACATGTTGAATTATTGAAAGGAATATATGAAAGTTTCAAACCGTCTGACATGTATCCAGTGCTTCCCTTCCCATCTAAGTACAATCCACGAAGGTCTGATGATTTATTGCAAGAGTATCAGCAATTTTTTGACGAAAAATCATTTAACGACCCACGAAGTATAACATATGCAGATGAACAGAACCCTTTTGAACTTTACCGTATTGTATCACAGATGATACGTGAACATAAGAAAACATTGAAACCAATTAGCGATAATGTTTGCTTTGGAATAGCTCTACTTACTAGTAAATTACTTTCCTTGGGCGGTCTATTAATAGGTTTAGAGTTCAATGATTGTGTGGCTATTTATAATGTTAGTTCTACAGATTATACTATCGATAATGCAGATGTTTTGAAAAAGAAGAACAAAAGCAGTGAACCTTTCCTTTTATGGATTACAGGCGAGGCTTACGCTGATTCTTGAATAATCAAAAATAATGTGAAATCGTAAGGGTAATGACACAAATATAAAAGTTAATTATTACCTTTGTCTTTGTTGATCGGGTTTTCATTAGTCAGACTTTGCGCCACTCTGATAAGTGATTGCTGATATACAGAAGCTTAGAAAAAAATTATTTTCACAAGAAGTTTAAAGTTATGTGGTGCACATATAAGAAAAAATGGTATCATCTATGGACATCTGTGTTGGAGCTGGACTTATAAGTTTGGATGTATTAATAAGGGATGGCGCACGGATTCCATTATCCTATTATGTAGGAGGAACTTGTGGTAATGTGATGATGATTCTTTCCTATATGGGTTGGGAATCTTATCCAATTGCAAGGTTAGATGGAACAAAAGATACTGCCCGTTTACTAGTAGATATGAAAAAAAATGGCGTAAATACTAGCTATATTTCCACAATTGATGGTAAAACTCCGGTTATTGTTCAGCGTAATTTTGTAAACAAAGATGGTGTACCCACACATAAATTTGAATCACGTAACGGTCATGGACATTTCTATCTAGATTTCAAGTCTTTGACTCTAAAACAGGCAAAAGACGTTATAGAGCAAATAAATTTTGTACCTAAAGTCTTTTTCTTTGATAGAGTATCTCCTGCCTTTATTCGATTAGCAGAAAATTTTAAGGAAAAAGGATCCATAATCTACTTTGAACCGTCAAATAAAGGTAGTAATGTTAGATTATTTAACAAATGCTTAGAAGTATCTGATGTTATTAAATTTTCTGAGCAAAGAATAAAAGATACGAAACTGTTTGAAGAGATAAACGATAAATTGTTTATTCAAACTTTAGGAGAACGGGGACTTAGATATCGGATAAATTCCGAATGGATACTGCTATTTCCACAATTAAATAAACATATTGTAGATACTGCCGGAGCGGGTGATTGGACTTCTGCTGCCTTTATAAATTTCCTTTATAAAGGTAAAGAATTAAGACCTATAAATGACTTTTCTAAAGATGAATTAGAAAATGCACTAAATGAAGCTCAGAGGATAGGAGCAATGAGTTGTTCTTTCGAAGGCGCAAGAGGAATGATGCAACAAAATGCTTATTTTCCCCAATTGGAATTTTAAAATTTCATACCGTGTATTGGATTACTATAACCGATAATAAGTTTTAAGATAAAATGGACAACGATAAAATAAAAGAATACGATTCCGCAATGCTTATTTCAACACCGAGTGCAGCCCAGTTGTGCGAAATGATGAAGAGCATGATTCTTAACACACCTTATTTTATGTCGGATAGTACAGTTCATTTGGCAATTGAATACTTTAAAGCAAGTTTTAAGAAAGACATTGAGATGAATGTAAATTTATCTGACGATGATAAAGATAAGCAAAAAGGGAGTTGTAGATACCTTTTGTCTTTTAGGTGAAAACAATTTAAAATGCCAGCTAAACCTGCAAGGAATATGGGATGTATAAACACATAGAAGATGACAGGTTATAATGACGTATTGCTTAAACTCTTAGAATTTCGTTACACAGTCATCGACTTAAATTCATACTCAGATATTGGAAGGCATCAATTCCTATACAAGACGAAAAGCAAAAATATTGAACAAGGATAGGTAAATTTCTTCAAGAAGTTCTCTAAGGGCTGCCGTGACTACGTTCAGATGCAGACTGGACTACTCGACATAGATTAAATATATTTTTTGCTCGGCTTAGCAGAAAGAGAAGTACTCGAAACTACTCCGTTTAAAGGCGAAAGGCAACAATTGGACGTTTACTATTACATCAGTAAGGTCTAATTATAAAAAAGTAATTCGATTATGAACATAACATATTACAGTTCAAATCCTGTTCCTGTTGAATACAGTGAAGAGGAAATGAAGAAAGTTATTAACGATTATTTGAGAAGTGTCAAAGAAGAGTTTTCATTCAATGCACTTAGTGACTATATAGTGGGCAGGGCAATTAAGGAAGGAAAAGTTGCCAACGCGGCGAACACTCAATACAGTAGTAACAAGATGACACCGTCATCTTCAATTTTAGTAAGCAAGATTTTATGGAATTATATATGGAATCAAAAGGTGTTTATAGCCTTTGGTGAGAATCCTTACACTGCCAACTATAAGGACGATACAAGATTTGTCGTAGTAAAATAACTGGATAGATATGGGCATGGGAAGCACTACATTCATACAAGAGTTCGAAATAACTGGAATGTTCGGTTATAAGGACATAAGGATAGAATTTAAGCACCCTATATTGATACTTATAGGTGAAAATGGTTACGGAAAGACCACAATTCTCAATGCTATAAATTATACTATACAGGGAAGGTATAAAGAACTGCTTGGTATACACTTCAAAACAATCAGAATAAAGATAGGAGAAAATACTTATCAGTTTGATCATGATCAGCTTGAAGAATACTATCAAAGTATTCATGATGATGAAAGAAGAAACGGTCTTGTGGAATATCTGAAAAACAATTTGACTGGTTCTGAGTTCGATGCTCTATGTGCGGCAGTATTACGTAATCAAAAGATTACATACAAGAATTTTCCCAATCCCATCATCCAGCGCTTTCCTCGACAAATGATAGAAGCAGAGCTTGAAAACTACTTGATAAATGAAAGAAGGTTCAGTGTATTCTTGTCTCTTAGAAACAAAATACAATCCTACAACTTCAATATAATGTTTGAGCCTACATATAGGCGTGTTGAGGCTGATTTGGGAGAAGATTTTATAAATAATAGAATTGAGAGGCGAAGGTTGGTACACCGAATGGAAAGCGATGATGAAAGAAATCAAAGCTATGCAGCCAAGATAATTCGTTTCGGCATGTCTGATGTTGAGGAAATCATCAGAAAGGTAACAGAAAAGATTCAGACGTCATCTTTGCAAGGCTTTGCCAAGGTATCTGGTGACATGATTCGACAGTTGCTAAATGTTAAACCAAACGTAAGCGTGGATCATGTACATCTCGATGCGAAGAGTATTAGAATAATACTAGGTCGCACAGGTAACAATTTGACTGATGATGAAAAGCAGCAGTTTATTGACCAGATTGACAAGGGAGAATTGGAAAGAAATCGATATCTGAATTATTTTCTTGAGCAACTTTACGAGGTCTATCAGTCTTTGGAGAAGTATGATACTGCAATCAAGCAGTTTACCAATGTCTGCAATGGATACTTTACGGACAAGAAGTTTGTTTACGATGAGAGTCGGGTGACACTTAACATATATAGGTGCAAAGGAGATCTAATACTATATGACGATAATAACATAGTTAAACTCGGCAATCTAAGTTCCGGTGAGAAACAGATAGTTTCTCTCTTTGCACAAATATATCTCGATATTGATAAGCAATTTGTAATGTTACTTGATGAGCCGGAACTCTCGCTATCTATCTTCTGGCAAGAACGGCTATTAGACGATATATACAAATCTGGAAGGTGTGCATTTTTACTTGCTGTCACCCATTCTCCATTTATCTTTAGAAGTAATTCTATGAGACAATATGTGGTAGGTATGCAAGAATTTTTATCCGATGGAATCAGAAATGAGAAAGAATGATAGGTTCTCTCCAGATTTGTTGTTAGCAGAAGCCGAGTGTGAACCAACTTATTTTATGGATTTTAATCATCAAATTATAAGCTATGGTGCCGAAGCTATATATTGTTTTGTAGAAAATTATGACCTGTGTTTTTATCCTCATAGAGTTGCAGATATTATGGGAAAATGTGCAAGGGGAATACCTTGTGACGGAAAAAAGAATGTCATTTCTATGTGCGAATACATAGCTTCTAAGCCAGAATACAACAAATATTTAACTCGATATTTTGTTGATGCTGATTTCGATGATAATTCAACTTTAAATAAACGTATATATGTGACGCCATGCTATTCAATAGAGAATTTATATGTTGATCAAACTGTTGTATCGGACATATTGGAAAATGAGTACAAAATCCGTAGAAATGATTCTAGTGGCAAACACCAAAAGACTATAAATCTTTTTAACTCAGAATTAAGTGCATTCCATTCGGGTGTTCTGCTATTCAACGCTTGGTATAGAGCTATTAAACATAAAGGGATAGACTCCTCTAATGAGGTAAACTTAAAAGATTCGTTTCCCTCAGTTCTATTTAATTACCAAGTGATGAAAGCATCAAACAAAGATGCATATTCTATATCTGAAATTGAAGCTTTGTATCCGAAAGCACCTAAAACATCTAAAGCGGAAATAGAATTGAGTAAGGAATATCTTTTTAAAGATCCTAAACGATTTAGAGGAAAATATGAAATGCAGTTCCTATACATTTTCTTCCAATTTCTCAATGAGGATTCAAAAAACGCACACCAATATACCGTACTCAATAGAGGCATTAATTGGGATCGGAAACGTATGATTTCAACATTGGAGCATTATGTTCAAACACCGCTAGATATGAGAAATTATATCCTCACAGGAGAACGGAAATAGTAAAGTATAATTAAATAACAAAATAGCTTACACAGTTATAATTCATGCCGACTTCTTCTGAAAATAACAAGCGCATAGCCAAGAACACCGTGATGTTATACATCCGCATGTTCTTTACCATGGCAGTATCTCTGTTTACATCCCGTGTCATATTACAGGCACTTGGTGTTACTGACTATGGTATCAATAATGTGGTTGGCGGTGTTGTTTCCATGTTTAGCTTCTTGAATGGTGCTATGGCCAGCGCTACACAACGGTATCTGAATGTCGATATAGCAACAGGTAATGAAGAACATCTGAAGACGACCTTCCGCACAGCCATGCAGATACATATGATGATAGCCTTGGCTATCTTCATCCTTGCAGAGACTGTAGGATTATGGTTTGTGATCGAGAAGTTGGTTATTCCAGAGGAAAGAATGACGGCTGCTATGTGGGTATATCAGTTTTCCATCATAGCAAGCATGGTCGGTATCATCAGTCTTCCTTATAATGCGGACATCATTGCGCATGAGCGCATGGGAGCTTTTGCCTATATATCAATAATGGATGTCGTCCTAAAATTGATAATAGTCTATATGCTCGTCATCTCTCCTTTTGACAAGTTGATTACGTACTCTGCCCTCTACTTATGCGTAAACTTGTTAGACAGATTCATCTACAACATATATTGTAAAAGACATTTCTCAGAGGTGAACTTCTCCTTTAAGGTAGACAAAACTCTGTTTAAAGAAATGTCAAGTTTTGCAGGTTGGAGTCTTTGGGGGAATATTGCAGGCGTTCTTTTTACTCAGGGGCTGAATATGTTGTTAAACATGTTCTTTGGTCCGGCTGTAAATGCAGCTCGCGGCATTGCAGTTCAAGTGCAAGGCGTAATCCAAGGCTTTGTGGCAAATGTACAGACTGCCGTGAACCCTCAGATTACAAAGTCGTATGCTCAGCAAAACCTCCACAGGATGCATAAGTTGATGTTCACAAGTTCGAAGTTCTGTTTCTATTTGCTTTTTCTGATAGTACTCCCGATATCATTAGAAGCTCATCAAATCCTTCATGTTTGGCTTGGCATAGTACCAGAACATACCGTATGGTTCTTTCGATTAATTGCCTTTATCATGCTGACAGAGACACTCGCTAATCCTTATATCGTCGCTAACCAGGCAACCGGTAGGGTTAAGTTGTATCAGGCAGTTTGTGGAGGATTACTCTTATGCATTGTCCCTATAGCATACGTCGTCTTGAAACTCGGTGGCAATCCGGAGAGTGTCTATATCGTGCATGGATGCATTGCCATAATAACACAGATTACACGAGTATACATGATGCGTAATCTCATAGACCTTCCCATGATGACATACGCACGAAAAGTTGTGCTACCTATTTTGGCTGTAGCCATAGTAGCCTCCATAGTACCATTACTTGCTTACAATGAAATGACAGTCAATCTGTTTAGTTTCCTTATCGTGTGCACATTATGTGTAATCAGCACCATAGCATCTGCCTATTTCTTGGGAACGAGCAAGGATGAGAAAGTAATCATTAAGGAGAGAGTTGTAGCCGTATACCATAAATTCCATAAAGCATAGATGAAAGGCAATTGGCAATATTTAGTCACAACTCCAGCTCAACTGAACATTAAATAAGTCATGACCGTTCAAGATCTCATAAAGAATAAAGGTAATCAGGTTTGCTGCGGGTGCACAGCTTGTAAGACTGTCTGCCCGAAACAATGCATTACGATGGTAGAGGATAACGAAGGCTTTCTTTACCCTAAGGTAGATACAAATCTATGTATTGATTGCCAGGCGTGTGTCAAGGTCTGCCCTTTCCACAACCCTGCTGAGGAGGCCAAGCCAAAGAACGTGTATGCAGCTCTTAACAAGAATGAAGAGATAAGGAAAGACAGCTCGTCAGGAGGGGTCTTTACCATTCTGGCCGAAAAGGTTATCAATGAGGGCGGCGTTGTATTCGGTGCTAAGTTCACTGATGACTGGCAGGTAGAGATAGTGCCGACAGAGACGATTGAGGGATTAGCCGCTTTCCGTGGCAGCAAATATCTACAGGCGAAGATGGATAATTCTCTAAGTCTTGCAAAGAAATATCTAAAAGAAGGTCGCAAAGTCCTATTCAGTGGTACTCCTTGTCAAATAGCAGGTCTCAAGCACTATTTACGCAAGGATTATGAAAATCTGCTTGCCGTAGATTTTGTGTGCCATGGCGTACCCAGCCCAAAGGTATGGGAAATGTACCTTGATGAGGTTACACAGGCTGGGAAGCGAGCCATCTTAGATATAAAGTTCAGAGACAAGCCACAAGGCTGGAAGCGTTTCAACTTCACGCTGAGCTATAATGAGTCAGATAAGTCATATACTATGAGCTCATATAATGGCGACAACCATTTTATGCGGGCTTTCCTTTCTGATATGATACTTCGTCCTTCCTGCTATAATTGTCAGGCCAAGTGCGGAAGAAGCAAGAGTGATATAACGATAGCTGATTACTGGGGCATTGACAAGGTTCATCCCCAAATGGATGATGACAAGGGCGCCAGCCTTCTACTTGTCCGTACGGAGAAAGGACAGCAGGCATTGGACTTTACCAAAATAGCTTATACTGAATCAGCATATAACGATGCCTTTAGGTTCAATCCAGCTATTGAGAAAAGCGCAGTGCCACATCCTAAAAGAACTGAATTCTTTAAAAAACTCGATACAACAAAGGACCTTATCAAGCTAATAGATAAAGAGCTAAGGCCAGCTTTAAAGCAACGTGCTAGAATATTCTATCACCGATGCCGTCATAAGGCAAAAGTTTTAGCGCTGCACCTCTTAGGGGGGGGTAATCCAGAAAGAAGAAACACCACAACAGTCAGAAGCACCGGGGTAGTGCCCATGTGTGACAAGGAAATGGCTGTAACGACTATATCCTTCAGGAACAAAGGAAATGGCTGGAAAAGGTATACAATGGATGTCACATTGAGATCGGGAGAAAAACGACCAATAAAGAAGCCTTTGGAAGCTGTGTCAACAAAATATACAACTCTAGTATCAATGAACTCGTCCGCCGCGCTACGTGGTTAGGTAACGACGAGACGCACTACATAAGAAAGTGGGAAGACAGAGACATCCACGATCTCAAGAACCTCATCGACCTCACCTGTCAATACATTACGATGGAGTCCAAGTCAAAGGCGTATCTTGAAGAGATGCCAGAATGTTATAAATTAGATAGTAAACTTTGTCATGGATAAATTTAATACGGAAGACTTAAAAGAAGAGAAATTAGAAGGAGAAGTTGATGAAGAGAATAGTTCTTCAGATGAAGTTTATCCTGCGGAAGTAAGAGTGAACAGGGCGCAATTCAGTTGTAGTCATGTGAAAATACTTGTTGAAAAACGCCATGAGTTAGAGATCTCTCCAGAATTTCAACGTAACAATGTATGGAAAAGCTCACAAATGAGTGAATTGGTAGAGTCAATACTTATGGGTATTCCTATACCTGTTATCTATCTGTTTGAGGATCGTGATGGAAACAAACAAATTGTTGATGGTAAGCAAAGGATAACTACAATCATTGATTTCCAAGATGACAAGTTCACCCTTAATGGACTGCATGTAATGCCAAGTTTCAATGGAAAAAAATTCTCTACCTTACCTCCTAAAATGCGTGGCGCTTTTGAAGATTATCAGTTATCTTTCTATATAATACAACCTCCAACTCCAGAAAGGGTAAAGTATGATATATTTGATAGAGTAAACAGGGGTGGTACTCAGCTCACGCACCAAGAAATGCGAGAAGCTCTTTATATGGGCAAAGCTACAGAGATGTTGAAATATCTTCGAATGGAAAATGGTAGTTTCCTCAAAGCAACAGGTAATAGTATACCAGAGAAACGGAAAAAAGATACGTACTTAATTTTAAGAAGCGTTTCTTTTATGTTGTTATGGGGTTTTTCTGAAAGGGTAAAGAAGTTAAACAACGGAAAGGACATCAGCTACAAAAGTGATATAGATGATTTTCTTGCCAGCACGATGATTTTCCTAAATAATAAGGCGGATGATGGACTAATTAAAGATTTAGAACATCGTTTTTTGTCGTCAATGGATTATATATACGATATAATGGGTTCCGATGGTTTCCGGTTCGCCCATGAGGAAGGTAGTAGTAGACGTCCCGTTAGTATGCCCTTGTTCGAAACACTAACTTATGTATTCTCTTTCCCCGTTGTGAATAAGAATCCATTAAGGACAAAACAAATAGTAAGTATTAAAAAGAAAGATTGGGATATGTCTGGTTCCTTCAATGGAAGCAATGTTGACTCTGTAACAAAAGTTGTGGAAAGGAAAGAACTGATCGATGAAATTCTAAATGAACTTTACAACTATGCTTAAGGAAGTAAACATAAAAAATTTTAGAAGTATAAATGAGGCGAGACTAAAATTAAGTCCAATTACAGTCTTGACAGGTTTAAATTCAACGGGAAAATCTGCCTGCTTCTCTGCTATTCTTTCAGCTTTATATCATGACAAGAATGTTGAGAATAGCAAGATACTACTGTCAAATTTCGATTTCACTTTTGCAACAAACAGAAATCGTAATACAGCTGCTGAAGAATATTCCGTCGTCTTAAATTCAGATAATGGTGAGATGGTTTTATCTGACAGTAATATCATAACTGCACCTTCAACAAAGTCAAATGGCTTTTACGATTTGGAGAAAAATGTCTACTATCTATCAGCCAATCGATTGGGCTATAAGATGGATGGAGAATTGTATAACCCTAAATATAAAGTTGGTATTCAAGGAGAATACATTTTTGGAACATTCTTTCATGAGCAGTCTAAACCCTTAAATGAAAGCATCTGCTTTAACACAAGAACATCTCTTACATTAAGCTATCAAGTTGGGCAGTGGCTAAGTTATATTCTATCAATACCATTTGATGTTAAAACCGAGGAGATTACTAGTACACAGATAAAGGTTAGTTATACTGCTGATGGGTTAGATAATATCTTGCCACAACAACTTGGAGTTGGCGTAAGTTATCTTGTAAAAGTATTGATCATGTGTCTTAGGGCAAACAAGGGAGATGTTTTAATGATAGAAAATCCCGAAATCCATTTGCATCCAGCCGCCCAGTCAAGGTTAGGAGTATTCTTCTCCCGCATTATTAAAGGAGGTATCCAACTTCTTATAGAAACTCATTCTGAAAACTTAATAGAGAAGTTACAATATCAGGTTTATTCAAATGAAATATCACCCGAAGATATTATCATTTATTATAAACAGAGTGTTGAGGATTCTTTCTTAAAGATCAATATTGAGAGTAATGGCAAGCTGAGTTCTGATTTCCCTGAAGGATTCTTCGATGTCTCACTTAATGACTTATTGGAGATCGGTTGATATGAGTAATTTGGTTGATGGTGTTGTATTGGACAATGAACTCTTTATAAAGTATCATGAGTTTCTTAATGATACATCTAAGTTAAGTAAGACAATAAGACACCTTTTTCATTTTATGAAGGGTGGAAGGGTTGTAACATGTACTAAGCAATATACTGATACAGGTTTAAAATTGCAGATGTCGTTACAGAAAGCACTTACAAAAGCAAAATTGACAGATCTAAGTCTTGAAGAAGTAGCACAAAGAACTCCCTATAAAATAATCCTCTCAGAATCAAGTTCTACGTTTCCATATGTCAATATTAATGATGATGATGAAAAGATAGAAAATGATTTGGTGGGATCGTATGAAAAAGATGATGACAGACAGAAGGCAATAATGCATCTGAAATCACTATGCCAAAGGGCATCACACGTTGTCATATACGATAAATATATATCGAGAGATTCAACTCAAGAGCATACTGATATCAATTTTCTTGAAAAAATATTGCCCAAGAAAGTACTGCTAATAGATTGTTTTGAATTAAATGATACGGGAAAAACTGATTTGGAGAGTCGTTGTTCTGATTGGAGGGTTACTGTTCTACCCGGTAGTGCTTCACATCATGACCGATACATAATAATAGACCAAAAGGTAGAAATTATACTTTCCAGCGGACTTTATCATGTAGAAAATAAAGACATGGATTTTACCTATATAGTAAGATACATTGGAAAGAAGAAGAAACGGTTCTGAAATGGTAAACTAAGTAATCTTTTAAAATTTAAACTAAAGCAAAGAATCTCAAGCTATATAATATAAGATTTAAAATTTTATGTGGAAAGATACCGAATCATACATAGATATGTTAGGCTATCAAGTCCATGCGGACTTGCTGGCTAAGATTATCCTACAAAAAGACATGTTGCCGACATCAATTGGCATATTTGGCGACTGGGGGTCCGGAAAAAGTAGCCTTATGCTCTTGATGCAGGAATCTTTGAATTCGTGGATTTCTAAAATAGCAGCAGAAAATGCGAAAATACCAGACGGACAGCCTAAGATAAACAACAAAGTTCTCCAGATTGAATTCAATAGTTGGCAGTTTGAAAACTATGAGAATACAAAATTAACACTTATAGAACAAATCCTTACAAGCGTTGTAAATGATATATCTAAACGAAAAGATTTTTTTGATAAAGTAGACGATTTATTTAGAAGACTTAACTACTTAAAAGCGGGTGTAATTTGTTTAAAAAAAATATATTCAAAGATTGTTCCGTCAAGTATAAGTTCAATACTACCAACTTGGGATGAACTTAAAGGATTGGTAAAAAAGGAAGATTACGATAGATTGATTTCTGAAATTAGTCCATATAACACATCCCGTTTTATTTCTCAATTTCGCAAAAGTTTAGAAGAAATAATAAAGGATGCCAACTATAAATGCGTCGTCGTTTATATAGATGATTTAGACAGATGTAGTCCGGATAGAATAATTGAATGTCTTGAAGCAGTTAAGTTGTTCTTAAATGTAAATGGTACAGCCTTTGTCATTGGCGCTGACGAGAGAATTTTGGAATATGCTATCAACAAACATTATCCTAAGAATAATGCATCAAATGATGACAGAAATAGATATAGTCCTTTTTCAGACTATCTTGAAAAGTTGATACAGATTCCTTTCAAGCTGCCAAAGTTGTCTTTTAGTGAACAAGAAACATATATCTTACTGTTATTATGCAGAAAATATTTACCAGAGGGGCAAAAAGATGAACCAATTAATAAATTCCTTAAGTTTAGGGAAACAGATAAACACAGTAAATATGCTATCTGCAATATGAAACACGATTGTGATAAAGTGAATTTTACATCAGTAGAAAGGCTTGTCCCTATTCTTCCTTTAATGGAACATTTCCTTAATGGAAATCCAAGACAACTTAAACGTTTTCTCAACACATTAGATTTAAGACTACAATTAGCTGATGTTGCTGGATTTCATGATATCCGTCCGGAAATTATGGTTAAGTTAATGGTCTTGGAATATAGTCCACTTTATAGAGACCGTTTTGAGGACTTATACAATTTTGAAGTTTCTGATGATACTTTAAAAAAGAGCCATGGCTGTATAATAGATATTGATACCGTAGAAAAAGAAGCTAAAGATAAAGATATAAAATCAGAAAGATGGAAAGAAAACTGGACTTCTCCTATACTAATGAATTGGTTGTCGTCAGAGCCATCTTTATCAAAAGTTGATTTAAAGGACTACTTCTGGCTTTCAAGAGAATCTATAAAAAACTCTGTTCCTGTTGAAAGTATGATTAGTGCCAAAGTTCACAGAGATTTCTTTCGTTTATATAAACATTTTCCAACTATTACAACGTTGAAACCGGAAGAAAAAAGAATTTTCTCTGTTGAATACAGTTCTGAGACGGACTGTGATATGTTTACATACCTATTAAATAATAAACTAAGAAAAAATGCTTCAGACGTGCAGTCATGGAGAATTCTATGTGCTGATAGTGAAGGTCTTTTGATTAGAAATAGTTTAGAAAGGTTAAAAATTTTATTTAATCAAGTAAGAATAGAAGAAATTCAACCAGCTGCTTCTTCATTTATTAAGAGCATTAAAAACTTAGAACCTTTTAAAGATTACTTAACTGAACTATCTTCACATTTTAACGATAGACTTAAGAACGCTTTAAACCAACATTGATATGGGAACTTCTCAATCTTTTAAATCAGGTCCTAAATGGTCAACTGCTAAAAGAGCAGTAACCCAACTGGTTAATGCCGTTAAAAGTGGCAGTGACACTACTAACTCATGTTCTAACTACATGAGAGCATTTAGTAATGCAACAAGTGGAAATAGAGGGGAAGGTCATAGCGAAAGCGGATTCGGACATGCTGGCTCAAGAATAGGTAAAGCTTTTGGAGCTTTCTTGGTGAATGTACAAGGTGGCAGTCTTGCTGACATTCTGAATCTCACTCCAGATGATATCGACCAACAGAGCAAATATGACCTGATTGACGAGATAAGAAAGCATATTATAGGTGAAGATGATGCTACAATGGACGATGATGCTGCCAAAGTAGCTTTTGAAACCGTTATTAATAAGATATGTGAAGAATGCCAGGATGGTAAAGATGTTAGAGAAATATTCGAAAATGCTTCTCAAGACCAAATTGACGGTTGGATCATTCGATATTATATTGAGTACATAATTGAATTTGGTGCCGAGTTATTTCAATCTCATATTTTTGACAAAGATGGTGATGCTGTTCAAACATGTGACTCTATAAGAAACTATCTTGAAGTAGAACTCGGTGATCGATTTATGGACGAATTACGTAATTTGGACTTGTCTAGTCAAGAAGGTCAGCAGTTCTTAGGTAATATGATTAATGAAATACTTGGTATATGGGGACATTAAACATACATGTGAATTTTATTCCGTCTGAGAATATTCGTAAATTTGGTAAGTTTCGTTTATCTTTTACGGACGGCAACAACGTCGAACATTCTGTTGAAACAAAGTTTAACTTTGAGAGCTTATGGAGGATAGGAGGTGAAACGGATTCAATAGCCTTTGATTTCTTGGTCTTTTCAGTTATAGTTTATGATATAGATAGAGCTATAAATAGACATCGTTTTTCTGATGATGGATGGATGAGGAATTTAAGCATCATAGACATTCCTGCAGTAAATGATGTTGCCATGAATCAAGCTGCTACATTGTTTGTTAAAGCGGTAAATTTCTTGACTGGTGATCAGTGGTCTTTTCGATTTGTGCACATAGAACCCTATACATACAATCCCGAGGTCGAAAGGTTAAATGTTGATGACTATCAGAAGGTCTCGTTATTTTCTGGAGGGTTAGATTCGTTAATCGGTTTCGTTGACGAAGCATACACATTAGATGGTAACAAAAAGATACTCTTAATATCTCATGTTGAGCAAGGTAAGGAAGGAAAAGACCAAAAGCGTATATTAACTAAATGTTCTGTGAATGGTCATCCGTACCAAGGGAAATTTACTCAATTATCTGTTAGCGCAGGTCTGAAACCATCTACTTGGGTAAATAATCCTGGCCCGGAGGGAACGTTTCGTTCACGTTCTCTTCTATTCTTTGCTATGGGACTTTATGCATGTTACCACATCTCACCAAATACTCCACTAATTGTACCGGAGAATGGCACTATCTCAATAAACATTCCTCTTGATAAAGGACGTAGAAGTTCATGCTCTACTAGAACGACACACCCTACTTTCATACACAGATTGGAAGATGCAATTAGTGCTATTGGTATTATGAATAAGCTTTACAACCCGTATCGTTTAAAAAGTAAAGCTGATATGATGTTTGAAACTTTCACCAATGTAGATAAGAAGCAAGTTCTTTTAGGACTTTATCAAGATTCATGTTCCTGTGCTAAGCGATCTCACAAGAGATGGTGGGATAGAAAAGAAGGAGTAAATCATTGTGGGAAATGCCTTCCTTGCATATATAGACGTGTCGCGTTAGATATTGTTGGGCTTGATGACCCTTCACAAATTGGAATAGATATCTTCAACAGTCGGCATTTCCGTATCACTGACCACAGTCAGCAAAGCAGTAGTGATGTAAGATCTTTATTGTACTTCTTAAGGAATAGATGTAATTACGAAACTATCGCTCAAGAACTTCGTTTAAACGGAGTAACTGATGTCCATGAATTAGCTGACTATGTAAGATTAGCATTGCATTCATACGACCAGATCAAAGATTGGATTCGAAGAAAAGGGACTACAACGATAAAAAGTATGGCTGGTTTATGAGATACATCGATACACATTGCCACATAGATATGCTCTCAAGACCAGAAGATTACCTTATGGAATCTGAGCGTAACGGAAACATTACAATTGGTATGACAAACCTGCCATCCCACTATAAAATTGGCAAAGAGCATTTCTTGCATTTAAAGAAATCAAGATTGGCTTTAGGGTTCCACCCACTACTAATGGCAGAAGCTCGAAGTGAAATCAAGATTTTCAAAGACCTTGTTAGCCAAACCTCTTATATCGGTGAAATAGGCTTAGATTTTTCTCAAAAAGGAATACGTTCAAAATATTCACAGATTGAAGTACTGAATATTATATTGGAGATACTTGAAAATAAGTCTAAGATTATAAGTGTTCATTCAAGAAAAGCAGAGACGACTTTATTGCAAATGCTTGTTCATCACAGTATTAAAAACGTTATATTTCATTGGTACTCGGGTGATGTCGCTCTTATTAAGGAAATAATAAGTCAAGGATATTACTTTTCTATAAATGAGTCGATGTGTTTGTCTGCATCAGGAAAACGTATTATATCATCTATTCCGATTAACAGAATACTTCCGGAGACTGATGCTCCGTTTAATAGACATTCGGATTTATCAAATGTTTATAGATATTTAGAGAGTGTCGGATGTTCTTCATCCCAGATAGAGAACAACTTCAAAGACTTAATGAATAATTTGCGAAAGGAAAGCCAATAGATATGCCGATAGATTACATAAAACATGTTTGATTTCAATTGAATTTGACGACTTTTATGGAGGGATAAAGGGGGTCAGGGGGTCAGGGGGACGGGGGTCAGGGGGACAGGTACCTTGACCCATACACCATATAACTACTGAAAGGCGATATTCATCATGCCACGTCAGCCAAGAGAACATTCTCACTTCAAAGTTTATCACGCCATCCTAAGAGGTGTGAACAAACAGCAGATCTTTGAGTGCTCAGAGGATTACGAACATTTCGTTCATATCCTCCAGCATTTGTGTGGATGGCAGGTTGATACTCGACCATCAGTCAGTCACAACCTACAAAAGCGAGGGCAACTTGCTTCCAAACTCACGATGCCGCTCCCAAAAGAACAGGATGACCAACAAGAGTCAGCAATCCGCCATTGCTTCATCTATGCCTGGTGCCTTATGGGAAACCATATCCACCTGCTCATACAAGAGAATGACGAACCTATTGGAGACTCCATGAAGCGGATTGCCTCCTCATACGTTTATTATTATAATCACAAATACGACCGCATAGGCCATCTCTTTCAGGAGCGTTTCAAGAGTCAGCCCGTAGAGAGTTGGGATTATTTCCTCACCCTCCTACGTTACATCCATCAGAATCCGATGAAGCCTCATCTTGTGGCAGATCTCAAAGACTATCCTTGGAGCAGTTGGCGTGAATACCTCGGCATCAGCCAGCCACCCTTCACTTCCATCCAAACCGTCCTAAGGAGAATAGACATATCCGAGCTCACCGCCCTCATTGAAAAACCAATGGACGAGGAAGAAGAAGACGGTCTTCTCGATGCTTACGTACAACCAAAAGCTATGAGTTACAACAATGAGCAGGTATGGGACATGATTGAATATTACTGTGGAGCGAACACCCCATCACAGTTTCAAGCTCTTTCCCGTCCCCAGCAGAAGCATGTCCTTTATTGTGTCCATGAGGAGGGAGTCGGTCCCCGCACCCTTTCCCGTCTAACGGGCGTACCTTATTCAATAGTCCAGCGTGCGACCTCTGCTGCCAATGAGCGATTGCTCCAGTCATCAGTCATTGTCTCTGAACCCACGCCCGAAGACGACCTTTTTCTTACATGTTGTGATGAGGGAACATTCGATAAATATCCGGAATATTAACAATCATTGAGGGTCGTCGGTACCTGTCCCCCTGACCCTCGCTTTCAATGACCACCCATGCTGCACAGCCCGATACAGTAAAGGTCCGTTACATCCACCGTCTCACGGAGGACGATGCCCGCATCTTCGAGAGCAACCTACAGAAAACGGTCATCTACGTCAACGACCAGGTGACCACCCATCTCATCATGCCGGAGAACATCAAGCTTGTGGACATCTCCACCGACAAGCTCGTCGGCAACCAGTGCGCCGACAACATCGTCCGGCTGAAGCCTAAGTCCACGTTGATGGACAACGAACTGGCGGGCACGGTGACGGTCATCGGCGAACGTCACATCGCTCAGTTCACCGTCTATTACACCAAAGCCCCAAAGCGTGCCCACTCCGTCTATACCGTCGGACAGGACGACATCCGCGACTACACCAACCCGGAGGTGAGCATGACGCAGGGAGACATGTCCCGTCTCTGCTGGTCCATATTCACGAGCCGCCGCAAGTGCTTCCGTGTGCACGGCAAGCAGTACGGCATCCGTGCGCAGGTGAACAACATCTACACTGTCGGCGACTACTTCTTCATCGACTTCTCATTGCAGAACAAGAGCAACATCAAGTACGACATCGCCGAGATTCGACTGAAGCTGATGGACAAAAAGGAGCTCAAGGCCACGAACTCGCAGACCATCGAGCTCACACCGGTGTATATGGTCAACCATGCCGACCACTTCACCAAGTCCTACCGCAATGTAATCGTCCTCAAGAAACTCACGTTCCCCGAAGAGAAGAAGCTGCGCCTTGAAATTACCGAGGACCAGATAAGCGGCCGTGTCAGCTATCTCGACATCAACTACCGTGACATCCTCAATGCTGACAGCTTTGCACCGGAACTGCTGATAAACCTGCATTAAAGGATTCAGCCTCTCCAAGCCTCCCCGAAGGGGGAGGATGTCTGAATACCTATATATAAAGGTGTAACAAGATAGTAAAGATAATTCAGACATAGGCATTAGGAAATATAGCCTTGCAAGTAATTGTAAGTCAGTGAGTTTGCAATACATACCAAACAGCATTGCGAAACGACCTCTTTCAGCCGACAAAAGAGGCCGTTTTACGAGCCAAAAGGGACCGTTTTGCAAGCTCATTCGATACCTTTAATTTTTGTGTAAATATAATTCGCAGCGCATAGCTGAGTATAAACTATAAATCATTTCAACATCCCCTCCATTCGGAGGGGCTTGGGAAGGCTTATTTATGGAAGAAACCCGTGAACAACAGCAGATGTACAGTATGTTCCGCTCTTGCATCTATCTGATACTGATCATAGAGATTGTGATGAACCTGCCCATCACCTCCGACAACCGAATGGTCGCCTTTGTCCTTGAGCTCTTCCACCGCTTCAAGGTCTTTGACTCCGTGGCTGCCTGCAAGGTGATGGAACTCATCTGTATCACCGTTACCTGCATCGGAACGAGAGCACGCAAGAGCCTGAAATGGAATCTCAAGACGATGGTGCTCTATCCCGTCCTTGCCGGAGCATCGATGATCGTTATGTGCTTCATCTTCTATGATATGCCACTCAACGGCTCATTCGCCGGTTATTCCCTCAACCGCTGTCTCTATGTCCTCTGTTCCGTCACAGGCACGATGCTCATTCACCAGGGCTTCGATGCCATTGCCAAATATTTGGGCATGAAGATCGGCGACGATAAATGGAACTTCGAAAACGAGAGCTTCGAGCAGAGCCGGAACAAGGAAGAGAACGAGTACAGTGTCAATATCCCTATGGTCTACTACTATAAGAAGCGTCTGAACCACGGATGGATCAACATCATCAACCCCTTCCGTGCCACCATCGTCCTGGGAACACCCGGCTCGGGTAAGTCCTTCGGTATCATCGACCCGTTCATCCGCCAGCACAGTGCCAAAGGCTTTGCCATGATGGTCTATGACTATAAGTTCCCGGCACTGGCCCGCAATCTCTTCTATCAATACTGCAAGAACCGCAAGCAGGGAACATTGCCCAAGAACTGCGGCTTCCGCATCGTCAACTTTACCGATGTGGAATATAGCAACCGTGTGAATCCCATCCAGCGGAAGTATATTCCCGACTTGGCAGCAGCTTCCGAGACAGCAGCCACCCTTCTGTCCTCCCTCAACAAAGGCGGTGGCGAGAAGAAAGGCGGCTCAGAGGCCTTCTTCCAAAACTCCGCCGAGAACTTCCTAGCCGCCATCATCTACTTCTTCGTCAACTTCCACCCGACAGGCTACAAGAACGGCAGGAAACTCACCCGCTATGTCGAGTACGACGGCAGAAAATTGAAACTCGTCACAAGGAAGTGGCGCGACTATAAGGCTTTGGACGAGCGCGGCAACGTGGTCCTTGACTTCACCGACAGGGAGAGTAACAACGTCTCCACCGATGCTGACGGCATGTTTGTCGACTTGAACGGCTTCACCTATCTCAATGGTAATAAGCAGGAGATACGCATCGAACGTTGCTGGTACGAGGACGAGAACGGCAACGAGGTGGAGCCCGACACTATCACGGGCGAGTACTCCGACATGCCCCATGTGCTCAGCTTTTTAGGCCGCAGTTATAGTGAGGTATTTGATATTCTTATGGACGACCCCAAAATCATGTCCTTGATGGCCCCGTTCCAGTCCGCCTACAAGAACAAGGCCAACGACCAGTTGGAGGGTATGGTGGGTACGCTCCGTGTCAATGCTGCCCGTCTTGTTTCCCCAGAGGCTTACTGGGTGTTCACCGGCGACGACTTCGACTTGAAAATCTCCGACAGGAAAAGTCCCAGTTATCTTGTCATCGCCAACGACCCCGAAAAGGAACAGGTCATCGGCTCGCTCAACGCCCTCATCCTCAACCGACTCGTCACTCGTATCAACAGCAAGGGCAACCTGCCCGTGAGCATCATCGTCGATGAGCTGCCCACGCTCTACTTTCACAAGATAGACCGCCTTATCGGTACGGCACGAAGCAACAAGGTGGCTGTCACCCTCGGTTTTCAGGAACTTCCCCAGTTGGAGGCCGACTACGGCAAGAACGGCATGCAGAAGATCATTACCACCTGCGGCAATATCTTCATGGGTGCGGCACGCAACAAGGAAACCCTCGAATGGGCACAGAATGACGTCTTCGGCAAGGCCAAGCAGACATCGAAGTCCATCACTATCAATGACTCAAAGGTCAGCACGTCCATCAGCGAGAAGATGGACAACCTCGTTCCTGCCGCCAAGATTGCCGACATGGCCACCGGCTGGCTCGCCGGACAGGCTGCCCGTGACTTCACACCCACGGAGCGTAGCTCGTTCAGTGGTATCAACCTTGAGGAAAGCCCTGAGTTCAAGACCACCAAGTATTTTTGCAAGACCAACTTCAATATGGCAGAAATCAAGAAGGAAGAAGCTCAATACGTTGACCTCCCTAAGATATACGCTTTCAAGGATGCCCGTCAGAAGGAAGTCATGCTGAACCGTAACTTTGCCCGAGTGAACCGTGAGATAGACGAAATGATAAAGAGCCTGCTAAACTCACAGTAAGTTATCACAAGTGATTCGAAAAAGTGTATTGTTAACTTGTTGGTTATCACTAATCGAATCGGTTTTCTTGTGAAAATCAACTACTTGTGATAATATGTGGTTATTAAAAACTTTTGACAACTTCGTCTATTCTCAGACATAATTCTGATTCAGCCACGTAAGTAGCATTATAAAACTTATAACATCAATATTAAAAATATTAGGTTAGTGGGTAATTTTTCTCGTCTTTATTTTGTTCTATTCATTTTTTTGAGCTACCTTTGTACCGACTGAATGGCTGTTTGTACCCTCGGTTGGAGATTCGCTCTCCTATAGAGCTAACGAACAGCATTCCACGCAGTGCTGAGTTTGGCAAGTCTTAAAAGACTTCACCTTCAGACGCATGTAAGTGCCAGCAATGGCATTTCGTTGGGACTTTCAGTCTGACATATAGGAAGGCGTTTATCGACGCTGTGTCCGTTCTACCATTATAGGCTATGCTAGAGTCTCGTCACGTATGGAGGACAACGGAACGATTCCGCGCTTTTTCGTGTCAAATGTAATACATAAGAAATGCCGGTATGGATGTGTTGAAGAATACTGAAGTTCGGGATGGGAAGACTGATTCCAAAAAGACCAACGAAAGAATTGGTTCAATTCCTAAGAGTGATGATGTGGCCTTTAAGGTCAAGGATTTACTTTTGGGGGTGTCGGTAGAGTATGCCCCTAAAGAAGGGTATCAATGGTATGTGTTACGTGCAACATACGGTCGTGAAATTAAGGCTTTAGAGGCTATACGCTCTTTAGGGGGTGTTGCATATGTCCCTCTTCATCGAACCAGAGAAGAGCGGGATGGTAAACTTAAAAAGGTGCTCAAGCCGTTCGTCCAACAGTTCGTATTCCTCTATTCAAACAAAGAAGGAGCTTACAAGTTTGTCAATGAAGTACCAGAATTAAACTACTTGACATTCTACTACAATCATTTTGATGTAGCCAATACGGGTTACAACCCACCTCTTACGATACCGTTTAATAAAATGTCTAATTTCATACGCCTAACAAGCCTTGAAGACGAACATGTTGAGGTAATAACCAATAAACATGTGGTTTTCAAGAATGATGAGATGGTGCGTATCACTGATGGAAAATTCAAGGGCATAGTTGGTAAAGTCGCTCGTATCGACCGTAATAATCGTGTTGTAGTCACAATAGAAAATGTGTGTATGATAGCCACCGCTTTCGTTCCCAAATATGCTCTTGAGAAAATACCGGACTAACAGAAAAGTTCATATTACGTTATTGGTGGAGTACATAACGCTGAAAGAGAAATCCTTTCAGAATAATTAAGATATTGTGGAATATACATATAAAGGTAAGGACTACCCGAAGGATCTAAACATAAAACATCAGGAGGTGTTTACTACACTTTCAAAAGACCCTTTGGACATAACCCGACGTGAGTTTGACCACCTGTTCGACATTCCTACAGAAGAATTCTGTGCTGATGAAGAACAACTTATCCTTTGGGAGCTTGGCAAGCAATGGGGCAAAAGTGCAGAGCAGTTGGAGTCAGATACGACTGTCAACCATTTCATCATAAGGAATACCCTCATAACCCTTTTGACCTCATACTCATTCTCTTCTTTTGATGTAGTACTTGAAGTGCTGCGTCAGTCGGAAGACATAATCAGATTCAACCTTCCTGACTATAATGGCTTTACGTACATATTGCCGATATTGTCGATAGTTTTTGAATATGAACCAAAACAACTTGAGCAATTCTTATTGGAAGAAGGTTTAACTGACTATTCAAAACGAATTGTAGCCGATCTATTGGCAAGGATGGGTTGTGATACAGAGACCAAGACTGAAGCCTATAACAAGAAGGTGCATGACGAGTTGTCTGGCATCTTCAGCAGAGTCCTTGATGTCTATATCTCTGATTACCCTACAGGAAATATCTGCGACAAATACGTTGTCAGCCATGTCGTTAAGGCTATTGTCAATGCAGGCCTCGAGGAATTGTCAGAGCAACTGAAGACAGTGTATTCCAAAGACATGGTCGACAAGAAGATATGTGGTGAGTTGGACACAAATCTCTCTGTGATGAAAGATTTAGGATGTGCAGATTTGAATTATATCGAAACAGGCATTTACCCATTAATGTTCCTACCCACTTACCTCATATGGGATAATGCCGACAACCCCGATTTTGGCGAGCAGTAATTAGTGGGCTTGCGAGAAAAGATGGAATGATCATAAAAAGGTAAGAACAATCCAAAGAGGTAACACTCAACGCCATGAGTTGATGGCTCTTCTCTCAGCAATACGAAGGTTGACATAAGTTGTGCGAGATGACATTGAAGTATCTTAAGAGTTTCTTCAAGAAGTTCCCGGAGGATTGTCGAGACTACGCACAGATGTAACATTGATAACTCGCTATTGATTAGCAAGTCTTAAATCTTACTCAGCCTAGCATAAAACGGGGTACTCGAAAGTACTCTGTTTAAAGCTGATAAGCAACAATTGGACGTTTACGAATATTTACAATAAAATTTGAATTCAACGTTTCTAAAACGAGTCTAAAAAGATAATCTTATTAACTTTGCAAAGGAAGAGACTCCATTAAGAAAGGTGAATGTAATTTATGCTTACTTATAAAAAGAAAATAATCTTAGCACTAATTGAGAAATTAGGGAGAAAAGACATTACTGCAAAATGTCTTCAAAAATATCTATTCATATATACTCGAATCAGTGATAATAAAATATACGATTTCGTTCCCTATAGATATGGATGTTTTTCCTTTGAGGCTAATAAAGATATAGTATCTTTGTCAAAAGGAGGCTATATATATATTAATCATCCAGAACACGCAGAATGTTCCTATGAGTTAATACATAGAAATAGCGAAATAATAGAGAATCTTAGTCTATTCGATAATATGGCAATAGACAAAGTCGTTAAAAAATATGGTACTTTAAGTTCAGATGAACTTATAACATACACTTATCGTACTTGGCCTTTTACGGCTATAAATAGTGAGATAAAGTATAGACTTTTAAACTCTGAAGAACTTGCACGAGTACAGGCGTTTAAAGATAGATATAAAAAGACTGAAACAATTCTGTATACAATTGGGTATGAAGGATTAACATTAGAAAAATATCTAACACAGCTTATAACGAATGACGTTAAAGTTTTGGTCGATGTTAGAAAGAATGCTTTCAGTATGAAGTATGGCTTTTCCAAAGCAACACTTAAAAAAGCTGTTGAAGGAATTGGCGTACAATATATTCATGTGCCGCAATTGGGAATAGAATCAGAAGATCGTAAAACACTTAATTCTCAAGAAGACTATGATAGACTCTTTGAGATATATGAAAATACAACCCTTATAGAAAATTGGGACTCTTTACTTTATGTCAGAAAATTATTAGATAAAGAGAAGCGAATCTGTCTAGCATGTTTTGAAAGAGATCCAAGGCAATGCCATAGAACAAGAGTCGCTAATGCGTTAATGGGTTTACCTGATGTAAATTATAAATATGAACCTATAATTTTATGAAAACAAAAGTCCTAATAACAGTAATGACCTATCCGTCTTTGTCTCATAAATATTTTGAGACTGTTTGTACAGCTGGTTTTCGCGAAGATGGCTCATGGATTAGAATCTTCCCTGTACCCCATAGATTACTTACAGACCAAGATGTAAATAAATATAAGAAATGGCAGTGGATTGAAGTTGACCTTGAAAAAAATAAGAAGGATAGTAGACCAGAAAGTTTCCATATAAAAAACATTGATACTTTACGTATTGTTGGAAATCTTAGCAATAAGGTTAATTGGGATCTAAGATATGAACTGGTGAAGAAAAATAAAAAAATCTATACTAATATGTCAGAGTTAATAGATTTAGCCAAAGAAAACAAATTGTCATTGGCAGTTTTAAAACCTAAAGAAATCTTGGATGTTACATATCAAAGAATAGATATTCATAATTTTATAGAGAAACGAAATGCTTTGGAAAAAGTATATAAAAGTCAAAGGCAACAATTAGAATTATTCAATAGTAATCCCGTTAATGACTATTCTTATCAGTTTAAATTTGCCGAAAAAATACCATATACATTTAGATACAAGTTTACAACTGATGATGCTAAAGTACGGGAAATACTTATAGAGGATTGGGAGATAGGTATGTTATACCGAAATTGCAGGGACAAATACAGAAGTGAAGAAATAGCTTGCGAAAAAGTTAGAGAAAAATATCTTGGATTTGCAAAGAAAGATTTGTTGTTTTTTGTTGGAACCAATTACAAATGGCAAAATATGAAATCACCCAATCCATTCTTGGTTATTGGTGTCTTTTATGCTCCTAAAGGCACTTTTGATAGAGGAAATCAACTAATGTTAGATTTTAAAGGTTAAGAATATATGTCAAACAGTGTAAAACAGCTTGAATCTGAAATAGAAAAGCAAAGCAATTTACTTCATACAGAAAGGCTTGATGTCTCTTTCGGAGAATTGCTAAGTATGTATGAAAACGGTGAAATCATAATAAAACCGGCTTTCCAAAGATTCTTCAGATGGTCTGAAGAGCAGAAAACTAAGTTTATAGAATCGCTACTATTAGGTATACCTATACCTCCTATATTTGTAGCAACAAATAATGAAGGTGTATGGGAGTTGGTAGATGGGTTGCAGAGACTTTCAACTTTTCTGTCGTTTGCGGGTGTCTTAAAATCAGAAGATCAAGGTATAAAGAAGACAAATAATTGGGCTCTTCAAGAAGGTAGTCGGGTACAGGCTATTAAGGGTTTTACGTATGCAACTTTGCCTTTGAAATTTAGGCTTGTCCTTAAGAGAGCTGTATGCAGAGTTGAGATACTAAAATGGAATAGCAACTATGACATGCGGTATGAACTCTTTAATAGATTAAACACGGGTGGTACGCCTTTAACAGAACAAGAAATCCGAAATTGTGTATTTAGGGATATATCTCCAAAGTTTAACGACTTCCTAAAAGAACTTGCTGCTTATCCAAGTTTTGTAAAGTCTGTAAATCTGCCAACTGCTATGGTAGAAAACCTCTTCAATGAAGAATTGGTTTTGAGATTTCTTTCTCTTTATGGAGACCCTTCTATAAAGACGAGCATTTCTCAGCATATGACAAAATTTATGGAACGTGCATTGAAAAATGGAAATTATGATTATGATACTAATAGGAAATTATTCAAGGATCTCTTCGATATAATTTCCAAATTACGTACCAATATTTTTAAACGCTCTAACGGAGACTTCGCCACATCGTTATATGATGCAATTACTTATGGCATTGCTACAAATATAGAAAAGTATCGTCAAATGAACTCTAAGGACATTATGAAAATAATAGATACAAAGTTATTAACTGATCAAAACTTTATGCGTTTCTCTCGGCGTGGTGGAAATAATCAACGAGTAAGGATTTTAAATAGGTTAAAGGTTGCAAAAGAAATTTTCTAATGGATGTTTCTTTATTTAATTCTGAAGTTCAAGCAGATATTAATGAACGAATAGAGCATCTCTCAAGAATCCACACAATGCCTACTCGTTATCCTTTTAGAGATAAAGACAAAAGTACTTGGAGAAGATGTGCTTATCCTATGATCTATGCTGAGTGGGAAGGATTCTTTGTTAATACTGTTTCTATATATTTTAGAGAAGTAAATAAATTAGGCTTGAAATTAGATGATTTGCACCAAAACTATTATGTAAGAGATATTGAGAAAAATTTTAGACAATTAAAAGAATACCCTTCAAAACAGAGCCAAAAACATTCTTTTTTAAAAAAGCTACAGACCTATTTTAGAAATTTAGGAACTGTAAATCTTAAATCAGATGTAAATACTGAAAGTAATTTAGGATTTGAGGTTGTAAATGCTATCTTGGAAAATTTAAATTTGCAGAAAATTCCTGACCATATAGACAATAATGAATATTCTCTAAAAAATGACCTTAACAATTTCCTCTTGAGAAATAGAAACGGTTTGGCTCATGGAGATCCTTCAATTACAGTAAATGATACTGATATTACGAGTGCGATAAATCTTGTTACAAGGTTGATGAATGTTGTTCAAAGTATTTTTTCGTTTGGATTGTCCAATGAAAGTTTTAGAAATTGAACAATATATAAATACACTAGTGTCCACTTAAATCCTTTAACATTCGGCTTTGCTTACTGATTGTAACTTACCATTCGTCGAAGGGTATTTCTAACTGAATATATTTGTTGGTGTTAATTATCTCACGTTTATTTTCAAGAAGTAATTCTTCTTGACAACTGCTTAACAGCTGTCTCAGTGGCATCTTTATCAGTAGTGAAGTCGACAAGACTCTTAGTACCTCGTATGTTGTCATTTCCTCAGCCATTTCTGTCTCTATGATAGACACAAGGCAATAGGTTGTGATAGCTGCGTATACTTGAATTTTTACTGCATTCTCTGTCGTGCCATAGAATTCCTTTATGCGTAGATGCTGCTTCATCCATTTGAAGAAGAGCTCAACGCTCCATCTGTATTTGTACAGCAGGGCTACGTCTTCCGCTGACACCTCAATGTTGTTCGTGTAAAAAACGAAGGTACGGTTCTTTTCTTTGTCATAGAATACGATTCTCCGCAATGGCTTAGAATATTGCTTCTTGGTCTTTTGACCGGTAAGCTTAATCAAAGTGTCTGACATGACCCCCGTCTTAGGATTGTTGTATCGCTTATCTTCTACTACTTCGTAAACCATCCTTTGTTTTTCTCTCACAACGAAGAATGCCCCAACCTTGTCAATGGCATATAATTGCTTTGTGTCCATGTATGCACGGTCAAAGATATAAAAACTGTCCACCTCATATGGAATCTGATCCATGACTTGCGAGTCGTGTATTTCCGCGCCAGTGATTATGGCAAACGAAGGAATGCTGTTCTTGACATCAAATAGTGTATGTACCTTTACGCCACTTTTTCCGTGATGAAGCTTCGTCCACCAAAACACAGACAAACATAAAGATATAGTGGTAGAATCAAACGCATACACATTGTTGCTAATGAAGAAGTCCTTTAAGCCTGTGCGTTTCTCTCTTGCTATTGATATAAGTTTGAGTGCATACTCCTCAAATATTCTTGGGTCGCGTTGCTCGTTAGCTTTGGACAAGTTGCTCCTCGTTACGTTGGCTCCAAACCCGAGGTGATGAAACATATTACGAAAGGGAGCGAGTGATGTCACCAAGTCTCTTAGACTTTCTCTATTGGAGAGTTGACCGTATATCAAAACAAGGAGATGATTCCAACAAGTGAATGACTTTACCCACTTATTGCCATCATATTTATTTACAAGACAATCAAAAGCTCGTTTGGGCAAGAACTTGCAGACCTGAGTGAAGATGAACTGACCTTTGTGCATATTTTACGATGTACTTACAATTTGTAACTTTTGACTATAGCCATGCAAAGGTACAAAATTGAAAAGTACACGTAAAGTATATGCTTGTAAATGTCTGACCTAAGGGCAGTTTAAGCGAATGTTAAAGGATTTAAGTGGACACTAGTGATATAAATACAAACACTCATAAGACAAGTTTTGTAGTAACCATTCAATTACAGTGATTTAGAAGAATGTGATTGCTTTGTGCCAAATACTCTAAATAAAGATTTTTGGCAACAAGTACAAATTACAAGAAACTTTATGGAAAGTATCAACAGAGGCAGTACCAAATGGAACGTAAGCGTCCAAAAATGACGTATTGCTTAAAGCCTTAAAATCTGTTTACGCTGTCCTCGACTTAAATTCATACAATTTATGGAGAGAACATCAGATTATGAACAGCTGCTCTTCCTCTATAAGGCGGAGGGCAAAGGCTTTAGCTTGGAACAGTATTGTATCAACAATGAAATCAACTATCGAACCTTTGACAGATGGTACCGCAACCAGCATGAGAGAGTCAGAGCTGTACAAGTTTCTAAATAGGAATGATGGCGTAGGGCTTTTCTTCCTCCCTTTTATGAAGGACGGAGGAGAGCCTTTATTTCAAAGTTCTATGAAGACTGCTACCTGCTAATTGCTAACTGTGCACTACAGCCAACGGCTATGAAGACTCGCTATTGATTAACAAGTCTTAAATCTTACTCAGCCCAGCATAAAACGGGGTACTCGAAAGTACTCTGTTTAAAGCTGATAAGCAACAATTGGACGTTTACATATTGTATAACAGGCCTTTTACCATAGCAATCAAAAGTTAAATTAAATTATGGCTTTATCATTACGCGCTGAACAAAAAAATATAACTGACCTCTTTAATAGTGGAGAGGATATATATGTTATTCCAGAGTACCAGAGACCATACTCTTGGAATAAGGATACTACATATCAGCTATATTCCGATATAACTTCACATTTCCTAGACAATGAAGACTATTTTGTTGGCAATATAATAATGGCTCGTGGACAGGAGGAAAGGAAAAGACCAAATATAGTTGATGGGCAGCAACGGCTAATTACTCTCTGGATATGGATCAAAGTTCTAACCGTACTTCATCCCAATAAGTCTAGAATTAACCGTTTGTTAACGGTTGAATCCTTACTTTCTGACAACATATTGCCACGCATAGACTCCAAGGTATTTGAACATGATGACCAACAAAACATAGAAGATGTTAAATCTTTTACAAAAGATGATTTTGAAAAAGAGTGGAATGATAAAGTAAATTCAAAAGGTGATATTAGCGAACAGAAAACCAGCAGAATAGAAGCAAATGCTCTGTATCTTTATAAATGGATGAAAGAATTCTACGAGAACCTTGGTAATGATAAGAAAAAATGCGAGGATTTCCTCCAATATTTCCTTGAAAAAGTATATTTGCTCCCTATCGAACTGGGTGGTAATGATATAAATGAGGCAAGTGACAGAGCCCTGGCCATATTCGAAACACTAAATAATCGTGGCCAATTGCTTGAGGATTCTGATATTTTCAAGGCACGTCTATACAAATCCGCCAAACAAGACGGCAAAGAGAACGAGTTTATAGAACAATGGCTTGACTTCAACTCGGTATGTTCAGAACTGCACATGACAGTTGATGAACTTTTTCGTTACTACTACCATATCCTCCGTGCTGAGGAAGGGCAAACAACTAATGAAGGAAGTTTAAGAGAATACCTTACAAAGGATAGTAATTCAGCATTAAGTGTTAAACCATACAAAAACATTGTAGATGACCTATCCAATATAACCAATATTCTTCAGTGGATGAGTGCGCCAAGCAAAATGGATAAGAAAATAGCAAGGTATGTCCAACTCTTAGGTCAGTATACAAATCAATATCCTAGATATGCCCTAGTAAACTATTTATTTGTTGAAGGTTTTGAAGACAAATTCAAGTTGGAAAGATTCCTTCGTGCCATTGTACGTTATTACTATTATCGTGGTGCTACATTACAAGTCAAATATGAGACATACAGGATTAATAAATTAGTAGCCAATCACCAAAATATACCTAAATATGACTGTAGTGATATAGAGCCTGAGTACTTTAATCATCTTGGTTTTTTAAGGAATGGTTATGCCCTTCTTGCTCATTATCTATTGTACAAGGATTCATACGAAGAAAATATCTTCTTCGACAAAATAGTGTTCAGCCGCGATTCCAAATATCTTGATGATGATTGGAAAAATGTAGATGTGGAGGATATAAAAAATAATATCGCGAATATAGTCGTCCTGGATATGCCCAAGAAAACGTTGAATATACCCGCAAAGGCAACATACTATTCAAAATCAGAATTAAAGGATGTGAGAAGCATTTTCGCTGAAGGGGTTATATATCAGTATGCACGATTCTGTAAACGTGAAAAGAGATTGAAGAACGCATTGATGGCTTTCTTTAAAGATATCGAATCATGAATACATTAAAGATTGAAAACTTCAAGGCATTTGAAGCTGGAAAGGCCTTTGAAATGAGTCTTGACAATAATAATATGCTTGTGTATGGAGAGAACGGTATCGGTAAGACTTCTATATTTGAAGCTATAAAATTGTTCTACTTTCGCGGCAGGATACTATCAGAGAGGATAAGGGCTAATGTGGTGGAAGAGCAAAGAGACGAGGAAACAAAGAGAGTAATAGACGATTACAAGCATAATATGACTGAAGCTATTAGTTTGTCAATAGATGAGGTTAATTACTGCCTTCATAACGTAGGCTCTGAAAAAGTTTTTATGATTTCATACGACAATCTTGACAACTCCGATGACTTGAAAATTCTTGATTTAGTAAATAATGCATACTATACGACAGCTGATAAGAATCATCCCTGGTTATTCAAAGATTTGGTAGATTGGATAGTAGAACAAACTAACAAAGACCTGAATGAGGACTTTATGTGTGGTGATGTCCACCTAAACAAAATGGATAATGAAGGTAGATGCTCTTTGTCCAGTGATAGCCAAAACGTCCCAAAGTACAGCAATTTGAACAATTATTTCAATGAATCGATTTTGCACATAGTAAAATTCATTATATTAATTGAATGCATCACACTTTTCAGAAATGACAATCAGAAAGCCCTACTTGTCCTTGATGATTGTTTCAATAGCCTTGACCAGACTAATAGGACTTTCATGATGAAATTCTTACTAAAAAGGACAAAAGGAATGCAGAAGATAGTCTTTACACACAATATAGGCTTCTTTAATCTATTCAGATATATTGCAAATAATATTGTGAATACGGATAAGCCATGGTTATACTATCAATTATGCAAAATATCTGGTTCTCTCGAACTGATTAAGTCAGATGAAAAAACTACCGCAGATATAAAAAAAGAAGCGGAAGATAAACATTTGACGGACACTGAAGTGGGTAACGAACTGAGAAGAAGATTTGAAGTGATAGTATACCAACTTGCAAATATTAATAATGTTGGTGAACTCCAAGAATCAAGAAGTTTGCTGGATAGATTGTGTAGTCCGAATAAGCAAGTCTATCTTTCGATGGATGTGTTAGCTAATCACAAGTGTAAAGACATTTACAATTTAATAGATGAGATATATGCAAATGTGACCAATGGAGTATATGATCATTTGGCATTGAGACTAAAGAACAAGATAGAGGATTTTCGGAAAAACGATTTCCTTAAGCGAATTCGACCAATTCTTGTTGAACTAAGGCTAATGCAAAAAGTAGCTTTACACCAAACCTCTCATGGTCATGCCGGCTTACCTCCTGTTTCATCTAAAGAAATAGAATTTGCTTATTCACTGTTGGATAAATTGGAAAAAGCTCTAAATTCTGTATCACATAGAGAAGATATAAGTTCTCTGTAATATAGAAAAAAACAAAAAGCATGGTAGACGAAATCAAAGTAATATTAGACATAACAAAGACGAGACCCCAATCTAAGCGTGAGTGCTTCTTAAAGTTTGCAGCATTGAACAGGCTGAATGCACTAGTAAAGAAAGATGTATACAAGGGAGTTATCAAATATTGGCAGATAAAACCGAAAGTATATGAATTGGTAAAAGCTGTATTCGAGGCTGGACATAGAGAGTTCTTTGATGCTATATACTGGGACAAGGCGGAAAAATGTATTTACATCAATATATATGGTTTGCAGTTCTGCTTTCACAATGTTACTTTTGATGGGCTGTCCGATGATGACAAGTCTTATATAACGGCTCACCCCCAGAATTGGGAAGCGTTGAAACTACAACCAATATCTGAGACTATATACATGAAAGGTATGGAGATTCAAAAAGAGAATTTGACGGAGGACGATGTCCAAAGAATTATCTCAGACTTAAAAGATGAAATTTCCAATGGCAAAGAGACAATATAAATATGTAGTGACAATAACTACCAAGAGAGGAAACAACTTGAATGGTCAAATCTTGGAAATGCCTTATACACAGACTAGAGTTGGGCATACAGCTCCAAAGGTAGACCGTGTTGAAATTCACTCTACATTTATAAGGTTAACTGCAATAAGAAGTAATGACACTTCTCCTGAAAGTATTGTCAAGGATAATTCTGGCACTTTGCACAAGCAAATCCTTAAGCAGGTATTATTATATTATGCATCCAACCTGTCAAACCCTGGTATTAAGGAGATAACGGTGATAAAAGATGGCGTGGAAAACGGTAAATACATAGAATCTTACTCCCCTTTAAACGAGCCATTGAGAAACTTACATTGGCAAAGTGACCAGGCTTTTAATGCTAATGATCTGATAAATCATATAAAGTTGGAATTTGATCTTTATGGAGTCATTCTTTCGTATTGGCTTACTGGAATTTCAGAAAAAAATACATATTCAAAGTTTGAAAGTCTTTGGCGATGCTTTGAACAGCTCTGTTTCAAAAGTTACAAAGGTAGTAATTCGCGACCCAATGAAAAGGATGTACTTAAATCCATGCGAGAATTCATACGGACAAATGAAGCACTATTTCAACAAAGTTGCAATGTTGTTAAACGAATGACGAATTCGGAGTTTAGGAATAATTTTTCATGGCGGTTGATGATACTCAACAATTATAGTCAATATGGAAGGAAAAAAACTCCTTATGAGAATTATAGGGATGAACTTGTCCTTCCTTATAAGGATGCAAGAGTCTTGAATATGCTAAGAGAGACATTGGTATATAGACAGAAGATACTTAAGTATTACAATGTATATAATGACATCTTGAATCATCTCAATTTATATCAACCATGGAATATAGTCAAAGACTCTGACTTGCTGGCAATTCTCTGTGGTACCATGGCAAGCTATAAAAGGAATAAAATGTTTCATGGAGAAATTTTGAGTCCTTCTTTAAACTTATGCCACACCAAGGAAGATGAAGAGTTGAAACAAATGAATAAGATTCTAGAAATTGTTGACTTTGAGCTGATAAAGTACTATAACAGTCTGTAGTTTTCAGTTTCGTCATTCCAACCAACAATATGAATTCTAATAACAAGCGCATAGCCAAGAACACCGTGATGTTATACATCCGCATGTTCTTTACCATGGCAGTATCTCTGTTCACATCTCGTGTCATATTACAGACACTGGGCGTTACTGACTATGGTATCAATAATGTTGTTGGTGGCGTTGTTTCCATGTTTAGCTTCTTGAACGGAGCAATGGCCAGCGCTACACAACGGTATTTGAATGTTGACATAGCAAAAGGTAATGAAGAACATCTGAAGACGACCTTCCGCACAGCCATGCAGATACATATAATGATAGCCTTGGCTATCTTCATACTTGCAGAAACTGTGGGCTTGTGGTTTGTTCTCGAAAAGCTGGTTATTCCAGAAGATCGAATGACAGCCGCAATGTGGGTTTATCAATTCTCTATCATAGCATGTATGGTGGGAATTATTAGCCTACCCTATAATGCTGACATAATAGCTCATGAGCGCATGGGGGCATTTGCATATATTTCAATAATGGATGCTGTACTAAAGTTGGTTATTGTATATATGCTTGTCATTTCCCCTTTTGATAAGTTGATTACTTACTCTGCTTTGTTTCTTTGTGTGAATCTGTTAGATAGGTTTATATATAACCTTTACTGCAAGAAACACTTCTCAGAGGTTAACTTCTCTTTAAAAGTAGACAAACCATTATTTAAGGAAATGTCCAGTTTTGCTGGCTGGAGCCTTTGGGGCAACATTGCATATGTGTTATTCACACAAGGATTAAACATGTTATTAAATATGTTCTTTGGACCAGCTGTCAATGCTGCTCGTGGTATAGCCGTTCAAGTGCAAGGAGTAATACAGGGCTTTGTGGCGAATGTGCAGACCGCAGTTAATCCACAGATTACCAAGTCATACGCCCAACAGAATCTCCACCGTATGCACAAATTGATGTTTACCAGTTCAAAGTTCTGTTTTTACCTTCTTTTCCTGATAGTTCTCCCTGTATCATTGGAAGCCAATCAGATACTTCATGTATGGCTGGGCATCGTCCCTGACCACACGGTATGGTTCTTCCGCCTTATTGCATTTATCATGCTGACAGAAACACTTGCAAATCCTTATATAGTGGCCAATCAGGCAACAGGTAAGGTAAAAACTTACCAGGCTGTTTGCGGAGGACTTCTATTGTGCATCGTTCCTATAGCATACATCGTATTGAAACTCGGAGGCAATCCGGAGAGTGTCTACATAGTGCACGGATGTATTGCCGTTATAACCCAGGCGACACGAGTATATATGATGCGGAACCTTATCAGTCTGCCCATGACGACATACGTACGGAAAGTAATTATTCCTATTATAGGCGTTGCCGTTGTAGCAGCCATTATTCCTACTATCGTATACAATGAGATGCCTATAAGCGTACTCAGCTTCTTCGTTGTTTGCGCTTTGTGCGTTATATGCACCATAGCTGCAGCATACTATATCGGTACAAGTAAAGACGAGAAGTCATTGATTCAAGAAAGAATCGTTGCCATTTATAATAAATTCCACAAATAATAACAGTTATGACCGTTCATAATCTTATAGAAAATAATGGCAACCAAGCGTGCTGCGGATGTACAGCCTGTAAGACCGTATGCCCCAAGCAATGCATCACTATGGCAGAAGATGCCGAAGGCTTTCTCTATCCTAAGGTAGATGCCAGTATTTGCATAGATTGTCAGGCCTGTGTAAGAGTCTGTCCCTTCCATAATCCATCAAAGGAAGAAAAGCCTCAGAGCGTCTATGCAGCCCTCAATAAAAACGAGGAGATAAGGAGAGATAGCTCCTCCGGCGGTATGTTCACCATTCTGGCAGAGAAAGTGATAAAAGACGGCGGCATTGTCTTCGGTGCCAGGTTCACTGATGATTGGCAGGTTGAAATAGTTCCGACCGAAACCATTGAAGACCTCGCTGCTTTCCGCGGCAGCAAATATCTGCAGGCGCAAATGGGCAGTTCTCTCGCACTTGCCAAGAAATATCTGCAAGAAGGACGTAAAGTGTTGTTCAGTGGTACTCCCTGTCAGATAGCAGGACTGAGACACTATTTACGTAAGGATTACGACAATCTGCTTGCCGTTGACTTTGTATGCCACGGCGTGCCCAGTCCTAAGGTATGGAAAATGTATCTTGATGAAGTCTCAGAAGCTGGCCAGCGTGCCATCTCTGACATAAAGTTCCGGGACAAGCCCCAGGGCTGGAAGCGCTTCAACTTCAATTTGAGCTACAACGAGTCAGACAAATCCTATACAATTAGCTCGTATAACGGTGACAACCACTATATGCGAGCTTTCCTTTCCAATATGATTCTTCGTCCGTCATGCTATAATTGTCAGGCAAAGTGTGAACGGAGCAAGAGCGATATCACCTTAGCAGATTATTGGGGAATAGATCAGGTTCATCCCAATATGGACGATGACAAGGGGACGAGTCTCTTGATTGTCCATACTGAGAAAGGCCGGCAAGCGTTGGATTTCTCTCAGACAACTTATACAGAGTCTACTTACGAAGACGCTTTTAGGTTTAATCCAGCCATTGAAAAGAGCGCAATACCCCATCCTAAGAGAGCCGACTTCTTCAATAAGTTAGATTCCACGAAAGATTTGCTCAAGCTTATTGATAAGGAATTGAGGCCAAGCACAAAACAGAGGATAAAAAATTTTTATTATTGGTGCAGACATAAGGCAAAGATTATCCTACTCCATCTTTTAGGGGGGGGGTAATTCTAAAAAAGAGGAAACATCATATCACCCGGAAAAGCCGGGGGTAGTTCCAATAATAGATAGAAAGATGAATGTGAAAGCCATATCTTTCAGAGATAAAGACAAAGGTTGGAAAAAATATCTAATGAAGATTACCTTGATTGGATAAGTAACTGAAAGCCAATATACGCAAGTATCGTCTAACCTTTCCCAAGGAAATTGAAGAATTAACTTCTTTCCTCTCCAGTGATGCCGCTAACAATTTATAAAGCAAGATAGTAAGTATGTATCAAGCGCATTTCCCGTAAACGTCTTATTTTCCGCCTTGACACCGGCACATAAAAATATTACCTTTGCGGCATCAACTTTAAAACAGAAAAGTTATGCCGAAAGAAAAAGTCAATTATCAGGAAGTCTAGGATCTGTATCAGCTATGCAGTGAGACTAAGGATCTGAAGGAGTTCTGCTCCGAGTATGGTGTCAACTATAAAAGCCACAGCGACTTGACATTGGCAGACTTTTGGAGTATCAATACCATTAATCCATCATTTGATGATGATAAAGGTTGTAGTCTTGTACTGATTAATTCAGGGAGAGGAAATGCTACATTTGAGTCTTTGAAACTTGGAAATCAGATTTAAAGATAGCCAAACAGTTCAACCCTGGTTTTGGTGATATGATTCCTGATAATCCTTTTAGAAAACGATTCTTTAGGATGTTCAATAGAGGTATGACTGTAGAAAAATCAATTCAAAAGTGTTATTCATTATCCTTTATAGAATGGTGTAAATTAAAAATAAAAAGAATACTTAAGCAAATTTTGAAATGAGAGTACTGAGTTATACGAAATTTTGTAGTAAAAACAATACCTATGAGGTAAGAGGACTATGTATGTTGCTGATATTGTTTCATCACATATATGTTCCAGCTAATACAAATGGGTTGTTGTATCCCTTATGTTAGTATTTTACTTTCTCCTGGGGGATATTTAGGAACGGGATTGTTCTTTTTTATGTCAGGATATGGCCTTTATCATTCTATGGCATTCAAGGAAATCCTTCCTGCCTCATATTTATGGAAGCGATTGCTGAAAATGTGGTGCGCCTTTATAGTTGCTTATATGTTGACCTCAATTCCAATGATGCGAAATAATGAATTCGGGGGGCAATTTAATCGACTTTCTAACGTTGACAATACCTCATACAACGACTTGGTTTTTCAAAGTCATTGTATTGACTTATATTGTTACATTTTTAATCTTCAAACTTAATGTAAATAGAGGGTGTAAAGTGGGAATGGTAACTTTCGTGTCAGTGATATATTATGTTATAAGTAGCAAGTTTTTGCCTGATTTTTGGTATACAAGTGTATAATGTTTTCCGATGGGAATGATTGTTGCACTTTGTAAATCAAGACTTAATACAAAGTTACAGCTTCTATTGTCAATGTTGTTTGTTCCATGTTTTTGGAAGATGCAAGATTTGCATTGGAGATTTGTTACAGCGTTATTGCTTTGCTTTTTTGTTTTGTTCTTAATCAGGTTTGTTCGTTATAAGTCATCTGTGCTGAACTATATTGGAGTAAATAGTCTTTGCTTTTATCTATTCCAACTTGCATTATTACAGAATTTATATATGCTTACTTCTAATCCTCTTGTATATATGTTACTGATGGTTGGTTGTGTTTTCATATTTACATTTATGTATGTAAAATGGTTGCAGCCTATTTCAAAGAAGATAATCAATTAAAATGCGTATAGGAATATTAACATTGCCTTTCAATAATAATTATGGCGGCTACTTGCAAGCCTATGCTTTAATGACTGTTATAAGACAGTTGGGGCATGAGCCAACAATGATTATGAGAAGGCATGATAAGCCTAAGGTTTCTTGTTCTTTTAAGATTAAGTATGCCTTAAAGGGTATAGTAAAAACAGTTCTGTGCTGTAAGAAACATCCAATTCTTTATGATGTAGAAGCAGAATTTCGACATAAAGGGAAAAATATGTTGAAGTTTGTTAATCAATACATTGCGCCTGAAACTCCATATTTATATAGTAAAGAGGAGTTGTGCAAGTATTGTGAAGGGAAATTCGACGCATATATTGTTGGTAGCGATCAAGTATGGCGAGCTATCTATGTGCCAGATATAAAGAACTATTTTCTTGATTTTACAGAAGGATGGAATGTGAAGAGAATTGCTTATGCAGCTTCTTTTGGAACAGATAAGCCCGAGTATTCTGATGAACAGATAAAGCATTGCAAAAAGCTTATTGGTCTTTTTGATGCTGTTTCTTTAAGAGAAGAATCTGGACTATCTGTAGTATCAACTTTTGGTTGGAAAGCTAATGTGGAAGGTGTCGTTTTAGATCCGACAATGCTTTTAGCTGCTGAAGATTATCAAAAAGTCCTTCCTTTAAAAGCTTCTGAGTCAAAAGGAAAAATCTTCTATTATGTCTTGGATAGGAATGACCGGATAAATGCTATATTGAGTGAGGTTTCTCAAAATTTGGATAAAGAGCTATATGGTATTTCTGATATTCAAAAAGGCAATGAACCATTGATTTCCATAGAAGAATGGTTAACTGATATTAGAGATGCAGAATTTGTTATTACAGATTCTTTTCATGGGATGGTATTCTCTATCATCTTTCATAAACCATTTTTGGTAGTGGTTAATAAAAATAGAGGTGCGGACAGATTTACAAACTTACTTTCTATGTTGGGACTTTTGGATAGAATGGTTGTTGAAGGAGCGAATATTGATGTAAAAATGAAAACAAGCATAGATTGGCCAAATGTTGATAGTAAGATTATCCATTTGAAAACAAAGTCTATGAATTTCTTAAAACAGCAATTACAATGAAATATTTAATAGTACAAGATTGGCAGAGTACACATGGCAATCATGCAGGTATGGTTCACATGTGTGAGATGCTTAAGGAGAAGTGGCCGGAGGAGTACGAGATTTTTGTGAAGGATAGTCCGAAGTCTTCTAAGCCGATTTCAGGAAACTGGCTTAAGCGAAAGTTGATAGGGAAATATAGATACTACAAGGGCATGTATTATAAAAAGCACACATGCTTGCAGAATTATTTGTCATTATGCCAGCCCATGTTCGAGAAGTTGAAGGAAGGGGATGAGGTATTCTTGTTAGAGTATCTTTTGCCTGATGAGCCTCAGTATAGTTTGGCGATGTACATTAGGAAAAAATTCCCGTTTGTCCGCATATATGCTTTGTCTCATCTAACGAAGAGTTATTTTGAGCAGTCAATAGTCAAAAAGACCCCGAATATTGTATATGAATGGTCGAAACCCATTGACGTAATGTTGACTCTTGGTACCTCCCTCACCCAATATTTTATTGAGAAGAACGTTCCGGCGTCAAAGCTCAGCACCGGCTTCCATTACGTTGATTCCGATTATTATCATGCCCCCTCAATGCCTAAGGTTATTGGTGATCGCCTAACGATTATTTCTATGGGTATGATGCAGAGAGATTATTCGCTGTTGGTTGATGTGGTAAGAAAATGTACAGATGTAAATTGGGTTATCTGCAGAGGGCTTAAAAAGGTTGATGATTTGTTCAAAGATATTCCTAATGTGGAACTAAAAGGTTTCTTGCCTGAGAATGAGTTGCGCGACCTTATGGGCGAAGCAGATTTGTCTCTTAACATTATGGATGATACTGTTGGAAGCAATGTTATAACAACGTCTTTAGCTATGGGATTAGGACTTATTGTTACAGATGTTGGTAGCATTAGAGATTATTGTGATGAACAGAATGCTGCTTTTTGTAAGAATGAAACGCAGAGTATTGTAGATGCGATCAACTATCTTTGTACACATAAAGATAAAGTTGGCGGTATGAAACAACACTCGCTGGTTCTAAGTCAAAAATTGCATATAGAAAATGTGCATAAGTGGTTTAATGCTTTAAAAGCCCAAAGAGCCAATTAAAACATGGGAAATATATTCATATATTGGACATTACAGTCTTTTTGTTTGTTGACCTGTATCATATGTGGTGCCATTATTTCGAAATCCAAATATAATTATTGGAAAACCGCGTTTCCTTTAGTTATCGTTTATTCTTTAGTTGAAGGATTAAGATGGAATAGAGGCGTTGATTATCCGCATTATTGTCAAGATTTAATAAGCTATTCGTATGCCGATTATAGCGAGCCTTTATATTTAGGTTGGATTTCGTTGTTTAAAGCTTCTGGCCTGTCCTATTGGGTTGCATTTGTACTATATTCTGCCTTGTTGATAATTTCCTATCTGAAATTAGTAAAGAACTTTAGAAATAGTGCTTATCTGTCATTACCCTTATTCTTTATTATTACCAATTTGGCCGCAGAGAACTTAATTCGACAGTATTTGGCGGTCCCATTTGTTATATTATGCATCGATCAAGTATGGCGTAAGAAGTGGATTGTCGCTGGTGCGTTTGCGTTAGTTGCAGCCAATATCCATTATTCTGCTATAATTCCTTTAGCTGTTATTGCGCTTTATGAAATCAGCAAATTGGGTAAAGTGCAAGTTTTCTTCAGAAAACTTACACTTACAAAGAAGCCATACATCTTGATAGCTTTATTCTTGTTTACGTTCTTTTTTTGGAAGAGCTCCTATATGAATGAGTTAGCAGGTTACATATTTATGTTTGATATTTCAACAGAAGCTCATGGGGCAGGTTACCTAAGCGATAGATGGTTAACCACAGAGGGTATTGCTGACTTTTCAGGACAACGTCAAATTTCGCTTATTGCACGCACATTAATGCTTGGAACCTACTTGCCTGCAATTTATTTTGGCTTTTACGCAATGAAAAATAATGCAAAAGTGGGAATTTGCTTTTGGTTTTCTTATCTTGCAATTATTATTGATAACATACGTGGAGATTTTGAAATCTATGATAGAATTGAACAATGGTTTTTGTATATAACCCCCGTTTTGTACGCTATTGTTTATGAAAATATTAAGTCGAGGAATATTAAAATAGCTTATGGCATTTTGTTGTTTTTGCAATTCTTTTTCTATTCTTTCATAAAGAATATAGGAAGTATGCCATATTTTGGGTGCGCATTTGTTTGGGACAAATAACTTCTTTACACTATGAACATTAAGTGGTTTATTAAAAAACATGTCTTTCGTCAAAAGAGTATGGCTCAGAAATGTTCTGAGTATATAGAAACTTTGAGGCGAAAGGGAGTTAAAATTGGTGAGGGTACTATCGTAAATGATTATCGTGACATACTAATAGATTATTCAAGACCAGAACTTGTCGAAATTGGTAAGCACGTGTTTTTACATTCTGGTACAAAGATATTAACTCACGATTGGGCCAGTTGGTGCTTCGTGGAGAGTGACGCTAAGTTCTATCCTTCACATGCTAAGGTTGTTTTGGGTAACAACATTTGGTTGGGAGAGAATGTAACCATCTGCAAAGGTGTCTCTATCGGCGACAATTGTATTATAGGTATAGGATCCATTGTTACTAAGTCTATTCCTTCTGGCTCTGTGGCTGTGGGTGTGCCTGCTAAAGTGGTTGGTACTTATCAGGATTACATGAAGAAGCGCTCCAAACTATATGTTGACGAAGCTATAGAATATGCTAATGCGATATTAGATTCAGGTCGTGAACCGTTAGTAGAGGATTTTTATGACGATTATCCTTGTTTCGTAGATAGAACTAACTACAAAGAATATAATTATCCTTACGATCGAGTATTTGCCCCCCCCAGTTTTGATAGTTGGCTTAAAACCCACAAAAAGGTTTTTGATGGGTTTGAGGAGTTTATAAGTTATGTAAAGCAAAGAAGAAATGAAAAAAGATAATTTACTTTATCGTGCGAAGTGTAAGCTTTTAGGCTATGTTCGCTATGCTCAACGTGCTGTTTATTTTAGAAAGTTGAAAAGGTTGATAAAACCCACGACAAGTGTTATTACATCTAATTGTTTTGCTGGAAGAATCATGCAAGATTTGAAACTACAATACACCTCTCCTACTGAGGGCTTGTATTTTATGATGCCTGATTATTTAGAATTCTTGAAACACTTGAAGTATTATACTCATACAGCTAAACTCTCGTTTGTGAAACATTCACGTTATCAACTTGGAGAGCAACGTAGGCTTCTTACCCCCCCCCCTATCCAATTGGCCTCTTAGACGGGAAAGTTGAAATTCATTTCTTGCATTACGGCTCAGAAAAAGAAGCTGAGGAAAAATGGCATAGAAGATGTAAAAGAATTAATTTCTCTGATCTGTTAGTTATAGGTGTAGATCAAAATCTCTGCACTAAAAATGATATGGCGAGTTTTTCTAATTTGCCATATAAGAAAAAGATATTCTTTTCCTCTAAGGTTGTTCACCATAATGGTATTGTTTTTATGAAAGAGTATGCAAATTGTAATAATGTTGGTGATGCATATCATGAAGCTCATGTGTTTTACAAATATTTGTTGAAATATGCATCATCCCAAAAATGGATATAATTATGTCATATAAAATCTCATACATATTACCCATATATAAGGTAGAAAAGCAGTTGTCTCGATGTATTGATAGCGTCGTCAACCAAGATTACAACAACATAGAGATAATACTTGTTGATGATGGTTCGCCCGATAGTTGCCCTAAGATTTGTGACGATTACGCACAAAAAGATAGGCGCATTAAGGTCGTTCATAAACAGAACGAAGGTTTAGGCATGGCTAGGAATAGTGGTATTGAGGTTGCTTGTGGCGATTTTGTGATATTTGTTGATTCCGACGATTTCATAGAGCCGGATATGGGTTCTAAGCTGCTGAAAGCTCTTGTTGATTCTAAATCTCAGGTTGCATATTGTAATTATCGTCGAGTAGATACTATTCATGGAGTCAATAATGATGTTATCCAATCGGTACCAAAGTATTTCTATGAAAATGAAGAGGTACAAGAGGTTCTTTTAGGGATGTTCTCTAATTATAACCTTAACCGCTTAGATGGTTCTATAAATATGTCTGTTTGGCATTCTATGTATGACCTTCATTTCATAAAGGATCATCATATATTATTTAAGACAGAGCGAGAATATATTTCAGAAGATTTGATGTTCCACATTGATTTTCTTACCGAGGCTAATAGAGTAGTTTTTATAGATGATGTTCTGTATAATTATGATTTTAATCCGGACTCACTGTCGGCTAAGTTTCGCCCTTTTATATTCGACTCTTCTAAAAAGATATATCTCTATGCCAATAAAAAGTTTCTTTCTAAGAGTTTTAAGAATTTTCACTCTTTTACGGATAGATATTTGTTGGTTATAACTTTGTATATTATTAAAAACTATAAGCAATTTTTTACCAGCAAGGATTATAAGAACTTTATTAAAAAGATTCTATGTGATGAGGTGTGGAGTAATGATGTTGAATATTCTTCGTATGCTAATTTGTCTTTTAAAAACAAACTTTTTGTGAAGTCTATTCGATATAATTCTTTCTTTATGCTTAAAGTTTTGTCATACATTTGTAAAATGAAAAATAAAATAAAGGGAAAATGAAGAAAATTGCAATTTTGTACATTTGCACAGGCAAGTACAATCAGTTTTTTAAAGGTTTTTATGAGTCAGCGGAGAAATTCTTGCTTATCGATGCATATAAACACTATTTTGTCTTTAGTGATGATGTTAATTTATCAACAGAAGATAATGTAACTGTAACTTACAGAAAGTGTCAAGGATTCCCTGCTGATTCCTTGTTCAGATTTGAGTATTTTCTAGAAGTGGAGGATCAGCTTAAAGCGTTTGATTTCATCTATTTCTTTAATAGCAATTCGTTGTTTCTACAAAAAGTCGGTGTCGAGATTTTGCCCGATGAGTCTGGTTTAGTAGGAGCTTTGTGGCCATGGATTTATGTGTCTAAAGGTTTCCACACCCATTCTCCAGCTTTTTGGCCCTATGAGCACAACAAGAAATCTTTAGCCTATATATCTCCTTACGAGAAGAAACCATATCATTATTTCATGGGCGGAGTGAATGGTGGCACCTCTGTTGAGTATTTAAAGATGATAAAAACCTTGGCTAAAAACATCAGAACGGATTATGGTCATGGCATTATCGCTAAGGTTCATGACGAATCGCATATCAATAGATATTTTAGGGATCATGATTGCAAAATTTTGGGTAAGGAATATTGTTGGCCAGAGGATTGGGAGCCTGATTTTGAACCTAAGATGATATTTCGTAATAAAGTTAAGATAGATGAGAGTTTCAGAAAGGTAATTCCTCCCGAAACGCTTTGGCGGAAGGTCTGCAATTCAATAAAGCGGAACTTACGTGCATTGACGTGGTATCTATAAACACTATTCTATGATATTATTAGAAGTTAGAGGACGCCTTGGTAATCAGTTGTTTCGATACGCTGCGGCAAGAAAGATTCTTCACGATCGTGGCGATAAAGAACAACTGTTGCTTGGCTTTCAGTCCTTCAAAGGCAAGGACGTTAATGATGGTTGGCGAGATTGGCTTGAAGATTTCAATGTGCGGGATTATAGAAAAACAGATAAGGCAATGATTCCCAACATGGGAAGTTTAGTGCAACATTTGACTTTTTACCTTCAAGTTCTTGTAAAGGGATATTGTAAGGCAACAAGGCAAAAATTATCCAAGACCAATCCTTTATATAAGATCTTAAATTGGTCAGGCCTATTGTTGGCATACAAAAACAATTTTCTCTATAAGACTCCTAAGACAAAAAATGTATTGCTCGACGGATGGTTTGAGAATAAAGAACATTTTGATTCTATAAAAAGCATTATTAAAAAGGAATTTACGCCTAAGTTTGATCCTATAGATTGTAATAGCGAACTATACGAGATAATTGCAAATACGAATTCTGTGTGTATTTCTATTCGTCGTGGTGATTATTTCTCTAATCCAACAACAAAAAAACTACATGCAGTTTGTCAGGAATCATATTTTCTAAAAGCCATCGCTTTGATGAAAGATAAGGTGGATAATCCTACCTTTATATTCTTTTCAGATGACATAAATTGGGTCAAAGAAAACATTAAAGTTGATGGATGCGTCTGCTATTATGAACGAGGTGTTGATCCCGTATGGGAGAAACTGCGTTTGATGTACAGCTGCAAACACTTTATTATATCCAATAGTTCTTTTAGTTGGTGGGCCCAATACTTGTCACGCAATGAGAACAAAATAGTCATTTCTCCTAATCGTTGGTATAATGATGGTAGAACGTCTGATTTGCTAGATGAGAGTTTTATTAAAATAGAGCCATAGAATGTAATGATGAAACATGCATATTTAATAATCGCTCATTCCAATTTGAAGCAATTACACAAGCTTTTGCTTCTCTTGGATGACCCTCGCAATGACATATACATCCATTTGGATTTGAAGTCAAATTTGGATATAAAAAAGATTACCCCCCCCCGATATGAAATATTCTCATTGTAAATTCTGCGAGAGAGTTGATGTGCGTTGGGGAAATGTCAGCCTTATTCAGGCTGAGATGAATTTGTTTGAATTGGCTTCTCAGGTCGAGCACGCTTACTATCATCTGATTTCAGGTATCGATTTACCTCTTCATTCCCAAAACTATATTCATAATTTTTTTGATGGTAAGAACTTTGAATATATTGGATATAGCCCAAAGTGGGATATGAGAGAGCGTGTTTACTGTCATAATTTGTTTATGCAGTATATGAGATTCCCTAATCAATATATCAGAGGTGGTTTGCAGAAGATGCGACAGCTTTATAATAAGCTTCAGATTCTTGTTGGCTATAAAATGAAACAACCTGATTATGAATTTCAGGCAGGATGCAATTGGGTTAGTGTTACTCATGATTTTATTCTTTCATTGCTTGATAGGAAAGACGAGATTCTGCAAATGTATCAGTATGCTTATTGTCCTGATGAAATTTACAAACAAACATTCGCTTATAACTCGGAATTCAGAAATCGCATTTACAAATTGACTGATGAATTTGAAGGTTGTTTGCGAGAGATTGACTGGAAACGAGGTCGACCATATATTTGGCGCAAAGAAGATTACGATTACTTGTCACATTCTAACAAACTTTTTGCAAGAAAGTTTGATGAAAATGTAGATGAGGAGATAATTAACATGTTGATTAATAAGATAAAGAATGAATCAAACTCCTAAAGTTTCGATTTTAATTCCCATATATGGGGTTGAAAAATTCATTGAACGTTGTGCTATTTCTCTTTTTGAACAGACTTATCAAAATATAGAGTATATATTTGTAAATGACTGTACTAAAGACGATAGTATCAATGTACTTGAACGTGTCATAAATCGCTATCCTAATCGAAAGCCTTTTGTTCGAATCATTAACCATGCACAAAATAAAGGCTTGGCAGGTGCAAGAAATACGGCAGTTGCTAATGCTACTGGAGAATTTATTATGCATGTGGATAGCGATGACTATGTAGATAAGGAAATAGTTCGTAAGGCTATTGACAAACAATTACAATTCGATGCTGATATTGTAGTCATTGATTTTAAAAAGGCTAGCCCTGGTTTTTCTAAGATAACTAGATATGCTTCATTCAGTAATCCTGAAGAATATTGTCTTACAGTTTTGTCTCGCAAAAATTCAAATAGTATTTGGGCAAAATTGATAAGACGTTCTTTGTATGTTGATAATGGCATAAAGTGTAAACAAGGATGCAATCAAGGTGAAGATTACCAGGTTGTTCCTATATTGCTATACTATGCTAAGAAAATAGTCAATCTAACAGAACCATTATATTATTATGATTGTTCCAACGAGGGTGCTTATTCTAATAGCTTTACTATAAGTAAACATGATCAGAATTGGGAGTCAATGAATTTAGTTAAGTCTTTTTTTGAAGATAAAAGTAACATGTATAGGTATGCTGTCGATTGTGGAAGAATGCGTCAGATAGCAGATGATTTGATGATCAGTGCAAAAACTAGTGGAGCTGTATCTAAATGTTATTATGAATATGCCCGTACTCAATTGAAATGTATTGCTCCGGGTTGTAAGAAAAACGTAACTCTTGGAAAAAAGATAGTTTTATCCTTGTCTTCTAATTATTGTTTGATGAAATCATATGCTCTATCTATGAGATGGTTGAGACATCATCTCTTGATGATAAAATCTAAGATATCAAAATGAAACCAATAGGATTAGTAACTTGCTACTTCCATCATAATTATGGTAGTATGCTTCAGGCGTATGCCACAGAGATGATAATGCAAAAGATGGGGCTTCCTTACTTGACTATATCTTGTAAGCGTCCACGTGATTACATGGTTGAGAACAAATATCTCTATTACCTAAAGAAAATTCTTATTGGTGACTGGAAAATGTTCTTAGGCAAAGAGCGCCTTAAAAAGGCTATCAGAGAGCATCCTGATTTCGGGGAAAAATGGTCTATGCGAGAAGCTGCTTTCGACGAGTTTGCAAAGTGTTATTTTCATACATCTAAGTTTTGCCGGAACAGAACAGAACTTGAAGCCATGGCCAACGACTTCTCTGCATTCCTTGTTGGTAGTGATCAACTTTGGAGAACTGACAGTGTAGAACATGGTTACTACACGCTGGAGTGGGTACCTGATAATATCAGAAAAATCGCATATTCCACAAGTATAGGGGTAAAAAAAATACCTTGGTTTCAAGTTGGCAAAAACAAAAAGTTCATGAACCGATTCAACTTTATCGCCATGCGAGAACAGTCTGCATGTGATATAGTCAAATCGTTAACAGGCAGAGATGTACCAGTTGTTCTTGATCCCACACTTCTCTTTACTGGTGACCAATGGTTGGGAATCCAGCAACAAGAGCCTTTAACAAATGGCAAATACATATTTTGCTATCTTTTGGGAGACAATCCTTCGCAAAGGGAATTCATTAAAAGAGTAAAGGAAAAGACAGGATTCAAGATTGTAGCTCTTCAGCAATTAGATGACTATATTCCTTCGGATGAGGGATTTGCTGACGAGGCACCATACGTTGGTCCTCGTGAATTCCTTAATTACATTCGCAATGCGGAGTATGTATTTACTGATTCTTTCCATTGTTCAGTTTTCTCTATCTTGTATAAGAAGAACTTTTTTACGTTCAGCCGATTTGCGGAAGGTGCAAAGCAGAGTACCAATACTCGTATCGATAATTTGCTTCATATCACAGGTTTAGAGGAAAGAAGAATGACAAACGATAAGACTGTTGAAGATGTCATAAGCTATAAAGGTTCCTTCGATGGGGTGGATGCTAGATTGAATGCCTATAGAAAGTCATCGATGGATTATTTACATAGTGCTTTAAAGAATTTATAGCGATGATACCAAAGATTATTCATTATTGCTGGTTTGGCAATGCTCCGAAAGACTATATGGCGAAAAAATGCATAGAGTCTTTTGGACAGATAGGGGGGGTAAGATTGTAGAATGGAATGAGACCAATTGTAGTTTTGACGAGACGGAATATGTTAAGCCAGCTTATGAGCAGCGGTCTTGGGCACATGTTAGTGATTATTATCGCTTGAAGAGGCTTTATGAATATGGCGGTATCTATATGGATACGGATATTCAGGTAAAAAAGCCCTTTCCTGATAATTTTTTCAAGGCAGACCTCGTATTAGGCTATATGTATGAGTGTGCCATTTCTACGGCTGTGATAATGGCTGCCCCTAAGCATCCATATATCAAAGGATTGCTTGATATGTATGAGACAATGGCTTTTGATAGAAGAATTCCAAACAATAGTATATTTAATGATTTTACGCTTGCCAATTATCCTAACTTTAGGTTGAATGGGAAGTTTCGAGAGTTTATACCTAATGGTTTTATATATCCGAGATACTATTTCGAAGTTCCTACTTTTGGTAAGGATGGTGGTTATTCTGTTCATCATTTCATGGGGTCTTGGCATTGCCATAAAGACTCTTTTAAGAATGTGATTCGTAAGGTATTCAAATGGTCTAGATTTTATTGTCCTCTGCTTGACTGGTGGTATCAGAATTATTTTAGAAATAAGTTATTGCGTAGGTCAGGATACCATAAGCGATATCTTGAAGATTTATATAGAGATTAAGGATGATAGATATAAAAAACAAAAGTCAATGTTGTGGTTGCTGGGCATGCAAGAATGTTTGTCCTGTACAATGTATCACGATGAAAGAGGATGAGGAAGGATTCCGCTATCCTCATGTTGATAAGGATAAGTGTATTAATTGCGGATTATGCGAAAAGGTGTGTCCTTTGCAAAAGCCGAAAATGGACGATACGTTGCCTGAGAGTTTCGTGGTACAGCAAAAGGATACAGAAGTGTTACGTACAAGTACTTCTGGCGGCTTTTTTACAGCTATATCTAAATGGGCAATAGAGCATGGAGGTGTTGTCTTTGGAGCTGCCTTTGGTGAAGATATGGAATTGAGACATTCTTATGCTGAAACATTGGATGGCTGTAAGAAGTTTCGTGGTTCCAAGTATGTACAAAGTCTTATTGGTGACTGTTATTCGCAAGCGAAAAATTTTCTCGCCCAAGGGCGAGTCGTTGTATTTAGTGGTACTCCTTGTCAGATTTCTGGGCTTTATCATTTTCTGCGTGGGCGGAAATATGACAACTTAGTAACAGTGGACTTGGTGTGCCACGGCACACCAAGTCCACTGTTACTAAGGAAGTATTTGGCATATCACTCTGCTCAAATTGGAAGTAAACCGAAGGATTACCGATCAAGAGATAAATTCTATGGTTATAACTATAGTACTGCATCTATTTGGTTCTCCGATTCTGATAAGGAATATCACAAAGGAAAGGAATCTGATATGATGCTCCGGTTCTATTTTAAGAATATTTGTAGTCGTCCGAGCTGTTATCAATGTCATTTCAAAACCATCAATCGAGTGAGTGATTTTACTATATTTGATTGCTGGGATGCTCCTTCTGTATCTTCTGAATTTTCTTCAAAAGGTGCAACTAATGTATTTATACATACAGAACATGGGGCTTCTGTCTTCAAAGAAATTAAAACTGATTTTATTTGTCATCCATCTGAAATTAATGCTATTATAAAAAGAGATGGAGTCATGATAAAGAACTTGGTTCCTGTAAATCCTAGACGTAATAAGTTTTTTGAGGATTTGAATACTATGCCATTGGATGAAGTTGAGCGTAAATATTTGGATTGTTCTTTGAAACATAAAGTGCTTTCAAAGATTAAACCTTTTATGTTTAAAATAGGCGTTTTCTCTTTATATATGAAGGTGAAAGGCGCAATATGTCCATCAAAATAAACATGAGAATGCAAAATGAAGATAGGTTGAATATCCTCTTCTTAATGAAGGTCTTCGAGGTAGGAGGCCAGGAGGTCGTTACTGCAACACTCGCTGATACCTTTATAAAGAAAGGCCATCAGGTTGTTATTGCGAGCTTTAAGCAACCTAATGACATGATGGTAAAACGCACCAATCCTTCTGTACGTTTTTATACGATAGGAGACTTCAAGTATTCTAAGGAGAATGTGAATGTTGTTCGAAGAATATTGCTGGAAAATCACATCAATGTGGTTATCAACCAGTGGGGATTGCCATACGTACCATGTAAGATATTAAATGAAGCTAAAGAAGGAATGGCTGTTAAGACTATTGCGGTTTATCATAATTCTCCAGATACCAACGCTCGTATCAAGGATGTTGAAATTGCACTGTCAGAAACTCTTAATCCTTTGAAGAGAGCCATGCTCTATGCTAAGATGTTTGCATTCAAGCAAATCACAAGCAGGAGCATGAAGTATGTATATCAGCATACAGACTTGTATATGGTGCTTTCATCTAGCTTTGTCAAGAAGTTTAAAGAGTTTACTAGAATAACTCATCCTAGTCATCTTCAAGTATTGACAAATCCTGTGACCATCGATTCTTCCTCTTATGATTATTCTCTTTCTAAAAAGCAGAAAGAGATTATTTATATGGGTAGAATTGATTATAACCAGAAGCGTGTTTATCGAGTTGTGGATACGTGGGCAAAACTGGAGCCTGTGTTCCCAGATTGGAAGTTGACGATAGTTGGTGATGGTACAGCTCGTAAGGACATAGAGAAACAGGTCAAAGAGTATGGTTTGCAAAGAGTGTCTTTTGAAGGCTTCCAGCAACCTAGACCATATTATGAGCGTGCTTCAATCTTGATGCTTACATCTGAATACGAAGGTTTTCCTTTGGTGCTTGCTGAATGTATGAGCTTTGGTGTGATTCCTGCCGTATATAACAGCTATTCTGCTGTATGTGATATCATTGATGGGGGCAAGGATGGTATCGTGCTTCCTTATCATGAGAAGGGATATGATGCCAATGAAGCGGCAGGTATGATTGCCAATATCATGAAGGATGATGGTAAGCGTGAGCAAATGGCTTTGGCTGCCATTAAGAAAAGCAAAGAATATTCCGTAGAGAAGATTTATAGTGAATGGGAGAAGGTGTTTGAATGTATAAATTAAGATATCAAACCATACTTTACAAAGATATTATGTTATGGATTTAAAAAGCATTATTGGTAAATGCGCTATTAGACATTCCCTTCTGCTTAGAAGTGAAAATACTAAGCAATATTATCTATTGTTAGGCATTGTAGATGTTGTGGAACCTGATATGCAAGACTTTCCAGCAGATAAAAGAAAGATGGTTTGTGAACGTTCTCATAACTCTTCGGGAAGGAATCCTTACAACTTGTATTATACGGAAGATGTGATTACCTTAAGTGAGTCATTTTTGAAAGATACGGAGAATGCTTATAATGTAGATACAGATACTATCCAAATACTTTCGCCAGATGGCTTCCGTTTATATCCGAATTCTTCCAATAGCTTTTTACCAAGTTTTGATGATAGCAACAATCTTTTGAGACAAATGCTTCCCAAAAGAGATTGTGGGTGTGGGGTGCATGTATTGCGAGGAAACTCGGCTGCCATAGATAAACTATTGAAAGAAAATAAATATTTAATGGAACAACTCGCAGAGCTTTCTTGTAAGTACTTGCATACAGATGTTGGACGATATACGAATGTATTAGGAAACATCTATATAACACATTATCATCCAGAGTTTAGAACCGTGGATTGGAGAGTATGTTCATCACTAAAAGGATTACTCGGCAAGATAAAATATCGAAAAGAAGGTGGTGAAAGATACAAATGCTTTGCCACTAATACTGACAGAAATGGGCTTATCTTGGAAAGTAGCGAAGTTGAATTTCATACAGGTGACAGATTTATCTTTATACCGTTTCATACAGAGATTGACCAAATAGGCATCACTATTGTGGATGCAGAAGGTCAAATCGTCTATGCCAAGGAGAAAATGGCTTTTATCAGAAGTATAAGCATCGGGATGGGGATAAATTCTGTTAATGTTGTTCTGAAAGGAAAAGACAATAATGGAAATGAGACTACAGAACTTATTCCGAAATATTCAAGCATTCACAGTGTCATTGGAGAAGGTGGTACACAAGACAATACTTTTGTTGCTGACACAAAATCATTTGAACAAGCAGAAAAAGAACTTCGTTTTATATTTTTCGATGGAGACAAGGACAGAAAAGAGGATAATCTGAAAAAAGCGCGTGATGTTCTCATGAAAATTCTAAACACAGCAAACCGAAGGATAATCATTTGTGACCCATATTTTGGCGCAAACGAATTATACCATTATGTTTTTCCTCAAAGTTCTCTGGATGTAAATGTGTGGATATTGACCAGCAAGAATATCGATAAGATTCAAGCAAAGACTTTAAAAGAGGCACAAGATAAGTATAATCTGATAACAGATAGTAATAAGGTCACATGTCGTGTGATGAGAGGTAAGTCTGACTTGCATGACCGTTTTCTTATCGTGGATGACAGAGTTTGGATTCTTGGGACTTCCTTTAACAATTTTGGTGAGAGGGCTACAAGCGTGGCCTTGATACCGGAAGAGTCAAGAAAACGAATCATATCTAAGATAGAGGCTTGGTGGTTTGATAAAAATATAACAGAGGATTTGGGAAGCTATGCCGCAAATTAATTTTGGTTCATCACCATCGACAACGGACAAAATGCAACATGGGGTGAATTATGCCCTATTTGATCATAGCATTTATGGCAACGTGGATCCTGGATATTATGGCATTTTGTTGGAAACTGCACAAAACAGAGTTTATATCTGGGATCCTTACTGTAACGACAACTCTAATCAATATGATGTGTTTTCTCATATTCGAGAGCCTTTGGACTTGGTGGTGTTGACAAACTGTTCCAGCGATAAGGATCAGAGAATGGTTAACGGATTGAATTACATCAAACAAAATATCATAACCAGCATATTGAGCGACATGAAAATATCCCTGATGTATGTGGACTCGAAGATACATCAGGGACCCAATAATGTTAACTATTTCCTACATGACAGGTTTCTTATAGTGGACGATAGGTATTTCTTGGTAGGCACCTCATGGGGGTATTACTCTTCGCAAGGTGCACCAGGCACAACTGGCATATATGAAATTACGGAGGATGGAGATAAATTATTGATACAGTCTATGTTTGACAAATATAGACAGGTAGCAGAGAATGATGGTACAGTCAAAATGAAACCAATTGGAAGATTATGAAAGAAGATAGCATAATAAAGATATTTAGAACACGCATAGCAAGCACAGCTTTACAGACATTCCGAGATAAAAAAATGGTGGATGAGGTAAAGAGCAAGGATGGTCTTGTAAGTGAATTATATTCCTTGTTTACAGGATTGGAGAGTAAGTATAATCTGTTGAACAATGAGCAATTAGTTAAAATATTAAATGATGACTTATCAGCCTTATTGCAATCTAAAGTCAGCAAAGAGTCAATTACATTTATTGGCAATTTGGCAGCATTGGATAATAATGACACTTTGATTAGTTTGGAGAATTGCATGGCTACCTTGCTTGAGATTTTCCATGCTAAGGTAAGTAATGTGGGGAGCAAAGAGAATATTAATTACTTTGCTTACTGTCATATTGAATATATGGTGTTCTCTGTATATGGATTATATTGTAATGAAACGAAAGAACATCAGAGTGAGTCATTTCTTGAAAAGATAGCCGAAAGACCTTTGCATGGATTCTTTGATACGTTTATATTAGAGGACAACCTTGTGAAATCATTTGTTGACGGAATAGTGCCTCTGGAAATCTTGAAGCAAAACAGGGACTTTGCTTATGCGGACACTGCCAACAGATATTTAGATGAAATCAGCAGGAAAACTGACGATGAAATCATCGATAATTTGGATAGCTTTCTGACTTCTTCAGGCATCTTGCCGATAAACGACATCTTTTATATATTGTCAAGGAATTTGCTGAAGCAAAAAAAACTCGGTTTGTGGATATCTTTCATAATGAAAATGGAAATTCCTGTTTTACAGAATGAATTGTTATTTGCCATTGATGATTATACTGTGTTTGAGCAAATCGTAGATTATATTTTGCAAAACAATTGTAAAACACCTCATATAAAGATTGTTCTCGCTTTGCTTAGAAAACGCTGGTTGGATTGTCTCATTGAGAATACTAAGAATATTAAAGATTCAGTTAACATTAAGGATATCAATGATGATGAAAAGACATACATAGAAAAGGCAAACTCAGAATGGGAAGCTATGTTGGAGAAAGGTATAAGTATTTTTGTACAGCAGAACCTAAAAGTTTTCTCACCAACTGCCTTTTCCAAATGGTGCTTAAAAAAAAGCATTTTTGATAATTCAAGAAAAACAACTCAATCGGTTGCTAATAATATTGTTATTGCAGGGGTTTGGGATTGCTTGCTGCAACATGTCTGTTGGAAAGATCTTGATACCAGTAATAGCGATTACCGTTTCATATTATTCTGTATATCAAGTTGTTTGAAAGAAGGAAAGGTAGCTGAGGAAAAGTTGTTGGAACTTTCCAAAGATATGGAAACAGCTATTGGAAGGGATGATTTTATTTGGAGTATGAACTTGGATGAAACATCCCTTAAAGAAATGCGTTGTTGGTTAAATCTAATCTCTTTGTTGAATAAAAGATATCCTTTGGAACTTCTTGATAGAAATTTAACTATATGGGAAGGATATAACACAACGCCTCTAAAAGGAATATACAAACAACAGCGTAGAGAATGCTTTGTGATGTCCACTTTGGCTTTACTTTTTGAAAAGGATGATTATTTTGAAAATGACAAAGAAAAGTCAATACTTTTTAAGCAAATTGCTCGATGTATTATCAAGCAATGTCATTGCTGTGTATTTGAAAGGGATATCCAGCAATATTACTATCAGCCATTATTAATTTTAGAGCTTGTAGCAAATCAAATACTTACCGATGTAAAAGATTGGTATAACTTGCTATTGCTTAAGGAGCTTGACGATTTTAGAGTGCTGTTGAGAATCTTGACAGATGGCAATGCTGTTTTAACGGAAGAAAGTAATCGGATGCTTGCTGTAAGAAAATCTCATGAATGGATGTATATCAAGTCAACAATGGAGGATTTGGCTCAGACAAAACGAGAGATTCCTTTCTATGAGGAGAAAATGGTAAAATTAGGAATATAAAATGAAGCAGGAATACTTGTATAAATATCGTACAATAGAAAATCTAGATAGAGATTTAGCTATGATAGCAAATGATTCATTTTTTGCGGCTGGCATTACAGACCTCAATGATGATCAAGAGTGTTTCTTGGATGGGCAACTTTTTATAAATTCTTTACAGATTTTACTAAAAATGTTTCCAGGAAATAAAAATTCTGTCGAGAACGTGAAGATGACTTTTGAAAAATATGTCTCTTGTAGGGACAAGGTTGGCATATTTTCTTTAAGTAAAAATCCTTGCGTAGGGATGATGTGGGCTTTATATGCTTCTATGAGGCGAGGATATTGTATCATATACAATAAGGATGCGTTGCTGAAAGCACCAAGTAGTGTATATATGAATGATAGACTCATGCTTGAAGTAAAATATTCAAGGCTTGCACCCAAAGCAGACTTGCGAGACATATCAAAAGGTAAACTCCCACAGAAATTGTTTGGCTCAAAAGAAGCAGGATGGTCTGCTGAGGAGGAAGTTAGAATTGTTACTGACCGATTTGGAATGCAAAGATTGGTACCTTCTGCTTTACATGGAATAATCTTTGGCTCGGAAATGTCAGATAAAGACAAAGATAAAATCAAGGATACTCTTAAAAATAGAAATGTTTGCTTTTATCAGTTACAGCGTAAGAAGAATGATTATGGTTATGAATATGTTCTTGACGAGAAGTTTGAAATTTCGTCAGACTTAGATGTTGCCACCTATTTATCTCCCATAAAAACTGAATGTGGCGTAACTGACAATTTTTTCGTAAAATTGACGGTATCTCCAACAACAAAAGAATGGCTTGTTACATTTTTGAAAAGCTTCAGAAAGAAGTATGCTGATGGAAATCGCCAATGTAATATTTGGATTTTTGATAAAGATACCCCAAAAGAACAAATGGATATTCAAAGTGAACATTTTGAAGATCATCTACTCGCAGGATGGACTATCGATATTAAAGAGGAAGAATTAGATAGCTTTGTAAAACTCTAAAAACAAATATACATGGAAATTGTAAAAATATTAAATATAGATATTCTGAACATTACCCGTCAACAGCTCCTGGAGAATCTGCACGAAGGTGTGCTGATAACCCCTAACCTTGATCATCTGATAAAACTTCAGAAAGATAAGGAATTTTATGATTGTTATAAGAAGGCAAAATGGGTGGTATGCGATTCAAACATACTTCGACTTTTCTCAAAGCTGTTGAAGAAACCCTTTGTAGAGGCAATACCAGGATCGAGCTTCTTCACCTCTTATTATATGTATCATAAAGACGATGCTGACTGCAAGATTTTCCTGCTTGGTGCTAAAGAAGGGGTGGCAGCTAAAGCAATGGAACGGATTAATGCTAAGATAGAACGTCAGATAGTTGTTGGTGCATACTCACCTTCATTTGGATTCGAGAAGAAAAAAGAGGAGTGTAAGGAGATTGTAAATATTATCAACAAGAGCGGAGCGAACGTAGTGCTTGTGGGCGTTGGCGCTCCTAAACAGGAGAAATGGATCATGAAATGGAAACATCTGATGCCCGGTGTGAAAGTCTGGATGGCGTTAGGTGCTACCATTGACTTTGAGGCTGGCAATGTGAAGCGAGCTCCGAAGATATACCAAAAGTTGGCGATGGAATGGCTCTATCGCTTCACACGTGAGCCAAAGCGTCTGTTTAAGCGTTACTTTGTTGACGATGTTAAATTCTTTTGGTACTTCGGCAAGCAGTTACTAGGGGTATATAAGAATCCGTTTGAATAGATTCCTCTTTGTGATAGCTCTATGAGAAGTTTAACGGATAAATTCTTTTCCTTTCTGAGATTTGCGATAGGTACAAGTCATAGTCTGCCAACTATGACTTATGCCGAGATGAAAGGCATTTATGATATAGCCAAGAAACAATCACTTTTGGGCGTTATCTTTATAGCATTAGACAAAAGCGGTCTTAAGCCAATCGATATAGATAAGCATCAAGACGAGTTCGAAGACTTGCTCATGGAATGGATGGGGGATAAAGTTAAAATTGCTCGCCGGAATGAGAAGTTAAATAATGATGTTGCAGAAGTAACAGATTGGTTCGCCAAGCAAGGTTATGAAACTTGTCTATTGAAAGGACAAGGAAATGCGCTGCTGTATCCAACTCCTGAGCTCAGAACTTGCGGAGATATTGACTTATGGGTAAGACCAAAAGAGTGCAAAGACTTAGAAGAAAATATAAGTAACATCATTTCATTTGTCCGTAAGAATTCTTCTTCAAAATGCCGAGCTATTTACCATCACGTGGACGGGTTAGAATGGAATGGTACCGAAGTAGAAGTGCATTATCGTCCACACTTTATGCAAGACTTTGTAAACAATGCACGTTTACAACGATATTTCTTAGATAATGCTAACGAGCAGTTCCAAAATTTTGCAAAGATAGGAGATAAAGATGTTGCAGTTCCAACTCCTTCCTTCAATATAGTCTTTCAGATAAGCCACATCTATCAGCATCTTTTCAAAGAGGGCATAGGTTTAAGGCAAGTTCTTGACTATTATTATGTATTGAAAAGTTATGCTGAGCTGGGTGACAAAGAAAATATAGACTGGAAGGAAACTCTTACATACTTAGGCCTAAAGGATATTACAGCAGCTATAGAATGGATACTAATAAATAAGTTTGGCATGAATGCCGAATGGGCAATAGTTCCTACTGATGAAAATCGAGGAAAATTCATTCTTAATGAGATATTACAAGGAGGTAACTTTGGAAAGTATGATGAGCGTAATGCCCGATTCGGACATTCAAAGATTGGTAAGAACTTACAGCGCCTTAACCGTGACCTCCGTCTTGTTCGTTACTTTCCCTCAGAGGCATTGAGTGAGCCAATCTTTAGGCTGTGGCATGCACACTGGAGGTATAAACGCAATTGAAATGGAATACGAAGATATTTGGAAAAAGCTAAAGGCTATGTCAAGAAGAGACCGTAAGCAGTTAGCTTATGAAATGACTCCCAAAGGTTTTAATGTCGACAACATCATCCCACATTATTATCATGAAGCAAAAGCTATTCATGGCATAGAATTCTTTGAGTCACATGCAAAATATCCCTTAAATGACGATGATGGTAAATATTACAACGCATTGAAGGAAATTGTAGAGAATGATAAGGAAATACATATTCGTGTAAAACTATATGCATGGCTACCAAGGTTTATCAATGATTGGCGGGAAGGCAAAATCGTGAAGGACTACATCTGCTCACGCATAAATGAAGAGTATGTAAACGCATGGTATAAGATCTTACCAGGAAGAAGTTTGGCTGGTGAACGTTCACGCTCACTATTCATAACACTGACGGGCGGTATGGAAATTACATATAAGATGACGGAATGCTCCCATAAGAATGGTTACGAGCTTTTGACATTTTCAAGAACTGATTTTTTATGATAGATCCACTTAAGAAACCGACAGACTCCAGATGGCGTAATTCATGGCGCAGGTATGCAGAGTTCTTGAGAGAGAACGGCCGTAGACCAGTACATGAACGCTATAAGGAAAGAAGTCTATATGTTTGGTACAGTAATAACAGGTCTAAATTAGATAACGGACTACTGTACAAGGAACTTGTGGCTTCTTTCTTAAAACTCACCGATGAAGGCGATACCTATCGGTTTTATGTCTTCAATCGAGAGACGAATATACAAAGGTTGGCTTTCTTAGGAAGTGAAAACAGCATTTCCGAGAACGAGGTCAATGGTAAAGGAAAGGTGAGCTTCTTTGACGCCTGCATGATGTATGTAGATTTCAGCAACCGGTTGGAGCGTCCTCCGTTGATGGAGATAAAGGAGGAAATGGAAATTGCCAAATGGTTCTTTAAGGCTAATGACGACTTCTCTAATAACAAACTCACCGATCAAGAGAAACACGCTTTTGACCAGCTCCTTCAGAGTACAAAACAGTACAGGAACGAGAATGTCATCAATCACGTGTCAAGACTTACGGAGGACGTCCCTAATCAGAAAGGTAGAAATGAAGTTCTGTACGCTGATAACGGAACGGAAGTTCATGTGGGAGCTTGGGAGCGAAGATGGTTTGAGATGTGTGACAGGTATTCGAAATACCTTGACGACAACAAAAAAGTACCAACGGATAAAAGCGACTTACAACTGTATCAATGGCTATTAAGACAAAGAAAGCTGTTGACTGCAGGAAGTTTGAAAGAAAGCAGAAAAGCCGAGTTTGATAAACTGCTCTTGAAGATAGATGAGATCAGGAGGAACTATCCCCAAAAACCGAATGTGGGTGGTCGTAAAAGAAAGAAAACTACAGGAGATGATATCGAATCATCAAGCTTATCAAAATCCAAGCATAATCATGTAAAACAAGATGACCTGTGGAACCAGAAGTGGCAGGCGTACAAGGATTTCATGGTGAAGAACAAGCGTCGCCCGTCAAAACATCGTGCCGAGGACTTAGTGCTGTTCGACTGGTTCAAGCACAGCAAGAGACTGCTCAAGCGGGGCCTGATGAAGGCAGAGCGTATTGCCAAGTTCAAACAGCTGCTTAGTAAGGCAAATAACTTGCCACGCTTCAACCAGTTCAATTATGTTGACACTTCCCTAAAGTCATAATGGCGCGTTATTGGCGGTAAGCTCAAAAGTCCCAGATACAATGATAGCGACAAGACACATGCTGGCGGCTTGGATTCATTGATAAAGATATATTGATAAAAGGATGAATGTATGAAGTACGACAAGTTGACGATAATGGGACTACCGAAGAAGTTCAAGGTGTATTATGCACTGGATTATCTCTATTCTGGCTGTCAGTTGCCGGACAATCCTGACGACATCATCTATGATGAATGGCCGGCAGATGGCGACGAGGGTGAGGATGCGATGATGGTGTATGAATACAATAAGTCTGCTACAGGCGTATATGTAGCTTACAATGAGAACGTCCATGCGCTGTCATTAGAGTTGTCACCATGGGCATCGGACGCAGATGTGAGCCTATATGTGAAGCTTGTCAATGCGGTACTGAAGAAACATCCACGTGCCAAGCTCTATGCGCAATATGATATTCTTAAGGGATTGACGGAAGAAGATGAGAAGAAGATGATTGCCGACCGCCAAAGCTACGTGAAGCGACTGTTGAAGACCAAGGATGGCTTCACGATGGAGGGCCTTTTTCATGGCTTTACGCTGAAGGTCGCTCATCTCCGCCTTGCCCCTACCCTCGACATACAGGCAAGAGATCTGCGCCAGATGTTTGCCGATATGCAGTGGGAGAAAGATTAGCTCACGCACGAGGATTTATATTCTCGCAAAGGTGCGAAGTACGCAAAGATTCCTACGGAATGATTAGCTTGGCGGTTTGGCGAGAGACTTGGAGATTCTGTGAAATGAGTAGAATCTGTGAGACTTATTCTCGCACTGTTTTTATTTCTCACGGATAACACGGATGACACAGATTTTGCTCGCAGAGGCGTGGAGGTCGCAAAGAAAAAGAAGGCATAAAAGTCTTATCAGAATGATGTGCGACGGATACGTATAAATTGTTTATCCTCTCCACTTAACGTCCGGTATAGACTGCGAGATGAGCCAATGTCGAGACAGTGCATTGAACATCGACTATACGGCAAGAAGGTTACATGTAGATGTGGATAATCATTTTCATTAATATGGCAATTTATCTTCTATTGAAAACGAATTCAAGACCATATTTCTCATACATATCGAATTTACGGTCAGAACTGACCAACGCAATCTTATCAGAAATTGCTTGAGCTATGATGAGACGGTCGTTGGGGTCTCTGTGTTCATCAAATAATGGCAGAGTAGAGTATGTTTGAAGATTCTGTACGGTTACAGGTACAATCTTAATACTCATTTCATCAAGCCACTGAGAGAATTCGCTTATATCAGCATTCTTCCCTTTACGCTTGATGTGCAGTTTCCCAATTTGGGATAGATGAATGAGCTCATGTACACAGACGGTGCTCGTAAAAAGCAAGTTTTCGTAGTCCATGATTAACTCGCCCACTTCTTTGGAGATTTCATCACTTCTTTTTTCTAATAAGAAGACGAGTATGTTGGTGTCGAGGTAGTACCGATTCATCTGAGGACGGCTCTCATGTCTTTCACTTCTACATAGAGCTTATCCTCATCATCAGAGAAAAACCATTCGCCGAGCTTGTTAAGCTTCTTAGGCATCATAGCCCTAAGTTCCTCTCTTGAAATTTTCCTTTTTATTCTTGTTGCCATAGTTATGTTTATTTTGAGGCAAAGATAAGAATTTGTTTTTAAATACGCAAGGATTTATCGACTTATTTGGATTCTAAAATCATCTCCTCCACTTCCTTCTCTGTGTTTCCTCGTCATCGACTGACATATCCATATTACCGTTTAGCTCCCATTCGCGGTTAGTGTCTGTAGCACCGGTGCTGGCCGGGCTCTGAACATGAACACCATTTCCCCTGTTGTCTCCTTGAGGCGGCAGGGGATTTCTGTTTGTAGTTGTGTGTGATGATGGGCTGATGCCCCTGCTGAAGAGATAGTTTTGACGAAGTTGATCCGTGACTTCCGGCCGTAATTGGATGGTCTCCCCATTCCGAGATACTGAACCCTTGTGTATGCGAGTACCTAATTGCCGATAGAGAATGCGGTTGATGTCCGCCGTTGTAAGACTTGGGTTATCAGCCAGCAGATTGTCGATGGTCTGCTTTATTTTAGCAAAACGTGTGGTGGCATCCTCGAATTGGAGCAGCTCCTTGATGCTAAGGAACTCTCCACCTTTGAAGACCGTCTTGTTCTTATGGTCGATGAGAATGTAACCATAAAAATACATGGTAACTATTTTATATATTGAATTTTATTATTAAATTTGCAACGTTTTAATATGGCATTAAAATGTAGCAAAATGAATTCTAATATGGAAACCGTCATACTGGGGAAAAAATGCGGCTGAGTCCAAGGCTGAAGGCAGGGCTGAAAGGATTTACCATAGGTGAGAAAAATTGCCTACCGGTTCTTTGACGGCGAGTATCAGGGGTGTCCCTTCTTTTTGTGAAGCCCAAAGGAGACAATCCGACGCCAAGAGAATGCGACATTACTGGCAGAAGACTGTCCGGGGTAACTGGTTTGCCGACGGTGTTCATTCTTCACCCCGGCCCCACCTATGAGCGGCAACGGCTGATGGACAAAGGCGTGTATTTCATCATGTCCGAAAGATATGCTTTCTTGCCCATGGTGGTGGCCTTAGAAAAAACGGCAAACAGAAAGATAACATCACCACACGGAAACAAATGTGTCCCTCCGCAATTTACAATATCTTTAGGGCGATGGCAGCGCACGCCTCGGCATCGGCAAGCGCATGGTGGTGGTTCTTAAGGTCGTAACCGCAGCGCTCGGCGATGATGTCGAGGTTATGATGACCGCCCGGCCATACCTGGCGGGATTTTATAAGAGTGCAATAGAATGGATAGTCGGGATAGTCCATCTGTACATACGGAACACGGCCTTGAGACATGTCTCGTCGAAGGCCTTGTTGTGGGCAACGAGAGGCTGACTCTCTATCATCGGTTCTACCTGTTTCCATACGTCGGGGAAGATGGGTGCATCATCTGTATCCTCACGGCAGAGACCATTGACACTGGAACACACGTAGTTATAATAGTCCGGCTCAGGATGGATAAGAGAGTAGAACTGGTCTGCTTTCTTGCCATCACGGACCACTACAACGCCGACTGAGCAGACGCTTGTCCGCTCGAAGTTGGCCGTCTCGAAGTCTATAGCTGCGAAGTCTTTCATTGTCTCTTTGTCGGCAAAGTTAAACCTATGGCGTTACTAAACGTTGCCCAGTCACAGATTATTTTGGGAGTTGTATTGTTCCGCTGCCTCGTTAAGCATCTTTCTGATGGTCTTGACAGCGCATTTGGGAGAGACGATTTTCACTCCCGACCCGTAAGAGAGCATGAGGGCATAGAACTCGAAGTTGAGGACGACCCGGCATTGGAAGAGCACGCTGCCGTCTTCCTCATTGCGCTCAAGTACCATCTGTGAGCTGTGGACGGGCTTTGTCTCGATGTAAGGAGCCTGCTCTCTGTTGGCTACGAAGCGGACGGTTACAAGCGGTGTGCTCCTCGTCTTGGTAACGCCAATGACATCCTTGAAGAACGTTGACGGATCGAAGTGCTTGTCGTCCTCGAAAGCGATGTCGCGGTTGGGCGTTACGGCCTTCATGCGGTCGAGTGCCAGATTGAACAATCGGTGGTCTGTCGTCCGCGTACAGAACAGAAACCAACGGTTGCGGTATTCCTTCGGCAGATAGGGCCATACGGTCCAGTCCTTAGGCTTGGGATTGTTGAAGGGCTGATAGCTGACGGTTATCGTTTGCCTGTTGGCGATATAGTTGTAGAGAGGATTGAGGAACTTTAGGCCCATGAGGTTGGAGTTGCGCTCAAAGTCCACGATTGGAGCCCGCTCACTCTTGGCAATGGCAAGCGTATCCTGCAAACGGCCGATTACATCCGACAGCTCCGTGAAGGCATCAAAGTCGGCATACTGCCTGAGCATGTCCACAGCCTCGGCAAGCTTGTCATAATCGTTCTGCGACATCGGCAACTCCGTGATGGAGAAGTCGGGGTCGGCATACCTATAATATTTATGGTCATAGACCTCTATCGGTGCATTGTAGCCGAGTTTGTCGCTTCGCATCATCTGTATGTCAAGCTGTACGGAGCGGGTGGATATGCCTTTCCTGATTCCCTCAAAGTCGTAAAGGGCATCGGAGCAGGCATCGACAAGGTCTTGCAGCGTCCAACGGCGTTGACGGTTGCGGGGCAGTTGTCGATGGTCTTATATCGGAGTAGAGCGTTCTTGTTGGCTGGCATAATCGCTGCGTTTTAGCTTTTCGGGTGTAAAGATAAGACATTTCTGCGAAACCTATTTGCGCAATTCTGCTTTTTTATCGCCGGAACGTCACTTTTTTCTGGTTGCGCAAAAACCTTGCGCAGCGCGACGCTAACTTTGCAACCGCAATGAAGGCCATAATGACCGGATAATAATCAACAGATATGAAAGAATTCATGATTAATGACACGCCCGTCAAGATGTGGGCACGGACGTGCGACGCCCATGCATGGAAGGAAGTGACCAATATCTGCTCGCTTCCGTTTGTCTATCACCATGTTGCGTTGATGCTGGACCTCCACGGAGGCAAGGGTATACCCATAGGAACAGTACTTGCAACCAATGGTGTGGTTATACCTAATGCTGTCGGTGTGGAAAATTTTCTCACTCCAGATGAAGTCGTTTACAAAAAGACTTCGTAAATTTGCACTTGCTAATTGACTTCGCCCAGTTTACACTTCTCTTCTCATTCACAAAATTCATTTTGTATTTAAAGATGTCGCTAAATATATTTAAGAGAGCTAATACGGAAATAATAAGAAGGCCCATTATTCCATATTGTTTAATTGCTACAGGTGTCAAAAATGCAATCATTAGAAACCAAAGTAATCCCGATATTCCTTTTATGTTCCCCATACCGTCGAATACATATTTTTTATTACAAAAGATAGCTCTGAAATAGACAGAAGCATCATGACTGCAATTGCCAGTTCTATGTCCTTTAAAGATGACAAGCAGATAAGACAGGACTTTGCAGAGGACATATTCCATTCCGATAAAGAAATAGGATATTATTTTCATCGTCGACGATTATAGTGATATTTTACGTGTTCCGGCGGAATCGCAGTTTAATGGAATTGAATCATTATTTCATATATTCCCGTTGCTCAAATCAATAATATCATTGTGACATTAAATACTATATAGAAAAACATACATGTCGGCCAATCGGTTACGATCTTCTTATTCTTGAATCTTTTACACGCTTTTTCGAATCTTAATGACACAAGACAATAGAGCATTATCCATATCGGAACAAAGCATGTTAGGACGAAGAAAGTGTTGAGTATACCGAATACATCCAAGAGCCTTATCACTAAATAACTTATCGGGATTGTCAGAAAAAACGAACTTCCCATGCGTGGCCACGTATTCCAAAATGGGTCGAGGCACGCAAGCTTATAGAAAACATATATTATATAATCGACTACCAACATCCAACTAACTATTCTTCTTTTGCTTCTACGTTTTTTCTGTGGCTGATTCCGCGGGAGCATTATGACACTATATGTTGTTTGACCGCAAAGTTACTAAATATTTTCCCCACAACCAAATTTTCAGCTTTATTGAAAGATAAATAGAGTCGGTGAATGACGTTTATTGTGTCTGTTTTAGTCGGTCATACCAAAAAGCCACACCTACAACCGCGTCAGCTATGGCCGTCAGATGCAAATAAAGTGGAAGATGGCTTCTCCGATTCCCGCTTCCGTCATGCAATATGCCAAACTCAGCAACGTTATTTAAGTGGCATATCGGTCATAAATTGTTAGTAGCCCGCTGATTCAGACAAATTACAACTCTCTCGACTTCGTCAATGCGTCACCCAAAATTATAGTACATGGCTGATGCGATTGATATCAATACGTACGATGGCTTGGCACTTATTCTTTTCTGACAAAAACCAAATAAAACCTCTTGCGCTTGCAATGGGCTGTGCCCATTGTTTCTTCTCCGTCGCCGGCTTACTCCGAAGCAAGTTTCGGCAAGCCGGCGACGGAGAAGAAAACAGCCTTCGTTCCTCAGGCTTGCAATCGCAAGTAAAACCGGCAAAACCGCTGATGCCGCAAAAAATCCATACACCCCCCCTGGGATTAGGTTGCGCTTGTAGACGTCCGGAAACCACCAATAGACGATGGTCGTTAGCAGGAACGGTAGCAGGGTTAGTTGCCGTCTAAGAAATAAAGGATTCGGTCTTACGACCGACCGTTTTGCAGCCTTAAATGGACCGTTTCGCAACGTAAAATGGCCTTGCTTTGTAAGTGGCTGTGAGTCAGTGCGTAGCAGAAGCAGAAAAGATTCGATTGCGATTTGAATTATTATTACAAACGGAATCTGAGAAGATGAAATTGCACGACAGTTAATGTAGGGGTAGGAGGGCGACGCCGTAATCCTCGAACATACGCCAATTTACTATTGCATGTCGCGGCACTTGTAGCCTTCAGAAGAAGAATTACGTAAACGTTTGCGTGTATTTTTACGTATACACAGTGCTAACTTAATCTGATATTTTCATAAATTTGCGCTCGATAAGCGACGACTTTGATAACGAGCCGTCATCTTGAACGAATCTAACTGTAATTCAACCAACTAATTAACTAAAACTTATCAGATGAAAGCGAAACAAAAATGTGGACTGGCGATAATGCTTGTTCTACTGTTTGCACTTGTTGCCAGGGCAATGGTGCAAGAATCAACAATCACGGCTTTATGGGACTTCCAGCACATGAATCCCTCGTCATTGAAAGGTATTCACATCGAAGGATCACAGGACCATGTAGCGTCCAATCAGTCTGGCATTCAGATGTTTGTCATTGCCAAGAGCGGTAAGTTTGCCGTACGCACCAACGACGTACAGGTGAACGCCAACACCTACCTCCGCATTCCGGTGAAGAGCACCGCCGATGTGGTGACGGTAGTGGCCAACGGAGGCTATTACCACTTCAAAATCGGCGGCAAGGCTGCCACCTCCAACACTACGACATATACGGCTACGAGCAGCGACGTAAGCAAGGGCTACGTCGAGCTCGCGGCAACAGCAACGAGCTATATCTACAGCATCAAGGTCGTGCAGAACAACGCAGGTTCTTCATCGTCGTCGACGACTCAGACCGGATCGCAGACCAGCACCACAAAGGCTACGGCGAAATGGGATTTTGCCAACGTGAATCCATCGTCGCTCCGTGGACTTACCATCGAAGGAAAGCAGGGACGCATACCGTCGACCCTCGACGGCATAACCATCTATTGCATAGCGCAATACGGTAAGTTCGCACAGCGCACTAACGACGCGCAGTTCAACGCCAAGACGGCCCTGCGTGTACCGGTAACGACGACCTCCGATGTCGTGACGGTAACGAGCGCAACGGGATACCACAACTATAACGTTGGCGGTGTGGCAGCAACAGCCGATGTCACCAACCACACTGCAACGGCCGCTGAGGTGAGTGCCGGCTACGTCGTCATTTACGCTACGGGATCGTCGTATCTCAAGAGTATCAGCGTGGTGCTGAACAAATACTCCGCACCGTCGTCCTCATCCTCATCCTCCGACGATAATAAGACTGACAACAGCACCGAGAGCTCCGGTTCCTTCACCGCTGTGTCACAGAACTACTACGTTGTCAAGGCCGGGTCGGCAAGCAGCTTCCTCGCAGCTCTGAAGCAGGCCAACGCCAGCAAGTCGTCCGGCCGCAAGTATATCTTCCTCCCCAACGGCACTTACGACCTCGGCACCACATGTCTCACCGCCATCACCGGAAACAACATCTCCATTATCGGTCAGAGCATGGACAAGACCATCATCCGCAATGCTCCTGACGTGGCTAACGAGGGCATAGGCACTACGGCCACGCTGCTCAACCAAGGCCAAAACACTTATCTTCAGGACCTTACGCTCAAGAATGCGCTCAACTACTACAACGCCACTTCGGCCGGACGCGCCGTATGTCTCCAGGACAAGGGCAACAACACCATCTGCAAGAATGTGCGTATGCTGTCTTATCAGGATACTTATTACAGTGCCAACCGCAGTGGAAAATTTTATTTTGAGGGCTGCGACATCCATGGAACAGTCGATTTTATCTGTGGTGGCGGCGACGTATTCTTCAACAAGTGCACCCTAACCGTCGAGAAGCGTACTGCAAGCGGCAAGGGCAGTTGCGTTATTGCGGCACCATACACCGAGAGTACATGGGGATATGTGTTCAACGACTGTAAGATTGTCAACTACGCCGAGAGCTACTCCCTCGGACGCGCATGGGGCGGAAAGCCTCGTGTGGCTTACATCAATACCACGCTCGGAGCTCCAACCAAAATCATTGCATCGCGCTTTACGGCTCAGGGCATGAACGTCATAGCCGATAAATTCGTCGAGTACCGCTCTGTCAACAGCAACGGTACTGTAGTCTCGCCAAGTTCAAACAAGGTTAAGTTCTATCAGGGATCGAACTCTGCCACTAAGGAGACCATCATCTCCTCAGCCGCAGCAAAGGACTATGCCATCGGCAACGTCTTCGGTTCATGGAAGCCATATAACGATGCGGCTCAGCTCACGCTGAATACGCTCTCGCAGAACGGCAACAGCATACAGTGGGGTAAAGTCAGCGGAGCAAGCTCCTATGCTATCTTCAAGGACGGCACTCTGCTGACCATCGTCGGCAGTGCTACGACCTCGTATACTATCACGGCAACAGGCACCTACAGCGTAAGAGCGTCCAATCCTAACGGCGGTTTCGGTACTGCCAAGAGCCTTACGGTGTCGAGTGTCGGATCGTCATCGTCGTCATCATCGTCGTCGTCAAGTACAAGCACAACCGGACTGAGCAAGTACGATGCCAACGCTCCAGTGGGATGGGGCACGGTAGGCGGTAGCATCACCGGCTCCGGCGACCGCAATGCCGTTGTCGTCACCACTGCCGCTGACCTCGTCAGCGCTATGTCCGGCACCGACGCCAAGACCATCTACATCAAGGGCACCCTCACTTTCGACGGACAGCTCTCAGTCAATGGCGCACAGAACAAGACCGTCTATGGTCTGCCGGGATCGGTACTCATCAATCCTACCCACACCGCTGTTGTGAAGAAGACGGGCATACTGATGATAAAGAACAGCAAGAATATCATTCTGCGCAATATAACCTTCAAAGGATCAGGAGCTTACGACATCGATGGTGAGGACAATCTCACGCTGCAGAACTCGCAGTATATATGGGTTGACCACTGCGACTTCCAGGATGCTGTTGACGGCAACTTCGACTGCAATAACGCCTCCGACAATATCTGCGTCACGTGGTGCCGATTCCGCTACCTGAAGGCTCCTTACGCCGGTGGTTCCGGTGGCAGCAACGACCACCGCTTCTCTGATCTCTGGGGTGGCAGCGACAAGAATACCAAGGACTTAGGCAAGCTCCGCACCACCTTCGCCAACTGCTGGTGGGACGAGGGCTGCAAGGAGCGTCAGCCACGTGTGCGCTTCGGACAGGTGCACATCGTCAACTGCCTCTACTCGTCATCTGTCTCCAACTATTGCGTGGGAGCCGCTTACCGCAGTAATATATATGTAGAGAACTCGGCTTTCACCAGTGCCAACGCTCAGAAAACCCCGTGGAAGGTCTATGCCACCGCAAAGGGATACACCGACTACAATATCACGGTAAAGGGCTGCTATGGTGCCGCCGACGTGCAGCAGCGGTCGGGCAACATCGCTTACTTCATTCCTTCGGCCTACTATAAGCTGACGGCATATCCTGCCAGCGAGGTGAAGGCTGAGGTGTCGGCACACGCCGGAGCCACAATGAATATCTCGGCTCCATCGGCAAAGGCAAAGGCTGCGGCGTGGGGAGAAACCACTACGGCTATAAATGCCGCTGAGGCTGACGGAGCCACGGTGGTGAGCACCATCTACTACTCTGCTAACGGTGTCCGCCAGCACTCGTTGCAGCATGGTCTGAACATCGTTAAGACGCACTATTCCAATGGCAAAACGACTGTCAGAAAGGTAATGGTGAAATAAAATAGATTACCGCCAAGTTGTCCGATTGTATGCAATTTTAACCACTCTTTCGGACGATTTGGCGGTTTTTTATATACGAATAATCAGCGTTCAGTAGCATCTGATCCATTTCCTCCGGATCTCATCGATGAACTACCAGCGTGATCAGAACGGCAGAGTAGCATCTGATCCCTTTTCTCCGTCCTCATTGCGATGTGAAATTTGTTTAGAATTTTAACCATATACAACATGTGTTGCACCTATCCAACGTAGGGGGTTTATCCCCGTCCTACCAACAGCGGACAAGATACAAAGCAAATGCCCCGCAGCTGCGAGGGTGGGGATAAACCCCAACCCTACCGAGTGCTACAATCCCTTTGGTAATCCATTGATAATCAAAGTGTTGCACATATCCACCGTAGGGACGGGGTTTATCCCCGTCCTACCAACAGCGGACAAGATACAAAGCAAATACCCCGCAGCTGAGAGGATGGGGATAAACCCCACCCCTACGTTGTATGTATGTATGCTGCAAATGTTTTCTTAATTTAGTGTTCACGTGGCTACATGAGTTCCCATTCATTTGCATCTTCAATCCCCTGAACTTCAATTTCTTTGACGATTAATCACTGCTGAGGCCTTAGACTGCGGGGGTATGATTACGAGGTTTTATGGCTTGGGCTTACACTTTTCAGTCCACTCCAGCCAACCACCACGGAGATTGACAACCTTGTAGCCTTCGTTAGCGAGGATGCGGGCTGCTTTCATACTCCGTTTCCCTGACCGACAATACACCGCTATGGTCTTGTCCTTGGGGAGATTGGCGACAGCCTCGGACTTGAAACCGTCCTTCAGAACGTCGATATTGCGTGCACCGTCGATGTGGCCGGCACCATATTCGTCAGCCGTCCTGACATCCACAAGAATGACAGAATCCGACTTGATGATTTCGGCAAACTCAGCAGCCGATACCGTTTTAATAGAATCATGCTGGCCGCTGCAACCGGATGCAAAGCCTAAGAGTCCGAGCAATAGTGTCAATAACTTCTTCATATCCGTTTTTGCTACAAACTTACGAATTAAATTTGAATAATCATGCCCGAACGTCGGAAAAATTTTGTTTTACGGAAAAATACATCAAATAACTGCGTTTTGATTTCAATATTCGTGGATTTCTCCGTATATTTGCCAGGGATTAGCAACAAACGAAAACCGCACTGAAATATGATGACAGGACACCTAAAGAAGAACCTGCTGCTCACTATGATGCTCATGATAGCTACATTGGCCATAGCAGCGTGTAGGGAGAAGTCGGGCTCTGATACTCAGACAGATACATTCGGAACGAAGAGTGGAAAGGAGATTACTTTCACCGCTATTAAACACGGCAGTATACGAATCACGTTCGACGGCAGGGAGATAGAAGTCGACCCCGTTAGTAGGCTGGAACCGACGACCGATTACAGCACGATGCCCAAGGCTGACTATATTTTAGTTACCCATGAGCACTACGATCACTGCGACACGGTGGCTATCAGACAGTTGGAAAAACCCTCGACGGTCATTGTTACGAATGCCAACTGTGCCAAAATCATCGGGAAAGGGAAAGTTATGCACAATGGCGACCATCTGCGTCTCGCTGATGACATTACCGTAGATGCTGTTCCGGCCTACAATATTACTCTGGGTAGGGAAAAGTTCCATCCCAAAGGACGTGATAATGGCTTTATTCTCACGCTTGACGGTTTCAGAGTATATATCTCCGGCGATACTGAGGACATTCCCGAGATGCGGAACATTAAGAACATCGACGTGGCCTTTCTCTCCACCAATCAGCCGTTCACGATGACTCCCGCACAGACGGCTCGCGCAGCAAAGATAATCAAGCCGAAGGTTCTCTTCCCTTATCATTACTCCGACACTGATATTCAGCAGGTTGCGAACCTCTTGAAGGGATCTGGCATCGATGTGAGGATAAGAAATTACAAATAGGTGGCACTGACAGAATCGGTACTACCCCAGGCTTTTCCTAATTATCTGAGGAATCGGCGTGCTAATAATATATTTCATAAAGTCGTCTTTGAAGCCTCCTTCCTCAATCGTGACATTGTCCAAGCTGATGGTTATTCCCGAGGCCTTCATGGCATCGTCAAAAGAAGTGGTGCGGTTAATTTTGTCAAATTGCTTCTGCGTTACCGATTCATACTTCTTGTAGTTTTTAATGAGCGTAATATCTTCTTTGCCGTCAACCTGCTCGAGTCCTTTTGCTTCAAAAATGTATTGTTTTTTAGCATCCGTAGCTTTAAGGATTAGTCCGGGGAGCCCAATCAGTTTCCATGGACCATTATCGAGAGGAATATCTTCGGCGTACCACACAGTCCAATGACGCCCCTTGAAGTTGGTTTCAGCTTTCATACAGTGATAGCCGATGATTGTGCAGGTGTCTGAGCCTATGCTCCATTGTGGTGTCTGTGTTTTCTCCGATATCCGATAGCTGTTCATCATGGCATCGTCGAAGGTAGTTGTCTCGCCCTCAGGATAATTGCGATATACAATCCACGATATTGACGATTGTGCCGGCATGTTAGTGAAATCGCGTTCGCCGCGGTCCATTTTCTCCTTCATCCATTTGTCGACTATCGCCTTGCGGCCACTGTAAAACTCGCTGACAGTCTTGCCCATATCGAGTCGCATGTCATCGTCGCTATAGTCATAACCGCCAATAGAATCAACTTTTGTGGTATCTTCGACCAATCGTGCTGCATACGTGACGCGGTACTGCACCTTATCGAGGACGGTTGCCGGTTCCTTTCCTTGAGAGCTGCCTTCGGTGTTGGTATTCTGCCCCTGCGCCGATGGCTGAACAGCAATCAGCAACATTGATGCGAGTTATAAAACTTTAAATATTCTGTTCATATATATCATTTTTAAGGAAATATCAATGCGAAGGTAATAAATATTTTGAAGAAACAGAAAAAATCTTTCAATTATTTCGGCAGACGATATATTTCTTTTGTTGCGGACGACAGCAATCGTCGCGCCATGCAAACGACCATAGCTGAATGTCCGTTGTATTAGTAACTCAGCGTACCAACTAACTCTTTCGCGCACGCTGCACCGATGTGATGCATTGATGATGCTTGTATCGTTAGGCATAGCTGTGCATGCCGGTGAGGAAATAATTTACGCCGAAATAAGTCATGATTATGCTGAGGAAAGCCAAGACAAGATAGAGATGATAGTTTCTCGGACGGTTGAGGGCCGGCAGACTCTCGGTGTGGATGGCTGCGGCATACAGCATGAAAGTTATCAGAGCCCATGTCTCCTTCGAGTCCCAACTCCAGTATGTTCCCCAGCTTACGTTGGCCCAAATGGCTCCGACGAAGATGCCGATTCCGAGAGCTGATATTGCAGGATAGAGGAATACACGGCTAAGTGCTTGCAGCTCAGCGGCCTGCGAGGGAAGGAAGAGTCCGAGCAAACCGCAGATGAATGTCAGCGACAGAAGCGCGTAGCTCATCATTATTATGCTCACGTGGATGCTCAGCAGTGGACTGTTGAGAACGGGCATCACCCGTCCTATGGCTGGATCCATCTGTCCGAGATGGCTTACGAGGAGGAAAAATCCTGACAGCAAGAATCCAAATACCATTACAATTCTGAACCTCTGTTGCATGATGATGGCTATGAGCTGCACTATCCAGGCCACGGTGAGCATTGTCTCGTAGCCGTTTGCCATTGGTATTGTTCCGCTAATAATCCACCGTATGGCGAGTGCTGCCGTGAGGGTGAGGAACGACAGAATGAGGATGAGGGCGAAAACGAAGTGCCATCCCCTCCACAGCATTACTGCTCTGGTACGGCTATGTCGTTGACTGTCAGTCGTAAGGCGGTATATGAAAAAGAAAAGCGTGACGAATCCTAATGTAATGTTGACTATGAACAGGATTGTTGCGAAGGGCACTGAGTCGTTGATTATCTCCGCTTTGTATTGCATTGGCGACGGCAGACTGCTCCCGCCACACCTTTTCTGGTATCTTGCCATCTTGCTGATGAATGCGTCGATACGGTCGAAAGCTCCGGCCTGAGCATCCTCCGCCATAAGATGGAATACGCTGTTGATATACAGTGCATGCTGCGGCTCGATGCTCTTTGGCAGCGTGTCGGTGGGCGCGTACCACGTTGTTGCCCCGTTCTTTTCGGTATATGGCAGCATTTTCAGCGACGACTGCTCGCGGAGCTGCATGAGGAGCATCACCTTGTTGTCGAGGTCGGCGGCCTGACGATGCTCTTCGTCGTTTTGGCCGGAATAATAATCTTCGAGATACTGGCCCAGCACATAGCCGTTGGCGGCCATGGGCGAGAAAAGATCGTTGAGCGTACAATAATCGCCGAGTTGCAGATCGTTCTTCAGCTCCCCGTTTTTAACCTTGATGAAAGGTTCACGGCACCAGTCGGAGTAATAGAAAATATAGCCCGAGAGCACCTGCTCGGGTGTCAGTCCGCGGTACGACCTGTGGCCGTTGATTTTCTTACAGAAGTCGGAGGCATACGTCTTGACCGGACATATACGCCCATTATATAATATGTGTAGCCGTCCGAAGGCCTCCGCCGTTTGCCGCGGCAGCACCCTCTGAGCGTTGCCTTGTGCCGGAGCGAGTACTATGAGCATGAGGGCCACGAGCGTCCCCTTCTTCAGCAGCGGACTGCGCAGAGCCCTGCGGTAGGCACCTTTGGGGTCGAAGAGCATGTAAATCAGCGCGAAGAAGAGCAGTCCGTAGCCAGTGTATGTCACGGCTATGCCCCATGGATCGCTGTTTACGGTCAGAACGCTGCCCTGTCCGTCGTCGTCATAGGACGCCTGATAGAATCTCACCCCGCGGTAAGTGAATATCTTGTTCATCGATACGCGTGCCGGTATCATCTGCTGTCCGTCAATAATAGTGAATTCAGTCTCATAATCGGCTGCGGCGTTGGTGCCGGTGTGGTATTTCGTATCGAATTTATTCAGTCGCATCTTGAACGGCAGTCGTTCCTCGGTAATTCCGCTGCGGCTGTCCTTGACATAGAAAGTAGCTGTGGTCTCACCCATTCTGAGGTCGACCATACCCTGACGGGCACATAGGTGGGTGATAAGTGCTCCGGCGAGGATAACGAGAAAGGAGAAGTGGAGCAGCAGAGTGGGGAAGTAGCGGACCCTTCGGCGCAGGATATAAGCAGCACCGGCAGCGGCGAGCAGTGCCCACAGCACCGTGAACCACCACGAACCGTAGATGGCTGTGGCTGCAAAATCGGTGCCTTTGATCTTTTCTATTATCGTTGCCGCTGCCATGACGATTAGCAGCATGGTGTAGAGACTGATTGTTACTTTCTTTAGCATGGAAACCAATGTTTGCTTTTTTGTGATGCAAAATTACATAAATAATGATGATTTGCGGAAGATGTGCCGCCCTAAATTAACCATAAATTTATAATTCATGGTCAATTCATGGCAATCAAATGTAAACATGAATCTCCATGAATCAACCACAAATCTATCATCTATGGTCGATCCATGGCGATTCAATGTAAACACATAAGTGTAAAAATATTTCGTTTCTTTGTGCCAAATGGTTCGGCTCTGTAAGTGTCTCATATTCAATGTGTTCGAGAAACATACCATTTGGCGTTCTGAAACGGTCTATTTGGCAAGCTCAAACGGCCCGTTTCAGGATGCGAAACGGGCCGTTTGGGAACACTAAACGATAGGTATCGGAATGGTGTTAATATTTTTCATCATTCTAATCCAATTTCGCCGTAACCTCATAAGGATACTGAGGAATAAACGGGTTCCATGTTTCGCGACTATTATCCGGTGGACGACGAGTCACGACTGTGGTGGACATGCGATTCGTTTCTGCGGTCGCGGATCATGGCGAATACTGTTATTAAGGTAGCAAACATTGGGTATTAGCCATCATTATTATTAGGTATTTTGGCCGCTGATGTCCCTTTTTTCTCCTCTCCCTTACCATAATTATATTAAAAATGCTTACTTTTGCATTGTGGAAATTAACGTAACAAAGAATCCAATCTAAATTATGAAGAATCAGAAGATGTATGAGGCTGACGACAAGATGATTGTTCTCATTCGCGACAACTACGACCTGTTGCAGATACTGAGCTGTTTCGGAATAAACCTTGGTTTCGGCGACAAGACCGTCAGGGAGGTCTGCGAGCAGCAGAACGTCGATGCCTATACTTTTCTTGCCGTTGTCAATTTCGTCATCAACAACTATAAGGAGTTTGATGATGCCGGCCGCCTGTCGGTATCGACTCTCATACAGTATCTCAAGGCCAGTCACCAGTACTATCTCGGTTTTGAGCTCCCTTTTCTAAGGCGCGAACTCCTTGAGGCCCTCGACGAGAACGACAATCTGGGCCGCTTCATTATGCGACTTTATGACGAATATTCGCGGTCTATCCAAAACCACATGAAATATGAGGAGAAAACGGTATTCCCCTATGTCGAGAAACTTCTCCATGGCGAGTCTACCGAAGGCAGCTTCGACATCGACACCTACTCCGACCATCACGGTCAGACGGACAAGAAACTCGGTGAGCTCAAGAGCATTATCATCAAGTATCTGCCTTCCGATGTGCAGCATAACAACCGTCTCATGGCTGCCCTCTACGACCTGTACAACTGCGAGAACTTCCTCAGCCAGCATGCGAAGGTGGAAGATGAGATTTTCGTTCCGGCCATCCGGCATTTAGAAAAAAAGACGAAGAATTCGGATGTGTCGAGCCAGATAAGTAAGATGATAAACAAGAACCCTGAGTCGTCGGAGACGCTCAGCAGCCGTGAGAAGGATGTCATCGTGGGTGTGGTTCAGGGAATGACCAACAAGGAGATTGCCGACCATCTGTTCATCTCGACGAATACGGTCATCACCCACCGCCGCAATATCGCCAAGAAATTGCAAATTCACTCACCGGCGGGCCTCACCATCTATGCCATCGTGAACAAACTCGTCGACATAAGCAGCGTAAAACTGTAAGTAACAAACCGCCAAAAGGTTACAAATTGAAATATCCGGGATTGATGCCAACCGCCAAAACTGGATATTTTAATTTTTAATACAATTTTAATACTAATAAACTTGCTTCTACATTATTTATTTAGTATCTTTGTAGCAGTGTTTCAGCAGGCTGGGATTTGTAGACTATAGAATCTTCGTTCCGGTCGTACGCAAATTGGACGACAAAGTGACTAAACATTTATTAATTAATAATTAAATTCAACAAGTTTATGAGAAAAATTTTACGCTTCACATTAATGGCTGCAATGGCTCTCATCAGTGCTTCCTCTATGGCCCAGACCACTGTGACCTTCGATGCCAAAACAGACAAGGGAAAGTACGACCAAGCTCCAACAAGCGGTGAGCAGTACGACACTCTCAGCAAGGAGGGTGTTGTCGTTGTTTGCAACAAGGGTGCTTTCGCTACCGGCAAGCAGTACCGTTTCGGTAAAGGTGGCTTCGCCCAGATTTCTTCTACGGCAGGCAACATCACAAAGGTGGTATTCACTTGCACTGTGAATGGTACTGCAAAGTGGGGTCCTGGAAACTTCACCGATGCTACTGCCGGAACCTACACTTATCAGGAAGACGGTAATGAAGGTACATGGGAGGGCAACGATGCATCCTTCCAGCTCACAGCAAGCGGCTCTCAGGTACGTGCCACGAAGATTGAGGTTACCATCGGCGGTACTGTAACGCCGTCGCTCGCTGCTCCTACCATCAGTGGTGAGACTCCATTTGCCGAGACCACTACGGTGACTATCGCTGCTGAGGACGGCGCTACGGTATACTACACCACCAACGGCCAGGATCCTGACGACCGCGAGGGCACTCAGTACACTGCTCCGTTCACACTCTCGGAGACTGCTACCGTCAAGGCTATCGCCTACAAGGGCGACCTGCAGAGTACTGTAGCTACTAAGGAGTTCAAGAAACAGGCCAACGTGAAGACTACCGGCAATGGTACCGTGGAGAATCCGTATACTGCTGCTGACGCTGTGGCTATGTACGATGCCAACGCTCTGCCTGCCGATACTGCTTTCTACACCGGTGTCATCACATCTGTCAAGGAGGTAAGCACGCAGTTTGGTAACGCTACCTACGCCATCGCAGCTGCTGCCGGCGCTCAGGACAGCCTCGAAGTGTTCCGTGGCTACTATCTTGAGAACAAGAAGTTCACTGCTGAAGACCAGATAAAGGTCGGCGATAAGGTCGTCGTCAAGGGTAAGCTCATCGACTACAAGGGTACTCTTGAGCTCGGACAGAGGAACTACATCTACTCTCTCAACGGCAAGACTACCGCCGGTGACGAGCCTGTAGAGCCTAAGGATACCGCAAGCTACACTGTCGATCAGGCTTTGTCTGTGCTCGTTTCTGACGCTGAGACTACTGATGTCGTTTACATAACTGGTAAGATCAGCCAGATTGACGAGGTATCGGCACAATATGGCAACGCTACATATTATATCTCTGACGACGGCACAACAGCTAACCAGCTCATGGTGTTCCGTGGTAAGTATCTCAACAACGAGAAGTTCACCGCTGAGGATCAGATTAAGGTTGGCGACGAGGTGAAGATTGCCGGTGTGCTGAAGAACTACAAGAAGGGCGATACCGTGACTAAGGAGGTGACTAACAGCTATATCGTTTCTCTTAACACCGTCCCAACAGGTATCAGCAGCGTTGTTGCAGCACCTGCTCTTGATGCAAATGCACCAGTGTACAATCTCGCCGGTCAGCGCGTCAACAAGAGCTATAAGGGCGTGGTCGTACAGAATGGCCGCAAGTTCATCCTCAAGTAAGGATGCGGTACTGACAATGTCGGCACATCGCTTACTCCTGTTGTAATAGCCATCAGTATGAAAGGGTGGTGCTGGAGGAACGGCGATTCTTTTTCCGCTCGCCGCTGCAATAATCGGTTTTTGATGAAACGGCGGCAGAGGAGAAACTGCCGATAAACAAAATGGAGGATGTCTTTCGCTTTTGGAAGGCATCCTCCATCTTATAAGAATCCCAGTCTTATTGGCTGAAATCTATTGCAACAAATTTCTTTCTTTGGTCGAAAGGCTTTTGGAGACGACGACTGAAAATCATCGTCGGATATTTTTAGTGGTCTGATTTGGGCTGTGAAATGATTGTGTGAGGTGATGAAAAACATATATTTTCCTCCTGCTTATCCTTTTGTTTGTCATGCATTTTTAATATTCCGCAACTCTTAAACTTTGTTCTAAAAAACCTTTAACGAGTCTTAACGGAAAAATAACCTTGCAAACGTTATCATTTATTAGAATTAATTTGTAACTTTGCACACGCTTAAGCAGGCATAGAAAATATACTATCTGTACACGATTAAATTGTTGCAATAATAATATTATGTATTACACTTTGTTTATAACCGTTATACTTACGGCGGTAGTATTGGTTGTTGGCGCTTACGTCATAGCCAAACTGGTAGGTCCGCGTTCGTATAACCCGGTGAAAGGCGAGCCTTTCGAGTGCGGTATTCCTACGCGTGGTAGCTCATGGATGCCGGCACATGTTGGCTATTATCTCTTTGCCGTACTGTTTCTGATGTTCGATGTTGAGACGGTGTTCCTGTATCCATGGGCAACGGTATTCAACTCGCTGTCAGCAAATTACGGCGGTGCAATGCTTTTCTCGATCTTTTTCTTCATGTTGGTATTAGTGCTGGGCTTGGCTTATGCCTGGCGGAAAGGAGCTCTTGAATGGAAGTAAGAAAACCGGCTATCAAGGCCATCCCCTACAACGAGTTCAAAGACAACGACACACTGGAGAAGATTGCTCAGGAGCTCAACGAGGGCGGAACGAATGTTGTCGTCGGTTCCCTCGACCAGCTCATCAACTGGGGTCGCTCCAACTCGCTGTGGTCGCTGACTTTCGGTACGTCGTGCTGCGGTATTGAGTTCATGGCCGTAGGTTGCGCGCGTTACGACTTCTCTCGTTTTGGTTTCGAGGTGACACGTAACTCAGCCCGTCAGGCCGATCTCATCATGTGTGCCGGTACCATCACTAACAAGATGGCACCAGTGTTCAAACGTCTCTATGACGAGATTGCCGAGCCAAAGTACGTCGTGGCTGTCGGTGGATGCACCATCAGCGGCGGACCTTTCAAGAAGAGCTACTCCGTAGTTCGCGGTATCGACGAGATTGTTCCTGTCGACGTCTATATCCCTGGCTGTCCACCACGTCCTGAGGCTATCCTCTACGGAATGATGCAGCTCCAGCGGAAGGTGAAGGTTGAGAAGTTCTTCGGCGGTGCCAACCATAAGATGACTAAAGAGGAGAAGGAAATCTCCATGGGTCTCGGCGGTCTTCACGGCATCAGCAATGAGAATCTCTCCGGTGCCGTTATCGGTAATAAGGAACCAATAATCGTCAGGCAGTCGCCAAACAAGGAGGATGTTGAGAAACTCGGCGAGGAACTCGATGCCCTCGATCAGGCTGAGCCGGGAACGACGAAGTATGAAGCACAAAACGACGCTCCCGTGGAGAGTCAGGAGGGAGGAAGCAAATAATGAAATTAGAATATACAGTTTTCAGCTTCGACACCTTCAAGGAAGAGATGACGAAGCTCAGGGACGCGAAGCATTTCGACTACCTCGTAACAATTATCGGTGAGGACTTCGGCAGTGAAGAAGGCCTCGGCTGCATATATATTCTTGAGAATACGGAAACTCATGAGCGCATCAGCGTAAAGCAGATGGCACGGCAGATTGGCAACGACTACGTTATCCCATCTGTTTACTACATCTGGCGCGCGGCTGACCTCATGGAACGGGAGGTCTTCGACTTCTTCGGAATTAAGTTCTTAGGTCATCCCGATATGCGTCGGCTGTTCCTCCGTAATGACTTTGTGGGTTATCCGCTGCGCAAGGACTACGATATGAGTCCGGAGCACAACCAGTTCCCGATGACCGATGAGCCCGAAACGGACTGGACATCGGAGTGGAACCTCAACGACCTCGGTGAGCTTGTCGAGACAAAGCACCGTCTTTTCGGTCCCGACGACTATGTTGTGAACTTCGGTCCTAACCACCCGTCAACACACGGTGTGCTGCGCTTGCAGACAGTTGTCAACGATGAGACTATAGAACACGTCTATCCGCATCTCGGTTATATCCACCGCGGTATGGAGAAGATGATGGAGGCAATGACTTATCCTCAGACTTTAGCTCTCACCGACCGTCTGAACTATCTCTGCGCCATGCACCACCGCCATGCCCTCGTGGGTGTTATCGAGGAGGCTATGGGTGTAGAACTCAGCGACCGCATACACTACATCCGTACAATTATGGATGAGCTCCAGCGTATCGACAACCACTTGCTCTTCCTCGGAACATGCGCTCAGGACCTCTCGGCGCTCACCGCATTCCTCTATTGCATGCGCGACCGTGAGCACGTCCTTAACGTTATGGAGGAGACTACTGGTGGACGACTGATTCAGAACTATTATAGAATAGGTGGACTTCAGGCTGATATCGACCCGCACTTCGTTGAGAACGTCAAGGCTCTCTGCAAGTATCTCCGCCCGATGATTCAGGAATATCTCGATGTCTTCGGCGATAATGTAATTACTCACCAGCGTCTTGAGGGTGTAGGCTACATGAATCTTGCCGACAGTATCAACTATGCTCTCACCGGTCCTGCCGGACGTGCAGCCGGATGGCATAATGATGTGCGTAAGAATCATCCTTATGACCTCTACGATAAGGTGGAGTGGAAGGAAATTACGGGTACTGGCTGTGACTCGATGACAAGATATATGATTCACATCAACGAAATGTATCAGAGTCTGAATATCATTGAGCAGCTCATCGACAATATCCCTGAGGGTGAGTTCTATATCAAGCAGAAGCCAATCATCAAGGTTCCGGAAGGACAATGGTGGTTCTCCGTCGAGGGCGGTGCCGGCGAATTCGGCGTATATCTCGACAGCCGTGGCGACAAGAGTCCTTACCGTGTTAAGATGCGCCCGATGGGACTTACACTTACTGGAGCCTTCGACAAGATGCTCCGCGGTGAGAAGATTGCCGACCTTATTGCTACCGGAGCCTCCATCGACTTCGTCATTCCTGATTTGGACAGATAAGTTTCATGAAGTAAAGGTAGAATAGAAAAGATAAAAAACTTATGGAAAAGGTTTATATATTGTCATCTTTACCCCAAATGTTCGACTCGCTGCTCCGCGATACTTGCGGGCTGTCGAACTTCTGGGCTGTCCTGATAGAATGCGTTCTTGTAGGATTACTGGTGTTGGCAGCTTATGCTACCCTCGCCATTATCCTTATCTTCATGGAACGTAAGGTTTGCGCTTATTTCCAGTGCCGTATCGGACCTATGCGTGTAGGTCCGTGGGGAACGTTGCAGGTCATTGCCGATGTGCTGAAAATGCTTATAAAGGAGATTTTCTTCGTCGACAGATCTGATAAACTCCTCTACTGCATTGCTCCGTTCCTTGTGATTATTGCCTCGGTGGGCACGTTCTCGTTCCTGCCCTGGAGCCAGGGATGGAATGTTCTCGACTTTAATGTCGGCATATTCCTGCTGACGGCTATCAGCTCCATTGGAGTAATTGGTATCTTCATGGCCGGATGGGCATCGAACAATAAGTACTCTGTAGTATCGGCTATGCGTGGTGCCGTTCAGCTTATCTCTTATGAGATGTCACTCGGACTTTGCCTTATCTCTGCCGTTATCCTCACAGGTACTATGCAGATTTCCGGTATTGTTGAAGCTCAGACGGGTCCCTGGCAGTGGCTTATCTTCCAGGGTCACATCCCGGCAATCTTAGCTTTCCTCGTGTTCTGTATTGCAGGTAATGCTGAGGCTAACCGTGGTCCTTTCGACCTCGCTGAGGCCGAGAGTGAGCTTACAGCCGGTTACCACACTGAGTATTCAGGTATGGGATTTGGATTCTTCTATCTTGCTGAGTATCTTAATCTCTTCGTTGTCAGTGGAATAGCTACAACAGTTTTCCTCGGCGGATGGGCTCCGGTGAACATCGGTATTGCTGCCTTCGACAGTGTCATGGATTATATTCCTGGCATCGTCTGGTTCCTCGGAAAGACGTTCGTTGTCGTATTCCTGTTGATGTGGATTCGTTGGACATTCCCACGTCTGCGCATCGATCAGATACTTAAACTCGAGTGGAAATATCTCATGCCTCTGTCGCTGTGCATCATTGTTCTGATGGTCATCTGCGTCAGCTTTGGCTTAACATTCACTATCAATGGGTGATCATCTCACGGATGATGATATTCTCTTAGGCTCTGAGCTGTAGTGAGTTATCATTAATCTTGAATTTCACCAATAAATTAAGGAAATGGAAGATAAAAAACAATCATATTTCGGTGAGGTGGGAAGTGCCTTAAAGACGCTTGCCACGGGACTGAAGGTGACGATGAAGGAGTATTTCACTCCTAAGACCACCGAGCAGTATCCTGAAAACCGCAAAACGACTCTTCATGTCGCTAAGCGCCACCGTGGTCGTCTGGTCTTCAAGCGTGTCACAGAGGATGAGGTCAACGACCCGCAGATTCAGAAGCGTGGATTGAAGGTTGGCGACTACAAGTGTACCGCCTGCACAATGTGTGAGCGTGCTTGCCCTAACGACACTATTAAAATCACATCGCACATGGAGACCGACCCAGAGACTGGCCGCAAGAAGAAGGTTCTTGATGACTATCAGTATGACCTCGGCGACTGCATGTTCTGCGAGTTGTGTGTCAACGCTTGTAATTTCGACGCAATAGAATTTGTCAACGACTTCGAGAACTCTGTTTTCGACAGGTCCAAGCTCGTTTTGCATCTTGACAAAGAAAAGTATCAGGGCGGTTCTCTGCCGAATATTATCGACGGTGGTGCCGACTGGTCTGTAGGAACGTTTAACACTAAAACAAAATAATCATGGCAAGGTTAATAATGTTTATCATTCTCGCTGTTGTGATACTGGCCTCTGCTGTGTTCTGTGTTACAACGAAGCGAATCATGCGCGCTGCCACAGCTCTGCTCTTTGTGCTGTTTGCAGTTGCCGGACTTTATTTCATTCTCGATTATTCTTTCCTCGGAGCTGCTCAGATAAGCATCTATGCCGGAGGTATCACGATGATGTATATCTTCGCCATACAGCTTGTCGACAAGAATACTCTTCAGGGTATGCGTGAGCATTGGCTTGGCAAGAAGACGATTCTTGCTGGTGCCATCTCGCTCGTCGGTTTTGCTACGGTAGTGCTCGTCTTGCTCAAGAACGCTTTCATTCAGAAAGTTGTCTCTGCCGACGCACTGTCGAATGAGGTTAATATGAGCGACATCGGTCGTACTCTTATGAGTGCCGACAAGTATGGCTATGTGCTTCCGTTCGAGTTTATCTCACTGTTCCTACTTGCTTGTATCATCGGTGGTCTGGTGATATTGAACACTAAGAAGGACGGTAATAATAATGATAAGGAGGAAACAAAATGATACAGATTGAATATTTCTTTATTCTCAGCGGACTGCTGTTCTTCATCGGTGTGTTCGGTTTCGTCACACGCCGCAACCTCATAGCCATGCTCATCTCTATTGAGTTGGTACTGAACAGTGTCGATCTGAATTTCGCGGCTTTCAACCGCCTGCTTTTCCCCGATGGTTCTGAGGGCATGTTCTTCACTCTCTTCTCCATTGGTATCAGTGCGGCCGAGACAGCCGTAGCTTTGGCTATTATCATCAATGTTTACCGTCATTTCCACAGCGATCAGGTGAACAGTATTGAAAACATGAAATGGTAAAACAGAAAAGAATATGTTTGATTACGCATTTTTGATACTTCTTCTCCCGTTTCTGAGCTTTCTGCTGCTCGGATTGTTAGGTATGAAGATGCCTAAGAAGGTTGCCGGTATCATCGGCACCTGCGTTTTGGCGGTGCTCTTTGGCCTTAGCCTGTACACGGCTTACCACTACTTCTTCTATACAGGAGAGTATGAGGCAATGAAGGAGACATTCCACGTCGTCAATGGTCGCCTCGACGGTGGTCAGGGTGTTTACCCGACGGTGACGGTGTTCAACTTCACATGGCTCCGGTTCACTGAGCTCCTTACCTTTAATATAGGATTTCGTCTGACACCAATCAGCGTAATGATGCTTATCGTCATTACAACGGTGTCGTTCATGGTTCATATCTACTCGTTCGGTTATATGGCTGAGCGTGATGAGAACTATAAGGCTGAGGGCTACGAAAAGGGATTCCAGCGTTTCTACGCTTTCCTGTCGCTCTTCACGATGTCTATGCTCGGCCTTGTCGTTGCAACGAACATCTTCCAGATGTACCTCTTCTGGGAGCTCGTCGGCGTCTGCTCTTATCTGCTTATCGGATTCTACTATCCGAAACACGCCGCCGTTCACGCTTCGAAAAAGGCATTCATCGTCACCCGTTTTGCCGATTTGTTCTTCCTTATCGGTATCCTCTTCTTCAGTTTCTATGTAGGAACGTTCAACTATGATATGAATGTAACCCCCGGACTTACAGAAAAACTAACTGCTATCGCCGCAAATCCAGCTCTTCAGTGGGTATTGCCGACGGCCCTGTTCCTGATGTTTATCGGTGGTGCCGGTAAGTCAGCAATGTTCCCATTGCATATTTGGCTGCCTGATGCCATGGAGGGTCCAACGCCTGTGTCGGCTCTTATCCATGCTGCCACTATGGTTGTTGCCGGTGTTTATCAGGTTGCATCGCTGTTGCCTATTTATATCCAGTTCCATGCTACCGAGCAGCTCCACTGGATTGCTTACATTGCAGCATTCACCGCTTTCTATGCAGCCGCAGTAGCTTGTGCTCAGCGTGATATCAAGCGTGGTCTGGCCTTCTCGACCATCTCGCAGATTGCCTACATGCTCGTTGCTCTTGGTGTTTGCACATCACTCGAGGGTGAGGGTAGTCTTGGATATATGGCCAGCATGTTCCACCTCTTCACTCATGCTATGTTCAAAGCCCTGCTCTTCCTCTGCTCCGGTGCAATCATTGTTATCATCGGCAGCAACTTCAAGGATTATATGGGCGGACTGCATAAGTACATGCCGATTACTAATATCTGCTTCCTTATCGGAACCATCGCCATCAGCGGTTTCTGGCCATTGGCAGGTTTCTTCTCTAAGGATGAGATTGTTGACGCATGTTTCAACTTTGCTCCGGCTCTCGGCTGGTTCATGACTCTTGTCTCAGGAATGACAGCGTTCTATATGTTCCGCTTATATTATGTAATCTTCTGGGGACAGAGTTATTACGAGCTTGATCCCGAGCATCGCCGTCGTCCGCAGGAGGTTCCGTTCGTTATGTGGGGTCCCCTGGTTTTACTCGCTATCATCTCATGTGTAGCTGGTTGGATACCTTTCGGACATTTCGTTTCTCTTAACGGTCTGCCAGAGGAGATTGCACTTCAGCATTTCGAGTTCGGCTCAACCGCTTGGTTCTCTCTCCTTGCTGCTACTATCGGATTCGGCCTTGCCACATGGATGTATGCGGGTAAGAAACAGCCAGTTGCCGACGCTCTGGAAAGAACCTTCCCGAAGCTTCACAAGGCTGCCCTCAACCGTTTTTACATCGACGATGCCTGGCAGTTCTTCACACATAAGATTGTCTTCGGCTGCTTCTCTATTCCAATCGCCTGGTTCGACCGCCATGTCATTGACGGCACGTTCAACTTCCTGGCTTGGGGTACCAACGAGGCCGGTGAGTCTATTCGCCCGTGGCAGAGCGGTGACGTGCGCCAGTATGCAGTATGGTTCATCACCGGTACCGTCGCTTTAACATTAGTATTACTTTGCTTGGTTTAAAAGATGAGTTGGATATTAACAATTTTCGTGATTATTCCAGTCCTGATGCTTTTCGGCCTTTGGATGGCCCGCAATGACAATCAGGTACGTGGTGTGATGGCTACAGGAGCTACGGTGTTGCTTGCTGCTGCCATTTGGCTGACAATATATTTTGTTCAGCAGCGCAATGCCGGCAATAATGATGCCATGCTGCTTGCTAACAGCGTGACGTGGTTTGCCCCGCTGCATATCGACTTTGCCGTTGGTGTTGACGGTATCTCTACGGTGATGATTCTGCTTAGTGCAATCATCGTGTTCACCGGAACGTTTGCATCCTGGCAACTTGAGCCGATGAAGAAGGAGTACTTCCTTTGGTTTGTCCTCCTTTCATCAGGTGTGTTCGGTTTCTTCATCTCTACCGACATGTTCACTATGTTCATGTTCTACGAGGTGGCTCTTATTCCTATGTATCTTCTCATCGGAGTCTGGGGAACAGGTCCAAAGGAGTACAGCGCCATGAAGCTTACTCTTATGCTTATGGGAGGTTCGTCGTTGCTCATCCTCGGTATCCTCGGTATCTATTATTTCACCGGTGCTACGACGATGGACGTATCGAAGCTTGCATCACTCCACATGGATGTGACGGCTCAGAAAGTCTTCTTCCCGTTCGTATTTATCGGTTTCGGAGTTCTTGGAGCCCTCTTCCCATTCCATACATGGTCTCCTGACGGACATGCCAGTGCCCCGACGGCAGTATCTATGCTCCACGCTGGTGTGCTGATGAAGCTTGGTGGTTATGGCTGTCTGCGTATAGCAATGTTCATCATGCCTGACGGACTGGCTATGTGGGCACCTTTCTTCCTCGTTCTGACATGTATCTCGGTTGTCTACGGAGCTCTCTCAGCCTGCGTTCAGACCGACCTTAAGTACATCAACGCTTATTCGTCGGTGTCGCACTGCGGTATGGTGCTCTTCGCGCTTCTGATGATGACTCAGACCGCTATCACCGGTGCTATCCTTCAGATGCTCTCGCATGGACTTATGACAGCACTCTTCTTTGCTGTTATCGGTATGATCTATCACCGTTGCGGCACCCGTGATGTCCGTCAGCTTGGTGGATTGATGAAGATTATCCCATTCCTTGCCGTGGCTTACGTTGTTGCCGGTCTTGCCAACCTCGGTTTACCGGGCTTCTCAGGTTTCGTTGCCGAGATGACCATCTTCGTAGGTTCATTCGAGAATGGTGGAATGTTCCATCGTGTGGCAACGATCATCGCTTGTACATCGATAGTTATCACCGCTGTCTACATCCTTCGTGTTGTCGGTAAGATTCTTTATCAGGCTGTGCCGAACAAGAAGTTCTTTGAGCTTCATGATGCCACATGGGATGAGCGCGTCGCTGTTGGCGGACTTATCTTCTGCGTTGCCGGTCTGGGTCTCTGCCCGCTGTTCTTCCAGGACATCATCGTCAATGCGGTCAAACCTATCTTTAACACAATTATCGCCAACGCGCCGGCTGTTTCAGCATTGGCAAATATGTAAAATAAAGGACAATGAACTATACAGATTTCTTAAAGATGATACCTGAGGCAGTTCTTACTGCCATTCTGGTTATTACCTTCATTTGCGATTTTGCTTCTGCCCGTCAGACTGAGCGTAAGTGGATGAATCCACTGGTTAGCGTCATGTTCGCAGCTCTGACAGTTGTTTGTCTTCTGCCCATGGCTCCTGTCCATGCCTTTGGCGATATGTATGTCACATCGTCGGCGGTCAACGTCATCAAGGCCATTTTAGCCTTTGGCTCCCTCATCGTTGTTCTCCAGAGCCGTTCATGGGCTGAGGCCAGCGGTAAGGAGGGTGAGTTCTATATGCTTCTCACCTCTACACTTCTTGGCATGTTCGTCATGGTCAGTGCCGGAAACTTCCTTATGTTCTTCCTCGGCCTTGAGATGGCCAGCGTTCCATTGGCAACAATGGTCGCTTTCGATATGAAGCGCAACGAGAGTGCAGAGGGTGCTGCTAAGTTCATCCTCACCGCTACATTCTCCAGCGGTGTCATGCTCTATGGCATCAGCTTTATCTATGGAGCTTGCGGAACACTCTATTTCGACGATGTCCGTCACACTCTTATGACTGTCATTGCCAGCGGCGACCTCACTAAGGTTTTCCTTCCGGTTATGGGCCTTGTCTTCTTCTTCAGCGGTCTCGGCTTCAAGATTTCTCTTGTACCGTTCCACTTCTGGACAGCCGACACTTACCAGGGAGCACCTACCACCGTCACTGGTTATCTGAGTGTTATCTCTAAGGGTGCGGCAGCATTCACACTCTTGTCGATTCTCTTCAACGTCTTCACACCTATGGACCGCTATTGGCACGTTCTGCTGATGATTGTTGTTGTCTTGAGTATCACTGTCGCCAACCTCTTTGCCATCCGTCAGGGTGAGTTGAAGCGGTTCATGGCTTTCAGTTCTATCTCTCAGGCCGGCTATATCATGCTTGCAGCTATCGGCGACAAGTGGCCTACATCGGTGTCAGCACTGAGCTATTACATCCTTGTTTACGTTGTAGCCAATATGGCCGTGTTCTCTATTATCTCTGTTGTTGAACAGAATAATGGTGGCAAGACCGACATTGACGACTACAATGGCTTCTACCAGACGAACCCGAAACTGTCATTCCTTATGACTCTTGCGATGTTCTCCCTCGGTGGTATCCCTCCATTTGCAGGAATGTTCTCGAAGTTCTTCGTTTTCATGGCTGGTGTTGATGGTTCCGATATCCACACAACCATGGGTGCTTGGAGCTACGCAGTCGTATTCATCGCATTGCTTAACACTGTCATCAGCCTTTACTACTATCTGAAGATTGTGAAGGCTATGTACATCAAGCATAACGACAACCCACTGCCAACATTCAATTCCGACAATAACACCAAGTTCGCACTCGCACTCTGCACTACCGGCATCCTTTTGTTCGGTATTTGCTCGTACGTCTACGACTGGATTTCAATGGCTGCCTAATTATCAGTCAGTCATTCTGTAAAACCGGTTCTCCCAACTTTCATTAGATTTTCAACATGCTGATGAGGATGGGGGAACCGTTTTTTCGTACCCTATATCTAAGTCTACTGTTGTTCCTTTGTCGGATGATTTTGTAAAATCTGATTTCCTGTCGGTTAATCAAAATGGATTTTGCATTTATCTGAAATTCCTTTTCCCAGCTATAGTTATCAGCTGATAACCGTGATGACGGAATAGAGATATTATACCCGGCAGCAATTATTCTGAGTCAAGTCGATTGTTATTTCGGTGCAAAGGTACACAATCTTTTTACCGATTCCAAATTTCAGTGGTATAGAAAGAAGGGTAGATTGTGGTATAGAAAGGGGTATAGAGCTATGAGCCTGTATTTCATAGGGTTATAGGATTGTTCGTTTAATTCCCCATTAACGATGCTCGTTGCCTCGGTTTTGATGTGTCGTGACTCGATACAGTATATAATAATGTATTACTATTCAAACCGCTGATAATAAGATATTTGCAGTGCTCTTCTACCATAGGCACGGGGTTTATCCCCGTCCTACCAACAGCGTACATGTCTTCAATGACTCACGAACATATCTTAAATGGCCAACGAATATATCTTAAATGCCCCACGAACATATCTTCAATGGCTCACGAAGGTATCTTCAGCGGAATAAGGACATAATATCGGTTCATATAAGTAAGTACGAGGACATGGAAGCGCATTCTCTTATGTAAAAAAACGAATAAAACCGGGTCGCGCTTGCAATGGGCTGTACCCGTTGTTTCTTCTCCTTCGCCTCAGGCTTGCAATCGCAGGTAAACCCTGTAAACCTCTAATACAAAGGTTCTTGCAGCACTCAGTCACGCGTAGGGGTGGGGTCTATCCACACCCTCGCAGCTGCGTTGTGATTGTTTTGTATCTTGTCCGCAGCTGGTAGGGTGGGGATAAACCCCACCCCTACTGGATGCGTGCAACACATTAATTATCAAGGTGTTGTCAACGTAATCATTTCATCATAAACACATTGTCGACATGATTCCTTTGGAGGTTGCAGATAGGCAGGGTTATCGGCCAGAAAATCTCTGACACTACCAGCCCCGACGGGGCTGAATCATCAATAACCCCGGACTAAGTGAGCGATAGCGAGCGCAGTCCGGGGAACATATAGGTCGACAGACATACACTCAGTGCCTCGAATACGCACAATAGCACGGAGTGCGCAAAAGCGTATGTATTCCTGCGCGTCCCGCTATTCAACCTCTTCGAGGCTGGTAGTGGATTTCTCGCGTTTACGTTCTACCCCAGATTGCGGTCGCTGCGCTCCCTTAGTCTGGGGTTATTGAGAATTATGCCCCGTCGGGGCTTTGAGTTGGCTGAGTAAAATCGCGGTCTTCAGAGATGCTGAACTCGTCACCAATTTAAGCCTTCGGGGATTTGCGTTGGCTGAGTAAAAATCGCGGCGTCAGCGGTTTTCCAGGTTTTCGTTGCCGTGATGCAAACATGAGGAACGAGGGCTGTTTCTTCCCGGTGCCGACTTGCCGAAGCTTGCTTCGAAGCAAGTCGGCACCGGAAAGAAACACAGGGTGCAGCCCTTGCATCACGGCAAGGGCTTTTCCCGGTTTTTGTCGGAACAAGATGCCATAAAAAATTCTACTCACCGTAAAATCCTAAATTATATTATCATTTTTGAAGAATTATTTGTACTTTTGCAATGAATTATTGAAATGTCATTACACAATAAAAAATATAGTGAAATGAAAAAGGTTTTGGTGACAGGTGCCAACAAAGGCATTGGATATGAGACTGCCCGCCATCTTGGAAAAGCCGGCTGGCAGGTTATCATTGGTGCGAGGAACGAGCAGCGTGCTCTCGATGCTATCGCAAAGCTGAAAGCCGATAAAGTCGATGTTATCGGATGGCAGTTCGTCGACCTCTCCGACAATGATTCTATCGTCCGTTCTGCTGAGGAGATTACGGTCAAATATCCCGATTTATCGCTCCTTGTCAATAATGCCGGCATTCCCGGCGATATGTCTGTTCCGAGCTATGAGCAGACTGTCAGCGACGTGGCTGCAACGGTGCAGGTCAACTATATAGGCACTTTCTGTCTTACTAAGCACCTTATTCCATTATTGGAGAAGAACCACGGCCGTATTGTCAACATCACCGTGCCCTCCCTTTTCAGTACTTACTGGCACCCTATGGCTTATGTAGCAAGTAAGGCAGCCCAGAACACCATGACGAGTATAATGGCCTGGGAGTTCGATCATTACAAGAAGCCCCTTGAGATTTTCGACATCCATCCCGGCGCTACGTCCACCGATCTCAACAACCACTACGATGGTCCCGGCTCGCACAAGCCTGACGTTATAGGCGATAAGATTGAAAAAGTTATCGACGACGGCCAGCGGCATAATGGCGAGTTCATTGAGCTATATCCTATTGTTGACGAAGGAAACTATTGACTCTCAGACTTTTACATCGGCCTAAGGGACTCTGTATCAATAGTTCGGAATCCTGGTATCTCAATTTTGACTAAGGGCGAGAGAATTATTCTTCTTGGGGGGCAATAGAAATGTACACATGAATGAAAGAGAATGGAGAAAGTAAAGAGAAGTAAGGAAGAATGGACAAGACGATACATCAGTTTCGTCTTTATACTGTTTATCATAGCCTTTGGCACATCGCTCTCGATACGTGCCAATCTCGGTTCGTCGCCAATCTCCGCTCCACCTTACGTCCTGTCGCTCGTCGACGGCATGCCGCTTACCATGGGCGAGATAGTCATCATGATGCATGTGGCCTTCATTATCATCCAGATTGTTCTTCTGCGTAAAGACTTTCAAATCAGACAGTTGTCGCAGATTCTTGTCTCTTTCCTCTTCGGTTTCTACACCGATGTTACGATGTGGATGACGAGTTTCCTGCAGATTCCCCAGACCCTTCCTCATGCCATCGGCTGGCCCCTGCAATTCATTGAGCTGTTAGTCGGTGGAGCGTTGTTAGCCTTCGGCATAGCCTGTGAGGTGCGTTGCGATTCGCTTATGCTTGCCGGCGAAGGACTCCCTTTGGCCATCTCGAAAGTTGTAAAAAAGGAGTTCGGTAAGGTAAAGATGTGCTCCGACACCATGCTTGTTGCTATAGCCGTAGTGCTGATGTTCGTATTTTTCCACACTTGGAACTGGAAGATGGTAGGCGTCGGAACCATTGTCAGCATGTTCTACGTTGGTTTCATGGTGAGGATTTATGCGCCTCATATTGCGTGGCTCGACAAGATATTTATCCCTGAGAATGAGCGCGTTAAGGAGGCCGAGGAGGAAGAAATCGTCCGTGAGGAGGAGGATGCCGTTCCGTTCGTCATCACTATCGCCCGTGAATATGGCAGTGGCGGTCTGACCCTTGGCCGTAAACTCGCCACGCGCCTTGGTGTCGACTACTACGACCACGATATTATCGATGCCACCGCCGAGCGTCTTGGCTACAGCACCGATTTCGTCCGTGAGAACGAGCAGAACATCAGTAACGCCAAACTCTGGGAGCTTATCTTCACCGACAAGAGCATACCGTTATCTATGAACCCCTCCCACGACGATGCCATCTTCGTCAGCGAGAGCCGCATTATCCGCAATCTCGCTACGAAAAAGCCCTGTGTCATCATCGGCCGCTGCGCCAACTGGGTACTGCGCAACGACGACAAGGCTTTCCGCGTGTTTGTCACGTCGAACCGCAAGGATGCCGTACGGCGCGTGATGGATAAAGACTCCCTCGACGCACCGTCGGCTGACAAGCGCATAGAGCAGGTTAACACCGGCCGCAACAACCACTATTTCCAGTATACCGGTCGCCACTGGACCGATGCCCGCGACTACGACCTTGTTGTAAACACCAGTGCCTTAGGCGTTGACGAGTGTGCCGACCTCATTGTAGAGTGCATCCGTCACCGTGGCGGACTGCCCGCAACGGCTACGAAAAGCTGATATTTTTTATGAACGAGAACCACAAGAAAATACTCTACCACCTCATAGCTGTCGTCGTGGCCCTGACATGGGGCTGCACCTTCGTCAACAGTAAGATTCTTATTCTCCACGGCATGAGCCCGGAGGAGATTTTCACCGTGCGGTTTATTATCGCGTACCTTTGTATATGGATTTTCACGCCGCGCCGTCTCTTTGCCGACAATCTGCGCGACGAGGCCCGGATGGCACTTCTCGGCATCACCGGCGGATCGCTCTACTTTGTTGCTGAGAATACTGCCATCGGCATAAGCTACGTCAATAATGTGTCGTTCATTGTTTGTACTGCACCATTGGCCACAACGCTGTTGGCCATAGCCATCTTCCGCGATGTCCATGCCACATGGAAGATTATCACCGCCTCAATCCTTGCCGTTATCGGTGTTGGGATGGTTATCTTCAATGGCCATTTTGTCCTCCATCTTAATCCCCTCGGCGATGCCCTTGCCCTCTGCGCATGCCTGTGCTGGGCCGTCTACAGTCTGCTGCTGCGCGGTGTCAGCAAGCGTTATGGTGCCGTCTTCATCACTCGCAAGGTGTTCTTCTACGGACTCCTGACCATGCTTCCGTTTTTCGCCGTCAAGCCCTGGACCTTCCCCCTCGCAAAGTTCACCGACACCGCCGTGTGGGGCAATCTGCTCTTCCTTGGTCTCGTGGCTTCGTACATTTGTTTCTTGCTCTGGAGCTGGGTGACGAAGAAGATTGGTGCTCTGAAAACCACTAACTACGTCTATCTTAATCCGATATCGACGGTTATCGTCAGCGCCATCTTCCTCGACGAACCCATGAAACCGATGTCGTTCATAGGCTCGCTGCTCATCCTTGCCGGAGTGTTTGTGGCCAACCGGCAGAAGAATTATTCATAAACGGCAATCCCTAAAGACAATTTCTTACCCATAAACCATAGATTCAACTATCCAATACAACTAATTCAATAACAGCCGATTATCCATTCCGGCTCATGCGACCAATGATTCTGAAAACGTAAACCAATAAAACTTCTTACCCAAATGAAAAAAGTAATTCTCTTCATTCTTCTGTTTTTGTCGATAACGGCAGCCCGTGGTCAGAGCGTCAGGGAGTCCATTCGCTTGGACGACGGCTGGAAATTCGCTTTCGGCTATGCCGGCGACGCGACGAAAGACTTCGGCTGCGGCACCGAGTATTTCAATTATCTCACCAAAGCCAATTCCATCCACAATACCGGACCCTACTCGCCGAAGTTCGACGACAGCGGTTGGAAAGCTGTCCGACTGCCCCACGACTGGGCAGCATCGCTGCCCTACGACAGCAGCGCGAGCAAGTCGCATGGCTATAAGACCGTGGGCTATAAGTATCCGGCTACAAGTGTGGGGTGGTACCGCAAGACCCTCCACATCGACAAGTCCGACTTCGGCAAGCGGCTCTCGTTGCGTTTCGACGGCATCTTCCGTGCTGCGCAGGTGTGGTTCAACGGTATGTATATGGGAACGGAACCCAGTGGTTATGCCTCTCAGATTTATGACATCACCGACTACGCCAATTACGGTGGCGACAATACCATCTGCGTGCGTGCCGACGCGTCGATGGAGGAGGGCTGGTTCTACGAGGGAGCCGGCATCTACCGTGATGCGTGGCTCGACAAGCGGGCTCCAGTGGCAGTTGCCGACTACGGTACCTTCGTCCATGCCAATATCAGCAAGCCTTACGACAAGGCTGTTGTCGTGGTCGAAACAGAGGTCAACAACAGCTCGCTGGACAACGTTGAGTGCACCGTCAGCCAGACCCTGATGGATGCCGACGGCAACATCGTGGCCAAAAGCGGTGATAAACCCTTGTCGATGAGGGCGAAAGACAACGCCAAATGTGTGCAGTCGTTGGCACTCAATAATCCCCATCTGTGGAGTCCCACGACCCCCTATATATATAATGTAAAGACAACTGTGAAACGCGACGGACGGATTGTCGACGAATATACTACGCCGACAGGTATCCGCGAGATCGTTTTTGATGCTCATAAAGGCTTGTTGGTCAACGGAGTACAGACAAAGATTAAAGGCGTGAACATGCATCAGGACCATGCAGGAGTGGGTTCAGCAGTACCGGAGGCCCTCATGGAGTACCGGATTAAGCGGCTTAAGGACCTTGGCTGCAACGCTTATCGCGCGTCGCACAATCCGATGAGTCCCGCTTTGCTCGACATCTGCGACCGCGAGGGCATTATGGCCATTGACGAAAACCGGCTTATGGGCACCAACACCGAGCATATCCGGCTCTTGGAGAATATGATTAAGCGCGACCGCAACCATCCGTCTGTAATCCTATGGAGTGACGGCAACGAGGAGTGGGGACTCGAAAACAACGATATGGGCCGGCGCGTGGCAGCCTCGATGAGGGCCTATACCCATCTGCTCGACTCTACGCGCCATTCCACCGTAGCCAATGCCGGAGGCAGCGAGCTGATAAAGGAGCTCGATGTCGTAGGATATAACTACATTGTGCAGAACGACGTCATGAACCGCCATAACCAGCATCCGGAATGGAAAATCACCGGAACGGAGGAGACCACCGGCTGCGGTACGCGCGGCATCTATGAGTTTATGACACCCGAGGAGACCGGTGCCGGACGCATGGCATCGAAGAATCGTCGCGGTGTCGACGGCTTTATGAACGTCATTGAGCGCGGATGGCAGTTCTACGACAGTCACGACTGGGCGTCGGGACTGTTCTATTGGACCGGTTTCGACTATCGTGGTGAGCCCGACCCGCTGGTTTATCCAGCTGTCGGATCACAGTTCGGAATCCTCGACTATTGCGGTTTCCCAAAGAACGAGGCATGGTATCTGAAGTCATGGTGGACCAATGAGGATGTACTCCATGTATTCCCGCATTGGAATCTTCATGGTCATGAGGGCGAGAAAATCAGCTTATGGGTCTACAGCAACTGCGACGAGGTCCAGCTGACGGTCAACGGTCATAACCTCGGACGCAAGCCGATGCCACGCAATGGCCACTTAGAATGGACGGCAGTCTACCATCCCGGCAAGGTCGTAGCCAAGGGTTATCGCCACGGCAAGTTGGTCAAGACCGACATCATCGAAACTACCGGCAAGGCCGCAGCACTGCGCACGGAGGCCGACAGGGTGCAGATTGCCGCCGATGGGCGCGATGTGGCTGTCGTCAATGTGTCGGTTCGCGATGCCAAAGGGCGCGTAGTGCCCGACGCATGCGGCAAACTCACCTTCAGTATCGTCGGCGAGGGACGCATAATCGGTGTCGGCAATGGCGATCCGGCATACCATGGCATCGACCATCCAACGGATATCGACTGCAAGCAGATGACCATCCCCGCTTTCAACGGCTACGCGCAGGTCCTCGTTCAGAGCACCAAGACTGCCGGACGCATCACTCTCAATTGTCAATCGGAAGGTCTCGCTTCGTCGGCAGTCAAGTTGCTGACGCAGTAATGACCCCTAAAAGATGATGGGTCGGATGCCGCAGGGTCTGATTGTTGTCAGCCTAATCAAATGGAAGGATAAAAAAATATTGTAATAATATTTCACTTGATATCCGGTTTTAGTCCGACTTTCTAACTGTCTCATAATCAGTGAGATTGTAAAACATATCATTTGGTGTTCCCAAACGGTCCGTTTCACCTTGCGAAATGGACCGTTTGAGGACGCAAAACGGCCCGTTTTAGGACGCCAAACGATATGTATTTCTTTTGTGTTAATATTTTTCGTAATTCTGAATCCGCTTTTATGGAATTGTATAATGGTTCCTGTCCGTTCAGAAACGTGTTCCTTCGGCTCGTGTGAAGTAATTAAACTCACCGTTCCGCTTGCCGGTAATACGTTTTGATTAGTTCAGGAACATACCCACGAATGGAAAATCACTATTTTTGGGTATGCACAATTTTTGTTCATTTTTCGGCTAAATCATACCTTTGCAACCCAAAAACAAAGATATGAAAAAAGTTACAATTCTATTTTGCGCCGTGGGCTTGTCGATGCTATCAACGGCAGTCAGCGCACAAGACAGTATTCAGGAGAAACGAATAAGTGGCAATGTGATGACAGAGGTGAACTTCGGTCATCGCCATAATCAGGAGCATCCTTCCATTATCGACTTACCGCATATTGTGGTCGGTGGACAATGGCAGATGGGCCGCGGCTGGTCAGCAGTCGTCGAGATGGAGTATGAGCGGTTCCATAGTGATGGCAGTTGGCAGAATGGTTTCGTCGACAACTACGCCACTAACAAGCTGTATATCAATAAGGAATGGAGCGAGGCGTTGAACGTCAAGGCCGGTATCGTCGATATTCCCGTTGGAACGACCAACAGCGGTGGTCCTGCGCTGACCATCTACGACCCCTACAGCGAGAGCGCCCTGCTGCCTATGACATGGCATGAGGGTGGTGCGGCAGTGTGGGGACGAAGCGGCATCTTCCACTATGAGGCTGGTGCCTACGTTTATGGTGCTGCGCCTTTACGGCAGTCGCGGTTAGTGGGAGCTGCCTCGAGAGTGGGCATCCAGACTGGCGGCGGACTTGATGTCAGCTTGTCGGGCTATTATGGTACGACGACGGTGGGTATGGAACAGCGCCAGGGCCTCGACCTCGGTGACAGTCGGCATGTGGCCCATGTGGCTCTCGACTTTGCTTATCTCGCCGGAGGGTGGACCATCGACGGTCAGGCTATCGCCAGTAGTGCCAACAGCAACCGGTCGGCGGGGGTAGAGGTGGGCTACGATGTGGCTACACTCATGAGGCTGACACAATTCTCAATTATTCCCTTCGCCCGCTACGACGGTGTATTCCATGTCGAGAACGCCTCGTGCAATAAGTGGACCGTAGGTCTGAACGCGACATTGCCATTGGGATTCACCTTCAAAGCTGAAGCCGCGCGCATGAATCCTACTAATGAGCACCATAAAGCATCGATAGACGTGAGCATAGGCTGGCAGGGCGAATTCTGAAACGCTCCTGCCGACGGAACGTTAAGGGCAGTTTTTTTTCGGCCGATTATTCTTTATTAACGTGTGATGTTGTGATTATTCCAACAATTTTTTGTAAGTTTGCAAATGTCATTTGAGCTGAATGATGATACGGATGGGGCGATGGTCGACAGTCTTTGGCATCATCTGCCATAATCATCTTTATCAATGACTTTAATGAGGAGTATCCAACCATTTAAATATCAATACACTATGTTAAACAAGAAAGTACAAGATGCAATTAACGCACAGATCAACGCTGAGTTTTGGTCGGCCTATCTCTATCTGTCGATGTCGGCTTTTGCCAATACTAAGGGCTATCCCGGCATTGCCAACTGGTTTGAGATTCAGTATCAGGAGGAACTCGACCATGTGAAGATTTTCTTCGATTATGTCCTCCAGCGCGACGGCGAAGTACAGCTCCAGCCCATTGATGGCGTTCCAACGAAGTGGGGATCACCACTGAATATGTTTGAGGAGACCCTTAAACACGAGCAGAAAGTCACCTCACTCATCAATAATCTCTATTCCGTATCGCTCGCGGAGAACGACTTCGCCACCCAGAGTATGCTCAAATGGTTCATCGACGAGCAGGTGGAGGAAGAAGAAAGTGCAAAGACAATCATCGACAGTCTGCGCATGATTGGTGACAACGGCTATGGCCTCTACACCCTCGACAAGGACCTTGCCACACGTGTCTACACCCAGGCAGCTCCTCTCGCAGCTAAGAACTGATATCGGATAAACGATTGACTGTGAGCTCCTTGTAAGGGGCTAAGCAGATATTTGTCCCCACCCCGGTTTTTGGTTTGACGTAAAGTCATACCGTCGGGTGGGGATAAGCTATCGTTCTCCGTCGTCAGTTCCTTGTTAATCTTTTGTTGTTTGTAGTTAGCAGTTTTCCTATTATGGCTTTTTAGATTGCCAATTTCGTATTGCTATTTTTCGTTTTTGCTCTTTATTCTCGGATATTTTTTGTAACTTTGGCGGAAATTTAAAACTAAGGTCGGCTGAAAGGCATTCCGGTCAATGCAATCGGAGGATGCGCTTGCTTGCTACGATCGAATTAAACGCTGAAATTACATTATTCCATTTATGGCAACAAACAGTGACGAGCAGAAGATATTAATGCTCATGGCCTATCTGGCTGGGCAAGATCTGTCATTAGATACTATTAAGAAATTCTTCGACAGCAATACTCCTGCAAGGCAGATAACAACAACAGTTAACGGTCTGGTTCGTAAGGGGCTGCTCAAGGAAGAACACAACTATTATTACGGCAGAAAGTCATTTCGGCTTGCTGATGGCATATTTTTTGAGTATCTCACCATGCTTCTGAAGCCCGATAACAGGCTTTGGTTCAATCGAATAGCGAGAACCACAAGGAAACTTAGGAATATAACGGTCCTGACGGATGTCGCCTATGCCATCCGACTCATTCAGAACTGCCATACCAGCACGTATTCCTCCTATCATGCCAGCTTCTCCCTGCTCGTCAAAGAGGTTGCTTGCATTTTTACTAACCCCGACTATCGCAATATCGTCTTGGGGCTCTGCGATGAAATTCTAATTCCGGTATTGGATAAATTCTTTGGCGAAGCCATCGTTGCCGATACGGATTTGCCATGGGATTACATTCGCCAACTGTTTATTGATCATTGCAGCCAGACCACGGTAGACCTTAATCGCCCCGGGCTCATCACTCGGTTCAATTATTATTATTACCTCGGTACGGGTGAGCTGGTTGGCGATATCAATTCATTTAAGGTTGATGAAAGCTCTCTTCTGATTGTCGCCATAAAGAAGCTCTACGAGAAAGACTATGCCGAATCGTTCAAATTATTCACTAAGGCGATGACAGCGCATAACAAGCTTGCGAGCTATGGTTATAAGGGCAGTTTCAGCTCGTTTGCCGCCAACTATTACTACGTGCTCTGCATGATGCTCAACGGTTCGGAGGCCGCAACGAAGAAGCTGTCGGCTCTGTACAATAAGGATTCGTTTACCATTTACTATAAGTTCAACGTTGTCTTTAAATTGATTAAAACCTTCTTCTTCGATCATAAGGAAATCGATTTTGAATCCGCTTCGGTAAACCAAATAGCTCAGGATCCGACGGTGAAGGCACCCTATCTTCTTGCATGGATGGTGGCTAAGCTCACGTGGACGTTGCCTAAAGGAGGTGTAGAACTCGATTTCACGATGGCTCCCCACTGGGCTTGGCTGCGCGCGGAGCTCCGGCCTACAGGGCTCGTCGGCAATGCTGAAGGATTGAAATTCCCTGACTCTGTGTTCGGTCGACTGAAGATTAAGCCTCTGTGGGAGACGAAGTTAGAGGAGATTATCAATGCCGGAAACGATAAAGCCAAGGATGATGCCGACAGACAGGAACGGCTCTTATACATCATCGACAATACGTATGTGCAGGCGCTGTTACAGAAAAAGAAGAAGGACGGAACGTGGTCGCCGGGCCGGAGGATGAATACTACGGCATTGAAGAAATTGAAAGTCGACAGTCCGCAGATTCTTGACGAAAACGACAAGAAAATCATTGATAAGCAAAGCTATTACGATTACTATATCTCTCTGCCTCATAATATTGATAAATTGGTGGGCTGCGACCATATATTCACCGGTGATGTCACCGATCTTCATCAGGTGAATATCCATGAGGACAAGCCCTTCCTGATTATCGACAAGGAGAAGGACGGCTCTTTCTCAGTGACAACCAATGTTGAGGAACTCGCGTCAGCGACTACGCGGGCAGCATATTACAGGAAAAATACCGACACCGACTACTCTGTTTTCACGCCGACGACATTCGAGAAGAGGGTCTACGCGCAGATCCTCTCACAGCGGAAATACCCTAAGGAGGCTGAGCCGCTGATAATGAAGCTCATAGCTACGTTGGGAGGCAAGACGGAAGTCCACTCCAACATGGTTGTGGAACTCGACAATCTGGAGCGCGTCGACGGTCAGACGAAGCTCACTCTGCGGTGTGTGCCCATCGATGCCATTACATTCGCAATATCAGTTTCGGTACATGTTTTCGAGGATATGAGCTTTGCGCCCGGTGAGGGCAATGTGAATGCCATCGCCACGAGTAATGGTAAGAAAGTCCAGGTGGTGCGCCACTTGCGTGTCGAAAAGAGAAATATGCATCTGTTCACCCAGGAGTTGGTCAATGTCGGGGTCATCGACGACGAGAACGACTTTGCTCCTACGATGACGACGGAGACTTTAAGCGTAGGCACCGGCGCCTTCCTCGAAATTATGGAGTGGGTTAAGAATAATTCCAACATCTGCGAGATGGAGTGGCCTGAGGGCGAACGCTTGAAGTATCACCCTGCGGTTGGTGCCAAGTCGGTAAATATCAACTTTAAGTCGAAGAACGGATGGTTTGATGTTGAGGGAGATATACATATCGATGAGGATGAAATCATATCCCTCCAGCAACTCTTGGAGATGATGCACGAGCAGGGCTACCGTAAGTATATAAAGGTAGGCGACAATGAATATATCAGTCTCAGCAGTGAGCTCAAGAGAATTTTGAAGCGCCTCGACACCGTCACCACTGACCGCCGTAATCACCTCCAGATGTCTACGGCGGCAGCAGGGCTCATCGGCGATGTCATCGACAATAACAATCTCAATGTAGGTAAGAATAAGGAACTTGAGGCCCTGCGCAAGCGTATCAAGGATAGTACGACGAGTGAGCCTCAGGTGCCGAATTCTTTGAATGCCACTCTGCGCGACTATCAGCTTGAGGGCTATGAGTGGATGTGGCGCGTAACGTCCTGGGGAGCAGGAGCTTGCCTGGCTGACGATATGGGTCTCGGTAAGACTCTGCAAACAATCACGCTCCTCCTCGACCAGGCCGAAAATGGTGCCGCGCTCGTTGTGGCACCTGCATCGGTGGTTCCCAACTGGCGCAACGAGCTCGCACGGTTTGCGCCTACGCTCAACGTCACTATCCTCAACAGTGCCGACGACCGTGAGAAAGCTATCGACGAGGCGGGTGCCGGCGATGTCATCGTATCGACATACGCTCTGCTTAACATCCAGCACAAGAAACTCTCGGAGAAGGAATGGGACGTAGTTTGTCTCGATGAGGCCCATACAATCAAGAATCCGAACACGAAAATGTCGAAGGCTGCGATGATGCTGCAAGCTAAAAGAAAGGTGATCCTCACGGGAACGCCTATTCAGAACCATCTGTCGGAGTTGTGGAACCTCTTCCAGTTTATCAATCCCGGACTCCTCGGCAGTGCTGAGCAGTTCGGTAAGAAATTCATTGAGCCGATTGAAAATAAGCACGATAAGGAACGCCAGAGGCAGTTGCGTCGTCTTATTTCGCCTTTCCTGCTGCGACGGACGAAGAATGATGTGCTCGACGAACTGCCGGAGAAGAACGAGATAACGATGCCCGTAGAACTTAGCGATGAGGAGATGAAAGTATATGAGGTGCATCGCCGTATGGCGGAGAAGTCTGTCCGTGCTGATAAAACAGTGAAGGTCAGCACCTTAGCAGAGATTACCAAGTTGCGCGAAATGGCATGCAGCGTCTCGCTCGTCGATAAGAAGTGGAAACATGAATCGAGCAAGGTGGCTGCTTTTGTCAACCTTGCCGAGAATCTTAACGACAGCGGCAATAGGGCTCTCGTATTCAGCCAGTTTACCAGTTTCTTCGATCAGGTGAGGAAAGCCATGGATAAGGCCAAGCTGCCTTACCTCTACCTCGACGGTTCCACACCGATGGGACAGCGTGAGGCCCTCGTGAAGAAATTCCAACATGGCGAGTGCCCGTTCTTCCTCATAAGCTTGAAAGCCGGCGGATTGGGTCTAAACCTTACCGGAGCTAACTATGTCATCCATCTCGATCCATGGTGGAATCCGGCCATTGAGCAGCAGGCTACAGACCGCGCATACCGTATAGGGCAGAAACAGGATGTAACCGTCTATCATCTTATATCTCAGCACACTATTGAGGAGAAGATTCTCCGACTGCATAAGAGTAAGCGCGACCTTGCCGACTCGCTGCTTGAGGGTACCGACATGGGCCACGCTCTCACTCAGGAGGAGCTCCTCGAACTGTTGGCGTAGTCGTTTGGTCGTGATTTTTTGTAGAATAAATTGAGCTTTTTTATGGAATTATTTTTCATTCTTATGCTGATTGGTGTCGTCGGTGTATTCCTCTATACCGGAAGCACTGCCGTCTTTGGTAAGGTGATAGGACCTCTCATCGTCATCGTTTTTATCCTTGGCATGTGCGCCCATGAAAAAAATGAGATGGACAAGGAGGAGAAAGAAAGGGAAGAATGGAATAAAAATTTCCAGGAAAGGCTCAAACGGGAGGACGATGCGGCCAGAAAAATACGTATAGAAGAAATGCGTAAGAAGGAAGAACGAGCGCGTGAGTACGAGTAAACGGTTGTGCCGGAGGGTGACAGAAATTTCTTTGGTATATTGATTACGCCAAGATTTAATAACAAAGGATAATTGAATGGTTTACAGAGAATTAAGTCTTTTTGATGAACCAGAGAATGAAGAAAAAGCGAAATTAATGAAAGAGGTCGAAGCCATTGACCTGAAGCCGCTTTTCGAACGTCTTGCCAAGAGTAAGTTCCGCAGCTCTTTCTATCTCAACGCCAAGGATAAGGAGTATATCCGTCAACACGGATGGACGAAGATAGAGCAGGGGGTGGGTGAGACTATAGCCCGGCGGCTCGCTCCAGCCGATATACCTAATGATGGCCGACAGACGCCCATGCGCCATGGGGTCTTCCCTCCGTTCATCGCCCAGCACGCTACGGGATGCTGTTGTCGTGGGTGTCTCGCCAAGTGGTACGGCATTCCAAAGGGGCGGCAGCTCACCGTCAAGGAGCAAATTCTCCTAACCCGCGTTGTCATGACATGGCTGCACCGGCAGTGCGATAACGATTTTTGACGGCTGAAAACCGAAAATTTGAACTAAAAACAAAAATATTCGGAGAAAATAGGAGATTTTAAAATAATTTGTTTAAGTTTGCAACATGGAATTGAGAAGAACGATAACAGGCATTGTCAATTTCTATGTTGACGGTTTCCGCCACATGACGTGGGGCAGGACGCTGTGGATTGTTATCCTCGTGAAGTTAGTGATAATCTTCGTTCTGTTGCGTATTTTCTTTTTTCCTAATTATATTGCCACTCACCGCGGAACGATGCGAAAAAGCGATTTTGTGCGAAAGCAGGTGCTGAAGGAGGCTCCGCCACCACAACGAACGCCCGGTTTGGGACAATGAATCGATTAAATAACTTAAAACCAACTATGACAATATGAACCATCTTTTATTAGAAATTGCACCGTCAGTCGTCGACTGGTCGCGTGCGCAGTTCGCCCTGACAGCCGCCTACCATTGGCTCTTTGTGCCGCTGACCCTCGGATTGGCTGTCATTATGGGTATTGCCGAAACAATTTATTATCGTACCGGGCAACTGTCGTGGCGCGATACGGCCCGATTTTGGGAGAAACTCTTCGGCATAAATTTTGCCATCGGCGTTGCCACCGGCATCATCCTCGAATTTGAATTCGGCACAAACTGGAGTAATTATTCATGGTTTGTAGGCGATATCTTCGGTGCTCCTCTGGCCATAGAAGGTATTGTGGCGTTCTTTATGGAGTCGACTTTCGTTGCCGTAATGTTTTTCGGATGGAAGAAAGTGTCGCGCGGCTTCCATCTCGCATCTACTTGGCTCACCGGCTTGGGAGCTACAATATCAGCGTGGTGGATTCTTGTTGCCAACGCGTGGATGCAATATCCTATAGGCCAGCAGTTTAACCCCGACACTATGAGGTTCGAAATGTCGAGCTTTGCCGATGTTGCTCTATCGCCGTTTGCCGTCGACAAATTCCTTCACACCGTCACTTCCTCGTGGCTTATCGGTGCCGTTTTCTGTGTAGCGGTGTCGTGCTGGTATCTGCTCAAAGGCCGTGAGACTGTTATGGCACGGCGAAGTATCAAGATTGGAGCTTCGGTGGGACTCTTCGCTGCGCTTGCCGCTTTCGCCACCGGAGATAATTCGGCATATATGGTGGCCCGCACTCAACCCATGAAACTTGCTGCTATGGAGGCTCTTTATAACGGCGGAAAATCGCAGAGTCTGACGCTCTTCGCAGCCGTCAACCCCTTTGCACAGCCCGATTATGCCTCTCAGAAGGAACCGGCATGCCGCATTGCTTTTCCAAACCTGCTATCCGTTCTCGCTACTCACGACTTGAATGGCTATGTGCCTGGCATTAACGACATTATAAACGGTTATACCGACAATGAGGGACAGCGCCAGCCATCGTTAGCCGAGAAGGTTGACATGGGCAAAAAGGCTATCGATGCTGTTGCGCTATACCGCACTATGGGCAACAAATCGGAGAAAACGCGGCGCACTGTGGCCGATAATGTGAAATATTTTGGTTATGGATACGTTAAGGACGCATCGCGGACGGTGCCGCCGATAGGCATAACGTTCTGGCTCTTCCGTACGATGGTGGGGCTCGGCACCTTCTTTATGCTCTTCTTTGCGGTCGTTCTTTTCGTCGTCTTCCGTAAAGATATCAGCGAGAGGAAATTCCGTTGGCTTCATATTCTTGCGCTTATCGCCATTCCGTTGGCCTGGATTTGCAGTGAGAGCGGATGGATGGTAGCCGAGATAGGGCGACAGCCATGGACAATTCAGGATATGTTGCCGACGTGGGTGGCTGTTTCCGACCTTCAGCCACGTAGCATCATGATCACATTCTTCCTCTTCCTGGCACTCTTCACGACTCTCTTAGCCGTGGAAATCAGCATTCTTTGCAAACAAATAAAGAAAGGTCCTGAACACTCAAACAACGATACACTATGATAACATATAGCTTTTTGCAGCATTACTGGTGGTTTATCATCAGTCTGTTGGGAGGAATCCTCGTCTTCTTGCTCTTTGTCCAGGGCGCTAATACGATGATTTTCAGTCTCGGAAAGACCAGTGAGGAACGTCGTCTGGTCATCAACAGCACCGGACGGAAGTGGGAATTCACCTTCACTACGCTCGTCACGTTTGGCGGAGCGTTCTTTGCCAGTTTCCCACTCTTCTACAGTACGAGTTTCGGAGGTGCCTACTGGTTGTGGATGATAATTCTCTTCTCGTTTGTCATTCAGGCCGTTAGCTATGAATTCCAGAACAAAATTGGAAATTTCCTTGGCCCGCGTACGTTCCAGATTTGTCTTGTTATCAACGGCATTGTAGGTCCGCTGCTGCTTGGCGGAGCCGTGGCCACCTTCTTCGACGGTAGCAATTTCACTGTCGACAAAATGAATATTGCCAACAGTTTTCAGCCGGTTATCAGCCGTTGGGCCAATGCCAGCTGCGGACTCGATGCACTGCTCGATATATATAATGTGATTTTCGGCATTGCAGTGCTTTTCCTTGCCCGCGTCTTGGGGCTGCTGTATATGACGAACAATATCGACGACGATAGTCTTCGCCAGCGGATGAGGCGGTCGCTGATATGGAACTCAGCAGCATTCCTTGTATTCTTCCTCATTTTCTTCGTTCATGTCCTCGTCAAGGACGGCTATGCGTATTATTCGGACGGAGTAATTGTCATGGAGCCAATGAAATATCTCCATAACCTTTTTGCCAATCCTTTTGTCCTGATTCTTCTGTTGGCGGGTGTTGTTTCGCTTCTTGCAGGCATCATCATGACCATAGTGAAGAGCGGATTCATCAAGGGAATATGGTTATCTGGCTTTGGCACTGTAATGGCGGTGACTGCCATCTTCCTTATGGCGGGATGGAACAACACTGCATATTATCCGTCGAATGTTGACTTACAGAGCTCTCTGACTATTGCCAACAGCTGTAGCAGTGAGTTTACCTTGCGAACAATGGCTGTTGTCAGTCTGCTCGTTCCGTTCGTCTTGGCTTATATTTACTACGCTTGGCGTTCCATCGACAGTAAAAAACTTGACCGTCAGGAACTTAAAGGCGGTGATATCTATTAGTAAACGGTTATAGGCAATGAGCAATTTTCGATTGGTAACTTAATCATTTATTGCTCATTGCCCTATTGTTTCTTGTCCTTTTGCGGTGGCACTTTCATTTAAGTTCTTTGGCAAACGCGGCACGATAATTGCAGCCGCGCTCTTCCGATGAGTTCTATCTATAGCAAGATTCTGATAACCAATGGCCTAAGCAATACCGGCCAAGGCAAATGCAGCTTAGTATCTTTTATTTATATCCCTAATATTTTAGGCTTTCTAGTGAATTTTTTGGGTGCAGAGATTAATCAATGGCAGAGTGCTTTGTCTATCATCCTCACGACTCAGAGATGAAAACGCACCAAAAACAAATATCGAAATATCTTTATACCATTCCCAAACCTATCGTTTCGGCTTCCCAAACGGTCCGTTTCAGCTTGCGAAATGGACCGTTTGGCGTCCTAAAACGGACCGTTTTAGAACTCAAAATGGCATGTATTAGTAACCGGCTGAGAATCAAAGAAGTACAAAGATGCGTTGAAATACTAAGTAATACGAATTATTTTTACATCTTGTCATTGATTTTCTCTTGCTGCTCCAAGCTTCTCCTAAATAATATAGGCTAATGAAAGGACCATAGTTGCTTGCTTTAGAGAATCGAAAACAATCCTTGTTGGACAATTCGGATGTAAGGACAAGTTAATATAAGACAAAAAGAAAAGAGTCCAAGTCTACAAGAAACCTGGACTCAGTCTATGTACTTGTTTATACGAATTGAATGTGGTTCAATCCTTGTTAGGATCCTCTCCGGCATGGATTCGTTTCTGCCTTTTAATGAACCACTTAGCCATGAAGTAGAGTAGGGCAACGGCCAAGAGGATAAGAATGGTGAATTTGATGTATTCGCCATACTCCATAATCTTATCATCGAGCTGCTCTTCAGGTACGAAAGTGTGAAGCCACCATCCGAGTGCGGCCAGTATGCAGTTCCATACACCTGCTCCGAGAGTAGTGTAGAGGATGAACTGCCAGTATTTCATCTTAGCCAGTCCAGCGGGAATTGATATAAGATGTCGGATACCCGGGATGAGACGTCCGGTGATGGTAGCCACCATTCCATGGTCGTCGAAGTATTTTTCGCTTTTCTCTACCTTCGCTTGGTTGAGCATACACATGTGTCCCCACCGGCTGTTGGCAAAGCGGTAGATGATTGGCCGGCCAAGATAGTAACCGCCAAGGTAGTTGATTGTTGCACCAACGTCGGCTCCAATTGTACCGAAAAGTACCACGAGCCAAATATTCATATTCCCGGCCGCCGAGTGATATGCCGCCGGAGCTATGACAAACTCAGAGGGCACAGGTATTACTGTGCTCTCGAGAAGCATGAGGATGAATATCGACCAGTAGGTGAGATTATTCAAAAGTGATGTCAGCATAATGTGATAATCGCTTGTTTGCTATCTGATTATTATTTCTTTTTGTTCCTTAAAAATCTTCCTATTCGTCCGGATCCCAATTTTTAAGTTCCTCTTCGGCCCACTGCAGTTCTTCATTCTTATTCAGCTTTTTACAGCATTTGATGAGACACTTATAGAATTCCGGTCTCTTAGCCACATTCTGGTCTTTCAGTTCTTGTAGTTTCTTGTATGCGTACTCGATAAGTCCTAAGTCGTATGCTTCCTTGGCCACCCTGATGTAAATGTCTTGATTTTTCTTTGCTTCGGCGATAGCTCTTTCGTAGCAGTTTATGGCCTGCTCTGGAAGTCCTTGAATCATAAACACATGCGCTCTCATGCAATCGACATCAGAGTAATAATGTTCAGGCAATCCAGGGTAGATTCCAAAGGTCTCTTTATAGACATCGGCGAGAATATCGAGTAGTTTGTGAGCTTCATCGAAATTGTTTAATGCCTCCCCAAAGCTAACCATGTGATCAATTATATCGCGTTTCCTTCTCCATCCTTGACCGTCATTTCTGACATTCTCCAGGTCCATAGCACGAACTATAGCTTTGTAAGCCTCAACTATCCTATTTTCTGAGACCAGAATGCCGGATAACATCTTATAAATCTGAGGATCATTAGGCTCGAGGCTGATGTATTTTTTGTAGCATTTCTCTGCTCCTCGTAGATTTCCTAATTCTCCAAAAGCTTTTCCTTTGTTCATTAGAGCACCAAGGTCGTTAGGGTCTATGGCCAGAGCATAGTCAGCTGATGTCACCGCGTCAGAGGCTCTTCCGTCTTCTATCTGCAATATTGCCATCAGATTCCAGTACTCACCCGAGTAGGGATCATCGTTGATGAGCTTGTCGATGAGCTTTTCGCCTTCGGCAAATTTCTTGTTGTTGATAAGAACCTTAGCCTTTACCGTTTGATAGTCAGTCTCTTCAGTCTCGTCGGAGCGGTTGAGCCATTTTTCAGCCAGCCACAATTCACCGTAGTCGGCAAATAGTACAGCCACGTCGAGAGGCATATCATCGTAGTAGTCGTCGCCATAGAATCCGTTCCAAGTCCTCTCCAAGTAATCGTCGGCATCCTTTATCTTTTTGTCTGCAAGCATTATTTCGGCGATAAGTAGATGATAGTCAGGATCATCCTTGTCGGAAATTTGTTCGGCGATTTCGTTTGCTTTTTTACTATTCCGATTCTCGAGAATCTCATAGCGTGCTAAGAACGACAACGGAGCAACGCTGCCGGGATAAATCTCGACAGCTGTCCGTGCCGCCTGCAAAGCTTTGTCGTCGTCGCCGGCCTCATGGTAGTACTGTGCTATGTCGGCATATTCGTCAGTACTGAGGACGGCGTTCGGCTTATCGGCATTCTCGTATTTGGCGAGAATAGCCTTGAACTCTTTTGATTTATAATATCTGTCCATTTTTGGTTTTACCAGACCTCCTCCTTTCTTGCAGGTGAGGTAAGCCTTTCATTTTTTTGTTTATCGTTGTTATTTCTTTTTATTCCAACTGTCTTTCAGACCCACAGTCTTGTTGAATACAAGGTGCTCGGCAGTAGAGTCGGGATCCATCATGAAGTAGCCGATGCGCTGGAACTGCAGATACTGACCAGGTTTTACGCTGGAAAGATAGTTCTCCACGTAGCAGTTTTCGTGTATTTTCAAACTGTCGGGGTTCAGAAGCTCACGGAAATCGCGGTCGTCAGCCGATGGATTCTCGACGTTGAAAAGACGGTCATACTCCCTGACCTCTGCCTTCATGCAGTTGTCGGCCGACACCCAATGGAGCGTTCCCTTCACGCGCCGGTTAGCTCCCGGCATGCCACTGCGGCTTTCGGGATCATATTCGGCCTGAATTTCCGTGATATTTCCGTTGGCATCCTTGGTGCATCCTGTGCATTTTACGATGTATGCATTCTTCAGTCGCACTTCCTTTCCGGGTGTCATACGGAAGAATTTCTTTGGCGCATCCTCCATGAAGTCAGCGCGTTCTATCCACAGATTCTTCGTGAATGTGATAGTGTGTGTTCCTGCTGTCTCGTCCTCAGGATTGTTGATGGCCGTCATTTCCTCGCTCTTTCCGTCGGGATAGTTGGTGATAACCAGTTTCACTGGGTCGAGAACGGCACTCACACGTGTGGCCCGCTTATTCAAATCATCGCGTACAGCGGCCTCGAGAAGGGCAACATCGTTCAGAGCATCGAACTTCGTATATCCGATGGAACGTATGAAGTTGCGGATACTCTCGGGCGAATAGCCGCGGCGGCGCATACCACAGAGAGTCGGCATCCGTGGGTCGTCCCATCCGTTGACGAGGTGCTCGTCGACGAGAGTGTGCAGTTTCCGCTTCGACATCACAGTATATGTGAGGTTCAGACGGTTGAACTCAATCTGTCGTGGGCGGTTGTCGTCGAGGCCATCCTTAGCTGTTCCGTCCATTTCCTTCAGGAAATCGATGAATTTATTGTACAGCGGACGGTGAGGAACGAACTCGAGAGTACAAATAGAGTGGGTTACCCCCTCGAAGTAATCGCTCTGTCCGTGTGCGAAATCGTACATTGGGTAGCAGTGCCACTTAGTTCCTGTACGATGGTGTGGAGTCTGAATGATACGATACATTATTGGATCGCGGAAGTGCATGTTCGGATTGGCCATATCGAGTTTGGCTCTCAGCACCATGCTTCCCTCCACAGCCTCGGGAGTGTTCATCTGGTTGAAGAGGCGCAGATTCTCCTCCACGGGTCTGTCGCGGTATGGACTCGGTGTTCCCGGCTCCGTCGGAGTGCCCTTTTGCTGGGCAATCTGCTCCGATGTCTGCTCGTCAACGTATGCATTGCCGTTCTTGATCATCCAGATGGCAAAGTCCCAGAGTTTGTCGAAATAATCGCTGGCATAATATATATGTCCCCATTTGAACCCGAGCCACTTGATATCGTTGAGGATGTTCTCAACATATTCAGTGTTTTCCTTCGATGGGTTGGTATCGTCAAAACGGAGATTGCAGACCCCGCCATAGTTCTCCGCCACACCGAAGTCCATGCAAATAGCTTTTGCGTGGCCAATGTGCAGATAACCATTCGGTTCTGGCGGGAAACGGGTTTGAATGCGTCCGCCGTTCTTACCTGCCGCGAGGTCCTCCTCTACGAGCTGTTCTACGAAACTCAGAGAGTGCTTCTCTTCGTTAATGTTAGTCTCAGTATTCATCTTTTCTGTAATTATTATCCCGTTTAATATATTATAAGGTAATATTAGACTGCAAAGTTAATGCAATTGGTTGATATAACAAAGAAAACCGGTGTATTTTTGTTTTTATTTCAAAAGGTTGTGAATATGTCGTAGGAAGCTTTTATTGTTAATATAACTTAATATCCATGGCAAATATTTGATTATATGAAATTAATCATGTACCTTTGCACCCGCAATTCAGAACAAGCGCAATGACGCATAAATCTGAAGCGAATTTTTTCGTCGGCATAGCTCAGTTGGTTAGAGTATCACCTTGACATGGTGGGGGTCCTTGGTCCGAATCCAAGTGTCGACACATCAAAAAGCCAAGCAGTTGATAATCAATTGTTTGGCTTTTATCGTTAGATGCATCCTTCAGATTTATGGTTTAGTATTCTTCCTCAGTCCAATGCTGTTTATATCCCTTTAGCTCAAATTTTTCCCAGCCGCGGGTATTGGATTACACTATTACTTCTTTCGTTTACTGTATTTTTGCTTTACGAGATTGTAGGAGTTTGCAATAAGTTCGCGAGCCATATCGTCAGGAACGATGTTCGCGTGGATGCCAATCCAGTATTTCCCGTTCTCGTGCGATGGCTTGTCGGCCCACTCATAGTGCTCACGCAGTTCGGCAATCCGCTCCGTCTGACACTTGACGGTCACGAGATCGTAATCGGCGATGTCGAGAAACGCAAACATGTGGCCGCAGACATAAAACACCAGTACGCTCTCGCCACCTTTAATCTTGGCAAAAGGGAATTTCTCCTCCACATCACCCAACGACAGACAGTAGTCGCGCAGTTCTTCTATATTCATATTCCGTTCTTTTATTGTTCTCTACTATCCTCATCAACCGTTATCGTTGATGATTCTCCAATCCCGGAAAGACCTTCCAGAATTATCTTCCGCAAAGATACATCATTTATTTGTCAGCATGAAATAATCGGTGTAGAATTATTTTTTTAGCGGCAGTAAACTGATTTAGGAGTCAGAAAATGCGAACAATAACGAAAATTTCACGTAATTGCTTTGTTAGTTTTGTATAAAATTACTAATTTTGCTTTCAAAAAATCAATATAGACAAGAACTAATCATACTGAGGTTAAATCATTAATGTAATATTTTATGAGGTTTAAACGTAATTTACTCTTATCATTACCGCTGACATTGATGGCCATTCTCCCTGCAGAGGGACGCCCAAATGATGTCGGCGGCGACACTAATCTTGTCCTTGCCGGTGACAAGCTGCAAACCCAAGGCGGCTCAACTCCCGGCATCTACAACTTCAAGCCGTACTCCGGAGACCTTACTCCCACCCAGTTGGCTACGAGCAGTTATATGCAGGGCAACGGCGGAAGTGTAGCAACCAACGACAAAGTCTACGTCACCCAAGTCAGCGATTTTGGCAGCGACGGCGAAATTTTCGGTTTCATTACCGGTTTTTCTATGGGCGAATGGCAATCGACCGGCCGAAAGTATATTGTAGATGCAACTCTCATTGCCACCACGATGACTTACGATGCGAGCACCGACAAGATATACGGTTGCTTCAGCAACAGTGCGCAAACGGGTTATGAATTTGGAACCCTCGACCTCTCGTCGCACTCCCCGCAGCGCACAAAGATCCGGTCGATAGGTTCAAAATACGTTGCCATGGCCGACAACGACAGTGGTACCCTCTATGCCATTGACGCTCAGGGCAGTCTCTACACCGTCAGCGAAAGCACTGGTGAGGCTACTCTTGTGGGCTCTACCGGCGTAGCACCATCCTCTCTCATCCAGAGTGCCGTTTACAATCCCACGTCGGGTAAAATTCTCTGGGCCGCCCAGCTCAGCGCCACCTCGTCAGCACTCTACGAAGTCGACCCTACTACAGCTACGGCCACAAAGCTTGGTGACTTCCCCAATGGTGAGGAATTTGCCTCGCTGTTTATATCAAAACCATTGGCAGCCGACGATGCCCCTGCCGCTGTCACCTCGCTGACACCCCATTTCGAGGGTCCGAGTACGACTGGAACCGTCAGTTTCCAGTTGCCTTCGACAACCTTCGCCGGCGGTGAGCTCTCCGGCGACCTCTCCTGGTATCTCTTAGCCGACGGCGACACCGTAGCCACCGGCAGCGGACCAGCGGGCAGCGAGGTTACGACTCCTGAGGTGACCGTCGCCAACGACTATGTCGAATTTGCCGTCCTGACACGCAATGATGCCGGTTTCAGTCCGAAATACAAGCAGTCGGCGTTCATCGGAGCGGCTACTCCTATGGGTATCTGGGAGGCTAAAGCCAGCATCGATGCCGACAACAAGGCCACAATCAGCTGGCAGAAGTCCGAAGGAGCCATCAACGAAGGCTATTTTGAGCAGGATAGCGTCACATATAATGTGGTGAGATACCCCGACGAGGTGACCGTAGCCACCGGCGTTAAGGATACCACCATCACCGACCAGCTGTCGTCTTCGGCTGGAATGAAGAGCTATTACTGGCGCATAACGCCCGTGTTTATGGGCAATGAGGGCACCTATGCCGAGAGCAATAAGGTGCTTGTGGGCAATGGTTACGACATCCCTTACTTCGAGCCCTTCGATGAGGGATGGATAGACCGGTATACCGTCATCGACGCCAACGGTGACTACACCACGTGGTGGGACGACTATTCGGGTCATGCCTACACACAGGCCGGTCCCGACAATGGCAGCGACGACTGGCTCATTACCCCCGACATCCATTTTGCGCCCGGAATCTACACGATAGCCTTCCGCTATTGGGGTGGTCTGCCGGGCTATTCCGAGTACGCCGGCAACGCTTTTGAGGTGGGATTCGGTCAGGGCACCGATCCGTCGAAGTTCAAAACCGTCGGAAAGGTCACTGACATCATCCTCGAAGAGAGCCAGCAGAAGGAGTTTTCCGCTACCGTGAAGGTATCCGCCGACGGCACGTATAATGTCGGAATCCACGACATCAGCCCTAACAACGCCTACCTATTATATATAGACTCGCTGTCGATAACGCAAGGTGGAACCCTCGCAGTGCCTGATACAGTGGGCTCTCTGCGTGCCACAGCCGACCCCGATGGTGATCTGAAGGTAAATATCAGTTTCACGGCACCGTCGAAGAACGCCAATGGCGATGCCCTCGATGCCATCGACCATGTGTATGTTGTCCGCGACGACAAGGATACATTTGTTTTTTGTATGGGGGAAAACCGTGTTCGTAATTTAACATCTCCAAGTGCGGGGTTTGCTGGTGTGAAATTGCGAAATATGTTTACAGTAATCAGGAGTAGGTCATTTCGTGTTGCGAAACGGTCCATTTCGCAGTCTAAAACGGTCTGTTTCGCAGCCTGAAACGGTCTGTTTCGCAACGTCAAATGGCCCGTTTCGTAAGTCGTTGATTATTAGGGAGTAATGCGGATGGGTCAGTTTTGAATTTTATTTTACATTTTGCCACCCTGTTTGTTCCCTTTTGTGGCCTCTTCTTTTCTGTATATAATTATATAGAAGTCAGCCCTGTCCATTTCATCTCTAACGCATAATGGACTGTTGTTTGGCATTTGCTGCGCAATAAATCTTGCGTCGTCATTATGCTGGTTCGTGCCATCAATAGGCATGGTCTGCTACGGTTCCGTTGCCTTATTGGTGTGAATTGCCCGTTTGTGCAATGAAATTGTATGGAGAGTTCAATACCATAATATATCGTCTGGACTTTCGTGATTGCAATTCACGACTCGATATGTGTGCAAGTCTTCTGCTGTTCTCACAGCATTACCTTTGCATGGCTGAGGCCGATGAATAATCATCATGTGAGTTTATTTCGCTACACCTACCGCATTATCGCCAGCTCGTGCCACAATAGTAATTCCACGCCATGTCAGGAGGTTCGCTTTAGAGATGATGACATAGGGTTGGGGCGCAGTTGCCGGATCTGATGATGAAGATTTGGAGGAAGTTGCAATATGTGGCAATGGCAACGCAGGGGATGGTATGACAGTGACGGGACTATGGAGATAGACATCCATATTCTCGGCACGCTTCATGCGCCACACGCGGATATCGGTGGTTTTGAAACGTGAAGCAACGGTGAGGGCCTCGTGGCAGATAGTGCTGTAGCCGATATAAGCGTTTAGCCGAGGCAGTGCCGAAGCACCGATGAATACGGCAATGAGTATGCCGCTGCCAAGGATATTTATCGTCGTGAGCAGTCGTCCGTGGCTGTTGGCACTGAAAAGGCGGCAGAGGGCGACGATGCCTATAACGGATAGCACCGTTGAGGCCAAGACGATGGCTGTAGTGTTAATTTCAGGTACTATCTTCCATCTTACTATCAGCACAGCGGGGAGAGCCACAACGATTATCGCCGACGGCAGGGCTAAGGCGTAGCGCAGCCAAGGGCAACGGCTGTAACGCTCAAGGAACATTGCAGCCGAGTAGGTCATGAACGGCACGGCTGGCAGCATATATATTTGCAGTTTGGCACTGAAACATGACAGCATGGCCACTATCGACAGCGCGGCTGTGAGGAAAAAGAGCTGAAGGGCATTGCGCTTAGCCCCGCGGCCGAGGGCCTTGACGATGATTCCGGCCACGAGCAGCGACCACGGAGCCACACAGTACCAGTAATGAATGAGGTAGTAGACCACCGATGCCTTATGATGGAAGGAGTTTACGGCACGGCCAACTGTCTGATGCACAGTCATATCGTAAAGATAGCCGGAGCCACCCTCGTTCCATACGGCTGTCAGCCATAGTGCTGTGAGCCCACCGAAGCTAATCCATGTGGTCCATCCCCACAATCGCTTTATCAGCCATGGCTGGCGAACGATGATGAGATAGACCACGGTCGTCGTGAGAGGAATAAGTAGTCCGAGGGGACCCTTCGTCAGCACAGCGAGGAACAGCCACAGCGGAAATCGCCACCGGCTACTTCCACAGCGGCTGTCACCGTTGATGATATTCCACGCCTCCCTCATCGCGAGGACGATGAACATCGTCATGAGCATATCCATGCGTATCGTCAGTGCTGCGGTGAGGAAGAGTCCTGTCGTGAGCGTCATCAGTCGGGCAGCGGCACGGCTCTCACCTCCCATCTCGTTTACGGTCCAGCGGTCGACGGTATCGACAGTGACAAGGGCCGGAACGACCGAGAACAGCGACAGCAGCCACATCCTGTGGGCTCCCGTCAGCCAGCGGCAGAGCATGATAATCCACAGATACAGTGGCGGTTTGTCGGCGTAGGGCACTCCGTGATTGGTGAATACGAAGAAAGTGTGGTTGCGCAGGGCCTCGTCGGCAATACTCAGATAGCGCAACTCATTCGACGGGGTGAAGTCGCGGAGAATTATCACCGGCAGCACAGCCACGATGAATCCGGCGTAAAGCAGATATCTGTTTGTCTTCTCGCTCATAATACAATCTTTTATTCGAGCGCAAAGATAAACAGCGAATCTGTAGTCAATCTGGATTACAGCTGATGCCGAAGTTAATTTTTCTTACTCGATGGGGATTAAACTATAAATGTCTCGCCACAGACATCGCACGACTCATTTTTTGTTCGCAGTAGGAGATTGGCGCTGGCGCTCAGCATCCGCAGGAACTCGCTGACGGCCCTCCGCTCATAGTTGTCCTTGAGGGTCAGTACCGATGTCGGCAGGAGAACCGTCGGCTGTAGCGGCAACCTAACTATTCCGCGTACGGCGAGAGTAGCCACGTCGGGCACAATACTCACCCATCGGCCACCGCGCACCATATATATAATGTGGGAGAGGTCGTCGATTTCCACAGCTGGATGCGCCTCCACATTCTGCTCTTTGGCTATGGAGTCGAAACGACGGCGGATGAGCATTGCCGCCGACGGCAATACTAACGGCTGTCTGACAACCTGCTGGATATCTATTGAATCCTTCATTGCCAACGGATGATGCTCGGCGACGACGGCGCAGAGCCTTGTGCCGAAGAGTGGACGGCTCACGAGATCGTCGTCGACAGTCCGCGGAGTGAATGTCATAGCCACGTCAAGAATGTGTTTCCGCAGCATCTCCGGCAGTCGGGGAGCCGCCGTCTGAACGATATGCAGACAGATACCGGGGTGGGCACGGTTGTACTCCGTCAGAACATCGGCCATCAGTGCCGAGATTCCGAGGCCTGAGGCCAGTCCGATGTGCACTGTTCCTGTTTTTACAGCCTTGGCATCGGCAAGCCGCTCCAGGCCCTGACGGGCGTCGTCGAGGATGCGTCGGGCATCGACAAGAAACAATTTGCCGTCGGCAGTGAGTTGCACATGCTTGCCCTGACGGTGGAAGAGAGGCACGTCGAGCTCTGTCTCCAACTGCCGTATCTGCTGCGAGAGGGTACTCTGAGCCACATTCGAGAGTCGGGCAGCATCAGTGAAATTCATCGTTGTTGCTGCATTGACGAAATATTTTAGTTGTCTTATCTCCATATTTTTTTCTCTGTTGATTTTCGTTTTAGTCGGGAAACATATAGCTGACAGATGATTCTACATTAATATCCTAATCTCATATTACATTGATATTCAGTCGATTAACTTTCTTTTCCTCTGCCAGTATCGTGCTCGTCCGACTGCAAATATACGGCTTTTTCTCGAGATTCATCGAAAATATCGATTAATTATATAGAAACAATCCTTAAATCCCGATAATAACGGTGCGGTATTGTTGCTACCTTTGCACCAGAAAACAAAATAGAAAGGAAAACGATATGAATGACAAGCTGACAAAAGACATGAGTGTAGGCGCACTTGTCGCCGACGATTTCAACCGCGCAAAAGTTTTCGACCGCCTTGGCATCGACTATTGCTGCCACGGCAGCGAGACTCTCGAGAGTGCTTGCGCTAAGCAGAACCTCAACCCCGACGACGTATTGGCAAGCATCGAGACCACCGCACCCGAAGGCGGCAGGGCACCGGAGTTCGCTGAGTGGCCCCTCGACCTGCTCGTCGACTACGTGCTGAAGAAGCATCACCGCAACTTCCACCTCCACCATGAGGAGCTGCTGAACCTCGTGAAGAAGGTTGAGAGCGTACATGGCGAGCGGCATCCCGAGCTCCATGAGGTGAGAAAACTCGTTGAGGGCTCGTTTGAGGAGCTCGACTCCCACTTCGCTAAAGAGGAGCAGGTGCTCTTCCCCCAGTTCTACGAGATGTACAACGCTCGTGAAGAGGGTCGTGAGCCAGCACCATTCCACTGTGGTTCAGTGGCTTACCCCATCCGCCAAATGATGCTCGAGCACGACACCACAGGCGATACATGGATGCATATCACTGAGATCACCGAGAACTTCACGACTCCTACCGACGGTTGTGCGTCGTACAGGCTCATGAACCACGAGCTCTATAAGTTCTTCGAGAACCTCAAGGAGCACATCGCCCTCGAGAACAACCTCATCTTCCCCGGTTTCATACGCATGGAGCAGGAATAATAATTAACAATAAACAAAAACAAGAGTTACTTTATACAAAAGAATAATATTATGGAGAATCAGATGTTTTGCTTTCAGTGTCAGGAGACAGCCAAGGGCACTGGTTGCACCGTTCGCGGTGTGTGTGGTAAGAAACCGGAGACAAGCCGCTGGATGGACCTGCTGCTTAGTGTCACACGTGGTGTAGGAACAATATACCATTCGCTTCTCGAGAACGGAATGGCTGACGACACTACCGTCGACGACTTCATTGTCGATGCACTCTTCGCTACCATCACCAATGCCAATTTCGACGACAGCGCTCTGCTCGCTAAGGTCGACAAGGGTCTGGCTGTGAAGAAACAACTGCTCGCTGCAGCCGCAGACCGCGGCCTCCGTCTGCCCGATTATCATGAGGTAGAGTGGGGTGGCGAGAAGAGCGACTTCACCGCTGAGGGCGACCGCGAGAGCGTGCTCCGCACCGCCAACGAGGATATCCGCTCGCTGAAGGAGACTATCGTCCTGGGACTCAAGGGTATGGCCGCTTACTACGAGCATGCTGCACGCCTCGGACAGCGCGACGCATCAATCGCAGCTTTCATGGCCAAGGCTCTCACCGGCATAACCAATCCCGATGCTACGGGCGACGATTTGCTCCAGCTCCTTCTTGCTACCGGTAAATATGGTGTCGACGTGATGGCACTCCTCGACAAGGCCAATACTGGTGCTTATGGCAAACCGGAGGTGACGAAGGTGAACATCGGTGTGGGCAAGCGTCCGGGTATCCTCATCAGCGGTCACGATCTTCATGATATTGCCGACCTTCTCGAGCAGACCGAGGGAACAGGCATCGACGTATACACCCACGGCGAGATGCTTCCGGCACACTACTATCCGGAGCTGAAGAAGTACAGCCACCTCGTGGGAAACTACGGTAATGCTTGGTGGAAACAGCGTGAGGAGTTCTCCCACTTCAATGGTCCAATCATCTTCACCACCAACTGTATCGTTCCGCCGACGCCAAACTCCAACTACGCTGACCGCGTATTCACCGCTAATTCAACGGGTTACCCAGGTTGGAAGCATATAGCTACGCGTCCCGACGGCCACAAGGATTTCTCTGAGGTCATCGAGATGGCACGCCACTCAGCAGCTCCCGACGAGATCGAGAACGGTGAGATTGTAGGTGGATTCGCCCACGACCAGGTATTCGCTCTCGCTGATAAGGTTGTTGAGGCCGTAAAGAGCGGTGCTATACGCAAGTTCGTCGTCATGAGCGGTTGCGACGGCCGCATGAAGAGCCGCCAGTACTATGCCGACTTCGCAAAGGCCCTGCCGAAGGATGTCGTCATCCTCACATCGGGCTGCGCCAAGTACAAATATAATAAGCTCAATCTCGGTGACATCAACGGCATTCCGCGCGTTCTCGACGCCGGACAGTGCAACGACAGCTACTCATGGGTAGTCGTGGCTCTGAAGTTGAAAGAGATCTTCGGTGTCGACAGTGTCAACGACCTGCCGATAGTGTTCAACATCGCATGGTACGAGCAGAAGGCCGTCATCGTTCTGCTGGCCCTTCTGAGCCTCGGCATCAAGAATATCCACATCGGTCCTACGCTCCCGGCGTTCGTCTCGCCAAACGTGTTGAAGACACTCCAGGAGTCGTTCGGTCTCGGCGGCATAACAACTGTCGATGAGGACATAAAGAATCTCGTTGAATAATATATTCTTTCGTCCCGGTTGCCACATGGAAAATGATGGCTTCCGGGACTTTTCTTTTTGGGGACGGCAGAAGCTTATGGCAGTCAGAGCGTCAATGCGAGTCCATTCGATTCCGCGAAAATAACGATCCTACATCAGACAGTAAACACTTGCCGGTCTCAGTGGAAATGCATACATTTGCAGAACAAAACTTTTAAAACCATTCAGCTTATGAAATATGTCAACGATACTGTTCGCCGTCAGGACCGACTGATGGACGAAGATCGGGCCCGCGAACTGCTGCGGACAAGTGAATATGGTGTGCTGTCGATGGCCGACACCGACGGCACCGGCTACGGCATTCCCGTCAACTACGTATGGGACGGTGCCGATTCCATCTACATCCATTGCGCTCCTGACGGCCACAAGCTCGACGCACTGGAACGACAGCCGGGGGTGAGCTTCTGCATCATCGGTAATGTTCACCTCCTGCCGTCGCGGTTTACGACTGAGTATGAGAGTGTTATCCTCAAGGGGACGGCACACATCCATCTCACGGCCGAAGAACGCATGAAAGCCCTCCACCTCATTGTCGACAAACTGTCGCCCGACTACCGCTCTATAGGCTATAAATACAGCGAGAAATCGTTCCACCGTGTGAACATCATCCGCGTCGACTTTAGCGAGTACAGTGGAAAATGTAAGCACGTACCGAACGCAGATTAAGAAAAATTTGCGTATTTGAGAGAAAATGGCTACCTTTGCGGGCCTTAATGAAACAGATGCTTGGGGAAAGGATATTGAACCACATCGATATTTATAAATTTTAACATCAACCACGTTATTATGAGCAACGCATGGCGTAACTTCCGCGGAACACAGTGGAAGGAAGAAATTAATCTTAGAGATTTTATTCAGAATAACTACACCCAGTACGATGGTGATGAGAGTTTCCTCGTCGGTCCTACTGATGCCACCAACACCCTTTGGGGAGAGTTGCAGAAGCTTCAGAAGGAAGAACGAGCCAAGGGTGGTGTCCTCGACATGGAGACAGAAGTTGTTTCCGGTCTCACCGCTTATGGTCCCGGCTACATCAACGAGAAAACCAAGGACCTCGAGCGTGTCGTCGGCCTCCAGACCGATAAACCGCTGAAACGCGCTTTCATGCCCTACGGCGGTATAAAGATGGCTGAGCAGGCCTGCACCACTTATGGCTATGAGCCATCGGCCAAGCTCCACGATATCTTCCATAACTATGTAAAGACGCACAACGACGGTGTCTTCGATGCTTACACACCGGAGATGAAGCTCGTTCGTCACAACCATATCCTCACCGGACTGCCCGACACCTACGGCCGCGGACGCATCGTCGGCGATTATCGTCGTGTGGCCCTCTATGGTATCGACCGCCTTATCGAGGAGAAAAAGAACGACCTCGCCACGATGGGTGAGCGTGAGATGGTCGACGAAGTAGTGCGTCTGCGCGAGGAAGTTGCCATGCAGATCAAAGCTCTCAAGGGCTTGAAGGAGATGGCTGCTCAGTATGGTTTCGACATCTCGCAGCCTGCAACGAACGCTCGTGAGGCTGTGCAGTGGCTCTACTTCGGCTATCTCGGAGCTGTGAAAACGCAGAACGGAGCTGCCATGTCAGTGGGCCGCGTGTCGACTTTCCTCGATATCTACATCACCCGCGACCTCAATGAGGGCACCATCACCGAGGACGACGCACAGGAACTTATCGACCATCTCGTGATGAAGTTCCGCATGGTGAAGTTCGCACGCATCCCCTCCTACAACGAGCTTTTCTCCGGCGATCCCGTATGGGCTACGCTCGAAGTGGCAGGAATGGGACAGGACGGACGCCACATGGTGACGAAGAACGACTTCCGCTTCCTTCACACACTGGAGAATATGGGTCCGTCGCCGGAGCCAAACCTCACCGTGCTCTACAGCAGTCGGCTGCCCGAGACCTTCAAACGCTATGCAGCTTATATCTCTGTGAAAACCAGCTCCATACAGTATGAGAACGATGACGTCATGCGGCCGGTGTGGGGCGACGACTACAGCATCTGCTGCTGCGTCAGCGCTACACAGACGGGTAAGGAGATGCAGTTCTTCGGAGCCCGCGCAAACCTCGCCAAGTGCCTCACCTACGCTATCAGCGGCGGTGTCGACAGTAAGACACGGCAGCAGGTGGGTCCCGCTTATCGTCCTATCGAGGGCGATGTGGTCACATACGAGGAATTTATGCCCCGGTTCATGGATATGATGGAGTGGCTCGCAGCTGTCTACGTCAAGACCCTGAACCTCATCCACTACATGCACGATAAATACTTCTATGAGGCTGAGGAGATGGCTCTTATAGACACCGATGTGCGCCGTACCTTCGCTACGGGAATTGCCGGATTCTCACATGTCGTCGACTCTATCTCGGCCATCAAATATGCTAAGGTGAATATCGTCCGCGACGAGACCGGATTCCCTCTCGAGTTCAAGACCGAAGGCGACTTCCCGCGCTACGGCAACGACGACGACCGCGCCGACGACATCGCCGTTTGGCTGCTCAAGACCTTCATCGGCATGGTCAAGAAGCACCACACCTACCGCAATTCTGAGCCTACGACATCGATCCTCACCATCACCTCAAATGTGGTTTACGGTAAGTATACGAGCAATATGCCCGACGGACGAAAGGCTGGTGCACCGCTGGCTCCGGGAGCAAACCCATCGTACGGTGCCGAGAAGAACGGTCTCTTAGCATCGCTCAACTCTCTGGCTAAGTTGCCATACAAATATGCGCTCGACGGAATCTCCAACACCCAGACCATCAGTCCGAGTGCCCTCGGCCACGACGATGAGCAGCGCGCCAAGACCCTCGTCAGCGTTATGGACGGATACTTCGACAAGGGCGCTCACCATCTGAACGTCAATGTCTTCGGTGTCGACAAACTCAAGGATGCCATGGAGCACCCCGAGAAGCCGGAGTATGCCAACTTCACCATCCGTGTCAGCGGCTATGCAGTGAAGTTCATTGACCTCACACGCGAGCAGCAGCTCGATGTTATAGCTCGTCAGGCTCATGAGCGGCTCTAACAACGGCGGCACGGCGGCACCACATGATGGCGAGGCCGTGCTCTACGTACACTCCACCGAGTCCTTCGGCTCTGTCGATGGTCCGGGGGTGAGGTTCGTCATCTTCCTCCGCGGCTGCCACATGAGGTGCCGCTACTGCCACAATCCCGACACGTGGCGGATGGCCTCCGACAGCGATAAGGCCACAACGGTCAGCCAGCTGCTCGATATGGCCGAGCGCTATCGGGCCTACTGGGGCTCGGATGGCGGAATAACGGTCAGCGGGGGTGAGGCTCTGCTGCAGATTGATGCCGTCATCAGTCTCTTCGAGGAGGCTCACCGACGGGGCATCAACACGTGTCTCGACACTGCCGGACAGCCATTTACGCGGCGCGAGCCTTTCTATGGCAAGTTCCTACGGTTGATGCAGAGCACTGATACTGTGCTGCTCGACATCAAGCATATCGACTCGGCACGGCACCGCGACCTCACCGGCCACGGCAACGAGAATATCCTCGACTGCGCCCGCTGTCTGTCGGATGTGGGAGTGCCGGTATGGATCCGACATGTTCTCGTTCCCGGAATCACCGATGATGAGGAGTCGCTGAGGCGTCTGCGCGCTTTCATCGACACTCTCACTAACGTTGAACGGGTGGAGGTGCTGCCTTATCATACCCTCGGAGTATATAAATGGCGAGAATTAGGTCTGCGTTATTCGCTCGACGGGGTACCGACACCAACGAAAGAAGAGGTCCGAAAGGCCGAGAATATTCTCTGTAAGCGTCCTTCCGAGAAGTGATATCGGTCGTTTGACATTGAAAAAATCGTCCGCCCTCAGGGATCTGAACGATAAACTGATAACCGCAATCAAGCAGAGAAGACTCTGTTTGGTTGCGGTTTGTTCTTCTTTTTTCAGTCCGCAACTCTTTGCGCTATTGACCTTTACACTGATTATAAAATTCTAATACCATTAAATTATACGGCAATTATTTGGAATTGTGGAAGATATTGAATAATTTTGCATCCAACTTGAAAACTTTCTAAATACAACAATGAAAAAAACTTTCTTTCATGTTTCGCTGCTGGCGGCGTTAATGCTTATGCCGGCAACAATGATAGCACAGAGTGACGTCAGTGCCGAGCTTGCTGCACAGAATACTCCTGATGGCTGGACTGCTGTGGCCCTGCCGTCAATCCCGACTATCACCGATGCCAACACCATGAGCATCGTCAGCTATGGAGCCACGGAAGAGTCGGCCGACAATACCGCTGCTATCCAGGCTGCGCTCAATGCTGTTCCCGATGAGGGTGGAATGGTTGTCATTCCCGCCGGCACATGGCTCTGTGGACCCATAAAACTCAAGGCGCGCACCGTGCTACACCTCAAGGCCGGTGCAACGCTCAAGCTCCTGCCCTTTGGACAGTATCCCGGAACAGTGGGAAATATCACGAAGTCGGTGTCGCTGCAGGACTTCATCACACCGGCCGACAACAACGCCTCCGACCTTATCATCGAGGGTGAGAGCAAGGAGACCTCAGTCATCGAGGGACAGGGCTCCGACTGGTGGCGGCTGCGCGACGAGAAGGCTGCGGCATGGAACTACATCAAGCGTGGAGCCGTCATCCGTTTCACAACGAGTGCACAGCGGTTCCTCGTCCGAAACCTCAGAATTCAGAACGCTCCTGGAGTGAATATCGCTGCCGGAAAGAGCGGAAAGGGCAGCAACTGCACTATCCACGATGTGGTCATAAGAGAACCCGACTCTACACTGCCGTTCCGGCCGGCCGAGAATTCGTTCCCAAGCCACAATACCGACGGAATACCCGTATGGACCGACCATGTGAACATCTACAACTGCGATATCAGCAACGGCGACGATAACGTCGTAATGGACTCACAGGCCCAGTATGTCCATGTGTGGGACTGTCAGTTTGGCACCGGACACGGAGCATCGTTCGGCAGCTACACCCAGCACATGCACGACATCATCTATGAGAACATCACCTTCGACGGCACCGACAGCGGATTCCGTCTCAAGAGCCAGCGCGGAAGGAGCGGCAGCGTATATAATCTCACGATGCGCAACTGCACGATGAAGAATGTCAACAATCCTATAAGTATCGACGCGTGGTACGACGGACGCCCCTCATCGCCGGCTTCGGCAGCTGTCAAGGACAGTACGGCCACGACTCCTTACTTCCACGACATCCTCATTCAGAACGTCACGTCGACGGGAACGCCGTATAAATCGAGCTACAAGTCGAACTTTGCCATAAACATCTTCGGACTCCCAGAGAGTCATGTGCGCAACGTCACTTTCGACAATGTAAAGGTCGAGGCCGCCAAGGGCATGTTCTTAGCTTACTGCGACGGAATAAAATTCATCAACGGCTGTAAGATTACGAACACTAAGAACCCGTCGAAACTCATTGAGACAGAGTATAAGGCCAACTACACGGGCTCATTCGACGGCTCGACGACTGACGGAGTAGCTGCACCCACAGCATCTACTATGTCGACGGCCAATGCCTACGACCTTAGCGGCCGCATGGTTGCTCGCAACACCACTGTCAGCGCTGTCTCTAAACTCAGTCCGGGTATCTACATCCTTGGTGGTAAGAAGATTGCTGTAGGGCGAAAATAATCTGTCGGCAGAGGATTATACTGAAAGGGGGCATCATTCTGATGCCCCCTTGCTGAATATCATTACACGATAGATAAGAAACATAAGGAAATGAATAATAAGGGCGGTAGAACATTGATAATCAGGTATGTGCTGAGTCTTATGGCGATAGCACTGATGGGCGCAATGTCGTCGCTGTTCGGCGACAGATCGATAATCTATCCTCCCGCCGCTGCCCTCGTTGTCGGACTCATCATCGCTGACCGCCGCCCGTGGACAGTCTCCTTGCGTTCTGCACCATGGCTGTTGACCGTGGCAGCCATAGCTGGAACAGCATTGGAACTATGGCTCCACGACTATCCAGTGATTGCTATGGCGTCGGCATTTGTCATCGCCGTAGCCATCCTCATCATCGGCCGAGCAACGCTCTTCCCCGTCATAGCCACCTGTCTGCTGCCCATCGTCCTCCATTCGCCGTCATTGGTTTATCCCGTGGCGGTCCTGACTGTATCGACGCTCTGTGTGGCGCTGTCGCGGATTGCGGTGGCGATGGGGTGGAGGAGTGCTGTCTCGCAATCGTCTCGGCATCATCATCGTCTCACTGCCAGCCGGTTACGCCATTGGATGATTATTGGCGTCGGTTTGCTACCCATAATCGCCGTTGCCGAATACTCACATCTCACGGCTCTGATAGCACCACCGCTAATGGTCGTATTCGTCACCCTCTGTCAGCCGGGAAACAGACTGCGGCGTCAGCCACGGCGCATAATCGTCACCACGGCACTCACGGCAGCATGCGGCACGATGGGTCGGATAATCTTTTTCGACCGTATGTCGCTGCCATTGTACATCGCGCTGACCATCACTGTGGCCTTGGCTCTGATGGCAATGAAACTCACTCACCTCACCATGCCACCGTTAGCTGCCGTCAGTCTAATTCCTTTCGTCATCCATGCGGCATCGGCTTCATTCCCTCTCCTTGCTGTTATCGGTGAGTTCTATCTCATCCTCTGCTCCAGGATTGACGTTAGAAAGATTGTCCTTGCCCGCCCTCTGCTGTCGAGAGCGGCATAGGGTATATCTGGGCACTTAATGCTTTGCAGCCGTCCTTCGTTTTCTGCGGCTCTATTGCTATCTATAGCTCCTATAGCTTCCTATAGCTCCTATAGCCTTCTATTGCTCCTATAGCCAAAGCTGTATCCCCAGTTCCTTATTTCTTGTTCTCGATATACCATTTGCCATCCTCTTCCTTCTTCAGATTTACTTCGCTTTTCTCGGTCTTTCCCGAAGCATATTTGATGTTGAAAGTCTCAATGGCAGTTCCTGCGTCATCATTGACCTGCTCCGAAACGAATTCGTAACTGACGGGGACGTTGTTGTCCTTGGTCCCTTTCTCCTTGGCTTTCTTAACTTTCTCCTCGATAATGGAGATGGCAGTCTCCTTCTCCTCCTGCTTGTCGGCAGGGAAGTAGACACAGTCGAAGTATCCGCGGTAGTCCTCGTCGATGACGCTGTCGAGGGCCTTTTCGGCTACTCGCCGTGGTTCCGACTTTCCGCAGCTTATCAACATTACGCACATAGCTGCAAAGATTGCAATTGATAGTAGTCTTTTCATAGCTAATGAGTTTTATTTGTGAAACATTATTATTGTCCTCAGGTATGGCGACGAATGGATGTCGGACGGCAGAATGCAGTCAGCTTTGATTATCGGTATGTCGACCTTGTGCCGTCGGCCTTCGCTAATGTCGGCGCCGGCCTGCTTAAAAGCGTAGACAATGAGTTCCGTACAGTACATCTTTGTCGTGTCGCTGTCGTCGAAATCATCGTCGAACAGCACCCGTTTCTTATAAAGTCGCAGTGCCGTTTGTGCAGCCTTAGCAGCCATTGCCTCATCCGTTGGCCTGCAAACCTCTCCCTTTGAGGCATACTCCGAGGAGAAGAACTTCTCCGGCACGTCCATCTTCACTCTGTCGACATCGCCGTCGAAGTCTGGTTCTCCGGGGACCGCGTGGACTATCATCTTTTTCCCAGCCGAGTCGACGACGATTCCAACGTGAGAGTAATTGCCCTGAGCGTCAGCGGCGAGGACGGCATGACTCGTTAGGCTCATTCCACGACGGAAAACAACATCGCCGCTGTGGAGTTTCACCGTGGCTGGCATAATGCTGTGGAATATCTCCCTTTTCTCACATGACGAAAGAGCCGCTATGCACAAAAGTCCCAACACGACGGCTGTTCGCAGCTGTCTGCAAACGTTCAAGCTTTTAGTCATTGCCGTCAGTATGGTCATCAGTCAGGTTATTTTGGTTTTACCGCAAAGTTATAACATCAACTTCATAATTACAAGTTCACACGATAAATTTTATGAAACAGAAGTATAAATTTACCCATTGACACTTAAATTTACTCATTGACGGTTGTTCAGAGTTAGTATTAATCGTTTGTCAGTTCAGCTGACTCATTGTCTGGAATTTTTATATATCCTTAAATTAGATGTATCTTGGTAAAACTCGCTTAGTGCAATGATAAATCAGTAGCATGGCAGTTTTCAAGTATCCTTATTGCTCTGAAAAGGCAACGTAATAATTATCCGGCATTGAAATATATTTACATCATTCCAAGACGTATCATTTTGGCCTTCAAAACGGTCCATTTCATCTCACGAAACGGTCCGTTTTACGTTCTAAAACGGACCGTTTTACAACGCAAAACGACATGTATCAGTAACCTGCTGACAGTCAATATAATACAAAGTCGGGGCGATGACTCTTACAATGTGAATTATTCTTACATCCCATTGTCGGTACTTTCTTATCGCCCCGTGCTTTTCTATAATGATGTCAGCTAATGAAAGAACCACGATTCCCACCAGCATATCTTCAATAAGAATGCCGATGGTATGCGTTTCCGGATGCCGGTAGGGGGAAATTGGAATGATGTCTGTTAAAGATTTAAAATAATTCTATTCGTTTTGATGATTTGTCGGATAAGTTGTCTAATTTTGCACAAATCTATAAACTAAGATACTAAAACAACATTATGAAAATGAAGAAAACGCTACGTTCTATTGTGCTGGCATGCTTTGTGTCGGCATTGATGCCCTTGAGCTCGGCAGCACAAAACGCTACGCTCTATGGCTACGCCCGCAACTACAGTTCGCCGGGACTGGTGACAATCGCCCCGGAGCATCCTGAGAATGCCACGCTGACCAGTGGCAACGTCACTCCTACAGCCGGAGCCATCAAGGACTCGGTGATGTATGTCGTAGGATTTGACGACGATTTCAACACTATCTTCTATAGTGTGGCCATCACCAACGGTAAGGCTAAGAAGATCAGCACAGTACCCGAATCTTACGGCTCGCCGCAGGATATGGCTTACAACTACAACGACGAGAAGATGTATTTCATCACCAACTCGGCCAATGAGGACGTGAGCACGTCAATGCTCGGCACCGTCGACCTGCAGACGGGAAAGTTCAAGTCGGTCGTCGCCGACCTCGGTTTCTATGCCCGTGCCTTCAGTATTGCTGCCGACGGCACGATGTACTATGTCACCCGCGACGGCATTCTCTGCACCTAAGACATAGCCACGCGCCGTAGTCACGAGGTGGGAGCCACGGGAGTGAGCCCGCGCATGACATTCTCGTCGATGGGTTTCGACCGCAGTGCGAATAAACTCTATTGGGCTGTGGAGCAGAATGGCTCTTACGTCAACAACCTCTACGAGGTGAACACCACCACCGGTGCAGCTACGCTCCTCGGAGTCATCGGCGGCAGCGTGAACAACGGCGAGGGCTACTGGACTGTGGGCCTCGATGCCCCTTACGCTCCAAGTGTACTGACAGCTCCGCAGCGCGTCGACTCGCTGACGGCTACACCGGCTGAGAAAGGCGGAATGACTGTCAGTCTGTCGTGGATAAATCCCGACTCGACGGTCAGCGGTGCTCCTCTGACTGAACTCGACAGCGTCGTCGTAAGCACTGCCGACAGCGTCGTAGCCGTGGTGACCGATGCCAAGCCCGGCAAGCGGTCGACAGCTACGGTTAGCGTGTTGCGGTCGGACAGATACAGATATCATGTGGTGGCATACAACAAGGCCGGAGGCAGTGCCGACCGCTTCGTCGAGACCTTCGTTGGCCGCGATGTTCCAGGTAAGCCCGTCTATGCTTTTGCCGACCTCTACGGCAGCAACAAGGTGTCCAATGTCATTACGTGGCACAGCCCGCAGAGCGGAAAGAACGGTGGTTATTATGACAGGGCCTCGCTGAAATACCGTCTCGTGCGCATGAACGACATGAAGACCCTTGCCGACAACCTTGCCGACTCCACTTTCACCGACGACGACCTGCCAACGCTGCAACGCTATCAGTATGCTGTCTACACTGAGAATGCCGATGGTGTGGGCGATAGCGTGTTAGCTTCGTTCATTGTCAACGGTCCGGCAGCTACGATCGACACGGCGTATGTGGCCGACTTCAACAATGAGGCGGATGCGATGCTCTGGACTCCTTTCAATGCCAATGGCGACTACTCTACGTTCGAGTGGCACAAGTATTCCATCCTCGACCGATACCTCTATATCTATCAGGCTCACGAGACGAACTATGCGGCCGACTTCCTCGTTTCGCCACCATTGGAGTTCACCGAAGGCCATGCCTACGACATCACCGTCAGCGCTTGCAACTCGTTTGCTCCCTATCCCGAGGCGTTTACCGTCTACACCATGGGCGGCAATGCCCCTCACGGTGCCATCGTCGGTCAGGCCCTCACCGATCCTATCACCATTAATCATCCCGATGATGGTAAGGCCACGAAGGAGGATAAGTTTGCAAGTTTCATCGCCGTGAAGTGCGAGAGCGATCCAGCCATGCAGATGTTGCTCGTCGGTGGTGTGAAGATTGTCGATATCACGGCAAAGGCCATTGCCGACGGCATCACCGATGTCAACGCGGCTCCCAACAGCCGTCATGGCGCCGTCTATTCGCTGACGGGCAGTATGGTGGCCAAGGACAGCAATAGCCTCCGCTCGATGGCCCCCGGCGTTTATATCGTCGACGGAAAGAAAGTTATGGTGAAGTAATTAACACATTGATGATTATTTTGTGTAGCATGTGTCCAATGTTATAGCAAAATGATGATTAATGTGTCGCATAAACTTAGCGTGATAACACATTAATAATTAGTGTGTTGCACCTATCAGTCGTAGCGGGCGGGGGCTGTCCCCGCCCTCGCATCTGCGGGGTATTTATTTGGGGGTTCTCACTTATAAAACGGTTCATTCCAGCCATTGCAGCTGCGGGCAATTTGTTTAGAATCTTGCCAGCAGTATGTAGAACGGGGATAACCCCGCCCCTGCTGGCGGTCTGCTGAGGGTGGAAAATTTGCCCAGCTTGCATCGATGGCTAATCAGTGTCGTCCTGCTGCGCTGTAGGTTTCTTGATGCCAGGAATCAGCTTGCGGAAAGCGAGGGGAGTGATACCCACCGACTGCTGAAAGAGCTTATAAAACGTTGAGGGAGAGGTGAATCCGAGTTCGCTCCAGAGCTGTTTCAGTGGACGTTCGATCTGCGAGGCATCGGAGAGTACCTCTATGGCCTCATTGATGCGGTAGGTGTTGACAAACTGCTGATAGCTCATACCGCCCTTGGCGTGGATGACCGTGGAGAGGTAAGTGCGGTTGGTGCCCAACATCTTAGCGAGTTTCTCTCTTGTAAGCCTCGGCTCATGATATGGCTTGTCGGTTTCCATGACGTGACAGGCGCGGTCGTAGAGTTTCTGCATGCGTCCGTCGTCGTCGAGTAGAAGACCAGAAGAGTGGTCACCGGGGCTGTCGTCCGGTTGCTCATCGATGCTTTTCTTATCGTTTGACGGGCTGTCGCCGGTTATGGTAGGGGATGACGTTAGAGTTTCCAACTCCTGACGCGCAGCATCTAACTGCTGCTCTATCAGCATTATATGACGTTTCGATGCCTTCTGCTTTTCGACTGCTCTGACGTTTTGCTCCACAATGCTCTTTATCATCCGGTTGCGGCTGCGCAGAACTATGATGATGATAATGAGCAGCAACAACAGGACAATGGCTAAGGTACATACGGCCGTGAGCATGCGCCGCTGGTCGGTAATCTTCTGCATCCGCACTTCGGCAATCTGTTCCTTCTTCTCGATAGAGTCCTGCATGCTGCGCTCGCGCATGAGCCTCTGCATGTTAATGCTACTCAGCGTGTCCATGCCGCGGTTGGCCGCTTGAAGGTATTCGATGGCTCCGGCGCTGTTGCCAAGTTTAAGGAAGTTGTCAGCGATGAGCCGGTAACAGTCTATGACTCTGTTGGATAGCTCGTGTTCGTTCGAGAGTTCCACGGCCTTCAGCGCATTCCTGTTCGATTCGGCATACTGTCCGTCCTTATTCTCGACGATAGCCACTTGCAGATAAGCGTCGGGAAGGAGGCTCGTCTGCTGCCACTGACGGGCTAAGACCACGGCTTGACGGGCCCACTGCCGGGCTGCCGACAGATGGCCTAATCCGGTTTCGGTTTCGGAGTAGAGCACATAGACCGATGCCACATCGTCGTAAGGCCGTTGACGGTAGAGGCTGAGGGCTTTGTCGAGATAGCCCTGAGCCTCACGGTACTGGCGGTTGAGCTTATAGTAGAGAGCCAGATAATAAGCCCCCATGTATGTCTGCTCGAAGTCGTTGTGGCGCAGTCCATACTGATAAATGGCCTTGGCATAGCCCAAGAGCGTCTTGTCGTTGGGCGATTTCGACAGGGTGAGCAGATTGCCGTAGACCCTTATTTTAAGACTCTCGTAGCGCGATGATCGTGCGAGGGCAAGACTCTTGAAGAAGTAGTGCTGAGCCAGGAAACTATTGTTCTGGTACATGGCCTGATATATGCCACGGATGTTCATCACCAACGCCCCCACCGAGTCGTTGGCGGCTTGTCGGGAGAGGTTCCATGCACGGTCCATCAGCGGCAGAGCCTCACGCCCCCGACCGGTAAAGACGAGTGCTGTGGCGCGATAGTAAGATGCGTAGGCCTGCATGCGGCTGTCGTGGTGGGAGCCCAATTGACGGAGGAAACGTAGCGAGAGCGTGTCGAGCCGCTGGTATGCCGACAGACTGCGAGCCCTCTCGCACTGCTGCCATAAGGCTTGAATGCGATGCTCCTGACTGTCGCACCGTCCATATAGCGACGAAAGCACGATGAATCCGACAAAAAAGAATATCCTTAGGTAGGCCATGATGCATTTGTTAGTTTGCTATTTCTGATTGCAAATGTAGCAATTTTACGACGAAAAACAAAGGATATGGCCGAAACAGATGCCATTTTTGTCTATTTTCGGCAAATTGTCGCTCATGGAAACCAAGAATTTGCGTCTGTCGGAGGATTTGTGTAATTTTACCAACGAAAAAATCATCGCTGCGGTTGAGAACCCGATTGTCGCATCGGAAATACGAGATAAGGCAACAGCTCTTTTGGATTTTACGATGTCCATCAGACAACAGCCATAAGACAGAGTCTGATTCGGTGGCGACCGTTATGCTGATGATTGAAAACTAACACCCGTGGGGCCATTTAGAGCCGAATAGGGGTGAAAGAGACAAACATAACTACTTTTAATATATATAAACGAAGAAAATTTACATGAGAACTTTTACATCATTCCTTATGGGGGCTGCACTGCTCTGCTCCGCTGCTACAACACAGGCACAATCGCTCGAATTCAGAGGTGTTAAGGCTAACGCACGATATGACGACGGCGAAACATCGCACAACGAATACCTTGGCTGGGACTACGAAACGGGTAAAGCCAAATTCAAGGTTGACCAGGGGGTGTGGAAACTGTCGGTAACGGCCGACACGGTGACATCGGAGGTCGTTTACGGCGACAATCTGATGTATGCCAATTCGGGAGCCGTGTACGTCAACGATACCATCGTGACCGTCTATTCGAGGGAGAGCGACGATGATGCCACGAAGATGGAATTCAAGGTTAGGTGGTGGAAAGCTGCCGACGGTGAGCTGATTCGTGAGGCTACATTCCCGAAGGAGGCCAATCTGGAGTCGCGTGGAATGAGTTACAATCCCGTCGACAGAAAGGTCTATGGTCTGTTCTATCTTACTGATGTGGCACTGCCCGTGCCCACCGACGAACTCGACCCCGAGGATGTTCAGCAGGGCGACACCACTGATGCCGGCTATGCATTGGCCACTATCGACCTGAACACGATGGAGATAACGAAGATTACACCGGGAATATATTACGACAACTTCGTTACGCTGGCTTGTGCTCCCGACGGACGTATCTTCTCGATGACCAGCAGCGGTACCCTCGTGGAGTTTGACCGCACTACAGGACTTATCAAGACACGCACCGTAGAGAACGAGAATGGTGAGAAGGAGGAAGTGAACCTGTACGAGCCATCAGGTGTGAAGTCGCAGTTCAAGCGTCAGGCCGCATGTTTCGACTATACCACTGGCAAGATGTACTGGAACGGTTTCGTCAACAACGGTATGGGCTACAACGACTGGGGCTCTTACGGTCCGCTGTCGGACAAGCAGTGGCGCACGAATCGGAAGTACGACACAGCCCTCTATGAGGTCGATGTCGAGACTGGAAAGGTAACGCTCATCTCGGGCATTGAGAACCGTCCTTCGTTGGCCTGCATGTGGATTCCGGGTAAGGACGGCAGTCTGCCAACGGGTATTACCGCTCCGGTGAGCAAGGAGTCGAATGGCGTAAGCGTCTATAACGCCCAGGGCATGAATGTATATAACGGTCCTGCTGCGGGAATGAACCTGAAGAAGGGCATGTATATCGTCAACGACGGTAAGAGCAGCAAGAAGATTATAGTGAAATAATGTGATTTAAGAGTTGAATAATATTATCTGACTATGAGAAACATCAAAGAGCTGGCCGTACTGCGACCGGCTCTTTTCATCTTATTGCGGGGAAGAGTTGCCGGCTCAGTTTATCTTATTGCGGTGGGAGATGAGCAGCAGAGGTTGGAAAATTTGATTGTTTTTGTCAATAAGCTTCATGTTTTTGGAAAAAATATAGTAAATTTGTCGACTGAAACTTTGCGGCATCTTTCTGCCTTTGTCGCTTTAAATGCAACCCTTAAAACAAAACAACAATGTTGAACCTGGAATTGATAGACGACCTCTATGCTTCGCTCCCTAAGGAGCGTCAGAAAGAATTGATAACGAAGCTCTTTAACAAGAGCAAGCAGTCAATGGGCTATTTCCATCGCACTAAGGACATTACTCTCTCGAAACTTGAGGTGTTGGCCGATTTCTTCGGTATGCCGCTCGATTACTTCAGACAGGGCAACGGCTTCAAGGCCAAAAACTTACAGTCGAATGCTGACGGGAATACTTCGTTAAACATGGGGCTGATGATGGAAAACAAGTCGCTGAGCATGCAAGTAGAAAGCATGAAAACAATCATTGCGGCAAAGGATGAAACCATTAAGGCTCAGAACACTGTAATTCAACTGTTTCGTGCACAGATGGATAATGCCGTTTCAAGGGATAGCGATCGTGCGACCACACGTGGTTCGGATGATGGATATTACTATATATGATTGAATGCAAACGCGTGCGAATGAATATTTCAGAAACTTTTAGTGCCATAATGCTTGTATTTTGAAATGTTTTGTGTACTTTTGCAGTGAACTAATCAATATTGCCGGAGCACTTTTTCTTCGGCTCAAGAGCAATCGGAATAATATGCAGACAAGAGACTTCCTTCTTATCGCTGTGGCATTGTTGCTGACGGTAGTGCCAATAACGAGTAGGGCAGTGGTGGAACAGCAACTGAGGACTGCTGCGGCAAAACAAGTGAACATTGACCGCGGAACTGACAAACAGGGCAAAATCGTTGAGACCCGCACTAAAGTCATGGGCAGCAAGGGTCGCCTCGTTACGATCATCCAACGTCCGGCAGGGGCTAAGGGCCGCGTACCGGTGACAATATTCATGCACGGTTTCGGCGGGAGCAAGGACGGCGTGTTTATGTCGACCATCGCCGACTCTATTCTCTCACGTGGCATTGCCGTAGTGCGTTTCGACTTCAACGGCCACGGTGAGAGTGAGGGGAAATTTGAAGAGATGACCGTTCCCAACGAGATTGAGGATGCGAAGTGTATATATAAATATGTGAGACAGCAGCCGTGGACCGATACCACACGTATATCCCTTGCAGGCCACTCGCAGGGCGGTGTAGTAGCAGCGATGACTGCCGGTGAGCTCGGCGACAGTCTCGTGGCTGCGGTGGTGCTCATGGCTCCTGCTGCTGTGCTCCGCGACGACGCTATCCGGGGCAATACCTTCGGTGTGATGTACGATCCGCTGAACCCACCGGCAGTAATCGAGATTGCCGGCGGACGGTTGCGACTCGGTGCTGACTACGTGCGGACGGCTTTCCGACTGCCCATCTATGAGACGGCGGCCAACTATCACGGTCCGGCGTGTATCATCCATGGTACCGGCGACCGCATAGTGCCTTACACTTATGGGCTGCGGTTCCATCAGCTGTGGAAAGGCAGTGAATATGATGAGCTGCCTGGCTTCGACCACGGATTCTCGCAGGACATCCATCGGTTGGCAAATCTGACGGCCGAGTTCTTAGGGAATAAGATTGGAAGGCCATAGGGAGCCATAGAAGCTATAGTAAGCTATAGTAAGCTATAGAAACTATAGAAACTATAGTAGACTATAGAAGCTATAGAAAGCTATAACGCCAAGCGGCATCATTAATGTTTCTCCAGTGACCTCGACCGCCACAATTGTTACCTCATCGCAGTGTGGTACGATATTTGTGGGCTGATGGGTGAATTAATATAGGAGATAACATTATGGGAAATGACAACAGCACCGGACTTGGAACAATGAGAGCGAATATCAAGCGGGACGGACAGAAGAGGGTCGTCATTGTGGGTTGCGGACTTGGCGGACTGAAACTCGCCATGAGTCTGCGCCACGCCGGGCTCCAGGTTGTCGTCGTCGACAGGAACAACTACAATCAGTTTCCTCCGCTCATCTATCAGGTGGCATCGGCAGGACTCGAGCCGAGCAATATCGCGTTCCCAATACGACGGCTCTTTCAGGGTTACGACAACTACTATTACCGCATGGCCGATGTGAAGAGCATCGACAGCGACGAAAAATGCATAGCTACGAGCATAGGCACAATCCACTACGACTATCTCGTCCTTGGCATGGGAGCCACGACCAACTTCTTCGGCAACAAGAATGTGGAACGAAATGCATTCCCGATGAAAACTGTCGAGGACGCTATGGCCCTGCGTAATCATCTTCTCCATAATCTTGAAATTGCCGAGACGGAGACGAGTGCAGCGAAACGGCAGAAATACATGAATGTGGTCATCGTCGGTGGTGGTCCTTCGGGAGTGGAGATTGCCGGTGCACTTGCCGAGATGAAGCGGTTTGTGGTGCCACGCGATTACCCCGACCTCGCCGACCGTATGCATATCTATCTCGTCAATGCCGGTGACCGCCTTCTCAAGGCTATGGACGCAAAGTCGTCGGCGGAGGCTGAAAAGGACCTCGAGCGCATGGGCGTTCATGTGCGCAACGGATGGCGCGTGACCGATTATGACGGCAGTGTGGTGACGATGGACAACGGACAGACTATCGACTCGGCCTGCGTAGTGTGGGTCAGCGGTGTGAGAGCCAACGCTATCGGCGGTATCCCTGCCGATGTCGTCGGTCATGCAGGACGCTTGATTTGCGATCGTATGAACCGTGTGAAGGGACTGAAGGATGTCTTTGCCATCGGCGACCAGAGCATCATCGAGGGTGATCCCGAATGGAAACTCGGCCATCCGCAGTTAGCTCAGGTGGCTCTGCAGCAGGCTGCCAACGTAGCACGGAATATCATCCGCGAGGAACATGGTGAGACACTACGGCCATTCGTCTATAAGAATCTCGGAACGATGGCCACAATCGGCCGTAAGGCTGCTGTGGCCGAGATTGGCAAGTGGAAGTTCGGTGGACTGACAGCGTGGTTGCTGTGGCTCGTAGTCCATCTGAGGTCGATTCTCGGTGTGAAGAATAAGTTCTTCGTACTGCTGAACTGGATGTGGAACTACGTGAATTACAAACAGAGTCTGCGGCTGATTTTAAGGTCGAAGAAGTGAAACTCGGATGAATCAGCGGGCGGCATAGCAGATGCGAGAGCCGTAGTAATAATCCCTTTTCGGGGTTATTAAATATTTCCGCTGTTCCTATGATTATCTTCTGTATTTCAATTGATTAGAGATGTAGATTGAATAATTACATAAGGGCATTAGGACTGTGGACAATCCACATCCTAATGCCTTATATTTTTTGCTAAAGTCTCACGACGGCTGTAAACATTCCCTCGAAGGTCTCTGCCACTTCCGCGGGAGCATCCCTGAAGATTCCATAGAGAGCCGATCCACTTCCCGACATCTGTGCGTAGAGGGCACCCATGTCATAGAGCTGCTCCTTGACGGCTTGCAGTTCGGGGTGCATCTTGAATACTGGCTCCTCGAAGTCGTTGCGGAGATTGTCGCGCCACGTATCGATTGGCTGTCTGACGACCATCCGGCAGTTGTTCTCGGGCTCTCGCGGTGTGATCGCCTTATAAGCCTCGGCTGTCGACACCGCAATGTCGGGACGAACGATAGCTAACCAGTAGCCGTCGAGATTGCCGTCGGCATCATCAGCAGGCTCGAGTTCTTCGCCGATGCCCGTAGCGTAAGCCGGTTCAGCGTTGATGAAGAACGGACAGTCGGCACCAAGTTGGACAGCATAGTGCTCCATCTCGGCGTTGCCCATGTTCAAGCGGAATCTCTCGTCGAGGAGACGAATCATGAAAGCAGCATCAGACGAACCGCCGCCAAGACCAGCCTGGACGGGAATGCGCTTGTAGAGATGGGCGTGGATGCGGGGGATGTCGAAGTCGGCGGCAATGAGGTTATAGGCCTTCACCACGAGATTGTCCGACTCGTTGCCGGCCTCAAAGTCACCGCTGACGTGGATGTCGATATTCCCGCGGCAGGGAAAGCGGTCGTCCATCTTCTTGATTTCCAATACATCAGTGAGTGGAACGGGATAGAAAACGGTCTCAATATTATGGAAACCATCTTCGCGCAGACCCACGACGTTCAGTCCGAGGTTGATTTTGCAACAAGGAAACGTTATCATAGTCTTAGTCTTTTATTAACAATGGATTAACAGTGATATCCGAATGATTGATGATGCAAAGTTATAAAAAAATATCGTAGACAATTAATCCGACCGCACTTTTTTTACTACCTTTGCAAAACTTAATTGTCATACGAGAAAATATCTTATACTATAGCAATGCCAGAAAGTAGTAATTCACGACCACGCCGTCGAAATCAGACGCCCATCGACACTAACTACGGTCATCTCCAGCCTCAGGCCTTGGACATAGAGAAGGTTGTACTCGGTGCTCTGATGATCGACAAGGACGCGTTCACCGTTGTCTCGGAGATTATCCGCCCCGAGACGTTCTATGAGCCTCGCAATCAGAAGATTTTCAAGGCTGTGCAGACTCTGAACCTCGCTGAGAAGCCTGTCGACATCATGACCGTAACCGAGGAACTCAAGAAGGAGGGCACTCTCGAGGAAGTCGGCGGTCCTGGATATATCGTCGAACTGTCGAGCCAGGTGGCGAGCTCGGCGCATATCGAATATCATGCCCGCATCCTCCAGCAGAAGTTCCTCGCCCGTCAGCTCATTCAGTTTGCGTCGATGATTGAGACCGATGCCTTCGACGAGACCGTCGATGTCGACGACCTCATGCAGAAGGCTGAGGGAAAGCTCTTTGAGATTTCGCAGACGAACATGACTCAGGACTTCCAGCAGATCGATGCCATCGTCAAGCAGGCTCACGACGTGCTGATGCAGGCCGCCAACTCGAAGGGACTCACCGGTGTGCCGAGCGGATACCATGAGCTCGATCGCATCACTGCCGGATGGCAACCCTCCGACCTCGTGATTATAGCCGGACGACCGGCCATGGGTAAGACGTCGTTCGCCCTGAGCATTGCCAAGAATATCGCTGTCGACCTGCGGCAGCCTGTGGCGTTCTTCTCGCTCGAGATGAACAGCGTGCAGCTCGTCAACCGAATCATCTCTAATGTCTGTTCCATCTCGGGAACGAAGATTCTGCGTGGTGACCTTACCGCTGACGAGTGGGAACGCTTCGATAAGAATATCCAGAAACTCTCGGGAGCACCGTTGTTTGTCGACGACACCCCGGGGCTGAGTATCTTTGAGCTCCGCACCAAAGCGCGCCGCCTCGTCCGCGAGCACGACGTGAAGATTATCATGATCGACTATCTCCAGCTGATGAATGCCAACGGTATGCGCTTCAACAGCCGTCAGGAGGAGGTCTCTACGATATCACGGTCGCTGAAGGGTCTGGCCAAGGAGCTGAACATCCCAATCCTCGCCCTGTCGCAGTTGAACCGTACCGTAGAACAGCGTGAGGGTCCCGATGGTAAGGTGCCGCAGCTCAGTGACCTCCGTGAGTCGGGAGCTATCGAGCAGGATGCCGATATGGTGCTCTTCGTCCACCGTCCCGAATACTACCATATTTATGAGGATGCCAACGGCAACGATATGCACGGTATGGCGAAGATCATCATTGCCAAGCACCGTAAGGGTGCCACAGCCGACGTAACACTGCGGTTCCGTGGCGAGTTCACGCGCTTTGCCAATCCTGATGATGAGGACTTCACACAGCTTCCGGCCGACGACGGCGACAATCCGTTCAGCGGCGGTGAGATTATCGGCAGCAGAATGAACGACGGACCGCTCCCATCGCTATCGTCCGACAGTGATACTCCTCCATTCTAATGCCGCTTCTTATTCAAAAAAGTAGCATTTATTCCACGCTAAAACAGTCCTAAACGGAAAGAGAAGTAATACTTCTTCCACGCTAATACGGGCTGAAACGGAAAGCGGAGTGGAGCTTCTTCCACGCTAATACGGGCTGAAACGGAAAGCGGAGTGGAGCTTCTTCACCCTTGCCACAGTTCGAAACGGAAAGCGGAGCGGAGCATTTTTCAATCCGCTACAACTCGAAAAGAAAGAAAAGTGGCAAATATTGCGTGTAATTTAATTTTTTTGTGTAACTTCGCCAACTGAAAGGTTAGGCTTATAAACAGATATATGCAGGCAATGATTTTTGCGGCGGGATTAGGCACTCGCCTACGCCCCATTACCGATACAATGCCGAAGGCACTGGTCGAGGTCGATGGCAAGCCTCTCATAGAGCATGTCATCGAGAAATTGCGCTCTGCCGGTTTCGACCATATTGTCGTCAATGTGCATCATTTTGCCGGGCAGATAGTCGATTATCTGCGCACTCATGATTTCGGCATTGATATAAAGATTTCGGACGAGAGCGACAAACTCCTCGATACCGGCGGTGGCCTCCGCAAGGCTGCTCCGCTATTTGATGCCAACGAGCAGATTCTCATCCATAATGTAGACATCCTCAGCAACGCCGACCTCGACAAATTCTACCACGAAGGTCCACTGACAGCCAACTACGGCAGTGGATCAACAATCGATGCCTCGGCAACGCTCCTCGTCTCGTGGCGTCCAACGAAACGCTATCTGCTCTTCGATGAGGACATGCGTCTCGTGGGATGGACGAATATCGAGACGGGGCAAGTGAAGAGTCCCTACCGCTGGCTGCGCGAATTTGCGGCCGACAGTCCAACGACGTTCACTACTATCCCCGACCATCACGATGACATCGAGGTGGAGCACCGGCTGCTCGGCTACGGCCACGTCCGTCTGCGGGCACTCGCTTTCTCAGGCATCCATTGCATAGCGCCGCGCCTCATCAGTCGGATGGAGCGTTATCCCGACGCTTTCCCAATCATCGACTTCTATCTCGACAACTGCTCCACGAGTCTCATTAAAGGCTATGAGCAGCCGGATCTCAATCTCGTCGATGTGGGAAAAATTGACACTCTGAAACGTATTCAACACAAATAATATGCAACAGAAGATTATTATTCTTGACTTTGGCTCACAGACCACGCAGCTCATCGGCCGTCGTGTGCGCGAGCTCGACACCTTCTGCGAGATTCTGCCCTACAACAAATTTCCTAAGGACGACCCCAGTGTTATCGGCGTCATCCTCTCGGGAAGTCCCTTCTCCGTCCACGACAAGGAGGCTTTCAAGGTCGACTTGAGCCAGTTTGTCGGTCGGCTGCCGGTGCTCGGCATCTGCTATGGTGCCCAGTTCATCGCTTATTCCGGTGGAGGAAAGGTGGAGCAGACCGGCACCCGCGAGTATGGCCGTGCCAATCTCGACACTGTCGACACCTCGTCGCCGATATTCAAAGGCTTTAAGAAAGGGTCACAGGTGTGGATGAGCCATGGCGACACCATCACCGCCATCCCCGACGGATTCCATGTCATTGGCTCTACGGGCGACGTGCACAACGCTGCTTTCGCCAACGACGACGAGCGCGTCTGGTGCGTACAGTTCCATCCCGAGGTTTTTCACACCACACAGGGCAAGGAACTCCTGCGCAACTTCGTTGTCGACATCTGCGGCTCACGACAGGAGTGGAGTCCCGCAAGCTTCATCGAGTCGACGGTGATGGAGCTACGTGAGCAGATTGGCGACGACCGCGTAATCCTCGGACTCAGTGGCGGTGTCGACTCCAGTGTCTGTGCTACACTGCTTCATCGTGCCATCGGCAAGAACCTCACGTGTATCTTCGTCGACCACGGCATGCTCCGCAAGAACGAGTTCAAGAAAGTTATGGAGGCTTATAACGGTCTCGGACTCAACGTTATAGGCGTTGACGCAAGCGAGAAGTTCTTCAGCGACCTCGAAGGTGTCACCGACCCCGAGAAGAAGCGTAAGATTATCGGCCGCGACTTCGTGGAGGTGTTCAACGCTGAGGCTCAGAAGATTACTGATGCCAAGTGGCTTGCCCAGGGCACTATCTACCCCGACCGCATCGAGTCGCTGAGCATTACGGGAATGACCATCAAGAGTCACCACAACGTCGGTGGACTGCCCAAGGACATGAAGCTTCAGCTCTGTGAACCGCTGAAGTGGCTGTTCAAGGACGAGGTGCGTCGTGTGGGTCATCAGTTGGGAATGCCCGAGCGGCTCATCAAGCGCCATCCGTTCCCCGGACCGGGATTGGCTGTCCGCATCCTCGGCGATATCACTCGTGAGAAAGTGCGTATCCTTCAGGATGCCGACGACATATACATCGAGAAAATGCACGACTACAAGATGGACGACGGCACAGAACTCTACGACCACGTATGGCAAGCCGGTACCGTGCTCCTCAGCACTATCCGCTCCGTCGGAGTGATGGGCGACGAGCGCACCTACGAGCATCCGGTGGCTTTGCGCGCTGTGACGAGTATGGACGCTATGACCGCTGACTGGGCCCATCTGCCCTACGACTTCCTCGCTGATGTCTCTAATGAGATAATAAGAAAGGTGAAGGGCGTCAACCGCGTATGCTATGATGTCAGCTCAAAACCGCCAGCAACTATCGAGTGGGAGTAATCCCGCGCTGCGGTTTCTATAACCATAATATAAACAAGCCCTCATCCTCCGTGGGGAATAACCGTGGATGGTGGGGGCTTTATGTTTCCGCAGTATTAGCTTTTATTAGACCTACTGAAGATAATGTTTTTCTAAAATTAAATAACTAACTAACCTAACGTCACCTGAAAGCAATTATTTTCACGTCAATATCTAAAGGCAAATAAGTAACCTCACGTCACCTGAAAGCAATTATTTCCACCGACAAAATCTTTTCCTTGTCGTCTCATTATAACCCATTGGATTCCATAGTTTTACCTCTTATTATTCCTCCGCAATAACATTGTTGGCCTCCATTTCAATCTTTGTCTGTCTCTCGAAGAGTGTTGCCTCGTGGTAGATATCCCGCTTGCGGCTTGTGAGCGTCACCGACCGCAGCACAGCCATGTGATAAGCATTCCACGGTTCGATGTCGACGGTGGCCTTGAGCTTTATTTTCGTACCCTTGGGATATATTCCGTTGGCGATCGTCGTCGATTCGGGTGTTGCCACGATGTGGGCGGCATAGAACGACGGTGTGTCGTGGGAGTGGAACACAAGGCCGAGCTCGTTGAGCTTTACGCGACTGTTGCCTTCCCATAGGCTGGCGGCACTCTCGAGCTCTCCCTCCCCGGCAATGACAATATCGCCGTCGGTCTTGACCTCCTCCACTGTCATCGGCTTGGTGATGGTGATGAAGATGTTCTTGTCGGTCTCGGTGTTTATCTGGCTCCCGACAACTGTTGGTGCTGTGTGGCGGAGCCTCTCCTCGAGCAACTGAATCTGATTGCGGAGCTTAATCTCATAGATATAAGATTCTCCTCCGTCTCCATCTTTCTCAATCTTCGACTTGATGTCGTTCACCTCCTTTTCGTTCTCCGCTACTATCGCCGGCACGTTGCCGAAAGGACCGTTTGGAGGCAGCTGACTGTCCCCGCACGATCCGACGATTATTGTAGCTAACAGGATTGAATGTAATGCAGCTTTCATAGTTGATAATTTCAAGTTTCTGCAAAGATATTACACTTCGTTGACAAAAGCAATAGTAGGGAGTCAATTGTACTTTCTGCCAGTATTTTTGTACCGTTTGACACCAAATTTTACCGATTGAAATAAAAATATCCACTCGTATGTTCAATATTGCGGAATATTTTGTCTATATTTGCAATCTTAAATAACTAATATTCATCTCACTGCCATATCTCTCCACCGACTAACTTGGCTGTTGATGACAAAATTATTTGCTGATGATAGCACCTGACATATCTAAATCGCTTTCCGACGTAACCTTCGGCATGCTCCTCATGTCGCAGTTGGCTTGTGCCATGGCCCTCCATTCCAAGGGGCGGCGCCACAATCTTCAGTTAATGATGTTCCGGTTCATGCTCTACCTGATATTCGTCTCCATCTTTGAGTTTGTCTATTTCTATCTCGTCTGCCCTGTCCATAGTGTTATGACGTGTCCTCTGACCGACATCCTCGAGATGAGTATCGTGCCTTGCGCTCTGCTCATCATCATCCGGCTGACGAGTCCGTTGACGCGTCAGTGGAAACTGATAATCCCAAATGCCGTAGCCTATTATGGTGCTTTCTTTATCTTTTGCTTCACATGGAATATGACGTTGTATAAGGTCATACTCGGTTTCACCATCATCTATGCCATCGGAATAATCGTCTACGGTGTCGTAGCTGTCAACAAGTTCAACCGACGGCTGAAGATGAACTTTTCCGATGAGAGCCTTTCCCTCTATTGGCTCAAGTACATAATGATTATCTATATTCTGTTGCTTATCGTGTGGACAGCCGCGACGATATATATTTCCGACGGAATGATCTTCATCTACAATATCCTTGTCATGACTCTCTTCAGTCTTTTCTGCTATTTCGTTTACCGTCAGGAGGATATGCTCAGTGCCCTCGTAACTATCAATGCTGAGGCCGCTGACGAAACGGCGGGTGATGTTGCTACCGATGATACACTCTCGACCGACGCAGAGGGCTCTGCCACGGCTCAACCGCACAACTACAAGTTTGAGGAGCGGTTCCGCAAGGCTTTCGAGGACGACAGAATCTATCTCCGCCCCGAACTGAATATTGTCGAATTGTCGATGGCAGTAGGCACCAACCGCACTTACATCTCCAATTATCTCAATCAGCAACTCCACACTCCCTTCTACGAATACGTAAACAGTTGGAGGGTCGGCCGCGCCAAGGACCTTCTCACTACTACCGACATGCCATTGGAGGATGTCGCCACCGAGTCGGGATTCAACTCCATGAGCAGTTTCCGCCGCTACTTCACTGCCTCCACGGGCAAGACTCCAGGGGCGTACCGACGAGAGAACAGTGAACAGAAGGATTCATGATGCCGGATATCCTATTGAATTGCAGTGGATTACGCTACGGAGAGAACGACTACGGGAAATTATAGTCGTTGAGTTATCAGCATATATGTCGTTACTGCACGAACAACACGAACTTCACGTGTGCTTGCCCCTCAATGAATAACGAATTGTATTTTCGGCTTGCCGGATATCGTCGTTTCGTGTTTCTCGTGCGACGTCTCATTTTGCACTAACAGCACGAACTTCACGATTGCTATGACACTTTGGTCTTTAGACGGGGATAATACCGACAAAAGTCTAATCTTTGTTTTAGCCGTTACTAATTTCGATGCAAAGGTACAAAATAAATTTCCCGAATCCAAATTTCAGCAGGGTAGAAAGGGGGATAGAAAGGAGGGTAGGGCGATGGAAATCAAATTTTCCCCACATATTTATATTTGTACAATGTACGGATGTTCACGTCGAAATATAGAATGGGCATCTTCCTTTATAATATTTTGGCGTAATGTTATAATCTCTTGGACTTTTGCATTTATTAAGTCTTTAAGCCCCTCTCGGATGGCATCTTTTTAGTACCTTTGCCGCCATGAAAAGAATGTTGAGCATAATCCCGGTTCTCGTCCTCTCATTGCTGATTATAGCGATGAGCGCTGGCATCAGTGTGGAGACATGCTCTCACTCCGGTCGTATAGAGGTAGCCCAAATCGCTGAGGCTCAGGGCTCTCACGACTGCCACACGATGCGCCATTGCATGGTGGTGAAGACCGTGAAGCTCGCTCCCGTGACCATGGCCGAGCAGCTCACGTTCCATTTCGCTCCGGCCATCGTAGCCCTTGTTCCTGCAGCACCACTGTCGGCTCTTGCCCATTACTTCACTCCCATAAATGCTCCTTCAGAGTATGTCTTTGCAGCCAAGGCCCCTCCGCGGACCTATCTGCATCTTCTTCGGCGGCTACTGCTTTGAACACCTTGATTGATGAACTGAAAGGAGGAGAATCATTCTAATTAATTCATAATCAAGGTAATATCAAAGCAACGAACACAATGAACAAACATATTTTTCTTGTCGGCATCATGGGGATGCTGGCACAATCGGCTCTTGCCCAGCACGCACCGGCTCCTGAAGCTGATTCAACCGCTGTCAACGGTCCCGACACCTTAGCCACCATGCCCGACCAGTCGCTGAAGGAGGTGCAGGTCGTCACACGTATGCCCGGTACCACTCGTATGCGCGGTGCCATGAACGGCAGTATCATCAACGCATCGGAGCTCTTCAAGGCCGCTTGCTGCAACCTCGGTGAGAGTTTCACCACCAATCCGTCGGTCGACGTGAGCTATAATGATGCCGCTACGGGAGCCAAAGAGATTAAACTCCTCGGACTCAGCGGCAAATATGTCCAGATGCTCACCGAGAATATGCCTAACTTCCGCGGTGCGGCCCTCCCTTACGCCTTGGGCTATACCCCCGGAACGTGGCTCAAGAGCATCCAGGTCAGCAAGGGCAACGCCAGCGTTAAGAACGGCTATGAGGCCATGACCGGACAAATCAACGTGCAGTATCTCCAGCCAGAGGACGACGAGGCCGTCCACGTCAATCTCTATGGCAACACCATGAGCCGTATCGAGGCCAATGCCGATGGTAACATCCACATAACCAAGGGATTAAGTACAGAAATCCTCGGCCATTATGAGGATGCACTGACCGAGCACGACGACAATAAGGACGGATTCATGGACAACCCGAAGACACGGCAGTTCAACCTCCAGAACCGTTGGTTCGGAAAAACCGGCAACTACATCTTCCACGGTGGACTGAGCATGCTCGACGAGAAGCGCGAGAGCGGTCAGACTAATCATGAGGGCGTTCTCGACCATCAAGCCGAACCCCTCTACCGCATCAATATTAACACTCATCGCTATGAGGGGTATATGAAGCACGCTTTTATCCTCGACCCCGACCACGGAACGAACATTGCCTGGATGTCGTCGGCGTCGATGCATCTCATGGATGCCGTCTACGGAAAGAAGGATTACGACGTCAATGAGAAGAACGTCTACTCACAGTTGATGTTCGAGACCAATTTCACCCCTGAGCATAATCTGGCCCTCGGTGCATCGTTCAACCACGACTACCTCGGTCAGACCTACCTCGGACAGCGCATGAACGAGAAGGAGAATGTCGTTGGAGCCTATGCCCAGTACACCTACAACCTCCACGAGCATCTTGTGGCCATGGCCGGTGTGCGCTTCGACCACAGCTCGGAGCATGGCACTTTCGTCACCCCGCGATTTCACGTGAAGTGGCAGGTCAACGACATCCTCGGCCTTCGTGCATCGGTAGGAAAGGGCCTACGCACCGTCCACGCCCTCGCCGAGAACAACTATCTGCTCGCCAGCGGCCGTGAGCTTACCATCGATAAGCTCGGTCAGGAAAATGCGTGGAACTATGGCGTCAGCGCGGCCCTGAATATTCCCATCGCCAAGAGGACGCTGAAAGTCAATGCCGAATACTACTACACCCACTTCGGCAACCAGGCCGTCATCGACTACGACAGCGATCCCTCACGCATAACCATCTCCAACCTCAGGGGACGGTCCTACTCCCACACTTTCCAGGTCGATGCCACCTACGATTTCTTCCGTGGAATGACCGTTACGGCAGCATATAGATATAATAATGTGAAGTCGACCTACGGCGGACAGCTGCTGCGCCAGCCTCTGACAAGCAAATACAAGGGTCTGCTCACGGCATCATATAAGACGCCCCTCGGCCTGTGGCAGTTCGATGCCACACTGTCGCTCAATGGCGGCGGCCGTATGCCGAAGGCCTACACCACCGCTGACGGCACCCCGTCATGGGAGTCGACATATCCGGCTTTTGCCCAACTCAACGCCCAGATAACGCGCTGGTTCCGCAAGTTCTCGGTCTATGTCGGTGGCGAGAATCTCACGGGCTACAAGCAGAAGAACCCAATCATCAATGCCGCCAACCCGTGGAGCAGCACCTTCGACCCTACAATGGTGTGGGGACCCGTCGAGGGAGCCCGCGCATATATCGGCATCAGATATAAGTTCTGAGTATGGTGGTAAATACTTGATAATAAGTGGGTAAGCACACCGATGGCAGAAGTGGTTGATGTGTATCCACCGCTGCGGATACGAAATCGTTGATGCTGCATCGGCATGCTTCCCCTGCCATTGCCACGAAAATATTTCTTGAACATAACAAAAATAACGAACAAACATAGGAGAGAAGAAAAATGAAAAAGATGATTTTAGCAATTGCTCTTACCGCTATGGCCCTGACAGCCAATGCCAAGAGCGAGAACGACACCCTCGTCGTCACCACCACTCCGCAGATGCATTGTGCCAACTGTGAGAATAAAATCAAGGACGGTCTGCGCTTCGAGAAGGGCGTTAAGGACATCATTACGAGCGTCGACGACCAGACCGTGACCATCGTCTTCTACCCAAAGAAGACCGACAAGGCCAAACTCGAGGCCACATTCCCAAAGTTCGGCTATCAGGCCCGTGAGCTGAAGAAGGGTGAGAAGGTCGCCCGCGATATGAATGAGCACTGCGACAATATGTAGTTCCGCTGAGCCGTTGGCTTAGATTATATGGCCTATGACCAGTCGTCGTGTGACCATCTCGCTGACAGCTATTAGGTTTATGGCCATAGCCAAGGATTCTCAATGTGGGAAACCTTGGCTATGGTCATTTTTTCCTAATTTCATCACTTTTCAATAAAACATACATTTCTATTCTGATTTTTTTCTCGCAAAGCCGCAAAGAACGCAAAGCCAGGAAATGGCATCTTTTTCCAACAAAAACCGGTAAAACCATTGCCGTGATGCAAGGGCTGTGCCCTCTGTTTCTTTCCGGTGCCGTCGTGCTTCGAAGCAAGTTTCGGCCCGCCGGCACCGGAAAGAAACAGCCTTCGTTCCTCAGGCTTGCATCACGGCAAGGAAAACCAGGAAAACCGCTGACGCCGCGATTTTTACTCAGTCTGTTTGCCTCGAAAAGGCAAATTAATACGTTTTTATTCGGTCTTTCGACCGAATCTCGGCTTTTTTTTGTTGGTCAGATTTTATTTGTCCGTTGTTTGCGGACGGCCCTTAACCCTACCTGTCCGCCCCTGCCAATGGTTCACGTCGGAAATCCACTGATAATTAATGTGTTGCACGCATCTGCGTAAGGGTGAGGTTATCCCAATCCTACTGCCTCGTTGGTGATTTTCTCTCGCCAAGCCGCAAAGAACGCGAAGCCGGGAAATGGCATCTTTATTCGACAAAAACCGGTAAAAACCATTGCCGTGATGCAAGGGCTGTGCCCTCTGTTTCTTTCCGGTGCCGTTTGCTTCGAAGCAAGCTTCGGCCCGCCGGAACCGGAAAGAAACAGCCTTCGTTCCTCAGGCTTGCATCACGGCAAGGAAAACCAGGAAAACCGCTGATGCCGCGTGGATGGCTGTACCTTCATAGAATCTACTTGCATCACACAGACACCTCATGCAAGAATGATACATGCAACACATTGATAATTAACATGTTGCTGCATTCAGCCACCAGTATGGGTGGGGTTTATCCCCATCCTACTGCCTCGTGGATAATTTTCTCTCGCAATGCCCCCGACGGGGTTTAATTCTCAATAACCCCAGACTAAGGGAGCGCAGCGACCGCAGTCTGGGGTAGAACGTGGACGCAAGAAATCCACGACCAGCCTCGAAGAGGTTGAATAGCGAAACGCGCAGAAACATATTTGCTTTTGCGCACTCCGTGCTATTGTGCGTCTTCGAGGCACTGACTGAATGTTTATCGGCATCTATGATCCCCGGACTGCGCTTGCTTTCGCTCGCTTAGTCCGGGGTTATTGACGATTCAGCCCCGTCGGGGCTGGTAGTGAAATATACTTCTTTTGTGGAAATAGGGGTCGGTTTATACCTTTCTCAGCGACGGACGATAATCACGGTAGAAACCCGCAGCTGGTAGGGTGGGGATAAACCCAACCCTACGGGCGAGTGCTGCAAGTGACTTAATATCAGTGGTTTACATAGTATTTTGATGGGATAGGTGCCGTCGCGGATATTGGATAAATATATGACTGTCCGAATAAAAGAAATTTCAGAGATTCGGTCTGTTGACCGACCGGACGGCCACGAGGGCCGCCCCTGCAAGTGGAACACGCTAACAACTTGTTGGTTATCAATGTGTTGCATCTAACCGCCGTAGGGGCTGGGTTTATCCCAGCCCTAGCAGCGACGGACGAGAATAAAAGTAAATACCCCTAAGCAGCTAGGGTGGGGATAAACCCCACCCCTACGGCGGCTGAGTGCTGCAAGTGACACAGTATCAGTGGTTTACATAGTATTTTGATGGGTAGGGCCGTCGCGGATATTGGATAAATATATGACTGTCCGAATAAAAGAAATTTCAGAGATTCGGTCTGACGACCGACCGGACGGCCCTATTTCTGCCTACCCGCTCCTGCAAAGGAATCATTAACTCTGCCCGCTGTTCAAAGGAATACCATGTTTATGTAACGAAATTATATTCTAATTTTCCTTTAAAAAAGTTGCAGGATTGAAAAAATCTTCTTTACTTTGCACCCGAATAGGAGAATACTCTGTGTTCGACTGTTCAAATTTTCGTTGGAATTGATACTCCCGGCCGAATGGAACACGCGTGTTTCGTGGCCCCGAGCTCAAAGGACGTTTTGGAACGTTATCTTCTTGTCTCAGACTTCGCAACTCTTGAAAACATACAGAAGATACGGCAACTGAATGTCCACGAGTGGTGTATTATCTCCATGTCGAAAGACAACTGTATAATATCCCATGGCGTGGCTGACGTGTTGCCTATCCTGTATGTTGGCAATGCGAAGGCCTGAGACAAGGATAGACTATCTGTCATCCACGTCTTTTTTTGTCCAATGGTACAGGAGATAATAACATTTTAACTTAAATACAAAGCTTATGAAAACAAAATTACTTAGCGCATTCGTGCTGTTGTTTATGTGCATCACTGCCAACGCCTACGATGTCATGGTCGACAGCGTGTACTACAATCTTAATCTCACCGACCAGACGGCTACTGTGGCCGATCCAAGTACAGAGAACGTTACTGCCTATTATAAAGGTAAGGTTGTCGTTCCTGCAAGTTTCACTTACAAGGGCAGGACGTTCACCGTTGTAGGTGTTGCTGATAAGGCCTTTAGCGGCAGTGATAGTCTGACTTCAGTCTCTCTGCCTAACACCATCAAGGAATTGCCATCCGGCGTATTTCAGTACTGTTCGTTGCTGACTCATGTTGATCTTCCAGATAGTTTAACAAAGATTCCAAGCACTTGCTTCTATTACTGCAAATCACTCGAGAATGTATCTATACCTGACTCTGTGACGGTCATTGATTATAGTGCATTCTACGGCTGCAGTTCTTTTGGTCCTGAGTTCACTGTGAGAAGTAACATGACTCTTCTTGGCGACCAAGCTTTGGGTGGTTGCCCCAAGCTTAAGCGCGTTATTATCGAAGATTCTGAGAATTCTTTACGTACCGGTTGGTGGCTTTTGAGCGGTGATATCCTTGATTACTTGTATGTGGGTCGGCCTTTTGATACCTCAACAAATGTCGATTCGATCAAGGTCCTTGAGCTCGGAGCCAGCTTGAAAACTAATGCTTTCCCGAGGGACAACAACTTCATAACCATCATCTCCGACATCGAAGATCCTACTCTCTTCGATCCTGAGTTTACCAATGCTACATATTTGAATGTGCCTCTCTACGTTCCCGTTGGTAAGGTAGACGCTTACCGCCAGGCCAATGGATGGAAGAACTTCTTCGACATCCGCGAGAACAACGGTGAGGTCAACAAGATTGACAACGTTGCAGCTGCGAAGAAAGCTGGTGCCACAATGTACTATAACCTCTCCGGTCAGGCTGTGGCTAAGGATTATAAGGGTGTTGTCATCGAGCGTTACAGCGACGGCACATCAAAGAAGGTGCTGAATAAGTAATATCGTCTTCAATCATATTTTGGCTCAAAGCCACAAACAAAAAATGTTCCTGTTGATATACTTCGGCAGGAACATTTTTTTTGAATTGTTTTTACACGATTCCAATACATATCATTTCGCGTTCCAATATGGACCGTTTCGCATTGTCAAACGGTCCGTTTCGCATTGCCAAATGGACCATTTCGCAACGTCAAACGGTATGTATTTGAAACGGATTGATAATCAATTGGTTACGCATCCGTTTCGAAAAGAATCGTATTATGAATTATATTTACATAAATTATTTATCTTCTTCCCTTTCAAATTAGTTTTCCCGTGTTTTCCTGTAGTTGATCTTTCAATGTCCGTTCGTATCCGCAGATTTCGGAATTTGCTACCACAAGCTCCAGCGGGGCTTTCGTTAGCAGCAAAAACATACCCTCGCCAAGTCGCAAAGTACGCCAAGATTCCGCAAAGATTGTTCTTGTCGTTAGTTGAGCATAACCTTTGCGCTCTTTGCGACTTTGCGAGAGGAAATTATCTATAATTGGGTAGAGAGGTCCATAACTCAAGGAAAATAATCATAGGCAGTCTTTAAGGACTTGAGCAACACTTTGATAATTAATGTGTTGCACATATTCAACATAGGGACAGGGTTTATCCCCGTCCTGCTGCCAATAACGAGATTTAGGACAAATCCATATAGTTGCGAGGACTGAAATACCCCCGCATCTATGACGGATGTGTGACGCCATAAGCTAATTTTTTGCAGTTTACTTGCTTAATTTTATACCTTACATCATCAAGCTACCGCACACTACAATAATGTTAGTTGCAAACGGCTGTTGCAGCTGCCGTCTATACCATTTTCTTTCCTTCTTATATCCTATTTTGAATAAAAAGTTGTAATTTTGCGTCATATACGACGACAAAGGTATGAAATACAACAGAAAGACAGGTTCGGGTGATAATAGATGTGTGGCGGTGGCACTGTCGGCACATCATCTGCTAACTGTCTGTCTGACAATCGTTCTGTTAGCATTTGCATTGTCGCTGACAGCCCACCCACTGAGGGCCACCACAGCCGACATGGCAACTTATCGACGGTTATCGGAGAAGTCGACGGCGATGCTGATGACGAAGGCCGGAATGTTCCTCCATTCGCCGAACGGTCAGGACAGTGCACTGCTTTACTACACCATCGTTGCCAACCGCTACAACGACGACGGCATCGGCGACGCTGAGCGAAGGCAATGCATCACGGCCATGAACAACGTCGGATACCTCTATTATGCTTTCTACAACGACTACAACAAGGCTTACACCACTTTGCGACAGGCCCTGCAATTGGCCGCAAAGAGCGGCGACAAGTATAATGAGGCAATGATAAACCTCAACATGGCCAACATTAAGAGCGTATTCCTCGATGTGCAGCATGACCAGCCACAATTGGCACTGGCGACGCTGCAATTATACCGCAAAGCCTTCTATCAGTCGGTGGAGATAAGAAAATGGCCGTTGGCGGTGGGGATTTTCACGAATATGCTTGATGAGAATTTCGTTGGCGAACCTTTGCTCTATTCACAGCTAAGGAAGGATATCGCTGCTTTTAAGCGCATGCACATTCCAGCCGGAACCCCGCTGCTCGACTTCACCAATGCAACGATAAGCTGTGTGGAAGCTATTCAGAGTCACAATTATGCCAGGGCCCTCGCTGCCACTTATGCCATGGAGCGGAATATAGAGTCGCGCGACACCCCCAAACGGTTTGCTGCCGATGCCTTGGGACTGCGGACAAAGATTTTCAGCCTCATGCACGACGACCGGCGGGCTGTGGAAACGATGCTCAAAGGTGTCGACCTCTGTAAGGCGAACCATATCGACGACGGCCTCATGCATTTCTATGTGATGCTCAACAGGTTCTTCCTTTCGCGGGGCGACAGTGCCAAGGCGCAGCAGTATCGCCTTGACTACCTCGAATTGAAAGAAAAGATTCTCACGGAGAACAATCTTCAGAGTGTGTCGCGGTTGGAATTTCTCTATGAGCTCCGTGAAGCGAACACGACCGTGGAGAGGCTGACGGAGCAGAAGCACTGGCAGAATATTATCACGACGGTCATCATCGTCTTTGCCATCATCGTGAGTCTGTTGCTTGTTTTCCTTTTCCGGAGCTATCGCAGGGCCATGCGCACGAACCGCATCCTTTACCGCAACGTGCAGGACTCGCTACGCCGGGAGGAGGGGAACGCGAAATATAAGGGATCGCGCCTTACCGACAACGACAAGGAACAGTTGGCCCAGCGCATCGATGCCGTGATGCAGAATACTGATGAAATTTGCAATTCCGACTTCAATCTCGACCGTCTTGCGGAGCTTGCGAACAGCAATTATAAAGAGGTGTCGCAGGTAATCAATGAACACTACGGCAAGAATTTCAAGGCCCTGCTCAACGAGTGCCGCATTCGGGAGGCCTGCCGTCGCCTTACCGATGCCAACTACGGCCACTTGACCATTGAGGGGGTGGCCATTAGTGTGGGTATCAAGAGCCGCAGTCACTTCAACAGCTACTTCAAACAGGTGACGGGAATGTCGCCGTCGGTGTATCAGAAGATAAGCAAAGAGGAAGAAAAAACCGATTAAAGGGTGCCAAATCATGTTTTGGCACATATAAGATGAAGAAATAAGCCCGATGCTGCTGTCTTTTTGTTACTTTTGCAACCGAAATTCGAAACAACAAAAAGGTTTATTTATGAGAAGAAGATTTACTTTGAGCAAGCATTTGGCAGTCCTGACTATCTTCCTGTCGGTCTGCTCGTCGGTATGGCCGCAGACCGCAAATCATGAGGTTGCCGACAACAGTCTGGCATCGATTCTGCCCGACACCATCATCACCAACCGCCCCGACGGCCGTGAGGTTATATATTCGGAGTCGTCGCACAATCTCTGGCAGAGCAACGGCACATTGGGTGAGGATAATATCGACCACAAAATGAAACAGATTGTCTTCGGTAACGACGGGTATGTGTACGTCCGCAACTTTATCGTCCACCTCTATGGTGTCGAGGGTTGGATTAAAGGCAAGATTGACGGCGACACCCTCCTTTTTCCCCTGCCGCAGAAATACTATACGATGGGCAGCAGTTTCAGTCAACGCGACTATACCTTAATGGCCTTCGACAAGGTGCTCGTCGATGCCGGTGGCCAGATGGTCTATACCTATCAAACAGATACAACATATACGGAGATGGACTTCGTGATGCGTGACGACAGCATCATTTCCACCGATCCGACCAAATTCATTGGTCTCGCCAATGCGACATACAACAATGCATGGTCGCAGTTCGCTATGAGCAATGTCGTTTACACCATCAACAAGGACACTATGGCACAGATGCCTGAGGGCGTCGTACCCGAGACCTGGACCTTCGAGTATAAGCCAAGCTATGGCGATAGGGTGACAAGAATGGTTAGCGTGGCTACGAAGGATAACGAATTGTATATCAAAGGATTCAGTAAAAAATTCCCCGAGGCGGTAGTCAAAGGATATATCGATGGCAACAAGATGGTTATGCCGAGCCGTCAGCTATTGGCTCTCGACAAGAAGGATGAATATTATGCTTATCTGCTGACTTCGAGCGACACAATAGTCAAAGAGGAATCTTATGGCGAGATGATTGATGTGACGGAGCAGAAGATCCGTGATTCAATCTCCTTCGACTATGATGCCATCGACGGCACCTTAGTTTCGGCCGATAATTTGATTGATAATCACGGTACCGATTCGCTATTCTATTATAATCTCTATAAGGCTGTGGCTTTCAACTACTTCGATCCGGTGGCTGCCACACCCGCAAAGCCGGAATGGATTGACTGTTGGAGCTACGATACGAGCTCAAGTTTGTCGTTCAATATCTACAGCAAGGATGAGAATGACAAGTTCATCAACCCTGACAGTCTTTATTATATCATCTACAACGATGACCAGCCGATAACTCTGAAGGCTGCGGATTATGACGAACTCGACAGCGATATGACCATGATTCCGTATGCTTCGGATGTGGCTTATGTCGACGGCAACTACCATGGAATCACATTACATAATGTCACTGCCACCCGCATCGGCCTGCAGACGGTATATATTATGGGCGGTGAGACAAGACGCTCGCCGATAGTCTACTACGGTGAGACCGACGGCATCAGCGCTGCCAAGAGCATTGAAGCAGTGAAAACTGTATATTATGACCTCTCCGGTCGGGAAATTTCCAATCCGTCGAAGGGCATCTATGTGAAGGTCGTGGAGCATGCTGATGGCTCGCGGTCGACAAGTAAGGTGACCGTCAAGTAACTGATTGCTAACAAGATAACTGAAGATGGGGAGCTGCGCCGATTGGTACAGCTCCCCATTATTCATATTATATTAATTGCGGTAGGTGGTCTTCTAACCTCATTCTTTTTACTTTTGTCTTCATCCTCTTTCTTATTCAGTAAGCTGGATAACAGACGTTGTGACATAGAATGTTACGGGGTTTCGTTCCACCGCTTCTTTAATCTTAATCGTCGTCTATCTCGCCATATAATTTGCAGAGCTTTATCCACTCATTAAAATGATCCCGCAGGGGCTGGTTGAAACGTTGCAGATCCTCGTCGGTGACAAGTTTATCCAAGTAGAGTTCCTTGATAACATTAAGCTGATGGCTGCCGTAGCAGTTGTTGTAGCGGTGTGCGACGTGACGGTCGTAGTTGTGCACTCTCTTAAATATCTGGATGTAAATCTTATGCCACGGTCCCTCGACACTCCGCCCGTTATCTTCGCGGTAGGGCTCGTTAAGTACAGCCAATGGTATTGGCTTGCTGGCAAGCCTCTGTATGCTCTTTACGAATCTCTCACATTCTTTTTCAAGTGCTCTGTGGATTAACTCCCGACAAATGCGTTTGTCTTTCTTTGATACCTCCATAAGTATTTTCTATTTAATTATGCGGCCCCGAACGAAATCAGAATATGCCTGATTTGGTTCTTCTTCTGTTCGGCTTACCACTGTTCGAATGCAAAGATACAATTATTCTACTGAATTTCCTCGTTTGTTCGGAATTTCTTTTTTCTTCGATAGGAGAGTATAGTCAAATCATGGTCATGGATTTTTGCAGGACCGAAAATGTTTTGTATCTTTGCAATGAAAATATAAACAGAAAGCTGAGCAGTTAACGGGCGGTATCCGGAATAATGATTTTTCGGCAGAAACGTTACCGCTAAAGACACGAAAATAATGGAACCGAAATTTATCCTCACCCTCGACGGACACCTGCGCATAGGCAGCGTCAAGATGCACAAGGACCTCCTTCAACCTGGCGACACCTGTATTGGCGGCGGATTCTGGGAGGTCGATTACTTGTCGCGACGCCTGATACTGTCGGGAAAGTCGTACGACTATGGCAAACCGAAGTGGACCTTCGTCACGGGAAGAATTTATGTGCCAACGGATTTCAGCGGATTGCGCATCGAATATGACGGCGACAGCTTTGTCGACAGTATCGATGTCAGCGCCGAATTTGACATTGCCTATTATTAACCGCCACGACAGAAACGATGATTACCATCAATGTCAATATTCAAAAAACTTACTGCGCGATAGCCGCCGTCTATCTTGCAACGCTCCTTGCGGTGGTGGCGATATGGGGTTACACCCCCTGCAACGACAGCAACGGATATATAGAGTTGGCGCGGCAGTCGATAGCTTATGGTGAGCCATATCCCTGCTGGCCAACTATTTACGGTAAGCCGTTTATATGGAATATCGGTCAGATTAATCTCATTGCCCTGTCGTTGTGGACTACCGGCTCGATTATGCCCGTGGTGGTGCTGATGTGTGTCATGAAAGCGACTACGGCTTTGCTCGTGGCCACAACCGGCCGCAAGCTCTTTGGACCGTATGCCGGTCTGGCGGCTATCGTTCTCTTCGTCCTCTATCCCAATAACTGGGGACAGAGCACGATGATTCTCTCCGAGATTCCGGCCATTACTTTTGCGATGACAGCTGTGGCGATGATGGTGGGAGAGGGGAGCGGAACCACTAAAAACAATAGCAATTACGGACCTTTCAAGGATAATAAAGGACTTGGACACAGTAAGAATGTCCTAAAAACGGTACCGTGGAGGGCTATGGCGGCAGGAGCGCTGTTGGCTTTGGCCAACTGGTTCAGGTCGATATCGCTCGTTTTTCTCGTGGCTTTCTTTCTCTACTACCTCATTTTCAGCCGTCGGCAGATTATAAGCCGTTTCGTTCCGTTGATGGTAGGCTACGTTGCTTTTATCATCATCGTGGGAACGAGCTGCTGGATGCGGACGGGATACTTTATCTATCAGGGTGATACGCTATGGTTCAATATGGCGGAGGCAACTTATGAGACATCAGTAGCGCCACATTATGGCAGCGAGATGTACCCACGGGGTACAGCAAGATATATTGCCGGACGCGAACACATGACGGCCATAGAATGCTCGGCAATATGGCGGGAGAGATCGTTGGAATGGCTTAAAGACCATAAAATCGACTATCTGGAGAAAGTTCCGGGACGACTGATGTATATGTACGTGAACGATATGGACAACCTGGCGGCTTTCCTCAGTGATAAGTCGAAGGCCGAAAATAACTACATCACACTGCCTTACCGTCATCTGCTCACCGAGATTGGGAGTCTGTCTGGGGTGCAGAAATTGGCCGTGATGAATCTCGTTTACTACCTTTTTCTCCTTGCAGGATTTGTAGTGACCACGATTGTAATGTTGGTTAAGCGGGTGAATATCAAACAGTTATTTCTGCCTGTATTCATAGTTGTCGGCGGATCGTTAGCCATCGTCTTGGCTGTTCATGGCGAAACCAGGTTCAAGGAGCCTTTTATGCCGTTTATCTTCATTGTTGTCGGGTCCGGACTGCAACATTTTTATTCTTGGCGAAAGGCCGGAAAGGAGTGTGGAAAATGACTATGGAGATAACATCATCGGGCCGTCTGCCGTGGATAGATATGTTGCGGGGCTACTGCATAATAGCCATTCTGCTCTTTCACACCGAGGTTTATTATACCGGTGATGCCGTCATACCGTATTCATTCTATGTCGATAATGTCCTGACAATATTCTTTTTCGTTTCCGGCTATCTCTTTATAAAGAAAGGAAAAACCGTTGATGCCGCTTTTGTCAAGCACAAACTGCGGTCGGTTGTCGGCGGTATGCTGGTGCCCTATTTCCTGCTGTCGGCGGCTCTGTCGCTGCCAAAGAGTATCGTTCGTGGTATTAGCCTTTCCCAACTGCTTACGGACATTGTCATGGGACGTGCCTATTGGTTTGTGGCTGCACTCATTGTGGCCGAAATTATTTTCTTGTTGCTGCTATGGATAAGTCGCGGTAGCGGATTGAAAATGTTCTTGTTAGTGGTGAATATCTGTGCGCCCCTGCTGCCACTGACCCTGCACTATTGCGGCGGCGGACTGCCGTGGCATGCAGAGAATGCGCTCTTGGCCCTGCCGTTTCTCTTCGCCGGTTATGAGTATCGGAGGTATGAGAAGGACTGCGAGCGTCGTTGTCGGTGGCCCTATCTGCTTGTGGCCGCTGCAGGACTGGTGTGTGCTAAAATCATTGAGTACACGCATATAATGCCGATGTGTGTCGATCCGATAAATATCGGGTCGTGGCCGTTGTTCTTCATCGACAATGCCCTTGGCATAATCCTTGCTATAGCTGTTGTTAAAAGGTTGCCGGTGGTGTCGAGGGTAGCTTGGACGGGAGCCCACAGTCTTGTATATTATTTCCTTTGCAGTGCCGTACCGTTAGCCGTGAGTATGCTGTTTGGCCGTATTGGACTGACTTACAGTGGCATGTACAGCAGCATCTTACTGGTTCTTGTCATCGGCTATGCGGTATCGACGGTTATAACGTGGATGGTCAATAAACCCCTACAAAAGCTACGATTTCTTATTAATTCTTAAAGAAAATGACATCATCACAAGAAAAATTCTTGAAAATGGTGCCGTTTTTCTCATTTGTTTTGTTTATCTTTGCATCCAAACAACGATCCTGAATCGCGCCTGCAAAAATGCATAAAAATACTGTGGGAGAGAGACGGGTGGAAGAAATGGACTGACTTTTTATTTGAATTATTCAATAATAGCTGATGAATGACATTGTGCTGATAATAGCTTTTACAATAATCGTGGCTCTTTTAGTTGTCATTATTTATATGATCAACAAGAGAAAAAGAGCCTCAGATGATGATTTGCTATCGGATTCTGATGACGAGACCGCCGACTTCGGCTCGAAGGGGGGCTATGACGTCAATGGAAAATATAATGGAAATGACAAGGTCCTGCCGTCAATGAAGTCCGGAGAACTGTTGAAGTCGATTCTGAAACGTCTCAACTGCACCTACAAAGAGGGCGACGACGACGATATATGGTTCACTTACCAGGGTGAGCACTTTGCATTGAGATTCTCCGACGATTCCTATTGGGTGCGCATCTATGACGCACAGTGGTTTGAGTGTACGCTCGACGACCTCGAAGAAATTTCGTATATGCAGAAAGCCGTGAACTACTGCAATGCAAGAAATTGTGCCACAGCATGTTATGTTATAGATACCGAGGAAGAAAAGTTCACTGTTTTCTCTAAGTGTGACTTTCTCTTGAACAGCAATTTTCCTTTCCCAGACGATTACTTCATCTCCTGGCTAAACCAGCTTTTCCGCCTCAAACGCGATGTCGCAATGCAGTATGACAAGGAGAAGGTTGAGGGTGAGGTGAAGAAATAGAAATGATTTTTGCCGTCAGATGTTTGCAAAATAGGGCATCTAACTTGTTGTGCTCATTTTTGAAATCTATATCCTTTTGTCGGGTGTGGCCAGTGTGGCCGACTGAAATCTGCTGGTAATTCTTGTGCAAACGTGGTCGTCCGCTATCTCCGGGAAATATTCATGATGAAGCGTGGTCGTCCGAAAAAATGATGAGATTCGGTTATACGACCGATTGTACGGGACACTAACCTTGCTATACGCCCCATGCAACTGCGATGCGCCGTTTCCCACTATTAGCAAGAATATCAGCGTGATGGAATTCGTACGCAGATTCGGCAGATTCAATAACGGACAAGCTGCAACCGCACTGTGCCGCATATCCGTTGATTGCGAGATTTATGGCCCTTGGCGTATCCTTTGCGGCCTTTGCGAGAGGATTTTGCCCTTTGTCTCTACCAGCCCCGACGGGGCTTTCCGTTGGCAGAGGAAATAACCTATGTTCATTAGAATGGTGATAATCACGCCCTGCAAGTGGGTAGGTGCAGCATACATGTAATATATCCCTTCGCCGACCAACGTTTTCCGTTTGAAAATGCCAATGCGATAATGACAAAATAAAGATTTGTATTTCATATCACATGATTCCATGGAAAATATCCAGTGCGCCGGAATCTGCGAATTCATCGTAATCTATGCACGTAACTTGTCCTTCAGATAGCGGCCGGTGATGCTCTCTTTGCATTTTGCCACCTCCTCCGGTGTTCCGGCTACGACAAGATTGCCGCCACGGTCGCCACCGTCGGGACCAAGGTCAACAACGTAGTCGGCACACTTGACAACATCGAGGTTGTGCTCGATGACGATGATGCTGTGGCCGTGGTCAATAAGCATGTCGAACGCCTTGAGAAGTTTCTGTATGTCGTGGAAATGAAGACCAGTTGTCGGTTCGTCGAAGATGAACAATGTAGGTTCCTGCTTCTCCTGACCGATGAAGTAAGCTAACTTAACACGCTGATTCTCACCACCCGACAGCGTTGACGATGACTGACCTAACTTGATATAGCCCAATCCGACATCCTCCAACGGACGCAGTTTTGCGGCCACCGACTTCTTGCCGTACTTCGTAAAGAACTCCAGGGCCTCGCTGACCGTCATATCGAGGACATCGCTGATGCTCTTGCCATGGAACTGGACATCGAGAATTTCCTTCTTGAACCGCTTACCGTGGCAGGCCTCACACTCTAATGTCAGGTCGGCCATGAACTGCATCTCTACGGTTATAACCCCTGCTCCCTTACACTCCTCACAACGGCCGTCGTCGGTGTTGAAGGAGAAATATTGTGGTGTGAATCCCATCTGCTTGGCCAACGGCTGGTCGGCAAAGACCTTCCTTATCTCGTCATAGGCCTTCACGTAAGTAGCTGGGTTAGAGCGCGTACTCTTACCTATAGGGTTCTGGTCGACGAACTCGACATGGTGAATCTGTTTCCAATCGCCTTCGAGAGCGAGATATTCGCCGGGAGCATCGGCAACCTCATTGAGATGACGCTTCAGAGCAGGGTAGAGAATGCCCTTGATGAGGGAGCTCTTACCCGAGCCGCTGACACCGGTGACAACGGTAAAAACATTGAGCGGGAATTTAACGTCGACACCCTTGAGGTTGTTCATCCGAGCTCCACGAATGCTGATGGCCATATTCCACGGCCGACGACTGGCAGGAACGGGGATAGTCTCGGCGCCGGTGAGATATTTGATGGTGTATGACTGTGGATATTCTTTAAGGAGCTCGGAGTTGAGAGCCGGTTGCTCGTCCTTGCTCTTGGCCACTACCGATGCCATATCGCCCTCGAAGACTACCTCTCCACCGAGGCGGCCGGCATCGGGACCGATATCAATAAGATAGTCGGCCGACCGCATAATCTCCTCGTCATGCTCGACGACAATGACGGTATTGCCTAAGTCGCGGAGCTCCTTGAGGACATGTATCAGGCGGTCGGTGTCGCGGCTGTGAAGGCCTATCGACGGTTCGTCGAGGATATAAAGGCTGCCCACGAGGCTGCTGCCGAGACTCGTGGTGAGGTTGATGCGCTGGGATTCTCCTCCCGACAGTGAGTTGGAACGGCGGTTGAGAGTGAGGTAGCCAAGTCCAACGTCGACAAGGAACTGCAGCCGGTTCTTAATTTCTACGAGCAGACGTTTGCTGACTTCTGCGTCGTGGGCATCGAGAGTGAGATTATCGAACCACTCCTTGAGGTTGACGATTGGCATATCGACAAGGTCGGAGATGCTCCGACCGGCGATTTTCACCCATTCGGCCTCTTTCTTCAGACGTGTGCCGTGGCAGTCGGGACAGACGGTCTTGCCCCGATAGCGGCTCATCATAACGCGATATTGAATCTTATACTGGTTCTCCTTGAGCATCTGGAAGAAACTGTCGATGCATATCTTGTCGTGGATATCGCGATTTTTCTCCGACGGAAGACCATGCCAGAGCATATCTTTCTCCTTCTGCGTAAGCTCGAGGTATGGCTTGAAAATAGGGAAATTGTCGTGTGCAGCCCTGCGGCAGAACTCCTCGTTCCACATCTTCATCTTCTCACCGTGCCAGCACTGTACGCAGCCGTCGTAAACCGATAATGTCGTGTTCGGGATAACAAGTTTTTCGTCGATGCCTATAACCGAGCCGAAACCCTCACATGTGGGGCATGCACCGGCCGGAGAGTTGAACGAGAACATATTGTCGTTGGGCTCCTGGAATGTCATGCCGTCGGCCTCAAAGCGCGTGGAGAAATCGTAAGCGATATTCCCCGGCAGAAAGACGAGACGGCAGGCACCATCACCCTCGTAAAAGGCTGTCTCACAGGAGTCTGACAGACGTGAGATGTCGCCTTTCTCATGACTCACCGACATACGGTCGACGATGAGATAGATGTCGGCGCGATGCTTCTCAAGCCAGCCGTCGGCCTCAGTTTTGACTTGTTCCAACAAATCGTCAATCCTCACGGGCTTACCGCTAAAGAGCACACGGCCATAGCCTTCCTGAAGGTACATCTCCATCTGTTTCTCCACCGTGCGCCCCTCACTGACATGAAGGGGTGCAAGGACCATGAATTTCGTACCATCGGAGTAAGTATGGGTGCAAGCGATAATATCCTCGACGCTGTTCTTCTTCACCTCCTGACCGCTGATGGGCGAGTAGGTGCGGCCAATGCGCGCAAAGAGAAGTCGCATGTACTCATATATCTCGGTGCTCGTGCCGACAGTAGAACGCGGATTACGCGCAACGACCTTCTGCTCAATGGCTATGGCCGGCGGCAGACCATGGATATAGTCGACCTCTGGTTTCGTCATTCTGCTGAGGAACTGACGGGCATAAGAGCTGAGACTCTCGACATATCGCCGCTGCCCCTCGGCATATAGAGTGTCGAAAGCCAACGAGCTCTTGCCAGAGCCGCTAACACCGGCAATGACAATGAGTTTGTCGCGCGGTATCTTCAGACTGATATTCTTGAGGTTGTTAACCCTCGCACCTTTCACTTCAATGTAGTCGTTCATAATGGACATAAAATTATAGCCTTTCAATCTACAAAGTTACGGATTAATTCTCAAATTAAGAAGAATGTCGGGAATTATATTTTATCTTCCAAGCCGAGCTTAGACTCATGTCAGCACGTCAAAACTTATTATAGGGCATCTCTTCTTATCAGAAGCTTTTTTTTGCTCGACTGTATCTATCATTGTCTCAGACCGTTAGAAATAAGCAGAAAAATAATCGCCGAAAAACTTGCATTCGGCTTAAAAATTTTGTAGCTTTGCATTAAGAATTCATGAGGAACACAAAATATCAATTATAAATTCAGATAGATGTCACGGGCAGAACATAAGAACTTTGAGATACCAGTGATTGACGATGGATTGTCTGCGTAAATGTGGACGAATAATAAAGATAAGACTGAATTGGTGTGAATTAAAATGGACTGACATTTAATGTTTACAAAGAAAATTCAATAATTGTTCCAAATTATAGCTGATTAATATTAAAATGCTTACTTTTGCATTAATAAGGAAAATATATAAAAAAGGAAAGATTATGAAAAGAAAGATTCTTGTATTGACTTTTGCCATGGCTATCGTTGTCGGTGCTAATGCCCAGTCGACATCTACTTATACGCCGATAACCCAGAACGATTCTGACGTGGCCGCTGTGACCAATGAGAATAACCTTAAGCTCAACGACGAATATCTCAAATGGCAGTCGAAGTATGAAGAGGTTGGCACGGAGATTAACGACGTTGCAGCACAAATAGACCAGGAGACTGCTAAGCGCGGCTATCCCAAGAAGAAAACTGTGAAGCAGAAGATTGCCCTCGTGGAGCAGTATATCCAACTGTTGGAGTACGAACGCGACAATCCGTCGATATTCCCAATGGATCTCGACAAGGGAAAAATAGAGAGAAAAATAGCGCAGTGGCAGGAGCATCTCGACGGTCTTAACAAACTTGTCAAGAAGATATGATTTCCATCCTCTTCTGAGCTGTATTAGTGATTAGGTGAACGCACTACATAAAAATATATGAAGAAAGGGCACGCCATTGCTGACATGCCCTTTCTTCATCAAGAATCATGATATACAATCAGTCGAAGTCGATGTGTTGCATCACCTTACGGAAATATTTCTGCGTAGCGCGGATTGAATATCCCGTTCCGCCTTTCCACATTCTTATGGCCTTCTCTATGCTGTTGTTGGGATTATAATACGACATAAAAATCTCAAACATCTCGCGCGATTTACTTACGCTATAGCGGTCGGCGAGACTAAAGCGGCGCTTGAGACCTTTCTGTTTAAGTATCTGATTGACAGCCTTAACAACAGTTGGCGACATTTGCAGCACACCAACATACTGACCATTGCGTGCGTTGGCGTTGCCGCGACTCTCAACATGGATAATTGCATCCACAACGGGAGACCAGTCGAAATCATCATTCTCATTGGCGGCATTTGCACCTGTCGACACAAATGCCAACATCATTACTACAAAAAATACTCTCAGTTCTTTTAAAAATCTCATCATAAACAATTTTATGGAGCCTGAACGCCAAAGATTGGACAATCTTCTTCAAACCATTGAACAACAATGTTCTAACGACCGAAAATGTTTTTAATCGAGAGAATAAAAACAACGTTCACTGCACAGTCCTATGTGAGATGGAGTTACCCTGTGCATGAGCTCCAGTTATCAATTCGTCGGCAAAGGTACGAAAAAAAATCCGAATAGCCAAATCTGACTTTTCTCACTGTTAATTTTATTTAGTTTTACACTTATCTCTTGCATATAAGAAAAAACAATAGTATCTTTGCACTAATAAGCCAATCAAGAACGAAACAACACTCGATAAGAAGTAGAAAACATTATAATTCATTAAAAGTTAATCACTATTATTATGGGATTATTAACAGGTAAGGTGGCGCTGATTACAGGTGCCGCACGTGGAATAGGAAAAGCCATTGCGCTGAAATTTGCTGACGAAGGTGCCGACATCGCCTTCACTGACCTTGTCATCGACGAGGAGCACGGAGGTCTGGAGACCGAGCGCGAGATTGCCGCTAAGGGCGTGAAGGCCAAGGGCTACTCCGGCAATGCTGCCGACTTCGCTGAGACAGAGGCTCTTGTCAACCAGATTAACAAGGACTTCGGTCATATCGACATTCTTGTCAACAACGCCGGCATCACCAAAGATGGACTGATGCTGAAAATGACTGAGCAGCAGTGGGATGCCGTCATCAACGTCAACCTCAAGAGTGCCTTCAACTTCATCCATGCAATCACCCCTATCATGATGCATGAGCGTGGTGGTTCAATCATCAACATGTCGTCGGTTGTCGGTGTTCACGGTAACGCTGGACAGTGCAACTACGCCGCATCGAAGGCTGGACTCATCGCTCTGGCAAAGAGTATCGGTCAGGAGATCGGCCGCCGCGGCATCCGCGCCAACGCTATTGCTCCCGGATTCATCGACACAGCTATGACCCAGGCTCTGCCGGAGGATATCCGCAAGGCATGGATCCAGAATATTCCTCTGCGCCGTGCTGGAACGGTCGACGATATCGCCAATGTGGCTACATTCCTTGCTTCCGACATGTCGAGCTATGTCTCCGGTCAGGTGATTCAGGTCGACGGTGGTATGAACATGTAAGCAATGACACCACTCTACGAGGATAACCATATTATCATAGTCTACAAAGAGGCGGGCGAAATCGTGCAAGGCGACAAGACCGGCGACAAGCCCCTCTCGGAGACTGTGAAGGAATGGATAAAGACGGAGCACAACAAGCCGGGGAACGTCTTCCTCGGTGTTGTGCACCGTCTCGACCGTCCTGTAGCCGGTATTGTTGTCTTCGGAAAGACATCGAAGGCTACCGCACGGTTGAACAAGATGTTTCGTGAGGGTGAAATCCACAAGACATATTGGGCCATCGTCCAGGGCTGTCCGGCTGACGACGAGGCCACGCTGACTGACTGGATACTAAGAAAGGAGAAGATAAACAAGAGCTTTGCCTACGACCATGAGGTACCGGCATCAAAGAAGGCAATACTCTCGTATAAAGTTCTGACACACGGAGATAACTATTCACTACTCGAGGTAAACTTGAAGACGGGTCGTCACCATCAGATTCGATGCCAATTGGCAAATATCGGCTGTCCGATAAAGGGTGACCTGAAGTATGGTGCGCGTCGTAGCAATGCCGACGGAAGTATAAGTCTGTTGAGCCATAGGGTGGAATTCGTTCATCCCGTGAGTCATAAAACAATCATTGTCGAAAGTCCGCTGCCCCATGACCGGTTGTGGGAGTCACTGGCAAAAGATGCATGCAAAGGCTGAACGCTAAGAAAACACTCAAGATTCTGACAGCCATCGTGCTGACGCCGATAGTTGTCTTCATTGTGCTGACGGTGCTGCTGTATATCCCGCCGGTACAAAACTGGGTGGCTCATGGCGTGGCAAGCTATGCATCGGAGAAAACCGGCGACAGCATTACCGTGGGCCGGGTGTCGCTGAGCTATCCCCTCGACTTGAAAGTGTCGGACTTCCGTATGCTGCACCCCAACGACTCGTTGAAGAATGTCACCGATACCGTGGCCGATGTCCGCACACTCGTGGCCAGTGTCCAGCTCCTGCCATTATTAAGGGGTGAGATTAATGTCGACGAACTGACCCTCAAGCACTTAAAAGCCAATACTACCAACTTTATAGGTGATTTGCGCATTAAGGCTAATCTCGAGAAGCTGCACATACATAGTCACGGTATCAGCCTCAACGGTGATTCGGCCAATGTCGACTTTACGGAGATTGAGAACGGATGGGTGGACGTGGCTCTCGGCGACACGATACCTAAGGACACTACAAAGAAAAAAACACTGTGGAAGATTAATATTGGAAAGGTGAGCCTTGCTCAAACAGATTTCCGCCTGCACATGCCCGGCGACTCGATGAATATACATGCCGACTTCCACCTTGCCATAGCCAACGACACCCATCTTCTTCTCCACGACAATATATATAAGGTAGGAGCCTTCGACTGGCACGGCGGCGCCCTGGACTATGACATTCCATATAAGCGGCACACCGTAAAGGGATTCGACAGCAATCATATATCTGCCAATGACATAAATATTGGCATCGACTCATTCGTCTATTCTCAGCCCGACATCTCTATGACCATAAGGGCTGCAAACCTCAAGGAGAATAGTGGACTGAATATCAATGGCTTGAATGGTCGGCTGTATATCGGCAAGAAACAACTCAAGGCCGACAACTTCCGTCTGGTGATGCCATCGACTGACATTGCCGGTAACTACCGTATGGACCTCAATGCGTTCAGCGATTCAGTGCCGGGGCAGTTTTTTACCGATTTGAAAGGATATGTAGGTGTCGGCGATATTAGACCGTTTCTCATCTCGGTGCCGAACAAATATCTTGCGAATCTGCCCCGAGAGCCCTTGCGTCTGAACGGACGCTTCTATGGTAATCTGCAGCGAATTAGCTTTAAGAATATTGACATCGGTTTTCCGTCAGCATTCTCTTTGAGCGGCAACGGATATGTAGCCAATGTCACGAACAGCGAAAGATTAAAAGCTGAAGCCCGCTTGCGACTACGGACGAGGAATATGGCTTTCGTCAAGAAGTTCATGCCTTTGGGAACAAGGAAAAAGATTAATATCCCCGGTGGGATGACCATTGACGGAATCTTCAAGATAGACCGGAAACTTGTAGCTGCCGATTTTAATGCCATCTATGCAAAGGGGTTGCTTAAAGCAAAGGGATTCTTCAATGGTGCCGACAATACATATAATATTGTTGCTTCAGCCAATAATTTCCGTCTTGGAGATATCATTCTCGGTAACGGAATTGGCAGCGTCACGGCATCGGTGAAGGCCAACGGCCATGGCATCACGTTCCCGAGTTCGGCTACGGGAGTGGCCCTCCAGGCCAATGTCGGAAAACTGAAGATTGGAAAATATACTCTTGACGGCATTCAAGGAAAAGTAAATATGACCGGTGGCCGTATTGACGCTCATGTGAACAGCCGTAACGCCATGGCCGGCGGCAACGTGCATATCAACGGCCGACTGGCGCACAAACTGCTTGATGTACGTCTTTCCGGCGACATATCGCATTTTAACTTGAGGGCCTGGGGACTGACCGACAAGCCGTGGTCGGTTACGGCCAGGACCGACCTGCGGATAAAGTCGGACCTCGACAAATATTATTATGCTCGTGGGGGAGTCGGCTACCTGAGCATCAGCGAGCAACGGCGGCGCGGAGTGATACGTCTTGTCAACGCTAAAGGGCTGACATTCAGTGGAAGTTTAAGGGGAAAAGCTCTTGAGACACATCTCGACGGCGATATCGACGGAGCCAATCTCAAGGGACTTGGGGTTACAGGCAGTCCGTATATGGTTTCGGCTGCGGCAGTTGTCGATGTCAAGGGCAACATCTCGAAGCCATATCTGATAAACGCTACCGTCAATGCCGATGAATTCAAGATGACAGAGCACCGCGGAAAGACGGTTATACCGCTCGTCTCGGGCGATTTCATTGCCAAGGCGAATCTCAGAGGAAATGATATCGGTGGGGCATTCAACGGAAATATCAATAATGCAGACCTCTATCAGTTAGGCATTGTCGACGAGCCGTTATCTACATCGGGGTCGGCCGATCTTACTTTTGAGACCAATCAGAAAGACAAAATCTACCTTGACGGACAGATTGGCAATATGACCATTGCCGACAGAAAGAGCAATTACACCACATCGGGGATGACGGTTAACTTGCTTTCGACCGCTGATACCACCCATGCAACCATTGCCGGCGGCGACTTCCTACTAAAAGCTGACGCACAAGGAACTTACACGAGAACTCTTAATGCCTTAGGAGCCATAGCAAAGGAGCTGAAGTCACAAATAAAGAACAAGGAAATCAATCAGTCGGCACTAAAGGCTAAACTGCCCGTGGCAAGTGTAATACTTAAGACTGGCTCGACAAATATCATATCAAATATCCTGTCGAAGAACGGTATAGCATTCAAAAATGCCAATATCGACCTCAAATCGTCACCGTTGACTGGACTCAACGGAACGGCTATCGTCGACTCACTGGTCTACAACGGGACCAGAGCCGACTCAGTTAACCTCGTGCTGAAATCAGAAAACGGGCATCTTAATTATGACGTGGCAGTCGTAAACAATCCAGACAATGAATATCCATACAAGGGAACACTCACGGGAACGGTCCTCGAAAAGGGTATAACGACTGACGCCAATGTCATAGACAAGCACGGCAAAACTGCTGTAGCTGTAGGACTTATTGCTGCTATGGAGGGCGACGGCATCAAGATGTCGGTGACATCGAAGAATTCCATTCTCGGATATAAATCGTTTGCTGTCAATGATTCAAACTATGTTTATGTAGGACGCGACAGAAGGGTTTCTGCGAGTATGAAGCTTCTTGCTGCCGACGGTGCTGGTGCTCAGTTGTATACGGATGATAACGACACCACGTCGCTGCAGAATATCACTCTCGGAATGCATAATTTTGAGCTTGGAAAACTGCTCACTGTCCTACCGTTTGCACCAAAGATTAGTGGTGTCCTCAACGGCGACTACCATATTATACAGACATCTAAGGAGCTCACGGTATCGAGTGATATGACGGTAAGCAATATGGTCTACGACGATTGTCCTATGGGCGATGTCGGAGTGAACATGGTTTACATGCCACAGGGAGACGGCACACACTATGTCGATGCCTTAATAGCTCAGAACGGCAATGATGTGGGGCAGCTGTCGGGAACCTACGACAGTAAAGGGAAAGGCTCACTCGATGCCAAACTTTCGCTCGACAGATTCCCGCTGAGTTTTGTCAATGGATTCGTTCCCGATAAGATTATCGGACTTGATGGCCACGGCGATGGTGAGCTGACGATGAAAGGTCCGCTCGACGACCTTGATATCGACGGTGAGGTCTATCTCGATTCGTCACATATTTATAGTGAGCCCTATGGTGTTTCCATGCGTTTTGCCGACGATCCGGTGACTATCAAGGATAGTAAAGTGGTATTTGAGAACTTCGAAATGTTTGCCAACAACGACCAACCACTCGACATTGTGGGGTATCTCGACTTCCATAATCCGTCGGACATGTATATCGACACACGGATGAGGGCCACGAATTTTAAATTGATTGACTCGAAAGAAAATGTGAGGTCGACGATTTACGGCGATGCCTACGTCAACTTCTTTGGCGGAATGCGGGGCCACATGGACAATCTGAGTATGGGCGGACGGTTAGAAGTGCTCGGAAATACCGATATGACCTATGTCATGCACGATACGCCGCTGTCGACCGACGATTCGCCGAGCGACCTCATACAGTTCACAAATTTCAATGACAGTACCGAGGATGTTGTCGTCCGACCGACAATCAAGGGAATGAAGATGGATCTGAGCGTGAATATCGACGAGCAAGCCCACATCGTAGCAGCCCTCAATGCCGAGCATAGCAATTACATCGACCTTATCGGTGGCGGTGATTTGGCACTTCATTACGACCCCACGAACAATATAACCCTCAGAGGACGGTACACCCTGAACTCAGGGCATATGAAATATTCGCTAAATATGATTCCTCTCCGTACGTTCAATATCCAGGAAGGCAGCTACATTGAGTTTACCGGAGAGCCCATGAACCCGGCTCTGAGCATCACGGCAACTGACAATGTAAAAGCTAATTACAGCAGTGCCGGGGGCAACGACCGTATTGTCGATTTTACGGCAGGGGTGAAACTCACAGGTACTCTTTCGGCACCGGGTGTGACGTTCATCGTCGATGCACCTGATGATACCGAGGCCCAGAACGACCTTAACACTAAGAGTGAGGAGGAAAAAGGAAAGATTGCCATCACGCTGTTAGCCTCAGGAATGTATATTTCGAACGGAAAAGGTGGCAACTACGCCATGAGCGGTGCCCTGGCCAGTTTCATGCAGAACCAGATAAACAATATCACGGGCAGAGCTCTGAGCTCCATGGGACTTGATTTGTCGGCCAATATGGAGAGCAGTGCCGATGCCAAGGGCGGACTGCATACCGACTATACATTCAATTTCTCAAAGCGGCTGTGGAATAACAGGCTCAGAATAATGATGGGTGGAAGGGTTTCGACAGGTGCACAAGCCGGTGAGGACAACGGAGCATACTTCGACAATTTCTCCATTGAATATCGTCTGAATCAGCACGAGACCCAATATCTGAAACTGTACTATGACCGTCAGGCTTACGACTGGCTCGAAGGCGATGTCAGCGAGTTTGGTGCTGGTTTCATGTGGAGGCGTAAGTTGCAGCATTTCAAGGATATAATAAGGTTCCGTTCCAACAATAGTCAGCAGCCGGTGCCTCCATCCAACAGACTAAATGCTGACACATTAATTCGGTTCAACAACAATGACAAGAAATAAAATATTCATAGCCATCATCAGCCTTGGAGCACTCATCATGTCGGCATGCTCAACGACGAGCGGCATACCGGACGGTGAACAGCTCTATACTGGTATGAAGCCGACGGAATACTCTGATTTTGAGGATAATAAGCATTTCAGAAACACGAAGGAGGAGCTCGATATCGTTCTTGCCACAAAGCCGAACGCCTCACTCCTCGGCAGTCCTACAGTCAGCTCGCCGTTCCCTTTCGGACTGTGGATATGGAATGCGTTCAACCCGAGCAACACAAAGTTGAGCCGATGGATAGTTAAGGCCTTCGGCTCGCAACCGGTATTGATGAGTTACGCCAACCCCGCGCTGCACGAGTCGGTGGGTGAGGCCACACTGGCAAAAAGAGGTTACTTCCACGGAAATATCAGCTACAAGCTTATCCCTCAGAAGAATCCTAAGAAGATGAAAATGCAATATTTTGTCGACATGGGACCGCTGTGGCGATATGACTCAATAAAATATGTGAACTTCCCAGCCGATGCTGACAGTCTTATATCAAAAGACAGTGCTAACAGCGTCATTCGCAATGGTGATCCTTTCGATCTTAGTAGCCTTGAGAATGAACGCCAGCATTTGGCTTCTCTTTTCCGGAATAATGGTTATTACTATTATAGTAAGGAGTATGCCGCATATATGGCCGACACTATTTCTGTGCCCGGAAAGGTGCTGCTTAGACTGCAATTAGCTGACAGTCTGCAAGATAACGTAATGAGAAAATGGCATATCGGCAACATTACAGTAAACTTTCGCCGGCAGATGATGGAGCAACTGAAAAACAGCCGCAGTTTCCGTCATTATACCGTCAACTATAACGGGAAGAAAAGTCCGCTCCGATTGGGAGTCATTCTCAGCGACTTGAAACTGCGCCATGGTGACCTTTACAACGCAAGCAAGGACGAACTGTCGAAGCAAAAAATCAACTCGCTCGGGATTTTCTCAAGCAGCAGCATCACATATACGCCAAAAGATTCAACATCCGACTGCGATACGATAAACATGAATGTCGATCTGACATTTGATAAGCCCTATGATTTCTACGTAGAAGCTTATGGCCGGGGCAAGACCAGCGGCAAGTATGGACCGGAGGCTATAGTTGGTTTGACTAAGCGTAATGCCTTTCGTGCCGGTGAATTGCTGAACTTGCGGCTCCACGGCTCTTACGAGTGGCAGACAGGCCATAGCAATGAGGGTTCAAACTCGAAGATAAATTCTTATGAGTATGGTGCTGAGGCCAGTCTCGACTTCCCTCGCATTGTGAATCCTTTTAGGGTTCCTATTCGTAAGAGATTGGAAAAAATGAGACGTCAGATGATGCTTGCCGCACAACAGGGTAGGGAAGTGAAGATGCCGCGCAAGCCTAAGGAGTTCTATGAGACCCCGATAACAACGCTGAAAGCATCATTCGACGTGCTTAACCGTGCCAGTTTCTTCAAGCGTCATGTCGTTTCGGGGGAGCTGACCTACAGCTGGCGCCCTACAGAAACGAGTCAGTTTAAGCTCAGTCCGCTGACTCTTACATACGAATATATGCAGAGCCGGACAAAGAAATTCATGGAAATGGAGGATTCTATGCCATATTTGAAAACCTCCATGGCCGACCAGTTCATGCCAAAGGCCGAATTCTCATATATCTATACCTCACCGTCGGCATTTAGGAATCCCATCAAATGGAGATCGACAATCAGCGAATCAGCAAATATTGTGTCGCTTGGATACCTGTGTGCCGGTGACAAATGGAACGAGAAGGGGAAGACAATGTTCAAGAACCCTTATGCTCAGTTCTTTAAGGTAGAAACAGAATTGACAAAATTGTGGCAGATAGCCGACAAGAGCTCTATAGCGGCCCACGCCAGCGCGGGAGTGATTTATAGCTATGGCAACAGCAGGGTGGCGCCGTATTCTGAGCAGTTCTATGTCGGTGGAGCCAACAGTATCAGGGCTTTCAACGTCAGGAGCATCGGACCTGGCAAATACCGGTCGGCCGAGAGAAACTTCTCTTATGTTGAGCAGACCGGAGATATTAAATTCCTCGCCAACCTCGAATACCGTCCTCATATCCTCGGTGACCTCTATGGTGCCCTCTTCGTCGATGCAGGAAATGTGTGGACAATGCATGAGGATAGGGCCGAAGACGGTATCGTTAGGGAAGGGGGTAAATTTGAATTTAAGAACTTCCTCAATCAGATGGCTTTGGGCACTGGTGTCGGACTGAGATATGACCTCGGATACTTCATTATCCGTCTCGACTGGGGAATAGGAATACACGTCCCCTATGCCGACAGTCATGGATTCTACAATGTAGACAGTTTCAAGGATGCTCAGACATTGAACTTCGCTATTGGGCTTCCGTTCTAAAAAATTAATAAAATAACCATAGCATGACGTGATTATCCAATCTTTTTCGTAACTTTGCACTATTAAACATACAGAATACAATATAAAAGGAATTTGTACTATGAAACCGACTTTGTTACTCCTTGCTGCCGGAATGGGCAGCCGTTATGGTGGTCTGAAACAGCTCGATGGACTGGGGCCCAATGGTGAGACAATTATGGATTACTCTATTTACGATGCCATCCAGGCTGGATTCGGCAAGATTGTATGGGTTATCCGGAAGGACTTCGAGAAAGACTTCCGTGAGAAGATTCTCTCAAAATATGAGGGTCACGTTCCCTGCGAGCTTGTCTTCCAGAGCCTTGACAGTCTGCCCGAGGGCTATAGTGTTCCTGAGGGAAGGCAGAAGCCATGGGGTACAAACCATGCCGTAATGATGGCTGAGAAAGTCATCAACGAGCCTTTCTGCGTCATCAACTGCGATGACTTCTACAATCGCGACTGCTTTAAGGTCATTGGCAAGTATCTCTCGGAGCTTCCAGAGGGCAGCAAGAATAAATATGCCATGGTTGGTTTCCGCGTAGGCAACACTTTGAGTGAGAATGGAAGTGTAAGCCGCGGAGTTTGCTCTACCGATGAAAATAACAACCTTACGACTGTTGTAGAGCGTACGGAAATCGTAAGACAGGACGATGGAAAAGTAGCCTACAAGGACGAGAATGGCGAGTGGGTGAACATTGCCGACACTACACCGGTGAGCATGAACGTATGGGGATTCACTCCCGACTATTTCGAATACAGCGACAAGTTCTTCAAGGACTTCCTCGACGCTCCTACGACAAAGACAAATCCGAAGGCTGAATACCTTATTCCTTGGGTCGTGAACAAACTCATCAATGACGGAACAGCCACATGCGAAGTGCTTGACACCACAAGCAAATGGTTCGGTGTGACATACTCTGCCGACCGTCCGGGAGTCGTTGCTAAAATACAGAAACTCGTCGACGACGGCGTTTATCCAAACAAACTCTTCTAAATGGACAATATCCAAGACAATACTTTATTTCTGTTGACAGACGAGGAACTGAGCATCTTGAAAGACAGCATCTCGTCTGCCAACAGAATTGTGATCACAGCCCATAAGTCGCCCGATGGCGATGCCGTGGGATCAACGCTGGCCTGGAAGCATTATCTTGCTGCTCTCGGTAAGGATGCTGTTGTCGTACTTCCCGATGCAGCTCCCGATTTTCTTCACTGGCTGCCACAGTACAACACCATCATAACTTATGACAAGCACGCTGAGGATGTAAAGAAAGTCGTGAATGACGCCGATTTGCTGTTCTGTCTCGACTATAACGAACTGTCGAGAACCGAGGAGATGCAACCCGTCATCGAAGGCTCAAAGGCAAAGAGAATTGTCGTCGACCACCATGTAGGACCGAAAATTCCATCAATACTCACCGTTTCGCGGCCTGCGGCCTCAAGTACCTCTGAGCTCGTCTTCAGGCTTATGAGCCAGCTCACTGGCACACAGGATATTAGCCATGATGCTGCCGTGTGCGTATATTGTGGAATGATGACCGACACCGGAGGATTCACTTTCAACAGCACAAATCCCGACATATACCTTATTATATCAGAGCTACTGCGCAAAAATATCGACAAGGATGTTATCTATAACAAGGTGTTCCACAACTATAGTGCCAATGCGCTGCGCTTTAGGGCCCACATCATCCAGGATAAACTCCGGCTTGTCGAGACTCTGCATGCCTCATATTATACGGTGACGAAGAGCGAGATGAAGGAATATCACTTCATTAAAGGAGACCTTGAAGGCGTCGTCAATATCCCGCTGATGCTGAAGGGGCATAAGCTGTCGATATCACTGCGTGAGGACCGCGACCGACCAAACTTCATTCTCGTCAGCCTGCGCTCGTCATGTGGCTTCCACTGCCGTAAAATGGCAGAGGAATTCTTCAACGGCGGTGGACATGAGGATGCGGCTGGAGGCAAACTCTACTGCTCGATTGAAGAGGCCGAGAAGACTGCTCTAAGGGCTATACTCGCTTACAAGAGCCAGTTGGAAGCTTGAAAAGAATATTAAAGATTCAAACTATTATAGATGAAACACTTAACGACACTACTCCTATTACTCGCCATGGTGGCAGCAACATTGACATCATGCAACGATGATGAGACTTATGCTGACCAGCTTGAAAGTGAGAATAAAGCTATTAAGAGCTATATCAGCACAAAGCACATTAAGGTCATCAGCGAATCGGAGTTCTATGCCAAGGACTCTGTCACCGATACAGCTGCCAACGAATATGTATTCTTCCATAATTCAGGCATTTACATGCAGATTGTAAATAAAGGGTGCGGACAGAAGATTAAGCGTGGCGAGACGACAAGAGTTCTATGCCGATACACGGAGGTGAACATCCTCAATGGTCCTGACAGCATCCAGTCGACGAATAATGTGCTTTATTATCAGGCCATTGTCGACAAGATGACCGTAACGAACACCAGTGGAACCTTCTCTGGCTATTTCGATACCAAGTCGAGTCTGATGTACCAAATCTATGGTTCTACAGGATCAGGTACCGCTGTGCCGTCGGGATGGTTAGTGCCGTTTGCATTCATCAATGTGGGACGTCCGGCTAATGCCACGGATCAGTTGGCAAAGGTCAGGCTTATAGTCCCGTCGACGCAAGGACAGTCGAACGCTACAACAGCCGTTTATCCATGCTATTACGAGATAACTTTCGAGCGTGGAAGATAAATTTAAAATTTTAAGAATATGACACTTATCAAATCCATATCGGGCATACGCGGAACAATCGGTGGACGGTCAGGCGATACGCTTAATCCGCTTGACATTGTGAAATTCGTTTCGGCTTACGCCACTTTCATCGGAAGAAAGAATCCAGAAAAGAAATTGCAGATTGTCGTCGGTCGCGATGCACGCATCTCCGGACCGATGGTTAAGAATGTAGTGTGCGGAACATTGATGGGTATGGGAGCTGACGTTATAAACATCGGTCTCGCCACAACACCAACAACAGAACTTGCCGTCAGAATGAGCCATTCCGATGGTGGAATAATAATAACCGCAAGCCACAATCCGCGCCATTGGAACGCTCTTAAACTACTCAACAACGAAGGCGAATTCCTTACAAAGGATGACGGCAACGAAGTGCTTGAGATTGCTGATAAAGAGGACTTTACATTTGCTGATGTCGACACTCTTGGCTCGTATACTGAGGACAATACTTACGACCAGAAACACGTTGAGGCCGTTACAGCCCTCGGCCTCGTCGATCTCACTGCTATCCGCAATGCACACTTCAAGGTTATCGTCGACTCAATCAACTCTGTCGGTGGAATAATTCTTCCGAAACTGCTTGACGCTCTGCATGTTGACTACAAGTTCCTCAACGGAACTGCCGATGGCAACTTCCAGCATAATCCAGAACCTCTCGAGAAGAATCTCGGAGGAATAATGGGTGAGATGGCAAAAGGCGGATATGACCTTGGCATCGTCGTTGACCCTGATGTCGACCGCTTGGCCTTCATTCAGGAGGATGGCAAAATGTATGGTGAGGAGTACACGCTTGTAACAGTAGCCGACTATATTCTTGACCACGTTAAGGGCACCACAGTATCGAATCTCAGTTCCACCCGCGCTCTCCGCGATGTCACCGAGAAACATGGATGCAAATACTATGCAGCAGCCGTCGGTGAGGTCAATGTGACCACGAAGATGAAGGAAGTTGGTGCTGTAATCGGTGGTGAGGGCAACGGCGGAGTCATCTATCCGGCACTTCACTACGGACGTGATGCCCTCGTGGGAATAGCTCTCTTCCTCTCTTCCTTAGCACAGAAAGGGGTTAAAGCATCAGAGCTCAGAAAGACGTTCCCACAGTATTTCATCGCCAAGAACCGCATCGACCTTACTCCGTCAACGGATATCGACGCTATTCTTAATAATGTTAAGGCGAAGTACGGAAAAGAAAAGGATGTACATGTCACGGATATCGACGGTGTGAAACTCGACTTCCCCGACAAGTGGGTTCACCTCCGTAAGAGCAACACTGAGCCGATTATAAGAGTTTACAGTGAGGCCCACACCTTAGAGGAGGCCGACAAACTGGGCAAGGAGTTCATGGAGATTGTGCGTCAGCAACAGTAAATAGTTTTTTATCAACTAATTCATAACATAATAAAACATCATTCTAACTATGGCAACAGTTAAACCATTCAGAGGACTTCGTCCGCCTAAGGACCTTGTTGAGAAAGTAGAATCGCGTCCGTATGACGTTCTCGATTCTGAGGAGGCCCGTCAGGAGGCTGGTGACAACGAGATGAGTCTTTATCATATCATCAAACCGGAAATTAACTTCGAACCGGGCACCAGCGAGTACGATCCACGCGTTTATGAGGAGGCAACACGGCAATTCAAGAAATTCCAGGACAACGGATGGCTTGTCCAGGACAAGGATGAGCACTACTACATCTATGCTCAGACCATGAACGGCAAGACCCAGTATGGAATCGTCCTTGGAGCTTATGTTCCCGACTACCGCAATGGGGTCATCAAGCGTCATGAGCTTACACGTCGCGACAAGGAAGACGACAGAATGAAGCATGTCTTTGCCACCAACGCTAACATGGAGCCGGTATTCTTCGCCTATCCCGACAACAGTGTTCTCAACGACCTGCTCAACAGATACGCCAAGGAAGAGCCCGTCTACGACTTCATAGCTCCTATCGACGGCTTCCGCCATCAATTCTGGATTGTCAGCGACAAGAACGATATCGATACTATTACACGTGAGTTCAGCAAGATGCCGAGCCTTTATATCGCCGACGGCCATCACCGCTCAGCAGCTGCATATCGTGTCGGTGAGGAGAAAGCCAAAGAGGCTAAGGCTAAGGGCACATACACCGGTAAAGAAGAGTTCAACTACTTCATGGCTGTATGCTTCCAGGAGTCACAGCTCACTATCCTCGACTACAACCGTGTCGTGAAGGATCTTAACGGAATGACTTCGGAGGAATTCCTCAAGAAACTCGGCGACGACTTCGCTGTCGAAAAGAAGGGTGCCGACGAATACCGTCCAAAAGAGCTCCATGAGTTCTCTCTCTATCTCGACGGCGAATGGTACAGTCTGAAAGCTAAGGAGGGCACTTACGACAACAACGACCCAATCGGTGTGCTCGATGTCGACATCTCAAGCCGTCTGATCCTCGACAAGCTTATGGGAATCAAGGATTTACGTTCCGATAAGCGCATCGACTTCGTTGGTGGACTCCGTGGACTGAAGGAGCTCAAACGCCGCGTCGACAATGGTGAGATGCGCTGGGCTCTGGCTCTCTATCCTGTCACCATGAAGCAGATTATGAACATCGCCGACAGCGGAAAGATTATGCCGCCAAAGGCAACATGGTTTGAACCGAAACTCCGTTCTGGTCTTATTGTCCACAAACTCGATTGATGGAAGATACCTACAGAACTATAGACAATAACATTGGCGAGGGCTACTACACCGAGAAACGTAGTAAGTTCCTCGCCTTTGCGCATCACATAGAATCAGCCGATGAGGCCATGGAAATCGTAAAGCAATATCGGAAGAAGTATTATGATGCGCGCCACTGCTGTTATGCATATATGGTTGGTCCTGAGAGGAATGAGTTTCGTGCCAACGATGACGGCGAACCGTCGTCAACAGCAGGAAAGCCAATTCTTGGACAAATTAACAGCAATGAACTCACCGACATACTCATCGTCGTCATACGCTATTACGGCGGTGTAAATTTAGGTACCGGCGGACTCATCGTCGCTTACCGCACAGCCGCTGCCGACGCCATCAGCCACTGTAAGATTGAGGACCGTATTGTCGAGGAGAAAATAGAATACAAGTTCACTTATCCCATGATGAACTCTGTTATGCACGTTATTAAATCTATGCCGGCAAAAATCGTAGCGCAGCACTTCGACAACAATTGCTCCATTACCATCTCCATTAGGAAGAGTATGGCCGAAGAGCTGCTCTCGCGACTAAGCAAAATATACTAATCAACTTGCTTGTATTGAACATTCGGGCAGGGTGGACCACAAAGCAATAATAATCATACGAAATTCTATTATGATGAAGTTACTGATATCTATCTGTCTCATAGCCTTAACACCGCTTTGCGCCTTTGCTCAGCGCAATGAGGTTTTAGCCCCGAACATCCGGTCCCTTACCGTTGTTGCCGATCAAAATTGGCAGTCGATGCCGGTTGTGCAGCTTGGTGGAAGTATCGAAATTGGTTTCGACGATATGACCCACACCTACCACCGTTATGCATATAAGATACAACCTTGCAATGCCGACTGGACCGTCAACGACCAACTCTTTGAGAGCGATTATATTTGCGATTTCTCGTCCGACAACATCATAGAGGATGTCAAGGAGTCACTCCTTACGACAAAAGAATACACACATTACAAGTTCAATATCAGCGGCATACTGCTTTCGGGCAACTATCTCGTGACTGTTTACGACAACAACGACAATGACGACCCCATAATAAAAGCTTATTTCATGGTTGCCGAGCCAAAAGAAAAATCGATGGGAGTAAGCCTTAGTGCCACCACCAACACCGACGCTTCGATAAATCAAACTGACCAGCAGATTAGCATGGAAGTGAGCTTCGACAACTATAACGTCAGCCAGCCCGAATCGCAAATAAAAACCGTTGTCCTGCAAAACGGACAATGGCATGATGCGCGAGTCAATCTGAAACCACAATATATTATGGCCGGAAAACTCAGATGGGAACACAACCGCGGACTAATCTTTCCGGCCGGCAACGAATATCATAAATTCGAAATACTTCAGACCGACGCTGCATCGATGGGGGTCGATCGTATATCGTGGGACTCCGTCGAATATCATGCCTACCCATTCATCAACACCTCAAGGCCATATTATGTATATGACGAGGATGCCGACGGCGCATTCTTACTCCGCAATTCCGATAACTATAATGCCGAAAACGAAAGTGATTATATGCTCGTCCACTTTCAGCTCCAGTGCCCCGAAGTAAAAGGAGCCGACGTCTACGTCAACGGATGGTTCACCAACGACCGTTTTCTGCCGGAATACAAAATGAACTACAACCCGAACTCTCAACGCTACGAGGCTGTTATACCACTTAAATTCGGTTATTACAACTATCAGTATTTAATGACATCGGCCGACGGACAAATATCGCGACTCCCCTATGAGGGCAACTTCTATCAGACGGAAAACCGTTATCAAGCCTTTGTCTACTACCGCCCCCTTGGCGGACGATATGATCGATTAGTGGGCTATAATGAACTGAAGTTTGCCAATAGGTGAAAAAAATATGGATAATAGTGGGCTATAATGAACTGAAGTATGCCAATAGGTGAAAAAAATATGGATAATAACGGGCTATAATGAAGTGAAGTATGCCAATAGATGAAAAAATATGGATAACAGCGGGCTATAATGAACTGAAGTTTGCCAATAGATGAAAAAATAATGGATAATTTTTCTTAGTTTCCAAAATATTCATTACCTTTGCATCCGCAAACAAAGCAAGGAAGGTTGGCAGAGTGACCGAATGCGCTAGACTCGAAATCTGGTATACCCATTACGTGGTATCGGGGGTTTGAATCCCTCACCTTCCGCAAAGCACTGAAAAAGGAAGACCAATGTGAGCTTCCTTTTTTCGTTATATACCAACGAGTTAGGAATCTATTAGCTTATATATCAATGATTTATTGGGTAATATAGGGAAAGACATGGTAAAAAGCGAACGCCCTATAACGCCTGATTATGCTCGATAACGCCCGACGTGTGCGATACCTATGCAATACCCTTAAAAAGAAAATGCATTACCAATGTTAAATTATTTAATAAGAAGAGCTAAGAATTGAAAAATAGTGTTCCTCTATATTACTTTCAACTCTCCGGCTCTTGATGCATTGACCTTATCGTCTCCTAACTGTTGTTTACCATTCAGCAGTTCAAATGCGGCGTTATCAGCAGGAGGCAAATAATGAATGAAAAATTTGTTGTTTCCGATTAAAGTTACTACATTTGCTACTTCAAAAATATAGAAGATAGCGAAAAGATAAGCAACAATGGACAAGAATAAAGTTTACGAGCAGATGGCGGTGCAGACGAGGAGTCTGGTCGATGGCGTAGACAATGTGGTAGGAGCTTTGGCCAATGTGATTGCGTTGCTGAAGGAGGAGATGCCTTGTTTCTTTTGGGTTGGTTTCTATATCGTAAAGGATGGTTGTTTGCAGCTCGGACCATTCCAGGGACCGGTGGCTTGCTACAGCATTGAGAAGGGTAGGGGAGTCTGTGGCACTGCCTGGGCTAAGGCCCAGACGCTCGTTGTTCCCGATGTGCACCGTTTCCCCGGTCATATTGCTTGTTCGTCGCAATCCAATTCCGAGATTGTCGTACCCGTCATCAATGGCGATGAGGTCGTTGCCGTAATCGATGTCGACAGCGAGGATTTTGATGCTTTCGACGATGATGACAAGCGTGGATTGGAGTCAATAGGCCGGATTGTAGCACCACTCCTCGCCATGGGATATTGAATTCTCTCGCTGCCCGTTCTGAAATACTAACCGAATCTGTATGAAGAAACTGAATATTCACTTCCGCAGCATAATCCGCAAACTCCGCGTGAAGATGGAGACGAGCTACAGTCTGCCGTGGCGCGACGACTTTGGAGGCTATCTGCTACAGCGCGGTTATCTGCTCTACCGGAATCTGTTCGTCAAGCGTCACTGGGACTATGCCGCCCAACTCACTTTCAACACTTTCATGGCCCTTATCCCTGCCTTTGCCATCATCTTCGCCATCGGTAAGGGATTAGGATTCGAGGGTTATATCCTCTCTTGGTGCAAGTATGTATTCTCGGCCCAACCTCAAGTCTACAAAGCCATCGTGAGCCTGTCGGAGTCCTACATCCAGTATGTCCACACCCGCGTCATCGTCATTGCTGGTATCGCCGTCATGCTTTGGAGCGTCTTCCGGTTGTTTATGGATATAGAGAGGGTTTTCAACGATATATGGGAAGTCGAGGAAGACCTGCCATTGCAGAAGCGGCTAATCTATTATGTTGCCATCATCTTCTGTGCACCCATCGTCATCATCCTTTGCAGCTCATTCACCATCTATAGCTACGTTCTTCTCGACTACCTCCCAGCCATCCAGTACATCACTCCTATCATGCACTGGGCTACAGCCATTATCGGACCCATCCTGCTGCTATGGCTGTTCTTTCTGTGCGTTTATACCGGCATTCCACACACTCCGGTGCCTTTCCGGCATGCTCTGTGGCCGTCGCTTTTAGCCAGTGTCTGCATCATGCTGCTCCAGATGGCGTATGTCCATCTGCAGGTTCTCGTCACGAGCTACAGCATCATTTATGGTAGCTTAGCCGCTATTCCTCTCTTTTTGTTGTGGTTGCAGATTTCATGGTATATCAGCATTGGCTGCGCTGAACTCACCCACGCCAATCAGGACTTGGCTATAGGCAACGTCGACAAGACTACAGAATACACGATGAATGAGTCTCTCGCTCAGTGCCTCATCATCCTCGACATTCTCATCGACCGACAGCAGGCAGGCCATAGTCCGCTAAGTCTCAAGCAGTTGCAGCAACGCACCCTTTTCTCCCGTCCCGAACTCACACAGTGTCTCTCACGGATGGAAACTTGCGGCATCGTCTACGCATCGCAGTCGCATCACCGCAATGGCACAATCTACACTCTTAGCCAGAACACTCAGAACATCAAGGCCGATGAGGTCATAGTCCGACTGATGAGCACCCGCATGAAAGATTCCGGTCGTCAGCCCATGGACCCGAAGGTTCTCGACAAGATAAAGACCTTTCATATTCATGTCGACAGCCCCAAAGCTTAGCGAATCCGCCATTCCCCGCAAATCCCCGGTGTTACTCATTTCTGGTGGCAATAGCCCCACCGACATTAGATTTTAAACTTCAACCAAAAAGCCAAATACCATAGTTCCCCAAAAAGCGACTATGAGGCCAGTCGTCTATAGGTTATGCGAAGCTGATGAACCTAAATTCGTCCACACGGAAACGAATAAATAGCTGAAAATTGTCGCTTATTTCGTATTTTTTTGTAATTTTGCACCCTCAAACCAATAAAATTTTTACTTCCTAATAAATGAAAAAAATATGAAAATTCTTGTCAGTACTTTGCTTATGGCATGCGTTGTGCCGATAAGCATGCAGGCTCAAACCTTGCATAAGGTGCGGACGGATATGGCAGAGACACTTCCAAAAGTGGACAATGCCAAGTTAAAACGCGTAAGGCATGGTATCTTTAACGACAAGACACCGCAGCGGTGGACTGGTCAAAAACCATTGCCAATTGTTCCCAAAAATTTTAACACGACACACAAGTCACAAGCGGCGACACCGCTTTACACTACGGCCGCAGGCACTAAGCTCTACGGCAACGTAATCTATGCAAAGTCGTGGGAGGACTTGCTGAACAGTGGTGCCCAGTCGTTCCCTTTCGGTATCTACTCTTTTACGGCCAATGACAACACCACGTTCACCCCGATAGTAGAGAGCAACGACCTCTATGCCAACGGCGGAGCTTACTACAACGATGGCACTTATCATTTCGTCACCCGATATACCGATCCTTTCACTAACGAGGAAAAAGTGGTATACTACGAATATGACGCCAACACATGGGAACGAACCACGAAAGAAGCTTACGACGATGCCACGTTAGTAGCCTCCGACCTCACCTATGACCCCGTAAACGACCAGGTTGACGGTTGCTTTGTCAACGACAACGGCGATGGATGGGTGTTAGGCTATGTCGACTACAGCATGCAATATCGCTATGCAGCCAACGAAGACCTTGGCGACCTGCGCATGGTGGGTATGGCAGCTAATGAGGATGGCGAGATTTATGGTATAGGCAGCGATGGCATTCTCTACAAGATTGATGGCGACACCTTCGACTATGAGCAGGTCGGCGAAACGGGAGTCAGTGTCAGTACAGCTCCCCAGAGCGCCGCTTTCGACCCTAAAACCGGCATCCTCTATTGGGCAGCCCAGCTCAGCGACGGCACTGCTACTCTCTACACCGTCGACACCGAGACAGGTGCTGCCACAAAGGTGACCGACTTCAATGATGCTCAGGAGGTTACGGGATTATACATTCTCCTTCCTGAGGCAAGCGATGAAGCTCCGGCAGCGGTCACCACTCTCAGCGCATCGTTCACTAATGGCTCAACGACCGGTACAGTTAGTTTCACGGCTCCCACTACGACATACGACGGCAGCCAACTTGAAGGCACTATCACCTACGCCATCAGCATCAACGGCGAGGAGAAGGCTACTGGGACGACGACGCCAGGAGCTGTGGTGACGGCAAATGTCGAAAATGCTCCGGAGGGCACAGCAACGATAGAAGTAACTCTCAGCAACGACAAAGGAAAGAGTCCCAAGGCTCAGACTTCCATGTGGATTGGTCCTGACGAGCCACTGGAGCCCAAAGCTATTACCGTTACGGCCAATGAGGCTCAGGGAACTGTTGCTCTCAGTTGGCAAGCGCCAACGGCTGGTGTTCACGACGGCTACGTCAATGCCTCTGATATTACTTATACCGTCACACGGCAGCCCGACGACACCATTGTAGCCAAAGGTATTAAGGCAACAACATTCACCGACCATCTGCCTGCAAACAAGCCCCTTACAGCTTATTATTATAATGTAAAGGCAGTCAACGGAAAACATGAGGGCAAGAGTGCGTCATCAGCCCGCGTAGTTTACGGCGATGCCCTGCAAGCACCTTATTTCGAGGATTTCGACAGTCGCTCGTCTTTCGATTTGTTCACCGTCATCGACAACAATCACGACGGCAGCACATGGAACTATGGCTATCAGGATGCACGATACTTCGGCAGTGAGAAAAACGATGCCGACGACTGGCTCATCACTCCTGCCATCCACCTAAAGAACGACCGCTCTTACGTCATCGGATTCAAGTTCAAGGCAGCATCGGAGACTTACACCGAGAAACTCGCCATGGCCATAGGAACCGGCGATAACCCGACGACATACGATGTCATGCTCGAACCTACAGAGTTCAACTCCAGCAGCAATCTCACCTATGAGCAGGAGATAACCACCGGCGAGGAGGGCGACTATCACTTGGGCTTCCATGCGCTGAGCGAGAAAAACAACTGGACAATCTCGGTAGACTCCATAAGCATAGCAGAGGGCACTCTGTTTGCTGCACCGGGTAAGGCCACTAATATAACTGTCACTCCCGCCGACAAAGGCGCTCTCAAAGCCGATATTGCATTCGACGCACCCACAAAATCGTATAAGGCCGGACCACTGACGACTGCTCTTGACAGTGTAGAACTGATGAGGGATGGCAAAGTGATTAACGTGTTCAGAAACGTAAATCCGGGCGATCATCTTACTTTCACCGATGACAAGCCCTCGAACGGCAACCATGAATACAGTGTCGTTGCTTACAATAATAGCGGACGCGGGGCAGAAGCCTCTGCTACGGCATGGATAGGCATCGACACACCGCTCATGCCCACAAACATCAAGATTAAAGACCAGACAAACAACTTCCTCATCACCTGGGACGCGCCGACATCAACGGTGGGAGAGCACGGTGGCTACGCCGATTTGTCGAGTCTGAAATATAATGTATACGACCGAAACGGCAACAACATGATCCGTAATATCACCGACCGCCAGTTCAGCGACAAATTGTCGGCACGCACCGGCGAACAGTATCTTCTCTATTACGGCGTGGCAGCAGCCAATGCCGGAGGTATTGGCGAGCTCGGAACGAGCAACTATATCGTTGCCGGAACACCTTACAAACTGCCGTTCCACGAGGGATTCCCTAATGGAGGCATGGAGAACAAGATGTGGTGGTTTGGAGCCAAATATGATGGTGGCGACTTCCTCATCAACTACGATGGCGGCAACGAGAGCACACCGGGTTCTACTTTCTTCCAAGCATCTGAACAAGGTGGTGAAGGATATCTGAATTCAGGTAAGATTGACATTTCTACAGCCAGCCGCCCCGGACTGCTGTTCTACTACTACGCTGTTCCCGGCAAGGATGTGAGAATAAGCGTCGGCGCGAAAGTGCAGACCGACTCCGTGGCCCATCTTGGAACCATCGATATGGCATCAGACAACGGCAAGGTGGGCTGGCGTCCGGCATTCTTCGACCTTACACCGCTCAAAGATGCCAAATACATAACGTTGGCGTTTGTAGGCGGAGGCAACGACACTAACACCCGTTTTGTCATCGACGACATCAATGTGCGCGATTTCAAGGCCCGTGACCTATCGGCAGAGCTGCAAGACCCGGCCGTAGTCCGCATGGGACAGGACAATGCGATAAGTGCCAGTGTGAAGAATAATGGTGTGGAGGCTGTCGACGGCTGGAAGGCTATGCTATATGCCGACGGCGAGCCTGTCGACAGTCTCAGCGGCGAGGAAATCGAGGCATTTGCCGACACGATACTTACTTTCAACTATCATCCATCAGTGACCGAAACGAAGGATTCCGTCCAGCTGCTGGCAAAGGTTACATTCGGTGCTGATGAGGGTGAGATAAGTTATACAACGAAAGCCGTGAACGTGAGAACCAGTAAGCCGGATTATCCTGTGGCTACTGAGCTGACCGTTCAAGAGAACCAGAACACTGCTACGCTGAACTGGACGGCACCCGTGATAGACAACAAACCAGTGACTGACGACTTTGAGAGCTACGAGCCTTGGATTACTGACGGCATTGGCAATTGGACGGTCTACGACGGCGATGGTGTCAACACCATGCAATATTCCGACATCTGGATTCCTAACGCCGGAAAGCCAATGGCATTCGAGGTGTTCGACACACGCTATGAGACCCTCGACCTCGGATTCCGCAAATTCCTCACTCCTCACAGTGGCAATCAGTATCTTGTGGCCTTCGACCCGAGTCCGTCGTATGCCGACAAAGCCAACGACTGGCTCATCAGCCCCAAACTCTCGGGCAAGGCGCAGACTATCAACTTCTTCGCTAAGAGTATGGCCTCGTTGTATCCCGAGACATTCGAAGTATTGTATTCCACGACCACATCCGACCAGGCAGCTTTCACAAGCTTACAGACCATACAGAATGTTCCCGGTGGCCTGAACTGGACAGAATACAATATCGATTTGCCGGAGGGTGCACGCTACTTCGCCATCCGCGTCGTATCCGTGGCTAACGATGCCTTAGCTTTCATGCTTGACGACATCACCTACGCACCAGCTACGCTCGTTATTGAGGGATATAACATCTATCGCGATGGAAAGCTCGTGGCTACCGCAGGTGCTAATGCTACAACATTCTCTATAGAGAGCGACGGCAAGACAGGACATTCATATCAGCTGAGTGTGGTTTACGACCAGGGCGAGTCGCTGCCCGTCACAGCAACCATCGTCGACGGTATCGATAATATCCAAATCGACAAAGCCCATCCTGCCAATGTCTACTCGCTCGACGGCATTCTTGTCCGCGATTGTGCAACGACGCTCAGCGGTCTGCCGCAAGGCGTGTATATTATTGATGGACAGAAGATTGTGATAGGGAAGTAACCCTGCATTATCATAATTTTAAGGAGATGCACCGGAAGATTTAGGTCTTTTGGTGCATCTTGTTTTTATTATAATAAGTCGGAAAAAATATGCCCGCATTGTTTTCAGATGCCCCCGATTTTCTCCGCTCAGCGCTGTAAGCCCCCCCACGTTCCTAGTATTATATCCACATGTCGCCATGCCCCCTGCAACGACTCCACAAAGTTATAGCATCCTTTTTGCTTTTCCAAATTTCAGCCATCTATTGCCGTTAAAATCCGTTAAAAGCAGCCTGAAAACGTCATTTCCCTCCTTATTGCCATTATAGCAGCTGCCGGTCAAGCGATTATTCTATTGCTGCCTATAATTTCCTATGGCTGTCTGTCGAGGCTATGCCAGCCTATCGAGTTTTATGGTTGCCTATAGTTGTCTATAGTTCCTATGATTTCCTATAGTTTCCTATAGCCAGCCTATCGAGTCCTGCGGTTTCCTATCGAGTCCTATAGTTTCCTATGCTTCACTATGGCAGCCTATAGCCGACGAGGGGCGTAAATCTCCGTTTACAAGGCTGCCCCGTTTTAGTCCCCCTTCCTATGCTGAAGGCTGTTCCCCCCGTTTCGTAATCCTCCCTTACCCTGGCAAACGGGTGAACGATCGTTCAACCTGATCAACATGGGGTCACATTTTGTTACCCCATCCTCACCCGTCTCAATAACGTTTCTATCCAATTAGCATTGACCTTTATTCCATGATCAATTGGCATTTGTAGCGTGGGAAGAAGAGCGTAATTACTTGATGATGAAGTCATTGCAGCACTCATCCACCGTAGTGGCGGAGTTTATCCCCGTCCTACCAACAGCGGACAAGATACAAAGCAATTGCCCAGCAGCAGCGAGGATTGGGATAAATCCCACCCCTACTGTGGTTGAGTGCTGCAAACGTCTCAATATCAGATGGTTACGCAGAACATTAGACATGGTTGTGCGTCGGAAATAAATGCAGAGATTCGGTCTGGCGACCGACCGGACGGCCATAAAGGCCGCCCCTGCAAGTGGATAGGTGCAGCACAAGTAATGATGCCAAACTCCGGATGCGCGATGTGATGAGCTTCATGGTGGAAGTCGTGACGTAGGCACCGTGGCGTCGGATTGTGGGCAGCACCTCGGCCGTGACCCAGTGCTTGAACAGCCTCGCCTGCGGCGGCTTGGAGGAGAGGACGAGGGAGTAGAGCCCCGACTCGGTGATGATGGTCATGCCGCGTGGAGATTCAAAACTGCTGTTTTGGCAGTTTTGCTTATCCTCATCATCAACATGCTTCTTGGGTGCTCCGAACGCGTCAGCGTATCCCTGTGCCACGGCCACGTCCTTTCCCACTAACCACGGTTCGCCGTCTCTTTCGATAGCCCGGATGTCTCCGAACATTCTCCCCAAACGCAACAACGCAACAACGCAACATTTATAGCTATCGCATGTCTGCAAAATTAGAAATGTAAAATAAGAAGAAATAATATGTAATTATATAAAGTATTTATTATTAATTATATATACTATATTATAATATATAATAATATAATATATTTTTACTCTATAGTCTCATTTTGGCCGAATTCCCCGTCGCATGTCAGAATCGGCCTTATGCGACGGTGCGACGCATGGGAATTTTGGGTTAGATTTTAGGAGCATCATTGTTAATTGGCTTCGACCTAATTTCCCCCAACCGTAACAACGTAACAGCGTAACACCGTAACATTTATAGCTATCGCATGTAGACAATATTACAGGAAGCAATCTGCTTTGTCGCCTATTACCACATTCCCTTTATGGGCATCTGCTTATTGACTGACAAACAATAAATATGCGCTTTCTATACAATAAATACGCCCCGCGCAAACAATAAATATGGGAAAATGATGTTTTTCGGCCGCTGTTAACAGATTTTAACGGCAATATAGGGCGAAAATTTGGAATCGGCGATTTTGTTTGCTACCTTTGCCGACAGAACGAATCCTCACCGAATTCCCATTTCCCCCACGGGCGGTCCCCCACCGCCACGACAATCATAGATTCCGGCAGCACATCTGACAAACCCTCGCCGCGACGGCGAAAAAACCGAATTTCCGAGAGGAAAATATTGAAAGCCATAGAGCTGTTTCCACACGCCAAGACAATCATTTACCCATTGCGCCCTAATAAGAACGCTCGCCGCGACGAAGAAGAGATCTAATTCCCGAGAGGAAAATATTGAAAGCGACAGAATGAATGTATGGTTATGTTTGAGAGGAGCTATAAAACAAATCGCACGGATTACATATCCCGATATAAGGATGCATAATCCGTGCGAAAAGAATCAGTCTGAGTGAGGTTATTTTACCAAAATTTTACGGCCGCCAACGATATATAATCCTTTGGGGAGTCCTGCAAGCGAAGTGGCGTGGCGACGCAGCAGCACACCGCTGACACTGTAAACATCGAATGCCGACGGACGTGCTTCGGTCATCAATTCGTCGATGCCCGTTGCAGCTGCGAGCTTGAGCTGTACGTTGTCGAGATAAACGTAGTAGCTGTTAGCGGCATCACTGAAATCGTGAAAACCGAACATATAATCACCGTCAGCCTCCGGTTTGATGTTGAACGTATAGATGGTAGCCACCTTGTCGGTTCCGGCCAGCGTATCGGGCGAGAACACCTCCGAGACATTGGTGTAGAGACTCGGGGCATAACCTTGGCCATAAGCCACTTGGAACTTCTCGTTGTATCGTTTGTTCTGTCTCCAGGCTGTGAACGAGAGCTCGTAAGTATTGCCCTTCTTGAGATTAAAGCGAGGTGTGAGCACCCAGTCGTCGGCAGCACCTAAACTGTTGGGTTGATACTCCAGAGCTTCCTCGTAAGCGGCATAATCCCAGAATCCGCTCTTGATGCTGAACCCATAGTCGGGATAATCCTCGACCTTCTTGTCGCCATTGGCGTCGATGCTGGTATAAGCATCGAAAGAGCTCTCGGTATCGAATGTCTCCTTGTACGGTTTATCCTCCGTTACGTCGACAGCTGGACCATATGCAAAATCGGCAGTCTTGGCCTCATCAGAGAGATGCGAACCATTGACCGCAACGACACCAAACTGATACTTGGCATAACCATCAGCCGCAAGAGCATACTCAGCCTTGTTGCCCTCAACATTCTCAGCCACAAGTTGTTTATTCGTACCACGATATGCATATACGTTGTATTTCAGCGTGTTAGGGTCGAAATAGCCTTTGTGCAGCGTAGAGTCGGGAGCCTGCCATGTGATGGTGGCTTTGTCGTCGGCAACGGTCATCTTCACGTCTGTTGGCACCGATGTCTCGTCGAGGCCAATATAGCTGCGCCATACAGCGGGCTCTCCCTTGCCGGCATCGTTGCTGACGGTGATTTCGAAGCGTGCTGTACCTTCCTTTGCAACGGTTACAGGGGCCGAGACCTTGGCACCGGGGGTAGTGTTGCCGGTAGCCAATACTACGCCGTCGACAGAGACTTCGTAAGTCAGATTGCCACTCAGCTCGCCACCGCCATAAGTGGTTGTAGGAGCGGTGAAAAGAATTTTTCCCGTCAGTGAGCCACCATCAAACTGCTTGCTGATATCCGTTGACGCTCCTGGCGCATTGTCGGCGGCCTTAGGCTTCGGTATGTAGAGCGACACGATTTGCGCGTTCTCGGGGAAGTCAACAATCTTATTCAGTGTCATAGTGGCCACATCGAGCGAGTAGAGTGCACTCACTAACTTGGCATTCTTATTGTCCCAAAGCTGTGCAGCCCAATACATCAGCCCGGTCGACGGGTCAAATGTCGCGCTCTGGACCCTGTTGTAGATTTCCAAACTCTGCTTGTCGAGTCCCAGTGATCCCTCATAAGTAGGCACACCTGCCTTGCTGAGCTTAACCAGATTACCCTTGGCGCTGATAGAGTAGAGGTCGCCTTTGGCATCGGCAGCCAGTGTGCAGTAAGTAGAGTCGACAACTCCTAACGATTTACGGTCGGGGCTCGTGAAGTCCATCTCGCAGAGTTCGAACTTTCCGCTCCAGCTTGTGCAGAGGCCGTAAGTCTTGCAAGTAGTGGGGTCGACGGTGAAATCGGCCGCGCACATGGTGTTGTCGACGTCGATGGGCTTGCGCGTTAACTTCCACGTCTCCATGTCGTAGGTGTAGAGCTGCGTATAATCCTCGCCGTCATAAGAGTCGCTCATGAGGAAGTTATACGTCTTTCCATCCATAACGCCATTGCCAGTAGCGTTGAAGTTGACACTCGTCGCCAATGGCGTCAGAGCGAAATTGTTCTCCGAAGCGGGAAAGGAATAGACGCCCAAACGGCTGTCATAGGTGTTCTCGAAGCTGTTCATGAAGATGAGGTTGCCGTAGAGCGTGGGCACCTTCTCCTGCGCTGAAAGTGTTTGCAACGGCAAAGCAGCGGCCATTGCCAATAGTAAAAGTTTGTTCATAATGTAATTATTAAATAGTTAAGATGCTAACTCGCCACAAAGGTAGTCTTTTTATTCCGAAAAATAAGAACGAATAAGGAGTTTTACAGCATCCGTCTCGATATTCTGCGGATACTCTGCGGTAAATGTAGCATGGTATCATCAGCAAAATAATCAACAATCAACTGTTGTCTGATATAAAGATAGCCACATTCTACATATTATCCTAAAGTAGGCTGTCAAAAAAATAAGCCGTTTTTCGTTTCTTACATTTTTTCTTCCCTATAAGGGATTAAGAGCCTGGCGGTTGAAAAACCGCATTTGCTGAGCCGAGATTTGTTAAATTTTATCCACTCAGTACCAGATTATCGTACGATGAACAAAGGCAACTGTAAGCACAAGTTTTAGACACTTTTCGGAATGAATTCCTAATACTTTTGAACGACAAGCGATAGCTCCGGAATCCTTGTTGCTAAAAAGGCCATGGTCCGCCTCCGTCGAGGTCGGGTCATGGCCGGGTATGAAAAAGTTTAAGTCTAGTGTTCAAGCTCGCGCCGCATCTGCTGTCCGAGTTTGTTCCAATATGGCACATGCTTTAGCGTGGAGCGGACGGGCTGCACATGGTAGAGCATCATCAGCAGCATGAAGGCGCATCCTCCGATGCAGGTGATGCCGTAGAGTTGCTTTATGCCCATCATGATGCTCTGCGTGGTGTCGAAGGGCAGGGCGCGGGCGAGGTTGTCGGCAACGTGATAGCGCAGCAGATAAGAGTATACTCCCGTGCAGACAGAATCGACGACGCCGTTGCGGATGAATCCCGCAATGGTCAGTCCCATGAAGAAGTGCTCGAAAGGCATGAGCTCCTGAAGATAGAGTGTCAGCGTGACGAAGAAGATCGTATAGCCGAAGGAGCGGATGAAGGTCGGGAAGTAGAGCACCTCTATGTCTATTACCGGACTGATAAGTCCGTACATACATATCTGGTAGACTAACAGGAAAGCAAATCCGATGGTCAGCAGTCGTGTGTATGGCAACTTGAGCATCTTCATCCACCACAGACAGAACAGACAGCCGGTGATATTCCCGACAATGACTATGAGGTCGAAGCGTGATGAGGTGAGGAAGCCATAGTGCAGAATCTGTCCTGTGAAGACATTCTCCAATGCCATAGGCGTCGAGTTCATCAGCTCTGCGACGGCGAACATGAAGAGTATTGGCCACAGAGTCTTATAGTGGAATGCCTTCGGGTCGATGTACGGATGGTGCACATGCCGCATGCGCTGAATGGCAAAATAGATGCTCACCGGCAGAGCATACAGGACGTGCCGGAAGACGGCTCCGTCGAACCAGTTGTAGTACTCCCCATAGGTGAAGAGCCATATAACCTGCAAAAGGACGATGGACCAGAGGAGCGCGCCGAGCCAGTCGATGGAAACGAATGGCAGCGGTTTCATGAATCGGAAGTCCTTAGTGCATGTCATGAAGAATATCAGCACGAGCGACAGTAGGGCAATGATGAACACTTGCATCGCCTCCCATGTCCCGAAATAGTAGGTGAGCTGCTTTGCCATAAAGCTCGACAGACTCATATCGCACAATACTATAATGTACAGTAAAGGGAAGAATATGCGGAAGTCCCGTTTCGGAGTCATCCACAACTGAATGTTTGACATTATCTCGAATGTTGCCATCAGTTTCATGTAGCAGCAGACGTATGATATGACACACAGCAGCGGTATCCAGCGTACCCATAATGTCAGCAAGTTGCAAATGATCATTCCGCTGACGGCGAAGATCTCGAGCTGGCGGTTGGTATACCGGAATTTGAGTCGGAAGAGTATTGGGAATGGCATTGCCACTCCCACTATTCCGCACATGGCTATGAACGTAACGTCCTCGCGCATCACGCTCCACTCGCCGACCATCTGCTGCATGCTGCCCATATATACTCCGCCGACCATCTGGAAGATGACAGCGAAGACAATATATAGCCATGGCTGCATGCGGCGTGGTATGAAGTCCTTGACCATGGGCATAGTGAAAGGCCCGTTTAATATTGGTGGTCCTGGCATAGTTGTTTTTTTATTAATCGATAATCAATAATCCACTTTCGTCTCAACGTTCAGTCCGGAAATGAGTTTCGCCACTTCCTTCGGGTTGTTGTCTTTCGTCAGTTCAATCCTGACCGGTACTCTCTGTTCCACTTTCACGAAGTTGCCGGTGGAGTTGTCGACAGGCATGTTGCCGTATGCCGCACCAGTAGCGAGGGATATGGACTCGACGCGACCGTTGAATGTCACGCCCGGAATGGCATCGGCCTGGAAGGTAGCCTTAGCTCCGACAGTGATATTCTTCAGTTGTGTTTCACGATAGTTGGCAATAATCCAAACGTGGTCAGTATTTACGATATTGATGATGAACTGTCCTGGCTGTATCAGTTGTCCGACGTATATATTCTTCCTGCCCACATATCCGTCGCATGGTGCTGTGATGACGGTGTATGACCGGCGCAGACGTGCGAGCTCACTGCCGGAGTGTGCTGCCTTCACACCTGCGCGGCTCTGTGTGAGAGCATGCTCCTGCTGTGTCTTTATCGAAGCGGTGGACAGAGTCTGTGCGTTCGCCTGTGCGAGCCGTGCACTTGCCGCTTTCTGGTTGGCACGTGCCACATTGTGCTGTGCTACGGCCTGGTTGCGGCGTGCCACAGCATTCTGGTAGCGGCTGCGTGCACTCTCATAGGCAGTGCGTGCGTTGTCGTACTGTTGCTGGGTGACAGCCCCTTTCGCAAGGAGTTGCTCGTAGCGGTTAAAGTCTTTATGTGCGTTCTCCATCTCCACGCGCATCTCGTCAGTGCTTGCCTGCGACGACTGTACGGCGGCACCGGCAGCGGATGTCTGCGCCGATGCTATCTGCTCGCCCGATCCTGCCACAGCGGCACCGGCATTGGCCGTGGCAACATTGCGGTCGGTGGTGGTCATACCGGCTGATACAGCCTGCTCACCCGACTGCGCTCCCTGTTCGCTGGCCTCAGCCTGCTGCTCCTGAAGGGCAAGCTCGGTATCCTCGAGAACGACGAGCGTATCACCTTTATGGACATACTGGAATTCCTGAAGACGGATTTCCTTGACGAATCCCTGAACGCGGGCGTTGACCGGCGTGAGATCGCGGTGAACCATTGCGTTGTCGGTCCACTCGTTAAATCCCGGATGCAGGAAACGAACACAAATATATACAACTCCGATAACCAGTAAGGCTATCACTACAATGTTATAGGCCTGAAGGACCTGCTTTCTCTTTCTCATAATCAAATTTCTCCTGAAATATATTTCATCTTATAATAAGCTTCTGCTACTGCAATCTTTGCGTCGGCCTCGCTCAGCTCGGCGTCAAGGCGCATATTGCTGGCGTCGAGCATGTCGGTGATAAGTGCCAACTGATTGTTGTATCTCTCGTTCACGACATCATAGTTCTCACGGGCGAGCTGGACGTTCTTCTGCTGAGTCTCCAGTTCCACATAGCTCTGGAGGTATTCAGTGTAGGACGCCTGGACAGCATTGTTGAGCTGTTCGCGTGCCACGGCTGTCTGTTCCTGTGCCTGTCTGCTCTGGAGCTTTGCCTGACGGAGCTTCTTGTTGCTTTTGAAGAGCGACGACAGCTGATAAGTCACCCCCACTCCCACGTACCATATATTTAGGTTCTTGTCTATCGGCGGCAATTCGAAGGTGATAGGACCATTGAAGTTGTTATTGGCCACGATTGCTACCTTTGGTAACATCTCGCTGCGTGCGATTTTTTCTTTTTGCTTTGCAAGACTGGCATTGACCTCAGAGAGTTGCAGTTGCTGACTGTTTGCAGTCGCTGTCTGCTGCCATGAGGCCTCACCGTCCTTCGGGAAGGTCATCAGCGTGACGTCGTCGGCAGGCTCTACTGTTGTTCCCTCAGGAAGTCCGAGGGTGTTGCACAGCTGGTGGTTGATGATTGCACGCTGGTTGTCAATTTTTGTCAGGGCAAGACGGAGTTGCTGCATCTGGAGCTCATACCGTGTGACATCGTTCTTCAGTGCTACCCCCTGTGAGTAGCGTGCCTTGATATCGTCGATGAGTTTCTGCGTCAGCTCAATGTTCGCCTTCAGCACCCGCTTGCGGTTCTCTATCTTTTCGAGGTTGAGATACTCCGTCAGCGCATTGAATCGAAGAGCCGAGCGGTTCAGCGATGTGCTGAGCTTAGAGCTCTCGAGGCCGAGCTTGGCCATCTCTATACCGGCATCTATGGCACCGCCGGCATATATCGGCTGTCGCACGTCAATATTGAGTGTGTTACCCCAGTGAGGAGTGTGCAGGCCATGCGCGTCGCCAAAGGAACGGTCGGTCATTAATGCGTTGCCAAGATATGACCCCGAGAGTTGTGTGCCGATGTCGGGAAGGCGCTGGCTCTTGGCGTCCTTGACACCTTCCGCGGCAGACTCGATCCCGGTCTTCTGCTCACGGAGCGAAGTGCTGTTCTGCTCTATGAGATCAAAGACACCATTGATGGTAAGGCGGCGTGTGCCCTGGGCAAAACAGAACGCTGCCGACACGAGACCGATTGTAAGCAAAAATAGTCTTTTGTTCATTATTCGTATTGTTAGCATATTCTATTTGAAAACATGGATCTCCTGAGTACTTGTTTTTCGGGTGCAAAGGTACGGCTAAATGACGGATAAATCTATTCGTAAAAATCCAAGATTATTGACGATTTGGGAATAATGTTCACATAAATACAAAAAAATCACTACTTTTGCAGATGAAACAAGAATATTCTTATTTTAATAATGTAATATGATATACTACATAATGTTATAAGAAAAGTAATGAAATTCAATAGAGGAATAAATAGCACTATCCGGAAGCATGGTGTTACATACACAGCTGATGAATCGGAGTTTGCGTCAATGGGCGCTGACAGTCTTGAACGCGAACGGCACGTCATTGACCATGGAGCAATAATCTATTGCTACACGGGCAGGGCTTCTATTCAAGTGAACTTTGACACCTTCGAGATGCATGCCGACAATGTATTGACTCTTTTCCCCGGCGATACCGTTTGGTGGCTTGAATGCAGTGATGATTACCAGGCGGACATCATTCGCTATTCGTCGCAACTGCTCAGAGAGTCGAGTCTGAATATCGAGCAGGCTGTCTTCCGTGAACTCAAAGATGACAGGATATGTACTGATACGCGGATAGCGCAATGTGCAGGCAAGACGTTTTTCTATCTTCTGCGCTATTATTTCGAAGAGCAGTTCTGTCAGAGCATTGACCGTATTGTGATGCTCCAGCTGAATACGTTTTTCTTGGGATTCTACGATTTTATTACAAAGGCTCATCCGCAGCGTGTGCGTCGCTACACATCGCGGACGGAAGAACTCTTCAGGAAGTTTATGGAACTTATCGAGGAGCATTACCGCGAGTGGCACGAGGTGGGTGACTATGCCGATGAGATGTGTATAACACGAAAATACCTTGGGATAATCACTGCAAAGAAGGCCAAGCTCACACCGAAGAGTCTCATTGATGAATATATCGTCTTGCAGCTCAAACTCCGTCTGCGCTCCACCACCATGACCCTTCAGCAGATTGCCGCCGAATTCAAGTTCTCCGATATGGCCTTCTTCACACGCTATTTCAAGGCCCACACCGGTCTTACGCCAACGGCATGGGTAAAGAGGCCATAGCATCTATAATAATTTCTGCTTTTAACCCACATTGCAGCAGACCCTCGGCTCACCCCTGCAATTATGTGTAAATTCTCTTAAATTCAGATATCAAAAAAAACGAGTCCTGGAAATCAGGAGGTTAGCAGAAATATAGCTGCAATGTGAGTTAGCGTACATATTCATGCATTAAAGAAACCTCCATTTGAGACACTATACACCAAGCATAGCAACTAGCTCTTCTATCACTAGTGTCCACTTAAATCCTTTAACATTCGGCTTTGCTTACTGATTGTAACTTACCATTCGTCGAAGGGTATTTCTAACTGAATATATTTGTTGGTGTTAATTATCTCACGTTTATTTTCAAGAAGTAATTCTTCTTGACAACTGCTTAACAGCTGTCTCAGTGGCATCTTTATCAGTAGTGAAGTCGACAAGACTCTTAGTACCTCGTATGTTGTCATTTCCTCAGCCATTTCTGTCTCTATGATAGACACAAGGCAATAGGTTGTGATAGCTGCGTATACTTGAATTTTTACTGCATTCTCTGTCGTGCCATAGAATTCCTTTATGCGTAGATGCTGCTTCATCCATTTGAAGAAGAGCTCAACGCTCCATCTGTATTTGTACAGCAGGGCTACGTCTTCCGCTGACACCTCAATGTTGTTCGTGTAAAAAACGAAGGTACGGTTCTTTTCTTTGTCATAGAATACGATTCTCCGCAATGGCTTAGAATATTGCTTCTTGGTCTTTTGACCGGTAAGCTTAATCAAAGTGTCTGACATGACCCCCGTCTTAGGATTGTTGTATCGCTTATCTTCTACTACTTCGTAAACCATCCTTTGTTTTTCTCTCACAACGAAGAATGCCCCAACCTTGTCAATGGCATATAATTGCTTTGTGTCCATGTATGCACGGTCAAAGATATAAAAACTGTCCACCTCATATGGAATCTGATCCATGACTTGCGAGTCGTGTATTTCCGCGCCAGTGATTATGGCAAACGAAGGAATGCTGTTCTTGACATCAAATAGTGTATGTACCTTTACGCCACTTTTTCCGTGATGAAGCTTCGTCCACCAAAACACAGACAAACATAAAGATATAGTGGTAGAATCAAACGCATACACATTGTTGCTAATGAAGAAGTCCTTTAAGCCTGTGCGTTTCTCTCTTGCTATTGATATAAGTTTGAGTGCATACTCCTCAAATATTCTTGGGTCGCGTTGCTCGTTAGCTTTGGACAAGTTGCTCCTCGTTACGTTGGCTCCAAACCCGAGGTGATGAAACATATTACGAAAGGGAGCGAGTGATGTCACCAAGTCTCTTAGACTTTCTCTATTGGAGAGTTGACCGTATATCAAAACAAGGAGATGATTCCAACAAGTGAATGACTTTACCCACTTATTGCCATCATATTTATTTACAAGACAATCAAAAGCTCGTTTGGGCAAGAACTTGCAGACCTGAGTGAAGATGAACTGACCTTTGTGCATATTTTACGATGTACTTACAATTTGTAACTTTTGACTATAGCCATGCAAAGGTACAAAATTGAAAAGTACACGTAAAGTATATGCTTGTAAATGTCTGACCTAAGGGCAGTTTAAGCGAATGTTAAAGGATTTAAGTGGACACTAGTGCTCTTCTATATATTTAAGCATGGTTGCCGTACCCCATTTACCACCATCTTTGGTTCTCACCTTCTTGTATTTTGAAAGGTATCTGAATATAGCCTTGTAAGAATATTTCTTGCTTAGCCCCAGCTTGACAAACTCATTTTTAACCCTTGTCGTTATGACGACGGAGAGAAAATTAATCAGTTCGGTGGCATATACGCTGTAGTCGGAATGCACGTTTACCGTGTCACGGTCAACGATATTCTTGTATAGCCAGAACAGAGTCTCCACAGACCATCGCTGGGAATAGGCTAAATAGACGGTTAATGGGTCAAGGTCAGCTTTTGACTTGAAGACAATCAGACCGAATAAACCTTTCCTCTCGACATAGCTTTCTGCCTTGAAGTTATCTTTCTTGTTGGCATTCTGCACATATCCAATCTCCTGTTCGGAGGCTGCCTTCGGGTCGCGGAAAGAGTAGAGGAACTTGCCGTTTGACATTTTTTGCTTTTTGTATAGAATCGTTCCGTCCTTATAGTCTTTCAATGGCATTGTCGGCTCATCCATCTTGTAATTCTTTATGAACGCCGAATTCTGCTTCAACGGTATCAGGTATGCCAGTCCTTCCATCTTGTCGACTTTCTCAAAAAGCTTGTCGTTGTAGAAACCCTTGTCGAATACCATCAGACCATTCTTAATCTCATACTCCGCTACAAAGTCGTCTATCGCCGTCTGATCCAGCATGTTGCCTGCGTAAGGCTTTGCCGCTATGGGCTCACGCGTCAATGGGTTGAAAGCATACAGCAAGCTGATATCTTTGGAGCCTTTCTTCGCTCCCTTGCGCGAGAACTCCGACAGACTCCCCGTCTTGGCATTGTAGTCCTTGAGCATGCCATCGATAACCATGTCACCGCCGGTAAAGGTGTTCACCCTATTGCGCATGAACTCACAGATAAGGGAGTACGCCTTGCCTATCTTCACAAGAAACCCGGACACTGCCGTCTCAGACAAATGCACTCCCGGATACATCTCTGATGCAAATGAGCAGAGGTACTGTATCTGCAAGTCACGGTTCATGATGCCTCCATATGAAGCACGGAGCAAGGCAATGACATAGAGGCGCTTTGCATCGTCGAGATTCCAAACCTTGGCGAGTTCTTGAAGAAGTCCACTGCCGTACTTGTCACAGAGAGCCACCTCTCCATAATCTTTAATATCCACTTGATTTTTCTTGCGCATATATGAGCCCTCGACAAACTTGCCGTTTACAATTTCTCCTACCGTTCCTTGGTCTACGGGGATAGGCTTCCCGTTAATTCTTTTGCTCGTCCTTTTTATGACGACAAAACGACTGCCTCTCTGTCGGACTATCGTACTTTTGGGGCGGGCGACTGACTTTATCTCTTCTGGAATAGCCATAAATATGTATAGTATCTATATAATTAAAAGAACTATACAAAGGTACAAATAAATGGCCATATCTGCAAGAAATTACCAATAATATTGGCAAAAATAATTATGCAGAGACTAAAACAAGGGGAAGTTTAAACGGGCTTTCTACGAAAGAAAGCCCTTGCTAAGCCAGAAACGGCAAAGCAAGGGCCAAATTGTATAGTGTCTCAAATGGAGGTTTCTTTAATGCATTGATCGCATTTACCAAGTGCAGCTCGGGAAAATCATGCGACTCGTTTGTTTAGCGTATATATTCATATAGGCTGTCAAAAATTTAAGCCGTTTTTCTTTTCTTACATTTGAGGTCCAGCAGTCTCCTTACTTGCCTGTTTTCGAGCAGGGTCATGTCTTTCCAATCCTTTATATCAGCCATTCTCACGCACTCCATTTTCTCCTTAAAGTCAATCTTTCTTCGCTTTTCGCTGTCCGTAACTTTTCCGTACAGAGGCAAGGCCAGAACAATGGGTGTTATCCCGCAGTGTTTGTTTTCTCTTCCTGCTCCTTGTACCATGCCTTGCCGAGCTTGACACAGTCACCGAGCACCTCGCCGGTGGCAAGATACTTATAAGTAGGCATCTCCAAGAGTACAGGACGCAGACGCGAATATCGGGCTTGTCTTTTTCGTCAAGGCGGTCCTCGGCGACGTAAGTGTTCTTCACAGAGCAGATAAAGTTCTCAAAGCCGTCAATGTCGTAGCGGTCCACCACCTCGCACTCCATGGTCAGCGGACTGGCTTCGATAACCGGGGTGCCGTTCTCTCCGAGGTAATAGTCGAAAACATGACTCTTGTCGACCTGGGCTCCCGAGACGGTGCCGGTATAGTCGGCCTGGGCGAGAAAGTCGGGCGTGATGATGTTGAGCGACAGCTTGCCGGTCTCCTTGATGATGTGATTGCCGAAATGGGCATTGTGCATGCTGGCCAGCAGCTTGTTGTGCGACACGATGCCCACATGGGCTACGAGCAGGAAGTTGGCCTTGCCGTTGTCGTCCACGGTTCTGACGACGACCGCCGGTGTTGAGTAGAGTGCCAGTTTGGCACCTATGTTTTTCTTTTCCATTGTTGTCTGTTTAATCGGTATCACCAGCATATAGTATGATGATACTGGCTTTTTTCTCTCTCTACTGCTATGTTCTCGCCAAAACTTCGTACTTTTGTAACATCATTATGAAGTTGGGCAAAGTCATAGAGCCAATTAGATATCGAAAAGGTGAGAACGGCTATTCGATACTGAATACAAGGGTAAAGTGGTACGATGTCCTCGTCACTCTGGTCGGCAACATGCTCGATGCCCTTACTCTATTCTAAGAAACAATATAAAATGCCTGTTACATTACTTCCTTCCCTTCTGATGGCAATCGTCCTTGTGGGCTTCACGCCGGGTCCTGCCAATCTCTTCTCGCTTCATTGCTCAATGAAGAATGGAGCGAGGAAAGCCATGACTATGTGGTTCGGACAGGTAGCTGGCTTTACCATTGCAGCAGTCATTGTGGCAATCATCACTCATCTTGTCGGAGCGATGATGGGTAAATATGTGGTAATACTAAAATATATCGGCTGTGCATACATCCTTTATTTAGCATGGCAGATCTACCGCAGTTCCAGCAAGGCAAAGGAAAGCGACAAGACTTGCACATTTCTTTCTGGAATGATAGTGCAGCTTACCAACGCAAAGATTATCCTCTTCGACTTAATGGCATACACAACATTCGTATTGCCTTATTCAAACAGAGTATCTGACCTGCTTATAGTAACTGCACTCTTTGAGATAGCCGGTCCCGGTGCAAACCTTGTTTATCTCTTTGCCGGAGGAAAACTACATAACTTTTTCAACCGCTATCCACGGCAGATTGACACAGTTATGGCATTACTTTTGGCAGCCTGCGCAGTGTATATTCTATTGAGTTAAGGTAATATTTGCCCAATCCAAATAATTTTTCTTTATCACAACATTAATCCTGTCCATCATCGGACTTCAAGCAGTTTCAGCATGATGACAACACAATTCGAATTCCGTCCTATGCGCCGCAAGCACCAGCAGCTCTCAGAGGAAGAGTGCATTGATATTCTCAACAACGCTACATCAGGCACTCTCGCTCTGTTAGGTGACGGCGGTTACCCTTACTCACTTCCCATTAGTTTTGTCTATGCCGATGGTAAAATCTTCTTCCATTCTGCACTGAAGGGACATAAGATTGACGCCATCCGAAGTTGCGACAAGGCTTCGTTCTCTGTCATTCAGAAGGATGAAGTAAAGCCAAAGGAGTACACGACTTATTTCCGTTCCGTCATCTGTTTCGGGCATATACATATTTTGGACAATGACGAGGACAAGATGAAGACTGTACGTCTGCTCGGCAACCGTTACAATCCAAACGACGAAGAGGCATTAGTGGCTGAAATTCACAAGAGTTTCAAGGCAATGTGCATGATAGAACTTGATATCGAGCACATGACTGGCAAAGAAGCTATTGAACTAATGAGAATGCGCAAGTAAATATGTCAGGAATAACAGATCTACAGACGCTTATAGGCTCAATGGAGCCAGTACTAAAGCCAGGCGAATATGTGTTCTGTTTTCCGTCTCATATCCCTTCACGTACATTCATCGCTTGATGCAGTAGGACTTACAGCTGCATTCTCTACGGCACTCGGCAATGCCGGTATCAGTGCGAATGTGGTTGCGGCATACTACCATGACCACATCTTTGTGCCAACCGATAAAGCAGAGAAAGCCTTGAATGTTCTACAAGGGATGCGCAATCATAATTGAACTTCTCGATAAAACACAAATAACTTTTGAGGAAACTATACTAAAGCATAATTGCAGTACCTTTGCCAACGTAAACAACAAAGGACTGCAATTATGAATAAACAAATTATATTCACATTATTATTTTTTGGGCTGCCTTTCTTTGTCTTTGCCAATTAATTCATTAATTTTGTGGTAAAAAATACAGTAGTATTATGAAGAGGAACATTCTTACAATAGCATTTGTACTCGTAACAATCATTGCGAGCGCACAGACAGGATTGAAGAAAGTCTATGATGAGACCATCAACCCTATGGAGCAGATTGACAAGGCTGTAGCAACGGCAAAGTTAGCCAATCCAGAAAAGTATGTCATTTGTCAGGTTGGTGGCAACTGGTGTCCGTGGTGCCTTCGCTTTGCCGAATTTATCAGTAAGGACAGCGACATAGCAAAAGTTGTCAACGATAACTTCGTCTACATCCACGTCAACTACAATCCACGCAAGTCTGGCGGTGAAGAGCAGGTCAAGGCAGCAAAAGCCTTGATGCAGCGTCTCGACAACCCGCAGCGTTTTGGTTTCCCTGTCTTTGTCGTTCTTGATCCGAACGGTAAAGTCATCCACATTCAGGACTCCAGCTTCTTGGAAGAAGGCCAAGGCTACAACAAAGTCAAAGTCCTTCGATTCTTCAACAACTGGACCCCCAAGGCAGTAGAGCAGAAGTAAAGCAAATAATCATGCTGCAATCACAACTCATAATATCGCCAAAAGGCAAGTTGATGGCAATGAGACCTCATTACCTGCTTATCAACGACCAGCTATTGGGCGTGATCAAGGGAAATGAGGCCCACGTCAAATTACCTCCCGGCAGATATAAAGTGACCATCCGCAGTATGTACAAATTCATAGAATCGTCGGCTGATGTATATATCCCCATCGGTGAAAGCAAATGTCTTACCTTTATCGACAAGGATAAGATTTGGAACTGGCTGTTTAACATTGACCTTGTTGTATGGTTTCTTAAGCGCATACTACATGTTCCCGAGCCGTGGGGAACCATCTCTGAGATGGTCAGCAACGGTTTCTTCGCCGTTTGGCTTCTCCGCATTTAGATCATCCGCAAAATCTATTTTAATATTGAGGAGAAACAACTAAAAGACGCATAAGTAAGGTCTCGGCAGAGGATAGCCCAAGGGCAGAATTACTTTACAATAATTCTCAATCATATGGCATTCTTCACCGAGGCGCGCACGTGTGGCAAGAAAGAAGCACCCGGGAACCTCCAAGATCCGCGGCAGGGAGCAGACTTGTCGACGATGCCCTTCCGACGAGTGGATGCCGCTATTGTCTGCATCTCCCCGCCAAGTCAGCCTTCAGATACCATAAGCTAACTCGTGCAACCGCCCACAGACGAAAGAATTACTGAAAGACTATCCATAAAGAATTGATGGCAGGAGCGGGAAGTGTCATAATTTTTCGTTCTAACAAACAAAATAACCCGACGCCGTAACTATTTTAGTATCAGACATATACAAAGTTGACCCATTTGACGTTGCAAAACAGTCCATTTCGCGAGCTGAAATGGACCGTTTCGCGTCCTCAAACGGACCGTTTCGCAACGCAAAACGATAGGTATCGAAAAGGTGTTTATATTTTTCAAAGCATGCGGGCTCAACCACGCCGCGTCCACTGCCGTCTTATCATTTTCGGCATATCACTGTAACGAATACCCACCATGAGTGTCATGGTCTTCTGGAGAAGCCCAAAGCACACAATCATTAGCAATGGACCAAAGACATAGTCATAGCACCGGGCAATATCGTTCACTGCAAGATAGGTTATCATCATAACGCTTACGACAAACTCCAACCATGCCGTTACCATACCGGGCGTATAGAACTGCTTTGTGTGGAACAGACGAATGCCAAGCGTATGTACAAAGCATTCTATGATGCCAAAGGTTGCCACTGCAATGGTTATCAAAGGTGTCGTGTCGAAAACAAACGGTACGATGCTAAGGGTCAGCAGCAGAATACCGGCGGGAATCCTGCTGGCACGGCTCATCTCATCATCCACTTTTATACCGACAAGGCCGGAAATCAGTTTGATGAACCCACCGGGATAATGCCCTTCCTCCCATTCATGCAGGACGAACAACAGCGCATCGACGACCACAAGTTTCTGAACAGTTGACAAGTTGCCTATAACAGCCGCAGCAACAATAAACGACAGAGCCAATACGGTGTAAATTTCCAGCGCATAATACTTTATAAACCTTTTCATTTTTCTGATATTTTATATTTCGAATGCAAAATTACTATGAATCATTAAGCCATAGACAAACAAAAAGCCCGCTTTTATGTACAATTTCACGGAATAGTATTACCTTTGCAAAAAATCCATCTTATCATGAAAGGAATAGAGACCATAGATGCCGCCGACATCAAAAATCGCATCAGCGGTGACCAAGTGTCACGCAACCAAGATTATAGGAATGTGGTGGGACAACATTTCATCCTTGTGAGACAGTCGGAAATTGTAAAAAAACAAATAATCATCGGGCAGCCTATGAGACTTGCCGAATGGAGGCTGCTGCATATATTAGCCGGAAGGGCATCGTATCGTATCAACCTGGTCGACCATCCTCTGCAAGGCAATGAGATACTCGTCCTTCCTTCAGATACCGTCGTAGAGGTTCAGAGTCTCAGCGAGGACTTTGCCGCTGAGGCTCTGACGGTTATTGATTTTCCAGGTGTTGACAGCAATGGCACCGGCCGCCTCCTGCCCAAGGAAATGCTACACCTGTTATTGGATACAACCAACAGCAAGCGCTTCGGCACTTACTTTGACCTTCTTTACGAACAAATGACGCGCGCCAAGGTGTGCGACACCGCCGTCAGTCTTCTCTTTCTTGCTATGGTGGCCGATGCATCAAGCCTCAATAAGACGATGTATGACGGGAATAACAGCAGGCAGTCAAGAGGAGAAGAAATAATGGCACGTTTCATCCACTTGCTGCGGCAGTATGGAACCACACAGCGAAACATTCCTTTCTATGCGGAGCAACTCCACATTACCCCCAACCACCTCAGCGATGTGGTACGGCAGCAATCCGGACTGTCAGTGATGGACTGGATACATCGCACAACGACGACGGAAGCCAAGCTCCTGCTAAAGCACTCCGACATGATGATTTGCGAACTCAGCGAACGGCTGAACTTCCCGGAGCCCACCGCTTTCAACCGCTATTTCAAGAAACAGACGGGAGTCACGCCATTGGCGTACAGAAACAGTTTGTAGATGTATTGCATGCTCACCGTTGTCAGTAGCCAGACTCCGTTGCCCTTTCTGATGGTACCGGCTTTTTCATATATTTCGATATATTCTCGCCAAAACTTCGTACTTTTGTATCATCATTATGAAGCTGCGCGCGGTCATAGAGCGGATTACATATCAAAATGGCGAGAATGGCTATTCGATACTGAAGGCACGGGTGAAGGGGTATGACGACCTCGTCACTTTGGTCGGCAACATGCTCGACGTGACCGTGGGCACCGTGCTCATCGCTGACGGCCAGTGGAAAGTCAACCGGCAGTACGGCAGCCAGTTTGTCGTCGAGAGCTATGAGGAAGCCATGCCCGCCACGCTCTTCGGACTGGAAAAGTATCTTGGCAGCGGACTCGTCAAGGGTATCGGTCCAAAATTCTCCAAGCTCATTGTAACCAAGTTCGGCATGGACTCCTTCGACATTATCGAGAAGGACAGCCAGCGGCTCGGCGAGGTGGACGGCATCGGTCCCAAACGCATCAAGAAGATTCACGACTCGTGGATGAAGCAGCTCGACATCAAGGACGTGATGGTGTTCCTCCAGGGCAATGGTGTCAGCACCGCCTACGCCGCCAAGATTTACAAGGCCTACGGCAAAGAGAGCATCAACAAGGTAAAGGCCAATCCTTATTGCCTTGCCGATGACATTTGGGGCATCGGCTTCAAGACCGCTGACTCCATCGCCGCAAAAATGGGCTACGGCAAGAACGACGTGCGGCGTTGTCGAAGCGGCATCCTCTACACCCTCAACCAATTGGTCAACGAAGGACACGTCTATGCCCATCGCGACCAACTCGTGGAAGCAGGAGTAAAGCTCTTGGAAACCGACAAAGCCTCCATAAAGTCCGCCCTTGACCAAATGATTGCCGCCGAGGGCTTGAAGACTGAGGACGAGGCCATCTAGCTGCCACCGTTCTATTTCAGTGAGGTGGGTACCGCCAACAAGCTCAAGACCCTCTTAGCAACCCGACAGCAGAAGATGTTCGAGAAAGAGCCCGACATAGCCACCGGCTGGCTTGCTGGACAGGCTGCCCGTGACTTCACCCCCACGGAGCGCAGTTCCTTCAGCAGCATCAATCTTGAGGATAGTCCAGAGTTCAAGACAACCAAGTATTTTTGCAAGACCAACTTCAATATGGCAGAAATCAAGAAGGAAGAAGCTCAATACGTTGACCTCCCCAAGATCTACGCCTTCAAGGATACCCGTCAGAAGGAAGTTATGCTGAACAGAAACTTTGCCCGAGTGAACCGTGAGATTTACGAGATGATAAAAAGCCTGCTCAACTCCGCATAGTTATCTCAAGTAAATTAATGGAGTCTATTAATAACAATATATCAGTCAAGTCCCTTCTTGATTATATACCCATACACTATTCATTGCATGGATAACATATTATAATCAATAATCTTCTATGGCGGGCACAAAAACTCGGAGAGGGACTACCTGAAATTCAGATAGCCCCTCTTTCCGTTTATACAGATTCAGAATAAAGGTTCAATCATTTTCGCTATAGTTTCCAGTCCTTCCTTGTCTTTATCATCGAAGGCATTAAGGTTGGCGCTGTCGACATCTATAACAGCAACGACATCACTGCCTTTGAAGACTGGTACGACAATCTCCGAACGTGACTTTGACGAGCATGCAATGTAACCGGGGAACTTCTCGACATCGGGAACAACGATAGTTTTCCTCAGTTTCCAAGCAGTACCACAAACGCCCTTTCCTTCCTTTATTGTGTAGCAGGCAACTGGTCCTTGAAACGGTCCAAGTTCAAGAATCTCACCTTTGACAATATAAAAGCCCACCCAGAAGTAATAGCTGAATGTCTCTTTCAATGCAGCTGCAACATTGGCTAGAGCGCCAACTTTGTTGTCAACGCCGTCAATAAGCGACTTTATCTGTGAAGTGGTCTGCCGATAAATCTGTTCTTTCTCCATCTTGAAATCTTCTATCTCTGCCTCCTCAATTCCGCAACCCTACTAATAGTCTCAGGTCATTGCGGTCAAAACCGCCCAGAATGCGATTTCTCTTGTTCAAACTGACTTTTTGCCATATCCTAACTGATATGAGCGTATAAAGCCCCCCTTACCCCCATTAGGGATGTTAAATTGTTAACCCTCCAAAACGTTTGGCTCATCCGTAGCTGGCGTTGAAAATGGTCCAGTAGTGCAACCATCTGTTCTTAGTGTAGATATTCAGAGTCCATTGCCTGGCGACACGGACCCATTTAGCCGGAACAACAATGAAGGCAAAGACAAAGCGCTTAAGGCGACTTTTCATGTCTATACCGGGAAAGATTGCGCTGACCTTTGACAACAAGTACTGATAGAAATTCTTCAGCATGGCGGTAAAGAGAAGGAACACCGTGTTGTCCTCCATGGTTGAGAACGGGAGATGAGCCCAACCGAAGTCGTTATTCTGAACGTCGAAATTCTTCTCGCAGGCGCCTCGCTGATTGTACTTGTCAATGACTTGTTCTTCGGTGCTGTTATGGTCGCTGGTCAGTATGGCGCGGTACATATATTCCATGCCGGGCAGGAACCGCTCTCCCTGTTCCGCATCCATCTTGGTGCGCTGCACTACAAGCCGCAAATGCCAGTCGGAAAGGAATTCGGTGAATTCAAATGACGTGACATCCATCTCCTGGCCGTTTACCGACGTGTGACGCCAATCCTTGCACTGTTCATACATCTGCCTGCGGTCCGCACAGCTGCTGGCACGGAGGTAAAACGTCTCTGTCCGAAGAAAGAGCTCCTCAACAAGTTCCTTGATGAACGAGCCGCAATCGGCACGGAACATGCGCACATAAAGTCCGTGAGCCTCGATATTGTCCAGCATGCGTGTCAGCTCTTCCACTTGCTCAAACTTGACATTCGAGTTGCCCTGCCTGTTTTCAATGCCGATTATCAGCGGACCGGATGTCATCACGCCCGGGAAGTAGCCGCGCTGTTTTTTATAGGAATACAGCGCGTCGCTTTTCTCAGCGGGGATGAACTCGTTGTCAAAGTCGACATCAATGCCCTGCCCCTTTTTCAGAAGGCCAAGCAGCAATGCCATGTCAAGCATCAAGGAGTTTAGTTTCATGGCAGGATCATGCGCATATACATTGCCAGCTTTACTCGTATAGGCTATACTCATGGCGCTCAGCTCCTTCAGCCCACGGGCGATGGTGTCAGAACTTGGTATCCTCGCATCTGGGGCAGTGCTCAGATACTTGTTCAATATGGTTGTAATATCCTCTATGTGGTCACCGCCGCAGAGATATATGCAGAATAGCGCAAGCATAATATCGCTGTACTGGTAGCCATAGTTCGCACAGCGGAGATTAAGCCGCCCGTCTACCAGTTTGTCCAGTCCTGCGCGTTTAAATTCGTTCATAG
>NZ_BPTV01000001.1:1877103-2662386 GCF_019973375.1 Prevotella lacticifex | reverse complement strand
ATTGAAGACGGAACCTTCACTTGAGGCAGCACTATAAATGTAAATAAAAAATCAACATTACAATAAATTTAGTTAAAAACGAAAAATAATCGAGATTTCCTTTGGTCAGAAACCTAGGAAGCGGTGGATGTGTGCTGCAATCACGTTGATAATGCGTTGATAGCCAATGTATTGCACACGTCCGCCGTAGAGGCTGGGTTTATCCCAGCCCTACCAGCGACGAGCAAGAATTGATGTAAATGCCCCATAGCAGCGAGGGTGGGGATAAACCCCACCCCTACGTTGGCGGAGTGTTGCAAGTGTCGGAGGTGAATATTTTATGCGCTCTGCGCAATTTTACGCGATAGCGATTTTCGTCACGGGCAGGCTTTGTCCCCCGCTTTGTATGGGGTGGTGCTGAGGTGATGGGGGCAGCCGACGAGCTTGCTCGTAAGGCTGTCCCCATCACCTCAGCACCTTAGCTCCATGGGGAGCTAAAGTCTGTACGTGACTATTTTTCAAAAACGTATTCTCGATTCAAGGTGACGCATTGACGAAGTCAGGAAATTATATCCTGACTTCTTCATTTCTTTCAGTAATACATAAAGTTCTATTCTGATTATCAGCTTATTATCGTTTATCTATGATAATTTGGGGTGACGCATAGGCAGTGTAACATTCTTAATATAAATTTTGACTGACATGGCATGAGTGTTGTTTTGATTGCCTACTGACTTCATCACGGCTCTTCAGAATCCGTAGATTTTACAACGGGTTAACCCCTACTACGCCACTAATTTCGGTTGATGCATATATTGGGGTAATGTGATGAATTGTAAAAATAAATCAAACAAAAACGGAATTAGAACTGTCTTTCTAAGTTGCTGAGATACAGCGCATTACAAGTAAGGCCTTTTTGCGTTCTAAAACGGTCCGTTTGAGGTTGCAAAAAGGACCGTTTCAGGCTGCGAAACAGACCGTTTCGCAAGCCCAAACGGTATGTATTGGAATGGTGTAAAGATAATTCGCAATTACGGGATGGGGCTCACGGACTATTGGATAGCAACGTGGCGAAGTCGGAATACTAATCCGTTCGGGCTGCAACAATGTCCTTATCTACAAGAAAAGCCAAACTGCGGGTGCCTCGTATCGTGGCACCCGCAGTTTGGCTTATGGGCCTGCGACAGCCCTATCTGGTATTCCTCACGCTTGTTCCTTCTCCGCTTTGGCCTGGAGGTTGGCCTCGGCCTCGGTGCTTAGCTTAGGATACTGTATGCGGGTGTGGTAGATCGACTTGAGGCGTTCGATGAGTACCTGCTTGGCGATGGTGATATCGCGGAACGTTATAGGACAGTCGCGGAAGAAACCTTCGCTCACCTGTCCGTCGATAAGCTTATTGACAAGTTTCATGATATTCTCCTCGGTATACTCGTTGAGCGATCGCGAGGCGGCCTCAACGGTGTCGCTCATCATCAGGATAGCCTGCTCGCGCGTGAACGGATTGGGACCCGGATAGCGGAACGGAGCCTGGTCGACATCCTCGTCGGGATGCTCGTTCTTGTATTTCACGTAGAAGTAGCGCGTCAGTCCCTCGCCGTGGTGGGTGGATATGAAGTCCTTGATGACTCGCGGCAGATTGTACTTCTCGGCGAGCTTGAGGCCCTCGGTGACGTGACTGATGATGATTGCGGCACTCTCCTTCTCGGGCAGTCGCTCGTGGGGATTCACACCGGCCTGATTCTCAGTGAAGAACGCCGGATTGGTCATCTTTCCGATGTCGTGGTAGAGGGCTCCGGTACGCACTAACTGCGCCTTGGCTCCAATCTTGTTGGCTATCTCAGCGGCAAGGTTTCCGACGGTAATGCTGTGCTGGAAGGTTCCCGGTGCCACCTCGCTGAGCCGCCGCAGGAGTTCGTTGTTGGTGTTCGACAGCTCGAAGAGAGTCACCGTGGAGACGAATCCAAATGTTTTCTCGACGACGAGCATCAGCGGATAGGTGAAGAGAAGGAAGAAGGCGCTGACAGCCAAGTGGTAGTATATCGTGCTGTCGAGCTTTGTCAGCGAGTCGGTTAGGATTAGCTGCAAGCCGAAGTAGACCATCGCCTCGCCGATGACCACGAGGATGGCCGTGAGGAATATCTGACTCCGCTTGGAGAGTTCGCGCAGCGAGTAGATAGCCACGAGACCGCCGACGAGCTGGACGATGATGAACTCATACTGGTATTTGACCGCTATGGCCGATATGAGAATCGTCGTGACGTGGGTGATGAAGGCCGTCCGCGAGTCCATGAACACCCGGATGAATATCGGGGCCATGGCATAGGGTATGAGGTAGACGCTGAACTTATTGTAGAGCATCATCAAAGACGTGAAGATTGGGAAGATGACAATCATCACGTACAGCATCGTGATGTTCCGCGGCTTGATGAAGTAGTCCTTCCGGAAGAGCGCCAGATAGAGAGTGAAGAGGATGACGAGCATCGAGACGATTATTATCTGTCCGATGAGAGTGCTCGTTATCTCGTTGCCCGACGCATTGTGCTGAGCCAAAGCCCGTTCGTAGCTGTTGAGCACCCGCGCCTTGTAAGCGTCGACGACGCTGCCGTTGTCGATGATGCGCTCACCCTGCTGGACAAGTCCGCTGGCCGGGGTGACGGTGTTGAGGAGGTCGCTCTCCTCGGTCTCGTTGCGCTCGCGGTCGTAGACGAGGTTGGCCTCGATATACTCGTTGAGGTTGCACGACTGCAGCAGCGACCGGTTCGGGCCGAGCCGCGGGTCCATGAAGAGGCGCTCGTAGGCGTTGATGGTCGTCAGCACACTGTCCTTTGCCACCACGGCGGCCTCCTTGCCGATGACCACGCGGAGAGATGTCTCGCCCTTGTTGTCGAGCTGGGTCTGCACCGTCGGGTCGATGATTCCCTGCTCGTAGAGCTTGTGGAGGCGGTTGGCGATATAGTCCACCCAGTCGCCTTTGAGCCCCGGAATGCCGTTCTTGTACTGCGCACGGAAACGGGAGATCTGCTGCTGCTCCACATTCTCGTTGAAGTTGAAATACGGCTGATACTGCCTGACGATGGAGTCGTGCTCGGCGGCTATGGCCTCATCGGTCTTGAAGACGGGGAAATCGAACTGCGCGTTGAGGGCCGGATAACGCCACACTTGTCCCTCCTCGTAGTGGAAGAGGCGGTCGGTGCTCCGGGGAAGGAACACGATGATAACGGCTATCGTTATGAGACTCAGCACTGTACGCGTTATTATGTTGCGCCAGTAACCGTTCTCTATCTTGTCATATTTGCTCATGAATTCAGTATATTATTTCCAAACACTTTGCGAAAATACAAAAAAAACGTGTCATACTCAAAAAAAAGTCGTAAATTTGCAGAAAATTATTGTCTTATCATCATTTTGTAAAGATGCAAGAAAGAGAAGTAAGAGTACGGTTCGCACCGAGCCCAACGGGTCCGTTGCATATCGGTGGTGTCCGCACGGCATTGTACAACTATCTGTTTGCCCGTCAGCACAATGGCAAACTTATTTTCCGTATTGAGGATACTGACTCCCACCGCTTTGTTCCCGGTGCCGAGGAGTATATACTTGAGAGCTTCAAGTGGCTCGGTATAAAGTTCGATGAGGGTGTGAGCTTCGGTGGCGACCATGGTCCCTACCGTCAGAGCGAGCGCCGCGAAATCTACAAGAAGTATGTCGGCCAGCTTCTCGATGCCGGCAAGGCTTACTATGCCTTCGACACTCCCGAGGAGCTCCAGAAGAAACGCGATGAGGTGAAGAACTTCCAGTATGATGCCCACACGCGCTCCGGGATGCGCAACTCGCTGACGCTTCCGGCCGACGAGGTGAAGAAACTCATCGACGACGGCGAGCAGTACACCGTACGTTTCAAGATTGAGCCGGGTCAGGAGATTACCGTCCACGACCTTATCCGCGGCGATGTGACCGTGAAGAGCGACATCCTCGACGACAAAGTGCTCTACAAGAGCAGCGACGAGCTGCCGACATACCATTTAGCCAATATCGTCGACGACCATCTCATGGGTGTCACGCATGTCATCCGTGGCGAGGAATGGCTGCCGAGTGCGCCTCTGCACGTTCTCCTCTATAAGGCTTTCGGCTGGGAGGACACTATGCCGCAGTTTGCACATCTGCCCCTGCTGCTCAAGCCGGAGGGCAAAGGCAAGCTGTCGAAGCGCGACGGCGACAAGCTCGGTTTCCCGGTATTCCCGCTCGAATGGCACGACCCGAAGAGCGGAGAGGTGTCGTCGGGATACCGCGAGAGCGGCTACTTCCCCGAGGCTGTGGTCAACTTCCTCGCCCTGTTGGGATGGAACCCCGGCACCGAACAGGAGATCTTCTCCCTCGACGAGCTCGTAAAGGCCTTCGATATCACCAAATGCTCGAAGAACGGAGCCAAGTTCGACTATAAGAAAGGAATATGGTTCAACCATGAATATATCCTCCGCAAGAGCGATGACGAGATTGCGCGGCTCTTCGCGCCTATCGTTGCCAACAACGGTGTCAATGCCACCATGGACCAGGTGCGCCAGGTGGTGCACATGATGAAGGACCGTGTCGACTTCGTCAAGGAGCTGTGGCCTCTGTGCTCGTTCTTCTTCGTGGCCCCGACAAGCTACGACGAGAAAACCGTCAAGAAGCGGTGGAAGGACTATAGCAAACAGCAGATGACCGAGCTCTGCGGGGTTCTCGAGGGCATCGACAACTTCACCGTCGAGGGTCAGGAGCCCGTGGTCATGAAGTGGGTTGAGGACAAGGGGTATAAACTGGGCGACGTGATGAACGCTTTCCGCCTCGCCCTCGTCGGTATCGGCAAGGGTCCCGGGATGTTCGACATCTCGGCGTTCCTCGGCAAGGAGGAGACCTTGGCCCGTCTGCATAGAGCCATTGAGAAACTTGGATAATAACGTATTCATTCCACGGAGGGTAGCGTAAGACATTAATGTACAACATTTTAATGCACTTGTATGAGCTGGTCGTCATCATCTACAGCTTCTTCAACAAGAAAGTGAAGAAGATGTGGGACGGAGAGCGCATAGCCGTCCGCACCCTCCGTGAGAAGGTGGACCCAAACGCGGAGTATATATGGTTCCATGCCGCCTCGCTCGGAGAGTTTGAGCAGGGTCGTCCGCTCATCGAACAGATTCGCCACGACCACCCCGAGTACAAGATTCTGCTGACGTTCTTCTCGCCCTCGGGCTACGAAGTACGGAAGAACTACGAGGGAGCCGACATTGTGACCTACCTCCCCATCGATACGGTCATCAACGCGCGCCGATTCCTGCGTGCCGTAAGGCCGGTCATGGCGTTCTTCATCAAGTATGAGTTCTGGTATAACTACCTACATATCCTCCGCCACCGCCACGTTCCGGTCTACAGCGTGTCGAGTATCTTCCGCCCTTCGCAGGTTTTCTTCCAGTGGTACGGGCGCAGTTATGGTCACGTACTGCGCTGTTTCACACGCTTTTACGTCCAGAACAACGAGAGTCGCGAACTGCTCCACGGCATCGGTATCGACGATGTGGAGGTCGTCGGCGACACTCGTTTCGACCGCGTAATACAAATCAAGGAGGCTGCCAAGCAACTGCCGATAGTCGAGGCGTTCACTGCCGGAAGCCGAAACGGCGCTGCCCCGGAGAGGGTTTTCGTTGCCGGAAGCTCGTGGCCGCCCGATGAGGAGATCTTTATCACCTATTTCAACCGCCACAGAAACTGGAAACTGATTATCGCACCGCATGTTGTCAGCGACAATCACCTCAGGCAGATAATGGCAATGGTGAAAGACCGCAAAGTGGTGAGGTACACCCAGACAACCCCGGAGGAGGCTGCCACTGCCGACTTCCTTATCATCGACTGCTATGGACTGCTGTCGAGCATCTACCGCTACGGCAGTGTGGCGTATGTGGGAGGAGGATTCGGTGTCGGCATACACAACGTCCTTGAGGCCGCGGTGTGGAATATCCCCGTCATCTTCGGACCTAACAACAAGCGCTTCGATGAGGCTCAAGGACTCTTGGCGGTCAAAGGCGGATACGAAATTCAAACTGCCGACGACTTCGACAATATCATGTCGCAACTCGACAGCGACCCTCAGATGTTGGCAAAAAGCGGTCGGGAGGCTGGCAAATACGTCGAGCAGCTTGCCGGAGCCACACGAAAGATCCTCGCTTCGATAAACTCCAAGGCCAATGAACAGTTAGTAAAGAAGTAATAAGCTGACTATCAGGCGATTGCTTACGACTGACCACGAAATTAAGAGCGGTTGGTCAAGCAACGGCGGACGGAGTGTTAAGAGATAACCGACGGCTGGTCAAGAGATAAAGAGCAGCTGGCTAAGAAATAAATTACGTAAACGAACGGATTATGAAATATCAGATTACCTGCGCACACTGCAACAAACGGTTCCTCGTCGACGGCAAGGGCGGACAGACCATCGAGTGTATCTGTCCCGGCTGTCAGGGAAAAATGCGTGTTAACCTGCCTAAGGGCGACAAGGGCAGCGATACTGCCGACGACGATTATCAGACCGGCTACGCACCGACAACCGGCGACGGCGGTGACGGTGGCGACGGCAACGGAAAGCGGAACCGCCGCGGACTGGCCCTCGGGTGCCTGATATTCATCGTCATAGCCGTTGCCGCCGGAGTGGCTTTCACGGCTCTGAACCGCACCACGAAGCAGCCAATTGAGGACCCCTACGAGAATGTGGAACCTGACACCGCCAGCGACGACACCACTGTGGAGGACACTATGCCCGAGGAAGTCGATACCGTGGAGGTGCATCACGAGGCTCCTAAGGAGGAGACGGCAACCGCCGACACCGCCGCAACAGTAGAGAACGGAGCCGCCGACCAGAGTGCTGCCGACCAGGAAGGCACCGAACCCGCTACCGACGAGGCCACTACCGACAAGCCTGCCGCCACCGACAAGCACAAGACGAAGGATGCCTCGACGACTAAGGACAAGGATTCGAAAGGCTCAGCAACGGCAACTGGGGACAAGAAATCGCAAAAATAAAACCGAAAAAACGGGAAAATAGAAAACGATGAAAAAGATAAAGACAACATATTTGGCAGTCGTCATGCTGATGCTCCTGCCGGCTCTGGCTCTGACGGCATGCAGCGACGACGACGATACGGTACATGTGAACTTCGACCAGAGCACCGTCGCCGGGTCGTGGAAGGTGGAGAAAATGGACAGTGTGGTGCTCACAACCGATAAAAACGGCAAAATGGAGAGGACAACCATCCAGACCGTCAACTACGACAGCCGCTACGCGTCGTTCAACAACGACAAGAGCTACTCAATATACGAAACCGCCGGTGGTGCCACGACAACGATATTAGAGCGGGGCACCTACACCGTCGTGACGGGATCGTTCCGCATCGACCTGTCGTCGGGGCGCAAACTGCACTGGCTGAAAACCGAGGGCAGCACCATGACATTGGAGGAATACAACGCCAACGACGGCTCACGGCGCGCCCGCTATACGCTTTCGAAAATCTGAACGGCACCCCACAACAACGAAAAACAAGCTATAAAATATAAACATACAAATGGGAAAAGTAATTCTGACGGGTGACCGTCCAACAGGAAAACTTCATTTGGGACATTACGTAGGCAGTCTGCGCCGCCGCGTGGAACTTCAGAACAAAGGCGATTTCGACCGCATGTTCGTGTTCATGGCCGACGTACAGGCACTCACCGACAATGCCGATAATCCCGACAAAATACGCGACAACATCATCGAGGTGGCCCTCGACTACCTCTCGGCGGGCCTCGACCCGACAAAGTGCACCCTCTTCGTGCAGAGCCGCATACCTGAACTCGCCGAGCTGACGGTCTACCTGATGAACCTCATCACCGTGAGCCGTGTACAGCGCAATCCTACGGTGAAGACGGAGATAAAGATGCGCAACTTCGAGGCGAACATTCCGCTCGGCTTCTTCTGCTATCCTGTATCGCAGGCTGCCGACATCGCCCTCTTCAAGGCCACAACGGTACCTGCCGGCGAGGACCAGGAGCCGATGATAGAGGTGTGCCGCGAGCTCGTAAGACGATTCAATCAGGTGTACTCGTCTGTTCTCGTCGAACCGAATATCATGCTTCCGGAGAACGCCACAGCACGCCGTCTGCCGGGTACCGACGGTAAGGAGAAGATGTCGAAGAGCCTCGGCAACTGCATCTATCTGTCCGACGACAAGGACACTGTATGGCAGAAAGTCAAGGGAATGTACACCGATCCTACCCATCTCAACGTCTCCGACCCCGGTCATGTGGAGGGAAATGCCGTGTTCACCTATCTCGATGCTTTCTCCACCGACCAGGACTTTGCCGATTTCTGGCCTGAGTTCCAGAACCTCGACGAGCTTAAAGCCGCTTACACCCATGGTGGTGTCGGCGACATGAAGTGCAAGAAGATGCTCAACAAGGTCATCAACCGCATGCTCGACCCAATCCGCGAGCGTCGCGCCGAGTACGAGAAGGACATTCCCGAGATATACAATATCCTGAAGAAAGGTTCCGATGCTGCCCGCGAGGTGGGTGCCAACACCATGGACGAGGTCCGTAAGGCTATGCGCATCGACTACTTCGAGGATGCCGAACTGATAAAGAGTCAGGCTGAGAAATACGCCAAGTAACGTCTACAGCCATATATATAATATGTGAACAGGACTGCCAGCCTATGACCGACAGTCCTGTTCTTTGTTTAATGGGGGAGAAGCTGACAGCGTAATAACTGCAAATATAATCCTGGTAGCCACATAGAGCTAACTCATAAGCTCTTGATGATAAGGCATTTGCAGTATTCTTCTGCCGCTGATGCGAGACTTCTCCACATCCAATCAGATTAAAATCATTTCTTATTCCATCCTCCGCGGCAATAATCCGGCCGTAGCCGCACACCGTCACCGGAGGAATCGGATATTAGAGACGGCTTACAAGTCGATGTCGAGACCCACACCGAAGACCTTGTTCGACCGGGTGAAGACATCGGTATTGTGCGTCTCCACGCTTTGTCCGGCACCGGTGATAGTCTGGTCGTACTCCTTGTGGAATTTCTCATAGTCGGTCCAGAAGTACGCCACGTTCAGACTCATGTTCTTGGCTATCTTCACCTTAGCTCCGAAACCGATGCTGTAGCTGCTCGTCACGAACGACATATCGGAGAGATAGGTTCCGTCGCCGAGGCCATAATGCGTGCGCTGTCCGCCGGCACTCAGCGTGATGCCTTTTGTAACGTCCCATTCCATGCCTGCGAGATACTCCTGCGTATTTCCCGACAGGGCCTTCTGCTTGTCGTGGTCCATGCGGGCGTCCTTGTCGAAATAGTAGTGCCAGGCCACCATCGCACGCAGATTCTTCAGAATCTCATATTGTGTTCCGACAGCCAACAGTCCCGGAAGGTCGTTATGAGTGTTCACTCCGTCGGCGAAGAGTCCGGTGTTGTCGACCTTCGTATCGTTCTCGATGTTGAACTTTGTGGTGAATTCGTAGCGTGCACCGATATTCCACCGTCCTGCCTTATAGTCGATACCGATGATCGGGGTGATGCCCCATCCGTTCTGCGTACAGTCGAGATACTTGTCGGCGAAGAGCTCTTTGGTCTGGTTCATCTTGTCGGCACCGGCCTGCGCCTGCTGAGCCGCAGCCTGATATTTGGCCTTCGCCGCCTCGTCGGTCATCTCCGACGCCCTCATGCGGTAGTAGAACGCCATGCGGTCGTAGGTCTGCGCCTGAGTGTCGAAATAGTCGTGGAGGTTGACATTCTCGCCGTTGATATTCGCCGAGATGTCGGTGATGTTGCCCACATATTTATTGTATATGTAGTTGAAGCGCGCGCCGCCATACACGGCGAGGTGGTCGTTGACCTTATACGACACACCGAGCTGCAGTCCGAAGTCGTACTGCTGGCCCTTGATGTTGCTGCGCACACTGTAGGATGGTGTCTGTGATGTCAGTCCCTGACCGTAAAGGATTGCCGGAACGAGCGATATCTGCCTCTCGAAACTTGGCAGTCCGTTGTTGAAGATAGCCTTTCCGCCACCGCCGGCGAGTGCGAATCCGGCCTGAAGGGTCCACTTGTCGTAGACCATCGCAGCCTGGAACGACGGCAGTACAGGCACCGACGCCTTACCACGGAAGCACTTCTCACCGTTGTCGTCGCCACCATTGAGTTTGAACGGCTGATAGAATGGCGTGCCCTGGAGCGTCGGCACGGTTATCGACGAGGTGATATCGCGGGTCTGATATACGTTCTGCACGTTGAGCGAGAGGTGGAATCCCTTCGTCAGGAACGACACACCGGCAGGATTGGAGTACACACCGTCGATGCCGATGGTACCCTCACGCGCGAAGTTGCGGTTGAAACTGATGTTCTGATTGGTGTTGGTGAGCAGACCGCCGGCATGAGCCGTGACTGCCGTAAGCGAGAAGAGCAGCATCACTGCTGTCGATTTCTTAAACATGCAATAACTATTAAAATTTTCAAAAAACGGCTGCAAAGGTATAAAGATTATTTAAGGGCTGCAAGAAAAATTGCTCAAAATTTCTCCATTTGTGCATAAAATGGCTAAAGTGTGCACATTTTTCCCACTATCGTGCAGTCTTTTCTGCGATATCCGAGGAGCTGTTCGTCACATTCACAGCCAAGAAAATCACATTCGCTTCCTATGTGAATCGAGGCTAACGGACGATAAACTACGTGCCGGAAGAACCAATTTTACATTGCCATAAAGCAGGAACTGACGTGTCGGGATAATGTTTTCTGTGCGCAGATATGGCGGAATCCCGTTTCGCTGAATATCTTCTGTGGCTTATAGTCGCCATTGCAAGTTCCGATGAGGCTTAATTCTCAGTATCCTCAGACTAAGATAGCACAGCGACCACAGTCTGGCCGACATTATGAAATTTCCTGACACGCCAACAATACCTATCGTTTTGCCTTCTGAAACGGTCCGTTTTAGCTTGCGAAACGGTCCGTTTCGCACTCTAAAACGGCCTGTTTCGCAACGCAAAATGGCATGTATTGATAAGCGACTGTATCTCAGGATTTTACAGAGATGGCGCAAAATCCGTTTTCGTTTGATTTATTTTTACAATTCATTGCGTTGTGTATTCCAAATGATTAATACGAATGATAGCAGAGTATGGTAGCTGTACAAAGCTGTTACTGTTCTCCAAAATCTCAACAAATATTGTGGGTATATAAATGTATAAAGCAAAGAGTGACAATTGGAACAAAAAGAGAATAGAAAAAGGAACCAATCTTAAAAAACAAAAAATATTAGCTAATACCAATAATTCTTTGTAATTTTGCCAAGTAATGTTAAGACAAAATTGGCAAATGGCGTTCGCAAGGAGGAGTAAGAATCTCAGTAGAGCCTCGAACCTACCACAAAGGAAGTTGGCTTAAATCCTTGATATAGATACATCTACATATTAGAGCACGATGATAAGAAAGCTATTATTGGCCAAGTGTATTCTTTGGCCACGTTTAATGGGATAAACGCAGAAACTTTACTAACTTTGTGGCTTACAGATAACGTAAATGATGTCGTTACAAAAAATAAGAACTCGCATTCAATACATTGCTGACTGCAGCTGAAAAATATAAATAGAATATGCCCAAACTAAATAAAAGATATAGATTACCAGACACAATTGATGTTGAAAACATTGTTGAGGAGAAAAGGTCTCCTTACGGTCTGCGCACTTATGTTAGTTTGTTCAGTAGCGCAGGGGTAGGCTGCTATGGCTTTAAAGAGGAAGGCTTCTACTGCATAGCTACTGTAGAACTCCTTGAACGACGCCTAAAAATTCAGAAATTCAACAACAAATGTGCTTATAATAGCGGATACATTTGCGGTGATATGACATCGCAGGAAACAAAAGATAAGGTTTTCGCAGAACTTGATCTGTGGAAGAATACGTTTAATGTCACGGACTTAGATGTACTGATAGCCACTCCACCATGTCAGGGAATGTCTGTTGCTAATCACAAGAAGAAAGATGAGCTAAAGCGAAATTCTCTTGTTGTTGAGTCAATCAAAATGGTTGATGCGATAAAGCCAAAATTTTTTATTATTGAGAATGTCCGTGCTTTTCTGAAGTCAATATGCACGGATGTTGATGGTAAGGATAAAGTCATTAAGGAAGCAATTGAATTGAATCTTGGCGGCAAATACAATATACTCTACAGAGTCGTTAACTTTAAAGATTTTGGAAACCCGTCAAGTCGTACTCGTACGCTTGTTATTGGAGTGCGTAAAGACTTGAAAGAAATAACGCCATATGATGTTTTCCCTGATAGACAGCCAGAGAGGACACTAAGGCAGGTTATCGGTCATCTCCCATCTTTGAAAAAAATGGGAGAAGTTTGTCCAACTGACATTTATCACAATTTCAGAAAGTATGCGCCACGTATGGAAGCTTGGATTTCTGAAATTAAGGAGGGTCAGTCAGCCTTTGACAATACGGATATCAACAGAATACCACACACGGTAAAGAATGGTGTCGTTGTTTATAACGCGAGAAAGAATGGCGACAAATATACACGTCAGTGCTGGGACAAAGTAGCTCCTTGCATTCATACTCGTAATGACATTTTAGCAAGTCAGAACACTGTGCATCCTGTGGATAATAGGGTGTTCAGCATTCGTGAGATTATGCTGATGATGTCAGTTCCTGATTCATTCAAATGGACTGATATTCCATTTGACCAACTTAATGCTCTCCCAATTAAAGAGAAAGAAGCGTTCCTGAAGAAAGAGGAGATGAACATTCGGCAGAATCTTGGAGAGGCTGTACCTACAGTAATCTTCCAGCAAATAGCTCATAAGATTCGAAAAATTTTAAGTACTCTTGAATTTACAGAACAAGACGCAAAGCATATAATAGAAAAGTTTGGATTAACAGATCATGACAAATTGCTTGACTATATAGACAAAAATCCGTGCCGAAAGTTTTCTGATTTGTCTAAAATTGCGGAAATGGCTAATGCACAAAGTTTGCTTCTACAACGAAATATATTTTGTGAACCCGTTTTTATTCCTCTTCTGCTTATATAATAATGTGACGGCTGTTATATTATGCAGTTTTCTGGTTATGAAACAAATAAATATCGATAAAAAATAAAATAAAATAAAGAAAAATTTGCATGTCTGCTTTTAATTCTATACTTTTGCATTGTAGAAGAAAGCATTTAGATAACAGAGGAAATTTATTCAGGTTTATAATCATATTAATCAATTCGCTTATGAAGAAGATTTACTTATTCGCTTTGTCAGCCGCATTACTTTCCGGTGGTTCGGCATTTGCTCAGAACGCTCAGCAGGTATTAACCAAAGCGCGCTTGTCGGCGTTGCAGAAGTCGGGGAAGGTGGCCGGCATGGTCAAAGCCTCCCGTCTGACGGCGCGGCAGTTTCCCGCATCGGCAGGTGCCAACGGTCAGCTGTCGGTAGCTAAGACTCAGGTTTACGACGATATCGTTTCGTCGCAGCCCGAGGGCACCCTCCATGCTGCCGACCTGCGTAGTGGTTTCTCCACCCTTTCTGTTTGGGGCAATATCATGGCTGCAAATTATTCAAACTCTATAGGAACGTATGTCGAGACTGACGACGCAATCTTCTTGAAGAATCCGTTCAATGGATTCCTTACTAACACATGGCTCAGGATAGACAAAAACGCTGACGGCACGTACGTGGCGCATCTCCCACAGCCTATCTATGAGCAGGATGGCCAGACATTCTATGCCACACACGTTAAGTTGTCAACTTCCGAGTCGAATGGCTCGACTTATGTTGCCGACACTACAGCCGCTGGCTCTGATGCCTATTTCACTTATAAGGACGGTGTGTTGGCTATGGCTGACTCGGTTTACGACGCTTCAGGATTCCCCTCGGCAGCTATCGGACTTACCGATGCCGACGGTGCATGGTACGGTTATCTCGACGGCGCGCAGAGAGTCACGCCGAACACTTACCACAAGACGGTGCTCCCGGCAGCCGCTAAGAAGGCTACTTACGCCATGAGCAACACTACCTACAGTGCTTACGACATTGGTCAGGGCTTCGTCGAGACAAGGGATACCGCTCATGCTCTTGTCGATGTTGCTTTCGACGGCGATACGATATACGTCAACAACCCTGCCACGAAGGATTCTTCGTCATGGATTAAGGGCGTCATTAAGGACGGAAAGGCTACCTTCGAGCCTCAGTATATAGGTGCCGATACTACTGACAACATCCACCTGTGGTTTGAGCCGGCTACATATACCGTCGAGCTGGATTCCTCATATTATGCGTATTATGGTGAGGTCGACAAGGTACGCTCATATTCTCTTGCTGACAAACTGGAGTTGGCTTACGATGCGGCAACCAAATCGCTGCAGGCTCCTGACAGTACGTCGTTCATAGTCAACGGCTCGCCAAGCAAGGTTTACTATCTCGCAACATACGATGAGGTCGGATTTGAGCCTTGGAAGGAAGTCGCAGCTACTCCTGCCGACCCTGTGATCACGGCTGTTAATGAGACATACAACACGCAGGGCTACGCTGCCGTGACATTCACTCTTCCACAGTTCGACACCAACGGAAAGCCACTGAACACCGATAAGGCTTACTATAACCTCTATACGAGCGACGACCCCGAAACGCCGTATGCACTTACGGAGGACGAGGGATATGAATACTTCAACTATTCCGACTCGGTGAATATTCCTTACAGCTATACCGACGGTATGGACATAGCTGCATACGGAGCCAAACATTACTGGTATATCTACTTCGATACTAACGACATCGACAGTGTCGGCGTGCAGATGTTCTACAATGGAGCCGGTGAGCTCCGTCACTCTAACCTCGTGTGGTACAGTCTCGTAGAGCAGCATGATGCCGCCGGCATCAATGCCCTCGAGGGCAACGAGTCGGGAGTCAGCAGTGTGGCTTACTTCGACCTCAGCGGTCGCCGCGTGGCTGCGCCTAAGCAGGCTGGTCTCTACATCAAGGAGGTGACCTACGCTGACGGAACAAAGAAGGGTACGAAGGTCTTAAAGAAGTAAACGGCCTGAGACTCAGATAATTAATAAAAGGTAGGACAATAGTCCTGCCTTTTGAATTTTATCAGTCGTTACAACATAAACATTTTTATTTGAGGTTTGCTTATGAAGATAAATACTTTACACAAGATTGCGTTCACGGCCTTCGGTCTTGTGCTTGGGGCGGTCAGCGTCTCGGCTCAGGAGGCTACCTATGGTCCTTATGACGGATCGCAGAAACTGAGTTATTTCGGAACGGGAAAGAAAGAGAACTATGATGTAGCCATCCATCTGACGAATTCGGCGTTGGTCGGCAAAACTGTAAAGGGCATCGTCATCCCCATGAACTCCGATATTACCGGCATCGACAGTACAGCCGTGGCCTTTATGTCGAAAACGCTGACAATTAAAAATAAGGTCAACGTACCCGATATCGAGTCCGATACCGCCAGCATTTCCGGCGGAAAGGTTACTATAAGGTTCAAACAGCCTTACACCATCACCTCCGACGGAGTATATGTGGGCTATTCGCTGTCGCTCAACGCAAAATCCACGGCTGTCATTCCTGTAGTTGTAGCCAATAACCCTGACGACGACAACCTCTATATGCATACGACGTCAACCTATCGTAAATGGGGTTCTCGCGCTTCGACGTTAGGTTGCGAGCTGGCTCTGGAGGTACTGTTGGATGGTATTGAGCCCGATGTGGCGACTGTCGTCTCGGGCGGTGATGTCAATACTCAGATTAATTTGTCTAAGGACTATACTTTCAGCGTAAAGAACGGCGGTTCCACGGCCATCAGCTCTGTCGACTTCTCCTATAGTTTAGCAGGAGTCAGCAATAATGTCCATGCCGACCTCGCCGATCCTGTCAAGGCACATGTGGGTTCTACCGGCAGCGTCTCATTTGCGATTCCCGCTGTCGCCGATGCGGGCACTTATCCTTTGACTGTATCTTTGTTGAAGGTCAACGGCAAGGATGTTGATCCTTCGAGTTTCACAAGCAACGTCAACGTATATAAGCTGTTGCCGACAAAGCGGGCACTCCTCGAGGAGTACACCGGCACATGGTGCGGTTACTGCCCCCGTGGTTTTGTTGGTCTCGAGCACATGAACGAGCTTTATGGCAATGATTTCGTCGGCGTGTCATATCATAATGGCGACCCGATGGAGTTCACTGCTGACTTCCCCAACAATGTACCGGGATTCCCCGATGCGTGGATAGACCGTTATTATGAGACCGATGCTTATTGCGGCGACAACTATGACGGCCATTTCAATATCGACAAGACTTATGCTGAGTGCAACAAGCAGTTCGCTCCCGCCGACCTTGTCACAAGGGCCTATTTCACCGATGCCACACAGTCGTCGGTAGAAGTCAAGACCTCAGTCACCTTTGCCGGCGACAATTCAGACAACCCTTATCAGCTTGCTTATATCCTTACCGCTGACGGACTGTCCGAGGCCGGCGATACGGCTCATCAGAGCTCTTGGGACCAGAGCAACTACTACTCTGGTGAAACTACGTACCCTGATGACGATATGAAAGAGTTTGTCAACGGTGGCAGCACAATCTCCGGACTGACATTCAACTTTGTCGTTTGCGGATGGTCTGGTAAGTCGTATATCGATGGCAGTCTGCCATCGAGCGTCGTTGCCATGCAGCCGGTGAACTACACATATACTTTCGATCTGGCTCAGTCGCTTAACACTTCCCGCAACGCCATCATCCAGGACAAGTCGAAACTCCATGTCGTTACCCTGCTCATCGATACCACCACGGGCCATGTCGTCAACGCTCTGAAGAGCAATGTCTATTCTGATGAGGCCGCCGGTATTAAGGGTATTGATGATGCCAATGCCGATGCAACTGCTGTGGCTCGCGAGTATTATTCTATCGACGGAAAGCGACTCTGTCAGCCGCAGAAGGGATTGAATATCGTCCGGCTGTCGAACGGTAAGACGTTCAAGGTAGTAGTCAAGTAGTATTTTCGGAGGATCGTCTCCTCGTAAGCATCATCCCGAAAGGGACAGTCATATACATATTATATATATAATGTATAGGCAGGTGTATTCTTTGAGGTAGAACGAGCGCCATTCTCATATCATCCGGTCCTCACGGTCATCTGTTCGCAGCAGCTGACGGTGGGGACCGGTGCCGATTTAGGTATCTTCCGGCAGTGAGGCTTTCTGCTCCAATGACTGTGAACGCACTCCTGACTCGCCCCGTATATTGGAAAACAAAATGATTATTCGGAATTTGCCCCTGTAAGCCGCTGATATACCACAACATACATATAGCCCCCTTTCTATACCCCTGGAATTTGCTTTCGGGAAAAATATTTTGTACCTTTGCACTGAAATAAGAATCAACTGAAACCAACATTATTACGAACGGACCTTTGGGGGCTTTCGTTGTATAACCATTTGCTGTGGGCAGAGGAGTTATGCAGGGTGCAGTCCTTACGACCGAACGCAACCTGCGGATATACAAATTTTAACGGTATCGGTCGTCCGCCACCAGCAGATGATTTTCCGGCCGATGTGGGCAAATATAAGCTATTGTATCATAGATGTTACATTTTATATCGTAGATTCCGGTCTTATATTACCCTTCCCAATATTTTTGGCTTTAGATTGATGTAAAAAAGTGAATATTATTGCGTAATTATTAAAAGTTTTGTAATTTTGCAGCGTAAAAAGAAAGGATTATAATCATGAGAAAAATTATTGCCAGCATGCTCGTCATGCTTTGTGGCTTTGTCTGCACTGCGCAGGCTCAACTTCCGAAGGTAACACTTCGTGATATCGACGGGAAGACGGTGAGTACCGATACCCTTCGCAACAACGGCAAACCGTTTATCATCGACTTCTTTGCCACATGGTGCAAGCCCTGCAACCGCGAGCTCGACGCCATCAGCGAGGTCTATGAGGACTGGCAGAAGGAGACCGGCGTGAAAATCTATGCCGTAAGTATCGACCAGGCACAGAATATCAATAAGGTTCGCCCGCTGGTGGAGCAGAAAGGCTGGAACTACGATGTCCTCCTTGACCCTAACAGCGACTTCCGTCGTGCTTTCGGTGGTCAGATGATTCCTTTCGTTGTTGTCTGCGATGCCGATGGCAAAGTGGTCTTCCAGCACAATGGTTACACCGAAGGAGCAGAGAATGAACTCTACGATAAAGTAAAGCAATTGGTCAAGTAAATGAGAACGACATTACTGTTTGCGGCAATGATGGCTGCATTGCCAACGTTTGCCCAAAACGACTCCACAAATAATAGGGTCACCTTGTCGGGCAGCATACAGTCCGATATGCTCGTGCCCACCGGCAAGCAGGCCGATGGTTCGCACGAGGACTTTCGTACCAATACCTATGTGGACCTGGCTCTTCAGAGCAAGTATGTTGATGCCGGTGCCCGCTTCGAATACCTTGAGCATCCGCTTCCAGGATTCGAGAAGGATTTCAAAGGATGGGGAGTGCCGTTCTTCTATGTGAAGGGCAAGCTGAACAAGGCTGAGCTGACGCTTGGTAATTTCTATGATCAGTTCGGTTCCGGGTTCATCTTCCGTACTTACGAGGAACGCTCCCTTGGCATCGACAACTCTATCTTGGGTGCGCGTCTTGTCGTCAATCCGTTCAGTGGCGTCCGTCTCAAGGCCTTGAGCGGCAAGCAGCGCCGCTATTGGGCTCACAACGACGCATGGGTGTCGGGTGCCGACTTGGAGCTGAGCCTCGACGAGTGGTTCCATGCCCTGCAGCAGAGCGGCACCTATCTGACTCTTGGTGGCTCATGGGTCAACAAGCATGAGAAGGCTGACGACGACCTGCTGATGGTCGATGCCAGTCATCGTCTGAACCTCCCGGAGAATGTCAACGCCTGGGATGCCCGGGTGAACTTGAATAAGGGACCGTTCAATATCCTCGCCGAGTACGCTCAGAAAACACAGGACCCGTCGTTCGACAATGGCTATATATATAGAAAAGGTTATGTGGCCATGCTTTCTGGATCATACAGCCGTAAAGGAATGTCACTGTTGCTGCAGGCCAAGCGGTCGGATAATTTCTCGTTCCGCTCGCGTCGCAGCATGACCGGCACGTCGTCGATGATCAACCACCTGCCGGCGTTCACCGAGGACCAGACCTATGCGCTCGCGGCCCTCTATCCTTATGCCACTCATCCTGCCGGCGAGTGGGCCTACCAGGCTCAGCTCGGCTATACCTTCAGAAGGCACACTGCTCTGGGTGGGAAGTATGGTACGCAACTGAAAATCAACTTCTCTCATGTTCATGGTATCGACCAAAGCGAGCACGGACTGCTATTGAACTCTGAGCCTTTGTCCACCGGTCAACTTCAGCCGGTAACCAATGTTCCGACTTATCATACCGGTGTGGGCACAAAGGGTTACGGCTCCTCGTTCTGGAAATGGGGCGGAGGAACATATTATCAGGATATTGACGTACAGTTGGACAAGCGTATCACCCGCGACTTCAAGATGCATCTCATGTACATGAATCAGTTCTACAACAAGACGGTTGTCGAGGGTGAGGGTGGTATGATTCACTCCAATATCTTCATTGCCGACCTGCTGTTCAACCTCTCCCGCGACACTAAGCTGCGCACCGAGCTACAGTATCTCACCACTGCCGACGACGATGCCGACTGGGCTTTCGCTCTTGCCGAGCTTTCCGTGGCTCCGCATTGGATGTTCACCGTCTCTGACGAGTACAACTGCGGTGTAACCAATGCCCACTACTGGCAGACTTATGTGACCTATAACCTCGGAGCTCATCGTTTCCAGCTCGGATGGGGCCGCACGCGTGCCGGTTACAACTGTTCCGGTGGTGTCTGCCGTTATGTTCCGGAGTCGAAAGGTTTCACACTGTCGTACAACTATAACTTCTAAGGGTAATGAAAAATCTTACAACTATAATATTAGGTCTTGCTGCTGTGGCAATGGTCTCGTGCAGTGATATCGACGAGAACGACCGCTTCACCTATGTCCGTCCTGCCAACGTGAGCCGTGCTGTGCTCATTGAGGATTTCACCGGTCAGCGTTGTGTCAACTGTCCTAACGCCAATGATGTCATCCGTCAGCTTCAGGAACAGTATGGCGACTCCAATGTCATCGCTGTCGGCATCCACTCCGGTCCGTTGGGCTACAAAGGCAACAGCCGCTATGTTGGTCTTGCTACCGACTTGGGCAACGAGTACTACACGCACTTCGGTGCAGAGTATCAGCCGGTGGGAATGGTTAACCGCCACGGACTCGTCAACTACACCGACTGGTCAGGCAAGGTTCATGACGCCCTTCAGGATACCGCCAGTGTGCTGCTTCGTCTCTCAGCCACCTATGATACATTGTCGCGGCAGGCATCAGTGATTGTCAACGCATCGTCCCTTGACAAGAGTTTCACCGGTCATCTGCAGGTGTGGCTCGTCGAGGACAGTATCACTGCGCTGCAGAAGATGCCCGACGGAAGTGTCGACTACAACTATCTTCATAACCACGTGTTGCGGGCTGCTGTCAATGGCGACTGGGGTGAGGAGGTGTCTATACCGGCTACCGAATCAAAGATGTTCGGATATTCCTACTCTCTGCCTGAGAATAATGTCGCCGACCACTGTTATTTCGTGGCTTTCGTCTACGACGATTCCGGTGTCCAGCAGGTGGCTAAGGTCAGAATAAAGCAAAACAACAAATAATAAAAACATTTATTTCATTGGATTCCTTCATGTCAGTCATTATATCTGTCGGGCTGAAGGAATGCCATAGTTATTAATTCATTCTATGAAGAAATTATTTACACTCTGCCTGGCGCTTTTGGCACTTTCCTCTATGCCCGCCATGGCCCAGGATAGTGATGAGGACGAAATTGACAATACTCTTCAGTTTGTCGACAGTAAAGGTAATGTCATTGCCGACGGCAGTGAGATTACTGTCGACTCTCTCGAGGATGAGGGTTTCCAGTGTCAGGTATCAAGTGGCCTCTTCGTCAACAACACCTCCTCTGAGACTGTCTATGCCGGTATGGAAGTGAATATCACACGCCTCGACAATGGTTTCATCAGCTGCTGCTTCCCGGTGAACTGTCAGATTGGTAAACATGTAGGGACATTCAGCACAATGGCCGGTGCCATTGACGGCGGCACACAGAACAAAACTATTCAGACCGAATGGGTTCCGAGTGATGCCACGAGTTATGGCCAGGCTTCCGCAGTATTTCGTATATGCATGTATGTTAAAGGACCTGGAACCAAATATATCCCCACTGGATACGGTCCTTCTGTAACCATCAATTTCGTCAACCGTAATCCTGCCGGCATCAAGTCCATTGGTACTTCTACTGCCGGAAAGAAGGTCGCAGCCATCTACAATGTGCGTGGTGAGTCGCTCTCGCAAATGCAGAAAGGTCTCAACATTGTGCGCTATACTGATGGCACAGTTAAGAAACTATTATTGTAGTTCACATATTTCATTATCAACATTTACAAACTGGTTTATGAGAAAGATTTTACTTACAATGGCCGCAGCAACGTTAGCGTTGTCGGTCAGCGCTCAGGGCCTCAAAGCCCCGAGATTTGCGGCAGGTCTTGAGAAAGCCCCTGCGTCTGCATCCCTGAGAGGTTCTGCAGTGAAGAAAGCTCCGAGCAAGGCTCAGTTGGCAGCCAACCAGCGCCTTGTCGGTTATTATACCACCGATGATGTCGACAATGCTATTGGTATTGGTACTTATACGACAGCCGATATCCAGCCCGGTGCTCTTCTTGAGCCGTCCGACTATCAGCAGTTTGCCGGTGCTACCGTCGTTGGCGTGCGCTTTGCGATGGGTCCAAGTGCAAAGGCTAAGGGCGTCGAAATCCTTGGCGTTGGTTCTGATGGTTCTCTCACCTCTATAGCCAAGAAGGATACAATATTCTCCAGCACATCACCTGCGGATTATTCAAGCTACGTATGGAACACCGTGATGCTGCCTGCCGACAAGCAGTTCACTCTCAGCACTTCCGACTATGCCGGATACATGGTCTCATATAAGTGCACACAGGGTAGCAAGACATATCCTGTTGCCATTAACACTGGAGTTAAGCGTACTATCTACATCAACGCCAATATCCCAACATCGGTAGGCGGTAACGGTCAGGGTTGGTATAGCTTTGGCTCTGACGACGGATGTCCAGCCATCCAGCTTATCCTGCAGAGCGACAACTTCCCGGCAAACGGTGTCGTACCTTCAGATTTCGGCACCTTCACAGCTCTCGTAAATAAAGATAAGAAGGTTAACGTCACCTTCAGCAACATCGGAGCGAGCCTTTCCAATTTCGATTACACTGTTACTGTCAATGGTGTGCAGAGCGAGGAGAAGCATGTAGACCTTGGCGGTAAAGCCTTAGGCGTCGGCGGTATATTCACCGACTCTGTTTCCTTCACTGCACCTGCTGAGGCCGGTACTTACGATGCTACGGTCAACGTAACGAAGGTTAACGGTGTTGCCAATGAGGCTGCCACAACATCATCAAAGGGTACTCTCGTAGCACTCTCAAAGGCATTCCATCGCGGTGTTGTCGTTGAAGAATACACAGGTACCGGTTGCGGCTATTGCCCACGTGGTCTTGTCGGAATGCAGAAACTTGCCAATACCTATCCTGATAATTTCGTAGGGGTAGCCATTCACCAGTACAATTCTACTGACCCTGCTTACACAAAGAACTATGCAAGTCTTGGATTCACCGGCGCTCCTTCGTGCATGATTGACCGTGATGGTTCAGTTATCGATCCTTACTATGGTTCAAATAATTCCATCACTGAGGATTTCGCACGTCATCTTGAGAATCTTCCGTTCTTGGGCGTTGATGTAGAGGGTCAGTGGAATGCTGACTCTACAACTGTCACCGCTACTGCTACTGTCGATCCTCTTGTATCGGGCAAGTACAATATCGACTTCGTACTCGTTGCCGACAGTCTGACAGGTTCTTCGTCCTCATGGAATCAGCATAACTACTACTATCAGTATTCTGCTTCTCAGCTTCCTGACGACCTCGCACAGTTCGGCAAGGGTGGCAAGAATGGCAAGTCTACCTTTAAGTGGCCGTTCGATGATGTTCTTATCGCAAGTTCCTACAACGGCACTACTGACAAGGCTACTCTCGATGACCTGACAGCAGGCACTCCAGCTACCTCGACATATAACCTCACCTTGCCTACCACCACTCTTCTTAAGAATGCTATCAACAAGCAGAAGGTTTATGTCATAGCTATCGTCTATGATGCCAATGGCGTTGCCAATGCGGCCAAGAGCACTATCGGTGGTACTTCTACCGGCATTCAGAATGTCAATGCAGCCACCGACGCTTCAAATGCTGTCGTAGCCCGCTACAATGCTGCCGGTCAGCGTATCGCTGAGGCTCAGCGCGGTCTGAACATCCTCAAACTCGCTAATGGCAAGACTGTAAAGGTTATTGTTAAGTAAGATTGAATTCAAGGCATCTCGGCTATAATCCCACAATAGCCGTGATGACGGACAAAAAAAATCCCCGGCTTCCGTGAGTGATGCCGGGGACTTTATTTATAGGAAGTTATAGGAAGTTATAGGAAGCTATAGAATCTATAGAATCTATAGGAGCTATGGAAGCTATAGAAGCTATAGAATCTATAGAATCTATAGGAGCTATAAAAGCTATAGCAGCTATAGAAAAAACTTTATAGCTGTGTAGGGAAAAGGTTCTCTGCTGCTTGAATATGGGGCAGGGGAGAGACCGTTGCTTTTCCCGTTAACGTCAGGCGTTGCGGCTTTTACTCGTCGTCGCCTTCTCTTTCGCGATAGATGATATTGTTGGCACCGCTTGTGAGGTGGAGGGCTTCGGGATGCTCCTTGACAAACGACTCGATATGACGGATGCGCTTCTCCTCGAAAATCTCGTCGACAGCGATGAGAATACCCGTTTCCTCGACGTCGCCAAAGCCATAGTTGATGGCTGTGCCGAAGAGCTTCATCGTCGGTGAGAGGTTCATATAGGCGTTGATGAGCGGCGGAATATTGTAGCCGAGCTCACGGATATTATGGTTCAGGATGCGGTAGTCCTCCTTGAAGTCGTCACCGGTGAAGATTTTCGCGAGTTCTTCCTCCGGTGTATCGAGTTTCAACGGCTTAATAGGAACGATGAGGTTCTCCTTGTCGTCGAAGTGCTTCTTCAGGAAGTAGAGAATCATATCGCGGCCGCAGCGGATGTACGACGGGTACATAGTCATCTTTCCGAAGAAGTATTTGCAGTTCGGGTTGATAACTGTCAGTGCTCCGAGACCGTCCCAGAGGTTGTCGAGGGCGAAGATGGACTTTGTGTTCTTCCTCACGTTCTGGTATTCGAGCGACACGAACGATCGTCCGAGCTCTACGGTGTAAGGAGCGTAATCGCGCAGGAACTTGTCGGAGAAGTGGAACATGTGGCTTGTGGCGAGGATGGGTTGTCCGTTGGAGTCGTACTTCCAGTCGTCGCCGAAGAGATAGCGGTAGCCGCCGATAATCTCCTCATCCTCGGGATTCCATACGATGAGCTGTCGGCACGGGTTCTCCATGGTGTCGAACTCATCGATGTCCATCGACTTCCCCGTACCGCCTCCTGCTGTGCGGAAAGCGATTTCGCGGAGTCGGCCAATCTCCTTCATGACGTTCGGCGCGTTCTGGGCCGTTACGACATAAATCTCGTTATGGCTTTTGTTTGTTGTTCGGAGTAAGCGCTCTTTAGTCAGTTCAGACTTTAGAACTTCTCTCGGAATCGGCTTGATTATCTCTTCTTCCATTTCTATTTCTTCATTTGCTGTCCTATGTCGTCTGCCGGTGTCTGGTTCTGACGATGTCAGTCCGGTCTTGATGCCGACAGATTTATAACTCATATACTTTGTCTTCCACCCATTGAGCCCATTGAACCGGCGTACGGCTCTTGTCGAATGTCTGCCAGGGTATTGGCTTTCCAATTTTGATGGTGAACGTCTTGTGGACGTTGCGGTACATCTCGTCGACGAGGAAGAGCATGGCGATATTCACCTTCAGATGCAGTTTCTTCTGCCAGTTGGCGATGCGGTAGAACCTCTCGGAGTTTCGGCCGCTGAAATATATCGGCACCACGTCGCGGTGGTATTCGACGCTCTTAGATATGAACGTCTTCTTCCACGGCAGGTCATGGATGACACCGTTCTTCTTCCTCGAGTTCAGTCCTGCCGGGAACATGAGCATGTGGTTGTCGCTCTGGAATCCGGCCTCCACCATTCGTGGAAAGTCGCGGCTCTGCCGTCCCGTCTTGTTGATGCCTATCGATACCGGCCGCAAGCCGGGGAGGTTGAGCAGCAGGTCGTTGACGAGGTAGCGAAAGCGTCCGTCGTAGTGCTCGCCGATGATGGCTCCGAGGGCCACGCCGTCCTCACCGCCCAAGGGATGGTTGCTGACGAAGGTGTACAGCTTTCCGTCGTCCTTGTCGGGGAGATTATTGCGCCCTTCGATGTGGAGCGTCATGTCGAGGTATCTGACGCAGGCCTTCAGCCATTCAGTTCCCGTGAGGTTGCGGCTCTCCCACAGAAAGGCGTTCACCTCGTCCTCGTGGACGATGCGCTTGAGCCACCTGACGGCAAAGGCCGGCACGAAACGGGCCTTCTTTCCCATCTTACTTTGCAGGATTTTCTCTATGTCTATTGTTTTCTCTATATGCTCACTCATGACAAGTGCTATGCTTTCAGTTTGCAAAAATACAGAATTGTTTTGAGAAATCGTTATTTTTCACTAATAATTAGTGCAAAAAATATTCTTTAAGTTGCTTTTTGTGTTTCTTTCTTCTTTCGGAGTGCTGTAGCTGTGCGTTCGCCGAGCAGTTGCAAGGATAATAGTAAATCAAAAAAAACTGTATTTTAATTAAATTTGTGGGGAAAAGTGGAGGTATGTGGGGAATTTTGAGTACCTTTGGCCTCAAATAAGCAATTATCGGGCAAACTGTTGAGATTTATCGGAAGCATAGAGGCAAAGACGGATTCTAAGGGACGTGCGTTCCTTCCCGTTGTTTTCCGCAAGGCACTTCAGGTGTCGGGCGAGGAGACCCTTATCATGCGTAAGGATGTCTTCCAGCATTGCCTTGTGCTCTATCCCCTGTCGGTATGGAACGGAATGGTCGACAATCTGCATTCGCGCCTGAACCGTTGGAACAAGCGCGACCAGCAGATTTTCCGTCAGTTTGTCAGCAATCTGGTGAGCATCACCCTTGATGGCAACGGCCGTTTTCTCATTCCCCGTGCATATCTGGAGTGGGCTCGTATTGACGATCAGCAGATTCGGTTCATCGGCATGGACGACTGCATAGAGATATGGAGCCAGGGTAACGACGAGGCCGAGATGACCCCTGATGATTTCTCACAGGCCCTTGAAGAAGTTATGACTGATCTATGACCGTAACGACAGTTTCATCATATCACGTGCCCGTCCTTCTCAAGGAGAGTGTCGACGGACTGAACATCCGCGAGGGCGGGGTCTATGTCGACGTCACTTTCGGCGGGGGTGGTCATTCGCGCGAGATCCTGTCGCGCCTTGGTGGCTCCGGCCATCTGTACAGCTTCGACCAGGACGCCGATGCGGCACAGCGTATAGCGGTGCCGGGTGCTGACGGTGCCGGAACGGCCTTCCGTGGTGCCGACAATTTCACCTTCGTGCTCAGCAACTTCCGGTTTCTGAAGAACTGGATGCGCTACTATGGTGTCGACCATATCGACGGACTCCTCGCCGACCTCGGCGTGTCGAGCCATCAGTTTGATGTCGGCGAGCGTGGATTTTCGTTCCGTTTCGATGCCCCGCTCGACATGCGCATGAACAACAGTGCCGGCAAGACTGCCGCTGACGTGCTCAACGAGTATGACGAGGAGCGGCTGGCCGACGTGTTCTACCTCTACGGTGAGCTGCGCAACTCACGCCGCATAGCCGCCGCGGTGGCTAAGGCTCGAAAAGTGAAGCCTGTCGTGACCACGGGCGACTTTCTCGATATCGTCAGCCCGATGTTCAAACGCGAGCGCGAGAAGAAAGATATGGCCCGGCTCTTCCAGGCCCTGCGCATAGAGGTGAACCAGGAGATGCGGGCCCTGCGCGACATGCTCCTTGCCGCCACCGACCTTCTGGCCCCCGGTGGTCGCCTGAGCGTCATCACCTACCACTCTCTCGAGGACCGACTGGTGAAGAATGTCATGCGCAGCGGCAATACAGAAGGGAAGGTGCGTCAGGACTTCTACGGCAGAATTGAGTCGCCGTTCCGTCTGGTCAACAACAAGGTGATAGTGCCTGATGCCGGCGAGCAGGACCGTAATCCGCGCAGCCGGAGTGCAAAATTAAGAATAGCAGAGAAGATATAAATATTATGGACAACGACAAAGACATGCGACCCATCGACGGTTCCGAGGCCACGGCGGCCCCGGACGGTTCTGTTGTTGTCCGGCCGGTGACCGGTGACGACAGTGCTGACGGCACAGCGGCCTTGGCCCCCGATGCCGAATATTATGTTGGTACCCACACTGAGGACGATGCCGTAGCCCCCGGAAGTATTGGTGACGCCGCCACGGACAGTGGTGACGCTACTTCAGCCTCCCCGGGAGTTGGGACTGCCGACAACGGTAACAACGGCAGCGAGGAGGAGACGGAGTCGGACAAGAAACTCCGCAAAGCCATTGCTGACCAGGCCCGCGAGGACGAGCGCCCACATTCGAGCAACTTTACGCTGGCGAAAATCCTTGGAGGCGATATCCTCACGGCCCAGACGCTGCGCAACAACATCGGACTGATGTTGCTCATAGTGGGGTTCATCGTCGTCTACATCACCAACCGATACAAGGTGCAGAAGGACCTCTTGGAGATTGACAAACTCAACACCGAACTCGAGGACGCTAAGTATAAAGCCCTCTCGATAAGCAGTACGCTGACGGAGAAAAGCCGTGAGAGCCATGTGTTAGAGTCGCTGAAAAACGGTCCCGACAGTGCGCTGAAACAGTCGGACCGTCCACCTTATATAATAGAAGTTCCGGATAAATGAGCAGTAAATTCAACGATAAGAAGATAATCCCGCGCTATGGTCTGCTGAGCCTCTTCATTACCATCGGCGCCATTGCCGTGGTGGCAAAAGCTTTCTATATCATGACCGGCGAGAGGGACTACTGGATGGCCGTGGCATCGCGACAGAAGAAGGATAGTGTGCAGGTAAAGCCTGTGCGCGGAAATATCCTCAGTTGCGATGGACAGCTCATGGCATCGTCGTTGCCGGAGTTCAAGATATACATGGACTTCAACACGCTGAAGACAACGGGCAATGACTCGCTGTGGAATGTCAAACTCGACTCCATAGCCCAGGGTTTGAACCGCATCTTCCCGTCGAAGTCAGCGGCACAATTCAAGGCCGACCTCACCGAGGGCCATAACAAGTGCAGCAAGCACTGGCCTATATGGGACGAGCGCATCGACTACAGCACCTTCACCGAGGTTAAGGACCTGCCGGTGTTCAGGCTGCCGAAGTTCAAGAGCGGTTTCCACTGGGAGGAGTTCAACGCCCGCCGGCGTCCCTTCGGTTCGCTGGCCCAGCGCACCGTCGGCGATATGTTCGGCGCGAAAGATACGGCCCGATGCGGACTCGAACTGGAGTACGACTCCATCCTCCGCGGTACGAACGGCATCATCCATCGAAGGAAAGTACGCTCTAAGTATCTGAATATCACCGATACACCGCCTGTCGACGGTGCCGACATCGTGACGACCATCGATGTGCAGATGCAGGACATCGCTGAGCGCGCCGTCATCAATGAGTTGAAGGAAATCGACGGACGTGTCGGTGTGGCCATCGTCATGGACGTGAAAACGGGTGACGTGAAGGCTATCGTTAACATGGAGAAATGTTTCGACGGCGAGTACAGGGAAATCCGCAACCATGCCGTCAGTGACCTCATGGAGCCGGGTTCGGTATTTAAGACCGCCAGCATCATGGCCGTTCTCAACGACGGACTCTGCGATACTACGGAGTATGTGGAGACCGGAGGCGGCGTATGGAATATGTATGGCAGAGATATGAAGGACCACAACTGGCGGCGCGGAGGCTACGGTGGTATGTATCTGCCTAAGACTCTGCTCGTTAGCTCGAATATCGGCGTTAGCCGTATTATCGATAAATACTATCACGACAATCCGGAGCGGTACGTCCAGGACCTCCATAACTTCGGTCTGACTGACGACCTTCACATTCCTATCCCCGGCTACTCGCCGGCGCGCATACGCTACCCGAAGAAGAACAAGAACGGACAGTATGTGAACTGGACCAAGACGACGCTGCCGTGGATGAGCATAGGCTATGAGACTCAGTGTCCGCCGATATCCATCCTCACCTTCTATAATGCTATCGCCAATAACGGTTGCATGATGAGGCCGAGGTTCGTGAAGGAGATTGTCAAGGACGGACAGGTCATCGCCGACTACCCGCCGGTGGTGCAGCGCAAGCAGATTGCAAAGCCGGAGGTGATAAAGAAGTTGCAGATTATCCTCGAGCATGTTGTCAGTCAGGGACTTGGAAAGAAGGCCGGGTCGGATAAATTCCTCGTGGCCGGAAAGACGGGAACGGCACAGATGTCGAAAGGAGCCCTCGGCTACAAGACCGGCGGCACCGACTACTATCTCAGTTTTGCCGGATACTTCCCAGCCAATGAGCCGCGATACAGTTGCATTGTCTGCATACAGAAACACGGACTGCCGGCATCGGGTGGCGGCATGAGTGGTGTGGTGTTCCACAATATCGCCGAAGGAATAATGGCGCAGAGCCTGAAGCTCGAAGCCGCTGACGCCCGCGACACCATCGGCCCGTTCTTGCCTGAGGTGTATAACGGTAACCTCCATGCTGCCGACTACGTGCTCAGTCTCCTCGGTTTCAGTGTGAACAACGGATGGGGCGGTGCCTTCCCGTCGGGTGACCCTGTATGGGGATTCGTCGACGAGAATACGGGCCGCCTGCAGATTCAGCGTGAGAAGGTCGTGCCGGCCAATGAGGTTCCCGACGTGCACGGCATGGGAGCCCGCGACGCGGTGTACATAATGGAGAGCCGCGGCATAAAGGTCATCCTCGATGGCCGCGGCAGTGTGCTCCAGCAGAGCATAGGAGCTGGTGAACCGATACGCCGGGGCATGGTGTGCCGGCTGAAATTAGGATAGATGGCTGTCCTGGAACTGTGGGGCGGAGACGATGTCCTTCCTGACGGTGCTATGGTGACGGTCGTAAAAAACAGAAATGGGAAAATAAAGAAGATAAAAAATACAATTATGAAACTATCAGAATTGCTTAAAAATGTGGAGCCCCTGCAGGTCATCGGCGACACAGAGACTGAGGTGACCGGTGTGAATATCGACTCTCGGAAGGTTGCCCCGGGCAACTTGTTCATAGCAATGAGGGGTACGCAGGTCGACGGCCACAAGTTCATTCCCAAGGCTCTCGAGCTTGGTGCTACTGCAATACTCTGCGAGGATGTGCCGGAGGAGCGCAAAGAGGGTGTCGCCTACGTGCAGGTAGAGTCGACGGAGATGGCCGTAGGCCCTGTAGCCACGCAGTTCTACGGCGATCCGTCGAGGAAACTGAAGCTCGTTGGTGTGACAGGAACGAACGGTAAGACGACCATCGCCACATTATTATATAATATGTTCCGTAAGTTCGGCTATAAGGCCGGACTGCTCTCGACGGTGTGTAACTACATCGACGGTGAGGCTATTCCTGCCGACCACACCACGCCGGACCCAATCGAGCTCAACGAACTGTTAGCCAAGATGGTAGATGCCGGATGCGAGTATGCGTTCATGGAGTGTTCCAGCCATGCCATCCACCAGCACCGTATTGGCGGACTGCGCTATGTGGGCGGTATCTTCACTAATCTCACCCGCGACCATCTCGACTATCATAAGACCTTCGAAAACTACCGCAACGCAAAGAAGATGTTCTTCGACGGACTGCCCAAGGAGGCTTTCGCCATCACCAATGCCGACGATAAGAACGGCATGATTATGGTTCAGAATACCAAGGCGGAGGTTAAGACCTATAGCACTCAGCGTGCTGCCGACTTCACGGCGAAGATTCTTGAGGAGCACTTCGACGGCATGCTCCTCGAAATCGACGGCAAGGATGTGTTCGTGCAGTTTATAGGGCGGTTCAATGTCAGCAACCTGCTCGCTGTCTACGGTGCTGCCGTGATGTTGGGCAAGAAACCGGAGGATATTCTCGTCGTGCTCAGTACACTGAAGAGTGTCAACGGCCGACTGGAGCCTATAGCTTCGCCCGACGGCTATACCGCCATTGTCGACTATGCGCACACTCCCGATGCTTTGGAGAATGTGCTCAGGGCCATCCACGATGTGCTCGATGCCAAGGGCGGACACGTCATCACGGTGTGTGGCGCCGGTGGTCACCGCGACAAGGGAAAGCGCCCACTCATGGCCCAAGAGGCTGTGAAACAGAGCGATAAGGTTATCCTTACCAGCGACAATCCCCGTGACGAGGAGCCGCAGGCTATCATCGACGATATGATGGCTGGTCTCAACGCCACGCAGAAGAAAAAGGTAGTAACCATTGTCGACCGTAAGGAGGCTATACGTACTGCATGCATGATGGCTCAGAAAGGCGATGTCATTCTCGTTGCCGGTAAGGGTCATGAAACGTATCAGGAGATAAACGGTGTGAAACACCACTTCGACGACCACGAGGTGTTGCGTGATATTTTCGGAATTAAACAATAAATCCGGTTCGGATGGCGTTTGTAATCCGTTTCAGAATAAAACAATAAAAATAGAAGGATGCTATACTATATCTTCCGATGGCTCGACCAGTTCGGCATCAGTGGCTCTCACCTGTGGAGCTACATCTCTTTCCGTGCTCTGTTGGCGATGGTGCTCGCACTCGTCATCTCGGCATGGTTCGGCGAGAAGTTCATAAAGTTCCTCAAGAGTAAGCAGATTACTGAGACTCAACGTGATGCAAAGGTCGACCCTTTCGGCGTTAATAAGATTGGAGTGCCGTCGATGGGAGGAATAATTATCATTGTGGCACTGCTCGTACCGGTGCTTCTCCTCGGCCGTCTGCGCAACATCTATCTCATTCTGATGATAGTGACGACAGTGTGGCTCGGATTCCTCGGCGGTCTCGATGATTTCATCAAGATTTTCCATCACGACAAGGAAGGACTGAAAGGAAAGTACAAGATCGTTGGGCAGGTGACGATAGGATTCATTGTCGGACTCGTTCTGTGGGCCTCACCCGATGTAAAGGCGAACATCAACCTCCAGGTGCAACAGCAGAACGGGCAGGAGATTGTCGTCAAACACGACAAGACACCTGTTAAAACGCTGAAGACCACAATTCCGTTTGTCAAGAACCATAACCTCGACTACTCGAGTATCATGGCTTTCTGCGGTAAGTATAAGGTGGCGGCAGGATGGATTCTGTTTGTCATCATGACAATCTTTGTCGTCACGGCAGTCTCCAACGGTGCCAACCTCAACGACGGTATGGACGGAATGTGTGCCGGCAACTCGGCAATCATTGGTGTGGCTCTCGGCATATTGGCCTATGTAAGCAGCCATTTGCAGTTTGCTGCCTACCTTAATATAATGTACATACCGGGGTCGGAGGAACTTGTGGTGTTCTTCTGCGCCTTCGTGGGAGCCCTCATCGGATTCCTCTGGTACAACGCCTATCCCGCACAGGTGTTTATGGGCGATACCGGCAGCCTGACGATAGGTGGCATCATTGCCGTAGGAGCGATAATCATCCACAAGGAGCTGCTCCTGCCGATTCTCTGCGGTATATTCTTCGTCGAGAGTCTGAGCGTCATTGTGCAGGTATGGTACTATAAACTCGGCAAGCGGAGAGGTGTGAAACAGCGCATCTTCAAGCGTACGCCGATACACGATAACTTCCGGGTGCTCGACAGTCAGCTCGACCCCGACTGCAAGTACCTTATCAAAGTGCCGCACTCGGCAGTCCACGAGAGTAAGATTACGGTGCGCTTCTGGATTATTACGATAATCCTCGCTGCGCTCACGATTATCACCCTGAAGATGAGATAGATAGCGGGCTGCGTTCTCTCCATGGAGTGGAGTGCGGCCGTTGCAACAATGATTCCGATGCGGTGAGCGCGGAAGAATGAGAGTATTAAATAGATGGTCCCATCATACGACTTGGGAACTGAATGTCCAACAAGATAAGTACTACGCCCGCTAATTAGGCGGGAATTATGCTTTATGAAGAGAATAGTAGTTTTAGGTGCCGGTGAGAGTGGCGCAGGAGCCGCTGTACTGGCAAAGAAGGAAGGCTTCGACGTTTTCGTCTCGGATACATCGAAGATTAAGGACAAGTACAAGGAAATGCTCGACAACCACCATATTGAGTGGGAGGAGGGCCATCACACTGAGGAGAAAATCCTCAATGCCGATGAGGTTATCAAGAGTCCGGGAATACCTAAGGAGGCTCCGATGATACAGAAACTGATGAAGCAAGGCACACATATCATCAGTGAGATAGAGTTTGCCGGAAGGTATACCGACTCGAAAATGGTTTGTATAACAGGAAGTAATGGTAAGACGACAACGACAAGTCTCATATACCACATCTTCAAGAGTGCAGGCTACGATGCCGGTCTCGCCGGAAACATAGGAAAGAGTCTGGCTCTGCAGGTGGCTGAGGACCCGCATGAGTACTACATCATCGAACTGAGTTCGTTCCAGCTCGACAATATGTACGACTTCCGGGCCAACATCGCTGTGCTGCTGAACATTACCCCCGACCATCTCGACCGCTACGATTTTAAGTTCGAGAATTATGCCGACGCAAAGATGCGGATTACTCAGAACCAGACTCCTGAGGACGCTTTCATCTACTGGAATGATGACCCTGTGATAAAGAAGGAGTTGGAGAAATTTGACATCCATGCCTCGGTATATCCATTCTCGGAGCTCAAGGAGAAGGGGAGCATTGCTTACATCGAGCAGGGACAATACACCATTGAGAAGCCTACACCATTCAATATGGAGCAGGAACAGCTCAGCCTCACCGGCAAGCATAACCTGTACAATAGTCTGGCGGCAGGTATCGCCTCGAATATTGCTGGTATCAGAAAAGAGAGCATCCGCAAGAGCCTCAGCGACTTCCCTGGCGTGGAGCATCGTCTGGAAAAGGTCTGCAAGGTAGGTGGTGTACAGTATGTCAACGACTCGAAGGCTACAAATGTCGATGCGTGCTGGTATGCACTTGAGAGCATGAAGACTCCTACAGTGCTCATCCTCGGGGGAAAGGACAAGGGTAACGACTACAGTCATATCTTCGACCTCGTCAAGCAGAAGTGCAAGGCCTTAGTGTACCTCGGTGCCGACAACAAGAAACTGCATGACAACTTCGATAAGTTTGGACTGCCGGTGCGCGACACGCATAATATGGCCGACTGCGTGAAGGCTTGTCACGAGCTTGCCGAGCCCGGCGACACTGTTCTGCTGAGTCCTTGCTGCGCAAGCTTCGACCTCTTCAAGAATATGGAGGACCGCGGCGAACAGTTCAAGGAGTGCGTAAGGAAGTTATAGACCACAAAAAACGGCCGGAAATCGCTGCTGACAGGACCCATTGTCAGCAGTGGTGCCGGTTTGTTGCTGAATACATGGTAAAGAGTCGTTATATAGAATGAACAATAAGACACTTGGAAATATTTTCAAGGGTGACAAGGTTATATGGATGGTGTTCTTCTTCCTCTGTATGATCAGCATCGTGGAGGTCTACTCGGCCTCCAGCTCGCTGTCGTATAAGGGTGGTAACTTCTGGAGTCCAATACTCTATCACACTGGTATTCTCGCATTCGGTACGGGGTGTATGATTTGTGTGCTCAACGTTCCGTGTAAGTATTTCAAGCTGATTACGCCGGTACTTATCTTCATCTCTTTTATCACCCTGATAATCGTGTTGATAGCGGGACAGTCGACGAACGGAGCGAGCCGGTGGCTTTCGCTGTTCGGTGTCCAGTTTCAGCCCTCGGAACTTGCCAAGGGTACCGTTGTGCTTGCGGTGGCGCAGATTCTCAGTGCTATGCAAACGCCGAAAGGTGCTGATACAAAGGCGTATAAGTATATCATGTGTATATGTGTGGCCCTCATCTCGCCTATAGCCTTGGAGAATCTTTCTACGGCAATACTTTTATTCTCCGTGGTGTACATGATGATGTTTATCGGACTTGTACCGAGGAAACTTCTTCTTCGCACTCTTGCCGCTGTCGTAGGTGCCGTGGTGTTTGTGCTGCTAATGGTCCTACTCGTCGGAAATGCCGACAACGTGAAGGAAAGCGACCCGAAGAATAATCTCACCGAGCAGACGGTCCAGGGCAAGGAGGAGAACCGTGGTCTGATAGCCAAACTTTTCCATCGTGCCGACACGTGGAAGGCGCGTATTGAGAAGTTCGCGTCGTTCGAGAAAGTACCGCCGGAGCAGTATGACCTCGATAAGGACGCGCAAGTCGCTCATGCTAATATAGCCATTGCGTCGTCGAATATCATAGGAAAGGGGCCGGGAAACTCGGAGGAACGCGATTTCCTGTCGCAGGCTTTCTCCGATTTCATCTACTCCATAATCATCGAGGAAATGGGTATCGAGGGGGCTATTGTGGTGGCCTTTCTATATATAGTCCTGCTCTTCAGGGCTGGGAGGATAGCGCGACGGTGCGAGAACGCGTTCCCGGCCTTTCTCATCATGGGTTTGACTCTGCTGCTCGTCACGCAGGCTCTGTTCAATATGATGGTGGCTGTGGGACTGGCTCCTGTCACCGGACAGCCGCTGCCGCTAATCAGTAAAGGCGGTACGTCGAGCGTAATAAACTGTATTTACATGGGTGCAATACTCAGTGTGAGCCGGTCGGCAAAGAAGAAACAGAAGTCGCCGGTGGTTGCCTCGAACGGTGATGCCGACGACGAATGACGCTCCTAAGGCGCGATGCAGCAAACGGGCTAAATCAGTGCGACTTATGATGAAAAGCGGTGCTGTCGGCATCACGGTGAGAAATAAATTGCTTGCAAAATTACTATAACAGAGAAAATATTATTATCTTTGCGGGAAAATACGAAATTACCAATAAAATGGACAAGGAACTTAGAGTCATAATCAGCGGAGGAGGTACGGGAGGACACATTTTCCCCGCCGTTTCAATAGCCAATGCCATCAAGGCAAAGCATCCGGAGGCAAAGATTCTCTTTGTGGGAGCAGAAGGACGGATGGAGATGCAGCGCGTGCCTGCTGCGGGATATGAGATTAAGGGATTGCCCATCAAGGGCTTCAACCGCGCTCATAAGCTGAAGAACATCAGTGTGCTGTGGGACCTCATGAAGAGTCTTAGGCTGGCTCGGAAAATTATCAAGGACTTCAAGCCGATGGTGGCCGTAGGAGTCGGTGGTTATGCCAGTGGCGCAACACTGTATGAATGCTCCAAAATGGGAATACCGTGCCTTATCCAGGAACAGAACTCTTATGCCGGAGTAACCAACAAACTCTTAGCCAAGAGGGTACAGAAGATTTGCGTTGCTTACGAGGGTATGGACCGTTTCTTCCCTGCCGACAGGATTATCATGACGGGAAACCCAGTCAGACAGAATGTTCTCGACTCGCCTTTGACTAAGGAACAGGCCAGAGAGAGTTTCGGACTGGAACCCGACAAGAAGACAATTCTCATCGTAGGCGGAAGTCTTGGTGCCCGTACCATGAACGAGAGCGTACAGCGTCACCTCGATATCGTGGCCGAGAGCGGACTCCAGTTCATCTGGCAGACAGGAAAATACTATAATGCCAAGATAATGGAATTCATGAAGGATAAGGATGTTCCCAACCTGAAGGTCCTCGACTTCATCAGCGATATGGGTGCGGCTTATAAGGCTTCCGACCTCGTTATCAGCCGTGCGGGAGCCAGCTCCATCAGTGAGTTCCAGCTTATCGGCAAACCGACAATCCTCGTGCCGAGTCCTAATGTGGCTGAAGATCATCAGCGCAAGAACGCTATGGCACTCGTCAACCGTCAGGCCGCGCTCTATGTTGAGGATGCTGAGGCCCCCGACAAGTTGCTGCCTCTCGCCGTCAAGACCGTCAACGATGACGACAAGTTGCGGAGCCTCAGCGAGAATGTAAAGAAAATGGGACTGAAGAACTCTGCCGACGTCATCGCCGACGAGGTTCTAAAGTTGATAAAATAAGTATCAAACGTCACTGACGAGTCTTCATAGACGGTAGTCTTCAAGAACTCTGAAGTAAAAAAATAAGAATCAAACGTGACTGATGAATCCTCCGGCGATAGTGGCGGTTATGTTCTGAGGTCAATAAAATAGGGATAAAATAATAATCTCAAGGAAATGGAACTGAAAGATATCAAGTCAGTATATTTCATTGGAGCAGGCGGAATCGGTATGAGTGCCATCGCCCGCTATTTCATTCATAAGGGACTTATTGTCGCCGGTTATGACAAGACCACCACTGCCCTTACCAGGGCATTGGAGCATGAGGGCATGATTCTGCATTACAAGGATGATGTCGACCAGATTCCCAACGCGTGCCGCGATGTCAAGTCGACATTAGTAGTGTTCACACCGGCCATCCCTTCCACGCATAAGGAGCTGAACTTCTTCCGCGACAACGGTTTTGAGGTGCAGAAGCGTGCACAGGTCCTCGGTATCCTAACACGCGCTCACAAAGGACTTTGCGTGGCAGGAACCCACGGAAAGACCACTACATCGACGATGTGCGCCCATATCATGCACCAGAGTCATGTCGACTGCAACGCTTTCCTCGGTGGTATCTCGAAGAACTATGGCACAAACTATATTCTCTCCGACAGCAGCGATTACGTCGTTATAGAGGCTGATGAGTTCGACCGCAGCTTCCACTGGCTGCGTCCTTGGATGAGCGTTATCACTGCCACCGACCCCGACCACCTCGATATCTACGGCACTAAGGAGGCTTATCTCGAGAGCTTCCGCCACTATTCGGAGCTCATCCAGCCCGGAGGTGCTCTCATCATCCATACCGGCTTGGAGATGAAACCCAATGTCCAGGATGGTGTCAAGACCTATACCTACAGCCGCGATGCGGGCGACTTCCATGCCGAGAATATCCGTATCGACAACGGCGAGATTACTTTCGACTTCGTTTCGCCTGTAGAGAATATCAAGGATGTGGAACTCGGACAGCCCATACCAATCAACATCGAGAATGGTGTCGCTGCTATGGCCCTCGCCCAGCTCAACGGTTGTACGGCAGAAGAAATCCGTCGTGGAATGAAAACCTACGAGGGCGTCGACCGCAGGTTTGATTTCAAGGTGCGCACACCGCGCCATGTCCTCCTTTCCGACTACGGCCATCATCCCAAGGAGATCCTCATGAGTGCCAAGAGTCTGCGCGAGATTTACCCTAATCGTAAGATTACGGTTATGTTTCAGCCGCACCTCTACACTCGCACCCGCGATTTCTATAAGGACTTCGCGGCCGCTCTCAGCAATTTCGATGAGGTTGTGCTCACCGATATCTATCCGGCACGCGAAGAGCCGATTCCCGGTGTGACAAGCAAACTCATCTTCGACAACATCAAGCCGGGGGTGGAGAAGACAATGATAAAGAAGGACGACGTACTCGAATATGTCGCATCGCGCGACTTCGACGTGCTGGAGATCCTCGGTGCCGGCAATCTTGACGACCTCGTGCCGCAGATCGCCGATTTGATTAAGAAGAAAGAAGAGTAATATCAGTGCGCCCACGTGTAAAGAAAATAATCATCGGTGTCCTCGATGTCGTCCTCGGTGCTTATCTGGTTTTAGCGGTCACTTCCTTCAACAAACCCAAGGTCGTCGACCGTTACTGCTCGAAGGTGGAGATTACGATTGCCGATTCCACTGATGCCGGATTCCTCAGTGCCCCTGAGATAAAGTCTCTCTTGCAGGCGAAGAATCTCTATCCTCTCGGCAAGAAGATGAGCACCATCAATCCCCGCAGCCTTGAAGAAGCCATGGCACCGCGTGGTGGCAGCGGACTGCCTTTCGTCAAGACGGCCGAGTGCTACAAGACCGACGACGGACATGTGTGCATAATCATCACCCAGCGCACACCGCTGATACGCGTCAAGAGCGCCCGTGGCGACGATTACTATCTTGACGACCAGGGTGGAACGATGCCCAACTCGAAGTATACGAGCGACCTCATCGTTGTCACGGGAGCTGTGAGCAACTCTTTCGCCCGGTACTACATCACGCCAATGGCAAGAGCCATCATGGGCAACGACTTCTGGAAGAACCAGATAGAGCAGATAAACATCACCAACGACCTTGGCGTGGAGCTCGTTCCGCGCGTCGGCAACCATATAATATATATCGGTCAGCTGCCGTGGGGAAAGTACAAGTCGCAGATCGACCGCAATGTAGCGGCCTACGTCAACAAAAAACTCGACCGGATGCTGAAGTTCTACAAGTACGGTCTCAGCAAGGTGGGGTGGAACAAGTACTCCTATATCGACGTGGAGCTCGACAACCAGATAGTCTGCACCCTCCGTCATGAGGTGCGGAAAGAGGATACGGCAGAGTCGGAGGCTCCAGAGGCCGACAAGGCCCAGCCGCGCAGCACCGGTCATCACGACTCCGACTCGCTGGCTCGTCACGACATTTGAAACAAGACAATAAATACAACTCATAGAAGTATATGGCAAACGAATTCATTGTAGCCATTGAATTAGGCTCATCAAAAATCCGTGGTATTGCAGGAAGGAAGAACCTTGACGGCAGTATCAATATCCTTGCTGTGGTCACCGAGGACTCCACTCAGTGCATCCGCAAGGGAGTCGTCTATAACATTGCCAAGACCGGTCAATGTATTACTAACATTATAAACAAGCTCAAGGCGCAGCTCAAGCGAGAGATAACGCAGGTGTATGTCGGCGTTGGAGGCCAGTCCATACGCAGTGTCCGCAATGTCATAGTCAAGGACTATCCTGAGGAGACTATGATTACCAGCGAGATTATCAATGAACTGATGGATGCCAATAGGAGTATGAGTTATCCTGAGCAGGAAATCCTCGACGCTGTCGTCCAGGAGTATAAGGTCGACAAGCAGTATCAGATTGATCCTGTGGGCATTAAGGCTTTGCGTCTCGAGGGTAATTTCCTCAATATCCTTTGGCGCAAGCAGTTCTACGACGACCTCAATACGTGCTTCGTCAAGGCTGGAATAGCCATCGCCGAGTTCGACCTGGCTCCTATAGCCCTTGCCGACAGTGTCCTCACCGATGCCGAGAAGCGTGGCGGATGCGTTCTCGTCGACCTTGGTGCCGACACCACCACCGTCTCGGTATACTATAAGAATATCCTTCGTCATCTCGCCGTCATCCCTCTTGGCGGCAATAATATAACCCGTGATATCGCCTCATTGCAGATGGAGGAGAGCGACGCCGAGAAGATGAAACTGCAATATGGCAGTGCGTATACCGATAATTCAGACATCGACGGCTCCCTCAGCTATCCTATCGACGGCGATCGCAATGTGGAGAGCCGCAAGTTCATAGAGATTGTGGAGGCCCGTCTCGACGAAATCATCGAGAACGTTTGGTATCAGGTGCCTTCCGACTACTCCGACAAGCTCCTCGGTGGGATCGTTCTTACCGGCGGAGGGTCTAACATGCCGAATATCAAGGAGGCTTTCCGTAATCATACCCATGTCGAGAAGATTCGCATTGCCAAGTTTGTCACCCCAACCATCACTTCTAACAACAAGCTCATCAATGTCCATGACGGCAGCATGAACACCGTTCTCGGCCTTCTTGTCAAGGGCGATATGAACTGTGGCGGTGGTACTCTCAACTCCACTGGCGACCTCTTTGGCAATGGTCAAGGCGGACACGAACCCGCTGATGATCCTCTCCGTCCGCAGCGTCCTGTCACCGATAAGGCCGGTGTCGTCCCGACGCCCGCCGACAAGCAGCGTAAGGAGGAAGAGATGCGCCGAAAACACGAGGAGGACCTGCGTATACAGCGTGAGAAGGAAGAAGAAGAGGCACGCAAAATCGAAGAGGAGCGCAAGAAGAATAATCCATTACGCAAATTGGGCCGTTCCTTCAAAGACTTCTGGATCAAGATAACGGAGCCGGAGGAATAAACATTTAAATTCATAAGCTATGTCAGACTACAATAAGAATAACGATGTCCTTGACTTCGGTACTGACGACGACAAGGGCAACAGCATAATTAAAGTTATCGGTGTTGGTGGCGGTGGCGGCAATGCCGTCAACCACATGTACCGTGAGGGAATCCACGATGTCAGTTTCGTACTTTGCAATACTGATGCCCAGGCCCTCAACGACAGTCCCGTTCCCGTCCATCTTCAGTTGGGCAAGGAGGGACTTGGTGCCGGCAACAAGCCGGAGCGTGCCCGTCAGGCTGCCGAGGATACCCTCGACGACATCAAGCGCATGCTCTCCGACGGTACCAAGATGGCCTTTATCACCGCCGGTATGGGTGGTGGAACCGGTACCGGTGCGGCCCCGGTCATTGCACGTGTGAGCAAGGATATGGGAATCCTCACTGTCGGTATCGTTACCATCCCGTTCCGTTTTGAGGGAAACAAGAAGATCGACCAGGCCCTCGACGGTGTTGAGGAGATGGCTAAGCACGTCGATGCCCTCCTCGTCATCAACAACGAGCGGTTGCGCGAGATATATGGTGAGATGCCGGTCCTGGAGGCTTTCGGCAAGGCCGACGACACCCTGAGCGTCGCCGCCAAGAGCATTGCCGAGATTATCACTGTCCACGGACTCATCAACCTCGACTTCAACGATGTGAAGACAGTCCTCAAGGATGGTGGCGTGGCTATAATGTCGACAGGCTATGGCGAAGGCGAAGGCCGCGTAAAGCAGGCTATTGAGGACGCTCTCAATTCGCCACTGCTCAACGACAACGACATCTACAACGCCAAGAAGATTCTTCTCTCCATCAACTTCAGCAGCGACAAGGACAGTTCCGGTCTCACTATGGAAGAGATGAACGACGTCAACGACTTCATGGATAAGTTCGGCGACGGTTTCGAACTCAAGTGGGGATTAGCCATCGACCCCGAACTCGGCAAGAAAGTGAAAGTTACCATCCTCGCTACCGGTTTCGGACTCGAGAATGTCGACGGAATGACATCGCATATCCAGCAACAGCAGAAGAAGGAGGACATCGAGAACCGCCGTAAGGCCGATGAGCTCGCCGAGGACCGCCGTGAGCGCCGTGAGCGTTACTACAAGCAGGGAACCAACAACCCGCAGTATAAGCGCCGCTCCCACACTTACATCTTCACCTCCGACGACCTCGACAACGACGATGTCATTCTTGCTGTCGAGAACACTCCTACGTACAAGCGTACTAAGCAGATGCTTAACGAAATCAAGAATATCGGTTCCGGCAAGATTGCCGACGACGACCGCCCAGTGCGTACAGAGCCCGTCCAGGGAGTCATCGACTTCAGCGTAGACTAATTTTTCTTTATCAATTACGACTATGACATTATTCGATACAGTTAATAAGGACATTCCCGCAGCCATGAAGGCTCGCGACAAAGTCCGCCTCGAGACCCTCCGCAACATCAAGAAGGTCTTTCTTGAGGCTAAGACGGCACCGGGCTCCGACGGTGAGCTCAGCGATGCCGCAGCATTGAAAATTCTTCAGAAACTTGCCAAGCAGGGTAAGGAGAGTGCCGATACCTATACTAAGGCCGGCCGTCAGGACCTTGCCGACGGTGAGCTTGCTCAGGTCAAGGTTATCGAGGAGTATCTCCCCAAGCCTCTCACCGAGGAGGAGATTACCGCCAAGGTGAAGGAGATTATTGCCCAGACCGGTGCCACGTCGATGAAAGACATGGGTAAGGTTATGGGCATCGCCTCCAAGCAGATGGCCGGACAGGCCGACGGAGGTGCCATCTCCAAGATTGTACGATCTATTCTTGCTTAATGCAATGAGGCTCTAACGGCTTTTGGCTACCATGCTATGGTACGCCGCTTTTGGCCGAAAACAATCATAATAATGCGGCCGGCAACCTGTCGAGATGATTCTCGCAGACTGCCGGCCGAATTCGTTTTGTATCCTACCGGCAGGAAACGGCATCCGCTTCCTGCCGTTCCAGTTTCATCGGAACACCTTCGCCGTTGTTCCGTCGTTATATTTCATTATTGTCATTCCTTTCTGGCTGGCATTAGTTCTGCGGCCGTCAATGGTGTAGAAGGCCACAGCCTTGCGGTCGCGGCTGCCCGTTGCCGTGATGTCGGTGATGCCGTCGGGATCGCCGTGTACTGCCAGCCACCGTGCAGCCACGTCGACGAGCGGCATGGCATTGCTGTCGAGGGCAACCTTCTCGGCGTTGACCACGTGGTTGTCGTTGCCGTCGATGAGCAGCACAACGAGCTCGCAGTTGCGGAGCGTGTCTATCTCTATGCTGTCAGGAATGGTCAGTGTGTGGCTGACGACTATCGGCTCATCACGATGGATAGCCTTCGGCAGCAGGTCCAGACCGTTCCTTGTTCGAACGGTTCGTCACCGTAGCCTTGGGTACCATCGGCAACATGCTGTACACCTGCGAGCCGAGGCGGTTCTTGATGATGAGGTTGCTCCATACCGACGCGTTGATGTCGTCGAGATATGCCTTGTTGTTGCTCTCGTCGACGAAGGCCACCGTGATGGTCTTGCCCTTGTAAGCTGACAGGTCGACCTATAATTGTTTTAGTTATACATAACATTTTGATGGTTCGGAAAGACTGAATACATATTACCAACTCGACAATTCGAAAATCTTAATAATTTTATCAAACGATTGCACTACATATTTCATTATTTATGCAAAGATCCATTGCAATTAATGTAAAATGTAGTAAATTTGCCCCTTGACAAGACGAAGTCAGGTATGCTTAGGGTTGATAACTTAAACAACGTAATTATTCTAATATTCAACTAATTCATTATTCTCTTAAAAAATGAAATATTTTGTAATGCATCAACACGTGCGAAAACGTGTACTATTTTGTTTGTTTGCTTTGTTTGCCGTTCCGCTCTCCATGAGCGTCTACGGCCAGACCAAGACTTCTTATTCTGTTGTCTTCTCCAACTCAACAGACTTCAAAACAAAGGTTGAAGTGCCCATGGTGGCTGCACTTTACCGTAACGATAAAGATGCCAAAATCGCCCACACCAAGGATAACAGCCGCTGGCAGATCAGTCTGAAATATGACGACCCACGATGGAAAGCCATTAATGACGGTACTGTCTACTGGTATATCAAGACCAGTGGGGGGGGCATCATCGGCCCGAGCACCAATGAGGAGGATATGGACGATGGCACCGACAATAGCTCCGAGAGTGCCTCTGTCCGGGACCGCATGCTCTATAAGAATGAGACTTCGCTGAAAACCGATGGCACCGAATCCTCTTTCACTTATTTCAAATGTACCAAAGGAAAAGCGAGCGCTGTTTCGTGCACGTTCGCTTATGCCGCAGCAGCTTATGAATCAAGCAGTAACAATGGTTCCCAACTCACGTATGGCAACCCCAGCGTTCAATACTGGCGCAACAAGAGCGGCATCAAATACAGCCTGACATACAATGCTACTTCGTCTTCGTCTCTTCCACTTCCTTACTACGACGGCACTTTCTGCTATGTAAAGAAGCCTGTCGGTTGGGGCAAGATTTGTGCCTGGGTATATGATGATAAAACGCAGTACTCTTCAGCCTCTAATTGGCCTGGTGAGGAACTGACTACAACGACGGAGTATGATGGCCAGACCTATTATCTGTGGAAGATGGGCTCCGGCAAGACCGGCACACCGACAAAAGTTACCTTTAATGATGGTAATGGTGATACTAAAGTCAAAACGGGTGATTTGCCTTTCAAAAGCGGGAATATCTATGATGCTTCCAAGTCGACTGATTATATCCTTGGCACTGTGACTAAGCAGTCCGATGCGACAGATCCTACTGCTGCTTACGAGAAGTTCTATGCTTACGGTTTCTGGGGTGGTAAAGATGCTTCATTCAAGGAGATGTCACCAGTGGTCTATTACAATGATAAGCATGAAGTCGACAGCGTGGTCTACTATACTAACATGTCAAATGTGAATGCTTCTTTCGACAATTTCTTCTTTATGTTCTGCAGCCAGCGCTACATGGAAAGCTGGGACAAATGGATGACCAACGACGGTAAGGGCGCTTGGGACTTCGTCTGGCGTCCGGAAATCTTTGACAACCGCGACTGCAACACTCTCTCGGGAGCACTCTACCAGGCTGGCAATGACCTGTCGAATATCAAGGGCACTTCGGCTGGAGCTTCTTACTTTACTGGCTCTCCCAATCCTTTAGGTTTCAAGACTACTGATACTTGGATGGGCAAGAACCAGATGCAGTCCATCAACCCCTTGCTGACCGATGAGCAGAAGCAGAACTACGACTCTTATACCCTTTCGCTGAATGTTACCACTGGTACGTACAATGTCGAATTCCACGATGCCATTCAGATCGTTGGTCCCGCTGTCGAATCAGGAACAAACTGGACGGTCGATGACAAACGTAACTATACAAGTACTGAAAATGCAACTTGCGGCACGTGGAACAAGGAAAAGGCCATCACGCTGAAGCCAAGCGACGACGGTTCCTATTATTACACCACCGTAACATTGAAGGCAGGCGAGAAGTTCCGCTTCATCGAGAACAACAAATATCTCACCAACTTCGGCGAGGACGATGTAACTCCGAGTGCCACAGACTTTGCGCCGACAAAGGAGAACGGCGATGTCTGCTATTATAACCATATCAGCCGCAACACGCTTACTGAAGATGCTGATCCAAAAGGTGAATCCGGCGAGAGCGGTCTTGCAGGTAAGGATATCACCTTCACCATGCCGGGTCTCAAAGAAGGCGACACCTATGAGACCGAGATCCGTGTCTCTGCAGCTAATGCCTCCGATCAGCGTATGACGGGTAAGGCGGCACCGTTCTACACCATCACGCGACCCGTGAAGCTCTTCAAATATGGCAACGACGGCAATGGCTACACCTCTTTCGCCTGCAACTATCCGCTGGAGATCGTCGATGATAAAGTCGGTGATAAAGATGTTAAGGTATACGACATCATCAGCTACGACATGACTACTAACAAGGCGACATTGCGCAATCAGAGCGACAACTACAAAACCAGCACCAAGCAATATATCCCGGCAAAGAGCGGAGTGATTCTCTCTGCGACTGCTACGGATAAGGTCAGCACGATCACTGTCCGTCCGATGATCGAGAAGCTCGGCGAGACCGTAGACAATGGGAGCAACCTGCTCAAGCCTGTCTATCTGCCCGGACAGAAAATCAATATGACACTTCCCGAATCTTCTACAAAAACCGGCGATCCTGTTACCAGCCGCCAGTATCTCTTCTCTTGGGTCAAGCAGGATGATAACACCTATAAACTTGGCTTTCTCCGTTCCAAGACGGGCGTGAGCGTTAGTGAGCGGGCCTACCTCTCTCTGACCGGTGAGGCTGTCGGCGCTACAACCCTTAACCCGATAGACCAGGCAGCCTATGAACGTGTGGAGGGTATCAGTACTGACAATAGTTCGGTGGATGGTGCTAAGGAATATCTTGTTAACCTCTTCTTCGAGGATAGTGATGACAATGTGAGCGATGGCATTAGCACTATTGTACATCAAGACAAGTTCACAGACAGCGGCGCCTACTACACCTTGCAGGGTATCCGTGTGAACAAGCCTTCCCGTGCCGGAATCTATATCCATAATGGTAAGAAGATCATCGTTAAATGAGAAGTGTTATGAAAAAATATATAAAGCCGGAAACAACAGTTGTTAAAGCCGATGGAGTGGTATTATTGTCGGGTTCAAATGTAGAAGTAGGTAAGGCTGATCCGACTAAACCCTTAGGATCAGACGACGATGGTAACATCGTTATGGCCAAGCGCCATCCCTGTGGTTTTGACGACTCATTAGATACTGGTTGGAACACAGACGATGATGACATATGGTAGGCGTTGTGCATAACCAGAGTGTTGAAAGACCTTTATAATCGTAAAAAGGCGGCAAGCGTTGAGTTTGCTGCCTTTTTTGATTTGTAGCTAATTATAAGAAATACTGAAAATATTTTATAGAAAATCAATCTCTACGAAAATGCGTTGCAAAAGTGTCTCTTTCATCGTCTGATTCGGTAGGTTTCAGCTTACGAAAGGGACTCTTTTTACAATGCATTTTCGTAGGCTATATTTACCGTCTGATTATCAGTAAGTTACGAAGGTAATTAGCTTGAGAGACGATTGCGAATTATATTTATAATATTTTTCTTGGGAATAAAAACATATCAATTCGTGCGTTTATTCGTAAAATAATTGCTACTTTTTCGAACACAAATATGATTGTGGACAAGACAAATACTCTTCATCTGTTTGGGCATATCTGTCGCTCACCGGCAGCAAATGCTATAATGCAGAAATACGTCGACGATGCCGGGATGTCCGGCAAGTTTTATATCGACTCGGCAGGAATCGGACCGTGGCATGTAGGGCAGTTACCCGACAAGCGCATGCGCCGGCATGGTGCAAAACGGGGCTATAGCATTGACCATATCGCACGACAGTTCGATGCCCGGCATGACTTCTCCGACTTCGATTACATCGTGGCCATGGACGACGAGAACTACCGCGATATCTGCAGTAAGGCACATTGTGATGCCGAGCGGCGAAAGGTCATACGCATGGCCGACTACTTCATCAGATACCGGGAAAGAACATCAGTCCCCGACCCATACTACGGTGACGGTGAGGACTTCGAGCTCGCTCTTGACCTCATCGAGGACGGATGTAGCGGGATATTGGATAAACTGAACACAAGGGATATAGAAGTCAACAGCAAGTAATTGTCAATACACTCGCATCAAAACCTGATGAAAACAATGTGGCAACGAGGAAAGGGAAAATTCTCGTCCGCACCCATAAACTTGGTAAGTGAAGCGTCAACGTTCCCGTCGGTGAACATATCTTGGAGATTGAAAGCCCAAGCGTGAGATTACTTCCCTTCAGGAGCAAATAACGGCATTAAAAGCAAAAAACAACGAATAAAGTTGGATGGTTCAAAGAAAAAGCCTATTTTTGCAACGTAGAACAAATAAAGCTCAAATATATGGAAATGACAAAAGAACAAGCATATCAGTGGCTTAAAGAGGTCAAGCTGAACAAGCAGAATACCATTGAACGGTTGAAAAAAATCGGCATAGACGAATATGAAAAGAGAACAGGCCAAAAGCCAACTTACATCGAAGCCCTATGATACTCAATGTAGAGACAATACAAGAAAAGGCACCATACAAAGTCACTAAGATTGCTGACGATAAGCATGTCGCCTTTTTCACAGATTATGGCGTTCAGTATATCGCAGGTTTTGACAAGGATGATATCACCATGCCTGTAACTGAAACCTATCAATTCTCTATAATCAATTTCAATAACAAGAAATCGCCTCGCGACCCGAAAGTTCGTGAGACGATTATTGCCATTGTCGAGAATTTCTTCGTGGAGAACCAAGAGGTCATGCTCTATATCTGTGAAACTGGTGACGGTAAGCAGTCTATGCGTAACCGACTCTTTGAGTATTGGATCAACAACTACAAAAAGAAGTGGAAAATTATGTTCCTGACGGCTTCGATTCCTGACGAAAATGGAATTCTAAACTATGCGTCGATTATCATTCGTCAAGACCATCCTCGTTTGAAAGAGGTAATCAGGGAATTCAGCGACACGGTTACCTTGCTGAACGATAAGCCACAACAGTAACTCCATGATAAGTTTATGAAAATGAAAAGAGGACAGGCCTGAAGCCAGCTTACATCGAAACAATTTATTTTCTTGCAACAAAATAATCATATATGAACTTTAACCATTTACCACGGAGGATGGAACACAGCTGAACCTCGATGCGCTCTATCAGATTGCGCCGTCGTGCTTCACCGAGGCACGCGACGAGAAGACGGGAGCGTTGCGCCATGTGGTGGACTTCAAGACTTAGTGTACTTCGCCCTGACAATGTTATAAGAATTCAAGATAATTTCCTTTGCTATATCATCCTGCGCACCACTGATATGCAAGCCGAACCAATACTTGCTGTTATTATGAAGATGAGATTCTCAACTACTTCATCAAGAGGGAAACCAACGCTTCAGCAGAGTCATTGAACTCAAAGATAAAGGCCTTTAGAGCAGACATGAAAGGAGTCAACGATGTTTCTTTCTTCATGTTCCGTGTGTTCAAAGTATTAGGATAGAGTACATTTCTCACCCACGGAAAATATCCGCTGCGCTTGTTTGTTGGTTATTGTGATAATGTGATGCGATCCTCTTCTTGTGAATAGTAGGATAATGTCAAGAAGCCTTCTTTCTCTCGCTATTATGCTGAATTTTCTTTACACCATTCCAATACCTACCTTTTGGCGTTGCGAAAAGGTCCATTTGGCGTTGCGAAACGGTCCTTTTCGCAACGCAAAACGGCCTGTTTTAGAACGCGAAATGGCATGTTTTGGAAACTGCTTGATAATCAATGTGTTATAAATGTGCTCGGATTTAATCGTTATTATGATTTTATTTTACATTATCTCGCCGCTTGCCAACTCCCTTCTAATGCATGTAAAGAGAATAAAAAAAGCCCCGGCATCAGACATCACGTCTAATGCCGGGGCTACATTAACCCTAATGAATGTACTGCAAAGTACTTCTATTTCTATTAATGAAGGTTCGGATTCAGCTCCGACCACTTCTCTACTGGAGGCAGAACGCCGAGCTCGATAACCTCCTGGCGCATCTCCACAAGATGGTCGTAGCTCTTCTTCAGTGCTGCTCTCTCCTCGTCGCTGCCTAAAGGCTCCTCATAGTAAGCTCCGTCGGCGGTGATGCGGGTGTCGAGAGCCATCATTACGTGCTCCAGACCAGAGAGGTTGCTGTAGCGACCGGCAGGCCATGTGAAAGGTTCACCGCCCATAGCGCCCTCAATCATCTTCACGGCAACGTATGCCGGGCTCTGGAACGACGAACGGCCACGGAGCTTGATGATGTTGCTGCCACCCTGGACAGTCTTGTGCTTGATCTCCTCCCACTGCTCGTTGGTGAGCTTGTCGGTGCCGATGAGATCGGTCAGAGGTGTGCCCTTAACCTTGGCACCGCTGGCGAAGACTGCCATAGCCTCGCCGTGACCACCGTAAGTGTGGCAACCGGTAACCTCGCACTGGTTCACCTTGAAGAACTTTGCCAGCTCGCTCTGCAGACGGATGCTGTCGAGAGCAGCCAAAGTGGTGACCTGTGATGGACGCAGACCCGACCAGATGAGGGTGATAAGACCAGTGATGTCGGCTGGGTTGAAGATGACAACGACGTGCTTCACGTCGGGGCAGTACTGCTTGATGTTCTTACCGAGCTCCTCAGCGACACCGGCGTTGCCCTTGAGAAGGTCCTCACGTGTCATGCCGGCCTTACGGGGAGCACCACCCGAAGAAATGATGTATTTAGCGTCCTTGAAGGCTTCCTTGACATCGGTTGTGTAGGTGAAGTTAACACCGTCGAAACCGCTGTGGCGCATCTCCTCGGTAACGCCCTCGAGGCCCGGCTCGTAGACATCGTAGAGGCAGATGTTCGGAGTAAGGCGGAGGATGGCAGCAGTCTGGGCCATGTTCGAGCCGATCATTCCGGCTGCGCCTACAATAGTCAATTTCTCGTTAGTTAAAAATTCCATAACTTTTGATTGTATTTTTAATTTAGTATTCAATCGTAATTTTGCATCGCAAAGGTAAGAAAAAATCGCGTACATTACATATTAATATCACATTAAATAAGTTATAAAAACTAAAAGTTTATCCATTTGCTAAGTACATATTACAATTACCCCAGCTCCGCTCCTCCTCCCGCCGGTGGTTGCGGGGTGGGGGTGAGGTGGTGGCATGCCGATATCATGCGCTGGAGAGGCACTGTGTGTTATGATCCTGTCTTCCATGCCCTCCAAAGGTATTTATGTGGTCAGAGGGGGAAATAACACTCTGATTCTTTGTCGGCAGTAATCAACAAAGTTATAAATCCTATATATAAGATGTGTATTTTTTTTCTGTCTTTTGCCTCGTATGCCGCGTGGCGGAGGATAAAATAATCGGGCTAAATGCTTGAATTATTGCCGTTCACGCAAAAATTCGATGGAAAAGTTTGCTTATGTCGCAATAAAGATGTAATTTTGCACCCGCTTATTGCGGACAAGTCCGTGAGATGCAATAGTTTAACAATTTAAATATCAAAAAAGCAAAAAGAATGATTATCGTACCAGTTAAGAATGGTGAGAACATTGAGAGAGCTCTCAAGAAGTTCAAAAGAAAGTTTGAACGCACAGGTGTAGTACGCGAGCTTCGCGCCCGCCAGCAGTATGACAAGCCATCTGTGAAGAAGCGCCTCAAGATGGAACACGCCGTCTACGTTCAGAAGCTCCGCGACGCTGAGGAGTAAAAAAAACTCCACAAAAATTTGGTAGTTTGAATTTTATTCCGTAAATTCGCTCTCGAAAACCAATGAGAACGTTTAGCCGATGATTAAGAAATTTCTGGACTACTTGAAATTCGAGCGTAACTACTCGCCGGATACCATAGAAGACTATGATGCCGACCTTAGTGCTTTCGAACAGTTCTTCAGAAAACTTGACCCTCAGCTGACGTGGGAAACCGTTGACGCCGATGTCATCCGCGACTGGATGGAGGATATGATGGACCGGGGAAACGCCGCACGGTCGGTGAACAGACGGCTGAGTGCCCTGCGCTCGCTGTTCCGCTACGCCCTCAGCCATCATCTCGTCAGCAAGGACCCGGCGCATCTCATCAGAGGGCCGAAAGCCGACAAGCCATTGCCCTATTTCATGAGGGAAAAGGAAATGGACCGGCTGCTCGACCCAAGGATGTGGGAGGATACATACAGCGACTGCCTCGCGCGTACTATTATAATAGTATTCTACGAGACAGGCATCAGGCTCTCCGAACTCACCGGACTCGACGACGACGACGTGAGTTTCATCAACAAGGAGCTGAAGGTGACTGGAAAACGCAACAAACAGCGTATCATTCCCTTCGGCGACGAACTGGCTAAAGTCCTTCAGGACTATGAGCGCAGACGCGACAAGGATGTAACGAGAGTCACCGACGGACTTTTCCTCAACCGCAAAGGAAAGCGCGTAACCAACGTGCAGGTGAGGAAAATGGTAGAGGACAACCTCGCCAAGGTCACGACGATGAAAAAACGGTCGCCACACGTGCTCCGCCACACCTTTGCCACGGCAATGCTAAATCATAATGCCGGACTTGAGAGTGTAAGCAAGCTGCTCGGTCATGCGAGCATCTCCACAACGGAGATATACACGCATACCACTTTCGAGCAGCTGAAGAAAGAATACAAATCGGCCCACCCAAGGGCCTAAACCTTTAAAAACTGGAGGTAACTATGGAGATCAAAATTCAGTCGATTCATTTCGATGCTACCGAGAAGCTTCAAGAATTCATTAACAAGAAAGTCACAAAACTCGAAAAGTCATTCGAGGACATTCAGAAAGTAGAGGTGCAATTAAAAGTTGAGAAACCTGCAACGGCACTGAACAAGACCACAAGTCTCAATGTCGTGGTTCCCGGCAACACTCTCCACGTGGAGAAAACAGCCGACACCTTCGAGGAAGGCGTCGACCTATGCCTGGACGCAATGAAGGTTCAGCTCACCAAATTCAAAGAAAAACTGCGTAAACATTAAAAAAAATCCCCGAAAAATTTTGGTGATTGAAAAATAATGTATAACTTTGCAGCCGCTTACAGCAATCGAAGTTACGGCGACTGAGAGCAGCTGCAAAGTAACGCCTCTTTAGCTCAGTTGGCCAGAGCACGTGATTTGTAATCTCGGGGTCGTTGGTTCGAATCCGACAAGAGGCTCAAAAGATGAGGATGACGGAAGTCGGAATCAAAGAGGTCTTTAACGTTTTTGGGTGGTTTCCAGAGTGGCCAAATGGGGCAGACTGTAAATCTGCTGCTTCTTGCTTCGGTGGTTCGAATCCATCACCACCCACCACATTCCTTTACCGGAATGACAACGCGGAAATAGCTCAGTTGATAGAGCACTAGCCTTCCAAGCTGGGGGTCGCGGGTTTGAGCCCCGTTTTCCGCTCTATTGAAGGAATGCTGTAATAGCTCAGTGGTAGAGCACTTCCTTGGTAAGGAAGAGGTCCTGAGTTCAACTCTCAGTTACAGCTCTCTCTTCGCATCTTGTGTGAGTGAAGCAGAAACAAAACACAGATTATTTTTAATATAATAAAATATAGAAAGCTATGGCTAAAGAAGAATTCGTGCGCACCAAACCGCACGTAAACATTGGTACGATTGGTCACGTCGACCATGGTAAGACTACCCTGACTGCAGCTATCTCTAAGGTTCTGCACGAGGAGCTCGGCACTGCTGAGGATGTCAAGTCTTTCGATGAGATCGATAACGCTCCTGAGGAGAAAGAGCGTGGTATCACCATTAACACCGCACATATCGAGTACGAGACTGCAAAGCGTCACTACGCTCACGTCGACTGCCCGGGTCACGCCGACTATGTCAAGAACATGGTTACTGGTGCTGCGCAGATGGACGGTGCTATCCTGGTTGTTGCCGCTACTGACGGTCCTATGCCTCAGACTCGTGAGCACGTCCTTCTGGCTCGTCAGGTGAACGTTCCGCGTATCGTTGTCTTCCTGAACAAGTGCGATATGGTCGATGACGAGGAAATGCTTGAACTCGTTGAGATGGAGGTTCGTGAGCTGCTCGAGCAGTACGGATATGAGGAGGATACTCCTATCATCCGTGGATCTGCGCTCGGTGCTCTGAACGGCGTTCCAAAGTGGGTTGACTCTGTCAAGAAGCTCATGGACACTGTCGATGAGTGGATTCAGGAGCCTACTCGTGAGGTTGATAAGCCATTCCTTATGCCTGTTGAGGATGTATTCTCTATCACTGGTCGTGGTACTGTTGCTACTGGTCGTATTGAGACGGGTAAGTGCAAGGTCGGTGATGAGGTTCAGCTCCTCGGTCTCGGTGAGGATAAGAAGTCTGTCATCACTGGTGTCGAGATGTTCCGTAAGACTCTGTCTGAGGGTGAGGCTGGTGATAACGTTGGTCTGCTCCTCCGTGGTATCGACAAGGACGAGGTTAAGCGTGGTATGGTTGTCGTGCACCCGGGTGCTATCACACCGCACGATCACTTCAAGGCATCTATCTACGTGCTGAAGAAGGAAGAGGGTGGCCGTCACACTCCATTCGGTAACAAGTACCGCCCACAGTTCTACCTCCGCACAATGGACTGCACAGGTGAGATCAAGCTTCCTGAGGGAGTTGAGATGGTTATGCCTGGCGATAACGTAGAGATTGAGGTCAGCCTTATCTATAAGGTTGCTCTGAACGAGGGTCTTCGTTTCGCAATCCGTGAGGGTGGCCGTACAGTCGGTTCTGGTCAGATCACCGCTATTCTTGATGATCTTCCAGAGGGCTGGCAGAACGAAAAGAAGTAATCAGTAAGATTGCAATAAAGAACAGTCTCCGCATCATGCGGTGCGGAGACTTCCTACGGGTTTAGCTCAGTTGGTAGAGCACTGGTCTCCAAAACCAGGTGTCGAGGGTTCAAGTCCTTCAACCCGTGCTAACAAAAGATATTATGTTTAAGAAGTTCGTAAATTATTGCAAGGCTTGCTACGAAGAACTTGCCCATAACACAACTTGGCCTTCTGGTGCCCAGCTTACTCATAGCGCAATGGTAGTATTATCTGCTTCCCTTATCATTGCGCTTGTTGTTTGGGTAATGGACATCGTGTTCAAGAATATTATGGCATTTGTTTACTCAGTTTAAAAGCTGTTAGGAAGTTATGGCTGATTCAAATATGAAATGGTATGTACTTCGCGCTATCAGTGGCAAAGAGGCTAAGGTGAAAGAATACATCGATGCCGAAATAGGCCACAATGAAAAATTGGCTGCGCATGTCGCTCAGGTGCTTTTGCCAACTGAGAAGATTGCATCGGTCAAGAACGGTAAGCGTGTGGTGAAGGAGAAATTAAGTCTCCCTGGCTATGTTCTTGTTGAAGCCGACTTGAGTGGCGACATTGCTTCTACGTTGCGATTCATGCCTAACGTGTTAGGATTCCTCGGTGGTACCGACCATCCTTCTCCTGTGCGTGATTCCGATGTCAACCGTCTGCTCGGTAACGTTGAAGAGACTGAGCTTGATGAGGTTCAGGAAATTCCGTTTATCGTCGGTGAGACTGTCAAGGTCAACGACGGCCCGTTCAGCGGATTCCATGGAGTTATCCAGGAGGTGAACACCGAAAAGCATAAGCTCAAGGTGATGGTCATGATTTTCGGTCGTGAGAATCCTCTCGAACTGAACTTCGGACAAGTATCAAAGGAAGGCGAAGTATAATGTTACGGATACTGTAGTCTTTCATACGTTTCAAATTTTTAATTACTAACAAAAGAAATGGCTAAAGAAGTTGCTGGATTAATCAAATTACAGATTAAAGGTGGCGCAGCAAATCCCTCACCTCCAGTAGGCCCGGCTCTGGGTTCTAAGGGTATCAATATCATGGGATTCTGCAAGGAATTCAACGCCCGCACCCAGAATAAGGCAGGTAAGATATTGCCAGTAGTAATAACTTACTATACCGACAAGTCTTTCAGTTTTGTTGTTAAGACTCCTCCTGCTGCTGTACAGCTGCTCGAGGCTGCTAAGGTCAAGAAGGGTTCTGGCCAGCCTAACCGTAACAAGGTCGCTAGTGTGACTTGGGATCAGGTGAAGGCTATCGCCGAGGACAAAATGGCTGACCTTAACTGTTTCACTGTTGAGTCTGCAATGAGACTTGTTGCCGGTACTGCCCGCAGCATGGGTATTACTGTAAAAGGGGACTTCCCTGGTAAATAATTTAAAACTTCAATTTAAAAATGAGTAAACTGACAAAAAATCAAAAATCAGTAGCTGAGAAGGTTGAAGCAGGGAAGGCATATTCATTGAAAGAGGCTTCGGCTCTGGTGAAAGAAATCACCACTACTAAGTTCGATGCTTCTCTCGATATCGATGTGCGCTTGGGCGTTGACCCGCGTAAGGCTAACCAGATGGTTCGTGGCGTTGTGTCGCTGCCTAACGGTACTGGTAAGGTCACTCGCGTGCTCTGTCTCTGCACTCCCGACCAGGAAGAGGCTGCAAAGGCCGCTGGTGCTGATTATGTTGGTCTCGACGAATATATCGACAAGATCAAAGGTGGATGGACTGATGTTGATGTCATCATCACTATGCCGTCGTGCATGGGTAAGGTCGGTCCTTTAGGACGTGTCCTCGGACCTCGCGGACTTATGCCTAACCCAAAGAGCGGCACTGTAACTATGGATGTTGCTAAGGCTGTTAAGGAAGTCAAGCAGGGTAAGATAGATTTCAAGGTCGACAAGGCTGGTATCATTCATTCTTCTATCGGTAAGATTAGTATGACTGCCGATCAGATTTATGGTAACGCCAAGGAGTTCCTTGCTACCATTATCCGCCTGAAGCCTGCTGCTGCCAAAGGTACATATGTCAAGAGTATCTTTATTTCAAGCACAATGAGTAGGGGTATCAAGGTTGATCCAAAATCAGTTGATGAGTAACTCTAAAAGTTTTGTAAGATGAAAAAAGAAGTAAAAGATACTGTTATTGCTCAGCTCGGAGAAAAACTTAAGGAGTATCCGCATTTCTATCTGGTCGACGTGACCGGTCTGAATGCTGAGGCTACAAGTGCTCTCCGTCGCAAGTGCTTCAAGAGCGAGATTAAGATGGTCGTCGTGAAGAACAAGCTTCTCCGCAAGGCCCTCGACGCTGCTGAAGTTGATTATGAACCTCTCTACGAGTCACTCAAGGGTAATACAGCAGTTATGTTCACTCAGACTGCTAATACACCTGCAAAGCTCCTCAAGGAATATAAGAAAGATGGTATTCCTGCCCTCAAGGCAGCTTATGCTGAGGAGTCTGTTTTCGTAGGTGCTGACAAACTCGAGGAACTCGCAGCTCTTAAGAGCAAGAACGAACTCATCGCCGATGTTGTGGCTCTGCTGCAGTCGCCGGCAAAGAACGTTGTCTCTGCTCTGCAGTCAGGCGCAAACACTATTCACGGTGTGCTTAAGACCTTAGGCGAGCGTCCTGAATAATTAGTTGGAGGATAAGGTCCTACGATTTTAGGCCAGTCCTGCAATCATAAGGTTACAGAACATTAATTAAAAACGAATAAATAAAATTTAGAATAAAATGGCAGACGTAAAAGCTATTGCAGAAGAGTTAGTAAATCTTACTGTTAAGGAAGTTAATGAGTTGGCAACAGTCCTGAAGGACGAGTACGGAATCGAGCCGGCTGCTGCAGCCGTCGCAGTTGCAGGTCCTGCAGCAGGTGGTGCTGCTCCAGCAGCTGAGGAGAAGACTGAGTTCGATGTTGAGCTCACAGAGGTAGGCGCAGCTAAGCTGAAGGTCGTTAAGGCTGTCAAGGAAGCTTGCGGTCTCGGTCTGAAAGAGGCTAAGGACCTCGTCGACAAGGCTCCTTCTATCATCAAGGAGGGTATGGCTAAGGAAGAGGCTGAGAACCTCAAGAAGACCATCGAGGCTGAGGGCGCTAAGGTTACTCTGAAGTAATCTGACTCTTCAAAGGGGTATTTTGATACCCATTGCTGAAGATTTCACATAGAAATCGTATATGCTACATAAAATGGTTGGGATTTGCCAAGTAGGTGAGTCCCGACCTTTTAGTGTCTTTTGACATCTTGTCTATTGACATTAGCTGAAAATCCCTGATTTTATCCAATAGTAACACTTTTTTTAATGGCAACAAATTTAAATAACGAAAGAGTAAACTTCGCCAGCGTGAAGAATCCGTATCCTTATCCGGATTTCCTCGACGTGCAGCTGAAGTCTTTCCGCGATTTCCTGCAGTTGGACACTCCGCCTGAGGAAAGAAAGAACGATGGCTTGTATAAGGTGTTCTCTGAGAACTTCCCAATCACCGATACTCGTAATAACTTCGTTCTTGAATTCCTCGACTACTATATCGATCCGCCGCGCTACTCCATCGACGAGTGCCTCGAGAGGGGACTGACTTACAGCGTTCCTTTGAAGGCAAAGATGAAACTTTACTGCACCGACCCAGATCATGAGGACTTCGGTACGTTCATACAGGATGTGTTCCTTGGAACTATTCCGTATATGACAAAGAACGGTACCTTCGTTATCAATGGTGCTGAGCGCGTAGTCGTTTCGCAGTTGCACCGTTCACCGGGCGTATTCTTCGGACAGGGTGTTCATGCCAATGGTACTGTGCTCTACAGCGCACGTATCATACCGTTCAAAGGCTCGTGGATTGAGTTCGCTACCGACATCAACAATGTCATGTATGCTTACATCGACCGTAAGAAGAAGTTGCCTGTAACCACGTTGCTCCGTGCCATCGGCTTCGAGAGCGATAAGGATATTCTTCAGATCTTTGATCTCTGCAAGGAGATAAAGGTTAATAAGAAGAACCTGAAAGAAGCTATTGGATCTAAGCTTGCCGGTAACGTGATGAAGTCGTGGAATGAGGACTTCGTCGATGAGGATACCGGTGAGGTGGTGTCCATAGAGCGTAATGAGGTCGTCTTCGAGCGCGAGACAGAAATCACAGCCGAGAATATTGATGATATTATCGACAGCGGTGCTACTTCTATTCTCGTTCATAAGGATGAGGATGCTGCCAGCAAGTACGCAATTATCTTCAACACTCTTGCTAAGGACCCGAGCCACTCTGAGAAGGAGGCCGTGCTCTACATCTACCGTCAGTTGCGCAATGCCGACCCTGCCGATGATGCCAGCGCGAGGGAAGTGTTCCAGAATCTGTTCTTCTCAGATAAGCGCTATGACCTTGGAGAGGTCGGACGCTACCGTATTAACAAGAAATTGGGCCTCGACATCGATATGGACACTCGTGTCCTGACGAAAGAGGACATCATAGAGATTATCAAGTATCTCATCCAGCTCGTTAACTCTAACGCTACCGTCGACGATATCGACCATCTGTCGAACCGTCGCGTGCGTACCGTCGGCGAGCAACTCAGCAATCAGTTCTCGATAGGTTTGGCACGTATGGCCCGCACCATCCGTGAGCGCATGAACGTCCGTGACAATGAGGTGTTCCAGCCGACTGACCTTATTAACGCTAAGACTATCTCGAGCGTTATCAACAGTTTCTTCGGCACAAACCCGTTGAGCCAGTTCATGGACCAGACAAACCCGCTGGCTGAGGTTACTCATAAGCGCCGTCTCTCGGCTCTCGGTCCTGGCGGTCTGTCGCGTGAGCGTGCCGGATTCGAGGTCCGTGACGTACACTATACTCACTACGGCCGTCTTTGTCCTATCGAGTCGCCTGAGGGCCCGAACATCGGACTTATCTCTTCGCTCTGCATGTATGCAAAGATCAACGACCTCGGATTTATCGTTACTCCCTATAGAAAGGTGGAGAACGCAAAGGTCGATATGAAGAATGAGGATGTTATCTACCTCACCGCTGAGGAGGAAGAGGAGAAGATTATCGGTCAGGGTAATGCTCCTTTGAACGACGATGGTACGTTCATCCGTAAGACTGTCAAGTGCCGTCAGGATGCCGATTATCCTGTAGTGCCGCCAGAGGATGTCGACCTTATGGATGTCTCGCCGCAGCAGATTGCCTCTGTGTCGGCAGGACTTATCCCGTTCCTCGAGCATGACGACGGTCACCGTGCCCTGATGGGATGTAACATGATGCGTCAGGCAGTGCCTTTGCTCCACAACGATGCACCTATCGTCGGAACAGGACTGGAGAAACAGGTCTGTGAGGACAGCCGTACACAGATTACTGCTGAGGGCGACGGTGTAATAGAATATGTTGACGCAACAACAATACGTATCCTCTACGACCGCAGCGAGGACGATGAGTTTGTAAGCTTCGAGCCTGCTACAAAGGAATACCGCATTCCTAAGTTCCGCCGCACAAACCAGAACATGGTTGTCGACCTGCGCCCAATCTGTAACAAGGGACAGCGCGTGAAGAAGGGCGATATCCTTACAGAGGGTTATGCCACTGAGAATGGCGAGCTGGCTCTCGGCCGTAACCTCCTTGTGGCATACATGCCTTGGAAGGGTTACAACTACGAGGATGCCGTGGTCATTTCGGAGCGTATGGTGCGTGAGGACGTCCTCACTTCTGTCCACGTTGATGAGTATTCACTCGACGTTCGTGAGACAAAGCGTGGTGTGGAGGAATTCACTTCCGATATTCCTAATGTCAGTGAGGAAGCCACTAAGGACCTCGACGACAACGGTATCATCCGTGTCGGTGCGCGTGTCGAGCCGGGCGATATTCTCATCGGTAAGATTTCGCCTAAGGGTGAGAGCGATCCCTCGCCTGAGGAGAAACTCCTCCGTGCTATCTTCGGTGACAAGGCCGGCGATGTTAAGGATTCTTCTTTGAAAGCCAATCCTTCGCTGAGCGGTGTCGTCATCGACAAGAAACTCTTCTCACGTGCTATCAAGACCCGTGAGAGCAAAAAGCAGGATAAGGTTACCCTTGCAAAGATTGACGAGGAGTATGAGGCAAAGGCAAACGACTTGAAGGATATGCTTGTCGACCGTCTGATGACGCTTACAGAGGATAAGACCTCTGAGGGCATCAAGGACTATTCCGATGCAGAGATTATCACCAAGGGTGCCAAGTTCACCGTGGCAGCTCTCAAGAACCTCGACTATGAGGGCATTCAGAGTAGCGGCTGGACCGACGATGAGCATACCAACAACCTCATCCAGCGCTTGATAATGAACTACATCCGCAAATACAAGAAGATGGATGCCGAGCTCAAACGTAAGAAGTTTGCCATCACTATCGGTGATGAGCTGCCTTCGGGTATCCTTCAGATGGCTAAGGTGTACATTGCTAAGAAGCGTAAGATTCAGGTTGGTGATAAGCTCGCCGGACGCCATGGTAACAAGGGTATCGTCTCGAAGATTGTTCGTATGGAGGATATGCCATTCCTCGCCGACGGACGTCCTGTCGACCTGGTACTGAACCCTATGGGTGTGCCATCGCGTATGAACCTGGGACAGATCTTTGAAGCTATCCTTGGTGCTGCTGGTAAGCGCCTCGGTGTCAAGTTCGCTACTCCAATCTTCGATGGTGCGAAACTTGACGACCTGAAAGAGTGGACCGACAAGGCCGGACTGCCAAACCTCTGCTCAACCTATCTGTACGATGGTGAGACCGGAGAGCGTTTCGACCAGCAGGCAACAGTGGGTATAACATACTTCCTTAAGCTCGGTCACATGGTCGAGGACAAGATGCACGCCCGCTCTATCGGCCCGTACAGTCTTATCACTCAGCAGCCGCTCGGCGGTAAGGCACAGTTCGGAGGCCAGCGTTTCGGAGAGATGGAGGTATGGGCACTTGAGGGCTTTGGTGCCGCTCACGTGCTTCAGGAAATGCTTACCATCAAGTCGGACGATGTCCAGGGACGTTCCAAGGCATACGAGGCTATCGTCAAGGGCGAGCCAATGCCTACACCGGGAATTCCAGAGTCGCTGAACGTGCTGCTCCATGAGCTCCGCGGTCTCGGACTGAGCATCAAGCTCGAATGAGTTTCTAAGTCTTTTAGTTTTTGAGTTTTCGGGTCTGACCCACCTCATCCTTCACCCGTTTGTGGCACGCGCAGGCTTGAGAACTTATAAAACTAAGAACTTACAAAACTAAAAAACTTTTAAACTCATAAACTTAAAAAGAAAATATGGCTTTCAAAAGAGATAATAAAGTAAAGAGTAATTTCAGCAAGATTACCATCGGACTGGCATCGCCGGAGGAGATTCTTGAGAACTCCTATGGTGAGGTTACGAAACCGGAGACCATCAACTACCGTACCTACAAGCCAGAGCGCGACGGTCTGTTCTGCGAGCGTATCTTCGGTCCGACAAAGGACTATGAGTGCGCCTGCGGAAAGTACAAGCGCATCCGGTACAAGGGTATCGTCTGCGACCGTTGCGGTGTTGAAGTTACTGAGAAGAAAGTACGCCGTGAGCGTGCAGGACATATCGAGCTTGTTGTGCCGGTGGCCCACATCTGGTACTTCCGCAGTCTGCCTAACAAGATTGGATACCTTCTCGGACTGCCGACGAAGAAACTCGATGCCGTCATATATTACGAGAAGTATATCGTTATCAACCCCGGTGTGGCAGAGGGTATGAAGGACGAGAACGGTGAGGACCTCAACGGCTCGCACAAACTCGACCTGCTCACTGAGGATGAATATATGAACCTCGTCGATAACCGTATTCCCGAGAGCAACGACCATCTCGACGACTCTGATCCAAAGAAGTTTATCGCCAAGATGGGCGCAGAGGCTATCTACGACCTCCTGAAGGATCTCGACCTCGACCGTCTGGCAGGTGAGCTCCGCGATCGCGCCACTACCGACTCGTCGCAGATGCGTAAGACCGAAGCCCTGAAGCGCCTTCAGGTTGTGGAGGCTTTCCGTCAGTCGAAGGGCGTGAACCGTCCTGAGTGGATGATCATGAAGATTATTCCTGTCATTCCGCCAGAGCTCCGCCCGCTTGTTCCGCTTGATGGCGGCCGTTTCGCAACGTCCGACCTCAACGACCTCTATCGTCGTGTTATCATCCGTAACAACCGTCTGAAGCGACTCATGGAGATTAAGGCTCCGGAAGTCATTCTCCGTAATGAGAAGCGTATGCTTCAGGAAGCTGTCGACTCTCTCTTCGACAACAGCCGCAAGGCCACAGCCGTCAAGAGCGAGAGCAACCGTCCTCTGAAGTCACTGTCCGACTCACTGAAAGGTAAGCAGGGCCGTTTCCGTCAGAACCTCCTCGGTAAGCGTGTCGACTATTCAGCACGTTCAGTTATCGTCGTCGGCCCAGAGCTTAACATGGGCGAGTGCGGTCTGCCAAAACTCATGGCAGCAGAGCTTTACAAGCCGTTCATCATCCGCAAGCTCATTGAGCGCGGTATCGTGAAGACTGTGAAGAGCGCAAAGAAAATCGTCGACCGCCGCGAGCCTGTTATCTGGGACATCCTCGAGAATGTCATGAAGGGACATCCAGTCCTTCTGAACCGTGCCCCGACGCTTCACCGTCTGTCGGTTATGGCTTTCCAGCCGAAGCTCATCGAGGGTAAGGCTATCCAGCTGCACCCGTTAGCATGTACGCCGTTCAACGCCGACTTCGATGGTGACCAGATGGCTGTGCACCTCCCACTGAGCAACGAGGCTGTCCTCGAGGCGCAGATTCTGATGCTCCAGAGCCACAACGTCCTGAACCCTGCTAACGGTGCTCCTATCACTGTTCCGTCGCAGGATATGGTGCTCGGTCTTTATTACATCACCAAGCTCCGTCCGGGAGCCAAGGGTGAGGGGCTTACCTTCTACGGTCCTGAGGAGGCTGTCATAGCTTACAACGAAGGCCGTTGCGACCTCCACGCCTCTGTGAAGGTCGTCGTTAAGGACCTTATCGACGGAAAGATACAGAAACATCTCGTCGAGACCTCTGTCGGACGTGTCATCGTCAACCAGATTATCCCTGACGAGATTGGCTACTTCAACGGTGTCATCTCTAAGAAATCGCTCCGTGGCCTTATCGCCGACGTTATCAAGTCGGTAGGTATGGCAAGGGCCTGCTCGTTCCTCGACGGTATCAAGAACCTTGGTTATCGTATGTCGTACCTTGCAGGACTGTCGTTCAACCTCGACGATATCATCGTTCCGCCTGAGAAGGAAGACATCGTCAACAAGGGTCAGGAAGAGGTCGATGAGATTACGAATAACTACGATATGGGTTTCATCACCGATAACGAGCGTTACAACCAGGTTATCGATACTTGGACCCACGTCAACAACAGTCTGAAGACCGCCGTCATGAAGCACATGACCGAGGCCGACCAGGGCTTCAACGCCGTATATATGATGCTTGACTCCGGTGCCCGTGGTTCTGCCGACCAGATTGCTCAGCTTGCCGGAATGCGTGGCCTTATGGCTAAGCCTCAGAAGGCTGGTGCTGAGGGACGTGGTACCATTGAGAACCCTATCCTTTCGAACTTTAAGGAGGGAATGTCGGTGCTGGAGTACTTCATCTCCTCACACGGTGCCCGTAAGGGACTTGCCGATACCGCCATGAAGACTGCCGATGCCGGATACCTTACCCGTCGTTTGGTCGATGTCTCTCACGATGTCATTATCACCGAGGACGACTGTGGAACCCTCCGCGGTCTTGAGTGCACAGCACTGAAGAGCGGCGACGAGGTTATCTCTTCTCTGTATGAGAGAATTCTCGGCCGTGTATCAGTCCACGACGTTGTCAATCCTCATACTGGCGAGCTTATCGTCGCTGCCGGTGAGGAAATTGTTGAGGACAAGGCCAAGGCTATCGAGGATGCTGGCATCGAGATGGTCGAAATCCGTTCGGTGCTCACCTGCGAGAGCAAGAAGGGCGTCTGCCGTAAGTGCTATGGCCGTAACCTCGCTACCGCCCGCATGGTGCAGATTGGTGAGGCCGTCGGTGTCATTGCCGCACAGGCTATTGGTGAGCCGGGTACGCAGCTTACCCTCCGTACGTTCCACGCCGGTGGTATTGCCGGTGGTGCCGGTTCCAACTCACGTATCGTTTCGAAGTACGACGCAAAGATTGAGTTCGATGAGCTCCGCGCCGTTCCGTTCGTCGATGATGAGGACCAGAAGTGCCAGATGGTCGTCAGCCACCTGACCGAAATCCGTTTCCGCGACCCGAAGACCGATATCGTGCTCTCCACGCTTAACGTTCCTTACGGTAGCACACTCTACTTCAAGGAAGGCGATGAGGTCAAGAAGGACGATGTCATTGCAAAGTGGGATCCGTTCAACGGTGTCATCGTCAGCGAATATGCCGGTACTCTGAAGTTCAAGAACGTCGTTGAGGGTGTCACCTTCCACAGCGAGACCGATGATACCACCGGTATGACCGAGCGCATCATCATCGAGCCTAAGGACCGTACAATGGTTCCGCAGGTTGAGATTCACGATAAGAACGGTCAGGTTCTGGCCACATATAACTTCCCGGTTAAGGGACACATCGCCGTTGAGGACGGTCAGACCATCTCTACCGGTGCTACCCTTGTCCGCATTCCGCGTAACATGTCGAGCGGTGCCGGCGATATCACCGGTGGTCTGCCACGTGTCACGGAGCTCTTCGAGGCCCGCAACCCGTCGAATCCTGCTGTCGTCAGCGAAATCGACGGTGAGGTATCGATGGGTAAGGTAAAGCGTGGTAACCAGGAGATTATCATCACCTCCAAGACCGGCGACCAGAGAAGCTATCTCGTTCCTCTGTCGCGCCAGATTCTTGTCCAGGAGCGCGATGCTGTACGCGCCGGAACGCCTCTCTGCGACGGTGAGGTCACTCCAGCCGATATCCTTGCCATCAAGGGTCCTACGGCAGTCCAGGAGTACATCGTCAACGAGGTTCAGGACGTCTATCGTCTGCAGGGTGTGGCCATCAACGACAAGCACTTCGAGATTATTGTGCGTCAGATGATGCGTAAGGTCCAGATCAACGATGCCGGCGATACCACCTTCCTCGAGCAGGAACTCGTCGACAAGCTCGACTTCGCTGCCGAGAACGACCGCATCTGGGGTAAGAAAGTCGTTACCGATCCGGGTGACAGCGAGAACTGCTACAAGGGTCAGATTCTTACCGTCCGCAAGCTGCGTGAGGAGAACTCAGCCCTCAAGCGTCGCGACAAGAAGCCTGTACAGGTCCGCGATGCACGCACAGCTACTGCTACACAGGTGCTGCAGGGTATCACCCGCGCTGCCTTAGGAACGAAGAGCTTCATGAGTGCTGCATCGTTCCAGGAGACAACAAAGGTTCTCAACGAGGCTGCTATCCGCGGCAAGTCCGACTACCTCGAGGGAATGAAGGAGAACGTTATCTGCGGACACCTCATCCCGGCCGGTACTGGTCTGAAGCAGTGGCAGAAACTCGTCGTAGGCTCGAAAGAAGACTACGAGCGCATGGAAGCCAACAAGAAGAACGTCCTCGACTTTGCAAGCCAGGAAGTCAACGAAACTCCGAAAGAACAGTAATCAATGCTTTATATAAAAAGAGCCTCCCATTTTTGGGGGCTTTTTTTGTGCCCGTAGGCGAAGAAGATTATGCTCAGCAGTCTATAGAAACTATAGAATCTATAGAAACTATAGAATCTATAGAAATCTATAAATCCTTATAGGTTAGCTATTTGCGGCGTGCAGAGCCAAGGTCGAGGCGGAGCCCGAGATTGATGGTGAACTGAGCGGGCTTGTCTTTATAGATATTCACCACCGGGGAATGATTGTCGAAGAAATACGTGAACCCCGGCTCGGCATATACGCTCATCCTGTCGGTGGCATTGTACTCTACTCCCGCCAGCCCGCTGAGGGAGTATTGCAGTCGGTGCTCGGTGATGCTCTGGTCGTGTTTTGTCGGTGTCGTTGAGCTGTAGGATACCTCCTCCACGGCGGCCTTGCCCTTTACCAACTTTGCGGCCTCACCGCCGGCAGCCATATAGACGTTGAAATTCTTCGTGCGCCACACGCTGTAGCTTACCATTATGGGCAAGCTGACGTAGTGGAGTTTCTGTTTCGAAAACGACTCCTTCGGCAATCCTTTCTCCGTTATGGCCGACGAGAGATAGCTGTAGTTCACTCCTGTCATAACGCTCCAGCGGTTGTCTATATCATATCGCAGACTGACACCTAATTTCACCGGCATATCATGATGCGCGGTCGTCGTTGCTGGCATTGCAGCCTTCGACAGCGCACCGTCGTTGGGAATTTCTTGCAGACCGAAACACACCGGGTCGGAGGCCACATTGGCTGCCACAATGCCCTGACCACTGCTTGCCGTGCCCATACCGGTATAATTCATCGCTAACGCCATACCGTTCCGGCGACCCGAAACGGCCGTGGTGGCATCGCTGCTCTTAGCATACCAATTTGTTGTTCTGTTGCTCCTACTTTCCTTTATTGCCGCCGGAGCCATAAGCGTTGAAGGCCGTTGCGCTGTTGCTTCGCTCTCTGCCTCACTGCCAAGAACTTCATTGTCAGGCTCTATCGTCGCTCCGTCGTCATCATTATCCTCATTCTTGCTGGCCATAGCCATCAATTTTCCATCTGATACCATGCCGTCAGCAACCACGGTTGCCTCTGTTTTCCCGCCGACAGCCCCGGCTATGCGTTGCATCGCGGCTGCAACGGCTCCGCCTATGGTCCTCCTGCCGTTTGCCGAGGAACCGCCCTCGGTCGTTTCGGCCATCATTTTACGCTCAGCAGTGTGCGCTTGGCTTTCAGACTGGTGCCCCGTAACGGCCACTGACGGCGTTTCGCCGACTGGCCACACCATCCTGACGACAAGCACGATCATTGCCGCCACGGCTGCTGCCACGGCCATGCGACGCGTCCAGACAACCGTCATCCTCCGGTGGTCGCCACCGGCCACGACATCCCTTTGCGCCATCTCCCTCTTGATGTCGCCGAGGAGACCCTCCGGAGCCTTCCGTCTGTAGGCGTCGGCCTTCCGTCTGAGGTCGTCAGTCCATTTCGTTTCCTTATCCATTCTTCCTCCTATACTCGTTTATCATTCTTGCCAGCATCCTCTTTGCCTTGAAAAACTGCGATGCCGATGTGCTCGGTGTGATGCCAAGTTCGTCAGCGATCTCCTTGTGGCTCATGCCTTCGATGGCAAAGAGGTTGAACACCACGCGATAACCTTCGGGCAGCCGCGCCACCATACCCATGAGCGTAGCCGCGTCGATGCCCTCCGTTGCCGGCGTGTCGTCGGCAGTGTCGGGGGTATCGCCGTTTATCGGTGTCTCGGCAGCCGCCGCGTTCCGTCGCAGAAACGTCAGCGACTCGTTGACGACGATGCGCGTCATCCATGCCTTCAGCGACCCCCGACCGCGGTATTCGAAGCTGCCGATGCGTGTGAAAATCTTGATGAAAGCCTCCTGGAGCACATCTTTCATATCGTCGTCGTTGCCCACATAGCGGTAGCAGACACCGGCCAGATAGTCGGCATATTCGGCATACAGACGGTCCATGGCAGAAGCATCGCCCCTGTCGAAAAGCCCTAACAGCTGTTTCTCCTTGTCTGCACCCAGAATTCTTATCATCGTTTTCACCTATTTAAATGCAAAGATAGGGGAACATTGCCTGCTTTTGGTGACGTTAACGTTCTTTAACCCGCCATGCAGGCAATATCGTCGTTCTCACTGCATTTATGTGGTGAAAACATTCGAGTCAAAGAATAATAAACAAATAAACAAAAAGCAATTATGAAGAAACTGAAATTGATTTCATTGATGTTGGTCTGCCTTGCAGCCGTGAGTGTCACCTTCACCTCGTGTAACGACGATGACGACAATGTGCGAACCTTAACTCCTGAGGAGAGGGCTGCGGCGTTCAATCAGGTGCGCGGTACCCACAGCGGCTATCTCTACTACAACAAAGTTGACGCATCAACATCAAAGACCAGCCTCGACAGTGTGGCCATCAGTTGGACTATCGCTTCCGACAGCGTCATGACCATCAAGGACTTCCCCATCAGCGTTATTGGCAAGTACGTCAGCGATACCGCCGTCAGCAAGGCCTTCAGCCAGCTGCCTCCGCAGGACATGAAGTGCTACATCGGCTTCACCAATGTGTCGCCGGTGGCATTCCTCATCAATCCCGTGACCCCTCAGGTGCAGCTCACCTATGGTGGTGCTACGCATAAGGTTATGGTGCCGTTCTACGTCAATACGGCCTACTCTTACGGACAGATTAACAGTCAGAACAAACTGCGCTTGCAGATTATAGCCGGTGGAATCTTCGCCGACGGAACGCAGACCGAATGGCTCACGAGTGCCGTTCCATTCGTGTTATTGGGCAAGTAAGCTGTGGCATCGGCTGTCATACGGCAGTCGCACGACATCCGGCAATGAAAAAGGGTGCCCAACCTCTGTGGTCGGGCACCCTTATGCTTTCTCTCTTTTTTCAACTGAGTGAATCCGAATTACTTTCCGTTCTTCATTGTCGATGCTGAAATCTCATGACGGCTTGCCATCATGCGCGCAATGCGAGCATCGGTATCGCTCTGTTCTGCGACGTTGTAAATGATAAGTTTCTTGTTCGTCATAACTTTCTCTTTTTGTTTTCTATCCTGAATAAGCATCCCACCAATGGTGTTTTGCTGTGGCAAAGTTACAAACGTATTGCCCGTTTTCAATGAATCTTTATTGAATATTAATCCCGAAATCCAACTTTATTGAGATAAATCAATAAATCACAGGTAAAGATTGCAATCGTTTGACAAGCGTTTTATGTAAAAATAATTCAGAATCGTCAATCTTACTTGTCTGTTTCTGTAAGTCACTGATAATCAGTCACTTTGCAATATATGCCATTTTGCGTTGCAAAACAGGCCGTTTCGCAAGCTAAAACGGACCGTTTTGCAGTATAAAACGGACCGTTTCAGAACGCAAAACGGCCGATACAGTTTTATTCTTTTGTTTTGTCAAGATTATTCTTATTATACATCTTTTCTATCTTCTCCCTGATGTAAGCTTTGAACGAGTCGCAGCCAAGGACCTCAATGTCGTCGTACAGGCCGATGACGAAGCGTCCTACACCACGATAATCGCACACGACGAGCTCGAGAATCCAGTGGCTCGGGTCGTCGCCGTCGGGCTTTATGTTCCGGCTTGCCTGCGGATACTCCTCCAGGAAGAGGTTGTGGGCCAGCAGTCCGAGGCGCAGTCTGACGGTGTAGTGCTGCTCGCCGCTGAACATGAAGATGTCGGTGTAGATCTGCCGGTGCTCGGCCTCGTTAGCCCAGTGGTCGGTGAGCACCTCCACATCGGCAATCCTCGCCACCTTGAACGTCTTGTTCATCGATGTCGTCAGCTCGTAGCAGCGTACGTCGCGGTTGCTGTTCATCATCAGGAACGGTTCGACGATGCGGTCCTTAACGGTGTGGCTGTGAGGCGACGAGTAGTCGATGAGTCTCACGGTGAACTTATGCTGGATGGCATTAGTGAGCTTACGGAGAATCATGTTCTGCCTTCTCATCTCAGGAACGCTGTCCACCTTCGTGATGTTGTAGGCGGCTTCAAATTTCTGCCGCAGCGAGTTTATCGCTCCGTTGCCGTTGCCCACCATGATGAGCAGACTGCGAAGGGTGGTCAGTTCATCGTCGGTGAGGCGCATCGATTCGGCGATTTTGGCTATCCACGGCGACCGTCGGTCTATGTGATATGATTTGTTCTCGGATTTGAAGACGTCAAATCCATTTTCGCGCAGGAATCCTGCAAGGTAATAAAAATTTCGTCGCGAGATACTGAGTTTCTCGCAAATCTCATCCAGCCCGTAGTCGTTGCCGTCGAGGAGGAGCTGGATGAGGTTCAGAATATTCTTTGATGCATCGTTTCGCATGGTGCCTGTTATCTTTACTTTGGTGCAAAGATAGCAAGTTTTAGCGACAGCGATGCACAAATATTTCTTTTTTCTACTGTTTTGATGTTAACTAATGTTTAATCATCAGTTGGTTTTTCGCGATGAGAGGCTTTATTGTGGCTACAATCCTTTGCAGTCCCTCGATCATCGTTTTCCGCGGGCAGGCGATGTTTATTCGTATGAAGTCGCGGCCCGTCGTCTGTCCGTACATTGTCCCGGCACTAATCATCACGTGCCCGTCGTGGAGCAACCGGTCGGCGAGAGTCGTCGAGTCGAGACCCGTTGCCGATATGTCGACCCACACGAGATAGGTGCCCTCAAGACTCGTAACTTTCAGTTGCGGCACCTCGCGGCCGAAGTATTCGAGCAGCCAGCGGTAGTTGTCCGATATATAAACGTTCAGCGCGTCGAGCCATTCCTCACTTTCATTATAGGCGGCCTCGAGGGCGGCGGGTCCGAAGGGGTTGACGTCGCACACCTCGAAGATGTTTATAATGCGGTCGATGCGCCGCCGCCATTCGTCGTTGCGGCAGATGATGTTTGCAATCTGGAGTCCGGCGATGTTGAAACTCTTCGATGGCGAGTTGAGGGTCACCACATTCCGCTCGCACTCCTCGCTGACGGCGGCGAAGGGTGTGAACTTATGGCCGGGCATGACGAGCTCACAGTGGATTTCGTCGCTGACCACCTTCACGCCGTGCTTCATGCAGATGTCGTTCATCTTCCGCAGTTCCTCCGGTGTCCAAACCCTTCCCGTGGGGTTGTGGGGGTTGCAGAGGACGAACAGAGTGGTCTTCTCCTCGGCACATTTAGCCTCGAAGTCCTGCCAGTCCATGACGTATCTGCCATTTTGTCGGATTAGCGCTGTCTCGAGAATCTGACAGCCCTGGTTGCGTATCGACGAGAAGAAGCAGTTGTAGGCGGGACTCTGGATGAGCACGTTGTCGCCGGGAATCGTCAGCGCCTTTATCGTTGCCGACAGTGCCGGCACCACACCGCTGGTGTAGATTATCCACTGCCGGTCGATGTGCCAGTCGTGGCGCCGGTCGAACCACCGCACTATGGCATCGTAGTAGCTGTCGGGTACCTGCTCATAACCATAGATGCCGTGCTCCACGCGGCGCCGCAGGGCCTCCCTGATGGCTGGTGCGGCGACGAAGTCCATGTCGGCCACCCACATCGGGATGACATCGTCGTCGGCAGCGGCATCCCATTTCATGCTTCCGCTGCCACGGCGTCGGACGATGGTGTCGAACCATTCGTTGTGGCGGCAGTCAGTATTCTTGTCGTTGTTGATATTCATTTCCTACCTTATATAATATGTGGATTGGGCTTATTTCGTCTCCTCGATGACGGTGTCGTGACCTTTGGCAAACTCGTTGTAGGTCACCGACCCAATCTTCTCGGCTGTGATGTGGCCCGATATCGGGTTCTTGATGTTCGTTATGCTGCCTTTAATCTTGGCGTCGATGTTCGTGCAGTCCTCGAAAGCACGGTCGCAGGCGGCATCGAAAGTGCAGTCGCGCAGCACGATGTTGTCGGAGTAGCACAACGGCTGCTCGCCGCTGATGTGGCAGCGGACGAGAGTGATGTTCTTCGAGTGCCATGCCAGATACTCGCCGTCGAGCTCGGAGTCGTACACGGTCACGTTGTCGCACTCCCAGAACGAGTCCTTGGTGGTGATTTTGGCGTTGTGGATCTCTACGTTCTGGCAGTACTGGAACACGTATTTCGAGTCGCTGACGAGGCCGTCGACGTAGATGTTCTTCGAGAACATGAACGGATAAGTGCCTCCGTGGAGCTCTACGTTCTTCAGCTTCAGACCGTCGATGCGCCAGAATGTCTCGTCGGCATCGTTGATTTTCACGTTCTCAAGGCTGACATTCTTCATCTCGCGGAAGAGCTTCGGCGCGTCGATGACCGTATCCTTCATCACCATGTCGTTGCTGTACCATATTGCCGAACGCGATTTCGGGTCGAAATAGCAGTTGGTTATCACGCTTCCGTCGACGTGCCACCAGGGGTATTTGCCGTAGAATTTGGAGTTGTTACACTCTATGTTGCGGCACATCTTTATTCCTGATTCGCCGTCGGTGATGGTTATATTGTCGAGTTTCGTGTCGTGAATGCCGAAAAGCGGGCGCTCACCGCCAAACTGTCTGTCCTTGATTATTTCCATAAGTTCTATTTGTAATATGTTGTTTTTTCTTTCGATTGCAAAAGTACAAACATTATACCAAACTGCGCTTACCCACATTTATTATTGTATTACCATTATTACTTTTCCTTCCTGTGGACGCTGTTGGGCGAAATTGTGGTTGGGGTCTGGCAGGGTGGTGACCTAAGAAGATTCTTCTCCAATAGCTCGCGGTTCGGAAAAAATGTGTAATTTTGCGGCCGCTAAGAAACAATAAATATGATTCAGGGAATAGAAACAGTAGTTTTGCTCTTCGTGAGCAATATCTTTATGACTCTGGCCTGGTACGGTCATCTGCGCCTTCAGCAGTCGGGTGTCAGCAGCAACTGGCCGCTGATGGGTGTCGTTGTGTTCTCGTGGGGCATCGCCTTCTTCGAGTATTGCTTTCAGGTACCCGCCAACCGCCTGGGATTCAGCGGCAACGGCGGTCCGTTCTCGCTCGTTCAGCTGAAGGTTATCCAGGAGTGCGTGTCGCTGATAGTCTTTGCCACTGTCGCCAATATCCTCTTTCAGGGTCAGACGCTCCACTGGAATCATGCTGCGGCGTTCCTCTGCCTCGTCGCCGCAGTCTATTTTGTGTTCATGGAGTGAGCCTGATGGCTGTGAGTAATGAGTAGTGGGGTGGGGTGGAGCCGCTCTTCTCGGATTCTTAATCGAACAGCTCCTTCAGCACCGCGAGACTTTTCATCTCCGGCATGTCGGCCACGTGCAGCCGGTAGAAGAGCAGGATGATGTCGGTGATGCGGTTGCGCTGTGAGCGGTTCATGCGGAAAACGTGCATGTTGCTGTAGCTCATACGCATAAGGGTGCACACTTGTCTGGCCTCGGCAGCCTTCAGCACGTCGTTGTGGAGCGGTGCCACGGTGGTGAAACGGGCCTCGCGGAGGTCGAAAAGACACCCCTCGCAATAGTCGTCGAGGTTGGGCCAGAAACCGATGAAGCGACTCAGCCGCATCATGAACACCAGATGGAAATTGGCATAGCCGCTGTCGGCATCGTCGAGCCACCGCAGACTCGACACTATATACTCGAAAAGCGGGGTGTTGCGCTGCTCGTCACGGGTGACGTAAGAGAGGAATTCAGCAAGGAATATTGCCGTCGCAATCTTTGGAGCGACAGCCGGAATGGTGATGTAAGGAACCGCGATGGCTATGTCGCGGATTCGCTGCAGCGACGAACGCTGGCGGTAGTCGAAGACAAGGGAGAGAATCGTCAGAGGCTGGAAGAGCTGCTTCTTGAGCTTGCCCTTCTGAGTCTTGGGCGTGCGGACGAGAAAAGACACCCGTCCCATCTGCTCGGTGAGCATGTCGACAATGAGCGACGAGTCGCCGTATTTTATCGTCCGTAATACTACAGCTGTGGTTTTTACATCCATATAAGAGCCAAAAATATATGCAAAAGTACAAATTTACAGTCATTTACGAAAATTTATTCTGTAAAATTTGGTCATTTCCAATAATATAAGTACCTTTGCACCCGCAAAAAAATAGCGTCGCTCCCTTCGTCTATCGGTTAGGACGAGAGATTTTCATTCTCTAAAGAGCAGTTCGATTCTGCTAGGGAGTACTCATGACTTTATAGTCGGTAAACGTAGAAATATAAAAAATAGACATAGAAGATGGCAAATCACAAATCAAATCTTAAGAGAATCCGCCAGGACAAGAAGAAGGCTCTGCATAATAAGTACTATGCAAAGACTATGCGTAATGCAGTGCGCAAACTGCGTGCCGTTACAGACAAGGACGAGGCAGTAAAGCTCTATCCTTCTGTTCAGAAAATGCTTGACAAGCTGACAAAGACCAACATCATCCACAAGAACAAGGCAGCTAACCTGAAGTCAAGCCTGAGCCGTCATATCGCAGCTCTGGGATAACCTCTCGTTGAAGTTAAAGTCATAGCATTAAAAATATAGTCTGGGGTCGTATTCCACATCGGAATACGGCCCTTGTTCTTTATGTGTAAGTCGTATTCTACATAGGATTGTGGCCTATGTTCTTTTTACATAATTAAACACAGCAAAATTTCCAAACCTCAACAATTTTTCGTATCTTTGCAACTATAAACTGAATCTAATAAAAATGGCAGCAGATAAAGAGGCCGAAGAGAACTATTCGGCGAAAAATATACAAGTCCTTGAGGGCTTGGAGGCAGTGCGCAAGCGCCCTGCCATGTATATTGGAGACATCTCGGAGAAGGGTCTCCATCATCTCATCAACGAGACTGTTGACAACTCTATCGATGAGGCTATGGCAGGCTTCTGCCAGAACATCGAGGTTACTATCGGTGTCGACGGCTCATGTACCGTCGAGGACGATGGTCGCGGTATTCCTGTCGATGAGCACAAAAAGTTGCACAAGAGTGCCCTGGAGGTCGTTATGACGGTCCTCCATGCCGGTGGTAAGTTCGACAAAGGCTCATATAAGGTCAGCGGCGGACTCCATGGTGTCGGTGTGAGCTGTGTGAACGCTCTCTCCACACACATGAAATCGCAGGTCTTCCGCGACGGAAAGATCTACCAGCAGGAGTACGAGAAAGGAAAGCCTCTGTATCCCGTGAAGGTCGTCGGCGATACCGACCGCACCGGCACACGGCAGCAGTTCTGGCCCGATCCAACCATCTTCACCACAACAACATTCAAGTGGGACATCGTGGCGCGACGTATGCGTGAGCTCGCTTACCTCAATGCTGGTATCCGCATCACGCTCACCGACCTGCGTCCCGACCCTGAAACGGGTAAGACACGCACCGAGGTGTTCCATGCCAAGGACGGTCTGAAGGAGTTTGTCCGCTATATCGACCGTCACCGCACACACCTCTTCGACGATGTCATCTACCTCAAGACAGAGAAGCAGGGAGTGCCTATCGAGGTGGCGATAATGTATAACACTGATTATACGGAGAACCTGCACTCTTATGTCAATAATATTAACACCATTGAGGGTGGTACCCACGTCACGGGATTCCGCATTGCGCTGACCCGTACGCTCAAGGCTTATGCCGATCATGACCCGCAGATATCGAAGCAGATAGAGAAGGCGAAGATCGAAATCAGCGGTGAGGACTTCCGTGAGGGTCTCACTGCCGTCATCTCCATCAAGGTGGCAGAACCTCAGTTTGAGGGTCAGACAAAGACAAAGCTCGGCAACAGTGAGGTGGCCGGAGCCGTGCAGCAGGCTGTCGGTGAGGCTCTTACCGACTATCTCGAGGAGCATCCCGAGGAGGCTAAGCTCATCTGCAATAAGGTTATCCTCGCTGCCACAGCACGTATTGCTGCCCGCAAGGCACGTGAGAGCGTACAGCGCAAGAGCGTTATGAGCGGTGGCGGACTGCCCGGAAAGCTTGCCGACTGCTCAAACAAGGACCCGAAGAAGTGTGAAATCTTCCTCGTCGAGGGTGATTCGGCCGGTGGCTCGGCAAAGCAGGGCCGCGACCGGTACACACAGGCTATCCTCCCACTGAGAGGAAAAATCCTCAACGTCGAGAAGGTTCAGCGCCACCGCGTCTTCGAGGCTGAGTCGGTGATGAACATCATCCAGTCGATAGGAGTACGGTTCGGTGTCGACGACAACGATTCCTTTGAGTGCAACACCGACAAACTGCGCTACGACAAGATAATAATCATGACCGATGCCGATGTCGATGGCTCTCACATCGACACGCTTATCATGACGCTCTTCTACCGTTACATGCCTAAGGTTATTGAGGAGGGACATCTGTACATCGCTACTCCGCCTCTCTACAAGTGCACGTACAAGAAGATTAGCGAGTACTGCTACACCGACCAGCAACGTCAGGCTTTCCTCGACAAGTACGGCGGGGGCGTGGAAGACGGCAAGACGCTCCACACGCAGCGATACAAAGGTCTCGGTGAGATGAACCCCGAGCAGCTTTGGGAGACGACCATGGACCCGAAGAAGCGTCTGCTCAAGCAGGTGTCCATCGAGAATGCGGCTGATGCCGATGAGGTTTTCTCAATGCTTATGGGCGACGATGTTGAACCGCGACGGGAATTCATCGAGCAAAACGCTACTTACGCTAACATTGACGCATAACAATATAGTCGGGGGGACGGTCGTGACAGCATGACCGTCCCCTTCTTGATGATTACTTCTTGATGATTACTTTTTCTGAAATATAAACAAAAGCCACTCTTGTGAGAGACATTGGTGGCTGTGAATGACTTAACTAATATAGCCTGCTTTAACATGAAAAAACTTATTCTTCTTACACTGACGTTACTGTGGCTCTCGGCTTCAGCACAAGTCGACTGCAAGCAACAGCCAATGCGGCTATGGTATGACAAACCGGCGAGATACTTCGAGGAGAGTCTGCCCATAGGAAACGGAAAGATTGGCGGACTCATCTATGGCGATCCTGCCGACGACATCATCAATCTCAACGACATTACCTACTGGACAGGAGGCCCCGTCGACAACGGGGAAGGCTTCGGAGCGTCTAAGTGGGTGGCCGAAATAAGGAAGGCACTCTTCAACGAGGACTATCGTCTGGCCGATTCTCTGCAACATTATCTGCAAGGAGGAGAGAGTGCCGATTACCAGCCGGTCGGAACACTGCACATTATCGGTGATAATAAAGCGCCGGTGACCGACTATAAGCGCACGCTCGATATCGACAGCAGTCTCGTGCACATCGATTACACACAGGGCGGGGTGCGGTATCACCGTGAATATTTTGCTACATTCCCAGACCGATTGATTGCTATCCGCCTCACCGCCGACAAGCCCGCGAGCATCAACACTAAGGTTATGCTCACCGCTCTCGTCCCCCACAACGTAAAAGCCAGCGACAAGCAGCTCACAATGATTGGTCATGCTATGGGCGATGAGCTGGAAACGATACACTCGTGCACCGTCCTGCTGCTCAATAACGATGGCGGAACCGTCAGCGGAGCCGACAGTACGCTGACCGTCAGCGGCGCAAACGCTGTCACCATCTATCTCGTCAACGAGACAAGCTTTGGCGGTGCACGCGCGAAACCGATAACCACGGGCTCGGACTATATCGAGAAAGCCACCGACGAGGCATGGCACACGAAGAACGTCACCTACAAAATGATTCGCGACCGCCACGTCAGCGACTATCAGCGGTTCTACGATAGGGTGAAGTTCCGGCTCGGTTATCAGCAGTGCGACAACACGAAACCGACCGACAAACTGCTCAAGGAGTACACCGCACGCACCGAGAAAGCCCTTGGTAATGAAGGTGCTGCTGCCACTAATGGTCAGACTCCGTCGAACGCTCTGTCCTCGATATCAGGCCCCGAGGATGCCGACGACGACGCACTGGAAACGCTTTATTTCCAGTATGGTCGCTATCTGCTCATCTCCAGCTCGCGCTACCAGAACTCACCAGTAATGCTGCAAGGATTGTGGTCGCCATATCTCTACTCGCCATGGCACGGCAACTACACCATGAACATCAATCTCGAGGAGTGCTACTGGCCTGCTGAGGCCGTCAACCTGTCGGAAATGACAAAGCCTTTGGAGGGATTTGTCTCGTCGCTGCGCGATAATGGCATCTACACGGCTCGCAACTACTACGGCATCAACGACGGATGGTGCTGCTGTCACAACAGCGACATCTGGGCAAAGACATCGCCCGTCGGTGGCGGTAAGCAGGACCCGAAGTGGTGCAACTGGAATATGGGAGGCGCATGGGTGGTCAGTGCCGTCTGGGACCACTACCTCTACACCAACGACAAGAACTACCTGCGCCGTAAAGCATTCCCGCTTATGAAGGGCGCGGCGGAGTTCTGCTCCGAGTGGCTGGTAAGGAATCCTAACAAACCCGATGAGCTTATCACTGCCCCGAGCACGAGTCCGGAGGCCGAATATATCACCGATAAAGGCTATAAGGGTGCCACCTGCTATGGCGGAACGTCCGACCTTGCCATCATCCGCGAGCTCTTTGTCAACGTTCTTGCCGCGGCTGATGTACTCGACATTAAGAATGACTTCACGAAGAAGATTGCCAAACAACTTGAGGAGCTCCATCCTTACACCGTAGGGAAGAACGGCGACCTCAACGAATGGTATTACGACTGGGATGATGCCGACGTCCACCACCGCCATCAGAGCCATCTCTATGGACTGTATCCCGGTCATACGCTGCCACCGGAGCTCTACGACGCTGCCCGGCGGACCCTCGAGATGCGGGGAGACGAGAGCACGGGATGGAGCACGGGATGGAGGATAAACCTATGGGCACGTCTCGGCGACGGCAATCATGCTTATCGCCTCTACCGTTACCTGCTGCGCTACGTGTCGCCACAGGACTATAACGGTCCCGATGCCGTCCATCGTGGAGGCACCTATCCTAATCTCTTCGATGCCCATCCGCCATTTCAGATTGACGGAAACTTCGGAGGAACAGCCGGAGTCTGCGAGATGCTCGTCAGAAGCACACCCGACGGAATCACCCTTCTGCCCGCTCTGCCCGACGAATGGAAGGACGGAGCCATTACTGGCATACGTCTGCGCGGCCACTATGTCGTGGATATGGAATGGAAGAACGGCAAGGTGACGAACTATACCATCACCAGCAAGGAGCCTCTGAGCGCTGTCGTGAAGGTCAACGGACATACGAAGAAACTGAAACTGAAGAAACGTGGAAACGAGATGCTATATTCTGTCTCCAACGTCTTCTGATGGAATGATATTCTACACCCCTTTGAGGCTGAAACCCTAACATCGTCAATGCTCTCGCGGGGTGCTGAACGCGCTCCCCGCAGGGCGTTGATGATATGTAAGATATTGGACATCGGATACCTCCGTGCATTAATGGCAAAAGCACTCCGCATGTATATGCGTGCCGTTTGGCATCCTTGTTGGCATATATAATAAGGTGTAACCTGATAACCCGTATGACCGAACAACGATGTAAAGTCCCGTCATAATCTTATTTGTTGCGGTTTTTTGTTATTTCGGTTGCAAAGTTACAAAATAATTTTCCCGAATCCAAATTTCCGGGGTATAGAAAGGAGGGTAGAATGGGGTATAGAAAGGAGGGTAGTCTGCTGACGATTATCCTGCCGGATACCAATTTCTGACCCTTTATGTGGAGCGTAATGCCTTGGCTATAAAGTTAGTCTGTTGCTTTAAACTGATTCTGTCGGCCTATCCCAACGCCCGCAGGGCTTAAAATCCGAGCTGGGCAGCCACCTCGCAGAGCTCGTCGTACCATTCCTTACCGAACCGTCGGATGAGCGGATCCTTGAGAAATTTATATACCGGCAGGTTTAGTTCGCGCCCTTTTTCTACCGCTGGCTTGCATACTTTCCACCGGTTGTAGTTGATGCCGCAAAGCCCATGGCCAAAGTCTTTTACGCGGATGGGGTAAAGGGCGCAGGAAATCGGTTTAACGAACTTTGTCTTTCCGTTCCTGAAAGCACACTCCAAGGCACACAGACAGCAATTTTCCACCACATTGCCCTCGTCGTCGGTAATGTCGTCGTAGCGCGTGAAAACGCAGTCGCGGCCCCCGACAATGCTTGTCACCAAGTCGCCCTCAACATCAGTGTAGGCCACACCCTGCTTGTCGATGACGCTCTGCGCTGATGCCGACAGGTCGTTCCACACGTCGTCGAGCACGTTTTCTATCGCCATCGTCTCGTCGAGGGTCACCGGAGCACCCGCATCACCCTCTATGCAGCACTCCCCCTTGCATTTGGAGAGGTCGCAGCAGAATTTCTCAGTGAAGATATCGGGCGACACTAACACATTGCCAATCTGTAAAATATGTAGAGATTGCTTATCCATTGTCCTTTGTTTGCACTTTCAACACGACTGATTGTATCTGCTGCTGAATTGTAATTGCTGAATAATGTATAATCGTCTGACCATCAATCGATTATTGTTGATGAGTCATCACACCATAGTTTCTGGCAGCAGTTGTCGCGTTTACCATTTTATCGGTTCCTCGCCATTGCTCACGAGATAGTCGTTGCAGCGCGAGAACTGGTGGTTGCCGAACCATCCCCCGCGGTTTGCCGACAGCGGTGAGGGGTGTACGCTCTCGAGAACGAGATTTTTCGTGCGGTCGATGAGATATTCCTTCGATTTTGCGAACCCTCCCCAGAGCATGTATACGATATGCTCGCGGCGGGCGTTGAGAGCCCTTATTGCTGCGTCGGTGAACGTCTGCCATCCTAACCGCTGGTGGCTGTTGGCCTGATGGGCGCGCACCGTCAGTGTGGCGTTGAGCAGCAGCACTCCCTGTTCGGCCCATCGCGTGAGGTCGCCGTTATGTGGCATCGGTGTGCCGAGGTCCATTTCTATCTCCTTGAAGATGTTTTGCAGCGACGGCGGCATGGCCACACCATCGGGAACGGAGAAACTCAGCCCCATGGCCTGCCCCATCTCGTGGTAGGGGTCCTGACCGATAATCACCACCTTCACCTTGTCGAAAGGACAGAGGTTGAACGCGTTGAAGATGAGTTTTCCCGGCGGGTAGCACTCGTTGTTGAGATATTCCTGGTGCACAACCCTCGTGAGGTCGACGAAATACTGCTTGTCGAACTCATCACCTAATACTTTTTTCCACGATTCTTCTATCCTTACATCCATGGCATAAAAATCCGGTCGTCCTTCCATAGTGACGGAAGGCGACCGGAAATGATTTCGTTTTAGTCGTTAATAAGATTCTCACCTGTCATATCGTCGGGCTGTGGCAGTCCCATGATATGGAGTATTGACGGAGCCACATCGGCCAGACGACCGTCCTTCACCGTTGCCGAGTTGTTGTCGGTGACGTAGATGAACGGAACCGGGTTCAGCGAGTGCTGAGTGTTCGGCGTTCCATCCTCGTTGATGGCGTGGTCGGCATTGCCGTGGTCGGCGATAATCAAGGCCTCGTAGCCGTTGGCCTTTGCAGCCTCAATGACGTCGTGAACGCAGTGGTCGACGGCTGTAACTGCCTTAGCAATAGCGTTATAGACACCCGTGTGGCCGACCATATCACCATTGGCGAAGTTCACGACGATGAAGTCGTACTGCTGAGTGTTGATGGCACCGACGAGCTTGTCCTTAACCTCGTAGGCACTCATCTCCGGCTTGAGGTCGTAGGTAGCCACCTTCGGCGAAGCCACCAGAATGCGGTCCTCGCCCGGGAACGGCTCCTCGCGACCGCCGTTGAAGAAGAATGTTACGTGGGCATACTTCTCTGTCTCGGCTGTGTGGAGCTGGCGCAGACCCTTTCCGCTGAGATATTCGGCGAGCGTGTCCTTGACATCCTCCTTCGGGAAGAGCACGGTGACGTTCTTGAAGTTCGGGTCGTAAGGAGTCATCGTGAAGTAGTGCAGGTCCTTGACGGTGTGCATACCCTCGTCGGGCATGTCCTCCTGGGTGAGCACCTGGGTGAGCTCCTTGGCGCGGTCGTTACGGAAATTGATGAAGATGACAGCGTCGCCCTCACCGATAGTACCGTCGACGGTAGCGTTGTGGATTGGCTTGATGAACTCATCGGTGACGTCGTCGTCGTAGCTCTCCTGCATAGCCTGCACCATATCGGTGGCCTGCTTGCCTTTTCCGTTGACTATCAGGTCGTAACCCTCCTTTACGCGATTCCAGCGGTGGTCGCGGTCCATGGCGTAGAAGCGGCCGATGATTGATGCGATGTGCGCGCCGTTGGCCTCACACGTCTTTGTCAGGTCCTCGATGAATCCCTTTCCGCTGTGCGGGTCGGTGTCGCGGCCGTCCATGAAGCAGTGTACGAATACATTTTTCAGACCGTACTCCTTACCAATTTCGACGAGTTTCTTGAGGTGGTCGAAGCTGGAGTGCACGCCGCCTGTCGATGTCAGACCCATGATGTGGAGCTTCTTTCCGCTCTCCTTGGCGTAGCTGTAGGCAGCCACGATGCCCGGATTCTTCATTATTGAGCCGTCCTTGATGGCGTTGTTAATCTTCACGAGGTCCTGGAAGACCACGCGTCCGGCACCGATATTGAGGTGGCCGACCTCCGAGTTACCCATCTGACCGTCGGGAAGACCTACATTCTCGCCGCTGGCCTGCAGCTGTGAGTGAGCCGACACGGCGTTGAGATAGTCCAAATACGGGGTCGGGGTGTTGTAGATAACGTCACCACGGCCTTTGTCACCGATTCCCCATCCGTCGAGAATCATTAATAGCGCTTTCTTTGCCATAATAGTATATGTTTTAAAATTTTAAGTCTTGTCTTACTGTTGACCTGAAAAGCCATGCAAAGATACAAAAAGTTAGTCAATGGATAATGAAATGATTGCAGTTTTTTCATATCGCGCGGCATAAAAATGGTTAATGATTTCCCGACATGCTAAAACGGCCCCTTTGCCGGTGTCGGAAAATGGCACTCGGTGGCCGGTCCTTTTTTATAAATAATCTAAATGAATGGGCGGGGTGTTTGGATATGAAGGAAATAATGACTAAATTTGCACCGACCAATAACTAACAATAACACTTGTATGCATAACAAAAGACCTCTAATAGCTTTTGCCACATTGCTATTATCAACATCCATTATGGCACAACCTGCACCACAACTCAACGCCGGCAACATCGATGATGTGCTCAAGGCGATGACGCTCGAGGAGAAAGCCCAGCTCCTCGTCGGCGACGGCAACGACGGTTTCATCGGGTCCGGCGCCATGCTCGGCCATCAGGCCAAACTCGTAGCCGGTGCCGCCGGACAGACGGTGGCCATCAAGCGCTTGGGCATCCCCGCGACGGTCGTCAGCGACGGTCCTGCCGGCATCCACATCGACCCCATCCGCAAGGGAACGTCGCAGACTTTCTACGCCACGGGATTCCCCATCGGCACCTGTCTGGCCTCGACATGGAACCCTCAGCTCGTCTATCAGGTGGGCAGAGCCATGGGCGAGGAAGGACTCGAATATGGTGTTGACGTCATTCTCGGCCCCGGAATGAACATCCAGCGCAATCCCCTCGGCGGCCGCAACTTCGAATACTACTCCGAGGACCCACTCCTCAACGGCACCATCGGTGCTGCCATGGTCAACGGCATCCAGAGCATGGGCATCGGCACCAGCCCTAAGCACTTCGCCGTGAACAGTCAGGAGACCGACCGCACACGTGTCGACGAGCGTGTCAGCCAGAGGGCCCTGCGCGAAATCTACCTCCGCGGCTTCGAGAAGATGGTGCGCGAGGCCCAGCCTTGGACCGTCATGTCGTCGTACAACAAGATTAACGGCGTCTACTCGCAGGGCAATCACGACCTGCTCACAACCGTCCTCCGCGACGAGTGGGGATTCAAGGGCATCGTCATGACCGACTGGATTGGCGAGCGCGACGACCTGCCCGTGGCCGACGAGGTGCATGCCGGCAACGACCTGATGATGCCGGGCTACCCCGTGCAGACAAAGGACATCATCGACGGCGTGAAGAGCGGGAAGATAGACATCAAGGATGTCGACCGCAACGTCCGCAAGATGCTCGAATATATCGTCAAGACCCCATCATTCCGGAAATATAAGTTCACCAACAACCCCGACCTCAAGGGCCATGCTGCCGTCACACGCCAGACCTCTGCCGAGGGTATGGTGCTGCTCCAGAACCGCGGTGGTGTGCTGCCCATCCGCAATCTGAAGACCGTTGCCCTCTTCGGCGTCAACAGCTACGACTTCCTCAGCGGCGGTCTCGGTTCGGGATGCGTCAATGTTCCTTATGTCGTCGACATGGTTCAGGGACTGAAGAATATCGGGGTGGCCACCACACCGGCCCTCACCGACATCTACGAGAAGTACGTGCCCTACGCCAAGGCCAAGCTCGCTGCCGACAAGAACCCTGAGATGTGGTTCCTCAACCAGGGTCAGCCGAAACTCGACGAGATTGACATCACCGACCGTCTGACGCGCCATGAGGCCCAGCAGGCCGACGCTGCCATCATCACCCTCGGCCGTCAGTCGGGTGAGGGCATCGACCGCGAGGTGTCGGAATTCAATATCACTGAGAAAGAGCGTGAGATGATCAGCCACGTCAGCGACATCTTCCACAGTCAGGGTAAGCCCGTCATTGTCATCCTCAACAGCGGATGGTCGATGGAGACAGCCAGCTGGCGCGACCGCGTCGACGCTATCCTCGTGGCGTGGGAGCCCGGTGAGGAGGGTGGCAACAGCGTTGCCGATGTGCTCACGGGAAAAGTCTGTCCCAGCGGTCACCTCACAGCCACATGGCCCGTGTCCATCGGCGATGACCCCTCGACAGCTAACTTCCCACAGCAGCCCGACTACTATGGTCTCACGGATAAGTTTGCGAGAGGTGCTTTGAAGGGAGTGAACTACTCGAACCACGACGAGGACATATTTGTCGGTTACCGCTACTACGACACCTTCCACAAGACGGTGGCTTATCCATTCGGTTTCGGACTCAGCTACACCACGTTCGCCTTCAGCGGACTGAAGGTTAAGAAGCAGGGCAACGACGTCGTCGTCAGCGTCAGCGTCAAGAACACCGGTCGCACTGCCGGAAAGCAGGTGGCTCAGGTGTACGTCACGGCACCCAAGGGCAACCTCGAGAAACCTGCCAAGGAACTCAAGGCTTTCGCCAAGACCAAGGAGCTGCGCCCCGGACAGAGCGAGACTCTCACGATGACTATTCCCGTGCGCGACCTGGCATCGTTCGATTCGGCCGACAGTCAGTGGATTGTTGAGCCGGGCACGTATGCGTTCCTCGTCGGCGACAATGTTGAAAACATCGCTGAGGTCACGGGTCTGACCCTCGACAAGTACACCGAGAAGGTCAACAACGCACTGCCGTTAAAGGCCAGTTTGAATCTCTTACATAGGTGATTCTAATCATCTCGCGATAGATAAGGGGTGCCCGGCATAGGGCACCCCTTTCTCGTTACCGGTCGTCCGCAGCGGGTTCTTACTGCCGACGGGCAGTGGTTCAAATTGCGAAAAATATTAACACGAATCCAATATGTACCGTTTTGCGTTCCGAAACGGTCCGTTTCGCATCCTAAAACGGTCTGTTTTAGCGTCCGAAATGGACCGTTTTAGAACGCCAAATGGCATGTATTGCTATGTGCTTGTGACTGAGGTGCTTACAAGAGTAGACTGGTTGGTGTTTTGTTTTGAAATATTCTTACATATAAGTAGATGCTCTAATCGTGCCTTTCGTGTCATTCGTGCATCTGATAATCAGAATAGGAATTTATGTTTTAACCCAACTTTGACATCGTATTTTGCTTAGTTGTTCTGTATCAGCAATTTAGTGTTTTTAAAAAGTCCTACTGTGTTCTACAGATTTTTATTTTTTTAAATGGCACTTTACTGATTTTCAACAACTCGTAGATTTCAGCTGCACTATCTGTAGGCACACTGCACAGTCTGGTCTCGACAGCCTCTCCAAGCGCATTTACTGCTGTGGTAGTAACTGCTTTTTGAGTCTTCATGATCCGCATGATCTCCGACCAGTACGGTGTCGAACGCTCCCGCCCATGCTCATCCTTGCCTTGCTTTCGCCGGGCAACCTTCATCTGATGGCGCACGGTGTTTACTATCCAGTAAGCCAGCAGCCCTAAGAAAAGGTGTGCGTCTGCCCTATTGTCAGTCTGGTGGTATATGGGCCTGAGGCTGAGGTCGGTTTTGAGCTGCCGGTTGGAGCATTCTATTTCACGTATAAGATTATAGTAGTTCCAGGTCGTTTCCTCATCTAATTTCTTCACATTGGTTCTGAGGAAGTATGTTCCGTATTCCACCTTGTCCGGGATGTTGACCTCCCATGTCATAGAAGCGACTTTGTCGTGTCCGTCATCCTCAACTTTTATATTGTAATATCGGCTTATAGAGGGATATTTTCCTTGCAGGGCACCGATCCTGTTTTGTACCTTGCCGTAGTTTTTTATCCCGTGTTTTGATTGGGTACTCTTTCTGATTTTTTTCAACCCTTCCTCAAAACGCTCACGGAATTTGCGGTTCATGGATTCTTCCTTCAACGCTTTTGCAGGAGAGTCTATTTTGAGGTAACAGTCGTCATTCTTGGCCGTTGTTACGCGTTGAAGCGTTATCTCGCGCTTCAAGCAATCGCAAACTGTGACTTTGGGAGCATTCTCGGGGGTGGTGTATTCGGTAAGAGCTTTGCGGGATACACAAAGATAGTTGTATCCTTTGTCCCTTATAGTCTTGAGGTTATCTTCAGTTGAGATACCTGCGTCAATGACTACAAGCACTCCCTCGTTATCGGGACATTTGGCCGGATTCTCAGCAATAAGCTCGTCCACCATGTTGGGAAGTGACTTTGGATCGGCGGTATTGCCTTCCAGTACCGCACTGTAACGTATGAAGCCGTCAGTATTGATGCATAGCGCGAGGACAAGCAGCTTGCAGTCGCTGCGTTTCTCCTTTGAACGGCCAAAGGCAGCCTTCTTGCTGCCGGTCTTGCGTCCCTCAAAATAAAAGTTGGTGAGATCGAAGAGCATAATGCGGTTGGTCGGTTTGAAGAGGTCGTCGGTCTTGTGGCAAAGATACTTCTCAAGCTTATCCTTTATGGAATAAAGGTCATCGGCAACTCGATATATCCTCCTTGGAGTTATTTTGGCCATAGGAAGGTCAAGGAGTTCGCACACTGCAGAGTTCTCTTTTATAATGGATATTGACTTTAATTCGGACGGAGTATAGGCCGCCCTCGTAATAAGATGGGCCAAAGTGACCTTCACCTTGTCCTCAGACCATCCCAAAGAACGGAGAAATGTATCCAGACCAAGTTTACGAATCGTTTGCAGGCATAGCCATTCGCAGCCGACTTCCCTTGCGTCTGTATGCCTCATAGTGTCAACATCTATCCGTTTCCTGGCCTTGGACTTGCTTCTCTCGTAGGCGTTGCCCACAATATCAAGTTTTTCCTCCTCGACAAGTCTGGCCCAGTACGCATGCACTCTGTCACGAACCACTTCCGAGTAACCTTGCAGTTTCTCATCCCAAAGTTGGACATCCTTCTGGTGATTGTACAGATACGTCAGTCCACGCGCAACATCTCTTATCTGCTCTGGGGATAGGTCATGTATAAACCCGACATTGAGCAATATCAAAGTACATACCCTACCGCTGGCATCGCGATAGGACTCCTTCAGACGGTAATACTTCTCGTCTTTACACGTCTGTGGGTTGTAACGTATTTGGGACGTAAAATTCATGCCGCAAAGATAAGCAATCCCTACGACATTGCTGTGTTCTACATTGCGATTTTGAGCAGTTTGACCACGCAAACCCCTATAAACACTGGAAAAAATTCTGAAAAAAAACATTAGAGCGTCAAACTTGGGTTAATAAAAAAGTGATGAAGTTGGGAAATGGCTTCGGAACACGTGCTTGTATTATATGACGATGCCATATACAACGATTAACGGGCATAATGGACCTCGTTCATTGCTGAGCGGGGTTCATTATGCCCGTTAACCCGAAAGGTGCGGCCCTTAGGCGTCGCCCTTAGGAGTGCCGAAAGGGGCGATGGTGCGCGGAGGCATGTTGCCACCGGGCTCGGTGATGCGGCCGAACTCCTTCTCGTAGCGCTGGATATTCTCGTTGAGAGCACCGAGGAGACGCTTTGCCACCTGCGGAGTCATGATAATGCGAGAGTTGACCTGAGCCTGAGGCTGGCCGGGAAGCATGTTTGCGAAGTCGATGACGAACTCCGTAGGAGCATGCGACACGATCTGAAAGTTAGAGTATACACCTTTTGCAACCTCCGGAGAAAGGGAGATCTGCATCTGCTGCTGTTCTTGATTGTTGTCTTTTGCCATAATTGCTTGTTTTGTTATGATTAATTTCTTAGCGAGCACAAAAATAATGTTTTTTGCTCAGAAAAACGAAAGACAAAAGCAAATAATGAAAAAAAATGCATACATTTGCAGTATTAATATAATGTGTCACTCTTTCGACAGTACAAAACATGAGAAAAGTTATCTTCATTCTCGTCGCTCTGTTGGCAGCAGCCCTTCAGGGACGGGCACAGACACAGGCCATCACCGCCGGTGAGGACTCCACAATCAATGTCGTTGCGTGGTTCAACAAGAACGACACCACGGAGTATGTCTACACGAAATCGGACGTTCTCGTTTCCGACGGCGATACCACCCGCACCGGCAATACCGAGGAGATGTTCCGCCTTGTCGTTGCCGATTCAACCTCCGACGGCTACCGTCTGAAGTTTGAGCCGATATCGTGGAAGTCGGACAACAGCAAGGACTCGCTCAAGAGCAGTCTGATGTGGGCCGCGAAGAGTCAGGCTCCGGTTGTTTTCGACACGAACGAATATGGCAAAATCGAACGTTTGGAGAAGTGGCGCGATGTCCGCGACAAGGCTATCCCGGCCATAACGGGATACTTCGAGAAGCTCTATGCAAAGAATCCGGCCATCGACTCGATTATGCCTAAGAAGAACTACCTTAGCTTGCTGAGGCTCGGTTTCAACAACGAGGATGCCATCAGGGAAATGTACTCGGAGGTGACCGGTCTGTTTTCCTGCCACGGCAAAGCCTTTAATATAGGTATGACGAACGACGAGGACTCGACGACGGGCTATCCCACTCATCTGACGACGATTGTGAGCTACGAGGATGTCGACACCACCGATGCCGAGTCGTACCTCGGCGACTATTTCATACGCAACAGTTCCATCGTCACAATACCCTCCGACGAGGCCAAGGCTCTGACAAATTCGCTCTTGGGCACTATATTATCGAAGGATTTCTCTGATAAGACCGAGTCGTTCATCAACGACAGTATCGACATGCCGATGGAGTTACGGTTGCTCACCGACTACCATTTCTTCTACTCCGGATGGCCGAAACTCGTTCGTAAACAGACGATTGTCAAGGTGGGAGAGATATGGACTAACGTGGCCACGGAGACGATAGAATGGAACCGTTACCGCTGGAATGAGCCCGACGACGACCAGCCCGATGGAGGCGGTCAGACCGATTTGTAATCAACAGACTATCAGGATAATAACCAAAACACAATAAGACAAGCACAGAAATAACCGTTCAACACAACAATGGACTCAATACGAAACATATATAGAATAGGTAAAGGACCGTCGAGCAGCCACACTATGGGCCCGGAGCGCGCGGCCAAGATTTTCCTTCAGCGTCACCCCGAGGCCTCGCGCTTCAAGGTCGTCCTTTACGGCAGTCTCGCTGCCACCGGCAAAGGCCACATGACCGACGTCGCTATCAAGGATGTCTTAGAGAAGGTCGCTCCGGTGTACATCGACTGGGAACCTCATATTTTTCTCCCTTTCCACCCCAACGGAATGAAGTTCTTCTCCGTTGACCAGCAGGGAATTACCAACGACTCGTGGACCGTCTACAGTATCGGTGGCGGCGCGCTGTCGGAAGGTAAGGGCGAGGACGATTATTTCTACGAGAAGTCAATCTATCCCCTCACCAAACTCAAGGATATCAAGCAGTGGTGTGATGAGAACGGCCGCGGTTACTGGGAGTACGTGGAGCAGTATGAGGACGGCGGGCTGTGGGACTATCTGCGCGAGGTGTGGATGACGATGACCAAGGCGGTGGCCCGCGGCATCAATCACGAGGGTGCACTGCCCGGTCCGCTGAGTCTGGCACGGAAAGCCCCTACATATTATATTAAGGCGCGCGCCTACCGCGAGGAGCTGAAGGCCCGTTCCATGGTCTTCGCCTATGCACTCGCTGTCAGTGAGGAGAATGCCGCCGGCGGAACCATTGTCACTGCACCAACGTGCGGCGCATGTGGTGTGGTGCCCGGGGTGCTCGTCAATCTTGCCGAGACTCATCATTTCAATGAGGAACGGATACTCCACGCCCTGGCCACAGCGGGACTCATCGGCAATCTCATCAAGGAGAACGCTTCAATCTCCGGAGCAGAGGTCGGATGCCAGGGCGAGGTGGGAGCGGCATGCGCCATGGCTGCGGCGGCGGCCTGTCAGATTTTCGGAGGCACACCGTCGCAGATTGAGTATGCCGCTGAAATGGGCCTCGAGCATCACCTTGGAATGACCTGCGACCCCGTTTGCGGTCTCGTGCAGATTCCGTGTATCGAGCGAAACGCTTTTGCCGCCTGCCGCGCTCTCGACGCTCAGCTCTACGCTATCATCAGCGACGGCAATCACCGGGTGTCGTTCGACAGGGTGGTGAACGTCATGAACCAGACCGGTCACGACCTCCCGTCGCTGTATAAGGAAACGAGTGCGGGAGGACTGGCGAAGGGATTCAAGACCCGGCCTTAACACGTTGTTGTCAAAACAGATAACGGCTACGGTGGCGTAAAGCCGACATCGGTTTCCGGCAGCGGTGGCTCTATGATTGAAAATTAAGAAAAGAAAAGATATATTTTGTACAAAATGAAGAAAGAGACAATAGCTATCGACACCCCTTTTGAGCGGCGCGATGCCTTCGGCGCACTGAGCATGCCCGTTTATAACTCCGTAGCTTACGAGTTCGACAATGCCAACGATATGGCTGACGCGTTCACCGGCCGCGTCGTTGCACCCGATTATTCGCGTACGCAGAACCCGACGGTAACGAATCTTGAGCGCCGCGTGATGGCGCTGACGGGAGCTAAAGCGGTCACGGCACTCAATAGTGGAATGGCAGCGATAAGCAATACCATCATCGCACTGACGGCTGCGGGAAAGAATATCGTCACCTCACGCCACATGTTCGGCAATACTTATGACCTGTTAGCCAACACGTTGAAGCGCTTTGGAGTCGAGGCGAGGTTCTGCGATCTTACCGATATCAGTGACGTCGAGAGGAATGTCGATGCCAATACGTGCTGTATATTCTTCGAGATAATAACAAATCCGCAGATGGAGGTGGCTGATATCAGCAAGCTCGCTGCCGTGGCGCGCAAGAATAATATCCCCCTCGTGGCCGATACTACCACGATTCCGTTCACGATGTTCTCCGTTCACGACTTGGGAGCCGACATCGAAATAGTCTCGTCGACAAAGTATCTCAGCGGGGGAGCGACGTCGCTCGGTGGCCTTATCATCGACTATGGAACGTTCCCCGATTTCAACAAGAGGATAAAGGGTGAGATGCTGTTCAACTTCGGAGCCTATATGACCCCGCAAGTGGCTTATCTTCAGACTCTTGGACTGGAGACTCTCAGTGCCCGCTACCACGTTCAGGCTTCCAATGCGCTCACGTTGGCCAAGCGGCTTCACGACACCGAGGGCATAAAGAGCGTGAACTACGTGGGCCTCGACGACAATCCTTTCCACGAACTCGCCCAAAAGCAGTTCGGACCGACGGCCGGAGCAATGGTCTGCATCGACCTCGAGAGTCAGGAGGCTTGTTTCCGTATGCTCAACAATCTGAAGCTTGTCCACCGCGCCACAAACCTCTTCGACAGTCGTACGCTCGCCATCCATCCTTACTCAACCATCTACGGCAACTTCACTACGGAGCAGAGGGCGGCAATGGATGTTCACGACACCACCATCCGCCTGAGCGTTGGACTCGAGGATGCCGGCGATATCTACGACGATATCGTCCAGGCTCTGCGAAAGGCTTGACCATCAGACTGTTGGAAGATGTGGCCTCATGTGGCACGGATGGCCTCAGGGCCTCTATAGTTTCTATGATGTCCTATAATCCCCTATATCGTCCGATGATTCCCTATAGCCCCTATGCTCTCCGCAGCTGCCCCGCAACCTCTCTCTGCTCGATAGTCTCCGTATGATAATATCTAACGTAACTTGCATTAATTCAATAAGATAGCAATGTCAGAATATAACAATAATAAGAAGTCTCCCGTCACTGCCGAGGACTGGAAGAGAATGTTCGACACCGTCATCGACCGTTCGGGGAGTGGCGACCTCAAGCATGGTGCTTTGCTGCCACGATGGGGCCGCGACGACCTTCTGCCTCTGTGGGTGGCCGATATGGACTTCGCCACACCGCAGTTTATCACCGATGCCCTCCGCAAACGCCTCGACCACTCGCTCTTCGGCTATACCGTCATGCCCGATGAGTTCTGGACCACGATAATCAACTGGATAAGGACGCATCACCAGTGGGAGGTCAAAAGACAATGGATGTCGTTCGTTCCCGGTATCGTCAAGGGCATCGGACTGGCTGTAAACATCTTTACCCGACCCGACGAGAAGGTTATTATCCAACCGCCTGTGTATCATCCATTTCGCCTTGTGCCGTTAGGCAACGGACGGGAGGTGGTGTTCAATCCGCTCAAGGAGGACAACGGGACATACGAGATGGACTTCGACAACCTGCAGCGTGTGGCCGACGATAAGTGTAAACTGCTCATTTTGTGCAATCCCCACAATCCTGCAGGAGTGTGCTGGAGCCGTGAGACCCTCGTCCGTCTTGCTGATTTCTGCCGCGAAAGGAATATTATCGTCATCAGCGACGAGATTCATTGCGATATGGCTATATTCGGACATAAGCACATCCCATTCGCTTCGGTCTCGGAAGCTGCACGCGAAAACAGTATAACTTTCCAGGCTCCGACGAAGACTTTCAACATCGCCGGACTCATAAGTAGCTATGCCATAGTGCCTAACAATCAGATTCGCGCTAAATTCTACCGCTGGCTGCAGGCCAACGAGATGGATGAGGCTACGCTGTTTGCACCGATAGCCACCATCGCCGCATTCGAAAACGGTGAGGAATGGCGCCGTCACATGCTCGAATATGTCGAGGACAACGTGCGGTTCGTTGAGGACTACTGTCGCGAAAATATCAAGGGAATCCGTCCCTGGCGCCCTCAGGCCTCGTTCCTCGTATGGCTCGACTGCCGCGAACTGAACCTTTCGCACGACGAACTCCTCGATCTGTTCATCGATAAGGCCCATCTCGCACTCAACGATGGCGAAATGTTCGGCAAAAAGGAGGGTCATGGCTTTATGCGACTGAACGTTGCGACGCCGAGAGTCATCCTCAAGAGGGGCCTCGACCAGCTCGCTGCGGCCGTAAGAGCCAATGTCCGCTAACGCCGGCAGCACACAGGCTGCGGCCGCCAAAGCCAATATCTGATTTTTTCAGTGTCTAAACGATTTTGGAAAAGGTTGCCGCGGCTTGTGAAATGAAGCTATATTGCATGTCCAACGAAGCTATGTTAATAGCCCCACGAAGATATATTAGTTGCCCCACGAAGCTATGTTAATAGCTCCACGAAGATATATTAGTTGCCTCACGAAGCTATATTAGTTGCTCCACGCAGATATATTGGATTGGCAGCGTATATATATAATATGTGGAACGGAGGCATATTAAGATGTAGAAGGAATGTAAAAATCTTAAAAAACGAGGCATTTATTTTGCATTGTATGCAGTTTGCACTACCTTTGCAAATCAATGTCTTAGCAAGATTATAATATTTCAACAGAACAATAACAACTATGAGGAAACTCCTTCTTTCGTTCGTCGTGGCCTTGGTCGGTTTTGCAACCACGGCCAAAGCGCAGACCGATGCGAGCACGAGCGAGCATAACTTTGAGGTTTCGAAGAATATCGAGACATTCAACGCTATCTACAAAACCCTCGACATGATGTATGTCGACACTCTCAACGCCAGCGACGTTATCGGCAACGGCATCAATTCGATGCTCCGGTCGCTCGATCCCTATACGGTGTACTATCCCGAAGAGAAATCGAAGGATTTCGACCTGATGCTCTCCGGCAAGTATGCTGGCATCGGAGCCCTTATCCGCTATAATTTCGTCTTGGGCAATACCGTCATCGACGAGCCCTACGAGGGAATGCCGGCCGATGAAGCCGGACTGCGCAAGGGCGACATAATCTTGGCCATCGACGACTCCACAATGGTGGGCAAGAATACGGCTTACGTCAGCAGTCACCTGCGTGGAGAGGCCGGAACGACTTTCGTCCTGACCTTCAAGCGCCCTGCCACGGGCAAGACAATGAAGCGGAAGATTACCCGCAGGGCCATTCAGATGCCGGATATTCCGTATTATGGCTTGCAGCCCAACGGCATTGGCTACCTCAACCTCAACTCGTTCACTAACGAGAACTGCGCCCGCGACCTCCGTCGCGACTTCCTCGAGATGCGCCAGAAAGGTATGAAAGCATTCGTCCTCGACCTCCGCAACAACGGTGGCGGACTGCTCAACCAGGCTGTGGCCATAGTGAATATGTTCGTGCCGAAAGGAATTTCCATCGTCAAGACAAAGGGAAAGATTAAGCAGACGAACCAGGACTACCGCACAACCGTGGAACCCATCGATACCGTCATGCCCATCGTGGTGCTCGTCAACGGCGAGTCGGCATCGGCAAGTGAGATTACCAGCGGCAGTCTGCAGGACCTCGACCGCGCCGTTATCCTCGGTACCCGCACCTACGGAAAGGGACTCGTGCAGGCCACTCTTGACATGCCGTACAACGGACAGCTCAAACTGACAACGTCGAAATATTACATTCCCAGCGGACGATGCATCCAGGCTATCAACTACAAGCATGCCAACGGCGGCTACACCGAGCATGTGGCCGACTCGCTGACCCACGTCTTCCATACTCTTGGAGGCCGGGAGGTGCGCGACGGTGGTGGCATCAAGCCCGATGTGGAGGTGAAACCCGACTCCCTGCCGAACATTGCCTTCTATCTTGCGGGTACCGGCCGCGACTCGTCGGAGGTCCTTCTCAACTGGGAACTGAAATATATCAAGGCTCATCCGACCATTGCTCCAGCCGGAGAATTCCACATCACCGATGCCGATTATGCTGATTTCAAGAAGGATGTGCTCGCAAGTAAGTTCAAATATGACGGTGAGACGGAGAAATACCTACAGCAGCTCGTCAAGCTCGCAAAGTTTGAGGGCTACTACGACGATGCAAAACCGGAGTTCGATGCCATCGAGAAGAAGCTGAAACACAACGTCGCGAAGGACCTCGACTACAATTCGAAGGTCATCCGCCAGCTTATCGAGGCCGACCTCGTGACCGTCTACTATTATCAGCGGGGTGCTATAGAGAACAGTCTCGGCAGTGATAAGCAGTATAAAGCCGCCGTCGACCTGCTCCTCAACCCAGAAAAATACAACAATATCCTTCATCCTAAGAAATAGGATGGGGTAGGGAAGTCTTCCGTACAACAGGAAATGCCCTCTGCCGTAGGCTGTTAAAGTACTCGACCGACGGCGGGAAGTGTCTCTGTCACAGCCGGTTGGAGATGCGCCCTGTACAATAAATGGCCACCACGAAGCAATAACAAGATTGCCTCGTGGTGGCCATTCGCTGTCTATTATGCCCCTTGCCCACACCTAATAAGACCACTGACGATAGCCATCTGCTATCGGCTGCCATTCCTTCTCGTTGCCCCCATAATGCGGTCAAATAAAAGTCTTGCGTAGATAATTCGCTGAAAAATAGCAGTTTTCTGTCGGTTCGTTGTCATAATTAGCTGAAAAGTATTACCTTTGCAACCTTAATGAAACATTAAAGTCGGTGTCGGATAATCTAAATCTGTTTGAACGAACCTGGGTTGTCAACTGTTTGTTCATTCGTTAGAGGGCAGGAGCAACTGCTGACAGACCCTGCTTTTTTGCGCCAATGCCGTTCTGACGAGCTCCAGACGACACCGTTAGCCACGGCTCTATCGTCAATGGGGCGACAACAGCATGTCCGAAAAATCGAACAGAGAAGTGTGCTCACGGTCCCAACGCGTGTGTCCGCACTTTCCGACAAGTAGCGTAACAGTAACAAAACCAGAGAAATAGATAACTGAGAAAAATTAATAAACAATATAAAAGAGATGAATTACCTCGACAGAAATGAGTTCAACTTTGAGCCGTCACAGCTCGTTGTTGACACGATAAAGAATTTCGACATTCGTAAATTTGCTTTCTACACACGCATCTACGACCAGGGAAAGAAGAGCATCTTCTCCGTTTACCTGTCAGAGCAGTTCCATATCGACGAGCAGCAGGTGCTGTTGGGATATGGTGCTGAGGACCTGCTGAAGAAGGCCGTTCACTACTTCCTCACCGTTAAGGGCAGCAACGGCATCATGATGATCCCGAAATTCTCCTGGTGGTACTATTCTAATATCGCCGACGAGGTTGAAGGACAGACCATCCAGTACAATGTCATTGAGACCGACGACACTTTTAAGTACGATTTCGAGGCCCTCGAGCGTCAGGTCAACGAGGTGCGGCCGAAGATTCTGCTCGTTGCTACGCCGAACAACCCTACCGGCAACGGCCTTACCCCTGCCGAACTGGAGCATCTGTGCGACATCGTGCCCGCAGAGACTGTTATCCTCGTCGATGAGGCTTACGCTTCCTACGTCACCAGCGACACCACATACATCAAGCATCTCGTCGAGACCCGCGGCAACATCATCTTCTGCCGCACGATGAGCAAGTTCTACGGACTGCCCGGTCTGCGCCTCGGCTTCGGCTTCATAGGCAAAGGCGAGGAGATGGAGCGTTTCGCCAAATACGCCAATATGTACCTCGGTTACGACCGGCTGTCGGAGGAAGTGGGCATCGCGGCCCTGAAGAGCGGCGACCACTACCGCGAGATAGCAAGGGTGATGCAGGAGGCCCGCGACATGTACAAGGCGGAGGTAGGAGCCCTCGATGGCTTCAAGGTCTACCGCAGTGTGGCCAATTTCATCCTCATCAAGTATCCTATTGCCCTCAAGGAGAAACTCCAGCAAGCCTTTGCCGATGAGGATTACAAGGTGAAATTCATGAATGAGCCCGACCTCAACACCCACATGCGCATAACCTTAGGCCGCCGCGAGCAGAACCGCACTATCTGCGACACCATCCTCAGAATAGCCAAAGAACAATGATAGCCGTCATCCTTGCCGCGGGCATGGCCAAGCGCCTGCGCCCGCTCACCGACAACAAGCCTAAGTGCCTGCTCAAGGTCGGTGAACGCACCCTCCTGCAGCGGTCAGTCGACAGTCTCGTCGCTGCCGGCATCAGCGAGTTTGTTGTCGTCACCGGCTATCTGTCGGCGATGATTACGGGCTTCCTCGAGGAGCATTATCCGCAACTGACGTTCCATTTTATTGACAATCCCGACTACGCCACTACGAATAATATCTACTCGCTGTGGCTGGCCCGCACCGTCGTCGAGGGCCGTCAGTTCATCCTTCTCGACAGCGATCTCATCTACGACGGGCGCATCATCAGTAAGGTTATGGACGAGGAGGCCTCCGTGCTCACCGTCAGCCGTCATCCCCTCGGCGAGGAGGAAATGAAGGTCGTCGTCGACAGCGAGTGCCGCATAACCGAAATCAGCAAGACTTGCGACCCCGCGGCAGCCATGGGAGAATCGGTGGGAATAGAGAAGATTAACGCCGACTACTCCACAGCGCTCTACCGCGAGCTCCGAACGATGATGACTGACGAGGGACTGACCGATGTCTTCTACGAGTTAGCGTTCCAACGGCTTATAGCCCAGGGTTTTAGCTTCAAGGTTATGGACGTCACCGACTTCTTCACTATAGAGCTTGACACTCCGGAGGACTTCGACAATGCCCGCCATCTGATACCCAAAGAACTTTATTAAGGACTCAACACTTATGGACATAGTAAACTTAAACGAGGAGACCCGCGACGGCTACACCATTGATGCCGGCATGAAAGCCGTGTGGAGCGTGCAGCTGACGATGTTCCAGCGGCTCATCGATGTCTGCAAGGCCCACGGACTCAGGGTATGGTGCGATGGTGGAACGCTTTTAGGTGCTATCCGCCATCACGGCTATATACCCTGGGACGACGACATCGACGTGTCGATGCCGCGTCCCGACTACGACCGGCTGCTCGATTATGCCGATGAACTCGGACCGCAGTTCTTCCTCCAGACCGTATACACCGACCCCTATTATATCCGCGGCCACGCCCAGCTGCGCTGCAACGGAACCACCTGCGTGCGGCCCAGTGAGTCGTACCGGAAGTTCCATCAGGGCATATTCATCGACATCTTCCCCCTCGACGGCGTACCCGAGAATGCTGACGACTACCGTGCACTGTTCAAAATCACACGCCACGAGATTCGTTGCATGAAGGCTGCCGAGCTCAATATCCTGTATTCGGGACGGTGGTTGCAGATTTTCAGGAAGATTCGTATGCGCCACCTCCTCTCGCGTATGGGCCGCGAGGCTTACATGCGCCGTATCGAGGACCGCCTTCGGGCCTATAGTACGGTCACCAGCAAGCGCTGGGCCGAGATGACTTTCGACGGCAACAAGTTCACCTTCGACCGCCACATCTTCGACGAGACACTGTGGGTGCCCTTCGAGAATACCACCGTTCCGGTGCCGGCAGGCTACGACGAGTTCCTCCGCACGCAGTACGGTCCGTCGTATATGACCCCCGTTCACCAGGCCACGAACCACGGTACGGTCGTAATCAGCACCGTCGACGACTATCGTGTGATGGCTCCGAAGATATTTGAAGAGTACAAACAATCGGCCTTGAAGCGGCTGATGAAGAAACTACATCTTTAATATAGCCGCGACGAGGCTTCGAAAGAAACTATATACGAAAAAGTGCCTGCTCCCGTTCATCCGGTGGCAGGCACTTTTTTCTTATTCTATCCGGTCGACAGCTTCCTTCAGCGCGTCCTTGAAGAAGGCTCCTGTGCTCAGACGCTGTGCCACAGAGAGCGCGTTGGCCGCCATCGTCGCGCGCTCATCGGGCGTTATGGCCGACAGTCGTGGTCCTATGTCCTCGATGCGGTCGATGAGGATTCCTACGCCCAACTCCTTCACTATCGAAGCCAGTGCCGAACAGCGCCAGACTATCAGCGGCAGTCCGGCGCGCAGATAGAACGATGCTTTGTGCGGTGAATTCCAGCGGAGGTACTCGCCGAAATGGCCCGAGCAGGTGGTGAGGCTGTCGCCGTCCCACACTAATCCGTAGTCGCCCGGTGCGTTCGCGATGAAGTCGTCGGCGGCCATGAAGTCGTGGAGGTGTACATGCTCCGAGGCTTTCAGTCCCGGCAGTCCGTCCTCGTTGCCGAAAATCTCGAGGTCATAGCCCTTTGCCACCTTCGCCATGTCGAGGAGGAAGGTGTTCTTACGTGGGCTCAGCGCACCGGCATAGACAACGCGTGGTACGGCCTCTGAGTTCCTTGCCGCTCTCTCCCTGCACGGCGATGCCGATCGGTAGTCGAAGAGCTGCAGGGCTCCGAGCCCGTTCGTGAAGCCATTCTTCGAGAGCCAGTCCTTCATCGTGGCGTTCGACGCGATGACATAGTCGGCATGCATCAGCCGCCTGATCTCCTTGGCTACCGTGAGCTTGCGCCGCCGCATCGACCCCAAGTCGTGGATGATGGCCACAACCTTTGCTCCGTGGGCGTGAGCCATATTGCAGACGAAGGCGAAATACTTCTTCACGGGATATTGCAGCACCACGATGTCGCCGCGGCTGACGGTCATCGACAGTTTCACGACACCTGCCAAGTCGAGGAAGAACGATGCCACCTTGCTGTCGTAGTATGTCGTCGGCACACCGAGGTTCACCGCGCCAATCTCGCGCAGCGTCACTTCATTGTCGTGTTTAGCCTTATTGCCCGAGCTGTTCAGCCCGCGGTAGTTGTGCGTAAGAAAACAAATCCTGTGATTCATTGAATGTAATGCAGTTCCGGTTTTTATCTTTTTGCGTTGGTCTGCGGCACCGTCATGCTCTTCGGGTGACCTCCTTGTGGCCAACGATACAAAGTTACCACATTTTTCCTGCCCCTCCAAATTTGCCCGTTCTTACCCTTGTTAAAGTCTGTTAAGCATCGCGCCAAATCGTCGTTTGCTTGTTTTCTGTGTGCTGTAAATATGCAATGACGCACTATTATCGCCGTGAATTTCCATCTGTCAGCCCATTCTGGATGTAAATATTATTCATATTCCGTTCTCGATTTATCCTGTTATGTAACCCGCTGGTATTCAATGAGTTTACAATAAGGGTCATTTGGCGTTGCGAAACGGCCTGTTTTGCAATGCGAAACGGTCCGTTTGAGCTTGCAAAACGGCCTGTTTTGCAACGCCAAATGATATGTATTGTTTTGCTGTCAAGATTTTTCGGATTTTCGTTCATGTTTCGTCTGTTATCGTATAGTGTTAAGGACGGAGTGGTATTGTCGGCCTGCGTCGGTCGGAATCGCCGCCTATACATATTATATATATAGCATAACGGCACTCCGGCCGATGCCTATACATATTATATATATAGGGCTGTGGTCCCTTTGATCGCTCTTTTTCGCCCATTGTCCGTTGGTCTCCCACTGCTTCTGACAACCCGTTTGCGACCGCTTTTGCAGTTAAAAAGCATTTAAACAGTTATATTTTGTTAATTGAAAGAGTGGCTGAGTATTTTTGTTTTCTGTATATTAGGTGAATTGCCGAAATGTTTGTACCTTTGCACCCCGAAACGCCCCAGGCATTGTGTACTTGTTCTGAAGTGGCGTAACAAGTTGAAAATAAACAAAATAATATATACATAAAAAATAAGAATCATGCCTACTATTTCACAGTTAGTAAGAAAAGGCAGAAAGGCTGTTGCCAGCAAGAGCGCCAGCCCCGCACTGGAGAATTGCCCCCAGCGTCGTGGAGTGTGCGTTCGTGTGTACACGACAACCCCTAAGAAGCCTAACTCAGCAATGCGTAAAGTCGCACGTGTACGTCTGACCAACCAGAAGGAGGTCAACTCCTACATCCCTGGTGAGGGTCACAACCTTCAGGAGCACAGCATCGTCCTCGTTCGTGGCGGTCGTGTGAAGGACCTTCCGGGTGTACGCTATCACATCGTCCGCGGTACTCTCGATACCGCCGGCGTGACAAACCGCACACAGCGCCGTTCAAAGTACGGTGCAAAGCGTCCTAAGAAGAAGTAAGGCGCAACACCCCAACAAAAGGCCGAGGGTCAACAGTCGGAGATGGCTGATGGCCCGAGGCGTAAACAGAAATACAACTAAAAACAAGTTTTGCTGGAGAATTGTTAAAAGACAAGGTTGAGTAAATGTCCGGGTGAGGACGTTGAAGTGACGAAATCAGACGACAGCCTCCGCAAAAATTTATTTTTATAAAAATGAGAAAAGCAAAACCAAAGAAGCGTGTGATCCTCCCGGATCCAAAGTTCAACGACCAGAAGGTCTCAAAGTTTGTTAATCATCTGATGTACGATGGCAAGAAGAGCATCTCTTACGAGATCTTCTACAACGCCCTCGATCTCGTAGGCCAGCGCATGAAGGATAACGAGAAGTCTCCGTTAGAGATTTGGAAGCAGGCCCTCGACAACATCACTCCGCAGGTGGAGGTTAAGAGCCGCCGTATCGGTGGTGCTACATTCCAGGTGCCTACCGAGATACGTCCTGAGCGTAAGGTCAGCGTGGCAATGAAGAACATGATTGCTTTCGCTCGCAAGCGCGGCGGAAAGAGCATGGCTGAGAAACTCGCTGCTGAGATTCAGGATGCATTCAACAATCAGGGTGGTGCTTTCAAGCGTAAGGAGGACATGCACCGTATGGCTGAGGCTAACCGCGCTTTCGCACACTTCAGATTCTAATAAGACACAACATCATAATAAGGTAAAAAGACAATGGCAAACCGCGATTTACATTTGACTCGCAACATCGGTATCATGGCGCATATCGATGCAGGTAAGACTACCACATCGGAGCGTATCCTGTTCTACACAGGTAAGACCCACAAGATTGGTGAGGTACACGATGGTGCAGCCACAATGGACTGGATGGCCCAGGAGCAGGAGCGTGGTATCACTATCACATCTGCTGCTACAACATGTAACTGGACCTACAAAGGCAAGACATACAAGATCAATCTGATCGACACTCCGGGACACGTCGACTTCACCGCTGAGGTTGAGCGTTCGCTCCGCGTCCTCGATGGTGCTATCGCAACATACTCTGCCGCTGATGGTGTGCAGCCACAGTCGGAGACCGTTTGGCGTCAGGCCGACAAGTACAACGTGCCGCGTATCGGTTACGTCAACAAGATGGACCGCTCCGGTGCTGACTTCTTCGAGACTGTTCAGCAGATGAAGGACATCCTTGGCGCACACCCAGTGCCCGTACAGATTCCTATCGGTGCTGAGGAGAACTTCAAGGGCGTTGTCGACCTTATCAAGATGAAGGCTATCCTCTGGCACGACGAGACCATGGGTGCCGAGTATGAGGTTGACGATATTCCTGCCGACCTCGTTGACGAGGCTCAGGAGTGGCACGACAAGATGGTCGAGGCTGCTGCCGACTTCGACGACGATATCATGGAGAAGTATCTCGACGGTCAGGAGATTCCTGAGGACCAGCTCATCGCTGCCCTCCGCAAGGGTACCTGCGCTATGGAGATCACCCCGATGACTCTCGGTTCTTCATATAAGAATAAGGGCGTGCAGCCGCTCCTCGACTACACCTGCGCTTTCCTGCCATCGCCTGAGGACACTGCCGCTATCCGCGGTACAAACCCTGAGACCGGCGAGGAAGAGGACCGCAAGCCTCTCGAGAGCGAGCCAACAGCCGCTCTGGCTTTCAAGATCGCTACCGACCCGTTCATGGGACGCCTCGTGTTCTTCCGCGTTTACTCCGGTAAGGTCACTGCAGGTTCTTACGTCTACAACCCACGTTCGGGCAAGCGCGAGCGCATCAGCCGTCTGTTCCAGATGAACTCTAATAAGGAGATTCCTATGGAGTCAATCGACGCTGGTGATATCGGCGCAGGAGTAGGCTTCAAGGATATCCGTACCGGTGATACACTCTGCGACGAGGATCATCCGATCGTACTGGAGTCGATGACATTCCCTGACACCGTGATCTCCGTTGCCGTTGAGCCTAAGAGCCAGGCCGATGTCGCTAAGATGGATACCGGTCTTGCAAAACTCGCCGAGGAGGACCCGACATTCAAGGTACACACCGACGAGCAGAGCGGACAGACAATTATCTCGGGTATGGGTGAGCTTCACCTCGACATCATTATCGACCGTCTGAAGCGTGAGTTCAAGGTAGAGTGCACACAGGGTAAGCCTCAGGTGAACTACAAGGAGGCTATCATGGGCACTGCTCAGAGCCGCGAGACTTATAAGAAGCAGACTGGTGGTCGTGGTAAGTTCGCTTGCATCGATGTCACTATCGGCCCGAAAGACGAGGACTACAAGGAGGGCGATCTGCAGTTCATCAACAACGTCAAGGGTGGTAACATTCCTAAGGAGTTCATCCCGTCGGTACAGAAGGGATTCCAGGACTGCCTCTCTAACGGTGTTCTCGGCGGTTACCCAATGACTGGTCTGAAGGTTACATTGAATGATGGTAGCTTCCACCCCGTCGACTCTGACCAGCTTTCGTTCGAGCTCGTCGCTCACCAGGCTTTCAAGACCCTCTGCCCGAAGGCACAGCCAGTGCTCATGGAGCCTATCATGAAGGTAGAGGTTGTTACTCCTGAGGAGAGCATGGGTGACGTCATCGGCGACCTGAACAAGCGTCGTGGTCTCGTGCAGGGTATGGACGAGGCTCGCAGCGGTGCCCGTATCGTCAAGGCAATGGTGCCGCTGGCCGAGATGTTCGGTTATGTGACCGCTCTGCGTACCATCACTTCCGGCCGTGCTACTTCTTCTATGGAGTATGACCACCACGCACCGGTAAGCAGCAACCTCGCTAAGGAAATCCTTACAGAGGTCGGAGGTCATCCGGAGCTGATCAAGTAATAATACAGACAAAAAAACAGCAGGGAGGCGTCCTTATAGCGAATGACTCTTATAAGGGCGTACCTCTCTTGCTCTGAAAATATTATTCATCAATACAACAAAACAAAAGAAATGAGTCAGAAGATTCGTATCAAGCTGAAGAGTTTCGACCATCAGCTGGTCGACAAGTCAGCCGAAAAGATCGTTAAGGCCGTTAAGGCTACAGGCGCTATCGTCAGCGGTCCTATTCCACTGCCGACACACAAGCGCATCTACACCGTAAACCGTTCGACATTCGTCAACAAGAAGAGCCGTGAGCAGTTCCAGCTCTCCGACTTCAAGCGCATCATCGACATCTACAGCGCATCGCCAAAGACTGTCGACGCACTCATGAAGCTCGAGTTGCCTTCAGGTGTCGATGTAGAAATCAAGGTCTAATAACAGATCTTCATTACGGTATTAAAAAAAATAGTTTACTATTCATATTAAAAAGTTTAATTGAAATGCCAGGATTATTAGGAAAGAAAATCGGAATGACATCCGTATTCAGCGCCGACGGTAAGAACGTACCGTGCACTGTTATCGAAGCTGGTCCTTGTGTTGTAACCCAGGTAAAGACTGTTGAGAAAGATGGTTACAAGGCTGTTCAGTTAGGTTTCGGCGAGGCTAAGGAGAAGAGAACTTCAAAGCCTATGCAGGGACACTTCAAGAAAGCCGGCACAACACCAAAGAAGCACTTGGCCGAGTTCAAGTTTGACGAGGATCACAACCTCGGTGACACTATTACTGTTGATATCTTCAGCGATGCACAGTTTGTCGACGTCGTCGGCACATCGAAGGGTAAAGGATTCCAGGGTGTCGTGAAACGTCACGGATTCGGTGGTGTAGGCCAGTCTACTCACGGTCAGGACGACCGCGCACGCAAACCGGGATCTATCGGTGCCTGCTCATACCCAGCTAAAGTGTTCAAGGGAATGAGAATGGGTGGCCAAATGGGAGGCGACAGAGTCACTACTCAGAACCTTCAGGTGTTAAAGGTTATTCCAGAGCAGAACCTTCTCGTCGTGAAAGGCTCAGTTGCTGGATGCAATGGTTCAACCGTAATAATTAATAAGTAATGGATATTAACGTATTAGATATCAAAGGTCAGGAGACCGGACGCAAGGTAACTCTTAACGAGAATATCTTCGGGATTGAGCCAAACGACCACGTCGTTTATCTTGATGTGAAACAGTATCTCGCTGACCAGCGTCAGGGAACTGCTAAGTCGAAGGAGAGAAGTGAGCACGCTGGTTCTACACGCAAGCTCGGACGCCAGAAAGGTGGCGGCGGCGCTCGTCGTGGTGACATCAACTCACCGGTGCTCGTCGGTGGTGGTCGCGTCTTCGGTCCTAAGCCACGCGATTATCGCTTCAAACTCAACAAAAAAGTAAAACTTCTTGCTCGTAAATCGGCTCTCACATACAAGGCTCAGGAGAATGCTATCGTTGTCGTCGAAGACTTCAACTTTGATGCTCCAAAGACTAAAGAGTTCGTAAACTTTGCTAAAAATCTTAAAGTTGACGGCAAGAAAGTGCTCCTTCTTTTGCCAGAAGCAAATAATAATGTATATTTGTCGGCTCGAAACCTGCAGGAGGCTGAAGTTCTGCCCGCAGCACAGCTCAATACGTATAAAGTTTTGAACGCTGATGTTGTTGTCGTGACTGAGAATTCTCTGAAGGTTATTGACTCGATCTTGAACAAATAATTTAGGAGACAAAAGTTATGACATTCATTATAAAACCTCTGGTCACTGAGAAGATGACCAAGATGACAGACAAGTCTTCTGTCGACAAGACCGTTAAGCACAAGGGCGAGGTGAGAACCATCCCGGCACAGCCGAAGTATGGTTTCATCGTAAAGCCCGAGGCTAACAAGCTCCAGATTCAGCAGGAGGTTGAAAAGCGGTACAACGTGAAGGTTGTAGACGTCAACACTATGCGCTACTCTGGCAAGCGTCAGGCTCGCTACACAAAGAAAGGCCTTGTGAAAGGTCAGCGCAACGCCTACAAGAAAGCATATGTCACCCTGAAGAATGGTGACTCAATTGATTTTTACAGCAATCTTTAAATAAAAAATGGCAGTACGTAAATTCAACCCGACTACTCCGGGTCAAAGACACAAAGTTATTGGCACACGCGAGGATATTACTGCATCCGTGCCAGAGAAGTCTCTCGTTTACGGTAAACGTTCTACCGGCGGTCGCAACAACACCGGAAAAATGACCATGCGCTACATCGGCGGCGGTCATAAGAAGAAGTATCGTCTGATCGACTTCAAGCGAGAGAAAGATGGTGTTCCAGCTGTAGTGAAGACAATCGAGTACGATCCTAACCGTTCGGCTCGTATTGCACTTCTTTTCTACGCTGATGGTGAAAAACGTTACATTATTGCTCCTAACGGTTTGAAAGTAGGCGCTACTGTAATGTCGGGTGCTGAGGCAGCACCTGAGGTTGGTAACGCTCTTCCACTTGCAAACATCCCTGTAGGTACCGTGATCCACAACATTGAGTTGCGTCCGGGACAGGGTGCTCTGCTCGTCCGTTCGGCTGGTAACTTTGCTCAGCTTACTTCTCGTGAAGGCAGTTACTGTGTGATTAAGCTCCCTTCTGGCGAAACACGCCAGATCCTCTCAGCTTGTAAAGCTACTGTCGGTAGCGTAGGCAACTCCGACCACGCTCTTGAGCAGTCTGGTAAGGCTGGTCGCTCACGCTGGCTCGGCCGTCGTCCTCACAACCGCGGTGTCGTCATGAACCCTGTTGATCACCCGATGGGTGGTGGTGAAGGCCGTCAGTCTGGTGGACATCCACGTTCACGTAAGGGTCTGTACGCTAAGGGTCTCAAGACTCGCGCACCGAAGAAGCAGTCAAACAAGTACATAATTGACCGCGCTAACAAGAAGTAAACAAGTTAACAAGAAGAGTAAATTATGAGTCGTTCATTAAAAAAAGGTCCGTACATTAACGTAAAGCTCGAGAAGAAGATTCTCGCCATGAACGAGAGCGGCAAGAAGAGTGTCGTTAAGACATGGGCCAGGGCATCAATGATTTCCCCTGATTTCGTGGGTCATACTGTTGCTGTCCACAACGGAAACAAATTTATCCCTGTTTACATCACTGAGAACATGGTAGGCCATAAGCTCGGAGAGTTCAGCCCTACACGCCGCTTCGGTGGCCACTCAGGCAACAACAAGAAGTAATCAGGCAATAATCCATTAAGAATAAAGAACAATAATATAATGGGAGCAAGAAAACATATAAAGGCTGAAGCTCGTAAGGAAGCTAAGAAAAGCCTGTATTTCGCAAAGCTCAATGATTGTCCTTCATCTCCACGCAAAATGCGCTATGTCGTCGACATGGTACGCGGTATGGAGGTCAACCGCGCACTGGGTGTGCTCAGGTTCTCGAAGAAGGCCGCTGCCCAGAACGTAGAGAAGCTCTTGCGTTCGGCCATCGCTAACTGGGAGGTTAAGAATGACCGCAAAGCCGAGGACGGAGAACTATACATCACAAAGATCTTCGTCGATGGAGGCGTAACAATGAAGCGCATGCGCCCTGCACCTCAGGGCCGCGGTTACAGAATTCGTAAACGTTCTAACCACGTCACTCTCTTCGTCGATACCAAGCCGGCTGCTGTCGAGAATGACGCTAACAATGATGTAAAAGAATAATAGAATGGGACAGAAAGTTAATCCAATCAGCAACCGTCTGGGAATCATCCGCGGTTGGGACTCAAATTGGTTCGGTGGAAAGGATTTCGGCGATAACCTCGTCGAGGACCAGAAGATCCGCGCATACCTGATGAAGCGCCTCGAGAAGGCTCAGGTTTCGCGCATCGTCATCGAGCGCACACTGAAGCTCGTCACCATCACTATTTGCACAGCCCGTCCGGGTCTCGTCATTGGTAAAGGTGGTCAGGACGTCGACAAACTCAAGGAAGAGCTGAAGAATCTGTTCAAGAAGGATATTCAGATTAACATCTCTGAAATCAAGAGACCTGAGCTCGACGCTGCTATCGTCGGTGAGAACATCGCTCGCCAGGTGGAAGGTAAGGTTGCTTACCGCCGTGCCATCAAGATGGCTGTCGCCAACACTATGCGCGCCGGTGCTGAGGGCATCAAGGTTCAGATTTCGGGTCGTCTCAATGGTGCTGAAATCGCACGTAAGGAAATGTTCAAGGAAGGACGTACTCCTCTCCACACTTTCCGCGCTGATATCGACTATTGCCAGACAGAGGCTCTCACAAAGGTTGGTCTCCTTGGTATCAAGGTATGGATCTGCCGTGGTGAAATCTACCACAAGGTAGAACTGACACCAAATTTCGCCGAGCAGAAGAATACCGGCCGTCCTAACGGTGGTGGCCGTCAGGGCAGAGGCAACCGCAGAAGAAACAATAACCGTTAAAAGTAGAAGCTATCATGTTACAGCCAAAAAGAGTAAAATATAGAAGGCCTCAGGACGGACGTGGCAACAAAGGCAACGCCCACAGAGGCACACAGCTGGCTTTCGGCTCATTCGGCATCAAGACACTTGAGGCTAAATGGCTCGACAGCCGTCAGATCGAGGCTGCTCGTGTGGCAGTGAACCGCTACATGAATCGTCAAGGTCAGGTCTGGATCCGTATCTTCCCGGACAAACCTATCACTCGCAAACCTGCCGATGTCCGAATGGGTAAAGGTAAGGGTGATCCAGCAGGATGGGTTGCACCTGTCACTCCGGGTCGTATCCTCTTTGAAGTAGAAGGCGTTTCGTTCGACATCGCAAAGGAGGCTCTCCGCCTCGCTGCGCAGAAACTGCCGGTTAAGACAAAGTTTGTTGTTCGTCGTGATTACGACAAAAACGCTTAAGAAAGATGAAAATTAAGGAAGTAAAAGAACTCGAGACCAAGGAATTGGTCGAGAAGATTGAAAACGCTGAGGAGGCTCTGGCAAAGATGAAGCTCAACCATCAGATTACTCCGCTTGAGAATCCATCTCAGATTAAGGCTGCGCGTCGTGACATCGCACGTATGAAAACGGTGCTTCGTCAGAGAGAACTTAACAAATAATAGTGGTCCAGATGGAAACAAGAAATTTAAGAAAAGTAAGACAGGGTGTTGTTATCAGCGACAAGATGGATAAGACCATCGTCATCGCATCCAAGTTCAAGGAGAAGCACCCTATATATGGTAAGTTCGTGCAGCACACGAAAAAGTACCATGCCCATGACGAGAACAACGAGGCTCACGTAGGCGACACTGTTCAGATCATGGAAACCCGTCCTCTGTCAAAAACAAAGAGATGGAGATTAGTTCAAATCGTAGAAAAAGCTAAGTAATTATGATACAGGTAGAATCAAGACTTACAGTCGCAGACAACAGCGGCGCACGCGAGGCTAAGTGCATTCGTGTACTCGGTGGAACAGGCCGCCGCTATGCAAGCGTAGGTGACGTTATCGTAGTTGCTGTACAGAACGTCATCCCATCAAGTGAATTGAAAAAGGGTGCAGTTTCGAAAGCTTTAATCGTTCGCACTAAAAAGGAAATCAGACGCGCTGATGGCTCGTACATCCGTTTCGACGACAATGCATGCGTATTGCTCAACAACGCTGGCGAGCTCCGCGGTAGCCGTATCTTCGGCCCAGTGGCTCGTGAGCTCCGCGCCGTCAATATGAAAGTCGTTTCCTTGGCACCAGAGGTTCTTTAATCTATAAAAGTAAAACAGAAATGGCAAAATTTCATATAAAGAAGGATGACCAGGTAATTGTCCTCGCCGGTGCTGACAAGGGCAAGACTGGAAAGGTGCTCAAGGTGCTGCGTGACGAAGAGCGTGTCATCGTCGAGGGCATTCACATGGTCTCGAAGAGCACAAAGCCATCTGCTGCCAATCCTCAGGGTGGCATCGTTAAGCAGGAGGCTCCTATACATATCTCTAACGTAAGTCTCATCGATCCGAAGAGCGGAAAGGCAACACGTATCCGTATCGAGCGTGACGGCAAGACCGTAAAGCGTATCGCTAAAAAGTCAGGGGAGGAAATCAAGTAATATGGATACAGCAGAGTTAAAGAAACAGTATACTGATCAGATTGCTCCGGCTCTGAAGAAGCAGTTCAACTACTCTTCTTCAATGCAGATCCCTGCCCTGGAGAAGATCGTCATCAACCAGGGTCTTGGTGATGCCACTCAGGATAAGAAGATTATCGATGTGGCTATCAACGAGCTTACTGCTATCACAGGTCAGAAGGCAGTTCCTACTTATTCTAAGAAGGATATCGCTAACTTCAAGCTCCGTAAGAAGATGCCTATCGGTGTCATGGTAACACTGCGCCGCGAGCGTATGTATGAGTTCCTTGAGAAGCTCGTGCGTATCGCCCTGCCGCGTATCCGTGACTTCAAGGGTATCAACACTAAGTTCGATGGCCGTGGTAACTACACCCTCGGTATCACTGAGCAGATCATCTTCCCGGAGATAAACATCGATCAGGTAGACCGGATTCAGGGTATGAACATCACTTTCGTTACATCTGCAAAGACTGACGAAGAGGGATTTGCTCTCCTGAAGGCTTTCGGCCTCCCATTCAAGAACGCTAATAACGATTAAGTGATATGGCAAAAGAATCAATGAAAGCCCGTGAGGTCAAGCGTGCTAAACTCGTTGCCCGTTATGCTGAGAAGCGTGCGGCTCTGAAGAAGATTATCGCTACAACTAACGACCCCGCAGAGGCTTATGAGGCTGCAAGAAAGCTGCAGGCTATCCCAAAGAATGCTAATCCTATCCGTCTGCACAACCGTTGCAAGATAACCGGACGTCCAAAGGGTTATATCCGTCAGTTCGGTCTGTCGCGTATACAGTTCCGTGAGATGGCATCACAGGGTCTCATTCCGGGTGTTAAGAAGGCAAGCTGGTAATTATCGATTCGACAATTCACGTTCTTAGGTTTTTAAGTTTGAGCAGTGGGAGCTTTGACTTAAAAACTTTTCGGACTGAAAAGCCGTGAGATTCGCATCAGAAACATTTTTTTAATATTGTCGGGGCAGTCCCGATTAATTAAACATTTATATTTTATGACAGATCCAATAGCAGATTATCTGACAAGACTTCGGAATGCTATCATGGCTCACCACCGCGTGGTTGAGATTCCGGCGTCTAACTTGAAGAAGTCTATCACTAAGATTCTCTTCGAGAAGGGTTACATCCTGAACTACAAGTTCGTAGAGGATGGACCTCAGGGTACTATCAAGGTCGCTCTCAAGTACGACCCAGTAACAAAGCAGAACGCAATTAAGAAACTTAAGCGCGTTTCTACCCCAGGTCTTCGCCAGTACACTGGCTACAAAGACATGCCGAGAGTTATTAACGGATTAGGTATTGCTATCATATCTACATCCAAAGGTGTAATGACAAACAAAGAGGCTGCTGCTGAGAAAGTCGGTGGTGAGGTTCTTTGCTACGTTTATTAATTGGAGGATTTTGTATGTCAAGAATAGGAAAATTGCCAATTAGTATCCCTGCAGGCGTTACAGTTAGCCTCAAGGACAATGTTGTTACAGTTAAAGGTCCTAAGGGCGAACTCTCGCAGAAAGTCGACCCTTCAATCATCGTCAAGGTTGAGGATAATCAGGTTACATTCGCTATCGATGAGAAGAGCCTCGTAGATGTTAAGCAGAAGCAGGCTTTCCACGGTCTGTACCGCGCTCTCGTCAACAATATGGTTGTTGGTGTCAGCGAAGGCTACAAGAAGACTATGGAGCTCGTCGGTGTCGGTTACCGTGTAAGCAACCAGGGTAACATCGTTGAGCTTTCGCTCGGTTACACACACCCAATCTACATCCAGCTCCCTGCTGAGGTTAAGGTTGAGACAAAGAGTGAGCGTAACCAGAACCCTATCATCACTCTCGAGTCGGCTGACAAGCAATTGCTCGGTCAGATCTGTGCAAAGATTCGTTCTTTCCGTATGCCTGAGCCTTATAAGGGTAAGGGTATCCTGTTCCAGGGCGAGGTTATCCGCAGAAAGTCTGGTAAGACAGCTGCAGCTAAGTAACTTTAATAATTAATTACGATTATGTCTACAAAGAAAGAACAAAGAAGACTTAAGATAAAGTTCCGCATTCGTAAGAATGTGAACGGTACTGCTGAGCGCCCTCGTCTGAGCGTTTTCCGCAGTAACAAGCAGATTTATGCACAGGTCATCAATGACTTGACAGGCACAACACTTGCTTCTGCTTCTTCTGTCGGTCTCGAGAAGATGCCGAAGATAGAGCAGGCTAAGAAGGTCGGCGCTCTCGTTGCAGAGAAGGCCAAGGCTGCCGGTGTAGAGAAGGTTGTTTTCGACCGTAACGGATACCTTTATCACGGACGTGTACAGGCTCTTGCTGACGCTGCACGTGAGGGAGGTCTTAATTTCTAAACGATTATGGCAATGAATAAAGTAAAAGTAAATAGTGACGTTGAACTGAAAGACCGTCTGGTAGCTATCAACCGCGTAACAAAGGTTACAAAGGGTGGCCGTACTTTCACATTCGCAGCCATCGTCGTTGTAGGTGACGGCAAGGGTGTTATCGGCTACGGCCTCGGCAAGGCTGGTGAGGTTACTGCCGCTATCCAGAAAGCTACTGACTCAGCAAAGAAGAATCTTGTTAAGGTGCCGGTACTCAACGGTACTGTTCCTCACGAGATGGAAGTACGCTTCGGCGGTGCTGTCGTTCTTATCAAGCCGGCTGCTGCCGGTACTGGTCTGAAGGCCGGTGGTGCTATGCGTGCCGTTCTTGAGAGCGTTGGTATTAAAGACGTGATTGCAAAGTCAAAGGGCTCTTCCAACCCTCACAACCTGGTAAAGGCTACTATCGCAGCACTGAGCCAGATGCGCGACGCTTACAGCGTTGCCGGTGAGCGTGGAATCAGCATGGACAAAGTATTTAACGGGTAATAAAGGAGAAACAAAGAATGGCAACATTTAAAGTAAAGCAGGTCAAGAGCCGTATCAACGCTCCTAAGGATCAGAAAGCAACTCTTCTCGCCCTCGGCCTCCGCAAGATTGGTCAGGTTGTCGAGATTGAGGACACTCCAAGTAACCGCGGAATGGTTCGCAAGGTGTTTCACCTCGTCGAAGAAGTAAAGTAATTAATCTTTTAAGCAACGAACAATTATGAAATTAAATAATTTGAAACCAGCTGAGGGCTCTACCCATTCACGTCGTCGTATCGGCCGTGGTCCAGGCTCTGGACTCGGCGGAACCTCTACTCGTGGTCACAAGGGTGCTAAGTCTCGTTCTGGTTACAAGAAGAAGATTGGTTTCGAGGGTGGTCAGATGCCACTGCAGCGTCGTGTTCCTAAGGCTGGATTCAAGAATATCAACCATAAGGAGTATTATCCTGTGAACCTCTCTACTCTTCAAAAGCTTGCTGAAGAGAAGAACCTTACAAAGATCGGACTCGCTGAGCTCAAGGCTAACGGTGTCGTGAAGGGCACTAAGCTTGTCAAGATTCTTGGTAATGGTGAACTCAAGGCTAAACTTGAAGTAGAGGCTAATGCCTTCTCAAAGACTGCCAAAGAGGCTATCGAGGCAGTTGGTGGTAACACAACTATAATCTAAGTTAATGGAAAAGTTTATTGAGACACTGAAGAACATATGGAAGATTGAGGATCTGCGTCAGCGGATTCTCATCACCATTCTGTTTACGGCTATTTATCGTTTCGGCTCGTTCGTCGTACTTCCGGGTATCGAACCGAGCATGTTGGACAAATTGCAGTCACAGACCGCAGGCGGACTTATGTCACTGTTGGATATGTTCTCCGGTGGTGCATTCTCCCACGCGTCTATCTTTGCGCTTGGAATAATGCCATACATCTCAGCATCCATCGTCATGCAGCTCCTCGCCGTCGCTGTGCCTTACTTCCAGAAGATGCAGCGCGAGGGCGAGAGCGGCAGGAAGAAGATAAACTGGTACACTCGTATTCTCACAGTAGCAATACTTCTGTTCCAGGCTCCGTCTTATCTCATCAACCTGAAGATGCAGGCCTCACAGGCCCTGGCTTCAGGTATCAGCTGGACGGTATTCATGATTCCTGCTACTATTATCCTTGCCGCAGGCTCAATGTTTATTCTGTGGCTCGGTGAGCGTATCACTGACAAGGGTGTTGGCAATGGTATCTCTCTCATCATTATGATCGGTATTATCGCGCGGCTGCCTCAGGCTTTCATTCAGGAGGTCTCCAGCCGTTTCACCGCCATCACCGGTGGTGGACTGGTCATGTTCATTGTCGAGATTGTCATACTTTATGCCGTTGTATGTGCATCTATACTTCTTGTGCAGGGTACCCGCAAAGTCCCCGTTCAGTATGCAAAGCGTATTGTAGGTAATAAGCAGTACGGTGGTGCTCGTCAGTATATTCCTTTGAAACTCTTCGCAGCTAATGTGATGCCTATCATCTTCGCTCAGGCCCTGATGTTCATCCCGTTGGCTATCGTCCAGTATTCAACTGATAATGCGAGCCCTGTGCTTCAGAGTCTTATGAATACCAAGAGCCTGTTGTACAATTTCGTTTACGTCGTCCTCGTGATTGCGTTTACGTATTTCTACACTGCCATTACTATCAATCCTACACAGATGGCTGAGGATATGAAACGTAACAACGGATTCATTCCTGGTGTTAAACCAGGTAAGGATACTGCCGATTATATCGACACCGTTATGTCGCGTATCACCTTCCCGGGCTCTCTGTTCATCGCTTTCATCGCAATTATGCCTGCATTGGCCGGTCTCCTGAATGTTCAGGATGCTTTCAGTCAGTTCTTCGGTGGTACTTCACTGCTCATTCTTGTTGGTGTAGTTATCGATACACTCCAGCAGATTGAGTCGCACTTGATGATGCGCCACTATGACGGACTTCTGAATTCTGGTCACACCCGTGGCGGTGGCGAAGTGGCAGCATACTAATCTTCTTCAATGAAATGCATGTATTTCTGAAGACAGAGGATGAGATTGAATTGATGCGTAAGGCCAATCTCCTCGTGGGTAAAACCCTCGCCGAGGTTGGCCGTCATATAAAGCCAGGTGTCTCTACCTTGGACCTTGACAAAATTGCTGAGGAGTTCATCCGTGACAATGGTGGCGTGCCGTCATTTAAGGGTTGTCCTAATCCTATCGGTGGTCCGTTCCCCGGGAGCATTTGTACCTCAGTCAATGCGATGGTCGTCCATGGTATTCCAAACCCAAAGTGCGTTTTAAAGGATGGTGACATTATCTCTGTCGATTGTGGCGCTGTCCTTGACGGCTTTAACGGTGACTCTTGCTACACTTTCTGTGTTGGCGAGGTTAAGCCTGAAGTTCGGGCCCTTCTTCGTACCACAAAGGAAGCTCTTTATCGGGCTATCAACGTAGCACAGGCTGGGCATCACTTAGGAGATATCGGTGAGGCGGTACAAACTTATTGTGAGGCCAAAGGATATGGCATTGTCAGGGAACTGGCAGGCCATGGCATTGGCCGGGAGATGCACGAGGACCCACCAGTGTTCAACTATGGTAAACACGGTGAAGGTCTGATGTTGAAATCCGGCATGTGCATAGCCATCGAACCGATGGTAACTCTTGGCGATCCAAAAGTTTGGATGCTCCATGACCACTGGCAGATAATTACGCGTGATATGAAGCCTGCTGCGCATTTTGAGCATACGATTGCCATTCGTGACGGCAAGGCAGATATCTTATCATCGTTTGACGAAATAGAAGAATTCGAAGAAACATCATTAAATTAATAGAAGATAAAGCAATTATGGCAAAGCAAGCTGCTATTGAGCAGGATGGAACAATAATGGAGGCTCTCTCTAACGCAATGTTCAGAGTAGAGCTTGAGAATGGAGTCGATATTACGGCCCATATCTCTGGAAAGATGAGAATGCACTACATCAAGATTCTCCCCGGTGATAAGGTGAAGGTCGAGATGAGTCCCTATGACTTGACTAAAGGCAGAATAGTTTTCAGATACAAATAATAATATTGGTTTCACAATGAAGACAAGAGCATCATTAAAGAAGCGTACACCGGATTGCAAGATCGTTCGTCGCAAAGGCCGTCTGTTCGTTATCAACAAGAAGAACCCTAAGTATAAGATGCGTCAGGGTTAACAATGATTAATCCGATAAAAAATATGCAAAAGTTTAGCGTAGTTCAAAAATTATGCTTAACTTTGCATGCTTTTTAGCGAATTTAAACGTTTAAGTGTATTATAATTTTTACAAATTCAAACAATGGCAATAAGAATTGTTGGAGTAGACTTGCCCCAGAATAAGCGTGGCGAGATCGCATTGACCTATATCTATGGTATAGGCCGAAGTAGTTCAGCAAAGATATTGGACAAGGCCGGCGTGAGCCGCGACTTGAAGGTCAGCGAGTGGTCAGATGACCAGGCTGCCAAGATCCGTGAAATTATCGGCGCTGAGTACAAAGTAGAAGGTGACCTCCGTTCAGAGGTACAGATGAACATCAAGCGTCTCATGGATATCGGTTGCTACCGTGGAATCCGTCATCGTAATGGTCTTCCTGTTCGCGGTCAGAGTACTAAGAACAATGCTCGTACCCGTAAGGGAAAGAAGAAGACTGTTGCTAACAAGAAGAAGGCTACTAAGTAATCTCGGAGGAAATTAATTATGGCAAAGAAAACAACAGCATCTAATAAGAAACGTAATGTAAGAGTTGACGCTGTAGGTCAGCTGCACGTTCACAGCTCTTTCAATAATATTATTGTATCTTTGGCTAACAGCGAGGGGCAGGTTATCTCTTGGTCGTCAGCTGGTAAGATGGGATTCCGCGGATCTAAGAAGAACACTCCGTACGCTGCCCAGATGGCAGCTGAGGATTGCGCTAAGACAGCTTTCGAGCTGGGTCTGCGTAAGGTAAAGGCTTATGTTAAGGGTCCGGGTAATGGTCGTGAGAGCGCTATCCGTGCCGTCAACGCTGCCGGCATTCAGGTTACTGAAATCGTTGACGTTACACCGCTGCCGCACAACGGTTGCCGTCCACCGAAGCGTCGTCGCGTTTAATTTCATCTTATAACAATTTAAAGGATTACATTAGATTATGGCAAGATACATAGGTCCAAAATCAAGAATTTCCCGCCGTTTCGGCGAGCCAATCTTCGGCCCTGATAAGGTTCTCTCTAAGCGTAATTTCCCTCCAGGGCAGCAGGGCAACAACCGTCGCCGCAAGCAGTCGGAGTATGGTGCTCAGCTCGCAGAGAAGCAGAAGGCAAAGTACACTTATGGTGTACTGGAGCGTCAGTTCCGCAACATGTTCGATGCAGCCGCTAAGGCCGACGGTATTACCGGTGAGGTTCTTCTCCAGAACTTGGAGAGCCGTCTCGATAACGTTGTTTATCGTCTCGGTATCGCTCCCACTCGTGCTGCTGCACGTCAGCTCGTTGGTCACAAGCACATCGTTGTCAATGGCAACGTAGTGAACATTCCTTCTTATCAGGTTAAGCCTGGTGATGTAGTAGGTGTTCGCGAGAAGGCTAAGTCTCTCGAGGTTATCGAGGCTGCTTTGGCTGGTTTCAACCACAGCAAGTACCCATGGCTGGAATGGGATGAGAACAGCAAGAGCGGTAAGTTCCTGCACAAGCCAGACCGTGCCGACATCCCTGAGAACATTAAGGAGCAGTTAATCGTTGAGTTGTACTCAAAACAATAAAAATCATTAAATTAATGGCGATATTAGCATTTCAAAAACCTGATAAAGTTGTGATGGTGGAGGCTAACGACCACTACGGAAAGTTTGAATTCCGTCCTCTCGAGCCTGGCTTCGGTGTTACCATTGGTAATGCCCTCCGTCGCATCCTTCTTTCATCGCTTGAGGGTTTCGCAATCAACACCATCCGTATAGCTGGTGTGGAGCACGAGTTCTCTTCAGTTCCCGGTGTTAAGGAAGATGTTACCAACATCATCTTGAATCTCAAACAAGTGCGGTTCAAGCAAGTAGTAGAAGAATTCGAGAATGAGAAAGTTAGTATCACCGTAGAGAACACTACTGAGTTCAAAGCAGGTGATCTTAACAAGTATTTGACTGGATTTGAAGTGTTAAACCCTGATTTGGTGATTTGTCATTTAGATTCGAAGGCAACGATGCAGATTGACCTTACTATCAATAAGGGTCGTGGTTACGTCCCTGCTGATGAGAATCGCCAGTTCTGCACCGATGTCAACGTACTTCCAATCGATTCTATCTATACCCCAATCCGTAACGTTCGTTACGCTGTTGAGCCGTATCGTGTCGAACAGAAGACCGACTACGACAAACTCGTTATAGAAGTTACAACAGATGGTTCCATCCACCCGAAGGACGCACTGAAAGAGGCTGCTAAGATACTTATCTATCACTTCATGCTGTTCTCTGATGAGAAGATTACTCTCGAGAATCCTGATCAGGATACTAATCAGGAGTTTGATGAGGAGGTTCTTCACATGCGTCAGCTTCTCAAGACAAAGCTTACCGACCTCAACCTGAGTGTCCGTGCGCTTAACTGTCTGAAAGCTGCTGATGTCGAGACACTTGGTGATCTGGTACAGTATAATAAGACTGACCTCCTGAAGTTCCGTAACTTCGGTAAGAAATCGCTTTCTGAGCTTGATGATTTGCTCGAGAGTCTGAATCTGTCGTTTGGAACCGACATTTCAAAGTATAAACTGGACGAGAAGTGATTCTCTTCCTAACTGTAAACAAAACAAATGAGACACAACAAGAAATTCAACCATCTGGGCCGTACTGCTGATCATCGTGCTGCCTTGCTTTCAAACCTGGCAAGTTCGCTGATCGAGCACAAAAGAATCACTACGACCCTCGCAAAGGCTAAGGCACTTAAGAAGTATGTCGAGCCGCTGATTACAAAGGCTAAGAACGATACGACCAATTCTCGTCGTGTTGTCTTCCGGTATCTGCAGAACAAAGAGGCCGTTAAGGAACTCTTTGGTGCTGTTATCACCAAGGTCGGTGACCGTCCCGGTGGTTACACCCGCATCATCAAGCTTGGCGTTCGTCAGGGCGATGCTGCACCTATAGCTTTCATCGAGCTCGTTGACTTCGATGAGAACATGGCTAAGGCACCGAAGGCAGAGAAGAAGACTCGTCGTAGCCGCCGTGGTGGTAAGAAGGCTGCTGCTGAAACAGCTGCTGCTCCTGCTACTGAGGCACCGGCTGCTGAGACTGCTGACGCTGATAAGCCAGCTGAGGAAGCTCCTAAGGCTGAATAATTATCTTTCTAATATAAAGGTCCCGTGCTATGTCATGGGGCCTTTTATTTTTCTCTGAACTTTTTGATTGGTTGTAAGTTCTTTTTTTTTTATCGTCTTTTGAGATTCTATTATTCGTTACTTTAGTTGTTATTTTCTCAGTTTGAGTTTTCTATTTTTTTTGAATAGTCTTATATAGTATAGTTTTTTAGCCCTTTGTCAGGGTTTATTCATTTTTTTGATTGTATCATAAGGGTTACTCAGATCTTCTCATTATTCTTATTATCTCAGCAGTTTTATTCTAATCCCTTTTTAGAAATATTTATATGAGGAATTTTACTTATTTATTGAATCTTTTGGTCTTGCTGCTTCTTCCGCAGGCGGTTATGGCTCAGGTCTCGTTGCCGTACTCTCAGGCGTTCGACAATGAGCAGGCTTTCAAAACCTTTACCGTCATTGATGGCAATGGCGACGGTACAACATGGGCCTATGACGACTTGAACTATCAGGCCGCATGCAACCGTAACTCGTCAGCTTCGGCCGATGACTGGTTGGTATCTCCCAAGTTCCACTTCGTCAAGGGCGTGAAGTATGAACTGAAATTCTCGGCAAAGACAGTCCAAGACGGTACTACCGAGCATTTTCTCGTGAAGTTGGGTACCTCTGCAACCGATACAACATCGTTCTCACAGACCCTAATTGGCGACGGCAGTGCCGACAATTCCTACTCCGCCAAGAACTATTCGGCCTCTTTCACGGTAGCTGAGGACGGCGATTACTACCTTGGTTTCCATTATCTTACCCCAAGACAGACATATTCAAGTGGTCTGGGCATCGACGATATTAACCTTACGGGTAGTGTCGAAGAGACCAAAAGTTCGCCCAAGGCTGTCAGTGGAGTTACCTTGAAGTATGATTATAGCGGTGGTCTTACAACGTTGAAGTGGAAAGCACCTACGCAGTTTGAGGACGGCACGGACATTTCTTCGCCGCTCACCTATGCCGTTCGCCGTGTCGGAAGTACCGATTACCTTGTTAACGGGTATCAGGGAACGACATTCCACGAGCAAGTCACCCTGCGCGATATGCCCGCGTCGAGCGTCAAGTTCGGGCAGGCCTTGCTGCGCTATGCCATCACGGCTACTTGCGACAGCATGACCAGTGCTGTGGCTTATTCACCTTTTAAGGTCGTTGGCACTCCTGATGAACTGCCTTATAGCGAAACTTTCAGCGATGGAACGATTCATCACTTCTGGGGCGAAAGCCACACCGGCCATGGCCGTTGGGGCGAGATGGCAGTCAGCAACAAGTACACCCACGATTCCGATGGCGGCGTTTTCAACTTCACTGCTGCCGCGAATGATGAGAGCAGCCTTGGTTTTTCCGGCCTTATCAGTCTGAAAGGGGCTTCTAATCCCGTCCTGTCATTCTGGTATGAGTATATGAACAGCAATGAAGACGAGGCTGATACACTCGAGGTTCAGGTCTCGAAAAATGGAGGCGAGTTCACTACCTTGACCCAAGTCGACGTAAACAGCGAGGATAATCTCCGCAGCTGGCAGCACGCCGAGGTTTCGCTTGCCGATTATGTCGGCAGCGATTTCATCCAGGTAGGATTCCTCATAAAGTCCCACACGGGTACGACATGCATCTATTTGGACGATGTCGACATCTATAATCAGGTGGGCAAGGACCTTGCCGTCACCGATGTCAGCCATCCCGGCCGTCTGCGTACCGACGAGAGCCGCAAATCGGTTGTCAAGGTCGAGAACGTCGGTGCAGATGCTGTAGCAGGCTCAAGTTATACTGTTGCGGTCAAAGCTAATGGCCGTACAATCGGTCAGGCTGAAGGCCGTGATCTTGCCGGTGGCTCATCGGTGGAGATAGAGATTCCGGTCACGGCTCCGGTGGTGCTGAATAGCGACAGCGTAGATTATTATGCTGAGGTTGATTTCGACGGCGATGAGAACCTGACAAACAACTCTTCGGATACTATCCGCATGGCTGTAGCCCTGCCAAGTCTGCCCCGTCCTAACAATTTCGTCGCAGTGGCGGCTACTGACGGCATCCAGCTCAACTGGCAACAGCCTGATGCTCCACGTGCTACGAGCACCGCAGTTACCGACAGCTTTGAGTCGGCTCCCGACTTTACCATCAGCGATTGGGGCGACTGGACACTCTTCGACGGTTCCAAGGTTGGTGTGTATGGAGTTAGCAGCTGCGACTTCCCGAACAACGGAGCTCCTCAGGCGTTCACCGTGTTCAATCCTACTGCCGCCGGAGCCAGCGACTCTTGGAAGGCACACACGGGCAATAAGGAGCTGGTGTCATTCAGTGCTGTAGGATTACGTTCCGACCACTGGCTCATTTCTCCGACTCTCTCAGGCGAGGCACAGACATTGAAATTCTACGCTCGTGCTTACTCGAAGAGCTACGAGGAGGATTTTGAAGTCCTGACCTCAACGTCGTCTGTCGATACCTCTGACTTCCAGTCGTTGGCATCGGCTCAGATAAAGAAGGACAACGCATGGAAAGAGTATAGCTACGACCTTCCTGCCGGAACCCGTTACTTTGCTGTACGTGTGACATCCGAGGATGCTTTTGCTCTGCTTTTCGACGATTTTACATTCGTTCCTGATTCCACTGGTGCTCAGAATGTGGTGCTTACGGGATATAATGTCTACCGTGACGGCGAGAATATTGCTGCTCTCCCGTCCACAACAGTCAACTTCACCGATGCTTCAGCAGGTGCAGGCAAGCATATATATAATGTGAGCGCGGTCTATGACAAGGGCGAATCGGTGCTGTCGGATTCCCAGACAGCCGATATAGCTGACGGAATAACCGTTGTGAATACCGAAAAAGCCGATAACGGACAGATATACGACCTGCAGGGACGCTGTGTTAGAAACGTAAATGTTCCCGGCGTGTACATTCGCAATGGAAAGAAATTCGTAGTGAAATAAACTCACGAACGTGAAATAAAAAAGGGAGAGGCATGCAGTCATGTCTCTCCCTTTTATATTATGGTGGGCGCGGAGTTGTAACTCCGCGAACTAAACAAAAGACGTCAGCGCATCCAGCCCGTCCGCCCGGAAGGACGATATTATGGAATGAAATCCTTTGAAGGCGGGGGCACAGAGCCCTTACTCCTTCTGGTCGGCTATGGCCTGCTTGATGAGACCCTCGAGTTCGTCGGCGAGCTCAGGATTATCCTTGAGCATTGTCTTTGTGGCCTCACGTCCCTGAGCCAGCTTGGTGCCGTTATAGGAGAACCAGCTGCCACTCTTCTGGATGATATTGTATTCCACTCCGAGGTCGATAATCTCACCAATCCTGTTGATTCCCTCGCCGAACGTAATCTCGAATTCGGCCTTGCGGAAAGGAGGAGCGACCTTGTTTTTCACGACTTTCACCCTTACGTTGTTGCCGAGCACCTGGTCGCCGTTCTTTATCTGCGTTGTTTTACGTATGTCGAGGCGCACGGAAGAGTAGAATTTCAGTGCGTTACCACCGGTTGTTGTCTCCGGATTACCGAACATAATGCCGATTTTCTCACGCAGCTGGTTGATGAATATGCAGCACGTGTTCGTCTTCGATATTGTCGATGTGAGCTTTCTGAGAGCCTGCGACATCAGCCGGGCCTGCAATCCCACAGCCGAGTCGCCCATCTCGCCTTCTATTTCCTTCTTTGGTGTGAGTGCGGCTACCGAGTCGACGACGAGAATGTCGATGGCACTGGAGCGGATAAGCTGGTCGGCAATCTCCAGAGCCTGCTCACCATTGTCGGGCTGCGATATCCACAGATTATCGACATCAACGCCAAGTTTCTGGGCGTAGAAGCGGTCGAAGGCATGCTCAGCATCGATGAATGCAGCTATTCCGCCCATCTTCTGTGCCTCGGCGATGGCGTGGATGGCGAGGGTCGTCTTACCCGAACTTTCCGGTCCGTAAATCTCTATTATCCTTCCACGCGGGTATCCTCCCACGCCGAGGGCGGCGTCGAGGCCGATGCTGCCTGTCGGGATGACATCAACATCCTCTACCTGCTCATCGCCCATGCGCATGATGCTTCCTTTTCCGAAGTCCTTTTCTATCTTTGACATGGCAGCCTCGAGGGCTTTCAACTTTCCCTCCTGCTGCTTTTTCATTTCTTCAGTTTCTTCTTTCTTTGCCATTGTTGCTTGTTTTTGGCCTCAATGAAGAGGCGTGTTGGTTGTGGTTGTTTATCGAAGGGGTGGGAGGGGAACGCCGCAGTGCGACGTTGTGCTCGACGAGGAGCGCGCAAAGGAGCTCCCCGACGTGTTTAGAGCTCCAGGTCGATGTCGCGCAGCTCGTGCCATGGCAGTCCCTGCTTGTTGAGCACGTCGAGGAATGGATCCGGGTCGAAGTCCTCAACATTCCATACTCCCGGCTTGCGCCACAGCCCCTTGAAGAACATCATTGCTCCTGCCATTGCCGGAACGCCGGTGGTGTAGCTCACTCCCTGCATGCCCGTCTCCTCGTATGCATCCTGATGGCGGCAGTTGTTGAAGATGTAGTATGTGTGCTCTTTGCCGTCCTTGATGCCTCTTATGCGGCATCCTATCGATGTCTCGCCGTCGTAGTTTGCACCGAGGTCCTGCGGGTTTGGCAGTACGGCTTTCAGGAACTGGAGCGGAACGATGTCCACCTTCACCGTCTTTGTCGGGTCGTCGTGGAGCGGAGCCTCGTAGGTGACGGGGTCGATGCGGCTCATTCCGAGATTCTGTATGCAGTCGAGGTAAGTCAGATACTGCTGTCCGAAAGTCATCCAGAACCGTGCCCGTTTGATGGTAGGGTAGTTCTTTACGAGCGACTCCAGCTCCTCGTGATGCATAAGGTAGCTCTCGCGCGGTCCGATGTTTGGATATGTCAGACTCTTGTGAATCTCGAGCGGTGCGGTCTCAATCCATTTCCCATTCTCATAGTACAGTCCCTTCTGCGTTATCTCCCTGATATTTATCTCTGGGTTGAAGTTTGTGGCGAAGGCGTGATGATGGTTTCCGGCGTTGCAGTCGACGATGTCGAGGTCGTGAATCTCGTCGAACTCGTGCTTGGCAGCATAGGCCGTGTAAGCCTGCGACACTCCCGGGTCGAATCCGCATCCGAGGATTGCTGTCAGACCTGCTTTCTCAAACTTGTCCTTATATGCCCACTGCCATGAATATTCGAAGTGGGCCTCGTCCTTAGGCTCATAGTTTGCCGTGTCCTCATAGTTGCATCCGCAGGCGAGACAAGCGTCCATTATCGTCAGGTCCTGATAGGGCAGGGCAAGGTTGAGCACGAGGTCGGGTTTGAACTCGTTGAAGAGCTTCTTCAGCTGTTCCACGTCGTCGGCGTCGACCTCAGCCGTCTTGATGTCCATCTTGTATCCCTTGGCGTGGATAGCGTCGACGAGCTTGTCGCATTTAGCCTTGTGGTGGCTTGCAATCATGAAGTCGGTGAAGACATCCTGGTTCTGAACTATTTTGAAAGCGGCAACGGTGGCGACGCCACCGGCACCAATCATAAGTATTCTTCCCATTTTCTTTTTTATTTAATTTTACTGTCTATTTCCTGTTGTGTTATGCCCATGGCGTTCATCAGCGAGTATCCGAGAATCTGCTGTCTGAAGTTTCCGCCTTCCATCGGCTGCATGGCGAAGAGCGTGATGTGCTTTTCGTCGTCGTCCATCCTGTTGAGAGCCGCGGCGAGTGTGTGCCAAATGTCGGTATGTTCGGCATCGGGCACGACCATTATCCTCTTCACCTCCTTGTGGTTGAGCAGCATCGTCATGATGTCGGTGATGATACTCTCCTTGTCGGCGTTGCTGTCGCCGGCATCGATGGAGTTGATGATGAACTCGCCGAGCTTCCCGTCGTTGAACGCTTTGCCGTTGAGATCAGTGGCGTACGTTGCCGGACGGAAATTCTCCAGTGCCGTCTTCCCCTTTTCGTGGATGAGGACTACCTGCGTTTCGTGCTTCCCCTCGCGCAGTCCGCCGTCGAGAGCTATGTCCATAGCCCATCGGCTGAGGTCGGCCGGTGGTATTCTTCGGCCGAGCATCCGTTCGAAGTTCACGATGAGGTTGAACGCTACGTAGTCGATGTAGTCGGCATCAGCGATGATAATATTCTCCGACCAGTGTATGTTGTCCGGATTTGGTGATTTTATTGTATTCATTGCACAAAGATAGTGTTTTTTAGTCCGACAACCAAAAAATAGATATTAAAATGTAAAATAAAAAAGTTTAATGTGCGTTTATAATTTTAACTATGTCAAAAGAAGAACGCACCGACAGCTATTCCCATATCCTTAAGTACACCGGTCTTTTCGGCGGTGTGCAGGGCCTCGGCATACTTGTAGGCATTATCCGCAACAAGCTTGTTGCCGTCCTCCTCGGTCCTCAGGGCATGGGCCTTGTCTCGCTGTTCAATTCCACCATAAAGCTTGTCAGCGACTCGACCAATTTCGGTCTGTCCATGAGTGCCGTGAAGCGCATTTCGGAGGATTTCGATTCCGGCGATGAAGAGCGTGTGTCGCATGCCGTCGACATTGTGCGCTACTGGAGTTTCGTCACCGCTCTTCTCGGCACTATCCTCTGCGTGGCCCTCAGTCCGCTTCTGAGTCGTCTCACTTTCTCGTGGAACGGCCACACCTTCCATTTCATCTGTCTTGCGCCTGTCGTCGGACTGACAGCCATCACCGGTGGCGAGTTGGCAATACTCAAAGGTGTGCGCCAGCTCCGTCATCTTGCCGCCATCAGCGTCTACAATATGCTTGCGGCCCTGTTCATCTCGGTGCCCATCTACTACTTCTTCGGCTCCAAGGGCATCGTCCCGTCGCTCGTCCTCATGGCCTTGGCGCAGACCCTCCTGACGATAGCATGCTCATATAAGCTTTATCCCCTCCGACTGAAATTCGGTCGCGGACTCTTCGCCGACGGCATCAGCATGATAAAACTCGGAACAGCCTTCGTCGTGGCAGGACTCTTCGGGTCGGGTGCCGACTTCGTCATCCGCAGTTATATCAATAATGTTGCGGGCATCGAGACCGTCGGCCTGTACAATGCCGCATTCATGATGACGATGACATACGTGGGCATGGTCTTCTCGGCTATGGAGACCGACTACTTCCCCCGTCTCTCCGGAGTGAGCCATTTCGGTGTGACGTTCACCACCACCGTGAACCGCCAGATTGAGGTTATGGTCCTCTTGGCTGCCCCGCTGCTCGTGGCTTTCATGGTGGGGTTGCCCGTTCTGCTCCCCCTTCTCTACAGCGGACGCTTTCTTCCGGCCATCGGCATGATGCAGGTGGTCGTCTTCGCAATGTATTTCCGTGTGCTGAAACTGCCCATCGAGTATATCCCGCTCGCCAAGGGCGACTCCAAGTCGTATATGCTTCTTGAGGTTGTCGACGATGTGGCCATCGTTCTTCTCGTCGTGGCCTTCTTTCATGAGGGTGGACTTGTGGGTGCCGGTTTCGGAATCCTCGCCGCGGCCTTCTTCGATTTCGTCCTCGTCGTCGGCTATGCCAAGTGGAAGTATAAGTTTGTCCTCTCCCGCAGCGTGGTCAGCTATGCGCTTGTCCAACTGCCAATAGGTTTCCTGGCTCTCCTCGCCACCCAACTTCGCGACCGGGGCTTCGTCTATTGGGGTGTGGGTGTCGTACTCTTCGTTGTCAGCAGCGCGGCAAGCATCATAATCCTTCACTCCAAGTCGAATCTGTGGCGAGCCTTGGAGAAAAAACTCTTCCGACGCAAATGACCAGGGTTACCGTTCTCGTAGCAGTCTATAATACGGAGAATTATCTCCGCCGTTGCCTCGACTCATTGCTGTCGCAGACCATGGCCGGCTGGCAGGCCGAGTGCGTCGACGATGGCTCAACCGACGGATCGGCGGCCATCCTCGACGATTATGCCGCTAAGGACAGCCGCATCCATGTCACCCACCTTACAAAAAATAGTGGTCAGGCCCACGCCCGCAACGTCGGACTAAAGCGTGCCGAGGGTGATGTGGTAGCCTTTCTCGACAGCGACGACTGGCTGTCGGACGATGCATTGGAAAGTGTTGTCGACGTGTTCGATGCCCATCCGCTAACGGGGTGCGTCCTCTTCCACTGCGTGAACCACTATCCCGACCACGACGAGCCCTATCCCATGAGCGACTTCTCGGTTATGAGCGGTAAGGAAGCCTTTCTAAAGAGCCTGACGTGGAGCATCCACGGCGTCTATGCCGTGCGCCGTTCCATCCATCAGCGCTATCCCTACGACGAGACGCTCCGTGCATATGGCGACGACAATGTGACGCGCCTTCATTATCTCTCGTCGGCAGAGGTGCGCCTCGCCACCGGTGTCTACTTCTATCGTCAGCACGCCTCGTCGGTGACACACCGTATAAGCGTCCGCCGGTTCGACTATCTCGAGGCCAATATTATCATGAAGCGCGAACTCGAAAGGATTGGGGCCGACCGCGATGTCATTGCCGTCTATGAGAATTGCCGTTGGCGGAATGTCATCGGACTGTGCATGTTCTACTATCTCCACCACCGTGAGCTCCCGAAAGACGATGCCCGCTACGGGCTCCTCGCCATTCGCCGCGCCTGGCAGTCGATAGATGTCGCGATGCTCGACGGCCGCAGTGCCTGCCACCGGTTTGGCTTCTGGCCCCTGCGTTTTTCGTGGCCGTTGTTCCGTCTTCAAGAGAGAATCTATTTCTTCCTCCGTGGTCTGGTGGGGAAGAATAAGGAGTCATAACCATTCAGGCATCCATTGGCATGTGCTGACGGAGGGTTCCCATTTGCTCATTCAACGGTCTTGAAAGTGCGAAATATCTTTACAGCATTTCCATACCTGTCGTTTTAGCTTGCGAAACGGCCTGTTTCATCGCCCGAAACGGCCCGTTTGGCAATCCCAAACGGCCTGTTTCGCAATACGAAATGGCATGAATTGCAAATCGTTGATAATCAGATAGTAACGTTGTAGCTGTCAGAATGTAATCAATCTGAAATACTTTTACATTCCGACAGTTGTCTTGTTCATTGCTTTTGCCGTTGCATTGCTCCAAATTCCCGGTATGAGTAGTAACGTGCTTTGGCGGCCGTTGTTGTTCAGTAGGAATCGCGGGAACACAAAAAAGGGCGCAGGGGGATTTTTCCGTGGATGCCCCCTGCACTCGCCTAACCAAATATCGTGAAACAGCGGAACATGAAGAAGGGAAGGTCACTGACCCCATGCACCTGAGCACGCAGTCCCTTAATCTTTGAGTTGAGCGACTCGGCTGGCGCATTCGTTGACCTGTTGTTGAAGAAGTTTAGCACATACTCCTCTTTGGCCTTGATGGTGTCACGTACTGATATGATTTCCCGAATGCGGGTTCTTCCGACATTCTTGTACCACTTATGGAGCGCTTTCTTTGCACTCTTCCTGTCCTTTTTCTTGCTGAAGATGTTGCGCAGGGCGCAGAGCAGACCGTATGCAGCCTTCATCTTTGGCTCAATCTCAAAGAGCAGGCGCATTTCCTCCTTCTGGAAGTCAGTCCAGTCATTGTGGTTTTTCGTCAGCGGGTATCTTACGTGCGTCAGCAAGTCGGCTTTGGTCTCTCCATTGCTGAGTTTCTTCGGCTCAAACTTTTCATTCTTCCGCTTGCGCGGCCTGCCGAGGCGTTTGCCGTTCTTGCTCTTCTTGACCTCATGGGTCTCGGCGTACCTGTCCCTTGCCTTGGCCCGCTTCTCTTGCTGCTTTCTGAACTCCCGCTCCTCTCTCTTGACCTCGGTCGTGTTGGTGCGCTTGAGCTTCATGCGCATCGCATCAAGTCCCCTGGTCGTATAAAGCTGGATGACATGGAAATGGTCTATAACTATCTCTGCCTGTGGGAAGGACTTCTTGACAATGCCCATCATGCTGTCGGAGAAGTCCATCGACACCTCCTTGACTTTATTTCGGCTCTCTTCTTGTATCTCGTCAAAATGCTTCGTCACGTCAGCAACGGTCGTGCCCTTGACTGCAGCTATGAGTGTTCCCTTCTTGCAGTGTCCGTCCCTGTTGGAGAGGAACGTGATCAGGTCATGGTGAAGCATCGTCTCGTCTATGCACAGTCGCTCGCCCATGTTCTTCTCTTGAAGCACCCACTCACCGGCATGCTCCTTCTGGTCCCAGTCCGTAAAGCCACTCAGATGCTCCTTGTAGGCACGCCCGAGGTACTTCCCGTCAGTCCGGAAGAAGCGCCCCACGCATTGGGCCGTCACTGGGAAGGCATCCAACCATTTTTTTTAAGAAATCCGCAAACTCTACAGAGTAGCAGGTTCCCTCTGCCACAAGAGGCAGGGTTTCAAGGACGACGTTGTGACCGTCTCCGTCCAACCAACGACGGCGACGGACATGCAGCAGAACTTTATGCTCGCGTTGTGGGAAGTCATTGAACAAGCGAGGCTCCGTGAAACCGTTGGGCTGAAGGTCATGCCAGACCTTGTCACGCAGGTCGCGCTCGTCAAGGTAGATGTGAAGAATACGGATGACGGTGCCTGTTTCGTCCTTCTCGTTAGTAACTTCTTCGTCGATCTTAGTGATCTCGAAGTAATCAAGGATGCCATCGGGCAGCATGTAACGGACTAATGTTGAGTAGTCGAATGTCGATAGTTTCTTTGCCATGCTGCAAAGGTAACATAGTTTCCCGACATCAGCAACGCTGTTTCACTATATTTTAGTTAGGCGAGTGCAGGGACATCCACGGAAAAATCCCCCTGCGCCCAAAAAAGCCTCCGTTAGCGTGTGCCAACGGAGGCTTGTTATGTCCTGACGGTGCTGTCAGTTGTGGTTATTATGTATCTTATCTTGTCAGACTTAGCTTGAAATTGAATCCAAAGTCGTGCGTCGTTGTCGGATAACTGTTGGCCGAGAGCAGCGGCGTATTGGTCTGCAAGTCGTAGAACAGGCTCATCGTGATGAGTCGGCTGAGTGTGTAGTCGGCGGTGAACGAGAGCTTGAAGGCTGAGTTTCCGCTCGATGCTGCACTCGTCATCGTGGCAATGTCGCGCGTGATGGCAGCCTGCTTGCGGTAGCTGAGGTCGAGCCTCAGGTTGAGGTCGCGGTTCAGTCCGTTGCGGTTGTTGCGGTTGTTGCTGTTGTTCTGCTGCTGGTTCTTGTTGTTCGACTTCACGTGCCGGTGGCTGGTGGGACCGAAGAGGTTGAAGTTGTTAATCTTGTATCCCATGCCGACAACCCAGTCCTTGCTTATGGCCTCATTGATTTGCACACTCGTCATGCTGAGGTTGATGACTCTTGTCTGCCGGTATTCCAGTTTCGCCGTGAGGTTGTTCTTGAATGTCATGTCGACACCGAGCAGCGGCGAGAATGCCTCGTTGATGCTCACCTGACTGATGTTGTACATAGAACTTGGTATCGGAGCTCCCGTCGACACGTCCTGGATGAATCCGAGACCGTTCATATACTCCTGCCATGTGGAGTAGCTCTGGTATGAACCGATGGCGAAGATGCTCTTGTAGGCATGGTTGATGTTGAAACTCTGGAACACATCCTGGAACCACGGCAGCTTTGCCAGTCCGCTGTAGCGCAGGGTCCAGTTGGGAAGGATACGCCTCAGGGTGGGGAAGAGCTCCAGTTTGTCGCCGGGCATGCTCGTATATGCGTTTATGAAAGCCGGAATCATCACGTCGCCACTGTACTTGTCGACTGTTCCGTTGGCGGGATTGAATACCACACCGTCGTTGCCGACCATCGACCGGGGATAGATGGCTCCGGCATACTGGTTCTCGACGCGCTGGCGATAGCCCTCGAGCGAGTTGACAAACTTATTGAACGTCTTTGAGTTGTAGCCGTTTTTGGCGTTGCCCATCGACTCGAAGGCTGTTCCGATTGATATCGTTGTCATGTTGAACATTCCCGTCTGTGTCGTAGGTGTTCCCTCGTACATATACTGAATGCTCTTCGCCTTAGTCTCCGTGCGGCTCATGCTGAGGTCTATCTTCAGGTCCTTCACCGGCTCGAGAGTAGCCCTTATCTGTATGTCCTCCGTCTTATTGGTGACGGCAGGGGTGGCTACACTGTTGTTGCTTAGGAGCCATCCGCGCTCACGCGCCTTGTCGATGTAGTCGTCGCCGGTGAGTCCGAAGGCGAAACCGAGGCCCGGTGCCATCGCACCGAGGTTACGTTTCTGTCCGAAGGCCTTGCCGATGGTGGGCATGTATCCCGGCAGCGACATCGAGTACTGGTTGCGGTAGCTGACACTGACGTTGCGGACCATCATCAGTGCACGGGCCACGACCTGTGCGGTCTTGTACCATTTCTTGTCCTCGAGAGGCTCCTTGGGCGTGACGGTGAGCTTCATCCGTATGGCACTGTCGGTCTTGTTGAAGATCTTTATCCTGTTGTCGTCGACCTTACGCCATTTGAATTTTATGGCATGACCGTCCTTGTCCTTACCCGAGACGATGATACGCTTGGTCTTCTTGTTGTGGCTGATGGTCATCGTCGTGTCGGCCTTGATGGTTATTTCGCGCTCAAAGCTTTTCTTGTTCTTGGGCAGGTCCTTCTTGTTCTTGTCGTTCTTTTTGTCCTTGCTGTCCTTCTGCTCAGCGTCATTAGGTTTCTTTCCGCCGAATCTTGCCCTCGGAATATCGTTGCGCATCGTCGGCCGGAAACTCTTGTTGAACCTGTCGTTCGTCTTTTTCAGGAACGGTACGTGGTTGTAGAGCTTCTCCAGGTTGAACGTTCCGTTGATGTTCAGATTGCGGTTCGTCGTGATGGTGTTGCCCAATGAGGTGCCGTCCTCGAGGTCGGTGCCCCTCACCCACGTGTAGGCCGAGGTGTAGTTGGCGTTGGCTGTGGCCCAGTCGAAGATTGGGATGAGGTTCAGCGGCAGCTGATACGAAGCGTTGAAGTTCTGCTGGTAGTCGAGTGGCGTACCGAAGTGGCGTATGCTGTTCTTCACCGAGTCTTTCCAGGCCTGATACTCATCGGGGTAGAGGTCCTTATTGATGACCGTATAAGGTTCCTCAATCTGTGCGTGGGTGGCACTCTGGAAGTTCATGTGCAGATTCTTCGTGAAGTCCCATCTGAGGGTGAAGTTCCTGTTCCATAGGAATTGCTCGTTGAATGTCACCGGCAGATCGGCGTTCTCCGTCGATTCCATGTCGCGTTCCTGCAGCTCATAGTAGTTGCGCGTCATCTCGGTATTGAAAGCCACGTTCTGCGGCAAGTAGTTGATGCCGAACCTCTTGAAGATGTCGAACCACTTCGACCGACCCTTAATAACCTTCTTGAACGGCTCCCATGTTTTGTACACCGGTGACCAGCTGTAGTCCAGGGCACCGCGCCAGTTGTCCTCGTTCTCGTAAACCGTCGTCTCGCCCTGCGTGTGGCTGTGGCTGTGACTGTAGGAGAACGACAGGTTGGCTGGGTCGTAGGGCATCGGATGTCCCTTTGTCTGGATTCCCACGCGGACGTTCGACAATGCGAAATTGGTTGTCGTCTTCTTCGTCACGGCAATATTTTCTATCGAGTCGCGGGCCTGCTTGTTGGCTGCGGCATCGAGGGCATCGTCGAGTTCCATGTCGGTGTCGAGGGGATTGTACTTCGGCCGGCTCTCCTCTTTCTGCACACTGTAGTAGAGCGGGGCACTCACCTTGGCCTTGTCGGGGAAGAACTTTCCGAGCTCAATATTCGTGGTGACACTGTATCGGCCTACATTATCTGTCGACCGGCTGTTGACGCCGTCCTCCAGTCCGCCGAATCCTTCGCTGCTGTACTGTCCCTGCACGTTCACCGTTCCGAGGTCAGAGAGCTGCAGGTTAAGGTTTCCCTGTGCAGCCCAGCCACCTTTGTTGTTGTAGTCGAGCAGTCGCAGTTCGTTGACCCACACCTCACCGCTCTTGGTGTCGTTGGCAAGGTTGCGCACACCGATAATCATTGTCTTCACCTCACCGATTGTAGGGTTACCCATGATGGTCACCTTGTTGTTCGGGTGGTTGCTGTCGTAGATGCTGAACTCACGGTTGTAGCTGCCGGCACCCTGCGCCACAGCTATGTTGCGCTGCTTCTTCAGCTGGGTGAAAATATTGAGCGGGATGTCGAGCATATTGTCCTCCGGCCACACCATCCGGCTTGCGTCGAGGCTGTAGCGGTCGTAGTGGCCTGGGGCGGTGAGCTTCAACGGAATCTCATACTCATAGTAGTTGTTCTTATAATCGGATCCGAGACGTACAAATACGGCTAACTGGTTGTCCTGCAGGTTCGTGGTGTTCTGCTCGAAGGCATTGGCGTGAACGAACATCTGCATGCGCTTGTACTGCCGCAGGTCGACAGTCGTATTCTTGTAGACGCATTTCGACTCCTCGTTGCCGAGGTTCGTGACGGTCATCTGCATTGCCTGCTCGTTGGCCTGGACAAGCTGAGGCTGCGTGGGGTCCTGCTCACGCGATATTCCCGGCGGAAGCACGTAGTTGACCGGCTTCTTGTCGCTGTGTTCCTCGATGCTTACGGCACTGACAACCATCTGCCCGGAGTTGTTTGCCGAGTTTGTAAGGTTCTGCTCGTAGGTGCGCCACTCACCGCGCACAAGGTCGAGGTTTCCGAAACGGAGCACTATTGGCTTTGAGAATCCGGTGAGGAACATTCTCATGAACCGGATACTTGAGAAGTCGCTGATGGAGCCAACCTTCTTCTCGAATTCCGACAATGGTATGCGGAACTCGTACCAGTCGACGCTCTCCGAGCTCTTGTTCCGGAGCTGTGGCGACGTAGTGCGCTTGTCGACGATGAAGTTCTGGCCTACGACGAGGTCCTCGGGCCGTATCGACACGTGGTACTGGTAGTACCGCTCGTACTCGTTGAGGGTGTAGTCCTGGTTGATGTCCTCCACGTCAGGCGTTGTCTTGTACGACGAGTCGAGGTTTCCGGAGCCTCCGGCATCGGGCGAGTTGCCTTGTGGCATGTTTATCCTCTTGTATCGCTCAAGGATATTGGCGCGCCGCTGGTCGAGGTCGGCCCCACGGAAGTAGTGATAGTCGTCGTTGGCGGGGTCGGCGAGGATGGAGTCGAGGGCCTCCTTGTTGGTGACGATTGACGGTATCTGCTCCACATAATTGGCGTAGAACTGCCGCTCCTCGTCGTCGTTGAGTCCGTTGAAACCCACATCCTGCAGCTCACGGCTGCCTTTCGTCGTGGCGAAAGCGTAGGTGACGACGCTCTGTGTGGGAATGCGGCCCCATTGAGTTGTCGTCCATGCCTGCGTTCCGTCGACGGGCATACCGCTCTCGTAGAACTTTTTGCCGTCGTGGAGAATATCCTCGCTGACTTCTCCGAGGTCTATATAGAAGTCGCCGCCATACTGGTCGGCAACCCCTTCGCGGCGTGTGTATATGAACGGGTCGAGCATCCAGAACTCGATGTATTCGATGTTTGCCTGCTCAAAGTCGTTGGTGTCGAGTTTTCGCATCATTCCTCCCCACGACTTCTCCGGATGGTTGAGATGTCCGTTGGCGTCGAGGTCGGTAGTGAAGTTGTACGGACCGCGCTCCTGGGGGTAGAAAGCGAGGTTGAGAATCGGTAGCGTACTCGTTACGCCGCTGTAGCTGCTCTGGTCGCGGTTAGGATAGAGTTCGTTGACATAAACCTCACGCATGTAGTGGTTTGACAGCATGTCGAGGTCGCTTTTGATGTGGGCAGGTGTCAGCGAACTGCTTCGGCGCGTGAACAGCGGGTCGATATTATACCATGCCAGCAGCGAACGGTTGAAGCCGCTCGTTAGTCCTGTCTTGTCTTTCTGCTCGGGGAAATCGGATGGCACCGACGATATGACCCAGCTTGTCGGCTCGCTGACGTCGATTGGATTCTTCGAGTTTTCGAAGTCGTCGAGATAGCTGGCGTTGTCCTGCGTGCCATGAGCCTTGCCCGCGATGAGCTGTGCGAACTCAGCATTGAACGAGATGTTCGATGGCTGAGTGAGATGCAGGAACGGCAGTTTGTCGAGCATGTTCGTCAGCCACTGGCTTTCCTGCTTCCAGTTTATGTTCAGTCCCCAGATGGTGTTGTTGAGAGGCTCCGAGCCCATGGACACCTTCGTTGTCAGCGACTGCTCGCTGAGGTGCTGGAAGGTACCGCCAATCTGGAAGTCCTTGGAAAAGTCGTATTCCCAGTTCAATCCGACCATCGTCTTTCGTTGCTGTGAATAGTCGGTATTACTCTCGAGTGAGACGTTCACCGGAGTCCCGGCGTCGATGATGCTCTGGTTGAGTATCGTCACCTCTCCGGCACTGTAGTCGACGCTGTAGTCGGAACCCTCGTTCAGGGTCACGCCTCCTGCAGTGACGACGACGGAGCCCTGTGGCACATTGTATGCCCCGAGACTGATGACGTTGGCTGATGTGCCACGGAATTGTCCTACAAATTCAAATTTGTCTTTCTCCGCAATCTGCTTTGCTACGGTCTTTGTGGAGTCGTAAAGCTCGGTGAAAGCATATTTGTTGGCTACGCTCTCCGACACGCCGTTGGCTATGAGTTTCTGGCGCAGACCCTCGCCGAAAGGTTCTGCCATAGGGAAGAACACACGGCCGTTGGCCACGGTGTAGCCCTCGACATAGTCGAAGTATCCGTTCGAGTTCGTGCGGTTGTTATTGTCGAGTCGGTCGGCACCAATGAGCTTTATTATTGGCTGACTCTTCACCTGAGGCTCAGGGATATACGAGAGGTAAACGCCGTTGGAGTCGCTCTGGTATTTGACATCGAGGCGGAACTTGTCTTTCTCGACTGATGATGCAAGATAGTAAACGTTTCTCATCATCAAATCCCAGTTGCTCTGCTTCGGGTTGTTGCTCGTGTTCTTCAGTGCTTTGACGAAGAGAACGTCGTCGGCGCCGGTGTGGTCGGTCGAGAACTCACCCACCTGGTATGTCTGTCCGCCGTAGGTATACTCGTAAGCCACGGCAAGCACTTGGTCGGTTTGCAGTCCGGACCGCAGACTTATCGTTCCGAGAGCCTGGTTGACAGTATATTCTGAGGAGTTGAGGAGCCTTGCTGACTGCACTTTCTCAAAGTCGGTACCTCCGACATATCCTTTTGCCTCGAGCGCAGCAGTCACCTGGTCGATGTCGCGTGTGCCGCCCGACACATCAGAATATACCTCGTTGGCATTGTTGCTTGGCACCACGTTGTTGCCACCCTCACCGAGGTCGGCAAGTGCGATGACGTTTCGCGTGTTGCTTGTTGTTCCCGTCTTGTTTGTTGTCCAAATCTCTACGCGGTTGATGGTCACTCCGCTGAGGATATTCGGCAGCGTACGCATGTACTGGTCGTAGTGACTGCGGAAGTATTTCGACAGGAAATAGTGACGGTTCTCCTCGTAGTCGGCAACGTCAATCTCGAACGGAGTGAGCTGAACACCACCCTTGGAGCTTACACTTTTCGACGCACTCTTCTTCTGCGAGAACACCGTCTGCAACTTCAACTTGCCGAACTGGAAGTCGGTTCGCAGACCGAAGAGGCTGGAGGCACCCCTTACAAGTGAGTTGTTTGATGGGAACGACACGTTTCCTGCCTCCACGAGTTTGATAATCTCGTCCTCCTTTCCCTCGTATTTCAGTTTCAGGTTCTGCTGGTCGAAGTCGAATGTAGCGTCGGTATTATAGTTAAGGTTCATGTTGACCTTATCTCCGACCTTACCGTTGACGTTGAGATTTATCTTCTCGTCGAAGTCCATCGTCGTTGTCTTTCTGTTGCGTATCGGCAGTGCCGGGTTGTCAATATTCTTCAGAGTGGCTCCGAATTTCAGCTCCGCCGTTCCCTGAGTGCGTATGCGCACACCGCCGGGACCGAAGATTTTCTCCGCCGGACCGAGCGAGAAATGCATATTGGTGAAATCGAATTTCTCCTTTCCCTGCGTCTTGAGAATCTCCTGATTCTTAGAGCGGTAGTAGTCGGCGAAACTCTTCTTCTCGCTCCATTTGCGGTATTCGTCGGGCGTCATCATTATCGGTGCGTTGACGTAAGTGCCGCCAATCTTGTAGCCTACGATGTACCGGTCAATGGTGTCGTTGTATTCCACCGTCTGCTTCAAGTCCTCCGGCCGTTTCAGGTCGTAGGAACCTTGGCTGAGGTCGTCGAAGGTTATCGGCGTCGTTCTCTGTACCGGCCACCGCGGATGCAGCAGCGAGTCGGGAATCTCCTCCTCGTCGATAATCACCTCCGGCATCTCGTTCTTCACCGTGTCGGCTTTCACCCCCCTGTTGGTCATCGGTCCTGGACGCTTGCCGGGCCTTGCTGCCGTCGTGGGTGCGTTGCCGCGGTTACCGGGTGTGCGCGACTGTCCCGTTGAAGGCATGGCAATGGCCGTCAGCAGGACGAGAAGTATGAATATGTATTTTGAAATTCTCAATATATCTCTTATTGAAACGGTCCTCTCCACGACTCCAGGAGGGACCTCTTTTCTATTATTTTATCTGCTTGAGAGCCAGTTTAACCACCTGTTCTACAGGTAGTTCCGGTTGCTCACTCATAATCTTCACAACAATCTTTGCACTTGGTGCCGGCGAGAAACCAAGCATCGTCAGAGCGCTGACGGCCTCGTCCTTGATGGCCGCGTCGACGGTGGGAGCACTGCCTGCGGCTGCCGAGACGTGCAGTTCGTCGGCAATACCGCTTGCCATAATCTTATCCTTGAGATCGACGATAATCCTCTGGGCCGTGCGCAGGCCTATGCCCTTAACGCTCTTGAGCATCTTCTCGTCGCCGTTGGCGATGACGTTGCACAGTTCGGCCGGTGACAGCGACGAGAGAATCATCCGCGCCGTGTTGGCACCGACACCGCTGACGCTGATGAGCATGCGGTAGAGCTCGCGCTCCTGTTTCGTGGCAAAGCCATAGAGCGTCCACGAGTCGTCGCGACCGCCCGTGACGATGGCCTCGTGAACATAAAGTTTGACGTTTTCTTTGCCTTGAATGGCGGTATATGTGTTGAGCGAGATGCTCAGAGCATAGCCTACTCCCGATGCCTCGACAACGGCCTGGGCCGGCTGGAGCTCTGTGAGCGCACCCTTGATATAATCTATCATAACGTGTTGATGATGTTTCCGAAATTCTAATTAAAGATGTATATACAATAATTAAAACGAAGACTTCCGGCTATTATTGCATTAGTGTGATGAAATTCTGAATAGTCGGCAGGATAATTAAGGTCCCGTCAGAATTAAGTCAGTTCACGTTGTTTTTTATTTCGATGCAAAGTTACAACATTTTTTCGCCAAATCCAAATTTTCACAGGGTAGAAAGGGGGGTGGAGTGGGGTATAGAAAGGGGTATAGGAAACTTGCCACCTTGAACGAAAAACGGTTGAATAGACAATCATAAATTAAGACCAAAACCAATAAAAAAAACTTTGTGGGGGTACGCATTGTCAGTGTAACCCCCTTGTACGAAGAACGGTTGAATAGACAATTATTAATTATGACCAAAACCATAAAAACCCTTTGTGGTGACGCATTGGCAATGTAACCACCTTGAACGAAGAACATTTGAATAGACAATCATAAATTAAGACCAAAACCATAAAAACCTTTGTGTCAGCGCCAAGGGCTTTCGCCCTTTGCCATTTGGGCTTTGAGGGCTTGTGAGAGGCTGGGCTCTCACCGCCCCCAAAGCCCAAATGGCAGATCCTCCTCCGTCGGATCTTGGTGCTGACACAAAGGAAAACCTTCAAAACATGCTAACGCGACAGAGATTCGGTGTGACGACCGAGCGGAGGCCCCTAACCCTGCCTAACCGCCCCTGCAAACAACCATCGTTCATGTCAGAAGATTGTGGACTGCCATAAAGGCCGTCTTTGCATGGGTATTATATCGTCAATCTGTTGATAGCCAATGTGTTGCACGCATCAGCAGTAGGGATGGGGTTTATCCCCGTCCTACCAGCAGCGGACAAGATACAAAACAAATATAACGCAGCTGCGAGGATGGGGATAAACCCCGCCCCTACGGTGGATGCGTGCTGCAAGTATCTTATAATCAGTGGCTTGCACTGGTCATTAGGCTGGGCTATGAATCTTCTGAAGAAAATGCAGAGGTTCGGTCGTCTGACCGAATCCTTGATTTCTTAGACGGCAACAAACCCTGCTGCCCGCCCTTGTGAACGACCATCATTTATTCGTTGGTTCGGTTACTTATGAATATCAATCGTATCAGCAATGCACTATAATTTTGGGTGAAGCATTTACGAAGTCAGAAGCCGAATGACTGGCATGACCGAACAATATTTCTTGCTTAAAAAAGCATAATTGCGGAGGATTCTCAACCTTTTGCTGTACTTTTGCATTCAGAATTGTATTATTGAACAACTAATAAAAGAAACTATGAAGAAAATCAGAGCAGCCGTAGTCGGTTACGGCAACATTGGAAAGTTCTCGGTTGAGGCCCTTGAGGCAGCTCCCGACTTCGAGATTGCGGGTGTGGTCCGCCGTCAGGGCGACAAGGATAAACCCTTAGAGCTCACCACTTATGCCGTTGTCGACGACATAAAGAAACTGAAGGATGTCGATGTGGCTATCCTCGCCCTTCCGACCCGTCTCTGTCCTGAGGCCGCAGCCGACATTGTGGCCCTCGGCATCAATACCGTCGACTCGTTCGATATCCATACGAGCATCCTCGACTACCGCACCAAGCAGATGGAGAACTGCAAGAAAGCCGGCCGCGTGAGTGTCATCTCAGCCGGTTGGGACCCGGGTTCCGACTCTATCGTCCGTGTTCTCCTTCAAGGTCTTGCTCCTGAGGGACTTACATACACTAACTTTGGCCCTGGCCGCTCTATGGGTCACAGCGTTGTGGCACGCTCGAAGAAGGGCGTTAAGGACGCGCTGTCGATGACCATCCCTCTCGGTGAGGGCATTCATCGCCGCATGGTCTATGTGGAATTGGAGCCCGGAGCCAGCCTCGAGGAGGTCACCAAGGAGATTAAGGCCGACGACTATTTCGCCCACGACGAGCTGCACGTCTTCGCCGTTAACAGCGTTGCCGAGATCAACGACCTCGGCCATGGCGTCCACATGACCCGCAAGGGTGTCAGCGGCAAGACCCACAACCAGCGTTTCTCCTTCGACATGAGCATTAACAACCCGGCTCTCACGGCTCAGGTCCTTGTCAATGTGGCCCGTGCCTCGATGCGTCTTGCTCCCGGATGCTATACGATGCCGGAGATTCCGGTTATCGACATGCTGCCGGGAACACGCGAGGAAATCGTCGGAACACTGGTATAGTAATCCCTCTGATAATCAGGGTTTTACTCCTGAAACGGAAGAATCGATATACATGATTATACAAATGAAGGGCGGGGACATCCCCGCCCTTTTCTTACTTCGAGCTCAGCAGCTCGCAAATTTCATCCTGAAGATGCTTGGCACTGTTGGCCGTTCCGTCACTGCCGTTAACTCCCTGATTGATAATCGAGAACGCAAGGTGATGGCCGTTGGGTGCCGTGACATATCCACACAGCGACCGCACTCCCGTCACCGTTCCCGTCTTGGCGTGGACGTTGAGTGCAGCCTTTGTGCCATGCATGCGCTTGCGCAGTGTGCCGTCGCTGGCAGCAACCGGCAGGAGAGGGTAGAGGGTCTTATATATGTTGTGATTTTTCCACGCATAACGGAGCATCATCACCTCGGCGTGTGGCGAAACATAATCGTAGAGCGACAGTCCGCTGCCGTCGACGATGTCGTAGCTTGCCGCGTTGTCGATACCGGCATCAGCCATCGTGGAGCGGATGATTCTTTCACCCAGGCGGGCTGAGGCTCCATTGCCGTATCGGTTGTGTGTCATAGCGTAGAATACGGCCTCGGCGCAGTTGTTGTTGCTGTTCTTGAGCATCGGCAGCATAATCGATTTCAGCGACCGCCGGTTCTCTGCAATCATCTTTCCGCCACCGGGATACGGCTTCGTGCCCTGACCGCCACTGACATATATTCCGGCCTGGCGGAGCTTGCTGATAAAGATGTCGGTGAACTTATCTTTGTTATTATATTTCAATGGCAGGAGCAGTGGATTGTCATCGTCGTCCCAACACCATCCGGCACCCCACTTCTTGTCGTCCTTGAAGCTCTGGTCGGCATAAATCGTTCCCGTGATACTGTCGACACCGAGCTGCCGTATGGCCTTTGCCATGCCTGCGATGTCGGACTGTCGCATTCGCGGATTCATCCCACCTATTATATATATGTCGCCGTGCCATGTGCGCACGCTGTCGGGTTCGCTGCCAGTGTAGGCTACGCGGGTCGTGAAATTGTAGTCGGCACCGAGTTCCTTCAGTGCCGTCACGGCCGTGATGACCTTCAGCGTCGATGCCGGTCGCAAGCGCTGCAGCTCATTGTGGCGGTAGAGACACTCGTCGTCGTCGAGGTCCCAGACCTCCATTGCGCACACCGACGTGGTGAGCAGCGGACTGTCGAGGAGGTCGTCGATGCCGTTACGGATGTCGCGTTTCCACGACTGTGTGGCCCTTACGAGGCGTATGCTGTCGGTGATGGTGGTATCGTTGAGGGCGCTGTCGGCGATAGTCGTCTCCGCGGTGTCGGCATCCTCGTCGGTGGCAGGCATGCTGACAACAGTATCGGCCACCAACGGCTTTGAGTCGACAACTACTGTGGGCTTCACAACGCTGCTGCGCGATGATCCGCAGGCTGCCATCACGATGGCCGTTGTGATGATAAATATTTTTCTCGTCATTTTCATAATCGGGTGCAAAGGTACGAAGAATGTGGCAAATAATGAGATAAACGTCATCTTTTACCCTTTCTCTTTTCACATTTCTACCTTTTTTAGTACTTTTGCACCGTTATATTGTAACAATAATACCAATGGTATATAAATATGATTTCCTCATCATCGGTTCGGGAATTGCCGGTATGAGTTATGCCCTTAAAGTGGCAAGAGCCCACAAGGGCAAGATTTGCATGATATGCAAGAGTAGTCTTGATGAGGCCAACACGCGCTTTGCCCAGGGCGGTGTGGCATCAGTGACAAACTTGGCTGTTGACGATTTCGACAAGCACATCCACGATACTATCGTTGCCGGCGACTATATCTCCGACCGCGCGGCAGTGGAGCAGGTGGTGCGCAACGCTCCGGCACAGATCAAGGAGCTCGTCAGCTGGGGTACAAACTTCGACAAGAAGGGCGACGGCAGCTACGACCTGCACCGTGAGGGCGGTCACTCCGAGTTCCGCATCCTCCACCATGCCGACGACACCGGTGCCGAGATCCAGCGTGCACTGATGGCTGCCGTGCGTGCCAACCCCGACATCATCGTCAAGGAGAACCACTTCGCTGTGGAGATTATCACCCAGCACCACCTCGGCGTGGAGGTCACACGGCGCACACCCGACATCGAATGTTACGGTGCTTACGTGCTGAACCCCGACGGGAAGGTCGACACCTATCTGAGCAAGGTCACGTTGATGTGTACCGGCGGCTGCGGTGCCGTCTACCAGACAACCACAAACCCGATTATCGCCACCGGCGACGGCGAGGCAATGGTCTACCGCGCCAAGGGAACGGTGAAGGACATGGAGTTCGTACAGTTCCACCCCACGAGCCTCTATCATCCCGGCGAGACCCATCCCGCCTACCTCATCACTGAGGCTATGCGCGGCTACGGTGGCGTACTGAAACTGCCTACCGGTGAGACGTTTATGGAGAACTACGACCCTCGGCTGTCGTTGGCACCACGCGATATCGTTGCCCGCGCCATCGACAAGGAGATGAAGAAGCACGGACTGACCCATGTCTGCCTCGACGTAACTCATAAGGACCCAGAGGAAACGAAGCACCACTTCCCGAATATCTACCATAAGTGCCTCTCGATAGGTATCGACATCACCAAGGAGATGATTCCCGTGCGGCCGGCAGCCCACTATATGTGTGGCGGAATAAAGGTCGACCTCAACGGCCAGTCGTCCATCCACCGGCTCTATGCCGTCGGCGAGTGCTCGTGCACCGGGCTTCATGGCGGTAACCGTCTGGCCAGCAACTCGCTCATCGAGGCTGTCGTCTATGCCGACGCTGCAGCCCGCCATTCGCTCGAGGCTGTCGACTCTTACTCGTTCAACACCGATGTGCCGGAATGGAACGACGAGGGAACTATGACCAACGAGGAGAAAGTGCTCATCACCCAGAGCGTCAAGGAGGTGGGCGAGGTAATGTCGAACTACGTCGGAATAGTGCGCAGCGACCTCCGCCTGAAGCGCGCCTGGGACCGTCTCGACCTGCTCTACGAGGAGACCGAGGCCCTCTTCAAACGTGTGAAGGCCACCCGCGACATCTGTGAGCTCCGAAACATGATTAACGTGGGATACCTCATCACGCGCCAGGCCATAGAGCGGAAGGAGAGCCGTGGACTCCATTACACCATCGACTATCCCGTTCACGCCTACGACAAGATGAAACAGAAGTAACCGTCGGCGGCTGTCGGCCGATGCCCTCGCACCGGCAGGCAATGTGATACCGTCGCTACACGAAAACAAAAAAAGTGGTAAGCCAGCGCTGATGTGCTGACTTGCCACTTTTTGTTTGCTAATCTCTTCTGCCATGCAAAGTCGTTTATGGGGGCTTCTCGCCCCTGGTCCCTTGGTGTTTTCAGGTATAGATTATTGAGGTTACACCTGTCAACCGATTGCACTTCTATGTTGAACTTGCCAATCGGTGACTTAGCAATGTCAAGCGAGCTTGCCATTGCTTTCGCCACTTGCTTACTGGCAATGAAACACAAGCAATGTGTAATCAAAATTAACAATGGTAGAATAATTTATAGAAAAATCGTAATTTTAACGCATATATTGAGTAATTGTTGTATTTTTGTAAATCAAATGAATGTAAATATGAGAATTGCTATAAAAGTATTGTGTGTAGTATTCTTTCTACCACTTATAGTTTCTTGCGGAAACAAAGTCCAGTATAAAACTTTGTCGTCCTTTATACCTATGGCCGAGAAACATCCTGATAGCGCATTGACTATTCTAAACAAGATTAATCAGGCAAAGCTTTCCAACAAAGAACTTGCAATCTACTCATTAGTTTATACTATTGCACAAGATAAATCAGGGCTTGATGTTGATAACGACTCGTTGCTACGCATTGCATACAATTGGTACAATGCCAAGCCGGATGATAGTTTATATGCAATATGTGAGTATTATATGGGAAAATACTATGCACTTAATGATAGCAGTGAAAAAGCACTAAAATGTTTTTCTAATTCCATGAAATCGGCAAAACAACAGTGTGATAGTATCACATTGAGTCTTGCTCTTCAGCGATCCTCTGCAATAATACGTACATACGATCCTAATTTAGCTATAAAATATGCCAAAGAATGTGTGTCCCTTTACAACAATGCTAAAGGAGCTACAAACGTTAATAAAGTTTATTCGATTTTAAATTTGGCAGAATGTCTTTCCTATAAAAATGGAACATTAAACGTTTGTATATCGCTTGCGAAGAAAGCTATTCATATATCAATTAATGAAAAAGACTCATCTGCAATTGCTGACTCATATCAAGACTTATGTGAATTTTACAGTTTGGAAAATTATAGTGACTCTTCCATATTAGCAGCTAAACTGGCATACCGTTATAGAAATAAATACGATGTTCCAGCCATATTATCTTACGCACAGGCTTTGTACATGACAGATTCTTTGAAACAAGCAAGTATTTTATTAAACACCATAAAGGCTGATGACTACCAACAATATGGAGATTACATATATTCGTTGAAGCGTCTAATTGCCATGAACGAACAGAAATATGATGAGGCAAATACATTTGCGGATTCATCGGAAATATACCTTACTCGCAAAAACAATACCAACTTAGCAGCAAAGGACAGATACTATAAGCTCTTAATCAATAAGGAGACAGCTAGACTTATAGCCCAAGAGAAAAGCAAGCGAATAACTATACTATCCATAGCAGCATTTGTTATAGCAATAGTTGTAGTTATCTTTATTATATTTCTATCAAAACAAAAGAGACAAGAACTGGAAGAAAAAAATAAGCAGAGTCAGAATTTACTCCGAACTGAAATAACTCACAAAAACACACAACTGACAACTATACGTAACTTTTTAGAACACAAAATTGATATAATGGGCAAACTGGAAAAAATTAAAACCAGCTCCAAGAGAAATGTAGATTTCAAAAAAGAAGATTGGGATGAAATGGAGATATTTCTCAATAACACTGACGATGAATTTGTTGAGAGGATAAAAAATCAATATCCAGCACTTACATCAAAGGATGTGCATTTTATTATGTTGGTAAGACTGAAAGTTCCAATCTCAGTCATTGCCACAATATATCATATAGAAGGAAAGTCTGTAAGACAAAAACTCTTTCTCATAAAATCTAAAATAGGCCTGAAAAATAGTAAGATTTCGGCAAAAGAGTTCATAGAAAACTTTTAGAGAATGACTAATTTCTTCATTTTTAGATATTCTAACTTAGTAATATTGATTCTAAATTATTGATTTTTAATAACTTACAAAAAATTCATTAATAACCATTTTTAGATATGTTTTGTTTGCAAAGAAACTAATAAAGGACTAACTTTGCATCGATGAACAACGAAATAGCTTATGAAAAAGTTTTTTGTGCTTATAATATTAACAACGATTATATGTACTGCTCAGGTTGCAGCTAAACCAATAGTATTGCGTAAGGAGGGATTCTTCCAACACAAAGGAATGAGAATGCCATCTTCGACATTGTTGTATGCCGATATTGAAGAAGATGTATTAACTTTGAATGTTTCTAACTACTATGGTATAGTAAATGTGATTGTCAATAATACGCAAGGGGCTAATATCTTTTCGGCAAATTCTTTTGTAGAAGGTAAGAGTACAATAGTTTTTAATCTACCAGAACTATCTAATGGAGAATATATTATTACAATAGAATTAGATAACACTGTATACAGCGGAAGATTCGTGATGTAATAAATTAATTGACGAATAACGATGTGCACAATCGCTATAACATTTATTAATTTTAAAAAGAAAAGAACATGAAGAAATTTTTGATGACACTTGGCTTAGTTCTGAGCCTTAGTCTGTTCCCTTTCGGTTCTGCGTTTGCTAATAATGGGAACATACAACAAGTTTATACTGTTGTGTTGTTTGAGGATGGAACTTATCAGCGTTTTGATGGCTGCCTTACAGACGCTCAAGTAATTGAGGTATACAGAAATTGGTATGCTGCTCATCCAGAATATGGTCCATTCTAGATACGCCAATAAAAAGAATCTTCTTGTGTCTTTAAGGATGCAAAAAGATTCTTTTACTAATTAGTGATATTTCTGAAACATTGAAAAGGTTATTATTATTTCTATCATTATTATATGCTTGTTCTGTATATAGTATCACTGTTACGTATAGGACCACCTATAAGTTGACAGAGGACGGACAGCGGCAGACGTGTGACAATATCCTTGATATTGGCGACAGTAGCTCGTGCTTCTACAATTTTAAAGGCTATCGTTCCGATGTTGTCACCGACAGCCTTTTGGCCTGTGGCTATAACCCATATGAGGCTATTGGGTTGTTGGGGAAAATGAAGCTCGTTGGACCAGGGACAAGATATGCAGTGTTCAAGAACTATCCAAAAGTGGGTGAGTTAACATATGCCGAAAATCTTATAGACGATTATGTCTATGAGGAAAATATCCCACAGTTTGACTGGAATTTGCTCGATGCTGATACGGTCATCCTCGGATATACTGCTTATAAGGCAACTACTAAGTACCGTGGACGTACTTGGACAGTCTATTATGCTCCCGATATAACGGTCAGCGACGGCCCATGGAAACTATGCGGATTGCCGGGACTTATCCTCTATGCCAGGGAATCGGAAGGAATATTCAAATTCGAAGCTGTCGTAATCGCCAACGGACTATCACGAGAGTCGCTGGTACCATGGAAGAAGAAAATGAAGCACTGCTCTGCCAAGGAACTTGCGTCACTGAAGAAACTACATGCATGGGACAGCAACCAATTCTCACAGCAGACATGGGGATTTAAATCACAGATGTATGACGCTCAAGGCAGACTGATGCCGCCGGAACATAAAAAAGCTTGCTTACTGGAGGAGACAGAATGAAGAGACTTGCAACATTACTCCTATTGCTTGTCATAGTTGTCCGTTGTCTCGGGCAGACATATCATGGCAAGATTTCCAATGCTGACGGTAAGGCATTGGAAGGTGCTACTGTGATGTTGCTCAATGACAAAGGTAATCCGGCAGGTTTCAGCCGCAGCCTTACAAATGGAGAATTCTCAATAAGTCCGCAGAGAGGCAAATCAGCACAAGCCATACAATTCTCTAAGATGGGATTTGGGACTAAGAAGATTCCATTAGAAGAGTTTAAAAATGGTGCAACATATATCTTGGAAAATAAGACCTTTGAACTCAAGGAGGTAAAGGTGACCCCCGACAAGGCTTTTCAGCGCGGCGACACTACAACATATCTTGTTTCGGCATATATGCAGAAGCAGGATCGCAGCATAGCCGATGTGCTGAAGAAAATTCCCGGTATTGAAGTACGGCAGGACGGGCAGATAAGTGTTGATGGAAAGGCTATAAACAAATTTTATATAGAAGGTATGGATTTGCTTGGCGGAAAGTATTCCTTGGCAAGTGAGAATATCGATGTCCAAAAGGTTAGCCGCGTGCAAGTGCTTCATAATCATCAGCCTGTGCGTGTGCTCCGCGATGTCAACTTCAGTGAGCAGGCTGCATTAAACATCGTTTTGAAGGATGACGCACGGAATGTTTGGCAGGGTGTTGTAGAAGCTTCTGGTGGTCACACCCTTCAAGGCGATGGTTCGTGGATTCGGGACGGTAGGTCGCTCGCCATGTTTTTTGCAAGGAAGATGCAGAGCATAAGCATGCTCAAGACTAACAATAATGGTAAGGATATTTCACGCGAAGTTTCAGACCTTGCCAATGAAAACACCGAATTTGACGATGGTGCACAGCTGTTTAATATAAGTCTTACAGATCCATTGCTTGACCAGCAACGCTACACATTTAACAACACCAATCTCTTAGCTACCAACTGGCTCTTCAAGCCTAACAAGGATACAGACCTCCGGTTCCAAGCCGATGCCCTCTTCGACAAGACCAATCAGAATATGAGCCGCTCGACGACATTCATTGATGCCGTTCCCGATGGCATCACTATTACAGAGGAGCAGAGCGCATTCAGCAAACGGAATGAATGGAAGGGTGAATTATTGTACAAGCTCAATTCCGACAAGGCCTTTGTAAGCAATTCATTTCGCGGGTATGTCGACTTTAATTATTCGCGGGGTTTATCAATACTAAACGAAAAGGAGGTCCAGCAGAATGTGGAACCACGGAAAAGGTATATCGACGATAATTTGAGGGTAATAAAGAAATTGCCGAACAACCATAGTATTTCTTTTACAACACGTCTCCATTATGGTTATCTGCCAGGGAAACTCCTTCTTCAGGACGGGAACAGTGAACGGCTTGGCATCCACAATCTGCTTTGGAATGCATCATCTTACTTCCGGCACAAGCTTGCGGGAATATACCTGACATGGCGAATCGGGGCTGAATATAATGACCAACGGCAGAACATTGACAATCCAATGACAAAAGCCACGGATCAATATCAGCGGTTCGACGTGTGGCTGGCTCCGTCGGTGTCATACAAGTCGCAGTCGTTCAGTATTATGGCTACAGGCAGGACAAGTCTTGTAAATAGAAGATTGCACGGTATGAAGCGATGGCAAACTGTGTTTCAGCCTACATTGATGATGGAGTATAAGCTTAATGGCTATGTAAGCACTAATCTCAATTACGTCAATGCATGGAGTCCGTTTGCTCTTTCTCAATCATCTGATTTACCATTGTACACTGATTATATGTCACTGACTCAAGGAGTTGGAGCGTTGATGAATTCCCGCAATCAGATGGTCATGCATTCATGGCGGTACAGCAATCCCGTGCGTGGTCTTACAGGTTCTGTTGACTTTACATATAACCACACTATCGGTATTCCTCTTTACAACAGTTCATACGCGAACGGGTTCTATGTGCGCAAGGCGAGTGGCGAAGAAAGCGATGCCGACAATTATATAATAAATGGCCGAATAAGTAGAGCTCTTGGTTGGGGACGACTTTCTATTGCCCTTTCTGGCTCGATTAATTGGTACGACTATGACCTTATGCTCAGCGATATCCGCACTCCCATTAAGCAGCGCCATTCCACTATTGGTCTGGAACTCTCATGGCATCCATTGCCATGGCTGTCTGCCGAGGAGAAAAGCGGTGTCAACTTCAACCGCCAGAGTTCGTCTTCATCGGCTATAGAAAACATATCACTGCGATATTTCCGGCACCAGCTAAATATTTTCCTAATGCCGGGTAAATGGCAGATAGAGTGCATGAATGAATATTACCATAGCAACGACAATACTATTTCAAACAACTACTTCTGCGATATTAAAGCGAGCTATAGGACAAAGACTTATGAGGTAGGGGTAACTTGCACAAATATATTCGGCACGACGGATTATGAACGCCATATAGTCAACTCATTCACTCGTGCTTTTACCATGAATATTCTTCGCCCGCGCTCGGTACTCTGCTTCTTTAGCTTCTCTATCTGATATTCCATTGTAGGCTTTCAAACTGATTAGATCTAATTGGATACAAAAAAATAATTGAGGAGGTTTTTCCCAAAGCCGTGGTTGTGCCAGTGCAGGGAAGGGCTTCATGCCCTTCCACAAACTATGTTCGACCTGTTTTCCCAAATCGGCGGTGGTGTTTCAAATCGGTGGTGTTTTTGTTTGACTGGCATGTATATCGGCTAACGGGTGTAAGTCCCTAACAGGCCCCAGTAATGGGAACTGTCCAGCCAGAGAGACAAGGGTGTCCATCGTGAGTTGGAATCTGAAAGAAGTCAGCGGCATCCATCTGCTTTGCATTGGTATGCTTTAGCAAGATAGGGCCTCAATTTTCCAAAGAGAATGTCACCTGCCTGAAAATGGTTAGCCAGACCTTCTGCCTTGATATCACTTTGCACATATTTTCCAGTAAATGACTCGATATTTTCCATCCCTACATATTGTAAGCCGTTTGGGACAATCTTTTCATTTATAAGTTGCAATTTGTATTTTAGTTTTATAGCATTCCAGTGGCTCGGTATCTCTCCGATCACTTCACTCCGCTGTCTTTGTATGAATCGTATCGTTTCATTTCTTCTCTTTCTTTTCTTCGATGTTGCTTGCCAATCTCCTCACCTGATTGATCTGTTCGATGAGCTGGTCAGAGGTAGGGAGATAGAGCTGGTACTTGCTTGCAAGGATTGTCTTGTTGTCTTCAGGCAGTGTCAGCCGCACCGCCGTATCGTTCTTGTCCGTACACAACAGTATGCCTATGGTAGGATTCTCCTCAGGCTGCTTCTCATACCGGTCGTAATAGTTGACGTAGAGTTGCAGCTGACCTAAGTCCTGATGGGTCAGCTTGTGCGTTTTCAACTCTATGACGACAAAGCACCGCAACAGCCGATTGTAGAACACAAGGTCTGCGAAATATTCGTCATCCTCTATAAGCAGCCGTTTCTGTCGGGCTACAAAGGAGAATCCTTTGCCCAGTTCAAGAAGGAAGTCGGCTATATGGGAGATCAAAGCGCTCTCCAAGTCCTTCTCATAATAGGCAGGCTTCCGCTCCAGGCCGAGAAACTCCAGAACCATGGGGCCCTTGATAATCTCCAACGGTGATTCGGGCGTGCGCTCTTTCCGTGCCACAGCCAGCACCTTTTCCTTGTCATTGCTCATCAGCAGCCGCTCATACAACATGGAGTTGATCTGCCGTTCCAGCTGACGCTTAGACCATCCCTCATTAACTGCTTCCAGTTGATAATACTCCCGCTTATCTTTATCAGGAATAGCAATTAGCAGCTTGTATTGCGACCAGTTCAATTGCGAACACAGTGTATTCGCAATTGGATAGGTACGATAAAATTTGCGGCACATCTCTAATTGTCTTACCGAAAACCCACTGCCATATACAGGTGTGAGATTCTTTGACAATGTATCTAAAAGATACGATCCGTAATCGGCACGTTCCTTTCCCTGCTGCTCCTTCTCGAATATCCGCTTACCGATGTTCCAGTACATGAGCACGCGGGTGTGGTCGATGCTTCGGGCTGCATGATGACGGGCCTGATCGATGATTGCCCGTATTTCATCCACAAACCCCTTGATGTTGCTGTTGGCTATGCTGCGATGGTCTTCCATGCTTACAATTAATTTTGATTCAACTCATCTTCCAGATTCTCTTCACTCCGCTGTCCTTGTATGTCGAGTATCTCTTCATTGGTTAAAATTTTCGATTACTTTTTCTTCTTGTCGCCTTTGTTCTCTAAAGCCTTTTTGTTCTCACTCGCAAGTCTACGCTCAACCTTCTTGACATCTTCGGCGGGCGGAAGATTCTCAGGAACAATGCCTCGTTGAATCATCATGTTTCTAACTGCGCGATTGTTGTCAATGTGCTCTTGGGATATCTGTGACTCCCCATATAAGTCTTTCTGCTGCACATTGACATTGGTCATCTCAGCAGCAAAGTCCTTAGCCTTAATGCTGATTGTAGGCAGAAAATCAGCTACTGCACGCGAAACGGGAACACCCATTTTGCGTTTCATCTGTAATGTGGACAGGCGAAAGAGTGCTTGGTCGCCTTTGGAACGAATTCTAGCGAAACTCTGCCCGTTAATTCCCCTCTCATACAAAACACCAGACAGCCGCTTCTCTGTATCCTGGAGCTTTGTGCGCGCCTTGACACGTTCTATCTCTGCGAGTCTTTTCTCAATGATTTCAGCCTTACGCGTTTGGATGGCGAAATAGGTCTGGGCAAAGGCAATCTGCTCTTTACGCGGGTCTCCATTTTGTGCAACAAGATAACAAGCATAGCGAGTAAGCATGATGTCATCAACTTCTCTTTCGGATCCACTTCCCAGCTTGACCATTTTCCTGACGTCAGGAAAATGGTCGGCAACTACATGACCAGCGTTTTCGCAAGACACCTTCGCCTTGTCAATAACTTTAGAGAAATTCTCCCACTTGCTGTAGCCTAAGAGTTGTTGGAGATCTCTTGCACTCCAACATTCAACTCCATCAATATCCATGGCAGCCGACTCAAAGTCGTTGTAGTATTGTATTATAACTTCCTTCTTCATTGATATAATGCTTATGGATTTGTAAATCAATCATTCTATCGTTTTCCTGACGTCAGGAAAACGATAGTCGATTTATTATTTCGTGACGCTGAGAATCTCCTCCAACAGTCCATCGGTCTCCTGCTCGATGCCGGTGATGTCTGCCACGATGTCAGGAGCACTGCGGAGCTGCACGGGCTTGTAGAAATACTTGGTGAACCGTGAGGTGTTGCAGAAGGGATAGCCCGTGATGGAATACAGCTGTACATCCTGTGCACTTTCGAGTATTCCGAGCTTCGACAGCACTTCCTTTCGCTTGAGCACCTGGTCGTGTGTAGGCTCAAGGAGAATATCAAGACGGCGGCAAGCCTGCCCCAAATTTTCTGAAAAATCTGTCGAAAACCGGAGGCCTGTCCTTGCAGGATGCCGCTTGCGCTAACTTTGCAAAGGAAAAATCAGAGGCGTAAGGTGTGGCGGAGTAAGGAAACCAGTAGGACAAGTGAAAATTCTGACCTCATGAGGTACACGCCAAGTATTCCACATCTGGAAGTTCGTGCGTCCTGCCGCATGGAAGCTCAGAAACCGAGATACGAATGACATCACCACGGGAGTGAGGAGTTCGCAAAAAGAGATGGCCATACATCTGTCAGGTAGTGGCCGGCGGCTGTGACGAGTGAGCGGTAGAGAGCTATCCGAAATGGCAGTGTCCGGTGAGAAGCGAGCGCCTGGCGCGCACGTCCTTGTGGGGGAGCCAACCGCAGTCCCCCGGTGGATTGCATGGAAGGTCTGACAGGAGGATGCCTCACCCCTGGTCCCGTTCAACAATATAAATTCAGAGATGGCCATGGAAGCGAATACCTATGAGTCCCATGACAGCGTGCAGGCATTGGCAGATGTCGGCCTCACCCTGGCCCTCTCCAAAGGGAGAGGGAACGCCAATACCAAGAAGGATGGACTGGAGATAGCTCGGGCTGCAGCAAGAGCACCTTCCACAAGGCGCGCTGCGCCTCCTGCCGAAGATGCCCATCGGGCATACCGCATAAGATCAATGGGCGGCTTGCCTCTGGATGGAGGTAGTCAAAAGGAGTGGTGAAGTTCGGTAAGGTGCCGGTGGCGGCTCAGCTGATGCCGAGGATGGTCGGTGATGCCCTCGCCGCCCAAGCCGAAGGTGCGTAGCACCGCTGGCAAGGTGCAGCCAGCCCACAGGGCGGCGCACGAAAAGGGGCCGGACACCGAAGCGCCCAGCCCCAACAGAAGCCAGCCTGTTTTAGCGGTTGTCGCCTTCGCCATGGATGACATCACGACGTTGGCGCGATTTAATCTTTTCGATGTTCATCTTGGCAATGTCCTCGAGCGAATAGCCTAGGTCATTGGCAATGGAAGTGAGATACCAAAGCACATCGCCGAGTTCCTTGGCGATCTCCTTGCGGTTGCTTTCATCGAAGTTGCCGCAGTGGTCGCGAATAACTTTCTTCACCTTGTCGGCGACTTCGCCGGTTTCACCGGCAAGGCCAATGGTTGGGTAGATCACTTTGATGCCCTCGTTATAGATGCGAGTGGAACTCGCTTCGGTTTCATATTGATCAAAAGTCATACTGAGTTCCTCCTCTTCAATTTCTGGTTCTATTGACTTTGGCTCGGGCTTTCGCTCCACGCGCTTCATATTGAGGAACGGACGGATGTCGTTGAAGAGCTGGGCCAGGTTGACAACTTTGTTGTCAGCCAAAGCCCTCACGTGTTGGATCAATCCGTTAGGACTGCGTCCCATCTTATCGGCCATCTCCTCGATGCTGTTTGATTGGTGGAACATGCTAAGCAGAAGTTTGTCGTCAGCTGGCGAATAAGGACGGCCGAAGTTGACATAGACGCCAGTCACTGGCAGCGTCTGGTTCTGCTGCCGTTCCTTAAAGCCCTCGGGCACTACGCCGGTATTGAGCGCAGACAGCTTGCGTGCTTGGATGAGTACGGCAACGTTCGTGCGCCTCTCAAGAGCCTTGGTGATTTCGCCGAGGCTCGCGCCAGCCTTGGCCATCGTCTTGATGGTCTCGTTCTCCTTGGTTGTCCAGAATAGTTTATAGGGCATCTTCTATCTTTATAACTTATTATAAATCGTCAGCCACTTTATCTTGGTGATCGAAGTAATTTTTTAGATCAATGTAATCTATATGTAAACTATAATAGTTAGGGTATATTAAATTGACAGCATCGCGTTGTTGATACAAATCGATTTCTCCATATTTTGTGCCAAAGTCATCAGAAGGATAAACTCTGAAGACAGGTCTATCTATACCTTCTTCGTTTGAAATTTCGCTATCCGTTTCTTCTCCGTCATACTTTTGAGACAGAGAATTTTTTATTTCATCATATAACTGATTACAATATTCTTCAGAAGTCTCTGTATAGACAGCCTTAGCTCGATAAACTATTTTTGACTTGTTGTCATAGTAGACTATAATTTCGGCTTTATGTCCGGCAAAAATACCATCAAAAGCCCTACAGCCAACTGGGAAAATCTTACTTAATTTTGGATTATAACTAACACCCTTATCAGCAATTTTTTTTTGGAAAGTAGATATAGTACCATCTAATGGAACACCCATAAATGTAAGATGTTTTTGAGCTACAGATGATAATGAAGATAGCATCATTATCATTATTGTCATTATAACCTTTTTCATGTCCTTGTCTATTTGAGCGTTATCAAATAATTGGAGTATACGTAATTAATTCTTGAAGTCGTTTAGTTTCTTGTCATCATCAGACATTTCAACAGTTTTAGACTGCGAATTGACCGACGTTTCGCTGACAAAGATGATTTGTCCTCGCATGTGTGTGTAGAACTCTGAAGTAAGTCGCTTGAAATAGCCTTTTCTGAAATGAGGTCTCTTCGTGCCCTTAGCTGTTTCCTTCACCTTGTCCGAGGTCACCAGAATGACACTATCATCTTTAACTCTATATGATGTGGCATTGTTGGTATCAGGAACACCATCTTTAACACATTCTGGGAAGCATGCCATGTAGGCCAATAGGTTTACAGCTAATCTAAAGTTTCTGACAACCCCAATAGATGACTCGTCTGTTCCTTTCTTAGCCTCTTCGTATTGAAGCTCATGAATTTGACCTACCCCATCATCGCTTACAAAGAATAGGGCTACCGTTTCATCAGGCATTAATGCGAACGAGTAAGCTAATCCAATTTCCTCAAAAGGAATATGTAGAGCTATGCTGTATTTGATGTACGGTATTTGATCGAGATCTTGAGTATGTTCCTTGTCCCCATTCTCTCTCAAATATTGCTTAATATTTGCAAGGTCTTTGAGTGGTATTTCGCCAAGGAAATCATATAGCTCTTTTTGCTCGAACCAAATATGTCGGAACTTATGTTTGAAGTCCGCATACCAGAAATTCAACGATAGAATCTCTGCTTGACGAATTAATCTGTTTGGTCGTGACAAAGCGAAGCGACGTGATTCTGTATAGAAAACGTCGCCACTCTTATCTTTGCGAGTAGCTCCCCACTTACGGTACATATCCCACATCTGTCGGAGAGGAATGCTGTATGTTACTTTATTTTTGGTCACAGGATTAAGAGTTGATTAGGTTACTTCGTAAAGCCTTCTGGCACCAATTCCAGCTTGTTGATAGATTCAAAAGCGGAACTGAGTTGGTCGTAGACATTCAGTACATCACGATAGTCCCAGTATTTAATGGCATCTTTGATCTGAGGAAGCGAAGTCACCTCCTTCTTGATTTTCTCTATCTGCTCAATATCGCTAACGGCGATAATTCCCTGGACAGCCTTGTTACTCTTAGCCTTCATGAGGTTGAGAATAAGACTGTCAATGGAGCCTGAGGTCTGAACCTCGAAAACATAGATTACTCTACCCATGTTGCCGATTGAAGCCTCCCAAACGGCATCGACGACTGCACCATCTGCTACCTTCTCTTCAGTTGATGCTTTGAAGCCGAGGAAAGTGCCGATGTCCATTATACGGTCTCTTACATCGTTGTGGATGAATTTCGACTGCTTTTTCGTCGTTTTCGGCTCTTCCTGTACTGTATTGTCTTCTGCTGGGATATCATCTTGAAGTTCCTGCCAGATGAAGTAATCGAACGAAAGGAGGTCGGTTATTTCTTCTGACTTCAGATCCTTTGCTTTATCTATCAGCTTGCGTCCTGTGTCGGAGAGATAAGCATACATCTTACCATCGAGGCTTGCATAGTATTTGGGAGTCTTGGGTATTTCTAACTTTAAGAACGATGTCTTAGCTTTGTTGTTCCACAGGATGTACTTCTCCGGATACATTTTATTCAACAACTCGCTCATGACAGCTGGGCCAATTCCTTTGACCTTACTACGGAATTCATCCCATCGCGTTTCAATAGACGCATCACCATAGAGAAGATTGGTAAACTGTTTTTGCAGAGTTTCCAATCCGTTTGAGGCAATGATGCTTTCTATGTGGTTCTGTTTATTGCCCCACATGCCCATTGCCCAGAGTGATGATAGAAGATCAATCAGACCTGCGGCATCAATCTCGGAAAGTTTCTTCTTGTCGTATGCTTGGATATGCTCCGACATCTCTTTCCGTTCCTGTATATCTTTGGCTACTTGCTCTTGGTTGCCCTTAGCCCATTTGATATATCGGCTTATAGCAGATTTGTATACTTGTTCATTCATATTATAGATTTTCTGTAATAATTCATATAACGCACATTGCGTGCTAATATTGATTGTTTCTAGCTGTTGTATTCTATATTGTCAAGATTTGAAATAGCTTTGTTATGGATGGTTTCCATATATGCCTCCATGTAATCCCAGTTGGGCTGTTTAGAGTCGTCGCATGGTAGTAAAATTTCATCTGCCATAATTTTGTCTTTAGTTACTGCATCTCCCCAAAAATACCGGTTTCCAAGCGTTGCTCTAAGGACGGCTATCAAGTAGAGATAAATGTAGCAATTGCCTTCGATATTCTTTAAGTGCATCTCAAAGTTATGACTGTCATTTGAAACGAAATCTTCCTTTTGATATGTTAGGGTGAAAGTTTTCCCACCCACTAAAATACAGTTGCCTTTAATTAGCTCGTAACGGCTTGCATTAATCATTGCTGCGACTCCATTGTTTACGCCGCTGGCAGTAACGTATGGAGTTGATCCACTTCCATCTTCTATGTCTCTGATAAGAATATTACCTGTATTGTTGGCTTCAAACATATCTTTTATTGCGAACTTTTTCCAACCGTTTACTTTTATTTTGTTAGAGATTCTGGGGGGTAATAACAGATTGTAAGCAGTCGAGGTTTTTCTTTGCCCGATTGTCAACTTTGCGCATATAGGCGTCCATATATGACCAGTCCGGTTTACCTTCCTTATCAATCGGCAGAAGTATTGTTTCTTTCTTCAGAAGGTCTGGAAATAAACCAAAACTATAAGTATATTTCTCTGCAATAACATCCAAGCAAGTTGCTAAGAATCGACATGTCCAAGAGCTCAATGAACGCGTATCTATATAGTAAATGTCGCGACCTGAGCACCATTCTTCTTCTTGATAAAAGAAAGATGCATTTTCAGATCCAAATGAAATAACTCCACTCGGGCTCGTTTCAAGACTATTAGTTTTGAGAACTCGGTATTTCATACCATTATTGAACTTGCTTCGAACAATGTATGGGATACCATCAGTCGACTCTTTAACCTCCCTCGTATGATATACATTAGGTTTATATATATCAAACAATTGGCCTATCATGAACTTTCCCCATAATGTAGTATCAACCTTACTCATGTTCTTTCTCCTTGATTTTAATGATGGTTGTTCCTTTGTCAGATGCCACGGCGCTATCATAGAGTACTCTCTGCATGACCTTGTCATTAAAGTCTTTTGCATCAATACCTCTTATGTACATCTCATAGTCCATTACCGTCTTCATGAAATCTTCTTCATAAATTTCAAAAGGCTTTTCGGGCATTTGATATGATAAATGCTCTTTAGGATTTATTATCTGTCTCGTCTTATATTTCCAGTCATTACCATCCCGTATGGCTTCTGCCCAATAGTCCTCTTTCTCCTGCCATACGTTGTGAATGTCTTGTCTGCCTTGATTCTTAACTGTTTGCAAGCCATCATCTTCAATATAGTAGCCTATTATATTTCGATGCCCTTGTGGTGTGCCTGTGACAAATATAAAAATGGATGTGGTTACACCAACACCAAAGAATAAATTCTCTGGTAATTTGACAATTGTTAGGAGCGTATGTTTCTTTAAAACTTTATTTCCATAGCGCTTGTCAGTGAGATCTTTTTCAAGTTTTTTATCTGGGAGAATAAAAGCGCACTTGGTGCCCTGTGGGACATAGTCCAGAACATTTTGAACAATCTTCATGCATCCGTACTTACGTTCATAAGGCGGGTTCATCAAAACTTTGGTGATTCCTTTCTCTGTTATCCATCGACATGCTTCATCGCTTCGAGTGTCCATCTGCTCCAGATTAGTTTTGCCATCTTTGTGTATCAACATGTTTGCGCAGGCCAAGGCAAAAATCTCTCGGTCGAATTCGATTCCAAAAAGATGGCATTTCTTAATTTCAGCAGCCTCTTTTGTGTTGACACCGCCTGCCTCCTTCATCATGTTCGACATTGCTTTTACAAGGAAGGCACCAGATCCACAAGTTGCATCGAGGACATAGTCTGATTTGTGTACATCTATCAGTCGATACATGAGAGATGTGATATGGTCGGGTGTAAAGACCTGTCCAGCCTCTGACTTTTTCTTGTATCTATTGAACTCGTTGAAGAAGATGCCCATCACATCCTCTCCGTTCCAATAATCAGAATTTACACATTCTGAAATGCGCGATACCCAAACAATGAAATTGTCTATAGCTTCTTGGTTTGATGTATAGTTCATCTTAATTTCAGAATAAACCTCAAGTAGCAAATCCAACTTCAAGTTCTGCTTCCGGTCATCTTCGATTGACTTAGCAAGCGTGCTAAGGATAGAATTCTTCAAAGTAGAGAATTCCATTCCTTTTACCAACAAGGCATCATACCGCTTGGCAACTAAAGTGCAAGCGGTGAATATCATCCTATGATATAAATTCTTGATTCCGAAATCGACATGCAATGTGTCATTGATGCGCTTGGTCAATGAATAGATTAAGGACTTGTCGATAGTATTGGTGTTGAAGAGTTTCTTGTAATACTCTTTGCCTTGGAGAGTAGGAGCGCAACCTTTGACTTCCTCAAAATCAGGGTCGTTTGATACTGTGATTAGTGACTGCTCTAATTGAACGCCGGCATGTTTGAATGTGCGCACCTCCTTTCCGTTGTACAATATGCCTACGGCATGGTTGTACTTGCGAGCAACTATGCGAACATTCTTATAGATTTCTTCAACCCATTTGGTGTTGGCGAGATCTTCTTTTTCTGATTTCGTTTCAAGAACTATAGCGACATCCTTCAAGTCGTTAGGCAGATACCATCCATCAGGCTTATCACTAACCCCTTTAAACCCTAATTGGTTAAAGGTGGTAATCTGTCCAGTCCCTTGTTGTATGCCTGGTTCTTTCTTGTCAAAGCCAAGAATGATCTTTGCTTCATCTCTGACTTCGTCCTCTGTTCTTTCCATTTACGCTTTAGTTAAAGCACAGCTGCAGTCTGTGCGATTTTCTTTAATCTGTCAGCCAATGTTGTGTTCTTGCGCGCTGTCTGCATGTCATATTTGAGTTGCAGGCGCATGAGCGCATCAGCCGGGACATTCAAAGCAGCCTCGAATATCAACGCGGATGTCGTAGTCATCGAGCGACGGCCATTGAGTATTTCGTTTAGTACGGAATAGCCCATGCCTATGCTATCAGCAAACTTACGCTGCGAGATGCCGCGTGCTTCGAGTTCATCCTTCAGCACTTCGCCGGGATGAGTTGGATAATATCCATAACCTAAACTTGCCATATCTCTATTACTTATAATGGTTCGACAATTCCAAAATATTGCAGATGGTCAATGTTCGTTCACCATGGACGACCTCAGATCTGAACTCTATGCGATATTGATCGTTCACCTTTACTGACTCTCGGTCTTTCTTGTCGCCAACGAGAGCTTCATATCCCAGAGCCTTGAAACGAAATAAATCTTCTATCCTTTCGAGAGATTCCATTAGGTTAAGTACCCTGATGTACTTGCGTACAATCTGGGGTTGGAAGCGATGTTTCTTATCGCTTGCTTTACCATCATAGTAAAGTTCCCGAAGGTAATCTTGTTCAAACCTTATTTCCATCTTGCATTACTTTGGTGCAAAGATAATAATAAGTTTTGAATCATTCGCAGTATTTGCGAACAAAATAATTAAATGAATTGATTTTTTACATCACCCCACCTGCTCCGACGGGATAAATGTCGTGCTGTGGGAACTTCTCGCAGCCGATGTAGAGGGTGTCGAAGGCGTCGGTGCCATCGGTACGGTGCTCGAGCAGGTCCTCCTCTGACTCCGGGTCTTTCTCCTTTGACTTGTTCTTGCGGAAGCCGTTGCGGCCACGCTCCACGCCTGCCGACTGGATGGCGAGGATGAGGTCGTCGTTGTTCTGCCGGTTGAAGAACGGCATGAGGCGCTGCTTGCCGGCGAAGCCCTGGTTGATGAGCAGGTACTTCTCGTCGTGGCGCATGGGGTTGCCGAGGTAGACGTCGATGACCTGCCACCCGTGTCGCTCGAACTCATGCTTCACCACCCAGTGGAAGTCCTGGTCGTTGACGGCGTAGTTGCTGCCCAGTGCGGTAGCGTCGTAGTAGAACACGACGGTGTGGTTGCCATGGGCAGCATAGTAACGGCAGAAGTCGCCGACGAGTGCTGGCAGCTTCCGCTCGTACTTCACGTAGAACGACTTCAGGACGTTCAGCCGGTTGCCGATGGGCTGGCCACAGACTATCCAGTTGATGTTGGCGTTGTAGTCCATGCCGATGCAGAGAGGGGCATCCTTTATCAAGTCGGCGTCTGCAAGGCAGCTGTCGACTGCCCCGTCGGCAATGGAATTGCCGACCACGGTGGCCTGCGAGTGGTTCGGCTGGAAGGTCTTCGGTGTGATGCCGTCGTCCTCGAAGATGGAGGCGTAGCCGAGGGAGTCGAGGTAGTTGAAATCGGACGCGTCGTACTTGTGGCGCTCCTGCATGGAGGAGTAGAAGCCGTCACGGGCGATGCCGAGTCGCTGGCAGAGGATGGACGTCTGGAACGTCTTCGGCGTGAGGTCGCGCTTCATCTCGCGGATGTATTCCTCCCCGAGGAGCTGGAGGTTCTCGAGGGTGGAATACTCCTTGTAGTAGACGGCGACCGAGCGCATCTTGTTCAGCGAGCGGTCGAGCCATTTCAGATAGTCCTTCAGATAGGGCGGTATGGGCTGGCGCTTCTGGCGGAGCTCGCTGATGCGCTGCTTCGTCTGCCAGATCTTGTAGATGGTGCCCTTAATGGTCTCGATGAGTTTCGGGTCCATCTTCTCACGGTAGTGCAGGAACCATGAGCCCTTCGTGGTCTGCGGCATATCGGAGAGGATCATCATCGAGTGGTTGAACGAGTGATGGCCGAAGAACGAGCGTATGCCGCCGTTTGCCGGCAGCGTCTCGTCCTTCAGTTTGTTGTAGTCGATGAACTTTGCCTCGTCGATGAGGAGCCAGGAGAGCGTGAGCGAGTTGCTGGAGCCCGGGCGGTCCTGCGAGATGATGATGGCGCAGGAGCCGTTGTAGAACGTGATGACGTGCTCATAGTCCGATGGCTCGGTGATGGGTTTCTTGAACGACTTCGGCGGCTTGCGGCCGATGACATAGTGGATGCCATTGATGTAGCCCCACCGCTTCCACGCGGCGAATAGCCCGGGGAGCGTGTTCGTCAAGCCGTGCTTGAACGTCGGCACGACGATGCCGCCTGTGGAGCCAGGCATGCGCTGCATGTTGCGGAGCACGAAGGGCGAGGCGATGGAGTCGGTCTTGCCGGTGCGTGTTTGACTGGCATGTATATCGGCTAACGGGTGTAAGTCCCTAACAGACCCAGTAGTGGGAACTGTCCAGCCAGAGAGACAAGGGTGTCCATCGCGAGATGGAATCTGAAAGAAGTCAGCGGCAAACATCTGCCCCGACGTACAGAAACCTAATACCAAGGCTTGCTTGCGAGGGTGAGGCGGCCGAAAGCGTCAAAGCCCTATAACTACTCGGAATCGCAAGGAGTAAATTAGGCGGGGATAAGGTGGAAAGTCGGTATACTTAACCAGTGAGGTCTCACGGACGCATGGGTGAAGATGAGTTATTCGATGCACCATGACGGAGTAAAGCTTGCCGTGAGAAGTCAGCAGAGGTCATAGTACCCAAGGCACGTGTGCCTATAGGGAAGGACTGAATCGTGCAGTGCAACAGTAAATGACTGCTACCTTGAGAGTCTTTTGTAGTCAGATGTCCGAAAAGGAACTCTCTATTCACAAGATAGGACGGAATCCGACAATAGAATAGAAGTGACGTAACTCGAAGGGATGGCTGAAAACAACTTGCCACACACCATAAGGTGTATAAGCGCGAAACCGCCGTATGCGGAACCGCACGTACGGTGGTGTGTTATGCGAACTTTTATTTAATGCGAACTTTTTGCTGTTGATGCTAATGGATATTGGCTAATGGGACGGCAAAAGTTCGCATTAAATTTTAGAAGTTGAACAGCTGCTCTATCTCATCATCGGTCCATTCCTGCTGGATATTCTTTGCCTCAGGAGTCTTCGACTGCGATGCAGCTTCGACCATCATCTCCATGGTGATGTCCAGATAGTGCATAGTCGTCTCGATGTTCTCATGACCAAGCAACTTTGATACAACAGGAAGCTGGTGGCCTTCCTTGATCCAGTTTGTTGCCCGGGTATGCCTGAGTTGATGGGAGTGAAAATCGAGTGGCACATCCGGGTTCAGCTTATGCGCCTCGGCTGCATAGGCTTTCAGTCTCTTCGAGATGGCTCTTTCCGACAACTTGGCCTTGATGCCTTTGTAAGTGGAGAAGAACAGATAGTCCTTCGGGTTGGGTGATGGCCCATGGACACGGGATATGTACAATCGGAGCTGCTCCACAACAGACTTGTCCAAGGGCATTGACCTGTATTTGTTGCCCTTGCCAAGCAGAGTAACATAGGATTCGCCTTCACCGTTCTTACATAGGCAAAGGTCTTCTATGTGTATTGACAGTGCCTCGTTGAGTCTGCCGGCAGTCGCATACAAAAGACCCATCAACACGGTGTCGCGAAGGCCTGTCTTCGTATGCACATCCGGCATGTTGATTATCAGTTCAAGAACCTGGTCAGTAAGGCTGCACGTCTTGACAGGGACCGTTTTCAGGCAATGGATATTCTTAGCCGCAGCATAATACTGCACATAGATGATGTCCTTGGTACTGATATATTCAAGGAAGGCGACAAGGTTGCTTCGCCGGATGTTGATGCTCTGTGGCTTGTTTCCACGTTCATCAGCAAGCCATTTCTCCCATTCCATAATCTGGTTTCGTGACAGCGCATTATCAAGAGTAAAAGACTCAGAGACAATGTGCTTGGCTTTTGCAAGATACTCTATGAAGAAGAGTTTCAGGCTTGCCTTATAAGATGCGATGGTGTTGGCTCCAACAATCGAGCGACACTGCTGGATCCACTCTTTGTACAGTGAAGACAGCTTTGCATAGGTCTCCCTGTTAGCTTTAGAATCGGTTTTCTTCATGGGGCAGTTGGTGTATGATGTTGTTTATATTCTCGGAACTAAGTCTGATTAGCACTTCAGAGTACTGTGCCGTAAGGGAGTAATAGTACAAGGTCTGCTTGATAGAAGCATGCCCCATACTGTTGCTCAGCGCGACGACGTACTTATACGCTTCGTCGATGTTCATGCCACTCATGGCATTGAAGTTGGCGATGGCATAGTTGTGTCTGAGGTGGTAAGCAACTGCTGGTGTAGTATTGTACTTATGCCAGAAACGAGAGAACCAAGTGTCGATATAGCCACGTCCCAACTTCCTTCCGGCACCGTTCAGGAAGAAGTTGTATCTGTGTTGCACAAGCCGGTTTACCTGCTCATCATATCTTTTGAGCAGCATCAACATGTCATCATTAACCACTACTTGGTGCTGGCGATAGCCCTTAGTTCGGCGGATGTTGATAACGCCGCTAACCAAGTCAACATCTTCTGTCTCCAATTCTCTGACCTCAACAGGACGCAAGCCATTGCTATACATCAGTTTGAAGATAACCTTGCAGGTGAGCTCATTGATTTCGTTTGGGAACACTGCTTTGTAGAAGTGATACTGGTTTATGGCCATGAAGAAGTTCTTGAGTTCCTCTTCCTTTAAGCGGACTAGTTTATGTGTTGGCTTGCTCCATTTTACTTGGACATGGACCGCGACATCAGTATAGCCACGTTCGTTGGCATAATCCAGGACACGGCGGGCATCCTGAACCCTGTTGTAAAACGAGTTGTTTGCCTCCGCATCCCGGCGTTTGCACCACTCGTCAACAACATTCTGCAGGAAGTACGGGCCATGTCTTTGACAGAAGTAGACAAACGTATACACGTTCGTCCAAAGCGGCTTTCGACCGGAGAATTTCCTATATTCTTCACACTGGGAAACGATTTCTTTGATGGTAAGCATGATAGAAGGTTTTATGCAAACTCGCTGATAGACAGCGAACATCGTTTTAATAGTTCAAGATCGGAGTTGAGATACCTAAGGGCGGAAGAAGGATCCCGATGACCCAACATGGCAGACACTATCGCTGGGTTCGCACCGGTCTCTATCAGAGATGTTGCCATGTGATGCCTAAACAAATGCAGCCCCTTCCGCTCTCCTTTGTTGGCATGAACGCCTGCTACTGACAGCACATCAAGGCTGGCCTCATACATATCTTGTCTTGCCAGGCGGCCTTTTGTCTTCTTTCTGATGAAGATATATGGTGACTGGCTTGGCGGGCGCTCCAATCTTACATAATTGACTATAAGGTTGCTGCATATAACGTCCAATGGAATAGTCAACTCCATACCCGTCTTCTGCTGCTTGATATGTATGACCTTCTTCTTGAAGTTTACGTTATTGCAGGTCAAACTGGATATGTCCGATTCTCTCAAACCAGCATAAAAGGCAAGGCTACAGATAGCTTTTGAACGATAAGAAACGGAGGCATCATCACTGATCAAGATCTTTTCCACGACTGCACTTTCATCCTTGGAAAGTCCGGGGTATATAGTGGTGCCAGAAGGACAATCGGGAAGCATGGCTACAACTCTGTCACCTATACCTTCCTCCCACAGGTCCAGACACTTCAGGATGGCATTCCGTATCCTGCGGGAGATGGTACGGCCGCGCGTCTTGCCGTCTGAGCCATTGAAGTAAGCGACAACCAGTTGTTCTGTTACATTCTTGAGAGATTGCACATTGTGCTCGCTCAGGTAAGCACAAAAAGACCAGACTGCATCCACATAGTTTTCGATTGTTCTTGGTGATAAAGTTGTACTGGCCAGACGTTTCCGCAACGTAGATATTAAAGAGGTGTATTCCGATGGCAGACTCTTCCGCTTGTGCTGAACCATGGGCAAGGAGCCTTTGCTGATATAATCGCATATCTTATCAACGAGGCTTATACGTCTGTGCGTCTGAGACCATCCACTCTTGGCCGAGGTTATCAACATCTTCTTGTATTCTTCAATGCTGAGAGTTGGATGACTTGCCGCAGTCTCTACGATGTGTTTGAACTCATAACAGTAAAGATCAGCATTGTCTTTACTGGATTGCTCCTCAATATACTCAAGCAATGGCTTGATGTCAGAGCCTGCTATGTCTTTTATCTCCATAGGCGTAGTTATGTTACGCCTGCAAAAATAAAAATTTAATGCGAACTTTTTCCGTCCGGTTAGCCAATATCCATTAGCATCAGCGGCAAAAAGTTCGCATTAAATAAAAGTTCGCATAACACACCTAATGCGAACGTTCGCATTAGGTGTGAGAGGGTGGTGAACACGAAAATAGGAGATAAGCACCTATGATTAGTGTTTACCTCCTACTCGATTTCGGTGTATCTGATGTCTTTCTCGCAGTGGTTTTATTTTTGACACCGACAGACTCGGAGATTCTGAATCATCCGTTACCTCAGAATATACGAGCGGTAGCGAGCGCAGTCTTTGAGTTGGGACGATGCGGATGGCATCGGACGTGATTATTTCCTAAACTTGATAAGGTCACGCCCCAATATATATATAGGTCTGCCATCTGCATATTCCTTTGGGAGTTTCATATTTTTCACTACTTCAGCTACGTAATTTTTTTTATCAAAATCTATTATTTCATTAACGTCAAATTCGCCGAGTGAGATTTCCTCATCAAAGAAATAGCAGAAGTACCTCTCATGATGTGGATTGGTATAGCCTGTATCTATCATCTGTTGCTTACGCAGTTCACCAGTATTTCTTACTCTGAATGCATAGCGAATTCCTTCACTTTCTTTGCCATACTCATAAAGTAAGACAAATTTAGCATGCCTGATATAATCTCGACTCTTTACAACACCACCACGCTCTTCCTTTCCTAACCGAACATTATATGCATCATTACGTTTCTTACCTCGCCTACTGAAAATCCAATTAAGTTGTTCAACACCATTAAATCCGCCAACCAAGAAGTAAGTATCTGGATAGTTCTCCAAATGATGCATGGTTAGTAACCCCTTTGGAATCTCAATATGAGGACGAGGTTCTACAATGGGCATCACATTCTTTGGCAATAATTTCGGATCCACGCCAAGAGGGCATTTTGCGACATAGAAATCCTCTTTTAGTTTATGTAAAACTGCATCATTCTCATCAGATATGCGTTGTCTAATAATAGCATCATGCTCTTTTTCAGGCTTGCGTAAGGCAAGTGAGAAGTATTGTTGACTGCTACCTTTTCGATCTTCAAACGGATGATAGACCTTGCCTAAGATGGATTGGAAGTTTTGTCGGATATAAGTTTCTGGCTCAATGTCTGAATGAGCTGTCATAGCGTAAAATTCAAAGTTGGCCTTAAGCATTTCTTGAATCTCATTTCGGAACATTTTTCGCACCTTATTTCTCCATTCTATCTTTGTAGCTTTATTTTCTCTGCCATATAATGCGATAACAAACAAGAAATTGACATCGTAGTGAGCCAGTAAAAACGTGTCTCTATCAAATAAGCGATTTTCAAACTGTCTGCTAATATGAAATGGTTTCTTATCTGTTGCAAGATGAATATCATCTTTTGGTTGAAGTTCCTCTTGGCTTGCACTTATAAAAAAGTTAGGAATCACATTATATCCTTCTGTTAGGTCATCTCTCAATTTGACATGCCCCACCTGTTCTTCCGGTTTGCCATCGTTGAAAAGATCCAAATTCCATTGTATCACGTTCCTTGCATAAGTAAATTGCTTATACACACTTTCTCTACCTAACTGATAACCTCGCTTATAGTATTTGGAATCACCGATATAATAGATATTTTCATCTCTGTCATTATTGGTGAGCTCTTGATACTGGTACATATGATCCACTCTCTTTCCATCTTCTTGATCAAGAAGTTCTTTAGGTAGTACTTGATCTCCAGCTATCAGTTCATCTATTATAGCCTCAAATACAACATGGAAACTTTTTACCAAAAGATATTCCTTAGATTCAATATTCAAATTGATCTGATAAGGATGCTCAAAAAATGCATAACACAATTCCCATAGTTCCAAAGACTTATCAGAAAAATACTTATATTTTATCTGTTTCAGCCTCGTTTTTCCGTAGCCTTTTATGTACCACTCAAATTTCTTTCCTCTTATTAGTTCGAAGTTAATATTAATATTTACAGGAAATCCATACGAATCCTTCAAATACTGAAGGATACTAAAGAATATTATGAGCAGTTCTTCATCAAAGTTAATCTGTTTTTTCTTATTAATAGGATTCAAGTAAGCAACATCTTGGTGACCTAATGACATATTAGAAGATGCCACCAAAGCCTGCGACTTTGATATTGTGCGAGTCCAATTTATTTTATTGAAACCAGAGTGAATGTTCTTTAAAGTGAACATTACAAAACTTTCATTATCCTTATTCCACTGTTGCAGAGCAAGTAAGACATCAAGGAATGTATTTGCTTTCCTTCGTTTTGAATGCCCCATTACTGGTGCTTGCATGTAGAGTACTAAAGAAGGCTCTGTCTTCTTCTTGCCCCTTCGTTCGTCATATTCATGCTCTTTAAAAACGTAGATAGCGCGATAGATCCAGACAGACAAATTATATATAAATTTGTATTCTTCAGACTTCAAATCTTTGCAGTCCTCAATATTTATTATATCGAGAGGGGATATGTGTCCAAATATTAATTCCTTACCATCGACCTTCTCCAACAGAACTTTGGGCAGTATGAACACACAATCTCGTACCTCAGGATCTGGGTTAAAGTAGTAGCCTACATAACTGAGACTTACCTTACCATTTGCATCCCGAAGTACGTCTAATCCCTTGAGTATTTTTTTTATTTTCTCATAGGGATATTGGTATTCTTCAATTAGAATATGCATCTACGTTTATTCAGCTGAAGGTGTTATCGTTTCTGGTTTTACAGCAGCTTGTCCAGCCTGACTTCCTTTCTCAGTTCGTGAAACTGACAAGGTGATGTTTTCTTCACCCATAACGTTTATGAGGAATTTTTTCACAGAATCAGAGTTAGGAATAATATCACCGGACTCAGTTTCTTTATAGAAGTCATCATATGAAGGTTCTCCACCCTGACTGGTTACATTAAATATAGAATTGTCATTATCTTTGAACACGTCATTCCACAAGTAGAAAATCACCTTTGCCACAAAGGTACTTTCATCAATATAGTTGGTGTCCTTCTTTGGTCTACAGAAGAAATAACCAAGTTTCTTATCATCAGAATTTGTTGCTGTCGCAATTTTCTTGTTTATTTCCTCAATAAATGTCCACCAATCACATGAGTAATCTGGTCCTTTTATTGTCCATCCTTTCTTTGCGTTTGTAATTTTAACGTATTTCCAAGACCATCTACGTTTGAATGCAGAATCAATAGGAAAGAGGCTTTGATCGCTTGTATTCATAGTTGCCAAGATATAAAGGTTAGGAGGCAACAGCAGAATCCTACCCTTTTGAACATCTGTTGACAATGTTGAACCATAGTTGCTTGTATAGTCATCCACGGCACCCTCTATTTCAATGTCTTTCGACAATTTGTATGGGTTTGGATAATCGCCATCTTTCTCAGAGGCAAAAGCAAGTTCTATCTCTCTCTGAAGATCAGTGTCCGCATCAATAGGATACGATGAAAAGTTATTTTCATCATTACGGTCTAACAACTGGAATAGATCGCCAAATATTTGGGCACAATTTCCACGGTTAATTTCTTCAATAATTAAGAACTGTGGTTTAATTACGCCTTCAGAATCTGCGAATTTCTTCCATGCACCAAGATAAGCCTTCAGAAATGCTTGTTTGACAAATTTATAGCTGATTCTCTTCTCCTTAAAGGTTCCTTCATTCTGTTCGAAACTGGCACCATTATTGAGTACAACAGGCACGACATGCATTTCCGATTCCTCCATTACAGGCTTATATGCACCAACGAAAGTTGAGTAATCACTATCTGGATGGAATGTTGTTCTGATAACGGATTCTCCCACTGTCAAATCTTTTATGCCGTGAGATTTTCCTGTACCAGGTGCACCATAAGTTATCTGTTGTATAGGTAACTCTTTCAAGTCTTCTTTCACACTTCGTCTGTCTATATATTCCTTTGGTGATTCATCGGTGAGGTCGATATTCAAGCCTTGCACAGTTGTCAAGACAGCCTTGTATGCATCATGATATTCGAGTATTGAACTTAACACCGCATCAATTACATTTTTCTTATTCATATAAAAATGATTATAAAAGAATTCAAGATAATTAGGATTTATGGAAACTCTTCCCTCTGACACACAAAACAGTTTGGAGTTATTGGTTATCAGAGTCCACATTCTGCATTTGCTTGCAAAAGTTTTAGTTAAAGGACTTTCTGGGGGATTGTGTAACAAGCATTCAACACAATTCTCTGCTTCTTCCTTACGAGAACATGTCATTACATACGTATACAACTGATCCAATGAAATGTCCTCAATACCACATTCATGTAGCTTATATAGCACATCAAATATAAAGAAAACTGGAAGTATTTGATGATTATTTGTGTTGTCTGCTTTATTGATTATTGCCCAAATTTTTATCTTGAGCAGTTGCTCTGACTTAATGACGTTGAACTCCCTACTTCCAATTGGATAGTTCTGTAATTCGCGAAATACCGGCGTAACAGACTCGTTAGAATATGAGCTTGAGTTCTTTGTCAACAATCCGAACAATTGCGCAGACGACAACATCCTGTGGTTGCATCTAAAGCCATCAGGTAATGAGTGTGATGCAAAGTATTGCTCCACATTCACTTCGCTTAAATCCGTAATAGAATCAAATATACAGACCGCTTTGAAAATGTTTTCAAAGTTTGTGTCTTGTTTAGCAAATGTCCAAATACTTGAATCGTTAAGTGAATCAAGTTTTGCCTTTATAATATCTTTACTTTCTTCCATACTAAACTAAATCTTGTATCGTCCGCATAATATAACATTAACTACGTGTGCCAGAAAAAAAGACAATTTTGGTGGAACCGCGTTGCCTATTTGCTTGCATACTGAGGTTTTATTACCAATAAACTCAAAACTATCAGGAAATGATTGCACACGTGCAGCCTCTCTTGGGGTTAGAGTTCTATTCTCAACAGGATGTATAAAACGTCCTCCTGCAGGAGTGTCAAACCTGGTTGTAATTGTCATTGTCGGCAAGTCCCAATCTAAACGGCCATATGCGCCGCTGTGGACTGAGTGAATTTCTTCATTTAAAGCCTGCCAATTCTGGCCTACTGCGACATGCATCATACGCTCTATCGCCAATGCATTATGTTTCGATGCTATGTGATTAGTTATCATGCCATCTGACTTGCGTAGTGTTGACTGATATGCACTATTGCATTCAAGCAGTTGTGCTTTACCATCGATAGTGGGGCTTGGGATATCGGAGATAGCATCTCTAAGAGTAACAGCGTCGAAGAAGTGCGGCTCTGACGCAAGGATTTCTTCTTTCGCCATAGAAAATACATCGTCAATGTTGTAATCATTATTCAACACGCCTATCATAACGACCCTTTCTCGTCTTTGAGGTATACCAAACTCTACAGCTTTGCAAACCTTATAATGAAGATAATATTTATCTCCGTCGAAATTGTCAGGATCTCCGAAAGCGTCTACAATTTCCCTAAATATAGCACCGCCATCTTTAGACAATATACCCTTGACATTTTCCAACATAAACACTTTAGGACGAACTATCTTGACTATCTCAACGTAATGACGGAATAGATAATTTCGTGGATCATTTATAAATGCTTTTTTTTCTCTTATTCGAGCTCCAGCCATAGAGAATCCTTGGCAAGGGGGACCTCCAATTATTATGTCTGCCTCACCATTCGTAAAATGTTCATTATCGGCAATGTTTCTTATGTCTTCCGCTAACATTTTTGTTCGCTTGTGATTATGAGAATAAGATGCAGCAATGCTCTTGTCGAATTCTACTGCTTTGGTTATTTTGTAACCTGCACGTTCGAATCCGACAGAAAATCCACCGCAACCAGCGAACAAATCTATTACATTATGCTCCATCGCCTAATCTATATTTAAGTCCGAAGTTCTTTATATAGTTAAGTTGTTTTTCTGAGAGTTTATAAACTTCGGCAAGTTGGTCATCAATTTCATCTATAATGTATTTGCACTCTTTGTGCTTATATTCATAATCAACCTGCTTAGTGCCAACATAAACTTTTGTATTCTCAAGTTCTTCTTCCAATCTATTCATCAAGTTCTGCCATGTGTGTGGCTCGCCTATATTCGTTGGAATCCTTATAAAGGACAGTTCCTTCCTGGTTATATGCCATCCATCTGAAATTATAACCCATAGTAAGAAAAACAGACTTGAGTTCACAAGGCAAAAAACAAATGGTAGAATATCTGAGGGTACAGAATATTTTGTGTAACTATCTGAATGCATGTCGTGGGTAAAAGCCTTCATCCAGAAACATGCTCTTTGATTTATGTATAAATTTGCCATTGTATTATCATCTTCAAATGACAACATATCTATGCCTCTTAATCTTTGAAATTTTTTATAAATACTCTTTTCTACATTGTTGCCAATCTTCGGCCAATAATCTGTATTATCAGTTATAGTAGGAGAGAGATGAATATTCTCAAATAAAGTTCTTCTTTCACTCTTGTACCAATAATTATAAGAAGATGAAAGTACACCTCCATGATCCGATACCTTTTGCGCAATGACGATAGAAAGTTTTTGATGGACACATGAAAACAGACTGTCAGGTCTATCTGCAAAATTCATTATAATCTGCATTCTTGACCTTTCAGCTATGTAATTTCTTATTTTTGACATTCTAATTGTAGAAATGTATGATAATGGTATGACGAATGCCATTATTCCATCTTCCGTCATAGAATTTACAGAATTATGCAATACATCGGCATAGACATTACCATATGCATATTCTGGTTTACCGTCAAATTTTCTATACTCAATATAAGGAGGGTTGCCAATAATCACATCCTTACTGCCAAACGTAATTCCGTCATAAACAATAGCATCTACATTAGAGAAGTTAGCATTCAGCCTTTGTGCGATCTCACCTACAGGCAATTCAACATCAAAAGAATCAATCAAAAAGAAAAACATTCTAATTTTAGTAATTTCAGTTGATTGAAGTTCAATGTCATTACCATAGACCGACTGAGTAAGTTCTTTGTAATTCTTTCCTCCCACTTGTTTGAACAGACGTATCTTTATAGAAAGAGCACTTAGCAAGAACTCTCCAGTTCCACATGTAGGATCTAATGTACTTGCGTTAATAATCCGAATCTTTTGATCCGAGCTTAACAAGTCTAACTTTCGCAATGCTTTTTTTAAACCATATACATTTCTTTCAGATGGCTTGGCATAATGCAAGAAGGTGTTCGCTGCTAAAAAATCTGTAACATCGCAATCCGTATAATAAACACCTTCTTTCTTACGACGAGCTTCTTTTTCATTAATCTTAGAAAGAGCATCTTGATAATCACCTTTTTCTGTCACAGGAAACAGATCGTTGATAAAGATTTTCTGAGGTAACACATATTCATCTACACTCGAGGACAAAATTATCCTAACAGAATCCAATATTTTATTTGCATAGTCCATGCTGTCACCGTAACGATTCAAAATGTGATTTACGATAACAGTTGATATATTTTCCCTAAGAGACATTATGTTTATTCTTTTATTTGTGATTCTCGATTGTCTACCAATAAGTCTTTAATACTCACATTTAATAATTTTGAAATTTTATCTAAAGTGATCAAGTCTGGTTGTACAGTGTTTTTGCACCACTTGCTTACAGTACAAGTTGACTTTCCTAATTGGTCGGCAAGCCACTTCCCTGTCTTCTCTCGCTCAACAAGGACAACTTTTAGTCGATTTAAATGTGTCATATGGGTTGAATTTATTTAATTTTGGGGTAAAGATATAAAATCTTCCCGAAATCCATCTCTATATTTTGAATTAAATGCTCAGAAAACTTGCATTTTAACTTAAAGTAAGATGTTTTATATTATATAACCCTACAATTGGGATTAAGAGGCAACCATAACTGCAGCCCATGCCATCGCCTATTCTGCTAAAAAACGAGCCCCGGTATCAGCTGTTTTCCTAGTTTGTTTTGCAGTGATGTAAGCTTGAGGAACGAAGGTTGTTTCTTTCTGGTGTCGCGGGCCGAAACTTACTTCGAAACACGACGGTACCTGGAAGATGCAGAGGGCGCAGTCCTTGAATCACGAAATGGTTTTTCGGTGTACTTGATATTTACTGTGGGTTGATATTTGTAATCTTTTCTGTTCGGATCTATAATTGGTTAGAGATGTCCATAACTCAAGGAAAATATTCATAGGCAGGCTTTAGCTCCAATGGGATCTAAAGCCAGCCAATGACGAAAAATGCGTTGGCATAAAATTGCGCCTAAGCGCATAAAATAGATTGCTCCAAGGTTCATAAATATTGTACCGCCCAACAGAACACACGCAGTATAGCAGACTCTCTATACGCTATGAACTAACTTTTCGGCTGCATGATTTTATGCCCAAGGGGCAATTTTACGCTTTAGCGATTTTCGTCATGGGCAGGCTTGACACCAAAGGTATGGGTCTAAAGCTATGGAGTAGGCGGCGAGCTTGCTCGTAAGACTACTCCATAGCTTTAGACCCATTGCTCCATGTGGGAGCATGACCATGATTTTCTTTTCCTTTTTCCGTTTGAAAGTGTCAAAGCGATAATGACAGTATAAAAGTTTATCTATTGATTTTCTTTATTGCCTCTCCGAAAATGTAATAATAATTCAAATTCAAGACTATCTCTCCCCGCCTTTGCAACGGCCTGATACTTAATGAGTTACAATAAGGGCCATTTTGCGTTCTAAAACGGACCTTTTCAGGACGCAAAACGGTCCTTTTCGCAATGCAAAACGGCCTGTTTCGCAAGCCCAAATGGCATGTATGGAAATGCTGTAATGATTTTTCGTATATCCGGTGCGGTTCTACCACTTCAGATATCCGTGCTTGTTCTTATACCACAACTGTACGGCATTGATGATATTCTGCCATACGACATAGGCGCAAGGAGCAATGACGGCGACGGGATTGAGGAAGGAGTTCATGAGCCAGATGCCCACAACATTGTTCTTCTGACCCAGAGCCTGACCGCCATTGATATTCTCGCCCCAGATGCCGCCGACGGCCTTGCCGATGCTGAAGAGGATGATGCACACCACGAGCGGAAGGAAGAGCAGCAGGAAGAGGGCCTCGCCGGTGAGCGGGGTGGAGGAGACCATGCGAACGGCCAGTCCCATGATGATCGACAGATTGAACGACCAGAGGTAGAAGGCGAGGTTGTGGCGCCGCTTGACCCACTCGACGATACGCGGCGCGAACCTCTGCGACAGCAATGCTAAGACGAGGGGAACGGCGAGGACGAGCAGCACGCGCTTCAGGACGAGCAGGAACGCGAAGCCGAAGGTGATGTGGGCACTGCGCTCCACCATAGGGAAGAACGTGGGAATGATGATTATGGAGAAGATGTTGGCAATAATCATGTAGACCGTCATCGTGGCTATGCCGCCGCCGAGTTTCTCGGTGAGCACGGGAGCGGCGGCCGCCGTGGGACAGATAACGCAGATGAACACGCCCTCGAGGATGATTTTCGTCTCGTGGTCGGCGGCGGGCACAAGGTTGATGGCTATGACGACAAGGGCCGTGAGGAGCACACGGATGCCCTGAAGGGCAAAGTGCCACTTGCGCGGACGGAAGTTATGCATGTCGATCTTGCAGAAGGTGAGGTATAGCATCGTGAAGATGACATAAGGCATGAGGTCGACAAGGCGCGGACCGACGGCGTCGCCGATGGGCTCGAGCAGCGGTATGCGCGAAAAGGTGAGATAAACGGCGCTGCCCACAATGAGCGAGCACAAGAGCGTCCAGTTCTTAATAAATTTTATTAACCACATATCTTGTTCCTGAATAGCTAAGATGCGAACGACAGAAACAGTCTGCCGCTATTGACGGTTTGCACGCAAATGGCTTGCTGCGGCTGAACCGGGAGGGTGCAAATGGGCACCGCGGCTGCCATAATGCTGCTGAATCCGCTGCAAAAGTACGGAATATTTTCGTAGCATACAAGTTTTTGAATTAAAGAAAAATAAAGTTTTTCTTTGTTATCTATCTATTTTAGAGTACCTTTGCAAAGTTAATGCGTTTTTATATCTAATGACAGACGAGAAAGAATTTAGCCTTATTGATAAAATTGATTCTCCCGCCGACTTGCGAAAACTGAGAGTCGATCAGTTGCCGGAGGTGTGCGCCGAACTGCGTCGATTCGTTGTCGACCAACTGAGTGTCAATCCGGGTCACCTTGCGTCGAGTCTCGGGGCAATGGAGATAGCGGTGGCCTGTCATTATGTTTTCAATACTCCCGAAGACCGCCTCGTGTGGGATGTGGGCCATCAGGCTTACGGCCACAAGATTCTCACCGGCCGCCGCGACCGTTTCCCGGAGAACCGGAAACTCGGCGGACTGTGCCCGTTCCCCACACCGTTGGAGAGCGAGTACGACACCTTTACGTGCGGTCACGCCAGCAACTCCATATCGGCTGCTCTCGGCATGGCCATGGCTGCAAAGCTACAGCATAAGCACCGTCACGTGGTGGCCATCATCGGCGATGGTGCCATGAGCGGCGGACTGGCCTACGAGGGACTGAACAACGTGTCGAGCAAGCCCAACGACCTCCTTATTATCCTCAACGACAACGACATGTCGATAGACAGGGCCGTCGGAGGAATGGAACAGTATCTGCTCAATCTCGACACCAACGAGACTTACAACCGGCTGCGCTTCAAGGCCGGCAGGTGGCTCCACTCACGGGGAATGCTCTCCGACGAGCGCCGGAAGGGTATCATCCGCCTCAATAATGCGCTGAAGAGTGCCATCAGCCATCAGCAGAATATCTTCGAGGGAATGAACATCCGGTACTTCGGACCCTTCGACGGCAATGATGTCGTCGACCTCGTGCGCATCCTGCGCCAGCTGATGGACATGCGCGGACCGAAACTCCTGCATCTGCATACCGTTAAGGGCAAAGGCTACAAGCCTGCCGAGCAGAGTGCCACAATATGGCACGCGCCGGGAAAATTCGACCCAAAGACGGGCGAGCGCATCACCGACGACAACGGCGAACAGCCGCCGAAGTATCAGACGGTGTTCGGTGAGACGCTCCTCGAACTGGCAAAGCAGAATCCGAAAATAGTAGGCGTGACACCAGCTATGCCCACAGGCAGCTCGATGTGCATCATGATGAAGGCCATGCCCGACCGCACCTTCGATGTGGGAATAGCCGAAGGCCACGCTGTGACCTTCTCGGCGGGAATGGCCAAGGACGGGCTGATGCCGTTCTGCAATATCTACAGCTCCTTCGCCCAGAGGGCTTACGACAATATTATCCACGATGCGGCAATACTAAACCTCCCGGTGGTGCTCTGTCTCGACAGGGCCGGACTCGTCGGTGAGGACGGAGCTACGCACCACGGAGCTTTCGACATGGCGGCCCTGCGCCCGATTCCTAATCTCACCATTGCCTCGCCGATGGATGAGCACGAGTTGCGGAGGCTGATGTACACGGCACAGCTGCCCGGAAAGGGAACTTTCGTCATACGCTATCCGCGCGGTCGGGGAGTGCTCGTCGACTGGCGGTGCCCGTTGGAGGAGATAAAGGTGGGTACCGGAAGGTGCCTTAGCCGACTGGCGCTGAAGGCCGACGGCGGGAAGATTCTGTCACGGCGGGAACAGCTTACAGCTGATGCTGATGGTGCACAGGGTGCTGATAATCAGCCGAAAACGACGGCAGTGATTACCATCGGGCCCATCGGCAATGATGTCGAGGAGGTTATGAAGGAGATGGCAGCCGACGATGCCGTGACGGTGGGGCACGATGCCGTGGTGCAGCACTACGACCTGCGGTTCCTCAAGCCGTTGGATGAGAAGATATTAAGATATGTAGGCGAAACAGCTTCGGCGGTCGTCACCGTCGAAGATGGTATAAAAGAAGGTGGAATGGGGTCGGCAGTGCTCGAATGGCTCGACGACCATGGATACAAACCGGACGTTATCCGCCTCGGACTGCCCGATAAATTTGTCGAACAAGGATCCGTGGCGCAGTTGCGCCAGCTCTGTGGTATCGACAATGAGAATATAAAACAAACGATTCTGAATACTCTTGACAGATGAAAGTGATTATAGCCGGAGCATCGGCAATAGGTAGTTATCTCGCTAAGTTGCTGTCGCGCAACGATTACGACATCACCATCCTCGACGAGGATGAGGCTGCCTTGGAGCAACTCAACCGCGACTACGACCTCCTTACGCTCGACAGGAAGTGCACAAGTCCTCGGGCCCTACGGGATGCCGGAGCCGCCAAGGCCGACTTGTTCATCGCCGTGACGGCCGACCAGACGGCTAACCTGACGGCGTGCACCATGGCCCACGCCCTCGGAGCAAAGAAAACGGTGGCTAAGGTCGACGACCCGGAATATACGGAACAGATAGACAAGGCCTTCTTCAAGGAGATGGGCATCGACAGTGTCATCTACCCCGAAATGCTGGCAGCCAAGGATATCATCAACGGACTGAAGATGTCGTGGGTGCGACAGAGGTGGGACGTGCACAACGGCGAGCTTGTCATGCTCGGCATAAAGTTGCGCGAAGGATGCGAAATTCTCAACCAGCCGCTCAAGGACATTAGCGGTCCCGACGACCCTTACCATATCGTGGCCATCAAGCGGGGTGCCGATACGATCATCCCGGGCGGTAACGACTCGCTGAAACTATACGATTTGGCCTACTTCATGACTACGCGCAACTACATACCCTATATCCGTAAGATTGTGGGAAAAGAGCATTACGCCGACGTAAAGAACGTAATGATAATGGGCGGAGGCAATACTGCCGTCAGAGCGGTGAAGATGATGCCGGAATATATGAACGTCAAGGTGCTGGAAAAAAACAAGAACCGCTGCGAGGAACTTAACGAGATTCTTGACGAGGACACGCTCGTCATCAACGGTGACGGACGCGATATGTCGCTGCTCGTGGAGGAGGGCATACGCAATACGCAGGCTTTCGTGGCCCTGACACCCAACGCCGAGACAAACATCCTGGCCTGTCTGACGGCCAAGCGCATGGGGGTGAGAAAGACTGTGGCTATGGTTGAGAATGTCGACTACGTCAGTATGGCCGAGAGTCTCGACATCGGAACGGTTATCAACAAGAAGATAACCACGGCAAGCTATATCTATCAGATGCTCCTCGACACCAATGTCTATAACATCCGTTTCCTGCCTACAGCCGATGCCGATGTTGCCGAGTTCATTCCGGCCGAGGGATCGAAGATCACCCGCAAGCCCGTCAAGGACCTCGGACTGCCTACGGGCATCACCATCGGTGGCCTTGTCCGCGATGAGAAGGGAATGCTCGTGTCGGGAAATACGCAGATCCAGGCTGGCGACTCTGTCGTCATCTTTGCGCATAAGATGGACTTAAAGAATTTGGAGAGGCTTTTTAAGTGATGCTTAACTATAAGATTATAAGCAAGATAATCGGTTCGCTGCTCTGGTTGGAGGCTACGCTGATGTTCTATTGCCTGCTCGTGGCTGTCTTCAACCACGGCCATGATGTCATGCCCTTTATCTGGAGCATACTCATCATCGTCGGTGCGGGAGGTTTGTTCCGGCTCTTCGGCCGCAAGGCCAGCACCTCTCTCGGGCGCCGCGAGGCCTATTTCGTCGTGACGGTGACATGGGTTCTCTACTCGGCTTTCGGCACACTGCCGTTCATCTTCGACAATCCGTCGATGACATTCACCGATGCTTTCTTCGAGACAATGTCGGGATTCACCACCACGGGGGCCTCGATAATCGACTATCCGGAGAAGTTGCCGCACGGAATCCTCCTTTGGCGGTCGCTGACACAATGGATTGGCGGCCTGGGCATAGTCTTCTTCACCATCGCCGTGCTGCCTTCGATGGTCGGAGGGTCGGTGAAGATCTTCGCGGCTGAGTCGACGGGACCGCTGAAATCGAAGTTGCAGCCGCGTCTGAGCACCAGTGCCAAGTGGATATGGACGGTGTATCTCATCCTCACGGTGCTCTGCGCTTTCTGTTACTGGCTCTGTGGAATGAGTGTCTTCGATGCTGTCAACTATTCCATGACATCGACGGCAACGGGAGGATTCTCCACTACGTCGGGCAGTATAGCCGCCTTCAAGAGTCCGGCAGAGGACTATGTGTGTATCATTTTCTGCTTCCTCTCGGGCGTAAACTTCACCTTATTATATATGTCGGCGGCGAAGTTGAAAATCAGGCAGATGTTCCGCAACTCGGAATTCCGGTTCTATACTTTGGTAATTCTGTTCTTCACGGCTCTCATCATGCTTGAGCTCATAGCGCGAAATCATTACACCGTGGAGCATGCTTTCCGCTCATCGGCTTTCCAGGTGGTCAGTTTCATAACGACGACGGGTCTGTTCAACGACGACGCGGCTAAGTGGCCGCATGTCACGTGGGTCATTCTTGCGGTGTGTATGTTTCTTGGAGGTTGCTCGGGAAGTACGAGCGGAGGAATAAAAAGCATCCGTGGCGTGATGATATTGAAGGTCGTCCGCAACGAGTTTAAGCAGATTCTGCATCCCAACGCGGTGCTGCCGATGAAGATTGACGGTTTCAATGTTCCTACTGCAAAGCGGGTGACGCTCCTTGCCTTCATCGGGCTCTATCTTTGTCTGGCTCTTATCTGCGCGTTCATAATGATTGCCGCGGGCATCGACAATACCAATGCTATAACGATAACTCTGAGTAGTCTGGGCAATGTTGGCCCTACCTTGGGATTGGAGATAGGTCCTACGATGTCGTGGTCGATACTGCCGGAATGGATAAAATGGATTTGTTCGTTCCTTATGCTTGTCGGTCGTCTGGAGCTGTTTACGGTGCTTGTGCTCTTCACTCCGGCCTTCTGGAAGGAGAACTAAGGGAGTCCAGCATTTTCCTGACGTCGTCCTGGAGCCTTATAAAGAACTCCGAACGGCGGTAGCCGGTGTTCCGGCGGAGCATCGGGACGATGTCCTCGACGCTGTGACTGTAGCTGGCAAGCTCGTTATAGCGTTGGGTGTTGTGGACGGCCTTGCGGTTAATTTCGCGCTCGCGGTCCCTGATGAGGGCATCGCAGACCTTCTCGAGCATCGGCACGACGACATTGTCGAAGAGATGATGGCCCTGGACGAAGAGATAAGTGGTCTGGGGCGTCACCCCGAGATCTCTCATCTCGTCCTTCAACTGTTGCCAGCTCTCCTTGGCCTCGGGATTGGCTTTCTGCAGCTGTTGCACCTTGCGGCCTACCTTGTGGCGCAGATTCCTTATCCCTCTGTACGGATCGGCGAGATTGAAGTTCCCCGTTTCGATTACCTTATTGAAGTCGCTGATGGTGAACTCGCCATAGTGGTTGCGGCGGTAGTACCATATATTCCACACGAAGAGCGGATATATGGCCTCACTATACTCCCTGAGATATTCCTCGAAGTCGAATAACGACTTGTCGTTAAGTGCCACAGCCACAGATACATCGTGCAGACTTGGCGCATAGCACTGGTAGTTCTCGATGGCATAAACATAGGTGTGGAAGACGTAGGGATTCTCGTTGATCTCTTTCGACACCGCCGTGACACCCTGGAGAAGATAGTCGTAGTCGGCATCTACGCACGCAATCATCGAGTCGCCGACCTTTGCCTTTAGCAGACTCATGAGCGCGCTCTTCTTGCCTTTGGTGAGATTGCCGCGCGAGGGGAGCATAACCTCGAAATAAACGCGGTCGTTCTCAAGGTCGCTGAGCACGGTGCGCCAGAAGAAGATGTCGTCGTAGGCCTCCACATAGGCCACAATCCGCTTCCGCGCCTTGCGTCCGTTGAGGCGGTTCGCGGCGTTGATGTAGTCCGAACTGATGTTGTCTTTGAGGTGTCGCATAGCTTTATTTATCCGTTATCTCGCTAACTTCAGTCACTTTGTCCATCCATCCGTTCATGATTACGGCCGGACTGTGAGTCGTGAGGATTATCTGTACATTGGGATTCAGTTCGAGGATGAGGTCGATGAGCTGCTTCTGCCAGTCGACATGCAGGCTCACCTCGGGCTCATCCATAAAGAGTACGTAGTTCTGCTGGTCCTCGACGAGCACCGTAAGGAGTATGGCGAGAATCTGTTTCTCACCGCTCGACAGCTGATAGGGCACGAGGGTTTCGCCAATCTGTGAGAAACGGATTTCGTTCTCCGTCCGGATAATCTTCTTGCCGGTGTAGGAGAAGAGCTTGTCCATGATATCCTGAAACTTCTTTTTAGGCTCCGAAATCTCCTGGGCTTTCTTCGCCGCGTCGGGCGAGCCGCTCTGCAGGGCCTCAATCATGCGGTTCCCGATGTTCACCTGGTAGTCGAGGTACTTCCTTTGCAGCTTATACAGTTGCCAGTCGAGCTCCGTGGCGAGCGAGATGTCGAGCTTGTTGATGGCGTCGGTGTCGAGAAGCGGACGGTCGAAAGAACGGATCATGTCGAAACGGATGCGCGTGGCATCCTCAGGAAACACCTTCAGATGAACCCCGCGCAGACCGTGGCTCGAGATGTTGTCGCTCTTTCCCAAGCTTTTCACCACCTTATTTAATATAGTGCTCTTGCCCTCGCCGTTGATGCCACTGAGGATATTAACCTTTCTGTCGAGGTCCCACTTGATGTGCTTCCTTCCGCTCCACAGCGAGTCAATCTCTATTTGTACGATGTAGTCAGCGTATTCTTGCATAGTAAGTCGTTGTTTAGATGTATGATGCAAATATACAAAATATTCAGTAAAGTCCAAATCTTTTGCCGTTTTTTCTTTTCTGCCATCATCGGGATAATCTTATAGCGGGTGATTATATGTGGAATAATTCCAAAATAATGACCTGTTCGTAAAATAAATCGTCCCCAATGTCGTTATCTTACCATTATCTTCATTCGTCGGTAAAGTCGGACTGCTGTTGGATGGAGTAGAGAATCACATTATTTTATTGTCCGGTGCAACGAAAACAAGTTATTATGACATTCGATAAAGACTTCCTTCGCGACAACGATTTAGGACTGTTGCTGCTCCGCCTTATGACCGGCGGCCTCATGCTTTTCCATGGTATCCACAAACTTCTCTATGGTGTTTCGGCCATCGAGGGTATGCTTGCAGGCATCGGCTTGCCCGGTTTCATCGCTTACTTCTCGTTGGCTGCCGAGCTCGCGGCATCGCTGCTGATTGTTGTCGGGGCCTGGACGCGTGTGGCTGCGGCGGTGATGGTCGGCAATATGGCCGTAGCCATCCTCATGGCTCACCTCGGTGACATTTTCTCCGTCGACCCGATGACGGGCGGATGGGCTATTGAGCTGCCGATGCTCTATCTCCTTGGTGCTGCAGTACTGTGCCTCACGGGAGGCGGAAAGTATGCCCTGACAAAGGGACATATCACCGATTAGACTGCAACAGGCATTCTCTCGCGGTTCGTAACGTAGCTGCCCGCGCTGAGAAAAATCCACATCTACACTTCGGCATGTGGCTTGCAATTGACCCACGGTGGCCGATTGTACATATATATAGGTCGGGCTGAGCCCGGCCTTTTTCCATTTTATGGTATCATGATTGCCGCCGTAGATGTTAGAAATCATGATAAATTAGGCCCTAAATACTGCTGAAATGGCTGATTTTGGGCCGAAAAAGCGATGAATACCACATTTGTGGTATGCGAAATGACTATAGTGTGGTATTTCGGGAATGCCGAAATCGCCGTACCTTTGCACACAGATAAACAATAACAATTAAAGGAGATTGATTATGGCAAAAGAGAATCAGAAAAAGTATCACTTCGAGACACTTCAACTTCATGTAGGACAGGAGACTGCCGACCCGGCTACCGACTCACGCGCAGTGCCTATCTATCAGACCACATCATACGTTTTTCACAATGCACAGCATGCCAGTGACCGTTTCCATCTGAAAGATGCCGGAAACATCTACGGTCGTCTGACCAATTCGACACAGGGAGTCTTCGAGGACCGTGTCGCCGCCCTGGAAGGAGGAGTGGGTGGTCTCGCCCTGGCATCAGGTGCCGCTGCTGTCACCTATGCTATAACCAATCTCGCCTATGCCGGCGACCATGTCGTAGCGACGGAGACCATCTATGGTGGTACGTACAACCTGCTGAAGCACACCCTTAGCAGATATGGCATCGACACAACGTTCGTCAACCCTGACGACTACGATGCTCTCGAGGCTGCCATCCGTCCGAATACGAAGCTCGTTTACATCGAGACCCTTGGCAACCCGAACTCGAACATCAGTGATATTGAGCGCTCTGCGGCCATAGCTCATAAGCACGGAATACCATTGGTCATCGACAACACCTTCGGAACTCCTTATCTTATCCGCCCGATAGAGCATGGAGCCGACATCGTTGTACACTCGGCAACAAAGTTCATCGGTGGTCATGGCAGCTCCTTGGGAGGCGTAATCGTCGACGGAGGCACCTTCGACTACTTCCAGAACGATAAGTTCCCCGGATTCACACAGCCCGACCCATCCTACCACGGACTCGTCTTCGGTAAGGTGCCGGCACCCTTCGCCACCCGCGTCCGGGCTCTTCTCCTTCGCGATGAGGGCGCATGTATCTCGCCGTTCAATGCATGGGTGCTCCTTCAGGGCCTTGAGACCCTCTCGCTGCGGGTAGAACGCCACGTGTTCAACACCTTGAAGGTCATCGAATATCTCAAGACACAGCCGCAGGTGAAGAAGATCAACCATCCGTCGCTGCCCGACCATCCTAACCACGAGCTCTACGAACGCTACTTCCCCAATGGCGCCGGCAGCATCTTCACCTTTGAAATCGACGGCTCGCAGCAGAAGGCATGGGACTTCATCGACCATCTGAAGATCTTCTCCGACCTCGCCAATGTCGCCGACGTGAAGTCGCTCGTCGTCCATCCTAAGAGTACCACACACTCAGAGCTCAGCGACGAGGAAGCCTCAGAGCAGGGAATCTTCGACGGCACCATCCGCCTGAGCATCGGCACGGAGCACTATCAGGACCTCATCGACGACCTCGACCAGGCTTTTGAGGCTGTGAAGAACGAAAAATAAGCCCCATCCCCGCGCCCGAGACCGAATCCTCGCGATGCGACCTCGGGCTGTAAATAACGAAAAGTAAAGTTCAACATTCATCAGTGATTCAATCACAATATAAAGAAAGGAAAGAAAAATGACAAAGATAGCAAAGAAGATTACCGATCTCATCGGTCACACTCCATTAGTAGAACTCGCGAATTATTCAGCCTCACGCGGCCTCGACACCCCTGTCATTGCCAAGGTGGAGTCGTTCAACCCCGGCGGCAGCGTCAAGGACCGTATTGCTTTAGCCATGATTGAGGCTGCCGAGAAGGCCGGAACCCTCAAGCCCGGAGCAACCATTATCGAGCCTACCAGCGGCAACACCGGTGTCGGTCTGGCCCTCGTCTCAGCGGTCAAAGGCTATAAACTCATCCTCACCATGCCTGAGACGATGAGCGTGGAGCGCCGGAACCTCGTGAAGGCCTATGGCGCACAGGTGAAACTCACCAGCGGCAAGGACGGTATGCCGGGAGCCATCAAGGCTGCCGAGGAGCTTCGCGACTCCATCCCGGGCTCGGTAATCCTCGAACAGTTTGAGAATCCGGCTAACCCGCAGAAACACTACGAGACCACCGGCCGTGAGATCTGGGAGGACACCGACGGCAAGGTCGACATCTTCGTCGCTGGCGTAGGTACCGGCGGTACCGTCAGCGGTGTGGCCAAATACCTCAAGGAGAAGAATCCTTACGTGAAGATTGTTGCCGTAGAGCCAAAGGCATCACCGGTGCTGAAGGGCGGTGCCAGCGGTCCACACAAGATTCAGGGTATCGGTGCCGGTTTCGTGCCAAAGACCTACGACCCGAAAGTCATCGATGAGGTGTTCGATGTCGAGAACGACCAGGCCATCCTCGCAGGCCGTCAGATTGCCCAGAAGGACGGTGTCCTCGTGGGAATTTCCTCCGGTGCTGCTGCCTTCGCGGCTACCGAAATTGCCAAGCGGCCTGAGAACAAGGGCAAGACCATCGTAGCCCTGCTCCCGGACACCGGTGAGCGCTACCTGTCGACAGTGCTCTACGCCTTCGACGAGTATCCTCTATAAGCGAATTTAGCCATTCAATCATAATTGTACAAAATCTTATCCTAAGGCACTGTCCTCGTGGCAGTGCCTTTTTCGTTATTGTCCGGGGGCGTCATTCCGTCTGCCGCCGCCACTTCCCGATGAGAATCCGAATCCCATAAAGGCTCTTACTTAGGAATCAAAGTGCTGATTATGGAATATATATAGGTATGCGTACCATATTATGGAGGTGAAAAGTGCGTGCCGTATTATTATCCTTGAATCAGTGGCTGAATTTCTTTTGATTATACGCTGATGCCAAAATGACTGAACAGGGATGTACAACCGTCGTAATTGTCTTGATTAAGGCTGATTGTAATTTCGGTGCAAAGGTGCAATATAATTCTCCCGAATACAAATCTCAGCAGTTTAGAAAGGAGGGTAGGGCGGGGTATAGAAAGGAGTATAGGACGATTATTATGAGTTTTGCCGGGTTCTCGCCATTCATAAACGATGGTGTTCATTCCCATCACGATCTTCTTGTGGAGCCTGAGTGTTTGTTTTGGAACATATTCTTTTCGTTATCGGCATCCGTCGGTGTTCCGTCCTGTCTTGCGGGGGTGAAATAGGGAATCCCCCACCGATTAATAGGGATTTGTCGTTGCATGTTTCACAATAATTGTATATCTTTGCAATCTTGAAAAGAATACACATGTAACTATGAAAAAGGGAATCGTTTATCTGGCAGCCGGCGCAATACTCTTGAGCGGCTGTGATACCTACACCGGAGCCGGTGCATATGCCGGCGCCACATTTGGCAGCATTATAGGGTCGGCCATTGGCGGTATCTCCAACGGACCGCGTGGCTCCGATCTCGGCTCTATCGTCGGAATGGCCGGCGGTGCGGCCGTGGGCGCTGTCATCGGGTCGGTGGCCGACAAAGCCGACCAGCAGCGTGTACACGACCACTACGACCAGGTGCAGCGCAATAAGCAGCGCGGCTACAACCCCTATGACAACGGCAGCCAGCGGCAAGCACCCTCGGGCAACTTCGCCGACAACGGTAATGACGATATCTACAGCTATAGTGGCTCCAATACCGGGGCTCCCGACGAGAGCGGCTTCGACGCCACCAACTCGGGTGACGACCGCATAACGTTCTCACCATCAGATACTACCAATCTTGTACCGTCGGCCCCGGCATCCGGCAACCCTGGCTATTCGGCATCAGAGCCAACAACGGTGGTGCCTAACGGGACGTCGCATTTCCAGATTATCCCTCAGGGCGTTACTTATACTCCGAACATCGAGATTGCCAATGCACGCTTCGTCGATGCCAACGAGGACGGTACTCTCAGCCGTAATGAGGACGCTAAGGTGACGTTCGAGATCTACAACCGCGGTCAGCAGACCCTCTTCAATGTCGTGCCGTCGGTTGTCGAGACCACCGGCAACCGCCACATATCCATCACCCCGAGCATCATTGTCGAGAGTCTCGCTCCCGGTCAGGGCATCGTCTATACCGCTTTTGTCAGAGCCGACAAGCGTCTTGCCAACGGCAATGCAAAGTTTGCCCTCGCCGTCCTGCAAGGAAAGAAGAGCATAAGCAAGGTCACCGAGTTCAATATCCCCACCCGGAAGTAACTCCTCAGCCACTGATTTCTATCCGTGACACCGCTCGCGCAACCGTTGCTCGGCCCCCTTGATTTTGGACGGCTTCTAACTCTGTCTTTCCGCACCCTGCAATGGAATCATGTTGACAATGTGTTTACGATGAAATGGTCACGTTGACAACACATTGATAATTAATGTGTTGCACGCATTCGCCGTAGGGACGGGGTTTATCCCCGTCCTTGCAACAACGGACAAGAATTGAAGTAAATATACCGCAGCAGCGAGGGCGGGGATAAACCCCACCCCTACGGAGGCCAAGTGCTGCAATCTCTTTGATAATTCATTGATGGCCAAAGTGTTGCATGCATCCGCCGTAGGGACGGGGTTTATCCCCGTCCTACCAACAGCGGACAAGATACAAAACAAATGCCCCGCAGCAGCGAGAGTGGGGATAAACCCCACCCCTACGGAGGCCAAGTGCTGCAATCACCTTGATAATCCATTGGTAGCCAAAGTGTTGCACGCATCCGCCGTAGGAACGGGGTTTATCCCCGACCTACAAACGGCGGACAAGATACAAAGCAAATGCCCCGCAGCAGCGGATAAGAATTAGGGTTGCTACCCCGCAGCTGGTAGGACAGGGATAAACCCTGTCCCTACGGCGGTTAAGTGCTGCAAATGTTTAATTATCAGTGTCTTGGATAGGATATCGGACAGAGTAGGGGCTGTCATCAATCCACGGGTGTGCGTTTATGGATTCTTTGCGGGGGCGGCTCTCATGGCCCTCCGCCGACGAATAAACCTTATTGCTGTCTGCCGTTGGTTGTCGACTGCAATTATGGGGTGTTGTATGCGTGTAGGTTGTGTGGAAATGTAAAAGTATTTCAGAAGGACTGCACTTTTGATATGCCTTTGCTATTATCTGATTATCATCATTCCGAAACATATCATTTCGGCTCGCAAAACGGTCCATTTCTGCTCACGAAATGGGCCGTTTTGCGTTCTAAACGAACCGTTTCGCAACGCTAAATGGTATGTAACCGATTAAAAACAACACAATACAAAGGCAGAGCGAGACACAGTATAATACGAATTACTTTTACATTCCATAGTCAACATTCTATTTCTGTCCCATTCTCTCTTATGTTGAAATTTAGCGCGCACAACCTGATATTGCCCACACCATCTCAATGCATACTCAATACATGAGGTGGTCTGCAGGCATCAGCCCTTGCGCTTCAGGGTTATGATATTTATCTCAGGCCAGGCCCCGAAACGGAACGGCACCGTACCGCCCACGCCCGTCGACACATACAGCATGGAATTGCCCTCGGTGTACTTGCCTCCCCACTCGTTGTAGGCCCACTTCGACGGCGAGAACTTTCCAATCTTCAACTGTCCGGCATGAGTATGACCGCTGAGCGTAAGCGCAATATCGGTCTTATGGAGCACACCACGCCGCCAGTGCGAAGGGTCATGGCTTAGGAGCACCTTGAACATTCCCTTAGGCAGCTCACCCATAGCCACGGCAAGGTTACCGTAGTCGGGGAACGGCGGCTTGGAGATATTCTCCACACCGATAATGGCTATCGACTCACTGATATTCTCACCATTGGCCTGGCGCAGACGGCCTATCGTAACATGCTCATTGTCGAGCAGCCGCCATCCCATCTTGCGCTCAAAATAGTGAAGGACATTCTGGTTGCGCTTCTTATATTCTTCGGAGTGGTCCTGACCGTATTCGCAGTAGTCGTGATTGCCCATGACACTGAGCACGCCGTCCTTCGACACCATTTTCGACAGATCACTGACGAACGGTCTCACCTCGTCGGCCCGCACGTTAACGAGATCGCCGGTGAAGACGATTAGGTCGGCATGCTGCTCGTTTACGACATTGACGAGTTTGCGTATGAACGACTTATTCTTCAGGAATGTTCCGATGTGCAGGTCGCTGAGCTGAAGGATGCGGTAACCGTCGAAGGACTGTGGCAACAGTTCCGACTCGCAGACGGCTTTCCTCACGACAATCCGCCGCCACCCGAAGAAGAACCCGTAGGCAAAAAGTGCCACGGGAACCAGTGCCGTCACGAGTGCAACTACGGGGCTGAAAACGAACTGAAGGATGACGAACAGCAGTTTCGGCAGGGCAACACAGAGCACAAGGGCGAAGAACAGGCGCATCGATGTGTTGTGCATTATCTCGCGGTTGGCAAGGACAAAGCACGTCAGCGTGAGAACCGTAGGCAGCCACCATAGCACCTTCACGATTCCTGATGCCGACGGATTGATGTACTCCGTAGCTATATAAACGTCGGGAGCGACGAGCAGTACAACGAACAATACTGCGAAAAATATCATATTCCTTGCCATAGCTGTCGTGATTTAAGATTACTACACGCAAAATTACAAAAAAAATCTTCAATTGTTAACACCGAAAGGTTTTTTTTATTATCTTCGCACCGTTATCAACAACAATTCCACAAGCCCGACCCGATATGAACAAAAACGCTATCATCACACTGACCCTTGCAGCCCTGCCGCTCTGCGCCACAGCCCAACATATTAAATATACCCCGGCAACGTCGGTACTTGCCGACACCATCGCTGGCCGCAACGGCTCCGTCGACGTCATCGGTGAGGGCCGGATGAACAAAGGACTTGTCATCAACTCGCTCGATGCCATCGCCGGTCAGGCCGCAGGTGTCGTCACCACCGGCGACAACCGCATGGCGATGATCAACAGTGTGCGTGTCCGCGGTACCACCTCACTCACCGGTGGCAACGACCCGCTCGTGATTATCGATGGTGTATACAGCGATATCGCCACCCTGTCGACCATCTATCCCGCTGATATCGAGAGCTTTGCCATACTGAAGAACGCTGCCGAGACAGCACCTTACGGCAGCCGCGGTGCATCAGGTGTCATCCAGGTCACGACAAAACGGGGCCGCGCCGGGAAGTTCAGCATCTCATACGATGGTAACATCGGCTTCGAGACTGTGTACAAAAAGATTGACATGCTCGACCGAAACGCCTATCTCGCCACGGCCGAGGCTCTCGGCCGCTACGCCACCGACGGAGGCTACAACACCGACTTCCAGGATGCCATCACGCGCACCGGATTCGTCACCAACCACCATGTGGCCTTCAGTGGAGGCACCGACGAGCAGAACTACCGTGCGTCAATAGGTGTGATGAACCACAATGCGCCACTTAGGAACGACTCCTACAACAACTTTGCCGCGAAAGTCGACCTCATGCAGATGGCCTTCGACAACCACCTGACCATCGACTTCGGAGTCTTCGGCTCGTCGCAGAGCAACAATAACGTCTTCAACCTCCAAGAACTGCTTTACTCGGCGGCAACGCTAAATCCTACCTTCCCCAACCACATGAACGCCGCCGGCGGATGGGACAAGAACGCCACCGCCTCACAGATAAACCCGCCGGGAGCCCTCCTTGGAAAGAAAAACCACAACCGGAACCAGAATTTCGGCTCCCACATACGCTTGAAAGCCGACCTCGGCCACGGCCTTACAGCACAGGCCTTCGGGGCCTATACCTACAACAGCAACGAGAACGCCAAGTCGGCACCGACATGGGTGTGGGCTCAGGGACAGGCCTGGCGAGGCGAGATGAAACAGGAGACATGGCTCGGCAACCTATCGCTCAACTACCACAAACGGTGGGCTGCGCGACACGACATCAACGTCACGGCACTCACGGAGTATGAGGCCACCAAGCAACGCGGGTTCTGGACATCAGTTAAAGGATTCACTACCAACGCCTTAGGCTACGACAACCTCACAGGCGCGGCCACTGTTCCCTACGGGCTCACGGGCTCGGGCTACGACAATCCGAAACTGCTGTCGTTCATGCTAGGTGCCGAATATTCACTGCTCAACCGCTACACCCTCAACGTCAACGCACGTGCCGACGGTTCGTCGATGGTCGGCAAGGACAACCGGTGGGGGTTCTTCCCGTCGGTGTCACTGTCGTGGGATGTGATGAAAGAGCCATTCATGAAGCGGCAGACCGTCTTCTCGCGACTCATCCTCCGCACCGGCTACGGTCTCACGGGAAACCTCGGAGCCATCTCTTCCTACAACTCCCTGAACATGCTGCTCCCCGACGGTGCCATACCATGGAACGGCTCAACGGCCGTCACCTACTCGACGAAACACAATGTCAACCCCGACCTGAAATGGGAGACGCGCGGAACATTCAATATCGGTGCCGACATGGGATTCTGGCACGACCGACTTATCGTCACAGCCGAGTACTACTACTCCCGCACCTGGGACATGCTCTACGAGTATGACGTGCCCGTACCGCCGTTCACCTACGACAAACTCCTGGCCAATCTCGGCAAGATGTCGAACAAAGGACTGGAAATCGGCGCAAGTGTCACACCCGTTCAGCAGCGCGATATGGAGCTGAATGTCAGTATGAATATGTCGTTCCAGAAGAATAAACTCATCTCGCTCAGCGGCAACTACAACGGCGAGAATCTCACCGCAGCCGACATCACGTCGATAGGCAGCCTAAACGGCGCAGGATTCCACGGCGGTAACAACAACATCGTCTACCAGATTGTAGGACAGCCCCTTGGCGTTTTCTACCTGCCCCACTGCACCGGACTGACGAAGAATGCCGACGGCACATACAGCTATGCCATTGCCGACCTCGACAATAACGGCCGTGTGAATATCGAGGACGGAGGCGACCGGTACATCGCCGGACAGGCTATGCCGAAGATGTTTCTCGGTACAAACATCAGTTTCAGGTACAAAGATTTCGATATCACCCTGCAGGTCAACGGAGCTTTCGGCCACAAGATATACAACGGGACGGCCCTAACATACATGAATATGGGTGCTTTTCCCGACTACAACGTCATGAAGGACGCACCGAAGGCACGTATCTACGACCAGACAGCCACCGACTACTGGCTCGAGAAAGGCGACTACCTCAATTTCGACTATCTCACCATCGGATGGAATGTGCCTATAAGTAAGACAGCACGATACATCTCGTCACTGCGCCTGAGTGCGTCGGTCAACAACCTCGCCACCATAACATCCTACGATGGACTCACGCCGATCATCAACAGTAGCGTCGTCGACAATACACTCGGCATCGACGACAAGCGCAGCTATCCGCCCTACCGTACCTTCAGTATCGGTGTAAGTATCGGATTCTAAGCCTCTTGGCATCTGTGACGGCACCATCAGAAATCTCTATCAGTATAGCTACCACGCCCTACAAAACCAAATAAACGAAAAAAGCGATGATAATGACAACCCACATAAAAAGAACTATCTCCCGTCTGGTTCTAATCGCCGTAACGATCTCAGCCTCAACGGTTCTCGTCGGATGCCTCAACGAGGACCCACGCGACAGAATCAGTGCAGACGAAGCCTACGGCACCGCCGACAAACTCCTCCTCAACACAGTCGGAACGCTGTACAACTACATCGGCGGAAATGCCGACAGCCAAGGGCTTCAGGGCACCGTCCGCGGTGTCTACGACTTCAACACGTTCACCACCGACGAGGCGATGATTCCCACCCGTGGCGGCGACTGGTACGACGGCGGCTTCTGGCAGTCGCTCTACAAGCACAGTTGGACAGCCAGCGACAACGCCCTCTATAATACGTGGAACTATCTCTATAAGGTGGTGATGATGTGCGACCAGTCGGAGAAGATTCTTAACGAGCGACGCGCGCTCCTCACCGATGCTCAGCTGAATGAGGCCTTGGCCGAAGTCAGGGGGCTGAGGGCGATGTACTTCTTCTATCTCATGGACATGTACGGTCGAATTCCGCTCGTGACCGATGCCACAACACCCGTCGACAGCATCCGCCAGAGCGAACGCAGCGAGACGTTCCGATACATATATAACGAGCTCGAGAGCGTGGCACCATCCCTGCCCGATGTCCACAGCAACCTCCAGAACGACTACTATGGACGCTTCACACGACCGGTAGCCTACTTCCTGCTCGCCAAACTCGCCCTGAACGCCGAAGTATATGCCGATGACGACTGGACCGACGGTGTGCGCCCCGACGGCCGGACGATAATGCTCGATGTCGACGGACAGACGATGAACGCATGGAAAGCATGCCAGGCCTGGTGCGACAAGATTACGGCTGAGGGCTATGAGCTCGAAAGCAACTACGCCGCCAACTTTGCCGTCCACAACGAGACGAGCCGTGAGAATATCTTCATCATCCCGATGGATAAGTATCTCTATGCCAACCAGTTCCTCTACCTCTTCCGCAGCCGGCACTACAACCACGGTGCAGCAATAGGCCAGGATTCCGAAAATGGCAGCTGTGCCACCATCTCCACCGTCCGCACCTACGGTTACGGCACCGACAGCGTCGACAAACGTTATGCCATCAACTTCTACAGCGATACCCTGCGCGTTGACGGAAAGATTGTGAAACTCGACGACGGCACCCCACTCGTCTACATGCCGTTGGCCGTAAAGCTCGACCTGTCGGGAGATGCCTATGAGAAGACGGCCGGAGCACGCATGTCGAAGTACGAGATTGACCGTAAGGCATATTCCGACGGCAAGCTGCAGAGCAACGATATCGTCCTCTTCAGATATGCCGACGTACTGCTGATGAAAGCCGAGGCAAAGGTCCGCAACGGCGAGGACGGCTCGGCGGAGCTCAACGCCGTGCGCTCGCGTGTCGGTATGAGCCCGCGCCCGGCCACACTGAAGACGATTCTCGACGAACGTCTACTCGAACTGATGTGGGAGGGATGGCGCCGTAACGACCTCGTACGATTCGGACTCTTCAACAAAGCCTACGACCAGCGCACGCCACTCGACAACGAGCAGACCGGCTACACGACGGTGTTCCCCATTCCCGAGGATGCCATCTACCACAACGCCAATCTTAAACAGAACAAGGGCTATTCCGACTGACCGTATGGATTCATTGGTGTCTGCAAACAACGGTGTCTTCGTCAAAATCTTTCCGTAATGCCTCATTATCAGCATTGCGGAAAGATTTCACTCTCGGCAAGCCTCTTTAGACTACCCTTACCCAACAAATTCACATCGTATTTTGCACTGAGAGCAGCGCATTAGACAATTTCTGTGAGCAAGATGAGACAAATCCAATCTCATCCGTTGTTCTTTTATATTGATTTAAGCTGATTGTTTTCCGTTGCAAAGGTACACAATATTTTTCCCGATTCCAAATTTCAGGGGGATAGAAAGGGGGATAGAAAGAGGGATAGAAAGAGGGATAGCAATGGTTGATGATGCAAAGAGAGCAACTTTCCACCCCTACTTTCCATAATAAGCAGTGCACTTAGGATAGGCTTTCTGACTTAGTCAATGCGTCACCAAAAAATATAGCACATAGCTGATGCGATTGATAATCATTAGTAAGTACGAGGGCTGGGAAACGCATTCTATTAAAGAAACCTCCATTTGAGACACTATACACCAAGCATAGCAACTAGCTCTTCTATATATTTAAGCATGGTTGCCGTACCCCATTTACCACCATCTTTGGTTCTCACCTTCTTGTATTTTGAAAGGTATCTGAATATAGCCTTGTAAGAATATTTCTTGCTTAGCCCCAGCTTGACAAACTCATTTTTAACCCTTGTCGTTATGACGACGGAGAGAAAATTAATCAGTTCGGTGGCATATACGCTGTAGTCGGAATGCACGTTTACCGTGTCACGGTCAACGATATTCTTGTATAGCCAGAACAGAGTCTCCACAGACCATCGCTGGGAATAGGCTAAATAGACGGTTAATGGGTCAAGGTCAGCTTTTGACTTGAAGACAATCAGACCGAATAAACCTTTCCTCTCGACATAGCTTTCTGCCTTGAAGTTATCTTTCTTGTTGGCATTCTGCACATATCCAATCTCCTGTTCGGAGGCTGCCTTCGGGTCGCGGAAAGAGTAGAGGAACTTGCCGTTTGACATTTTTTGCTTTTTGTATAGAATCGTTCCGTCCTTATAGTCTTTCAATGGCATTGTCGGCTCATCCATCTTGTAATTCTTTATGAACGCCGAATTCTGCTTCAACGGTATCAGGTATGCCAGTCCTTCCATCTTGTCGACTTTCTCAAAAAGCTTGTCGTTGTAGAAACCCTTGTCGAATACCATCAGACCATTCTTAATCTCATACTCCGCTACAAAGTCGTCTATCGCCGTCTGATCCAGCATGTTGCCTGCGTAAGGCTTTGCCGCTATGGGCTCACGCGTCAATGGGTTGAAAGCATACAGCAAGCTGATATCTTTGGAGCCTTTCTTCGCTCCCTTGCGCGAGAACTCCGACAGACTCCCCGTCTTGGCATTGTAGTCCTTGAGCATGCCATCGATAACCATGTCACCGCCGGTAAAGGTGTTCACCCTATTGCGCATGAACTCACAGATAAGGGAGTACGCCTTGCCTATCTTCACAAGAAACCCGGACACTGCCGTCTCAGACAAATGCACTCCCGGATACATCTCTGATGCAAATGAGCAGAGGTACTGTATCTGCAAGTCACGGTTCATGATGCCTCCATATGAAGCACGGAGCAAGGCAATGACATAGAGGCGCTTTGCATCGTCGAGATTCCAAACCTTGGCGAGTTCTTGAAGAAGTCCACTGCCGTACTTGTCACAGAGAGCCACCTCTCCATAATCTTTAATATCCACTTGATTTTTCTTGCGCATATATGAGCCCTCGACAAACTTGCCGTTTACAATTTCTCCTACCGTTCCTTGGTCTACGGGGATAGGTTTCCCGTTAATTCTTTTGCTCGTCCTTTTTATGACGACAAAACGACTGCCTCTCTGTCGGACTATCGTACTTTTGGGGCGGGCGACTGACTTTATCTCTTCTGGAATAGCCATAAATATGTATAGTATCTATATAATTAAAAGAACTATACAAAGGTACAAATAAATGGCCATATCTGCAAGAAATTACCAATAATATTGGCAAAAATAATTATGCAGAGACTAAAACAAGGGGAAGTTTAAACGGGCTTTCTACGAAAGAAAGCCCTTGCTAAGCCAGAAACGGCAAAGCAAGGGCCAAATTGTATAGTGTCTCAAATGGAGGTTTCTTTATTCTATTCTAAAAAAAACGAATAAAACCTCTTGCGCTTGCAAAATATCCGATGCTCCGCTGATACCGCAGATTTTCGCAAATTCATTAATGTTATCTGCGGAATCAGCGATATCAGCATGAGGTTAATTGTACGTAAGTCTTGCGGGCTTCACGAACCCGGTTTGACCGGGAATCATATCTTCCGCAGGAAACTTACTCGTCCTCGGCGAAGAGAGGATCCTCCGGCATCACCATGACAGGCTTTTGCTCCGAGGCCTTGAGGATATTGACCGGGACATACTTCTTGTCCACAACCAGTCTGAACATATAGTCGTTGAACCAGCGGTTAGTCATGATAAGACAGCCGCCTACACCATAGGACGGACCCCAAGAGTTTTCGACCTTCCACTTCGTAGGATTGCCGTTGTCGTCGAGGTCGACGGCGGTGAGCGTCATGGCATGAGTGGACCCGCTGTCGAAGGTGCGAATTCTGTCGGCCTTGTCCATAGGGAACGTAGTGCCGAAGAGCGATGCATAGTCGTAGTTGTCGCTGTCGAGATAGCCTCGCTTGCGGTCGAACTGCTTGCCGACATCATAGCTCGAATACATCTTCGCACTGTCCTTGAGCGATGCTATGGCCATGCGTGCGATGTCTGTCATTGGCAGATTGACATATTTCCAGTTATGACCGTCGTAGGTGTGGCGGTCATATTCCACCTCGTAAGTCTTGTAGTACTCCCGGCGCGGGTCGTTCATAGCCATGATGAACGTCCCGTTGAGCGGGTGACCGACCGTGGCATTGTAGAATTCCTTCGGTGTATAAGTGTGCGGACGGCCTATCGCCTTCCCGTTCTTGTCCTTGAAAGCATACTCGAACGACTTCACCGGCTCACCGATAGTCATGGCCAACATCTTGTATATCGTCCCGAGCATCTCCGTCTTGCGCTGCCGCAGTTTCGATGCCGATGCTTTATGGGCCACCATCGTCCTCAGTTCCAGACCATATTCGCGCAGCTTCGACGACACTAAACGTGCCATCCGCGATGTGTTCTCGGCCGAATATGTCTCGGGCATCACCTCCATCGGCACAAGCCCGTACTTCTCGCTGAGGTCGGCAACACCACAGAACGTACCACCGTCATTGATAGGATTCTTGAAGAAGAACATCACCCTCTCGTCGTCCATGGGCTTACCGGCACAGTCGATGACACCCTGGAGGAAGAGGTTCGCCTTCTCCAACTGGTCGTAGAAGAACACATAAGCCTGCGAGAACTCCACCCTCATCGAGTCCTTATGCTCACGTGCGAAATTGGCACGAAGCACGTTCAGCCCCGAGAACAGCCAGCAGCGGCCGCTCGACTTCTGGTCGTGGATGCTCTGTTTGGGAGTCTCCACGCTGAAATAAGTGTCCACCTGACCGGCATTCTTGAAGTTCTTAGCCAGGTCGTCGATGGAGTTTGAGGCAATGGCATTGGCTAAGGCACGATCGCCGGCGGCAGGAGTCCCCGCCTTCTCTATGGCACCAAGCATCTGCATATCGATGCCCCCGCCTTTCGTCTGAGCCTGCATGAAGGATGGCGCGCACAGCATCAGCCCGAGCGCGGCACCAAGTGTGATAGTCTTTCTGTAGTTCATAGTTTATCCTGTATTGTTGTTGATTCGCCAACAAAGGTAGTAAAAAACAACCTTTCCGCCACATAATTCCACAAAAATAACGCTTTTCCACCTTCCGAGCATTGTTTCTATGACTACGAAATATCTTTACACCATTCCCAAACATGCCGTTTTGCGTTGCGAAACGGTTCGTTTTAGAACGCAAAACGGCCTATTTCGTGAGCAGAAATGGACCGTTTTGCGAGCCGAAATGATATGTTTCGGAATGATGTAAATAGATTTCGATGTTTGTCTATAGCTGTGTTGTCGCTCCTTGAGACGTAGGGATAGTTGAATTTTTCTGCACCCAAGGGATTCAGCAAGCTATCTTCCTCGCCACATGAAGTTATCTTCTATGCCACATGAAGTTACCTTCTATGCCACATGAAGCTATCTTCTTTGCCACATGAAACTATCTTCTTTGGGGCTCGAAGATATGTTCCTTGCCGCAGGGAGTTATTTCCCTGCGTTGTTACTTTCGGCCTGCCGGCGTTTGTAGACAATGTCGCCACCGAGAAGGGTGATGGTGTTAGCTTTGAAATCGACGATGCCGGTGTCGTTGACAGCGGTGTCGGCGGGCATGCCCTCGGCGGTGCTGACGGCATTCATGATTATGGTGTCGTTCTTCAGGGTCCACTTCCGGTATTGATATGTCGGCATATTTATCGACTGTGCCGACCCGTCTTTTTTCAGGGTGACACCCATTGTGTCGCTCATCTCGTTGGTGGCCTCGTCGCCGGTGACAATCCAGTCGCCGGCAATGGAGTCGGCCATGTTCACTTTCTTTGGCTGGTCGTCGTCCATGGGCTTGTTGGCGTTGCTGTTTCCGCAGGCTGTTATGGCCAGGACCGAAAGAGCTAAGAGTATGTTCTTGTTCATATCAGAGAGAATAATTATTGTCTATAGTTAAAACCTCTATTCGTGATAATTATTACTTGCGTCGCGAACTTTTATTAGTGTTGCCGGCTTTTTACACGTGATTCCAGTGCTCGTCCGGATCCGTTCCTCGTGTAATAACGTTCCGCAGTGGCTGATGCCGGGCGCTCGTAATAACGTTTCCCGTCTCGGAAGGATAATCCTTGTACGAGATAAAGGGTTTGTCGGATAAAAAAAAGAACCCCAGACACAGGTAGCTCTGCTCCCTTAGTCTGAGGTTTCAATTATCGAATCCTTTTCAGGATCATTGTTTTGTAGGAAAGGGCTGTTTCCCTTATCATCAATTTATGCTTCGGTCTCCTCGGTTTCCTCGGCGCGGAAAGCATCTAAATCGCTGGCATTGAAAGCCTTGACGTAAGCTGCATGGCCTGTAACCTCTTCCTCGGCTGCACGCACATAGACGTTTGCCGACTTGGCGAAGAGCTCAGGAGCCTCGTTGGCATCCCTGATGATGAGCAGCGACATGATGATATCGGCGGTCATATCGTAGAGACGACGCGCCAGGAAGTCGTGTTCGTCCTGATTGCCGTCCTCCTTGACCTTGTTGACAGCCTCCTCGTAGAGCGGGATGAGCTTCTCGACGCGGGTCTTCAGAGCCTTCATGTCGTCGCCAACCTCCTCCTGTGCCATTTCCTTAATAATATTAAGGTATGTGCCGTTGGTGATATAGCGTACGGCAGCGACAACCTGCAGCTGTGTCGTTCCCTCATAGATAGAGAAGATGCGGGCATCGCGGTACAGGCGCTGACTCTTGTATTCCATGATGAAACCAGAGCCTCCGTGAACGGAGATGGCATCGTAGGCATTCTGATTGGCATACTCTGAGTTCATACCCTTGGCCATAGGAGTGAAGGCATCGGCCAGACGGCTGTACTTCTTCATTTCCTTACGCTCGTCGGGGGTGAGCTTACGGTCGCGTGAGATGTCCTCCAAAGCCTTGTAGATATCGACGTAACGGGCTGTCTGATAGAGCAGACTGCGACCGGCATCGAGCTTAGCCTTCATGCGCGAGAGCATATCGTAGACAGCCGGGAAAGTGATAATCTTCTTTCCGAACTGCTCACGCTCCTTGGCATAGGCCAGGGCTTCGTTGTAAGCTTCCTGCTCCACACCAACGCTCTGGGCAGCGATACCGAGGCGGGCACCGTTCATCAGGCTCATGACATACTTGATAAGTCCGAGGCGACGCTCACCGCAGAGCTCTGCCTTTGCGTTCTTGAATACGAGCTCGCAGGTTGGTGATCCGTGGATACCGAGCTTATTCTCGATGTGGCGAACCGTTACGCCGCCGTCGTTCTTGTCGTAGATGAACATCGACAGACCGCGGCCGTCGCGTGTGCCTTCCTCTGAGCGGGCAAGGACGAGATGGATGTCGGAGTCGCCGTTGGTAATAAATCTCTTCACGCCGTTCAGTCGCCATGTGCCGTCGGCATCCTGTGTGGCCTTGAGCATGACGCGCTGAAGGTCGGAACCGGCGTCGGGCTCGGTGAGGTCCATTGACATTGTCTCTCCCTTGCTGATGCGGGGAATGTACTTCTCCTGCTGTTCCTTAGAACCAAACTCATACAGTGTGTCGATACAACTCTGCAATGACCATACGTTCTGGAATCCTGCGTCGGCAGCACTGATAACCTCGGAGAGCATTGAGAATACGGTGTTTGGGACGTTCAGACCGCCGAAACGACGGGGCATCGATATTCCCCAGAGACCGGCCTTGCGCGTAGCGTCAAGGTTTTCGTATGTCTTGCTGGCGTATTGCATACGGCCGTCGACGAGGTGCGGACCCTCAAGGTCGACAGCCTCCGAGTTCGGCTCAATGATATTTGCGGCCACATCGCCGGTGATGTCGAGCAGACGCTTGTAGTTCTCGATGGCATCCTCAAAGTTGACAGGTGCATCGGCATAAGTATCCTTATCGGCGTAGTCGCGCTCCTTGAGGTCGACGATACGCTTCATCAGAGGGTTGTTCAGGTGGAACGCAATCTCTGGATGGTCTGTATAGTAATTCATGTTTTATTTGCTGTTCTGTTTGTAGTACTTGATTAACTTCGGAACGACTTCCTCAACGGTGCCGTTGATGACATAGTCGGCAATCTTGTTGATTGGCGCGTCGGGATCGCTGTTGACAGAGATGATGATTCCGGCGTCCTGCATTCCGGCGATGTGCTGTATCTGGCCTGAGATGCCGCAAGCGATATACACCTTAGGATGCACGGTGACACCTGTCTGACCAATCTGACGGTCGTGGTCGACCCATCCGGCGTCAACAGCTGCGCGGCTTGCGCCTACCTCAGCATGAAGCTCCTTGGCAAGCTGGAACAGCATGTCGAATCCTTCTTTCGAGCCCATGCCGTAGCCGCCGGCGACGACGATGGCCGCACCCTTGAGGTTGTTCTTGGCTGCCTCGACGTGACGGTCTATGACCTGGACGGCATACGATGCCGGGTCGACATATTTCTTTGGGTCGGGATATACCACCTCGCCCTTTGCTTTTCCCTCGTAGAGGGCCTTCTGCATGACGCCACTGCGAACTGTAGCCATCTGTGGACGGTGGTCGGGGTTTACGATTGTGGCCACGATGTTGCCGCCGAAGGCCGGACGAATCTGATAGAGCAGCTTGTCGTAGTGCTTGCCGCTCTTCTTATCGTCGTAGTCGCCAATCTCCAACTGTGTGCAGTCGGCGGTCAGACCACTTGTCAGCGACGACGAAACGCGCGGTCCGAGGTCACGTCCTATGACGGTAGCCCCAAGGAGTGCTATCTGCGGCTGCTCCTCCTTGAAGAGGTTCACGAGGATATCGGTGTGCGGTGCCGATGTGTAAGGGAAGAGTCCCTCACCGTCGAAGACAAACAGCTTGTCGACACCATAAGGAAGTATCTGGTCCTCAACTTTGCCCTTAATGCCTGTGCCGGCGACGACAGCATTGAGGTCGACACCTAATTCATTGGCCAGTTTGCGGCCTTTGGTCAGAAGCTCCTGTGAGACCTCTGCTACAGTGGTCTTCTCTATTTCGCAATATACAAATACGTTGTTCATATCTTAGCCAATGATTTTTTCGTCCAACAATTCTTTTACGAGACCTTCGATATCAGCATCGCTGCTTGTGAGGGTCTTGCTTTCCTTGGCCTGGAAGACAATGTTCTTCACGGCCTTCACCTTTGTAGGCGATCCTGCCAGTCCGCACTGGTCGTAGTCGGCACCGCAGTCGGCAATGCTCCACTGTCCGAGGGTGAGATAAGGTCTCGTCTCATAGAGCTCTGTCCAGGGCTCATCGCCCTTGCGCTCCATAGGACATGTGGCATACTTGTATTTCATGACGAGCTTGGCGTTGCACGGACGAGCCGGAGCGGCAGTGCCGTTAACGGTGACGAGCACCGGCAGCGGAGCCACAACAGTCTCCACACCACCGTCGATATGTCGGCGGATGGTTGCTTTTCCGTCCTCGATGTTCATCACTTCCTCAGCGTAAGTCACCTGGTTAAGGCCGAGCTTCTGGGCTACCTGCGGACCCACCTGGGCTGTATCGCCGTCGATGGCCTGCCGTCCGCCTACCACAAGGTCGATGTGACCGGTCACCTCTGCGATTTTCTCTATACCCTTCGAAAGGAAATATGATGTGGCGAGGGTGTCGGCACCGGCACTCTTGCGGTCGGTGAGCAGATAACCATAGTCAGCACCACGGTAGAGACCCTGGCGGATAATCTCTCCGGCACGGGGAGGACCCATCGTGAGCATTGTTACTGTCGAGCCTGGATTCTGGTCTTTGATGCGCAGAGCCTGCTCTAAGGCGTTTAAGTCTTCAGGATTAAAAATGGCGGGCAGGGCGGCACGGTTGACGGTGCCTTCTGCGGTCATCGCGTCCTTACCCACATTTCGTGTGTCTGGTACCTGCTTGGCAAGTACTACAATGTTTAATTTCATACGAAATATTGAATGTTGTTTTGCTATTTTCTAATTATCGGCCGCAAAGTTACAAAGTTTTTACACCTTTTCAAAATAAATGCCATTAAAAATGCACATATTCGCCAATGATGTGCACAGAGTGCCGTTTTTGTGCAATAAACTGTTGCGAAGAAAATATCGTTCCTTTTTTGCTCATGTCGTGTTTCTTTGCTATCTTTGCATCAATGATTGACAGAGCTACTATAGACCGCATTATGGACGCCACCAACATCGTTGATGTGGTGTCCGACTTCGTCACGCTTAAAAAGCGCGGAATAAACTATATAGGTCTGTGTCCGTTCCATAACGACACCCATCCTTCGTTCTCCGTGTCGCCTTCGCGCGGCATCTGTCATTGTTTCACCTGCGGAAAGGGCGGCAATGCTGTCAACTTCCTCATGGAACTGGAGAATCTTTCTTATCCTGATGCCCTCCGTTGGTTGGCCCGCAAGTATAATATCGAGATTCGTGAGCGGGAACTTTCCGACGAGGAAAAACGCCAGGAAGGCGACCGCGAGGCGATGTTCCTTGTCAATGAATGGGCATTGAAATACTTTGAAGACATCCTCCATCACGATGTCGACGGTATAGCCATCGGCCTGCAGTATTTTCGCAGCCGTGGTTTTCGCGACGATACCATTGCCAAGTTTCATCTCGGCTACGCCCCACAGAGCCGGCATGCGCTCTCCGACGCGGCCCTGAAGGCTGGCTTCAAGCGCGAATATCTCATCAAGACGGGCCTGTGCTATGAGCGCGACAACGGTGAACTCGTTGACCGTTTCTCCGGCCGTGTCATATTTCCGTGGTTCAGTCTGAGCGGCAAGGTCGTGGGATTCAACGGTCGTGTGCTCGACTCTCGCACCCATGGTGTTATGCAGAAGTATGTCAACTCGCCCGACTCCGAGATTTACCATAAGGGTAATGAGCTCTTCGGACTCAATCAGGCCAAGCAAGCCATACGAAAGGCCGACCGCGTAATCCTCGTTGAGGGTCAGGCCGACGTTATAAGCATGTCGCAGGCCTCTGCCGAGAATGTCGTGGCCGGTTCGGGCACCGCGCTCACTCTTCAGCAGATACGCAAGTTGCACCGTTTCACTGAGAATATCACTCTTATGTATGACGGCGATGATGCCGGTGTCAATGCGGCACTGCGCAACAGCGATCTCATCCATGGTGAGGGCATGAATGTCAGCGTGCTCTTCCTCCCCGACGGTCAGGACCCCGACGATTTTGCCAAGAGTCACTCTGCCGAACAGCTTCAGAAGTTCATCGCCGACAACTCCACTGACTCTGTCATCTTCCGCATCAACCGCACCTTGGCCGGTGTCACCGACCCCATAAAGCGGTCGCAGGCCATTAACGACATTGTCAACAGCGTCGCTATCATCAAGGATCCTATCCTCCGCGATACCTATATCAGGGAGTGTGCCCAGCGCACGGGAATCCCTGAGACAACCCTTATAGGCCAGATGAACCGCGTGATAAGGAAAAGCCTTGAGTCGGCGGGCTCCCGTCCTGTTGCGGCCCCGGCTCCTTCGCCGGTCCCGGCAGCCACTGCGGCTCCTCAGCCGGCAACCTCTCCTTCGGCCCCGTCACCCTCGAAGGTGATGACCACGGCCCCGAAGGTCGAGTCGATTCTTATTGAGACCGTCATACGTCATGGTAACGAAATCATCTTTCGCGACGTCACCAACGATGCCACGGGAGAGAAAATCAACCTCACTGTAGCCCAGTATGTGGCCTACGACCTCGGTCTCGACGGTCTGTCCTTCACCGTCCCCATCTACAATACTATCCTTGATGAGGCTGTGGAGCACAGTGGCGACCCCTCGTTCGTCGCCCTGACATATTTCACTCATCACCCCGACATCAACATCAGTACGATAGCCTCGCGCATGGGAGCCGACAAGTTCCAACTCTCCGAGAGTCTGCAAGTTAAGACCAGTGAGGATACGCTGCGGGCCAGCGTCACACATATTGTCCTCGACTTCCGCCTGCAGTATGTCAAGCGCCACCTTAAGGAACTAAGTCAGGAACTCCTTCATACCACCGATACCGACCGAATGATGCAGCTTATGGCTGAGATAAAGAAGATGCAGGAGGTGAGAAACATCCTCGCACAGAAGTTGGGGTCCGACATCGTCGTCTGACCACGCCAGCCGTCAGCCGCCTGACTAATAATGAAAGGAAATATATGATTTATGTTCATTGGTTGTTCCTCGTCGCTTATGCAGTCGTCGTGATTGGCACGATGATAGCTGTCATCATGGACAACCGCCAGCCTGCCAAGACGATGGCGTGGATTCTCGTCCTTTGGTTTATCCCTCTTCTTGGCATTGTACTGTATTTCTTCTTCGGACAGAATGTCCGCCGTGACCATATTGTGTCAAGCAAGAGCCTCGACCAGCTGACGAAACGGTCCATGTTGGAGTTCGTCGAACAGCGTAACCTCTCTATTCCTACTGTCTACCGCACCCTCATCGACCTCTTTGCCAACCAGCAGTTAGCCCTGCCTTTCAAGGGTAATGCGGTGGAAATCTACACCAACGGCTACGAGTTTTTCCCCGCTCTGCTCCGTGCCATCAGCCAGGCCCGTCATCATATCCACGTTGATGTGTTCATCTTTGCCGACGATGCCCTTGGTCGCCTTGTCGCCGATGCCCTTATCGCCAAGGCTCGCGAGGGTGTCGAGGTGCGCCTTATCTACGACGATGTGGCCAACTGGCAGGTGAAGAACAGCTTCTATGAGCGTATGCGTGAGGAGGGTATCGAGGTCCATCCGTTCATGCCGGTGAAGTTCCCTGTCTTCACCAGCAAGGCCAACTACCGCAACCACCGCAAGGTTATCGTCATCGACGGTCGTGTAGGCTTTATTGGCGGCATGAACATTGCCTTGCGCTACGTCCAGGGTTTCGGCAAGGGCGATAAGCACACTGCCTGGCGCGACACCCACATGAAGATTGAGGGCACTGCCGTCTACGGCCTTCAGCGCACGTTCCTTATCGACTGGTACTTCGTCGACCAGACGCTGATATCTAACCGCGTCTACTATCCTTCCGACATCTCCAAATCCGCCGACTGTCTCACGCAGATTGTCAACAGCAATCCCACCGACTCCTGGCCGACGATAGAGCAAGGATATGTCAGCATAATTCTCAACGCAAAGAAATACGTATATATCGAAACGCCATATTTCCTGCCCACCGAGCCTGTGCTCTTCGCCATGCGTACGGCGGCTCTCTCTGGCGTCGACGTTCGGCTGATGCTGCCTCTCCACAACGACTCACAGATAGTGCAGTGGGCCACAATGTCGTATGTCATGGAGACCGTCGAGGCCGGAGTGAAGGTAATATTGTATAAATCGGGATTCAACCACAGCAAGATTCTCGTCAGCGACGACAGTCTTGCGTCCTGCGGATCGCTGAATGTCGATATTCGTAGCTTTGAGCACGACTTCGAGTGTAATGCCTTTTTCTACGATAAGGACATGGCTCTGCGCCTGAAGAAAGTTTTCACCGACGATGAGCGCGACTGTGTTCCTCTTGAGGATGTCAAGGATTTGGCTAACCGCACCTTCCTGCAACGTCTGTGGGAAAGTCTCGTCCGTCTTCTCTCGCCGCTGATGTAGTCGTGGCTTTTGTCCTTTCTTCCGCTTATTACGCTAATATTTCTTGTCGGGATTTGCGTGCGGCCTTTCCTCACGCTGAATTGGTATGACGTTTTATCGAATCGCCGTCAATGTTGAATTTCGGTGCAAAGTTACTAAATATTTTTCCCGAATCCAAATTTCAGGGGTATAGAAAGGAGGGTAGAAAGGAGGGTAGAGCGTAGATTCTATAATCAATCGGATTCTACACATATTATTATAGGACGCTGTGAGTGCCGGTGATCAGCCCTTGGCGCTATCGCCGTTCCTGCATCTCGATATATGTCCAATGCGATTGATATTTATAATAAGAGGGCTGGGATGCGGACTCTCCTCTGACAAAAACCAAATAAAACCACTTGCGTTTGCAAGGGCTTCGCCCATTGTTTCTTCTCCGTCGCCGTCTTGCTCCGAAGCAAGCTTCGGCAAGCCGGCGACGGAGAAGAAACAGCTTTCGTGCCTCAGGCTTGCAACCGCAAGAAAAACCTGCAAAACCGCTGATGCCGCAAAATACAACCATGCGATTATGTTAAGTTTATGGCCGTCCCTACAAGTGATTCACGTTAGCAACATGTTGATTATCAATGTGCTGCACCTATCCACAGTAGGGGCTGGGCTTATCCCAGCCCTACCAGCGTCGGGCAAGAATTAAGGTAGCTACCCCGCAGCTGGTAGGATAGGGATAAACCCCACCCCTACGGCGGCAGAGTGCTGCAAGCGTCTTAGTATCAGTGGTTTACACAGAATATCAGGTCTGGTTGTGCGTCGGAAATAAATGCAGAGATTCGGTCGTCAGACCGAATAAACGGATTTATTATCTTATTCGAGGTAAGCGGACGACCACAAGGGCCGCCCCTGCAAAGGAATCATTAACGCACGCCCGATATGCAGAATAACGTTCAAGCAGCACAGACGGTTTAGGCGGTGGCAATACGTTTGAACTTGAAGTGAAGAAGTTAATCGCATCTCAATATTTACACATGTTCCATCTTGTCTGCCTACATCCCCAGAAGTGAAGGGTGGAAGTTAATTGCATCGCGATAGCCTGTTTTGAAGGTTTTTCTTTGTGTCAGCGCCAAGATCCGACGGAGGAGGATCTGCCATTTGGGGGTTGAGGGCGGTGAGAGGCCCAGCCTCTCACAAGCTCTCAACCCTCAAATGGCAAAGGGCAAAGCCCTTGGCGCTGACAACAGGGTTTTATTGGTTTTGATCTCAAATTCTCAATCGCAAGTTTTATTTGTTTGGCCTCAAGTCAATCGCAAGTTTTATTTTTCCTGATTCCAAATTCCAGAGGTATAGAACGGGGTATAGAGAGGACGTAGATTTTATCCTTTATCGTATTCTATACATATTATAATAGGTAGCGGTGAGTACTGGGGCTTAGCCTTTGGCGCGATAGCTGCTCCTGACTTCATCACATCTTCGGTTGGATGAATTGTCAGTATTGATTATCAATTAGTTATAAGTTTATTTCAGCAATTGATGGTTACGCATTGTTGAAGTCTGGGGTCAGCAACCACTTCCATACTGGGACAACGCCGATATGCAGACCTTCGGCCTCAATGGTCTCTTCCTCGTCGAAAGTGACGATTTGTGCTTTACGAAGAGGACGAAGTTTGTTGAGGGCCACAAGGGCGTTGACCTCACGTTTCTTCGTACTCTGATTAGCGAGCGAATACGACACCTGCACGGCATACGCCTCATCGGGCACGTAAAAGTCCACCTCCACATTATTATAATAATAGAAGAATCGCGGCTCCACCGAGTTGTCATCGATTGCGCCATACTGCCGGAATAGCTGAATGGCACAGATATTCTCCAATAACGACGTCTCCGGGTCGGTGAGAAAGATATTCAGCAAACCATTATCCGTGAAATAATGCTTTTTGTTGACAGCCCTCTCGACGAACTTCGAATCGTAATTCTCGACGGTGAACATCAGACAGGCCTCCCGCACATACCGCATATAATCAATCATCGAGGCCGTATTTGCCGATAGTCCCGTGCTCTTTACCATATTCACCAACCGGTTGTAAGCCATCGGCTGCTTCACGCTTTCGGCCATTTTCTTCACGGCGAGCCGCAGGACCTGCTCGTTTTTTATGCCGTTGCGCTGCACTACATCACCCAAGATAATCTTTTCGTAAAGATTATTCAGCCATTTTCTCTTGTTGTGATATAACAGCAGTTCGGGAAAACCACCCCAATAAAAATAATCGTTGAAGGCCTGTTGCACCTCGTTTTTCTGCCGTCCATATTCCCAGCCGTCGTCTAAGACGATGCCCTTGGCTCTGAGGTACTCGCTGAACGAATACGGCATAACTTTCTCGTCAAGATAGCGGCCGCCAAGTGTCGTGGAAATATCACGGCTGAGCATCTTCGCATTGCTGCCCGTGATATACACCTGGTATTTCTGATTGGCAAGTCGCCGTGCAAAATGCTCCCAGCCCGAAACATTCTGTATCTCATCGAAGAAGAGTATGGGCTTTTCTGACCGCACCGAATAATAAGCCTGCAAGATGCTGTCGAGATCGGAGACCCCGATTCCCAACAACCGCTCGTCGTCGAAATCGATATACACGATGTCGCGAAGGTCGGTGCCTCCCTTGAGCATCTGCCGCGCACGCTGATAGAGGAGGTATGACTTGCCCGCCTGACGGATGCCGACAAGCACGTACCTGCCATTCTCCTCGAACCGGAATGGCCGCTCGTTCAGCTCCACCTCTCCGATGAGTTCCTGCCCTTCTCTTATGAGTGTTTTAAAAACTTCCTTGCTAATCATAACTTTTCTGCAAAGATAATAATTAATTCGCTGACTGCAAAACAATTATGCCGATTTTTGAATTTCATAAAAAAAGTTTGTAGAGGATTTGTTTATTGGCAGCAAATAAAAATAGGCGGATTTATTTATTGGCAATAAATAAAAATAGGCAGATTTGTTTATTGCCAGCAAATAAAATAGGATGGATTTGTTTATCGTCAGCAAATAAGAGTGACAACAATGGCCATTTGCATTGTGCATGATTATTAGGGCGGCACAACGGACATGTGGCACGGCGCAGTTGCAAGGGTGGCATGGTGCTACGCCAATCCAATGTAGGAGTGGGTTCTATCCCCATCCTACTGCCACGTGTGCAGATTCTCCTGACTTCATCACATCTTTGGTTGAATGAATTGACAACATTGGTTATCAATTAGTTATACGCTTTTTTCAGCAATTTAGGGTTACGTATTGACGAAGTCAGGAAATGTAGCTTAGGGCATTTTATATCTCACTAAGATTAAAAATCTCTTGGTGAATACTATGGATGCAGAGATTAATCAACATCATAGTGCTTTCTCTATTATACTTGTAGCTCGGAAAGGACAACGCAACAACAAACTAATATCGAAATATCTTTACACCATTCCCAAACATATCATTTCGGCTTCCCAAACGGTCCGTTTCAGCTTGCGAAACGGTCCGTTTTGCATCCCCAAACGGACCGTTTTAGAACGCAAAATGGCATGTATTAGTAACACGTTGATAATCAGCACTGTACAAAGACGATGCAAAAGATGAAATAATATGAATTATCTTGACAACTTGTTATTGGTAATCTTTCGTTGCTCCATGACCCTACTAAATAATACAGACTAATGAGAAGAGTCATAGCATATACACCATGGTATGTAGTAAGCATCTGTCGGAGGCTATCAAGGCTACATTCATGCCATGTTGGTCAAAATTTAAATGAAAGATCCGTAATCCCACACATATTATAATTAGCCCTTGTTAGTGCCGGTGCTCAGTCCTTAGTGCGATTGTCTCTCAAGAATCTCAATATATGTCCAATGCCCGGATATGTGCGTACATATCCGGATATCACCCAAACATCTTAGTATCAGCCCGATATATGGGGTGTTACCACTATGCGTTTTCCGCCATTTTGATCTGTTCTGGTCACCAACGTGAAATGTCCGCTGCACCGTTATTCTTCTAAAGTGAAGATGGAGAAGTTGACGGAACCGTATTCGCGGTGCTCCCTGAAGTGCGGCAGGGTGGAAAATTCGTTGTGCTTGCCATGCTCGAAAACCAGTACGCCACCGGGCTTCAGCACCCCACAGTCGAAGATCAGCGATGGTATCGTCGGCAGCTCTGGCAGCGCGTAGGGCGGGTCGGCGAAGATAAAGTCGAACTGCCTGTGGCATCCTTTCAGGAATTTGAATACGTCGCCACGTACGAGGACATCGTTCTTTGCCCCTATTTTCTGCATACACTGGCTGATAAACCGTGCGTGATCGCGGTCTTTCTCCACGCTCACGACCTCCTTGCAGCCCCTCGACAGCAGTTCGAGCGAGATGCTCCCCGTTCCTGCGAAGAGGTCTAAGGCCTCGGCACCGTCGAAGTCGATGTATCCCATCAGCACATTGAAGATATTCTCCTTGGCAAAATCCGTTGTCGGTCTGGCCTTGAACGTCTTGGGAATATCGAATCTTCTTCCCTTGTATATTCCTGTAATAACCCTCATTTTTTTCTTTTTATTGGTTCAAAGATACAGCGTCTTTATGTCGTAAGGTATGTCGTCGCGCTTTGCCATGGCGTTGAGATCGAAGTCGGCAGCCTGGTTGATGATGTATGTCCGTTTGATATATTTCGCCATACTCTCCTTCAGCCAGTCGACATGAGGAATATCGCCCACGAGGTGCAATTCGTCGTTGCTGTTGTCCATGCCGAGCATTTTCCATACATATAATATAAAGTACAGCGCATCGTGGGCATGCTCACAGTCGAAAATGTTGGCATAAGCGAAGCGGGCGTGCTCAAAGCGGAAGATATTCAGCCGTTTATCGTGGAAATAGGCGAAGAGTTTCGCTCTTGCGCCGGTAAACGCCTTTCGGTACAGATGGCGCCAGACGGGCAGAATGACGGGCAGGATGTTCAGACGGCTGAAATGATCCTGCAATACCACCCTCACGTCGTGGTTCACCGCAAATACCGCCGTTACACCGAGTTCCGGTATCGCCGCCCTCGCGATATCGTCGTTGTCATGGCCTCCTACGGTATATCGGTACAGCTTCGGGGCCTGTGCCTCGTCGTATTCCTCCTGCGGTACGAGCATCACCGTACAGTCGGTGAGCAGCAGGGCGCTCTGGCTGCCTTTCCTGAGCAGTTCCGACTCGCCGAAGGCCGCACGCAGATTTGCCGACAGCGATATGCTGCCGTTGGTAGGGTAGGGCTCATAGACCAGTTTCCCGTCAATCTTCGGGTTACCGGCGGCGAAAGCCATCGTCGTTCGGCTCAGGCGCAGGGTCAGCCGCTGTCTCACGTTTTTAGTGTTCTCGGCGTCCATCAGCTGTTGGGATATATTATGCTCAGGGCGCACAGCAGCAGCAATACCACTACGCAGACGATGAGAATATAGTTAACGTTGAATTTCATTATGCCAATCGTTTTGTATTTTCTTCGATTTACATTACCTTTGCAAAGGTACAAATATTTTTCCGAAAGAATAATGATTGAAGACGAAATAACATTCCGTGTCCTCGGTGAGTTCCATTTTACTCCCACCGCCGAGCAGCGTGATGCCGTGTCGGTGTTTGCCTCGTTCCTCACCGACCGCGACCCGCACAGTGTGATGGTCCTCCGCGGTTCCGCCGGTACGGGTAAGACCGTCCTTGCCGGTGCCATCGTCAAGGCCATGACCGGCCTCGGCCGTAAGGTCATGCTCCTGGCTCCCACCGGCCGCGCCGCTAAGGTTTTTGCACTTAACAGCGGTCATGAGGCATTCACCATCCACCGTAGAATATACCGTGAGCGGACATTTTCGGGTCCCGGCGGGTCGTTCAATCTCAACGATAATCTATATGCCGACACCCTTTTTATCGTCGATGAGGCCTCGATGATTTCAAATATGGGCCACGAGAGTGCCTTTGGCAGCGGCCGGCTCCTCGACGACCTTATAAGCTATGTCTACAGCGGCCGCAACTGTCGTATGCTCCTCGTCGGCGATATGGCGCAGCTGCCGCCCATCGGCGAGACCGCAAGTCCGGCCCTCAGCGCCGATGTCCTCCGTGCCTACGGCCTTCACGTCCATGAGTGCGACCTGCGCACCGTCGTCCGACAGGGCAGCCGGTCGGGCATCCTCCATAATGCCACGGCCCTGCGCACGCTCATCGACAGCGGCGATACGGCGGTGGCGGTCGATACGTCGTTTCCCGATGTGAGGGTCGTCCCCGGCAATGAGCTTATCGAACAGATAAGTACGAGCTACGGCACCGCGGGAATGGACGACACCATCATCATCACCCGAAGCAACAAGCGTGCCAACGTCTACAACCAGGGAATCCGGAATACCATCCTCGACCGTGAGGAACCGCTGTCCACTGGCGATATCCTTATGGTGGTGCGGAACAAATATCTCGACCCAAAACTGAAGGCCCCCGTGGCCTTCATCGCCAATGGTGACCGCGGTATCGTCCGCAGGGTTAGCAACTTCCGCGATCTCTACGGCTTTCATTTTGCCGATGTGTCATTGGAATTTCCCGACTACGACAACTTTGAACTCGATACGACGGTAATCCTCGACGCGCTGACGTCGGAGTCGCCGGCCCTCACCCGTGAGCAGAACGAAAAGCTGTTTAATGCCGTCATGGACGACTATGCCGATATTCCGTTGAAGGCCGACAGGATGAAAGGGCTACGCGAGGATGCCTATTATAACGCCCTACAGGTGAAATTCGGCTATGCCGTCACCTGCCATAAGGCGCAGGGCGGACAGTGGACCGATGTGTTCGTCGACCAGGGCTACCTCACTGACGATATGATTGGCCCCGATTATATCCACTGGCTCTACACCGCCTTCACGCGGGCCACGGGTCATCTCTATCTCGTCAATTGGCCTGAGCGTCAGACACTTCACCGGTCGGAGCCTGCCGATGAATAACAATGACACCCCCTCCCGACGGGCAACTGCGCCGCTGGGAAATCAGAGTAAATCTTATGGAAATAAACAAGGAAAACTTAATAAACCTCTTCCGCGACTGTAATGTGAAGTATTTCGACGGGAAACTTCCCGAACCCGATATCCGTGTGTCGCATTCGCGCACGCGTCTCGGCTATTTCACCTGCCGTTTCTCGCGTCATGGACTTTCCGGAATCCAAGCCCTGAAAGTCCTCAGTGGCCAAATTCATATCCCAGGTAAGGTCAGGGACCAGCGCATAGGCATTACCGACTATTACCTTATGACCGACGACCAGGTGGAGGATGTGATGGTTCACGAGATGATCCACTACAGCATTGCCTACACCGGCCTAAAGGATTCAGCTCCCCATGGCATCGTTTTTCGTGGGATGATGGATGCCTTCAACCGTAAATTCGGGCGCCATATCTCCGTCATAACGCAAACCAAGAACTGGCAGCCGCGTGCCGCGCAGCGTCCATCTTCCTATCTCGTGCTCGGTCTGCGCATGAAAAACGGCACCTTCTTCCTCTCGTCGGTGAACCCGAGTTATGCCGCCGACCTCGAACGTCGCCTCAGTAGTCTGCGTAATGTCGATGCCCATTGGTGGGTGCGGACCACCGACGACTACTTCCGTTCATTCCCACGTGTGCGCTCCCTCCGTGGCCGTCTCGTCAGCGAGGCCGTTTTCAACAGCAAGATGGTCTGTCCTAACAAAAATCAATAACCCTTGCATCGCGGTGTTATATCTGTTTTCAATTTCATTTGTGGTAGTAGAATGGGGAAATTCCACGGCCGCGTGCAATACATTAATTATCAGTGGATTACCAACGTGATTGTAGCACTCGGCCAACGTAGGGGTGGGGTTTATCCCCACCCTCGCCGCTGCGGGGCATTTACTTCAATTCTTGTCCGTTGCAGTAGGACGGGGATAAACCCCGCCCCTACGGTGGATGTGTGCAACATATTGGTTATCAATGGATTATCAACGAGGTTGTAGCGCTCGTTCACAGTAGGACGGCCTTGGAATTTTTCCCATCCTACACCGCAATTGTGTTTTTCCTCTGCCATGCAAAGCCCCGACGGGGCTTAATTCTCAGTAACCCCGGACTAAGGGAGCGCAGCGACCGCAGTCTGGGGTAAAACGCGGCCGCAAGATATCCACGACCAGCCTCGAAGAGGTTGAATAGCGGTACGCGCATAATGACCGTTGCATCATGACTTTGCGCACTACGTGCTATTGTGCGTCTTCGAGGCACTGAATGTTTAGCTGTCTGCATCCTTCTTCCCCGGACTGCGCTCGCTATCGCTCGCTTAGTCCGGGGTTATTGACGATTCAGCCCCGTTGGGGCTGGTAGTGGCAGGGGAAATCCCTCGCAAAGCCGCAAAGACCGCAAAGGATACGCCAAGGAGCCTAAAAATCCTTCGCGGAATCATTGCGGGCTGGCGGCTTAGCGAGAGAGAGATTACGAACTGCACCTAACCACTTGATGGGGCGGTAGGTAGGGTTAGGTGCGGCTGCCGATAACAGATAAGTATAATGTCGTCGTAGGTAAAATTGCAGAGATTCGGTCTGACGACCGACCGGACGGCCACGAGGGTCGCCCCTGCAACCGCCCTGTACCGTTTGTCCGTTGATGGTCCCCTAAATCTGCCGAATATCTGCGCTAACCTCTGATACAAAGATGATTGCAGCACTCGGCCATCAGTTGGGGTGGGATTTATCACCACCCTCGCAGCTACGGGGTATTTACTTCAATTCTTGTCCGTTGCAGTAGGACGGGGATAAACCCCGCCCCTACAGCGGATGCGTGCAACTTATTAATTATCAATGTGTTGCCAATGTAACTAACACCTGCAAACGTACATTGCTGCATGTTTGTTAGTCGCGGTCGACGGGGAGGCCGTTGCTGTAGTAGTGGACACCGTCGTAGGCAGTTCCGTTGCCCTTATACCTGAGATAGCCCGTTCCCCAGGCATCCTTCAGTATGCGCCCTTTGTAGTAGCCGTGATGCTTGTCGGCGGCATAATCGCCGCCCACATATTTAAATGTGGCGGCATCGGCACCTTTAACCGTCTTTCCGTTGTAGGTAACCGTCTGTCCGTCAATGACATATCTGTTACCGGGTTCGTCGGTACCAAGGATATGGTCGAGAAGAGTATTGCCGTCGTTGCTGTCGGATGAAACAGCTTTCTGCTGCTTGTCAGCAGTAGCCGCTTTATCTTTCTTGGGCTTCTCTGCTGCTACCGCACCGTCCTTTACGGCGAATGTGGCGGGGTCGACAAACGACAAGATGCCACCGTCCTTGTAGACGTGGCTCTTGTCTTTGGCATAGCCGTGTCCGAGGTCGACGAACGTCGCCGCGTCGGCACCGTTCATCAGCGAGTCGCAGTAAGATACGTAATTTTTCCCGACGAAATATCCGCCGTGGGTCTGCGCACCTGCCGCTATGGTCATAGCGAGAGCCGCCATCCCGGTCATTATCCTTTTCTTCTTCATTTCGGTTTTTATCTTTTTTGTCCTGTCTTGGCGAAGAAAAGCACCTTCGTTATAGACTACGGGACTCTTTGATTATAAATGTATTAGTCGAAGAGTCCGGCCACACCGTTCTTCACCTTGTCGAAGAAACTCCTCCATGCACTTCCGCTTTGCTTCTTTGCCGGCTGCTGGTTCTGCTGCTGGCGGCTGCCCTGCTGTCGCTGTTGGGCTACTGCCTTTGACTTTGTGTGTCCCTGCCGGTGCCTTGGCTGTGTGCTGACCTTCCGCGGCAACCGTTTCGGATTAGGGTTGGTATTCACCTTCTCCCATTCGGGAATGAACTCATAGCAAACTCCCGCACCACCATATTCAACCTTCGGAAGTTCCTGAACGTCAGGACTATCGTAGGGTACGGGCTTGTCGTCAGGCAGAATTTCTATCTGCACCATCGCCACCCCCGACCGCAAGGTGCCCAATCGGCGTGCGGCGGCATACGACAGGTCGATGACACGGCCACGGACATACGGTCCGCGGTCGGTGACCTTCACTATCACCTGCTCGCCGTTCATGGGGTTTGTCACTCTCAGCCGCGTGCCGAAAGGCAGCGAGCGGTGGGCACACGTCATGCTGTCGCGGTTGTAGCGCTGGCCGTTGGCCATCTTCCTACCGTGAAGACTGTTGTGATAATACGATGCCCTACCGTCCATGTAAGTATTTTGTGCACAGACGGTAAGGCTGATAATTGTCAGTATCGCTACTGTCAGGAATAATAATTTTCTCATTTATGTTACACTATGCCCTGGGCGAGCATAGCCTTTGCCACCTTCATGAATCCGGCGACATTGGCACCGCGGACGTAGTCGATGTATCCGTCGGGCTGTTTGCCGTATTTGACACACTGCTCGTGTATCGATTTCATGATGTAGTGCAGGCGCTCGTCGACCTCGTCGGCGCTCCAGTGCAGTCGCATGATATTCTGCGACATCTCCAGACCGCTCGTTGCCACGCCACCGGCGTTGACGGCCTTGCCCGGAGCGAAGAGCTGATGGGCTTTGATAAATTTCTCCACAGCCTCTGCCGTGCATCCCATATTGCTGACCTCAGCCACGCACACTGGGTGGTAGGCGAGAATCTTCTCGGCATCGTCGCCGTTGAGCTCGTTCTGGGTAGCACAGGTGAGGTAGATGTCTGCCTTCTGCTCCCACGGTTTCTTACCCTCGTAGAAGGTTGCTCCGGGGAATTCGTCGGCATACGGCTGGCAGACGTCGTTGCCGCTGGCGCGCAACTCAAGCAGATAGTCGATCTTCTCGCCCGACACGCCGTCGGGATCGTAGATGTATCCGTCTGGGCCACTGATCGTTATGACCTTTGCACCGAGTTGTGTGGCTTTCTTTATAGCACCCCACGCCACGTTGCCGAAACCGCTGACAGCGATGGTCTTACCGCTGATGTCGATGCCGCGGGTGTCGAGCATGTGGTGAACGAAGTAGAGGGCACCATAGCCGGTAGCCTCCGGACGGAGGATGCTGCCGCCATATTCGAGACCCTTTCCGGTGATGGTAGCGCCCTGGAACATGCTCGTCAGCCGCTTGTACTCACCGAAGAGATAGCCTATCTCACGGCCGCCAACACCGATGTCGCCGGCGGGGATATCCATCTCCGGTCCCACATATTTATATAGTTCCTGCATGAAACTCTGGCAGAACCGCATGATCTCGGCGTCGCTCTTGCCGCGAGGCGAGAAGTCGGAACCGCCCTTGCCGCCGCCCATAGGCAGTGTAGTGAGGGCATTCTTGAAGGTCTGCTCGAATCCGAGGAACTTCAGTATCGACAGGTTGACCGACGCGTGGAAGCGCAGGCCGCCTTTATACGGGCCAATGGCCGAGTTGAACTGTACACGGTAACCGAGGTTCACCTGCACTTCGCCTTTATCGTCGACCCATGGCACACGGAAGGTTATGATTCTCTCCGGCTCTACGAGGCGCTCCATAATCTTCGCCTTCTCGAACTCCGGATGCTGGTTGTAAACGTCTTGAACAGAGAGCAGTACTTCCTTCACGGCCTGGAGATATTCCGACTCGCCAGGATGTTTCCGCTCCAAATTGGTCATAAGTTTCTCGACTTCCATAGTAATGTTGGTTTAAAGTTTATTTGGTTCTTGTTCTGCAAATTTATTTCCTTTTCCTGAGACATCCAAAAAAACATAGTTGAAATTTGTTAAATCTCGGTTCCGGAAAGGGTGATGGCGCGTGTTTGAGGGGCATAGACGGTAAGTATCAATGGATTGACTGTCGTAGATATATGTTGACGCTTCATAAACATCTTCCTGACTTCATCACTTTTTAATAAGAATCGGATTTCTATTCTGATTATCAGCATACTCTGATTTATCCACGATGATTATGGGTGACGCAATGGCAGTTCCAAGCCCTCCTTAAACGCAGATTCCATTCTACGGATAATCAACGTCTAAATAAACAATCATAACTTGAGACCAAAACCAATAAAACCCTGTTGCCAGTGCCAAGGGTCTTGCCCTTTGCCATTTGGGTTTCGAGGGCTTGTGAGAGGTCGGACCTCTCACCGCCCTCGAAACCCAAATGGCAGATCCTCCTCCGTCGGATCTTGGCTCTGACACAAAGGAAAACCTTCAAAACAGGCTAACGCGATTAGAGTCTTTTCCAGATCTTGTTTGTCGTGATTTTGCTTGTTCTTTCATCTTCCATGCCTGAAAAAGTTGTCATTAGACACCGAACTCTTCACTTCAGAGCCAAACGCATTGCCACCGTGATCCCTTTCCAGGAGCGGGTAGGCAAGGGTTAGGGGCCGTCCGGTCGGTCTGAAAGACCGAATAAACGTATCTATTTGCCTCTACGAGGCAAGCGGACGGCCCCTAACCCTGCCTACCCGCCCCTGTAAAGGGATCATTAACTCACATCCGTAGCCCTATAAATCTGTGGTTCTTCTCTGCCACGCAAAGCCCCGTCGGGGCTTAATTCTCAGTAACCCCAGACTAAGGGAGCCCAGCGACCGCAGTCTGGGGTATAACGTGGCCGCAAGAAATCCACTACCAGCCTCGAAGAGGTTGAAAAGCGGTACGCGCGTAATGACCACTGCATCATGACTTTGCGCACTACGTGCTATTGTGCGTCTTCGAGGCACTGAATTTAAATCCTGCTTTATCCATTATCCCCGGACTGCGCTCGTTATCACTCGCTTAGTCCGGGGTTATTGACGATTCAGCCCCATCGGGGCTGGTATTGGCAGGGAGAAGAACACCCTCGCAAAGCCGCAAAGACCGCAAAGGATAGGCCAAGGAACATAAAAAATCCTTCGTGGAATCTTTGCGGCCTTTGCGGCTTAGAGAGAGATTACGAACTGCACTTAACCACTTGCAGGGGCGGCTTTATGGCCGTCCGGTCGTTCGTTAGACCGAAAATGTTATCATTTGCCTCTTCGAGGCAAGCGGACGGCCACGAGGGCCGTCCCTGCAACCGCACTGTGCCGCTTGTCCGTTGTTCGCCTATGGTCCCCTAAATCTGCTGAATATCGGTGCTAACCTCTGATACAAAGATGATTGCAACAGTCGGCCATCAGTTGGGGTGGGGCTTATCCCCACCCTCGTAGCTGCTGGGTATTTACTTCAATTCTTGCCCGTCGCAGGTAGGACGGGATAAGCCCCTCCCCTGCGGCGGATGTGTGCAACGTATTGGCTATCAGTGTATTACTAACGTGATTGTAGCACTCGGCCCACTCCTGTCGATGGGTTCGTGCAACGCATTAGCTATCAACGAATTGCTAACCTCATTCTCTGGCGTCTCTCCTACATCTTATATATACAACCAACGGGAACAACTGAATTCTGCGTAGCATACCTATGGGTATGTCTACCGCGGAATTCTGTTGTTCCCGTTGCGTTATGATATTCTGACTGTGGTCAGAGAATTACTTACAGAGTTCGATGACCTTGTCGACAGCGGCGGCAATGCCGTCCTTGTCCTTACCACCGGCCTGGGCGTAGTGGGGCTGACCGCCACCGCCACCCTTGATGAGCTTGGCGGCCTCGCGGACAATCTTTCCGGCGTTCAGACCATGGTCCTTAACCATATCCTCCGACAGCATCACGCTGAGCAACGGCTTGTCGTTGGCGATGGATCCGATGACGCAGACGAGATTCTCGGGGATAGCCTCACGAACCTTGAATACAAGGTCCTTAGCCGAGTTGGCGGCGATGGGGAGGATGGCGCTGACAACCTTTATGCCGTTGACATCGCGGGCCTCGTTGACGAGGCGTGTCTTCAGCTCCTCGACACGCTGCTGGCGGAAACTCTCCACCTCTTTCTTCAAGTTGCTGTTCTCGTTGATCGACTTTTCGATGGTTGCACGCAGGTCCTTAGCGTTGTTGAAGAGCGCACGGATGTCGTTGAACGTATCCTCGATGGTGTAGACAGCCTCCTCAGCGGCCTTGCCGGTGAGGGCCTCCACACGGCGGATGCCGGCGGCGACGCTGCTCTCAGAGATAATCTTGAAGAATCCAATGTGGCCTGTGCTCTTGACGTGGATACCGCCGCAGAACTCTACCGACGGTCCGAAGCGAACCACGCGCACCTTGTCGCCGTATTTCTCGCCGAAGAGGGCGATAGCACCGAGCTTGCGGGCCTCGTCGATAGGAGTGTCGCGGTGCTCGTCGAGGGGCAGGTCCTCACGGATCATCTTATTGACGATGCGCTCCACCTGACGGATTTTCTCGTCGTCGACCTTCTCGAAGTAGTTGAAGTCGAAACGCAGGATATTCTCGTCGACATACGATCCCTTCTGCTCCACCTGCTCGCCGAGGACCTGTTTCAGGGCGTAGTCGAGGAGGTGGGTGGCGGTGTGGTTGCATGCGCTGCCCTCACGCTTGTCGGTGTCGACACATGCCATGAAGTCGGCCTGCGGGTTCTCGGGGAGCTTCTTTATAATATGTATGCTCTGGTTGTTCTCGCGCTTGGTGTCGACGACGTGTACGGTTTCTGTCTCCGATACGAGATCGCCCCTGTCGCCGACCTGTCCTCCCATCTCGCCGTAGAACGGTGTGTGGTCGAGGACCACCTCGTAGAAGGTGTTCTTCTTCTGCACCACCTTACGGTAGCGGAGGATATGGCACTCATATTCGGTGTAGTCGTAGCCGACAAACTCCTGCTCACCGTCGCGGAGCACCACCCAGTCGCCGTTCTCCACGGCAGCGGCGTTGCGGGCGCGGGCCTTCTGCTGGGCCATCTCGGCGTCGAACTGCTTCTCGTCGACGGTAAAGCCGTTCTCGCCGAGGATAAGCTCGGTGAGGTCGAGAGGGAATCCGTAGGTATCGAAAAGGCGGAAGGCCTTGCTGCCGTCGAGCTCCTTCTTGCCGGCAGCTCTCATCTCATCCATATCCTCGGTGAGCAGCTGGATACCGTTCTCCAAGGTGCGCAGGAAGCTCTCCTCCTCCTGCTTCATCACACGGCCGATGAGCTCCTGCTGTGCTTTCAGCTCAGGATAGGCCTCGCCCATCTCACGTACGAGAACGGGCAGGAGCTTGTACATGAATGCCTGCTTCTGGCCGAGGAACGTGTAGGAATAGCGGACGGCACGGCGGAGGATACGCCGTATGACGTAACCGGCCTTGGCGTTCGACGGCAGCTGGCCATCGGCGATGGCGAAGGCTACGGCACGCAGGTGGTCGGCGACGACACGGATGGCGATGTCGACCTTCTCCTCCTCGTTGACACCCTCACCATTGGGACCCTCGGGGAATGTGTGGTTGTATTTCTTGCCCGACAGCCGCTCGATCTCAGCGATAATCGGTGTGAAGATGTCGGTGTCGTAGTTAGAGTTCTTGCCCTGGAGCAGACGCACGAGACGCTCGAAGCCTAAACCGGTATCGATAACGTGCATCTTCAGAGGCTCGAGGCTGCCGTCGGCCTTGCGGTTGAACTGCATGAAGACAATGTTCCATATCTCGATGACCTGCGGGTGGTCCTTGTTGACAAGCTGCTCGCCGGGCACCTTCGCTTTCTCCTCGTCAGAGCGGAAGTCGATATGTATCTCCGAGCAGGGACCGCAAGGTCCTGTGTCGCCCATCTCCCAGAAGTTGTCGTGCTTGTTGCCGTTGACGATATGGTTCTCGGGGAAGTGCTTTGCCCAGTAGCCGGCAGCCTCGTCGTCGCGGGTGATACCCTCAGCGGGGTCGCCCTCGAAGACCGTGACGTAGAGGTCCTTAGGGTCGAGGTGCAGGACGTCGACGAGATACTCGTAGGCGTAGTCGATGGCTCCCTCCTTGAAATAGTCGCCGAAACTCCAGTTGCCGAGCATCTCGAACATCGTGTGGTGGCTCAGCGCCGAGTCGCGGCCCACCTCTTCGAGATCGTTGTGCTTGCCGCTGACACGGAGACATTTCTGCGAGTCGGTGCGGCGGCGTGGCTCCGGCTCCTTGGTGCCGAGGATAATGTCCTTCCACTGGTTCATGCCGGCGTTGGTGAACATCAGCGTGGGGTCGTCCTTGACGACGATCGGCGCCGATGGTACTATGACGTGTCCTTTCGACTCGAAGAATTTAAGGTACGAGTCGCGGATTTCGTTTGCTGTCATCATCTTATACATTATTTAATTAGCTAATTTTCGTGCAAAGGTACTGCAAACGAGTGGAATAGCAAAAGAAAGATCAAACTTTCTTTTCTACGGCGGCTGAGTGCTGCAATGCGGCATACATCCAAGTAGGGGTGGGGTTTATCCCCACCCTCAAGAAATGACACAACCGCTGAAAAATATCAAGAATTAGAGAATTATTACTCATGTAAGTTGGTAGGACGGGGATAAACCCCGTCCTGGCGGATGTGTGCAACACTTTGGTTATCAATGGATTATCAAAGTGGTTGCAGCACTCGGCCACCGTAGGGGTGGGGTTTATCCCCACCCTCGCTGCTGCGGTGTATTTGCTTCGTATCTTGCTCGTTGTCGGTAGGACGGGGATAAACCCCATCCCTACGGCGGATGTGTGCAACACTTTGGCTATAAATGGATTATCAAAGTGATCCCTTATTCTACCCTCCTTTCTACCCTGTGAAAATTTGGAATCGGAAAAATTATGTTGTACCTTTGCATCAAAATTCATCTTAGACTACGTTTCACTAAAATATAATTTAAATTTGTGCGAGGATGATCTCATGCGGGATTCGCAGAATTCGCAGATTTAACAACGGACATATACTATAGTCGTTTACAGGGGTGGTAGGCTGGGGTATGGACTGTCTGAAGACAACGGCGTATATAATGATGTGCCCGTGGCTTGATAAGAGCACGTGAAGATTACTTGTAAAATTATGGGTATTAATGTTAAAATATTTGACTTATATCCCGATTTTTGGAAGAAAATTCTTAATTGTTCGTTCTCGTTGTTGTTCACATGATTTATTTTTTGTGGCATAACGAATTATACGGTGATTCAGAACGCATTGTACATCGATATTAATAAAATGTGCCCAAAAACACTTTTTCTCCCAAAATATTTCAGTTTCTCCACCATTTTTTCTAAAAAATATCTATATTTGCACAAACAAACGACTGAGTATGTTAACAATACTGTCTCGGATATAAAGTTTTTTCATCGTGCAAGAGTGACGCGATGCTTTCGAACCTGTTCAGCTACACAAAAACGAATCAATTAAATAACATAAATATAAGCATTTTGTGCCTATGAGCCAATATTCTATTAAGAAATGTTGGGTGCTGCTTTTGCTTCAGCTCTTCGTGTTCGTACAAGGAGTCATGGCTGAGGACACCAAGCAGACCCCAACAATTACGTTTACGCCTTCTGCTCCTACTGCCACGGTGGGGCAGGAGACCTTTGTCACACCTACGGTACAGATAACCGTGGGGGGGGCACGTGCCCGCAAGTTCTTCCGCGTTAGTTATAAGATTGAAGGCGGTTCCTATCTCAAAGCCGAGGATGGGAAAACCGATGTCGTCGACAACCTGAATCATAAGTATTGGGTTGACGATAAGACCGGTACGACCGTAAACGAATTTACCGGTATCGTAAAGATTGGCAGTAAGGGAACCGGTAACGTGAAAGTTACTGCCACTGCAACACCTTCTGACCTTTATAAAGATAAGTATAACATCGGTACGGGCTTTTATACCCTTACTGTTAATGCTCCTACCAACTTCGTCGTCCATGCTTCGGCTGAGGGCGATGCACTGACGGATGGAGGGCTGCTGAAGGTCATCGTTGCCAAAGTAATACAAAATCAATGGGCTCCACAGAATACTAAAGTTGTCTGCGATCCTATCGACATTGACCCTCTGACGGTCACCTATGCCATTGGCGATAAGACTATTGATGCAACATCATACTTCGACATCAATAATCCGACTTTCTCCATTACTGGCGACAATGCCGGTAAGATAAAAATAACACCGGTGTGGGTTGACAAGGATGGTAAAGAGACGACGGATAAAGACGAAAATAAGGTCAAGGTCGCCAGATTTTCTATATCCTCGGAAAGTACGGATAACATCGACGAAATACCCGTCACCATGACGGTAAAGACGAACAATGCCGGAAACACGGTCTTTGGCGGAGAGAAGAGTGTAACCTTGTCGTTTAAGGTCATGGTGAAATACTATGATACGACCAATAACAAAGAGAAGATTAAGACATATCTCGTGTTCCCTACGAGGATGATTGAAAAATATAAATTCCCGTATCATACCGATCCTCTGCCACAACAGCCTAAAGTCTATGATGCTGATGGCAATGATGTGACGAAATACTATACATTCTCCGCTTGGCAGACTTTCGAGGCCAAGAAGTCTTATAGATACAGTAATAATCCTTTGGATAAGGGTAATAACCTCAAAAATGCTGACGGTTATACACTTCCAGGTGATGGCTTCCCTGATTATACGAAAGATTATATCGGCGATGTCAAGTATGGTATGAATTTGTATGATGGAAATCCTACGAATAAGGCAAATGAGGCATCCTGGCCTGATGATTATGTTGTTACGGTTACAGCAGCGAAGAAGCGGTCTTATGACGACTATAATATTGCCAATATCTATGAAGATAAACCGGAGATAACCGCTCGCCCTGGTGGCATGGAAGCTGAGGACGTGCATGGAGTGTTCTATGATGTTAACCCTAAAGACTGTTATACTGTTCAGCCCGGCGAGTATGTTGTCAGGGTTCATAAGCGTGCTCCGCAGATAAAGATTATACCAGACCCGTCTACGGTGAAGGTCGCTCAGAATTATGTCATGACGAACCTGAATCGCTTTGAAGTTAAAGCACCTTTCGTTCCACAAGACGGCATTGCAGGTGAGGAGGACTCCCTCAGTTATGAGGGTAATGGCGCTGATACATACTGGTATGGGTTCTTCGTACCGGATAAATATAAATATACTAAAGGCGAGACCCTTAAAGATAAACAGGTAAAGATTGATGTACAGGAAGTCGGTTCGATGAAGGATAAAATATTGTCAAACCTTAAGATTCAGATTCCTGTCTATGATGAAAATGGCAAACAGAAGGTAACCGATGGCCGTCCGGAGTATGAGCTTGCTAATGGAACTATGTATATTAGTACAAAAGGCTATGGTAACGATTATTGGAAAGTCGTTTTCCGGGGTACTGGTCACATTCCTGTGTTCTACTATGTTTTCCCATGGAATCATGTGAAGTGGGACCGCAGCTCGTACAGCGTCAGCATGTTCAATTTAGTAGAAAGTGAGCCTGTAACGCTGAAGGTCGACCCTGCATCGTATACCATCCGCAAAGGCGATACCTCGCCAAAACCGCATGTGTGGGTTGAGGATCAGTTCGGTAAGGACATCAGCCGGTTCTATGATTTTAAGTGGGACGTCACAAAAAATGGTGACAGCGGCAATCCTATTATCAAGTTTAATGAAGATACTCACACCAGCTTAGGAGAAAATCTCGGAACGGCAACAATCTCGATATCTGCAAAGAGAAAGGCAGAGGACGATGATGTGTGGAAGAATGATACTATCTCCTATGGCGTGTTCGAGGATCCTTCTGAATCGGTTACGCATCAGGTTGTTGTCACCGACGGCAGAAAGCTCTATGAAGTTATCTACGACGACAGCTACTATCTGAAGAAGGATGGCAATATCGTCTACGATAATGCTGTTAACGATGACGGCAGCGACGACAAGCATCCTATCCCGTACCGTAAACATGCTTGGACAAGTAAGATGGGTAAGTTGCACTTTATCAACGATGGTGATGACTATGCTACGAAGGAGGTCGAGTTCGCTACTGGACAGTTTGAGGATGAGCAGACCCCTGGTCTTAATATCACCTTTGGTAATGGCGCAGATACCCCTTGGAAGATAATGCTTTCACCGTATGCGAAGGATCAGGCAGCCGCCTATGACGGCATTTTCGACCCTCACGGTGGTATTGTGGTGAAAGCCAATGCGGCAATGTTCGGCAAATCGGAAACCGAAACCAAAACCGAAAATCTCGTTGAGATGCCGGATGTAGACCATAGAGTGCTCGTCAGCGGCGGATGCCTGCAACTCAATCCTACCACCAACGGATTCCTGCAGATTGACGGTAATTATGGAACCAAGGAAGACCCTGTAACCTACTATCTTGCTGATGTTACCGACGGTGTGACATCGGAAGATGGAGGCCTTCTTATCGACCAGGTTACGCGCCCGAGCGACGTCGGCACAGACCCCGTGGCTGATGGAACGTATTCCTCGACAGATGCGGCGATAGACAAACCGAAGCTCATGGAGTCGGACGGTATCATGTACGGCGATCTGAGGTTCCGTTATGCCCTTATGCAGGGACATACCTACTATCTTTTCTCCAGTGCAAACACGTTTATTCTCCACGGACTGACATTCCAACCGGCTTATGTCGTTATGCGTGAGGATAATAACTCCGCGCACAAGGCATCACTTTTTGCCGATAACGGGTTCTCTGGCGACCTGCCGATGGTGACCAAGAAAAAAGAGGATAAGGTAACCTTCTCTCGCACGTGGGATGACGATGAATGGAAGAATTCTTATACACCTGAAGGCGGTTCGGCTGCTAAGGCCAATAATGCGCTGATAGTCAAGAACGGTTATCAGTTTATCGGTAAGACATATACAACGTCGAAACGTGTACGTGTGCGTGCTTCAGTGAAGGGTATCAACCGCACAAATGAGACTGAAACAGACGGTACGCCGAAGCAACTCGGTCAGGTGGAGCGCGCTCCATATATTGATGTGGCTATCGTCGGAATACCAGTGTTCAAGGTTGGTGCCGACTTTACCGGTGAGGATCCTGGTACAAGGGTCTCGACGACGAACTTCGTTACCCGGATGTGGATGACGTTCGGCGGATGGGAACCCACCGACCAGACTACGTATCCATACTATAACAAGATGGACCCGACCAAAGAAAAGCTTAGTGACGCTTGGCGAGCCGTTGGCGAAATCGACTCGGTGGGTATGAACAACGCCACTATCGACGGATTCAAATATAACACCAACGCCACCAACAACCCTGTTGATGAAAACGGATATGCATGGAAGTATAACCTTGCAAGTGGCAATACTCCAAACACTTTCAACCTGCCTGTCCGCGGTGGATATGTGAAGTTTGAGCCTGAGGAGAGCGGAACGCTGATGGTGTATGTCCTGCAGAACGGACTGACCGATATCGTGCAGAACTCGGGAAGAAAAATGGAAAACCAGCCTAACGAGTTGCGTCGACGCGCAATGTATATCGTTGATGAGACCGGTAAACCTGTAGACTTCGTTTCTGGAAAGGGTGAGAACACTATCTGGGGTAGCAGCGCCGGCAAGGATATGTCGGATGCATTCTCGGATAATGAAAACGCCAGTTCGCCGGACTGGGACTATATGACTGAAGGACTCCTACGCTGCAATTACGAAAATAATCCGTCAGGCAAGGACTTCAACTTCGATAAGCGTTGGAAGGGCAGTTATGCCAAGGGCGTTGATGACCCAGATTTCATAGCCGATAAGAAAACTGTGGAAGATGCATGGAAAAAGATAAAGGTTGGTGATGTAGAGCCTGTCATTCGCCTGAAAGACGGTTCGTTCGTTGTTCCGACAAAGGCATTTGTCAGATACACCTTCAAGGTTAAAGCCGGAAAGACCTATTACGTGTGGGCATCGGGCTCGAAGCTGAATTTCTGCGGTTATGCCTTTGAGCCGGTAGGATTCATGAAGAGGACGGCCGACAACCACTGGCCTGCCATCGATCAGGAGAATCAAACGGCTAATAGTAAGTCGCTTGAGGCGGCTCGAGCCGAGTTGCCAAAGCCTAATGATGATATCTATAACCATGGCGGCAGCGGCAATGGTGCCGGTTTTGCCGACCAAACCATCTATGAGGGTGGAAAAGGCAAGGATACAGAGAACACGAATATGATTTCGGACAGTAATGCTGATAATTATAAAAAAGCAGTAGCTGATGCCGAGGTTAACTTCGTCGATGTCACCCTCAACCGTTCTTTCAAGAATGATGAGTGGACAAGTATCTGTCTGCCGTTCTCGGTGAGCCAGACACAGGTGAAGAAAGTCTTTGGTGAAAATGCGCAAGTGATAACATTCGACTCGGTGATGACGAAACATACGGAAGTCACCAACTTCGATGGCACTGAAACGGCTGAGGTTGAGGCACGCACGGCCCATTTCACCCGTCATGTCAATCAACTCATTGAGGCCGGTCGACCATATTTTATCAGACCGGAGTTCAGTGACAACAATGAGCATGAATCTGTCACATTTAATAATGTATCGTTTGAGGCTGTGCAACCTATGGATATCGTCTGTACAAACGAGCAGGCCGTCAAGGACTCGCTTGCCGCAGCAGCCAAGCTCAATAGCAGTACTCTGACGGAGTCGGATAAGGCATACTATGAGAATCTGAAGAAGGAGAAGGCTATCTTCACCTTTGCGTTCAAGGGTATCTATGACCGTACACAGATTCCATGGTTCAGCTATGTGATGGGAACGAAGAAAGATGCGAATACGCCGGAGGATAATGGCAATGGCCTATGGAGAGTGGTGCCGGAATCGCTTACCGGTGGTGACATCAGTAAGACGGAAAAGCCTTATCTCAAAGGCTTCCGCGCTTATCTCTATCCCTATTCCGACTACAACGGTACGCTGCTGCAAACCACATCGGCAAAGGAGGACCTCTCGTCCTATTGGCTGACAGGAGCAGAGGTGTGCGGCGACTCCTATGGCGGCGGTACGACCGGCATAGAACAGCTTGTGGAGGCTGTGAACACCATGATGACTGCTGGACATAAGGGCGTTTACAACCTTCAGGGGCAGATGGTCAGAAGCAGTAATGACCTTAGCGGTCTGCCTGCCGGAACGTATATTATGAATGGTGAAAAGTATCTGATAAAATAAGGAGGAAAGTGATATGAAAAAGAAATATGTAAAACCGACCTCAGAGTTGATTCAGGTACACCATGAGGGTAACCTTCTCAATTTTACACTCCAAGGGAAAGCGAACAACTGGCTGAAAAACGAGGATATGAAGACACAAAGGCCCAGTAGTGACTGGAATTATGGTGCTCCGGCCACAAAAGGTGAAATCTTTGTTAAGCCTGGGGATGATATCGATATCGGCTCAAAGGTTAATCCTTGGGCTTCATGGGATGAATGACCGTTCGTTGAGAATCGTTCTTGTTTTAGCTTAGTCCGAAGAACGACCAAATAAACCTTTCCGTCCCTGCCTTGGCGAAAATCCAAGACAGGGACGGTGTTATTGAATGGCTGTACCATCACCCGGTGCTCACGAGCACCTAAGTTTATGCCCGATAAGGTTAAACTGCGGTTCTACACCCCTTTCTATCCCTCTTTCTACCCTCCTTTCTACCCTGTGAAAATTTGGAATCGGGTGGAATATGTTGTACCTTTGCAGACAGCGATTCAGTAAATCATCATACTAACCAGAGGAAGGATAATCCACGCAGAAATTGTAGATTTTAGAGGGCTGGGATGCGAACTCTCTTCTGACAAAAACTAAATAAAACCACTTGCGCTTGCAAGGGCTGTGCCCATTGTTTCTTCTCCGTTGCCGGCTTGTTCCGAAGCAAGCTTCGGCAAGCCGGCAACGGAGAAGAAACAGCCTTCGTGCCTCAGGCTTGCAACCGCAAGAAAAACCTGCAAAACCGCTGATGCCGCAAAATATAACCATGAGATTAGGTTAAGTTTGTGGCCGTCCGAACCTACGAATAAACGATAGTCGGTCGTGGCGGATAGCAGGGTAAATTGCCGTCCAAGAAATAAGGAATTCGGTCTGGCGACCGACCGGACGGTCATAAAGCCGCCCCTGCAAAGGGATCATTAACGCACATCCACGGCCCAACGAATCTGTGTGATCTGTAAGCGATGTAATGCACGAATAAATCAGCGGGAGGGTAATCTCTCGCAGATAGTGCAGACTCCGCCGATAAATTGGTTCAATGGATAGAGGCAAATGGACGCCTGCGTGGATGCGGATTGGTGGGGTGGGGTGCTAAAGAATATGGCACAACGAATATGTGCACAAAAGTAAAGCCCCAGCCTGTCAATTCTGTTCCCAAAGTATCATCTGATGGCAGAAACAAGGCAGTCAAATCTTATGACGGAAATAGAGCACTAAAGCAGAATACGGTAAAGACAGTCTTGCCTAACGATGCATTCATGACTGCTGCAGACATTTTATGGCGGACTGCCGCTGCTTCCAAGGCAAAGAAGCCAAAGGAGACTCAGGTCTGGCTTGATAACGACCTCTACCGTAAGATAGAGATGCTCAACATCAAGCATGGCAAGCCAGTGCCGACAAGCACGTTATCAATGCAATCTTGAAATTATTCATTGAAAGCAATAAGGTATAGACTAAATCAGTGCTTACGGCGTAAATCTAATTGAAAGACCAGTCCCAATTATGCGACTGGTCTTTCCATGCGCCTTAAAAACAAATTAACTCTTCTTTTTTGGGGAAAGTTCAAGGGATATGACGGCTGTCCATTATTGTTCACTCGCCCAGCTGAACTTCTTGCTCCATCGCCAAACCGTAACGTGAGGGATATTGGTTATGTTCTGAATCTGCGGTTTGGTGAGTCCTATGCGCATGAGATAGCACAATTGTATTTGCTGCTCGGTAAAATTACCAAGTTTCTGCACTATTAATTTCTTGAAGTCCGGATACAGTTCGTCTACAGCATGGTAAAGTTGCCGCCATTCCGATGCGGACAGTTTCTTTGAGCCGTCGGCAGATTGGCGTACGGCATAGATTACATCATCGGCATTTACCTCGAACTCCGTCTTATGAAGCAGTCTGATAATAGCCTCATGCTGGTCGAGCTTTTCTGAAAGTGCTACCTCGCTTTCCTTTAATCTGACTTTGGATTCTGCCAACTCTTCATTTACTTCTGCAAGCTTTTCTTTTACGCTGTCTAGCTCCGAGCTTGCATCATGAAGAGACAGCCGTGAATGTTCCAATTCACGAACCTTTATGTCAATCTCGCTTTGCAATGAGTTCCTGTCATTTTTTAAAGAATCCAGTTCCCTAGTTAGTGCCATCGTCTTTTTGAGATTCTTGTTTCTCAAGAAGATATGTATAGCTATTGCAGTTACGACTATTAGTAAGATTGCAATAAGCAAGATTACAAGCAGGTAATGATACTTTGTCACCTTTTCCCTGGCAAGTTCTTCCTTGTGCTTATCATAGTGGTACATGAACTGGTTGTTGACAGTTGCCGCCATTTCCTGGCGCTTGCCCAAATCTAGGGAATCGCTTGCGTTTACATACACCCTCGCGTATTTAATAGCCTCTTGTGTGTTTTTCAGGCTGTCATAAATTTCGAAAAGAAACTTTGAAGCATCGTAAATATTATCTTCCTTCATCGGCATTGATATGACATGCCTATAGCAGGAGATAGCAGAATCCTCTTCTCCCTTCATTTGAAAATATTCACCAAGGGAAAGATAGTCTGATGCATTCAATTCGGATGGTTTTACATGTTCTTTCATGAGATTATAACAAGATGTAGCACCCGCCTTCTCTCCAAGATGTGAGAGACATAACAAAAGGGAAGGCATCCAGTCCTTGTCATAATCATTATGAAGACGTATGAATTTTTCTGCTTCTACAAATTCATATATGGCCTGACTAGTACTGTCCATGTATGAATACGACAGTCCCAGGTGCATAATCGCATCAAGGCTCATATTATTTATCTTATGGGACAACTCGTATTCCTTTTTTGCATATGCCAGTCCGTTTGTGTAATCTTGAACGGAGAAGAACAGAGAATGAAGGTTAGAGTATGCATTCCTCAACATAAGCGAGTCGCATTTGTCAGAGAATGTCGCAATTTCTACCGACTTAAGGAAGTTCTCTATTGCGCGCGGGGCATCCCGAAGGTCTCTATACACGCTGCCATTGTAGTAGTACGCCTCCTGCTTCTCTGCTTCTGACCCATGTTTTGCGAAGTATGCAGTTACCTGTCTTGACATTATATCTGAAGTCGGGACAACGTATGCCTTGTCATTTATCCGTAGTAGTAGGAGGTCATATTTCATCCTTGTGTGTTCATCTGCTTTTTCTACTTCTACCCTTATTGAATCCATCATGGCAAATGCCAGCGTTTGGTTTGTATCGCCGACTTTCTTTATCTGTTCCATCTTATAGGTGAGGTGATTATCCATATTACAGGAGAAGAAGGCTTGCATGACAAGTGCTATAATAATTATGGCTAGGATTTTCTTCATATTTATAGATTAATATTCGTGGCAAAGATACAATATTTTATTCTATTATTTCATAGTTAATCGTTCCAACTCGTTTCACTCACAAAAAAAATCACAAAATAGACTATAATCTTTTACGATTTCTCTATCACTCTGATTATCAATTGTTAATATACTATTTACAAAACATAAATTGAATAAAACGCATAAGTGGAACGACTTGGAACGACTTTTACTTGGATTTTCATATTGAAAGATTTAACTTTGCGGCAGTCAATACTAACTTTAATTGATTTTCTCCAATGACAAAGAACTTAAAACTTATCGCACTTTTAATGCTGATGTTATTGCCGTTATCCTTACATGCCGGTATATCAGAGAAACCTTCTTTTGATAATTTAGTCAAGATTCAATTGACTTGTATTTCTTCCCCAGGTCCAAGTCTTCCCATCAGCATCACCAATAAACCGTCAAGGATGCCCTCACTAAACAGTTGTCCTGTCAATCTATACTGTAATCTGTCGGGGAACACTCTTGTCTTTTCAAGTGAAGGGGTTGCGTTTACGTATACTCTGTTAAATGATGACGAAGTTATTTCAAGCGGACAGTCTTTTGGACAGGAAAACTTTACAGTATCCGTTCCGACCATAGCAGAGGGAAGCCTGACCATAAGGATTGAAGTCGGATCGTTGATTTATGAGGGGAATATTGATATGTAATTCTTATAAAGGAAGATGAATCGGATTAAAAGTCTCTTAATCGCTTACGGTTCTTTCATTTAAATTTAGACTGACATGGCATGATTGTTGCTCAGTCTCCGCTTTACCGCAGAAATGCTATTTGTAGTAAAGGTCTGATGACCAATGGATAAAGTATCCCCTACCCAAGCTGGATGTAGCTTAGGGCTTATTATATATCCCTCAAAATTAACGACCTCTACAGACTGAGAAGAGAAATAGCATAGGCCAAGCTGTTCTTGGCGTAAGATGCAATGGCTGAGAACTTGACTTTAAAGAGTTCTTTCCTCTTTCTGATGGTCTCTGGCAGGTGCTTTTTGGAGGCTATGGTGTAGATGATATAAACAAGCTTCTGGATCGAGTCCAAGTTTCTGGCCGACTTTGTTTCTTTTCTCTTTGTGCGGTCCTGGCGCATTCTTGCATCCAGCGTCCAATGGAGATTGTTCTCGATTCCCCAGTGCATGCGGCTGATTCGATCCAAAGTCTGTGCCCTTTCTTCCAAACTGGTTATATAGTACCTCGTCTGTTTTTGTTCCGTTCCGCTTTTCTTTTCAATCGTATGCGTGTCTATGGCAATCACAGCCTTGACATTGAGGAATTTTTCAAGCGCCTTGATACCGGATATGTCTGAATATACACGGCATCGGCGTTGGTACAGCCTCCCGTGGGCAAGTTCCCACTCCGTCTTCCATTCGTCGTTAGGATGCAGCGTAGGCACAGCGTCCTCTACCGACCATCTTGCTGCTTTCTGGTTGGCTTTCAGCGCAATAAGATAGTCAGCTCCCTTCCCGACGATGCCTTTGATGATAGAACTTTGGCACGACATGGCATCCGCAGTTATAACGCATCCATTCATGTAGTCAGCCCGCTCTATGATTTTGGGCACAGCCTTTATCTCATTGCTTTTCACCTCACACATTTCAGTGTCAAGCGGCAACCGGTCGGTCACGCTGAAAGCAGTCACAACATCAGGAGAGCGTCCGTCGCCAATTTCCGTACCCCGCATGAACTTGCCGTCAATTGCGATATGCCGTCTGTTTGTTCCATCATGCTCCGACATGTATTTTCGTGACAATGCCGAAACCAAAGAAGCCAAAGTAACGTCGTCAATCCCATCTTCCATCCTGCAAAGTGTGGGTTCTGACGGACATCCCTTAGCAAGAATGCCAAGGCGGTCTTGCAAGTAGCTCAAATGGACCGTTCCAAAGGTCACAATGTCTTTGCGGGTCTCGCAGCCGCATACCCTGGCCAAAATAACCAGTAGAAGCATGTCGGACAACTTGTGCTTACAGTTGCCTTTGTTCATCCTCCGATAATCTGGTACTGAGTTGATAAAATTTAACAAATCTCGGATCAGCAAATGCGGTTTTTCAACCGCCAGACTCTTAATCCCTTCTATGGAAGAAAAAGTTCCATACGAGATGATAAAAGTGCGTAATTATTTGGTTATTAGTGAATTATTTTGTACCTTTGTAGCGCAAAAAGAAGAGGGGGCATATAGTGCATTAATCTCACAAATACACCAAACCCCCTCTTCAAAAGTATAAAAATTATGACAGAAGGTATTAAGAGCTTGGCGGTTGAAAAACCGCCTTCGGGCGTTTATGCCTGCCGCCACATTCATTTAAATGGATTACATTGTGACATATTGTCTTCTATGCCGAGTTAAATGAAAGAGCCCTTTTAATCGCTTTATTCGCTATAACGCTGTCATCAAATGCACAGGGATGCTTTCTAAGTAAGGCGGAGAATCTCTTGTGTGATTCAGATGTATTGTCCGTTATGCCAATGCCATATTTCTATACCGAGAAAAGTAGCAGTAATTCGACTTGGGATTTTTCCGATTTGATGACAACAGGGCAAAACCTTAATATCTGGTTGCAAAAGGATTCTTTGGACAGACATTTGGTACTTACCAGTAACGATATAACATACTATGATTTAAGCGGTGATACGTTATTCATCGTACACGTAGAAAATCCACTTAGCAAGATAACTTATGACCATCCGATATTGTCCATAAAGTATCCATTCGCCTACGGCGATTCTATATCTGTTCCTTTTAGTGGATATGGTGTCTATTGCGGCGACCATCCATTCCGCGAGCAGGGTATGTCGATGGTCATGGCGGATGCCGCAGGAAGCATTGTCCTTGGCGAGGACACGATTCAGAACGTCCTCCGCGTTTACACCCGGATGTCTTATTCGGTTTGTATGGACATAGACAGTGCCGCACTAGACTCGGCACGGCTCAAGCAAATCATCGAGGAACGTTACGACTGGTATGCACGCGGCTACCGCTATCCCCTTTTCACCACCGTTACAAGCACGAGCTATGACGATGCGGCTCCCATCGGCACGACACGGTCGGCATGGGGCATGCCGCCGGACAGCCAGAGGTTTCAGGCGGACTCCTGCAATGAGGACATCCGCCGAAAAGATTCCATAGCCATTGCAGAGAAGGCCAAGGCAAATGATGACATAATCCATTACACCGTGTCGCAGAACGGCAATCAGATAACGGTTAATTACTCCCTCGACGGGAGCGCCGATGTTTCGGCACTTGTCTCAGACGTTATGGGCGTGGTCTACAGGCAATGTCGGCAGAACAACGATAAAGGCGACGGTTATTCGCTCTGCATAGACTGCAACGGCCTTCGCCGTGGCAAGTACATCCTATATGTTAATGTCAACGGCAAAGTTTATAACGAGAAAATAACGGTACTATGAAGAACATATTACTCCTGATCATATTGCTAACCTCATTCTGCAATGTCAGCCTTGCTGATAATGCGGGAGCCGTCATAAATACTGACAGCCTCTCACAGGATTCTCTGCCTGTGGCGGCAAGGCGTGCCGCAAGTGCCGATGACCCGTACGGCGTACAGATGCCGAAGTTCCCGTACCGTTCGCCTGAAGCGGCTGCATTCCTCAGATACGGGCAATACCAGACGGACGAATACACGGGCGTACCCGACATCAGCATCCCGCTTTACGAGCTTAAGGACGGAGACATAGACATTCCGATTGCCGTTACATATGATGCGTCCGGCATAAAGGTCGCCCAGGAGGCGACATGGGTCGGACTGGGTTGGAATCTCAATGCCGGTGGCTGCATAACGCTCATCCCTTCGGGGCAGGTCGATTACAACAATGGTAATGGAAGCTGGGAAGACTATTCAAAGTTGTTCAATTCAAAAATCAACATTCACGGCGATTCCACCTGCTTTGACTTCACAAATGGCTATATACCTGACGGCTACACCTACAGCTATACTAATTATTATACGGAGGTGTTGGAAGACTTGAAGGGTGGTCTTGGCGAGCGCGACATCTTTTCCGCCAGCGTGATGGGCAAGCATTTCATGTTCTTCTACAACCCGTTTACGTCAAGTTTCGAGCCTATCGGAAAAGTTCCTGAGAGATTCACCATAAGGGCAGAGAATATCAAGAACGGTACCGTCCACGGCAGGAGCCACGACATCAACATCAACGAGCTGACTGCATTCACCATCAAGGATTTGGAAGGCTTTACATATTATTTCTCCAATAAAGAAATCACCCATGAGCCTGGAAAGGATTATCCTTCTGCGTGGAACCTTACAGAGCTTACATCCCCCAAGGGCAACAAGGCGTATTTTGAATACACAGACTTTCTGCGTATCCCACTTATCGGACACCTCAGCGAGCAGTATATGTTCATTACACATCCAAATAACGCCTCGGAAGAAGGTCTTGAATATGGCACTTCCTCACTACAAACGGGTTATTTGCGTGATTATATTGCAGGCGCCTTCTCCATAGACAAGTCATACCTCAAGCGTATATCTACCAACAACATAACTGTAGACTTCAAATGCAGCCGGGACAAAAGGCAGGACATGCCCGGCGCGGCAAGGCTGGACTCGTTCACCGCAAAGGACAACATCACTGGACGACAGCTGGCATCGTGGGATTTCGCCTATTCCTATTTCATCGGCAGCAACATCGGCGGCGACTATACCCAGACAGGTACAATAGGCATGGCGCAGAGCGAGAACCTTTATTCTGTCAGCGACAGCAAGAGGCTGCGCCTGCGCCTTGACGAGATAAGGAACACGCTCGCCCCGGATAACGTACAAACCACGTCGTTTGCTTACAACGGCACATACCTTCCGTTGAAGACATCCTTCGCCACGGATTTCTGGGGATACTACAACGGCAGTGAGAACAGGAACAAGAACGAGCACATCACCGGATACCGCACTTCCATTCCAGACGGCCCTATGATGTACATGTGCGGCAACATAACACAGCGCAACGACAATGTCAGCGGTTTCAAAGGTGCCAACCGCTTTGCCGACGGGCGGCTCATGCAGGCCGCAACCCTTTCATCCATCAATTACCCCACAGGCGGCAGGACGACATTCAATTACGAGCCGAACACCTTCGGCCTGGTATCGGGACAGATATTCCCCGAATCTCATGAGATAGAAAAGACCGGACTTTCCGGTTCCATCTACGCATATACGGTAACCGACTCGGCGGACAACCCGGGCGGAGCATTTGTCATAGACCGTAATTCGACGGAACCGCATTTTCCTCCGTGTGTAATTCTGGTGCGGCTGGACTACACGGGACATTACAGGTTCAACATATCATTCAGCGGCGACACAAAGCACGACCTGTGGTCGCTACAGGATAACGGCGCCTCGGTTAGCATTCACTCGCATGTGGACGGTACATCGTACACCTACACCCCGGACAATGCTGTTGGTATGAACGAAAGCCTGGACAAGGCATCGTCTGTTAGTAAGGATATAATTCTGTTCCTGAGGAAGGGATGGTACACTATGACCGCCGCCCTTCCCGACTCATGCGGGGAAAACAGCTCGTGTTCCGCATCTGCAAGTCTGACAGCTGCATTTTCACGTGATGACATAGTCGACAAGGACAATCAGGGATTAACCTGGGACTGTTCTACAGGCGGCGGACTGAGGATTGCATCCATATCGAGCTATGCGTCAGCAAATGACAGTGTCCCGGCATCGAAAACTACATTTGATTACAAAGGCGGGCGGCTTCTCATCCCAGAATGTTTTGGGGAGTTCTGGCAGAAGGCTACATTCTTGCATGGCGGTTTTACACGTGAGGACAGGGACGACCTGTACGGAGGGTATACGCTTTCCAATTCGTCCCTTGCCTTCGTAGGAGGCTTTTCAAGCGGCATTACACCGGGACTGGTAGGTTATGACCGTGTAGCAAGGAAAGAATATGACGGTAATGGCAGATTACTGAAGACGACCGTCAGCACGTTCGGCAACAAACCGGCGGAAAGGGTATTGGTAGGACTATATCAATTTAAAGACTACGGCAACGGCGAGTTGCTTACGCAGACTGTCATTAACGGCAACGACACCCTGCAGGCGACGGTGAATACGTATATGCATGAGAAGAAGCCGTTTACATGCAACATACACCTTGTGGACCGCTCCATAAACGACCACTGTCTCATGCAGCATCGGACAAGTGACGGATTCGCCAGATATTACTCGGTTGTTTATTCCTACTATCGCATATGGAACCGCCTGGCGAAGAGTGTAACGACAAGCTACGAGAATAACGGCAAGGTATCAGTAACGCACGAGTATGCCTATAACGAAAGGAACTACAAGGTCTGCACTGACAAATACGACTCAAGCGAGAATGGAAAGTCCTTTGCGACGACATACAAATATCCGTGCGACTTTGATGACGACGATGTCTTCAAGAATATGACCGCCGACAATGTCGTATCTCCCGTTGTGGAACAGGCACTTAGCTGCAACGGAAGCGAGCTCAGGCGGATAAGGACAACCTATGGATTCACCAATGTTAGGAATGACGGAAGACTCTACTTTCCGTCAGAAGTATATACGGCATTGAATGGAGGAACACTTTCGAAAAGGCTCGTATACAGTGATTACGACAGCAGGCTCAATCCGCGCAGCTTCGTCAAGGACGGAACGGAAAAGGCGGCATGGTTATGGTCATACGATCACAGCTACCCTGTAGCGGAGATACATGGCATGACCTATGCTGAGGTTGCAGGTGTCGTCGGCAGTAGCGTGCTGGAAGTCCTGTCGCAGAAGACCCCGAATGCCTCAGACCTCCTGTCAGTGAGTGACAAACTGCAATCGTCTGGCAGGCAGGTGGTAATGACATGCTACCTCTATCAGCCTGGCGTAGGAATCAGCTGGACAATGGCCCCAAACGGCTGCAAGGCCACGTTTCAGTATGACGGGCAGAACCGCCTGTCAGCAGCTTACGATAACGATGGCAAACTGACGGCGGACTATAAGTACAAATACGGCAACGGCGACAATCACATACAGACCGGTAACATCCTGGATGCTGACGCCAGTTTGAGAATCAACTCGTTGCAATATTTCGACGGACTGGGCAGACCCATACAAACGTCTTCCAACGGCATTGGCGGCAATGGACTGTATGTCTCAACTGTACAAGGCTATCAAGGATTTGAGCGGACAGGAAGGCAATGGCTGCCGGTCGTTGATAAGGCGACGCCACATCAAGTGTGGAACAGCGATAATGATTTGGCGAGCCTTTCCGAAAACACCTACAAAGAAGAGAGCTACACCTATTCCGACAACTCTTACGACGCACTCGACAGGGTAACAAATACCACAACTCCGGGCGAGGCTTGGCATGCCGCAGGCAAGGCCGTAACGAAGGAATATGTCACCAACGGCATGAATGATGTCCGGCTCTATACCGCACCGATGGACGGTCAGAACCATCTTGTCAAGTCCGGTTATTATGAGCCATGCCAGCTGCTCGGAGAAACGACCACCGACGAGGACGGGCATTCGCTTACTGTATATACTGACAAACTTGGCAGGAAAGTCCTCGAACGCAGAGGCAGTGATGATGGCAACAACGATACATACTTTGTCTACAATGACCTCGGGCAATTGCGCTTCGTCCTCTCGCCCGAATATCAAAATGACCAGCATAAGGCAATATATGGCTATGAATATCGTTATGATAACAGGGGCAATGTAGCGAAGAAGATTCTGCCCCAGTGCGAGTACATCCAGTACTGGTACGACACTGCCGACAGGCTCATCTTTATGCAGGACGGACGAATGAGAATGAAAGGCCTATACCGATTCTACCTTTACGACAACCTCTCAAGGGTTGTCGTGGAGGGAACATGCTCGTCATGCAATCGTGGCGGTGCTGTAGCACATACCACCTTCAACGCCTCGAATGAGGGATTCCTTGGAACGGGTTATACGTTTGACCATAACCTTAACTTGGAGAATCCTAAGTTGGAGATTGTCAATTACTATGACAATTACGAATTCCTTAACCTGTCGGTTTTCAAGGACAATGTGGCATTGAAGAGATCCTCTTGCCCGACAAGTGCCACTAATGCATCCGGTCTTTCTACGGGAAGTATCACATCGACAAACAGGGATGACTTACTCCTAAGTGCCTTATATTACGATATAAAGGGGCATGTGACGGAATCTCACCGCACTTTGCCCGGCGATGCCTTGCTCGTAACGAAGAACTCATATACATTTACTGGCAACACCGACAGCACTACGCAAGTGCTTTACAAGGGGGACAGGAGTTACAAGTCACTCACGCACAACTCTTACAATCCACACAACAACAAGCTGTCGGCAGTCGCATTGTCTCTAGATGGCAGTCCTTCCCAGAACATCAGGTCGATAATCTACGACGATCTCGGCAGAATCAATTCCGTCAATCATAGTAGTCATGGCAATTCAAACTCCCTCCCCTTCGGAGAAAACCAGGGAGAGGTTTACACTTACAACCTCCACGGCTGGATAACCGACATCATTGGCAAGAACTTCGAGGAACACCTGACATATAATGCCGGCAATCAGGGAACACCATATTATAATGGCAACATCAGCACGCAGCAATGGAAGAATGGTGACGAGACGAAACTCCGTGGCTACAAGTTTACATACGACAAGCTGAACCGCATTACGAATGCACTTTACGGTGAAGGTTCTGCATTCAGCACTAATGCGAACCGCTATAACGAGCGCATCACCGGCTATACAGCGAACGGAGCGATAACGGGAATTATCCGAAATGGATTAAAGCAGGATGGACATTACGGAGCTATTGACAGCCTTAACATTACTTTAAATGGCAACCAACTGGCATCAATCGAAGAGAAAGCCGCTCCGGTCCTCCGTGCAGGCAGCTTTGACTTCCGCAAGGTCACCCCTCCTTCGGAGGGGCAGGGGGAGGTCGAGTATCTTTATGACCAGAACGGCGCGCTCATAAAGGACAGTAACCGTGGAATAACCAACATTGAATACGACCTTCGCAACAATCCTGTGTGCATAACTTTCTCTGACAACAGTAAGACAGAATACGTCTATACAGCCACTGGCGAGAAGTTGCGCACAATCCACATAAAATCACTTTACAATACAACTGTTTCGCCATTGAAGCCAATGCCGAAAGTGCAATCGGTAGCTGTAAACTCCGGTACAGGATTCTCCAATCCGACAATCATACCGAAGGACGTGCTGTCCAAGGATTCCACCGACTATATTGAGAATTTCGTTTTCGAGAACGGCAAGCCGTCGAAATATCTTTTCGCAGGCGGCTTCTATTCCTATCCTGTCTACGCTGGCAACGGACATTCATTCTTAGGAGGAACTGGTGAAGGTCTTTACTTCTATCTTACCGACCACCTTGGCAACAACCGTGTAGTTGTAGACTCGAACGACTCCATTGTTCAGTCTGTCCACTATTATCCATTCGGTGCCGTTTATGCCGATGCTGGCAAGAACCCCGACTTCCAGAAGTACAAGTACACAGGTAAAGAGCTCGACCTTACCCACGGCCTCAACACCTACGACCATGGCGCCCGTCAGAACTACTCCTTCCTCGGCGTGTGGGATAGAGTCGACCCGTTGGCTGAGAAATATTATAACATCAGTACTTATGCAGTATGTGCAAATAATCCTACATGTTTTTATGATTTAAATGGCGAAGTAATAGACACTACTGGTTTGTTTGGCAATGATTTATTATCGTATAATACCATGATAGAAGGATTAAGAAATAGTAGTAAGTTATTCGATAAATTATATCAAACCCTTCAAAGCAGTGAAAAAGTAATAAAAGTAGAATACGTTGATAATCTATCCAATGAAGGAAATGATATTGATGGCTGCTTCTATCCAGATTCTTGGACTATTAATTTTAATCGTAATAGTTCTGATATGCCTTCATCTGTACCTACTGAAGAATTTTTCCACGCATTTCAACAAATTAACATTAATTATTACCAAAACAAAGATTTTAACAGAGAATTTGAGGCCAAAGTCTTTGATATTTGTGTTGGATTGGAAGGAGTGGGATTCGGCAATATCAACGGCATGGATGAATTTAAAACCAGATTAGAAAAGTTTACCTATGGTAATGGGGATATTCCTATTACCCCCGAAAACTCGCAATCACCGGCTTTTATTAAAGATTATAATAGTTCATGTATAAAATGGGCAAATTACAATATTAGAAATAGCTATGGTAACGAGTATTACAGAAGCCTGATAACTTCTATTCCATATTCATTACAGACCATATTAAAATATGCTTATGAAAAGAATTAACATATTCCTTCTTGTGCTTTTTATGGCATTGTTTGCCTCTGCTCAGAATTCTGTCTTAGGTATAGGAGACACCTGTAATATTTATAATAGTAAAAAATTAACCAAAGGTCTCTTTGAGAGTTTAGGGGATTCTGTGGTCTTTAAGTTATTAGATATTTATCAATATCATGATAGCCCATATTATTTTAATATACCTTTTACCTGCGAAATAAATTCAAGGGGAAGAATTCATTCCATATCACTAATTAATCGAGGAAAAATTGCTAATAAGGTCATATCACAAAAAGAATTATTAAAACTAAAAAAATATTTGAATCAAAAAAAAACGTGTTTTAAAGTATGCTATATATATGATCCATATGACAAAGAAAACATTTTATCTTTAGAAGATTTGAATAATAAATTTAAACGAAATAAATATATAAACATAATTGTTTATTTTCCTTCATTATTATTACGTGATTACAAAGGAGATTCAAGATCTTTAAATGAGAAGTTTCTTTATTTAAAATCCCTTATTATAAAAGGAAATAACGATTTCCTTGATTCAATGACAACAGACTGATTTATATGAAGGACGGACGCATGAGAGAAAAAGGTCTATACCGCTTCTACCTTTACGACAAGCTGTCACGGGTTGCCGTCGAGGGCACATGCACGTCATGCAACCGCGGAAGGAATGTGACACGCACGACTCTTGACACAAGACAGAGCGGATTCTTCGGAACGGGATACATCATCGGGCATGACCTCCGATTGGAGAATCCGAAGCTCGAAGTTGTCAACTACTATGACAATTACGATTACCTTAGTCTCCTCTTGGCAAAAACAAACCATGGGCTTGATTGGCAACAGCAGATAGCCAGTGGTACGAATACGACGGGACTTGTTACCGGTACATACTCTGTTGCAAGCGATGACTCTCCACTCCTTGATGTCTTCTTCTATAATGCAAAGGGACAAGTCATTCAAAGCTATCGTGTCTTGTCAGAGAACTCCTTTCTAAAGCAGAACACCAGATACACATTTACCGGCAAACAGGAGAATGTGTCGCAGCTTCTGTTCAAGAATGGACGGGGCTATACTACAGAAACGGTCAATAGCTACAACAAGCATAACGACCAGTTGGAGTCAACATCTCTGTCCGTCAATGGCACGCAAAAGAAGGGCCTATGCTATGAGAACTTTTCAAATAGCCGATTAGGGCGTAATTCTCCATTTCAAAAATTTATTTTTTCATGGTCGTTGAAATATAGGAAAATTCTGATTATAGAATGATTATCACGCCAAAAATACGCCAAAAATGTATAAAGTAAAAAGCCAAGCATCTGATAATCAGATGTTTGGCTTTTAAATCAGTTGGGATACCCGGATTCGAACCAGGAATGACAGGACCAGAATCTGTAGTGTTACCATTACACCATATCCCAATGTTTTTGCAATCGGAATTTGTATTTCCTTGTTTGCGAGTGCAAAGGTACTGCTTTTTCCTGAACTACCAAAGAAAAATCCAAGTTTTTTTATAAAAAAAGCAAATTATTCATTGTGGATTGCTTTTTTCTCGCTTTTTACACTACCTTTGCAATGTAAATAACAGTGTAAACTCCGTGATTGCCATTCCGTTGGATTGGCGGTTATCAAAATGTTTTTATGAACACAACAGAAAGATTAGTAGATAGTATAATTAAAGGAATACAGGACAAGAAAGGTAGTGGAATAGTCGTCGCCGATGTTTCGGGCATTGACGGTACGATATGTAAGGACTTTATCATCTGCCAGGGCAACTCGCCGCAGCAGGTAGAGGCCATAGCCGGTTCGGTGAGCGACTACGTCAGGGAGACGATGGGTGAGAAGCCCGTGAACTGCGTCGGTCTCGACAATGCCGTATGGGTGGCAATGGATTATGTCGACGTGCTCGTGCATGTCTTCGTGCCAGAGACGCGGGCATACTACGACCTGGAGCATCTCTGGGAGGACGCGAAACTGAAACAGATTCCTGACATTAATTAGACAATATATTTATGCCAAATACAAACAACGAGAACCAGCCGAAGATGCCAAAGTTCAATATGAACTGGATTTATCTCTTCGTCATCATCGGCTTGGGATTGATTTTCTTCGCCGGCGGTAAGAACGGGATTATGAGTTCGTCGGTGAATGTGGAGAGAGATTATACCACCTTTATTAATTATGTGAACAAGGGGTATGCCTCCAACGTAGAGATAAACAAGGATGAGAGTACCCTGAAGATGTATGTGCGTCCGGAGCACCAGCGTGAGGTCTTCGGTGGCGGCAACCTCGGTCAGAATCCTTACGTGAAGGTGGACATCGGATCTATCGACAACCTTGAGAACTTCCTCAACCAGGCTGTGCAGCAGAAGAAGATTGCCGGTTTCAGCTACGACAACAACGACTCGAGTCTGCTCACGCAGATCCTCGTCAACGTGTTGCCCTGGGTGATTATCATCTTTGTGTGGATATGGATTATGCGCCGTTTCAGTGGCGGTGGCAGTGGCAGCGGCGGCATCTTCAGTGTCGGCAAGTCGAAGGCCAAGCTCTACGAGAAGTCGCAGGCCGTCGGCGTGACATTCAAGGATGTGGCCGGTCAGGAAGGGGCTAAGCAGGAGGTGCAGGAGATTGTCGACTTCCTGAAGAATCCTAAGAAATATACCGCACTTGGAGGAAAGATTCCAAAGGGAGCACTCCTCATTGGTCCTCCTGGAACGGGTAAGACCCTGTTGGCCAAGGCTGTGGCCGGTGAGGCCGGTGTGCCGTTCTTCTCGATGAGCGGTTCCGACTTCGTAGAGATGTTCGTTGGCGTGGGAGCCAGCCGGGTGCGTGACGTGTTCCGTCAGGCTAAGGAAAAGGCTCCGTGCATAATCTTCATCGACGAGATTGACGCCGTGGGACGTGCCCGCTCAAAGAATCCCGCCATGGGCGGCAATGACGAGCGTGAGAACACCCTCAACGCCCTGCTCACCGAGATGGACGGCTTCGGTACAAACTCCGGAGTCATCGTTTTAGCAGCCACCAACCGTGCCGACATGCTCGACAAGGCCCTGCTGCGCGCAGGACGTTTCGACCGCCAGATACATGTCGACCTGCCCGACCTCGCCGAGCGCAAGGCTATCCTGCAGGTGCACCTGCGTCCGCTGAAGTACGACAAGAACCTCGACGTGGACTTCCTGGCACGGCAGACACCGGGATTCTCGGGTGCCGATATAGCTAATATGTGTAACGAGGCTGCCCTCATTGCGGCCCGTCATAATAAGAAAGAGGTGTCGTCGCAGGACTTCCTCGATGCCGTCGACCGTATCATCGGTGGTCTGGAGAAGAAGACTAAGGTGATGACGGAGGCAGAGAAGCGCGCCATAGCCATCCACGAGGCCGGTCATGCCACGGTGAGCTGGTTCTGCAAACATGCCAACCCGTTAGTGAAGGTGACGATAGTGCCGCGTGGTCAAGCCCTCGGTGCTGCCTGGTACCTGCCGGAGGAACGAGTCATCACGACAAAGGAGGAGATGCTCGACGAGATGTGCTCACTGCTCGGAGGACGCGCAGCGGAGGATCTGTTCGTGGGACAGATATCGACGGGAGCGATGAACGACCTCGAGCGTGCCACGAAGAGTGCTTACGGTATGATTGCATACGCCGGTATGAGCGACAAGCTGCCGAATATATGCTACTATAACAACCAGGACTACTCGTTCCAGAAACCCTATTCGGAGTCGACGGCAAAGGTCATGGACAGCGAGGTGCTGAAGATGATAAACGAAGAGTATGACCGTGCGAAGGAGATTCTCTCAGAGCACAAGGAAGGTCATAATGCCCTGGCGAAACTGCTCTTCGAGAAGGAGGTGATATACACTAAGGACGTTGAGGACATTCTCGGCAAGCGTCCTTACAAGAGCCGCTCGGAGGAGATATTGGAAGAAAACGAGAAAGCCAGTGAGGCTCCGAAACTCGAGGACCAGAGTGACGAGGTGAAGAAGGCCCAGGCTGAGTTTGACAAGAAACAACAAGAACAAGAGGAGAAATGAAGAATCTTATTACACGCACTATAACGGGCGTGCTGTATGTGGCTATAATGGTCGCCGGCATGATGCGCCCTGACACCATCATCCTGCTGTTTGCCCTGATAACGGCCTTGACGATGTGGGAATATTGTGGACTCGTAAATAATATCGAGGGTGTGCGTGTGAACCAGCTTATCTCCACCATCGCCGCAACCTACTTCGTGGCAGCGGTGGCCTTGTGGCGTGTGGGGATGATCGACTTCAGGGTGTTTATCCCGTATATTCTCACGATAGTCTATCTGTTTGTGGAGGAACTGTATCTGAAACAGCAGAATCCTGTCAACGACTGGGCTTACACGATGCTCGGGCAGATGTATGTGGCGTTGCCCATGGCGCTTGTGTTCTTCCTGGCTTTTCAGGTCGATGCTATGAGTCAGCCGTCGTTCGAGATGCTTATCCCGCTGTGTCTGTTCGTATTCCTGTGGGTCAACGACAGCGGTGCCTACTGTGTGGGGTCGCTGTTGGGAAAGCATAAGCTCTTCCCGCGTATCAGCCCCGGAAAGTCGTGGGAAGGCAGTATCGGCGGTGGCATCCTCGTGCTCATCGTGGCCGGTATCATCGGCTGGCTGGCCAACAGAAATCCGTCGAGTCCGCATCTGCTGAGTATAGGGCAGTGGATAGGTTTCGGACTCGTCGTTGTGATCTTCGGTACCCTCGGCGACCTTGTGGAGAGTCTTTTCAAGCGTACGCTCGGCATCAAGGACAGTGGCAATCTGCTGCCCGGCCACGGTGGTATGCTCGACCGCTTTGACTCGTCGCTGATGGCTATCCCCGCCGCCGTCATATACCTCTACACGCTGACGATGGTGTAGGGATATGTGACGGACGAAAGCCTATTTCCAAAGAAGTCCGTAGATGGTCTGGGCGGCGTTGTCGGGTGCTACGGCATCGCCGAGGCGGTCGCTTACGGTCTTGTAGCCATCGAGCTGGGCATCGCGGTTGGTGTGGCCGGGAAGAATATTGTACAGTGCGTTTGCGATGTTGTAAACGCTGAAGCGGTCGGCAAAGAGCTCCGGCACAATCTCGCGGCCTCCGATAAGGTTTACAAGCGAGATATAATCGACCTTTATTATATGATTGAATCCGAAGCGGATGAGTCGCGGGACGGGCGTCTCGTAGCATACCACCTGCGGTACGCCGAGGAGGGCTGTCTCTAAGGTTGCCGTACCACTCGTCACGAGGGCGGCAGTGGAGTGGGATAGGAGCTGGTAGGTCTCGTCGTCGACGGTTTTCACCCGTGTGCCCTCGATGAAATTAGTGTAGTAGGCACTTTCCACCGACGGGGCGCAGGCCAGGACGAGCTCATAGTCGGCAAAACGGTCCGCTGCCGCAATCATCGCCGGCAGATTGTCCTTAATCTCCTGTTTGCGACTTCCGGCCAACAGTGCTATTATAGGCCGGCCGTCGAGACCATGACGGGCGCAGAAGGCCTCTTTGGTCTCGTTGTACGACGTACGGAAATTGCGCACCTCCTCAGCTGTCGGGTTGCCGACATAGTGGATGGGGTAGTGGTGGCGTTTCTCGTAGAAGTCGACCTCGAAAGGCAGGATGGAGAACATCTCGTCGACATCGCGCTTGATGGCCTTGATGCGCCATTCCTTCCATGCCCATATCTTCGGCGATATGTAATAATAGACACGGATATTCGTCTTGGCATGGAGGAACTTGGCTATGCTCAGGTTGAAACCGGCATAGTCGACAAGGATAACGACATCGGGCTTCCACTCGACGATGTCCTGCTTGCAGAATTTCATGTTCCCCATAATCTTGCGCAGGTGGAGGAGAACGGGCACGAAGCCCATATAGGCCAGATCGCGGATGTGGCGCACGCATACACCGCCGACAGCCTTCATTCTGTCGCCGCCGAAGAAGCGGAACTCGGCTATGGGGTCCACTTTCTTCAGCGACTCCATGAGGCGGGAGGCGTGGAGGTCGCCGCTGGCCTCGCCAGCTATCAGATAATATCTCATAGACGTTTCAAACTTTAAAATAGGTACGGAACCCGTGTGGGGCGCTATTCGTTCCAGTCGCTCATAGCGCTTATCTGGTCGTAATCGGTGACGTCAACACGTGTGGGCGTGACGGCAATATATTTGTGGGCTAAGGCCCAGCGGTCGTTGTCAGTGGCTCCGGGTTCATCGTCGCGGTACTCGCCCACCATCCAATAGTAGTCGTAGCCCCGTGGATGATGGCATTTCACCACCTCGTTAATCCAACTGCCGAAGCCCATGCGGCATACGCGGACACCGGCAAATTGCTCTGTCGAGGGGTCTATCTTTGGAAAGTTGACATTGAGGCACACACCCTTGGGCAGACCGTCGGTGAGAACGCGGCGGACCATATCGCGGACGTGGTCGCGGAGATAGCTCAGGTCGGCATTCTCGTTGTAGTCGCAACTCGAGAAGGCTATTGAGGGTATATACTTCATACAGCCCTCGAGGGCCACGCCCATAGTGCCGCTATAGTGATTGTTGACCGAGGAATTGTCGCCGTGGTTGATGCCGCCAAGAATGAGGTCGGGGCGACGACCGCCGCAAAGCCGGTCGAGGGCTATCTTCACACAGTCGACAGGTGTGCCGTTGCACGACCATACATCGGCACCGGGGATGTTATGCCGCTGTTTCAGACGGAGATAGTCGACAGCCGAGAAGGCACATGAAAATCCTGAGCGTGCTGACTCGGGAGCGCAGACAAGGATGTCGGCAAAATCGGATAGAAACGACACAAGAGTGCGGATACCATTGGAATGATAGCCGTCGTCGTTGGATATAAGGATAAATGGTCTCATATTAAAAGCCTGTTTTTTTTCGATGCAAAAGTACGAAAAAAGGTTCATAAATAACGCAATCTCGAATAAAATATGTACCTTTGCGCATTGAACCCTTATATGTTACAGACGTAAAAACTGAGTTCATCAGGATAAGGCAGAAGATTAGAGAAAATAAAATATGGGAAAAATCATTGCATTAGCTAATCAGAAGGGTGGAGTCGGCAAGACAACCACAACCATCAACCTCGCAGCGTCGCTGGCAACGCTGGAGAAATCGGTACTTGTCGTTGACGCTGACCCACAGGCGAACGCCAGCAGTGGTCTCGGTGTGGACATCAAGGAGGTGGACTGCTCCATCTACGAGTGCATCATCGACCATGCCGACATTCACGACGCCATCTATGAGACCGACATCGAAGGACTGGACATCGTCCCGAGCCATATCGACCTCGTCGGTGCTGAGATAGAAATGCTTAACCTCGACAACCGCGAGAAAGTGCTCAGCAGAATCCTCGAGCCTATACGCGACGACTACGATTTCATACTCATCGACTGTAGTCCGTCGCTCGGACTTATCACTGTCAATGCTCTGACGGCAGCCGACTCGGTGATTATCCCTGTGCAGTGTGAGTATTTCGCACTCGAGGGTATCAGCAAGCTTCTCAACACGATAAAGATTATCAAGAGCAAGCTGAATCCGAAACTGGAGATTGAGGGCTTCCTGCTGACGATGTACGACCAGCGTCTGCGCCTTGCCCGACAGATATACGACGAGGTGAAGCGCCACTTCCAGGAGCTCGTCTTCAAGACGGTCATCCAGCGCAATGTCAAGCTCTCGGAGAGCCCCAGCCATGGTCTGCCGGTAATCTTATATGATGCCGACTCGACGGGCGCAAAGAACCACCTGGCTCTGGCCAAGGAAATAATAGAGAAGAATAAGTAACAATGGCAGTACACAAGAAATATAACCGAAACGCCAAGACCAACGCCTTAGGCCGCGGTCTCGACGCCCTCATCTCCACCGGTGATGTGAACACCGAGGGCAGCAGCACCATCAACGAGATAGCCATCGACCAGATAGAGGCTAACCCTAACCAACCGCGCCGGGAGTTTGACCCGGAGTCGCTTCAGGAACTTGCCAACTCGATAAAGCAGCTCGGTCTTGTGCAGCCAATAACGCTGAGGCAGATATCGGAGAATAAGTTCCAGATTATCGCCGGTGAGCGCCGCTGGCGGGCATCACAGTTGGCGGGGCTGAAGGCCATACCGGCTTATATCCGTACGATAAAGGACGAGAACGTTATGGAGATGGCCCTCGTGGAGAATATCCAGCGCGAGGACCTCAACGCCATAGAGATTGCCCTTGCCTATGAGCATCTGTTGGAGAAAAGCGGAATGACGCAGGAACGCGTTGCCGTAGAGGTGGGCAAGAGTCGTGCTGCCGTGGCCAACTACCTGCGACTGCTCAAACTGCCGGCACAGGTGCAGATGGCTCTGCAGAAAAAGGAAATCGACATGGGACACGCTCGTGCCCTGCTGTCGCTCGACTCGCCTTCGCTGCAACTCAAGCTGTTCAAGGAAATACAGAAAAACGGCTACTCGGTGAGAAAGGTGGAGGAACTGTGCCAGCAGCTGAAGAATGGCGATGACATTCAGACAGCCAAGAAGAAGGTTAAGGCACGGGCACAACTGCCACAGGAATTCGAGGACCTGAAGAAACGGTTGTCGACATTCTTCGATACGAAGGTGCAGATGACATGCTCGCCGGCGGGAAAAGGAAAAATCAGCATTCCTTTCGCCAACGAGGAGGACCTTGAGCATATAATGAATGTTCTGGACAAGATAAAGTAATACTTCTATGCTTCAGGCAATGAACGCATATCTGACAAGGATGGTGCTGCTCGTCGTAGCAGTATTCTTCTCTCTGACTGTAGCCGCACAGGTGAACAGCAGCGACTCTATGAAGGTGATGTATCCCGAAGGAGGCACTGTCACACTCACCCCGAGCGCAAGGCACAACCGTCCGGCACCCGCGGACAGCAGAATGGACAGTGCGGCGGTGGCTCGGGAGAAGTACTGGAACGACGACTCCCTCGACAACGCCGCTCAGCTGCTCGATACGTCAACACCCCTGACGATGAAGCGCAAGGACAATAAGCGCGACTGGACAACATGGCGGCCAAACGCTAAAAGGGCGTTATGGCTCGCGCTCGTCATCCCGGGCGGTGGACAGATATATAATAGGAAATACTGGAAGCTGCCGATATTCTATGGCGGCTTCGTAGGATGTATATATGCCATAACGTGGAACAATCAGATGTACCACGATTATGCGCAGGCCTATATGGACATTATGGACAACAACCCGGAGACAAAGAGCTACGAGCAGTTCCTGCACTTCGGCAATCAGGTCACCGACGAAAACAAATCGCGCTATCAGGAACTCTTCAGAAAACGGAAGAACAGATTCCGGCGCTGGCGCGACTTGGCATCGTTTGTCACTATAGCCGTTTATGCGGTGTCGGTCATCGATGCGTATGTCGACGCGTCGTTGTCCGATTTTGATATCTCTCCCGACCTGTCGCTTCACATTGCGCCGCGAGTGATGAACGACGGGATGTCGGCTAATCCATTGCAATCTTCAGCCATCGGTCTTGGTGTGGGACTGAGGTTTTGATAACTTTTTAGCTTATGAACGACAACATTACTCCAACCGAAAGAACTCTCGCCGATAAGAAGATGGTCGACGACGCGTTTCAGCATCTGCTTGACACTTACCTCGCTTCAAGGCACAGGAAGAAAGTGGACATTATTACGAAGGCGTTCAATTTCGCAAGGCAGGCCCATAAAGGTGTGCGCAGACTGTCGGGCGAACCATATATCATGCATCCTATAGCCGTGGCGCAGATAGCGTGCGAGGAGATGGGACTGGGCTCGACAAGCATCTGTTCGGCACTGCTCCACGATGTTGTTGAGGATACCGACTACACGGTTGAGGATATCGACAATATCTTCGGTCATAAGATAGCTCAGATCGTTGATGGACTGACGAAGATAAGCGGTGGAATCTTCGGTGAGCAGGCCTCGGCACAGGCTGAGAACTTCAAAAAGCTACTGCTTACGATGAGTGATGACATTCGTGTCATACTGATAAAGATTTGTGACCGTCTTCACAATATGCGCACACTGGCATCGCAGCCTGCCAATAAACAATATAAGATTGCCGGCGAAACGCTGTATATCTACGCCCCGCTTGCCAACCGCCTGGGATTGAACAAGATAAAGACTGAACTTGAGAATCTCAGCTTTAAGTTTGAACATCCCGATACCTATGCGGCCATAGAGAAGAAATTGTCGATGACGCAGGCTCAGCGTGATGATCTGTTCAAGAAGTTTACCGACCCTATCCGTGAGTCGCTCGATAAGATGGGATTCAAATATCACATCAAGGCGCGGGTGAAGAGTCCGTACTCCATTTGGAGTAAGATGCAGAAAAAGCATGTCACGTTTGAGGAGATATATGATATCCTCGCCGTGAGAATTGTCTTTGAGCCAAAGAACAGGGAGGACGAGATTAACGAGTGTTTCCAGATTTATGTTGCCATAAGTAAGATATACAAGAGTCATCCCGACCGTCTGCGCGACTGGCTCAACCACCCGAAGGCCAACGGCTATCAGGCTCTGCATGTTACGCTGATGTCGAAGCAGGGACAGTGGATAGAGGTGCAGATACGTTCCGACCGCATGGACGAGGTGGCTGAGCAGGGCTTTGCCGCTCACTGGAAATACAAGGAGGGCGGTGAGTACACCGAGGATGAGGGTGAACTCAACGACTGGCTGAGGACGATAAAGGAAATACTCGACGATCCGCAGCCCGATGCCATGGACTTCCTCGATGCCATAAAGCTGAATCTCTTCGCATCTGAGATATTCGTATTTACGCCGAAAGGTGAGATAAAGACGATGCCGGCAGGGTGTACGGCCCTCGACTTCGCATTCCAGATACATACATTCCTTGGAAGCCACTGCATAGGAGCAAAAGTCAACCATAAGCTGGTGCCGTTGAGCCACAAGCTGAAAAGTGGCGACCAGGTGGAAATCCTTACGTCGCAGGCTCAACATGTGCAACCGTCATGGATAAATTTCGTCACCACGGCTAAAGCCAAGAGCAAGATTCAGGCTATACTGAATAAGGAACACCGTGAGATTCAGCGTCAGGGCGACGAGACTCTGAGACTGTGGCTGGAGAAGAACGGACTGGAATACAATCACTCCGTACTCGACAAGATTTGTGAACTTCATGACTTGCAGAAGCATGAGAGCCTGTTGTTCGCTCTCGGCGACAAGAGCATCATCCTCGGCTCGATGGAGCTGGAGGAGCTAAAGAAGAAGGCAAAGAACAAGAAACAAACGTCGGGATGGCGGCGGATAGTGCCTTTCATTGGTAAGGACAAGACAAAGGAAACAAAGGAAGAGGAGAAAAAGGAGACTGAGAAATTCGTTGTCGGTGAGAAGTTCGACAAGAAGAAAGCCTTGATAATCAGTGAGGATACAATAGGTAAGTTCTATTTCCCACACTGCTGCCATCCTATTCCCGGTGATGATATCCTCGGTTATATCGACAATAAGGGTCATATAGAGGTGCACAAGCGCACGTGTCCTGTGGCCTCAAAGTTGAAAGCAAGTTTCGGAAACCGCCTTGTTGACGCTAAATGGAGTATGCACAAGCAGCTCTTCTTCGACGCGGTAATCGAGATTAGAGGCATCGACCGCAAGGGACTGCTGAGAGATGTGGCCAATGTGGTGTCGGATCAGCTCGGGGTGAATATCCACAAACTGACCATCGGCAGCGACAACGGAATTTTCGACGGAAGCGTCGAACTGCGTGTCCACGACCGTGATGAGGTGCGGGTGATTATGGAGAACCTGAAAAAGGTTAAGGATCTGCAGGAGGTACAGCAGATACTATAGCTCTCTCCATTTCCTTAGCTTTCAGCCGTCATCCTGTCGGCGTATTACCGTTGGCAGGGTACAAATGATAGCTTTCAACTTTCGGCAGATTTAATTCTACCGTTAGCGTGTGCTATTTGCGTGGTAGGACTAAGCGGTAAGCACCCGGTTGGAACGGCATTGAGAAAATGGCTGCGCCTTGAGACCGTCGAAAGACTATGATGAACAAACATTCAAACTACACTAAATATTAAAACGATCATGAAAAAAATTATTCTTCTGCTGTTGCTTGTATGCTCGTTGAGCGTTCAGGCACGTGGAAAATTTGACAACACCGATACTATCACAGTGGCAAAGGATGGCAGCGGACAGTTTACGCGCATCAATGATGCCATTGAGGTGTGCAGGGCTTTCATGGAATACAAGAAAGTGATATTCGTAAAGAACGGCATCTATAAAGAGAAAGTCGTTGTGCCGTCGTGGCTTACGAATATCGAAATTGTCGGTGAGGACCGCGATAAGACGGTCATCACCTTCGACGATTATGCCAATATCACCTCGCCGGTGACGGGTCTGCCTATGGGCACCTTCCGCACATACACTGTAAAAGTGGAGGGAACGGACATCACATTCCGAAATATTACGATAGAGAACAACGCCCCGAAACTCGGACAGGCTGTGGCTCTGCATACCGAGGGTGACAGGCTGGCGTTCGTCAACTGTCGGATTCTTGGTAATCAGGACACTATCTACACCGGTACGCCTGGTACCAGACTTTATTTCCTTAACTGCTTTATCAGCGGAACGACCGATTTCATCTTCGGACCGTCGGTGGCTTGGTTTGAGAAATGTGAACTCAGAAGCCGTGCCGACTCGTATGTCACTGCGGCGTCGACACCAAAGAACCAGAAGTACGGTTACATATTCTCGCATTGCCGTCTCACCGCTGAGCCTGGAGTAACAAAGGTCTATCTCGGACGGCCATGGCGACCTTATGCCTATACATTATTTATATATAGCGAACTCGGCAGCCATATCGTAGCTGCTGGATGGCACAACTGGAAAGACTATCACGACCCGGCGGGCGAGGGTATCGTTCGCTATGCCGAATATGGCAACAGCGGACCGGGAGCTGATGTTGCCGGAAGAGTTTCTTGGATGCATCAGCTGACAAAGAAAGAGGCTGCTGCGATAACGACGGCCAATGTTTTTTCTGAAACTGACTGGATTCCAGCGAAATAGGAACGTAAACGTTTACTTAACAAATGTGAACGTAAATGATGTAGTGTTAATATTACGAAAATATTATGCCAATACGATTGTAGTATAAATATATTTTGTAATTTCGCAATGAAATTTAATCATGAAAAAGGGAGTAGTACGCCCTGAAGCGAACGGATGCAGAAGTGTCTACTAAAACAACGGCTTGGAGCGCGTTAACAGCGCGTCAGAGCGCACCAACTGAGAAGATAATATCTATCTAATAATGTATAACTAAAACAAACGTTTATGTATCTTCAAATCAAAAAGGCCGCAATGGCTCTATTTTTGAGTCTGTTCTGTTTTGTTGCTTACGCGCAGCAGACAGTAACGGGTACTGTAAAGGATGCAACGGGAGAGCCGATGATCGGCGTAACAGTCCTGGCTGATGGTAAGCCGGTGGCTGTCACCGACCTTGACGGTAATTTCTCTATTCCCGACTGCAAGCCTTCTACGGTAGTCAAACTCTCGTATGTCGGTTATAAGGACCAGCAAGTCACCGTGGGCAACAAGAGCACTCTTAATTTTACCATGCAGGAGGACAACAAAGCTCTCGATGAGGTTGTCGTCGTCGGTTATGGTACTATGAAGAAGTCTGACCTTACAGGTTCTATTTCTTCTGTTAACAGTGAGGATATCGTTGCCAAAGGTGCAAGCAATGTGCTTAGTGCTATGCAGGGTTCTGTTCCAGGTGTGAACATCACCCAGACAACAGGTCGTGCTGACGGTGGCATGAACATTGAGATTCGTGGTAAATCGTCTATCCAGTCTTCTACAAAGCCTCTGTATATCGTTGATGGTGTGATGACTTCGGATATCGACTTCCTTAACGAGCAGGATATCGAGAAAATCGATATTCTCAAGGATGCATCTTCAACAGCTATCTATGGTTCACGTGCCACAGCCGGTGTCGTGATGATTACCACTAAGGGTGGTCTTGGCATTAAGAAAGGTTCTAAGCCAAGCATTTCTTATGATGGTTATTACGGTGTGGCTGTTGTCAGCCGTATGCCGGACTTCCAGAACGCAGATGAGTTCTACAAATATCGTTTCCTGAAGTTCCAGGGCTACGCTGGTGCTACACCATCTCCTATGAACAGTCATCCTCTTTACGAGATGACTCAGGCTTACTATAACCAGGGCATGCTTCAGGCTGTTCAGGGTGATTATTCTTCTCCTTCTGTGCTCAAGCAGATGCTGGCAGCAGGTGAGGACTACGACTGGCCTTCACAGGTAACTCAGAATGGCCGTCAGCAGAACCACTACATTTCTGTCAATGGTTCTTCTCAGGACATCAGCTATAATATGGGCCTCGGTTACAATGATGTAGAAGGTGTATATAAAGGTGATGAGCAGAGCAAGATAACCTTCAAGGGCGGACTTGATGCCAACATCAACAAGTGGCTCAATGCCGGTTTCGACTTCAATATGGCTCGTATCAAGCACGACTACGCCAACGACGAGGGTGTGCAGGAGGCTTTCCGTATGAATCCTTTCATGCGTCCTTTCGATGAGGATGGCAATATCATTACCAATCCTGGTAATAAGACTGCCCTCGGAACCAATGGAAACCAGTTCACCGACTCTTACAGCCCATTGGTTATCATGCAGAACGGTAAGCGCAACCGCACTACATACCGTGTTCTTGGTAATGTTTACTTGAACTTCAAGCCTTTCGATGGACTGACTTTCAAGACAACATTCTCGCCTAACTATTCTAACTATATTGATGGTCAGTGGACCGGTGATGCTACCGGTGATACTCCTCAGGCTACCCGCACTACATATCGTAGTTTCGGTTGGACATGGGATAATGTGCTGACTTATAATAAGATATTCAACAAGATTCATCGTTTGAACGTGATGGGTCTGTACTCTATGGAAGGTGGTAACTCGGAGTCGGGTACAAACACCTTCAATAATCCTTGGGCAGGAACCTACTGGTACAATCTTGGTAAGGTCGGTCTGACAAAGGAAGATGGTTCTCTGAACGTCATCAAGGCTGATAACAGCTATTCGGAGAGTGAGATGGTTTCTTATGCTTTCCGTCTTAACTACACACTGCTGGATCGTTATATGTTCACAGGTACTGTCCGTTGGGATGGTTCTTCTAAGTTCCGTCGTGGTCATCGTTGGGGTTCTTTCCCATCATTGGCTCTCGCTTGGCGTATGTCAGAGGAAAAGTTCATCAAGGATAACCTCAAGTGGGTCAGCAACTTGAAGCTCCGTCTCTCTTATGGTGTTACTGGTAACAACACGGGTATCTCTAACTACGAATGGTATCAGGGCATCGTATCGGGTTACTACTATCCATTCGGTGCAAGTTATGTAAACGGAAGCTATCCTGACGGAATCAAGGATGCCGATATCACATGGGAGAAGTCTAATGAGTGGAACCTCGGTCTCGACTTCGGTTTCCTCCGCAACCGTATCTTTGGTTCTGTTGATGTATACCGCAAGACATCTAAGGACCTTCTCTTCGGTGTAACCCTGCCTCTCGAGGTTGGTGGCATCCAGATGACTACAAATATAGGTTCTGTACGCAATACCGGTGTTGAGGCAAGTGTTACTGGTGTCATTATCCAGAATAAGGATTGGAACTGGACCGTTACAGCTAACTACTCTCACAACTCTAACCACATCAAGGAAATCGACGGAACCGGCAACGACTTCGTATCGAGTAAGCTCTTCCTTGGCCGTGGATTCAATGTTCAGTACGGCTATCAGTATGGTGGTGTAGTTTCTGACCGCGAGATGACTGTTCCTGACAACCAGGCTGCTGTCAGCCATGGTTTCACACCAGGTTCTAAGGTTCTCGAGCGCGACTATTATTATAATGTATATGGCTGGACCGAGGGTAATCCTATCGTAAAGGATATCAACGGTGATGGTTCTATCAACGAAAATGATAAGCGCGTCATGCGTGGCGACCCTGCATGGATTGGCAACCTTTCGACAACACTGTCGTACAAGGGATGGGATTTCAGTGCTACTCTTTATACAAAGCAGCACTACTGGATTTCTTCAGCCTTCCTCAACAGATACTGTGATATGGGTGACCGTGGTCGTGGCCGTCTTAACATGGACTACTACATCCCGGCTGGAACACTTATCGACTGCGATGGTGTAAACGCTGACGGTACATACATTAATCCTAAGTATCAGCAGACCACCCACTACGGCAACTATCCTTTCCCGAATAATGGTGGATCTAATGGTGGTACGAACAACTCTTACTATACCGATGCCATTCGTTATCAGAACATCTCCTTCACGAAGATCAAGAATATCACTCTTGGCTACACCTTCCCGAAGAACTGGACCTCTAAGTTCGGATGTTCTACCCTTCGTCTTTACATGACGGTCACCAACCCATTCGTCATCACTGGTTTCAAGGGCTTTGACCCAGAGTGGGCTGACGCTTCTCTGAAGAACGATGGTCCAAGCACAACAACATGGCAGTTTGGTGCTAACATTAAGTTCTAATCACAAACAGCAAACAAAATGAAAAAGTCAATTATATATTCCGTAGCCATTATGATGAGTGCCGCTTCGCTTGTCAGTTGTAATGACTTCCTGGATGCGCAAAATAAATCGGCTGGTGAGAGTGTCAACGAGCACTTCTCCAATGCTCAGGGCGTTAAGGAGGCCCGCGCTTATGCCTTCAATGCTTTGAAGAGCATAACGGCTAACTACGAACTCAATTGCGCAGGTACCGACCTTTACATAAAGGTTCGTGGCGGTGACCCTGGCGATTGCCATCGTTACGCTCTCAATGCCGAGAATTCAAGTGTTACGAGTTTCTACAAGAACTCTATGGCTGCTGTGCAGGCTGCCCAGTTCTATAAGTCGATAGCTGCCGATGGCTCTCAGGACAATGCAGAGTCGCGTTTCCTTGTCGACTATATCTACTATGGAATGACACAGCAGTTCGGCGGTGTTCCTTACATTGACCATTATGTGCAGGATGCCAGCCGTAACTATCCTCGTGCTTCCGTCGATTCAATCTACGATGTGTCGATTAAGGACCTGCAGGATATCTACAACGCTAATGTCCTTCCTGAGACTGCCCATGATGGTAGCGTTAGCAAGCAGGCTGTTGCCACGCTTATTGCAAAGTATTATCTTGCAAAGGCTTGGGATGTTGATACCCGTCTTAACGACGCAAGTAAGGGAACTTATACCGTCACCTCTACCGAGAATTTCCAGAATGCTGCTCAGTGGGCTGTCAAGGCTATCAATGGTCAGGCTCTTAGCGAGACTTTCGAGCAGAAGTGGGCTCCTTCAAACGAGGGCAACTTTGAACAAATTTGGTCAGTTCAGTACGAGAAGACTGGTTATCCTGGCGATGCCTCTAAGGGCGGTCACGGCCTCCAGTCGATGTTCGGTGACTACTATGGCCCAAGTACACAGTCAGGCTATAAGCGTGTTGGTTCTAACGGTGCACAGAGCGAGAAGGCTCTTTATCTCTGGGATCGCGGTGACGACCGTTATGAGGGCACTTTCATGACCAAGTTCTACAACGCCAAGAAGACAGAGGACGGCTCTTCGTTCGTTTGGCCTAAGACTGGCTATTATGCTTATTACAACTGTACAAGTGCTGAGCTCGCAAGTCTGCCTTATGGTCTCCGTTACTTCCCGGCTTACACTACCACAAGTGAGGCTGAGGCTGAGTTCAAGGCTAACAAGGATAAGTACAAGAAGGGTGATTACGCCAATCAGATTATTGCTTACATTCTCTCTGTTCCGGCTTATCGCTATACTTTCGATGCTAATGGTAACTATAAGCGCGAGAAAGTATCGTTCACTGAGCTTTGCAATGCCGTCAATGGTGGCACAACTGTCAAGAAGTGGGATGATCCTAACACCGACCTTCTTGAGGATATCTCAAAGAACGACTATCGCGATATCGTTGTCTTCGACCTCAGCGATGTTTATCTGATGGCTTCAGAGGCTTATCTGATGGCCGGCAACACAGCAGAGTCGCTCCGTTATCTCAACGCTGTCCGTACTCGTGCCAACGCCAAAGCTCTGAACTCGTTCGCCGAGTATGAGCCAAGCTACACAGTGCCTGCATCATTTGGTGAGGTTACTCCGCTTGACGTTATCCTTGATGAGCGTGCCCGTGAACTTTACGGTCAGTTCTATCGTTGGGAGGAACTCCGTCGTACAAAGCAGCTTGTCCGCTACAACATCGCTTTCAACGACTATATCAGCAGTGCTGCTGACATGAGCAACAACAAGGGCGAGATTAAGTGGCTCCGTCCAATACCTGCCGACGCTATCAACGGTAACTATGGTCTTACTCTTGAGGATCAGAATCCTGGATACTAAACCATAATTTAAAAATTAATAAAAATGAAGAAAATCATATATTCACTTTTTGTCATTCTGGCATTAAGTTGTATCTTTGTATCATGCAGCGATGATGATGGCGATGCACCTGCTCCAGCAGGCAATCCTGCTGAGGCTGCTGCAGGAACGTATACAGGTACGTGGTGTCGTGTTCTCAACAACGATACCGTAAGAGGCGAGGGAACCCTCACCATTGCCCCGACCGACTCAATGTACTGCGCTGACTTCACGTTCGAAGCACCCACACTGGACTTGAAGGCTTCGTCCGTGGCCAACATCGCTTTTGCTGGTGCTGATGGCAAGTCGTTCAGTTTCAACAACACGCTCGGTGCTGATGGTCTTGGCGATTTCTACGGTCAGATAACAAACGGGGTTGCAACTGTTAAGTTCTCAAAGGAAGTCCGTGTAGGACGTAAGAGAAACATTTACAACTTCTCGTTCGAAGGAACTAAGTAATTAAACCTAACGGGAGCTCGGACTTCACCGTCCGGGCTCCTTATAAAAACAATTAACTAAAACATTTTCATCATGAAGAAAACTTTACTTTTCGCTGCCGCTCTGGCAGCAAGTCTGGGTGCTTATGCACAGGACCTGGTGGTATTCAACACCGATAACTCATCTCTCTCTGATATTGAGAGTAAGTACACAGAACATACCGACAGTAAGGGTAAGGCTTACAATGCCGCTGATTTCGCTGAGGAGACAGTTATCGGTGATTGTGATGCTTTCACTGTTTATGCTTCTCCATCGGCTTGGTCGCTTAAGAGCAATAACGCTTTCGTTATCAACGGCTCTATGGATGTCGCCAAGGGCGGTATTCAGGGCGACACCAACCCTAATGTTTCAATGACACCGGGTGAAGGCCAGGAATTCGTAGAGCCGACAACGGGTTCTTACCTCATTGTCAAGGCTAAGAAGGATGGTTATGTATATGTATTCCATAAGGCATCTTCTAACAAGAACTATGGTGTCTTCGAAGAGGGCGTAGCTATTCCTTATAACTTCATCGCTCTGAGTAACAAGGAAACCCTCAAGAGCCCGTACTACTTTGAGGTAGCTGCTAAGCAGGTTACTGCTGACGGCGATACATACTATGTTGTTGACCGCGACAACGCTACTTATGCTAAGGGTATCGACTGGCCTGAGAATATCTGCACATCATTCCGTTCTGATGCTCAGAATGCTGACGGTACATGGAATAAGATTGGTGCCGGTGGTTCTGGTGTCATCTCTTTCCCAGTAGCTACAGGTCTCACTTACAAGATCACCGCTCAGGGTTCAAAGATCACCGCTTCTGCTGTTTGCTTCAACGCTACCAATGACTTGGCTGTTGCTGAGAAGGACGGCGATGGTGTTGTTACAAACCTCACCGATAAGGACCGTACCGATGGTAAGCCAAGCGTATGGCCTGAGGCTGGCACATCTGGCATCAAGGCTGTTGTCTCTGCTGACGGTAGTGTTGAGCTTGACACTAAAGCACCTGTTTACAACCTCGCTGGCCAGCGTGTCTCTAACGCTTACAAGGGCGTAGTTCTGCAGAACGGTCATAAGTTCATCAACAAGTAATCTTATCTGTTCTTTATGCATATAGAGCCGTACCTATCTTAGGTGCGGCTTTTTTAGGTTTGGTTGGCATGTATATCCCAGCATGAGCGGCTACCACTGCGTCCAGTGCTGCTCATTATCCTGCGACAATAACTGAATCGTGGAGTTCGTGTTATTCGTGCAAAATCTCCCTTGGCTGAATCTTTGCGGTCTTCGCGGCTTGGCGAGATAAAATTACCCCAATGGCAATAGGATGTGGATAAACCCCACCCCTACATTGGATTGGCGTGGCACCATGCCATCACCATGTTGCATCATGCCAACATAATACTGCATAGTGCGGTCGCAGTCTGCGTCTAACTTCATCACTTTCCCCCAAAAAGCATAAATCTCTATTCTGATTATCAGCTCATTATGGTTTATCAATGATGGTTTGGGGTGACGCATTGACAGTAGCCCCTTGAACGAAGAACGGTTAAATAGACAATCATAAATTAGAACCAAAACCGATAAAACCCTGTTGTCAGCGCCAAGGGCTTTCGCCCTTTGCCATTTGTGGTTTGATGGCTTGTGAGAGGCAGGGCCTCTCACCGCCCTCAACCCCAAATGACAGATTCTCCTCCGTCGGATCTTGGCGCTGACACAAAGGAAAACCTTCAAAACAGACCAACGCAACAGAGATATCGCTCTTCGGCAGTGTACGGATCTTTCATTTAAATTTTGACTGACGTAGCATAAATGTTGGTTTGATTGCCTTCTGACTTCATCTCTTCTATATCCATCCTTAACATCCCGACAGAAGGTTAACTTCTTCGTCCATTGCTCATATAGCATTACATTTATAATTTTGGGGTGACGCATTGACGAAGTAAGTACTCTCGCTTTTCATGCCTACTCCGTTCTGACCTACCCATTTTAATGCGCTTTCTACACCTGTCCTCGGTGTTGATTCCTACGGGCTAATCGTTTTTTGTGTCTGTCCGTAAACCTTTTCGTTCTTTTTAATACTTTTTTCTTGTTAGTTTTTCGATATTAGCGTAACTTTGCACGATAGAGTGTGTATAGTGCTAAGAGCACTGTTGTCACCAACCAATCTACTGAAAACAAAACAAACTAAATACATTCATGAAAGTAAAGTACATTATAACCGCTGTTGCCGCAGCTGTCAGTTGTGTAGCAATGGCTCAGGCTCCTGCCTTCCCCGGTGCCGAGGGTCACGGCCGTTACGTTACCGGTGGTCGTGGCGGTAAGGTTGTCCATGTCACTAATCTCAACGATTCCGGCGACGGCTCTCTGCGTGCTGCCGTCAGTGGCAGTGAGAAGAAGATTGTCGTCTTCGATGTAGCCGGTGTCATTCCTCTCAAGTCCGACCTGAAGATTGGTGCCAACACTACTATCGAGGGTCAGACAGCTCCGAGTCCGGGCATCACCGTCCGTTATTATACCGTCCGTCCCGACGCTAATAATGTCATCATCCGTTTCATCCGTTTCCGTCGTGGTCAGGAGAAGGATGTCAACGACGGTGCCGATGCCATCTGGACCCGCCATCAGAAAGGCATGATTCTCGACCACTGCTCCATCAGCTGGAGTATCGACGAGCTGGCCTCTTTCTACGATAATAACAACTTCACAATGCAGTGGTGCATGCTCGGCGAGGCTCTCGCCAATGCCGGTCACGGCAAGGGTGCCCACTCCTATGGCGGCATCTGGGGCGGCAAGCTCGCTTCCTTCCATCATAACTACCTCGGTTTCATGCAGAACCGCGTTCCCCGTTTCTGTGGTGCCCGCTACAACTGGACCGGTTATAAGCAGAATGACGATTTCAGCAAGTACAATTGGCAGAATGCCGTTCAGGCCGAGAATGTCGACTTCCGCAACTGCGTGATGTACAACTGGGGCAACGGCAACGGCTGCTACGGTGGTCCTGGCGGTGGTTTCATCAACATCGTCAACAACTACTATAAGGCAGGCCCCGGCACAACCAACAAGACCCGCGTCACCGAGGTTACAGTCGCCAACAGCAGCAACTCCAGCGGCAATAGCTGGTGCTTCGGCCTTGCCAGCCGTTACTACATCAACGGCAACTACGTCACAGCAGCCGAAGAGGGCAAACGCGCGAATTTCGACTGGAAAGGTGTCTATGTCAATGGCGACAAGTACACCGTCGACGGTGAAGTCTGCTTCCAGGATTCCGACCACTACTACGGTCCCAATGCACCATATAAGACATATACTAAGATGGTCCTCACGAAGGTTGGTCAGAATGGCCGCACCCCAATCTACGATACCACCTATGTGTCGTTCGATGTCCTTCCTGTGAAATCGGATACCGAGCTTGCTCCTCAGGGCGAGGTGACCACCCAGAGTGCTGAGACCGCCTACAGTAAGGTGCTCGCCTATTCGGGAGCCAGCCTCTACCGCGATGCCGTCGATGCCCGTTTCGTCAGCAATACCGAGGCTGGAACCACCTCATACACAGGCAGCAACGGCACAAAGACAGCCGGAATCATCGATTTCGTTGCCGACGATGCCGACAGCTACACCGAGAACACTCCCGGATGGGGACTCACCAAGTCGACCCTCGTCGATACCGACGGCGACGGCATGCCCGACGACTTCGAGACTGCCAACGGCCTCGACCCTAACGACCCTTCCGATGCCACCGCTTACACTATCGACGATCCCGCGAAGGGCGGCAAGGGCTGGTACACCAATATCGAGGTCTACTGCAACAGCCTTGTCGAGAGTATCATGAAGGCCGGCAACGCCGATGCCGTCAGTGCTGTCGACGAGTACTATCCTAAGGTCAACGTCACCAACGGCATTCAGCAGTCGTTCACCGACGATGCCCCCGTTTCGGTGCGCTACTACCTCCTCGACGGTACCGAGGTTCGCAATATCGATGCCGTCCACGGTGTCCTCCTACGCGTAGAAACCCTTAAAAACGGAAAACACGTGGCCCGCAAGGTCATGCGATAACCCTGAAGATGCGTTGAGCCCCCGGCGATGGGGGCGCAGCGCATCACCTTTGTATATATCTGACATCTATATTCAATTCTTTCGTTATCAACACTAATCTATTATTAATACAGTAAACTCTAATTTTTCAGCGATGAGAAAAACTTTATCCCGTTTAGGCACATTGTGTCTCATGCTCCTTGCGGCTGTTGTCGCCAAGGGACAAGATGTCATTGCGACGTGGGACTTCCAGCACATGGCTGCCGGCGCTGTCAGCATTGAGCACGGCTCCGGTACTGTGAATTCCGATGTCGAGGGCGTCGTCATGGAAGTCGATGCCACCAATGGCAAGTTGAAATCGCGTGGCGGCGATGCCCAGTTCAACGCCAACACCATCCTCAAGGTCCCGGTGAAGAGCTCGCGCGACCTTGTCACCGTCGTTTCCTACCCCGGCTACCACAACTACACCATCAGCGGTACCGCCGCTGCCGACGATTCCGTCACCGTGAAGGCCAAGACCGCCGATGTCCGTCAGGGCTATGTCGAGGTTGTGGGCACCGGTTCGAGCTACCTCTACCGGGTACGTGTCAACCAGGTGTCGGCCATCCAGGAGAAGAACCTCTACGACACCTCTTTCCCCGATGCCGAGTGGGGCACCTTCAGCCGTAAGGAGAATAACGACAATCCTACGGTGAAGACCTTCAGCACCAAATACAGCCACGAGAAGATAACCTTCACCCTCTGTGGCGTCGGTGTCGAGGATGTCAACAACTCTAAGTTCCCCGATGTCACCCGTGCCATGATCAGCGCCAAGTACACCAACGAGGTGAAAACCACTGAGCCTTACGCCGTTACGAGTGCTCTGGCCAATGTGACGAAAGTTGTCTTCCATCAGACAGCCACCGGCGGCAACCGCGGATGGGCCGTCGCTGCCCGCACTGCCGGTACTGAGAAGTGGGATACCCTCTACTATAAGGGTATCGGCAAGGCCAATGGCGAGGATATCACCATCGATGTCAACCGCGAGAATGTAGAGCTGAAATTCTTCAACTTCAACATCTCGCAGAACGCTTATATGAGCGAGCTTCATATCTACGGCAAGGTTGATATGAGCAAGACTCCGTCGTTAGCTACCTTCACCGCCAACGGTGTCACCTATCAGGCTGCCGACGTCTTCGACGAAGATGCCGACGGCAATAATGTCACGACCATCGAGATTTCGAAGAAGGACAAGATGATCGACGCTTCTAACCCTGTCACCGCCACCGCCGACAACGGCGAGCTCGGTACGATAACCTATGAGAGCGTTGCCAGCACCCTCAACGGCGACAAGCCCGAGTCGAAGGTCATCATCCCTGTCATCATCCCTGCCGGCGATGCTGCCGACACCGCCCTGTACGTCATCAACGCTGTGTGGAAACCCGACTATACCGTCAACTACTACGATGTCGACAATGCCACCGTCGTAGCCACCCAGACTGTCGAGAAGGATGCCGTCATCGCCGACCTCAACGACGGCAGCAATGTCACCGTCGCCAAGGGCAGCAAGTTCCGCGGCTGGCTCCTCGACCCGTTCAAGGACGAGAAGGCCGGTGCTGACTATGTCGTAACGGCCAATCCTACATCACTCTACGCTCTTGTCACCGACATCGAGGGCGATGAGGCCAACGAGCGCCACGAGTACAACTTCAAGAACCGCTACTTCTATCCCGAGGACCACGAGGCCCTCAACCTCAGCGGTGCCAACTACTACTACAACGGCAACCGCCACGGCTACGGCATGAACGGCGCAGGATCGTTCAGCGTCGATGTCAACGGCAATGCCACCGTCATCTATGAGGGCTGTGCCTACGATAACGCCGACAGCATCGTTGTCAGCGACAGCAAGGGCCGTGTTGTTGCGAATATCAAGAAGAACTCTGTCGATGGCACAAAGACCACATTCAAGTATGTCGGCGATGCCACCACACTCACATTCACTTTCGGCAACACCATCTACGTCCACTCGCTCACCGTCATCAACACCGGTACCGGCGATATCGCCAAGAATGCCGAGGGCTACTATGTCGCTACTGCCGGCGATGCCAACAGCGTGCTGAGCATCCTCGACATCATCCAGGCCAATGAGGACGGCAACAGCCGTGTGAAGGTGTTCCTGCCGAACGGCACATATCATTTTGGCCGCATGACCGAGAAGGAGTTCCCCGTGAACAATATCTCTATCATCGGTCAGAGCATGGACAGCACCATCCTCGTCACTGCACCCGATAAGTCGGTTGAAGGCCTGGGCTCCGCCGATATGTTCTTCAACACCAAGACGGGCATCTACTTCCAGGACCTCACCCTGCAGAATGCCCTTGCCTACTACGATGCTGGCTCAGCAGGCCGTGCAGCTGTCATCCAGGACCGTGGTAACCGCACTATATATAAGAATGTGCGTATGCTCTCTTATCAGGACACCTACTACAGTCAGAACAGTGCCATGCAGAGCTACTTCAGCGGCTGTGACCTCCACGGAACAGTCGACTTCCTCTGCGGTGGCGGTGATGTGCGCTTCGACAGCACAACCATCTCGCTCGAACCGCGTAACAAGGCTACCGGTGCCGGTGGCCGTACCATCACTGCTCCTACCACGACGACACGCTTCGGCTATGTCTTCGACGGATGTAAGGTCGTCGACCTCGCCACGAACGGTGCCGGCGACTGGAACTACGGCCGTACATGGCAGAACAGTCCTATCTGCGTGTGGCTGAATACCACCCTCGACGATGTGGCCGCAAAGACCATTGTGTCGTCGCGCTGGACACAGAAAGGTATGAACAACCGCGACCCGAAGGTCTTCGGTGAGTATAACACCATGGACGAGACGGGTAAGAATATCACCCCGGAGAGCAATATCATCACCTCCTACGGCGGCCAGTTCGAGACCATCCTCAACGCTGAGCAGGCTGCCGTCTATGCTTACGACAGTATGTTCACCAATTGGGATCCGCGTGCTCTGTCGTCGCAGCTGGCGGTGAAGAACGCCAAGAGCTCTGACGGTAGCCTCTCGTGGGATGCCACCGAGGGTGCCGAGGCCTATGCTGTCTTCGTCGACGGCAAGTTCGATGGCATCACTGCTCAGACTTCATACGCTCCCACCACTACCGGCAAGCGCTACGAGGTGCGTGCAGCAAATGCTATGGGCGGTTTCGGTCCGGCAGCAGTAGTGGCTACAGCTGACGCCATCGACAGCGTGACCAACAACAATGTCGTTGCCTACGACTACTACACCGTCGACGGCATGCGCCTGGCCAAGGCTCAGCGTGGTCTGAACATCCGTGTCAGCCATCTCGCCAACGGCTCAACAGTCACCGAGAAGATCATCGTGAAGTAAAAAACTATCAGTAGCGAATGCACCTCAGTGTGCGTTCATATCAACCGGAAAGTGCGGTCCTCATCGTAGGGTCGCACTTTCTTTGTCTTTGGCCACGATGTGCATGGTGCTGCACAATTGCGGCATGGTGTCACGCCAATCCAATGAGGGTGGGTTTTATCCCCATCTTACGGCCACGAAAGATTTGCCCTTTGCCACTACCAGCCCCAACGGGGCTGAATCATCAATAACCCCAGACTAAGCGAGTGATAACGAGCGCAGTCTGGGGAACATGCCGATAGCCATACATTCAGTGCCTCGAATACGCACAATAGCATGGAGTGCGCAAAAGCGCATATGTTCCTGCGCGTTCCGCTATTCAACCTCTCCGAGGCTGGTCGTGGATATCTTGCGCCTGTGTCCTACCCCAGACTGCGGTCGCTGCGCTCCCTTAGTCTGGGGTTATTGAGAATTAAGCCCCGTCGGGGCTTTCAGTGGCAGAGAATAACCAAAGATATGACCTCGCTAAGCCGCAAAGACCGCGAAGATTCCGCCAAGGCATTGTTTCTGCACGAATAGCACGAATTTCACGATTTATTTACGTTGTGTTCAGATTATGTGCGGCACAGTGCTGTTGCAGGGGCGGCATGGTGCCACGCCAATCCAATGTAGGGGTGGGGTTTATCCCCATCCTATTGCCACGGACGAAACCCATGGCAAATGCAGGGGGGGGTAAACCCTGCCGGCGGATGCGTACCACAAGTGTCTGTGTATCAGGTCAAAATACCTTGTGATGACGTTTGATTTATGGGTGCTGAGGACTCATCAGATTGAACTAATGGATATTTTTCTAAGATTGGTAGTGCTTGTAACGTAAAAAATATGTATTTTTGCAGTACCGGAAACGAGAACTTGTTATCGCATGGAGTGAGCTGCCGGGACTGCGGTCATCGAAAGGTGTGATGCTCAAAAGATTATCCTGCTCCGATAACCGGGGAAACGGATTATTAACTTAAAGGATTCGTAAATCATTATGACTCAGAAATATACACAGACGATGCAAGTCATTGATACCCTTCGAAAACACGGAGGGTACGCTACACTTGGTGAACTTTATCATCTTGTTGATACTTCATCGTGGAAAACGAAGACTCCGAACGAGTCAATAAGACGTATAGTTCAGAATTCTGCTGACATCTTCAGAATCCAACCGGGTCTGTGGGCTTTGGAGGAATGCCGTAACGAAGTATTGGATAAGTTCGATATCGTATCAAAGGATAATACCGATGACTCGATTTTCACCCATGGTTACTACCAGGGGCTTATCATCCAGATTGGCAATATGAAGCATTACTCCACCTATGTGCCAGCGCAGGACCAGCATCGAAAGTTTCTTGACAAACCATTGGCAGATATCTGTTCTTCTGTCATTCTACCGAACTTTTCATACGATGAGCTCACCAATCGCGCACGAACGGTTGATGTGATATGGTTTAATGAACGTAAGATGCCAAACAGCTTCTTCGAGGTTGAGCATACTACAGACATACAAAATTCGGTGGCCAAATTCTGTGACCTGAGCGATTTCTACAGCCGATTCTATATCGTCGCGCCTCAGAACCGTAAGGAGCAATTCCTCAAAGTGATGAATCGGTCGGCCTTCAAGGATATGAAAGACAGAATAAAATTCAGTAGCTACGAGACTATTTGTGAGGAATATGAGATGATGTGTCGCTTACAGACTAAGACGGATATGATTTAAAATAAAGATCATTTTTTAACTTATTCGTAGTGAGCTAAATTAGGTCAGAGTCTAATATAGAGATAGTTATGCGTCTTTGTGATTGATCATTTTTGATCAATAAAGTTAACTAATGATCTTATTGACCGTAGCAAATAAATTGATCGTAACTTTGTACAAGCCGAATGAAGTACAATGTTACGATCAACGAAACGCTTGCAAGGACCTTGCAGGTAGAGGCCGATTCACCGAAGGATGCTGAATCGGCCGTCAATCGGTTGTATCTTAACAGCGGTATAATTCTCTCGGCTGACGATTATGTTTCGACGGAGATAGCTGTTGACAGGAGTCAGCCTTACTATAAATCCCCCTCCAACGACTTCACCCTCATTCAGGGCGACTGCAATGCCACGTTGTCGAAGTTCTCTTTTGGGTTCGACATGGTGTTTGCCGACCCACCGTATTTTCTGTCCTCCGGTGGCATCAGCTGTCAGAGCGGTAGGGTGGTGTGCGTCAACAAGGGTGAGTGGGACAAGCCTAAGACACCGCAGGAGATGGACGCTTTCAACCTGCGGTGGCTGACATCGGTGCGGAGTCACATGAAGGACAATGCGACGATATGGATTTCGGGTACGTATCATAATATCTTCAGTGTCCAGCAGCAGCTTGTCCGTCTCGGGTTTAAGATTCTGAATGTGGTGACGTGGGCGAAGACGAATCCGCCGCCAAATATCTCGTGCCGTTATTTCACCTACAGTACGGAGTTTATTATCTGGGCTCGGAAGTCGGCAAAGGTGCCGCACTACTTCAACTATGATCTGATGAAGCGGCTCAACGGCGACAAGCAGATGACGGATGTGTGGCATCTGCCAGCCATCGCGCGATGGGAGAAATCGTGCGGTAAGCACCCAACACAGAAACCGTTAGGGCTGTTGGCGCGCATCATTGAGGCGAGCACGAAGCCCGGTGCATGGGTCCTCGACCCCTTCAGCGGCAGCAGTACCACAGGGATAGCTGCGAACCTGTTGGGACGGAAGTTCCTCGGCCTCGAGATCGAGGAGGAGTATTTAGCTATGAGTAGGGCGAGACGTGAGGAGATAGAGAACGCTGATGTCCGCACCGATTACCTCCGTCGGCTGGCGAAGAGTGGCAGTATCCTTCCCCCCGATGACCTCTTCGCCGCTGAGCCACAGCAGGATTATGGCAAGATACCGTGGCTGGAAGAGAGGTGAGACCCGCCCGAGCAAAGGAATCACGTTGGCAATCCGCTGATAGCTAACGAGTTGCACGCATCCACAGTAGGGGTGGGGTTTATCCCCATCCTCCCAGCGACGGACGAGAATTAAGGTGATTTCCCCGTAGCGACGGCCGAGAATTAAGGTAAATACCCCGCAGCTGTTAGGGTGGGGATAAACCCCACCCCTACTGTGGCTGAATGCAGCAACATGTTGAACATCAAGGTGTTGTATGCGTTCGTTTACGTTGTGAGGGTAGGTTGGGGTCTGTCTGAAAATAAAGGTTCATCCGACAAATCGTGTGATTTTGTCATTATGCAAATTGAAAAGTCTTAACTTAAAATAGTCAATGTCCCGGTAGCCATAGGCGTTTCTCTTCAAGACTTTTATTTTATTGTTGATCCCTTCTACTTTTGCATTGCTTGTCCTACATTTGTAATAAGCCAGGATTCCAGTTCTGTAAGCGGCGATGGAATTACCCAGCTTTTCAAGGGTGGGAACTTTTGATTCCCGAGCCTGTTTTATCCAGTCATCCAGCACAGCTTCTCCTTCTTTATATGAGTCCTGCTTCCATACTTCTTGCAAGTATTCATTGAGAATGTAGGCTTTGCTCAGAGGTTCGTTCATCTTGATTACGTTATCCAATCTCTTCTTTTCATCCTCTGTAAAAATATCCTTATCATGGCGCAACAACAGCCAGCGCGTTCCCTTTATGACTTTTCTTTTTTCTAAGTCCTTCTCTTGATTATAGACCTCTCTTCTGACTTTGTCCAAGGCTTCGCCTGCCAGTTTCTGCACATGGAAGTGATCGAAAACGTGAATGGCATCAGGTAGGTTTTTCTTAATCGCAGAGATGAACGCAGCGGACATGTCTGAAGACACGGACTCTATCTTCGCGCCGCTTCTCTTCAATTTGGGCCAGAACTTCTTCAAAGAATCGATTCCTTTGCCATCTCCGACATGTATAATGGCACCACTCAACATGTCGACCACAATAGTCAGATAGACGTGTCCCTTCCTCAAAGCGAACTCATCAATACCAATGTGCTTGACATCCTTGATATCTATATGAGAAAACTTATGATTGAGATAGTTCTTGTGGATATCCTTCACCGTATCCCAACTCAGACCGAGATAGTGGGCTACATCTTTTATCGTCATTCTATGAAGCAGTTCTATCACGAGCCTTGCCAAACGATGTGTATAGCGCTGCTTGCCGGTAACGAAATGAAGATCCTCATAGACATCAGCACCACATGTCTTACACTTTAGACGACGCACCTTTACATGTAAGATTGATTGCTTGGTACCAATGTTGACACTGCGGATTTTACGAATCTTGAACCCGTTGCGTACGACAACGTGACTATGGCAACATTCACATCGAGTTTTTACATCTCTTTTTTGGATATGATGAATAATAGTATTACCTTTGTACTCAGTCTTAGTGCATTCGAAGTCCCTGATTCCGTATGCATAATAGATATAGCTGGTGTCCATTTGTCTTGTTTTTTTTAATCACTTACAAAGGTAATGGATTTCCAGCTATTTTCTTTACATCATCCACACTTTATCACACGATTTGTCGGATGAACCAAAATAAAGAGATTCGGTCTGAAAGACCGAATTTTTGTATTTATTTGCCTCTTCGAGGCAAGCGGACGGCCACTAACCCTGCCTATCCGCCCCTGCAACCGCACTATGCAGCATAATTAAGGCACGGAGCTACACAATTGCGGCATGGTGCCACGCCAATCCAATGTAGGGGGAGCCATCCTACGGCCACGAAAGATTTGCCCTTTGCCACTACCAGCCCCAACGGGGCTGAATCATCAATAATCCCAGACTAAGCGAGTGATAACGAGCGCAGTCTGGGGAACATGCCGATAGCCATACATTCAGTGCCTCGAAGACGCACAATAGCACGGAGTGCGCAAAAGCGCATGTGTTCCTGCGCGTTCCGCTATTCAACCTCTCCGAGGCTGGTCGTGGATATCTTGCGCCTGTGTCCTACCCCAGACTGTGGTCGCTGCGCTCCCTTAGTCTGGGGTTATTGAGAATTAAGCCCCCTCGGGGCTTTCAGTGGCAGAGAATAACCAAAGGTATGTCCTCGCCAAGCCGCAAAGACCGCGAAGATTCCGCCAAGGCATTGTTTCTGCACGAATAGTACGAATTTCACGATTTGTTTGCGGTCGTAGTCGCAGTATAATGTGCAACCGCACGGTGCTGCACAATGATGAAACTGTGCAGCATAATGGTGGTACGGAATCTTTTGAATTATCTTTACACTATTCCTATATGGGCCAAATGGCAATGCAAAAGGGTAGGTTTCGCGCGCTGAAACCTACCCTTTTGCGTTGTGAAATGGACCGTTTTGCAACGCCAAACAGACCGAATTGTAAACTGCCTGAATGTCAATGCGTTACGAAGATGATTTTCGTTTTGTTGCGATTTGAAATTATTTTACGTTTCCGTACATCCGACTACACCAGTCCGTCGAGGTGCTTCTTGAGTTCCTTGAGCTCGTCGCGCACTTCGGTGAGGCTGTCGATGACCTGCTGGCTCTTGTCGGCACCGGCACGGTTGACCTGGAGCATCTTGCGGGCAGCGGCAATCTTGAAACCGCGAACCTTTACGAGGTTGTAGATGACCTTTATCTGGTCGATGTCCTTCTGGGTGTACTGACGTACGCGGTTGCCGGTGGTCTTCGGGCGCAGGTGCGGAAACTCCGACTCCCAGTAGCGCAGGAGACTCTCCGAGACATTCATCATCTGTGCTACCTCCTTGATGGTGTAGTACAGTTTCGTGGGTTTATTTGAGTTCAATGCCATAACTGTTGCTTCTTTTTGTTGACTTTTGCCGCAAGAGGCGACCTCTGCCTTATTTGGTTTTCCGGCAGAGGTGTCGTAAGTTTCTGCAAAGATAGTAATAATTATTTATATTGCAAATCTTTGGGATTTTTTTTATTTCTCAGCGTTGAAGGCCCGTATGGCACTCTCTATCGTCGGTGCCATATCGTAATACTTGTATTCGGCGAGGCGTCCGCCGAAGATGACGTTACGCTCGACGGCCGCGAGGGCGCGGTATTCGTCGGCGAGGCGGTTGTTGCGGTCGTCGTTGACAGGGTAGTAGGGCTCCATACCCTCCTTCCATTCGGTGCTGTACTCGCGGCTGATGACCGTCTTGGGATTGTCGTAGACGGCCTGCCCGAACATCTCGAAGTGCTTATGCTCGATGATACGCGTGTAGGGCACCTCGCGCTCGGTGTAGTTGACGACGGCGTTGCCCTGGTAGTTCGGCGTGTCGAGGGCTTCGGTCTCGAAGCGTACCGTCCTGAAGTTCAGATGTCCGAGACGGTAATCGAAGTATTCGTCAATCTGTCCGCAGTAGACGACCTTTCCGGCGATGGCCTCCAACTGTTCGCGGTCGCTGAAGAAGTCGATGCCGGTACGTGTGGGTATACCCTCCAACAGTTTGCTGATGAGGACGTTATATCCTCCGATGGGTATTCCTTGGTACTTGTCGTTGAAGTAGTTGTTGTCGAAGACGAGGCGCACTGGCAGCCGTTTGATGATGAACGGCGGGAGGTCGGTGCAGCTGCGTCCCCACTGTTTCTCGGTGTAGCCCTTGATGAGCCGCTCGTAGATGTCGCGGCCGATGAGTGTCAGGGCCTGTTCCTCGAGGTTGCGGGGCTCGCTGATGCCTTCGGCCTTCATCTTCGCCACTGCCTCACGGCGCTGCTCGTCGATGGTGGCGCGGGCCTCGGCGGGAGTCTTCACGCCCCACATCTGATAGAAGGTGTTCATATTGAACGGGAGGTTGTAGAGCTGTCCGCGGTAGTTGGCTACCGGTGAATTGGTGTAGCGGTTGAACTCGACGAGCGAGTTGACGAAGTCCCATGTAGCCTTGTTTGAGGTGTGGAAGATGTGGGCACCATATTTATGGACGTTTATGCCGTCGATATTCTCGCAGTAGACATTGCCGCCGAGATGTTCGCGCTTGTCGATGACAAGGCATTTCTTTCCGGCTCTCCGTGCCATGTAGGCGAAGGTCGCTCCGAAGAGTCCCGATCCGACGATGAGATAGTCGTATTCTTTCATTGTGTATTCTGTTTGATGGTTATTCGTTGTAATGTCTTGACTGTCAGTGATGTCAAGCTTTGTTTGTTTCTGTCCGCTGTTATATGGCTACTTTGTCCTTGCTCATTGTAATGCTGTGACTGTCAGGGGCGTTTGCTTACTCATAGCTTCTGATTGTCATAGTGCTTTGATTGACAGGGATGTTATGTCCAGAAGTCGCTGTCGCCGGTGAACTCCATCTGTCCCCCGCATTTAGGGCATGTGTGGTGGTCCCATGGCCGTATGCGGTCGCTACCGCAGTTGAGGCAGAGTCGCCCGGCGAGTGAGCTGAACGATGGTGCCGAGTCGCCGATGATTCCTCCCACGACGAGTGGTTGGATGGTCTTGCAGTCGGGACAGCTCACGCTTTCGATGCGCTGTCCCATGAACCCGCGGCCCTCATAGTCGTAGGCCTCGTATCCGCATTGTGCGCAGCGGTATTTCTTTCTTTGGGCCATAATTATCTGGTTTTGTGAGTTTTACGTTAGTGGGGTGGCATAATCGTGGCATCGTGCCACGTTCAATACCATGTAGAGGTGGGGTTTATCCCCATCCTACGATCACGATGGAAATATCTCGCCAAGCCGCAGAGAACGCAAAGATTCCGCCAATGGCATTGTTTCTGCACGAAGAGCACGACGTGCGCGGAAGTGCAGATTTTATGCGCGTACCGCTATTCAACCTCTTCGAGGCTGGTAGTGTATATCTTGCGCTTTTCTTCTACCCCAGACTGCGGTCGCTGCGCTCCCTTAGTCTGGGGTTTTTAAGAATTAAGCCCCGTCGGGGCTTTTCTGCGGCAGCGGGAAATCACCACCTTGGCTGAAGGACGGGGATAAACCCCGCCCGTCGGTTGTGTGCCGCATTAGTTGCTTGTGCCGACGGATGTGTGCCGTAAAGGTCTCTGTATCAGTGGTTAGCGCCCATGTGTCCCACCTGTATGCAGATTGAAATCGACACCTTGGCAGTAGGACGGGGATAAACCCCGCCCCTACGGCGGATGTGTGCAGCACCATTTTTTTGTGCCCGCGGATATATGCCGCATCAGTTTTTTGTGCCGTCGGAAGCGTGCCGCAACGGTCTCTGTATCATTCCCTTGCTGCCTTTGCAATTGGCGATGGGCTTATTCCCTCAGTACCTCCCACAGCCTCTTTTCGAACTCGGCGAGGGGGGTGGGGGCTGTAGCATCGCTATACTCCTTGCTAACACCGTCGAGAATCTGGCGGCGGGTGAAGGGGATATCGGGGAAGACCATCGCACGGATGCCCACGGCCTCGGCGGCATCGGTGTTTACCTTACGGTCGTCGATGAACAGACATTCGTCGGCCTTCAAATCGTAACGGTCCAGCAAGTGCTTGTAGATGAGGCTGCTGGGCTTTGTGATATGAACGTCGGACGATATTACCTGACCCTCGATTAACCTGAAGATGGACGCTGTGGCCTGGATGTCGTAAATCTTATGGCTGTAGTTGGAGAGACCGTAGAGGTGGTAGCCCTCGGCACGCAACTGCGACAGCAACCGGTACATGCCCGGCATCTCACCGACGAGGAAATCGGTGAAGCGGCTGTCGTAGAGGGCGATAGCCCCGGCATAGTCGGGATATTTGGCCTGCTGCGCCGCTATGCACTCGCCGTAGTCGTCGCCGCGGTCGAGACGCTCTATCCATTCCGGCTCAACGATGTTCGTGCGGAACCAGTCGGCTTTCTCCCAGGAACCGAAGAGCGGTGCGTAGACGCGGCGGCAGTCGGTCCTGATGAGTACGCTGCCATAGTCGAATATTATATTTCGAATCATAGTCGTTATTGTTAAGTATTTTCAGCAGTCCTGCCTCCCCGCCGATGTCGTTGCGCCAGGCTCTCGGCCACTATTCCTTGAAGTCGAGATTGAGCTCGCCGGTGCCCCCGAGGAGGTTGAAGCTCATACGGTGGTAAGGCGTTGTGCCGTAGCGGCTTATGGCCTCGCGGTGCTTGCGTGTGGGGTAGCCCTTGTTCGACTTCCAGTCGTACTGCGGATACTTCTGGTCGAGTTCGTCCATATAGTCGTCGCGGAAAGTCTTGGCGAGTATCGACGCGGCGGCGATGGACAGATATTTGCCGTCGCCTTTGACGATGGTGGTGTAGGGCAGGGTGCCGTAGGGTTTGAACCTGTTTCCGTCGACGATGACGGCCTGCGGTCGCACGGCGAGCTTGTCGAGGGCCCTGTGCATGGCGAGGATGGAGGCGTTGAGGATGTTTATGTGGTCTATCTCCTCGGGGGTGACGATGCCCACGGCCCATGCGGTGGCATCGCGCTCGATGACCTCGCGGAGGGCGTAGCGCCGCCTTGCCGACAGCTGCTTGGAGTCGTTGAGATCGGCGTTGTGGTAGTCGGCGGGGAAGATGACGGCGGCGGCAAAGACGCTGCCGGCAAGGCAGCCCCGGCCGGCCTCGTCGCAGCCGGCCTCGATGGCGTAGTCGTTATAATAGTGGCTTGAGAGCATTCTTTTTGCTTATTTTACGTTCAGTACGGCTTTCTTCACGTCGCGGCTGTTGGGACCGATCATTATCTCGAAGTCGCCGGGCTCGAGGAACGGACGGCCCTCGGCGTCGAGATAGCTCAGTGTCGTGGCGTCGATGTCGAAGGTCACCGTGGCGGTAGCACCCTTGGCGAGATGGATGCGGCGGAAGCCTTTTAACTCCTTGACAGGGCGGACGATAGACGAGAAGCGGTCGTGGATGTACATCTCCACAATCTCGTCGCCGTCGCGGTCGCCGGTGTTCGTGACGGTAACGGAGGCCGTTATCTTGCCGTCCTTGGTCATCGACGGTGCCGACAGGACCACATCGCCGTATTTATAGGTAGTGTAGCTCAGTCCGTAGCCGAAGGGGTAAAGAGGACCGGTGGTCTCGTCAATGTAGTTGCTCTGGTATTTCCGGAATACCTTGTTGCCGTCGGCGACGGGCCGACTGGAACTGATATGATTGTAGAATATCGGTAGCTGGCCCATGGATCGCGGCATGGTATTGACGAGTTTTCCCGTCGGGACCTTATCGCCGAAGAGCACGTCGCAGAGTGCATCGCCGGTCTCGCTGCCCGCAAACCATACGTTCATGATGGCAGGAACGTGGCTGCTCTCCCATGTGAGCACTGTCGGACGACCGGCGAAGTTGAGCAGTACCACGGGTTTGCCGGTATTGAGGAGGGCTTTGAGGAGGTTCTTCTGCACGTCGGGGAGGGTGAGGTCAGTGCGGGTGGAACTCTCGCCCGACATCTCGGCCATCTCACCGAGACAGGCCACGACGACATCGGCACCCTTGGCGGCGTCGACGGCCTCACGGAGCATCTTCGCGGTGTCGCCCCATGGGAGTGGACGGCCGAACTCGACGGCACGCTGGCGGAGGGAGTCGGAATAGATATTGCAGCCCTGGGCGTAGACGACCTTGGCACTGCTGCCGAGGTATTTCTGCATGGCCTCCTTGATGGTAGTGTATTTAGCGGGCTTATCGCCTGTCGACCAGCAGCCTACGAGGTTGCTGCGGTCGTCGGCGAGAGGGCCGATGAGGGCGATGGTGCCTTGTTTTTTCAGCGGCAGGACGTTGTTGTCGTTCTTCAGGAGGACAAAGGTCTCAGCGGCAATGTCGCGTGCGAGCTTTCTGTTTGTCGGGGTGTAGATGCTCTTTTCTGTCTGCTTGGGGTTGCAATAGTGATAGGGGTCGTCGAAGAGCCCAAGTTTATATTTGGCCTCGAGGACGCGTCGAACGGCCTTGTCGACATCGGCCATCGTCAGGGACCCATCGTCGAGGGCACTCTTGATGTAGCGGTCGAAGGCCAGGGCGCACATATCCATATCGGTACCGGCCTTCAGGGCACGGACGGCGGAGGTGGCACCCTTGCTGTAGCCCAACGGGGTCATCTCGTTGATAGATGCATAATCGGTGACGGTGAATCCATCGAAATGCCACTGGTTGCGCAGAACGTCGGTCATAAGCCATTTATTGGCTGTGGCGGGAATGCCGTCGACGATGTTGAACGACGACATCACACTGCCCACGCCGGCTTCGACCACGGTTTTATATGAGGGAAAATACTGGTTGTACATGCGCAGTCGGCTCATGTCAACACAGCTGTAGTCCTTGCCGGCCTCGGTGGCACTGTACAGGGCATAGTGCTTCAGACAGGCCATGACGTGGTCCTTGCCATATTCGTTGTGGCGACCCTGATAGCCGCGGACGGCGGCAGCACCCATCAGCCCGGAGAGGAAAGGGTCCTCGCCGTAGCCTTCGGCGATACGTCCCCAGCGGGGCTCGTGGGCAACATCGACCATTGGACTATAAACCCAGTTGATACCGTCGGCAGAGGCCTCACGGGCAGCTAAGGCGGCACCGGCCTCCACGGCGGCGGTGTCCCACGAGCAAGCCTGAGCAAGGGGTATGGGGAGGACGGTCTCGTAGCCGTGGATGACATCAAGGCCGATGAGGAGAGGAATGCCAAGACGGCTCTTCTTGACGGCAATCTGCTGTAAGGCCTTGATCTTGTCGGCTCCCTTGAAGTTGAGGACGGCTCCGAGACGACCCTGCTGGGCCCGTTCTGCGAGAGGGGAGTTCATGAGCTGTCCGGTGGTGACGTCGCCACCGGGAAGGAGGGTGAGCTGTCCTATTTTTTCGTCGAGGGTCATTCGTGACATAAGGTTGTCGATGAACTGGTTCATATCGGTCTTCTGGGCCGACAATGATACCGTCATCGTCAATAGGGCAAGGGTAAAAAATAGTTTTTTAATCATTCTGGTAAAGTAATGTTGATAATAAGTTGGGTTGCTGTGGACTTCGCGTCTCACTTTATTTTGCAAAGGTACAAAAAATTATTTTACTCCGTGTTCAATGTTGCTTTAAAACTAATGTAAAATATGGCCTTGCGCTTGCCTTGGCTGTCGTAGCCGGAGGTTAATCTTGTCGTAACACTGATTCAATTCCGTCCATCGCTCGCGAGAGTCTCATTTAATACGCAAAAAAAACTATTTTCTCTGTCCTATACCCCTTTCTACCCCTCGAACTATACCCCTTTCTACCCTATGAAAATTTGGAATCGGGAAAAATATGTTGTACCTTTGCACCCGAAATAACATTCAACCTAAATGGCGAGTCATTGAACAAAGGTGGGATAATCTCACGCAGATTCATTAGAATATCAGCGAGAGAGGCCTTTTGTCCCGCAGGTTGCGCAGATTTATTGGGCAACGGACGTGCGTTAATGATCCCTTTGCGGGGCGGTCTTTGTGGCCGTCCGGTCGGTCGCCAGACCGAATATCTTTATCTGCCTTTTGGCAAGCGAATGGCCACATTATTATATATTCGCGGTGGTGCGGATAACCTGGGTTAGAGGCTGTCTCCAAAATGAATTAAAGAAACCTCCATTTGAGACACTATACAATTTGGCCCTTGCTTTGCCGTTTCTGGCTTAGCAAGGGCTTTCTTTCGTAGAAAGCCCGTTTAAACTTCCCCTTGTTTTAGTCTCTGCATAATTATTTTTGCCAATATTATTGGTAATTTCTTGCAGATATGGCCATTTATTTGTACCTTTGTATAGTTCTTTTAATTATATAGATACTATACATATTTATGGCTATTCCAGAAGAGATAAAGTCAGTCGCCCGCCCCAAAAGTACGATAGTCCGACAGAGAGGCAGTCGTTTTGTCGTCATAAAAAGGACGAGCAAAAGAATTAACGGGAAGCCTATCCCCGTAGACCAAGGAACGGTAGGAGAAATTGTAAACGGCAAGTTTGTCGAGGGCTCATATATGCGCAAGAAAAATCAAGTGGATATTAAAGATTATGGAGAGGTGGCTCTCTGTGACAAGTACGGCAGTGGACTTCTTCAAGAACTCGCCAAGGTTTGGAATCTCGACGATGCAAAGCGCCTCTATGTCATTGCCTTGCTCCGTGCTTCATATGGAGGCATCATGAACCGTGACTTGCAGATACAGTACCTCTGCTCATTTGCATCAGAGATGTATCCGGGAGTGCATTTGTCTGAGACGGCAGTGTCCGGGTTTCTTGTGAAGATAGGCAAGGCGTACTCCCTTATCTGTGAGTTCATGCGCAATAGGGTGAACACCTTTACCGGCGGTGACATGGTTATCGATGGCATGCTCAAGGACTACAATGCCAAGACGGGGAGTCTGTCGGAGTTCTCGCGCAAGGGAGCGAAGAAAGGCTCCAAAGATATCAGCTTGCTGTATGCTTTCAACCCATTGACGCGTGAGCCCATAGCGGCAAAGCCTTACGCAGGCAACATGCTGGATCAGACGGCGATAGACGACTTTGTAGCGGAGTATGAGATTAAGAATGGTCTGATGGTATTCGACAAGGGTTTCTACAACGACAAGCTTTTTGAGAAAGTCGACAAGATGGAAGGACTGGCATACCTGATACCGTTGAAGCAGAATTCGGCGTTCATAAAGAATTACAAGATGGATGAGCCGACAATGCCATTGAAAGACTATAAGGACGGAACGATTCTATACAAAAAGCAAAAAATGTCAAACGGCAAGTTCCTCTACTCTTTCCGCGACCCGAAGGCAGCCTCCGAACAGGAGATTGGATATGTGCAGAATGCCAACAAGAAAGATAACTTCAAGGCAGAAAGCTATGTCGAGAGGAAAGGTTTATTCGGTCTGATTGTCTTCAAGTCAAAAGCTGACCTTGACCCATTAACCGTCTATTTAGCCTATTCCCAGCGATGGTCTGTGGAGACTCTGTTCTGGCTATACAAGAATATCGTTGACCGTGACACGGTAAACGTGCATTCCGACTACAGCGTATATGCCACCGAACTGATTAATTTTCTCTCCGTCGTCATAACGACAAGGGTTAAAAATGAGTTTGTCAAGCTGGGGCTAAGCAAGAAATATTCTTACAAGGCTATATTCAGATACCTTTCAAAATACAAGAAGGTGAGAACCAAAGATGGTGGTAAATGGGGTACGGCAACCATGCTTAAATATATAGAAGAGCTAGTTGCTATGCTTGGTGTATAGTGTCTCAAATGGAGGTTTCTTTAATGAATAGATTCGGTCTTGTGACCGGACGAACGACCATAAAGGCCGCGTAAACGCAAAAAGGCATGTCCCGGATATTGGAACATGCCCTCTCGCTTGGAGTTGATTATCGATTGCACCAGTGCATCGTAGTCATCGGCGATGGCTGCGATGAGGCACCGGCGACGACTAAAACATCTTGGCTACCCGGCGGATGCCTTCGACGAGGGCATCGATTTCTTCCTTTGTATTATACATGGCAAAGGAAGCACGCACGGTGCCGAGCACGCCGAGGCGGTCCATGAGCGGCTGCGCACAGTGGTGACCCGTGCGGACGGCAATGCCGAGACGGTCGAGGAGTGTGCCGAGGTCGGCATGATGGATATTGCCGACATTGAACGAGATGACAGCCTCACCGCATCCTGCCGTGGCGGCGTCGATGGCTGACGTGGCATCGGCAACGGGGCCGTGACCATAGATTTTTATGCCGTCGATGGTACGCAACTGCTGCAAGGCGTAGCGGGTTAGATTCTGCTCGTGGGCAAAAATCTTCGCCATGCCAATGCTGCTGACGTAGTCGATGGCTGTAGCCAGACCGTGGGTGGCAATATAATCGGGTGTGCCGGCCTCAAACTTCAAAGGCGGTTTCTCGAAAGTTGTCTTGTCGAAGCTTACATGCTCAATCATCTCGCCACCACCTTGATAGGGCGGGAGACGGTCGAGCCATTCCTCCTTGCCATAGAGGATGCCGACTCCTGTGGGGCCGTACATCTTATGACCGGAGAAAGCGAGGAAGTCGCAATCGAGGTCCTGGACATCGACGGGGAAGTGGGGAACGCTCTGGGCACCGTCGATCATCACCGGAACCCCATGCTCATGGGCGATGCGGATGATGTCCTTAACGGGATTGATGGTTCCGAGAACATTGCTCACATGGGTGCAGCTGACAATTTTCGTCTTGTCGGTGAAGAGCTTCTCGTATTCGTCGAGACAGAGCTTTCCGTCGTCGGTCATAGGTATGACTTTCAGTACGATGCCTTTCTTCCGTGCCTGCAACTGCCATGGAACAATATTGGAGTGGTGCTCCATCGTCGATACAATCACTTCGTCGCCGGTCTTCATGAACTCGTCGCTGAAAGTTGAGGCCACAAGATTGAGGCCTTCAGTAGTGCCGCGGGTGAAGACTATCTCGCTGGTGCTCTTGGCATTGATGAACTTGCGCACCGTCTCGCGGGCAGCCTCATGGAGGTCGGTGGCCTGCTGACTGAGCCAGTGGACACCGCGATGGACATTGGCGTTGGCGTTGAGATATTCGTTGCGCATGGCGTCGAGCACGCACAGAGGCTTCTGCGTTGTGGCGGCATTGTCGAGATAGACTAACGGCTTGTCGTAGACGGTGTGGGTGAGGATGGGGAAGTCGGCGCGGATGCTCGCTACATCGTAGGCCTCCTGACCGTTATTGAGGGCTCCCGACGATGCCGCACCCCCCATGCCGTTATCATTTATGTTGTTGTTCTCCTTCATTTCCTGATATTGTTTATTGTCAGTTATGTGGACTGATGGTCCTCCTTTCATTATTATGGGCTGTCCTTAATGTGGTCTTGCTACTTGCAGAGCTTGCATCCCTCGCATTTGTTCAGCTTTCCGCGGAAACGCATCTCTACAAGATGGTGCAACCGGTCCCTGAGAGGCTCGAGTTCCATCTTGTCGATAACCTCATTGACAAAGGCAAACTCAAGGAGCAGTTTTGCTTCCTCGGCACTTACGCCGCGCTGCTGCATGTAGAAGAGGGCAGCATCGTTGAGCTGTCCGACGGTGGAGCCGTGGTTGCACTGTACATCGTCGGCGTAAATCTCCAACATCGGCTGAGTGAACATCCTGGCTTGCTTGGTGGCGCAGAGATTCTGATTGGTCTCTTGCGACAGCGTCTTCTCGGCACCGTGGCGGACGAGAATCTTTCCGGCGAAGGCACCGACAGAAGCATCGTTAAGGACATACTTGTAGAGCTCATTGCTCGTGCAGTGGCCCACCTGATGGTCGATGAGGGTGTTGTTGTCGACGTGCTGCTGCTTGTCGGCGATAACACAGCCGTTGCATGAGCACTCGGCACCCTCGCCTTTGAACACGAGGTCGAGCTGATTGCGCGTTGTTCCGTTGTGCAGGGTGATGACATTGTGGTTGACACGGCTGTCGCGCTGCTGGTCGATATATACGTTCGATACCCTCACATTCTTGTAATGGGTCTCCTCAAGGCAGTTGAGCTCGAGGTTAGCGTTGTCGCCAACGAAGGCCTCGATGACCTGAGTAGCGAGGAAGTTGCGGTCGTCGGCACTGTGGTCGCAGAAGAGGAATTTTGCCTCGGCACCCTCCTCAAGGACTATCAGCACGCGGCGGTTGACCATCATGTCGACATCAGAGCGGAGAATGTTTATCACCTGAATGGTACGGTCGCAGCGGGTGTTCTTGGGAACGTAGACGAAGAGACCGTCCTGAGCCAGCATTGTGTTAAGGGCCGTGATGGCATCGTCCTTCATCTTTGCGGCTTTGGCATAGTATTTCGCTACGATGTCGTGATGTTCGACAGCCGCATGGGCTAACGAGTCGACGATGATTCCGTCGCCGGGAGTGACCTTCGGCAGAGCCTTAGTGTAGAACTGGTCGTTGACAACGAAGTAGAGCGATGTGCTGAGATTGGGAACATCGCAGCGGAAAGCCTCGTAGGGGTCGACAGGAATGTCCAACCGGTTGAGGTTGAGACCATAGTCGGGGGCAAAGAGAGCGGCCATATCGGTGTACTTATAGCGCTCGACTTTCTTACTTGGGAATCCCATCCGCCGGAAATTCTCAAAGGCCTCGTCGCGAACGGCGTTCAGCACGTCAGCCGAGTGGCTCTTGATGAGCTCCGCGTTGTCGTTGTATAGGGTTATATATTGTTGTTCACTGTTCATCATATTCTTTTCTTCTACGCCTCTTGGGCATAACAAGTTTAGATATAACGGGAAGTTTGTCGTGACCGACATGTTACCCGCCGTGAATTGTGGAAAGCTTTGTCATTGATTCTGTGGCCTGTAAACAATATCTTTGGTGATCGTAAACGATAGCTTTGCGGCCCTTGGATAATAGTTTTACGGCTTGTAACCAATGACGCTGTGGCTCGTAATCAATGACTTGTCAGTTGTCGACTACTTGCCATATTTCTTGTCGGCTTCCTCCTTAATCCAGTCGTAGCCACGCTTTTCAATCTCTTTGGCCAGCTCGGGACCGTCGGTGCGGACGATGCGGCCGTTGTAGAGGACGTGTACGATGCTTGGTTTGATCATATCGAGCAGGCGCTCGTAGTGGGTGATGACGATGATTGACTTCTTAGGAGTGAACAGCTTGTTGACTCCCTCACCCACAATGCGCATGGCATCGACATCGAGGCCGGAGTCGGTCTCGTCGAGGATGGAGAGCTGCGGGTCGAGCATTGCCATCTGGAAGATCTCGTTGCGCTTCTTCTCACCGCCTGAGAATCCCTCGTTGACGGAGCGGTGGGTCAGCTTGGAGTCGAGTTCGACCAACTGCCGCTTCTCCTTCATAAGTTTCATAAACTCTGGAGCTTTCAGCGGTTCCAGTCCCTGGTATTTGCGTTTGGCATTGACGGCGGCCTTCATGAAGTTTGTCATGCTGACTCCCGGAATCTCAACAGGATACTGGAAGCTGAGGAAGATACCCTCGCAGGCGCGCTCGTCGGGTTTCATGGCGAGCAGGTCCTTGCCGTTGAATGTTGCCGTTCCCTCGGTGACGGTGTACAGGGGATTGCCGGTGATGACGGCACTGAGGGTTGACTTACCAGAACCATTCGGTCCCATGATGGCATGAATCTCGCCGTCGTTCACCGTGAGGTCAATGCCTTTAAGTATTTCTTTGCCTGCGATGGATGCGTGCAGGTTCTTTATCTCTAACATATCTTTTCTTTTGAAGTTATTTAGTTGTAAAAATATCTATAACATCGGTAATCAAGTCGGAGATGAAATCCGCGGTTGAGTACTCTCCTCTCATGACCTTCATGCGTTCGCGTTGCTCGTCCTCAGCATCGAAGATACCCGGCTGGTAGACGTAGTACGGACCGCACTGGAAATGCCGTTTGTCGATTTTGGGTTCTCTGTCGGGGAATATTCTCATGATGGAATGATGCGGGATGGTGTCCTTTTCGACTTCCGTCTTAATGAGATATTTCCTCCAAGGCTGTGGCTCCCAACCGCAGGCGTTGACGCTCGATGCTGTCAATCCTGCGATTACAAAACATAATTTGATAATTTTCGTCCGGTATTCCATATCTTTTGTCTTGTGATTTGATTCCGACTTTAAGAATATATCCGTGAAACGGCGTTCAAACAGTGTCCTTCCGGATTGTCCTTCCGTCGTCAAACGGCACCTTGCAGTGTAAGCCTCAGACGATTTGTCCGGGCCGAAACCCTGTCTCGGTTCCTCTTTTAGAGAAAGCCCTTTCGTGCGGAACGCTTATCCGACGGTTCCCTCCAACGATACCGACAGCAGCTTCTGAGCCTCCACGGCGAACTCCATTGGCAGCTTGTTCAGCACGTCCTTGGCATAGCCGTTGACAATCAGGCCTACGGCATCCTCCGACGGGATGCCCCGCTGGTTGCAATAGAAGAGCTGATCCTCCGATATCTTCGATGTTGTAGCCTCGTGCTCTACGACAGCTGTGTCGTTGTGGATGTTGAGATATGGGAATGTGTGAGCACCGCAATCAGAGCCGAGGAGCAGAGAGTCGCACGAGCTGTAGTTTCGGGCGTTGTCGGCTTTCTCCGTTGCACGTACGAGTCCGCGGTATGAATTCTGCGAGTGGCCTGCCGAGATACCCTTGGATATTATCGTCGACTTGGTGTTCTTGCCCATGTGAATCATCTTCGTGCCGGTGTCGGCCTCCTGATAGTGATTTGTCACGGCAACGGAATAGAACTCCGCCTGGGAGTTGTCGCCACGCAGAACGCATGACGGATATTTCCATGTTATTGCCGAACCGGTCTCTACCTGTGTCCACGACAACTTAGAGTTGACTCCGCGCAGGTCACCACGTTTGGTGACAAGGTTCAGCACTCCGCCTTTTCCGTGCTCGTCGCCGGGATACCAGTTCTGTACCGTGGAGTATTTTACCTCAGCGTTATTCATGACGACAATCTCGACGACAGCGGCATGGAGCTGGTTCTCGTCGCGCATAGGAGCCGTACATCCCTCTAAGTAGCTGACATAAGAGTCGTCGTCGGCGACAATCAGCGTGCGCTCGAACTGTCCGGTATTGACGGCGTTGATGCGGAAATAGGAACTGAGTTCCATCGGACAGCGAACGCCCTTGGGTATGTAGACAAACGAACCGTCGGAGAAAACTGCCGAGTTCAGAGCTGCCGAGAAGTTGTCGCGGTAGGGCACTACCGATCCGAGGTACTTGCGGACAAGGTCGGGGTGGTTCTTAACGGCCTCACCGATGGAGGAGAAGATAATGCCTTTCTCAGCCAACTGCTTCTTGAACGTCGTCTTCACCGATACCGAGTCCATGACCGCATCGACAGCCGTGCCGCTGAGAGCGAGCCGCTCCTCGAGTGGAATGCCGAGCTTATCGAAAGTCTTCTCCAGCTCCGGGTCGATCTCTTTGTTCTTCGGTTTCTTAGCCAAAGGGTCGGCATAGTAGGATATTGCCTGGAAATCGATGTGCGGAACGTGGACGTGTCCCCATGTGGGAACGGGGAGAGTCTTCCAGTAGCGGTAAGCTTTCAGACGGAAGTCGAGGAGCCAGTCGGGCTCTCCCTTCTTCTTGGAGATAAGCCTCACGACATCCTCGTTGAGTCCTTTCGGGATGATCTCGGTCTGTACGTTGGTGGTGAAACCATACTCATACTTCTGGTCTACCACCTCCTTTACAAACTTATTATCCTTGTTGTTGTTATCTTGCATATTACTATATTTGTTTTTTAAAAAAAGTCACAAATATTATGCCAAAGCAGTTTTCTGACTCAGAAACATTCTTGGGCGTAACATTTGTGACTAATATTATCCTCTGTCATGAGGACTGTAGGGGAACTAAAGTTTCTGTTCTACCTCAATCTCGGTGAAGGTCTCGATAACATCGCCGACCTGTATGTCGTTGTTGTTGACGAGGGAGATACCGCACTCGAGTCCTGTAGCAACCTCTTTGACATCGTCTTTGTAGCGCTTCAGGGCACCGATAGGAGCGGTCTTCAGTACGATACCGTCGCGAACGACACGTGCCTTGTCCTTGTTGTGCACCTTTCCTTCGGTGACAAGTCCACCGGCAACGGTGCCGACCTTCGAGATTTTGAATACCTGCTTGACCTCGATCTCGCCGGTAACGACCTCTTTCTTCACCTTGTCAAGCATACCGACCATTGCCGACTTGATATCGTCGATGGCATCGTAAATGACTGAGTAGGTGTTGATTTCGACACCCTCGCGGTCAGCGAGCTTGCGTGCATCAGCCGACGGGCGGACCTGGAATCCAACGATGATGGCGTCGGAAGCCGATGCCAACATGACATCGTTCTCCGAAATCTGTCCTACAGCCTTGCTGATGACGTTCACCTGTACCTTCTCTGTCGACAGCTTCAGGAATGAGTCGGAGAGTGCCTCCACCGATCCGTCGGTGTCGCCCTTGACGATGATGTTCAGCTCGTGGAACTCGCCGCGTGCTATACGGTGCGAGATGTCGGAGAGGGTCAGACGAGTCTGCGTTCTGAGTCCCTGCTCACGCTGTAGCTGCTCACGCTTGTTGGCAATGTCGCGGGCCTCCTGCTCGGTGTCCATGACGTGGAACTGGTCGCCGGCTGTCGGTGCTCCGTTGAGTCCGAGGATTACTGCCGGCTCGGCGGGCTGTACGTTGTCGATATTCTGGTTACGCTCGTTGAACAGTGCCTTCACGCGTCCGAAACATGTGCCGGCAAGCACGATGTCGCCGACGTGCAGCGTTCCGTTGGAAACGAGGACCGTAGACACATATCCGCGTCCCTTGTCAAGACTCGACTCGATGACTGTTCCTGTAGCCTTGCGGTTAGGATTGGCCTTTAAATCCATCATGTCGGCCTCAAGGAGGACCTTGTCAAGGAGCTCGTCGACGCCGAGACCTTTCTTGGCGCTAATCTCCTGACACTGATATTTACCACCCCATTCCTCAACGAGGAGGTTCATATTGGCGAGGTCCTCACGTATTCTGTCAGGGTTGGCTCCCGGCTTATCAATCTTGTTGATGGCGAAGATCATTGGCACTCCGGCGGCCTGACAGTGCGCGATAGCCTCCTTTGTCGTTGGCATGACGGAGTCGTCGGCAGCAATGATGATTATGGCGATATCGGTGACCTGGGCTCCGCGGGCACGCATGGCGGTGAAAGCCTCATGACCCGGGGTGTCGAGGAATGTGATTTCCCGTCCGTTCTTCAGTTTCACACTGTAGGCACCAATGTGCTGGGTGATACCTCCGGCCTCACCGGCGATGACATTCGTGTTGCGGATGTGGTCGAGGAGCGATGTCTTACCGTGGTCGACATGACCCATGACGGTCACGATAGGTGCACGTGGCACAAGGTCGTTCTCGTCGTCCTGCTCCTCGCTGACGGCCTCCTGAACCTCGGCACTGACATATTCGGTCTTGAATCCGAACTCATCGGCAACGAGATTGATGGTCTCAGCATCGAGACGCTGGTTGATCGACACCATGATACCGACGCTCATCAGCGTGGAGATGAGTTTCGTTACTGGGATGTTCATCATCGTTGCGAGCTCGGATACGGTAACGAACTCGGTGAGCTTCAGTGTCTTGCTCTCCTTCTTCTCCGCCTTCTGCTCAGCGTTGATCTTCTCCTGGACGGCCTCACGCTTCTCCTTACGGTACTTTGCACCTTTCTTGTTCTGGCTCTTCGATGTCAGACGGGCCAGAGTCTCCTTTACCTGGCGTGCTACTGCCTCGTCGTCGACCTCTAATGACTTCTGTCCGCGGCCGCGGTTTTTCTTATTCTTTTTGCCGCCGCCGTTACCGTTGTTGTTATTGTTGTTCTTTCCGGCCTGCTTTGCTGCGGCGTTGATGTCGACACGCTCGTTCTTTATGCGCACACGCTTCTTGCGGTTGCCGTTGTTCTGCGCTTTCTCCTCGCGCTCACGGCGGCGCTCCTCCTTAGTTTTTTTCTTTGGTCGTGTGCTTTGGTTTATCGAGTTCAGGTCGATTTTTCCGAGGACCTGCATCTTCGGCTGATTGAGCATCTGCCGCTCGTTCTTTGTCATGAAGATGTTGCTGTCCTTCTTTGTGGCGTTCTGCTGTGTCTGGTCCTCAGACTTGGCACTGCTGTCTGTCGGGGCAGCAGTCTTCTCGGCAGCCTTTCCACTGGCAGCAGCCTGTGCTGTCTTTTCAGCGGCATTATCTTTCGGTGCCTTTACATTTGCCTCAGCTTTAGGCTGTTCAGCAGTCTTAGGCTGCTCGGGCTTGTCAGCCTTTACTTCAGCCTTGGCAGGCTCGGCCTTTGCAGGGGCCTCTGTCTTAGCCTCCTGTTGCTTCGGCTTTGCAGTTTCCTGCTGCTTTACTTCGGTAGCCTTTGGAGCCTCTGCGGTCACTTCCTGCTTTTTCTCGCTTTCGGCAGTCACCTGCTTTGCGTCATTATGGGCGTTCTCAGCATTCTGAGCCTTCTGCGCCTGTGTCTTTTCCGGTGCAGAGCTAACGGCAGCTTGCTCTGTCTCCTTCTTCTCCGAATTAGCTGAAGTAACAGTAACGGGACCTTTTCCCAAGTTGTTGAGGTCCAGTTTGCCTAACGGCTTGTACTTCTGGCGAATGCCTCCGGGCACAGTGCCCTGAGCTTTCTCGGTCGATTTCTTCTGCGGTTTCTTCTCTTCCTTCTCCCGCTGTTTCTGCTGGAGAAAGTTTGCCGCACGGTCCTTAACGTCCTTGTCGCTCTTGAAAGCCTTGACGAGGGCGTTGTATTGTGCGTCGCTGAGCTTGAAGTTCTGGTCGTCCTTCACCTCGCCCAGTTCCTTTCTCTTCTCTAAGAACTCCACTGCCGTTTGGAGTCCGATGTTTAATTCACGGATTGCTTTATTTAATCTGATACTCATATATCTTACTTTAAAGGTAAAAAAGTGAAAAGGTAGGGATGCCCTCAACTCATTTACCGTCTTTTCTTATGTTTATTGTTCTTTCTTATCTTTCTTCTTGTTGTCAGGTTTTTACCTATATCTATATCCTTTTTTACCTTTTCTTCATTCTTTAGCCGTTGGCAAATTCAGCCTTCAGCACTTTCAGAACGTGGTCGACGGTTTCTTCCTCAAGGTCGGCTTTCTCGATAAGCATCTCCCTCGGTGCGTTGAGCACCTGCTTTGCTGTGTCGAGTCCGATACCTTTTATAGCGTCGATGACCCACTGGTCTATTTCGTCGGAGAACTCATCGAGGTAGATGTCCTCCTCCTGCTCAGCGTTGTCGACCTCGCGGAAGACATCGATGGTATAGCCGGTGAGCATGGAAGCCAGTTTGATGTTCAGTCCGCCTTTACCTATGGCCAGGCTGACCTCCTCCGGCTGCAGATAAACTTCGGCCTTCTTTGCTTCCTCGTCGATATTCAGACTGCTGACCTTTGCCGGCGACAATGCTCTTTGGATGAAGAGCTTAGTGTTCGTCGTGTAGCTGATGACATCGATATTCTCGTTGTTCAGCTCTCTGACGATACCGTGTACGCGGCTGCCGCGCACGCCTACGCAGGCTCCTACCGGGTCGATGCGGTCGTCGAAGCTCTCTACTGCAATCTTTGCTCTCTCTCCCGGCATACGTGCAATCTTCTTTATTGCTATGAGGCCATCCTGAATTTCCGGAACCTCAGCCTCGAGAAGTCGCTCGAGGAACGAATTGTCGGTGCGCGAGAGGATAATCTTCGGGTTGTTGTTCTCGTTGTCCACTCTGAGGATGACGGCGCGGACGGTCTCACCTTTCCGGTAGACGTCGTGTGGAATCTGCTCGCTCTTTGGCAGTATGAGCTCATTGTTCTCATCGTCGACGAGCAGTACCTCGCGTTTCCAAACCTGATAAACCTCAGCCGAGATTACCTCGCCCACGCGCTCCTTATATTTGTTGTAGAGGGCGTCGTGCTCGAGTTCGAGAATCTTGCTGGCCAGAGTCTGCCGCAGGTTCAGTATTGCTCTGCGTCCGAACTTGGCGAAATCGACTTTCTCCGACACGTCCTCGCCGACCTCATAGTCGGCCTGGAGTTTCTGTGCGTCCTTGAGTGCTATCTGTTTGTTCTTGTCCTCCACTTCTCCGTCGGGGACGACAGTGCGGTTGCGGTATATCTCGAAGTCACCCTTGTCAGGGTTTACGATAACGTCGAAATTCTCATCCGAGCCAAAAATGCGTGAGAGTACGGTGCGGAAACTTTCCTCGAGGACACTGACGAGTGTCGTACGGTCGATTTTCTTTGTTTCCTTGAACTCGCGGAACACGTCAATCATGTTCGGCATCTGCTCTTCATCTTTTTTTGCTGCCATAGCTTATTTGAATCTTATTATGTATTTTGTATATTTCACTTCGTTCATGTCGTAGGTGTGGTCGACGTCCATCTTCACTGGACGCTTCTTTCCCTCGACTTTAACCTTTTCGTTGACGGTAACGGTGAAGTTGCTTCCGTCGACGGCTTTGAGAATGCCCTTGACCTTTTTCCCGTCTTTGTCGAGCACCTCTACCTCTTCTCCGATGTTTATGACGTACTGCTGCGGAACCTTGAACGGCTGCCCGAGTCCTGTTGAGCCAACCTCCAGCTCGTAGTCTTCCTTGTCGCGGTCGAGGTTGTCGTTGATGAATTCGCTAAGACTTACGCAGTCGTCGATGACTACTCCGTCCTTGTGGTCGATCTCGACGACAATCTTATTATCGTCATCGACCTGAATGTCTACGAGGAAATAGCCCTTTTCGCTGTTGTCCTCGAGCCACTTGTCAACTAATGTCTTTACAACGTTTTTGTCAATCATAAATGGTGTTATAAATAAAAATGAGGAACTTTTTCAAGTCCCTCATTCCTCTGAACGCTGCAAAGTTACTAATTTTTTTGCGTCAAGCCAAATATTTCGCCGCTTTTCTCGTTATGTACTGTTATTTTCATTTGTCTTTCATCACTTTTTCACGAGCGGCTCTTTCATTATGCTTTGACTGACATGGCATAATAATTGCAAAATCTCCGTTCTTACGGGGAATGATATTTGCAGTATAACTTTGATGACCAATGCCCCTAATCACTGCTTATACTTTCATGCACCCTGATGCCTTGGAAATGGCAGCACAAGAACAATCCAATGTTGAAATATGTTTACACCATTCCCGAACCTATCATTTGGGCTTCCCAAACGGACCGTTTCAGCTTGCGAAACGGCCCGTTTCGCGTCCTAAAACGGGCTGTTTTGCAACGCCAAATGGTATGTATTGGTAATTCTCTGATTATCAATATTATACAAAGACAGTATGAAGGGTTGTACGATGTGAATTATTTTTACATCCCATTGCCGGTTTTGTGTCGTCCATGCCATAGCCTCAACGAAGCATCTGTTAGAGGCAATCAAAGCATAAGCCATGCCATGTCAGACCGAAACTAAATGGAAGAGCAGTACGTTTTCACGTCTAATAGGTTGTTTTTCTTTTGGTTTTTAGGTTATTTTTTGCTACCTTTGTTACCAAATCAAGGTCTAAAATATTAAAACCATCTAACAATCAGATAGTTATGGCTATAAAGATACGTTTACAGCAGAGTAAGTTCAAGGATGCCAACAACGGCGGCAAGTGGCACGCCCGCACCGTCAATACCGGCGACGTGCTGACTTCCGACCTTGCCAATGAGATTCAGGCCACCACAACGTTCACCCGTGGTGAGGTGGAAGGATTCATCACCGAGCTTGTCGACGTGATAGCGCGCAACCTCCGCGACGGCCATACGGTAGTCGTCGACGGTCTTGGCCGCTTTCATCTTGCCGTTGAGAGCAAGCCTGTCGATAATCCTATGGATTTCGATATTAAGAAGAATATTTCGGATATAAAATTGAAATTCGTTCCTGCCGGTAAGCGCAGTGCGCGCACCAACCGTAAGGTTGACGACTTCGGCTACGGCGTTCAGATTCAGTGGGCCGAGGAACCGAGGGAAGAGGAAGACAGCAGGCTGGTAGGCTCACCTATCCACCCTGTTGTCAAACTCCCTTCGAAGAAGTGATGATTCGCAGAACTTACTCCTTGTTCTGCGAGTCGATGGTCTTAATTTTCTGACGTGTCTCCTCGAGCTCGTCCTTCAGCCGCTGTATGCGCCGCTTCATCTCGTCGATGAGGCTGTTGCCTTTCTTGCTGCTGACGTTGAGGAATCCGAGGTTGTTCTCATAGGTGGTGATGTCGCCTTTGAGCCTCTCATACTGTCGCATGAGCCTTGCGCGCTCGTTGTCGAGAGCATCGTTGCCGCGTTCCGCCACGTTCTTGAGGTTGTTGCGGAAGTTTTCGACGCGCTTGCGGGCCGCAGAGACGTGCAGTTCCTTATAAATCTTGTCGAGGACGGCATGATAACTCTCGTACACCTTGTCCTTTTCCTTGTACGGCACGTGCCCAATCTTGTTGAACTCCTCCGAGAGTTCCTGCACCTTCTGCTGTACGTCGTCGCCGGCGTTGTCGAGGAGAGCCTTCAGCTTTTCTATTACCTCCTGCTTCTTGGCCAGATTGTCGCGCTCGGCATTGCGTGTTCCGGCTGTGGCAGCCTTCCTTGCGTCGAAAAAGTGGTTGCAAGCTGTCTGGAAGTCAGCCCAGAGCTTATCGCCAAGTTTATGGGGTACCATGCCGATAGTTTTCCATTCCTTCTGCAGAGCAATGAGCTTGTCGGCTGTAGAGTGCCAGTCGGTAGAGTCGGTGAGAGCCTGAGCCTGCTCTACGAGGGCGCGCTTCTTCTCGGCGTTCTCGGCAAACTGAGCCTTCATCTTCTTGAAGAATTCGGCCTTACGGGTGAAGAAGTCGTCGCATGCAGCGCGGAACCGCTCAAATATCTTCACGTTCATCTTCTGCGGTGCGAATCCTATCGTCTTCCATTCTTTCTGTATGGCGATAATCTCCTGGGTCCGCTTGTCCCATTCCGATGAGCTCTTGTTTTTCTGTTTTGCTATATCCTCAACCTTCTCGCAGAGCTCAGTCTTCCTCTTGAGGTTATCTTCCTCCTTGGCCCTGAGCTCATCGAAGTGCTGTTGGTGCTTCTTGTTGATGACGGTGCTGGCAGCCTTGAAGCGGGCCCAAATCTGCTCTCTGAGCTCCTTGGCTACCGGTCCTATCTCGCGATACTGCTGATGGAGGTCCTGAAGCTGGTGGAAGGCGCTGATGACATCGGGCTCGTCGGCAAGTTTCTCCGCAGCCTCGCAGAGTTTTTCCTTTGCCTCGAGGTTCTTCTTGAAGTCATATTCGCGCGCCTCACGGTTCAGGTTCAGCATGTCGTAGAACTGCTCGACGTGCAGCTGATAGTTGTGCCACAGCTCGTTAGCCTTCTCGGCGGGAACGTTTTTAATCGTTTTCCACTCCTGCTGCAGGGCCTTGAAGTCGTTGTACGACTTGTTGGCCTCTTCCGGCGTAGCCGACATCTGCTTTATTTTCTCTAATATCTCTTCCTTTCTCTTGAGGTTTTTCTGTTTTTCCTCCTCAAGGGCGAGGAACGCTTTCTGTCGTTTCTCCTTGATAACACTCATCTCGGCCTTGAACACTTCCTCGTCCTCGTCGGGTGTGATCTGATATTTCTCCGGGTCACCACCGGCCTCGAGGTATTCTTTCTGCTTCTTGTCGCGTTCGGTGAAGTGCAGTTTGTAGAAAGTCGTTTTCAGGTGGTCAACCTCAGCCTTGTCGGGTGTCTCGTCGCTGGCGACGATGTCCTTCAGTCTTTCGATGACCTCTTTCTTCGAGTTGTAAACCTTCTTTGCAGGGTCGTCAGCATCAGCCGTCGGAGCCTCCTTGGGCTTTTCCGGTGCAGTCTCGCTGCTCCCGGCGGTCTCAGCGGTCGCCGTTGCGGGAGTCTCCTCTTTGGCAGTGGCGTCTGCGGCCTCTGCCTTCACCTCAGCATTTGCTGTCTCCTCGGTTTGGTTTTCAACTTGTTCTGTCTGCTTCACTTCTTCAGTGCCCTTGTCCAGGGTGTTGTCTTGAGAGTCCATAATTTACTGTTTAGTTTATGGGAATAGTATTCACTTGTCCGCTTCAGCACTTACGGGCATGAGGCGAAACAAAATTCACGAATTAAATAATTCGGTGCAAACTTAGTGAAAAAGTTTCTTAAATCCTAATTTTTTTGTGATTTTTTTAATATTATTGTCAAATCAAGCGTTTATGCCGCAGTATCATCCACGTAGCAATGGACACTACAATACTTATAATCATCGCTATCGGGAATCCCCACGGACTGTTTTCGAGTCCGTTGATGAGGTTCATGCCGAACGCAGACGTTATGAGTGTTGGCAGCATCATGATTATCGACACCGACGTGAGGGTACGCATCACCGTGTTCATGTTGTTGTTGATGATGCTCGAATAGGTGTCCATCGTCGATTCCAGAATGTCGGAGTAGATATTTGTCGTCTCCCTGGCCTGGTTCATCTCGATGTTCACATCTTCTATAAGGTCAGTGTCGAGCTCGTCGACCTGCAACTTGAATTTCAGCTTTTGCAGCAGATTCTCGTTGCCACGGATTGATGTGATGAAATATGTTAGCGAGTCCTGCAGCCTCGACAGTCCTATAAGACTTTCGTTGTTGACCTCCTTGTCGAGATTCCGCTTGGCTTTCTCGATGAGGGTGTTTATCTGTTTGAGTCGTTTCAGGTACCATACGGCCGACGAGAGGAAAAGCCGGAAAATCATGTCGACATAGTCGGTGAATCCCACATTCCTCTTCTGCTGGTAGCTTACGAAGTCGATCATCATGTTGGTCTCGAAATTGCACACCGTGATAGTGACGTCGCGCTTGTGTATGATACCCAACGGCACGGTAGTATATGGAGTCCGCGAGCGAATTTCCTTGACGTAGGGGATACGCAGGATGATGAGCATCCATCCGTCGTCGTATTCGTATCGGGCCCGCTCGTCGGTATCGGCGATATCGCCGAGGAAGTAGTCGGGAATGTGATAAGTGTCCTCAAGTTCCTGCTGTTCCTGCTCCGTAGGGCATGTAACCTGTATCCAGCAGTTAGGTTGCCATTCGTTGATGGCATTTAAGCTTCCGCTTATATTCCAAAAAGTCTTCATTGCGCTAATCTCCAATGTTTTGGCAAACAATTATTTCAGTGGGGATCAGCCTTTCAGGGGGTAATCCTCACGCTAAAAATTCAAGTCTGCCGCGTGATAATCGTCCATTTTCTAAATAATTTTTTGGTTTACGGGTGCAAAGGTAATATTTTAAGTTTGAACTGCAAAACAATAGATTTAAAATATTTATTACAATGTCAGGCTGTCTCCCGTCAGCCGTTGCCGTTTGGCTCCCGGTCGTTGTGCGGGTAGGGTGGGGCTGTTCCGGGTTCCGACAGCCAGCCGCCGGTAGGCCGGCTCACCCTCCACGGCTCTTAAAGTTGGTGTGGAGATGGTTGTGCGCCGGCCGGCCTTTGACGGCATGTCTTACTTTTCGGGTACCTGTTCGAGTACGGCCGTGAGCAGATTCCAGAAAGGCTCTGCCGTGGCAATCTCGAAACGCTCGTTCGTCGTGTGCGGGCTGCGCAGCGTCGGACCTAACGACACAACGTCGAGGTTAGGATACTTGCCGAGGATTACGGAGCATTCGAGTCCGGCGTGGTCGACAACGACCGTCGCGTCCTTGCCGTTCTGCTCCTTGTATACCTTGCGCAGCAGGGCTAAGAGCTCACTGTCGGGATTCGGGTCCCAGCCGCCGTAGCTGCCGCTGAAGACGGTCTTCATTCCCGCCATGTTGAAACAGCTCTCGAGCTGCTCGGCAACATACATCTTCATGTCCTCGCGGCTGGAGCGTGCGAGAATCTTTATCGATGCCTCGCCGCCTCCGATGTGGATTATGGCCAGATTCGACGAAGTCTCGACGACGTTCGGTTTGACCGGTATCATGCGCACAACGCCGTTGTGGCAGGCGTAGATAGCGTCGATGAGATTGTCCTGAATCTCCTGTGGCACGAGCGTTGCGGGTTTCTCGATGTCCTCGACGAAGAACTCCACATCGTGCTCGATGGTCTTGAATTCGTCCTCGATGGCGGCTTTCTGGTCAGCGACCATCTTCTTCAGAGGCTCCACCTGTGCTGCTGGCAGGGCGAGCACGACCTCAGCCTTGAACGGAATGGCATTGCGCATGTTGCCGCCTTCCCATCCTGCGAGACGCGCACCGAGACCGGCCACGGCCTTGCGCACGAGCCTTACCATCTCCTTGTTGGCGTTGGCGCGCCCCTCATTGATTTCGAGTCCGGAGTGTCCGCCGCGCAAACCTTTCAGCGTTACGCGGACGGCAGCCTCCTGATCGTTTTCCACCTCTTTATATTGTAGTGTGGCAGTGATGTCGATACCTCCTGCCGAACCGATGGTGAAGTTGCCCCATGTCTCGGAGTCGAGGTTCAGATACATGTCGGCCTGCAGCTCACCCTCGGGCAGTTCGTTGGCACCGAACATGCCTGTCTCCTCGTCGCGGGTGATGAGAGCCTCCACGGGACCGTGCTTGAGGTCGTTGTCCTCCATGATTCCCATGATGGCTGCCACACCGATACCGTCGTCGGAACCGAGCGTAGTGCCCTTGGCGTGCACCCATCCGTCCTCGATGTAGGTTTCTATCGGGTCGGTCTCGAAGTTATGACTGCTGTCGGGAGCCTTCTGCGGCACCATGTCCATGTGGGCCTGGAGCAGCATGGTCTTGCGGTTCTCATAGCCTGGCGTGGCTTTTTTGCGCATGACGATGTTGCCACCGGCATCCTTGAAAGCCTCCACGCCGACGCGCATAGCGAAGTCGAGGAGGAACTGCTGTACTTTCTCCAAATGTCCTGAAGGACGAGGCACTTGTGTCAGTGCGTCAAAGTTGCGCCAAATCTGCGCGGGTTTAAGATTTGCAATTTCACTCATAATAGATTCGTTGATAATATTCTTGATTAATTTTTCTTTCTCTCTGTGGCCGTCGCCGCTGCTGTCGCGTCTGTCGTTCCGGCTGCGGTCTTGTCGGCAGGGCTAATGAACGCTAACCTTATCCAAGCGTAAATGCCCATGACGATGATAAGCAGGGTCTGCACCGTGTGGACGATGAGCACGAAATACAGGGCGTTGGTGGCCGCCACACCGTAGAGGGCGAGCATCGTCTTTACGGAGAAATGCCACGGACCGGCCCCGTTTGGCGTCGGCACGATGACGGCTATCGTTCCCACGACGAAGCAGACCGTGGCGCAGGTTATTCCCAAGTGCGACGTGAAGTCGAAACAGAAGAATGTCAGATAGAAGTGCAGAAAGTAGCACACCCATATCCCGATGCTATAGAACAGGAACAGCGGCACGCTGTCGACATCCTTTATCGATATTATTCCGAGCCATATATTGTGTACGGCCTCCTTAATGCGGTTGTAGAACGACAGCTGACGGAGCAGGATATATATCAGTGCCACGGCCGCGATACCGCAGACGATGGTCACTATCCATCCCGTTGTCGAGAACGTATTGAGAATATCGTCGAGGCGCGTTCCCGTTTTTGAGAAGAACGAGCCGAACACTTTCACCTGCAGGAGCAGTGCCGCGGCGGTCATTATGAGCATCAGCACCATGTCGACGGCCCTCTCGGTGACTACCGTGCCGAGGGCTTTGGCAAAGTCGGTATGCTCGTGCTTGGTGAGCACCCCGCAGCGCGCAAACTCGCCTACGCGCGGTATAATGAGGCTCACGGCGTATGACAGAAAAATGGAGTTGACGCACACCGATGCCCTGGCGTCCTCGCCGACGGGGCGGAGCGTCTGCCGCCACCGCAGGCCACGGAAAACCATGGCCAGGATTCCGAAGGGGAAGGACAGTATCATCCATGTCCAGTCCATATCGTGGAGCAGTACATCGGAAATGCTCGAGAAATCGAAGTCGCGGTACATCCAATAGAGGATAGCGCCGCCGAGAATCAGGGGCAGCGCAATCTTCAGGCTGTTGCGTACTGTTTTCTTTGTATTCATTGTCGTTATAATTATGCAAAAGTAATGGAATTAAAAGAAAAAACAAAATATTTTCCGCTTTTTCCTCACCTTGTCAGTCAATATTGTACTTTTTTCTTTGCCGTCTCGCTCCTTTGAACTATCTTTGCAAAAAATAAGACTGATATGGTAAAACGAGTACGACCGAAAAAGAATCTTGGACAACATTTCCTCACCGACCTCGACATTGCGCGCCGCATAGCCGACACCGTTGATGCCTGCCCCTCCATTCCCGTCCTGGAGATTGGCCCCGGCATGGGTGTGCTGACGCAGTATCTTGTGGAGAAGCCGCGCGAAGTGAAGGCTGTGGAGATCGACCGCGAGAGTGTGGCCTACCTCCAGGAGCACTTTCCCAAGCTCCGCGACAATATCCTTGGCGAGGATTTCCTCCAGATGGACCTCACGCAGGTCTTTGGCGGTCGTCAGTTTGTTCTCACGGGCAACTACCCTTACGACATATCGAGTCAGATTTTCTTCAAGATGCTCGACAATAAGGACCTCATTCCCTGCTGCACGGGAATGATTCAGCGTGAGGTGGCCCAGCGTATCGCCGCCGAGCCCGGCAGCAAGACTTATGGCATCCTGTCGATTCTCATTCAGGCCTGGTATGATGTGGAGTATCTCTTCACCGTCGACGAGAATGTCTTCAATCCGCCCCCAAAGGTTAAGAGTGCCGTCATCCGCATGACGCGCAATGCCACCACCGACCTCGGCTGCGACTGGCCGCTGTTCCGTCGGCTCGTCAAGACGGTCTTCAACCAGCGGCGGAAGATGCTGCGCGTGAGCATCCGCCAGATGTTCTCGGCCGACCATCAGCCCTCAGCCGGATTCTACGAGCAGGAAATTATGACGCGGCGCCCTGAGCAGCTGACCATTGCGCAGTTCGTAGAACTTACCAACCAGATTGCGGCAGTAATCCTTTGAGGACTGCGGCTCGATGGGGCCGCAACGGCCTTGATAGAGGGCTATAGGGTGGAATAGGCTTTGATAGGGGCTGAGGAAGATAGGATGCCTGAGGCTTTGATAGGAATCTACAGTGCGGGATAGGCTATTATAGGCCTTGATTGCGAGATATAGGATTTGTGGGCGGGGAGGCTCCAGAATGGGGGAATGATTCGGGTGCTTACAATCTGATACCTTTCGTTTACGTTATGAACATTGCACACAGCCAATGTGTTGTGCGCAATAATCGGAAATTCTTAGTAAAAGGTTGTTAAAAAACGACTTGCACATGTTGCTCCGCTAATATAAAATGGTTATATTTGCATGTGTATAAAGATTAGATGTTATGGAGCAGAGAATTATTATTTCACGGAATTTTGAGACAGAACTGGCTACGGCGCTCACCGAGTGTGAGCACGACCGCATATTCGTCATTGCCGACACGACCACAACGGAGAAGTGCTGGCCCAAGGTGAAGGATTTCTTCTGCCTTCACGGTGCCCGACTGATAACCATCGGTGCCACCGACATCAACAAGAATCTCGACTCGCTCGTCAGCGTGTGGAAGCTGTTGCAGGAGGGTGGTGCCACGCGTCATTCCTGCATCATCAACCTCGGTGGCGGCATGGTCACCGACCTCGGCGGTTTCGCTGCGTCGACATTCAAGCGCGGACTGAACTTTATCAATGTGCCGACGACCCTCCTGGCGATGGTCGATGCCAGTGTCGGCGGAAAGACCGGCATCAACTTCGGCGGACTGAAGAACGAGATTGGCGTTTTCAACGATGCCAACTGCGTCATTCTGAACACACAGTTCCTCAAGACCCTCGACGATAAGAACATCCGGTCGGGTTATGCCGAGATGCTCAAGCATGGTCTTATCTCCGACGAGAAGCACTGGGCCGAGCTCGTCAACTTCGATATCAGTCGTCCCGACCTCCACAAACTCGCCGTCATGCTCGGCCAGAGCGTGAAGGTGAAGGAGCGTATCGTCGACGAGGACCCCCGTGAGAAAGGCATCCGCAAGGCCCTTAACCTCGGTCACACCTTCGGACATGCCTTCGAGAGTTTCTCTCTTGCTACGCCGGAACCGTTGCTCCATGGCTATGCCGTGGCCTTCGGACTCATCCCGGAGCTCTACCTCAGTGCCGTCAGGGAGGGATTCCCGCAGGACAAACTCCGCCAGACGGTGACGTATATCCGCGAGAACTACGGACAGTTTGCCATTACCTGCGACGACTATCCGCGGCTCATCGAGCTCATGCACCACGACAAGAAGAACACGGGCAACGAAATTAATGTCACTCTCCTTGCCGGTGTCGGCGATATACACATCGACCAGACTATCAGCGAGGAGGAGGTCAAGGAGGCTCTCGACTTCTTTCGCGAGGGCTGATTTATCATGACAAAAGGTCGGCTGAGAATCGCGCACAATTCTTCGGGTGGCTACCGGGAGTGAAATACGCGATTTTCAGCCGATTTGCTAAGTTGTTGTTGCTCAGCGACTTGTCGCTTTTCTTATTTTCGTCGGCCCCAAAAACCATCCCGAAAGGCCGTTTTGGGGCTTGCAAAAGAGGCCGTTTTGCATTATGAAACGGTAGGTTTCGCATCCTGAAACGGACTGAATCATCTTCCGAAACGGACCGTTTCGCATTTCGTTCTCGTTTTTACCCCTGTCTGATACCATTTCCGTCGCTTTTTGCAATCTAAAAGACCGTGTTTGAAAGACATAAAAATACATGAAAGATTATTACATATTTGGCTATGCTCTTTCCCCCTCGCTATGGCCAACAATTAGTGATAGAAATGTGGAATGTGTTATATTGATATGTACATCATTGCAGCCATGAAATGAATTCGGTTTGCATCCGCCGGTTTTCGCATCGTCCGCCCTTCATTCCCGCGGTTCCAATGCCCTGATAGGCAATGCCTTCCACGCGGAATTCTGAATTGTCCTATAATCTCCGACCGGTCCAAAGAAAAACTGCTTCCTGAAGAATATTTTCTTCGATTGATGCTCATTTCATCGAAAAAAAGTCGTACCTTTGGGACATGTAAGTTCAATCAAACATAATTGTGAGGATGGAAGATAATCGCAGCTTATCGAATGGCAACATAAAGGAGTTTGTCGATGAAATACGGGGGATTATTGATCAGGCCCGTAATCATGCAGCCCGAAGTATCGATAATACCCGTGTGCTCATGTACTGGAATATCGGAAAGCGAATATTCGAGAAGGAACAGCAGGGAAAAGACCGTGCCGATTATGGCTCGTTCCTTTTGCGGACATTGTCAAAGAATCTCGCACCAGCTTATGGAAGTGGGTTCTCGGTGAGACAATTGGAAATGTGCCGCCAATTTTATCGTACTTACCCAATTGCGAATACACTGTGTTCGCAATTGAACTGGTCTCAGTATAAACTGCTTATCGCTATTCTGGATAAGGATAAAAGGGAATATTATCAGCTTGAAGCTGTCAATGAGGGTTGGTCTAAACGCCAGCTGGAGCGGCAAATCAACTCGATGCTGTATGAGCGGCTGCTGATGAGTAATGACAAGGAGAGCGTCTTGGCTGTGGCGCGGAAGGAGCGCACGCCAGAGTCTCCACTGGAGATAATCAAGGACCCGATGGTCTTGGAGTTTCTCGGACTGGAGAAGAATCCGGCTTATTATGAGAAGGACCTGGAGGGCGCGCTCATCTCACATATAGCTGATTTCCTCCTTGAGTTGGGTAAAGGATTTTCATTTGTCGCACGACAGAAAAGACTGCTTATCGAGGATGATGAGTATTTCGCGGACCTCGTGTTTTATAACCGGCTGTTGCGATCCTTCGTCGTTGTAGAATTGAAGACTCACAAGCTGACACATCAGGACTTGGGGCAGTTGCAACTATATGTCAATTATTACGACCGCTACGAGAAGCAACCCGACGAGAATCCTACCATCGGAATACTGTTGTGCACAGACAAGAACGATACGGCTGTGCGGCTTTCGCTACCCGAAAATAATAAGACAATCCTTGCAAGTAAGTACCAGTTGTATCTTCCTACGTCCGACCAGCTCATCGAGCAGATTAATAAGGTCAAGAGATTGGCCGACAATCAGGAAAAATAGCTTCCGGCTGTCGTCCGTGAGCGAAGCGCTGTCGTGATGTGAACCGAAACGGAGATAGCGGAACATTGTTTCTGATGCTGTGGAGGCGAAAACGAGGAACTTATGAGGAAGGAATTAACCAATAAAAGACCCTATGGTCAGTTGCTGTCCGATATGGTCGCATTACCGCATCCTTTTGCAGGTGTCAGACGATGATGCCAGTGAGTGGTATGCCAAGGAAGCCGTCGGGCAGACATGGAGCGTGAGGACATTGTTGAATTGTAATTTTGCATCGTAAATAAAAAGGAGACAGGAATATGAGAGAACTGAAATGCCCTAATTGTGGCAAGACTTTTACCGTTGATGAGGCTGGATATGCTGCTATCCTCAGCCAAGTGAAGAACAAGGAGTTTGACCGTGAACTCGAGAAAAGGCTCCACGATATGGCCGAGAAACAGAAAGCCCAGCAGGAGGCCGAAGGACTGAAAGCTGAGCAGACTTTCCAGAGTAAGCTTGCGGCAAAGGATGTCAGCCTCGGCAAGAAGGACGCTGAGATAGCCCGGCTGACGGAGCAGCTGAACGGTATGAGCCAGAAGGCTGCCGTGGAATATGGTAAGCAACTGAACTCGAAGGACCAGATTATTGCTGAGCTCAGGGCACAGATAGACAGGAACGACAGCGACAGGAAGGTTGCCATCCTCCAGGAACAGAATCGTGCCAAGGACGAACTGCAACAGAAGGATAACGATATTGCACGGCTCAAGGCTAAGATTGAATCCGACAAGACGGAGGCTCTTATGCGGGCTAACAGTCTGAAGGATAGCTACGAACTGAGATTGAAGCAGGCTCAGGAGCAGGTGGAATATTATAAGGATATGAAGGTCCGCATGACAACAAAGATGATTGGCGAGTCGCTGGAGCAGCATTGCTGGACACTCTACAACACCAATCTGAGGAGTGCTTACCCATCGGCGTCGTTCGAGAAGGACAATGATGCCTCGGAAGGTTCAAAGGGCGACTTTATCTTCCGCGATACGGCGGATGGAATAGAGTACATCTCAATCATGTTCGAGATGAAAAACGAACTTGAAAATGGCGGCAAGAAACACAAGAACGAGGACTTCTTCAAGAAACTTGATGACGACCGCAACAAGAAACACTGTGAGTATGCCGTGCTCGTGTCAATGCTCGAACCGGATAATGAACTCTATAACAACGGAATAGTCGACGTGAGCTACCGCTATCCGAAGATGTATGTCATCCGTCCTCAGTTCTTCATACCCATCATTACGCTGTTGGTCAGTACGTCAAAGAAAAGCGTCGAATATCAGCGTCAACTCCAGATAGCACGCAGCCAAAGTGTAGATGTGACCAATTTCGAGGCAAAATTAGAAACTTTCAAAGGTAAGTTCCTCGGTCATTACCAGATGGCTGCGAAGAAATATCAGGCTGCCATCGACGATATCGATGCCACAATCAAGAAGTTACAGAAGGTGCGCGACGAGCTCGTCAGTTCAGAGAACAACCTGCGCCTCGCCAATAAGGACACCGATGAGCTTACCATCCGCAAGCTCACCTACAAGAATCCGACTATGAAAGCGAAGTTTGAGGAGGCAAGAAAGTCGTCTGGCAATACCGATAATGACGAAGAATAAAACTTACGAATAATTCGTGTTCAATTCGTGATGATTCGTGTTTAAGGAGCAACGATTAATAATGGTTTCGCCTCTTTTTACGCGAATTTCCACGAATTGTGCACGAATTATTTATGAATTGATTCGTGAATTAGGATGGCTCGGGAAAAGGAGTGGAATCCAGTTGTCTATTATTCCTGTATGCTGTCGTAGATTTCCAAACTTTCTTTTAATATTTTATGGTAATCGTTTGCACATATTAAGATTGGGTTGCTATATTAAATAAAGTGAAACATAGACACTTTTCATTTCTTTTTGTTACCTTTGCATGGTAAAACAAGTTGGTAAAAAGAAATGAATATTTTAGAGCTTAGTGAGCAAGAGATTGGCCGCCGCCAAAGTTTACAGGCACTGCGTGATATGGGCATCAACCCGTATCCAGCCGATGAATTCCCCGTCAACGCATGGAGCGATGACATTAAAGCCAAATTCAATGAGGACGAGAAGCGCGAGGTAGTCGTCGCCGGTCGTCTTATGGGCAAGCGAATCATGGGCAAGGCCTCATTTGCCGAGCTTCAGGACAGCAAAGGACGTATTCAACTATATATCAGCCGTGACGATCTGTGCCCCGGCGAGGATAAGGACCTGTACAACAAGGTGTTCAAGAAACTCCTCGACATCGGTGACATTGTCGGTGTGAAGGGCTATGTCTTCCGCACTCAGATGGGCGAAATATCTGTCCACGTCGAGGATATCAAGCTTCTCTCCAAGAGCTTAAAGCCGCTGCCTATCGTCAAATACAAGGACGGAGTGGCCTACGATAAGTTCGACGACCCCGAGCAGCGGGCCCGTCAGCGCTACGTCGACCTCATCGTCAACGATGGCGTGAAGGATACCTTCCTCAAGCGTGCCGTCGTTCTTCGCACTATGCGTAAGTTCTTCGACGACCGCGGCTATACCGAGGTAGAGACTCCTATACTGCAGAATATCCCTGGCGGAGCAAGTGCAAAGCCGTTCATCACGCACTTCAACGCGCTGAACATCGACATGTACATGCGTATCGCCACTGAGCTCTACCTCAAACGCCTTATCGTAGGCGGTTTTGAGGGCGTTTATGAGATTGGCAAGAACTTCCGCAACGAGGGAATGGACCGTTTCCACAACCCGGAATTTACTTGCCTCGAGCTGTATGTGTCGTACAAGGACTACAACTGGATGATGACGTTCACCGAGCAGCTCCTTGAGACTATCTGCACGGCCGTAAACGGAAAACCGGAGGTGGAATATCCTGACGGAAAGGTCATTAGCTTTAAGGCCCCGTTCCGCCGTCTGCCGATTCTCGATGCTATCAAGGAGAAAACCGGTTTCGACCTCGACGGAAAGAGTGAGGACGAGATTCGCGATATCGCCGTGAACAAACTGAAGATGGAAGGCATCGACGAGACCTTCGGTAAGGGTAAGCTCATTGACGAAATCTTCGGCGAATTCTGTGAGGGCACATTCATTCAGCCTACATTCATCACCGACTATCCTGTCGAGATGAGCCCGCTGACAAAAATGCACCGCTCGAAACCGGGACTCACCGAGCGTTTCGAGCTGATGGTCAACGGTAAGGAGCTTGCCAACGCTTACTCGGAGCTCAACGACCCGATAGACCAGGAGCAGCGCTTCGTCGACCAGATGAAGCTCGCCGACAAGGGCGACGACGAGGCAATGATCATCGACCACGACTTCCTGCGCGCCCTTCAGTATGGCATGCCCCCGACATCGGGCATCGGCATTGGCATCGACCGTCTTGTCATGCTCATGACCGCCAAGGAGAATATCCAGGAGATAATGCTCTTCCCGCAGCTCAAGCCGGAGGTGAAGATTCCGCAGAGCAGCATCAAGGAATGGGCTGCCATCGGCGTACCTGAGAACTGGGCTTACGTTCTGCGCAAGGCTGGTTTCAACCTCGTTGCCGACATTCGGGACCAGAAAGCCCAGGGCCTGCAGCAGAAGATTGGCGAGATAAACAAGAAGTACAAGCTCGGCTACGATAAGCCGTCGCTCGACGAGATTGACAGCTGGATAAAGGCTTCGGCCGCTACAGTGGAATAAGCAATACGTAGAAGAATGTTTGACGTTGGTAAGATAGCAGTAATTGGCGGAGGCAGTTGGGCCACGGCGATAGCCAAGATTATCGTCAGCCACACGCATCACATCGGGTGGTACATCCGCCGCGACGACCGAATCGACGATTTCCGTCGCCTCGGCCATAATCCGGCATATCTTACCTCCGTCAGGTTCAATATCGACGAGATAAATTTCTCATCCGATATCAACCGCATCGTTGAGGGTTACGACACGCTCGTCTTCGTGACGCCGTCGCCATACCTGAAGAATCATCTCCGCCGTCTGCGCACCCGCATAAAGGATAAGTTCATCGTTACGGCCATCAAAGGTATCGTTCCTGACGAAAATCTCTGCTGCTCAGAGTATTTCCATCAGGTTTATGACGTGCCGTTGGAAAATCTCGCGTGCATCGGCGGACCGAGTCATGCCGAGGAGGTGGCCATGGAGCGGCTGAGCTATCTCACTGTGGGCTGTTCCGACCACGACAAGGCGAAGGCGTTCACCGAGGTGCTGGCCAATACGTTCATCAAGACCAAGACCTCAACCGATGTCCTTGGCATCGAGTATGCGTCGGTGCTGAAGAATGTCTATGCCATCGCTGCCGGTATATGCTACGGGCTGAACTATGGCGATAACTTCCAGGCCGTACTGATGTCGAACGCGGTGCAGGAGATGGCACGGTTCCTGAAGACCATCCATCCCATTGACCGCAATATCATCGACTCGGTGTACCTCGGCGACCTGCTCGTCACCGGATACTCCAACTTCAGCCGTAACCGTACTTTCGGTACGATGATAGGAAAAGGATACTCCGTGAAATCGGCCCAGATAGAGATGGAGATGATAGCCGAAGGATATTTCGGAACAAAGTGCATGAAGGAGATTAACCGCCGTCTGCACGTCAATATGCCGATACTCGACGCTGTTTACAACATCCTCTACGAACGCATCTCACCTCAGATAGAGATAAAATTACTAACTGATAGTTTTAGATAAAAAAATGAAGAACATTTCATTAGACATTACAAAAGCTGAGCAGTTTCTCAATCCGGGAACTCTCGCAGCGTATGAACCAAAAGTAGTGGCAGCAAGTGCAAGCCTCGAAAACGGCACTTGCCCTGGCAATGACTTCCTCGGATGGCTCCATCTGCCGTCGAGCATCACCCCTGAGTTCCTCGATGAGGTCCAGACCACTGCCAATACCCTGCGCGAGAAGTGCGAGGTTGTGGTCGTCGCCGGTATCGGCGGCTCCTATCTCGGTGCGCGCGCTGTCATCGAGGCCCTCGGCAACAGCTTTGCTTGGCTCATTCAGGATAAGAAGAATCCGATAATCACTTTCGCCGGAAATAATATCGGTGAGGATTATCTGGCTGAGCTCACCGAATATCTGAAAACTAAGAAGTTCGGTGTTATCAATATCTCAAAGTCGGGAACGACCACCGAGACCGCTCTTACATTCCGTCTGCTGAAGAAGCAGTGCGAGGCTCAGCGCGGAAAGGCTGAGGCTAAGGATGTTATCGTAGCTGTCACCGACGCTCATAAGGGTGCCGCACGCGCTGCTGCCGATAAGGAAGGCTACAAGACTTTCGTCATTCCAGACAATGTCGGTGGCCGTTTCTCAGTGCTCACCCCGGTGGGCTTGCTGCCTATCGCTGTAGCCGGATTCGACATCAAGCAGCTCGTCAAGGGTGCTGCCGACATGGAGAAGGCTACCGCAAGCGACGTTCCTTTCAGTGAGAATATCTCAGCACGCTATGCTGCTGTGCGTCAGGCTCTTTACGCTCAGGCCGGAAAGAAGATTGAGATTATCGCCAACTTCCAGCCTAAGCTCCACTACATCGCAGAGTGGTGGAAGCAGCTCTACGGCGAGAGTGAGGGTAAGGACCACAAGGGAATCTTCCCTGCCGGCTGCGATTTCACTACCGACCTGCACTCTATGGGTCAGTGGATTCAGGATGGCGAACGCTCTATCTTTGAGACAGTTATCTCGGTGGAGAAACCTAACCGTGAGCTCGATTTCCCGTACGACGAGGAGAATCTCGACGGACTGAACTTCCTCGCCGGCAAGCGCGTCGATGAGGTGAACAAGATGGCTGAGCTCGGCACCCGTCTGGCACATGTCGACGGTGGCGTTCCAAACATCCGTGTGAGCATGCCGGAGCTCAATGAGTACTATCTCGGACAGCTCATCTACTTCTTCGAGAAGGCTTGCGGCATCTCCGGTAATATCGAGGGCGTCAATGCCTTCAACCAGCCGGGTGTTGAGGCTTACAAGAAGAATATGTTCGCACTGCTCAACAAACCTGGTTATGAGGCTGAGAGCAAGGCTATTCAGGAGCGTCTGGCCAAGGAAAAATAATATTACAACCCGTGTGACGGTGACGTGATGGCACGATGGCTGAAATGACGGCCACCGGCTGTCATGTTGCGTCGACGGAAATACGAATAACTGAAATATCCACAATCGTCCTTCTGCTGACTACATGGGGAGGATTGTGGATATTTGTTTTGATGTTATGGAAAAGAAGAAAACCAATAATTCGCCGTGCAGCAGTGCTTACGGCATAAGTAATATTGCTGACAGGATACCCACCTTTAAGGCCGTTCTCTTCGATATGGACGGAGTGCTATACAACAGCATGCCCAATCATGCCGTGGCATGGGTGCGGGCCATGAAGGATTTTGGCATGCATTTCACTCCTGAGGACAGCTATGCCACAGAGGGCGCGCGCGGTGTTGACACCATCCGCGTGTTCGCAAAAAAACAGCTCGGCAAAGACCTCACGGAGGAGGAAGCACAGAAAATCTACGACGTTAAAACCCGCTACTTCCATGAGCTGCCGGTGGCCCCAATCTTCGATGGTGTCGTCGACCTGATGCGGAAGATAAAGTCAGCAGGCCTACAGATATGTATCGTCACTGGCAGTGGACAGCGTCCTCTCTTCAAGCGCCTTGTCGATGACTTCGGTGAGTTTATCGACGAGGAGCATATTGTGACAGCCTACGACGTGAAACGTGGCAAGCCAAATCCTGATCCTTATCTCATGGGACTGAAAAAGTGTGGCGGTATAAAGCCTGCCGAGGGTGTCGTTGTCGAGAATGCACCATTGGGAGTGCGTGCTGGTGTGGCTGCCGGCTGCTGTACCTTGGCTGTCAACTCTGGACCACTGCCCGACGAGGTCCTGCTTGTCGAGCATCCCGACGCTCTTTTCTCTTCGATTAGGGAGTTGAACGACAGCCTGTAGGCGAAACCAAGAATAAGGTTCTTCCATCAGCCGACATTGTATCGGATAAAACATGGAACGATAAGAGAGTAACGGGATGTAAAAATAATTCACATTGTCTTGTGTTTTTCACTGTCTCTGTACTACGCTGATAATCAACGGGTTGCTAATACATGCCATTTTGCGTTCTAAAACGACCCGTTTTAGGACGCAAAACGGTCCGTTTCGCGAGCTGAAACGGCCTGTTTTGCAAGCCGAAATGGACCGTTTGGGGATGATGTAAATATATTTCAGTGTTGACCAATTGTTGCATTGTCTTTTCCGGGCTGTAAGGATGATACCGAAAGCAGCATACTATTGATTCGTCGCTGCACTCATTGAATCCGCTAAGAGACCTTTAATTTGAGGGATAAATAGAAGGCTATAGGATGCATCCGTCATGGGATTGGGTAGTAAGTTGGCTGTTGGCTATCAGTGTTTTACTGTGAGTAGATCTTCTGCTGAAAAGCTGCGGTCTCGCCGTTGTTATGCCATGTCAGCCCAAACCAAACTGAAGGAGGCATAAACCAAGAAGAAAAAATAGGGCAAAAAATTTGGAGTCGTTTTCAAAACTTATTATCTTTGTAAGCGAGTTCCAGATAAAGAGAGAAACGGGAATAGTTTTGGACGTTCTCGATTTAGTGAAATTTAGAGGTGGAAATCAGTAATCTGTCCTTATCGGTAAGCTTTATGCACGGCAGAGACGATTCGTTGTCGGCTCGTTTGGGCATGTCTGGCATTTACCGTTGGTAGGGAACGATGGAATTTTATGGATTGTAACCAGCTTTATTCTTCGATGTAAGATGAACGCGCGCAGGAAAGTTAAATTTTGGATGTGGAGGCTCTTTCGACGTGCCATGCGCCATAAGCGACCGGCAATCATTGTCGGCGATGTTATGCTCGTGCTCCTGCTTGCCTGGCAGCTGATGCCGGTATCGCAGCGGGAGGTCGACCGCGACAGACTCGACATGAAGATAGAGACTTACTACGAGGTTACCGCCGACGGTCATCCGGTATTCTTCTTTGCCGACATCAACGACACTATGGAGGCCTCGGGAGGGTCGGTGTGTGCCGATACTATCACCACTCATAATATTGATGCTCCCGGTTTCTGGGTCAATAAGATTCCTCTTGTCCCCTCGTGTATGGGACATATCGTTACCTTTGCGCCTCCAAAGCCGAAGAGTATCGTAAAGATGGACAGTGCGCAGCTGCGCCATTTTGTCATTATGCAGATGATTCGCTCCGACAATCGGCTGGCCGGACTGCAGCGAATGCGTAACGAACTGCATTACTATGTGCGCAAACACGATATCGCCGACTATGGCTACGGACAGATAGCCAAGTTCTCGAGCGTCATCGACAAGCAAGTCGACTCGCTTGAGAGAATCGTCGACACCCTGCAGAACATCAGCCCGAAGGCAAGGATAGGCATCCGTTTTGTTACGCGCTATGCGGCACTTAAAACTGCCGACGGCCACGATACCATCAACCGGCGATGCCGTATCGTGGAGGACTATCACGGACAGTTCTGTCTCGTTCGCACGCTGAGCGGTACCACTCCGCTGTTTGTCGCTCCTCGGATGAGCATCACCCGCGGTATGGAGGAACTGCTGAAACTTCCGGCTCCTGACGAAAGGCGGCCGACGAAAACGTCGCACAAGGGCACCGTCGACAAGATGGTCATCGATTCCGTGGGTACGTACGTCGGACAGGTAGCCGCTGATACCGCGCAAAGCGTGAGAAAAAGGGGTAGCGGGGGACTCGTGCCGTCGGGACTCGGAAAGATGTTCTACGACGACGGATCATACTACGAAGGCTACTGGGAACGGGGCTTGCGCAACGGATTCGGCTTTTACGTCTCGCCATCCGACTACTTGCAGGCCGGAACGTGGAAGAATAATGTCTTTAAAGGTGAGCGGCTGACATACAATGCCAACCGTATCTATGGCATAGATTTGTCGAGGCACCAGCATGAGCACGACGGAAAGAAATACGACATCGACTGGAGCCGACTGCGGATAACAAGCCTCGGCAGTGCGGCGAAGGACAATGTCCGTGGAAAAGTCGACTACCCGGTGTCGTTCATTTATATAAAGTCGACTGAAGGGTGCACGGTGCTGAACAGCTATTACTATGCCGATTATGCCATGGCGCGGAGCAAGGGTGTGCGCGTGGGGTCGTACCATTTCTTCTCGACCACCTCGTCGGGCTACGACCAGGCCATGGCCTTCCTGAGGAAGAGCCGTTTCAGCGATGGCGACCTGACCCCGGTCCTCGACGTCGAGCCCACCGATGCCCAAGTGGAGAAGATGGGCGGCAGTGGGGTGCTGCTCAGCAATGTCGCGAGATGGCTCGAAACGGTATATAAACACACCGGACAACGGCCTATATTATATGTAGGACAGACGTTTGCCCATAAGTATCTGCATGATGCCACGGCCATTACGGGCAATTATCTCGTGTGGGTGGCGCGCTACAGCGAGTATATGCCGACACTGAAACTGGCCATGTGGCAACTTGCTCCCGACGGCCGTGTCGACGGCATTCATGGCAATGTCGACATCAATGTGTTCAGCGGCTACCGCCAGGAGTATGACGACTTCCTGCGGAGTCATACAATAAGGAAATAAAACGAATAAGGGCAAGGAGAAATCCCTGCCCTTTTCTTACATCGTTATTTCACCGCTACCGTAGCATTTGTGGTGGTCCTCGTCGTAAACGACGCAGAACTGGCCGGGAGCGACGCCGTGGATATTCTCGTCGGAGTGGATGATGAACTCCGCCGGACGCCCTTCGGCGTTGACGGCCTCTACCGTCGCGCGATGGTATTCGGGTGTGTGGCGAATCTTGAATGTCACGCGGTGGGGCAGACTATTGATGCCCTCGGTGAGGAAATCGAAACCGTGGATGCGGAAGTCTTTCTTGTATGCCGTGGCCGGATCGTAGCCGTGGCTGACATAGAGGATATTGTTCTCGACATCCTTCTTGACGACGAACCACGGGCCTCCGCCGAGACCGAGTCCCTTGCGCTGTCCGATGGTGTGGAACCACAGCCCTTTGTGCTCGCCAATCTTACGGCCAGTCTCAAGTTCAATGATGTCGCCGGGGTTCTCGCCGAGATAACGGCGCACGTACTCGTTGTAGTCGATATTGCCGAGAAAGCATATTCCCTGCGAGTCCTTGCGGCGGGCGTTGATGAGATGCTCGCGGAGGGCAATCTCGCGAACTTCCTCTTTCATGTAGTGGCCAATGGGGAATATGGCCTTCTTCAGCTGCCACTGGTATATCTGGGCGAGAAAGTCGGTCTGGTCCTTCACCGGGTCGGGACTCGTCGTGAGCCATTTCCGTCCGTCAATCCATTCTGTCTGGGCGTAATGACCTGTGGCTATGAGGTCGTAGTCGTGACCGCATTTGGCATCGAAAGCACCGAACTTGATCAGCCGGTTGCACATGACATCGGGATTGGGAGTGAATCCCGCCCGTACCTTTTCCATAGTGTACTTCGTCACCTGGTTCCAGTATTCCTTATGACAGTCGACGACTTCGAGGTGGCAACCGTATTTCCGGGCTACCGATGTGGCCATCTCGAGATCCTCCTCAGAGTTGCAGTCCCATTCCTCCTTTTCCTCGGGACCAATCTTTATGTAGAAACAGTCGGGATGAAGACCACGCTGCGCCAGTTCGTGAACGACGACGGAGCTGTCGACACCACCCGAAAGGAGTACGGCGATACGGGCTTTCGTGAGGTCGTCGCCCTCGGTGACGGGGGCTGGCGATGTGGCGGGAGCATTGCTGCTCATATCCTTATGATTGTATGTATCAGGCATTTATGTTCCTTCCTTTACTTTTGGTTCATTCTCGTTTATTCTTGTCGGCTGCCGAAAAACGGCGATGCGCAGTCTTCAACGGACAGAAACGTCATTTCTTTTCCTCCATTTTCACGCGTCGCGGCAGGTGTTTCAGCTTGTCGAAGCCCATTCCGTAGACACCGCTGACGGCACTCTGGCTGACGAAAGCCTTTGGGTCGATGTCGTTGACAACCTCGAAGATGCCCCTCGATTCCGACCTTCGGGCTATGACGAAGAGCATGCCGACGGGCTTACCGGTATAGAATCCGCGTGCATCGATGACGGTACAGCCGCGGTCGACGTCGGTGTTGATGGCCTGACCAATCTCCTCCCATTTCTCCGAGATGATGAAAAACTGCACCGACGAGCGCACACCGTTGGCCACATAGTCGACGAGATAGCTCATGACGAAGAGCACGATATATCCGTAGATGACCTTCTCCCAGGACCCGAGGACGAGATAGCTCGACGTGATGACGCACAGGTCGCAGGCTAAGATGACGTGTCCTAAGGAGTAGTCGCGGTACTTATGCACCATGGCGGCAATGACGTCGGAGCCGCCGGAGCTCGCTCCAAGCTGCAGGGCTACTCCCATGCCGCCACCCATGAGCACTCCACCCATGACACAGGCTAAGAATGGCTGGTCGGCAAAGATTACATTGCCACCGAACACGTCCTGAAAGAACGATGTGCTGAGGGTGAAAACGATGACGGCCCAGATGGTCCTGATGCAGAAATTCCAGCCAAGGACAACAAGGGCGGCTGAAAGAAGCAGGAAGTTCAGGGCGAAATAAGTGTACTGGACGGGTATGCCCATACCCCACAGAACGACGGAGGCGATACCTGCTACGCCACCGATGGTGATGTGGTGGGGCAGGAGAAAGGCACACCAGCCAAGGGAACCCGCAATCATTGCGAAACTAATGATAATGTAGTCGCGGACAACGCGAAACTTGTTTTTCTTTCTTCGGTTTGACATCATGGTGCAAAGGTAATAAAAGTTTTGGGTTCTTCAGTCGTCATGTTCATAAGATTTTTATTACCTTTGCATTTCAGAACAAAGAGCTAATCATAATAATCCCCAAACCTACTGATTGATATAATCTCGGGGCGAATAACTTATAACATAATATTATGGAACAGATCAAAAACGACAAGCTCGTGCTGACAGTGTCGGAACACGGAGCTGAACTCCAGTCCATTAAGGATGAGAACGGAAAAGAGTACCTTTGGGATGGTGATGAGAAGTATTGGAACCGTCATTCTCCTATTCTCTTCCCGTTAGTATGCGGACTGTGGAAAGACACTTACCGCTGCGAGGGTCACACCTATCATCTTAGCCGTCACGGCTTTGCGCGCGACACCGACTTCCAGCTCATAGCCAAGGGTGCCGACCGCGTTACCTTTGCCCTCACCGAATCGGAGGAGACGCTGAAGGTTTATCCTTATCACTTCAATCTTGCTGTGACCTACCGTCTCGACGGAAATAAGATTCACGTCGTATGGCATGTCGAGAACACCGATGTGCGCCCAATCTATTTCCAGATTGGCGGACACCCCGCATTCCTCGTTCCGGGCGCAAAGAAAGGCGAACATTTGCAGGGCCGTCTGCGCTTCGACAACCCGGCACCGCAGCGTCTCTACGGTAATACGGGCGGATGCATAACGAACGGTCACTTCCCGGTGAAGACCGACAACGGCGTGTGGGCTTTCACAGAGGAGAGCTTCAACGACGATGCCGTTATCTTTGACAAGAGTCAGCTGCACCATGTGGAGATTCTCGGTAACGACGACAAGCCTGTTGTCACCCTCGACTTCAAGACTCCGGCTGTAGGAATATGGAGTCCGGCCGGAAAGCACGCTCCTTTCGTTTGTGTAGAGCCTTGGTACGGTATTCACGACTGGGCCGAATACGACGGCGAGTTTAAGGATAAGTATCTGATGAACAAGCTCCTGCCGGGTGCAAGCTTTATGAGTGAGTATACCATTACGATAAAGTAACGGCTCTGAAATATACTGTTGGCAACGGGGACAGCCCCTGCCTGTCAATCCAAAACCTCCGACCGCGGAATCATTATGTCCGTAGTCGGAGGTTTTCTGTTATTACACATTAATTTAGTAGGGTCATGGAGCAACAAGAGAATACCGGCAACAAGTTGTTAAGATAATTCATATTATTTCATCTTTTGTATCGTCTTTGTATGCCGTTGATTATCAGTGGGTTGCTAATACATGCCTTTTTGCGTTCTAAAACGGTCCGTTTTAGGACGTGAAACGGTCCGTTTCGCAAGCTGAAACGGCCCGTTTGGGAAGCCGAAATGATATGTTTGGGAATGGTGTAAAGATATTTCGAAATTGATTTATTGTTGCGTTGTCCTTTCAGGGCTGTAAGTATGATAGGGAAAGCACTCTGCTATTGATTAATCTCCGCACCCCATAGAATTCACAGCTTTAATGAAAGAGCCGTAATTATAGACCCGGTAAATATATTATATGGATGGAGTATCATTATATTATGGCCTCTATAAACGTATGATAAGCCATTTGTTTTCAATCTTTAAGATTCTTCCGCTTTTCGTGGATAAAGAGAATTAAATTTGTTATCTTTGCATTCGATATGGAAGAAAGGAAAAGAATAGCAATATTTGCCAGCGGAAACGGAACGAACTGTGAGAATATTATACGGTATTTCCAGGCAAAGGGCGATGCCGAAATAGCCTTTGTGCTCAGTAACAAGGCTGATGCTTATGCACTTGTGAGGGCCCGTCGGCTGGGCGTCAAGACCGTTGTCATGGCGCGAAACGTATTCAATGACGAGTTGGCGGTGATGGAGCTGATGAGGCGCGAGCATGTCGGCTTCATCGTCCTTGCAGGATTCCTGTTGCTCGTTCCGCCGTTTCTCATCGATGCCTTCGACCACCGCATGGTGAACATCCATCCTGCTCTCCTGCCCAAATACGGTGGAAAGGGAATGTACGGGCGCCACGTCCATGAGGCTGTGAAGGCCGCAGGAGAGAGCGAGACGGGAATGACCGTCCACTGGGTCACCCGCGAGTATGACTCCGGGGCGATTATTGCGCAATATAAAACGGCAATATCGCCCACTGATACCGTTGACGATATTGCCGCTAAGGAGCATGATCTCGAGATGAAATATTTCCCTGAGGTTATCGACCGTATCATTTCGGGTCTATAATCTCATCTTCACGTTACGGTTCTTTCATTTAAATTTAGACTGACATGGCATGATTGTTGCTCAGTCTCCGCTTTACCGCAGAAATGCTATTTGTAGTAAAGGTCTGATGACCAATGGATAAAGTATCCCCTACCCAAGCTGGATGTAGCTTAGGGCTTATTATATATCCCTCAAAATTAACGACCTCTACAGACTGAGAAGAGAAATAGCATAGGCCAAGCTGTTCTTGGCGTAAGATGCAATGGCTGAGAACTTGACTTTAAAGAGTTCTTTCCTCTTTCTGATGGTCTCTGGCAGGTGCTTTTTGGAGGCTATGGTGTAGATGATATAAACAAGCTTCTGGATCGAGTCCAAGTTTCTGGCCGACTTTGTTTCTTTTCTCTTTGTGCGGTCCTGGCGCATTCTTGCATCCAGCGTCCAATGGAGATTGTTCTCGATTCCCCAGTGCATGCGGCTGATTCGATCCAAAGTCTGTGCCCTTTCTTCCAAACTGGTTATATAGTACCTCGTCTGTTTTTGTTCCGTTCCGCTTTTCTTTTCAATCGTATGCGTGTCTATGGCAATCACAGCCTTGACATTGAGGAATTTTTCAAGCGCCTTGATACCGGATATGTCTGAATATACACGGCATCGGCGTTGGTACAGCCTCCCGTGGGCAAGTTCCCACTCCGTCTTCCATTCGTCGTTAGGATGCAGCGTAGGCACAGCGTCCTCTACCGACCATCTTGCTGCTTTCTGGTTGGCTTTCAGCGCAATAAGATAGTCAGCTCCCTTCCCGACGATGCCTTTGATGATAGAACTTTGGCACGACATGGCATCCGCAGTTATAACGCATCCATTCATGTAGTCAGCCCGCTCTATGATTTTGGGCACAGCCTTTATCTCATTGCTTTTCACCTCACACATTTCAGTGTCAAGCGGCAACCGGTCGGTCACGCTGAAAGCAGTCACAACATCAGGAGAGCGTCCGTCGCCAATTTTCGTACCCAGCATGAACTTGCCGTCAATTGCAATGTGCCGTCTGTTTGCTCCATCATGCTCCGACACGTATTTTCGTGATAATGTCGAAACCAAAGAGGCCAAAGTAATGTCGTCGATTCCACCTTCCATCCTGCAAAGTGTGGGCTCGGACGGACATCCCTTAGCAAGAATGCCGAGGTGGTCTTGCAAGTAGCTCAAATGGATCGTTCCAAAGGCCACAATGTCCTTGCGAGTCTCGCAGCCGCATGCCCTGGCCAAAATAACCAGCAGAAGCATGTCGGACAACTTGTGTTTACAGTTGCCTTTGTTCATCCTACGATAATCTGGTACTGAGTGGATAAAATTTAACAAATCTCGGCTCAGCAAATGCGGTTTTTCAACCGCCAAACTCTTAATCCCTTATAGGGAAGAAAAAGTTGCATCCGAGATGATAAAAGTGCGTAATTGTTTGGTTATTAGCTAATTATTTTGTATCTTTGCAGTGTAAAAAGAAGAGGGGGCACAAAGTGCACTAATCGCACAAATACCATAAACCCCCTCTTCAAAAATAAAAATATATGACAAAAGGTATTAAGAGCCTGGCGGTTGAGAAACCGCCTTCGGGCGTTTGTGCCTATCGTCACATTCATTTAAACGGATTACATTGTGACATATTGTCTTCTATGTCGGCTTAAATGAAAGAGCCCTTTCTTCACGTTATTTTTGTTTGGCCATTTTGCAAGCCCTGGCTGAGGGCTTGCATGATTTGGCGTGGTCGGGATGATGGTGGATTAGAATCCTCCGAATCCTCCCATCGGCCCTCCGTGGCCTCCTCCTGGTGGCGGTCCCATCGGTCTGTCGCCACGTCCTCCCGGTGGTGGTCCCATAGTTCCGAATCTCCGGTCGCGCTCCTGGCGCATTTTGTCGCGTGCTTGCTTGCCGCCGAAGAGGTTCAGCCGGTAGCTGGCATGGAACATAATGTAGCTGTTGATGGAGTTATACTCTGTATCAGTGCGGCTCATGGCACTTATGGACCGTGTCAGGTTGCTCTGCTGGTGGAGGATATCGTAGAACTGAACGCTGAGTGTCAGCGCATTACCGCGGAGCATCGACTGCGATATCTGGGCATTCCACAGCAGCTCGTTGGTGTTGAGCGAGGCATCGCTGTAGCCACGGCGGCTCTGCTCGTGGAGGTCGGTTGAGATGCTCATGTTCCACGGCAGCGTCACATTTACGTTCGCACCGTAAGCAAACTGCCACGTATTGAGGTTGTTGGCAGCCTGGAGGTTGTTCTTCGTATGGGTGTAGTTGGCCGATCCGTCGAGCTCCACCTCAAGCCAGTTGTTGCGGTAGCTTGCCGAGAGCCGCTCTCCGATGGTCGAGCTGTTGGTGATATTCTTCTCCATAGCTTCCATATTCTTTAGCTGTAGGTAGCTGGCATAGCGGTTGTAGCTGCCGGTAGTGAAGGTGTTGATATTCCATACCCCGGCTGAGTCGAGACTTGTATTGAACATCAGGGCGGCGTTGGCATTCCAGTTTCCGTTGACATTGACGGGTTTGACGGTACGCGCTCCGGTCACCGAATTGTAATAGACACTGTTGCCTATGCCATTGCGCGTGGTCGAAAAGTTGACGAACGTCATGAGACTCTGGTAGTATTTCTGCCTGAAAGTGTTGTAGAAGAACCTGAAGTTATTGGTGAACGACGGTTTCAAACCCGGGTTACCGACCGACACATTCTGCGGATCGGTGTTATCGGTGATATCGAGCAGCTGGCTCATTGAGGGCTGTGAGGCCGTTCCACGGTAATTGATGCGGAGGTTGCTTCTGTTGTTGAACTTATACCGGAAGTCGAAAGTCGGACTCCAGTTCACCACGTTGCGTGTTGTGTCGACGTGTATTCCGAGGTAGTCCTGCATATAGCTTGAGTGCTGGGGCTGTAGCATCGCTCCTACGTTGAGGCGCCATTTCGTGCGGTTCATGCGCAGCATGAGCTGGATGTTCTGCGTGTAATTCTTGTACTCGGAGTATCTGCTGAGGTCCTGGTCGAAATAGTTGTCAATCTGATTAGGGAGCAACGACAGATAATTGTTCCACGAACGGTAGGCCGGTGTGATTCCGGCGAATGTTCCCGCGGGCAGTTCCGAGAAGTCGTATGTGGCCCTGTCGCTCTTCGTGAAGGCATATTTCCACTGATAGGAGAACTGAAGATACGTCCTGAAGGCTATAGGCTCGCTGTAGGTAGCCTGCAAAGCGTAGTTCCACGACTTCGTAGGCATGGTGTTGAAGCGGTAGGCCCGGTATGTCGAGTCGTCGCCGAGGGCGTTGGCGAGCTGGAAGAACTGCAGGTCCTGGGTAGAGAATGTCTTTGAATCCTCGTCGTCATAACCTGCGTCGACGCGTGCCGTGATATTCCGTCCGCCATGTCCGAGCTTACGGTTTATCTGCAACATACCATTGAGTTTGGTCGCATCGCCGTATGTGATATTCGTTGTGCGCTGCGTGTTGACCATCAGTCCCTTCTCGTCGAGCTTTGCAATCTCCTCCTCGTCGAGCGGTGATGAGGTGTAATCGTACGGATCCTCATTGTACGATGCCGACGTGCTGACCGTGTTTCCGTCGCTTTTGGTGAGCGTGATGTTCGGTCGGAACATCACATCCCAGTTGCTGTCGGGAGTCCATTCCAGCCTGAACCGTCCGTCCCAGGAGTTCGACCGTGTGTAGGTCTGCGACAGACTGGCACCGTAGGAGCCCTGTGTGGCGACGAAATTCTCCGTCGACACCTTTGTGCGCTGGTCGCCGTCGGAGTGGTTCCAGCGTATGGAGCCATCCCACTGCAGCGTCTTGCCGTTATTGTAGTTGAGGTTCAGACCGAGCATCTTTGTGGCGTTGAGGCCCTGGCGCATAGCCCCGAAGCCTCCCCGCGGTCCGCCTCCGAATCCCATGTCGTTGACATTGTTGGCATTGCCGAACATCATCATCCTGAACTTGTCGTTGAAGTAGGCAGCCATACCCCTCTCGGCATACCTTCCGTGGGTGCCGATGCCGAGGTCGATGTTCGAGAAGAGTCCCTTGTTCATGCCTTTCTTCACTCCGAAATCGAGAACCGTCTGCTCCTCACCGTCGTCGATGCCCGTGACGCGGCTGAGATCGCTCTGCTGGTCGTAGGCCTTGACGGTGTTGACGATGGATGTCGGCAGGTTCTTCATGGCCGTTTTCGTGTCGCCGGTCATGAATTCCTTACCGTCGATGAGTATCTTCTTTACTTGTTTTCCATTGATTTTTATTGTTCCGTCGTCGCTGACCTCAGCACCGGGGAGCTTCTTCACGAGAGCCTCTAAGGTGGAGCCCTCCGGCACCCGGTAAGCCGCGGCATTGTACTGGAAGGTGTCGTTCTTCACGACAACCTTCGGGGGAGTGGCCGTAACGGTCACCTCCTTCAGTGTGTGGCTGTCGCTGACGAACTCCAACGTTCCGATTTTCACATTCTGATTGTTCGAAACGGTGACGTTCTGCACTATCGTCTTGTAGCCCACATAGCTCGCGCGGACGAGATAACGTCCGTTGGCCGGTGCTACGAGTGCAAACTGACCCTTCTCGTCGGTCGTCACTCCCGTGACATAAGTCGAGTCGGCGTTGTCCTTCAGGAGCTGTACCGCAGCATAAGGTACGGCCTCCTTCAACTCACCGTCGTAAAGACTTCCGCTGATGGTGCGCGTCTGGGCTTCCGCACCAATCATCACAGACAGCAGGAAGAATAAAAGTAGATATTTTCTCATTCGTTTATTGATTTTGTTGCAAAGGTACTGGTTTTTCGTGGCGTGGCCTATTTTTTTCAGCGAACACTCATTATTTTTCAATAAATATACCATTCGGGGGGCTGTCGGGTAAATTAATTTATCATAAAAAGTGTGGATTTGTTGTAAGTTAGGAAATAAATGCCTAAATTTGCCTATCGCAACGCTGAATAGTGGAAAAAGACTATAAACAATAGAACATAAACAATAAAAACACAGACTATGTTAGACGTAAAAGCAACACTGAAAGACGCTGAGACACGAATGGACAAGTCGGCAAACTATCTTGAGACTGAGCTCTCGCGTATCCGTGCCGGCAGGGCCAATGTGGCTATCCTCGACCAGGTCCGCGTCAACTCCTACGGACAGATGGTTCCACTGAACCAGGTAGCAACAATCAGCACTCCCGATGCACGTACCATTGCCATCCGCCCTTGGGACAAGAAGGCAATTCGCGACATCGAGAAGGGTATCATGGACAGCGATGTGGGCATCACGCCTGAGAACAACGGCGAAGTGGTCCGTCTGGCCATCCCTCAGCCTACCCAGGAGCGCCGTAAGGAACTCGTCAAGCAGTGTAACAAGATTGGCGAGAAGGTGAAGGTGGAGGTGCGCAACGCCCGTGCCGAGACCAAGGACAAACTCAAGAAAGCCATCAAGGACGGCCTCTCGGAGGACAACGAGAAGGACGCTGAGGCAGAGCTCCAGAAGATTCACGACAAGACAATAAAGAAAATCGACCTCCTCTTAGCCGACAAGCAGAAGGAGATTATGACTGTTTAAACGAACAATAATGGGTGGGGGAAGACGCCGTACCGTCAGCACAAAGGCTGCCGGAGGTGTCTGTCCTCACTTTTTTGTATCCATAATCTATGCACGGATTAGTAATCAAGAACACCGGAAGCTGGTACACCGTCAAGACCGACGACGGCGAGATGGTGGAATGCAAGATTAAAGGCAACTTCCGCCTCAAGGGCATCAGGAGCACAAACCCCGTGGCCGTCGGCGACAAGGTGAGCATTGTGCGCAACAACGAGGGTACGGCGCTCATCACCGACATCGACGACAGGAAGAACTACATCATCAGAAAGTCGCCGAACCTGTCGAAGCAGAGCAGCATCCTCGCTGCCAATATCGACCAGGCCTTTCTCATCGTCACCGTTGCCCATCCCGAAACCTCCACGACATTCATCGACCGCTTCCTTGCCGGAGCCGAGGCTTACCGGGTGCCGGTGACGCTGGTGTTCAACAAGACCGACCTCCTCGACGATGACGAGCTGAGATATCAGAAGATGATGATCAACCTCTATGACTCCATTGGCTATAAATGCATAGAGACAAGTCTTGCGCCCGCGACCACCGCAGGGCCGTCGGCGATCGCCGATGACGACCGCCTCAGGGCCTTCGAAGCAGGTATCGCTACGATAAGCAAGGACATTGAGGGCAAGGTGACGCTCCTCTCGGGCAACAGCGGGGTGGGGAAGTCGACACTCATCAACCGCCTTATACCCGGTGCCGGGCGCAAGACGGCCGAGATAAGCGACGCCCACGACACGGGAATGCACACGACAACCTTCAGCGAGATGCTCGAGTTGCCTTCAGGGGGATATATCATCGACACACCGGGAATAAAGGGTTTCGGAACCTTCGACATTGAGAGGACGGAGCTCACGAGCTACTTCCGTGAGATTTTCAAGTTCTCGGCCGACTGCCGTTTCTCCAACTGCACACATACCAACGAGCCCGGTTGTGCCGTAAAGAAAGCCGTGGCCGACCATTACATTGCCGAGAGCCGCTACAACTCCTATCTCTCCATGCTCGACGACAAAGACGAAAGCAAGTACCGCGAGGCCTTCTGACCCCCGTGGATTACTTAATCCTGTGTGCACCAAAATGGCAAGTGGCAATGGTCACACCTTGTAAAGAGGTGCGCGTAACACCTTGATAACTAATGTGTTGTGCGCATTTGTCGTAGGAACGAGGTCTATCCGTGTCCTCGCATTAGCATGTCATTTCTTTAAAAAACTTGTCAGTTGCTGGCAGGACGGGGATAAATCCCGTACCTACGGCGGTAGAATGCTGCAAGCGTTTAATTATCAATGGTTTGCATAAGATACTTTTCTTGCCAAGAGAGTAGTGACAGCCATGGTATTACGCAGTCCGACGGTTGCACTATCTCGTAACTTCAGCCATTGGATAATGACGATTCTCGATTATCCACTCCACAGTCTCAAATATGTGAAATATCTTTACACCATTTCAATACATGCCGTTTTGGCTTGCGAAACGGTCCATTTCGTCGTCTAAAACGGTCCGTTTTGCAAGCTGAAACGGGCTGTTTCGCAACGCAAAAAGGCATGATTTGTAAGTCGTTGATAATCAGATAGTAGCAGAGGGGAGTCCAAATTGTGTGATTGCTGAAATACTTTTACATTATGATAGCGGATTTATGCCCTTATTTGTTGCCCGCTTTACTCATCGTTTACGGCATAGCAACGTAAGCCAAAGGGCATTGCGGTCTCGGCAGTGCCTCTTTGCTAATACGGAAAAGGGTGGCAAAGAATTTCTCTTTACCACCCTTTGGCAGAATGAAAAATGTCCGTAAATGATTGATAATCAAACTCGATGACTAATTCAAATAGAGCTTGCCGATGTCAGAACTTATTCCGAAGGAAATGCAGCATAACCGTAGTCGACATTATTCTTCCTTGATTTCCTTGGCGTGGTTCCATCCGAAAGCAGCCTTATAAGCATCGCCCGAACCTTTGGGTACCCACAGCGTGATTTTGTCGGAGATGCGGAAGCGCGACAGAACTGGCGGCATAGGCCATTTGATGTGGATGTTCCTTGCCGCCACATTGCCAAGTATGCCGTTATTCTCGACTACCTCCAATGAGGCAGGAAAGGTGATGGTGTTGAGTTCTGAGCCCGTGGCGAGGGCATAAACGCCAAGGCTTTTCAGAGCCGAATTTTCCGGAATGCGTATTTCTTTCATGCCCGTGCAGTTTTGGAAGGCATAGCTTCCGATGGTTGTCACGGTCGCTGGAATGTCGATGTAAGACAGGTTCCCGCACATCCTGAAGGCATCGTGGCCAATTTCGGTGAGGCTCTTGGGCAGGACGATGCTGTCGAGCTTGCAACCAGCCACGAAGAACGCGCGGTCGCCCAAGACGTTCCGCCTCTGCACGTAGCTCCTGTCGACATCCTCAATGCACTCTTCGACGGCCGTGTCGCCATCCTCGACTAATTCGCAGTCGCCCATATCCAACTGCCGCAGGTTCATCGTCGAGGCCGTACTTATCTCCACCTTGCCGCCATTGGCATCGCGGTAGGTGGTCATCGACCTTACGCTGCGCTTGAGGAGGAGGCGCAGTGTGCGCATGTCGGCCGTGTTGAGCTGTCCCGTGAGCTTCAGCGATGTGAGGTTTGACCACGCTGCCACGTTCCCGCCCATGAGTACAGGCAGCTGACCGGGGTGCCCGACATTGATGGTCTCGGATGATTTGAGGTTGCGCGGCCACTGGTGCAGCGTGACCTTCACGGGCTTGCCCAAGTGCAGACCACCGTCCTTATAATAGTTAAAGGTGATGGTGGCCTCGCGACCCAATCCTTCGTTCTTGTCGACGTCGAGAACATAAACCATGTCGTAATAGCCTCTGTATACGGCCCTTGACCCTTTGGCATCAGCAAATTGCGGGCTCTCTCCCCTCATCTGATGGCTCTCCTCCTTCACCCACGCTGCGTCGACCGACAGCTTTGAACCTTGTGGTAAGCCGTAGAGCGTGGAATAGACTTTTATAAAGACGTAGGCTTTGCCTCCTTCGCCCTCGATGTCGACGTGGGGAGTTTCGGCTATCACCTTCTGGTCTACGGTATCGGTTTCCTCTGTTGGCTTGTCGGGTGTTACGGGCGTGTCCTCGCTGTCCTTGCATGAAGCCAATGACAGGAGTGTGAGGAGAGTGGCAAAAAGGCAGGCGGCAGTGCGGCCTTTGCTGAATACAGCGATATGTTTCATGTTTCCTTAATTATTAGTTTCAGCTTGTGCTTCGTTGTTAATGTTTTTTGTAAGTTTCTGAGGAATAAAGAGTTACTCAGGCCTCATCGATCTGTGGGCTTTGTGCTGACTTCATGGTGCCTGACCAAAAAGAAATACTATCCACAATGACAAGACAAAGGTAGCAATAAATGCTGATAATAGTATCGTCGATGCTGGATTTTTTTATTATTTGAATGGTGATTGCTCCAAACATGTTGCTATCTTGCGCCAACAGAACAGCGGTTGCGGCGCTGGAGGCTCGCCGCATGTGTGCCTTCGGCACTTTCTTGCGGGTGATACCGGTGTGGAAATCTGATTTCTCAGAATTCGTTTTGATATTTCCCCATCGACCGGTATCGTTCGGTGCAGATTTGCCTTTTATAAAAGAAGAAATGAAGATTTCTCCGGATTTTATCTTCTATAGAAGAAATTCTTTGTATATTTGCACGGTTTATTAATTATAGAAGATATGGGGAATATCATAAGGAAACCTTATCTTGACAAGATAGAGCAGGCTTTTGGTAAGGACACCATTATCGTCCTTGTAGGTCAGAGGCGTATTGGTAAGAGCTATCTGCTCAGACAACTGAGGGATGAAAAGGCCAAAGACGGTTCCAACAACATCATCTTTGTAGATAAGGAGAAGAAGGATTTTGACGCCATCAGAGACTATCGGGATCTGAACGCCTTCATTGATGAACATCGTGTGGAGGGTAAGACAAACTATATCCTTGTGGATGAAATTCAGGATATAGAGGAGTTTGAACGTACTGTGCGAAGCTATCGTGAGGAACCCGACACGGAAATTGTCATCACGGGTTCTAACAGCCTTATGCTCAGCAGTGAACTGACAACGTTGATAGGCGGCCGGTATAAAGAGATATATATTCAGGCGCTGAGTTATAACGAGTTTCTGACTTTCCATCAGCTGCCCGACAACGACGAGAGTCTGTCAGAGTACATCAATCTCGGCGGGCTGCCGGGATTGCAGAAGATAGGGCTCGACGAGAATGACGCACGGGAATATCAGCAGGATGTGCTGAACACGGTTTTGCTCAAGGATGTCATTATGCGCAACAATATCCGCAATCCTGTCTTTCTCGAGAATCTGGTGCGATTCCTTGCTGACAACACGGGGAAGATTATTTCGGCCAACAGCATCTCAAAGTTTATGAGAGGGCAGGGCCAGAAAATCACCTCTACGGCCGTCATCAACTATATCAAGGCTCTGTGTGAGACATACGTTATCCATAAAGTCAGCCGTTATGACATCCATGGCAAACGGCTCTTTGAGACTAACGACAAATACTACTTTGAGGATAACGGCATCCGTAACTGCTTGGGAGGCGGCAACCGTGAGGGCGATATTGAGAAGGTGATGGAAAATGTAGTCTATAACCATCTCGTACGCTTAGGCTATGAGGTGACCGTAGGACAGCTGCAGGCATCAGAGATAGATTTCGTCTGCTCGAAACCAACCGGAGAGCGCGTTTACGTGCAGGTGGCATATATCATCGCCGACGATGCTACACGGCAACGGGAGTTTGGCAATCTGCGTGCCATCAATGACAATTATCCCAAATACGTCATTTCCATGACACCACTTGTGAACCGTAACGACGATAACGGCATAATACATCTGAACCTGAGAAAGTTCCTGACGGAGGGACTGGTATAAGAGCAACAGCTCAGGTTGGGTGTCATGTATGGAATTGTTATTTCCAAGATGCCTTTCCCCTATGGCTGCGGAGTGGAGAAAGAGGACCGGAAGAGGTTGTCTGGGGTGGTTTCAGACCAAGGGCGTAGACGTGACAACGAATTATTTGCAGGCAAATTCAAGCATTAGAAAATAATTTCATACCTTTGCATATTGAACAATAAAAACGACGACTATGCGCCCGATCATCACTCATTTTACTGACGACGACCTTTATAAGTTTACTATGTGCTGCGCCGTGATAGACAACTATCCGCGTGCGCAAGTGAAGTATGTGTTCAACGACCGCGACAATACCGTCTATCCCGACGGCTTTGCAGCGATGGTTATGGAGCAGGTGGGCTATCTCGAAGAGCTGCGCATCACCGATGAGGAGGTGGCTTTCATGAAGCGGAAATGCTACTACCTGCCCGACTGGTTCTATATCTATCTGCGCGGATTCAGATACAAACGCGAGTGGGTAAAGGCCTGGCAGGACGACGAGGGTCACCTGCATATAGAATTTGAGGGCCAGTGGGCCGAGGTTATACTCCTCGAAGTGAAGGTGCTCGCCATCGTCTCCGAACTCTACTATATCGTTACCGGTCAGGACGGGAAATTCGACTACGACAGCTATTACGCCAAGGCGCAGAAGAAAGCCGAACGGCTCATCGCCGCCGGCTGCAAGTTCTCCGATTTTGGTACGCGCCGCCGTGCGTCATTCCGGACCGAGGATGTGGTGGTGAGGGCCATGAAGGACGCTCGCCAGGGACCGGGACTGTTTGTCGGGACGAGCAATGTCTACCTCGCCATGAAGCATGACCTCACTCCCGTCGGTACTATGGCCCACGAGTTCATTGCCGCCATCGGCGGAATGTATGGTCCCCAGATGGCCAACCATATAGCCATGAACGCATGGCGCCACACTTTCAGCGGGGCTCTCGGTACGTTTCTCTACGATACCTTCGGGTGGAGTATTTTCGCGCTGAATTTCTCGGAGGACTTTGCCAACCTGTTCAAAGGCCTGCGCGTCGACTCCGGTGACAATATGGACCAGCTGCGGAAAATCTGTGCCAAATATGAGTCGTTAGGTATCGATCCGAAAACTAAACAGGTGATATTCTCCAATGCCCTCGACACCGATTCGGTGATCGACCTGCAGAAGAAGGCCGAAACGATGGTGCAGCCGTCGTTCGGCATAGGAACGAATTTCACCAACGACTACGACGGCATCCACCCCATGAACATCGTTATCAAACTTGTGGCGGTGAAGATTACGGAGTCGTGGCCTTTCTACAACGATACGTGCAAGATTAGTGAGGACGACGGCAAGCACACGGGTAAGCCCGAGGTGATCCGCCGGTTTATGGATTCCATACACCTGAAATAACCTGGCGGAGCCGGAAAACGGCTGCGCTGGCAGCAGGAAAACAAAAAAACGGGATTCCTCCTCCGTGTGTTACCCGTCGGCGATGGATTTGCCGGCCGATACAGCACGGAGGGGGAATCCCGTTTTTAGGTGTTAATCAGAAGGTTTACTTCATCTGCAGGACGACGATCGACAGTGCCGGCAGAGTGGCAGTAACGCTGCCTCCTGACTTTAGCGTTGCGTCACCCAAAATCTCCTACATGTCAAATAAAGGCTTGATCTGCCCCTGCTCGTCGGTCAGAAATAAGGTTTTATTGATGATTTTACCATTGGGCAGCTTTACATATACAGTTGGAATCGTCTTGGCAATCTTTAGAACCTTGTCTACACTCATGTGTATGCCATATGATGGCAGCAGCCTCTGTAATTCCTTATATACTTTGTAAGCAATGAAGCAAATGCAGACATGCGCTTCGATACGTCTTTCGGTAAAATGGAACATAGGTCTCATCTCCAAATTGCCCTTGCTGATTCTAAAGGCACGTTCAACCACCCACAACCCGGTATACTGTTTTATGACATCCTCACCGCTTAAGTCTGTGTTGGTTATGTAGCCTTTCAGGCCATCCCACTTTGCATCCTCGTCAATTTTCTCTTGATTAATAGTGACTTCCACGCCCTTGCTTATTTCAAGGAATTTATTGTAGCCACGCTTGTTAATCTTGTCTTTTGTGATTTTTCCACTTTTGAATGACTTGCGCAGTCTTTCAACTCCTTTGTTGCGGTTGTAAGCATCTTTCTTGGCGCGCTTTTCGGAATAACTGACAACCAGTCTCTCGCCATCGCCGTGAGATGTCTCGTATACCTTCTTGTCCTCCTTTTCCAAGGCCAAAACCCAATCGCGTATTTTCACATTCTCATTCTTTATTCTCGCACCGATGACATATTTGTATTGGGCTGATTTAAGCAGTTCAATGTTTTTTGAGCTCATCAGACCAGCGTCTGCAACGACAACAAAATCCTTCAGGGAGAACTTCCTGACAAAATCGTCTATTACAGGTATCATGGTGAATCCTTCATACTGGCTTCCGTTGAATATGGAATATGACAAGGGGTAGCCATCTTCACTAACAAGCAGACCCAGTACAATTTGTGCCTCCTTACTCTTACCGTCCTTGGAGAATCCTGCCTGCCGCATGTCTGCCTCTGGGCCTGGCGATGCCTCGAAGTAAAGGGTGGTTACGTCGTAGAACATTATCTCTATCTTTCCACCGAGAATCTTCTTCGTATGTTCGACGCTTATCTGTTGTACAAGTTCCTGTCGGGTGTTGTAGAGCTTGTCCATATACCTGTATATTTGGAAATGGCTTATGTCTTCGTCGAAGTAAGACTTCAGGTAGGCAGAAGTAGCAAGCTTGCTTTGCGGCTCGCAACATCTGGCTATAACAAGATGCCTGAGAATGTCATCTCCCACCTTGTCAAAGCCTATGCTGTCATAGACACGTCCAAGTATAGTTTGAGGAGCGTTCAATAGGAATTTGCTTATGTGCGACAAGGCATAGTCAATATCGGCCTCTGTCTTGTCCGTCCCGTCAAAGTCCAAGTACTGCATACCTCCATAACGGCGGAGCCACAACTGTGCGTCCTTAACCAGCGCATCAGCTTCCTCATCAGTAGATGCCACACCAAACTTCTTTACTTCACGGAACTTGCCGCGGCTCTTGTCCACTACAATCACACTAATGGTGCCTGACCTATTCTTCTTTTTGCGTATAAACATGACGCAAAGGTAATCAAAATCGAGTTTGCGTCACCCTAAATTCAAGGGTAATTTTATAACTACTTCATTATCAAGTAGTTAAAAATGTAAATATTTTTTGCGCTAAAGTCAGGAAAAAAACGGGATTCCTCCTCCGTGTGTTACCCGTCGGCGATGGATTTGCCGGCCGATACAGCACGGAGGGGGAATCCCGTTTTTAGGTGTTAATCAGAAGGTTTACTTCATCTGCAGGACGACGATCGACAGTGCCGGCAGAGTGGCAGTAACGCTGCCTTTCTTCATCTTGAAGTTCTTGAAAGGAGTTTCCTTGATTCTGTCGGGATGCTGGAAGTCGTTGTAGGCGGTGAGTGCCGGTGTCGTCAACTGCGAACCGCTGACGCTGCGTACGCTGCCGTTGTCGAGGCTGACGGTGACCGTCTGCTTCTTGTCGAGCGAGGTGTTGGCCAGCGCTACGACGATGCTGCCGTCCTTGGCCTTTGCCGTCGATACCGATACGTCAGGAATCTTGCCGTCGACCATGCTGGCCATGTGGCCACCCTCAACAGTCATCGAGTCGGTATGGACATCGGCCGGGAGGTAGGTGGCATCCTGGAACGGACGGTACATGTGGAAGACGTGGTAGGTAGGTGTGAGTACCATGTGGCCTTTGCCGATGGTGTCGGTGAGAATCATCGACTGCAGGACGTTGACCACCTGAGCGATGTTCGCCATCTTGATGCGGTCGGTATGACGCTGGAAGATGTTCAGCGACAGTGCGGCGACCATGGCATCGCGCATGGTGTTCTGTTGATAGAGGTGGCCGCGGATGGTTCCCGGCTCCTCATCCCACCATGTACCCCACTCGTCGACCATCAGTCCGACCTTCTTCTGCGGGTCTTTCTGATCCATGATGGCGGTGTGCTTCTTTATTACGTCCTCTATCTGCATGCTCTTGCCGATGGTCCAGTAGTACTCCTGTGGTGTGAACTCGGTGGAGGCGCCCTTCGATCCGCTCCATCCCTTCACGGTGTAGTAGTGGAGCGAGATGCCGTTCATGCGGTTGCCGACACGGTCCATGAGCACTTTTGTCCAGTTGTAGTCGTAGTCGCTGGCACCGGAGGCAATCTTGAAGAGGTTGTGGTGGTCGTAGTTGCGGCAGTAGGTGGAATAGCGGCGGTAGAGGTCGGCATAGTATTCCGGCCGCATGTTGCCGCCACAGCCCCAGCTCTCGTTGCCCACACCGAGGTATTTGACGTTCCATGAGTGCTGGCGTCCGTTCTTTCTGCGGAGGTTGGCCATCGGTGTGTCGCCGTCGCTGGTCATATACTCTACCCATTTGGCCAGTTCCTCAACGGAGCCCGAGCCTACGTTGCCGCTGATGTAAGGCTCGCAGCCGAGGAGCTCGCAGAGGTTCAGAAATTCGTGTGTGCCGAAGGAGTTGTCCTCGATGGTGCCACCCCAGTTGTTGTTCTGCATCTTCGGACGTTGTGAGCGCGGTCCTATGCCGTCGCGCCAGTGATATTCGTCGGCGAAACATCCGCCGGGCCACCGCAGCACGGGCACCTTGAGGTCCTTGAGGGCGTTGAGCACGTCGGTGCGGTAGCCCTCGGTGTTGGGGATGTTGGAATGAGGTCCTACCCACAGTCCACCATAGATACACGAGCCTAAGTGCTCGGCGAACTGTCCGTAGATTTCCTTTGGAATGATTGTCTTGCCCTCACCGGTGTGAATGGTGACGGTGGTCTCTTGCGCCTGCAAGCCTGTTGCGGCCACAAGTGAAAGAAGTGTCAGTTTGAATTTCATCTGTCAGTAGTTATGTTTTTTATTAAAAAGTTTGGTTACATTATTCTTCAATGATTACGCCTCCCATAGCCGGGATGGTCACTCTGAGTTTTCCGCTTGCCGGTATGCGCACCTTGCGCATGTGGGTATGGCGTGCTCCGTCCTCATAGTAGAGTGCCGATTTCTTTCCGGCGAGCATCGGCAACTCGAGGGTTCGTGTCATACTCTTGTTGGTACCGTTGATACCTCCTACGAACCACCGTCCGGTATTGCCGTCCTTGCGTGCCACGACAGCGTAGCGGGTGGGGTAGCCGTCGATGAATTTCACGTCGGTCCACTCTACGGGTATGCGGTGGAGGAAGTCTTTCTCGAGGAAGTTCAGGTTGTCGACCACATTCGGCGTTATGGCCACGCAGTTCACGCTTGTCTGGTTGGTGATGGTCGTGGCGAGCTCGAAGAGCCGACTTGTATAACGGCGATGACGGCTCTTGTTGTCGCGGCTCATATAGTCGTTCATTATCACTCCGCCCCAGTCGAAGCTGCCCACGGCGTTGCGTGCGAAAGGATGCATTGACATCTCGAAGCCCTCCTGCTGTGCGTGGTGCTCATCGAAGAATATATTCTCACTGGCCAGGGCTGCCTCAGAGGCGATGTAGTTGGGGTACATCCGCTCCCATCCCCGTGGCAGCGTACAGCCGTGGAAGATTACAGCGAGTCCGTAGTCGTTGGCATCGCTGAGGATGGCCTCATAGAGCCGCATCGTTTCCTGCTTGTCGCCACCGAAGAAGTCAACCTTTATTCCGCTGACACCAATGTGCTGGAGCCATTTCATCTCCTGCTTGCGGGCTATGGGGTCGTTCATTATGCCGCGAGGAGTCTGGGGGGCATCGTTCTCGGCACCGTTGGAATTGTACCATAGCATGAGCCGGATGTTCTTATATTTGGCATAACGGGCGAGGCGCTCTATGCTGTCGCGGCCGATATTCTGGTCCCAGTTGTCGTCGACGAGCACGTACTCATAGCCGAAATGATTGGCGAGGTCGATGAACTGACGCTGGTCGTCGTAGTTGATAGAGGGGTCCTGCCATACGAGCCAACTCCAGGTGTAACGTCCTGGCTTATAGTCGGTCGTCGGCTCATATTTGGGTTCGAGAAGATCGAATGGAATGGTGGTCTCGACTATAGGGCTGAGGGTAGTGCCGAGGGTTATGGTGCGCCATGGCGTGACGGCGGGAAGGGCGACGGCAGCGTATGGCGATCCGTTGCCGTTGTTCTCGCCGGTCTGCGGAAAGGCGATGGTATAGCCGTTGTCGCGGCTGTAGTCGGATAGGCGTGAGCCTACATAATTGCCGTCGACACCTGTCTCGCTGACGAGAGCCCAGCCGCGGTCGCCGACATGGAATAGGCATGGGAAGGTGTAGCCTACACCGTAGAGCGATGTGGTGTCCATGGGAGCGTCGGCGGTATACTCCTCCTCATACGATGGCTTGGTGCGCTGCCATCCGCTCATGGGCTTGGCCTGCGGACAGAGGAAGGTTGTGGTGATGGAGTCGGGAAAGTTGAAACTGCTTGCCTCCGAGAAGATTGTTGCAGCCTTAGGGTTGTCGTTCTTCTGCCGTGGCAGTGAATAGCGGAAGGCAATGTCGTTGTTGGCTACGACGAAGGTAACGGTCATCGTGTTGCCCCGTGAGCTGACAACGCTGATGTCGGCAGCGTTGGCGTGGAAGTCGGCGTGTGCTTTCTTCGTCCGAGTCATGTCGTAACTACGGTCGACACGGTAGTCGCGTGAGGCTTTGATGGCGAGTCCAGTGGTGAGGTCGCCAAAGTCAGCCTTAAGACCGAGACGCGACGGCTTGAGCATGCGTTGTCCGTCGTAGTCGACGGAGTAGGTGAGGAGCCCTGCTGAGTCGCTGACGTTGACCGTGAGCTTGCCGTCGGGCGATGTTATTGTCTTGTTGCCCGCCCATGCTCCGGTAGCCGCGAGCATAATGGTGAGGGCAAATAGCGTTGTTCTTTTCATATTCTTTCTTGTTTATTATCCGGTATAAGTATTCTTACTGAATTCCAGATGTTTATTTCATTGGTTTGATGGTGAAGCTGAAGGTCTTGCTGCCGTAGTGCACACGGTACTTTTCGAGAGGCCATGCACCCCATGAGTTGGTACCGCCGACACCGTAGTGCTCGCCATCGAGGAAGAGGTTGGTGTACTTCGACTTCGGTACCTGATAGCTGTGGCGCTGGTGCTTCTCGAGTCCTTCGTCGAGGTCGCTGATATTATAGTGCAGTGCCGAAGCGTAGAATGGTCCATCGTACGATGATACAGTCAGTCCGTAGCCATTGCCGTTGGACTGCATCCACCACTGCATGTCGCTCTTTGTGCCTGTTTCCTGCGGACGGATGTAGGGGAAGAACTGCTCGTCGGCGGTCTGGCGGTAGAGTCCCATGCGCATGCAGGCCTTTCGGTCGGCATAGTTCTCTATCGGTCCGCGGCCGTAATACTCGCTGACATCCATATCGTATGGCAGGTTGACGACAACGCCGAAGCGGAACATATCGCTGACCTTTGCGGTGTCGTTAGCCTCGAGGCACTCGGTGATGTTCATTGCGCCCTCGGCATCGGTGATATCGTAGGTCATCGTGAGACGGGCACTGACCTGCGGCATGTCGTAAACGGCATTAACGGTGACGAGATGTGTGTTCTTGTCCTTGTCGTAGGTGAGGCTGACGAGTTTCATCTCGGGGTCTTTCCACACGCGGAAACGCTTGTGGAGACGGGCTCCCATGTCGTTGTCGGTCGGTGCACGCCAGAAGTTGGGCTTTAGGGTACCGCCCTCGGCGAGAAGGTTGCGGCCGTTAACCTTATATGCGGTGAGCAGTCCGGTGGCACGCGAGAATGAAATGACGGCATAGTCGTCGACCTTTCCCACCTTTGATGTTATGGTTATTTCGGGGTTGTTCTTCTTGTCGATGACGTTGATTTTGTATTTTGCCTCATAGTATGCTGAGTCGACGGCGCACTCTTCGCTGACTGGTATCTGCGCATAGGCCACGGTCTGCCCCTTGTCCATGAGAGGTTCTGGGTTCTTGAGCTTGAAGTCGATATTGAGATAGTCGCCCCACTCCCGTGAGACGATGCGGTAGGTGCCCACCTGCTGAGGCTTGACGTTGAGGTCGACGACGACGCCGCTGTCGACGGGCTCGCCTTCTCTGAGCACCGTCCAGTGCATGGCATAGTTGGACAGGTCGCGGAAGTAATATTCGTTCTTGACTTTCACGTTGGCACCCGTCCCATCGAAGTTGTCGGCTCCGGCCCAGATGTTCTGATACTGGTAGGCCAGTTCGTAAGCGTGGGGGTTGAGCTGGCGGTCGGGACCGATTATTCCATTGCAGTTGAAGTTGTTGTCGGACGGGTCGTAGCTGTTGTAGTCGCCGCCGTAGCAGTATTCCTCGCCGTTGCCAGTGCCCGGTTGCAGCGATGCCGCCTTTTTGTCGAGTGCAGCAATGATTTGTGGATTGGGGTCGAGATAACCATTGCCGCCAGCGTTGACGGCCGTAGTATTGATATTCTTATGCAGTGCCTGGTCGACGAAGTCCCAGTCGAAACCGCCCTGGAACTTGGCCAGTCCTCCCGTTCTTCCGGGTGTCGTGGGGTTGGTTCCGCGGATAAGATCCCAGTAGTCCTGAAGGTTGCCGCCTGAGTTGCCCATGGTGTGGTTGTATTCGCACTGGATGAGTGGTTTGGTGAACGATGTGTCGTTAGCGTATTTGGCGCAGTCCTTGACACTGAAGTACATTGGACAGAAAATGTCAGTGGCGTGGCCGCGCTTTCCGGCTTGCTCGTACTGGATTGGACGGCTGGTGTCCTGGGTGCGTATCCAGTCGTATGCGTCGTCGAAATTCTTCGAGTATTTGGTCTCGTTGCCCAAGCTCCATATTATCACGCTGGGGTGGTTATAGTTCAGGGCGACGTTATGCTGGTTGCGCTGCATAATCTGTTTGGCAAAGAGTGGAGTGCCGGAGATGGCTTTCGGACCGTAGCCTAAACCGTGGCTCTCCTGGTTGGCCTCGGCAACGAGGTAGAGACCGTACTTGTCGCAGAGGTCGTACCAGCGCGGATCATCGGGATAATGACTTGTGCGTACGGCATTGATATTGAGGCGCTTCATAATTTTAATGTCCTGAATCATACGCTCGAGGGATACGTTGTAACCACCGTCGGGATCCATTTCGTGGCGGTCGGCGCCCTTGATGAGTATTGGCTGTCCGTTGACAAGCAGTTGGGATTTTTTAATCTCGACTTTGCGGAATCCTACCTTCACGGGAACGGTCTCGTAGACGGGCACACGATAGTTGCCGCGACTGCGGTCGCGTGACGAGAGAATGCCGAGGACATTAATCTTGAGTGTGTAGAGATAGGGTGTTTCAGCTGTCCACTTGTTGACACTGGGGACGGTGATGGTCGTAGCTACGGTACCCTTGCTGTCTGGAACGCCACCCGCCTGTGCCACGAGTTTGCCGTTCTCGTCGGTAAGTTCCATTTCGAGGACCACATCGCCCTTGAGCTGTGTGATCACATTGAGTGTGCCGTTGGTATAGTCGTCGGTGAGGTCGGGGACTATTCTGACATCCTCTATCTGTGCTTTCTGAGGCTTGGCGTAGAGATAGCTCGGACGGGCCACACCCGAAAGACGCCAGAAATCCTGGTCCTCATCCCACGAGCCGTCGCACCAGCGGAATGTCTCGAAAGCGAAAGTGTTATGTCCCGGATGGACAAATTTTGTGATATCGAATTCGCCAGCGACCTTGGAATCTTCGGAATAGCCAACAAAATGGCCGTTGACCCAAAGATAGATATTCGACGTGACAGATCCGAAGTGAGCAATAATCTGCTTGCCAGTCCACGCCGTTGGAATGTCGATGATACGCCGGTAGGAGCCTACGTGGTTGTCTTTTACGGGCACTGCCGGTGGTTGCTCGTTAAAATGGCCGCGCCATGCAAACCCGATATTGACATATTCGGGCTGACCGTAGCCGTTGACTTCCCATATTCCGGGTACGGACATCGTCTTCCACGCTGAGTCGTCGTAGTCGACTGTCCAGAACTTATCTGGACGCTCGTCGGCATTGGCCACCCAGTGGAACTTCCATTTCCCGTCGAGACTGAGATAGTTTTTCGACTTGAAGCGGTTGCCGCTGTTTACGACCGTGGAGTCGTCGTCGGACGAAAAGGCGAAGAAATCGGTGTGCAGCCGGTATCGGTTGATATCGTTGACTTCGAGGTCGTGCCACTCGGTAAAGGTGGGGGCTGCGGTATGCACAGCCTGTTTCGGCTGTCCGCTGACCGACAGAGTCAGTCCGGCTAACAATGGTAGGAGCACTGTCCGCTTGCTCATAATCTTTGGAAATGGTAGTTTGTTGGTCATTTTAATGAGGTTTAAGTTGAGAAGATTCTCTTATTGTTCTTGCAAAATTACAAAAAAATATAATCTGTGCAGGAATCAATAAGAGAATTTTTGGGATAAAAACCGTTAAAGACGGCCTTTAGGATTTGTACTTCACTGCGGCTTTCTCGATTTCCAGGCCTTTCTTGTAGTTCTGGATATACTTCTCGAAGCCTTCCACATCGGCCGGATCAGGCTTTACTTCTGTTCCTGTGTTGCCGGCAAAGACGTTGTTGTCGAGATAATCGGCAAGATTCTCGCCCCTCCTGTTGACAAGGTAAGATGCGAGGATGGCCATTCCCCATGGCCCTCCTTCGCCTGCAGTCTTCATTACCGATATCGGCAGGTTGAGAGCTGCTGCCAACACGCGCTGTCCGACGACGGGGGTGGTGAAGAATCCGCCATGACCCGTAATCCTGTCGACACTCACTTTCTCGTCTTTCAGCAGGATGTCGTTGCCTATCTTCAGCACTGCCACGGCTCCATAAAGGCTTGCCCGCATGAAGTTGGCAAGTGTGAAGTTGTCGTTGGCACCGCGGACGACTATCGGACGGCCCTCGGCAAGACCCGTGACGGGCTCACCGGAGATGTAGTTATAGGTTACGAGACCACCACAGTCGGCGTCGCCTTTCAAGGCAACATTGAACAGACTGGTGAACAGTTGGTTGGCGTCGAGGTCCTTGCCGTTGATGCTTGCGAAGTCGCCGAAGAGCTTTGCCCATGCATTTATGTCGCTGGTACAGTTGTTACAGTGTACCATTGCTACAGGACTGCCGTCAGGAGTCGTGACGATATCGATGCTCTGATAAGGCTTTGACAGATTGTGCTCAAGGACAATCATCGAGAACGATGAAGTTCCGGCAGATACGTTTCCTGTGCGCTGTTTGACGGCGTTGGTGGCTGTCATGCCGGTACCGGCATCGCCTTCTGGCGGACATAGAGGTACACCGGCACGCAGATGCCCTGACGGGTCGATGCGGTGAGCACCTTCGTCGGTGAGAGTTCCGGCCTTTTCGCCTGCCATAAGGACGCGGGGAAGGATTTCCTCTATGTCCCAAGGGAAGTTATAGTGGGCGATGGTGTCACGGAATTTCCGCAGCATCATCTTGTCGTAATTCTTCGTTTCGGGGTCGATAGGCAGCATGCCTGACGCGTCGCCGATGCCAAGAACTTTCTCACCCGTCAGCTGCCAGTGGATGTATCCGGCGAGGGTGGTGATGAAGGTAATATCATTCACGTGTGGCTCACCGTTGAGAATGGCCTGATAGAGGTGGGAAATGCTCCAACGCAGTGGTATGTTGAAATTGAACAATTCTGAGAGTTCGGCAGCCGCTTTCCCGGTATTGGTGTTGCGCCAAGTGCGGAATGGTACGAGCAGGTTGCCGGCAGCATTGAACGGCATGTAGCCATGCATCATCGCACTCACGCCCATTGCCGCTAAGTTCTCTATCTCAACGCCGTACTTCGTCTGCACGTCAGCACGGAGATGAGCATAGCAGTCCTGAAGTCCTGACCATATATCGTCGATGCTGTATGTCCACAGACCGTCAACAAGCTGGTTCTCCCATGTGTGGCTGCCCTGTGCTATCGGGTTGTGGTCCTCGTCGATGAGGATACCCTTGATGCGGGTAGAGCCAAACTCGATGCCGAGGATGGCCTTGCCCGACTGTATAGTTTCTTTTGCTGTCATGATTATCTCAGTGATTTGTTGAGCATATAGTAGACCTCGTTCCAGCGGAGCTCCTTGCGGAACTGCTCATAGTCGGTGTCCTTGTTGATAATGCATGCCTCGACGTCGGCAATCTCGGCGAAGTCGCGCCAGTACTCGTCGCTGAGGGCAAAGGAGAAGCATGAGTGGTGTGTACCGCCGGCATTCATCCAGCAACCCACTCCCACTTCGAAGGTAGGCTCTGGAATCCACAGTGCGGATGCTACCGGAAGCTTTGGCAGAGGTTTCGACTTGATGAGGTTGACATCGTTGGCAATGAGACGGAAACGGTTGCCGAGGTCGACGACAGTGGCTGTGATGCCGCGTCCCTGCTTAGTGGTGAAGACGAGGCGTGCGGTTTGGCTCTTGCGGATTCCAATACCGAGGAAATGGACCTCAAGGCGGGGTTTTTCTTCCTCCGAGATGTCAGGATTGACCTCAAGCATGTGGCTCTCAAGGATGGATGTCTTGTCGCCGTCGAAATTCAAGGTGTAGTCCTCGAGGAACGAGGTGCCGCCCTCGATGCCCTGGCTCATAAACCACGTGGTGCGATAGAGGCAGGCGCTCTTCCAGTCGCCCTCAGCACCGAAACCGTAGCCGTCGTGCATAAGGCGCTGAGAGGCCAGACCTGGAATCTGGTCGAAACCGCGGCCTGTCTCCTCGACATTGGCATCGCCGAGATCGTCGAAGTTTGTGGTGAAGCCCTTGGCACCGAAGTCCTCAAGGACGGCACGGATGGTGAGCTCAGCCTTGGCCGAATTCCATATCTTACGGTAGCCTTCACTCTTCTCGTCCTTCAGGTCGTCCTTCACGGTGTACTGCTTGAAGTAGACATCGTGAACGAGGGCTGTGACATCCTCGTCCTTAACCTTGTCGAAATAGGTCATGACGGTGGAGAAAGGACAGTAGTCGACGTGATAGCCGAATACCTGCTCAAAGGCCACCTTGTCGCCATCGGTGACGGCAACATTGTTCATCTGATCGCCGAAACGCAGGATGAGACAGTCGTGGGCGTCGGCCCAACCGGCGCAGACGCGCTCCCATACGGCGATGTGCTCCTGGGTCTTGGCATCCTTCCAGTATCCGATGACTGTCTTGCGGGGCTTGCGCAGACGGGTGAGGATGTGCGCATATTCGCGGTCGCCGTGGGCACTCTGGTTCAGATTCATGAAGTCCATATCCATTGTGTCGTAAGGAATGGTCTTGTTGTACTGTGTGTGGAGGTGGAGCAGAGGCTTCTGGAGCTTCTGCAGGCCGTGTATCCACATCTTGGCAGGCGAGAAAGTATGCATCCATGTGATGACGCCGATACAGTGCTTGTCGGCGTTGGCAGCCACCATGATGTCCTCAACCTCATGGGTGTTGTTGGCTGTACCTTTATATATAACCTTCACGGGCAGGTTGCCGGAGTCGTTAAGTCCGTCGACCATCTCCTTGGAGTGACCGTCAACTTGCTTCACGGCGTCGCCTCCATAGAGGAGCTGTGCGCCCGTTACAAACCATACTTCGTAATTTTCGAATGCTTTAATCATAGTTTTAAGTTTATGAGTTTTGTTAGATTGTTATTATGTTGGGGGTGATGGCGGCTGAAAATTGCCGCCGCCACATTATTTTTTCTTTTGTCCGTAATAAGCGTTTGGTCCATGCTTGCGTGAGAAATGCTTCTCAACGAGCAGTGGATTCATCGTCGTGTTGGGATTGACGGAGAATGATATGAATGCCATCTTTGCTACCTGCTCGGCCACAACGGCATGATAGACAGCCTCGTCGGGGTCTTTTCCCCAGGTGAACGGCCCGTGGTTCTTCACGAGAACACCAGGTGTGTGTACGGGGTTGATATTGTCTTTTTTAAATCTGTTGATGATGACGACACCGGTATTGTACTCGTATTCGTCCATCATCTCGGCTGTCATGTCATCGGTGCAGGGGATGGCATCATGGAAATAATCGGCGTGAGTGGTTCCGATATTCGGGATGTCAAGCCCGGCCTGAGCCCATGCCGTGGCAAAGGTGGAATGGGTGTGGACCACTCCTCCTACCTCGGGGAAGTTGCGGTAGATGACAAGGTGGGTAGGGGTGTCGGACGAGGGGTTGAGGTCTCCCTCGACGACCTTGCCTGTCTGGAGGTCGACGACGACCATATCTTCCGGCCGCATAGTGTCGTAGCTCACTCCCGACGGCTTGATGATGACGAGTCCTTTCTCGCGGTCGATGCCGCTGACGTTACCCCATGTGAATATAACGAGATTGTGTTTTACCAGGTCGAGGTTGGCCTGCCATACTTTTTTTTTCAGTTCTTCAAGCATTGTTGATTGTCTTTTAGAGTTTGAATGTTGGGTCTTCTGCATACTTTTCGCGGTCGAAGCGATAGAGTCTGGCTCCGGAGCGCGATGTGGTGCGGTCGATTTTCTCTGTCTGCTGGATAAAGTCGATCTGCTTCACCCTCTTGCGGAAGTTGCGTTTGTCAATCTCCTCGCCTAAGACGGCCTCAAAGACGTGCTGCAACTGGGTTAGGGTGAAAAATTCAGGCAGCAGATTGAAGCTCAGCGGTTGGGTATTTATGCGCCTGCGCAACTGCATGATGGCGTTGTGGATCATCTTCCTGTGGTCGGAATAAAGGGCAGGCAGTTCGTCGAGGGTCACCCATTCGAGACCATATTTCTCGCGCAGACTGTCATAGTAGTCCTTTACATTGATAAGTGCGCAGTAGGCTATCGAGATGACACGGTCGCCGGGGTCGCGGTCGACGGCACCGAAGGCTCCCACCTGCCGCATGTAGAGGTTGTCCATACCCGTGAGGTCGTGGACGACGCGGCGGGCAGCATCATCAAGACTTTCGTTGTCCTCAACGAATCCGCCGTATAGCGACCATTCTCCACGTCCGGGGTCCATCTGGCGTCGGCCGATAAGAACTTCAAGTTTGTTGCTGTCGAAACCGAGGATGATACAGTCGACAGAGACGTAAAACTTGGAATGTTGGCTGTAGAATTCTGTCATTGATTCGCATTGTTAAAACCGGCCGGGCATTTATCCCAGCCGGTTCCGTGACCTAAGTTTAGAAGAAGTACCAATAGAAAGCACCGCAGAGGGCGATAACGCCAAGCGATCCTGCAACGTCGCGCCAGTCCCAGCTCTCGCGAATCTGGCTGCGGTAGTCGGACGTGAACGTGATTGCTGCAATCTGATCGGCACTCGCCTTCTTAGTAAATGCGGAGATGACGAACATCATTACAATGATGAACACGAGCAGCCAGCACTCGAAGACGAGCCAGTTGGTCTGCCAGAACCATGATGTGCAGTCCCAGAAAGCACCGCTCATAGGATCGTTGCCGTTCTTGGTAATGATATTTGTGAGCAGGCGGAGCATACCGATGACGAAACCGCCAATGAGTCCCCATTCACCAGCCTTCGGCGTAATGCGCTTCGAGAAGATTCCCAATGCGAACACGGCGACCATTGCCGGAGCCAAGAGCGACTGGATATTCTGCAGATAGCTGTAGAGGGTATCCATACTCATCATCACTGGCATCCAGAGAAGTCCGAGGATGACGACAGCCACTGTGGCCATTCGTCCGGCGAATACGTAGTGCTTCTCGCTCTTTCCCGGGCGCAGAGGCTTGTAGAAGTCCTCCGTGAAGAGGGTTGCGCAGGAGTTGAAAAATGCTGCGAGCGATGTGACGAGAGCGCATACGAAACCTACGGTGACAAGACCTTTGACACCTGCTGGCAGTACATCTTTCACCATCAGGGCAAAGGCGGCATCAGTCTGGTCGGCACCCATGTGGAATCCGTATTTGGCCGGGTCAGCGGCAAGTGCTGCGGCAATCATTCCCGGAATGAGGAACATAAATACCGGCAGGAGCTTGAAGTAGCCGGCGCAGATTGTTCCGCGGCGGGCACGCTTCATAACCTCACGGTTGTCCTCACCCTTGCGCTGTCCGAGGACACGCTGGACGATATGCTGGTCGGTGCACCAATACCAGAAACCGATGATGGAGGCACCGAGGAACACTACGAAACCTGGGTAGTCGTGATACATCGGGTCGCCTTCCTCCCAGTGGAACATGTGTGTCGTTCCGTAGCCGTTATGCAGCTTTCCGCAGAACTCCATCATGCTCGACCATCCCTGGGTGATGCTCCCGTCGCCGAGGGTGGCCAGTCCGAGGAAGAGGACAAGGAAAGAACCTATAATAAGAATAGGTGTCTGAATGGCCGACATGGTCATTACACCCTTCATGCCACCGAAAATGGTGAAGACAGCCGTGATGAGAATCAGACCTAAAGCACCATACCAGAATGGGATACCGAGCAGGAACTCAAAGAATATACCACCTGTGAATGCTGTGACACTGACCTTTGTCAGGATATAGGCTATTAGCGTGATGACCGACAGCCATGTTCCCGTGCGCTTGGTGTAGCGGAACTTCAGGAACTCCGGCATAGTGATGATGCGTCCGAGCTTATTGTTAAGCAACTGATAGAAAGGCACAAAGAGCCAGCCGAGGATAAGAATCATCCATCCTTGCATCTCCCAGTGAGCCATGCCTACACCGTCTTTCGCACCGGTACCTGCCAGGCCGACAAGGTGCTCGGAACCAATATTTGCGGCGAAGATGGCGGCTCCGATGACCCACCAAGGCTCACCTTTTCCAAAAAGATAATCCTGACTGTCGGCACCCTTCATCTTCCGCTTGTCGCGGACGATACTAATGTATACGGCACAGATGACGGCAATGATGCCAAGGGTCAGAACGGCCCAGTCGAGCCAGATAAATTCGTGTGATGACCAATTCATTTTAGTAATAAAGTTTTTATGAGGTTGTTATTAGATTTCTGTCTCTTTATGGTGACTTTACTTCTTTACGGAGAACTTGTAAGCTAAATGGCTATAGTATTTCTGGCCGGGCTTGACGTAAGGATTCGATACTTCCCAACCCGGAACCTTTGCCGTGAACTTCGTGGGTGAATCAGGATACTTCTGACTCTCGAAGCAAACGCTGACGTGCTTCGGATATTTTATTCCGTGCTTGCAGGCAATCCCCGTTCCCTGGAAGTTGCCGGTGTACATCTGTAAACCCGGCTCGTTGGTGTAAACCTCAAGCATGATGCCGGTTACGGGCGAATACAGACTTGCGGCGACGGTCTTGTCGTCGCCCTTACCGTTCTTGAATGTATTCAGGCACCAGTTGTGGTCATATCCTGTAGCATTCTTAATCTGGTCGTACGAGAAGTCGTTGATATGGTCGGCCAGAGCGTGTGGCTTGCGGAAATCCATCGGCGTGTCTTCGACAGACCTTATCTCGCCAGTCGGAATATACAGACTGTCGGCGGGAGTGAACTTGTCAGCGTTGATATATGCAACCATGTTGTCACCAGGTTTCGACGGATCGCCGTTGAGGTTGAAGTATGAATGGTTGGTCATATTGATGACAGTCTCCTTGTCGGTGGAACCCTCGAAGACGATGTCGAGAGTGTTGTCGCTTTTGACGGTGTACTTGGCTGTGGCCGAAACGGTACCAGGGAAACCATTGTCACCGTCGGGTGATGTGATGGCGAATACTACTGACGAATCTGTCAATTCCTTGATATCGTATACTTTATGCATCCATCCGGTGTTGCCGCCGCCGTGCAGGCAGTTGCCGTTGTCGTTGGCGCGGAGGTTGTAAGTCTTTCCGGCCACGGTGAGCTTGGCATTCTTGATGCGGTTGGCGTAGCGGCCGACCGATGAGCCGTAGTCCGACGGTGAGTTGAGGGTGTCGGCATACTGGTGGATATTGTCGTAACTGCATACCACATCAGTCATCTTCCCGTTCTTGTCGGGAACGCTGATCGACACCACACGGCCGCCATAGTTTGTCAGACACACCTCCATGCCCTTGCTGTTCTTGATGGTCACGAGCTGAGTCTGCTTGCCGTTGATTGTTGAATCGAAGTCGGCTGGATTGAGACCTGAAACGGTCTGCTGAGTCGAATTACCACTTCCGCATGCGGCCAACAGCATAGCTGCTGCGCCTGCGCACAAGATTTTAGTATTCAGGTTTTTCATTCGAGTTTTAGTTAGTTATGTTCTACGGGTGTAAAATTACACCATTAATTTGAGATACGTATAAATACACTCTTAAATTTTATTCTTATTGGTGTATTTTAACACTCCTAAAGAGTTCTCCTCCCCATGTTGTCAAGTCATGGCCCCACATGTTTCTCAAGGTATTGTTGTGCGTACAGCATTATGGCTGATGTCACTATCGAACCGGAAGTTGATGAGCAGCAACGCAATATAAAGTCATGCTCGGCGGCACATCAGTCCTATGGCTTGAAACAAGAATCACCCTGTCTGCAAATCAGCCATGAACTTGGTTGTAATAGCGTGGTGTGCATCTTTATGAACTGCCCACTACTTTCAGCGGATTTACGATTGATATTTTGTGTTTTTCAAGATTTCTTAATGCAAAGATACAAAATTTTTAAGCCGAATGCAAGTTTTTCGACGATTATTTTTTCTGTTTGTTTCTAACGGTCTGAGGCAATGATAGATACAGTCGAGCCAAAAATGTTGACGGATGGTCAAAACCGCGTTATTTTAATTTTATAAAAGTAATCGCCGCCATAGGTCATTGAATCAGAGAAAGAAAGGACTCCTTTCAACTCCTATGTGGAAATTGAAAGGAGCCGCCCTTATAGGTGTAAGTTTAGCGTATCGGGATTAGTAGGACTATTAAATTGATATTTTGCGAGTCGTATTACCAATACGAACAACATAGAATCCTTTTGGCAGTTGTATCTCCACGCTGTCAGTCATTCTGCCTGTCCATACCGCTGAACCGCTGATGCTGTAGACTCTGACTGTTATGAATTTGCCATTGCCGCTGCCGTCAGCCTCGATATGCAGTGTACCGTTTTCTCCGTAGACCTTGTACGAACCTGACGGCATCACCGTTTTATTGATTGCCGTTGGCCATTGCCATTCCTCCAACTCCACAATATTCTTGAACCCCGAGAACACCTCCGATGCCCGGTAGGCTTCGGCTGAACCTTCTAATCTTGTAAATTGAGATTCACGGGCCAATTCTATGGTTTGTTTTATCACTAATACTTATAAATTGAAAGCTCGCTGACTTTTTAAAGTGGACTCATGATTGTTTATTTAACCGTTTTTTTTCAAGGGGGTACTGCCAATGTGTCATCCCAAATCATCATAGATAAACCATAATGATCTGATAATCAAATTAGAGATTTATGTTTTATTGAAAAGTGATGAAGTTAGGTGTCGGTTTGATGAGCTAAAGGTATTAGTAGTGAGGAGGGTAGGGGGAATCCTTCCCGTTGTCCGCAGGTGTCACGGGCTTGGCCGTAACCGCCACAATGATGGCCTTGGGGGACAGCGGGAAGGGTTTTCAGTTATTGTGCTTTTGGCTAATTACTCCTTGCTCTCGGCAGGCTGTGCGGCCTCGTCGTCGCGGTCAGCGATATTGTCGCCTTCGGTCTGCGACATGCTTTCCTCGAAGTCGGTGATGCCGGCAGCAACGAGGATGTTGTACCACTGAAGGAGTTTCTTAATGTCGGAGTTGTGTACACGGTCGCGGTCGAAATCAGGAACCACACTTGCGAAATAGTCCTGGAGTTCCTTTGCCGATGCCTTGCGCCAGTTGATGGAGGCCTTCTTGGCACCTTCCTTGTCGCGGACGCGTGCGAGGATTGTTCCTAATGGCAGGTCCTCGCTTTCGGTGAACATTGTTATGTCGGCAAGCGATGTCACCCTATCGGTGGCGAATGCCGGTATGCGTTTGTGGGTATCGTCGAGAGCCTCGACGATGAGGTTCATCTTACCTCTGCTGACGAGCTTGTAAAGTCCTGGTTTCCCAGATATTGCTAAAATTGTCTGTTGCATTGATATATTAAAATGATAATTTTTCTTTTAATAAGGATATTAATTGTTGTCCTACATCGGCCTTACCGTCGTTGACTATCTCGTAGTCGGAACGTCTGACAACCTCATCTTGCGGCAGTTGGCGGCCGATCCATTCGAGGGCTCTCGCCCGTGATATGCCGTCGCGGTGCATAATCCGGGCTATTCTCACCTCCTGCGGTGCCGTGACGCACACGACCTTGTCGACATGCACGCGGCGGTCGAAGCCGCTGTCGAAGAATATCGCGCTCTCGAGCCAGTCGAGACCGCTGCGTTGGAAGTCGGCGGCTACAGCCGGATGGATGATGTCGTCAATGCGTTGGGCATTGTCGTTGCTAAGGAGAATATACTCGGCGAGAATGCGTTTCTGCAGTATACCATTATTATATAGGTCACGGCCGACGACAGCCATCAGCTTTTCCTGCAACTCCGTCGACGACCGCAGAAGGCGCTTGGCCCCGTCGTCGCAGTCGTAGACTTTGATGCCGAAATCGCGTAACTGCCTGCATACGAACGACTTTCCGCTTCCTATTCCTCCCGTGATGGCTACTTTCATCTCGTTTCAATAAGATAATCGACCTCGTCAGTCACTGGGCGTGCGTTACGTACGTTAGCCGGCGAGGCTCCAACATAGATATGGCAGCGGTCGCCACCCTTTGTTTCAATCTCCTTATAGTCGACTATCACCTTGAACCCCTTGGGCAGCAAGGCTTTAGTAACCTCATCCTTAGGCATGGCCCTCAGTTGGTTGACACCGACGACGAATTTCACTCCTATCTTCGGCGGGAATATCCGCAACACCTTGTCCTTAGGGACGTTGATGGGTTCGATGGGCACTTCCACCACCTCCTCGGTAAGCACATCGGGGAAGAGGCGTACCGTCACGACATCGGGCTCAAATTTTGCCCCCTTGATTTTGCGCAAAGCCATCCGCATGGTGCGCGGCGATGACAGGCCGTTGATATTCTGTCTGACGGTGTAGGCCGCCCGGATATTGTCGAGTTCGCCCGGCGCGGCATAAACAGTCACGCTGTCAGGGGTGAACTGCGTCTGCGCAAGGTAGTACGTGCTGCCGGGATTGACGTTTCCCAACAGCCGCACCGGAACCCTCTTCCGCTCACCATAGTTATAATAGAACTCTATGTTGTCCGACTTTACCGAGACGAGCTTTGTCGAGCCGTAGAGCTGTTGGTTGATATACTTCTGGATGTCGGCCACGGGAATCGTGCCGTGCCCCTTTCCGTCGGCGTACTGCTGGAAGTTCAACCTTATGGGTGTGAAGTGGTTACCGTATAGATAAGTGGCTATCATATAGCCCTTGTCGCGCACCACGGCGTGGATGGTGTCGCTCACATCGGTGGTGATGACAGCATTGCGCGGTACGTTGGTAAGCTCTATCCTTAATGTCACCTCACGCTCATAGGTCTCGTTGAGCGTTATTATCAGCCAGAAACTGCCGCTGAGGAACAGGAAAAACAAGAATACGAGGAACTCTCGACTGATTATTCTCCGTAAGAATCTCCTGCATGCATCATATACTTCCGACAGCCTGAAGCCCATAACTGATTACTTGTTAGCGGGCTGCACGTTGTCGGCCGGGCTCTGGAATACGTAGCCCTTGTCGACGGTGATGGTTACACCGCGTGCGATCTCGATGTCGATAGTATTGTCGGTGAGGTTGATGCGCTTCACTGTTCCGAATACGCCACCGCCGGTGACGACGCGGTCGCCTTCCTTCAGTGAGTTCTGGAACTTTCTGATTTCCTTCTGCTTTTTCTGCTGAGGACGAATCATGAAGAGCCACATGATGGCGAAAACAGCCACCATCATTATGATCATTGGCCATGCGCTGCCCTGCTGCTGAGCCTGCTGGGCTGCGAGTAAGAATGCTGTGTTCATTATTTACTACTGTTCTTAGTTTTTAAATTGTCTTTTGTTATTATCTTTGTTCGGTCCCTGCTTGCGCTGCGCCATGGGCTTGAAAATCTTGCCCGTCTCGTTGAGATAGCGTGCTATGGCATCGAGCATACCGTTGATGAAGCGTCCGCTCTTCGGTGTGCTGTAGAGCTTTGCCAGTTCCACAAACTCGTTGATGGTCACGTTCACCGGGATATTCGGGAAGTTGATCATCTCGGCAATGGCAATCTGCATGATGATGACATCCATGTAGGCCAGACGCGAAAAATCCCAGTTGCGGGCTGCGTCGCTCATATAGCGCTGGTAGGTATCGGCATTGAGGATAGTGGCACGGAAGAGCTTGATGGCAAACTCGCGGTCCTCCTCGTCCTTATATTCGGGCAGGAGTTCCTGATCGGCCCCTTCCTTGGGATCGAAACGCTTGATGGTCTTAATGGCGAATGTGTCGACAATCTCCTTGTCGTCGTTCCAGTACAGGCTCTTATCCTCCAGTACAGCGTCGAGATCGGCGTTCTCCTGAATGAGCGTGCGGTAAATCTTCCGCCAGATCTCGCGGTCGGCATCATAGCTGTCGTCGTCGGCATCCATATACTCCTTATAGAAGGTGCTCTGCTCTATCTGGTCGCAGATTTTCCTGACGGCCTCAATGTCGTTATCCCATGTCAGATTCTTATCTTCGATGAAACTGTTGAGCTGCTTGTTGTTCTCAAGCTGCAAGGCAAACTTGTTGTTGATGAATTTCTCTGAGGGAGCCTCCGTTCCCTCGCGCGCTGCCCTCTGCTTTGCGATTGCAATGCGGTGCCTCTCTTCGTTGGTGACAGCCACGATGAGCTCCAACAGGTAGTTGTAGAGGTCATAGGCCTTCGACAGGCTGAAGAGCAGTTCCTTCTCAGCCTTGTCAATGTTGCCGTCGCCGTTCTGATAGTATGCATAGGTTAACTGGACTATCTTGACGCGAATTAATTCTCTGTTGATCATTATAATTTACGTTGATGTATATTTTCTTTCGCTTAGAATATGCAAATGTATGAGTTTTTAGTCACATTTGCAAGAAATGGCCGGCATTTTTTTGTTTGTTCACAAAAAAACACTACCTTTGCACCCGCTTTATTGCTTAGCACTCTCGTGTGATGGTGAATTAAGGCACTAATTATTCAAATCTTAATTTTAGAGTAACACAAAATGAAAGAGATTACAGTTTCAGGTCAGAAGCGCACAGACCTTGGAAAGAAAGCTTCGAAGGCCCTCCGCAAGCAGGGCATGGTTCCTTGCAACATCTATGGTGAGAAGAAGGACGAGAACGGCAAGCCGGTAGCATTGGCTTTCGCCTCTCCTATGAGCGAGCTCCGCAAGCTTGTCTACACTCCCCACATCTACGTTGTGAACCTTAACATCGACGGTGAGAGCCATCCAGCCATCCTCAAGGAGCTGCAGTTCCACCCCGTTACCGATGCTCTGCTCCACGTCGACTTCTACGAGGTCAACGACGAGAAGCCTATCACCATCGGCGTTCCTGTTAAGCTCAACGGCCTTGCACAGGGTGTTCGCGACGGTGGTCGTATGAACCTCTCTATCCGTAAGATTGACGTTACCGCTCCTTATCAGAACATTCCTGAGCACCTCGACATCGATGTCACCTCTCTTCGCCTTGGCAAGAGCATCAAGGTCGGCGACCTGTCGTTCGAGGGTCTTGAGCTCTCTACTCCTAAGGAGGTTGTCGTTTGCTCCGTGAAGATGACTCGTCAGGCTGTCGATTCTTCAGCTGCCGCTGATGACACAGAGGCTGCTGACGGCGAGACCGCTGATGCAGCTGCTGAGGAGAGCAAGTAATTAATAAGCATTAAGAAGGTAAAAAAGTGGAAAAGTCCGCACCGGGGCAGTATGTGCCGGCAGGACTCTCCACTTTTTTACCTTTTTATTTTTTACCTTTATTCAAGTGGACAAGTATTTGATTTGTGGATTAGGCAATCCCGGCAGCGAGTACGCCGGAACGCGCCACAACACAGGATTTATGGTTCTCGATGCCTTTGCTGAGGCCTCCGGTGCCGTCTTCGACGACCGCCGCTATGGTTTCGTGGCCGAGACGTCGATAAAAGGACGGAAGGTATTTCTGCTGAAGCCCACCACCTTCATGAATCTCAGCGGCAATGCCGTGCGCTACTGGCTAAACAAGGAGAACATCGACCAGAAACGGCTGTTGGTCATCTCCGACGATGTGGCCCTGCCGTTGGGACAGTTCCGGCTCAAGGGCAGCGGTTCCAACGGTGGTCATAACGGCTTAGGGCATATCATCCAGCTTATTGGCCAGAATTTTTCACGGCTGCGCATAGGTATCGGCAACGACTATCCGCGTGGCGGACAAATCGACTGGGTGCTCGGTCACTACAGCCCCGAGGACATGAAAACGCTTCAGCCCACCATCGATACCGCTGTCGACATCATCCGCAGCTTTGTCCTTCAGGGCATCGACGTGACCATGAATCAGTTTAACGTCAAGGGCAAGAAGGTCAAATAGGGCCTGAGACCCTTAACTACAGAAAGGAGATTATATGGCAGAGAAAACACTGCGTATGCCCAAGGCCGGCGAATCGGCACGCCTCGACAAATGGCTGTGGGCAGCGCGCATATTCAAGACACGCAGCATGGCCGCCGATGCCTGTAAGAACGGACGTGTCACCATCGACGGCGTCACTTTGAAACCGAGCCACAATATCAAGGCCGGCGAGGTCGTCAACGTCCGCAAACCGCCGATAACGTATTCCTTCAAGGTGTTGGCATGCATCGAACAGCGTGTCGGTGCCAAGCTCATCCCGTCGGTCTACGAGAACGTTACGGACAAGAAACAGTATGAGATTTTAGAGATGAGCCGCATCAGCGGATTCGTCGACCGTGCCCGTGGCACCGGCCGTCCCACGAAGAAGGAGCGTCGGCAGATGGATGCTTTCGGCGAGGCCGCCATGTTCGGCTTTGACGATGATGACGATTGGGACGACGATATGTAGCACCGAGCCCCTCAGCAGCACTGCCGAGCAGTCCTGACTTAATAACTTGTCATTAATAGATTAAGACCAAAACCAATAAAACCCTGTTGTCAGCGCCAAGGGCTTTCGCCCTTTGCCAGGCAGATCCTACTCCGTCGGATCTTGGCGCTGACACAAAGGAAAACCTTCAAAACAGGCTAACGTCACAAAGATTCGGTCTTACGACCGACCGGACGGCCATAAAGGTCGCCCCTGCAACTGCACTGTGCCGCTTGTCCGAAGATAGAGGACGGCCATAAAGGCTGTTTCTGCAAGTGTTTAAGTGCAGTTCGTAATCTCTTTCTCGCTAAGCCGCCAAGACCGCAATGATTCCGCGAAGGATTTTTCATGTTCTTTGGCATATCCTTTGCGGTCTTTGCGGCTTTGCGAGGGTGTTCTTCTCTCTGGTCACTACCAGCCCCATCGGGGCTTTCCGTTGCAATGAGAAACCACAGAATATAATCAATGAACGGAAATGTGTCTGCATGTTGCAGATGGCTACAATGCCGCCCCATGCAAACGACCATCGCTCATGCCCGATGTTTTTCGATATATCGGTCATGTATTAATGATTCTTTTGGTTCATCCGACAAATCGTGTGATAAAGTGTGGATGATGTAAAGAAAATAGCTGGAAATCCATTACCTTTGTAAGTGATTAAAAAAAACAAGACAAATGGACACCAGCTATATCTATTATGCATACGGAATCAGGGACTTCGAATGCACTAAGACTGAGTACAAAGGTAATACTATTATTCATCATATCCAAAAAAGAGATGTAAAAACTCGATGTGAATGTTGCCATAGTCACGTTGTCGTACGCAACGGGTTCAAGATTCGTAAAATCCGCAGTGTCAACATTGGTACCAAGCAATCAATCTTACATGTAAAGGTGCGTCGTCTAAAGTGTAAGACATGTGGTGCTGATGTCTATGAGGATCTTCATTTCGTTACCGGCAAGCAGCGCTATACACATCGTTTGGCAAGGCTCGTGATAGAACTGCTTCATAGAATGACGATAAAAGATGTAGCCCACTATCTCGGTCTGAGTTGGGATACGGTGAAGGATATCCACAAGAACTATCTCAATCATAAGTTTTCTCATATAGATATCAAGGATGTCAAGCACATTGGTATTGATGAGTTCGCTTTGAGGAAGGGACACGTCTATCTGACTATTGTGGTCGACATGTTGAGTGGTGCCATTATACATGTCGGAGATGGCAAAGGAATCGATTCTTTGAAGAAGTTCTGGCCCAAATTGAAGAGAAGCGGCGCGAAGATAGAGTCCGTGTCTTCAGACATGTCCGCTGCGTTCATCTCTGCGATTAAGAAAAACCTACCTGATGCCATTCACGTTTTCGATCACTTCCATGTGCAGAAACTGGCAGGCGAAGCCTTGGACAAAGTCAGAAGAGAGGTCTATAATCAAGAGAAGGACTTAGAAAAAAGAAAAGTCATAAAGGGAACGCGCTGGCTGTTGTTGCGCCATGATAAGGATATTTTTACAGAGGATGAAAAGAAGAGATTGGATAACGTAATCAAGATGAACGAACCTCTGAGCAAAGCCTACATTCTCAATGAATACTTGCAAGAAGTATGGAAGCAGGACTCATATAAAGAAGGAGAAGCTGTGCTGGATGACTGGATAAAACAGGCTCGGGAATCAAAAGTTCCCACCCTTGAAAAGCTGGGTAATTCCATCGCCGCTTACAGAACTGGAATCCTGGCTTATTACAAATGTAGGACAAGCAATGCAAAAGTAGAAGGGATCAACAATAAAATAAAAGTCTTGAAGAGAAACGCCTATGGCTACCGGGACATTGACTATTTTAAGTTAAGACTTTTCAATTTGCATAATGACAAAATCACACGATTTGTCGGATGAACCATTCTTTTGCAGGGTGTGGGTAGACAGAGTTAGGTATCGTCCACTACCATATCGTATTTGTCAGTAGCGAGGCCGCGGTCAGTGTCTGTAGACCGCAGGATAGTGATTTAGATGTAAAGATAATTCAAATTACAACTTGGGAAGTACCACCTCTGTGACTAATTGATTATCAATGGATTACAAAGTTGGTCATTTTGGCTTCTAAAACGGTTCGTTTTGGAGTGCGAAACGGACCGTTTTAGGACACGAAATGGGCCGTTTCGCAAGGCCAAACGGTATGTATTGAAATCGTGTAAAGATTATTCTGAATTTTCAGGCGGTCGTGGCCTCTGCCAATCCTAACCTTGTGAACAGCCTTCGATATGTGTCCTGACTTCATCACTTTTTATTAAAACATAAATTTCTATTCTGATTGTCAGCTCATTATGGTTTATCTATGATGATTTTGGGGGTGACGCATTGGCAGTGTGGCCCCCTTGAACGAAGAACGGTTGAATAGACAATGATGATTTGGGGTAACGCATTGGCAGTGTACTGCCCTTGAACGAAGAACGGTTAAATAGACAATCATAATTTAGGGTGACGCATTGACAGTGTAACTCCCTTGAACGAAGAACGGTTAATGAATTAAGACCAAAACCAATAAAAACCCTGTTGCCAGCACCAAGGGCTTTCGCCCTTTGCCATTTGTGGTTTGAGTGCTTGTGAGAGGCTGAGCCTCTCACCGCCCTCAACCCCCAAATGGCAGATCCTCCTCCGTCGGATCTTGGCGCTGACACAAAGGAAAACCTTCAAAACAGGCTGACGCAACAGAGATTCGGTCTTACGACCGAATCTCTCTATTTTTTTTCTGACGGTCTTGATCGCGCATATCTTCTCCTGCAAAGGGATAACGTTGACAATGCGTTTGTGATTATATGATCACGTTGGCAACCCATTGGTAATTAATGTGTTGCACGCATCCACCGTAGGGGTGGGGTTTATCCCCATCCTACCAATAACGGACGGGAATTAAGGTAGCTACCCCGCAGCTGGTAGGATGGGGATAAACCCCACCCCTACGGTGCAGAGTGCTGCAAGCATCTTAATATCAGTGGTTTACGCGGGTATCCAGATTGGAAGATTGATCTTACGTAGATAATGCAGAGATTCGGTCTTGCGGCCGACCGAACGGCCCCTAACCCTGCCTACCCGCCCATGCAAAGGGATCATGAACGCGCTAATGGATTACGTTAATAATATGTTGGTAATCAATGTGTTGCATCGGGGTGTAAGATGGAATTGTGATTATAGTTTGCCGAGGGTGGTATAACATCGTATTCTGTGGCAAGAGAGGATGCCGGAGCGGCCCTCCGGCGATGGATTTTCCTATAGTGCGTTGAGGTATTGGGGGCTATAAACGGCGAATCGCAGCCCCAAACAATTGGAACTGCGATCCTTACTTAACCTTAATGTTATCTGAATGACTTAACCAATAATTTTACCCTTGTTTCACGCTTGAAACCAATAAATAGCTTAAACCTATGAAAAAACCTTTTCTTACCGAGCGCAAAGTTACAACGGTTTCGTTCAATATGGAACAATTTTTCTTCAAAAAGTAATTTTTTCCATAGCAAACGATTGCACAACTCGTGACCGCCTGTTACATCTTGTCGATGGTCTGGAGCACTGCCACGGCACTGTCAACACTCGTGATGTTGCCGACGAGCATCTGCCGCTTGCCGTTCTTCTCGCGCAGGGTGCAGTTGCGGACGTTGGTCTGTATGTAGTCGATAATCTTTCCGAAAGCCTTGCTCTTGTAGAACGCGCTGTTCGGGTTGCTGACAAACTGCATCTGCATGCGTCCCTGCCGCAGGATAATCTTCTCGCAGCCCAGTCGCCGTCCGAGACGGCGCAGCTCTACGACGTGCATGAGCTCCTCACCCTCGTGGGGCACCGGACCGAAACGGTCCTCGAGGCGGTGGCGGTAGGCTGTTAGGTCGTCGGCGTTGTCGATATTGTCGAGCTCGCGGTAGAGGAGCATACGCTCCGAGCTGCCGGGTACGTAAGTGTCGGGGAAGTACATCTCGAGGTCGCTGTCGATGGAGCAGTCGTCGACGAAGTCGTCGCCGGTGATTGTCTCTCCACTGTCCATCTGCTCCTGGTACATGTCCTGGAACTCGTCGTTCTTCAGTTCGGTGACGGCCTGCGAGAGGATTTTCTGATATGTCTCATAGCCGAGGTCCTCCATGAATCCGCTCTGCTCGGCACCCAAGAGGTTGCCGGCGCCACGGATGTCGAGGTCCTGCATGGCGAGGGTGAACCCGCTGCCGAGACCCGAGAATGTCTCGAGGGCTTCCAGACGACGGCGCGCGTCGGCGTTGAGGGTGGCCAGAGGCGGTACGAGGAGATAGCAGAAGGCCTTTTTGTTCGACCGTCCCACACGGCCCCGCATCTGATGGAGGTCGGAGAGGCCGAAACGGTGGGCATCGTTGATGATGATGGTATTGGCGTTGGAGATGTCGACACCATTCTCGACGATGGTCGTCGAGAGCAGCACGTCGTAGTCGTAGTTCATGAATCCCATGATGATCTTCTCCAGTTCGTCGGGGTCCATCTGCCCGTGACCGATGGCCACACGGCAGTCGGGCACATACTTATGTATGAGTTCGGCAATGGCCCCGAGGTTACTGATGCGGTCGTTGACGAAGAACACCTGTCCGTTGCGGCTCATCTCAAAGTTTATGGCATCGGCAATGACCTCATGGTTGAATGTCGAGATGGTGGTCTGGATGGGGTAGCGGTTGGGTGGGGGAGTGCGCATGATACTCATGTCGCGGGCTCCCATGAGCGAGAACTGCAGCGTACGCGGTATCGGGGTGGCACTCATCGTCAGCGTGTCGACATTTGTCTTCAGCTGCCGCAGCTTCTCCTTCGTCGACACTCCGAATTTCTGTTCCTCGTCGATGATAAGTAGTCCGAGGTCGTGCCATTTCACCCTCTTACCTATTAATATATGTGTGCCTACGATGATGTCCACCTTTCCGGCCTCGAGGTCGGCGAGCACCTCTCGCGTCTGCTTTGCCGTGCGGGCCCTCGAGAGGTATTCCACCCTCACGGGCATATCGCGCAGCCGGTCTTTAAATGTCTGATAGTGCTGGAAGGCGAGCACCGTCGTCGGTACGAGCACAGCCACCTGCTTACCGTCGCAGGCAGCCTTGAAGGCGGCGCGGATGGCCACCTCTGTCTTGCCGAAGCCCACATCACCGCAGACGAGGCGGTCCATGGGCTTGGCCATCTCCATGTCGTGCTTCACGTCCTGGGTGGCCTTGCTCTGGTCGGGGGTGTCCTCATATAGGAACGAGGCCTCGAGCTCATGCTGCATATAGCCGTCGGGACTGAAGGCGAACCCTTTCTCGCGGCGCCGTTTGGCATAGAGTTTTATGAGGTCGCGGGCAATGTCCTTGATGCGTTTCTTGGCTTTCTCCTTCATCCGGTCCCAGGCACCGCTGCCCAAGACCGACAGCTGCGGGGCCTCACCGGCACTGCCACTGCGGTATTTGCTTATCTTGTAGAGCGAGTGGATGCTCACGTCGACGATATCGCCGTGCTGATAGACGATACGTATCATCTCCTGATAGCCCTGACCGCCGTCGCCGGCCTTTGGCTGCGGTACGCGGACGAGTCCTGCAAACTTGCCGATGCCGTAGTCGACGTGTACGAGGTAGTCGCCGGGCTCGAGCTCCTGGAGCTCCTTCATCGTAAGGGCCATCTTGCCGGCACGGGCCTTGTCCGATTTCAGATTGTACTTATGATAGCGGTCGAAAATCTGATGGTCGGTGAAACAGCATATATGCAGCTCCTTGTCGACGAATCCTTCGTGGAGCGTTTTGTTCACCGGCTCGAAGGCGATGTCCTTGCCCTGGTCGCTGAAGATGTCGGCCAGACGCTTCGTCTGCTTGGCGCTGTCGGCGAGGATAAACAGCTTATACTGCTGCAGTAGGTAGTCCTCAAGACTGCGCTCGAGGAGTTCAAAATTCTTATGGTATAGAGGTTGTGGCTCAATATCGAAGGTCAGTTTCGCTGCCGGGGTGCCCGTGGGCTCACTGCCGAATTCTATGCGCGTGAACCGCGAGGCATCGTCGGTAAACTGGCTGCCGGTGATGAGCTGCGACTCGCGCCGGAGCTCGGAGCGTATCTCGGCCTGCTCCACCTCGGTGTGGCCCTCAAGCTGCTCGGTGATGGCCTGCGAGGAGAATCCGTCGTCGTAGACGCGCTGGATGGTGTCGTGGACGTAGAGGTAGTTTTTCATCACGAGGATGGAACCCTCGGGGAGAAACTGCAGGAACGGCACTTTCTCCTCGGTGAGCGTGGCGAGCTCGGGGACGACGGAGATGGCGTCGAGCTTGTCGTGCGACAACTGGCTCTCGACTTCGAAAGTGCGGATGGTGTCGATGTCATTGCCGAAAAAATCAACACGGAACGGCAGTTCGGAGCTGAACGAATAGACATCGAGGATGCTTCCGCGCACCGCAAACTGGCCCGGTTCGTATACGTAATCGGTCTGGGTGAAGCCGAAATCGCGCAGCGTCTTTTCTATGTCGATGATGTCGGCCGTTTGTCCCACCTTCAGCGTTAGGGTGCGTGAGTCGAGGCGTTTCTTGCTCACCACGAGCTCGGCGATGGCCGACGGCTCGCTGACAACGAACAGTGAGCCTTTCGGTCCGCGGCCGTCACGGCCGAAACTGCCCAGACGGGAGAGCGTCTCGGTGCGCAGAATCTCATTGGCAGCATCGCGCTGGCCGTACTTCACGGCGCGGCGGTAGCCCGAAGGGTAGAAGAGTACGTTGTCGTCGCCGGCAATCTGTGTGAGGTCGTGGTAGAAATAACCGGCCTCGTCGGCATCCTGGAGGATGAAAATCATAGGTGCCTTCACCTTACGTTGTATGGCGGCGAAGAACAGCGATGGTGAGGACGCAAAAAGTCCCTGCAGGAAAATGGTCGTCACCGACTTTTTCTCCAGGAACTTCGTCAATGCCTTCGCCTGAGGCGTTGAGGCATATATATCAACAATGTTTTTTATGTCCATAGACGGTTATTATAGACATGGCATCGCGGTGCTGCCGCGGTGGATTCCTGCGGCGGCACGACGCGGTCTGTCCTTAGTCTTTCGGCATGGCCGGATACTTCTTGAACCAGCCGTCCCAGCGCAGCCGCATAACCCCGAAGAGGGCCTCGGAGAAGATGCCGCCGCTCATCTTGCTCGTACCTTCGCGCCGGTTGACGAAGACCACCGGCACCTCCTTGATTTTGAAGCCAATCTTATAGGCGGTGAACTTCATCTCTATCTGGAAGGCATAGCCCTTGAAGCGGACGTCGTCGAGGTTGATGGTCTCCAACACGCGGCGTTTGTAGCACACGAAACCGGCCGTAGTGTCGCGTACGGGAATTCCCGTGACGAAGTTGACATAGCGGGAGGCGAAGTAGCTCATGAGCACACGGCCCATAGGCCAGTTCACTACGTTGACGCCGGTGAGATAGCGCGACCCTATGGCTACGTCGTTGCCCTCGTCGTGGGTGGCCGCATAGAGGCGCGGAAGGTCGTCGGGGTTGTGGCTGAAGTCGGCATCCATCTCGAAGATGTAGTCGTACTTATGCTCTAAAGCCCACTTGAAGCCGGTGATATAGGCCGTACCGAGCCCGAGTTTCCCACTGCGCTCAATGATAAAGAGGCGGCCTGCAAACTCATTGGCCATGAGGCCTTTGACAATATTCCCTGTGCCGTCGGGACTGCCGTCGTCGATGATAAGGATGTGGAAAGGCTTTGCGAGCCCAAGCACAGCCCGGATAATCTTCTCAACGTTCTCCTTCTCGTTGTAGGTCGGGATAATGACTATACTGTCGCTTTCGTTCATTAGTCTTGTCTTTTTCGTTTCTTTGTTGCAAAGGTATTACTTTTTTCCCAAAACGTGCAGAATACCGCCTTACATTATATTATTTTTTTTAGTTCTTACACTTTTCTTGCTTTTGGAGTGCCATTTTATGGCTTTTGGCTTTGGATGCTCCACGGCAGAGATAGCTTTCGGGAAAGTGAATTTCATGCGAAAAATAACTTTTCGATAAGTGATTTTCCGTCGTCCGCAGTCCTATACCCCTTTCTACCCCTCGTTCTACCCCTCTTTCTATACCCCTGAAATTTGGAATCGGGAAAAATAAGTTGTACCTTTGCACCGGAATAAAAACCAATCGCAGTCAGCATGATTATGACTGACCTTATATATATCCCGTTCAGCCGTTTCGGACAGTCACGCGTATTTGTTGTTGCCACTAAGGACGGCAGATGTCGTTTCGACGGATAAGAATCTCCGAGGCCGTCAGCGGCAAGGATTATCGCAGAGCCAAATACACAGTATAGGTAAGCCATTCGAAATGAGATGGTAACATAAAGGATACAATCGGGCAGCGGATTTGAATTATATTTACATCCAACGACATCAGCAATGGTTCTTCGTGAGCAAGAAGCAGAACGGTCTTTTCCTCACATAAAATGACCGAGAATACTGATTGATGAGTAATTTTTACCGTATATTGTGATTTTTTATGATATTTGCCGCAATTATTGCTATTAATTTCGTACTTTTGCGGCATTATTTGAGGATAATAATTTGATTCATATATCATTTTATAATATGTTTATAATTAACTGCATTCTTTTATGAAGAAAGTTTATCTCTTTGCGCTTACTGCGTTAGGCGTATTTCTTCCTTCGACGGGCAGCGCTCAGACGCTGACCCCGACGCTGAAGAATCACCGGGCGGTGAGTGCTAATGCTATCAAGAAGGACATTCCCCTCGCTGCCGGACATCTGCGGCATGGGGGTGGCAATGCGTCCTTCGGAGCACGTCAATCGTTGATGTCGGTGGCAAAACCGGGTGTTACTCGTCTGCCGGCGCGTATCGGAGCCGTCGATGCCGACCCTAATGCTCCTATCATCAATGGTTTCAACTACACTACCGGCGACTACCGCACACCGACCACTCTGCCGGCGGGTATCTACTCTTTCGCCGCCTCGTCGCCGATAAATCTCACGAAGATCAGCGGCAATGCCACGTTCCCCAATGAGCCGGTGGTGTCTTTCTACGCCAACGGTTACTACTACGTGATGACCACTACATATTCTTATGATGCCGACTACAACCCGTATGCCAGCACAAAGATGCTGAAATATGACGTCAACACGTGGCAGCAGGTTGGCGATACTATCGATTTGGGCGGACTGTACCCGATGACATACTCTACGGCGGCCTACAATCCGGTGGACAACGAGACGTATATGACGATGTACAACAATGAGCCCATCGACTGGGATTCAGGAACATTCCCTCCTTCGCGCCTCGTCCTGAAGATGAATATGGACACCTACAAGGTGGACACCATAGCCAAAACCGACGACTGGTACCTCCTCTACACTTTCGACAGTGAGGGCAACGTCTATGCCGGCAAGTACTCCGGCGACGGCAATAAGCTCACCAAGCTCAACCCCTCGACGAACGAGTTCACTGAGGTCGGAACACTGAACCTTCCTCTCACGACTCAGGGCGGAACATATACCGTTGTCGACAACGGCAATGTCTACGTGTCGATGCACGACGGCGAGTTCACCACATCGCTGTGGAAGGGCACCGTCGGCGGTTCCGACTACAGCCGTGTGGCCGCTTTCCCGGGCAACGAGAACATCCACGGAATGTATATCACTCCGGCCGATGACCCGAAGGCCCCGGCTCCGGCACAGGACATAGCCTACACATGGGATGAGAGCCGCACGAATATGACCCTCACCTACACCGTGCCGACAAAGGCCTACGACGGCTCAGCCGTCAGCGGACCGCTGACAGTGGTGCGCACCCTCGACGGAACCGACAAGACTTTCACCGCCGATGCGGGCTCGAAGCAGAGTGAGACGATGGCCCTCAGCGAGGGCGTCCACAACATCAAGATCGTCATCAGGAACGCCTCGGGAAACTCGCAGGCCCGTACCTTCAAGGTTGTAGCCGGTCAGGACGTTCCCGGTGAGGTCGACAGCCTCACTTATGCCGTCGACCCTTCGACGGGTAACGACTCACTGAGTTGGAAAGCTCCTAAGACATCGCTCCACGGTGGTGTCGTCGACGACAACGCAATCAGCTACCGTGTGGTGCGCCAGCCCGACAGTGTAGTGGTGGCCGAGAATCAAAAAGCCACATCTTTCGCCGAGAAACTGCCGACGAAACGTGCCTCCTACTACTATGAGGTGACATCGCTCGCCAACGGAAAGGCCGGTGCCACAGCCACCACCGACGCCATAGCATACGGCGACCACTATGAGGTGCCGTTCACGGAGAATTTCCGCGACGCGAATGCCTCATCCATCTGGCGCTTCGCCGATGCCAACGGCAACGGCCAGACATGGGGCCAGCTCGCCTCTGGATACTCGTGGGGGCTCACCCTCAGCACAAGCTGGGATGCACAGAACGATTACGCCATCACCCCGGCCATCACCAATCTCAAGGCCGACCGCGACTATGAGGTGAAATTCAAGGTCAGCGGCGGTACGGTGGAGTCACCAGTAGAGTACGGTCTCTACCTCGTTACCGACCTCCAGGATGTCAGCACATGGAAGCTGCTCCTCGATAAATTCTCGGAGACGGATGCCGAAACTGACAACTCCGTGATTGTGAGGGCTCCGAAGGACGGTTCCTACTACCTCGCTTTCCAGGGCTATTGTCCGACTTATACGAGCAACGACTTCGTGATCAGCGATATATCCATGGTCGAGGATGCACTCCACAGTGCTCCCGACACGGTCACAGCACTGACCGTCACCGCCGGAGCCGAGGGTGCTCTCAACGGAAAGCTCTCCTTCGCGGCTCCTGAGAAGAATGCCGACGGCACAGCACTGAAGTCACTGAGCAAGGTCGTCGTCTACGATGAGGGTCAGAACGAGGTGAAGACTTTCGACAGTGTCACTCCGGGTTCGTCCTATTCGTACGATTTTACCACCGACAAGAATGCCAACAAGACATTCTATGTACGTGCTTTTAGCGGCGATCAGAAAGGTGTCCGCGCTGAGGTGACGAAGTTCATCGGCGTCGACATCCCGGATTCCATCCGTGGGCTGAAAGTCAGCATGCCCCAGACAGGAAAGGCAACGCTGACGTGGAACGCAGCTTCAGCAGTTGGTAAGAACGGCGGCTACGTCAATCCCGCCGACGTCGTTTACCGTATCGTCCGCTGGAACGAGAACTCGTATTCGTGGGAGAGCGTCGCTAATGCTGTCAAGGGAACATCCTTCACCGACGAGACCCTTGACTACACCGCATCTCAGCAGGTTTATGCCCAGTACGGTGTCTATCCGTCCGACGCCACTGGTGAGGGCGCAGGCATCCGTGCAGCAGCCATCATCGGCACACCGTATGCACAGCCGTTCAAGGAGAGTTTTGCTCATGTGGGCCTGTCGTCGCTCCCCTGGGTTCTGCACAACGGCACCGGCAGCAACGGATGGAATGTCGTCGGAGCAGGTTCGGCATCGGTCGACCCGTTCGATAAGGACGGTGGTGAACTTACCTACGCCAACACCGGCACCACACCGACGGCAGGCTACATCCAGACTCCGCGCATCGACCTCACAGCCAGCGACTCATCGGCACTGTCGTTCTATATGTATCACGGCGCTGAGGCCGACGAGGGCGACGCTTATGTCAGCGTCTTTGCGTCCGTCGACGATGCCGATACTGTCTGCCTCGGCACATTCCAGTATAACGATGGCACCGACGGCTGGCACCGCCACGTTGTCGACCTCCATCAGTATGCCGGCAAGAACAACGTCACCTTCCAGTTCTATGGCTACACAGCCGACGGCTCGGCAGCACTGTATATTGACAATGTACGCCTCGACCAGTTTGCAGCCAAGGACCTCGCTGTCGAGACAGCCGGAATCCCATACCGCATGAGCACCGGCGACAAGACCAACACCGTCACGGCACGCATCATCAACGAGGGCAGTAAGGCCAGCGACAGCTATACCGTCGACGTTGTCAAGAACGGAACCGTGGTAGCAACGCAGGACGGTGAGCCATTAGCCGTCAACGCTACAAAGGACTTTGCCTTCGATGTCAAGAACGCTCTCACCGAGGCCGGCGACTCTGCCAACTTCCTCGTACGTGTCAACTACGACGGCGACGGAAAGCTACAGAACAACACTTCGGCCACGACGCGCGTATATCTCAACGGACCAAAGTATCCTAAGGCTACGGCGCTGACAGCCAACGAGTCGGAGGGAAGCGTCACACTGGCGTGGACAGCACCCGAGACCGTTGACGGCAACAAGGTCGAGATGACCGATCCCGTCACCGACGACTTCGACAGCTACAAGGCATTCATCATCGACTCTATCGGCGACTGGACAACCTACGACGCCGACAAGCAGATACCTATCTACTTTGGCGGTCCTGAGGTGCCTCATGAGTTTGAGCCTCAGGCTTTCCAAGTGTGGAACCGCGACGCTGCGGGATTCCAGAAGTTCCAAGTGCTCCTGCCCCATAGCGGATCGCAGTATCTCATGGCCTTCAGTGCTTCCGATGGTGAGACGACAACACTGCCTAACGACAACTGGCTGATTTCGCCGGAGATAACCGGCGGAAGCGACATAGACTTCTGGACGAAGACACCGCAGGCCTATGGCCGTGAGACTTACGAGATTCTTTATTCTACCGCTGCCATGCCGCAGGACAAGAGCGACGATAATGCAATGAAGAACTTCGTGGCCACCTTCCATAAGATTGCAGAGGGCACTGTCGACTTCACCGACTGGCAGAACCGCGGATACACGCTTCCGGAGGATGCATCCTACTTTGCCATCCGCCACACTACGCAGGAGAATGGATCCGAATTCATGATCGACGATGTCACCTACACTCCGCTGTATGGTGGAACAAGCGACCTGACCCTCAAAGGATATAACATCTACCGCGACGGTGAGCTCATAGCTGCCGGTGTGGCTGAGCCGACATTTGTCGACAAAGTTGCTGCTGACGGCAACTACACTTACCGCGTGTCGGTAGTGTATGCCGAGGGCGAGTCGATGCTCTCTGAGCCTGTCAGCGTGAGCGTTGCCGACGGTATAGCCACTATCACTGCCAACGCAGGTGCCAAATTCAACGTCTACGGTGCCGATGGAACTCTCGTCCGCAAGGATGCCACATCGCTCAGCGGACTGAAGAAAGGTGTCTACGTCGTTGGAAACAAGAAGGTTATAGTAAAATAACAGATTCATAACGAAAAGATAATGAACAGGAAAGCAATCATCGCGGTGGTTGCTCTCCTTATTGCAAACAACTCTGTCCGTGCCAACGACACAGATGGAGTTGTTTTGCGATATGGTGAGACAATCAGCGCAGGATATGGTTCGGACAATCAGATACTCACACCCTACGTCACTTTCCCGGCCAACCGCATCAAGGCTTTTGCCGATCGTGGCTGCTCCGTCAGCGCGGTGCGTATAGGCCTCGCGAAGGCGGCTGCCAACGTGACGGTCTATCTCAAGCATTATGCCACCGACCGCCGTCCGTTCTACTCACAGAAGGTGGGCAGTCTTGAGGCCGGATGGAACACCGTCGAGCTCTCATCGCCGCAGACTCTGACCGCCGGACCGCTGAGTGTGGGCTATAAAGCTACCTTCGCCGAGGCCGGAGGAGCCGCCTACGACAGCTATGTCTCGGCACAGGCCGACACGGTGTTCGTCAATACGAGTTCGCGGTGGACAACCATCGAGGGGTCGTTCTGCATACAGCCGGTGCTGTCGGGCGACAATCTGCCGGCAAACTATGTCGTCGTCGATGCGCTGCCGATGGACACCTACACCTACGACACGGTTCCGGCCATGCGCTGTCTTGTGCGCAATGTCGGCACAAACCGTGTGGAATCAGTAGATTACAGCATCAGCAACGGAAACGGAAACCGGCTGTCGACGACAGCAGCAACGTCGTTGGACGTGAATGCCACCGACACACTTGACCTTCGGATTGCCGCAGGAGACATGTTCTCAGCCTCCTCGCCATTGACGACAACGGTGGGAATAAACAATTATGATCTTAGTGTCGACAAGGTCAATGCCGACGATTCGGGTGTTAGTAAGGATGCCGGGGATGTTGTCGCCTTCACCTTTGAGCGTCGTGATCCGCGCTATATGCGACGCATCGTCATGGAGGACTTTACCGGAAACTGGTGTAAGTTCTGTGTGGCGGGTATCGAGGAGCTGCGCTATATGAAGAATGGCTACGAGCACCCCGAGGAGTCGGTCCCCATCTCCATACACGTCCCGACCGACCCTCTGGCCCTCGCCGACAACGAATACAGCTATGCGCCGCTGTTGAATAAATGTGAGGGATTCCCAACGGTGTTCTGCAACCGCTTGAGCGACTACACTACGACGCAGCCCTATGGCATGGTGCGGCGCGCGGCACGGGCTATACAGGCTGTTGCTGGAACCATTGGTCTTGATGGAAAGGCGCAGTTCAATGCCGACAGCACCGCCATCGATGTCACGACGAGTCTCATCTCGGCTGAGGATATAGCCTCCCCCGACTACAGAATCTCCTTCGTGCTCCTCGAGGACTCCATCGACGGACAGCAATACAATGGCTACTCGGGTGGCGAGAGCGGATCTTTCCTCGGCTGGGAGAACCTGCCGCAGGTCGTAAACATGAAGTATGACGACGTGGCGAGGGGAGTGTACAACTCCTTCAACGGCAAATCGTACACCGACAACGCTATAGCAGCCGGTAAGGCTGTGACTTACAGCTACACGATGGACCTTGCGAAGTGTCCGGTCGGCAACAAGCGCAACATCCATGTGGCGGCTTTGCTCATGAATGCCAACGGCGATATTGTCAACGCTGTAAATATCTATCCCACAGCGGGCTCGGCAACGGCAATCAGTCAGATTCCAACAGCAAAGCCATCTCCTTCCGAACGACTTCAGGTCTTTACCGCCGACGGCCGTAGGGTGGGGACGTTCGCGTCGCTCTCGGCCCTTATGGCTTCACCGCTCCGGGGACTTCTCATTGTGAAAACAGCCGACAACGTAACGAAAATAATTAAATAATGAAGAGAATATTTATTGCCCTTGCGGCTCTGGCATTTACCATTGTCGCCAACGCCGTTCCCGCTTATCAGCGGTGGATACAGCACCGTCAGCCCGACGGAACCTTCGTCACCGTCCGTCTCGTCGGCGATGAGCACTGCCATGCTTACTACGATGAGGCCGGAAACATGATGACAGAGGACGGCAACGGTTTTCTGCGGGCAACTGGAAGAGTCGACTTTGCGTCGTTCTACCGTCGGCAAGTGAGCCGGAACGTTCCACGCCACACACTGAACCTCGACAGTGAGGGTCGCTCCAACTTCCCCACCGTGGGCAACATGAACGGCATAATAATCCTCGTAGAGTTTGCTGACAACAGTTTTCAACCGGAATACAATCGCGAGTTGTTCGACAGCCTTGCCAATGCTGCCAATTTCAGCTACGATGGGGCTACGGGCAGCATAGCACAGTACTTCCGCGACCAGAGCTACGGACAGTTCCGTCCGCATTTCGATGTCGTAGGACCCGTGAAACTCGATAAGGACATCAATTTCTATGGTCAGAACGATGCCATGGGTAGCGACACCTACGCCCACTATATGATTTCGGAGGCATGCCGACAAGCGGACACTTTGTATAATGTAGACTTCGCGAAGTACGACAACGACGGCGACGGGCAGGTCGACTTCGTTTATGTCATCTATGCCGGATATGCCGAGTCTTATGGGGCTCCGTCGTATACTATATGGCCACACCAGTCGACTCTCGACAGCTATGGCTCCAGTTTCCAACTCGATGGGGTCACCATCAATCGCTACGCGTGCTCCGAGGAACTGAAAAACTCGTCGGGGACAACCCTTGAGGGCATAGGAACCTTCTGCCATGAGTTTGGACATGTAATCGGATTTCCCGACCTTTACCAGACCGGTGGGGGCAATGCCGTACCGCTCGGACAATGGGATATCATGGACCGGGGCTGCTACAACAACGGCTCGAAGACTCCCGCGGGATACTCGGCGTGGGAAAGATGGACGATGAGATGGATGGAACTGCCCGAGCTTGACACCGCTTCGACGGAAGTGCGGATTGCCGACATCCATCAGAAAGGACAGGCCTACAGACTGACGTCGCCCGTAAATCCTAACGAATACTATGTCGTCGAGAACCGGCAGCAGACCTCCTGGGACACTCCTCAGGCTGTCTCGGGTCTGATGATCCAGCATATCGACTACAATAAGACCAGCTGGGACAACAACAACATCAACAACGACGGTTCGCACATGAGGGTCTGCATCGTTCCTGCCGACAATAACCGTAGCACTGCCGACTATGACGGCGACCTCTTCCCGGGGGCCTCCCACAACACATCGTTCACCGACGAGAGTACACCGAGCTCGGTGCTCTACGACGGAACACCGTTGGGAAAGAGCCTCTCGAACATCCGCGAGAACGGCGACGGCACCGTGTCGTTTGCCTTCATGCAGAAAAAGCTCCTTGCTCCCGTCGTCGACGATGCCAATCTTGACAAGACCACCACATCGTTCACGGCCGCATGGAAAGGCGTCGACGGTGCAGGAAGTTACACGCTCCGGGCCCGTGCCGTCCTCCCCGACTCGGTGAAGCCCGCTCCCGTCGATGACGACTTCACGTCGTTCGACAGCACCATGTGGCGAGGTTCGGAACTTTATGCCTCCAACGGTGAGGTGCAGATAGGACGCTACGGACACAGCGGAACGCTCACGAGTCCGAAGCTGTTTCTCGCTACCGGCGACAGCACCTTCACGTTGAAGTTTGCCGCCCACGCTTTCCCTAACCGTTCGGTGAACTATACGCTTACCGTCACCGACTCGCTGACCGGTACCACGCTGTATAAAGAACGGCTGAAGGCCACTGCGGCCCAGGATACCATCTTCCGCACGTTCAACGGGGGCACGAGGACGACAGTAATCAGTCTGACAACCAATCACGAGCGGCTGTTCGTCGACTTCATGAAGGTTGTCCGCGGCACCGTCGATTCACTCGCCATCGACACGATAGTCAATCCGTCGTGGACTGTCACGGATATCGCCACGACCCACTACACGCTAACCGGACTTACCCCCGGCGGCACCTATTTGTGGACTGTACAGGCCATCAGCGGCGACCCGCTGTTCGACTCTCCACTGTCCGATGAGCAGACGGTGACCCTCCCCGCCGTCGCCGATGCCATCAGCAGCGTGTCGACCATCAGAAAAGCCGACGGAAAGATATATACTATCGACGGCCGCTATGTCGGAACCGATGTCGCGCGTCTCCCTCGTGGACTGTATATCCGCGACGGACGGAAAGTAGTTGTGAGATAGCGCCTCCCTCGTGGACTATATACCCGCGACGGACAGAAAGTAGTTGTGAGATAATCACTTATCTTCCGCCTTTTCATCAAGCGTCTCCGTCCAATCCTTCAATAATGGAGCAGGGCTCATCCCGGAATACAGCCGCAGGCTTCCATCGATTATCCCGGCGCAAAAACCGTGAATCATCCTCGCCGTCTGTATGCCCCAGCTCCCCCCACTTGAAGGATTGGACGTGAGACGAATTGTTATCTGAGGATTTCACCGGAAAAATAAACGTATTAATCAGCGCGAGGAATGATTCGCACGCAGATACCGCAGATTTCGCGGATCTTATTTGGCGCACGCTGATGAGCATTTGAAAGGAGAATCTATTTCATGAAAGCACATCCACAAGATTCAGAGTTGATTTGATCATCAACGATTTTCAGTCCGTTCAACAGATGCCAACGGGGTTAGGGCGCATGTAAGATGACCTGTTGCCCGAATAATGTGGGTCGTCTTACGATATGTTGTATAATAGGTTGAATGAATGTTAAAAGTGTAAGATAATTGATGAATAATTTGTAAGTAATGATTTTTTTTTAATTTTGCGCTTAGATTGTGAGAGAATAAAATCTACATTCAATAGAGAAACCCGTGAAGCTTGATAATAGATTATGAATTACAAGATATTTTCTATATTTGTTCTGTTGTGCTCTTTCTTGTCATGTAACGCGCAGGTCAGGCATATACGAGTGGTCGATGCATCAAGCCGTGAGGGTGTTGAATATGCATGCGTGTTGATGACATTTGCTGATTCAACACATATTTCTGCGCTGGCCGATTCTGCGGGGGATGTGGCATTTAATACGGCGAAGAACGTAATAAGGGTTGATGCCTCGGCTGTGGGTTATAGATCAGCTTCAAAATCACTGGTCTGTGCTAATGACTCCTCCTGTATTATTTTAATGTTGAAACCTAAAGCGATAGAGTTAGGCAATGTGGTCGTAAAGGGGAAAAGGAAACTGACTAAACTCACGGATGAGGGGTTGTCCTATAATATGAAAGCTGATGAAAAAGCCAAAGGCGAAAACTTGCTTACAGCTTTGGACAGGGTGCCTTTCGTTGAGTCAAAGCCTGATGGAACAGTATCGGTCAGAGGGACTTCCAACTATCAGATTTATCTTAACGGGAGACCGTATGAGATGGCAAATGTTTCCGCAAAGTCTGTACTGTCGTCGGTGAAGGCCACCGACATTGATCATGTGGACGTGATTACAAACGCAGCCGAGAAGTATGGCGTCAGGCCGGGAACGGTAATCCTCAATATTGTCACACGGGGGAAGGCAATCGATGGTCTGACGGTTTCGTCTTTCCTCGGAGGTACGACGCAGCCTTATTCTAATGACGGTCTGACGGTGCTTGTGAAGAAAGGAAATGTCGACTTCTCGCTTGATTACAACTATGTCATCAACGGTCAGCATCACCAGCCGTTCACGCAGGACTACTCGTTCCGTAATCCCGGTGATAGTCTCTCGAGGCAGATACACGTCGAGGGAAAGGGTAACGGCAACGTTCAGTCGCATACCTTACGGAGCATGCTGAAATGGAGAATAGACAGCATAAACAGTCTGTATGCCGACATCCACGGGAATATTGAGACTTTCAATACGTCGACAAATACGATGGAATCATCCGTAGAGGACGATATGACAAGTCGGTATAAAAGGAGTGACAGCAACAGCAGCGGTACCGTGGAAAGCAATATCATCTGGCGCAATTATTACAAGGCCAATCCTGACAGGGAACATTTTATGCTTGGATACCGCTATGCGTACAATCCAGACAAGAGACACTATTTCTCGACCAATCAAACCCCGGGCGGCCAGGATGCCCGCACCGTCCAGAGGACTGACGGAGGTGTTAACGAGCACTCGCTGACATCCTCCATCCTTATTGCTCTGGCCAGACGTCACATGCTGCGCCTTGAGGCCAAGGGAATTATAAGGTTAGGGAGAACATCGTCAGTCTACTCACAGGACAATAGTGAGGATGCCGAAGACAAGATGCGCTATAATCAGAACATTGAGCAGTTGTCGGCTTATTATTCCGGCGGCGCGAAGAAATTGTACTGGGGAGCCGGATTCTCTCTCGAGCAAAGCCGGATGAAGATGACCCTCCCCGAGGATCACGAACTTGATTACACACGGAACAACACCAATGTCTTGCCGTATGCATATCTCTACTGGACACCAAACAACAGCAGTCAATTCTCATTCTCCTATTCTAAGTCGCTGATGCGGCCAACAGTGAATATGCTCAATCCTTTCCGTAGCAACACAAATAACTTCATGGGCACAGTGGGCAATCCACTGCTGAAACCGCAAGGTACACAGATGGTTAGCATGGAACTCTATCAGACATTCAACAAGGGATTAGTGTCGTTATCGCCCGTATATCAGTACTGCAACAATATGATACTTTCTTATAGGAAGAGGGAGGGCGATATGATGATGAACACCTATGGCAATCTTGGTCACAGCAAAGATTTGTCGTGCTCGATATATTGTCAGTGGAAACCGCTCAACTGGTTCCGCTTTTCAGTGTCGGCAATGACCGGCATACGGCGTGTGAAAGCTGACAGCCCGGTACTGAACCAGCGCGACTGGTATCAGACGTGCGCCCCTTCGATAAGCTTCTATCTGCCTCATAATTGGGACATAAAGACAAGCTATGGATTCTTTAAGAACCTGCCCGACCCCTGGAGCACGTGCTCTACCCTTCAGCAGTATTCGCTAAGTGTGGTAAAGAGCTTCCTCAAAGGCCGTCTTACGGCTTCTGTAGAAGTGAAAACGCCATTCCAGAGGTATTATCATTCAAAGGCGACTACAACCTTGCCGTCGGGCGATTTTGTCAGACAGACAAACTTCATCACAGCGCGCTCGTTCGGGATAAACATCTTCTATTCGTTAAGCAAGGGCCGGAAAGTCAATATCCAACGCGATAAGACCCTTAGGGATTCTGACCAGCAAACTGGAGTGCAGTGATCTGCACAGCGCAGGAAATGGTCTGCCTTTTAGCGATGGTTTTCCTTAAGCCCTTTATAAGGCAGCAGTATTCTGTTAGGTCTTTTTACCTCTGAGCCGGGTGCGGAAAGGTAAGGTTACATGTTGTCCGCTTCGCCGTCACAAAAGCAATGAAGGTGTTTGCGGGGCACGAATAGGCAGGAACGGAATTGTCTTTATGTGATTAAATTTTCGTTAAAAGGGTAAAAGTGTCGTAAATTAATATAGTTAAGCGTTTTTTTTCTGTAATTTTGCAATGCTAATGCTATAGTCAGCGGTGCGGATTATAGCCTCGATAGTGCTGTGTGAGCGTTAGGACGAACTTTCTAACTGCTTAGGCAGAAAGAGCAGGAAAGAAAACTCGATGTGGGCTGCTAATACAGTTGTTGTGGTTAGCATGCATCAATGGGAATTCTTGATAGATGAAAGCAAATTTGAAGAATATCAATTAACAAATCCGGAAGTGGGAAAGATGAGATACTTGTTCGTATTCTTGTTTCAGATATGTACTTTGGTCAGTTTTGCCCAGACGGCAGTTTCTGGTGTCGTTAGCGACAAGAAAGGAGTGCCGTTAGCTTATGCCAATGTTATAGTTTATCGTTCTGCCGACACAACATATATCGATGGAGCCGTCACCGACGACGCCGGGCGGTTCAAGGTGAGTGTTCCTCCTACTCCTTGTCTGCTGAGGGTGTCGTGCTTGGGATATAATGATTGCTGGTCTTCAGCATTGTCCGACAATATGCATATCCAGCTTGACAGCGCAGCTTATATGATGGACGAGGCAGTGGTGTCGGCACGGCGTCCTACATTTTCCATGACCGGTGAGGGAATAGTTACCAATGTGGCTGGCACGCTGTTGGGAACGATGGGTACGGCCGAGACGGTGCTGAGCCGCATTCCGAGTGTCGTCGAGAAAGACGGTGCATGGGAAGTGTTCGGCAAGGGCACGCCGGTTATCTATCTTAATGGGCATGTGCTTCAGGATATGAATGAGCTGAAAAACATCAAGGCTTCTGATGTGAAGAATGTTGAGGTTGTCACTGCTCCCGGAGCCAAATATTCAGCCTCGGTGCGGGCTGTCATAAAGATCAAGACCATTCGGCCTCAGGGTGAGGGACTTAGTCTTGACACCTATACAAACTATCGCTACAACCGCTTCGGCAATTTCGCGCAGTCTGTTGTGGGTAATTACCGACATGGCAAGTTGGATGCTTTTGCCACTTATGAGTATAGCACATCGCGCGGCTACTCCGACCAGAGGTTTGAACAGACGGTAGCTGCCGACACCCTTTGGTGGATAAATACCGACAATTACTATTCGGGAAGGACAGCGTGGCATTATCTTCAGGGTGGACTATATTACGATTTTACCAGTGACCAGTCGGTGGGTGTGAAATATTCTACTACCATCAGCGGCAATGAATATATGAAAGGATGGCTGCGCAGCGATGCCCTCGCTGACGGTGATCCCTATGACCACACATCGACGGGGATGAGACAGCACAACAGCGACCGTCCGTCGCAATATCTGAACGTTTATTATGCCGGAAAGATTGGGGCTACATCGGTGGAATTTGACAATGACTATTATTTCGAGCATAGCATCTACGACACATATAACAAAGAGGTTAGTGAGACGCACGACTCACGTGAGGTGGACACGCGGAACTCAAGCAGAAGCTCTATGGCGGCATGGAAACTCGATATGGAAACTCCAATCCTTGACGGTGCATTGTCGTATGGTGCCGAATACATAAATACTCATCGTAAGGATGCCTACAGCAGTAATATGAAGAATGTCGTTGACGATGCTTCGAGCAAGATAGAGGAGTCGTCATTATGTCCTTATCTCGAATATGGATGGAGTGGAAAGATTGGCAACCTGAAGGGTGGACTGCGTTATGAATTCGTGAAGTTCAAATACTATGAGAATAATGTCTACATGCCGGGACAGAGTAAGGATTATCACAATTTCTTCCCCAGTCTGTCTTATGGAAAGAGTCTTGGCAATCTCTCGCTGCAGGTAGGCTATTCGGCAAAGACTACGCGCCCTAATTATACTCAGCTGAGCAATAATATAAGTTATGCCAACCGATTCCTCCGGCAGTCGGGCAACCCGCTGTTGCGTCACCAGACCGACCATACGGTCTCGCTTTCGGCCGTGTGGAAATTCGTCCAGATGGCATTGGAATATAAGGATGCCAGGAATGCGATAATCTATTGGACGGAGCAGTTGCCGGAGGACGAATCGGTGACAATGGTGCGATATAAGAATCAGAAGAGCATCAAGAGCATGACGGCTTTCATTAGTGTGGCTCCGACAGTGGGCTGGTGGTCGCCGCAATACAGTGCCGGGATGGTGAAACAATGGCTTAACCTGAGTACCGGGAATGAGGTTGTCAGACTGAACAAGCCGGTATTTGTGGTTACTTGCAACAATTCGTTCAAACTGCCTTGGGGAATGACCGGTGAACTGGATTATTCGTTCAGCAGTAAGGGCAACCAGCAGAACTATTATGCCGGACACACTTCCAATGTGCTGACGGTGGGATTGCGGAAGCCTTTCCTGCATGACAACCTCGCCGTTGAGGTCTTCGGCAATGATCTTCTGCATCAAAACTGGGATAATGCTGTACTCTACTCTCATGGCAACACCCTGTCGCAGGTGAAGCGCACCGCCTCCAGATCGCTATCGGTAACGTTGCGCTATACTTTCAACGGCACAAATGTTAAGTACAAAGGCTCCGGTGCGGGTCAGAACGAGATTAACAGGTTCTGAGGCCTAACCGTGATGCCGTCTCGCGGCTGAGCGAAAGGGGCGGTATAACAGTCTCGGCATAACCTATTTACTGTTTAACTTATAGCAAAAAAATAGTGCCGCCGTCGTAGATTCATGGTGCAGCGGACGGTGCGTTAATGATCCCTTTTCAGGGGGGGCTTCATGGCCGTCAGGTCGGGGCCAGGATAGAATCTTTTCAACCTTTTTCGGACGGCTTCTTACTTTGCTTGCCCTTAATCTGCAAACGACCATCGTTTATGACCGTTGCTGAATCTGCGCAGTCAAAGCGGATGCCTTTTGCTGTGATTAATATGGCTTGCTCAGCGGAATGTAATTTGAAGAGTTGAACAAACGTTAATTCCGCAAAATAAATATCAGAATATTTGCGAATAATAAAGTTTTTTTTACTTTTGCAACAAATTGATGATTTAAGTGCAACACATTAATTATCAACATGTTAATACGCGATTCACCCTGCATGGCACCGCTAATGTTGTAAGGGCTCTTTCATTTAAGCCGACATAGAAGACAATATGTCACAATGTAATCCGTTTAAATGAATGTGACGATAGGCACAAACGCCCGAAGGCGGTTTCTCAACCGCCAGGCTCTTAATACCTTTTGTCATATATTTTTATTTTTGAAGAGGGGGTTTATGGTATTTGTGCGATTAGTGCACTTTGTGCCCCCTCTTCTTTTTACACTGCAAAGATACAAAATAATTAGCTAATAACCAAACAATTACGCACTTTTATCATCTCGGATGCAACTTTTTCTTCCCTATAAGGGATTAAGAGTTTGGCGGTTGAAAAACCGCATTTGCTGAGCCGAGATTTGTTAAATTTTATCCACTCAGTACCAGATTATCGTAGGATGAACAAAGGCAACTGTAAACACAAGTTGTCCGACATGCTTCTGCTGGTTATTTTGGCCAGGGCATGCGGCTGCGAGACTCGCAAGGACATTGTGGCCTTTGGAACGATCCATTTGAGCTACTTGCAAGACCACCTCGGCATTCTTGCTAAGGGATGTCCGTCCGAGCCCACACTTTGCAGGATGGAAGGTGGAATCGACGACATTACTTTGGCCTCTTTGGTTTCGACATTATCACGAAAATACGTGTCGGAGCATGATGGAGCAAACAGACGGCACATTGCAATTGACGGCAAGTTCATGCTGGGTACGAAAATTGGCGACGGACGCTCTCCTGATGTTGTGACTGCTTTCAGCGTGACCGACCGGTTGCCGCTTGACACTGAAATGTGTGAGGTGAAAAGCAATGAGATAAAGGCTGTGCCCAAAATCATAGAGCGGGCTGACTACATGAATGGATGCGTTATAACTGCGGATGCCATGTCGTGCCAAAGTTCTATCATCAAAGGCATCGTCGGGAAGGGAGCTGACTATCTTATTGCGCTGAAAGCCAACCAGAAAGCAGCAAGATGGTCGGTAGAGGACGCTGTGCCTACGCTGCATCCTAACGACGAATGGAAGACGGAGTGGGAACTTGCCCACGGGAGGCTGTACCAACGCCGATGCCGTGTATATTCAGACATATCCGGTATCAAGGCGCTTGAAAAATTCCTCAATGTCAAGGCTGTGATTGCCATAGACACGCATACGATTGAAAAGAAAAGCGGAACGGAACAAAAACAGACGAGGTACTATATAACCAGTTTGGAAGAAAGGGCACAGACTTTGGATCGAATCAGCCGCATGCACTGGGGAATCGAGAACAATCTCCATTGGACGCTGGATGCAAGAATGCGCCAGGACCGCACAAAGAGAAAAGAAACAAAGTCGGCCAGAAACTTGGACTCGATCCAGAAGCTTGTTTATATCATCTACACCATAGCCTCCAAAAAGCACCTGCCAGAGACCATCAGAAAGAGGAAAGAACTCTTTAAAGTCAAGTTCTCAGCCATTGCATCTTACGCCAAGAACAGCTTGGCCTATGCTATTTCTCTTCTCAGTCTGTAGAGGTCGTTAATTTTGAGGGATATATAATAAGCCCTAAGCTACATCCAGCTTGGGTAGGGGATACTTTATCCATTGGTCATCAGACCTTTACTACAAATAGCATTTCTGCGGTAAAGCGGAGACTGAGCAACAATCATGCCATGTCAGTCTAAATTTAAATGAAAGAACCGTATAATGTTGTTGTCTGACGGTGGGGGCGGTTGATTACTGGTCGGGGTTCTCGACATAACCCTGGTATTCCTTTGTCAGTCCAGACATGACGGCATCGTACGACTCGGCCATCATCTCACGCTCGTGGTCGTCCTTGGGCTTGTAGGGGATTGGCTTGTGGATGGTGAGACTCATCGGATGCCAGAAGACCCAGAAGAAATCCTTTGTTCGCGGCTTGACATTGAACGATCCGTTGATGGTCAGCGGACATACGGGCAGCTGCAGTTCGCTGGCGAGCATGAAGGCTCCGCGGCGGAATTTGCCCATGTGACCGGTGAAGGTGCGTGCACCCTCGGGAAAGACGACGAGCGACATGCCCTCACGGAGAATCTCTCGCGCATTGTCGTAGGTCTTGCGAATCTTGCTGGCTCCACTGCGGTCGACGTATATGTGGTGGGCATACTCGCAGGCGACGCCGAGGAAGGGCACCTTGCGCAGCGACTTCTTCATCATCCACTTGAAGTTGCGGTTGAGGAAACCGTAGATGAGGAAGATGTCGAATGCTCCCTGGTGGTTGGCCACAAAGACATAGCTCTGCTTGGGGTCGAGATTCTCGCGTCCTTCAACGTGTACGGGCAGAAAAAGGAGATAGCAGGTGATGCGCGCCCATATCTTCCCGGGATAGTAGCCCCAGAAGTGTCCGTTGCCCAATCGGCATCCTACGACGGTCACGGTGGCCGTGATGATGCTCAGGACGATGAACAGTGGCAGGACGATGAACAGCTGGTAGAGACGGTAGAGAAAAGTCGCGATATACTTCATTTGTTGTCTTGTTTTGAGTTGTCGTGTTTCGTTATTATTTGTTCATTTATATTGCGGGCTGCGAGTGGTGGAGCTCTGTGGGGTAGCGTTTGAGCGGCTGACTTTGGCAGTGCTGTGCAGCGTGATGACGGTTATCTCGTTCGGCATGTTCAGCCGGAAGGGAACGAGGCCGCCAAGTCCGGCGTTGACATAGAGGTAGCGGTCGCCGCGGTGGTAGAGTCCGCAGTCCTCATGCTGCGTCAGCTGTGTCGGCCGGTGGCCGAGAATCTGGCATTGTCCGCCGTGGGTGTGTCCGCTGAGTGTCAGCTGAGCGTTGGTCTTGGGCAGTATTGCCCGTTCCCATGCCGACGGATCGTGCTGGAGAACAATGACGAACGCGTTGCCTGAGATGCCCCGGAAGGCTTTCGGCCAGTCGGCCCGCTGCGGAAACGGCGGGCGTCCGTCGTTCTCGGTGCCTACGAACACTATGCTGTCGGCAGGCTGACGGACGGATGCCACGGCTCCGCTATGCTCCGCCAGCGCCCCCTCGAAGGGCTGTGGCCTCCGCACCGCCAGATGCGCGTTGTTGAGGACGCGCCAGTGTAGCCGGTTGCTCTCGATGGCGATGAGCTCGCGCCGCATGTTCTCCTCGATTAGTGGCGTGTGCTTGACGTATTCGGCATAGTCGTGATTGCCGAGGACCGAGAGGACTGGAATCCTGCGGCCGTCCATGGCTGTGGTGAGCACTGGCACCATGACGGCAACCTCCTGCGGACGCATGTTCTGTAGGTCGCCCGTGAAGCAGATGATGTCGGCGCGCTGAGCCCTGATGCTGTCCATCTCGTCGACGAGAATCTTCTTCCGCCAGCCGTCGAAGGTGCCGAGGTGTATGTCGGAGACGTTGACGATGCGGTAGCCGTCGAACTGCTGTGGCAGGTCGGGGAAGCTGATGTCGACGTGGCTGACGCGAATCTGTCCGACCCCTATTGTCAGTCCGTAGATATACGCTCCTACGGCGATGAGTCCGGCAAGTAGTCCGAGGTAGTGGCCGTAGTTGCGGTGTGTGGGTATGATGGTCTTTCGCAGGACCCATCCCACGGAAGAGAATACGGTGAATACGGCCTTCGGTCCGACGAAGAGCCCCAGGAGCAGCATGTAGAGATTGAGCCACGTGAGGTCGGCCGGTGCAAAGTTCTCTATCGATGCCAATGCGCAGGTGTAGACGATCATCATCACGCAGGGCGCCCACCACAGCACGCGCTGCCACCGCTTGATGTGGTAGTGCTTATGGAAGTAGTGCATGTCGATATAGAGGTCGGACAGCACGATGACGATAATCAACTCTATTACTATGCGATGAATCATTTATCTTCGGCGCTCCTTTCGTTGCTTTTGTCAGTCTCGCGGCGGCATTTTCATGTGATTCTATCAGTTGTTCCGCCTGTATTCCGGTGGCATTATTGTCGATTCTGTCGGTTGCCGTGCCCGTCTTGTGGTGGCATTATTGTCGATTTTGGCGGTTGCTTAGCCCGTTTCGTGGTGGCTTTTACTACATTAATAATGTTTTGTATAGCCGATGAACCATTTTTATTCTATCTTCGGTCGATGCTCCTTTGCAGGAATTTACGCACTAAGGCTACGGGCAGCTTACGTCGTCGGGCATAGTCGCGGAGCTGGTCCTCGCCAATCTTCCCCAAGTCGAAGTAGTGGGCTTCGGGGTGTGCGAACATAAACCCGCATACGCTGGCATGTGGTGTCATCATTCCGCTCTCGGTCAGCCTCACTCCTATCGACTGCATGTCGAGGATTTCGGCAATGATGAAGTTTATGCTCGTGTCGGGCAGCGACGGATAGCCGATGGCGGGACGGATGCCCTGGTAGCGTTCGGCGTGGGTGTCTGCCATGGTCAGGTGCTCGTCGGGGGCGTATCCCCAGTAGTGGCGCCTCACCTCCTCGTGCATCTTCTCGGCCGTTCCCTCGGCGAGACGGTCGGCGAGGGTCTGCGATAGCATTCGGCTGTAGGGGTCGGAAAGGTAGTCGGCACTCAGCGAGGAGTCGACTGACGTGCAGAAGACACCGGCTTTATCGGCTACACCCGACTGTATCGGTCGCACGAAGTCGGACAGACAGAGACAGTAGTCGGAGCCCGGCGACGGGTGCTGCTGCCGGAGCAGGGGAATGCGCACTCCGTCGATGATGAGGTCATCGCCGTCGCTGTTGGCATCGTAAATGCCGAAGATGGCGTGAGTGTGATAGTGCTTGTCCATCTCGGCGAGCATCTGCTCGGCCTCGTGGCGCAGTTTCTGCTTCTCGTCCTGGGGCTTGTCGCTCATCGACCAGGCATAGTAGAAGTAGGCCCAGTTGATATATGGCTCAATGTCATGAACGGAATATGACAGCCTCACCGCGGTATGCTTCATCGAAATCTCCTTTATTGTATATTATGTGGCCGTTGCAGATGGTCTGCTGCACTCGCCACCGGTAGTTGTGGCCCTGCATGGGGCTCCACTTGCACTTGCTCTGAATGATGTTCTCGGTTACCGTCCACGGATTGCCGCGGCGCACTACGACGATGTCGGCCTTGTAGCCCTCGCGCAGGAAGCCCCGTCCGCTGACGCTGAAGATTCTTGCCGGATTGTGGGCCATGAGCTCCACGAGGCGCCGGATGGTCAGAACGCCGTCGTCGACAAGCTCGAGCATCGTCGGCAGCGAGAACTGCACCATTGGCATTCCGCTGGCAGCCTTGCGGCATCCGCCCTGCTTCTGCGACAACAGATGTGGTGCGTGGTCGGTACCTACGGTCGTGATTCGTCCGTCGGTGAGGGCTCTGCGCAGTGCGTCGCGGTCGGCGGCGCTTTTCACGGCGGGGTTGCATTTGATGAGGGCTCCCTTTGTCGAGTAGTCGTCGTCGCTGAAGTAGAGGTGGGCGATGACCGCCTCAAGGGTTATCAGCGGCTCCGCAGGACCGACGACATCGGGCTGCGGATCAGCAAGCGACAGTTCGCGGGCTGTCGTGACGTGTGCTATGTGCAGTCGGGTGCCATACTCTCTGGCCATCTTCGCAGCGAGGGAAGAGCTTCTCCAGCATGCTTCCTCCGACCGGATGACGGGATGAAGGGCTATCGCTGGGTCGTCGCCGTACTTCTCGCGGGCCTGTCGCATGTTGTCGTTGATGATGGTTGTGTCCTCACAGTGGGTCATCAGCGGCAGTCCGAGGCGTGCGCAGGTGCTGAAGATGCTGCTCAGGGTCTCGGCCCTGTCGACGAGCATATTGCCCGTTGAGGCTCCCATGAAGAGCTTGATGCCCGGTATGCGGTGGCTGTCGAGGCTGTCGAAGAGAGCAGTATTCGAGTTGGTGGCCCCGAAGAAGAAGCTGTAGTTGACGTGGCTGTCGGCGGCAGCGCGGTTGAATTTGTCGTCGAGGGCCTCCAGGGTTGTTGTCTGCGGATTGGTGTTCGGCATCTCGAAGTATGTCGTCACACCCCCGTAAGCGGCAGCACGGCTCTCGCTCTCGATGGTGGCTTTGTCGGTCATGCCCGGCTCACGGAAGTGGACATGCTCGTCGATAATCCCCGGCAAAACAAAACAACCCGTGGCATCGATTGTTTCATCGTATGTACCACGGGGTGCTTCGTTCCCTTCTATAATCTTGCTTATGCGGTCACCGTCGATGACGATGGAGCCTTTGAACTCCCGACCCTCATTGACGATGGTTCCGCCGAAGATGAGTTTCCTCATATTTCAATATTTTTTGTTTCTTTTTCACGCTGTTACTGCGCCGTACTGTCACCGGCCATCTGATTCGGTGTGGGCGGTGGAGGAACGGTACCACTCTGAGGCGCGCCCTGTGGCTGTCCCATTCCGTCGCTGGCATTCTGCAACTGCTGAGCCGCGTCCATATATTCCTTGACGTAATGGTTGCTCTTGAACTTGCTCGTCGCTTTGCTCATAACGTCCTCAACCCACGGTGTGAGCACCGGCTGCGGATAGAGCGACTGCGCCACCATGATGAACAGTCCCGGTCCGAGGACGTTGTCGAAGTTCTCGGTGACATATTTCATCACGAGGTCGTCGATGCGTTCGTCGAGGCGATTGTATGCTCCGGCCACGCGGCGGTTGGCCTCGTCCTCGCTCAGTCCGTTCATGATGTACTGCGAGTGGCGGCTGGTGAGAGCCTCGCGGTCGTTCTCAATTTGATAGTAGCTGCGCAGAAACTCGTTGAGCTTGTTGTTGAGCGGTGTCCCCGTGCATGTTGTCGTACTCGGGGTATCGTTGATTTTCACTGCGATGTCGCCATCTTCGAGGATTAGAGGGATGCCCGTGGGAGCATCGTCGTTGAGGTATATCCTTGCCCATTTAGCACTGTCGATGCGTCCGGCGAAAGCAAATTCACCGTGGACGACATCACATGAGTCAGTGTTTTTCCAGTTATCATCGTCGAGAACTTGCAGGTACAGTTTCTGCCCGTCCATCATTGATACGTTTGAAGTACCCGTGATGTTGTATGTGCTCCCGCAAGATCCACACGTGATTAAGGCTGCAATGGCTAAGAATGCGTTTAAAACTTTCATTGTTACTTTGTTGATGTACTGACAAAATTACAATGTAATAATGATGTGTGAAAATAAATTTATCCTATTTAAAACAAAAAGCTAATCTTTTATGTTTTTTTCAGTTTTACTTTCTTCTTTCTTCAGCTCATACGAAATGCGGTTTATGGAGTACATCTCGAGCATGGCAGCAATGATAAGTGCCACGACCCACTTGTTGTTGATGTAGTCCATGTAGTTGGTATGTGCCTGGAAATCAAACACATCGGGATTTCGCCACACCACCGTCTGGTAGAGTAGGTGCCACGCATTCTCGAACATCAGCAGTCCGGCAACGACAAAAGCCACGTCGGCCACGGTCATTATCGACTTCAGCCGCTTGATTGTCGTGCTCTGACCTTGATAAGTCTGCTTTATTTGCATGACGGCGAAGAGTACCGCCCCGACCAAGAACGCTATCGACACGGCCTTTACGGCAACGCCGAAGACATACAGTCCAACTCCGGCGACCATCATCAGGCCGCCGAAGATGAAGAGGAAAGTTTCAATTTTATTCAGTTGCTTCATCTGAAGAAGTGTTGTCAGAATCCTGCTCGTCGGTCGAAAGGACGAAGATGTCCTCGTTGTCCTTCTTCATGAAGTAGCGCTTGCGGGCTATTCGCGCCATCTCCTTAGGATCTTTCTGCAAGCGCTTCATCTCCTCGGAGTCGTTCTGATATTTGTTCTCATACTTCACAATCTCCTTCTTGAGGTCGGATATCTGATATTCGAGCTCGATATACTTCATTATGCTGTCCTCGTCGAAGAATCCGACGAGGAGCACACCGAGGATGATGGTTATCTGATACTTGAACCTCTTGATGAGATGCAGGATATTGGTTGCTACATTCTTGCCCACTTGTAGATATTTGTTTTACAGTGTCTGGAGGTATTCGTTGGCATCGAGAGCCGCCTCAGCACCCGTTGCTGCGGCTACTACGGCCTGCTGGTAGTGAGGGTCGGCACAGTCGCCGGCAGCGAACACGCCTTCGACGCTTGTGTGTGTGGTCTTTCCTTTGGTCACGATATAGCCCTGAGCGTCGAGTTCGAGCTGTCCGCTGAAGACCTCCGTGTTCGGCTTGTGACCAATGGCGAGGAAGAATCCGTCGATGGGAAGGTCGTATTTCTTCTCGTCGGGCTCACCCTTGCGGTATACCACGTGAGCGCCTTCGAGGCCATTCTCGCCGTAGAGTCCCACGGTGTTGGTCTCGAAGAGGATTTCGATGTTCTCGGCCTCGGCCACACGCTTCTTCATAATATCACTTGCACGCAGATAGGGCTTGCGCACAATCATATATACTTTCTTGCACAGTCCGGCGAGATAGCTTGCTTCCTCGCATGCTGTATCGCCACCGCCGACGACTGCTACGACCTTCTTGCGGTAGAAGAATCCGTCGCAGGTGGCACAGGCACTCACGCCTTCGCCCTTGTACTTCTCCTCATCGGCGAGTCCGAGGTATTTGGCACTGGCACCGGTGGCCACAATCACACTGTCGGCCTCAAGCTCCACACCACGGTCGGTGGTGAGCTTGAAAGGCCGCGAGCTGAAGTCGGCCTTGGTGATGATGCCGTCGCGGATGTCGGCACCGAAGCGCTTGGCCTGTTTCTGCAGGTCCATCATCATCTGGTTGGCATCGACACCATCGGGATAACCCGGGAAGTTCTCAACGATAGTTGTCGTGGTGAGCTGTCCGCCCGTCTGTAAGCCACAGTAGAGCACTGGGCTAAGGTTGGCCCGTCCGGCGTAGATGGCTGCTGTGTAGCCTGCGGGACCCGAGCCTATGATTAAGCATTTGATTCTGTCCATTACTTTAATAATTCTTCTTTGATTGCGGCTTCAACGTTCTCTATTTTCTCTGTCGGCTCGAAACGGCTGACAACCTGTCCCTTCTTGTTGATGAGGAACTTGGTGAAGTTCCACTTTATGTCGGGAGTGTCGCGCCAGTTCTTGTCCTCCTTGTCGAACATCTCGACGAGCACGGGCGCAATCTTGTTTGTCATGTCGAAGCCCGCGAATCCTTTCTGCTCCTTGAGGAACTTGAACAATGGGTCGGCATCGTCGCCATTGACTTTTATCTTCTTGAACTGGGGGAACTCAGTGCCGTAGGTGAGCTTGCAGAAGTTGTGGATGCTCTCATCGGTGCCAGGAGCTTGCTGGCCGAACTGATTGCACGGGAAGTCGAGGATCTCAAAGCCTTGTGAGTGATATGTCTCATAAAGACGCTCCAGCTCAGTGTACTGGGGAGTGAATCCGCAGCGTGTAGCGGTGTTGACAATCAGCAGAACCTCATTGGCGTATTCCTTAAGGCTTACGCCTTTCCCTTTTCTGTCCTTGACAGAGAATTCATAAACTGTTCTCATTTCTCTTTTTGTGTTACTCTTGATAGTTTTCTTTTTCTTTCTGCAAAAGTACGCATTTTTATTGAAATAGAAACAAATAACGCTTTTATTTTGATTTCTTCGCAAATTACATTAACTTTGCCAAAAAATTATAATCTGCGAACTAAAGTAAAGAAAATGAACAAGAAACTCACTCTGCTGTTGGTGGCACTCATCGCCGCCCTGACCTTCACGAGCTGTTCAACAGACGACGATGCCGACACCGCCGATTACTTCGTCGGCTACTGGGAGGGCAAGATGGGAACGTACTTCTACGACGAACTCGGCTACGGCACCGATTACTATTACTCCCAGCTCGACATCCAGCGTACGAGCAAGTACGGCGGATGGGGCCGTGAGCGCGACTACAACGGCTACCATTCCTTCGTGACCATCGACTTCCAGTGGACCGTTCAGGACGGTTACATCTACTTCCACTATTCTAACGGTGCAGAGGTAGCACTCGATTTCGAGATGGATGGAAGCTACGACGGCACGACGCGGATGCGGGCCATCGTCTACGATACCCACACCGGTAACGCCGTGGGCAATGCCGAGCTCTACCGCATCAACAGCTGGTACGACGACTGGTACGACAACTCGTTCTGGGCTAAGCCCGATGCCCTGCCTCAGAAGGAGGAAGAGTAGGGCAGCAGCCATCGGAACAACGTGGCATCGGCTCCGCTCAGGATAATTAAACGGATATTCTTAACTGCTATTTCCCGGCTCTCCGCAGTTGTGTTCAAACGGAATGCAACTGCGGAAGCCGGGATTTTTAGTGTAAAAATAATTCAAATCATTGCCGCTTTTGAATCGTCTCTGCAACCCATTGATTCACAATCGGTTGCCGGAACATGCCGTTTTGCGTTCTGAAAGTACATATAAAAAGTGTTTGAGAGAAGAATGAGGAAAGTTTACTGGTTATCAGTTACTTTCCTCATTTTGGTTAAAAGTGGTGAGGACAGACGAAGACGGGAATACGACAAGATGAGACAGAGAAACGTTACCTATCCGTAACCTATACCCCAAATGGGGAATGTTGAGGTTCGGAAGAATGAGGAAGGTTACGAATTGAATTTTAACACTCTGATTTATAATGAGTTACTGATGAGCAACGTAAGTTTTTTGGTTACGAACCAAATTTGCCGTGTTCTGCCGTGAAATGCGTAGCAAGAAAAGACTCTTCATGTATTAATTTTGAACGCAAAAAAGAATGACGTTATGAAGAGTACATTTTCAATTATCTTCTACCTCAAAAGACAGGTAGTAAAGAAAGATGGTACTGTTCCTGTTATGGGACGTATCACAGTGGACGGAACACAGGCGCAGTTCAGTTGCAAGACAACTGCCAATCCAGATTTGTGGGACACCAAGGGCGGACGCATGATAGGTAAGAGTATGCAGGCCTTGGAAGTGAACCGCAAATTGGACAAGATGCGTGTGAGTATCAGTAAGCATTATCAGGAGATTATGGACAGGGATAACTTTGTCACTGCCGACAAGGTGAAGAACGCCTTTCTTGGCTTGGAATATCGTTGCCATACACTGATGAAAGTCTATTCTCAAAGCCGTGATGAAATGGAAAAGCAATATAAGGCTGGCATGAAATCTTTGAGTACATACACGAAGTATAGAATCGGGTGTGCCTATGTAGGCGAGTTCTTGCAGACGCATTACCATGTGAAGGATATTGCTCTGAAAGAGTTATCGCTGCCTTTTATCACAGACTACGAGACTTTTCTCAGAACCGACAAGCACTTGAAGATAAACTCTGCGATGGTGTTTGTCCGTAATCTCCGTGCCATGATTTTTCGGGCGATTGATAACGAGTGGCTCGTCAAAGACCCTTTCAGACGATACGAGTACAAGAACGAGGAAACAACAAGGGAGATTCTGACAAAAGAAGAAATTCACCTGTTGATGGAAACTCCTATCACCAGAAAACATATGGGGTTGGTGCGTGACTTGTATCTATTCTGCTGTTTCACAGGTCTCGCATTCATTGACCTGTACAACTTGAAGGAAGAGAACATCAAGACATTTTTTGACGATGGCGAGTGGATTGTTATCCACCGACAGAAGACAGGAACGGAAGCCGACATCAAGTTGCTTGACTATCCCAAGCAGATAATGGAGAAATATCGTGGATTGTGCAAGGATGGCAGAGTCTTTCCTGTACCACCTTATAGAAGTTGTCTGCGTTCTCTCAAAAGATTGGGAAAGAAATGCGGTATCACCAAGCCACTTTCCTGGCACGTGGCAAGGCACTCGTTCGCAACCTCGGTTTGCCTCTCCAATGGCGTACCAATAGAAACAGTAAGTTCCATGCTTGGTCACAAAGACATCAAGACCACGCAAGTGTACGCCAAGATTACCAAGGAAAAGTTGAGCAAGGATGTAGAAAAGTTGTCTCAGCAGATTAATAACATTGAGGAATTCACGTTTGGAAATGTTTGCAACGATAATACTAACACTATAAATGGCAGAGTATGAAACGACAAGTGATAACAATACAAGAAGATATGGTCATCTACGCCCCACATCATGGTAAGGTGTGGATGACTGTTTGGGAGATTGCCGAACTGTTGAATGTAACAGGGACAGCAGTAAAGAATACCATCAAGCGCACTTGGAAACAAAGTGTGCTGAAAGACTTCCAGCATTCGCAATACGTCAAACTTGAAAATGGATATTCTGCGAATGTCTATGATATGGAAGTGATTATCGCCATAACACTTCAAATGGATACATACCAAGCCTTGTTGTTCAGACAATGGTTTATCAGTAAGGTAGTGAACCGCAAGGATTGCCAAGCAGAGCAAGTAAAACACGAGTATCCGATGATTATTGTGATGAACGGAACGATGCCGAGAGGTATCAGTTAAGCATTACACCTTAATTATATAATAGCGTACAGAGAAGAAATACCAAATGGTTGTATCACTCTGTGCGCTTTTTGTTTTCTATTTGTAGCGCAGTTTGCATATTTTAGAATGTTTGTCATCTATTACGGTGCGCTTTCTTACACAAAATAATCGAGATACTCAAGCAAATTGGCTTAAATAGTCTTAAATTTGCATGCCTGTATTGATATTTCCTGCTATTTCTTATCTTTTCTCAATATATTTTCGTACTTTTGCGGTCGGATTGTATAGCCAGACCGCAGTTGTCGCTGTAAGACGAGTTCTTTCATGATAACCGAGTCGGCAGCCTACGCCGTGCTGAGTGTAGTGAAGTCAACCATGACATATCTATACGAAAGCGGGCTTTGGGTGGGAAGACAATCCAGACATAATGGAAGGCGTTTATCGACGCTGTGTTTAAGACTTCCTGTAATCTAGCAAATTAACAGTTAATCATAGTCTTGAATATGGTCAACGGTAGATGTCCCGGGTGTGATTATTTCAATCCCGTGGAGACCTTGTAAGCATAGATTGTACCCTTTCGGGCGCAATCAAATGTATTATATAGGTCTCTTTACACGGACATGATTTTCATATCGGCGTGGGCTCTGACGTTGTCTGTTCAACTATGATAGGCAATTGCTAGAGCCTCAGGAAGTGGAATGGACAACAGGACGATTCCACGCTTTTTTTCTGTCGCAATTTAACGGATTTCTGTCTAGAAAAAAGTTAGCACCGATATGAAAGTCGATGAATGGACATCAGAAGATGTGCACACCCCAGGAGGTGGTGAATTCCCTCCTTGCGCTGGACTTACCTCCAACGCCCTCCCCGAAGCTCAAAGCACTGTTTCCGCTGAGAGTTCACAAACAGGGGTGTCCACCAGAAGTGTCCATATATTAAGTAAGTCTAAAGTACAAAAGGAGGAAGAGATTCCTCACTGGTATGCTTTACGCACCACCTATGGTAGAGAGAAAAAAGCATACGACTACATGACAGCCAAAGGTATCACGGCTTTCTATCCTACCACCGAGGTAGTGAAACTTATAAAAGGTAAGCGCAAAATTATTACCGAGTCACGTTTACCCAACATCTTCTTCGCCTATGGCACCGAAGAACAACTCAAATCTTTTGTTTACGACAACGTAAACCTCCCCTTCCTCCGTTTTTATTATCGTCACGTCCACAACGGTCGCAGAATCGAGAAAATTCCACTAATAGTTCCAGACTATCAGATGGAAAGTTTGAAGATTATCTGTGCTGCCGATGCAGACAATACCATTGTGTCTTTAGTCGAAGTGCCTAAGTTCGAAAAAGGCCAGTTGGTAAAGGTTACTGATGGTGTATTCAAAGGGGTGGTTGGAAGAGTTGCACGCTGGCAGGGGCAACAGAGAGTCGGTGTTGTCGTGGACGACTTGGTGACTGTTGTTACGGCGTATGTACCGAGTGCGTTTTTGGAATTAATACGATAAAATATTAGATGAAAAATTTTAAACTCTTAGTTTGTGCTTTTGTGTTTTTATGTTGCAACAATGCCATGGCTGGCATGTTGTTGATGCAGTATGAGAGTAATAAGGCAAAAAAGCAATATACACAACAAAGAAATATTCATTTGAATAGGCATTTTATAGTTGCAATAGATGGTGCAATGCCTAAATACACAAATGAATTGTTGAAGAATTCAACGAAGGAATATGTTGAGAATCTATTGAATGAATATTTTGAATACGACAAAAATGATTTTCTTTCATTGGTTACATATCAGGTAGACTTATCTAATCCTGACTTCAATAGATTTGCTTTTGCTCCACATATTTCCAATGGAACGTCTGCATTATGGAAACAGCAGGACAAAGTGGATTTCTCTGCATTGGGGAATTGGGCAGGAATGGTTATTCAGCAAAATCGTTTTGTTGGCATAAACAAAGCCTCTTTTCAGTCTGCCGCCAAACAATATATACTTCAAGCTGTCAAACAAAGTTCTAATCTTGGAGCTAATGACACATATATAATAATGTTAAGCGATGAAAAAGTAAACGGAGTTGATGATAACTACCAATTGGAGTGGAATAATATTTCAACTTCAAGAGGTTCACGCATCGCACCTTATAGAGAAGAAGTTTTTTCCAAACTAAAGAACATTAATCAGCGATACCAATTTGAACCTGTAAGATTTTATGGACAGTATAAACACGAATTCGCTCATATTGCCAAAGAACCGTTTGTTCTTGCAATATATAAGGTACGCCCAACAATTATACCATCCATACAATCTATAGCAAATATCCCTGCACAACTTCCATTCAAAAAAGTGCGTGGCGGTTACGCTTTCGACCTCGATTTGAGTACAACTGACCCTATGTACTTTGTAAGCAAGACTGAATTGATACTAAATGGTAAAAATAAAAAATATACAAGCAAAGAAAGTAAATTAAACCAAGTAATAGACAAAGAAGTTCTCTCGGAATGTGACACTGTAACAGTGAGAGTCTGGGTAAATTACAAAGATGGCATATATAATGGTCTTGTGATGAATCCCTATGATGAAGACTATAGGAAGGGATTGACGATAACTCAATCTGTTGTTTTCAAGGACGATGCTAAAATCTTTGGGAAAATAGCAATGCCAGACTTCCTATGGTGGTTTTGGGCAGATGATGTGCAGGCAATTGTGATTTTTTGGGACTTGGTGTTCATTCTTTTATTTGCCATAATAATTTGCGTGTTGACCTATAGAGGTTTTAAAAGGGTTACAGCCTATGTTCCTAATAATGATTCTATAAAAATAAGTCACATGTAGAGGGTAAGAAAATTACATAAAAAATTTGGGAAAGATAATACAAATAAGCATATATGGATATAATAATAGACTTAAAAAACGAGAAACGATCCAAAGTGAACGTTGAAATGTCCTGGAAAATATCGGTAGCAGAACGCAAAGATAACTTTTGGGACAAGCTACCTTGGATACGCAATAACCAAAATATAGAAAGACATGTATATGTTACCATACAGAACATATCCGTGCCTAAAGAAATTGTATATGACAAGGACAAACTGTTCTCTATAGTAAGCAAGCAACAAGAGTTTGGAATGGAAACTTTCCCCGTTGGGATTTGGCTGACACAGCAAGATACTCCTTTTCAATTATTTTTCAACCAACAAGCCATAAGCGACTGTAACGAAGCACAGCAACGTATTCCTAAGAAATACTCTATAAGTTTTGATGTTGTAGTATTGGACGAAGACAACAATAAGATTGACTCACACCAAGAGAGCATAAACATAACTTTTGCCTCTCTTGATGTAAAACCTTATTTTGCTATAAACATAGAAAAAACCACAATCCAATATAGCTCTCAACTTTCTGAAGTGAAGATAGGCGAGATTGTAGCTTGGATTGAGGAGGCATATAAATATACACCCAAGTTGAATATCGAGACAAAAATAGGAATCTTTAATGGAACAACCGACATGGGTGACGTGTTGTTCTTCAAGAACATGGATGGCTCAAGAACACAAGAGTGGAAAGACTTGCTAAAGCCATCAAGAAAGGAGTTGCAACGCTTTGAAATGTACATCGACCTATCAAGAATTAGCAACCCTATAGAAGAAACGGAATGCCTAACTATTGAAAACCACTCAAAATTCTCGGTAGAATACAGTCCAGAGATTATTCAGCCTTTAGCAGAATTAACAGAACAACTCACCATCAAACGTGATGGACAAAGTGCCGAATTAAAGGTAATGATTGGCGATGATGTGGATGATACACTGACTTTCATGGACGATGGCAAAAACATTCAAATCTCCGAGTTTTCGTTTACTCCCAATAGCAAAATGCAACGACAGTTGACTATAAGTCTTGCCAATGCAGCCACCGATGGAAGTGTAAAACAAGCAGGAGTAATAATACGTAATTTCAGTATAAGTGATAGCGTTTGTAATGACATCAAGGTACTTGATGCCAACGGCAAAACACAATCAATGTTTACGACCATAGATGGTGATAACTGGGAGGAACTCAACAGTCTTGGCGGCTTGTTCCTAAAAAACGGAAAGGATAGTTTCACAAGTCTTGACCTCACCTTCAACCCCTCACGGATTGCAGAGGTTGTAGGCACTGATAGCGAATGTACTTTTGTCGTTGACACGGTTGTCTCGTTTGACTATTATGAGAATAAGAAAGGGCAACCATATTCCGACGAGAGTTTCAAACATTTTACGATGACTCTGCGCTGGAACTTGCAGCTTGAACCTTATCCAGAATGGTTATGTGTTGACTATGGTTCTTCTGCTATAGTATGCAAATACGACAAGAAAATCATCAACCTAAAGAGGCAAAAAGACCAGGTGTTCTCCAATGAACGGAATGGCTATGATAAATTCACAGAAGACACGTTTGAGGACGGAACAAAATTTCTTTCTTCCGACATATTGTTCCATCAACTCAATCCTAATCAGACAGAAACATCACTTTGCATGGAACAGTCCCAAACCGAGCCATACAATACTCTTGCTGTCTGCTTGTCTCCAACATCAAGTTTGGTAGTAAACGAGGTACAAAGACAGTTGCCATGCCTTAAAATTCTCGTTGGAAATGAAAATCTGCCAGCCAACGCTTTTTATGACCAATTTCCGTATCTTCGTATTGATGAAGGAACAGGCAAAGTTAGCCATGTGAAACTGAAGGATGCAAAATCCGCAAATGAAAAGAACTGTCTGGCAAATGTGACCAACATATTTGAAGAGGCCTACAACGAATTGTTCAGATATTTTGTCTCACCAATTACTGGTGATAAGAGAAAACTGAACAAGGTGGTACTGACATATCCTAACACTTATACACCTACACATCTTGGAATATTAAGAGACATTGCCTACAAAACTTTCCCTTATCTGCGTGATGGTTACCTGAAGTTTGTGAGCGAATCTGATGCTGTTGCCGCATATTATCTTGCCAATTGGTCAAAATTCAACAAAGTGGGCAATATAAAGGAAAAAGAAACGGTACTTGTGTATGACATGGGAGCAGGAACGCTTGACATCACCGTATTAGACAAGTGTACGACAAAAACAAACACAATAGAAGTTGAAGTAAGAGGAAAAATTGGAACAGGTAAAGCCGGCAACTATCTTGACTATACGATAGCATGTATTTTACAGGAATTGGGCTTGATACCTATTCAATTAATCTCTACCGATTTTGTTGCAAATAGTGCTATCCGAGTGGATATGCTAAACTTAAAGAATGCAATAAAAACAGAGATCAAGCCTCATCTCGCTCCTGGCGAAACCATTTCCTACACTGTTGGACACAAATCATGGTCTGTAGAGGCTGACAAAATAATAAACCATCCTAAATTCCAAAGATACCTGCATGATGTGACAACTAAAATATTCAAGCAAATAGGAATGTATATCGGTAGTGATTTTGACATTACTACTGTTATCCTTTCTGGAAGAAGTTGTAGATTGCAAGTCTTGCGTGAATCCATAGAAGAAGCTATCAAAAGTTTAAGTAATAAAGATATTAGATTGGTGGAGTTTGACTCACAAAAAGATGAAGAAAAGACATTGGTAGCAGAAGGTGCCATTGCACAAGTTAGTAAATTCGACATCCCTACATCTAAAGTTAAAATCAAGTCTCGCCGTCTTTACGCTTCGTACGGTATCATGTTTCAAGAACTTGGTGGACACCTCCATTATGTTGAACTGTTGAATCATAACGACATTCCTTATGCTAAGACATCGGGAATATTCGACGGCAAGAATATCAATGTTAACGGAACATCTTCATCTGCTTATATCCGTCTTGTACAGACTTATATGTCACCCGAAGAAACAGAAGCCAACTATAACATGGGAAATACAGAGTTTATATCCGACATGGAGGAATTTGATATGGCAAATTTCAACAATGCCGACAAACTTAATGTAAGACTGAGACTTGACCGCAACAACAACGTTTCTCTTTACGTGAATGGTCTGAAATCAATAGCCAGTACTCCTAAGGGTGTTGACCTAACGAGTGACATTACAAAACAGAGCATTTGGCCTGTTACTATTTAACTATATGTCATAACTTTAACTTAAATACATAATGATATGATAAGAAGAATTATATTACTAATACTATCGGCTGTTATGGGTAGCATGCCCATGATTGCCCAAAATATCCTCGATTTATCTGGGAAAAATCCATCATTAAAGATTAAAGAATATAACATCAATTTTAAGGAATATAATAAAAATAACTTCATTATTGATGCCAAAGATAGCATAACTATCAGTAAAATAGTCTTTGCAAAAAATGGAAATGAAGCTAAACGTGCAGAAATTAAAGATGGCGGAAAGTTATTAACAAGGAAGGATAGTGTGAAAAAAGACATTTCTGGCACTATCAAAATTTCTCCAAAAAGCATCCTAACCATAACATATGGGCAAAAGACATGGACTTTCAAGATGAAAGGGAATGAAATGAATTCAAGCAACAATAAGACTAACCAAAATGTAAATACAAAAGAATTTCAAGATGGATCTATTTCTATTTGGGATATAATCATTGGGATTATTATCGGGGTTGTGATATCTGCTATCGGATTTTGCTGGTTAAAAAAATATAGAAAAACAAATTCAAAGTCAAAAGAGAGTACTCAAAAAATAACAGCAGAGGATAAGGCTTTAACTACAGAAGTAAAAAATGAAAAAGAAGATTCAAGTATCAATCAACCTGCAAAAGCCTCTGACGTTCAAGTTGAAGAAAAAAGCGAAGAAGCCAATAAAGAAAATCCTAACGATGAAACATGGGCAATAAATGATATTAACAAAATAGAGAATGCACTTGACGAGCAAATAGCAACAATTATAAAAGGATATGAAATAGACATCTTCAATGAGTATAGCAACCGCAATTCTAAAATAGAAAAACTACAAGAAATCTTGTCGATATACTTTAATTTGTCAAATGACAAAAAACATATATCCAAAGAACTCTGTGGCAGCGAGAATTCTGACACTCAACAAATTCTAACAAAAATCAAAGAACTAAAAACGAGTTCTGAGTCTAATTATAATCGTGTCATTGTAATTTCTGACATTGAACGTCTAATAAAAGCGAATGAAATCTCTAAGAGTATTTATACTAACGAGACAAATGGAGAGTTTGAAGCAAAAATCAAACAGCTTTTAGACAAACTGTGTAAAAAGGTAAAGGAGTCCATTGACACAAAATCAGTGGACGGTAGGCATGAGGCTCAAAAATATGTCATAGAACAATTAAAGATAAATGGATTTGATAGTTACTTCGCCTCTAATACTCCTCTGAAATCTGGACTTGAAAAGATAAAGGCTGATATTGAGAAAAGTAAGTCATCAATGGCTACAAGTAATCCTGGCAACACTGATGACGTTACAACAAATCATTCTTCAAATTTTGAAAGTTTTTTGGAAGAATTACACTCTCAATTGCCAGAAATATCTGACAATATAGGCACCTTTGATGATTTAGTAAACGTCATTAAAGACTTAATCAAGAATCATCTGAATGTAGAAAAGGACACTTCCATTTCTTCTGAGGATACAGAAGAAATAAGTATAGCCAACTTCTTAAAGGAAGTAGGTATGCAACCAACCGCCTCCCAAGAAGATGCCATAAAACAAATAAAGGATGCCCTTGTTAAGGTAAACGAACTTGACGAGATATGTAAACAATATGGAACAAACAAAGCAAAAGGACTAGTTGATGCCATAAAGGAACATATATACAAGAGCATAAAAGGACAATTAGAATCAAAAAATGAAACTAAAGAAATAATTGCCAGTTGTCATACAACAGAAGGTATTGTCAAAGAGCTCTCGGATGCATACATTGAAGTAGGTTTCGAAAAAAAGAAGCTTGAAGAGGAACAAAAGGAAATGACGACTAATCTTAAAGAGGCATGTGCCAATGAGGGCAATTCGGAATCTATGGAGGATTGCAACATGAATAAAATGTTCAAAGCTTACCAAGATGCTGTAGGTCAAAAGATAGCAACCGAAAAAGCGAATGTAGAAACTCTGCAAAAGAAAGTTTCTTCCAAACAGGAAATCATTGATTCTAACAACAAGACTTTTAGCAATATGCTATCAGAAATGAATGAAGTGATGAAAAAAGACATCCATGACATCCAAGCATCAGTAACTGGTTCATTTATCCGTCCATGTGATATGACATTAAAGCCACAATGTGACGAGAACCAATCATTACTTCGTGAAGCTTTCAAGAAATTCTCAAAGAATTTGCTAACAACAGATGCAATAGACAATTACGCAGAGTTGTATCGCAAAGTACAAGATATCATAGAGGAAGATATTACCAATGAGTATGGTTTAACAAATGTCCTCTCAAGATATTATTCCTATAGTTGCCTACCATTTATGACAGACCAAACACGTGAATATGGAATGCGCATAGACCATGAGAGCATGATGTGCGCTTATAATGCCCTCAGCCATTTAGCTAATCGATTTGGCTTGCAACTCATTGTTCCAAATCTCTTTGCCGACCGAATAAGCGACGGTGAGTATAAGGATTGTACTGGAGAGAATTATGGCGACTTAGAAAATTTATGCCCAGGTGTGGCAAATTATGTACTTGAAATTAGTAATTCGGACAAACAGAATTATATCACCGATCTTGTACGAGTTGGCTATAAGAAAGACTACAAAGTAAAACAAAAAGCAATGGTAATCGTTGCTCAATAAAAGATAAATTACTATGAATAAAAAAGTATTAATCGGTACATGTGTCATTATTTTGACAATTATAGCAATCGTAAATGGTTGTCCTGGGCCAACAACTGCCAATACACTTGACGCTTGTTTTGGAAATTTACCACAGCCCTCAAAGTCAATAAGTTCTGTGGAGATATACTTCGATGCCTCAACAAGTATGAAAGGGTATTTTGCAAGTGGTGACGGACAGATTTCAAACATTGTGAGCCGATTCGAAAAGATTGGCAACAATTCCAAGATATTTCTTGTACGTAAGAATGATAACGTAGATACTTATTCTGGTTATTCTACCGACCTTCAAAACAACCTGAATTTGTTTGATGGAGGAAGTACTCATTTCGAAAAATTAATACCGATGATGTGCGACAAATCAAGCAAAGGAAAACTTGCGATGTTGGTGACAGATGGAATTGTATATATCAACAAGAATGCCTCAACAGCTCTTGAGCAATTTCAGAACTTACTTGCAAAAGCCTTGAAGGGCAAAACGGCAGATAAAGCTGTAGCTGTATTGAAATACTCAGCCAAGTTTGCGAGCAAACAAGTAGGAAAAGGTGGAGCTTGCTATTATGACATGTTCGACACACCTAAGAAATTAGATACCAACAACCGCCCATTCTACATCATAGCCGTAGGTGCTCCAGAAGACATTCTTGCCTTGCAGGACAATACCGACCTAAAGCCAGAACTTCAATTATACTATGGATTTGATGAGAATAGTATTTTGCAGAAAGGTGAGCAAGAATCGCCCCAAAAAGGAACAGGCACAGATCTTGCCAAAGACATTGTGCTAAGAATGACACTTCCTAAAACAGTCAGTTACATGTATAATGCAGACAATGATTATTTCAACCATTCCGCAGCTAAGTTGACTTTAGGAGAAAAGCAATTGAAAGACACCACTCAATATACAACAAACAGCATAAAGACCGAGAGTGGCATTAATTTAACAATAACCATAAAAAGCCCAGCTTCAACAGGCATTGGTACTGGTACACTTACCTATTCGGTTGAGAACATTATTCCAGCTTCTTGGCTTGCTCTATCTGTCAATGATGACTCAAGCCCTAATGTACTGATGTATCGTGACAAAACTTTTGGTTTAGAGTATCTGCTAAAAGGCATCAGGGATGCATTTGACGGTAACAAGCCTTTGGTAAAAACAACATTTGAATATAAATAATCTAAAAATATTTAATTTATGGATAAACTATTTTTCTTTGTGACAAATTCACAAGCATGGAAGGACACACGTGAATTCCATGAGAATTTCTTTGTAACTCATAACGCATTCATGTATGGGGTTCTTACAGCTATTATAGTGGCTTTAGTGCTTGCTTTGGTATTCTATTTCGGATGCTGCAACAAGCGTAACGATGACTCCATGGCAAACACAGGTGTTTGGGCAGGATTCCTTCTGGTTACAGGATTGCTTGTTTTTCTGACAGCCAACTTTGCGTTTATAGGCAAATCGAATGTCGCAGACTCTCAATCGATATTCTACAAACACTCTTTCTACAAAGCCAACACTGAGTTTGTTATAGAAAAGACCCGTGACAACCAAAATCAACAACAGGTTGACGAATATACCACCGCACGACAGAAAATTGAAACGGATTTGAATAACGGAAAGGATGTGCGCTATTCCTACAGTTTGGGATGCACCGTATATTCATTGTTGTTCTTTTACATCTTCAGCCTTCTTTTTAAAGGATTCACCTATCAAGGAATTGCCATTCCTCACCCATGGCCTCACAAATCCAAATAAAGAAGAAAAATTTAAAAACTAACAAATATGAAGAAATTATTTCTATTTGCAATAGGAGGAACAGGCGAACGTGTGCTTCGTTCTACGACCATGCTTCTTGCAGCAGGTGTTCCTGCTTTCAACGGATACGACATCTACCCGATTATCATAGACTACGATGCTGCAAACAAAGATAAAGACCGTACAAGGGACATTCTTAAACAGTATCAGAAAATCAATCGTATAGCTTATGCTAACCACCCACTTTCCTCCATGCCACAAGATGACCAAAACATGGGTCAATTCTTTGGATGTACAATGAAGGAGATGAATGGTTTAAATGACTTCGTACTTGATTTCAATCCAGGCAAAACAAACCTAACATTTCGCAACAAGATAGGCTTTGATCAGATGAAAGGCAATCTTTTGTCGACACATTCACTTATAGAGTCTCTTTATGATACATCTGATGAACCTACGACAGAATTGAATCTTGACCTTACTGTTGGATTTAAAGGAAACCCAAACATCGGTAGTGTCATTTTCCACAAACTGAGCGATTATAATGAATATGATGCATTTGTCAGTACTTATAACGCAGAACAAGAAGATAAGGTTGTTATTATAGGGTCGCTATTTGGCGGAACAGGAGCGTCAGGCATACCAGTCCTTGCACAACAAATAAAGAAAGACATTCCAAATGTAGATATGGCAGCTTTGATGATACAGCCATATTTCGCCCCGGAAATAGTGAAAGGTGGTGCTATCAATGCCAAACTCTTCGACTCCAAGACCAAGGCGGCTTTGAATTTCTACGAACGTTCTGGCATCAAGAACAGCATGAGGGCGGTATATCATATCGGTGACCCTTATCCAACAATCATCAAATATTGCGAGGGAGGTGCTGGTCAACAGAACAATGCCAATCCGGTAGAGTTCATTAGTGCTCTAGCCATTGCCCATTATTGTGGAGATATGGTACCAACAGGAACATTTGGCAATGAATATATGTATGGTCTGTCACGTGACATCGTGAGCAAAGTTGACAAGACTGGCAAACAAGACAGTTGCCGTTTGTTCGCTGATGATTTCGACCAACAGACGAAAGACAATGTGTTGAAGTATCTCACGGCATTTGCTTACGCTCTTAAATATCATCACACAGATGTCGTTGGTGATAAGCTGAAGAAAGAAAAGACATTCCTCGCAATCCTTGATTATGAAAATATCAAAAGTGATGTACAGAATCATAAACTTTCAATCAACGGCAAGAACAAGCTACAAGATTTGCTTATATATTTGAATGACTATGTTGAAGTCTTTACAAGATGGTTGTCCGAACTTGACTATGAAGGTGACGACAATCTTCATATTCAACCCAACAGTCATCGCTTAGCTTTCTTTGATTTTGGCAAAGAAATCTCCGACATGATAGAAAAGCCACAGGAAAAGGCAAAAGAAAGCAAACTTAGCTGGAGCAAGGTCGGCAATTTTATCGGAGGTGGCTCTTCAAATGTGAACATTACACCTTTAATGAGTTCTAACCTCAAAGACCGCAAACATCTTGATGAGACAGGCAAGAAAATGAATACAAAAGAAAAAGAGTTTGTTTTCATGGACATTTTACGTGCTTCCTGCCTAGAAATAGTTAATAAGAAATAAACAATATCATTATGTCAGATTTGCATTTTTTTAGTATCGGCGATAATCTTAACGCTACAGGGCATTATGGTTTCGTTCAGAGAGGCCATGTTGATGGTTCCAAGATAGCCGATAAACTTTTTGAATACGGTGACTCCATCAACAAGATGGGAACATCCATCCCTACACCATACGCACGTCTTTACTTATTTGACTCTGCATTCAAACAACTCAATAGTTATTTTAATAGCCAAGAAGAAGATTTGAAGCAGGTTTCGTATGAAGGTGTCATCAACAATGAAGGAAATACTGTGCCAACAGCCTATCATTTCCTTGTAAGTGAATGTCTTGACATGCTTGAATTAATATTCAAGTATGGTGACATGAAAGAGTTTGATGTTGAAGAATGGGATGTTCAAGCTGAATGTAATGTATTGATGCAGGTAGGAAATGATGACCAAAAGGAACTTGGCGCAGCATTACTTGATGCACATGACACAACAGTGCTTAGCAACTTTTCAAAGATATATCTCTTCAAATGGAAGACAAGTAATGGAGAAGAGATTATTTTAGGAGGAACCTCACCTATTACTCTTGTATATACAAGTCCCAATGTAAGAAGACGCTTAAAAGAAGCAAAATTGGAGTTTTATGGGGGAGCAGGCAATCGTCTTTTTGACAATAGCCGCCATACACCGTTATATGAGCGCTCAAAGGATTTTAGAGAATTCTTATACACATATTGGCTTACCGACTTGTCAAAAATCGACAGCCTTACAGATACACAGATATATAGCTATATAAACAATTGTCATGTTCAGTTTGATAAGAAAATTATTATCGACAAAAAAGCCCCAGAGCTGAAAAAGGTAAAGCCTCTTTCTATAGAAAGCATTGGCTCTATTACAACTTCTGGCGTTTACCTGTATTGCTCACACAATGAGTTTGACCCAGCGGATTGTGATTATATAATCAAGCCTACAGTTAACTTGTGGAAACATGAGGATGTCAATGGCGAGGCACGTTCTGTGGATACTCCTCTCGCATTGACCTCTAATGGTGTTGATGGCTATAATTACATAGATAAAGACCGTAAATGGAACAGGGCCACAGACAACATACCTTCCATATTAGAAAAAGCATTGACAGAACGCATACTACCTGGAACAACTTTCAAATACCCATATATTACAGTTGATGATTTTCTTGAGCCTAAAATCATTGAGGTATCATATAATGTGCGAAAGGACAAGTTCTACACGGGTTCAAGCCAGAACATCAAATATATGTTGCCTTTGAAGAAAGAATTCTTCAAGTTCTTCAAAATAGAAGACATTGAAAGCATGGTGAATGTGAGTATTGACAAAGATACACTGGATGTAACTGTTACTATTGACATACCATTAGAGGATGGCAAGAAAATAATACTCAGCAAGTGCTATTGTGATGGTGACGAAGATGGTAAAGGGTGCGACAAGGTAAGATGTTTCGACAAAGAGATGTTTGACTTGGCTATATTCCCGTCCTATCGTTTGACACAAAATAATGCTTACAACATCATGCTTGGCACAAACAAGCTTGACAATTTGAAACTGAAATTCTATCGTCTTTCTGATTTAGAGAAAGGAAAACCTATTCAAGAAGTCTCAGACGAAATACGTACTTCCGACAACGGCTTCCAGACTCGCCACCTGCATGTTGATGGTGATTTTGATTTCATGGAACTTACTGTTCCTGATGAAAGTAATACTTGCAACACACTTATAATCCCAAAATTCAAACCATGTCCTAATACGATTTCAAAATTCACTTTTTGTGTAGATTTTGGAACAACTAACACCCATGTTGCCTATGTAAGTAAGATGTTGGGGGATGCCAGTGCCGTAACAGTAAATCAAATAGATAACTTTAGTATTCTACGCTCTGAAATCCCAGAAAATGACGATAGTCAGATTATGATACTCAATGATGACAGAGGCGCAGGATATTTCGTGAAATTTCCAACCTTCTTACAACGAGAGTTCGTGCCATTTGAAATAGACAGGAAAAAAGGCATACATTATCCTATGCGTACAACGACTTGGGAAAAGATACAACAAGAAGGAAACTTAAAATGCTTCAGTTCCATGAATATCGGTTTCAATTATGATAACGAACTTATCAAAGAAGGAAATGCCCAAGGGGTATATCGCACGAATATCAAATGGGCAAAGAACGACCTATTAGCCCCAACTCGCCTGCAAGAATATTTCAAGGAACAACTTTGGATGATGAAGGGCAAGTCGGCTCTCAATGGAGGTGGCGGCGATTTCAAGGTTGTCGCTACTTACCCATTGTCTATGAGTGTGCCTGAAGTGCAAGCTTTTAAGAATGCTTGGAAGAGTGCTGCACATTGGTTGAACATAGATGAAGCAAACATCAAATTTGAGATTGAAAGCGTCGCTCCTTATTATTCGTTCCTAGCCAGTTTGAAATTTGGTCAACCGTATATGAACCTTGACATCGGTGGAGGCACAACGGACATACTGCACGTCAATCCGAAACCAGGTGGCAAAGACGCATCCGCAGTATTCTCTGCTTTATTTGCTGCCAACGACATTTGGGGAGATGGCGTAAATGATGCCAATAACAAATTGGAAAATGGTTTCATTGATTTCTACATGCAGTCTGATGCATACAAGATTCTTCCCGACACAAAGAAACTTGAGTTGAAAGCCGTATTGGAAAAGGCTGGTTTATCATCATCCGACTTTATCAGCTATCTGTTCACACACGACAAGGACGCTAAAGACCCACTGAATTTCTCTCAGACCATCACGTCTTCTTCCGAGATGATGCGTGTGATAATAGTTCACTTTGCGAGTCTGATGTATTATACTGCTGTCATACTCGACCTTGCAGAGCTAAAGATTCCGAAGAAGATTACTTTCACAGGCATGGGAAGTAAGTACATAAAACTAATCACCGATGATGAAGCAACATTGAGTCTAATAGTGAGTCGTATTTTCGCATATTATGGCAAGCTTGTAGATAACAATGACTTGAGAACGGCTAATATTCAAATACAATTCTCCAAAGAGCCAAAGTTGGTTACTGCTCAAGGAGGACTCATCATGGAAAGCAAACCTCTGAAAGACCATTTGATTCCAGACAATTGCTTGTGCCACGGATATACCGACGAGGAATATGGCACTACGGTCACATACGGACAAATGTCATCTATGAAGAAAGATGTCCTTGACTCTTTCAACAAATTCTGCGGTCTTTTTGCGGAAGATAGTATGGTACAAGCTCTATCAAAATTGGGACTTGACATACCTACCAACTTTGTCAATACCATGAAGGAATATGCAGAAAGCAGTTTTGACATCGTACTCAATGACAATAGTGATGAGCAAAAAGCCCAGTTTGCCATTGGTGACCCAATGTTCTTTTGGCCGCTGAAAGAGACATTGTACCAAATGACCAAAGGGTGCAATCAAGAAGTGTTAAACAACAAAGAGAAAGAACATCAATGAAGAAGCCGTTTTTAGCATCTATAGTATTTCTGACACTTGGATTATCCCAAGTGTCAGAAAGCGTTGCCGTTGAAACAAATACACCTAAAGCTACTATTTTAACAGATTCTATTCTGAAAGTCAAAATTGATAGCAGTGAATCTGTGCAAAATCTGCAATCTCATGTTGAGACCATAGAAACAAGCATAGAGCTACAAAATGAAAAGATTGAGCATCTATCCTCACAAGAGATTCCATGGTGGTTATTGGGTCTTACTTTCATAAATACGATAGGGATTATTTGCTTTGCATTACCCAAATACAAAAAGAAGGGCAACACAAAGCAAGACCCCACCCCCCAACAAGATGGGAATACAATGACTGAGAATTCTGTGCTCACGAATATTCAAGGTGAGGCAAAAATAAGTCATAATCATGTAACAACAGCTAAAGTACATTCAACTGCAACATATCGCAAAGAAGATAAATCACGTAATGTTGCAGTAACAACATATGGGAAAGACGTACAACCCCTAAGCCAACAGCAGGCTGCAACGAAAAATAAAGAAAGAAGAAAAGTCAAACTGCATCGTTTTGCCAACTTTATGATAGACAATGGTAGAATATCAACACTTGAACGTACCATATCCGATGATAGCAGTGATAAACTCTTCACTATTGACTATGAAGAGGGGGCAAATGTTGCGACATACGCTATCAACCCAGAATGCAAAGCTCTCATTTTGTCTGACATTCAGACTTTCCAAAATTATGTAGCGAAATTCAACATCACAGGAAATCCTACAGATATTGTTGTAAAGCAAGAAGGTCACCTGAATAAGGTCGGAAAACAATGGGTAGTAACAGAAAAATTAGTTGTCGAATTTAAATAACTTTATTGCTATGGATACAAACAATAACGAATATCAGCAAGCCTTAATGGAATTGTATGCAGCAGTCTTAAAAGTACTGCGCTTGTCAGGGGCAAGTGTTTTCACTGAGAAAGAAAAGCACGACGAGATGCTTGCCAATGTGTTGGCTCTTATAAATTCATGTGGCTATAGTAGCTCGACAAATAGTTCATTCTCGGCATCAGACTATCTGCAAAAGGAAACAAAACCTGAGCCTTATAAACAACAGCCGAGCCCTGCTGGCACACCAGCAAACCAACCCGTATTATTAGTGAAAAATATGATAGGAAAGCGCTATGCAACCATGGCAGAGGACGATGGGGACGGTTATCGTTTTTGTAGGACTAAAGATCGTGTGGAAGAAGGCGACAACAATAGATTTTTCGTATTGACTATTTATGACGATGGGACAGGTACTTTTGAAATGACAGACGATATAGTCGGCGAGAAGCGTCAAATGCTTCTTGACAGCCAAAGCACATTATTAGCCTCAGGAGTCGTAAAATCGACAGGAACTATCAGTGGAACATGTTCCATTGTCACAAGAACTGTTGGCGAAGTCGTCAAAAACGGAAAATCTTGGCATATTGTTAAACCATTGGAAATAGAATTCAAATGAAAAAATTCTTAATCTTTGCCGCAATCGTCGGAATTATATTATATATACTGATAAGCCCTAGTGGTGGCAGTACTTCTATTAAAGACTATCAGAGTAGTATCAAGAGCGCATCTGGTAATGTGGTAGAACTCGTATCTGGACTGCATGTCAAGCTTATCGGCGTAGAGCCCAACCGCACAGATGTGGAAATGTTCATCAAAAATGGATTTCTTGGTAAAAGTGTAACCTTAATACCAGATTCAAAAGGTGACCAAGAGATAACCGATCCTAATGGCACTATTGGTGCATATGTTATTTTGAATGACACACATGAATGTCTTAACCATCTTGTTGTCATACAATACCCTCAAACATACCGTGCCATGGATTTGTCAGACAGCACAGGATGGGTAAAAGGGAAAATTCCACCAACCCCCAAACCAGACCTTGCCTTGTATATGAAACAACGTACTTTCCTTATAGAAGTAAATACAGAAGAAGGTTCGAGTATCGGGACAGGTTTCTTCATCAACGACCAAGGTCTTGCCATTACCAATTGGCACGTATTGCCTGCAGGAGCCGAAAAGTTCTCTACCGCTTATCTCTATAAGGAGAATCCTGATGATAGTAAGATTTATACAGACAAAAAGCGACGGATAAAAAATATACTTTGGACAGAAGATACTAATGGTATGGATATATCCATATTCTCAGTTGAACTTGAACAAGGTGAATCTGTTCCCTATTTTGAACTTGCATCGCAACGTGCCGCTGTTGGCATTGACTGTGCGACATTTGGCAACCCATTAGGCTTTACTGCCTCTTACTCTGCAGGACATATCAGTGCTTTTCGTGAAGAGGAACGTTCCAACCGTAAAGTGATGATGATGCAGTACGAGATGTCTACGAACGGAGGCAACAGTGGCGGTCCTGTCTGTGATAAAAACGGGCAAATTATTGCCGTACACGAACAAGGGGTAAAAGATGCCCAAGGCTTAAATTTCGGTATCGATATTCTACAGATTCGTAGTATTCTTGACGGACTGGAATTCAATTATGGTGGTAGATAAGACCCTTGACAAATACCTTGCCGACATCATACTCACAATGACATGCAATGGATTTGAGTATAACTCGGAAATTAAAAGATATCAACTAAGAATCAGCCATATTACAGAATCTATATTCAATAATATGGCTGACCGAGCTTCCGCTATTGGGAAAAAACTTACTGTAGAGATGGTCAATACCCTTTTAGAATGGACTCAAAAAGATGTTTTTTATTGTGAAGAGCTACTTTATACCTTACCTGTCAAGCTACTTGGCTATGGTGAAGCTATTCGAATAAAATTCCAATATGATGGTAGAACAATTTTTGCAGACCTAATGAAAATGACGGAATCTGAATTTCTTGTTCTACGAACAGACCTAAGGATTTTAAAAGAACAACAAGTTATGCAGATATACGCCAACGACAATATCGGAAAAGGTGAGTCTATCTACATTTCCTCGTATGGAAATGTAAAAGTCTTGCAATCGTGGATATTAATGCCTCTAGAATATCACTATTATGCAGATTGGCATTTTATGCGTGATTTATGGCGGTACAATGTCGTTGACAATCTTTGGTTTACATACAATGCGTTGACTGAATTCATCAATATGCATATTACTTGGGAAAAGTTCATTAACATCATGGATTTGTTCAAAAAGAATGGTCTTTCAACATTTGTTTTTAGAATGATGTTGAACTCTATGAAAAGATAAAAGTCTATGCGGTGTATCGAAGAACGTAAAAAATGGCTTGACTCACATTTCTTTATTAAATCTGAAGTTGTACAATGTCTGAAAAATTTAAAAATTGAAAGAAGAAAAGACTTTGTCGGATTGAGTTCTATAAATGACAAGGTTATTCTTCCTACAATTTTTGATGACATTACACTTGTTGACTCCACCTTGGTATGTGTATGTGTAGATGGAAAATTCGGTTTCTATGACATTCTTTTAGACAAATGGATTGTAGAACCACTCTGTGACTCATATTCGATTAATGATTTCTATGGGTCTATTGATATCATACAAAATGGTAAACATGGTCTTATAGATATAGAAGATCATCGGATATTAATCAGTGCATGCTACGACAAAATTTCTACAAATTCTAAATGCCGCTATATCTGGGTCAAGAAAGATGGATTTTATCATTATATCAAACGCTCTACAGCAGAGAAACTTATCATGCCTGGAGCTATGGAGGCTTATGATTCGAATATGGATGAAAATGTTATGTTTATCAGAAAAAATGGCATTGTTGAATGTGTTGATGAAAAAGGCTACTTGGCAACAAATACATTTAGAAGAATTATGAAAAGAAATCATGGCAGACTAAAGCTATTCAACTCCCAAGAGCATCGCTTTGTTGTTATTGACATTTATGGTCGAATTTTAAATTAAAAATATGATTGACGCTTTAATTCACACCGCCGTCCGCATTCTCATCGGATGGTTGCTAATAGACCGTGTCCCTGCATGGCTGAACATTCGTGGCATAGTTGCCACAATATTAAAAGTTATTGGAGTGCTGATTATTATCAGTGCCTTACTATACTGGATTTAAAAATACGCACAACTGGCTTTTTAACAATAAAAGACAGTTGCGTTTGTTTTATAGACAGCAAATCTATATGGCAACATATCCAATAATCCAAAAAACAAAAGGCTATGATATATTGTAATTATTGTGAACATCAAAACCAAGAGGGTGCTGCATTCTGTGGTAATTGCGGAAAGCCTCTTAACACAAATAAAAACCAACGAGCCACAAGTGAATCTTGTCAACAAAGTAGAAGCAAGGCTTCCGCAAATGGAAAGTCTTGGGTTGATTCTCTAAATGATTACGTAGGAAACGATCGCCCAGCCGATCTAAATTGGAAGGTGCTTTTTACAGATGTTTTCAAGAAACATTCTGTAGAAGAAGCTGAAGACATCTTTATCTGCGGTACACATAGTACCACCCCATCAGCATACGAAGTTTCCAAGGAATGGCCGCATCCATGGTTATATAGTCGAGTCTTTCTGATGTTTGGCATCGCCTTTGCCTTGTTGTGGGTTTGCTGTGATATGTTTGGCAATCCAAATGCTCTACCAGGAATGATTGTTGTCGGTGCCTTTACAGTTCCGCTTTCTACAATGATACTATTCTTAGAGGTGAATGCTTGGAAGAATGTGAGTTTGTATAAAGTTATTCAGACGTTTCTTGTTGGTGGGTGTGCGTCATTGGTAATTACTTTGTTCCTATTCTCTATTGTCGGTTCACACGAACTTGACTTCTTCGGAGCTTTCTTGACAGGAGTTGTTGAGGAAATAGGAAAAGTAGTTATTGTATATTGGTTTCTCAGAAGGCTTGGAAAATTGAGTATATTGAGTGGTTTGCTTATTGGCGCAAGTGTCGGGGCTGGTTTTGCTGCATTTGAATCAGCTGGCTATGCTTTGCAACCAGTTATCTCGTTCTTTCAAAACTCTGGATACTATGCTGCATATGGGCAACAACTTGATGCTTCTGCAATGATGGAGGCCATTAATCAGAGTATATTTTTAAGGGGTTTTCTTGCTCCTGGTGGTCATGTTACATGGGCGGCAATCTCAGGAACAGCTCTAGTAATAGCTGCTAAGGCAAAAGGAAAGATAGATACATCTTTGTTTACTGATAGTAAGTTTTTAAGATTGTTCCTTATTCCTGTTGTCTTGCATGGAATATGGGACTCACCTCTATCATCAATAGGTGCTGATATCTACATGGTGCCTGTTGCCTTGACCGTTGTTGTATGGGTAGTCGTGCTGATTCTGATAAATATGGGATTGACAGAAGTAAGTAGAATAACGAACAGATAAAATAAAAATACAAACGATGAAAGAATGTCCAAAATGTCATAAGCATTATGATGACTCCATGAATTTCTGTACGGATTGTGGAGTTGCTTTGAATAAAGTCAGCAATCAAGTTGCTGTATCACAGAGTTGCACTTCATCCAATAGAACTACAGAAACATCGACCGTAAGGCCAAGAAAAGGTGGTTGTCTGAAAAAGGTAATCATATGTATTGTCGTGTTAGCTGTTGCATTTGTAGGATTTATACATTATGTCAACAACGCTGCTACTTATCTACGTGTGGAACCTAATCAATTGGTTGCTTCAAAAGGTGGAGGTAAAATTAAAGTGGATGTTGATTATGACGGATATGTATGGACAATCAACCATGCTCCTGATTGGATTGATATAGATGAAAACGAGAATAGTTTTGAAGTATCTGTTGGAAAAAACCTAACAGGCAGTAGACGTGAAGGAACGATTACTGTGCAGAGCGGAAAATTATTGGCACAAGTAGCTATAGTTCAATCTGGTGTTGCAACTGTTGTTCGTGGTTCAAAAAGCAATTTGAAATTTGGAAAATCAGGTGGAAGCCAAACCGTAAGTGTTGAGACTGATGGATGCGAACTCAGTGCAGAAAGTTCTGATTTTATTCAAACTTCTTTTTCTGATGGCGGTGACTTAATTGTTCGTGTTAGCAGTAATTCTGACGAATATCGAGCAGGTCAAGTAAGGGTATATGAAGACAATCAATCTTGGACTATTAACGTAGAGCAAGGGGGAAAATGTAGCTCTTGTCATGGTACAGGTAAGATTTCTTGCACTTGGTGTTCAGGCATGGGAACTGTAGGATATGGAATGTTTACATCAACTTGTATGTCATGTGGTGGAAATGGTAGCTATCGGTGTGGGATGTGCCAAGGTACTGGAGTGAGAGAATAATTTTTTAATAGCTATAATTAGAACAGGGAAACAAGAAAAAGTTTGTTTTCTGTTCAAAGTTTTGCTATGGAGTGACATATGACACTTATAACACAGGCTTTCATAAAGTGCGTGGGTAAGAAACGTTATATAGATATCATATATCACAGGTGCGGAAGGATATGTATTCCACAATGGGCATTGCGTAATACATAACAACAAACGTGACAAATTTGGTTTGATAGACAAAAAAGGAAATTGGATGTTGAAAGCGGAATATGATGCTATTTCGCCCAAAGATTCTTTCTTTGTAGTAAGTAAAGGAGGTATGCAGAGTGTTCTTACAGAAAATCTGAAACCAATATTGCCTTTCATGGAAGCAGACCTCTGGATCTCTGGTAATAGCATTACAGCAACAATGAAAGACCATACTCTTCGCAAATACAATTTGCAAGGTGAGTTGATTGACGATTTCTTGATTAGTAATGTTGACAGATTATTGTATGATACCGATGAAATACGATATACTACTGCAAAGAACTATGATGATGAGGGTAATTTAACAGGTAGGCTGTCAAAAATTTAAGCCGTTTTTCGTTTCTTACTTTTGAGGTCCAACATTCTCCTTACTTGCCAATTGTCAAGCAGAGTCATTTCTTTCCAATCCTTTATATCAGCCATTCTCACGCATTCCATTTTCTCCTTGAAGTCAATCTTTCTTCTCTTTTTGCTGTCCGTAACTTTTCCGTACAGAGGCAAGGCCAGAACTATGGGCGTTATCCCACAGTGTTTGTTTTTCGGCTGTATGCTTTTATAAACGCCGAAAGTTGATTCTATGATATCCGACGTGATGTTGTGGCATTCGTCCTTTGATTTAAGAAGGGCGCACTCTTCATTTATGTAACGCCTTATGGCACGACCGACTCTTTTGCATCCTTCTGCTATTTCGTCCTTCCGCAACAGATTGATCCAGATGTAATCCTTGCAGTACTTTGCAGAGGTATGCGAAAGACCTTCTTTCTTTACTTTCGTGAATACAACGTCAACTGTTTCCATTACATGGTAGAGCTCTGTAACTAGCTCCTTATAGTCAAGCACAAACGTATAGGCAGCCTTCTGGCTTTCGCCAAGATCGTCATAGACTTGGAGTATGGCCCAAGCCCATTCCACCCACTTTGACATATTCATGAACCTCGATATGGTCCGTAACTTTGGCGGGAGCAGATATGCGTTAGCGGTAAGCTGATATGACAATCTCTTCTTGTTCATTATATCCATAAATTCCTTGAAATCAGTTCTTTCCTTGTATTCGTCCTCAAGAATAAGACCAATCGTGTGACTGATGTCTCGATGGCGCGGGACATCAGCTAACTCTGCTCCCTTCCTGAGATTATGCCCGTTGTCGCTGACAATATATTTTGGAGTCTTTCCGATTTTGTCCTTCAGTTTTATTATCTCCCTTTCTACGTCTCCGGCTTTCCATGATGACGATACAGCCATTGCCAGCACCTCGACATCCCCATGCTTCAATGTCTTGCCCTCGTGCTGTGCTGGAGCTGCGAGAATAACCAGCAACTTCTGACTTCCGACGGTGATACTCTCGTCTATAATGATAGAGTATTCCTTCCCTCTGAACTTATTACATGAGTCAAGATACTCTACGATACCAGCCTTGAGCAGCCAATTCTCAATTGTCTGGTGTGATGGTATTACACCGAGGGCACCGCCGAGAAAGTCATTGAATAACTCCAATCCGTTGACGATTGAACGAAATCCGCATCCCATGCGGATGTACATGCACACGGCCAAAGCTATCACTTCCGCCCAGAATGAGTGTCCTTTAACTGGCGTGAAAGCAAGTCGAACAATTCCTCCGTCGTGTTCAGACTCAAACGACGTTTTTTTTTGAGCTCTGTATCCTTGGCCTTGCTCTCCTTCTTCAACTCCTTGTACTTGTCTTTCCATTTTTTACTACTCTTGTCTTTAGCCATAATTGAAGCTTCTAATTTTTTAATCTTAGCCGATGCTGCCTTTTCCTTCTCGTTCTTCTTAGCGAGTAATGCTTCCAGTCTCTTTATTTTTGCACTTTCTTTTGTCATAATATTTTACTTTACATTGTTATATTTTCTATGTAAAGGTACTAATATTCAATGACTTATGCAAATTATTAAAGTTAATATATACTATGGAATATGTTTATATAAGTTAAGAATAAATCCTTGTAAATCAAAAGCAATTATGAGTATAAAAACTGACTAAATTTTTGACAGCCTATTTAACAGGTGAAACGGCAGAAGCAGAACCAACACCTTATCAAAAGACTGCAAATTGCAAAAAATATGAAGCAGAACTTGGTTGGTATGGATTGATGTCACCAAGTGGAAAAGTCATTACTCCTCCAAGATATTGCGATATTACAGCCATTGGCTACGACTTGTATTTATGTAAAACTGATGATATTAGAGGTGAAGTACTAAATGGAAAAGGTGTAAGAATTAGATAAGCCTTTTCTTTGGTTCATGGAGAACAACTGGTTGCCATAAGACTTCTCCATGAATTGTAAAAGGATGGTAGGATTAAAACTCTTGCCATCCTTTTTTATGTTCATACCAAAATGGAACAAGCGGTGCATATAGCTATGATGGAACCATACAACATATCGGCAGATTGGAACATGGGGAGCCCGACTTCGGAGAGGCTACCAACCTGGCAGGGCAAGGTCGGGAGGGAGTAACCCGAACGGTTTTGAGTAACTCAAAACATACCTTGCTATGTCTTTGAGGACATAAAAATCCGCTTAGGGTGGATTGAAGTTAGCCTTCGTAAGAAGCTATCCCATCCCGAATGGAAGCTGTTCGGGAAATCCTGTCCTTTGCGGAGCATCAAGCCTTGTTTTTGTCGGAACGATATGGATGCGCTATCCATTGCTTTGCCTTTCGGATGTAAAATTACGGCTAAAAATGCGCCCTTGTAACAATGCTACCCCAGACAACCACTGCAACTATCGGCAACATGCTGCCACAGGATTTGAAAACCATTGTTTTTCGGAAATTTCGTTGTTATTTTGCAGCCGAAACATTGAACCAATGATTTGAAAATATGATGAAACAAGCATTTGCAGCAACGAATAAGTCTGTCACTATTGCAGCGTCTCTTTGCATCCATGATGCTCCACTGACGTACAGACTTACTGATTCACTGTCGTTGTCGTATGGAAATGATGAAGCATTGCAACAGTTCAAGGTCTCCATAATGGAGCAATGACCGATAGACATGGACATCAAAGTGTTCATATCTTTGAATTGGCAGGAAATCATAGAAACGAGTAATCAACAATTTAAAAAGTTAACGATATGAGTAAGACAAGATTTGTTGCGTTCGCAACACAGAAAGGCGGAATAGGAAAGTCCACCATCACGGCTCTTGTAGCCAACTACTTTCACAATGTCAAGGGTTACAATGTGGCGGTCATAGACTGTGACGAGCCACAATACAACCTTGCAGACCTGCGAGACGAGGAACTGGAACTCATCAAAAGCAGCGACTATTTCAAGGCGCAAGCCTGTGAGCATTTCAAAAAGCTGGGCAAGAAGTCCTTCAGCGTAACGAGAAGCAATGCTGTCAATGCGCTTGACGACGCAGAGACAGTGTTGAATGAAACAGAGGTTAAGCTTGACTTCATCTTCTTTGACATGCCTGGGACTATCAAAAGTGAGGGCGTCATGAAGACCTTGTCTCAGATGGATTACATCTTTGTACCCGTCAGCGCAGACCGCTTTGTTGTAGAAAGCGCAATGAGCTTCATGCAGTTGTTCCACGATAACTTTTTGACACAGGGTTGGTCGGTCACCAAGAAACTTGCTTTCTTTTGGACAATGGTTGACAAACGAGAACGCACGAGTTTGTATGATGTATATGAAGGTATGTTCAAGTCTCTCGACTATTCGGTTCTCAACACACGACTGCCAGACAGCAAACGTTTCAGAAGAGAGCTGTCGGAGAACAGAAAGGCAGTGTTCCGTTCCACCATCTTTCCATCAGACCCAAACCTGTTGCGAGGGAGTGGCATCAAGGAGTTGTCCGACGAGATTTGTGAAATCATAAAGACATGAGCCTATGGTAAGCAGAAAAATCAACACTGACGCAATAGATGAAAATCTGCTCATTGCCTCTATTGGCAAGAGCAAGATTGGCACGACAACGGCATCCATTCTTGACGGAGCTTCCCAATCCCAAGTGAAAGATACCGAAGAGAAAGAAGAGGTTGGCTGGAAGTCCCATTGCTCGCAGACCGATAAGTCGCCAATTTCACGCAAGCCTCCCAAGGCTTCTTCGGAAAGTTACGATTCGGCATTCTTCAAGCGAAACGAGATAAAGACTCGTCAATGCGTTTATATCAGCCGTGAGATACACAGGAGAATTTCAAGAATAGTCAGTGTGCTCGCAAAGCATGAGTTGACAGTCGGTGGTTACATCGACCTTATTCTTGAGAGACATCTTGAAGAGAACCAAGAAGAAATCAACGGCTTGCTGAGAAAAGAGATTGACGATTGGAATGTGTAACAAAAAGGAACAAGCATGACAATGGAAACTATATTCTTGATAGTCTTGGCTGCATTCAATGTTTGGACTATCTATTTTTACAACAAGTTGCTTCTTGAAGTTGCGAACGACAAGGAAAAGGAGAAAAAACCGCCTATCGACCCGATGGCACTTGTAGGCAAAAGTCTTTTCAAAGTGTCCCAACTGCGGAAGAAAGAAGAAACGGAACAAAAACAAACAGAATCCATGTCCGTATCGGATAATGACGTGACATTTGACGATTCTCCAAAGAGTACGGCACGGATTTCTGACGAACAGCTTGATGACGTGTTTACGAATGTTCGCATAGAAGATATTGGTGTGAAATATTCTGACAATAAGAAAGATTCCGATGTACCACAAGCCAAAGGGTCAAGTTTTGAGGACATTGACGCAGCTGTGAATACCGTCAAGGCACCGAAAGCAACGGACAAGGAGAAAAGACATGCAGGCAAGGTTTTCCATGAGATGGATGGCAACCAATTCTATGAGAAATTCATGGAGAACAGCGAGGAGTGCAAGAAGAACATCCATGATTACGTCACCTTCTACTTGCAAACTCACAAGATTGTAGAGATTTCCAAGCCAAAGAAAGAGTTTAAGGTGCCAGACAGTATAGAGGACTTCAATATCCTCGACTTTGTATAACAATTTAATAAGGAGAATTATGGAAAGAACAGAAGAGAACAATGCAACAAAGGATAGATTTGCACATGTGGGCAAAATATTCTCGGAAATGGACAACGAAAAGCTACAAGCTGAAATCGCAGAACGCTCAAAGATTATTAAACGCAAAATAGATGCGTTGATGGAATTGCATATGTCAGGTATCTGACAAAAACTGTTGAGGTTGGATTTTCAATAGTCAACAAGTATTTCAATAGCAGAGAATTTGTATAACAATTAAAAAAATGATTATGGCAGACAAAACAAAAAACTGTGGTAAAGGACAACTCACTTCGACAGATGCCAAGGAGTTGTATGAGGCTTTCATGAGAAATTATGAAGAGACAATGGAGGAAGTTGGTAAACAGATTGACGCTTGTCTTGAAGAGACATTTCTAGACCGTACATCGTCAACTATTTCCGACAAGGAGGAGTGTTTTGATGAAGATGCAGCATATGAGAATTATGATGTGGGTGAATTTGAGCCAATCGACAGAATGGAGAAAGAGCGTGCTGAGCAGTATGTCGGTAAGTTCATGGCAAATGCAGGTTTTACCGCAATATATGGCAGACATGTTGGCATCAGCGAGGACATTCATGAGCGTGTGACTAAATTTGTCAGTGTCGTAGGCAAGGGAAAGATTTCCATTGCAAGTTATGTGGATAACATCATCAACGAACACTTCAATGCCTATGCAGCCGAAATCAAGGCTGCATTCGATGAAGGTCTCAAGTCGTATCGCCTCTGACAATAAATTAAGAGTACGCCAATGAAAAAGAAAGACTACGGCTAAAATCTCAGCTTGCCACTGAATCCATAGGACGGCATCATGCCGCATTAGTAAGCAAAAGTGTCAATCGCCAGATGGGACTATCTCCCAAGGAACAGAAAAAAACAATTTATGAATAAAGGACAGTCCTTTTGATTTGGGCTGTCCTTTGTTATTCTGCAAGCATCGCAGATAAGGAAAAAACGGTTCTTTGCCACTTTCTTTCCGCTCCTCGGCTCATGAAGAAAGTGGCGGAACGAATTTTCATCGCTCCGCCGATATGGATTTTATGTTGTTGCAACCATTCGTTGCTCTATAAGTCTTGCATTGCTGTTCACCAAGTTGATGATGTCGGCATGGTGCTCGGTGTCCTTGTTCTGTAGTCCGTGGCATTGTACGACTTTCATCTGTTCGAGTGAAAACTCCACGGTCTCAACCCTTTGTTCGGCTATTCTTGCAGAGAAGATGATGCAGTCGGGATTGAGCGAGTAGCTTGTACCGCTGCCTACGCAATGGTGCATCGCCTTACCCTCAAGAACGTGCTCCCTGACGCTTTCAAGCATTCTCACCACGATATTGCCGTCCGTGAACATCAAACCGAAGAAACGGCTCTTCATTTCCTTGAACTTGTCCTCGTTCTTCAATGCCTTGCGTATCTCCTCCTCGGTGCGCTCCTTTTCTTTCTTGGCTCTGATTTTCTCGGATATTCTGTCGTGCTCGGCTTCAAGGTTGTCGGGGCAAATGTAATGTGGACTTCTGATGTCCTTGCCCATTTCTACCAACATACAGATGTAGTCCGCCCATTTGCCGATGTCTGTAATAAGGTAATGGTTGCGGTTGGCTATCTTGTAGGCATTCCAACAAGTCTCCAAGTGCCGTGGGTGGTCTATGAAGTGGCGGACGTGTCCGTAACGACATTGCTTCATCATTGTTTCGATGCGGTGGTCTGTCAACATTGCCTTGAACAATGTAAGCGGTTCGATGCCGTGAAACGCTCCGTCAAAGCCGTTGCGCCATATCTGAGGAATGACTTTCATATCGGGGCAGACCGGAAATGAAGCAATATGCTGATAGGTGGTGTTGTCCTTGCGCAGTTCAATGTCGGAGTCGTAGCAGAACGTGTCCATATAGATACCCATTGTGCGCTTGCGTGCCATAACCTCCACCTTGCCTTTCTCGTTCATCCAATAGCGTGCCACCTCCCAACAATAGATGTCTGCCTTTTGTCCCTTGTGGTAATAGGCTTTCATCTGAAATGCTCGCATAAGTTGCAGTCCCTTGCGCTCGGTGAGTACACTGAAATAGGTAGAAGACATTGCCTTCTGTCGCTTGGTGCGCTGCACTTCCAACTTTGCCTTACACTTCGGGCAGACACATTTGTCCGCATCCTCGTCCGTAGTCCAAGTGTGTCCGCAGTCCATGCAGGTGGTCTGTCCGTGCTTCAACTGAAAGGCATAGTGGTCAAGACATTCACGGAATGCCCATTGCATTTGCGCTCCCTTGATAGGTCGTAACCCCTTGTTTGAGGTTACGACTTGCTTCTGATATTTCGTTCTTGGTTTCATAACGTGTCGAATAATGATGGTTGGTGTACTTCTGTTTCCGTTCTCTGTGAGGTGCGCTTGGCGGTATCTCTGTTACGCATCTTGTTCATCTGCTCTTGCTGATATTGGCGGATGGCTTCCTGTCTTGCCTGTGCCTTCTCCTCCTCTGTGAGTTCGATGTGGTGGTTAACAGACACTTGGCAGTTCAATGGTTTTCCTACCTCGATGTCATTCTCCTCGTAGTAGTGGATGGCTTGCCCATATATCTCGTCATCGCAAAAGCCGTTGCAACCGCTCTTCTGCACCCAATTAAGTATGTAGGTGACGCAATCGTCTATGTTCTTGTCGGGGTTGTCATACTTGGCTGCAAAGAGTTCGTCCTCCATAGCACGCTCCTCCAAATAGGCTTGTATGGTTCTCTTGAAATATTCTGTAGTGTTCATGTCTGATGTTGTTAAAGGGGTTGTTACTCGTGATAGACGATATCGCAGTCCTCAACTTCTGTAGGCAGTCCGAAGAACGGATAACGGCTGAAGTAAGGTTCTGTGCACATGTCCTCGTTGTATCTTGGACTTACTATCTCAATATTGTTCTTGCGTATGGCTTCGTCCACCATACGGCTTTCCTCGTCAGTCAGTCCGCTTGCATCGCCGTTGATGATGTAGCAGAGTGCCCATGTAGGTATCGCTTCAATGCTTCTGTTCATATCGCTTGTACTTTAAAGTGTTAATAACCAAATGAATGTTCCAATCAGTACCACCATAGAAAGAATGGAAATGATGATGCCGAAGATGAACTTCACAATTCCCAATATGACTTCACCGACCATGCAGAGAGCCATATATCCCAACCAAGCCACCAAAGTGATGAGGGTTGAGCCGACTGCGGAGAGTAATCTCCACCAAGTCTGTGTTATGTTGATGTTTGTTGTCATATAGCCTTGAATTAAATTTATTTGCGGTTCCAGGAACTGAAGGGAAGTTCTCGTTTCTTCACCTTTTTGTCGCTCCCTTTTCCGACATTTTTTTTTGCGTCTTCCTGTCGCATCGGTCGTTTCGTTTCAGGTGCCTTTCAAGGGCGGCGAGGCTGGAAATACAAGGTTTTTCGGAAAAATACTACCCAACGGTGTGGAGATTTTTTCGAAAACCGAAGGCTCGACCTTTTATTTCCAAAGCCCGCTGCCATACCTTTGCACCTGCACGATAACGGTTGATGCCAAAAGGAAAGACCATGTGGAGGAAAGAAAATCAGAGCGGCAAATGAAAATAGAAACTTCACGGAAGTTTTTGGACTGTACGATTATCGCATACTCATTTCTTAGAAATGGATACAATTACTGTCTTGCAAATGTTTTTAGGAAAATGGAAATCGCATACAAGAATGGCACAGCCTTCAGAGAAATTCCGGTGAAAGAAGAGTATGGCTTGTCCATACTTCTTGCATCGGGTTTTCTCCAAGGTTGTGCAGCCAAGCATGAAAGTGGTCGTTGGGGTTTACATCAATGACTTCTTTCTTGCGGTGGAGTATGCAAACAAAATGGTACGGCAAATCAAGGAATGGTGTTTCTTTTGATCGGTTAGCCTGCAACCGACAAAAAGAAGCACTTTTCCTCATGCCGTACTACTGAGACATGAAAGGGTGGCGTGCCACTGTTTCATGTCGTTTGGATTGTGCGATAAAAAATGGAACTGCGAGTTGTGGCTATAAAAGTCAGCCGTTGTCAGCACGGCAAACAAAGAAAAGTCCTTGGCAGTATAGTCTTGAAGTATTTCAAGGCATACTGCCAAGGATTTTTCTTGCCGTGCCATAGTCGGAGGAAGTTAGTCTGAGGTACGAGGACTGTCTTTCTGCGACGACGGCTGACTTTTATACAAAACACACGAAAGGATGAGAATATGCAAACGAAATAGACCATTCAAAAAACAGAAACCATTGCCACATATGTTTGAATGGATTGAAATGGAAACAGCAAAGAATAGAGAAGAATAGGGTTTAATGAAAACAGATTTATACAAGCAAAAAATCGAGGATAAAAAATCTTAAAACATTCTTTATCCCCGATTAAATATCGTACCTTTGCAACCGAAAGAGTTCTTTGGATGGTTATGCAAATCACAGCAGGATGCTACATTCTGTTTATTTCTAATTCGTAACCTCTTCTTTTTATGAGATAAAAACTTATCTCATTCTCAATCACTTATAAAAAATACGTACTTTCTATCTTTAAAACGGTCCATTTCACAACGCAAAACGGTCCATTTCGCAAGCTGAAATGGACCGTTTCGCATCATGAAAAGGCATGTATTGGAATGCCGTAAAGATTTTTCGTATTTTTCGTCGCGTCTCTCCGCTGCTGCATCAGCGTCTGTAGCCTTTACTTCTCAGCGTCTGCCGACGACATCAGTCGTTGTAGTTGGCGGTGAGCCGGCAGATGTTCACAATGACGTCCATGGCCTTCTCCATGACTTGGATGGACACGAACTCGTAAGGACCGTGGAAGTTCACGCCACCGGCGAAGATGTTGGGGCAGGGCAGTCCGCGGAACGACAGTTGGGCACCGTCGGTACCTCCGCGTATGGGTTCGACCTTCGGCTTCACGCCGCTCATCTCCATGGCCTTTACGACGAGGTCGACGACATGGATGTTCGGGTCGATTTTCTCCTTCATATTATAGTACTGGTCGGTGAGCTTTATCTCTACGACGCCGTCGCCGTATTTCTCATTGAGCTTCTTAGCTATGTCCTCCATGAACTTCTTGCGGTCGTTGAATTTCTCGCGCGAGTGGTCACGGATGATGTAGCTGAGCTTTGCCTCCTCGCAGGCACCCTCGATGCCGAGCAGATGGTAGAATCCCTGATAGCCCTCGGTGGTCTCGGGAATGTCGGTCACGGGAATCATGCTGTTGAATTCGCACGCTATCCTTGCGGCATTGATCATCTTTCCCTTGGCGTAACCTGTGTGGACGCTCACTCCGTGGATGGTAACCTTGGCCGCGGCAGCATTGAAGTTCTCGTATTCGAGGTCGCCGATGTCGCCGCCGTCCATCGTGTATGCCCACTGACAGCCGAACTTCTCGACGTCGAAATGGTGGGCACCCATACCTATTTCCTCATCGGGGTTGAAGCCGACACGAATCTTTCCGTGCTTGATTTCGTTGTGGTCGCGCAGGTAGCACATAGCCTGCACAATCTCGGCGATACCGGCCTTGTCGTCGGCACCGAGGAGGGTGGTGCCGTCGGTGACGATGATGTCCTCGCCCTTGTGCTCCAACAGTTCGGGGAACTTTGCCGTACTGGAGATTATTCCCTTCGACAGCTCGATGTCGTTGCCGTCGTAGTTGCGGATGATGCGTGCCTTGATGTTCGCTCCGCTGGCATCGAGGGCCGTGTCGTAGTGCGAAATGAAGCCGATGGTGGGGATGTCCTTGTCGGTGTTGGCAGGCAGGGTGGCGTAGATATAGCCCATGTTGTCCATCTCGACATCCTCGAGACCTTCCTTCTCCAACTCCTCCTTGAGGTACTTGGCAAAGATGAGCTGCTTTGACGTACTTGGCACTGTGCCGGTGTCCTCGGCCGACTGAGTGTCGAACTTGGTGTAGTTTATGAATCTTTCTTCTATCTTCATAGTCTTATTTTTGTGATAATCTTTTTCTTTCCAGATTACTTCCTTCGTGGCACAAAGTTACAATAAAACATCCTATTGGCAAAATATCCGACACTGAATCTTGCCTTTTCCTGCCTTTTTGATGTTTCGGCGTGTGCCATTGACGATTCGTACATCGTAAGGTTCATTCCGCACTCTCGAGCGTCTTGAGTGCGTCGGGCTCACCGACGACCCACAGAATGTCGCCCTTGCAGAGCTTTCGCGACGGCGAGATCATCGTGAGCTTTTCCTGACCTTCCTCAACGCCCACAACCATACAGTTGTATATGTCGCGGATGCCCGACTCGCTGAGGGTCTTGCCGATGAACGGACTGCTGCCCGAGAGTATGAGCTGCCGCAGTTTCATGTCGTGTTTTTCTATCTCCGGGTCCTCGTGGTTGATTTCGGCTTTCATCGTCTTGCCGAAGTTTGCGAGCTGTTCGTCGTCGCCGATGACCTGAATTTTGTCGTTGGGGAAGAGCACGCTGCTGCCCGTCGGGATGTTGATGTGCTGCACACCGCGGATGATGCTGCTGACGTGTATGCCGAAACGGTTTCTGAATTTCAGCTCCTTGAGTGTCTTGCCGGCCCATGTCGAATCCTCGGGAATGGTGAACATGCCGATGTGTATGTCGCGGTCGAGGAGATGCTGCTCAAAGAGCGGACGGCGGTCGCCGTGGACCCTCGCTGCCACGTCGCGCGACTGGAGGTTCTGTATGAAGCGACGCTCCAGCGAGATGCTCCGTTTCTTGATGTTCCGCGATAGAATCATATAGCCGATGACTGCCGCCACGATGGCGAAAATCAGTCCTGTGGTGAAGCGGGTGAGATAGGTGGCGATGTAGAAGACGAACGACGATGCTATGACAATCCTCACAATCATGGTGAAGAACAGCGGCAGCCGGTTCATGCGGTTCTCCGTCCAGAGGGCCTTGGCCTCCTCGCTGTGGTTCTTCTTCATTATTATCGCCCTCAGGAATGGCGCAATGATGAGCAGGGTGAGCACTCCGCAGACCGCGTTGCCGGCCCAGTGGCTGCCGGTGACGCTCGTGCTCAGCAAACGGAGTGGTGCCAGCGCAAAGTTGAACATGACCGCGATGACGGCCACCGAGAGGATGCTGTATATCAGCGTGTTCATGACCATGCTGCGGATGAGCCGTTTCCAGTTGGCTTTCGTCTCCGATGTCTCGGGCGTTCCCATCGTTCTGTGCTCTAACCGGCGCAGCCAGCTGTGGGGAATGACCTTTACGATGCCGTCGTAGCAGGGTGTGGCGGCGCGAATCATGTATGGCGTGAGGAATGTCGTCACCACCGAGACGGCCACGACGACGGGGTAGAGGAAGTCGCTGATGACCCCCAGGGAGAGGCCGAGCGACGCAATGATGAACGCAAACTCGCCAATCTGAGCCATGGAGAAACCGCAGCGCATGGCATTCTTCAGCGACTGGCCGCTCAGGAGGAATCCTATCGATCCGAAAACGGCCTGACCGATGAGGATGGTCATGACGATGACGACTATCGGCAGGGCATAGTCGACGAGAATCTTCGGTTCGACGAGCATGCCGACAGAGACGAAGAAGATGGCTCCGAAGAGGTTCTTCACCGGCTCAACTAATTTTATAATACGCTCAGCCTCAATGGTTTCGGCGAGGATGCTGCCCATGACGAAGGCTCCGAAGGCTGCCGAGAATCCCACTCGCGTCGACACTACAGCCATCAGACAGCATAGTCCGAGAGCCACAATCAGGAGGGTCTCGTCGTTGATGAGCTTACGAACGGCACGCAGGAAACTCGGTACGACGTACAGTCCGACGACAAACCACAGGACGAGGAAGAACACTATCTTCATTATGCTCTGCAACATCTGACCGCCGCTGAGCGCTCCGCCGCCGGCAATGGCGCTAAGCATGACCATCATAACGATGGCGAGGATGTCCTCAAGGATGAGAACGCTCATGACGCTCGAGGCAAACTTCTGCTGCGAGAGGCCCATGTCGTTGAATGCCTTATATATAATGGTAGTGGAACTCATGGCTAACATTCCACCGAGAAAGATGCAGTCCATCCGCGTCCAGCCAAAAGCGTGGCCCACACCGCCGCCGAGGGCCACCATGCTGAAGATTATCGTGACGGCGGCAACGGCCGGAGCCACACCCATCTTCAGGATTTTCTTTATCGAGAAATCGAGGCCGAGGGAGAAGAGAAGGAACATTACGCCGATGTCGGCCCAGGTGTGGATGTCGGCCTTGTCGACCACCGACATCGTCAGCGGCATATTCGGCGAGACGATAAATCCGGCTACGATATATCCGAGAACTAAGGGCTGCTTGAGCCTTTTGAACACAAGGGTGACGATACCGGCAACAATGAGGATGAGGGCCAGGTCGACAATGAGAGGTGATATATTATTCAAGATAAGCTATATATTAATGTTATATGTTGTGGAAAATAAAAAAAGTCGTGGACAAATTTACTCAAATTTGTCCACGACTCCAAGGATGACCGCTGAAAATTACAGTCTTTTAATAAACTATTTGATCTGCTTCGGACATTCCGGTGCCGCTTTTCGGCTCTACCGTCGGCTATCAATACCACTGCACGGCGTTGCTTATTCCGCTGCGCTTGTCGTATTTCAAGGCATCGGTCAGTGTTGAGGCGTTGCACCTGAAGGTGAAGTTGTAGCTCGTGTAGGGCCTGAGGACCACCGAACAGCTCATGTTGAAGCAGTGGAGATCGCGACTCAGACTGGCCGTTGTCATCGAGAGGTCGTGGCTGTCGAAATCGTAGCCGCTGGCGAAGGTGATGTTCCAGCCGTCGCTGATGCGTACGTTGCCGCTGACGTTGAGCGTCTGGGTGAACTGATAAGGATAGCGCATCGACTTGGTGTTGAACCTTCCGCCCGTATTTTCGCGCATCGTGATACCGTAACCGAAGGTCAGCGACCACGGCATCGAGAACCTCATGTATCCGTCCTCGTCGGTTTCGGCCATGCTGCCGCTCTTCTTCTTGGCCTTGTGCTTGCCTTTCTCGAGCACGTCGTCGACGTTCGACTCTATGTCGGTGTCCGTTCCCTCACCGTCGTCGTAGCCTTTCTGGTTGTCGTCGTCATCGTCGTCGCTGTGGCCGAAGAGCTTTTTCAGCTTTTCGGGGTTAAGGGTGAACGATATGTTCTGCGAGAATCCCTGGAACACCGGCAGCCGGTTGAAGTGGAACTGGGTGTGGTTGCCGAGGTAGTGGTGCCCGTTGTCGTCGTCCTCATAGGCGTACATGCGGAATCGTGCGTTCATGGAGAACGTGTAGCTCTTCCACCATCTGAGGCGCAGCCGCACCGAGGGGTCGCTCCATCGGTGAGTGGCTGCCGCGGCGTTGTACGACATGTTCAGTCCCAACTCGTCGATAATGCTGATTTTTTTCACGCCCGTCGAGTCCTTGTCGCTCTTGATTTTGGCCTCGATATTGTTGGCAATGTCAAAGCTGACGCTCTTTGTCTGTCCGTGGCCGGGCCCTCCGTAGAGCTCGTTCTGGTACGGCGAGTATTCCACATAGTGGAGTTTGCCGTCGGCATCGGTATACTGGTAGCTGTCGTAGTAGCCGTAGCGGCGGGCACTGAAGTCGGGCGAATAGCTGAAACTGACCTGCGGTGTGATGACGTGGCGGATGGCTTGCAGCTTGTCGCCGAAGATTTTGTGGTTCGGAATCCAGAATCCGTAAATCTTTGTGCTTGCCGATACCGACATATTCCAATTGTAGATGTTGTGGAAACCGTATGTCGTGTCGAGCACTTCCTTCTGTGCTAAATCGTCCCAGCCCCTGTTCACCTTCTTCAGATACATCCTGTCGGTGAAGTTGAACGACGGTGTGACGTTGATATAGTTGAAGAGCGTGAAGTTGGCCTGAACGGGAATATTGTGCTGGAATCCGTTTTTCCAGTCCTTGGCGAGGTTCGAGTGGAGAAGCATGTCCTCCTTCGTGTTTATCGAGTTGCTCAGTTGGCCGGTGTACGACATCGATATCTTCTCATACCAGCGCTCTTTTCCCACCGCATGCTTGCGCTTGAAGGGGTAGAAACGGCTGATATTGATGTTCAGGTCGGGCAGGGTCATGGCCAGCGACGAGTCGCGCATGTTCTGGCTGAGGTTCGTTGTGGCCGACAGCGACATGCCGATGCTCGAGAAAGTGGTGCTCCAGCTTACCGACGATGTACGTGTCGACTGGGTCATAGTCTGCGGATTGTACATCGAGGTGAGGTTATTTCTCTCGTAACTCGACGTTGCGAAGTTCACACTTGCCGACAGCGTGCTGAAAGGATTGGCCTTCGTGTCCTGCCGGTGACTCCACTGTATCTTGAAACTCGTCTGCTTGCTGTAGTCGGGCATACCCTTATCGCCGGTCCGTGTGTCCTGATAGCTGAAGAGGAACGAGCCGTTGTAGCGGTAGCGCTTGCGGTAGTTGCTGGCAGCACTGAGTCCCCATGAGCCCTGGGTATATATCTCTCCGAGGAGCTTGAGGTCCCATTTGTCGCTTATGGCGAAGTAGTATCCGCCGTCGCGAAGGTAGAATCCGCGGTCGTTCTCGTCGCCGTAGCTCGGCATGATGAATCCGGAGGAGTATTTCTTCGTGAACGGGAAGAATCCGTAGGGGATGGCCAACGGCAGCGGAACGTCGGCAACGACGAGATAAGCGGGTCCGAAGACAACATCTTTTCCCGGCCTTACCTTTGCGCGGCTGAGGGCGATGTAGAAGTCGGGATGGTCCTTGTCGCAGGTCGTATAGCGGCCGTGCTGCATGTAGATGATACCGGTGGAGTCACGTTTTGCCACTTCTCCACGCATGTAGCCGTCGTCCTGGGCGGTGTAAACCTGGCGGATGAGGCCTTTCTTCGTCTTGAAGTTGAAGGCCATGGTGTCGCTCTTGTATTCGTCGGCACCCATCTTGAATACCGGTGTGCCCTTGATGCTGTCGCCGTGGTTGTCGGCGAGGAAGGCCGCTGAGGTGTCCTTGGCTCCCGTTGCCCTCACGAGACTGCTGTCGAGGCTTAGGTAAATCTTCTCACTCTCGAGGTTCATGTTCTGGTAGTCGACCTTCGATGAGCCGTAGAGGTGGGCGATACCCGTTGTGGCGTCGTAGACGATGGAGTCGCCGGCCTCGTATTTTACTGGAGCCTCTATGCCGTTTTTCTTTGCTTTCTGGAGACTGTCGCGGTGCAGCGAGTCGTCGATCATCTTGTTGTGGGCCTCAATGGCCAGGTGCAGCGAGTCGGTAATGGTGCTGTCCTTCGACGTTCCGGCACCATTTTCGGCAGCTTTCATCTCTCCTAAAAGCTTGTGGGTATCGACGTTGACGGTGTCGCCGACAGACTGTCTGCCTGCGGCGAAATATCCATATACGTTGCCTTTGGCCACTACAATCATAGCGACTGAAATCAAAAGCAATATGATGGTTTTTGTGCGCATTGCTAATCAAACGACAAAGTTACGGAAAAAATATTGTATTTCCGTTCTTGCAATTCGCTTTTTATTCGTTATCCTTTGTTTTTAACGTTTCTGAATTCTCAAACATGTCGTGCCACTGCCTGAACCGCTCCAGTCCTTCCTTACCAAATTTGGCCAGACTGTGCTCGGCCTGCTCGTAGGTTTTCTCCCTCCGGGGGTGCGTCTTGCTGTAGAATTTATCGGCATAGCAGATGACCTTTTCCTCCATTGTCTCGGGCAGGAAATCCTGATGGGGCAGTGGAAGGTCCTGACTGACAATCTCTTCCTTCGTCAGTCCGGCTCCCGTATGCCTTTCGCAAACTCGTGCATGACGCGGAAATCCTTCGGCTCTGAGCATCTCTGCCCCGCAGCGACCGTGGCAGATGTAGGGCTCACTGCCGTAACACTCGATGCCGGGGGCGTTGCACCGGCATATGCCGATGTCGTGGAGCATGGCTGCTTCGATGATGAACTGCCTGTCCATAGCCAGTTCTGGATGTGCATCACAAATACTCACAGCACGCTTCATGACAAGCGTGCTGTGAGTGATGAGTATATCCCGAAGCTTATTGTCTTCGGGATAGTATTTGTCGATTATTGCTTTGTAGTCCACTTAGGCCTCTCTTTGAATATATCCGAGGACGTCGCCTTTGCGTACTTTGGCCCCCTGCTTGGCACCAATCTCCACGAGCTTGCCTCCGAGATCGGCCGGAACAGTGACGAACTCGCCCCAAGGAGCCTGGATGTAGCAGAAGACGTCGCCTTCCTTGTATTCCTTTCCGATGTACGGCTCGACGGCAGGAGCAGCCTCGCCGTCGCCCTGGAACTCCCAGAACACCTGACCCTTGACCGGAGCAACGATGGCATCGGCCTTGGCGTGCTTGAAAGCGGTAGCCTCCTCGATAGAGACCTTAGCGCCTTCACGGGCATCCTTGGCTTTCTGGAGGTCGGCAAGGAAGTTCTTCTTGGCCTGACCGCTCTTATAGTTGCGGTACTGCTCGGGATGCATGGCGAGCTCGAAGAGTTCCTCGTCGTCCTTTCCGAAATCCCATCCGTTCTTCTTCATCTCCTCGCGGAATTCCGGTAGCTTGTTCTCGAGCAGTGTGTGCGGGTCGACATCGGTGAACTCGAGGTTCTTCTCCTTTGCCAACTCCTTGATTTCCGGTGCGATTTCGCCTGGCACCTTACCGCTGCGGCCGAGGATCATGCCCCACATGGCATCGTCCATGTAGACGTAGCGCCCCTTGCCCTGCTCCATGGAGAGAAGGTTCATGAGCGAGATATTCTTTGTATACTGCGAGAACGGTGTCACGAGTGGTGGGTAACCCACACGCGGCCAGACATAAGCCACCTCGTTGAAGAGCTTGATGAGCAGGTCGTCGACGCTGAGCTCAGGCTCGCCCTTCTTCTTGCGCAGATTGTTGATGGTACCGCGTATGCCGCCGAGGTCGGACATCATCGATCCCATCATGCCGCCTGGCAGACCACAACCGAGGAGCAGTGACGACATAATCTTGTTCTGCGGGTTGATGAAGTAGCCGAGCCACTCGTCGATAAACTCCTGAGTGAGGGCGCGGGCCTGCATGTAAGCGTCCATATTGATTTCGGGAACGTCGAATCCGGCGTGCTTGAGCATGCTCTGAACCGAAATAACATCTGGATGCACCTTACCCCACGAGAGCGGCTCGATGGCTGTGTCGATGATGTCGGCACCATTCTGGCACACTTCCAGAACGCTTGCCATCGACAGTCCGGGGCCTGAGTGTCCGTGGTATTCGATAACGATTTCGGGGTGCTTGTCCTTGATCATCTTCGTCAGTTTGCCGAGGAATGCCGGCTGACCGATACCTGCCATATCCTTAAGACAGATTTCCTCAGCGCCGGCCTCTATCTCCTTGTCGGCGAGCTCGCTATAGTATTCGAGGGTGTGGACGGGCGAAGTGGTGATGCAAAGAGTGCCCTGCGGGGTCATGCCGGCTTCCTTTGCCCACTTGATAGAAGGCGCGATGTTGCGGATGTCGTTCAGACCGTCGAAGATACGCGGGATGTCGACACCCTGAGCGTGCTTCACCTGATACATCATCCGGCGCACATCGTCGGGCACGGGGTACATGCGCAGAGCGTTCAATCCACGGTCGAGCATGTGGGTTTTGATGCCGGCTTCGTTGAAAGGCTTGCAGAACGCACGGACGGCCTCGTTAGGATTCTCACCTGCAAGCAACTGAACCTGCTCGAAAGCACCGCCGTTGGTCTCGACGCGCGAGAAACATCCCATCTTGATGATTACCGGAGCTATACGCTCCAACTGGTCCTTGCGTGGCTGGAACTTTCCGGAGCTCTGCCACATGTCACGATAAACGAGACTGAACTGAATTTTCTTTCCCATTGATATATGTATGTTTTTTGTTTCCAAATACTTCCTACCGCGTTCATATAGCGGTACTGACTTGCAAAATTACCTAAAAAAATCCAATTAGTTGTCGAATGGTTTTATTTTTTGCAACTTTTGACTTGTATTTTGCCCATTTTGCATTAACTTTGCACGTTGATATATTATGTGAGCAAAAAAGTTTAAAGCATAAATGAGAAAACTTCCAGCATTCATTATCCTGCTTATAGCCATCTCCTTAGGAGCATGCACTTATCAGGCCGAAGGCGATAAAGGCGCCATCGACATCACCGAGCGGGTGAAGGGCGACAACACCCTTTACGGTCTGGCCTGCGACGGCACCAACGACTCCACCCTCGTATTCCTGCCCAACAGCGGTGGCGACCCTGTGAGCTACGACATCATCGATGCCACCCGCAATCACCAGATTTTTGGCAGTCTGGCGATTGGCGACTGGGTGGGAATGATGGTCGACCCCCACGACAAACGGAAAGCCAACCTCGTCGTCGACCTCGATGAGCTCAAGGGAACATGGACGTTTCAGGTCATTCCGAAGGTGAAACCTACCCCGACGATGAACGCCGAGGAGGCTGAGGCCGCCATGACCGACTCGATGAAAGCCCTGTACATGGTTCCCCGCGAATACGGTTTCACCCTCAAGCGCCACTATCAGGCCAGCCCCGTAGGCCTCATCGTCAAGGAGAACTCGCTCGACGACAATAGCCCTGTGGCTTATCCTAAGGTGACGGTCTATACCAGCTGGCACATCATCAACGGCCGCCTGTACCTCTATAAGGATACCGTCGACGAGCAGGGCAAGCGGATTCCACAGAGCCAAGTGGGATTCGACGATGGCACCTTCGTCTATCTCGGTACCGACTCCATGGCAGCCCTCTTCGGAAAGAAGGTCATGCAGTATCACCGCAAGGCCAACGCCATCGAGGCCAACGCCAAGGCTCAGGCTGCCGAAAAGAAGGTCAGCAGTGCCGACACGATAAAGAAATAACCGGGCTCAGGCCCACATTCCATTATTAACGAAAACGAACAAAGATGAAAAAGATTTTCCTTCTTCCCGTCCTTGCCCTCCAGATACTCTCGGCTTGCGGCCAGGGCAATAATCCACAACAACCGGTCAGCGACACCGCCGACCACGATACGGCCTGGTACGCCGCCCGCATGGACAGTTTCGACGCCGAGGAGAGCCGTCTCGAGGCTGAGTACCGCACCATAGCGGCATCGCCAGCGGCTCCCGACCACGATGCAAAGATAAAAGAGATATATGCCAAAGCCGACAGTCTCGGCGAGAAACAGAAGGCCACTATCCTCGAAATCGTCCGGAAATTCAAGTCGACAAAGTTCCCAGCCCGTTACCTTTCGGGTAACGTAGCCTACGCTTTCAACTACGATGAATTAAAGGAAATCTGTGACCCCAAGAGCGGCTACTACAACGATGAGGCCCTGAAGATGGCCAAGCATCTGCTGACCTCGTTAGAGAAACGCCACCCCGGACTGCAATATAAGGACCTTACGATGAGCGATATGGATGGCAAGAGCGTCCGCCTTTCCAACTGGGTAGGAAAAGGAAAATACGTCCTCGTCGACTTCTGGGCTTCATGGTGCGGTCCGTGCCGGCAGGAAATGCCAAACGTCGTTGAGGCTTACAGAAAATACAAGTCGAAGAACTTCGAGATTGTCGGTGTGAGCTTCGACGAGCGCAAGGGTGCCTGGACGGCAGCCGTCAAGCAACTCGGCATGACGTGGCCGCAGATGTCCGACCTCAGGGGCTGGCAGAGTGCGGCGGCATCGGTCTACGGCATTAACTCCATTCCGGCCAACGTCCTCCTCGATCCTAAGGGAAAGATTGTGGCTGTTGACCTCCGTGGCGATGCTCTTCAGACCACCCTCGCCAGTCTGTTGAAGTAGACTACGCGTTGACGATGAGCATTGTCATGTAGCCCGCGAACACTGCTATGAGCACGGCTCCCTCCCAACGCTCTATGCGCAGTTTGGTGTAGGAGAAGAGCCACAGCAGGACCATCGAGACAACTAACAGCGACAGGTCGACGGGGGTGATGCCCTGGATGTCGAGGGGAGAGATAACTCCCGTCACACCGAGGATGAAAAGGATGTTGAACACGTTCGAGCCCAGCACATTACCGATGGCTATGCCGCTGTTGCCCTTCGTTGCCGACACCACGCTCGTGGCCAACTCGGGCAGCGATGTGCCCATGGCGACGATGGTCAGACCGATGATTGTGGGGTCGACACCCAAGGCCGAGGCCAGCTCGGAGGCTCCGTTGACGAACACTGTGCTGCCGCCGATAAGGCAGGCAAGGCCCACCACTATCCACACCGCGGCCATCAGCCGGCTCATGGGCTTCGTCTGGCCCTCGGCCGACGGCTGTTCGGCACTGCCGGTCTTGGCCTCACGCAGGGTCATATACATGAAGATGGCGAAGAAAACCAACAGTATGGCGGCATCGTAGCGCTGAATCTTCCCGTCGAAACCGCAGAGAAGAACGAGCAGCATCGATGCGACGAGAGCAAAGGGAATGTCCTTCTTCACCGACGACCGGAGGATACTGATTGGTGCCACGACGGCCGCAGCACCCACGATGAGCAGGGCATTGAAGATGTTCGACCCGACGACGTTTCCCACGGCCATTCCAGGCTGATGGTGGAGGGCCGAGACGAGACTGGAGCAGAACTCCGGCATGCTCGTGCCCATGGCCACAATGGTCAGACCGATGACGATCTGCGGTATGCCCAACCGCTCGGCCACGGCCACCGAACCGTCGGTCAGACGGTCAGCGCCCCACAATACTAACACTATTCCAATAACAATTGATAAGATATTTATCAGCATATTCCTTCCTCCGGCCCCACATCTCAGTGGGGCTTTTTCGTTTTATTGATATTCCGTTTTGTCGCATCGTGGAAACAGCAAGGCCGTCAGCCAACAGCCAATCCATAGATGCGATGATTGATTGTTGCAAAGTTAATCAATTTAATCGGATTATATGAATCTTTTGGCGGGATTCTCCTGAAATTTGCTTCCGACCAAAATAAAATGTAAATATATTTGATTCATATCGAGCTTTAGATACGCCTTTGTTACTGATTGATACTCAATGAGTTACAGAACTGGCCATTTTGCGTTGCAAAACAGGCCGTTTCGTGCTCTAAAACGGACCGTTTCGCAAGCCGAAACAGGCCGTTTCGCAACGCAAAACGGCCTGTTTGATTTTCGTGTAAATATATTTCAGCATTTTCTGTTTGTCCGTCCGGTTTGATTGCGGAGTCTTGACCAGTGCCTGGAGTGCCGTTCTTCAACAACGAAAAAAGCCCGAGTGCTCACGCATTCGGGCTTTTCAGAATCTAACAATCACACAATTAATATCGAAATAACACCTATTTTCTATAACTAAAACTCTATTATTGCTTTTCCACTGTGTATATATGAGAAACTTTTCTTATTGCTTATGAGCGTGGGGCTTATCCCACCTCGATTGTCCTCGAGACCTTCTGCTCCTGACGGTTGATCTTTGGCAGGGTGACGGTGAGTACACCGTTGGCTACCTTAGCACCGATCTTGTCGCGGTCGACATCGTCGGGAAGGATGAGGGTCTGCTCATACTTCGAGTAAGAGAACTCGCGACGGAGATAGTGAGCGTTCTTCTCGCTCTCGTCCTCCTTCTTCTCCATCTTGATGGTCAGGTCGCCATCGGCGTTGATGTTAACGTCGAAATCCTCCTTCTGCATTCCTGGCGCTGCGAGTTCTACGGTGTAACCACCCTCACTCTCAAGTACGTTTATTGCGGGTGCCGTTGCGTTTGGCTTCGGCATGTTGCTATTATTGAAGAAGTCGTTGAAGACTTCGGGTAACCAATTGTCTCTGTACATATCTTTGTCTCCTATGTTTTGTTCGTTTACGCTATACTATATGCAACCCTCGTGCCACTCCGTTTCTGTGTCATTTTGTCTCGCTTGAGGCTGACAAGATGTCGGTCTGTGGCTAATAAGTCCGTGACTGTCCACTCGTTATGGGAAAATTTGTTACCTTTGCACATCGTTATATATAATAGGTATATGCTTACAGACGACATAAAGCTGTTGGCTTTCGATGCCGACGACACCCTCTGGGACTGCCAGAGCCATTTTGTGGCTGTGGAGGAGGCCTACTGCCGTCTCCTCTCCGACTATGGTTCGGCCGATGAGATATCGCAGGCTCTCTTCGCCACCGAGACTGCCGACATGCCGCTCTTAGGCTACGGCTGCAAGGCTTTCACCATCTCGCTCGTCGAGAATGCCATCGTGGTGAGCTCCGGAAAGGTCGATGCCGCCACGATAATGAAGGTCGTAGGCCTCGGACGATCGCTCCTTGAGCTTCCGGCGACGCCCCTGCCGGAGGTCGAAGCCACCCTGAAGCGGCTCCACGACAGCGGCCGCTACACAATGGTGGTGTTCACCAAGGGCGAGATTCTCGACCAGGAGAATAAGCTGCGACGCTCCGGACTCGGCCGTTTTTTCGACGATGCCGTCGTCGTTGCCGACAAGACCCACGACGAGTACAACCGTCTCTGCTCGCGCTACGGGGTGTCGATGCAGCAGATGATGATGATTGGCAACTCGTTCAAGTCCGACATCGAACCGGTGCTGCAGCTTGGCGGCACGGCTGCCCACATCCCCTTCCACGTTCTGTGGCAGTACGAAAAGACGGAGGAATACGACCATGAGCGGCTCTTCCGCTTGCAGCACTTCGGCGAACTGGCTCCTCTGCTGCTCTAAAAACGAAGATAAAGATTATGGAAACGATGATTTCAGATGAAATAAAAAGACTGTTGCGCAGCCTTGCCGACCGTTACGAGACTGCCGGCTTCATCGTCGGCGACCCCTCGTGGTTCATGCATCAGGTGAGCGATCCTGCCGACCAGGAGATGATTGCCTTCTTGGCTTCGGTGCTTAGCTACGGGCGCCGCGACCTCTTCCTGCCGAAGATTCAGCGTCTGCTCGACCTCAGCGGCAACCATCCCGCCCAGTGGATACGCAGCGGCGCCTATACGGCCGGCGTTCCCGACGATACGGCGTGCTACTACCGGCTCTATAACAACCACATGATGCGTGCGCTGATGGACGGTCTGCACGACATCGTGGTCCATTATCCCACGATTGGCGACTATGTCAGGGTCTCCGCCCCCGGTGGCAATGCCGTCGATGCCCTCGCGGCACTGTCGGGATTCTTCTACGCAAGGGGCGTGAAGGGCATGGTTCCGGCCCCGCGTACGTCGGTGGCCAAACGGCCGTGCATGTTTCTCCGGTGGATGGTGCGCAGCTCTTCGCCCGTCGACCTCGGCCTGTGGGCCTCGTTCGTCGACCGCCGCACGCTGCTCATACCCATGGATACCCACGTGCTGCAGGAGGCCCGCAACCTCGGTCTCATAGCCAGTAAGACGGCCAGCTGGTCGACGGTGGTCAGGCTCAGCGAGGCGATGCAGGAGGTATTCCCCGATGATCCGGCCCGTGGCGATTTTGCACTCTTCGGTTACGGGGTTAACAAATGATGCAAATTTCAGAAATAATAATATAGGTAAAAAGATATGTTTAAGGATTTCTTGCTTGTAAGTTTAGGCAGTTTCTTCGGTGGTGGCGCACGTTTCGCCCTCTCGAAGGTGGTGCAGTCGTTGACAGCCGTGGCCTTTCCGCTCGGCACGATGACGGTGAACGTCCTCGGATGTCTTCTCATCGGATTCCTGTCAGGTCTCAACTACGGCGGAACATGGTTAACCCCGTCGACAAAACTGATTCTGACGACGGGGTTCTGTGGTGGGTTCACGACGTTCTCGACGTTCATGAATGAGAGCGACTCGCTCCTCAAAGACGGCAATTACGCGTTTGCCGCCCTCTATATTTTCGGCAGCCTGGCCTTGGGTCTGGCGGCTACGGTTGTCGGCCACCAGCTTGCCAAGGCTTTCTGATGCCTTATCTGCGGCCCGGGAGCGACATCTTGCCGGTGAGGCTGATGCGGTCGACGACGTCGGCACCGAAGGTTGTTGTCTTCGGGCTGACGGCTTTCAGGCCCTTAGAGCCTTTGGCACCGCTCGTCTGACGTGTGAAGTCGAACTGGATGAGGTCGCTGTTGTTGGTCCCGATCATATAGCCGCGGAAGATTCCTGTGGCCTCGTCGAGATAGAATCCGTGCTGGCTGGCATTCATGTCCATGACGAATGTGGAGCCGCTGTCGTACTTCACGTAGATGTCGCCGTTGTTATTGATGTACCAGCTGAAGTGCAGGGTCTGGCTGTTGCCAACGCTGCCGTCGGCGTTACGGTAGTAGTCATACTCCGTGCCGGTGCCCTTGATGGCGTTGGAGTTGTTCTGGACGAAGGTCATAGTGGCGTAGAACTGGTCGGTAGTGCCGTTACTGCCGTTGGTGTAGACCATAGTGCCGTTCCATTCGCCGTTGAGCACCTGGGCCTCGTCGACGAGAGTGTTGCCCTGGTTGTTGTCGTCGTTGTAGTCGTTGTCGTAGCCCCATCGGCCACCGTCCTCGTGATAGTTGTACCACCAAGGATAGCTGTCGCCATACCAATAATCGTCGTCATCACAGCTTGTGAAGGCGAAAGGCAGTGCAGCCACTGCCAATACTGTCAGGATGCGTGTAATCTTTTTCATAATCGTATTCCTTTTATATTATGTTTCTTTTTCTTTTCGATGGCAAAGATAGTTATAATTATTGCTTCGGCAAGAATAATTTCCCTATTTTAACGTAGGTGTTTCCCTATTTCGAAAAAAAGAATTACCTTTGCACTAACACTAACGAAATCTTCATTTTATGGATGACTATATAGTATCGGCGCGCAAGTATCGTCCGATGACGTTCGACTCGGTGGTGGGGCAGAGTGCTCTCACGACAACACTGAAGAACGCCGTCAAGAGCCGCAAGCTTGCTCACGCCTATCTCTTCTGTGGTCCGCGCGGCGTGGGTAAGACCACCTGTGCCAGAATCTTCGCTAAGGCGATAAACTGTGAGAACCCTACGGCCGACGGTGAGGCCTGCAACGAGTGTGAGAGCTGCAAGGCCTTCAACGAGGGCCGGTCGCTGAATATCTTCGAGCTCGACGCTGCATCGAACAACTCGGTGGAGAATATCCGATCGCTCATGGAGCAGACACGAATTCCGCCGCAGATAGGCCGCTACAAGGTTTTCATCATCGACGAGGTGCACATGCTCTCGACGGCAGCGTTCAACGCCTTCCTCAAGACGCTCGAGGAACCGCCAGCACACGTGATTTTCATCCTCGCCACTACGGAAAAGAACAAGGTGCTGCCGACAATCCTATCGCGTTGCCAGATTTACGACTTCGAACGGATGACCGTAGCCAACACCGTGGCCCATCTGAAGATGGTGGCCGATAAGGAGGGGGTGACGTATGAGGACGCGGCTCTGGAGGTTATTGCCGAAAAAGCCGACGGCGGAATGCGCGACGCACTGTCGATTTTCGACCAGGCGGTGAGCTTCTCGCAGGGAAATATTACCTACGAAAAGGTTATCGAGGACCTCAATGTGCTCGACTCCGACAACTACTTTAACATCATCGACAAGGCTCTTGAGAATAAGGCTGCCGACATTATGGTCCTGCTTAACAACGTGATTAACAAGGGCTTCGACGGTGGAAACCTCATTAACGGGCTGGCCAGCCACGTGCGCAACGTGCTCATGGCTAAGGACGCGCAGACGCTTCCGCTCCTCGAGGTCAGCGAGCGCCAACGCCAGCGCTACCAGCAGCAGGCTCAGAAGTGTCCGACGAAATTCCTCTACAGGGCTCTACAGATCTTGAACCGCTGCGATGTGGAGTACCGTCAGTCGAGCAACAAGCGGCTGCTCGTGGAGCTTACGCTCATCGAGGTGGCGCAGATAACGCAGCCCGACGACGACAACCCGGCCGCGGGGCGTGGCCCTAAGCGACTGAAATCCCTGTTTAAGCTCTTAGCATCCAACAATCAGCCGAAACCGGCAGCGCAGGTGGCCGGGGCTGGTAAGTCGCTGTCGCCACGCGCCTCACAGAGGCAGGGTGGGGCGGAGGCCGTTGCCGGTGCTGAAACGAATGAACCGACCGCTACAACTGCTGCCCCCGCAGCTGCCACTACGGCTGACCAGCCGTCGGCAACAGCCGGCAAAGCGGTGAAAACTCCTAAGATAAGCCTCGGATCCCTCGGCATGTCGTTCAATAATCTGCTGAAAGAGAAGGAGAAGAAGAACGTGGCCGTTCAGGAATATGAGATAACGAACAAAGACGAAGAGACAAAATTCTCGCAGACCGACCTCGAAAGGGAGTGGCGCGCAATGTGCGTGAGAATGGAGAAGACGGCCCCGGGACAGGCTCAAAGGCTGAAGAATATCCGTCCGACGATTACGGATTATCCTAATATCGAGATTGTTTTCGACAATAAGATCTTTCTTGACGAGATAAAACCGATACAGGGACGGCTACGCGCCACGATGGCCAAATATCTGCATAACGGCAATATACAGTTCTCCATCCGTCTGGCGCGGCAGGAGGAGATAAAGCCGGTGCTCACCCCGCTTGAGAATTTTGAACGCATGAAAAGTGAGAATCCGGCCATCAAGAGCCTCGTTGAAAAATTGGGATTGGAATTGGCGTAAGCCTCTTACGGCAGGTCGCTGTCGGTGGCGGTAAACAAAAAGATGTCTGGCATTGTCCTTCGGCGCGTACTGAACGTCGACGAGCAATGCCAGACTTCTTTTTCTCCTGGTTGCCGGCGGTCGGGAATCTCTTTCCACAGAGCCCCGGGTTCTGTTCTACCAGCATCGGTCATTAGGTTCTGCGCCCCCGACTGTCATGAGAGGACGATGGGCGCCTTCGCTTGACTCATGATGAATGGTTGACTTTGCCACCGCCTTTCATAATGCCTCCGGCTATTGGTGAGATAACAGACAGGATGACTCTGTTCGCCGACTGGCAGATAACGGCTTGCAGCATTTCAATTGTTGTGCAACAAACACTCTTGATGAAAGCCTATTCATGAAAATTCTGCCGGCAAAAGAGATGGACGTCGGAATGTAAAAGTATTTCTCTCAGCATGCATTTCGTTTGCGTTCTCGCTTCCGTCTGACTATCAGTGAATTATATTTTGTGCAATTTTGCGTTCCCAAACGGACCGTTTGAACTTGCGAAACGGACCGTTTCGGGTGATGATAGGGACCGTTTGACAAGCCGAAACGGCATGTATCGGAATGGTGTAAAGATATTTCGCTCTGTCTTGGTAGTTTGTTTCCTCGCCGGCAATGTGCTGGCATGCGTCAACTTTGAAGAACATTAATAGAACCTTCTCAATAAAGTGACGACGACAGGGGGAGCCTTTTGACTTATAAATCTGGTGTGATAGTCGGACCCTTCCTTCGCTTCTGATGGAAGAGATGCTCTGAACCTTCTTTCAACAGACCACCAATGGGAAGTTCAAAGATAAATTTATCTGAAACTTTGACGAATGGTGTAACTATTGGACGGAATATCCATTGCCTGACAAAAGGATCGTAATACTTTTCCGCGCCAATGTGCGTGCCAAACTTTTTGCTTCTATAAGTAATATAGCCACCATAACGACTTGTGCTAATATAAGGAAAGGCTGCCATGTAGTACCATGGATTAACATTGTAATATTCTCCAAATGCAGTCATACTGATATTTTTAGAAAGACTATATGTGATTGCGCCATGTACTCCATATTGAGTAGTGATGCCTATAGCAAAATACCTATTTACATTTATGCCTGCCGTCAGAGTAAGATGATTGTCCTTATAGGTAGTTTCCATGTTAAGCCGCTGTGTAGTAAGCAAAAGAGGATATTCTTCCTTCTCTCGAACACCAGAAAGCCCGAAGTTGCCAATGGTGAAAGAGCCATCTGTTCTGCTTCCTACGGCATTCGACATGTCAAGTTGTTTTCCTGCTATTGCGTTTGCATTCTGAATAGTTGATGCCCTGTTATTAATATTTTGAAAGTAGGCTGTCAAAAATTTAAGCCGTTTTTCGTTTCTTACTTTTGAGGTCCAACATTCTCCTTACTTGCCAATTGTCAAGCAGAGTCATTTCTTTCCAATCCTTTATATCAGCCATTCTCACGCATTCCATTTTCTCCTTGAAGTCAATCTTTCTTCTCTTTTTGCTGTCCGTAACTTTTCCGTACAGAGGCAAGGCCAGAACTATGGGCGTTATCCCACAGTGTTTGTTTTTCGGCTGTATGCTTTTATAAACGCCGAAAGTTGATTCTATGATATCCGACGTGATGTTGTGGCATTCGTCCTTTGATTTAAGAAGGGCGCACTCTTCATTTATGTAACGCCTTATGGCACGACCGACTCTTTTGCATCCTTCTGCTATTTCGTCCTTCCGCAACAGATTGATCCAGATGTAATCCTTGCAGTACTTTGCAGAGGTATGCGAAAGACCTTCTTTCTTTACTTTCGTGAATACAACGTCAACTGTTTCCATTACATGGTAGAGCTCTGTAACTAGCTCCTTATAGTCAAGCACAAACGTATAGGCAGCCTTCTGGCTTTCGCCAAGATCGTCATAGACTTGGAGTATGGCCCAAGCCCATTCCACCCACTTTGACATATTCATGAACCTCGATATGGTCCGTAACTTTGGCGGGAGCAGATATGCGTTAGCGGTAAGCTGATATGACAATCTCTTCTTGTTCATTATATCCATAAATTCCTTGAAATCAGTTCTTTCCTTGTATTCGTCCTCAAGAATAAGACCAATCGTGTGACTGATGTCTCGATGGCGCGGGACATCAGCTAACTCTGCTCCCTTCCTGAGATTATGCCCGTTGTCGCTGACAATATATTTTGGAGTCTTTCCGATTTTGTCCTTCAGTTTTATTATCTCCCTTTCTACGTCTCCGGCTTTCCATGATGACGATACAGCCATTGCCAGCACCTCGACATCCCCATGCTTCAATGTCTTGCCCTCGTGCTGTGCTGGAGCTGCGAGAATAACCAGCAACTTCTGACTTCCGACGGTGATACTCTCGTCTATAATGATAGAGTATTCCGTCCCTCTGAACTTATTACATGAGTCAAGATACTCTACGATACCAGCCTTGAGCAGCCAATTCTCAATTGTCTGGTGTGATGGTATTACACCGAGGGCACCGCCGAGAAAGTCATTGAATAACTCCAATCCGTTGACGATTGAACGAAATCCGCATCCCATGCGGATGTACATGCACACGGCCAAAGCTATCACTTCCGCCCAGAATGAGTGTCCTTTAACTGGCGTGAAAGCAAGTCGAACAATTCCTCCGTCGTGTTCAGACTCAAACGACGTTTTTTTTTGAGCTCTGTATCCTTGGCCTTGCTCTCCTTCTTCAACTCCTTGTACTTGTCTTTCCATTTTTTACTACTCTTGTCTTTAGCCATAATTGAAGCTTCTAATTTTTTAATCTTAGCCGATGCTGCCTTTTCCTTCTCGTTCTTCTTAGCGAGTAATGCTTCCAGTCTCTTTATTTTTGCACTTTCTTTTGTCATAATATTTTACTTTACATTGTTATATTTTCTATGTAAAGGTACTAATATTCAATGACTTATGCAAATTATTAAAGTTAATATATACTATGAAATATGTTTATATAAGTTAAGAATAAATCCTTGTAAATCAAAAGCAATTATGAGTATAAAAACTGACTAAATTTTTGACAGCCTATTTTGAAAGACAATCCTGTAACGCATAGAAGAATCAGTTGCTGTGCTGACATCTTGTTTCAGAGACGCTGTCGCCGGTGGAAAGTTGTTGACAACCGATTCTTCACTTCTCTGCAAGTTATTGCTATCGTTAGGGATGATTCGTATTGCATTGTCATCCTTCTCTTGCTTTGTCTCCTTTGTGACCTTCTTTGGAGTTGACCTTTTCTTCCTTCTTCGGCTTGATTTAGGGCTCACTGGTTTCTTGGAACCATTAGCCATTTTGAATTGTGCAACCCTGTTGTCATGTATTATTGATTGTGACAACAGGTTTGCAGGGCTCATTAGAGCTGTAATTAGCATGACAATAATTATTCTATATCGCATAGCATAATATAATAACTTTTCATTTACTAATGAGAATTTTCTTTCTGCTGCTGGGCGCACAGATGTTAAACAACAATGGTGCGTGCAGTTAATTCCAATTTCTACAATAAGAGCCTGTGGATCTTTTCAAACTCCATCAAAATGTATGAAAGTCAATGGAACGATTCCACTGATCTTTCATACTGATTCTGTAAATACTAATCATCAGAATCTTATACCAGTCTTTATCCCAACATCTCCAATATCTCTGATTGATGGTTGAGAAAAAACCGTGGCACCACCGTAGGACTCAGTAGGTCCTGTGTTAGTCATCTCATCAAGACAATCTAACGACGAATCGCTAATAATGTTCATTTTATAAAATATTTTGAGTGTTAATAATTGAGACGCATTCTTCTGATTGCTTTCCAACATACAAAAGTCCGACATCTCTTAATTCTTTAATTTTGTTATTTACCGAATTTATGTCACACTCTAACTTTTTATAGAGTTCTTCTTTGGTTAAGATATTTTTGTTTGTCAATTTGAGGATCTTCCAAGCCAAATCACATTCGTTAAAATCAATCACTCTTATTGGTGCGGAATTGTAATATTCTTTGTATCTGATAACTTCATTAGGAAGCTCGATTAATTCATACGAATAATTATTCTCCGCATAATGGCTTTCAATACTAACGAAATAACCCCAAGCCGGAAGTTGAAATTTCCTTACAAACTGATAAATGCTCAAGCTGTCTTCGAATGGGAGGAAGTCATCTGGCAACATCTCCTTTACAGCATCAGAATATGACATTTCCAATTCTGATTTACTTACTTTATTGTAGTATTTAGAAGCATTATTGATTGCAAGTGAAGAAATCTCATGTCTATATTTAGTGCCTAATTGATAGAATCGCATAAAATAGAGGTTTTCTACTCCCTCTTTAATGTCTTCTAGATTCTCCTCAAGAAGTCCTCGCAAGACATTCATTCCCCCAACGTGTATATTAAATTCATGAGCCCACTTGATAAAAAATAGATTACTGGCAAAAGAATTCTTCTTGTCAATTTTATACAGCAAAGTGTCACTTGGAGACTCATACCCTATTTGGACATGAATAAAGCCTGCAACATGCATTTTCTTAATCATATCAAAATCTATACCACGTGTTATAATCTCTGCAAGCATTACTCGGAATTTAGGATACATGTTCTTGACATCAATGAGATTGTCTAAAAGTTCATTAAACTTATCTCTATCTCTTCCGATAACATCATTATCTAAGAAAGTATAATCGTATACTGAATACTTTCTTATATTTAGCAATATCTCTTCTTTAATAACTTTTGGGCTTTTACGACGATATCTATATCCTTGATTTAAGAAACAAAAATGACACCGATTCCAGTGACATCCCCTAGATCCTTCTACTGGTATCATAACATCCTGGAGCTTACCATTATAGCTTTTAAAAAAATCAGAAAAGTCATAATAAGGCAATCTGTCTAAGTCTATGTAATCCTTCTTTATTGTAGAGCTCCGGATTATTTTGTTTTCCTTACGAAGGTAACACTGAGACAGAGAACTCAAGTCTTTTTCATTAGAAAGTCTGCTAGCGATGTCAGACATTATTTTTTCTCCTTCTCCCCATGAAGCAAGGTCTATATATTTAAAATTACTGATATATGCTTTTGCTTGTTCAGGATTGCCGATGCCTCCAGCTACAATGAATATGTCTGGATGAAACTTTTTAATAATGGACCCTACAACATAAGCAGGAATCCATTGAAACAAGTTCATGGACATCCCTACGAGAAGGCTTTCTTCAACCTTAAACTCTTTGCATGCGCGAATAATCACAGATTTCAGTTCCTCAACGCACTGATAAATGTGTTTCTTAAAGTCATAATTTTTATTGGCGTATTGAGGCTTTAAGGCTCTCAAATAAAGTTCTTGCTTTATTAATGTATTGACATCATTGTGTTCTATAGCAATATAGGAGAAGAACGGTCCTAACATTGCTATCTCGTCATCTAAAGGCTTCTTTTCGTAAAAGAAATATCTTGACATAACTCTTTCCAACAGAATATTCAGATATAGAATTTGGGTATTGAAGCCGGCATCTTGTAAAAATTGTTTCAGCACTGTCATAGCTGGAGATGGTAAATATGACTTAGCAGGTGGCAACCAAAATAATGTTATTTTCCCTTTTTTCATAAATATTACTTGTAAAAGAATCTGTAATTTGCGTTAAAAACTTGTATTACACTGTGATCTTTATTTCCGGAATCTAGACGTGTCAATGGCTTTTTCCGGCGCAGTTTAATTCTTCCGTGTTTGGAGCATGGCTCCGTTAGCCGAATATGGTGCATAGACGGTACATGAAGAACGGGATGTCAGCCACTCCGTGCAGTTGAGCCTTAAAGCCTTTAATCTTGGAGTTGAATGATTCAGCCGAAGCGTTTGTATGCCGGTTTATAAAATAGTTGAGGACTTCTTCCTCCTTTGCCTTGATGCAGTCTCTGGCAGATTTGATTTCACGGATGGTACAATCGGCAACTTCCTTATACCAACTGTGCAGTTCCCCCTTAGCCTGCCCCTTTGTGATATTCTTCTGGAAGATGCTTCTTATCTTACATATTAGAGAGTAGCCCTCCCTGAGCTTCTCATAGTTGTCGAACAATATCTTTGCCCTTGTCTTCTGATTCTTGCCCCATTTCTCTCCAGACTTGTATAGTATGGTTCTTGCCCTTGTCAACAGCTCGACCCTCGTGTCGCCGTTGGAGAATGTCTGCGGTTTGAACTTCCGTTTGCGGATGCGCTTCCTTCCGCGCTTCTTGCCCTTGACGTTCTTGCTTGCCTTGTGGCTGGCATACCACTCCCTGTTGTACTTACGCTTCCTTGCCTTCTCGTCCTCACGCTGGTTGTGCTCTGCGGCCTCCTTCTTGGTCTTGGTTACGGCAAGGCGCTTGAACCTGAGCCGCATCTCGTCGAGTGCCTCACAAAGGCGTTGTACGATATGGAAACAGTCAATGACTATTGTGGCATTGGGGAAGCAGGTCTTTACGATACTGTACATTGAATCGCTGAAGTCCATCGTAACCTCCCTGACCTTCTCACGCTCCTCCTTGGGGATTTTTAGCAGGATTGCGCTGACCGTCTCAGCCTTCGTACCCTTTACCGAGGCTATAAGCGTCTTCTTCATGCCGTGGCCAGCCTTGCTGGTCAGGAACACATAGACCTCGCCGCAAATCTGAGTCTCGTCAATACTGCAATACTCGCTCAGATTCCCCGCCAGCAGCATCCAGTCAACGGCATGGTCTTTCTGCTCCCAGTCATTAAAACCGCTCAGGCTTTCCTTGTAGTACCTCCCAAGCGTACTTGGCTTTAGGTGGTAGTACTTCCCTACGGAACTGAACGTAACGGGATTGTTATCGAGGATCGTCTTTTAAAAAAACACCGAACTCTACAGAGAGTTCCGTGCCGTCCGACTTCAACGGATAATGGTTAAGGATTATACTCCTACCGTCAGCATCCTTGTAACGCCTGCGGCGGACATGGAGTATCACCTTGCGGTCGCGAATCGGATAATCCTTGATTGTTGTAGGCTCGGTAAAGCCGTTTGGAACAAGGCCAAGTGTCTCTCCCTCACGGTTGTCACGCTCATCTAGATATATGTGAAGTATGGTGCTGAAGAATCCGTCAAACTTCTTAGTACCGTCATTGGTTTCTTCTTCTATTCTCACTATATCAAACCAGTCCAACATACCATTGGGAAGGAAAAAACTGGCAAAAAACTCATACTTATTTGGAACTTCTTTATGCTTCATGATGCAAAGGTACAAAACTAATAGAGAAAATGTACCGTCTATGCACCATATTCTGGCTGGCGGAGCCATGCTCCAAACACGGAAGAATTAAACTGCGCCCTTTTTCCTTTTTTGCCTTATACCCACCGAGTTTTACAGTCAGGGATATACCGAACTGACGGTAGCAATTGAAGTTCATTCGAAGCCATTGACTCTTATAATCAATACGTGGATTGACGGTGGAAGTTTCAAAGATATCATTGCAGAACACATGGAGAATTGTCTGCTTCTTCCAGAACTGCCAGCTCAATCCCAAATCAAGAGTGCCTGAACCCGGTAGGTCGTAGATTGCCTGATGGTCCTTGCTGCGTATCATGCCATCAATCGTCATGGTCAGGCCATGCTTAGAGCTAATAGTAACAATATTGCTCATCTGGACCATTCCCATGATTATTGAACGGTTGAATGGTATGATATAGTAATCATCACACTTTTCGTGCATCCATACACCTGTGAGAGAAAGGCGGGCGTCGAGCAAAGATCCAAATTTGTGAGGCAAAACAGCCTGAATACCTGCCTGCTGTTGATAATTCAAATTCAGGACCTTGTAAGTCTTTACGAGTCTGTCGGGGCGAATGTATGGTGTCTGTGCGAAATAGTCGTCCACATGATTAAAGAAAGCCAAGAATTGATATTTGTTATTCAGAACCCATACTAGATTTGCAGAATATTCCTTGGCTGGTTTTAGGTAAGGATTACCTGTTATTTCATCGTATCCGCCATTGCTATATACTGTAAAGTTGTTCATAGCCCAATATTCAGGATACTTTCGGTCTGAAGTTAGACTAAGCACCCATACGTTTGTGGAATTTGGTACGTAAGTTAGGTTGAATGTTGGGTATAGATTCCACTTATGCCATTGTGGGGAATTATAGTATTCGGTAGCCAGTGAAGCATCAAGTATGAATCTGTTGTTCCAATTCTTACTAAATCCCGCATATACATTAACCACATTCTCGGTCTGACGTAGATAAATGGCGCTGTCTTGCCCTTCGTAATATTGTAGACTGTGGTTGACTGATTGTCTGTACCATATTCCATAGTTTAAACTCCAGTTGCTTTTCAACTGATGTTCTTGTGACAAATAGTAATGCCAAGTGTTCACTCGCTGATCATTATCAACTATAAAGTTGAGACTTCCATTCGGATTCGTACTGCTGAGATTCTGATTTTCAGGGTCATGGTAGTATGTAGTTTCTATTCCAACTTTAAGACCAAAAGGTGCCTGATAATCAAGACGGGCATTTTGAAGCCATGTCCGGTGGTTGGTGAAAGTACAGCCAAAAACGCTGCCAGTATACAATTGATTGATGTCTCTGTGGTTATAGCTGCCTTGATAAGAGAAAGATATATTGTGATTGTCTGCAAAATAGGCTGTCAAAAATTTAAGCCGTTTTTCGTTTCTTACTTTTGAGGTCCAACATTCTCCTTACTTGCCAATTGTCAAGCAGAGTCATTTCTTTCCAATCCTTTATATCAGCCATTCTCACGCATTCCATTTTCTCCTTGAAGTCAATCTTTCTTCTCTTTTTGCTGTCCGTAACTTTTCCGTACAGAGGCAAGGCCAGAACTATGGGCGTTATCCCACAGTGTTTGTTTTTCGGCTGTATGCTTTTATAAACGCCGAAAGTTGATTCTATGATATCCGACGTGATGTTGTGGCATTCGTCCTTTGATTTAAGAAGGGCGCACTCTTCATTTATGTAACGCCTTATGGCACGACCGACTCTTTTGCATCCTTCTGCTATTTCGTCCTTCCGCAACAGATTGATCCAGATGTAATCCTTGCAGTACTTTGCAGAGGTATGCGAAAGACCTTCTTTCTTTACTTTCGTGAATACAACGTCAACTGTTTCCATTACATGGTAGAGCTCTGTAACTAGCTCCTTATAGTCAAGCACAAACGTATAGGCAGCCTTCTGGCTTTCGCCAAGATCGTCATAGACTTGGAGTATGGCCCAAGCCCATTCCACCCACTTTGACATATTCATGAACCTCGATATGGTCCGTAACTTTGGCGGGAGCAGATATGCGTTAGCGGTAAGCTGATATGACAATCTCTTCTTGTTCATTATATCCATAAATTCCTTGAAATCAGTTCTTTCCTTGTATTCGTCCTCAAGAATAAGACCAATCGTGTGACTGATGTCTCGATGGCGCGGGACATCAGCTAACTCTGCTCCCTTCCTGAGATTATGCCCGTTGTCGCTGACAATATATTTTGGAGTCTTTCCGATTTTGTCCTTCAGTTTTATTATCTCCCTTTCTACGTCTCCGGCTTTCCATGATGACGATACAGCCATTGCCAGCACCTCGACATCCCCATGCTTCAATGTCTTGCCCTCGTGCTGTGCTGGAGCTGCGAGAATAACCAGCAACTTCTGACTTCCGACGGTGATACTCTCGTCTATAATGATAGAGTATTCCTTCCCTCTGAACTTATTACATGAGTCAAGATACTCTACGATACCAGCCTTGAGCAGCCAATTCTCAATTGTCTGGTGTGATGGTATTACACCGAGGGCACCGCCGAGAAAGTCATTGAATAACTCCAATCCGTTGACGATTGAACGAAATCCGCATCCCATGCGGATGTACATGCACACGGCCAAAGCTATCACTTCCGCCCAGAATGAGTGTCCTTTAACTGGCGTGAAAGCAAGTCGAACAATTCCTCCGTCGTGTTCAGACTCAAACGACGTTTTTTTTTGAGCTCTGTATCCTTGGCCTTGCTCTCCTTCTTCAACTCCTTGTACTTGTCTTTCCATTTTTTACTACTCTTGTCTTTAGCCATAATTGAAGCTTCTAATTTTTTAATCTTAGCCGATGCTGCCTTTTCCTTCTCGTTCTTCTTAGCGAGTAATGCTTCCAGTCTCTTTATTTTTGCACTTTCTTTTGTCATAATATTTTACTTTACATTGTTATATTTTCTATGTAAAGGTACTAATATTCAATGACTTATGCAAATTATTAAAGTTAATATATACTATGAAATATGTTTATATAAGTTAAGAATAAATCCTTGTAAATCAAAAGCAATTATGAGTATAAAAACTGACTAAATTTTTGACAGCCTATCTGCAAAATCATATTCTGCACCGACATGGTAGTCGTGACCAAACATCTTTACAGAGCGTTTTTCTTCATTGTTTATATCGTAAACATTGCCATCGTCGAGCTTATGATGAGTTTCTTGCTCAGTAACTTGATACTCCTTGCCATGACTGTGAAGAAACATGGCATCAAGGGAAAATTTGCCTTTATTATAAAGTATAGATGCACGCTCACCAAACTTGGCATTATGTTGTTGATTATAAGCAACAACTCCCTCACCTTCAAGAGGAGCGCCATTAGAGGTTTCTTTCCTCAGTCGAATATTTATCAAGGCTTCACGTACATGTGCCTTGGCTGGTGCAGAATACATTACATCGGCTTTATCTATTCGGCTTGCCGGCAAACTCTTCAAAAACTGGGTCATTTGCTCAGATGTAAGAGACAGAACTTTTCCATTCAGCGAGATAGTGACGTTACGATTAGCAAGCATGAAGTTTTCTCCGGCCTCTGTTACACCGGGCAATTCCTTAATGGCATCGTAAATGTTGGTTACACCTTTCTTCTCAATCATGCGATTTAAATCGTACGTTATAGCACTACCATGAACAACTGCAATCGGACGCTCACCCTTGACAAGTATCTCTGGCAAATTGTGAGCAATACTGTCAAACGTAATAGAATCGTTCTTGCTTTGAGCCAAACACTTCTTATGACATAAGAGCAAGAAGAAACAAACAATGTATAATGTACGATTGGTCATAATTATTTCTCATTATTATTGCTATATTCCAGAATGTCGCCAGGCTCACAATTAAGAGCACGGCATATTGCGTCAAGAGTAGAAAAACGTATTGCCTTAGCTTTTCCAGTCTTCAATATCGAAAGATTGGCCGTAGTAATACCTACGAGCTTAGAAAGCTCATTCAATGACATTTTCCGTTTTGCCATCATCACGTCCAAATTAACAATAATCATGTGGCGTACTTATATTGTTAGTTCATTTTCTTCAGATACACTTACCGCAACATCGTACAGCAATGTAATCACAAGAAAAATTAAAGGAGAAACTATCAGATTGCTCCCGAAATGTATTTCCCTGTCCCCAAAGAGAATAGAGAGATTGGAGGAGAATAACTCAAAAAAGAAACTGACAAATGTTATATTCCATAAAAGTTTTGCGCTCTTACGCGTAAATAACTTCCTGAATTTTATTCCTCTTAAACAAAAAACTATAAGCCTGGAAACTATAGCAATCATCAAAAGTGATGATAAAAGATAACCGGACATTTCTATATATTGAATCGCAAGCACTCTTCCTTCTTCGGACCAGGACACCTGATGAATCTGTGAGTCTGCTCCGATATTTATATCAATGACTCCTGTCCACCTTAAGAACTGGAGAACTAAGAGAAAAAGCCATCCTGTCAGTACTAAAAGCACTACATAGCATGCTTTAGTCATCATTTTATTTCTATCAAATTTCATCATTTCAGCAAGCTATTAATAATTAATTCGCAGCAAAACTAATTATAATTATCTTAATAAACGAATATTATTTATCGAATAACGATAAACTTAACACGAATTAACAATAAGACTTTCTGTGTGCCCCAATTCATACGGCCACAGTATGAGCGATGGTCTTATTGCTATGATTGCAAATACACATTTACCTGGTCCTCTTCATTTAAAAGCAAGCAGTACAAATAGTCAATTCCGATAAAGGTGCCACTATTGATAATCCGGGAGTTGTGACCGAGATCATCAAACGGCATTGTAAGAATCCGGATAGAATCTATGTCACTTCCATGATGCAAAGGTGGTGATTTTATGGCATGACGAAGAGGATTACACAATTCGTTACTGAGCCAATAAAACAGATTGCCGTTTCCTCGTGATTGAAACTTATAACAAGCCTGGAGTTCTTTCTTTTTACGGGCATATCTGAATATAAAAAATGGTCTGCCAAGATAAGGTTTGTTCCTGACAACAGTAAGAACAAGGTTGATATGGCAGACAGCGTGCTTGATGAGGTTACGTCCCGGAAAGACATCTCTGAGCATTCGACTATGAAAGCAGAGGAGCTGAAAAGCCGTGAAGTGGAAGAGCTGTGGACGCTTGAAAAGAAGGAGCGTGCGCAGGCCGACGCCGATGAGCAGTTGGCTAAGATTGCCAAGGGTGTGAAGTGTGAAGAGAGACCGGCTGCTCAATGATGTGAAGGCACACCGGTCCAATGCAGAGCTGGCAAAGAGAGTGAGGGAGGAGAAGGAGAAAGAATCGGAAGACATCTGGGGTTTCCATCGTGCTCCTTCACGTGCAGGCAGGCTGACTAAGCGTGAGATTGCGCTAAGGGACGCACTGAATGATGCCGTCAGAGAGACAGGCATTGAGGTGATTGAAGATACGGAGGAAGGACAACGCGTGCTGGATATGGCGAATGATGTCCAACTGAGCAAAAACAAAAAAAGAGCACTTGAAACTGCACTACTTTGGGATAAATCCCATTTCAAAGGCACAATCGTCTCAAGCGCTGACGGTGCAAAGATACTAAATGGTCTTGACAATCTTGTCAACAAATGCGAAAATTCTACAACACAGCCCAAAACTTTCATTGGTGATGTGGTTGACGCACTTGGCATACCACGAGAGAAGTTCAAGGACAAGAGCAGCCGCTATGCTACTTTCGAGACCAAGAATGGCAAGATTGTAACCATCCGTATCAGCGACCACAACGCCACTGCTTCAAATCTTGATGTGAACGGTCAGGAGGATGCCATCAGCATTGTGGTGACTAATAAGCCTAATGCAGGTATTACCAACGACGGCGATGCTCATATCGTGGAGTATTACTACAGACAATCAGACTTTCAGAGCAGGGACGTATGTGGCTGACCAAAAGGATTTAGGTGTAAGACATGCCAATATTGCTTATGACAACAACCACATTAAGCAGACTGAGCATTCTAATGCCGAACGATTAATAAAGAGGTTCCCGACGTTGGAGTCTTTCTTGAATGACCCGAAGACGAAGGAGACCATGGCAAAGAATGGTAAGACGGAAACTGAAGCAAGAGCATACTATGGGAGCCTGAAGGAACTTGCTGAGCCGACGCGCGTTACCTAAACCGTGGATATTCCAGATGATAATGGCAAGAATTACCTTGACTGGGAAGGCAAGCCGAGTGATGATTTAAAGCAAGCGGCTTATGATAAAATAATATGCTGAATGCCAAAAGAGAACATAAAAAGCACTAACCACATAGGTTGTGGAACTATTTGCAAAATAGTTCAAATTCTTCCGCTATCTTTTATGCTGTCTGGTAAACGAAGGAATCAATATATGGAAAAAAAACGAATCCCGCTGGATTCTTCCCCAATGTACGATCTTTTGTGTCACTGCTTTGTTCACAGCTGGCCATGCGATGTCGGCGGCTTTATTGTGCCGCCGACATCGCATGGCTCCTCACACATTAATTATATAAGAGGTATGCCGGCTTCGGCGCACTCCTTGCGCATTTCCTCCGGCCATATACTTGCCTGAATCTCACCAATATGGGCCTTATGGAGCATGACCATGCACAGACGGCTCTGGCCTATGCCACCGCCGATACTCAGGGGCAGCTTGCCGTCGAGGAGCTGACGGTGGAAGTAGAGCTTCTCGCGGTCCTCGGCACCTTCAATCTTCAGCTGTCGCAAGAGGCTCTCCTTGTCGACACGAATTCCCATGGAACTCAGCTCGAAACTGCGACCTAACACTGGATACCAGATGAGAATATCGCCGTTGAGGCCGGCTTTGCCGTTCTCGGCCACCGTCGACCAGTCGTCGTAGTCGGGCGAACGGCCGTCGTGTTTCTTGCCGTCGCTGAGCTTACCGCCTATTCCTTCAACGAAGACGGCACCATATTTCTTGCATATAGCGTCCTCGCGCTCCTTAGGTGTCTTGTCGGGATACATGTCGAGAAGGTCCTGACTGTGAACGAAATGGATGTCGGCGGGAAGGAACGGCTTCAGCTCGGGATAGCTCTCGCAGGCGAGAAATTCGGTGCGGAGAATGGCCTGGTAGATGCGTCGGACAACGCCCTCGAGGAAACTCAGCGTGCGGTCGCCACGGGTGATGACGGCCTCCCAGTCCCATTGGTCCACGTAGAGCGAATGGAGGTTGTCGAGTTCCTCGTCGGCACGAATGGCATTCATATCGGTATAGATGCCGTAGCCTGGCTTAATCTCATACTCGGCGAGGGTCATACGCTTCCACTTGGCAAGCGAATGGACGATTTCGGCGTTGGCTCCGTTCATGTCCTTGATCTTGAACGATACGGGCTTTTCGACACCATTGAGATTGTCGTTGATGCCCAGACCGCTAAGAACGAAGAGAGGGGCTGTGACGCGGCTCAGACGGAGCTCTGTGGCAAGATTCTCCTGGAAGAAGTCCTTAATGCGTTTGATACCTAATTCTGTCTGGTGCTTGTCAAGCAGTGGTTTGTATCCTGCTGGTTTAATAAGTTTGCTCATTTATGTTGTACGTTATTTGATTTGCGATAAAACGTTGCAAAGATAATGATAAAAAATGAAAATGAAAGGTATTTTGCAAAAATTTTATTCAAAATGATAGAAATTATTTCCGTTGTCGTCGTTTTTGACGGTGGAGAAGGTTACAGAATCGGCGGATAATTGTCTGTTGTGAGAAATAAAAATCGCAATTTATTTGGATTTCGCTAATTTTTTTGTACCTTTGCACATCGGTTATATTTGGTTGGTCGGTTGCAGACTGACGTTTTCACGGCTCCGTAGCTCAGTTGAATAGAGCATCAGATTCCGGTTCTGAGTGTCGCGGGTTTGAGTCCCGCCGGAGTCACAGCACGGAAAAAACAATCTCCGAAGCAATATTGAACTCCGGAGATTGTTGACCCGAAAATCAGATGATTTGATCTTATTTGGTTTAAAGCACGGTAATTGGGTGTTTGAATAATCGTCGGGCTACAGTTCGTCGAGGTCCTCGCTTGTGGTTTCCATGATGGCTGCAGCCAAGCTGTCGGCGCATTGTACGATGCTGCAAAGAGGATACTCCATTCGTGCCGTGTCGTAGCAGCGCTCGTCCTCGTACGAGTTGAGGTTCAGGCCGAAGGCTCCCATGTGCCAGCGGATGGCAAGCATCTCGTCGTCCTGGAGCGCAAGACCGGAGAGAAGGAGCTGGATGACAGACTTCTCGCCGTGTCCCATGGGGAATTTCTTGTAGCTGATGCCGTAGCCTTCGCTGTCTTCCCACATGCCGGTAACTTTGTTTTTCCGCTTTTTCACGGTGCGGTGGTAGATGTCGGTCTTGCAAACATCGTGAAGAAGGGATGCAATAATAACGCTTTCGCGCTTTACCTTGCCGGTGGAAGCGGGGTCGAGCTTCTCCATACCCTCGTAAATCATCAGGGCTGCGTGGCATACGTTCAGACTGTGCTGGCATAATCCGCCGGCAACATTAAGGTGATGGCCGGCTGAGGCCGGTGCCTCGAAGAAACCGTCGTGTTCCAAGTCGCCGATGACATAGTCGATGCCTTCGCGCTTTGTGGACCGAAGGAGGTCCTCGAATTCTTGTTTGTTCTTTTCTTTATCCATAGTTGTTATTGCTGTTCGTGGTGTGTTGGAATCGTAATTTAGTTGAATCCCCATGCCCGGAGGACATTCTCAAGGGGCAGACTTTCAACGTGATTCTCGATGGCATCGGGCAGATTGCAGAAAAAGTCGATGCCTGTGAACTTCTCGAGGGTGTCGATATTTACAACGTATTTGGCAAGATTGCTGTCGGAGCTGACCTTGTGCTCTATCTTGAATCCCATGGCTTTATAGCCTGTGGAGTTCTTCATCAGCAGTGCCATGAAATAGTATTCGGGGATAATCATGCCGTGGACTTTGTCGCTTTTAATTTGACTTGGATCGTCAATCGTTCCGCCTTTTACAACATAGAGGGTGTCGCGCGAGCCGATGTGGATCTGACTGCGCACCCATTTCTCCATATTGGCCCAGACACCTGCGTTGAATCCTTTGACCTGTGGCATCATATTGGTGAGGTAGAAGGTCTGATAGTTGGAGGTGAATGAGTTCAGGCGGTCGGCCGACGGACACAGATGACCGTGATCGTAGTTCGACCTGTAGAAGGGATCGTTGCTGACTGTCCATGCCGTGGAGCAGTGCAGGTCGGGGTCGGTGGGATATTGCGGGTCGTTGCCGTCGGGATAGTAGCGGCTTGTGTGGGTCTCACGGTTCGATGAGTACATCTCGTAAGCCGACCAACGGGCCGACCGCCGAACGGAATCCCACTCAACGGAGTAGTTGACCTCCCCTTTGTCGTAGTGGGTCACAACAAGGCTCTGTCCTCCTTTAAGCCTTGGGAACTCCAGTCGGTGAACGACGGGGTTCGGATTGGAGAGGTTTGAGTTGGTGTTGGTCTCTGCCGATGACGACGGACCGTTGTCGGAACCGGAGCATGCCGCAAGGCTAACGGCCGCAAATACTGCCAAAGAGAGACGGAGAAAAAGAGAATGAGATAGTGATACGAACTTGTTCATAGGACGATAAAGCTAAAAGAATGGTACCCCGGCAGTGGCCTTTGGCGGCAGGAGCGGACTGGTCAGAAATGGGATCTGGTGGCATTGCTCTGTGTGGGCAGCAGCCTTTGAAGGTCGGAGCAGACGGGGTGTACGTGTGTCAGTAAAACAAAAATGCGGGCAAGCGCATATGCAACTACGCTTGACCGCATTAATTGAAAATTAATATCTTCTAAATGGATAAGGTCTTTGTAACCCTTCCACGGGGAAGAGATTACTTCTTCAGCTTACCGTAACGGCTCATGAAGCGGTCGACGCGACCTGCTGTGTCGACAAGCTTGCTCTTACCGGTATAGAACGGGTGAGAGGTGCTTGAGATTTCGACCTTCACTACTGGGTAAGTCTCTCCTTCAAATTCTACAGTGTCTGTAGTCTTTGCTGTAGACTTTGTAAGGAACATATCGCCGTTGGACATATCCTTGAATACGACGGGACGATAGTTTTCTGGATGAATACCTTTTTTCATTTTGTTTTCTTGTTTATCGTTTAACGGGATGCAAAGGTACGAAGATTTTTGTTGTCAGCCAAATTTTTGACTTTTTTTATTTCACGACAACATCTTTGACCTCCCATGTCGGAGCTGCATCGGCAGTGCTGGTGTACTGGAAAGCGATGTAGACGGTCTTCTGTCCGGCAAACGCGCTCAGATCGCAGGTGCCCTCAACGAATGCCCAGTTCTCGTTGCCAGTAGGATAACCGTTAATGGTTACTTCCTTCCAGTTAACCCCATCAGTTGATGCGAGTACCTTAATTTCCTTGGCTATGTCGCCTTCGTTCTTTCCGAAGAACTTACCGGTGTGCTGGAATGTCAGTGTGGCCTTGGTGAGACCCTCAAGGGTGAAGGCAGGCGAGATGAGCAGACTCTGGCATGGGATATTTCCCTTGTTTTTAATATATGCCGAAGCTCTCATAAAACCGTTCATGTCGTCGTGCTTCCATACGTAGGTTGCTCCTTCGCCAAGGGTGACGTCCTTTATGGTGAAGTTGTCGAGGCCATCCTTGAATGTTGCGCTCAGGCCGGTGGCGGCAGTTGCACCTCCGTTGTTGAGACTTACGATTTGGCTGCCCTGCGTCATCTCTATTGTGTTGCCCATGAAGTTGACGAGGTCGCCCTTGACAACCACCTTGTCACCAACCTTTATCTGGTCGGCAGAGGTGAATTTCGCACCATTGAGATAATATCCGCGGTAGATTTCGAACTGGTTGCTCTTCGTTCCGTCGTCGGAGATGTAGTAAGTAGCGTTGCCGAAAGAGGTGTTTACCTCACCGACCTCAGAGATTATACCTGCTACATAGGCACCTGCAATCTTGCCGTTCTCGTCGAGCGCCGATGCTGCTTTGGCTGCAGCAGCCACATTGAACGGGTCGGCCTCGGTGCCTGTACCCTTAGGCTCTGCTGCCGGAGTGACAGGAGTGCCCTGCTTGCCGTTGAGACTGTAGAGGTAGTTACCGGATGTCATCTCGGCCGTTCCATTGTAAGATGTGAGCGCACCATAGACGACCACCTCGTCGCCAATCTTCAGATCGTCCTCTGATGTGAACTTAGCCTGGTTGAGACCCTTTCCGCGGTAGATCTCGAGCTGGTTGCTCGACGACTCCGTGTCGTTAATATAATATGTGTAGTTGCCGAAACTGGAGTTGAACTCGCTCAGACCGACGATGCGGCCTTTCACGTAAACCGGTTCTGTAGTGTACGTTCCGGCTTTGATAATCTCCATTGCCTTTGCAACGTTGTAAGGATCGTCGGCTGTTCCTGAGCCCGACGGCACAACAGTTTTCGTTGTGTCGGTGTTAGCTGTTGGTTGGTCGTAGGGCATTGGAACGTCCTCGCAACCGGTGAAAGCGAAGGCCATCGTTGCCAGCGCAATCAGTGAAAGAAATACCTTTTTCATATCTTAGTTATATTTTTTCAAGTTTTCTGTTCTTCGGTTTTATCTTAGATAAGATCCCCTTTTTGCTTTATTTGATTGTAACACTGCGGATTTCCCATGTCGGAGCGGTCGATTCGGTGCTGACATACTGGAAGGCCAAGTGTATTTTCTTGCCGGCAAACTTCGACAGTGATGTTGTTCCGTCGACCATATTCCACTTCGTTTCGGCTGTCGGAACATTGTCGAGGCTCAGCTCTGTCCACTTTGCCGTCGACGGAGCTCCAGTCTTGTAGTCGGTGCTGACGAGTATTTTGCAGTTTTCACCGAACGTAGAACCGATGAAGTTGGCTGCCTGCGAGATGGCAAGTGTGGCGTTCGAAGCCGCCGTGAGGTCGATTTCTGGTGATACGAGCCAGCTCTCGGCAGCGTGGTTGGCACCGCCGACGTAGGCCGATGCCTTTGCGCCGTAAGCCGAACCGCCCCAGACGTATTTTAGACCCTCTGGCAGAGTGACGTCGACGGCTGCCCATTCGCCTGTTCCTGTGGCGAATCCTTCCTCGTAGATTGCCGTTGCCGCTTTCTTGACATCATCGAGAGTACGGATGATAAGCTCCCAGGAGTTGTTGTACCGCTTCATTATTCCGGTCACGTCGACCTTATATTTCGGCACGACAGCGTTGGCAAAATCGGCGTAATTGCTGTTGTAGACCTGCACAGTGCGTCCGAGCTCCTTGAAATACCAGCTCTTCGATCCTGCTCCACCGTTGGCATCGGCATAAGTGGAGTCGATGGAAAGGTCGTGATTGAAGGTAACTTCATGCAGCACAGCGAGCTTTCCGCCGTCTTTGGCAAGATCCCACTTTGTAGCGTCGAATTCCTCCGGCTCTACAGCGTTGCCCGACGACAGAATCTTATAGTGCTGGTCGAAGGTGGCGCGGCTCATTCGTCCGACGTATGTGCCACCGTTGGCGTTCGTTGTCGGCACTCCTATCTCGGCCTGCAAGCCGTAGTTGCCCACGTAGAGGCCTTTGAGGTCGACGAGGACCTCAGTGCCCACGGGCAGGAACGAGTAGAGGCCGCCCTGTGCAACAGAAAGGAGTATGGCACCCGTAGAGTCCTGTATGGCAAGTTCGTTATAAATATTTCCCTGCTCATCGCTGCTTGTCACCACGCCCTTTATCTTCAGGTCGCCGGTCACTTGCTCGTAAGCCTTTCCGTCGCGGTAGTCGGTGTTAATGGCCGACTGATACTTATCCTTTAATGCCGCAATGGAAATGACATTGTCGTCGGTGAGGGCGTTGTTGCCAAAAGGAGTCTCATCGTATCGTGCCCCTGCGTAATCATCGCCCATGCACGATGCGAAGAGAACGCCCGCAAGTGCTAAAGCTATGTATGATAATTTCTTTTTCATTGTCATTTTTTATTGTATTGTCGTGTTGTCACTACCGTTTAGTGGCGCTACCGACTAAAATTTGTATGCTACGTTGAGCATTCCGTTGATGCCGTTGACGTAGTATTTCTTTACGTTGCGTGAGAACTTGTATGCGCGGTCCGAGCGTGTACCGTCGTTCTTGAGTGTATAATCGGAACGGCTCTGCTCATATCCACCGCTGACAATCTTCTGATTGTTGAGAATATTTGTTACCATCAGGTTGATGGACAGGCTTCCATGCTTCAGATAGATGCTCTTTCCGATTGATCCGTCGAGCATGAATCCGCCTTTACCCTTGGCCTGTGCCGGAACGACGTAGTTGCCGTCGTTGTCGACATCGCCCGCGTTGACGAGCGTCTGACCATAACGGCGTGAGGGAGCATAGGAGAGATAGATGCGGTCGTAGTAGTTGCCGTTGAGGTCGATGAACCATCCGCCCTTGTGGAAACTGAGAATAGCGCTGTATGCCGACAGCGGAGTTCCGCTCTCCCGCATATCCTTGTTGTAGACGATGTCGTCGGTATATGTGGCCTGAGTGGAGTTGAGATAGCGCACGTGAGCGTTATTGATATTCTTGGCATCGCTCCATGTGCCGATGGTCTTGAAGTTGAGGAAACTTGTAAGCTTAAAGTCAAGACCGAATTCCACACCATAATAATTCTTCTTCATGTCCGTCATAGAGACGTACGAGAACGAGTTGATATCGTCGAAATAGTAGTTCTGCCATTCGGTGACATTCGACAGATGACTGTAGTAGGCGCTGATGTTCGCATGGAGCCAGTGGTTGATGTACTGATAGTTGAACTCCGAGCTGAAAACATCCTCGTTTTTCAGGTTGTCGACGAAGTCGTTGTTCATCTCCGGCGATACGAATGCTGTCGTTGCCTGAGGCGCGCGCTTCTCATATCCTATTCCCAACGACACGGTGTTTCCTGCACCGAGGTCGAGATTACCGTTGAATTTTCCACCTCCCGAGATGAATTCCGCCGTACCACTCTTTCCGAACGAATTGTTGGCGAACATACCGTTCCGCATGTTCCCGTGGCGGTTCATGCCGTCATATCCTATCTTTGCTGCAACGGTGTAGTGGAGAATGCCGACAGTCTGGTCGAAGGAACTCCACAGCTTGCCCTGACGCACCTTGAGGTCGTAGTCGTAGCCGAAGCGGTCGCCCTCGTAGACGAGCTTTCCGAGACCCTGTGTGCCCATAGTGTTGAGGTCGTACTGCACCCTGGGGTCGTCGGTAGCGTATGTGCCGATGGCGTAAGTATTGATATTATGGAAACTCTTTGCTCCGAGCAGGTCGTCCATAGTCTTGTAGTGATGGCCAATATTCTGGCCGAGGATGATACCCGCGTTGAGCTGCTTATCCTTGCCGATGCGCTTGTTGAGCGTCGAGGCCATGTTCACCATCATATTGTTGTTGTGCTTGGCCTCGAGGTAGTAGAGGGCGTCGTTGCCGTTCTTGGCAGCCTCACGGTTAGCATAGTACAGACGGTCCCAGTTGATTTGGCGGTTGGCTTTCGTCTGCCACCAGTCGACGGCTGTCTGCCAGTCGGCGAGGGCCTGTGATGTGCGGTAGCGGCTGTCGGTAGCGTCCCACACGTCATAATAGCTCGACGGCAGATTCTTCCAGTAGTCGGGCTGCGGGTTGTCGGTGTTGTTGTAGTTCAGACGGGTACTCTTGTAGATGGAATACTTTGCGAACAGCGATGTGGTCAGCTTTGTATTGTCGTTGATATTCCAGTCCCATGTGAGTATTGCCGACGGTGCGAAGTCGTTGACTACGCGGCTGTTACGCTTGTGACCATTCTGGTAGCCCCAGTAGGGGTTGTACTGATAGTCGTTGGCGAGCCAGTAAGCCTCGTCGGTGCTTGCTCCCTGCGATGCCCTCTCGGTGGGGTTGCCCCATGTCGAGAAGCTCAGAGAGTGTCCGTTCTTCCATTTCTTCTGTACGCCGAAGAAGTAAGAGAGTGCGTTGTAGAACGTACCCTCGACATATCCGCGGTTAGCCCACCGGTATGTGAGGTTGGCAGCGAAGGCCCATCCGCGGCTGTTGAATCCCGAGCCGTAGGTGTACATTCCTCGAAGAGTATAGTTCCGGTTGGCAGCCGAGAGCGTTATGCGGTTGCCGGCGGCCATTGACCCTGCGCGGAAGTCGTAGTTGTTGCTTCCTGCCATTGCAGCCACACCGAAGTTGTTATCCTCGAAAGGCAGCGCGAAGTCGACATTCTTCGTTTGCTGGTTGAGACCGCCGACGAGCGAGTAGCGGAACTGTCCGCTCTCCATGTCGTTCATAGGAGCACCGTTGATGTAGATATCGTTGTATTTCTGGTTGAAAGCACGATACCTGAATCGCAACGGCGAGAAAAGATAACCTACCTCAGAGGCGTAGACGTTGCTGTTAGAGTTGAGGATCGTGATGTTGTCGCTCATGTCCTCGTCCTCTCCGAGCTGGGCCTCAGTGAATGTGAAAGCCTGCTCGTCAAGAGCATTGGCCGTTTGCTCCTGCTGGCTGGCACCGTTCTTTGGCTCCTGGGCCATGGCGGTCGACGCGCAGCAAAGGGCTATCACAGCTATTTTCAGCTTTTTCTGCATAAAGTGATTAAATTAATTGTGTATTTATAATGTGCAAAGTAACAAAATAAATTTTAAAAAGAAAAGGTTTTATCCATTAAAATTCAGTTACTGGTGCAAATAAATGAAATAAACATACAATTATTTGAAATTATTTCACGATATTTGCAGCGTGAAAGCATCAGCCCCCGAAAAACGGCCTTCAAACGGCTCGAAAAGAGGTTGGATGCGGGTAGCTAAGAAAACAAAATTTAAATATAGAAATGAGACGAATTTTATTAGTTTTATTGGGTGTGACACTCTTTAGTCTCGCATCCTCCGCACAGCAGAAACTCCAGGGCTATGCCGTTGGTTTCTACAATCTTGAGAACCTCTTCGACTATACCCATGATGAGGGTAAGAAAGACTATGATTTCCTTCCCGACGGCTCCTACCACTGGAACGAGATGAAGTACACTCATAAGCTCCACAACATGGCCCGTGTACTGTCGGAGATGGGCACCGACAAGATTCCCGACGGCTGTGCGTTCATCGGCGTGTCGGAGGTGGAGAACGACCACGTCCTCCGCGACCTTGTGGCTCAGCCCGCCCTTGCCGCCCGCAACTTCAAGTTCTGCCATATCGAAGGTCCCGACCGCCGCGGCATCGACTGCGCACTGCTCTACAATCCCAAGTACTTCAAGGTCAATGATGTGCGGCTCGTGCCCTACGTCCCCGACCTGCCCAAGGACAGCACCTTCAAGACCCGTGGCTTCCTCACCGTCAGCGGCGAGCTGGCCGGTGAGCCCGTGGCCGTGGTGGTGTGCCACTGGCCGAGCCGTTTCAGTGGTTCGTTCTATCGTGAGACTGCTGGTCGTGAGGTCCGTGCCGTCAAGGACTCTCTGCTGCGTGCCAATCCCGAGAGGAAAGTGTTTGTCATGGGCGATATGAACGACGACCCTACCAACAGCAGCATGTATGAGAAGCTTGGGGCAAAGGAGAACATCGACGAGGTGAAGGCCGACGAGATGTTCAACCCCTGGTATAATACCCTCGTGAAGGGCCATACGGGCACACTGAGGTACAACGGCAACTGGAATCTCTTCGACCAGATTGTCATGACGCCAAACCTACTCAACCAGAAGGGTAGGAGAGACTTCTCAACTCTGAAGTACATCTCGCACCAGATATTCCGTCGCGACTACCTCTTCCAGGACAGCGGCAAATATAAGGGCAACACCAAGCGCACCACTGCCGGTGGCGTATGGCTCGACGGCTACAGCGACCACCTGCCCGTAGTTGTCTATTTGGCCAAGGCTGTCGCCGGAAAATAACGCTTGCTTCACAACCCAATGCATCCGTTGCAGCAATCGGACAGCCGGTCCGGCAGTTGCAACGGAACGAGTTTTCCGCACCGGAAAAACCCTTTCCGGAACGGAAACAATAGGGGCGAATAATCGAAAAAATATTTACAGCGAATCAATACATGCCATTTCGGCTTGCAAAACGGTCCATTTCAGCTTGCGAAATGGACCGTTTTGCGTTGTGAAATGGGCCGTTTCGCAACGCCAAATGGGCCGAATTTGTAAGTCGTTGACATTCAGTGAGTAAGCGAGACGGTTCGACGAAAATTTTGTTTTGAATTATATTTACAGATGATGCGAAACATTTTCGCCCTCTGAATCTGCCAAAGACGTCATTCGCCGAGTACCTCCTCGAACATCTTTGAGTAGTATTCGGCCTTCTTCTCGACCTTCATGGGATAGGCACGACTGCTGCTCGGCTCACGGTATAGACGGAGCGTGCGTCCCTCGAAATCGAAGTTGACGAACGATCCCATCTTCATCTTCTTGGCATCGCGGATGCCGTAGTGCGATGTGAAGATGGTTGTGGCGAGCTGTCCGGCGCACAGTACGGCCCGACACTGCGATAGGTAGTGGAGCAGACCGTCGATGTCGGCCTGCTCGATGACCTCCAAGTCCTTGTCGGAGGCGGTGCCCTTAGTCCTGCGAATCTTCACGCAGGTGTCGAAGATGGCAATGCCCTTCTCGGCGAGGAAATCCTTCAGCTCGTCGAGGCGCCACGTCTTCTCGCCCGGTTTCACGAAGTGCTCCTTGTCGCCGAAGAAGCACAGTCCGATAATCCTCCACATATCGTTCATGAAGTTGGGGTAGTACCACTCCATGCACCACCGTTTTGGGGCCGGAGGAAAAGTGCCCAAGAGAATCAGTTTGGCATTCTTGGGCAGGAAAGGCTCAAAGGGATGAGTCTCTATATCCATTTCTTGTTTTAGTCTTTTTATGTGTTCTCGACTGCAGGATGGCTGACGCGTGGCATTAGTCTGATTGTCAGGTGTTTGCCTGTGCACTATTCTATGCTGTCAGTCCTTCTTTATCAGTCCCTCGATGTACTTGCAGAGAATTGAAATTCCGCGTTCGTTCTCGCCTCCCTGCGGGATTATGATGTCGGCATGTCGCTTGGTGGGCTCGATGAACTGCTCGTGCATCGGCTTGAGAACCTTCAGGTATCTGTCGACAACCATCGACACCGTGCGCCCGCGGTCGATGGTATCGCGCTGGATATTGCGTATGAGCCTCTCGTCGGGATCGCAGTCGACGAACACCTTCAGGTCCATCATGTCGCGCAGCTTGCGGTTGATGAGCGTCATGATTCCCTCGATTATTATCACCGGCTTGGGCTCCACATGTATGGTTTCGGGCAGGCGGTTGCTGATGAGGTAGCTGTAGGTGGGCTGCTCGACGGCACGGCCGTGCCTCAGCTCGTTGACCTGCTCGATGAGCAACTTCCAGTCGAAGGCGTCGGGATGGTCGAAGTTGATGGCCTTGCGCTCCTCGTCGGTGAGGCCGGTGGTGTCGTTATAGTATGAGTCAAGCGGGACAACGGCCACGTAGTTGGGCGGAAGGGCCTCTACAATTTTCTTTACTACTGTCGTCTTGCCCGACCCTGTTCCTCCTGCAATGCCAATGATGGTTATATGATGGTCTTTCATATTCGTTAGTTTGTAGTTTTCGTGTGAATTATGTTGTCAGATTTTCTCTCCCGTCTGATGACTGTTGCTGTCGTCGACGACCTCAGCGTCGGTGATGTCCTCAGGGTTCTGCATGCGGGCGCGGGCCTCGGCGGCAGCCTGGGCGTTGGCACTGTTCTTCTCGAAGGCCTTCCGCATACTGTAAATCTTCCACGCGTCGAGACCTTCCACGGCCCCGTAGAATATCATGCACCAGCCTATGAGTTTCATAACCAGGTCGATAGTCTCACCGGGACGGACGAGGATGAAGCCTCCGATGCCGAAGGTGACGAGCGGAAAAATCCAGAAGAGCACCGGCACGGAAGCGAATTTCGTTGCGCGGGCCAGCGATACGAGCTGGTTGATGGCACCGAGAACGAGGATGAGAGCCAGAACCACGACGATGCCTTTGACGAAACTGCCGGGAAGAAAGATGAGGATGCCACCGAGAATCATGCTTCCCACACCGACGATGGGGAAGGCGGGCGCGGGCCGCTGGATGCGGTAGCCGTCGCTGTCGGTAATCGATTCCGAGGCGCTAAGGCGCTTCTTCGTCGACAGGTAGATGATGAACGAAATAAGTCCGGTGGCGAAGAAGATTCCTCCAATGACTATCGTAAGCCATTGTATGGTCAGACTTCCGTACTGGAGGAGCAACATGCCGACAACGATTGAGCATAAGGCTCTAAAAACTGCACTCTGAAAAATTTTCATGACACATGTATTTTCGGCAAAGTTAGGATTTTCTTCCGACGTTTACAAATTTTTGGCTTATTATTTTATGGCTTTACAGTCGATTGTACTACCTTTGCACGCTGAATTATTCAAGATAACATAAATAATGACAAGACTATATCTGGTGCGGCATGGTCAGACCTTCGATAATGCCGCCAAAATCCTGCAAGGGCAGGTTCAGGGACAACTCGACCCCGAGGGAGTGGCTCAGGCTGAGGCCGTGCGCGAGAAGATGAAGGGCGCGCAGATTGATAATTTCGTTTCGAGCGACCTCAACCGTAGTATTCAGACGTGCAAGATAATCGCCGCTCCGCACGGTAAGGACGTCGAAACGACGGTGCTGCTGCGTGAGCGCGACTGGGGCTCGCTGACCGGGAAGTACATCCCCGACCTGCCGAAGGACCCTAAGGACTGGCCCAAGGACGTGGAACCAATCCCTCATCTCAAGGCCCGCGCCCGCAATTTCCTTACGTGGATAAAGGTGACTTACCCCGGGAAGACCGTGTTAGCCGTCGGTCACGGCATCGTCAACAAGGCCATCCAAAGCGTATATTTCAACAAACCGATGAACGAAATCCCGCGCATGGAGAACGCTGAAGTCCGCGTGCTCGACCTCTGAGGACCGTTGGCGGAAATTATTTTGCCGTTTCCGACAGCCGCATGTATTGCTGTGAATGGCTATATGCCGCGGAGAATACAATAAAAAGAGGGGCATCTGCAACATTCCCGGTATCTGATTTTCCGGTGCTGTTGCCGATGCCCCTTGTTGTTTAGCCGCTATAGCGCGGCAGTTATTGCTTGTCAGAAATTTGATTTAATGTCATTCCTTATCTGTGACCACCGAAACTTCTTGATCCTCCGTTTGAGAAGGAGCCACCGCTCGAGCGGGAACCTCCGAACGAACCGCTGTTGCTTGGTGAGCCGAAGCTGCGCGACGGTGAGCTGAAGCTGCGCGACGGTGCGCTGAAGCTGCGCGACGGTGCACTGAAACTGCGGCTTGGAGCTGTCTGTGGCTGGAAACTGCTGCGGTTCATCGTCCGGCTCTGGTTGTCGAAGAGGTTGCGGCTCTGCTGATGGGTGACCGTTGTGCGGGTGCTGCTCTGCGGCACGCTGTTGTAGTTGCGTCCTGAACCGAAGGTACCGAACTTGCGCGGACCTGTCGTATTGGTGTTTCTGTTCTGGGTGCTTGGAGCCATCGACGCGCCTGAACCGAAGGATCGTGAGCCTCTGTTGTTGAAGCTTCCGCGGTTGTTGAGGTTGCCGAAAGAACGGTTGCCGACGTTGCGGTAGTCGCCGCGGTTGAAACCGTCGCGCATTCCCACTGCCGGGCGGTTGCCTGGGCGTCCCCAGTCGCGGCCGCGGTACCAGCTGTGGCCTCCGTTCATGCGCCAGCTGTGTCCGCCACGGTATTCAACGTAGAAGCGTGGACAGCCAAAGTAGAAGTAGTCGCGGTATGGGTAGCGGGCGTAGATGCCGAAGTGCCAGTAGCCTCCCGACCAGTATATCGGGCGGTAGAAGTAAGCGGCGTCGCAGAATGCACGGTACTGCCAGTCGAAGAGTATGTAGCTCATGTCGAGATTACGGTAGCGCCAGTAGGTGCCGTAGAGGTCGTCGACAGTGTTTACCCGCATGAGGTAGTCGAGGTTTATCTCGTATGCCGCCTCGTATTGGTCCTCCGTCAAGTTCAGCTCGTAAGCCATCTTGTCGGTAAGGAACAGAGCTTCGTTGCGTGCCTCCTCATAACTCATTGCTGAGGCTGAGACTGCCATGGTGAACAGCATCACAAGGGCAAATATAAACTTCTTCATAGTCGTGTTCTTTAAATTTTCTGATGCAAAGGTAAGCAGAATTGTGGATAATTGGAAAGGAATTCCCCTATATGGTGGGGGGAAAATCCCTATTGTGTCAAATAATGTTTTTTGTGACGTAAATTTTATGTAGAAATATATGTAATTTCAAAAAAAAAGCGTAATTTTGTACCCAAATAGAGAGCCATCTATATATATAAATAAGGTGGAATGTTATGAAAGAGTGGTTTCTATAGGTTAGTATAATCAATAATTAATAATATTTTTTTTTAAATTCAAAGACGATGAATAGACGAAAACTTCTAAGTTTTATTCTTCTGATAGGTCTTGTTTTAGGCGTATCAGGATCGCTCTCGTCCTGTAAGGATTACGATGAGGATGGAGCGTGGAAGGAAAATGTCCAGAGCAACAAGACGCTTCTGGAGGCTCTCTATGGTCAGGTGGCTGAGCTCAAGACGGCACAGTCGAACTGCCGTCAGCAGTGTGACAAACTGAAAGAGCGTGTGGAAAAGCTCGAAGGCCAGGTCTCGACCAACACTCAGGATATTGCTGATCTGAAGGGAAAGATCAAGAACCTTGAGACTGCCGACTCCCTTCTGCAGAAGGCTATTAACGATGCCAATGCGCGTATCGACTCTACCAACCGTGTCGTCAACGACATTAAGAATGGAGTCAAGGAGAACAAGGATTCTATCGACGCTCTCCGCGCTCGCCTGGCCGACTGTATCAACATGTGTAACAACACGGCTCTCCGCGTAGACGGCCTTGCTGACAGCCTTGTCAACCTGAATAATACCGTCGTCGGTATGCAGGGCGACATCGTTGAGCTCTATCGTAAGGCTTATCAGGATTCTACCGCCGCTGCCGAGGCTATGAAGCTGGCTCATAAGGCTGACTCTATCGCTGAGGCTAACGTCCTCCGCCTCAATGATGCTGAGGATCGTCTCGATAAGGTTGAGGGCAGACTCGGAATAGTTGAGGACCTCGCCAACGCCAACAAGGACGCTATCTCGAAACTCCAGAGTCAGGTCAACGCTCTTCAGAGCCTTGTCAACCTCATTCAGGAGGCTATGAGAAAGCAGGTTACAGGTATCCTCGTCAATGGTACGCTGAACCCTGTCTTCGGTTACTATGCAGTGCCTTCAGGTGACATCCGCTCAACGGTGCTTGCTGCTTACTATGGCAATCCGGGTCAGTTCTACTTCCCGTCGAATGTGGCTTCTGACTATGCCGATCCTAACGGTCCTGTACTTTCGTACTCTGACCTCGAGATTACCGGTCAGGACAGAACAGCACGCAATACTGGGAATGGTACTATCGTCACTGCAAGCGGTACTCCTGAAAACGGCAGCTATATCGGCAATGCCGGTGATATGTGGCTCACTCTGAACCCGTTAGATGTCGATGAGACTGGTAAGGTATTTACTCTCGTCAACAGCCGTGGCGAGAAGGCTCCTATGGATCTCACTCCTGCTGAGGCTTCCAACGACCTCCTGTCGTTCGGTTACACCCGTGCAAGCGCTAACGGCCTTTATAAGGTCCGTGGCACCGTTACTCCTTCTGACGCTTCTTCGCTCACACCGAAGGTCGACATGCAGGAAATCAAGGATGAGGTCAAGACCCTCTATCACGATTGGAAGGACCGCGCACAGAACGGCGGACTCAAGGTTAACATCAGTCAGCTCGCCGGTGTAATCTATGACAACATCCATGATGTCCTCCCGGCTCTCGCTCTGAAGACTTCTTGGACCACCAAGACCGCCAATGGTCAGGATTCTGCTCATTCGGTCATCTCGCAGTATTGCGTTGCTGGTGCTGCCATCCATCCGTTCTCGTTCGGTACTCTTGCCGGCAAGACTTACACTCCGCTGCCAACATACTCTGGCATCGAGGATATCGACGGCAACATCGACCATATCTCTATCCGCGAAATCACTACCGGTTCTTACGTTGCTGACGTCTACGACGTTAACGGCCATAAGATCGGTACCTTCAGCATGACTGAGCTTCAGGACCTCGTCAACCAGATCAACGGTTCTCTCTCGGGTGCTCAGAGCCAGGTTAACAGCATGATCGACAATGTGAACAATACTATCAACGAGGCTAACGACAAGATTGACAAGCTCAATGAAGTCATCTCTCGTTACAACAAGTGGGCTAACCGTGTGAACGGTTGGTTCAGCCGTGACGGAAACAATGATATCAACCGCTCGCTCCAGCCGGTTCTCTTCTACGGCTCTGGCAACGAACTCGCAAAGCTTGGTAACACAAAGTATGGTACTGCCATCCTCCCCAGTGGTTCTAACCTGCTCGGTACAACCTACACTCTTGAAATGCTGGCTCCGGCTTACATGAAGTGGGTTGCTGTTACCAACGTGTGGAACGATAACAATGCTGCCCTCAAGGACGCTGTCAGTGCTCAGAAAGGCAATGCTGCTCTGAAGGCTGCTCTGCAGAAGGCTAACAACGGTACCAACATGAACACGGTTCTCTATGGTACTACTCGCAGCTTCACCCTTGGCACTCTCGAGTCGGGTAAGGTTTACGAGGTCACTTATGCTGCTGTCGACTACATGGGCAAGAATGTCGTACGTAAGTTCTACTTCAGCGGAAAGTAATCAAAATATAAAAAGGCGGATACCTCTGCGGTATCTGCCTTCAATAAAAAATCTATCACAATCATGAAACTAAATAAGATTCTTTTTTCAGCAGCCCTGCTCTCAGCAGCCATGACAGCTTCGGCACAGGAACAGCCTGCTGCAAAAACGGTTTACGACTTCAATCCGCACTGGTATGTCCAGGCTCAGATTGGCGGTCAGTACACCCTTGGTGAAGTGAAATTCAAGGAGCTCGTCAGCCCTAACGCACAGGTGGCTCTCGGCTATCAGGTCAACCCGGTATTCGGCATGCGTCTCGCTGTCGGCGGATGGCAGAGCCGCGCCGGATGGAAGGTAGCACCGTTCTCCACCCTTACCGCTGACGGCACTGAGCGCGCTTACGCTGGTGGAAACTATAAGTGGAAGTATAAATATGTGGCTCCGGCTCTCGACTTCACTTTCAACCTCAGCAACCTCTTCTGCGGATTCAATCCTAACCGTCTTGTCAACGTCAGCGCTTTCCTTGGCGCAGGTGCAAATATAGCATTCGACAACGACGAGGCTCAGGATGTGTCGAACTACCTTTCTTCGACCGTTTTCCCCAATACCGACCAGAATCTTGAATATCTCTGGGACGGCACCAAGACTCGTTTCGTGGGACGTGGCGGCGTGATGGTCGACTTCCGTCTCAGCGACCGCGTGTCGCTCGGCTGCGAGATTAACGCTAATTTCCTCAACGACAAGTACAACTCGAAGAAAGCCGGCAACCCCGACTGGTACTTCAACGGTCTCGTTGGCGTGAAGATTAATCTCGGCGGCAAGACCTATACAGCTCGTACCGTAGAGGCTCCAAAGCCTGTTGAGCGTATCGTGGAGCGCGTTGTGGAAAAGCAGGTACCGGCTCCGGCTCCTGAGAAGAAACCGGTCAAGCAGATCCAGCTCCGTCGCGACGTTTTCTTCCCAATCAATGTCACTAAGGTTCAGACCAGTGAGGAGAAGAAACTCCAGGATATCGTCGATTACATGAATGAGTATCCTGAGACAAATGTCCACATCGTCGGCTATGCTGACCGTGGCACCGGTACTCGTGCCATCAACAAGAAGCTTGCTGGTGAGCGTAGTAAGAATGTTGCTAAGGATCTCGAGGAGAAGGGTGTCGACCCGACACGTATCTCTTATGAGGAGAAGGGTGACATCGTTCAGCCGTTCCAGGAGAATGACAAGAACCGTGTAAGCATCTGTATCGTAAAGTAATATACTTACGAAAAGATAGATAACCTAAAAGCCTTGCCCAATGCTATGGATTAAAGAGTGTTGGACCGGGCTTTTTCTTTATTCAGTAAATATTCAATAGGAAGATGAAAAAGATTACTTTAATTGCCGCTTTGTCGCTCGCTGCTGCCTCGGCCAATGCTCAGGTGCTTGCCGACGGCTACTATCGCGTGCAGAACAGCAACACCAAGCGGTGGGCTGTCCTGGCCGACGACAAGGCGTATGTCGACGAGAATGTCGGCGGAGTGGGCGCTGTCAACCTTGAGGCCATACGCACTTATCTCCATTTTAATAAGATTGTATCCAATCCTGGTTCTATTATCAAGTTCACATATAGTAAAGCCGGCAAGGGCTATGTGCTCTCTGCCCAGGGTGCCAACACCCATACGATGCTCGCCAACTATGGCGACTACTATCTCACGCTGACCAAACAGGGCAAGACTTATGTGGCATCGGCTTATGCCAAGGGCTTTAATATCCACCTTGCCGATGAGCGTCTCAATGGCAATGAGACCGAGGATAGCCTCGGATATATGCAGCCGTCGGGCAACGACCGTCAGAACTGGTATATCACACCGCTCGACGCATCGTCGGCCGACAACTATTTTGGCTTCCAGCCCACACTGACAGCCAACGGCAAGGATTACCTTCCTTTCTATGCCGATTTCGCTTTCACGAAGTATTCCGACGGCATCAAGGCTTATTATGTCGATGGCGTGAAGGAGCGAGCCGGCGTTGCGCGTCTGCATGAGATAACAAGTGATGTCATTCCAGCAGGTTTTCCGATGATTATCGAGACCGCCTCAATGGAGCCTTCGTCCAATAAGGTGAACATTGTCAGCAGTAATGCCGCTGCACCCACCGACAATCTGCTTTCCGGTGTGTACTTCTGCTCAGCTATCGACCTGCTCAACTGGTGGGACGGAACGTCAAAGGACCACAATGTTTATACCCTTAACGACCCTACAACGATGCGCGTCCTTGCCGTCGAGAACGGTGATCTGGTACTGAAAAAGTCGACAGAGAAATACATCCCTGCCAATTCTTTCTATCTCAAGGTCAGTGCCGATTGCGCCGATGTCGTAAAATTTGTCGACTCTGCCACCTTTGATGCCACCACCGAGCCTGACCCACCAACGGGAATCGCCTCTGTGACGGCTGATAAGAATGCCGTTTCGGCCCTCGTCTATAACCTCAACGGACAGTGCGTGTCTGTTTCGGGTCTCGAGAGCCTTCCTAAGGGCGTTTATATAGTCAATGGAAAGAAAGTGGTAAAGCGCTGATATGTGTCCCTCAACGGGCTTGCTATCACATTATTAAGGCACCATTTAGATGTAAAGTCGCCTTGATTCAGTTAAGGATGACATTTAAATTGAATTTTGAAAACCGTGCATCACCGTCTCGTTGGCGTATGATGCACGGTTTTAGTTTGTTGGTTTGCGTCTTGTGCAAGGGCTTGTAGAGGAGGATTTTTGCATCGCTTGTCAATGCACAGATGCGCTTCCCGTTGTCCGATTTCGGTTTCCTGCCGTTGCTGCGGGCTAATTTTTCGTTGTTTTCAGCTCGAAACGGCATTACTAAAGGCATCGAACGCAATTCCTGAGCCGTATTTTCCGGTCTCACCGTCGGTTTAGAACGTGCGGGTAATCTTCAGGTTCAGAACCGGGTAGACAACGAGAGCTTTCAGCAATCCAATCTTGTGCTTGATGTTCTTAGGATAATCGTAGAGGTCACGGGCCATGTCCACCTGCTCCTTTGTGTACGAATAAGTCACTATTTCCGTCTCCGGGTCTACCGTCTTGTGCTCCACGGTCCTGTCGGTATATACCTTCGGCTTCCCTCCCCAGAACAGGAGTCCGGCGTCGAACCCAATCTTCCACTTTGGCTCCACCTTACTTATACGTCCCTGATAGCCAAAGCCGATGTACGGTTTGAATCTGTTTACCTTCGCTTTTACCTGTATCATTCCGTTCTCATCGGGATCGATATAGCATTTCTCGTCTGTTCCCTTGAACTTTCCGATGTAGTATTGCATGCGTCCGTAGGTCACTAACCGGTTGGCTATCTGATCGTTATATATCTCCTGATCGTTGTAGGTGTAGAAAGGTTTGTTGTTTATGGCCTTCTCGTACATCTTGTCGTACATTCCCACGGCGAGCATAGTGGTCATGTCGCCCTTCGAAACCTCAGCGTCGGCAAACCGGCTGTTGCCCCAGTAGAATCCCGCACTGACATACCAGTGCTTGTTCGTGAATGGCATCACATCGACAATAAGACTGGCATTCCAGAACTTCGGACGGCCCTCCATGACAAGTTTGTCGTCGACATCGTAGCCGGTGAGCTCCTTCATGTGGCCTTTCAGCTTGTCGAATTTCGTCTCTATGCGGTTGCCTTCCTTGTCGTACATCTTTGCCGGCTGGTCGCCGACACGCACCTCAAAGTTCATGTCGTGGACGAAATGAGGCATCGACGACAGTCCGGCACGCAGTCTGACGGTGTTGCTGACTTTCGTTCCTACTTCAAAACCGATACCCGTCGACCCTCCAGTCAGACTGACATCGACGTTGTGGAACGGCTTTTCGTCGGTGGTGATGGGCGGCAGAGTGCTGCTCTTGGGTTCCTGTGCGTTTGCCCATAGTGGCATCATAGTGGCCATCAGGGCTGATAGAATCATCTTATTCATTCCGTATTAATCTTTTGCATGGTGGATATTCCGTCGCAAAGTTACAAAAAAAATCGCTAATACTAATCAAAATGACATAATAAGCTAAGGTTTCGAAAAAAATGCTTAACTTTGTAGCTTTAAAGCGGATAGCATAACATAAATACTGATGAAATGTAAGACTATTATCCTTGGAGCACTTCTTACCTTTCTTCCTTCGTGCGCTATGGCACAGGGATGGACAGGTGTCGACAAGGAGATTGTAGAAAAGTGGAATCCTCTCGACAGCCTTTCGTATAGTGTTGAGATTCAGGGCAGTGTGTCGCGCGGCCGAACCCCATTGTGGCTCAATGCCAATAAGTATGGACTCAGCTCCCTCGACAAGACCAACGGTTACGTCCGTGGCAGCGTTTTCCGTCCCCTCTCTGTCGACGACGGACGCAAATTCGGCCTCGGCTATGCTGTCGATGTTGCCGTTCCCGTCAATTATACAAGCAAGGTTGTTCTCCAACAGGCTTATGTTGAGGGCCGTTGGCTTCACGGATTCCTCACCATCGGTGCCAAGGAGGAGCCCATGCAGCTCAAGAATGCCTTCCTGAGCAGTGGCTCGCAGACCAATGGCATCAACGCCCGACCCGTTCCGCAGGTGCGTTTGGCCCTTCCCGATTACTGGGCAGTGCCTCTCACGCGCGGCTGGCTCCATCTTAAAGGCCATTTTGCCTTCGGCATTCTCACCGACGGCAACTGGGAGGCCGATTTCACCAACCGCCAGCACCGGTATACCGACAAGGTTCTGTACCACTCTAAATCCGGATATCTGAAAATAGGAAACGAGGAGCGTTTCTGTCCCTGGTCGCTGGAACTCGGCCTCGAGATGGTTACCCTCTTTGGTGGAACAATCTATTCACCTGACTCCACCGGCACCATGCAGCAGATGAAGGCCGGCAGCGGCATCACCGACTACTGGCATGCCATCTTTGGTGGTGGCAGCGATGCCGGTGAGGTGATATACAAGAATATCGAGGGCGACATGCTCGGCTCGTGGGTTGCGCGGCTGAACTACGACGGCGACTGGAGCAGTTTCTCTCTGTATGCCGACAAGTTCTTCGAGGACCATTCGGCCATGTTCCTTATGGACTACGACGGCTACGGAACGGGCGATGAATGGCAGGTGAAGAAGAAACGCCGTTATCTCATCTACGATCTTAAAGACTGGATGCTCGGTTTCGAATATAACTACAAACCCGATTCGTGGCTCAACGATTTCGTTTTCGAGTATCTCTACACGAAATATCAGAGCGGCCCCATCTATCACGACCACACCGCAGCCATCGCCGACCACCTCGGCGGTAAGGATAACTTCTACAACCACAGCTTCTATGCCAGCTATCAGCATTGGGGGCAGGTAATGGGCAATCCTCTCTACCGTTCACCTATATATAATACCGACGGCACCCTCGATGTCAAGGACAACCGTTTCGTGGCCTTCCATCTCGGCCTCGGCGGTCATCCCAACGACTATCTCCGCTGGCGGATGCTCGCCACATGGCAGGAAGGGTGGGGCACCTACGATATTCCTTACACCAAAAAGCACCATAATGTCAGTCTGTTCGGCGAAACCTCTTATCGTCTGCACAACCTCCGGGCGAGCGCTCTCAACGGCGTTACCGTCAAGGCCGGTATCGGTGCCGACTTCGGAAGTATCCTCAACGGACCGAATTACGGATTCCAACTGACAATTACGAAGACAGGATTATTAAAATTTTAAGTTTACGATGAAACGATTATTCTTCCTTTCAATATTCTTTTCTGTTGTCGCCCTGTGCTTTTCGTCGTGCGAAACCGACACCATCGACGGCGACGGCCATGTCGAAGGATTCTGGTATTTAGAGCGTATCGAGACCCTTGCTGCCGACAGTGCGGGCACCGTGCGCACCGTTGCCGAGGCCGATGTGAGCGACAAGCTCGTTTTCTGGTCGTTCCAGCACCGTCTGCTCGAGCTCGACGACAAGGCCGATGCCACCGACAGAATTCTCTGCCGGTTTACGACCGACAACGGAACGCTGACCATTGGCGATACCTACGTCCCCACCTATGGTGCCGACTCCATCGTCAGTGATGCCTCTATCCTTGCGCGTTACGGCATGACGCATCTCCATCAGACCTTCAAGTACAACGTCAAGAACGGCAAGATGACCCTCACCGGCGACGACGTGCGCCTCCATTTACGGCAGTTCTGATCCCACGGAGCCGCCCCGGCCTTATACTAAGGAGTAAGGGCTGCTCCCGCGTTTCTTTACTATAAGGTCTATAGCGTAGTGAAAAACGGTATAAATGGCAGCATCAATGATGATTATCATTGTTGCTGTCAGTGTGTCATATAGTGCTGTGTTGAGTATGATGAACAGCAAAGCCAAGCATATAATCACCATAAGTGCCTGATGCTGAGTCAGTCCGGCGCGCATCAGCTTGTGGTGGATATGATTCTTGTCAGCCTTGAAGATAGGCTTGTGGTGCAGCAGACGGACGATGATAACTCTTACGACGTCAAATACGGGCACCATAAGCAGCGTCACTGCTATCAGCATCGACTCCCTGCGGTAGGGCATCACGTTAGGATTGTTCATCGAGAACTTCACAAGAATCGTGCCAAGAATGTATCCGAGGGTCAGACTGCCCGAATCTCCCATGAAAATCTTCCTGTTTTTCTCGGCATTTCCGAAGATATTGAAGAAGAGAAACGACACTATAACTCCTGCCAGTCCGGCTATGAGGATGCAGTAGACCGTCAGTCCCTCAAGGTAGAAGCAGTGGAAAAATCCCACAAGCGCTATCAGGCTCAGCGACCCCGACAGTCCGTCGATGCCGTCGATGAGGTTGAAGGCATTCATGATGAACACGAGCACGAACACCGTCAGCGGTGCCCCTATATAATAAGGTATAGCGTAGATGCCCATAAATCCGTAAAAGTTATTTATGTACAGCCACGACATCGGTGGCAACAGAGCTGCTATAATCTGTGCTACGAATTTAGTCATCGGCGAGAGTCCCACCACATCGTCGATGAGGCCTATGGAGTATATCAGCAGCATGCCGATGGCGAAAGCCACAGCCCAAGAGTTCACCTCGAGCTTTCCGCCACGGTAGTTGTAGCTCAGCACCACGAGGGCGATGATGGTAGCAATGACCATGCTTGGCAGAAAGCTGATGCCTCCAAGTCGCGGAATGGCATTCTTATGAACCTTTCGCTCATTGGGAATGTCGTATAGATTCCGTTTTTTGCAGAAGTTCAGTATCTGTGGTATGAAGATAAATCCACATGCTGTGCTCAGAATTAAAGCTAACAAAGATAGGAGTAATGTTCCTGTCATAATCTTTTCTTTTATGTTATAACTCCCTTTCTACCCTTTTATTGCCTCTCGGCGTTGCTTTTTTATAACATTAACTTGTAAATTTTTGCGTATTAGGGATTTTTGCGTATCTTTGCCGTTAAACTATGTAACTTACTGATAAAGGATATGGATTTAAAGAATATACGCATTGCTGTTGCCGGCACAGGTTATGTCGGTCTCAGCATCGCCACGCTGCTCAGCCAGCACCATCAGGTTGATGCCGTCGACGTTGTGAAGGAGAAAGTCGATATGATCAACCGCCGCCAGTCGCCCATTCAGGACGAGTATATCGAGAAGTATCTGGCCGAGAAGGACCTACACCTCATGGCCACTACCGACGGTGCTTCGGCCTATCGCGATGCCGACTTCGTGGTTGTCGCCACACCGACGAATTACGACACAAAACGCAACTTCTTCGATACGTCGCATGTCGAGGAGGTCATCGAGCTCGTCATGAAAGTCAACCCCAAGGCCATCATCGTCATCAAGTCGACGATACCTGTCGGCTATACCGAGAGCGTTCGCAAGAAGTACGGCAGCGACAACATCATCTTCGCACCTGAATTTCTACGCGAGAGTAAGGCCCTCTACGACAATCTCTATCCGAGCCGCATCATCGTAGGGCGTCCCGAGGGCGACGCCCGTCTTGACGCTGCTGCCCACACCTTTGCCGCCCTCTTGCAGGAGGGAGCCATCAAGGAAAATATCGACACGCTGTTCATGGGGCTCACCGAGGCCGAGGCCGTGAAGCTCTTTGCCAACACCTATCTCGCTCTCCGCGTGAGCTATTTCAACGAGCTCGACACCTATGCCGAGCTGAAAGGGCTTAACACTCAGAACATTATTAAAGGCGTATGCCTCGACCCACGCATCGGCAGCTTCTACAACAATCCGTCGTTCGGCTATGGCGGCTACTGTCTGCCTAAGGATACCAAGCAGCTCTTAGCCAACTATAAGGACGTGCCGGAGAACCTTATCCAGGCTATCGTCGAGAGCAACCGCACGCGTAAGGACTTCATAGCCAACCAGGTACTGCAGAAGGCCGGCTACTACGACTACTACAACCGTGGCGATTTCGACCCCATGGAGGAGAAGAAGTGTGTCATCGGCGTATTCCGCCTTACCATGAAGTCGAATTCCGATAATTTCCGCCAGTCGTCCATCCAGGGTGTCATGAAGCGTGTCAAGGCTAAGGGTGCCACGGTCATCATCTATGAGCCCACCCTTACCGACGGCACCACTTTCTTCGGCAGCCGTGTCGTCAACGACCTCGACGAATTCAAGCGTCAGAGTCAGGCCATCATCGCCAACCGCTACGACCACGTCCTCGACGATGTGAAGGAAAAGGTGTATACCCGCGATATCTTCCGCAGGGATTGAGGATTCAGCAGGTAATCATGAGAGCCATTGACAATCATAGGAACCATTAGAAACGACAGACGGCTTTCTTCTGAAAAATATTTACAGCTTTACGATATGGTCCGTTTGGCGTTGCGAAATGGCCCGTTTTGCAATGCGAAACGGGCCGAATGAGGCTGCGAAACGGGCCGTTTTAGAATGCGAAATGGCATGTGTTGGAAAGTGGTTGAGAATGAGGAAGTTAGCAAGGAAGATGGAATGACCTTGGAATGTGAAATATATTTACATACCGATGTGGCTCTTACTGCCGGCCGGTGAGGTGGTAGACGAGCCGGAAGAGGCGGCACAGATTGCGCATACCGAGGATATGAAGCAGTCGGAGCTTCGTATTCTGGCGGTAGGGAAGGGTAGGCAGTACGATGTCGGCATCGTCACCGCTGACCGTGTAGAGACTTATCTGGATGTTCAGCACGTTATAATAGTAGTCGGCAAAGCCTTTGTAAGCCCTAAGCCTGCTGTCGCCGATGAGCGGCCGGTGGGCATCGAGGAGCTGCCTCAGGGCTTTGGCATCGGCGCGCGCCGTAATTCCGTTGCGGTTGAAAGTGTAGTGGTAGAGTCCTGTGGTGACGGTCCTGACGGCCCGTGCGTGGCGGAGGAGGAGCGGCAGCGTGGCTGCGTCCTCGAATTTCCGGCCCCGTGGAAACCGCACCTCGTCGAAGAGGCGTCGGCGGTACACCTTGTTACAGGCGTAGGAGTGGGCGTAGGCGCGGCCGTCGGTCCAGTACTGCGCCATATCGGTGTAGACGGTGTCGGTGAGAGCGGTGCGGAAGAGCTCCGTCGTGCCGTCCTCCTTAACCACTGGAAACTCGATGATGTCGTAGTCGGGGTGCGCTGTGGCTATGTCGACGAGCCGTCCGTAGGTGTTGTCGGCGAGGTAGTCGTCGGAGTCGACGAAGGTTATCAGTTCGCCACGCGCCCTTTCGATGCCGTTGTTGCGAGCCACGGAGAGTCCGCCGTTGACGGTGTGGACGACGGTAACGGCCGGATTTGCGGTGTAGGCATCGCAGAGCGATGGTGTGGCATCTGTGGAGCCGTCGTCGACGATGATCAGCTCCATACCGGCAACGTCCTGCCTGAGCACGCTGTCGACGCAGCGCGCTATCGTGTCCTCGACGTTATAAGCGGGGATGATGACCGAGAGGAGAATCTTTTGTGACATTACCGGATGCAAAGGTACATAAAATAATTAGAATTGCCGGTTTTATTCTTAGTCCAATCGTTTGGTTTTGGCGAAAAAAATCCGTAACTTTGTGCAGAATCTTAAACCTGAAATAAAATAGCTTATGCGAAGACTATTGTTACTCTTAGTAACGGTGCTGTCGGCATTGTCGGCAAGTGCCATGAAACTGACCGTCGACTCAGTGTTGCGGTTAGGCCTTCCGGTAGTCGTTGTCGAGACTGTCGGCGGTGAGGAACCCACAGCAGATGTTGTCTATCCCCCTGAGGGCTGTATCGGTACGGGCATAAAGAACGCCACGAAGGTACCCGGCCGCGTTGTCGTTCTGTCGGCCGAGGGCGATACTATCTTCGACAGCGGCGACTATGTGGCCAAGAAGAGCGGCATGACCGTCAAGTTCCGCGGCAACTCGAGCAGCGCGGTGGACAAGAAAGCGTTCAAGATTAAACTGCAGAAGAAGGGCGACATGCTTGGCCGCGGCTCCACCTACGCCGACAAGAACTGGGCTCTGCTGAAGAACGACTGGTGCAACCTCAATACGCTCGTGAGCCTGGAGCTCTGCCGGCTGATGGGACAGCCGTGGACACCGGCCATGAAGTATGTCAACCTCGTATTCAACGGCGACTACCGAGGGCTGTATATGCTCTCGGAGACGGTGGAGCGGAACAAGGACTGCCGCATAAACGTGGGTAAGGAAGGGTACGTCATCGAGAGCGATCCTTACTGGTGGAACGAGGATTTGTCGTTCGACGGGGTCATCAACCAGTACTTCTATAAGTTTACTTTCAAGTATCCCGACCCTGAAGATATTACCGACGCGCAGTTAGCCTATATCAAAAGTGCCGTGGCCGACATGGAGAATTCCATCCTCAACGGTACCTATGAGAAAACCATCGAAGTTGAATCGTTCGTCAACTGGCTGCTCATCCATGATATTCTCGGGACGAGCGACAGCGCCGGATCAAACCGTTTCCTGACGAAGAAGGACAGTACGGGCTCCAGCCGGTTCCTGATGGGCCCGGCGTGGGATTTCGACGCCGAGTTCGGTAAGGATTATCGCGATAATTTTGCGCGCGTGCATAACGAGTTCTACTATCAGTATCTCTTCGCGAGCAGCAACAGAACGTTTGCCAATGCGTATGACGATAGGTGGAACTCGGTGAAGGACAGCGTTTTAGCCGCCATGCACGACTACCTCGAGAACTACCGCGCAAGCGATGAGGCAGTGGCCCTCGAGAAGTCGTGGACGGCCGATGATGCCCGCTGGGGCCATGGTTGGGCACGGAATTTCGGAAGTACTGTCAGCGAGAATATCGACTCTATAGAGGGCTGGCTCAGCAATCGGGAAACAGTCCTCGACAGCCTTATCGCCGCCACTACGAACGGCATTGAGGAATTGAATTTACGCCATGATACCGGCGACGGACGGACCTACAACCTTATGGGTCAGGAAGTGGCTCCCGACACCAAGGGTGTTGTCATCCGTCATGGCCGTAAGTATGTGAACAGATAACCGTTACAGTTTTTCAACGGATTAGTAGACCAGCTCCCTGTTGACACCGTCGGCACTGCCCATAGCGGCAAATCGCGCCACGGTGGCGGCGGGGAGCTGTGCTTTCTGCCGCCACGCCGCAGAGCCGTAGACACCGGCCTGCGAGTAGTCGAAGGGCTGGAAACCGATACGGCGGACATTCTCGGTACTGACAAAGTGGAAATCGCCACGGGCGGGAGCCACAAACAGCGGGTCGACGGTCAGCGAATGGGCATCGTGATGCTGCTGCCAGTCGCGCCACGACAGTCCCGCAAAGTCGTAGTGGCCGTTGGGATTGAAGTATATGTTGTTGTCCATGACGATGTTGCCTTTCAGCCAGTTGCCCGTGAGTGTGGTGCCGGAGGTGTAGTAGACAATATTATTCGTGAACGTGAACGACACGGTGCTCTCGATGCGCGAGTACTGCATCTGATAGTATGTGCCGTTGGCAAAGATGTTGTTTTTTATGATGTTTGCCTTGCCATAGTGGTGGTTGTAGCTCCCGTTCTTCGTGTTGTAGACGAGGTTGTCGGTGATGGTCAGGTAGCTTGAGCCCTCGTCGGTGTATATTCCCCATCCTCCGTAATCGTACGACAGTACGTCGTGGACGATGTTTCCCTTTATCGTTGAGCGCGGTTGCTCGCCGAGGGTGTAGATGCCGCCCATGTCCGATGTCTGCCGCCAGCCAATGTGGTGTATGTTGTTGTAGGCTATGGTGTTATCGGCTATGGCACTGTGCTGTGTGGCACTGTTGTATCCCCATGTCCATCCAGCAGAGATGCCCGAATAGTAGAGGTCGCCGATGTCGTTGTGGGTGATGCTGACGCCCCGGGCCTGGAGCAGAAGCACGCCGGCGGCGCACGGCATTTCCTGTCCGCAGTGGTGGATGATGTTGTTGTCGACGGTGATGGCGTAGGGCACGGTGGCCTCGTGGGCGTTGAACGTGGGTTCGCCAATCTTCACGGCACTGGCCCCGAGGTCGTAGAAGTAGCAGTGGACGACGCTGCTGCCGTGGGTGTTGTCGTGGAACCATATTGCCGATTCGCCGGTGTTCCTGATTACGCAGTCACGGAATACGATGCCGCTGGCACCGGCTATGTCGATGGCTGCGGGCCACGATGCCGCCGCCTGCGTGGGGCCGTCGCCGTCGGCGGGTGTGGTGTGGGCGGTACATTCGAAGTCGATATTCTCGAAGGTGATATTGCTTACGGGCTTGGTCTGTGAGCCGTGGATGGTGAGCAGACGTGAGAGTGTGGGCACGAAAGCCTCGCCGATGGTCTCGCCGTGGCGCGGTTTGTAGATTATGCGTCGGCGGCTCCTGTCGAAACTCCATTCGCCAGCGGAGTCGACGGCCTCGGGATAGTCGAGAAATACGCAGCGGCTGCCTTTCTGTATGGGGTTGAGGGGCGGCGTGAAGACTCCCGGTCCGCTGAACTGCATTGTCGATGACAATACGTTGACGGTAGTGGGGCGCCACGTGGTGACATCCCAGTTGTGGAAAAAGCGCACGCGCATGGCCTTAGTCTCATTAGCGGAGAGGACTGCGAGACGGCGTAAGTCGCTCTTGCTGAACATGATATCGATGTGGTTGACACCGTCGGCGGTGCGCTGCTGACGCATGTCGCTGACGGTTATCCATCCGTCGTTGGGTGTCCGCGCCGACTGTGCCCGCAGTCCGTCGACGTAGAGCTGACGGATGTCGCTGTCGGCGGTGTCCTTCGGACTATAGACCGTGGCCATGATGCCGTTGCCTATGGGCCTCCAGCCACTGAGAGGCCGCCCTCCGATGATTCGCGAGGGGCTGCTGCCGGTGCCTCGGACGGTGATGGCAGCTGCCGCGGAGGCCGTGATTTCGATTGGCGCGGTGAGGAGGTAGTTGCCCGGGAGGACATTGACGGTTACCTTACGGCCCTTGACCGCTGTGGCTTTGTGGATGGCCTCGGCTACCGACGAGAACGGACGGGCACGTGAACCGTCGCCACCGGCTGCGGCTGTCGGGGCTACATAAATCTGTGTCTGGGCCACCGCCGTGACGGCAACGCTGACGATTGTGGCTATGATGACGATGATGCGATGCATTATCTTGCCCTCCGGTAGCGCAGTTTCTGCCCGAAATTGGGGCTTATTTTGTTGAGAATGTGCTTGGCAACCTGTGTGAGTACGAGGTAGCGATAGTAGATTTGAGCTTGCAGCCACGACCCTCCGTTGCTCCTGACGATATGCAGATAGTCGGCCTTTTTCCGCCGGATGTCGTTCGATGTGAATCCTCCGGCCACAAAAACTGCCATGTCGTAGTCGATACGGCGGAAGGAGGCGTGGAGGCGATAGGCCCTCATGAGGAATTCGAGGTCCATGGGCCAGCGCACGCTCTCGTCGTAAAGGCCTATGCGCCGGTAGGCATGCGGGGTGACGAACATGCCCTGGTGGGCCACATGACAGAAGAATGGCATGACGGGAAAGCGCTCCGATGGCACCTCGCGGCACTCGTAGCCGGTGGCGGGGTCGCGCATGAGGATATTGCCCTGGTATATGTCGGTTGTGCCGTCGAAGGCCTCGTTGACCTTCTGCAAGGCCCCGGCGAGGAGGTAGTCGTCGGAGTTTATGATGCCTATAACGTCGCCCGTGGCCATCCTGATGCCTTTGTTGAAAGCCTCGCTGATGCCGTGGTCGGGTTCGCTTATGACGTGTGTGATCCTGTCGCCGTAGCTCCTGACGCGGTCGAGGGTGGCATCGGTCGACGCTCCGTCGACGATAATGTATTCGAGATTGGGATAGTTTTGCGACAATACGCTCGTTATGGTGCGGTCGATGGTGGCTGCACTGTTGAACGAGGGCGTTATCATTGTTATCTTTATTGGTTTCTCCATTGTCTTGACTTAGTAAATATTGAGCAGAACGGCGAGCTGGAAGAGGCGGTAGGTGCGGCTGTCGGCACATACGAAACGCTTGTCGCCGATGAGTCGCAGACGGGCAGCGAGGGATTGGCGCGCATTGACGAATGTCGACAGCGTGTCGAGTTCGTCGGAGCCCATGAACGGTGCGTAGCCCCGGAGCAGTTCGCAGGCCTGGCGGTAGCGCTCGTGGCTGTTGAGGCGTTTGAGGCGCCGGTGCCACTCGTGCATCTGTCCCTGTCCCTGTCCGATGGTGTTGTCGCCGTGCTGCCGGTAGAGGATGTGGGGCTGAGGGTCGAAGACGACTTTGGCCTTTACGGCCAGGGCGATGCTGTAAATCCAGATGTCGTGCATCGGTACGAAATCGGCTCTGAAGGTGTTTACGATGTCGCGTAACTCCTTGTTAAACACCATTGTACAGCCGGGAATGAACTTATAGACGAGCGACTCACCGAAGGTGAGCAGCGGATTGATTACCGGTCCGGAAATGGGGTTTAGGTTCTCGTCGGTGAGCTGGGTGCGGCTGAAGTACAAGGCTGGCTGTCCGGTGTAGGGCTCCAAGGCCTTGACGGCCGTTGCGAGCTTGTCGGGCTGCCAGTAGTCGTCCTCGTCGGCGAAGGCGTAGAATGGTGCCTCGTGGGCATCGGCAAGGAGCTGCATGAAGCTGTGGGCCGGACGGAGGTTTTCGCCCTGATACCACGTGAGCAGTCCCCGCTGCTGATAATCGTCGAGGATGCGCTGGGTGTCGCCGTCGGTGGACCCGTCGTCGCGGGCAAGGATATCGGTGCTCACCCCCTCTTGGGCTATGATGGAGTCGATGAGCTCGCGCATGTACCGCTTGCCGTTGTATGTTGATAGAAGAACGTTGACGTGTTGCATTTTATAGTTGGCTGAGAATGTGTCGTGCCACCTCTACAGAGCGGCTGTCGGTGAAATTATCCTGTATTCGCTTCCGGGCTGCCTCGGCGTATCGGCGCTGCAAGTCGGGGTCGGCGAGAATTCTGTCGACGGCAGCGGCATAGGCCCTGACATCGTTGAGGGGTACCTCTTCGCCGGTAACGCCCTTGACGTTCACCCAGTTGACTCCGGAGCCTTCGATGTGGAAAGTCACTGGCACGCATCCGCAGTACATGGCCTCGGCGAGGGCTATGCCGAAGGCTTCCTGCTTGGTGATGCTCGCAAATCCGAAGATGTCGGCAGCATGGTAGTAGCAGCGCAGGTCGTCGTTGCTGACCTTGCCGAGGAAGACTATCCTGTCGTTGCCGGCAGCGAGGGCTTTCAGCCGTTCGGTCTCGGGCCCGCGTCCGGCAATGAGTATGCGGCAGTCGCTGGTAATATATTGTGAGGCCTCGATGAGCTTGTCGATGCCTTTATATGGTATGTGGCGGCCAACGAATAGGATTAGCTTTCTGTTGCCGTAGGTGGCTCTTATTGCTGCTATGCGTTCGGCATCACCGTCGCGGATGTCGAAATCGGTGGCTATCATCCCGTTCTGGAGCACTTTCACCTTGTCGCGGTACCGGTATATAGGACTCGACGGGTCGATGTAGTTAGGACTCGTGGCGAGGATGAGGTCGGACTTCTTCAGAGCCGATGTCTCGAAGGGCTTTATGGCCTTGTAGAGAATGCCCTTGGTGAGGATATCGGAGTGCCAGAGCAGGATTTTCTTGCAGTGGGCTGGAAGAATGTTCATCGCTATGGGGTAGACGAAAGGGTTGGGACAGTGGATGATGGCAATGTCGGGGTCGTACTCGCGGCATACCTTCCGCAGATAGTGGCAGTAGCTGAAGCAGATGTCCTGCGACGCGATGTTCAGCGACGGGGCTACGCGCCATACTGTCGTGCCGTTGACGGTGTCGGTGCGGGTGGGTCCGCTGCCAGCGTAGCAGATGACAATATTACGATAGTCGGTGAGTCCCTCGGCGAGGTATTTGGCCACAGTCTCTATGCCGCCCTCGTCGGGGTAATAATATTTTGATATGTGAAGTATAGTTTTTGTCATTGTTCTGGTGATGTCGATGATGATTGATTATTGTCGGCGATTTCCTTGTTGCTTACGAAGAATTCGGCCCGGAAAACGTCCTGCGCTATAATAAAGGTGAAGAACGAGAACTGGATTACGGCCACGATACTTAGGAAGATATTCTCTTGATAGAACTGCAGTACGAGGGCGTAGACGATATACGAATAGATGCATTTGCCGAAACCGCTGCCGTTGGTGAAGGCGCGGTAGGACAGACCGGAGAAGAAACCATAGACGAGGGCGAAAAAGGCCACGCCCCTCTGTCCGAAATCCTGGTAAAAAGGCTGGAAAATGGTGTACACGTTGGTGGGAAGGGGTACCCAGACGAACTCCTGGAGCTTGTCGTTGACCTCCACCTGATAGCCGAAGCGGGCGAGGAAGAGATAAAGTGTTTCAAAGGTGTGGGAGCCAATCTGCGTGCTTATGTCGCGGGCCACCTTCTCGTAGGCCACGGCCGGCGAGAGGATGTAGATGGCGAAGAAGTCGACGAAGGTCATGCTTTCGGCGTTTTTGTCGGACTGTACCTCGCGGGCGGCGTTCATAAGATAGAAAAGTACGATAAGAACGGCCCCGGCGATGGCTATCGTCCGCGGCTTGATGACCTTTTTCTCGAAGAGGACAAAAATCGTGGAAAGGAACATGAAAAATATTCCGCCTTTCTCCATGATGGCGAAGGCGCACATGAAACTGGCCACGACGATACAGAGAAGTTTCCATAGTGGAATTTTCGGAAACTTCCATACGGCTACTATAAACAGCGACTGGTTGATGATGCTGGCATAGCTGAGGAATCCCAACTGCTGCGTTTTCGACACCGACAGAATTCGAAGATTGTAGAGAAGGTCCTGAGTGTCGAACATGGTGACAATCTTCAGAATCTGCCAAAGGTACAGCGGGGAAATGATCATCGATATATAAAAGAGTACATCGAAGATGGTCATATTGCACTTGAAGTCGCTGACGATGGCCGTTGCGGGGCGTGCCACACCCGGCAAGAAGTAGTATGTGACGAGCGAAGAGACGGTGAAAATGGGCACCCAGAGGCACAGACTGGTGTAGAATTTCGGCCCTAAGGGGTATAGAATGCCCGACTCAAACTGGAACATGACGAGAATGGCGAGCCATACTCCGATGGTCAGTGTCCAGGGAGAGAAGTAGTCGCCAACCTTCAGGGCTCTGAAGACTACCAACAATATGACGAATATGATGATTAATGCTATGTCCATTTTATATTTTTTTGCTCATTTCGCTTTCCGGCATCTGCTGCTCTGCATCATTTACGCTGAGCGATTGCGGTCCTGTGGCGGTGCGGCTTCGCGTCTTGCGGATGAGTATGAACCATGTGACGAGGATTACCGCTATGGTCAGGACAGCGAAAAAGTTGACGATTGGCGATGGGGTGTAGGGGTCGCGGGGCGTCGTCGAATAGTAGACTACAGCAAAAGCCGGTGAGGAACGGTGCAGAAAAGCCGACTGACGGTAGTATTCTATTGTATTCTTTTGATATTCGGCGAAGGCGTTGTCCCTCTTTTTCATCTTGTCCTCTATGGTCGACTGCTCCTTGACGAGGGTGGTGCTGTCGTGTGCATCGGCATATTTGGCATATTCGGCCTGGGCCTTGTAGTAAGCCTTACGGGCGCTGAGCATGAGGCTTTTAGCCTTGGCCACCTTCAGCTCGATGCCCTGAAGACGGTGATGGGCGAGATATTCCTGGAGGCGCAGGGTGACGGTGTCGGCGATGATGGCGGCTACGGTGGGGTCGTAGTCGTCGACGCGTATCTTGATAGTGCCCATCCGGCCCGACGCCTCGCTCACGATGTGGTCCTTGATGAGGGCTGTCTGGTATAGGCGCTTGTCGGCGGCGGTAGTGGGGGTTGCACCGTTGTCGTCGCTGAAAAGGCCCGGACGGCGGTTTTTATATAGGTAGTCCTTGTATGTGATGTGATATTTATCGAGATAGGTACTGCCAACGATATTGACAAAACTGTCGGAATGGATGACGTTGTTGTAGACTTCCGGGTTGCGCATGCCCTCCTCGTCGTCGGCTCCCGGCATCGTTTTCAGCCATGCCGAGATATTGCTCATTCCGAGCAGGAGGTCGGTTTCCTTATGCTCGTTGGACAGCTCGGTGAAGGCAGCGTAGCGTTTCGGCGTGGAGGCAGTGTAAATTACTGTCTCGACGACGGTGAAGGCAACAGCCAAGAGGTACAGAAGATAGTGTCTCCTGCACTCGTTGAACGCGCTCCATGGCGTGTGTTGGATTATAGTGTCGTTATGCTCGTTAGTCATTGAGTCATTGTTTGTTAGACGGTCGATGGGCTTTCGTCATTCGGGTTGTAGCCGCTATGCCGTTTGCAGCTGCCGACCGTCATCTTATCTTGTAAGTAAGCCCATCCCGGATGCCCTTGATGAGCATTTGCAGTCGGTGCCCTTTGTCGCCCTCAACCAATAGAATCCTAATCAGTTTATATATAATGTATTCCTTGATGAAGTACATCTTCTTTCGGAACGGCAAGCTTTTCTTCCGTTTTCGGATAAGGATGATGTGGTTGCGGCACATGCCGTAGGTTCTCGCCGCATTGTAATCGGGGGTTCCGATGTGGAGTATTTTTGAATATTTTCGGTTGCCGATATGGTGGTTCAGAACGTGACGGGTGAGGCATACGATGCGGAATCCTTTTTCGCGGATTGCTATTGAGCATTCGTTGTCGAGGGCGTCGATGGCGAAAGTCTCGTCGACGGGGGCTATTCCCCTTATTGCTTCCCTGGTGAGGACGGTGCCGGAGGTTATGAAAAAGTCCTTGTCGGCGATGTCGGTCGTTTGCGGTTCGAGTCCGCTGACGTTCGGGGTGAAGGCTCCAATGGTGGCATCGGTACCGTGAAGGCGGGCGACGGCTTGCATGAAACTGCCGCAGTCGGGCCAGTTGCTGTCCTGGTCCATCATCAGAAGCAGGTCGAAGTCACCGTCAAGAACCTTGTGTAAGGCATAGTTGAGGCCGCGGGCTATGCCTAAGTTCTGACCATTCTCCATCCAGATTAGTTTTTCGGCCTCGTCGGCCAAGAGCGCATCGAGACAACGGCGGTTGTCGTTCGCGCCGGGGGTATTGTCCCATACGACGAGCTGGTTAACCCAAGGAAGGTAGGTCCTCAGGTTGCTTGCCGTCAGAGCGGCATCGGGATGATATAATGTTACGAAACCTAATGTTCTCATACTTCTGTGCCTTTGTTATTTTTTGAGGAAGATGCCACTTGCCGTTCCGTTCACAACCTTGCGGAATTGGACAATGTTCATGCATAGTCCCGGTAGGTTGACAAGAATCAGTACCACAATGATACTGAGGATGTTATGTGAGACATAGTAGCCAAGATATGTGCATGGAATGTATATGATGGCCGAGATGGTCGTCGTAATCAGCTGAATGCGGAGAAGTCCCATGCCGTTGAGGAAATAGGAATAACCCAGGCTGAGAATGAGAACGAAAAAGTAGACCCCCATACCAATGGTCAGGTAGAGTGGGATTGTTGTGGAATTGCCGATCCATACGTGGTAAACGATTCCGGAAACGGCCGTCATGATACTTATAAGAACGAGCATAAGGAGGAAGATTATCCTCATTCTGCGCTCCGACTTTTTTATCCATTCAAAGTCATGACGCTCGTAAGCATCGGTTGTGGCGGTCCAATATGGCGTACAGATGATGGAAAAAGCCAGTAGGACAAGGCTGAAATAGCGGTACGAAATCTGATAGGGCGTGACGGCCGAAGGGGTGAAAAGCTTGGAAATGATGATATTTGAAGTCTGGAAAATCACTGCTCCGGCAATCTGCAAGATAAAGAATTTCACACCAATAGAGAACAGCCCCTTGAGACGGTCCTTATTGAAGAATCTGTAAGACGGACGAAGATTCTTATACTTATGATAGAAAGTATAGGGATAAGCGAGCAGGTAGACAGCCAATGGCGATGCCGTATTGATTATCGCAACGATAAGGAGCGAACGCTCGGTGGTGAGATAGAAAATGAATGTGGCTGCCAAAGCGAGGGTCTGACCGCACGTGACAAGAAGGTTGTTGGCCGCCGGCAATTGCAGTCCGAGGTAGAAATTGCCAATGAATTTGAATACGAACGTCGAGCAAATGAATATTATTGCAACGACGATAATCGTCTCCAAGTTGGGGACGAGAGACGGGTTTACATTGTTAAAGCGGTATACATCAATGCCTTGCGTGATGCCTATGAGGATCAGGGCTACCGGAACGATAACAATGATGAGCATGAAAAAGGTTGTAGAGACGGCCTCGCGGGCTTTCTCAATATTGCCGTGGGCAAGCTCCGTAGCAAGGGTATTGCGGAGGCCGTTGCCCAGACCGATATCCATATTGTCGATGAGAACGAGCATGGAACTGATGGTAAGCCAGACTCCGTTCTGATATTCTCCTAAATAATCGAGGGTCAGTCTTACCATCAGAAACATCACAAGACACGACCATCCCTTTATGAGGAATGAGAATATGATGTTCTTCCGGACTAAAGCAGTCCTTTTGTTGTCGCCTAAAACAGATATCATTGATTCTGAATCTCGACCTTTCTGAATATTTCCTTGTTGTAGCTGAAAAGAATATATGTGAAGCGGATGAAGAATCCTAAAGCGAAGGCGAAGATAACAATCACCGCTTTCGGGGTGTTGCTGTGCTTGATGGCCACGGTGGGCTGCTGTACAACGGTGAACACGGGGGTCTTCTCCTGAAGCTTCGCACGTGAGAGCTGGAGCTGCTGCACGCACTGAGTGTATATGTTATACTTCAGCTGCATCTCGTTTTCGAGGTCCTCCTGCTTCGACTGATACTCCTGAAGCGCCAGGTCCTGATGGGCATCGGAGTAAGCGGCATAGGCGCGACGCGCAGAGTCGTATTCGGCTTTGGCCTCCTTGTACAGGCGGTCGACGTAGGCAACGTCGTTGCGGGCCTTCTTAGTACGGTAGTCGATGATGAATTTCTGGAGCCTGACCTTGACGGAATCGCACATCGTGGCAGCGACAACGGGGTCCTGGTCGGTCACCTCAATGGAGATAACGTTGGTCTTCTTGTCAACGCTGCAGTTGATGTTGCCGGCGATGGCCTTGGCGATGCCGTCCTGTTTCTTCGTCAGACGGAAAGGATTGACCTGCCCATTGGCGGCGGAGCCGTTGCCGGCAAAGCCGTTTTCAGTGCTGTCGGGCTTGGCCAACTTCTCAATTAGCGACTCTTTCCAGTCGTCCCACGGTGTCGATTTCTGATGCTTGTTGAGATAATCGTAGTATGTTGTCGTGACTTTTCCGTCCTTGGTAGTGACCATGACATTGAACAGACTGCACACAAAATTGGTGGAGCTGACAACGTCGGGGTATATCTCGGGGTAGATAGCATCCTGACTGTCACCGACTTTCATGTCCATACCGACCATCGAGGCCAGTGAGGAAATGTTCGAGCTGAGGCTGTTGCCGGTCTCTTCAGGTGCAAGCATAAGGCTCGACTTGTAGATATCGGGAATCTTGAAAGAGGCTATGGCTGCCACAACGCCGAACACAAGTACGGTCAGTCCCATCCACCACTTATCCCTCTTCAGTACCCTGATGAGGCTGTAGGTGTCGAGAACAATCTTATAGAACTTGCCGTCGTCGGCTGTCTCGATGGTCTCTTCGGCCGAAGATTCGTCGTTATGGTTATGCTTGCGTCTGCGGAAAAGTCCTTTGAACTTGTCCCACAGACGTGTATATGTCTCTACTTCGTTAAGTTTCTGCCAGTTCATTTGTAGTTGATGTTTATCCTTTTACTTCACTAAGTTGGCAATTGTGGCTATGACGGCAGCGATAGAAGCTGCGCTGGAGCCGATGCTGAGGGTCTCGGCCATGCTGAGCTTGGAGTTGGCCTTTGTCGGAACAACAATCTCGCAGCCCGGACGAACCTTTGCATTATGGCCTACCTTTGCCACCATTCCGTTCATATAGAGGATATAAGTGTTCCGCTTCTTGGCATTGCTTGCAAATCCGCCAGCCTGGTCGATGTAGTAGCTGACGCTCTTTCCCTCGACATATCCTACGGAGTTAGGATACATCACAGCTCCGTTGATCTTTACTGTTCCATTGTATTGCGGGATAGTTATGCGGTCGCCCTCGCGGAGAATGATGTCGGCGCTGCTGCCGGGGTGGGCGAGGGCCTTGTCGAGCTCGATACCTACTGAGTAGTATTCAGGAATCTGGAACTTCTCCAAAGCCGCATTCTGGTTCTGCTGCATAACCTGGGTTACGGCACCGGCGTTCTGGCTTCGTGCCGCCATCTCGAGCATCGACTGCTGTTGCTGGTCGCGGGCCATCTTCAGAGCGTCCTCCATACGCTTACGCTCGCTGTCGTTGACCTTACGCTCGAGGCGTGCACCCTTTATGTAGGCCACGTTGTTGGGGCCTCCGGCGGCCTTGATGATGTCGCTCAGACGAGTGCTGATGGTCGGCAGGGCATAGGTGCCGGCAAAGGGTACCTCACCTTTGACCTCAACGTTCTCCTGACGGTTCGTGCCAGGACTCTTGTGGACATACACCTCATCGTAAGGCTCGAGGACAAATCCCTGCTCGCCGTCAACGACAAATCCGTCTTTCAGTGCGAAAGAATAGATGTGCGCGGTGATGGAGTCGCTCGTTGTAGCCTTCGGGTCGTATGTGCGGCGGCTGACATCGACCTTGGCGGTAGAGGCATTCTCCTTCAATCCTCCGGCCTGGAGGACAAAGTCCTCAAGTGTCTCATTGTCAGCGTATTTATATGTTCCCGGATACTGTACCTCACCATGGATAGAGATTGTCTGCTCCTGCATCACGTCGGCCTTGGTGGGAATGAAGAGCACATCCTCGTTCTGTAATGGAATGTCGGCTACTTTGCCCGACATTATTCCCTCTACATCGACGGAAATGACTTTCAGCGTGCGGTCGGCCTTGCGGCGGTGCATGACGGCGCGCGGCGTGAACGCGCTCTCGGTGAGGCCGTCGGCAGCCTCTATAAGGGTCTTGACGCTGTTGATGTCGCCGCCAACCTGGTATTTACCAGGACGGTAGACGGCTCCTTTAACCTCAACCATATTCTCGTAGCGCGGAAGAACGGAGTCGACAGAAACCGAATCGCCGTCGTGAAGGTTGAATGACGAGAAGTCAAACTCGTTGACATTATATATGGAGTACTCGCGTCCGGTCTTTCTGAAGACGCGTACCGACTTCGTGTAGGCATCGCCGGAGAATCCTGCCGCATAGCGCAGAAGGGTGCCAAGACTCTCGCGCCGGGTCATCTCGTAGTACATCGGGCGCTTTACCTTGCCGGAGATATTGACAAGACAGTCGTAGGCACCTACGACAATCACATCGCCGTCGGCCAACTTGATATTGCCAGAGATACGTCCGTTCTGCAGATAATCGTAAACATCGATGTGGCTGACGAGCCTGTTGTGGCGGTAGACTTTGATATTACGCAGTGTTCCCAAGTCGCTTGGGCCACCGGCGGCGTAGAGAGCGTTGAATGCTGTCGAGAATGCTGACAGCGTGTATGTTCCCGGTTTCTTCACCTCTCCCATGACATTGATGAGAATGGAGTGTGTGGAACCTACTGACAGACGGATTTTTGAACTGCTGTAGCGGCGTCCCAACCGGCTTCTGACGCGTGCGTTGGCCTGTTCTACGGTAAGTCCGTTGACATTAATGGGACCGAATCCCTCAATGGTGAGCATGCCGTCGGGGGCCACGGTGCCTTCTATTGACTTCTGCGATGCACCGTAGATGTCGATGAATACGGCATCGCCTGGGCCAAGACGATAGTTGCGCGGCATGGCAACATTCTCATTTGGCTCGAACGTGAGGCTTTTTTGGGAGAAGAGGTCATGGCCGTAAATCTTTTTCTTTGCTTTCTCTCTCTTCAGCCTTTTTACCAACTGGCGGTACATTGCAGCCGTATCAGCAGGCATCCAGTCGTTCATCTCGTCCTGCATCTCTACGTAGTCGGGATTATACTCGTCGTAGGTGTTGTCCTCATCATCGTCGTCGGGGCGGAGCCGCATGTTTGAGTATTTATTGGCTTTCACCTCATGCTCGTCGTAGATATCACGGGTTTCGTTGGTTATATCCTCTGAGTTGCGCCCTTTTGAGGAGCTCATCCCGATGTTGCGGCGTTGGCGGCTGCCAGTGGTCTCTCTCCGGCCCACACCCTCAGTGGTGCTTGCCTGCAGTTTCTCGGCCATTCGCCGAACGCGCCTGATCTGGCTGATGTCGACACCGCTCTGCATGAGTTTTGTGACGATCTGTGCCTGAGAGGTTCCTTTCTGGTGCTCTTTCATGACGAACTCCAGAACTTGATTGTCGGTCATTGACGACTGTGCGTAAGTGCCTAATGTCAGCAATGACAAGAGAACAATGAGGATGTATCTTTTCATATCGTTTGTTGGAATTTCTTAGAATTTTTTTCCGCTGATAATGTTTATAACTGTCTTTACGACTATAAGGAAGTCAGTCCACAGCGACCGGTGCTCAAGGTAGTGGATGTCCATTTCGAGTCGGCGGAGCATCTTTGCCATGGTATCGGTATATCCATTGTATAGTGTTGCCTCAGATGTCAGCCCCGGCCGCATTTCGTAGATGATCGGATAGCGGTCGGTGTGCTGCATTATCTTATCGATGAAGAATTGTCGTTCCGGCCGCGGCCCTACGAGCGACATGTCGCCTTTGAGAACATTCCACAATTGTGGCAGTTCGTCGAGATGATGGTCGCGCAGGAACCGCTCGAGGCGTGTGGAATTGCTGCTGTCGCTGGCGGCCACTAATTGTGGTCCTTCCTCCTCAACGAGGCTGCTCATGGTCCTGAACTTGAAAATGACGAACGGTTTCCCTTTATATCCTATTCTTGTCTGTCGGAATATTACGGGACCGTTGTTCTGTAATTTCATCATTATGGCGATGGTTAGGAACAGGGGCGAAAGGGTAATAATCCCCCCTAACGAGCATACTATGTCCGTTATTCTCTTTATTGTATGTTGAACTGGACCCATGGAGTCATGAGCTGTTTCCACTGTTCCTTTTGTCTTCATTTATTACAGATGTGTGTACCCATCATTACTAATACAACTCAATTTTTGCAAATTTGTTGCAAAGTTACTGCTTTTTATTGTCTTATAAGAATGTTCACGTGAAAAAAGGCCAAAAAGGTATGGCACTTTCATACGAGTTTCGACTGATATGGCATAATAATTGCAAGATTTCAGCTCCTTCGCAGAGGGCCTATTTGTAGTAGAGCTCTGATAAACAATAACTCTGGCACAACCGAACCAATGCGGATTCAGGTTAGGACCTTTTGCCTTTCCCTCAAATTAAAGTGTAGCCTATTGGTGCAGCGGTTAATCAATAGCGTTGCGCCTTCGCATGTATTCTTATGGTTCCGAAAGGGCGATGCAATAATAACTGATGTTGAAATATATTTACATCATTCCCAAACGTACCATTTCGGCCTTCAAAACGGCCCATTTCAGCTTGCGAAACGGCCCGTTTGGCGTCCTAAAACGGCCCGTTTTGCAACGCAAAATGGCATGTATTAGTAACCTGTTGATAATCAGTAAGGTACGAGGATGAGGCGAAACGTAAAATGATATGATTTATTTTTACATTCTGTTTCCAGTGTTTTTCTCGTCTCTTCGTATTTCTCCAGGATTATGCTTGCTGATGAACGAACCATAAAAAAGGGGATTCCCCCGAAAAAGGAAATCCCCCTTGCCATATAATGTTTCTTGGTTTATTGTTTCTGTATTTATTCTACGGTGACGCTCTTTGCCAGATTGCGTGGCTGGTCGACGTTCAGACCCTTGCATACGGCCACATGGTAAGCAAGAAGCTGCAGCGGGATAACCGTGAGCAGTGGAGCGAGAGGAGCGAGAGTCTGCGGAACCTCTATGCACTCATTTGCTATCTTAGGAATTTCCGTGTCGCCTTCGGTGATGATGGCGATGATATGTCCGCCCCGTGCCTTTACCTCTTCCATGTTCGACACGATCTTCTGATACTGCTTGTGGTGCGTTGCCACAAAGAGAACCGGCATGCGGTCGTCGACAAGGGCTATAGGACCGTGCTTCATTTCGGCAGCCGGGTATCCTTCGGCATGTATATAGCTTATTTCCTTTAGTTTCAGGGCACCTTCCAGGGCCACCGGATAGTTCCATCCTCGTCCGAGATACAGGAAGTTCGTGGCATAGGTGTATGTGCGGCTGATGGTCTTGATTGCATCGTTGAGTTTGAGCACCTGCTCCATCTTGTCGGGTATAACGGCAAGTTCTTGTATCATCTCGTCGTACTCATCTTTGCTGATAGTCCCCTTGCAGTGGCCGAGACAGAGCGCGAGGAGAGTCAGACAAGTAAGCTGTCCGGTAAACGCCTTCGTTGAGGCCACACCAATCTCCGGTCCCACGTGGATATAAATACCCGTGTCGGTCTGCCGTGCAATGCTTGAGCCTACCGCGTTAACGATACCGAATACGCACGCTCCCTTCGACTTTGCCAGTTCTATTGCCGCGAGTGTGTCGGCTGTCTCACCGCTCTGGCTTATGGCAATGACCACATCGGTAGGATAGATTATCGGGTCACGATAGCGGAACTCGCTGGCGTAGTCGACCTCTACGGGAATCTGACAGTAACGTTCAATGAGCTGTTTGCCAATCAGTCCGGCGTGCCAGCTCGTACCGCAAGCCACGATGATAAAGCGTTTTGCGCTCATGAGTCTGTCTTTGTTGTTCTTGACGGCGGAGAGAACGACATCGTTGTCGTTGACATCGTTGTTGCGGCCGGAACGTTTCTCCTCGTCGGAAGTCTTGGCGAAGAGACGGCCTCGCATGCAGTCGCGCAGCACTTTCGGCTGGTCGAAGATCTCTTTCAGCATGAAATGCGGGAATCCGCCCTTCGACAGCATGTCGATGTCCATATCCACCTCGTCAATCTTCACGTTGGCGCGTGTCTTGTCAAGGTTCCATATCTGTAGCTGCTTTCCTATTTCTGCCGTCACTACCTGCTCATCGTCGATATACACTACATTCTTTGTGTATTCCACGATTGGTGATGCGTCGCTTGCAACAAGGAATTCAGAGTTGTCCTTTCCTACGCCGATGACGAGCGGTGAGCCCTTTCTCGCAGCCACAATCTGCTTTGGGTTCCGGCGGTCGATTACTGCTATGGCATAGGCTCCGACGCATTTTCTCAGTGCATGACATACAGATTGTGTAAGGTTGGTATGATGCTTGTCCATAGCATACTCGATGAGCTGTACGAGGACTTCGGTGTCGGTGTCGCTTTTGAAGTGGAATCCCTTTGCCTTCAGCTGTTCGCGGAGCTCAGAGTAGTTCTCAATGATACCGTTGTGGACGATGGCAAGATTGCCCGACTCCGACACGTGCGGGTGAGCATTTCTCACCGATGGCTCTCCGTGAGTGGCCCAGCGGGTGTGGGCTATGCCGATAGTTCCTGTGAGATCCTGATTCTTTGCGGCATTCTCAAGGTCGGAAACCTTGCCTTTAGCCTTATATACGTTTAACTTTTCTTCTGGATTAATGAGTGCTACTCCTGCTGAGTCATAGCCGCGGTACTCCAGTCGGTGGAGACCTTTGATGAGAATGTCGTAAGCATTACGACTTCCGATGTAGCCAACAATTCCGCACATAAATATTTTCCTTTATATTATGAAATGTATAAGTTACTATGAATATTAACGTGACATCCGCTTATTTATTATATCCCTGCACCGCAAGTGGTTGGATTTCTGCTTAAAAACCTGCTTATAGCGGGCTTCCCGTCACTTTTTTACAGTTCATATTCTTCTTTTTACGAATGCGATTGCAAATGTACAATAATTATTTGAAACGCCCAACTTGATATGCAAATAATTCGAAAAGCTATGATAAGTCTACTTAAAATAAGCTAATAGCTTACAAAAAGACATGTAATCCTGCTAAAAATAAAATCCCGTAGCTCTATTGAACTACGGGTAACTTGGTAGGGTGGGGGGTGGGACTCGAACCCACGACATTCAGAACCACAATCTGACGCTCTAACCAACTGAACTACGCCCACCATATTGGCTTCTTTTGGAAAGCGAGTGCAAAGGTACGGAATTTATTTTTTATCTCCAAATAAATTCCGTACTTTTTTTAAAATTATTTTGCTGGTGCCGGTGCTGCAGGCTTCTGAGCCCCGTTGGCAGCTGGTGTTGCGCCTTTCTGGGCACCCTGTGCAGCGTTCTGCTTCTGCTGCTGGCTTGCGCCGAAGTTAGGAAGAGTAGACGGATTCGTCTTGCTGTCGCCAGCTGTCTTCTCGATGACGCTTTCGTCGGCAGTTGATGTTGGTGCCACGTGAGCGCAGATGATGCTGCAGATAACCATTACGATGGCCAGACCCCATGTAGCCTTCTCGATGAAGTCAGTGGTCTTGCGGACGCCCATAATCTGGTTGGACGATGAGAAATTGGATGCCAGTCCGCCACCTTTCGACTCCTGGATGAGGACGATGCCTATCATGAGTATGGAGGCGAGGACAATAAGAATTACAAATAGTACGTATGCTCCCATTTTAAAGTTTGTATGTTTTTATATGTTTTTTCTTGTTTATTGTTCTTTTGTATTGTTTTCGTTTATAATCAATTTCTCCAAGAAACGGATTTGGTCTGCAAAGTAACGACTTTTTTTTGGATAAATCAAATTTAATCGCCGAATTATTTCCAAAGCCTTTGAATATCGGCCCTGTTTTATGTAAATTCGTGCCAGAGTCTCGGTAAAGAAGCCCGAATCATCATCATCGTCGCTGTTATTATCTTCAATCTCGGGCTCGTATTCAGGGTCCTCTTTGAGCTCTATCTTTCCGTCGTCGTTGTTCAGGAAGTCATCGATGAGGTTCTGTCCCTTCAGCTGTGGCGAGTCTTTTGTCTCTTCCTCCTGCTCGTCCTCACTTTCCACCTCCATGAGGTAGGCCATATAGTCGCCGGTGGCATCGGCAATGGTCGGCTTGCGCCTTTTCTTGGGTTTTGGCGTTTTTCCACCGCTTTCGGTTGTGTCCTTTTCGGTGTCCTTTTTCTCTTCATCGTGCGGAATCTGCTCGAGAAAGTCGTCGATGAGTTTCGTTGTACGGTCTGCTGCCGGCTGCTTGTCGGTCTTTGCCGTTTCTTCCTCTTGCTTGCCGATGGTGGTACCTTCGCTGAGAACGTTCTTCTCCGATGTCTTTTCCTGGTCCTGTCTGAGCTGATAGTGCGCAGCCTCGACGAGCTCGAACAGTTTCCGTCTGTCGGCAACATAAATGGCAGCCCTTCTGAGCTCCTCGTCGAATGTGGAGTCGTGGAGCAGGTATAAATTCTTCAGCAAGAGCAGTCGTGCCGGCTGATAGTAAGGGTATCGGGCGGTAAGAGCCCTCAGTTCGTAGAGGGTTCCCCGGTCGAGTAGCTCTGGATGTAGTATATATTGCTGAAGATTCATTGTCGTTATTATGGAATCTGTTGCCGTATCCGTTCTTTCAGTGTTCTGGTTTTACCAGTTTGCCACCGTAGCGTTGAAAATCTGGTCCACGAGATCGTCAATCATCTGCTGTACAAGCTGTTGCTGTACTGCTGCCAGACTTTGCGTTGTCTCATACGACTGTGTAGCCGTGAACTGCCTTTCGAAGTCCTGATGATGATCCTTATTGTTTGTGAATCGCACGTTGACGGTCATAGCGAGCTCAGTCTGTGCCGCATAGCCCTCAGCGCTGACACTCTTGTTGCGTTGCGTGTAGGCCGTTATCTCACCTTCAATTTTCAAGTCGCCGTTACGTTTCACCTGTTGCAGCTTCGTGTGACTGGCAAACTGGTCCTTGAGCTGGTTGTTGAATGTAGGGGCCATCGGACCCCATACGTATGCGGCTCTGTTGGGGAAGTCGGCAATTTGGATTGTCTTTATCTTGGTGTAGTCGATACTTGCGCCGTTGAGCTTGTAACTCACTGAACATGCGGTGAGTAAAGCCAGACACAATACCGATACTATTCGTGATATTATTCTTGTTGACATTTTCGACGTTATGTTGATTTTTACCTCTCTTCTCCCGGCAGTTGAACCGTAAGTATTGAGCTAACAGCACATTATTCTGTTTGTTGCTCTTCCCCTTGCTGTCAGTTCTTTTCGAGTCCGTATTGCTTTATTCGTCTGTAGAGTGTACGGTCGCTGATTCCGAGTTCTTGGGCAGCTTTCTTCCGGTTGCCGTTGTTGCGCTCGAGAGCTTTCTCCACCATCTGCCTTCCGAGGTCGTTGAGGTTCAGGCTTTCCGGCTCGGCAATCTCCTCAGCCACAGCGTCTTCCACTTGATTTCCACCTGTCTGCTGTCTTGATCTGTCGCTCCAGGCATCGGCGCTGTTGCCCTGTCGCCCTGCATCGCCAAAGCCATTGTTGATAGCGGCAGGGAAGTTTCCTCCCTCCTGTGGTATGCGCTCGAATCCGGCTACGCCCTCCAACTGGCGTGCTTCGTTGAGTTGTTTCCTCACGGTGTTCAGGTCGCGGCGCAGGTCGGCAACGTTTCCGCGCAGTTCATAGAGGATTTTGTACAGCAGTTCGCGCTCACTCTCATAGCTGTGACGTCCGTTAGGGCTCTGGATAGTAGCCAGTTCGGTACTCTCCTCATCCTTTGGTATGAATTTTCCCAAGGCCTCAGCGTCGATCTCGCGTTTCTCGCTGAGAACCGACATCTGCTCGGTTATATTCTTCAGCTCGCGCACGTTGCCCGGCCATTTGTAGTGGAGCATAAGCTGCTTGGCGTCGTCGGTGAGCGTAATTTTCGGCAGCCTGTACTTTTCTGCCATCTGCATGGCGAAGAGCCTGAACAGCAGTATGATGTCGTTGCCGCGCTCGCGGAGGGGCGGTATGTGTATTGGAATGGTGTTCAACCGATAATAGAGGTCCTCGCGGAATTTCCCCTCGCTGACGGCTTTCCTCATATTCACGTTTGTGGCCGCCACGATTCGCACGTCGGTCTTGCGAATCTCTTGTCCGCCGACACGTATATATTCGCCCGTTTCGAGCACCCTCAGCAGCCGGGCCTGCGTCGCTAAAGGCAGTTCGCCGACCTCATCGAGGAAGATTGTTCCTTTGTTTGCCACGCCAAAATAGCCCTCGCTCTCGCCGATGGCCCCTGTGTAAGCACCTTTCTCGTGTCCGAAGAGTTCGCTGTCGATGGTACCTTCAGGAATCGATCCGCAGTTGATAGCGAAATATTTCTCGCGTCGCCGTGGCGAATTATCGTGTATGACGCGTGGAAAAATCTCCTTACCGACACCGCTCTCGCCCACAATGAGCACGCTGAGGTCGGTGGGGGCTACCTGCAAGGCAATGTCGAGGGCGTGGTTGAGGGCCTCGTCGTTGCCTACGATATTGTAGCGTTGCTTTATTCTTTGGAGTTCAGTTGTATTCATGCGAAATTGATTCCGTTTTTGATTGGCTGACAAAATTACACATTTTATTTCATATTTCTGCAAATTTGGCAGACTTTAACTATCTGCTTTCTGCATTATCACTTGTCGCCGGTGTATTTTATCAGTAGCAGGCCAATGGCTGTCCAGATTAGTTCTCTTATTCTTACAATCAGGGCAACGAATATTCCGGCCCCCGCTGTCAGCCCCACTCCTGTTGTCGACATAAGGAATCCTCCCTCACGTCCTCCGAGCTGTAACGGCATGAAAAAGAGCAAGTTGGCAAAAAGGGTGGTGAAGGCAACAATGAAAATACAGTCGAGATAGTTGACCGAAGGGTAGAGAACGAGCAGGCAGAAGAACACCTCCAAAGCCGACAGGAACCGGCACGTGAGCTCCAGTGCCACGATTGTGACGAAAGTTCGTGGATTCTGGTTGTGCAACGAGGCTATCTGACGGTCGATTGTTGCCAACTGCTCGCTGTGATTGCTTATGAATCGTGATGCCCGCTTGCGCAGTCCGGGGATATGACTGATGAGTTTCATGCCGCTGACAGCTAATCCGCGTTTGTATCCTTTCATGAAAAACCATATCGCCAACAGACAAATTCCGATGACGACGGCGAGCATAACGCCCGTCAGAAACGTCACGTGGCGCAATAAAATGAACAATACCGAGCAGATGAGCCAGAACCAGAAGTGGCTGAAAATGTGGGTCATAACGTACAGAATGACTGACGACGAGGCCCTCTCGGTACCTATCCTCGGCGACAGAGCCATGATTCTGTAGGGCTCACCGCCCATGAGTCCGCCGGGAGTGGCGTAGTTCAGCGCAAAGCCGGAGATTGTAACTTTGTACAGCCAGAAGAATGTAACGTTTTTTCTCCTGCCATCAGCCACTGTATCGCCATGCTTTGCGGTAGCAGCTGCCGTGGCTTCGGTCGTTGTCTCTTTCCCTGGTGAGTTTGTTGCTTGGCCGTTGCTGTTGTCCTGAGCCGTGGCCGTTGCAGGCTGTGAATGCTGTTTCTGCGCTTTGATGATGATATACCATGCGGCAGTATTGAACAGATAGAGGAAAAACCACAGTCCAACCACTGCAAAGAACCAGTAGCCAGCATGTAGCAAGCCATCCCACACCTGCTTGAATGGCAGCTGCGTAATCATCACGGCGAGCACTACAATGCCGAAGATGAAGAATGCGTTTTGGTATTTCTTTTTCAAAATATGCGCCTTTTATCAGTTTCGTTTTTACGCTTAATAGTTGCTTTGGCGATCCGTACGGTCAAGTTTTTTGCTATTGCGCCCTTCTCCGGCATCTCTGTCGTGGTGGGCAACAGGCTAATACTGAAACCGTCGGTCTCGCCATAGCAAATCAGTCTTTTGGCTGTTCCGACTTCTTCTCCTGCGCGTTGTTGTCGTGGCGCTGCTGATTGCGGCCGTCACGTTTCTTTGGTATGGCGTATCTCACCTTGTCGGAGTCGTCTTTTTTCTCGTGGTAGAGCTTTGGCAGCGGGTTTACGCCGGCCTCGTCGTACTCCTTGCGGTGACGGAAAATGTCGGTGGCGAGATATATAGCGTGGAGCATCGGCGTAGGATCAGCCTCGTTGCGTCCTGCAATCTCGAACGACGCTCCCACCTCCGGAGCCGTGCGGACGATAGGCAGTCCGGCTGTGTAGTTCACCCCGGCGTAGGGTGCGATGGCCCTGAAAGGTGCAAGGCCCTGGTCGTAGTACATCGCCAGGATACCGTCGAAGTAGTCGTAGTCGCCTGAGCCGAAGAGCTGATCGGTGGCGTATGGACCGAAAGCCTCTATGTCGTTCTTCACTAATTCGTCGATAGCGGGCCGTATAATGTCCTGCTCCTCGGTGCCGAGAAGTCCGTTGTCGCCGGCCTTGGGGTTAATGGAGAGCACGGCGATACGTGGTGTGGAGATTCGGAAATCACGGCGCAGACTCTCGTTCAGTTTTTTTGCCGTGGCAACGATGCTCTCTTTCGTTATGCTCTCCGTCACCTGATGGAGAGGCAGATTGCGGGTGACGAGGGCCACTCGCAGGTCGTCGGCGGTGAGCACCGACAGTCCCTGACCGTCACATTCCATGTGGTCCTCGATGTAGCGGCTTTGTCCGCTGAAGTGGAAAGAATCATTATTGTCGATAGGAGCCGTGACGAGCACGTCGAAAAGGCCCTGCCGGTAGTCGGCGATGGCACGGTCGACGGCACGCAGACCGGCGTTGCCCGACTCCTCCGTTGGTGTTCCGAGCTCCACCTTCACGTCGTCGTCAAACACCGTAAGGAGGTTCAGATGACCGTCGCGGGCCTCCGAAGCGTCCTTGATGATGGTGAACTTGGCACCGAGGTCGAGGACATCGTCATGGTATGTGGCAATCTTTGGCGAGCCATATATAATAGGTGTACACAGATCGAAGATCTCTGCATTGGCGAAAGCCTTGAAAATCAGCTCGTAGCCTATGCCGTTGGTGTCGCCCTGGGTGATTGCTATGTGTATTCTTTTGTTGTTCATAATTATTTTGTGTTTTTATTTTTATTCTCTTGTTTCTATTTCTTCCCGTCGCCTTCAGCCAATGCCGAGAGAATGGAAGCCTCGAGACGCCTTATCTTGTTCCGCTTTTTCGCCTCCGGTGCGTAGACGAATCCCTCTATATATATAATGTAGGGGCTGCGCCGGATGGCCATTGTCACGAACGGCCCTCCCATGATGTCATTCCTCATGTCCCACAGTCCGCGGTACATCATCGGCCTCCGCCCTCCGTCCTTGCCGTTGCCGAGACCTGCCGGCTCCACGCTTCTGATGGTTGCTGTCTCCATGAACATGCCGTCGCGCTCACCGGGAATATTCCTCCTCATGACGCTGTCGCGCACGCGAATGAACTGGTTCTCAGCCTGTTGCGATGCTGTCGGCATGCTGTTTCTGTCGTTTTCTCTTATTCGGTAGACGCAGATATTCTGTAGGCCCTCGTTGGTATTGTTAGATAACCATAGGAAATCCTTTCCGCGTTTCGATGCCAACATATCGGCGGGAATGAGCATTCTGATTCCGAATTCCGACCGTATCATATTCTCAGCCTTTTCGTTATGCTCCGTTCTCAGCACCTTTATGGCCGTCGCCATCTCGAAGGCTTCAATCGTCTTTCGGATTATTCCGCGGTGCGAACTCATGAAATTTCGCAGTTGGGCCTCCGATGCAGTCCTGACGGTGATTATTAATTGCGGCTTGGCATACACGTCGCGGCTGACCGTTATCTGCGGGTTGCCGCTCCGTTTTTCGCCTTTTTCAGCTGTCGTCTCCACTCGCACTATGGCCCTTGTGAGCTTCTGCCACTCGTTGTCAGCACTGTCGCGTGCAGTGATAACGTCGAGAGCCGGCTCAGGCTGGGGCAGTCCGCTGATGGTGTCGCTGAGCTCGTCGAACATGATATTGCCCATATCGCCGCTGAGCAGCACCTGATATGGCCGGTTGCTGCTTGCCGGTTTGTTGCCGGCAGTGGTGCACGCTGAGAGTATGGCACACAGCATCACTACCGTGACAAGGACATTGCCACAGGTGCCGACGATGGTGGATATGAGCCTTGAAGTCATTGATAGATAATGCGTTGTGGAGCTTTGCCGATCATGAGTGTACCCTGTTCGTCACTTCGTCGTCCGTCCGAGCTGCTTGGCTGTACTGAGCAGTCCGCAGGCAGCGAAGATGTCCTGTCCACGGCTGGCCCGGATGGTGGTGAAAATGCCATGATGGGTGAGATAGTCGCGGAAATTCTCCATCTTCTTCTCGTCGGAGCTGTGCAGCGGCACATTTGGAATCTGATGGAATCGGATGAGGTTTATGCGGCAGTTGAGGCCCTTGAGCAGATGCACAAGTTCCTTGGCGTGTGCCGTGGAGTCGTTGAGCCCGTCGAAGACGATGTACTCGAACGACAGCCGTCGCTGGTGCGTGAAGTCGTAGTTGCGCAGCAAGTCGACGACATCGGTTATCGACATACCCCTCTCGGCGGGCATGAGCTCGGATCGCTGCTCAGGGAACGGCGAGTGCAGACTGATGGCCACGTGGCACTCACTCTCGTCGAGGAAGCGCTGCAGCTTTCCTTTCACGCCAACGCTGCTGACGGTTATACGCTTAGGGCTCCACGCGTAGCCGTAAGAGGCTGTAAGGATGCCCGTTGCGCGCAGTACGTTGTCGAGGTTGTCCATCGGCTCGCCCTGGCCCATGAATACAATATTCGTTATCTTGTCGCGTTCCGGCAGCGAATACAGTTGGTTGAGGATGTCGGTGGCACTGAGACTGCCCTGAAATCCCTGCTTTCCCGTCTGACAGAAGAGACAGTTCATCTTACAGCCCACCTGCGACGATACGCACAGCGTTGCGCGGTCGTCCTCGGGTATGAACACCGTCTCGACGAATTTGCCGTCGTCGGTTGGGAAGAGGTATTTTATCGTACCATCCTTGGAGTGCTGCGCGTCGATGGGGCTCTTGGCGCCAATATCGTAGGTGGCTTTCAGGGTTTCGCGGTTCTTTTTCGATATGTTTGTCATCTCGTCGATACTGCCAACGTGCTGATCGTAAAGCCATTTGGCCATCTGCGCACCGGTGAATGCCGGCATGCCAGCCTCCTTAGCCACGGCACGAAGCTCGTCGAGAGTCAGTCCGAGAAGATGTCTTTTCAGTCCGTCCATTTCTTCTTATATATTTAAATGTAGTGCAAAGATAACACTTACACCACACAAATGCAAGAAATGTAGCTGTTAATGTTCCTTAACGAGCCGCTGGCGAGCCGTTGCAGCCTTGGAAATACGTCCCACATCGGAGGCGGATAGCCCCCTCATGCCATTCAATTCCGTGGCCAAAGGATAGCTCTTCCTATTGGAAATCGATGCGTACAATACGATGGAAGTTAGCCGTCTGAGTGTAAAAATATTTCGAATTGACTTTCCGTAAATATCGTCTTTCTAATTAGCTGATATTCACCGGCTTAGCAAAACGGCCTTTTTGGCGTTGCGAAATGGACCGTTTCAGGCTGCGAAATGCTTTGTTTGATTGTAGCTCGATGAAATATTTGATATAATACATTTATTATTAGATTGTTAGCGATTGACGGATATATGTGTGAGGGTGTAAAGATATTTTGATTTTTGGAGAAACGTAGCAGAAACGTTGCACTTTTAAGGGAAGTCCGCTAAGATAGGGGGATTTTAGCGGAGGAGGCGGCAAGTTGTAACTTGCCGAACAGAGCGATAGATAACCATAAGAATGAAGTATAGGCCTCAGATAGAGGGGGATGAGGTTGTACAGAAGCCGACGATAGATAACCATAGGGATGAAGTATAGGAGGATATAGGGAATCATAGGCGGGATATAGGAGGATATAGGGAATTATATGCAGATGGATATGGAATTGTCCGTCGGTAGAATGCGGACGGGAATTTGGTTTTCCCAGGAAGGACTAAAGGCCAAGGTCTTTGAGCTGGTCTTTTGCGAGATTGAGTTGTTTGCCGTCGTTGTCGTTATCGACGATGGTGAGGGACTTTATGGTAATTTCGGTTTCCTTCTTTGTGTATTCCTTGTCGAGTTCGTTGAGGCGGTCTTCCTCAGCGATGGGACGGTTGGCATCGGCCGTGATGGTCGTGGAGGAATATTTGGGTACGAGGAACGGAAGATACTTTGCGACAGCCTCAACGCGTGAGCCGGGTTCGAGTTTCATAAGATCTTTGCGTAAGGTGTTGTCAGGAGCGTCTGGATCGTTGTTGAGATATGGGAGAATGATGGACTTAACCCAAGTTTGACGCTCTAATGTTTTTTTTCAGAATTTTTTCCAGTGTTTATAGGGGTTTGCGTGGTCAAACTGCTCAAAATCGCAATGTAGAACACAGCAATGTCGTAGGGATTGCTTATCTTTGCGGCATGAGTTTTACGTCCCAAATACGTTACAACCCACAGACGTGTAAAGACGAGAAGTATTACCGTCTGAAGGAGTCCTATCGCGATGCCAGCGGTAGGGTATGTACTTTGATATTGCTCAATGTCGGGTTTATACATGACCTATCCCCAGAGCAGATAAGAGATGTTGCGCGTGGACTGACGTATCTGTACAATCACCAGAAGGATGTCCAACTTTGGGATGAGAAACTGCAAGGTTACTCGGAAGTGGTTCGTGACAGAGTGCATGCGTACTGGGCCAGACTTGTCGAGGAGGAAAAACTTGATATTGTGGGCAACGCCTACGAGAGAAGCAAGTCCAAGGCCAGGAAACGGATAGATGTTGACACTATGAGGCATACAGACGCAAGGGAAGTCGGCTGCGAATGGCTATGCCTGCAAACGATTCGTAAACTTGGTCTGGATACATTTCTCCGTTCTTTGGGATGGTCTGAGGACAAGGTGAAGGTCACTTTGGCCCATCTTATTACGAGGGCGGCCTATACTCCGTCCGAATTAAAGTCAATATCCATTATAAAAGAGAACTCTGCAGTGTGCGAACTCCTTGACCTTCCTATGGCCAAAATAACTCCAAGGAGGATATATCGAGTTGCCGATGACCTTTATTCCATAAAGGATAAGCTTGAGAAGTATCTTTGCCACAAGACCGACGACCTCTTCAAACCGACCAACCGCATTATGCTCTTCGATCTCACCAACTTTTATTTTGAGGGACGCAAGACCGGCAGCAAGAAGGCTGCCTTTGGCCGTTCAAAGGAGAAACGCAGCGACTGCAAGCTGCTTGTCCTCGCGCTATGCATCAATACTGACGGCTTCATACGTTACAGTGCGGTACTGGAAGGCAATACCGCCGATCCAAAGTCACTTCCCAACATGGTGGACGAGCTTATTGCTGAGAATCCGGCCAAATGTCCCGATAACGAGGGAGTGCTTGTAGTCATTGACGCAGGTATCTCAACTGAAGATAACCTCAAGACTATAAGGGACAAAGGATACAACTATCTTTGTGTATCCCGCAAAGCTCTTACCGAATACACCACCCCCGAGAATGCTCCCAAAGTCACAGTTTGCGATTGCTTGAAGCGCGAGATAACGCTTCAACGCGTAACAACGGCCAAGAATGACGACTGTTACCTCAAAATAGACTCTCCTGCAAAAGCGTTGAAGGAAGAATCCATGAACCGCAAATTCCGTGAGCGTTTTGAGGAAGGGTTGAAAAAAATCAGAAAGAGTACCCAATCAAAACACGGGATAAAAAACTACGGCAAGGTACAAAACAGGATCGGTGCCCTGCAAGGAAAATATCCCTCTATAAGCCGATATTACAATATAAAAGTTGAGGATGACGGACACGACAAAGTCGCTTCTATGACATGGGAGGTCAACATCCCGGACAAGGTGGAATACGGAACATACTTCCTCAGAACCAATGTGAAGAAATTAGATGAGGAAACGACCTGGAACTACTATAATCTTATACGTGAAATAGAATGCTCCAACCGGCAGCTCAAAACCGACCTCAGCCTCAGGCCCATATACCACCAGACTGACAATAGGGCAGACGCACACCTTTTCTTAGGGCTGCTGGCTTACTGGATAGTAAACACCGTGCGCCATCAGATGAAGGTTGCCCGGCGAAAGCAAGGCAAGGATGAGCATGGGCGGGAGCGTTCGACACCGTACTGGTCGGAGATCATGCGGATCATGAAGACTCAAAAAGCAGTTACTACCACAGCAGTAAATGCGCTTGGAGAGGCTGTCGAGACCAGACTGTGCAGTGTGCCTACAGATAGTGCAGCTGAAATCTACGAGTTGTTGAAAATCAGTAAAGTGCCATTTAAAAAAATAAAAATCTGTAGAACACAGTAGGACTTTTTAAAAACACTAAATTGCTGATACAGAACAACTAAGCAAAATACGATGTCAAAGTTGGGTTAAGACGGTCGCGGACGTTTCCGTACTTATTCTTTGTGCCTGGTTTGCGGCCTGATGTTGCGGGCTTGGGTGAGCCTTTGACGAACTGGCCTTTGGCATTGCGGGTTGGCGATGCGGTTTTTTCGGTGCGTGAGTCTGCCTTTGAGGAGGATTTTGTTATGGCAGACTTCGTTTTAGAGGATGATTTTGCGGCAGACTTGGGCTGAGAAGACTTTGATGAGGCCTTCTTAGATGCTGTTGTGGGTTTTTCGGTCACTTTATCGTTGATTGATTTTGTCATGTTGGTTTTGCTTTTTATGATTAGAGGTTAAAGGTAATAGATTATTTTTGTGGGTAAATCATAAAAAGTAGAACTATGGGAATGATAGGATCTTTGGCAGGCAGCGCAATCAGTATAGGTGGCGGGCTGCTGGGTGCCAAGGCCCTCAATAAGGGCTATCGTCAGCAGCAAGAGATATTCAACAGCAGAATGAATGACGTCAGGGCGCACAGAGACGTTGTATATTACCAGGACCCGTCGCAGAGTGCCGAGAACCAGGCAGCCGTTGCCAACGCTCAGCAGGTGATGGACGAGGCTAACAAGCGTGCGCAGGCTACAAGCATCGTTGCCGGTGGCACCGATGAGAGCGCAGCACTCGCCAAGGCGCAGTCGGCGGCTACCGTAGGTAATATGATGCAGCAGGCAGCCGTAAACGGGCAGTCGCGGAAAGACACGGCATGGAGCTCTGCTGACTCACAATTAGACACGTTCAGCAAGTATTTGGCGGACAGTAAGCTGGCACAGGCGGCTGGCAAGGCTAAGAGCATACAGGACGCGGCAGGAGAACTGGCAAGCGCAGCGAACAAGATGCCGTGGTAAGTATAGGGGCTATAGAAACTATAGGGAGCTATAGGTATCCATAGGGGCTATATGGGCTATAGGAAGCCATAGGAGGAGATAGGGCGACGGATTGTAATCCGTCGAACTGAACGGCAAGGATAGGGGGGAAAGAGAACGATAAAAAGCAAAGATATGAGCGTAGACGAAAACAAGAAAAAGATCGTGACGGACGACGGAGCCGGACAAGGAAAGGCTGCTGGCAGTGAAGGAACTACGGCTTCTGGTGGTAGCGAAGCTGCTGCAATGCAGCAGCCTACTCAACCGAGCGGAACGGCAAAAGGCACGGCTGGCAATGGTGGACTGGCGAACGGAACCGCTGATAACAGCGGGACGGTGGCACAGGACGGAGCAGATGTTACGGGGACGCATGGTAGTGATGCTCCAGTTGGGGCAGCAGCCACTGCCACACAGACCACGGGCAGTGGTCCGGATTCAGCCACACAGACTACAGGTAACACGGCGGCTACACAGACGGCAGGGGCAGCGACACAGAACGCGGACGCTCAGCAGGCAGCGGGAGGCGTGGGTAATATTGGTGTGAGTTCACCGCAGCAGACTGTTAGTGGACTACCGAATTTTCAGATACAATATTTTGCGCCTGGCAAAGATGGGGAACTGGTAGCACCAACGCTGAAGATGACACCAGGACAGCAAGCACCGATGGCAGGTCCGGGAGATATGCCACTACCACAGTCACAATCATCTGATGATGCAGCTGCATCGGCTATTGCTGACAAGAGCAGGCAGTTCACGATGAATAGCCGTGTTGTCGGTCAGCACTTAGCTGACTGGGCGAAAACACGGTTTCTTGACGCCGTCAAGAATGGAGACAAGAGTATCGCTGCATATATGGACGACTACAATAAGTGGGCGCGTGAGAATGGCAAAGAACCACTCGACGTGCTCACGATGTATGAGGCCATGAAGGACCGCGACATCACCAAGAGCTACGGCCAGAACACGAAAGAGAGCAAGAAACTGCAGCGTCAGCAACGATGGGAGCAGATAGGAAACCTGCTCATGCACCTTGGTAACTTTGTCGGTGCCGTAGCCGGAGGACCTACTGCTAAATACGAGTCGGGCGAAGATCTGACCAAGAGGCAGCAGGCAGTCAAAGACGCAGTGCTGAAACAGAACGGCGACCCGAAGAATATACTTGCCGAGATATGGAAGGAGCGTGCCGATAAGCGTAAGGAAGAGCTCAACGTCGCCAACCGCTTGCTCATAGGGACTAAGCAGGCTACAGAGGAAGCGAGAAAGGCGAAGATCGAAGGTGACACCGCGAATGCAAAGGCGCAGTCGGATGCTAATGTAGCGCTGAAAGGAGCGCAGAAAGAGCAGTCGGAGTCGGCGAAGAAACAGAATGATGCCAATACTAAGCTCATCAGTGAGAAGACGCAGACGGAGAGGACGTTGCGACCGTTTAGGAAGGCATATATACAAAGTGGGACGAGAGCACGTAATGCGAGTGCAAATGCAAGTAACGCAAGCGCAGAGAAGAGCCGTGCTACAGCTAATAAGGAACGGTCCGAGACATATCAGTTCCCTGCCATGGACGAAAATGGCAGATTGCACTATTTCTCAACGAAAGCAGCAGCTGATAATTACGCTCAGCAGCATGGCACATACGAATTTAACCCAAGTTTGACGCTCTAATGTTTTTTTTCAGAATTTTTTCCAGTGTTTATAGGGGTTTGCGTGGTCAAACTGCTCAAAATCGCAATGTAGAACACAGCAATGTCGTAGGGATTGCTTATCTTTGCGGCATGAATTTTACGTCCCAAATACGTTACAACCCACAGACGTGTAAAGACGAGAAGTATTACCGTCTGAAGGAGTCCTATCGCGATGCCAGCGGTAGGGTATGTACTTTGATATTGCTCAATGTCGGGTTTATACATGACCTATCCCCAGAGCAGATAAGAGATGTTGCGCGTGGACTGACGTATCTGTACAATCACCAGAAGGATGTCCAACTTTGGGATGAGAAACTGCAAGGTTACTCGGAAGTGGTTCGTGACAGAGTGCATGCGTACTGGGCCAGACTTGTCGAGGAGGAAAAACTTGATATTGTGGGCAACGCCTACGAGAGAAGCAAGTCCAAGGCCAGGAAACGGATAGATGTTGACACTATGAGGCATACAGACGCAAGGGAAGTCGGCTGCGAATGGCTATGCCTGCAAACGATTCGTAAACTTGGTCTGGATACATTTCTCCGTTCTTTGGGATGGTCTGAGGACAAGGTGAAGGTCACTTTGGCCCATCTTATTACGAGGGCGGCCTATACTCCGTCCGAATTAAAGTCAATATCCATTATAAAAGAGAACTCTGCAGTGTGCGAACTCCTTGACCTTCCTATGGCCAAAATAACTCCAAGGAGGATATATCGAGTTGCCGATGACCTTTATTCCATAAAGGATAAGCTTGAGAAGTATCTTTGCCACAAGACCGATGACCTCTTCAAACCGACCAACCGCATTATGCTCTTCGATCTCACCAACTTTTATTTTGAGGGACGCAAGACCGGCAGCAAGAAGGCTGCCTTTGGCCGTTCAAAGGAGAAACGCAGCGACTGCAAGCTGCTTGTCCTCGCGCTATGCATCAATACTGACGGCTTCATACGTTACAGTGCGGTACTGGAAGGCAATACCGCCGATCCAAAGTCACTTCCCAACATGGTGGACGAGCTTATTGCTGAGAATCCGGCCAAATGTCCCGATAACGAGGGAGTGCTTGTAGTCATTGACGCAGGTATCTCAACTGAAGATAACCTCAAGACTATAAGGGACAAAGGATACAACTATCTTTGTGTATCCCGCAAAGCTCTTACCGAATACACCACCCCCGAGAATGCTCCCAAAGTCACAGTTTGCGATTGCTTGAAGCGCGAGATAACGCTTCAACGCGTAACAACGGCCAAGAATGACGACTGTTACCTCAAAATAGACTCTCCTGCAAAAGCGTTGAAGGAAGAATCCATGAACCGCAAATTCCGTGAGCGTTTTGAGGAAGGGTTGAAAAAAATCAGAAAGAGTACCCAATCAAAACACGGGATAAAAAACTACGGCAAGGTACAAAACAGGATCGGTGCCCTGCAAGGAAAATATCCCTCTATAAGCCGATATTACAATATAAAAGTTGAGGATGACGGACACGACAAAGTCGCTTCTATGACATGGGAGGTCAACATCCCGGACAAGGTGGAATACGGAACATACTTCCTCAGAACCAATGTGAAGAAATTAGATGAGGAAACGACCTGGAACTACTATAATCTTATACGTGAAATAGAATGCTCCAACCGGCAGCTCAAAACCGACCTCAGCCTCAGGCCCATATACCACCAGACTGACAATAGGGCAGACGCACACCTTTTCTTAGGGCTGCTGGCTTACTGGATAGTAAACACCGTGCGCCATCAGATGAAGGTTGCCCGGCGAAAGCAAGGCAAGGATGAGCATGGGCGGGAGCGTTCGACACCGTACTGGTCGGAGATCATGCGGATCATGAAGACTCAAAAAGCAGTTACTACCACAGCAGTAAATGCGCTTGGAGAGGCTGTCGAGACCAGACTGTGCAGTGTGCCTACAGATAGTGCAGCTGAAATCTACGAGTTGTTGAAAATCAGTAAAGTGCCATTTAAAAAAATAAAAATCTGTAGAACACAGTAGGACTTTTTAAAAACACTAAATTGCTGATACAGAACAACTAAGCAAAATACGATGTCAAAGTTGGGTTAATTATGCCACTTCTGAGACCACGGATAATATGGGAGGTGAAAAATCAACGAGAGCTCCGCATGGCGGGCATGCTCGAATTGGCAGCAGCAAGAAGAAAATCAATGGTTTTGGTGGTAAGAAGAAGATTAAAGGCTTTGGCGGACATTAGTAGTAACAATTAGAAACTATAAAAGATGGCACAATCGGGAGACAACATAAAGAATCTATACGACGCTCTGAAAGACGAATACGACCTTGGCAGTGAGCAGGACTTCCGCACGTCGATGAGCGATAAGACAAACAGGCAGAACCTTTATATAAAGAAACCTCCATTTGAGACACTATACAATTTGGCCCTTGCTTTGCCGTTTCTGGCTTAGCAAGGGCTTTCTTTCGTAGAAAGCCCGTTTAAACTTCCCCTTGTTTTAGTCTCTGCATAATTATTTTTGCCAATATTATTGGTAATTTCTTGCAGATATGGCCATTTATTTGTACCTTTGTATAGTTCTTTTAATTATATAGATACTATACATATTTATGGCTATTCCAGAAGAGATAAAGTCAGTCGCCCGCCCCAAAAGTACGATAGTCCGACAGAGAGGCAGTCGTTTTGTCGTCATAAAAAGGACGAGCAAAAGAATTAACGGGAAACCTATCCCCGTAGACCAAGGAACGGTAGGAGAAATTGTAAACGGCAAGTTTGTCGAGGGCTCATATATGCGCAAGAAAAATCAAGTGGATATTAAAGATTATGGAGAGGTGGCTCTCTGTGACAAGTACGGCAGTGGACTTCTTCAAGAACTCGCCAAGGTTTGGAATCTCGACGATGCAAAGCGCCTCTATGTCATTGCCTTGCTCCGTGCTTCATATGGAGGCATCATGAACCGTGACTTGCAGATACAGTACCTCTGCTCATTTGCATCAGAGATGTATCCGGGAGTGCATTTGTCTGAGACGGCAGTGTCCGGGTTTCTTGTGAAGATAGGCAAGGCGTACTCCCTTATCTGTGAGTTCATGCGCAATAGGGTGAACACCTTTACCGGCGGTGACATGGTTATCGATGGCATGCTCAAGGACTACAATGCCAAGACGGGGAGTCTGTCGGAGTTCTCGCGCAAGGGAGCGAAGAAAGGCTCCAAAGATATCAGCTTGCTGTATGCTTTCAACCCATTGACGCGTGAGCCCATAGCGGCAAAGCCTTACGCAGGCAACATGCTGGATCAGACGGCGATAGACGACTTTGTAGCGGAGTATGAGATTAAGAATGGTCTGATGGTATTCGACAAGGGTTTCTACAACGACAAGCTTTTTGAGAAAGTCGACAAGATGGAAGGACTGGCATACCTGATACCGTTGAAGCAGAATTCGGCGTTCATAAAGAATTACAAGATGGATGAGCCGACAATGCCATTGAAAGACTATAAGGACGGAACGATTCTATACAAAAAGCAAAAAATGTCAAACGGCAAGTTCCTCTACTCTTTCCGCGACCCGAAGGCAGCCTCCGAACAGGAGATTGGATATGTGCAGAATGCCAACAAGAAAGATAACTTCAAGGCAGAAAGCTATGTCGAGAGGAAAGGTTTATTCGGTCTGATTGTCTTCAAGTCAAAAGCTGACCTTGACCCATTAACCGTCTATTTAGCCTATTCCCAGCGATGGTCTGTGGAGACTCTGTTCTGGCTATACAAGAATATCGTTGACCGTGACACGGTAAACGTGCATTCCGACTACAGCGTATATGCCACCGAACTGATTAATTTTCTCTCCGTCGTCATAACGACAAGGGTTAAAAATGAGTTTGTCAAGCTGGGGCTAAGCAAGAAATATTCTTACAAGGCTATATTCAGATACCTTTCAAAATACAAGAAGGTGAGAACCAAAGATGGTGGTAAATGGGGTACGGCAACCATGCTTAAATATATAGAAGAGCTAGTTGCTATGCTTGGTGTATAGTGTCTCAAATGGAGGTTTCTTTATTTATAACACTATCAAAGACGAATACGACCTCGGAACAGAGGCGGACTTTGACAAGGCAATGGGGTATGATGAAGCCGTGAAGCAGAATACGGCTGCGAAAGCAGCACCTGTAGCGCAGCAGACGACTCCAAAGACGGCGCAGTCTACTGCGACGAACGGAACGGCGATGGTTGCGGCAGCGACAAATAAGGGGCAAGATAAGCAAGGAGACGAAGGGCCCGGACTGTTGGAGACTGCTTTTGGTGGCGGTAAGGTTGCAGGGCCGGAGGCGCGCAAAACAACTGATGAACCAGAGAAGATTGATGAGCTTGCGATCAAATATCAGCGACTGATGAAAGAGCAGAACCGCAATATTGCTGACTACGGCCGTTACTACAACCAAGCGCTTGGCGAAATGGATAAGATGCCGCAGCAAGGTGGCACCATCTATGCCCCTGTGGCAAGATACCAGGAGCAGCTTATCGCCGACTGGCTACAGAAGGCGAGTCCGGCTGAGACAGAAAAATATAACTCGGATCCGAACTTCGCACAGCAAAAGAACTGGGAGATCTTCAATCAGGCACAGCAGGTGCAGGGCGAGTTCTATAAGCGCAAGGCGGCAGAAATGGCGCACAACCTTGTTAATAAAGTTGATGGCGGTACTCCCGATGAGATACAAGAGAACCTCCGAGAGGCATACTTCAATAAGAACAACGTCTACGACATCAATAAAGTGTCGAACTTCCTGAGAATGCAGGGTGATGAGAACGACAAGAACCCGTATCTGTATTATCGCCGTTTCATACAGAACTACTACATGCCGGCAATCCAGAACGCACTGAAAGAGAAATTCAAAGGTCTTACGCTGACAGCCCCCGGACTCAGTTGGGATATGAACGATTTGACCGGCAGCGAAGGCAAGAGCTACGACGAACGGTGGATGAACGCCGACGAGCGGGATGCGTATGACGCACTGTTGAAGCTGTTCCATAGTGATTTGGATAAACTCGACAAGGAAGGTGCAGCCGCTTTCACCAAGCAGTATGGTCAGGAGACCTCTGAGAATATGGTTCTCGGCGGCAGGGAAGGTCATGCCATGCAGGTAGGAGCCGGAGGCAACGCCTTACGTGCACGTAACTATGCCGCAGACCCGAAGAAAGCCGTAGACGACGTACTAAACAAACTATACGCTAACAGCGGTGGTGGAAACGGTGGTGGAAACGGTGGTGATGATATCGACCGTGAGGCTATCGGCAAGCTGCTGTACAGGAACATGATGAAGTATCTCGTTGATCGACGAGTGCCGCAGAGCAAATGGGGCTATGTGCTGCAGGGCTTTGCCGACAGTGATTTGGGTGAAGTGTTCAAGACGCTGATAAAGACGCAATATGATCGATATCTTGATAAGTTGGCAAACGACAAATATGTGAGAAACCTCAACGGCTTCACCGGCTTGCTGGCCGAAGGTGGCCATGAGGCGACGAAGTTCCTTGGTGATGCCTGGGAATACTGGCTTGGCGGCAAGGCTGGTAACGCCATTACCAAAGCGGTAAGGAAACGTGCCATTGCCGGTATCACTGCTGACCTCACAGCCAAAGGCATCATGGAGTCAGAGGCGAAGAACATTGCTGTCCGCATTGCCAACGCGAGGACCAAGACGGCCGCAGAGAAAGCGTTTATACACTCACTCAGCGGTGCCGCTACGCTCGGTTCGGCCGGAGCCATCAGCGGTGGTGTACAACAGATACTTACTCCGGCAGGAGGAGCGAAGAAAGCAGAGATACAGGAGCGTAGAGCCGGTGGCGAGAAGATCAGTCCAGAGCAGGAGAGGCAGGAGATAGCACAGGCCAATGCCTTGGCACATTCAGCAGGAGCTGTCGTCAAAAGTGCCGGTGGCGCAGCGGTGAGTGACGCAGCCAGCGGTGCGTTGTTCGGTACTGGTGCGTTAGCCGGTGATATGGCAAGTAAGGCCGCGAGCAAGTACTTTGGAGACCTTACGAGCGAGGCCGTGGGATACGCAGCTAAGCTCAACACGAACGCCGCAGCAGCTACGGCAATGGGACAGATGGAAGGAGCGATAAGCGGACAGCAGCCTGAGGGAAGCATTGCACAGCAGTTCGCACGCAACGTGGTAAACTTTGCAATGCTTGACGGTTTGAACTATGCTCCGAAGATGCTCAACAGACACCCCGTTAGAAACTATCGGCAGTGGAAGGAATACGAGCGGTCGACAGGTATCAGCGAGGAAGATGAGGCACGGATGCGCGATGCAGGCTACGGAGACCTTATAGACACCGTAGACGGACTCGTTAGCGACAGATTGAGGAATAGGGCGGCGCAGTCTACTGCGCCGAACGGAACGAAAGACAGAGCCGTTGCGAAGAGAGAGCCGGGAAATAGCGAGAAAGTGCAGCAGGAGACGAAGATCAACGAGGGCATGCTGAAACTTCTCGCAGATCCAAGGCTACCGGAGGAGCTGAAGAGGAAGTACTATATAGTCGTTACTGGTGACACGAGCAGGCAGTTGTCGCCTATCGTAGCATCAGAGGTCAGTACGGACGACGATGGCAAGACAAGACTCGTTACGTACAACAAGAATGGTGGTGTCGTCAGCGACAGAGAGTACCGCAACGAGAAAGCCGCCAAAGAGGCACAAGAGAAGATTGGCCATGAGCAGGACGAGAACCTGACACAAGCACTGCAACAGAATGTATATGCAAAGGATGCTGACAGTGTGATGAAGGAGGCCTACGATGCAGCCGCACAAGTGTACAACAACGGCGGAAGTCTCAATACCGGCCAACGAACGCTTATATACCTCTATCAGCACAAACCACAGCTCGATAAGGCACTACAGGCCATGGCAAGCGGTGAGCCGCTAAGCGATGAAGACCGCAAGCTCGTCAGCCTTCTCAACACTGTACAGGGAACACAGTATAAGATGAATGGTACCGTTCCACGCATAGCCAACGACGTAGAGGAGGACTACGGGCTTGGCACTGATGGGCTGAAAGCCGCGAGAGAAGGTCATACTGAGAAAGAAGCGAAGAAGATCAGCGCCGAGACCGGCGAGGAGATTGTACATGTCGGCGGAGATGTATGGCGCACCCGCAACGAGGATGCCGCTGTTAAGGAGTACCAGCGCAGACTGTTTGATTACTCAACAAACGTCGAGGAGGGCAAAGACGTAGAGATGCCAGAGCCGAAGGGACTGCCCGGGGAGGCAGAAGGCGAGGCGGCGCAGTCTACTGCGCCGAACGGAACGGAGCCACCTACAGACGGAGATCAGCCGCCTACTGACCAACTGCAGCAAGGTGAAGGTCAGCCGAGCAAGGTTCAGCAGATAAGGGCACAGGGCAGAGAACGCGGATCAGCGGTGATGGACGATGAGACCTTGCTGGACCAGTTGCAGTATGAGAGCGACTATGCCAACCAGCGGCTGGACAACGCTTTCCCTGATGGCGAATTGAGCGACTTCCGCGACGGGCTTGTTAAGGCCGTCGATGATGGCGACGATGATGCCATACAAACACTGCTCGATAAATACGACAGCAGACTCAGCCAAGAGCAGAAGGATGCTGCCATGAACTACGTAGAGAGTGCCGGTGCCATGGAAGGCATCGACGATACAATAGTGGCGAAGACGCAGCAGTACCAGACGCAGCGCAAGGAAGAGCTCGACCGCATCAGCGACCACAACGGCAATATCACCATGCTCACGCTCGCGGACGGCAGTAAGCTGTACTATATCAGCGGCGACCTGACGAACGAGTATGGCGGTGTTATTGCAACGGATGAATGGGGCAAGAGGCAGCAGATACCTGTAAGCAGCATCACCGGTGTAGGTGAAGTACAGAGCTCACAGGCTATCCTCGACAACGACACAAACAACTATGCCGCGGCCGTCGAGAAACACTTTATGGATATGGCCAACGGCCGCAAGATGTTGTCAGGACAGAGGACGACCATTAACATCGGCGGTGAGGATGTGAATGCTGTTTGCGATGGAACCCTCGACGATGGTACTGTGGTGTTAGCTCTTGACGACGGCAGTAAGATACAGATGAGCCCTGATGAGCTGAGTCAGACACGTGCGGCAGCGAGGAAAGCCAGTGTAGAGCGCAACCTCGCCGAAGCCGACAATTTCCGTGAGATGCAGGCACAGGAGGAGAGGTTCAAAAACGGCATCGACGACTATGGTACGTCGTCGCCAGATATCGGTGGCAAGGGCACCAAGCCAGAGGTAGCTGCTGAATATCTTCACGAGCAAGACAAGAAGAACGGCACCGACAGCAAAGCCACGCTTAAAGACATGGATCAGAGGCTGAAGACCACGCACTTCAACGAGCGACAGAGTAAACGCGAGATTGATCACATGCAAGACCTGCTGTCAGTCGCTGATGAAGGCAGCGAGAACTACGACCTCTATAAGCAGCGTATAGAGCAGTACACACAGCAACTTGCCGAGGATCAGCGCAGACAGCGGAAGATTGCCGAGGTGAGGAACGCCTACATGACTCCGAAAGAGAAGCAGCAGATGAAGATGGAGCGCATGGGTGCCATCGACAAAGCGAGAAAGGCCGCTGAGGAGGAACGGCGCAATGTATTGCGCCGCACGGGACAGAGTGAGGAAGAGCAAGTCAAGGTAGAAGGTATTGACAGCAAGAGCCTGTTGGGAAAATATAAGACCCAGGCGGAGGCCGACGCAGCCCTGCAGCAGCAACGCGACACCATTATGAAAGATTATCGTGATGGTGCCGGAACTGCTATTGCCGATATCCAGAATCAGCTGCGGGAATACGGTGACGGGCTGCGAGAACTCGACGATGATGAGCTGTCAGACCTTAGCAGCCGTTTGGTCGAGGCACAGCAGCAAGAAAAGCGTGCCATCGAACAGGCAAAGCAGATCAAGGCAGCCCAGCAGCGTTTGCCTCTCACATATAAGGACCGAAACAAAGAAGAAGTCGATAAATTGTCGCCGAGGGAGAAGCGTGCGCATATCTTGCAGGGGGCAAGAGATCCTCAGGACCTTCTCAGGAGGGCCAGGGAAGCCTATGCCGACAGTGATATGGTCGGCCGCCTCGACGATCTGGAGCCCGAAACCTTAGAAGAATACGTATCGCAGAACATCGGCTACGGGCAGTTCAACTGGGAAGGCAGCGGCACGGGCATTGCCCGCAAACGCGGCCTGAAAGAAGAACTTGGCCTGAAACGCGGCATCGGCCGCAACTACGACAGCAACGCCATCAATGCCTATCTTGCCCCTAAAGGACAGGGCGAGAGTGTTGATGAGGTCGCCCATGGGCTGTGGGAAGGCCGTCCGTCGAATATGGAGCAGTACGACACTCAGGACATGCGAAACATGGTACTGGAACTGTTAGGCAGCGGTGAGAGTGCACGCAGTATCAAGTACAAGACCATTCAGAACCGCATCGACGAGCTCGAGAGCTACGAACAGGCCCAGGAAGAGCAAGAGGAGTGGTACAGACTGCAGGCCGAGGAGGAAGAGCTCAAGCGTCAGATAGATGAAGATACATATAAAGACTATCTCGACACAATACATGCCGAGCTTGCTCCGTTATTTGATACAGTGAAGGACTTCCTCAACGGTCTTTATGCTGACGAGATAGCCATGGCCGAAGATGAGGCGCACGAGCAAGAAGAGGCATGGAACGAATACCTTGCCGAGAAAGAGAAACAGGAACAAGCCGCTGCCGAGCAGCGACGCACAAAAACTATAAACGATGGAACAGAAGAAACAGACGGTACAGGAGCAGTTGGCCGAGGCCGGACGCTGGATAAGCAGTCTGAGCCCGGAGGAGTTCAAACGCGAGGCAGTGAAGGCCAAGCACCTTTGCGAGGAGAAGAACCTGATAAGTCCCATGCTCCGTTGGAAGATCATGCACAACAGAGCGATGACCGAGGAACAACGGCTGCAGCGGCTGGCAATAGCTCAGCTGACAGAGGCATACTGGTACCGGAAGGAGCACAAGGAGTCCGTTTAAACAAAGACCAGGTTACAAGCCTCCTTAAAAACATGGAGGACAACGCGGAGACCTCTACAGAGTTAGAGCTTACTCCGGAAACATGGTCGGCCGTTTTTGACGAGAACAATTCCACTAACACCCCTTTGGGCCGTGTTAAGATGGGTGAAGGTCAGATTATGAAGTTCTTTATTAAAGGAAGGACGAAAGAATTTGGCATGGTTGGCCCTACCCTAAACGATCCTGATGTCATTATCGAAGAACCGAGCGAAGCTAAAGACGGCAATTCAGAGAGAGCGAGCAGCTATATATTCGTTAAGACATTCAATCGTAACGGTGAGAAGATAAAGTTCTATGCCTCGGTGACAGTTAAAAAGGACGGCATGGAAGTTTCTATAAGCAGCCATTACATGAACCCGAGTGCTGTTTCTCGCAGAATATTGGAGAATAACGTTATCTATATAAGAAAAGCGTTAATCCCCAACAGCTCTGACGGGCACTTAGCTGAACACCGTAATGGTGTGCCGGACCTCCTTCCTACGCAAGGGAATAACGCTTATTCTGATGCAAAGGTAGAAAAAACATCTGGAAGCATTGGCAAGAAATCGGAAAAAGTTGCTGAGGGGGAGAGAAATAGTGATAATAGCGCCGCTGCAGAGCAGCGTCCTACGGAACCGAGCGGAACTGGTAGCATAGGTACCACTGATAGTCCGGAGAAGGTAGAGTCAGAACGTCAGTCGGTGAACACTGAGCCTACCGAGGGTCAGAAAGAGGCCGGGAACTACAAGAAGGGGCATATTAAGGTTGATGGTTATGACATCACCATTGAAAACCCTAAAGGTAGTACCCGGAGCGGCAAGGACGCATCGGGTAAGGCTTGGAGTGTGCCTATGCACTATGACTACGGCTATATCAAGGGCACTGAGGGCGTTGACGGAGACCATATCGACGTGTACCTCAGCGACGATCCGACTAAGGGCAACGTGTATGTCGTTGACCAAGTAAACCAGAATGACGGCAGCTTTGACGAACATAAGGTGATGTATGGTTTCCCGAGTATGGAAGCCGCTATTGCCGCCTATAAGGGACAGTATGAAGATGGTTGGAAAGTCGGAACCGTTACCGAGGTGAGCCGTGAGGACTTTAAGAAATGGGTTGAGAGCAGTAAGCGCAAGACCAAGCCGTTTGCTGATTACAAGAGCATGGAGACCGCTGCCAAGCAGCAGCGTACAGAGCCGAGCGTCCCAGACATCAAGCCTATTGGCAGTGGAAATTTTGGACCTATCTATGACCAGTTCAAGGACAAGCCCAATGAGGCGATAAAGTTTCTTATGTCACAAAAAGACGGAGAGGCTTTAGGAGCGTTGCATCATAAAGAAATAGGTGCTATTTCAATTGTATGGGGTAACGCAAAAGCCGGTTTACAGAAGATAGCCCACAAGCATCCGGAGGTACTTGGCAATCTTCAAGAAATATTAGACGGAATGCATGTGGTACGGAGTTCTGATAACCGCGTTAAGTTGGAGTCAGGAACCCACTTCGCTGTCGTAAGCCGTGATTGGTTAGGTAAAGAACATACTCCGTGGTTGTTGACAGCTTTTGAGAAAAAAGAAAGCAGTGCCAACAACAATAGTATGGACACTGCTGAAACCTTGGATGGCAAGCGGAATGACACAGCTACTCCGCAAGACACTGCTTTCAATGGCAAAGATAGCAAAAAAAACAATACCAAGCAAGAGAAAGGTGAGAAAAATGGGACCACACAGCCGCTGACAGACATAAACAGCGTGATGAATGAGATTGAGACTCGTCAGTACATAGCGAAGTATGCAACGATGAAAGCTGCCGAGCTAAGGAAGCGTGAGCCAGACGAGTTGCTGACACTCGAAAGGAAAGAACTTGCCCAGGCAGATACAAACGAGCGGTTGGCTAAGATTGCCAAGGGAGAGAAGAGAGACAAGCTGCTCAACGATGTGAAGGCACACAGGGCCAACGCGGAGTTGGCGAAGAGAGTGAGAGAGGAAAAGGAGAAAGAAGCGGAGGACATCTGGGGTTTTCATCGTGCACCCTCACGTGTAGGCAGACTGACTAAACGTGAGATTGCGCTGAGAGACGCACTGAATGATGCCGTCAGAGAGACGGGCATTGAGGTGATTGAAGATGTGGAGGAAGGACAGCGTGTGCTGGATATGGCGAATGATGCTCTGTTGAGCAAGAGCAAAAAAAGAGCACTTGAAACCGCCTCCCCGAGCCTTAACGGAACGGATCATCAAACTGTCGTTTCAAGTACTCTTGGTGCAAAGGTATTAAAAGATTTGGATAATCTTGTAAATGAATATGAATTTAACAAAGGAAACAAGCCTAATACCTTCATAGGAGACCTCTCGAGGGCACTTGGGGCACAGAAACATGGGAGTAATAGTGAGTATGCAAACTTTGAAACAAAGAATGGCAGAGTGGTGACTATCCGCCTGTCCAATCACAATGCTAAGGTTTCCACCTTTGACAACCATAATGAAACTGATGGTATCAGTATTGTGATTACTGCCAACAGTAACGCTAAACTTACCAATGATGGCAATACTCATGTTACAGAATTCTACTACAATGCGCTTAAGCTTCGCCGTGCTGAAGGCAAGCCTTTGGCAGCTATTGTGCGTAGCATCAAGCAGGCATTGTACAGTGGTGAGTTTAATGACACGACAGGGCTTGCTGAGCGTCAGGAGGTGAACGCTGCTGATATTGTTAGGGAGCAGCGGGTGTATCATGGCAGCGGGGCAGACTTTGATGCGTTTGACAACAGCCACATGGGCGAGGGTGTTCAGGCTCATGGCTGGGGGACGTATGTAACAAAGAGCGAAAGTGTGGGGGAAAAATATGCCGTCAAGTCTGACAAGGCGACGGGATTGAAACGCTCGGAGCTCGAAAGTAACATCAGCCGTGCCGAAGAGCAGCTTTCCTACCTTCGTGGTGAGGTCAAGGCGGAAAAGGAGAAGGAAATCAAGGAATGGAAAGACGAGCTTGCCAATCTTGACGGGTCGAAATGGCTGTATACCGTGGAGATACCCGATGACACGGGCAATAATTACATTGAAGAGAAGCAATCACTTCAGGACCTGAAGCGTGGCGATATTTCGGAAAGAATAGACAAGGCGATGGACGAATACTTCGGCGTGAAGGACTCTTTTTACTCGTGGCGGCTGCCGGGCTGGGCGATGCGTGAAGAGTTCATACGCTTGGCGAAGGGCAGGCATCCTGAGATGAGCCGCGGAGAGGCTGATAGAAAATTCAGCGAGGTCCTTTCCTCGGCAGGTGTAGTGGGTGTCCACTACGACGGCCGCAAGGACGGTGACTGCTACGTTATCTTCAACGACAAGGACTTGAAGATTACGGGCAAGGTGAAGTTCTTCCGTACGCCGAACGGTGAGGCTTATGGATATACTGTAGGCGGGAAGATATACGAGGATCCGCGTATTGCTTCGAGTGACACGCCTATCCACGAGTACGCCCATCTGTGGGCAGCGATGCTGCGGAAAGTGAACCCGAAGGAGTGGGAAAACGTAATTAAGTTGATGAAAGACACCTGGGCGTGGGACTACGTGAAGAAGCTCTATCCTGACTTGAAGGCAGAAGATGAGATAGCTGATGAGGCCCTTGCCATGTTCTCCGGCAAGCGCGGAGCCGAGCAGGCGCGCAAGGCCATGGAAGAGTTCATGGAAGAGTCCATGGACGGCAAGGACGATCTGAAGACGGCAGCCAAGAAAGGCTTAATGCGGCTGAAAGAGGCCTTGTCGAAGTTCTGGAAGAATGTCTGCGATTTGCTGCATGTTCACTTCACAAGTGCTGAGGAGGTGGCAGGCAGAGTGATGTATGACATGCTGAGAGGATTCAAGTCGGATAATATTGATAGAGGCTATAGAGAGGATAGAGATTATAGCAAAGAAGAGGACAGTCAAAAAGACGCAGTCGTTCGATACCGTCTTGCTGATCCTGATGAGTCAGCGGTGCTTGATGACCAGCCGACGGTGAAGGTGTACAGAGCCATGCAGCTTATAGACGGCAAGCTTTATCCTCCTATGATGGCAGCCGTTAAAGGCAAGCTCGTTGAGCCAAGAGAGTTGGGACAATGGGAGATTGCTGATGAGCGCCCCGATATCATCGAGAATGTGAAGAAGAATAAGGCTGGTGAGGAAATAGGCTATGTGACGCTTGACAAAGGCAGCAAAGATTCCACTGGAAAGAAAGGCACACCCATTAAGGGTGTAGCCTATAACCCCTATTGGCATACATCGAGGAGCCCGTTGAATGACCAGTTCAAGAGCGCTTGGATCAGGCCGAATATTGTTACCGTAGAGGTGGAAGTTCCCGTGAGTGAGCTGAGAAGCGGTTACAGAGCTAAGTATGCCAAAGACCCCGTAGGCGAAACCGACTGGCACAGCGGAAGCGTTACCAAGCAGCTGACAGCCCAAGGGCATGCGCCGAGGAAGGTGATACTTAGCCGGTATGACAAGCCCGTAAAGGTGCTCAGTGCAGCAGAAACCGCCGAACGCATCATCGACTATATCGGCGACTATGACGTTACCATTCCTGAGAATGTTGTTACCCCACAGGTGAGAGTAGAGTTAGAGAAACGCGGTATCAAGATAGGCGCTCCGGAAAAGGGAGTGAAGAAAACTGAGCAGATACGTGAAGCCATCGAGCGCGGTCTGAGTGTGGACGCTGCTGCAATACAGCAGCCTACGGAACGAAGCGCAGAAACGGATTTCCATAATGTTGTCGATGCCATGTATACCGATCCTGACTTTGACAGGTCAAGCCACCTACGCGACCGTTATGATATAGGGCAGACTCCTGATTGGATGAAGAAGGTAGGCATTTCGGGTGATAACTTCTCGCTCTCATTCAAGAACATCAAGACGCATCAAGGCAAAGATGCTGATCATGACTTAACGCGAGAAGAATGGCATGAGATTCCTGGTGCTATTCAGCATCCATTCCTTGTCACCAAGTATAAAGGAGCTTCAGACCGCTTTCGCCTATACGTTAATATGTTACATAATGGACATTATGTTGCTGTAGGTATAGACGTGAAACGAGTGAATCAAGGAAAGGATAAGCCTATACTTGAAGTAAACAGTATCAAGACGGTTTTTGCAAAAGGAACAGAAAGAATAGCTGATGATGAAATCCCTGTAGCTGTAGACAAAAATATAACTCCCGAACAGCAGGCACTTCTGCGTGGACACAATTTCCACGAATATCCCACCATACAGGAGTTATCTATTGCAAAGTTAAGCAATAATTCTGAGAGTGATGTCAATAAAGGCGAAAATGTTTTAGGTAGTTCTGGAGAACGATATCGAAAAGGGAATGCTACGCACGAGTACAGCGAGAGCGAGCTGGAGGATATGCAGGATGCTGCTGAAGAGTTAGGAGAGGTCCTTGGCGATGTGCCGGTCAACGTAGAACATAACGGCAAGGACGGCATCAAGGGCAGTTTCAATAGCGAGGACAACAGTGTACATGTGAATATGGATGAGGCCGACGGCATAGAGGACGTAGAGGCAACCGTTTGTCATGAAGTGTTGGGACACTTCGGACTGAAAGCCCTTTTTGGCAGTAATGAGGCAGTTGATAAGTTCGGGCAGTTTATCTACGATAGTGCCAGCAAGGAGCTGAGGCGTAGGATTGTAGAACGTGCTGAGGAAGAGGGCTACGAGTGGACAGACCCGAAGAGATTTGCCAAAGCAGCTCAGGAAGTATTCTCCGATATCGCTGCTGATGGTCCTGCCACTGCCGACGAGTTCAGTCTTTGGCGCAAGGTGAAACACTATATCATCCAAGCGCTTAAACGCTTAGGCATCCGCGTTAGGGGACTGCTCAATGACCACGACCTGAGATACTATGTGCTAAAGACCGGTGAGGCCTTGAAGCGATGGAACGCGATGAGTGAAGAGGCACGTGCCGCTGCGGCAGATCCAGGCAGGATTATGTACCGTAGCGGCAAGCCACGGAAGCGCAAGGACGAAACCATGTCGCAGTACATACAGCGCTTGCAGAACTGGGAGCAGTGGCGTCAGGCCGAAGAGAGAGCCCGTGAGGCCAATGATCCGGCTCCGGAGAAGGACGACTACGACAAGAAGGCGCAAGAAGAATATAATGCCGCTGTCGACGCATGGCGCAAAGAGAATGGCATTGCCCCCGGTGACAAAGAGCCCGGTGCATTTCCAAAGCGCCGTGACGGCGAGAGCCCTCAGGACTATGCTATCAGAGTTGCCGACTACGAGTATGAGTTAGACAAATGGAAAGGCATCCCCGACGTCTTTATGTTCATGAAGAAGGCACAGGACGAGTACCATGCCGCTTATGAGGCATGGAAGATGCGCTACGACATTCACGAGATGGAGAGAGTCGACGAAAAACTGTACTCCGGAGACACCGGCAGTGACGAAGCTATCGATGAAGACGAGCACTACGACAAAATGGAAGTCGACACGGCCGTTGAGAAAGACATAGACCGTGAGATAGGTGAGGCCGTCGGTGTGGACACCAGTGCCGAAGGAGCACAGTATCACGCCAAACTTGCCGTTATAGAGCGCAGAAAGAACTTGGAGAGCGCCAGCGCTGAGGATGCTATCTTCATCCACGACCTTTGCAAGCAGATTGACGAGACCGCCAAAGAGATGGGTATGGACCCCAAGGACCTCCGTTGGAAACTTATCAATATCATCGAGCGTCCAATAGCTCAGGAAGCAGCAGAACAAGAAGTGACACGATGGGTGGACCTCCTTAACAAGATGCGACCATTCCAGGATGCCCACACTTTCATCACCGCTGATGGCGTTGAGGCAGCTAAAGCGGAACTCCGCGAGCTACAGAGGATGTACTACGTGTATGGTGAAAATCCGAACACAGATGAAGGTCGCAGGGCTGTCCATGATGCGGCTGTCGCCCTTGCCGACAAGCTCAACGACTACTACAGCAATGCCTCAGACTGCGAAACGGGCCGTTTGGGACTGCGAAACGGGCCGTTTGGCAACGCAAAACGATATGTATTAAAGAAACCTCCATTTGAGACACTATACAATTTGGCCCTTGCTTTGCCGTTTCTGGCTTAGCAAGGGCTTTCTTTCGTAGAAAGCCCGTTTAAACTTCCCCTTGTTTTAGTCTCTGCATAATTATTTTTGCCAATATTATTGGTAATTTCTTGCAGATATGGCCATTTATTTGTACCTTTGTATAGTTCTTTTAATTATATAGATACTATACATATTTATGGCTATTCCAGAAGAGATATTGTCAGTCGCCCGCCCCAAAAGTACGATAGTCCGACAGAGAGGCAGTCGTTTTGTCGTCATAAAAAGGACGAGCAAAAGAATTAACGGGAAGCCTGTCCCCGTAGACATAGGAACGGTAGGAGAAATTGTAAACGGAAAGTTTGTCGAGGGCTCGTATATGCGCAAGAAAAATCGAGTGGATATAAAAGATTATGGAGAGGTGGCTCTCTGTGACAAGTACGGCAGTGGACTTCTTCAAGAACTCGCCAAGGTTTGGAATCTCGACGATGCGAAGTGCCTCTATATCATAGCCTTGCTCCGTGCTTCATATGGAGACATCATGAACCGTGACTTGCAGGTACAGTACCTCTGCTCATTTGCATCAGAGATGTATCCGGGAGTGCATTTGTCTGAGACGGCAGTGTCCGGATTCCTTATGGAGATAGGCAAGGCATACTCCCTTATCTGTGAGTTCATGCGCAATAGAGTGAATACATTTACCGGCGGTAACATGGTCATTGACGGCATGCTCAAGGACTACAATGCCAAGACGGGGAGCCTCTCGGAGTTCTCGCGCAAGGGGGCTAAGAAGGGCTCCAAGGACATCAGCCTGCTGTATGCCTTCAACCCATTGACGCGTGAGCCCATCGCGGCAAAACCTTACGCAGGCAACATGCTGGATCAGACGGCGATAGACGACTTTGTAGCGGAGTATGAGATTAAGAACGGTCTGATGGTCTTCGACAAGGGCTTCTACAACAACAAGTTGTTTGAGAAAGTCGATAAGATGGAAGGACTGGCATACCTGATACCATTGAAGCAGAACTCGGCGTTCATAAAGAATTACAAGATGGATGAGCCGACAATGCCATTGAAAGACTATAAGGACGGCACGATTCTCTACAAGAAGCAAAAAATGTCAAATGGCAAGTACCTCTACTCTTTCCGCGACCCGAAAGCTGCTTCCGAACAGGAGATCGGATATGTGCAGAATGCCAACAAGAAAGATAATTTCAAGGCAGAAAGCTATGCCGAGAAGAAAGGCCTTTTCGGCCTGATTGTCTTCAAGTCAAAAGCTGACCTTGACCCATTGACCGTCTATTTGGCCTATTCCCAGCGATGGTCTGTGGAGACTCTGTTCTGGCTATACAAGAATATCGTTGACCGTGACACGGTAAACGTGCATTCCGACTACAGCGTATATGCCACTGAACTGATAAATTTCCTTTCCGTCGTCATAACGACAAGGGTTAAGAATGAGTTTGTCAAGCTGGGACTAAACAAGAAATATTCTTACAAGGCTATATTCAGATACCTTTCAAAATACAAGAAGGTGAGAACCAAAGATGGCGGAAAATGGGGTACGGCAACCATGCTTAAATATATAGAAGAGTTAGTGGCTATGCTTGGTGTATAGTGTCTCAAATGGAGGTTTCTTTAATGTATGGGAATGCTGTAAAGTTTCTTCTGAGTTTTGACCTTTTCCTGTCCGGTTCGTAAATGCCCCGCATCAGATGTACACCTGCGGCCATAATAATCCTCTCCGCCGTTGCCGTGATTCCAGTGCTGTGCCCACGAAGAATTGTCTTGTGGTGATGAGCGGGAACCAAACGGAGGAGAATCAGAATGCTTTCGATAGCCCACAGAAATGCTTATGAGCCGAGAATAGCCTTCAGCCTTTCGCTGTCGATGCCGGTAAGTGAGGCAATCTGTTGCAGAGACATGCCCTTGTCTTTCAGCGCCAAGGCCAAAGAGCGGATTTGAGAGTCCTTCTCCGAGAGCTTTTTATCTTTTTCTAATATTTCTTTTTCTTGCTCTTTAATTTTCTTGTCGCGGTTCATTATCGCCGTATCCCGATTCTCGATGGCCGAATAATACTCGTCCTCAACATTCATATTTTGGCGCATATCGCTGTCGGCGGCGGCCTCAGTGAGGCGGTGGACGATGTATTCCATATTGTCGTCACCGGCATAGGTGTTCTCGTCGAGGCTGAGAATATGCGGGTCGTCGGCATTGGCCTTGGTCTGATCGAAAACGCTGAGGACCCTCTCCAGCCTGTTGTTTATCTGTCCATGGAGCGGGGGAATCTGGACTATGATGCTGTTGTGTACAAGGCTCTCGATGAACGGGTCGGGTATGCCCTTCGTAATCATATTGCCGTCGTAGTCGTAGGAGTCGTGGTTGACATAAACAACGGGCTCCTCAATGTCGCCAACCCGGTGTCCGAGAAGATAGATGGTTACCATCGGTATGGCATAGCCCTCGTGGCTGTTCCTGTCGATATTGCGCTTGTCGCTGTACTGCGCGCCTAAGTACTGGCGGAATCTCAGGGTCTCGGTCTCAAGCCATGTCTTCTGCAATTCTACGAGTATAAAATGCTCCTTGCCGTCGGCCTCGCGGACGGTAGCGGCAAAGTCGATACTGAACATGGATATCTTATCGCGGTTTTCGTTGGCGTACTCGTGCGGACGCGCGGCAATGCTGACGACATCTTTCTTCAGCAGTGCCGACAAAATAGTCTTGGCTATTCTCTCGTCTTCCATCAGATACTTGAAGACGGAGTCGTAAATAGGATTTGCAATGTGAACTATCATAAGCCTGTCTTCCTTTTGTCCACAAAGATAAAGTTTTTTTTTATTTTCCAAAGGGATAAGCCGATATTTCGTTTCTGAACTCGGTGGTGGCACTGCTGATGTGGCTGCAAGACGCAAATAAATGAGTCGTTTGGGCAAAACGATTGCTTTTTATGGATAAATTTCTTGCATAAAAAATAAAATACGACTAAATTTGCACATAAATAATAACTCATGATGGGACAAAGAGAGAATATAGACTGCTTTCTGCCCTGTGACGACCTTGCCGTTGTCGAGCCGCTCGTCGACCAGATGCGGCAGAGCAGTGCAGTCCAACATATCAATTTATTGGTCACAACCGGCTTTGCCGGCAGCAACAAACCGCTTAAAGACACCTCGTTTATAATTGTCGACAGCATCTCGTCGAGCCGTGCCATGCTCAGCATCGCCGAGAATACCGATGCCGACTACGCCCTGCTGTATGCCAAGACCACACCGCTGACGCTGGGCTATTATGCTTTAGAGCGCCTGCAGCAGGTGGCCCGTGAGACCAAGGCTATGCTCGTCTACAGCGACCACTACTCGATGGAGAACGGAGAGCGCGTGGCTCATCCCGTTATCGACTACCAGCAGGGAAGCATCCGCGACGATTTCGACTTCGGATCGCTCGTCCTCATCGACGGCAATGCACTGCGCGACTATGCACGCAGCCACGACGATACCGACTGGACCTTCGCCGGAAACTATGAACTGCGGCTTTGGCTCAGCCGGAGAGGAGCGTTGGTGCACCTAAACGAATATCTCTACACAGAGCAGGAATTCGACACCCGCCGCAGCGGAGAGAAGCAGTTCGACTATGTCAACCCCTGCAACCGCGACGTGCAGGTGGAGATGGAGAAGGTGGCCACACGACATCTCGATGCCATCGGGGCTATTGTAGATACGACGAAGTACCGTGACCCCGACTTCGGCGAACAGCATTTCGATATAGAGGCATCGGTGATAATTCCCGTTTACAACCGTGAGAAAACCATCCGTGATGCCATTGTCTCCGCGCTCGGACAGCGGACGACATTCAAGTTTAACGTCATCGTCGTCGACAACCACAGCACCGACGCCACGGGACGTATCATCGACGAGGTGGCAGCGGCGCACCAGCCCTCGCACAACGATGCCGGACTCATCCACATCATTCCGCAACGCCACGACTTGGGCATTGGCGGATGCTGGAATCTCGCCGTCAGCGACGACCGCTGCGGCCGTTTCGCCGTACAGCTCGACAGCGACGACCTCTACTCGTCATCGTCGACGCTACAGACTATCGTCGATGCCTTCTACCGGCAGAAAGCTGCTATGATTGTGGGGTCATACCGCATGTGCGACTTCGACCTCAACACCCTCCCGCCGGGACTCATCAATCACGCTGAGTGGACGGCCGAGAATGGTGCCAACAACGCTCTGAGAATCAACGGCTTCGGGGCTCCGCGCGCTTTCTTCACCCCTCTGGTCCGACAGATAAAGTTCCCAAATACGAGCTATGGCGAGGACTATGCCATGGGGCTGGCTTTCAGCCGGCGCTACCGCATAGGCCGCATCTTCACTGAACTATACCTCTGTAGGCGCTGGGGCGGGAACTCCGACCATGCGCTGAGCATAGAAAAGGTGAACGCCAACAACCTCTATAAGGACCGGCTGCGGACAATGGAAATTATGGCTCGCCAGCAGATGAACCTCCATCACGACGACAGGGCCGACGACGGCAGTCTGCAACGGTTCTTCAACCGCCAGCTGGAGCGGTGGGACGATGCCCGTCAGCGCTTCCACGACCTTCAGGACGTGAAGGTGCGCGAGCTGCCGATAGGCGATTTCACGGCAAAGGTGCAGTTCAATCCCGCACGCATCGTCAGTACCGGAGCGAAGATAGACAAAGCGGCGATAGCCCGCCGCCCCTGTTTCCTGTGCGAGAAAAACCGCCCAAGCGTGCAGATGTCGAAGAATGTCGACGAGAAGTTTGAGCTCCTCGTCAATCCGTTCCCCATCCTGCCGATGCACTTCACGATTCCTGCCCGGCGCCATCAGCCACAGCGCATTCTCCCGAACTACCGTGAGATACATAAGCTGCTTGCGGCCTATTCCGAGCTGATGGTGTTCTACAACGGTCCGAAGTGTGGTGCCAGTGCCCCCGACCACATGCATTTTCAGGCCGGAACAAGCGGCGTTCTGCCCCTGCAGCAGGCCTGGCAACGGCTGTGCCGCAATCTCGAAGTCGTCTGTCGGCTCGACGACCATAACGATGTGTCGGTGGTCAGCGACTATCCCGTGCCGGCACTTCTCATCCGCAGCAATGCCGAGGATACCGACAGCGAGCTCTTCCACCACGTCTACGAGGCTCTTCCTGTCCACGACGATGACGAGGAGCCAATGATGAATATTGTGGCATGGCGCGATGGCGACATCTATCTCTCCGTTGTCATCCCTCGGCGCAAGCACCGTCCCGACTGCTATTCGGCCACCGACGGCAGCCAGATGCTCATTAGTCCCGGTGCTCTCGATATGGCGGGACTCGTCATCACGCCCCGCGGCGAGGATTATGAGGCCCTCACCGCCGATCGTCTGAGGGATATTCTGCAGGAAGTGGCCCTTACTGACGACGATTTCGCGGCCGTGGTAAGCAAGATAAAGGAGCATCCCGCCAACCACCGCCATCAGGTGTCGCTGAAGAAAATACGTGAGCCGGAGGTCACCGTGGGCATTGTCAGCGCACAGAAGATTCACTTCCGGCTGAACAAACCGTACACCGCCAAGGGCGAGGACATCACCGGCGATCAGGTAGTGGAATTCTCCGAAGGTGGCATACTGTGGAACGGAACCCAATATCGGGAGTTGAGATTTACGCAGAAGGAAGCCGATGCCTCCTTCTCGCTCTTCGATGTCACCATCGGTGTGAACTTCCACTGGGAGCGGAAGGAGACACAGACATTCCTCGGCACACTGCATCTCGTCGTCGAGGCCGACAAAATATGTGCCATCAACGAGTTGCCGGTGGAGACGTATCTCGTGAGCGTCATATCGAGCGAGATGAGTGCCACGTCGTCGATGGAGCTCCTCAAGGCCCATGCCGTCATCTCCCGCAGCTGGCTTTTGGCTCAGATGCAGAAGCGGCGCGCCATGGGGGAGGGCAGCAATAACTTCTTCTCGTTCATAAAGAAAGACGACGAGCTCATACGCTGGTACGACCGTGAGGACCACACCATCTTCGATGTCTGTGCCGACGACCACTGCCAGCGCTATCAGGGCATAACAATGGCCACGAACCGGCATGTGGAGGAAGCCGTGAGACAGACACGCGGACAGATTCTTACGTCGGACGGCGAAATCTGCGATGCCCGTTTCGGCAAGTGCTGTGGCGGTGTGACAGAGGAATTCCAGTATTGTTGGGAGAACAGCCCTAAGAGTTATCTCAAGTCGGTGAGCGATACCGCGGCTGCGGCGGCGGTCCCCGACCTCACCGTGGAGGCTGCGGCCCGCAAGTGGATACTCTCTGAGCCGGAGGCTTTCTGCAATACCCACGACAAGAAAATCCTCTCGCAGGTGCTCAACGACTACGACCAGGAGACCCGCGACTTCTACCGCTGGCACGTGGATTACACCCAGAGCGAACTTGCCGGAATCATCGACGAGAAACTGAATATGGACTTTGGCGACATTGTCGACCTCATACCCCTTGACCGCGGACGCAGCGGCAGAATATGGCGGCTGAAGATTGTTGGTACGAAGCGAACCTTCATCATCGGAAAGGAACTCGAAATTCGCAGGGTTCTGAGTAAGAGCCACTTATACAGCTCGGCCTTTGTCGTCGACCGTCAGGATATCGTCGATGGCGTTCCACAGCGGTTCCGCATCGACGGAGCGGGGTGGGGCCACGGCGTAGGGCTCTGTCAGATAGGTGCCGCCGTCATGGGTGAGCAAGGCTATAAATACGACCAGATTCTCCTCCACTACTACAGTGGGGCGGAGATTGAGAAAATTTACAAATGATCAGATTCAAATCACCATGGGCCTGGGTGCCCTCACTTTACTTTGCCGAGGGACTGCCTTATGTGGCAGTTACCTTGTTGAGCATTGAGATATATATGCAGATGGGGCTCAGCGATGCCCAGATAACGTTTTATACAGCCTGGCTATACCTGCCATGGGTGATAAAGCCGTTCTGGAGCCCGTTTCTTGACCTCTTCAAGACTAAGCGCTGGTGGATAGTGGCTATGGAGTTGCTCCTCGGCGCCGCCTTTGCCGGTGTGGCCTTCACCGTCCAGACCGATTTGTGGCTGCAGGGATCGCTGTGCTTCTTCTGGCTGATGGCGTTCTCGAGTGCCACCCACGACGTGGCTGCCGATGGATTCTACATGATGGGACTCAACCAGCACAACCAGGCTCTGTTCGTGGGCATAAGGTCGACTTTCTACCGGCTGTCGATGATTATAGGCAAAGGGGTGCTGATAATGTTGGCGGGGGTGTTGCAGGTGCTCTTCCGCAACCAGATTAGATTCTCCTGGGGACTGATTTTCTACGGGCTGACGGGACTGTTCATTGCTTTCTATCTCTATCACAGCTCCGTGCTGCCGCGTCCCGACGAGGATGTAAACCGCAAGACGGAAACAGCCAAGGACGTTCTCAACGGATTCCTGGAGACTTTCGTCTCGTTCTTCAAGAAGCCGCAGATTATCGTTGCCATCTTCTTTATGATGCTCTTCCGGTTGCCCGAAGCCCTGCTCACACCGGTGTCGCAGCTCTTCCTACAGGCCAAGCCGAGTAGGGGAGGACTGGGACTGTCGCCGCAGGAGTTCGGTCTTGTCAACGGTACCGTGGGGGTGATAGGACTGCTCGCGGGTGGAATAATCGGCGGATTGCTCGCCAGCCGCGACGGACTGAAGAAGTGGCTGTGGCCGATGACTTTCGCCATAACAATCCCGAACATCGCCTATGTGTATTTGGCTTACTTTATGCCGCAGAGTCTCATGGCAATAAATATAGCTGTATTCGTCGAGAATCTCGGCTATGGCTTTGGATTTACGGCCTATATGCTCTTCCTCATCTATTTCAGTCAGGGAGAGCACAAGACAAGCCATTATGCGCTGTGCACCGGATTTATGGCCCTGAGCATGATGATTCCGGGACTCTTCGCCGGGGCCTTGGCTCAGACGGTGGGCTACAGAGTGTTCTTCATCATAGTGATGGCAAGCTGCGTACTGCCGTTCGTCGTGTCGAGATTCCTCAAGATTGACGAGCACTTCGGCAAGGAGTGAGCATCGGCGGAGGAATAAAATCTATGCTAAAAAGAATGAGCCCTGACTGATTTTGGTAGGTTCAGGAGTATATTGAGAATCGTAAATTTAATAAGAAGGAGACGTAAAAATGACTGAAAAAGAAAGACTTACAGACCTTTGGAAGTATATCCAGGGCGGATTTACCTATATCGACGGTACTGGAGAGAACAAAGTGAAGAACACCGTGGCACTGTCGCTCGGCGATCTCAGTGCTTTCGTGGCCTCGCTGACCGATGCCGACGCGGCCGAACAAGCGGAGGTGACGGCACTCTTCGGGCTCGACGCAACGGCAGAGGCTCTGAACGGACTGCCAAAGTCTTTCCTCGTCATGCTCGATTGCGACAACGACTATCTCAAAACCGACCCCGGAGCGCGTCTCGACGATAAGTTCGGGTCGGTGGCCATAGCCCTGCTCTACCGCGATATTGCGGTCCTGATGGGGGCATCGACGCCACTGCCTGCGGCAATGCTTGCCGAAATAGAAAAGAAATGCGGCCGTAAGCCCATTGTCGGCTGACCGTAGCTTGACGGCGGACGGAGACGGAAGAAACTGAAAAACGGAGGAAAACGATGTACGCTATTTTCGACTGCGATAACTGCTATTGCTCCTGCGAGAGGGTGTTTCGCCCCGACCTCGTGGGGAAACCCGTTGTGGTGCTGAGCAACAACGACGGATGCGTCGTGGCGCGGTCGGCTGAGGCTAAGGCCTTGGGCATACCGGCAGGAATGCCATACTTCCAACTGAAGGAACAGTTTGGTGCTTATAACGTCACCGCTTTCTCAAGTAATTATGAGCTCTACGGCGAGATGACGGCCCGCGTGATGAGTTTGATTAGCAAGGCTTGTCCCTACTTCTACAGATACAGCATCGATGAGGCCTTCTGCGACCTCAGCAGAATGAGAATTGACGATCTGAAGAAGTGGGGCGAGGACCTGCATAAGAAAATTCTGAAGTGGACGGGGATCCCCGTGAGCATCGGTATTGCACCTACGAAAACCCTTGCCAAGTGTGCCGATCGCTTTGCCAAGGACTACAAAGGATATAACCACTGCTGCGTCATCGACAGTGATGAAAAACGCGAAAAGGCCCTGAAACTCTTCCCTATAGATAAGGTATGGGGCATAGGCCGCCGCTACGCCGACCGGCTGCTGCGCGACGATGTGCACACGGCGTGGGAATTTACGCAGCTCGGTGCCCACTGGGTGAGATCGACGTTCAATATCAACGCCCTGAGAACGTGGCAGGAGCTGCAGGGTATCGACTGTGTGCCAACGGAGCAGATGACGGCTAAGAAGAGCATCTGCACGAGTCGGTCGTTCCCGGGGATGATTGACGACTTCACGACTCTGCGGACGCATGTGAGCAACTATGCCGCACGGTGCTCGGAGAAACTGCGCAAGCAGCACTCGGTATGCAGTATGGTGATGGTGTTTATCGACACCAACCACTTCCGCCCCGACCTGCCGCAGTATGATAACGCATGCTCTAAGACCTTCCTCACACCCGTCAACACCACTCAGGAAGTGGTCAGCGGAGCCCTTGAATGTCTGAAACGCATATTCCGCACATCATATAAATACAAGCGCGCAGGGGTTATAGTCTCTGGAATCAGTGGGGATAACCCCGTGCAGACCGATTTTACCGACTACAACGCAACCGCCCGCGAAAAGTTGCGGCGCCTTACGGAGGCTGTCGACAATATCAACCGACGTAATGGGTCAGAGACCATTGTCCTTGGTAGCCAGCAATATACGGCCAAGGACGGCAAGGGAAAGGCCGACACCTTCCGCAACGCTATCAAGCATGACCTGCGCAGTCCAAATTATACTACGCGCTGGAGCGATATACTCATCGTGAGATAGCGGGGCGCTGGGGCAGTAAGAGCGGTGCTTATGACACTGGATTGATACCTTCATCGTGAGGTAACCATCCCGTCGACAGCAGCCGATGAGCCGGTGTATGAATCTTCTATCAGCCGAAGGACCTGCCCTTATGGCTGTCGGCGAAATCAATGTACGAATCTCTTAATAGCCCAAGAATCAGATTCTTAGGTAGGCAGAAAATAATTATGTGGCACTGCTGGCAGCCGCGGAATCACTCCCGCTGTCAGCCGAAAGAATCATTGTATGATGCTATTTGCTGTCGATGAACCGGCGGGTGATGTCGCCATAGCTCTCGATGCGGCGGTCGCGGAGGAACGGCCACCAACGGCGCACCTGCTCGCAACGCTCCATATCGACATCAATGATGGCTGTAGACTCCTCATCCTCAGGGGCTTTGAAGAGATATTCGCCCTGCGGTCCGCAGACGAAACTCGTGCCCCAGAACTGGCAGCGGCTGCCATCGTCCTCCTCCCATCCCACTCTGTTGACCGCCACCACGGGCAGTCCGTTGGCCACGGCATGGCCGCGCATAACCGTCTGCCACGCTTCGCGCTGGCGTTGCTGCTCGTCGGCAGTATCGTGGGCGTCGTAGCCGATGGCCGTGGGATAGATGAGCAGCTCGGCTCCTTGAAGAGCCATCAGCCGCGCTGCCTCAGGATACCACTGATCCCAGCAGACGAGCACTCCCAAGCGCCCCACGCTGGTGTCGATAGGGTGGAAACCAAGGTCGCCGGGGGTGAAATAGAACTTCTCGTAGTAGCCGGGGTCGTCGGGGATATGCATCTTACGGTATTTGCCAGCTATCGATCCGTCGCTGTCGAAGACTACGGCTGTGTTGTGGTACAGACCGGCGGAACGCTTCTCGAAGAGCGATGCCACCAGGACGATGCCGTTGTCGCGCGCTGCCGCACCATAGAAATCGGTCGACGGACCGGGAATCGTTTCGCCGAGGTCGAACTTGTCAACATTCTCTGTCTGACAGAAATATATTGTGTTGTGAAGCTCCTGGAGCACAATGAGATTCGCGCCGTCGGCAGCGAGCTTGTCGATTTTTTCGCGGAGCCGCGCTTTGTTGTCGGCTACGTCAGGTGTATTGTGTTGTTGGATGATTCCTATCTTCATTTTTCTCTGTTTTTACTATTATTTGCAAAGTTACGTCTTTTGTTTCTTTTCTTGCATGCTGCATGGGAAGGAATATCATGAACGCTCCCACCTTATATCGTCAGAAGACTTACGAGGCAGGACTGTTGCTGAATAATGTGCTCGGTACAAAGACCTGTGAGCAGCATTATTACACTAACAATCAACAGATTCATCAGTATAACGTACTGAGACCTCGGGAGTTACAGTTCTATGTGCCATTCGACATATAGCCTCTCGATAGTCGGTGACGTTATGTAAACATGTAGCTGTTTTCGGTGATGAGCAATCCCTTTGGCAGTTGCATTGTCAGACAGTGGAAGCTGCCATGCTGACGTACGGTCACGAGCGAGTTGATGCCGATGACGTTGCGGTCGGGGAATGCGCTGCCGATGATGTCCATGGCCTCACGGTCGCGGTCGGGTTGTCCGTAGGTGGGAACGATTACCGCTCCGTTGATAACCAGGAAGTTAGCGTAGGTTGCCGGCAGCCGCTCACCATCGTAGTAGACGGGGTCGGGTAGGGTGAGCCTCATTATATTATACAGTCGGCCGTCGGTGGTGCGCAGGTCCTTCAGTTGCTCCTCCATGAGCTTCAGTTCACCATACTGCGGGTCGCTCTCGTCGTCGGTACCGGCGTAGAGCAGCGTGTTGTTGGGAGCGCAACGCACGAGAGTATCGATGTGGCCGTCGGTGTCGTCGCCGATGAGCTCTCCATGCTCAATCCACACAATTCTGTCGGCAAAATCGAAGATAGAGCGCAGTCGGCTGTCAATTTCTGTCTCGGTCAGCGGCTGGTTGCGGTGGGGAGCCGTCTGGCTGTGGCGCGTGAGGAAGATAGTGCCCTGACCGTCGGTGTCGATGGCTCCTCCCTCAAAAACGAAGTCGGAATGATTCTCCAGGGCACCGTAAAAGATTCCGGAATAATAGAGTCGGACGTTGACGGCATCGTCGAGGTCGGCCTTGAACTTCTCGCCCCACCCGTTGAACTTAAAGTCGAGCATGTGGTTGGGTACGAAGAATCCACGCGTCTGATGATGTGAGCAGAGGGTTATAGGACCGTAGTCGCGCGTCCAGGTATCGTTGAATTCCATCTGCCTGAAGATTATACGGCGCATCTGCAAGTGCTTGAGGCGCTTACGCAGCTTGGCTTTCACGTCCTCGGGGTCGCGGGCCAGGAGCAAGACATACTCATACTGCGTGATGGCATCGACGAGCTCTGTGTAGGTTTGCTCAATTTCTTCGAGATATGGTGCCCAGTCGGTGCCCTCATGGGGCCACGCTATCATTATTCCGCTTTGCTCTTCCCACTCTGCTGGCAGCCGGAAGTCGCATTGTTTGTTCTTGTTCATCATGATGACAGATAGTTTTCGATAAGTAATGTTGTGCCCACAAAGGTAGTAAAAAAATGGATACCCACCGAATGCTGACTGACATTTTTTGCATCCCGATGACTTGATATATATCATTTTTCGTCATTGATTTTCGTCAACCCCACTGACCGAGGTCAATAAAACCGCCGCCCACCGGTGCTTTTCCGTCGCTCTGCTTGTCAGCTCCGCCAAATGGCACTACCTTTGCACCCGTTAAGAGTGAAGTACTTGGTATAAAAACAACAATATGGTCGTTGGACCATAGATAGGCCCACAAGGCTGACGACGGGAAAGACAGCAGTCGACCCGCGCCGGAGCCTGAGGGTCGCGATAAGAAAACTTGGTATAAACTAAAAAGAAAGGGAATTATTATGAAGAAGACTATTAAGAAGCTGTTTGCCAGCAAGAAACTGAATCACTATTGTGTGAATGTTCTGCGGATGTATAACATCGGTCGCGTGAACGTCCCAGTGTAAGGAGGAAAGAACCGGAAAATCGTTTCGAACACACGATTTCAAGCTGTAGTAATTAACATAATTTGGGGACTGGAATTCCGTTGCGGGGTTCCAGTCCCTTTTCTTTTTGCCGATCGCCAAGAGCCCGTCGGCTTACCCCGGTGCTGTGGTCGGAATACAAGTTGTCGGCGATGGCATGGACTTTCTTTCGATTGTGAGGAAAGCTATAAGCGCGTGGCGAGAGGAGAATGATGATAACAGAATGTAAAAGTAATTCGCATCTCGCCGTATTTCTTTCTGTCTTTGTATAGCATTGATTCTCAATGAGTTACTGATACATGCCATTTGGCGTTGCAAAACGGTCCGTTTTAGGACGCAAAACGGTCCGTTTCGCGAGCTGAAACGGACCGTTTCGCAAGCTGAAACGATATGTCTTAGAATCGTGTTAAAATATTTCTATGTCGTTTTATTGTTGCGGTGCCCTTTCCGTGTGATAAAGATGCATTATGAACCGCCGTCATATAGATTAATTCCTGCAACCGCGGAATTTAGCAAGAAGTTGGGTGAATTTCATGGCAAGCACCTTCGGAATGAATCGTTAAACTTAGGGATAGCCGGGGGCGAACGAAAGTAAAAAGACTTAAAAATAGTTAAAGTAATGGCGTGTCTTGACCGATAATGTCTTTTTATCTGTATCTTTGCATACTAAAATACATATTTAGCGTGAAAATAAAGGAAGTATTATGTGCCCTTGAACAATTTGCGCCTCTGCCCCTGCAGGAAGACTATGATAATGCCGGCTTGCAGATAGGATTAACAGATGCGGAAGTATCAGGGGCATTGTTGTGTCTGGACGTCACCGAGGCTGTGGTCGATGAGGCCATCGCTCTGGGCTTCAACCTCATCGTCAGCCACCATCCGCTCATCTTCCACCGCCTCGCCCATATCACCGGCGACGACTACGTGCAGCGCGTGGTGAGCAAGGCGATAAAGAGCGACATAGCCATTATCTCGATGCATACGAATATGGATGCTGCTGAGGGTGGGGTGAACTTCAGAATAGCCCGGAAGATGGGACTTGACGATGTGGCATTCTTCGGACACCGACAGACGGCCGCTGCCCCCGGCGGACAGCAGGTCAATGGCGGTGAAGGAGTAGTGGGGACACTCGCTGAGCCTCAGGCTGCCGACGACTTCATCATCAATCTTAAGCGCACGTTCGGGGTGGAGTGTGTGCAGGCCAACCAACTGCTGCGCCGACAGATAAAGCGCGTGGCCCTGTGCGGTGGGGCAGGATCGTTCCTCCTCGACAAAGCCATTGCTGAGGGTGCCGACGCATTCGTCACCGGTGAGATGCACTATCACGAGTTCTTCGGCCACGAACAGCAAATACAAATTTGCGTCATCGGCCACTACCAGAGCGAGCTGTTTACAGCCGAAATTTTCAAGGAGATTATCGAGGAGAAATGCCCCGGAGTGAAAACACAGTTCACAACCGTCAACACTAATCCGATACTGTATCTCTGAGAATAGCAAGCGGCGATGAAAATCGTTGAGCTATAAGCCTTTAGTGCATAGTTCCGACATAAATTTTTCATTTTGAATAACAATTAGCAAACAACAGATATGACTAAGAAAGACGTAAAAGAATTATCCGTTGAGGAGAAACTGAAACTCCTCTATCAGCTACAGACAACTCTCTCGGCTATCGACGAGAACCGTGCTCTGCGCGGTGAGCTGCCTAACGAGGTGCAGGACCTCGAGGATGAGCTCGCAGGACTCAACACACGTGTGGAGAGAATCGAGAACGAGACAAAGGAACTCCAGGATGCTGTCGCACAGAAGCAGAGCGAGATCAGCGAGGCTCAGGCAAGCGTGGAGCGCTACAAGGCTCAGCTCGACGACGTGAAGAACAACCGCGAATATGACACCCTGAGTAAGGAAATTGAGTTCCAGACCCTTGAAATTGAGCTCTGCAACAAGAAGATCCGTGAGGCCAACGACAAGGTTGAAAGCCACCGCAAGGAGCTCGAGCAGACTCAGGCCGACATCGAGGACCACAAGAAGGCTCTCGACGACAAGCGCGAGGAGCTCGACCGCATCCTCCAGGAGACACGCGAGGAGGAGGCACAGCTCAAGGAGAAGGCAAAGGCCATCGAGGAGCGCATAGAACCGCGCCTGCTCGAGTCTTTCCTGCGCATACGTAAAGGTGCACACAACGGTCTGGGAATCGTCTACGTGCAGCGTGACGCATGCGGTGGATGCTTCAACAAGATTCCGCCACAGCGCCAGCTCGACATCAAGATGCACAAGAAGATCATCGTCTGCGAATACTGCGGACGTATCCTCATCGATCCGGAACTCGCCGGAGTGAAAGTCGAGACCGAGGAAAAGCCAAAGCGCCGTCGTACTACACGCAGAAAGAAAACCGAAGAGGAATAATCGCCACACGGTCGTAGTGGGGGAAAACTGAAACAATGATGTTCCTCAAGCGATTGTAATTGTCATGCAAGCAATTGATACTTAGATGCTTGCATCATTTGATCATCGCGGCATTCGGCCATCGTCATCGCGGCATTTGGCCACCGTCATCGCGGCACTCGGCCACCGTCACTGCTGCATTCGGCCACCGTCACTGCTGCATTCGGCCACCGTCATTGCGGCATTCGGCCACCGTCATTGCGGCATTCGGCCACCGTCATCGTGGCATTCGGTCACCGTCACCGCGGCATTCGGTCACCGTCATCGCGGCATTCGGCCACCGTCATTGCGGCATTCGGCCACCGTAGGGGCGGGGTTTATCCCCGTCCTACCAGCAGCGAACAAGATTCAATACAAATGTCTCGCTGCTGATAGGGCAGGGATGAGCTCCGCCCCCTACTGTTTTTATGCAATATATTAACTATCAATGTTTTAACTTTCATCCGCACTATAACGCTAATGTCATTTGCGGACGGTCACCTTATAAAGGAATCATGATTATTTGCCGACAACCACATTATCAACTGTAAAGGAATCATGATTATTTGCCAGCAACCACATTGTCAGATGCAAAGGAAAGGAATCGTGATTATTTGCCAACAACCACATTATCAGCTGCATAGTGCGGTTGCAGCATAATGTCGGCATTGTGCCACGCCAATCCAATGTGCGCGGCTTATCCCCATCCTACGGCCACGAAAGACTTGCTGCCCTTTGCCACTACCAGCCCCAGCGGGGCTGAATCGTCAATAACCCCGGACTAAGCGAGCGATAGCGAGTGCAGTCCGGGGAATATATATGCCGACAGCCATACAATCAGTGCCTCGAAGACGCACAATAGCACGGAGTGCGCAAAAGTGCATGTGTTCCGGCGCAGTGGATAAACCCTGTGGTTTTAGTTTTTTACCAAAACCTTAAAAAACCTTTGTGCCAGCGTCAAGGGCCAAAGCCCTTTGCTGTTGCCGGGTGGTGGCTTGCGAGAGGTCTCGCCTCTGACCGCCATCAGCCGGTCAACGTCAAATCCTCCTCCGTCGGATGATGCTGCTGACACCAAGAAAAACCCCGCTCGTTCCTCGCTGGAAAACAATTTTGAGACAGTGGCATGCCTTGGTGGTAGTAGTGGCCAAGTACCCGTTTGACTATAGTCTGTCAACGCGTCAGCCTGTTTTTCAGCGAGGAACGAGCGGGGTTTTTCTTGCTGTGATGCAAGCCCGAGGAACGAAGGCTGGCGACGAGCCGCATCGGCCTGCCGAAGCTTGCTTCGGGCAAGACGGTGACGGCGAGGCACCAAAGGGCGAAGCCCTTGCAAGCGCAAGGGTTTTATTTGTTTTTGTAGAAAGTGTGGTATTCTTCTCCACCCACAGGATTTATCGGCTGTGCATGTGCTCCGCGCGTACCGCTATTCAACCTCTCCGAGGCTGGTCGTGGATGTCTTGCGTCTACGTTCTACCCCAGACTGCGGTCGCTGCGCTCGATATTGGCTGTCCGCGATCAACGAAAATTCCGCACTACCCTCCTTTCTACCCTCCTTTCTATACCCCTAAAATTTGGAATCGGATAAAATATTGTGTAACTTTGCAACGAAATAACAATTGCGGAGTATTTTGTTCTGTTTTTTCAGCTATTATTCTCAATCCTCAATGCTGCTAAAAAGGTGGATAACCTTCAGCAGATGGAGAAGAGGAGAGACCCGTTTATAAGTGAATCCAACTGAGGACAGTGATGGGTGAATAGCATTACAGCCCCCGCGCTTTCCAGATAAGCTCCTTGGCGGCATTGATCTCCTGGAATTTCTTCTCGGCAGCTTTGCGGATGTCGTCGCCGAGGGCCTCCACACGGTCGGGATGATTCTTCAGAGCCATACGGCGGTAGGCAGCCTTGACCTCTGCATCGGTGGCATCGGGGCTCACACCGAGCACCTTATAGGCATCGTCGAGACTAGCTTCGTCGCCAACGGTTTTATTAAGGTGGAGCATCGAGTCGATGTCTTCCCGGCTGATGTTGAGATAGATGCCCACCTCGCGTATTGCCGTCACCTCCTCCGGCGAGAGGGTGCCGTCGGCAAGAGCTATGAGCACAAGGAAATTAAGGAGCTGCAGACGCGTGGAGTAGTCCATGTGGAGGTTCATGTCGACGCATGCCTTGCGGATGGCCTCCTTGATTTGTGATGGTGATAGATGTTTCTGTTCGTCAAATAATTTCAGAAGAATCTCGTTGCCCTGATCCACAGCCTCACTGCCGAAATTCTGACGGAGAAACTGGCGCACGAACTCCATTTCGGAGTGCATTATCCTGCCGTCGGCCTTGATGATATAGCTGGCCAGGACCAGCATCGAGATGAGAAACGAGTTGCGGTTGCCCTGACGGGTGCGGAATTCATCATCAGAGCTGTAGCCGCCGCTAAACCCGCTGCTGAATCGGTCGCTGCTGCGATTTCCCCTGCTACGGTAGCTTCCGCTGTAGCCGCTGCGGCTCCCATCGCTTCTGTAGCTTCCGCTATAGCCGCCGTAGCCTTGACCGCTTCCATAGCCGCCATAGTCGCTACCGTCGTCTCCTCCTTGCTGATCCGAGTTTGCACCGGAAGCACTGTCGAGCATACTGCCGATGAAGAAACCAAGGAGACCGCCTAACATGCTCCCCGTGGTAATCCAACCAAGGAAACCACCTATCCATTTCGCTATTGCCATAGTCGTAATCGTTATCTGTTATTGTTCCGTTGTCGATATTATCGTTGCGTTGTAATCATCAAATAGTGTGCCAAAAATGGCACCGTCGTCATTGCGTTCTGTTCATTAAATGAGGTGGCTCCGCCGTCGTGGCTGATCCACGATTGATGAGCTTTCATTAGGGTGCAGAAAGGGCTTCTGCCACTATGATTCACTGCCGATTTATTATCGGCAGGAGCCATTCCGTGGATGGAAAACAGCGGGATGCGGTACCGCAATTGTCATAAGTTTTCGTAGTCAGGAATGTCCTGCAAGAATAAATATTTTTGATTGTCATAATCCATCCTACAGCAGTAGGTCTCGAGCCCGTTGCTGACGACGAGATAGTCGACGTGGAGCAGGAGATTGTAAACCGAAATCTGGTCGAAAACCTTCTGCGTGAGGGCTATCGACGGGGCCTTATACTCGACGATCATCAGCGGCCGGAGACTGGTGTCGTACAGCACGCTGTCGGCTCTCACCGTCTTGTCGCCAACGCGGAGCTGCACCTCGTTGGCAAGCAGCGACGCAGGGTAGCCCTTATGGTCGGCAAGGAAATGGATGAAATGTTGGCGCACCCACTCCTCAGGAGTAAGAGCCACAAACTTCCGGCGCAGAACATCGAAAATCTGGTCGCGGCCGCCGTGCTGACGGATGCTTATATTATAAGGTGGGAGATTGAGACGCTGAACTTTGAACATTGACTTTCTGACTTTTCGACGGAAAACATTTTGTTTTCATCTTCTTTTGTATTATCTTTGCAAATCATTAGATTCTGCAAAGATAATAATTATTTTGAGATATGCCAACAAAAAGCGGACCAACATACCAGCAAATAATGTCGGACCTCAAGGCCGGAAAATTCGCTCCCGTATATATCCTTATGGGGGAGGAGTCGTACTATATCGATAAAATTGCCGACTACATCGCCGACAATGCACTCCGCCCTGAAGAGCGCGATTTCAACCAGACTGTTATATATGGTGCCGACACGACAACGATGAAAATCGTCGACCAGGCTCATCAGTTTCCGATGATGGCCGAGAGGCAGGTGATTATCGTCAAGGAGGCACAAGCTCTGAGACAATTGGAGCCGCTCGAAAAGTATCTCAAAAATCCCGTAAAATCAACCATCCTTGTATGGTGTTACAAAAACGGCAAAATTGACGCACGTAAAAAGGTCATCGCATTGGCTCAGGCTACGGGGGTGGTGTTCGAAAGTAAGAAACTGCGCGACTATCAGCTGCCGGCTTTCATCGCCGACTACCTGAAAAAGAAAAATGTGAGCATCGACCAAAAGTCGGCTCAGATGATCGCCGAGCATATTGGCGCCGACCTCAACCGAATGACTTCCGAACTCGACAAGGTCATCATCAGTCTGCCAAACGACGACAAGAGGGTGACACCGGATATCGTCGAGAGGGAGATAGGGGTGAGCAAGGATTTCAACTCCTTCGAGCTGCGTGATGCCATCGTGCAGAAGAATGTTTTCAAGGCAAATCAGATTATCAAATATTTTGACACAAACCCGAAAGCGGGCTCCATCTATTCATTCCTACCGATGATCTTCAATTTCTTCCAGAATTTGATGATCGTCTACTATTCTCCGCAAAACAGAACGGAGAGTGACATCGCAAAAGCATTGGATATGAGGTCGCCGTGGGGAGCACGCGACTATGTCACCGGAAAGAGAAACTACTCGGCACGGAAGACAATGGACATCATTTCAAAGATTCGCGAGATCGACGCAAAGAGTAAAGGAATAGAAAACCCCGACACCAGTGCAGGCGATCTCATGAAGGAGCTCCTCTTCTTCATCCTCCATTAACAGCTGAAGCCCCGGTCTACAAAGGAATCGTCAATAAGGTATTGGCTACATAATAAGCATCATCTACATAGGTATCACCTACATAGGTATTGCCATTGTAGACCGATATCTTAATCTCTTTTTCATCCTTCATTAACAGCTGCCGTCTCGGCCATAGTGTTCCACTCGGGCACGGCAGCACTCCAGTCTCTCGGCATTTTCGTTTAGCTTCCGTTACTTCTGCTGCCCGTTCCCCCGCGGTTTCGTTCGGCTCCGACAGCTACTTCCGTTTTGCTTGCTGCTCTCGTCTGCCTCCCCGCAGCTCTTGCTTTTTGTTCCCGATACCCCGCCCAAAGGGGCTCAGGCACCCTCGTTCCCGCTTCGGCAACTACTGTTGTTCGGCGTTCGTGGGAGGGCTCTGACAGTGAATCGGATTTTCTGATTGGAGGGGCATGTGGCTGAACCGACTGAATTTCCCATCCGATAAGAGTCTGAAACGCTGGTTTCGCCATCTCACAATCACTGAATCTCACCCGAAAACAGCAGTAGAACAGCAGAAAAAAGTTCACTTTCGGTCGGATTTTTGCCGTTTTTGAGTCTCTTTCAACCTCTTTTTCGGCTTTCCGTGACATAGATTTTAGGGGTTAACTCGCTGTTTTTTAGTGGGGTTAATCCATTTTTACATAGCCCGAAAATCGCGTATTTGAAGGCTCCGTGGGCCGTCGCTCAGAATAAACGAGAAATGATAAAAGCGCTTGAATTTTAGGGCCTGATATTTACATTTCACAAATGTTTTCATTTAAGATTCTAATTTAGAGTTGTAAAAAGGTAAATCGGTACCCTATTATTTAGTATTGTAAACCTTAATGTTGTGATTTACAAACTGCACATAGACTTGTAAATTACGAAATCAAAATATAAATGTTAACATATAGAATATGTCTTTGTATATTTATACGTGCCGTTTATTCCCTATTAAATAGTTGGTAACCAACCTTTTATTAGATTTTATGCAAAATTATTAGTTGGGTTTAGAGTCCTTTATATGTTAAAAGCGTATATTTGCCCCGATAATCGGCTTGTATGCGTGTAAATACCTAAAGATACCCAGTTTATTGGAAAAATCCGCTTTAAAAACCCTTTGTAAAGGCTTTATCATACTAATTTAGGTTTGTAGTTATAAATCTAAATTGCTCACTCTGCGATTTAGATATGTAACAATCTTGCTTTTGATATTTAATTTCTTAAATTCTAAATTTCTTCTCATTTTATTTTGTACTCTAAAATATTCTCTTTACCTTTGTAAAATCATAGTATAATCGGTTTTGTGAACCATTTTCAGTCATAGAAGCAATGGAAGAACGTATAAAAGAGCTTATGGAGAGTCAGCACATGAACCAGCAGGTCTTCGCTGATTTTTTAGGAATTTCGTCGGCTACCCTTAGTAGCATCTTCTCTAAGCGCACTAAGGTCACCCTGAATACCATCAAGGCCATAAAGGATAAATACCCTACTCTTAACTACAGTTGGCTCATCGACGGTGTGGGTCCGATGTTCAACGATACGGGTTCATCGTCAGCTCCGGCTAAGAGTCAGGGTGAGGCTTTCATCGATTTTGGCGATGCTAATGATCCTTCCTACCCTTCTTCGTCTTCATCGGAGTCGACTGGTGATGTTCCTCCTGCTGATTCCGGTTCGTCACCGTCGCCGGCCGCTGCTCCGTCGGCATTGCGGTCTGCCTCTCCGACCTCTACAGGTTCTTCCGCTCGTGGTCAGCAACCAATGACCGCACAGGGCCGATACGGCCAAAATGGGGCTCAGAATCCGAATATAGTTACTACGAAATATATTAACAATATTCGTCGGTCTGTGCAGCAGATTTTAGTTATCTATGATGACCAGACATGTGAGACGTTCGTCCCCAAGAAGTAACTTGTTTTGAGGCTTTAGCATCTATGATATGGTCTCAGTGATGGTTGGGCTGTCAATCTTTCGTTGTCCTGCGAATGGCTCCCAGTGATGGTTAGTTAGTGAGGCTTTCATCGTTATTCGACGGCTCCCTTGATGGTTATGCGGTGAGGCTTTCATCTTTATTCGATGGCTCCCTTGATGGTTATGCGGTGAGGCTTTCATCGTTATTCGACGGCTCCCTTGATGGTTATGCGGTGAGGCTTTCATCGTTATTCGTCGGCTCCCTTGATGGTTATGCGGTGAGGCTTTCATCGTTATTCGTTGGCTCCCTTGATGGTTATGCGGTGAGGCTTTCATCGTTATTCGTTTGCTCCCTTGATGGTTATGCGGTGAGGCTTTCATCGTTATTCGTTTGCTCCCTTGATGGTTATGCGGTGGATTTTCGCCCCCTATGAAATGATTTCTATGATGGTTAGGGGTGGGTCTTCATTGTTATGGAATGGTTCTATTGATGATTATGTGTTGAGATTTTATCGAGATCAAGGGCGTCGGCTATTTGCCCGACCCATTACTGTTTTAAGTTTACGGTGATTTGCGGGGGTACCTGAGGCAAAGCATGGAGTCGCGAGTCGCGACATCCTTTATTGGTTGGCTCTGTTTTAGAGGATCCATATTTTCGAGACGATAGAAAGTTATCCCTCTTACTATGCCTTTTTCCATCCCCCTCGTGCGCAGAATGCACCTTATGTGGCGGTGTGGCGTTGTGGCGTTGTGGCGCAAGTGGCGAAACCAATCAGCAATGAACGTAACAGCATAACACCGTAACACCGTAACATAAGGTGTATTCCGATGTCGGCTAAATGATAAATGTAAACAAAGAAGAAATTATTAATCTTAATATAATATATTGATAATTAATATATTAATAATATTATAGTATTTTATAATATAAATATATTTCATTCTATAGTCTCATTTTTGGTCTTTATCGTGCCGCATGTCGGAATGCACCTTATGTTACGGTGTTACGCTGTTACGCTGTTACGCTGTTACGCAAGTGCCACACCGCCACGTTTATAGGTATCTGATGCACTGAAGAACAAAACGTAAATAAAAAGGAAGATATTTATATTAATATAAAATATTGATAATTAATATATTAAATAATATTTAGTATATATAATATAAATATATTTCATTCTATAGTCTCATTTTTAGCCTTCTTTCTGTTTCGTGACGGAAACGGCCTTACGCGACACCGCGACACCGCGACGCAAGTGGCGGAGCCAATTAGTAATGACCTTTCTCCACTTAGCAAATAGTGGTGCCTCGCAACTTGTTTATAGGTACCCTGTTTGCTCCTGCCAGTTGACTAAAGTTGTTTTGCTTTTGTGGTCGGAACCGCTACCCTGAATTAGGGTGGTGGTTTCGCTGTCCGCCCGGCAAGTGCATGTCATAATGGGTGTAAGTCTCTAAGTCGCCCTCATAGTGGGAAGGCTACAGCTAAAGCCGAGGCCCATAGATTAGTGGTTACCTCCTGCCCGATTGTTTGAAATAGCAGAAGTGATATTTATGCGCCTCATATGCGATAAATATGCCTCGCGTAAACGATAAATATGCCTCGTGTAAACGATAAATATGGAAAAGTGATGTTTATGGGTCGCAGTTAACTGATTTTAACGGCAATAAAAAGCCAAAATTTGGAATCGGGGATTATGTTTGCTACCTTTGCGCACGGAAGAGGAATCTTCTTACAACTTCTTTCACGGGCGGTCCGGCCGCTACGACAATCATAGAAGACTTGGGAGATAGGGGCCATAGGGGACGATAGGCAATCATAGGGGCCATAGGAGACGATAGGCAATAGGGAGCTATAGGCAGCGATAGGCAATCATAGGTGGAGATAGGCAATCATAGGAAGTGATAGGTATTCATAGGCAGCGGTAGGCAATCATAGGCAGCTATAGGCAATCAGATGGAGCCATAGACAGCTATAGGCAGCCATAGAAACAAGAGAAACTAAAGGAGCATAAGCACACTGGTGCGAAGATTAAGGGGAAAGATTAACGTAATCGGAAAAAAATGATTATTTTTGCATCGGAATTCGAAGACAGATAATCCGGTATCTTGCGGACAGATAATCCGCTATCTTGTGGATAGATAATCCGTTATCTCACGGACAGACGATCCGGTATCTTGTGGATAGATAATCCGCTATCTCGCGGAAAGACGATCCGGTATCTTGTGGATAGATAATCCGCTATCTCACGGACAGACGATTCGGTATCTTGCGGACAGATAATTCGGTATCTTGCGGACAGATAATTCGGTATCTGATAATTGAATTCTAGGAATTTAAAACAGATATTTAAGGTATTTCATAACAGATATTTAAGTTGAAAATGAAAAAGTATCTTCTCGATCTGACGGTTGTCTCAAATGAGCGATTGAGTGACCGCCACATTCTCCTCAAGCTTACTTCCCCGGCTGCTTTGCCAGAGATGATTCCGGGTCAGTTTGTGGAGGTGCGCATCGACCATTCGCCGTCGACATTCCTTCGCCGTCCAATCTCCATCAACTATGTTGACCGCTCGCGCAACGAGCTGTGGCTCCTTGTGGCTCTTGTGGGCGACGGCACCCGTACATTGGCGGGATTGGGCAGCGGCGATGTTGTCAACTGTCTTCTTCCATTGGGTAATGGTTTTACCCTTCCCAGCTCGTCAGACGAGAGTCTGCTGCTTGTCGGCGGCGGTGTGGGCATAGCGCCGTTGCTTTTCTTCGGTCGTGAAGCCAAGGATCGTGGTGCCCGCGTGTCGTTCCTCCTTGGTGCCCGCACGGCATCTGAGCTCTTGGAACTCGATCTGTTCAAGAACTTGGGCAACGTCTATGTAACCACTGAGGACGGCAGTGCCGGTGAGCGTGGCTTTGTTACCAATCACTCCGTTTTGAGCCGTGAGGTGTTCACCCGCATTTCGATGTGCGGTCCCACGCCGATGATGAAAGCCGTGGCTGCTTACGCCCGCAAGACCGGCACAGCCTGTGAGGCATCGTTGGAGAACATGATGGCCTGCGGTCTTGGTGCCTGTCTCTGCTGTGTGGAGAAGACCACCGAGGGCAATCTGCGGGTATGCCAGGACGGTCCAGTGTTCGACATTCAGAAACTGTTATGGTAGAAATATTGTAAAATTATTTTCTGTATTATGGCTGATTTAAATGTAAAGATAAATAACCTCCGACTGAAGAATCCGGTGATGACTGCCAGCGGTACATTTGGTTATGGCTTAGAGTTTGCCGACCTTGTTCCTCTCGACGGTATCGGCGGCATCATCGTCAAGGGCACCACCCTCCATCCCCGCGAGGGCAACGACTATCCGCGAATGGCCGAGACGGCCCAGGGCATGCTCAACTGTGTGGGTTTGCAGAATAAGGGTGTCGACTATTTCGTTAAGAATATCTATCCTCAGATTAAGGACATCGACACGAATATGATTGTGAACGTCAGTGGCAGCAGTCCAGCCGATTATGCCGAGTGTGCCCGCCGTATTGACGCTCTGGACCGTATTCCTGCCATCGAGGTGAACATCAGCTGTCCGAATGTTAAGGATGGTGGAATGGCTTTCGGTGTGACCTGTGAGGGTGCGTCGAGCGTTGTCCGTGCCGTCCGTGCTGCCTACCATAAGACGATGATTGTGAAGCTCTCGCCCAATGTCACCGATGTCAGCTCCATTGCCAAGGCTTGTGAGGCTGAGGGCGCCGACGCCGTATCGCTCATCAACACCCTTATGGGTATGGCCATCGACATTGAGCACCGCTGTCCCAAGCTGAGCATCCGCACCGGTGGCCTGAGTGGTCCTGCCGTGAAACCCGTTGCCGTCCGTATGGTCTACGATGTGGCCCATGCCGTGAATATTCCCGTGGTAGGCCTTGGCGGTATCATGACTGCTGAGGACGCTATAGAGTTCTTTATGGCCGGTGCTACGGCTATCGAGGTTGGTACGGCCAATTTCATAGATCCTACGGCTACAATAAAAATCCGTGACGGTATCAGCACTTGGCTTGACCGTCACGGATGTAAGAGTCTGTCGGAGATTATCGGTGTAGTGAGATAAGAGCGGGGTGGCTATGGCTACCGGTCCTACTACGGCCGCAGGTCTTGTTAACAAGTCTGCGGCCGTAATGCTTATTAACCGGCATTATCCGTCAGCTGGCTAATCGGCATTATCCGTCAGCTGGCCAATTATCATCACCCATCAGCTCTTATCATTCACGGATTATAGTCTCACGGTTTTATTCATGAGATAATTGTCGAGTATGACCATAGCGGCCATAGCCTCGACTATCGGTACGGCTCTGGGCACCACGCATGGATCGTGGCGCCCTCGTGCTTTCATTATTGTGGGATTGCCCTCGAGATCGACGGTGGGCTGTTCGCGCAGGATTGTAGCCACGGGCTTGAACGCCACTCGGAAGAAGATGTCCTCACCGTTGCTCAGTCCGCCCTGAATGCCGCCGCTGTGGTTCGTTTTGGTTGTTATTGTCGGTTGCTGTCCTTCGCCGTCAGCCGTGGCCACGAAGATGTCGTTCACCTCCGAGCCCCTCTTTCCGGCCATATTGAATCCGTCGCCATATTCGAAACCCTTCACGGCGTTTATTCCGAGCATTGCCGCTCCGAGCTGCGCGTGCAGTTTCCCGAATTCCGGTTCGCCGAGTCCCACTGGACATCCCTTAACGACGCAAGCCACGATACCGCCGATGGTGTCGCCCTCAGCTTTCACCTCCGCTATGAGCTCCTCCATTTCCTTTGCCTTAGCACTGTCGGGACATCTGACGATGTTTGTTTCCGTTTTCGTGAGGTCGAGACTGCGGTAGTCGCGGCCCACCGTCAGCGTTCCCACCTGCTCGGTGTAGGCCGTGATGGCTATATTCAGCTTTCTCAGTGCGAGTTTAGCCAGTGCTCCTCCCACTACTCTTGCTATCGTCACGCGTGCCGACGACCGTCCGCCGCCTCTGTGGTCGCGTATGTTGTACTTGCTATAGTAAGTGTAGTCGGCGTGCGACGGGCGGAAGAGACAGCGCAGGTTCTCGTAGTCCTGACTGTGCTGGTTGGTGTTGCGGACGATGAATCCTATCGGTGTCCCCGTCGATTTTCCCTCGAAGACCCCGCTGAGAATTTCTATTCTGTCGGGTTCCTTTCGTCCCGTCGTTATCCTGCTTTGCCCCGGCCGGCGCCTGTCGAGCTCGGTCTGAATAAAATCAATGTCGATGTCTATTCCCGCCGGCATTCCGTCGACGACACCGCCAACGGCCTCGCCGTGGCTTTCGCCGAATGTTGTCAGCCGGAATATGTTGCCAAATGTATTTCGCATTCTGTTTTCTGTTTATTATTATATCTTTCTGAGGCACACCTCGCCGTGGCAGCCGTCGGAGTCGCCTTTCGCCACGAATCCATAGCAGTTGGCATGCCTCCGGTTGAGCAGCGCGGCGTAGTATTCGCTCTGTGCCTCCACCTTTCCTCTTATATCGTCGTTACTGTCGTAGATGAGCAGTGTGCCGTCGTGCTGGGCATCGGGCCTCACATATCCCACGAAAGGCCCCGTGGTTCCGTCGCCGGCCTCGTAAGCCTCCGTGAGCGTGTAGTGCAGGTATCCGGCTTTTGTCGTGAGCTCACCGTCGGAGTACAGCTCTCCGGCCTCCTCCACGGTCATACGCTCGTCGGCAACGGGCTTCTTCTCGGGCTCGTAGTCTCTGGTGCGTATGCTGTGGACTATTGCCACTACGATGATCGCCGCGACGATTATTAATGTAGCAACCGTTGGAATCATACTCTTTTTTCTGCTCCTTTCCGTCGGTTCTACATCACCACCTCAACGATGTGCTCTCCCGGTGCGGCTGGAACGAGATTGCCCTCAACCGGTTTTCCGTCGACGGTAATGCTCTTTACGCCCTTCTCGGCGCCATGGGGGTTGGTGATATGAATCTTGTAGTTGGCGCCGCGGAATTTCCTCTCCACGGTGTATTCGCGGGCTGTCGACGGCAGACAGGGGTCGATGCGCAGACCGCGGTAGTCGGGTTTGATGCCGAGGATGAATTCCGACACCGTGTACCACATCCATGCCGCAGTACCCGTGAGCCACGAGTTCTTTCCCTCTCCCGGCCGTGGCGAGTCCTTTCCGGCCACCATCTGACAGTTGACGTACGGCTCCACCTTATGCAGGCTCTGGTATTTCTCCTCGACGTAGCTTGGCAGTATTTTCTTGTAGTGCTCCCATGCGTCGTTGCCGTGTCCGGCCACCGTCATTCCGATGATTACCCACGGGTTGTTGTGGCAGAAGATTCCCGCGTTCTCCTTGTATCCCTCCGGATAGCTCGATATTTCGCCGTATTCCACGTAGTAGTGGGTGTAAGCAGGGTTCTGCAGCACTATGCCGAACGGTGTGTCCATGCGCTCCTTGACCGATTCGAGAGCCTTGTCGCAGAGTCCCTCCTTGAGTCCGATTCCGGCCATGGTACACCATCCCTGGCTTTCGATGAAGATCTTTCCCTCGCGGTTTTCGTCCGACCCAATCTTCTTGCCGTAGAAGTCGTAAGCCCTGAGGAACCATTTTCCGTCCCATCCTGCCGTCTTCACGGCATCGCTCATGTTGTCGACGGCTTTCTGCATGCGCTGTCCCTCGGCCGCAAAGTCGAAACTGCTCAGAGTCTCACTCTTGAAGTCTGGCTTTGTATCCGCAAGCTCCTGACACAGAGCCATATAGTCGTTGCCGGTGCAGACGAAGAGCCCGGCAATCATCAGCGATTCGGCCTTTGTTCCCTCCGTCTTGTTCTCTGTTGTCTGGAAACTCTCGTTGGGGTCCCATGAGAAGCAGTTGAGATTCATGCAGTCGTTCCAGTCGGCTCTTCCTATGAGCGGCAGCTTGTGCGGACCGAGATTGTTTACGACGTGGTTCATCGATATTGTGAGATGCTCGAAGAGCGTTTTCTCCGTCCCCGGCTTATTGTCGAAGGGCACCATTTCGTCGAGAATCGAAAAGTCGCCCGTCTCCTTGATATATGCCACCGTTCCGAAGATGAGCCAGCAGGGGTCGTCGTTGAATCCCCCTCCGATGTCGTTGTTTCCCCGTTTTGTCAGCGGCTGGTACTGATGGTAGCATCCTCCGTCGGGGAACTGTGTCGATGCTATGTCTATAATCCTCTGCCGGGCCCTTTCAGGAATCTGATGTACGAATCCCACGAGATCCTGGTTAGAGTCGCGGAATCCCATTCCCCGTCCTATGCCGCTCTCGAAGAAGCTTGCCGACCGGCTCATGCAGAATGTTATCATGCACTGGTACTGGTTCCATACGTTCACCATTCTGTCGAGTTTGTCGTTGCCAGTGCTGACGTGGTATATTCCGAGCAGCCGGTCCCAGTATTCGCCGAGTTCCCGGAACGCCGCGTCGACTTTCTCTGTGGTGTCTAATTCGCTTATGAGCTGATGTGCCTTAGCTTTGTTTATAACCCTGTCGAGACCGTCCTCGCCGTAGGTTTCAGCCTTGTCGCCGCGTCCAGCTTTCTCGTCCGCCGCGTCAATCCATTTCTTTTCCTGCTCATTTTCGACGTATCCAAGTATGAAGATGAGATCCTTCTTCTCGCCCGGTTTCAGATCCACGTCGATGCAGTGGCTGGCTATGGGGCTCCATCCGTGGGCATGGCTGTTGCGCGGGAGCCCCTCTCTGACGGCATCGGGCATCGATTTCTCCGAGTACAGTCCCATGAACGTCTCGCGATCGGTGTCGAATCCGGCTATCGGCTGGTTGACGTGGTAGAAAGCGTAGTGGTTGCGGCGCTCGCGGTATTCCGTCTTGTGGTATATCGTAGAGCCCTCAATCTCGACTTCTCCCGTCGAGAAGTTGCGCTGGAAGTTCTCCATATCGGTGGCCGCGTTCCATAGGCACCACTCCTCGAAAGAGAACACCCTCAGGCTTTTCTGCTCGTTGCTGTTGTTCGTCAGCGTCATCTTCTGCACCTCGCACCACTTGTGGAGCGGCACGAAGAAGAGCACACTGGCCTCCACCCCGTTTTTCTGTCCGGTGATGCGTGTGTAGTTCATGCCGTGGCGACACTCGTAGAAGTCGAGCGGTGTGCGACAGGGCTTGAATCCCGGGTTCCACACCGTGTCGCCGTCCTTGATGTAGAAGTACCGGCCGTCGTTGTCCATCGGCACGTTGTTGTAGCGGTATCGTGTGATACGGCGGAATTTGGCATCCTTATAGAAGCTGTATCCTCCCGCCGTATTGCTGATGAGTGAGAAGAAGTCCTCATTGCCAAGGTAGTTTATCCATGGCCATGGGGTCAGCGGACTGGTTATAACGTACTCTCTGTGAAGGTCGTCGAAGTGGCCGTATCTTTCGTTGCTCATAATGAAGTTTTTTTTGGTTTATGCGCTAAGGTATGAATTTGGTTCAGTGCAAAGGTATTAATTTATTTTTATTCGGCGAAGGAAACGCTTGCAAAAAGTTGGTTTAACAACCATTAACCAATTGTGAGGCAATTTTTTCTTGTCCGTGCCATTTCTTTGTTGTAATTTTGTTGGGATAAAAATAAATTTCCCATTGAGTATCAACGAATAACAATAAGATAACGTATATGAAGCAATTGTTGTTTATCATCATTTCCGTTCTCTTCCCCTCACTGGCCTTTGCGCAGAGTTACGGCCAGCTGTGGAAGAGTGTCGGCGACGCCCAGGCCAAGGACTTGCCCCAGACCGAGATTTCGGCTCTCGACAAGATTGTGGCCAAGGCCAGCCGTGAGGGCAACTACGGTCAGCTCCTTGCCGCCGGCATGCGTCGCAGCTCCTGTCGTGTGACGGTCAGCCCCGACTCGCTGCAAGCTGAGATTCAGCGACTTTCGTCGGCTGCCGCAGCCACGTCGTCGCCCGTCCTGCGCTCAGTCTATTACGCCATCCTCGGCGATATCTACCGCGCCAACTACAGTCTTGGTGCCGACCGCCAACGCCTTCAGCGCGACTATTGGGCTAAGGCCATGGCCAATCCCGATGCCCTTGCCGCCGTCAAGGCCGGAACCTACGAGCCGTTGGTGACGGCTATGACACAGGTGTCGGGCTACGACAGCAAGTATTTTAACGACGACCTCCTCCATGTCGTCGGCATCCTCACCGACAACAGCCCGCTGCTTGAGCGTTACTATAAGGCCCACGGCAACAGGGCTGCCGCTTGTCTGTCGGCTCTGCTGTCGGCCACCGCCACGGGCAGGACTGACCGTGAGTCGATAGCCGCCCTCGACAGCGTCATTGCCGAGTATGGCGACGTCGATGTCTGCGCCGAGGCTGCTGTCCGCCGTTATTCGCTCATGCCCGAATCGACGAACGCCGATGCCGGAGCGAAATACGACTATGGTCAGACGGTCATCAGCCGGTGGCCGTCGTGGAAGAATATCAACACCGTTCGCAACGGCCAGCGTCAGCTCCTGCGCGCTGAGTTTCAGACCCTTGGCGGCTCACGGACAACCATTCCCGCTAAAGCCTCGACGTTGCGGTTCTCCTCGCGCAACATCAGTAAACTCACCCTCACCCTCACCCGTCTCAACACCGACGGGGCCACACAACTCGATGCCTCCAGCGATGCCGGACTGAAGAAGGTCCTCGCCATGGCCATTCCCTCCACGGCCGTAACCGTCGAGAAGTCAATAACTTTCGCCCATGGCTACGAGACCACTTCCGACAGCATCAGTGTTCCCGCCCTTCCCGTGGGAGTGTGGCTCATGAAGTTCACTTTCGGCTGCGACGCATCGACCCCCACACCCCACGCCGTATACCGTATATATAATGTAAGCAATGTGGCCTTCGTCAGCGAGAGCCTCCCCGGGGGCAAGACGCGGTTTGTCGTTGTCGATGCTACCACCGGTCAGCCCCTTGCTGGAGCCCACATCCGCGTCACCGAGAACCGTCATTATGGACAGAAGGGCACCGTCAGCAATCTCACTACAGACCGCAAGGGCGAAGTCATTTTCGCACGCAAGGAGAATGGCGGCATGAACGTGTGGGCCTATACCGATGCCGATAAGGCCGCACCCTCCACGGGCATCTACTCCGACTACTACAATTCGAGCACCCCGATGGCCACGGAGCGCATGTCGATGTTCACCGACCGCAGCCTCTACCGCCCCGGACAAACCGTCCACACCGCAGCCATCGTCTATCGTCAGGACGATGCCACGCGCCACCGCAGTGCTGCTGCCGACCGCCGTGTGACGTTCACCCTCCGCGACGCCAACTATAAGGAGGTGGCCACAACCACCGCCACCACCGACCGCTTCGGTACCGCTTCGACCGATTTTGCGCTGCCAGCCGCCGGTCTCACGGGCCAGTTCTCCGTCACGGCTCAAACCGCTGATGCCTCGGAATCAGTCTATTTCAACGTAGAGGAATATAAGCGCCCCACCTTCGAGGTGACTTTCGACGATTATACCGGGGCCTACACCGCCGGCGACACGATTACCGTCAGCGGCCGTGCCCGCACCTATTCGGGTGTGGCTGTGCAGAATGCTGATGTCGCTTACACCGTTGTGCGCCGTAATGTGTGGTGGTGGCGGTGGGTGTCCGGAACCTCCGACGGCACAACGCTCGCCCAGGGAACAGTCAGAACCGGTGCCGACGGCAGTTTCAGTCTGCGCGTGCCTGTGGTTCTCCCCGATGCCGACGCTGCCCTGATGAAAGAAGGCCGCCGTCTATACCATTATTATAATATATCCGTTGGAGCCAAGGTCACCGACGCGGGCGGTGAGAGCCACGAGGGCGAAATGACCCTTCCGCTCGGCACCAACGCCACGGTTCTCACCTGCGACCTGCCCGACAAGATTCTCATCGACTCGCTCTCCACTGTCACCTTCCGCCGCGTCAATATGGCTGGAAAGGAGATTCCCGGCGACGTGATGTGGCGTGTCGACGAACCGTCGCACGCTGCCGCCACCGCCAAGTGGCTCCCGGCCAAGGCCAATACGGCCGTGGCCATCGGTGCTAAGAACGGATGGAAAGCAGTGTCGGGGGCCTACGTGCTCACGGCTGTCTGCGGCACCGACACCCTGCGCAAGCCGTTCGTCGTATTCTCCGCCACCGACAAGCGTCCCGTCGTCACCACCCACGACTGGTTCTGGCAGAGTGCCGCGAAGTTTCCCGCCGACGGATCGCCCGTCAGTGTGCAGTTTGGCTCCAGCGACGACCGCCAGCATGTTGTCTACACGATTCTCTCAGCCCGCAACGAAATCATTGAGCAGGGAGCCATCGACCAGAGTAACGCCCTCACTACTCGCAAGTTAACGTATAAAGAGAGTTATGGCGACGGCCTCGTGATGAACGTTGCGTGGGTTCGTGATGGCATCACCTACATCCACAGAGCTGAAATCGTACGCCCCGACGTCGACAACCGTCTGCGTCTGTCGTGGAAGACGTTCCGCAACCGGCTGCTCCCCGGACAGAAAGAGGAGTGGACGCTCACCGTGCTCGCCCCTGCCGGTGGCCGGAAGGCTGAGCCACGTCCCGCCAACGCCCAGCTCATGGCCACGCTCTACGACAAGAGTCTTGACCAGCTGCTGAAACACGAATGGAGCTTTGAGCCCAGCTACAGCCAGTCGCTGCCGTCGGCTGAGTGGCTCGGTGTCTCGCGGCCCACTCTCTACGCCAATTCTTACGCCAATATCAGTCTTCTGAAGGACAGCCCTTTGTCGTTCCGCTCCATCGACGACTCTTATTATGCCGGTCTCAGCGACGGATGGCTGACATCGCCCGGTCGCAACTACAGGCTGACGCGGAGCAACATGCTCATGGGGACTGCTGCGGGGATGAAAGTCCGGATGAAGGTCAACGACTTTGCCGCGGCCGAACCGGCGCTTATGGAGGTGGCTGTCGTAAGAAAGAAAGAGGCTGCCGACGACGACGCCACAGACAAAAAGGATGTGAATATCCGTGAGAATCTCAACGCCACGGCCTTCTTCTATCCGCGTCTTACCACCGATAGCGAGGGTAATATCACGATGAAATTCACCCTCCCTGAGGCTGTCACCACTTGGCGTTTCATGGGTCTGGCCCACGATACCGACGTCAACTACGGCATGATAACAGCCGATGTCGTGGCTGCAAAGACCGTCATGGTGGAACCCAACGCACCGCGCTTCGTGCGTGTCGGCGACAAGACGCAGCTCAGTGCCCGCATCTCCAACACCTCCGACCACGGTGTCAGCGGCACAGCCACAATGGAACTCCTCGATGCCGCCACCGAGAAGGTGATCACCACCGAGCGACAGCAGTTCAGCGTCGACTCCGGCAGTACGGCTACAGCCTTCTTTGCCATTCCCGTCGACAAGTGTCCGGCAGTGGCCGACGGTGGCATGCTCATCGTCAGGGTGACGGCCGAGGGCGACGGATTTGCCGATGGCGAGCAGCAGTATCTCGCCGTTGTACCTAATCGTGAGCCGGTTGTCAACACCTATCCATTCACTCAGGTGGGACCGTCGACAACGAATATCCCCCTCAGCAGTCTGTTTCCTAAGGCTGCCGACAACGTAAGGGTAAAGCTCGAATACACCAACAACCCCGCGTGGCTCATGGTTCAGGCCCTTCCTTATGTTGCCAACGCCAACGACAAGGATGCGGTGTCGCTCTCGACGGCTTACTTCGCCAACAGCATTTCGCGGATGATTATTGGCTCAAACGCTCATATAAAAAATGTGTTCAGTCAGTGGCGCATGGCGGCAGCCAATGGTGGCTCGTCGCTCGAGAGCAGTCTGAAGCTCAACGACGACCTTAAGGCACTCGGTCTGGAATCGACACCATGGCTGAAAGCCTCCGACGACGATGCAGCGCGCAAGCGTGCGCTCGCGGCTTACTTCGATGAGAATAGTCTCGACAACAGTCTTGCCACCATCAAGGGTGAGCTCCGCAATCTGATTAATCCCGACGGCTCCTTCTCGTGGTGGCCGGGAATGTACGGCTCCTTCCCGATGACGGTGGCCGTGGCCAAGACTCTCGTCCGTCTCGATGCCATCACCGCTGTTGCGGGCCGTGGCGGTGACGGTCGGGAGAGTGCTGCGGCCCTACTCAACGACCGTAGCCGCGGAGCCACAGTGTGGTCGTTCCTCGACAAGAAAGCCGCCAAGGAGGTGGCCCAGATGCAGCGTCTCGATGCAAAGAAGATTGTGGTGTGGCCGTCGGATGCCCTCTGCGACTATGTTTACGCCTCTGCACTGGCTCATCGCCGGACCACTGCCGACATCCGTTATATCGTCGACAAACTCGCCAAGCAGCCGCGCGCACTTACCATCTACGGCAAAGCCAACGCCGCCGTCATCCTCGCGATGTACGGCCGCAACAAGACTGCCGACGAATACCTGCGCAGCATCAGCGAATACTCAGTCTATAAGGAACCTGTGGGCCGCTATTTCGACACACGGAAAGCAGCCTACAGCTGGTTCGACTATAAGATTCCTACTCAGACGGCAGCTATCGAGGCTTGGCTCCGCCTTCGCCCTAACGATACGGCAACGATAGCTGAGATGCGCCGTTGGCTCCTGCAGGAGAAGCGCACCCAGACGTGGGAGTCGCCGTTGGCATCGGCTAATGCTATTTACGCCTTCATGGCTCCCGTCGGAACAGAGGGATCGCTGTCGGCATCGGCAGCCGCAACCCTTGCCACGGCCGCGGCTCCGAGGGTCAGCGTAGGTGGAAAGGCCATCGCCCTGCCACAGGGTGAGGCAGGAACGGGCTACGTTATGAAGGACATAAGCACTGAGGCCACAGCTTCGGCAGCCGGTTCTGTCGACATCAGCAAGACCTCGGCAGGTGTCAGCTGGGGTGCTGTCTACGCACAGTTCCTACAGCCCGCAGCCGAAATAGGCACCCTCTCGAGTGGCATCAGCGTCAAGCGGGAGATCGTTGCCGCCGATGGAAAGCCGGCATCGCAGCTGAAAGTCGGCGACAGGGTGAGGGTTCGCATAACCGTAAAGGCCGACCGCGACTACGACTTCGTTGAGATTGTCGATAAGCGGGCTGCTTGTCTCGAGCCCGTTGCCCAGCTCTCGGGCTACAGGGACGGATGCTACGTCGCTCCGCGCGCGAGCTCCACGGCTTTCTTCTTCGACCGGATGGCAAAGGGAACGCATGTCGTTGAGTTCGACTACTTCATCGACCGCGCCGGCGACTACACTTCCGGGTCATGCACGGCGCAGTGTGCTTATGCCCCGGAGTTCATCGGACGGCAGGGAGGCAGCGCCGTGAGCGTCAGCCGAAAGTAATGTTCCGGCTATTGTAGACAGTCTGTGCTTGCACCTGCGGACGGTGCGGAAGACAGTAGAGATATTTCATCCAATCTTCAATTCACTGCCGTTTCCGTAATCTATTGAAAACCAACACGTTGCCAATACATGCCATTTCGCGTTGCGATTTGGTCCATATTGGAGTTCGAAACGGGCCGTTTCACACGCTGAAACGGCCCGTTTTGCATCTCTATGGCTGTCCACGGCCGATGATGATGCGCCGACATCCGAGGTCAGGACACTGCTGCCGGACGATGGACCTCGCATCGACTGCTGACCGCCGGGACGATTTCCGCCCCGGTATGTCGTTGTCAGTCAATCGATGACATATATCAAGGTCAGATGGAAACGATGCTTAAATGCTGTTAAAAGAGTCATATAATGTTTTGTATATGAAAAATAACATATAACTTTGCGCTGAAAACTTGATTTACTGTATCGGTTTCCTAAAAGGAACATAGTAGGTTACAAACCGGTCATAAAAGGGAGGAGATATGCTTGAGAAAGAACTTAGAAAATCATCATTTTCCAAAAAACTAAAATATTAATGAAACAAACGAACGTCAAACCAGCTGACGGAAAGCTGGGAATTATGGTTGTGGGTTGTGGCGCAGTAGCTACTACCTTCATGACCGGTGTGCTCATGGCACGCAAGGGTCTGGCCAAGCCTATTGGCTCGATGACCCAGTACGACAAGATCCGCGTGGGCCGCGGAAGTGAGAAGAAATATCTTCATTATAAGGACATTGTGCCCTTGGCCGACCTCAACGACATTGTCTTCGGCACATGGGATGTATATCCTCAGAATGCTTATCAGGCCGCTGTCTACGCTGAGGTGCTCAAGGCTAAGGACATTGAGCCCGTGCGCGATGAGCTCGAGGCTATCAAACCGCTGAAGGCTGCCTTCGACCGCAACTACGCTAAGCGTCTTGACGGTGATAACGTCAAGAACTGCAAGACCCGCTGGGAGATGGTTGAGGCCCTCCGGGAGGACATCCGCAACTTCAAGAAGGAGAACGGCTGTGCACGTGTGGTGGTCATCTGGGCTGCCTCGACGGAGATTTACGTTCCATACAACGAACAGTACCACGGCACCCTCGCCGCACTGGAGAAGGCCATGAAGGACGACGACCGCGAGCATGTGGCCCCGTCGATGTGCTATGCTTACGCAGCTCTCACCGAGGGCGCTCCTTTCATTATGGGTGCTCCTAATACTACCGTCGACATTCCAGCAATGTGGGAGTTGGCTGAAAAGACGAAGATGCCTATCGCCGGCAAGGACTTCAAGACGGGACAGACCCTCGTCAAGAGCGGTTTCGCGCCCATACTGAAGGTGCGCAACCTCGGTCTGGCGGGATGGTTCTCGACGAACATCCTCGGCAACCGCGACGGTCTCGTCCTCGACGAACCGGCAAACTTCCATACCAAGGAGGTGTCGAAGCTATCGACTCTCGAGACAATCCTGAGAAAGGAGGACCAGCCCGACCTCTACGGAAATATCTACCACAAGGTGCGTATCAACTATTATCCACCGCGCAACGATAATAAGGAGGGATGGGACAATCTCGACATATTCGGCTGGATGGGCTATCCGATGCAGATAAAGATAAACTTCCTCTGTCGCGACTCCATCCTCGCAGCACCTCTTCTGCTCGACCTCACGCTGCTCATGGACCTTGCTGCACGCGCCGGACGCTACGGTATACAGCGCTTCCTGAGCTTCTTCCTCAAGAGTCCGATGCACGACTATACCAAGGGCGAGGAGGCTGTAAACAACCTTTTCGACCAGTACGTCATGCTCAAGAACGCTATCCGCGAGATGGGAGGTTATGAGGCTGACGAAGAAATCGACTGACAACAATAGCCCCATTGACATGAAGGAGAAACAAAATCATATTTCTGGCGAGGCGATTTTCAAGGCTTCGATGTTCGTCGTCGGACTTGTGTCCATCGTCGTGATGGTATTCTCCTTCGATGTCAGCTGGGAAAAGTTGTCCGACATAATCTTCAAGACATGGTGGTTGCCCGCAGCCGTACTGACGATGTGGGCACCATTGTATCTTATGAGTGCCTATGCGTGGCTGACAATCCTTCGTGGTCAGGGTCCGTGCAATGTCGGTCTGGCTACTATTTACAAGTGGACGGTAACGGGGTTCGCTCTTAACAGTCTCACCCCGATGGGGCTCCTCGGCAGCGAGCCTTACAAGATAGTGGAGCTCAAGGAACGGGTTGGCACTCAGCGTGCTACCTCGTCGGTGCTGCTCCACAGCATGACGCACATCTACACCCACTTCTGGTTCTGGCTGACGGCAGTGGCTGTCTATCTGGTCTTAGCTGTCCTGGGATTGGCAAAGATTGACGCAGCACTGGCTGTGGTTCTCGTCTTCGGGGCGATATTCAGCTATGGAGGCGTTTACATATTTAAAAAAGGCTACCGCAACGGCTTTGTCATGAAGATGCTCCGCGGCATCGGCCGTCTGCCGGGGCTCCACCGCTGGTCGCAGAGGATGGAGGATAAATATGGTGAGGCCATTGGCAATATCGACAAGCAGATAAGCCAGCTCCGCCAACAGAACAAGAGCGTATTCAGAAAGAGTTTCACCATTGAGTATGTTGGCCGCATCCTTCAGAGTTTGGAGGTGTTCTTCATCCTTTTGTCGCTCGGGGTTGTGCCGCTGACGGGATTTGCCGATGGACTGGTGCTCTTCATTCAGAGTTTCCTGATTCTGGCTTTCACGTCGCTTTTTGCCAATATTCTTGGTTTCATTCCCATGCAGCTCGGAACCCGTGAGGGCGGATATGCCATGGCTGTCACGGTGTTTGGTCTGACTACGGGCATTGGCATGACCGTGAGCATCGTCTGTCGGCTGAGAGAAATAATATGGGATGCGATAGGAGTATTGTTGATGAGAATAAAAGGATAAACACTATTATATAGTAAAACTATGTCACTAAGGGAAAAGGTTGCTAAGACTTTCAAATCGGAGGATACTGAGGAGTGGCTCGACAAGGTGTGGACGCGCCCTGTGGGTTATCTCTTCGCCGTGTTTTTTAAGAAGCTACACGTCCATCCTAATGGTGTGACCGTGCTGTCGATGATTATCGGTGCCGCTTCGGCATGGTTCTTTGCCAGTGGCAGTTACCGCTATTGTGGACTCCATGGTCTGAAGATGAACATCATTGCCGTTGTGATGCTTGCAGTGGCCGACTTCCTCGACAGTGCCGACGGTCAGCTGGCACGGATGACAAACCAGAAAACTCGGTTGGGTCGGATCCTCGACGGTGCGGCCAGCGAGGTGTGGTTCATACCTATTTATTTAGCTCTCGTGGTGAGATTCTACTACCATCATTCAGTCGAATTCGGGTGGTTTGATATTGCCGACAACAACGGTAACACGCTGTTCTTCACTGGGTTGCTGCTCCTGCTGTGTCTCTTCTCCGGTTTCGTATGCCATAGCGGACAGTGCGGCATAGCCGATTACTACCGGCAGATTCATCTCTTTGTGGTGAACGGAAAGGATGGCAGCGAACTCGACACGTCGAAGAAGCAGCGCGGGATATACGATTCCACGCCGTGGAAGGGCAATGTGCTCTGGAAGGCTTTCCTCAAGACGTATGTCGGATATACTGCCCGACAAGAGCGGCTGACACCGAACTTCCAGATTCTCAGGGAGAAGGTTAACCGCAGGTACGGAAGTATGGCAGCCGTTCCCGACGATATCAAGCAGGAGTTTCGCAAGCGGTCGCTGCCACTGATGAAGATAGCTAACATCCTGACATTCAATGTCCGCGCCATGGTGATGTATGCACTGTGTCTGTTGGATTTGCCATGGGCTTACTTCTTGTTCGAGACCATAATCATGACAGGGTTGGCTGAATGGATGATTCGTCGCCATGAGAGCCTCTGCGCGGATATTCTGAAACGGATATAATTATTAATTTGCATCCCTCTGATTATGGGATTGCTATTCAGTGATAACAAATTGTATGAAAAGAATTATTTTACTTGTCTTGCTAACCATTGCCTTTATTCCGGTCTGGGCGCAGGCTACGGGCAAGGTAACAGATAAGAGTGATGGATTGGGGGTCCCCTATGCCAACATCTATCTGAAGGATATTAAGATGAATGTCAGCTGCGATGCTGAGGGAAATTTCACATTGCCTAAGAATCCGGGAAAGAAGATGATTATCAGCAGTGTGGGATACGAGAAGCGTACTATCGACATCCCTGCGGATTCTTATTTCGAGGTCACCCTGAAGTCGCAGGAAACTGGTCTTCAGGGGGTTACCGTTAAGGGACGTCGGGCTCGCTACCGTAAGAAGGACAATCCCGCAGTGGCTCTTATGCGGAGGGTTATAGAACACAAGAAAACCTCGCATCTTGAGCTCTTGCCGTTCTATGAATTCACTAAGTATCAGAAGATTACGCTCTCGCAGGATAATGTCGACACGATCAAGCATAAGCGGAAACCGTGGTATATAGAGCATATTGAGAAGTCGCCTATCGACTCCTCACGGCTAATCCTGCCGCTGACGGTTGACGAAACGGTCACGAAGCACATCTACAGGAAGTCGCCGCACCGCGAACTCGACATCCTCGACGGACAGCGGTCGGCTGGAGTGAACAAGATTTTCCAGACCGGTGAGATGGTGAACGTCATGCTCAAGGAAATTTTCCAGGATGTCAACATTTACGACGACTACGTTAGGGTGCTGCAATATCCGTTTCCGAGTCCTATCGGCCGGACCGCTATCTCGTTCTATCACTTCTATATCCAGGACTCTGTCGTCTACAAGGGCGACTCGTGCTGGCAGGTTCTGTTCTATCCGGCCAACCAACAGGACTTCGGATTCAAGGGACAGCTGCTCATCACCAAGGACAGTGCCGTCCAGGTGAAGTACTGTGAGCTGGTCATTCCTAAGAAGAGTGATGTCAACTTTGTTGATAATATGAATGTCGTTCAGTCGTTTGCCAAACTCCCCAATGGCATGTGGGTCCTCGACCGCGACGAGATGACGGCCGAGATGAAACTGTTGGCCTTTGCGCCAAAGCTCGTCGTCACACGAAAGACGACCATCGGCGACTATACCTTTACTGACGAGAACCCACCGCGGCTGCTGCGCGGCAGGGCACCAACAAAGGAGATGCCGAGCGCGCGGATCCGTGGCGATGAATACTGGGAAACGGCGCGGACGATGCCGTTGACGAAAGGCGAGAGCAATATGGACTACTTCGTCTATCGTCTCACCAAGAGCAAGAATTTCGGATGGGCACAGCTCGTATTGAAAATGTTCGCCGAGAACTTCGTCGAGACCAGCAAACCCGGCCATCGCAGTAAGTTCGATGTGGGACCGGTGAACACTATTGTGTCGCATAACTTCGTCGACGGCTACCGTCTGCGGCTTAGCGGCAGGACGATGGCGGCTCTCAATCCCCACTTCTTCCTCAAGGGATTCGGGGCCTACGGTACCGACAGCCATAAGTGGTACTACGGAACGGAGCTCACATGGTCGTTCAACAAGAAGGAGAACTCGCCCTTCGAGTTCCCCGTGCGCTCGCTGACGCTCTATGACACCTACGATCTCATGTCGCCGTCGGACAAGTATCTGCTCAACAATAAGGACAATATCTTCGAGTCGTTCCGCACCCAGAGCGTCCGTCAGATGTACTACTATTCCAGCCATAAGCTCGAGTTCAACTACGAGACGGAATGGGGTCTGAGCTACAAGGCATCGGTTAACATCGAGAACGACCGTCCTACGGGCGACCTGCACTTCATTCCCGTTGCCGGCATTCCAGACGCACAAGGGAATATTCCGGAGGTGACGAGGATACATACGTCGGAGTTCAGCGCCACCATCGGATACTGCCCCAACCAGTCGTATATCAATACGAAGCAACGCCGCTATCCTACCAACTTCGACAGTCCGGAGTTCTCGATAACCCACACAATGGGTGTGAAAGGATTCCTCGGCGGCGACTACAACTCGAACATGACTGAGGTGAGTGCTTACAAGCGTCAGTGGCTCGGCAGCTGGGGATACATCAATATGCATGTCATAGGGCGTGCGCAGTGGAACAAGGTGCCATTCCCGTTGCTGTGCATGCCGCCGGTGAGCCTTAACTACTTCACTGATGTCAACGATGTGACGTTCAACCTCATGCGGAATATGGAGTTCCTCAACGACAGATATGTCTACTGGAGTGCGCTGTGGGACCTCAACGGAAAGTTGTTCAACCGCATTCCGTTGATAAAGAAACTGAAGTGGCGTGAGTTTATCGGCGTGAAGGGAATGTGGGGTCACCTTACCGACAAGAACAACCCGACTCTCCACCCCGACGATCCGGTCCTCTTCCAGCTCCCGGCCAGCTCGCATATCATGTCGAACCAGCCTTACTGGGAAGGGATAGTGGGAGTACACAACATCTTTAAGTTCTTCGGTGTCGACTATGTCCGCCGTTTGACTTACAAGAATCTGCCCGATGTCGACAAGTGGGGCATCAGGTTTAATTTCATGATGACATTCTAAAAGCGATTATAAGTATAGTTACTGTCCGGCATTGCCAACAGTAGCTATACTTATTTTTTTTGTCTTCTGTCTTTCCGGAATATCCTTTGTGCGGACAATAATGGCTACGCTGAAATGTAAAAGTATTTTAGTAAGCATGCGTTTCAATTGCCCCTCTGCTACCGTCTGATTATCAATGACTTACAATTTATGCCATTTTGACTTGCGAAACGGTCCATTTCGCATTGCAAAACGGCCCGTTTTAGACGCTGAAACGGCCCGTTTCGCAAGCCCAAATGATATGTTTGGAAATGCTGTAAATATATTTCGCATGCTGGGAACAGACGGATGGATGACGGAAAAATGGTTTTATCCATCGGCTTTTCATTGTGTTGGAGTGGGGGATATTAAACGGAGAACAGCTTAGAAAATCCTTCTGATGCCAACAATTGGGGCATCAGATTTAAGTTTATCGTAGTCTTTCAGTAGAGCCAATAGCTTGGGATACAGACAGCGAGTAATGGCTGTGGTCATTGTCCGGCATAGCCTATAGTGGCTATACTTATCTTCACGTCACCGGCTTTCAGAATCTCCTTGGCACAGGCTGTGACCGTTGAGCCTGTGGTGAGAATATCGTCGACGATGAGGATGTGCTGTCCTTGGAATATGGAAGGGTCGGTGAGGTGGAACACATTCTTCACGTTCTCGTAGCGCTTGTCGTGAGGCAGCGATGATTGCGGGGCGTTGCCCTCGCTCCGCGTCATTCCTTTGGTTGTGATGGCGATACCGGTAATCTCGCTGATGCCGCGGCAAATCTCAAGACTCTGGTTATAACCGCGCTGACGTTGGCGCTTACGGGTGAGGGGAAGGGGAAAGAGAGTGGTGATGCCATCGAAGAATCCGGCCGACTGAAACTCCGAAGCCATTATCCGGCCGAGTTCTGTGCCGTATTCCGGATGGTTGAAGAATTTCAGCGAGAGGAGCAGCTTCGAAATGGCGGAGCCCGGACGATAGGATAGGAGTGAGGCGCACTTCTCGACGGGGAAATGCCACCTGAGTGTCTCGGCAATGGGATTGTCGCCGGGATTGGCCTCGAAACCGGTGAATGGCAATTGCAACAGGCATCCGGCACAGAGGAAACGCTCGTCGGCAGACAGCCGGTTGCCACAGATGGGGCAACTTGCCGGTGCCAGCACATCGATGAAACGTGAAAAGAATGAGCTACTCATCGTCGTAGTCGGCTGCAATATCGTCGATGCACTTGCGTATGAGGTCGATGGTGAAACCGCGGCCCATGGCCCATTTGATGGTCTTCATGGCCCTCTCGTAATCGCTTGCTCCGGTCACCGTCTTCTCTTTGGCCTTAATCATCGGACGCAGAATGCTGAGGTATTCGTCGTCGTCGACAGCATCAAGAGCCTCTGATGCCGTATCGGGGTCGACACCTTTCTGTCTCAGGGCAATCTCAATCTTACGGCGGCCCCAATGGTTGAATTGTATCTTGTCGTGGACAAAAAAGCGGGCAAAACGGCTGTCATCGATAAACTTAGCGTCGATGAGCTTGGCTATGACCTTCGACCGGCTTTGCGGGGAGAGTCCCCAGCGAATCATTTTCTCGTTGGCCTCACCCGATGAATGCTCGCTCTTGGCGCATAGCGACGATAGCCGTTTCAGCGCTTCCTCCTCGGTTATGATGCGGTTTATCATGTATCAAGCAATCTGTTAGGGGTTAGAAATATTCCTTGGCCGCGGCTGTCCACACCCGATAACCCTCCTCGGTGAGGTGAAGACCGTCGACGGTTAGCTCCTTGCGGAGCACGTTTGAGCCGGATTCTGTCATGTGGGAGAATACGTCAATGTAGGTCACTCCGTTCTTGGCGCACCAGGCTCGCATCATCTTGTTAATCAAAGGGATATCGTTTGTGCGGCCGGAAAGGGTCTTCCAGCGGTTGAAACTCTCGTTGATGGGGAAGAGGCTGAAGTAGTAGACCTTCGACTTCGGACTCTGCTGGCGGATGGCTCTGAGGAGCTTTTTCACTCTTTGGGCCACCTCAACGTTGGTGAGACGGTGGCTGACATCATTAATTCCGCATCCGACGAAAATCTTTTTCGGCTGTCCGCATGTAATTTGCCGTATGCGGTGGAGCATTCCCACGGCATCATCGCCGCGTATTCCTCGGTTTACGATGTTTGCGCCGGCATCGGGAAAGCGCTCGTTCCAGCTGCCTCCAAACTCGGTGAGGCTGTTGCCGAGCATGACGATATCATCAGATGTAATCATTGGTAAACTCTGGAAAAGGTGTACTCTGTGAGCATAATGCCCTGTCGAGCGGAATGTTACCCTTGGAGTCTGGGCCAAAGCATTCGGTGCGACAAGGCAAGCTAATAATATTAATTTTGCAGTATGTTTTAGTTTCATGTTTTTAATTGTCTCCATTGCGGAGAATGATGACCTCCACGAAGATGGAGAATGATGGCCGTCGGGACGGATGAATGCCCTTAACTGTCTGTGTTTGCTGTAGTTACGGCATCGGTCATACAGTTGAATCAGAACTGGCGGAGGACCTCTATTCTCTTTCTCGTGTCGGGATGAGTGCTGAACAATGAGTTCATGAATCCGAGAATGCCCTGACTCATCTTGTCGGGTTCGCAGATAAAGAGCTGAGATACGTCAGCGCGCTTTACGTTGTCGAGTCCCGGGTTAGCACTTATTTTCTCGAGTGCTGAGGCCAGTGCTAAGGGGTTGCGGGTGAGCTCAGCGCCACCGGCGTCAGCCATATACTCGCGTTTTCTCGAGATGGCAAAGCGTGTGAGCAACGTGAAGATGTAGGCAATGAAACAGCACACGGCTCCTATGGCGAGGATAGCGACTATGCCCGCTATGTTTCCCTTCCCGTCATCGTCGTCGGAATGGCCTCCGATGTGCCAGAAACTATTATACAGAAACTGCACCGTGAGGCTCATTATCGTGGATATTATACCGACAAAGACGATGCTCGTGATGAGAAGCTTGGTGTCGTGGTTGCGGATGTGGGTAAGCTCATGGCCCACAACGCCCGCAAGCTCATCATCGCTGAGGAGCGAGATGATGCCCGACGTTAGTGTCACGGCATAAGTGCGCTCGTTGATGCCGCTGGCGAAAGCGTTGAGTTGGGGGTCGTCGACGATGTAAAGCTTCGGCATCTTCATTCCGCAGGATATGCATAGGTTTTCCACAATATTATATACCCGTGGATTCTCCTTGCGCGACAGTGGTCGCGCTCCTACCGAATGCTCTATCATGCTGACATTGCCGAAGTAGGCAATGATGAACCACAGTCCTACGCCACCCACTACCCATGGCAGCACTTTGATGAAATAATGGTTCACTATAGCCGCATCGATATTGTGGACGATGTTACCCTCAGCGTCGTAAACACCGGCGCCAACGATATAATTGACAGCGGCGAGGAATACCCATACCGTGGCCAGGATAATAACAGGAAACATCAAGAGCAGGATGATGCTCTTGATGTTGTTTCGCCAAATTTGAGTCTGTATTCCGACGTATTGCATTCCAATGGGGCTGTTAGAACTTTACTTCGGGTGCTTTCTCGTACTGCGCGCGCTCCTCCTTAGGAACCTCGAACATCGGCTCTGTCTGGAAATGGAACATTCCGGCAAAAAGATTGTTCGGGAAAGCCTGGACGGCGTTGTTGAGCTCACGGGTTGCCGAGTTGAAGTAGCGGCGGGCTGCCGCAATCTTGTTCTCGATGTCGGCAATCTCGTCCTGAAGCTGAAGGAAGTTCTGGTTCGCCTTGAGGTCTGGATAAGCCTCTAACGATACTTTCAGCCCGGCGAGGGCACTCGTAAGTGCGTTGTCGGCCTTTATCTTGTCGTCAATGGTTGTTGCGCTCATGGCTGCCGCACGGGCATTGGTGACATTCTGCAGAACGGTGCTCTCGTGCTTGGCATAGCCTTTCACGGTCTCGACGAGCTGCGGAACGAGGTCGTAGCGCTGCTTGAGCTGGACATCAATGTCGGCGAAGGCGTTCTCCCTGTTGTTGCGCAAGCGCACAAGGCTGTTGTAGATACTAATGACCCACAAGACGATGATAACGGCTATAACTACAAATACTATCAATCCTGTCATAAAAATTATTGAGTTTTCTTTTATCTCTTCAGTTTGAACTTACGGTAGAGTTTCCATCCGAGAATGGCTGCATCGAGGACACTGCCTCCTGTCGATACCAGTGACGACAGCCGCCGTGACGGGGTCTGCTTACCGCTGTTCTGCTTATGGAAGAGACGGTTCCACAGTTTCTCCACGTGGTTGCTGTCCTTGGCAATGTCGGTCAGCAACTGTGCCTTGCGCAACCGTATCTCGTCGAGACTACGGTAAACGGGAACCTCATTAATATTTTTATTTTCCGACATAATCTATTTTGACATTAGCAGACCGGCGAGAAACTTTACAAGCGGACGCTCGACTAATCTGTGCCGGAAAATGATGAAAATGATGAGCAGCAAAATGTAGAATCCTCCTACGAGGGTGTAGGCCATACTCAAAGAGTTGAGTGCCGGAGCAAGAATGTTGACCATTGCGAAGGAGAAAAATATCAGCGCAAAGACAAGAAGAAGGCAGAATACCGCCACTACCGTCAGGGCAGTGATAAGGCGTACCACCTTCTCTATTACATCGAGCTTCACGTACTCTGACTGAAGCCCGATGTAATGTTTCAGCACCTCTACGAGTTGTGCTATCGTTTCAACATTGTTGTCGTTGGAGAACATGCGTGACTTTATTCAGCTGTTTCGGCAGAGTCCTTGATATCATCGACGAACTCGTCCATCTCCTTGCGCGATAACTTCAGGTCGTGCTTCTTGCAGAAGTCGTCGACAGCATCTGAAATCTTAGAACGTGTGTCAGAGCCCTTCTCCGGGGCCAGCAGTAAACCGAGTGCTGCACCGGCGATTGCACCGCCGAGGAATGCACCAATATAACCTAATGTCTTCATAAGCTTGTGGTTTTAAAAAGTTTTCAATCGCAAATTTATGAATTCTTTTTCTCTTCTGCAATCATTCTCGACTATTTATTGTTAAAAATGATGTAAAACATTTATTTAACAAACTTTATGTGTCCTGTCTGGCTCTTTTCTGAGTAATTTTTAGTATCTTCGCAAAATAAAAGTGTTCAAGAAAATAAACAACAATAAAAAGTAATACTGGATTATGAAGAAAATAATGGTTTTAGGAGCGGCAATGTGTATTGCCCTGTCTTTCACTGGTTGTAAATCAAGCGAGAGTGCTTACCGTAAGGCTTATGACAAGGCTCAGGCCCAGGATCAGGCTCTGAAGAACGACAATGCGCAGTCGCAGAATACGAATACCGACACTGACGTCCCTGTTGTATCGCCTCTCGAGCAGAAGTCGGCCGACCAGACTGCTGTTGTCGACAACAACGACAACATCCCCGTACGCCACGAGAACGTCAGCTATGCCGGTGGTGCGGCTCTTAAAGCTTACAGCGTAGTTATTGGCTCATATTCCATCAAGGCCAATGCCGATGACCTGCTCTCACGTCTGCAGCGCGCCGGCTATAACCCATCAATGGCTATAGCCGATATCAATGGAACAACGTTCTATCGTGTAATCTCTGCTACTGCCGACTCGAAGGGTGATGCTGCCCGCAGTCGTGACGCCATTAAGGGAACACAGTTCAACCCTAAGGGCGACGCTTGGATTCTGGCAAAGTAAATGGGAAGAATTCTTTCTATCGACTACGGTAAGAAACGTACAGGTTTAGCCGTCACCGATCCGTTGCAGATTATTGCCAACGGACTGGCGACGGTCGGTACGTCGACGCTCTTCGACTATCTCAAGGACTATGTATCCAAAGAGAATGTCGAGCGCATTGTCATCGGGCGTCCAACGCAGCCAAACGGCGCGCCGAGCGAGAATCTGGAGCGTGTCGTGCAGTTCGTCAACCGCTGGCGCAAGGCCATGCCCGCCATTCCCATAGATTTTTATGACGAGCGGTTTACGTCGGTCATTGCCCATCAGACGATGATTGCCGGGGGAGTGAAGAAGAAACGCCGCCGTGAGGACAAGGGACTCGTTGATGAGATTTCGGCCACGATAATCCTTCAGGATTACATGAAGTCAATAGGTAGATAAGGAATTCCGTCAGCAAAATACATTCATAATACAAGTCACATATTATATACATTAATTAATGACATTACCAATATATCTTTTCGGACAGCCGGTGCTCAGAAAGGTAGCACAGGATATTCCTACCGACTATCCAAATCTGAAGGAGTTGATTCAGGATATGTACGAGACCAATACAGCCAGTGATGGTGTCGGTCTTGCGGCACCTCAGATAGGCAAGAGCATCCGTGTGGTCATCATCGACCTCACACCGCTCAGCGATGAGTTTCCGGAGTATAAGGACTTCCGTCATGCTTTCATCAATGGCCATATCCTCGAGTTCGACGACAGCGAGACTGAGACCCTTGAGGAGGGCTGTCTGTCGCTGCCGGGCATCCACGAGCCGGTAAAGCGAGCTAAGCGTATACACGCCAAATGGCTCGACGAGAATCTTCAGGAACATGACGAATGGGTCGATGGCTATCTGGCCCGTGTCATGCAGCATGAGTTCGACCATCTCGAAGGAAAGATGTTTATCGACCATCTCAGTCCTTTCCGCAAGCAGATGATACGCAGCAAACTTAAGGCCCTGTCGGCAGGAAAGGTGCGTTGCGGCTATCGTGTCAAACCTTATAAGAAATAAGAAAGGCGGGAATATCTATGAATGGCAAGCGGGCGGCCCTTGCTCTTTTATTATTGTTGTTGGCTGCGCCAATGATGGCACAGTACAATATTAAGAAACTTATGGATGAGGGGCGTCGCTCGCTCGACCAGGGCTACTATGTGGTAGCCCTGCAGATATTCCAGCGTGTGGTCGGCTTGCGGCCCGACAAGAATGAAGCGTGGTACCTCAGCGCATTGTCGAAGTATCATCTTGAGGACTATAAGGGTGCCGAGAACGACTGCTCGCGAGCTATCAGCATAGACCCGTTTATCATTGATTACGTGGAACTTAGAGCCATGTCGCGCCTTCGTGAAGAGAAATACGACAGTGCTATCGTCGACTTCACGCATGCGTTGGAGATGAATCCCGACAACTGCGATTATTGGTTCAACCGGGCCTACTGCTACAGTCAGGAGCATGCGTTCGCGATAGCGTTGCAGCAACTCGACTATATAGAAAAGCGATGGCCCTCGTTTACTGCCGCAAAGGACCTGCGCCAGACGATTCTTGCCACACAACGGCTGAGAGGTTCTCACTGAGATTATTCTCGTGCTGTTGCCGCTTTGGTTCTTGCGCCCGCAATCTCATGGCATCTGAGGAGTATTCGCCGGTGTTTGCCACCGCAATTACTCTTTTTGTTCTTTAAGCCTTTTATCTTAGATACCTTATTCTGACCTCAGCACCGGTTCCCTGAAGTGCATGACGTATCTGGGCTGTGTCGGCATTGTAGAAGTGATAAGGATAGACGACTTTCGGCTTTATAGTCTCTACAGCCTTCCTCAGTTGTTTCAGGTCCATAGTGAATCGGCTCACCGGGAGGAATGCTATCGAGATATTCTTAAGGTCCTTCATCTCCGGGATATATTCCGTATCGCCGGCAATATATATTCTGAATCCGTCGAAATCGAGAACGTATCCGTTCCATCTTCCCTTAGGATGCCTCTTTGCGTTCTTCTTCGAGATGTTGTATGCTGGTACACAGTAGATTACACTCTTCTGTCCGATGTTCATATACATGTTGTTCTCCATGACATTGCCGATGCGCATCTGATACCAAATGTCCTTTGGAATAATCAGCTCAGTGTATTTATCAGTAAGCACATGGATGGCATAATCGTCGAAGTGGTCGAGCTGTTTGTTCGTCACGAGAATGAAATCGGCTTTCGGCTTATCGAGATACGACAGGACCGGTCCCACATGACTGCACACGGGGTCGATTTCAAACTCCCGTCCGTCGTAATTAATTTGCAGACTTGCGTGCTTTATCGGAGTGATGGTAATCTTCTTTCCGTTTTGAGTATAATACACGTCCGGCCCTTTCTTCTCCTGCGGCTGATTATCTCCGCAGGCAGCCATCATCACTGCCCCTAACAGTAGCAAAGCCAAAGTCTTTATCTTTCTCATAGTCTTTTCAGCCTTAAAAAATCCTTCATTCTTTAAGAGTCTTGCGGTATCTCTCCATGATTTCCTTCTCCACTTCATCTGCCGTCTTTGTCGATATGAACAGTGATCTTATCCAGAGTCCAACGACGATGACGATGATTCCGGCGGCAATGGCTAAAATCCATTTCAAGGGAGCACTCTGTATTGGCAGAAAGTCGGGTAGGGAAGAGCCTACAGCTGCTCCGCCAATGATTATTATCCAGTTGACGATGCTGCCCTGCTTATATCCGTTCTGTATGCGCTGGTACTCTTCGTCGTGCGAAAGGATAGCCTTTCTGTTCTTTTGCCAGATTTGCTGAAACTCTTTGTCCGTCATAAACTGATAGATAACTGATGAGATTTATATTTGCCTTCAACGATATTACAAGTTTTTTCTCATGATATTGACAGTCGTTTTAAACACTATCCCGGTCATAGATATAATGCTGTAAGTCGCTGATTTTAAGCTGTATTGACGATGACTGCACTGTCTAATGCGAGAGAATATAGTCGCGGCATTCCTCCATGAGCCATTTCGGAGTACTTGTGGCCCCACAGATACCTATTGTCCTGGCTCCGTCGAACCATGCCATGTCTATTTCATTGGCACTTTCTATCTGATGACTGCGGGCGTTCACCCTTTGGCATTCCTTGAACAGCACCTTGCCGTTAGAGCTCTTGCGTCCGGCCACAAAGAGAATGACATCATGGCGCGATGCAAAAGCGGCTATATTCGGCATTCGGTTGGCCACTTGACGGCAGATGGTGTCGAAACTCTGGAACGTAGCGCCTTCCGATAAGTTTGCCTGTATATAGTTGATGATACTGTGAAACTCATCAAGATTCTTCGTCGTCTGACTGTACAGATATATGTCGTGAGTGAGATCGAGCTTCTTCTTAGCATCCTCAAGATTCTCAATGACTATGGCGTGTCCGGCTGTCTGTCCCACGAGTCCGAGAACCTCAGCATGTCCATTCTTGCCGAAGATGACGATGGAGGCTTTCTTTTCCTTTGCCGGACAGCTGCTTCCGGTAGTGTCTGATTCTTTCTTTTTCCCGTCTGTTGGCTGCTCGTATTTGGTCTTTATCCTCCTTTGCAGAGCGAGCACTACGGGACATGTAGCATCAATAATCTCGATATTGTTGCGTTTGGCTATCTCGTAAGTCTCTGGTGGCTCACCGTGGGCACGCAGCAACACCTTCACCCCGTGGAGATTCTTCAGCTGCTCGTGGTCGATGGTTATTAGCCCCTTGTCCTCTAACCTCTTGACTTCCATGCCGTTGTGAACGATATCGCCAAGACAATAGAGCGTCTCGCCCTTCGATAGTTCCTCCTCAGCTTTCCTTATTGCTGTCGTCACGCCAAAGCAGAATCCGCTTCCCGAGTCGATTTCTATTGTCAGTGCCTTCTTGTTATTGTTGTCCATTATATTTATTTGTAGAAGATTAAAAAGGCTCTCATCCATTCTTTCGGTCAGAAGGGTGAGAGCCTTTGTTGTATTTCAGAGCTCTTTCCCGCCTCGGTTTCCGACTCTTTTGCTGGCGTCGGACTTTCTGTCGGCGGCTATCGAGTCTTACTTATCTTTCTGTGATTCCTTCCATGCTTCGACGGGAATCTTCGAAACCCTGCGTGCATGGCGTCCTCCCTCGAATGTTGCAGTAAAGAACTTATCGAGAATGCCCTCAGCCTCTTTGTTGCTGATGAATCGTCCCGGGAGTACGAGGACGTTGGCATCGTTGTGCTGGCGTATGAGCTCGGCAATGTCCTTGTTCCATGCCAGTCCGGCGCGCACACCCTGATGCTTGTTCAGCGTTATGGCCATTCCCTCTCCGCTACCGCAGATAGCGATGCCGGGATAGACATCACCACTCTCGACAGCCTCGGCAAGAGGGTGGGCATAATCAGGATAGTCGCAACTGAGGTCGCTGAAGCATCCAAAGTCCTCATACTCATAACCATGCTTGTCAAGGTAGTCCTTGACGAACTGCTTCATCGGGAAGCCTGCGTGATCGCAAGCGAGTCCCACTTTCTTTACTTCCATAGTCGTTTCTTTTTTTAAAGATTTACTTTCCCAGAAAGTCCTTCACCTGCTTGTAGACGTTATCGGCGGTGAATCCGAGTTTCTCGTCGAGCACCTTATATGGGGCACTGAATCCGAAACTTCTCATACCGAAGATGCGGCTGTTAGGACCGATACCGACAAGTCCCTCAAGGGTTACGGGCAGTCCGGCTGTCATACCGAATATCTTGCTTCCTGTAGGCAGGACACTCTCCTGATAGTCAGCTGGCTGACGGCGGAAGAGCCCCTCCGACGGTGCGCTGACCACGCGGCAACGTATGCCGTCCTTTTCGAGGAGCTCCTTACCTGCTTCGAGTGTGCTGACCTCTGATCCGCTTGCCAACAGGATGACATCGAACGGATCGTCGCTGCCTGCCACCACGTATGCACCCTTACGGGCCAATGTGTAGTCGTTGCCGGCTGGCAGGTCTGCGATGTTCTGACGCGAGAAGATAAGAGCCGTTGGAGTCTCGGTGTTCTCCATAGCCATCTCCCAGCAGACTGTTGTCTCCTGAGCGTCGGCAGGGCGGAATACGCGTACGCTGTCCTGTCCTTTATGGTTCTGCAACTTCTCGAGCAGACGAATCTGAGCCTCCTGTTCCACCGGCTCGTGGGTAGGACCATCCTCTCCTACGCGGAAGGCATCATGAGTCCAGATGAATTTCACTGGTGTGCCCATGAGGGCTGCAAGTCTTACTGCCGGTTTCATATAGTCGGAGAAGACGAAGAATGTTCCCATGGCAGCGATGACACCACCATGTAGCATCATACCGATGCACATGTCGGCCATTGTCAGCTCGCTGACTCCTGCCTGGAAGAAGGCACCGGTGAAGTCGTCGCGCATGAGCGAGTGTGTCTGCTTGAGGAATCCGTCGGTCTTGTCAGAATTTGACAGGTCGGCCGAAGCGCAGATCATATTTGGCACCTGCTTGGCGAGTTCAGCCAGACAAGCCGATGATGCGTTACGCGTAGCCGAGCCCGGCTTCTGCTCCACCTTCGACCAGTCCACCTTTGGAGCCTTACCCGAGAACCACTCCTTCATCTCAGCGGCCTTCTCAGGATTCTCCTCTGCCCACTTCTTCTCCTCAGCGTGGCGCTCAGCCACAATCTTGCGGAGCTCAGCCTGACGGTCAGCATATAATTTCTTGACCTCAGGGAAGATAACGAACGGATCGTCGGGATTGCCACCGAGGTTCTTGACGGTGTTGATATAAGCGCCGTCGCCGAGAGGAGCACCATGAGTCTTGATATTGTGTTCGTAGCTTGTGCCGTCGGCCTTCAGAGCGCCCTTACCCATCATCGTGTGACCGATGATTATTGTAGGATGTCCGTTAGGCTTCTGAGCAGCGTCGAGGGCTTTGCGAATCTCGTCGACATCGTTACCATTTATCTTTATTACGTTCCATCCCCACGCCTTATACTTGGCGGCGGTGTCCTCGCTCATGACCACTCCGCACTCTGTCGAGAGCTGGATGTCGTTGGCGTCGTAGAACATGATGAGGTTGTCGAGGCCGAGGTTGCCGGCGATGCGTCCGACACCCTGACTTATTTCCTCCTCAATGCCACCATCAGAGATGTAAGCATAAATCTTGTGCTGCATGACCGTCTTGCCAAGTCGTGCCTCGAGGAACTTCTCTGCCACGGCAGCACCGGCGGCGATAGCGTGTCCCTGTCCTAACGGGCCGCTCGAATTCTCGATACCTCTCTCCACGTTAAGCTCGGGGTGTCCAGGAGTCGGAGAGCCCCACTGGCGGAACTGCTGTATTTCGTCGAGAGTGAACTTTCCCGACAGACAGAGTGTCGAATAGAGCATCGGCGACATGTGTCCTGGGTCGAGGAAGAAACGGTCGCGGCCTGCCCATGTTGGCTGGTCGGGGTCGTAGACGAGATATTCAGAGAAAAGCACGTTGATGAAATCGGCACCTCCCATGGCGCCACCGGGATGGCCGGACTTGGCTTTCTCTACCATTGAGACGGCAAGGATTCTGATGTTGTCTGCCGCCTTCTGCATGATAGTGTTATCGTTCATAAATCAGTTATTTGGTTTTGATGAATAATTTAGTGCAAATATACTGCTTTTTCGACGGAGAACAAAACGGAATCTTATTTATTTTGTCTCAAAAACGTTTGTTAATGCTTTTTTTTCAATAATAGTGTATTATTGCCACTCTTTCAGCCCCTGATAGCAGTCATTTTAGCACTTTCGACTCTTTTTTTCGCATTGATTGCGGACGGTATCATCGCTTCTTCGCTGGTTGCTGAGGCACCCTAACTCAATCCGACAGTATCCCGTCGAATGACCTTATCGCCTGCTGACAGCTACCGAGATCTTTTAATCGGAGGAATCTGCGTGCCGGTTAACTTTACGCTGAGGCTTAATGAGTCGCTGTTTAAGTTGATTGTTGTTATTTGGATGCAAAGTTACAAAATATTTAACCCGATTCCAAATCTTAGGGGTATAGAAAGGAGGGTAGAATGGTGTATAGCCGTAACTATAAGCTCTACAGGCTTCTACGCGTATGAAGTTAGCCCATTTCGACAATTGGTTGATGGTTCTATTTATTTTGTCATCTTAATGCATGTCCGATTCATGGGGTTATGTTACATGTTTCTTCCATCAGCGGGAGCGAAAAGTCTTGCGTTGCAAAATATACGGTGCACGTCCGTTTATTGCAATCGTTATAGTTGTCTTTAGACGTAAAGAATTGTTAATCGTTTGGTGATGTTGTTGAATATCCGTAACTTTGCAACCTTATTTATATGGAGAGCGCATTGCCGTTTTTTATATTCTTTAAACAGAGAGAAACAAAGCATAACAAATGAAACCGATATTCATAGCAGGACCATGTGTCATCGAGTCGCAGGAGCTGCTCGATACAGTCGCCGCCGAACTCGTGCGTCTGAACAAGAAATATGGTATAGACATCATCTTCAAATCGTCGTTCGACAAGGCCAACCGCACGTCCATCCATTCTTTCCGTGGCCCCGGCCTCGACCGTGGCTTGCAGATGCTTGCCGACGTGAAGTCGAAATACGGTCTGCGCCTTCTCACCGACATCCACGAGAGCTGGCAGGCGGCTCCTGTCGGCGAAGTCGTTGATGTCATTCAGATTCCGGCTTTCCTTTGCCGTCAGACCGACCTCGTCGTCGCTGCCGCCAAGACGGGCAAGACCGTGAACATCAAGAAAGCCCAGTTTCTCTCCGGTTCCGACATGCGCTATCCTGTCGAGAAAGCCCGTGAGAGCGGTGCTGCCGATGTGTGGCTCACCGAGCGCGGCAACAGTTTCGGCTATAACAATCTTGTTGTCGACTTCCGCAATATCCCCGACATGCTCGGCATCGTCCCTACGGTCATCATGGACTGCACCCACAGCGTGCAGCGGCCGAGTGCCGGCAACGGCAAGACCGTCGGCGACCGCAAGTATGTGCCGATGATGGCCAAGGCTGCCAAGGCCTTCGGAGCCACGGGATGGTTCTTCGAGGTCCATCCCGACCCCGACCGTGGCCTCTCCGATGCTGCCAACATGCTGGAGCTCAGTAAGCTCGATGCCCTCATCGGCGAACTGCTGTAGGCTCTTGGGCATCATCATTCGGCAATGCAGAATAACAGATAATCCACATCCTTCCTTAGCGAAGGAACGGTCAATAACAATAATCCACAGCCTTTCTTTGTGAAGGGATAACAACATAATCCGCAGCCTTCCTTAGTGAAGGAGATAAAGCGAAGAAACAATATAATGATAAAAGACATAGCTACGGCAGAAGAGCGGCTGAAGAACGTCCGCCAGTATGCCATTCAATGTATTAAGGACGAGGCTCAGGCAGCCCTTGAGCTCATCCCCCAACTCGACGACAACTTCGACAAGGCGGTCCGCATGATGTACACCTGCAAAGGCAAGATTATCGTCACCGGTGTGGGCAAGAGCGGCAATATTGGAGCGAAGATTGCCGCCACGCTGGCATCGACGGGCACCCCAGCTTTCTTCATCAATCCCCTCGATGTCTATCATGGCGACTTAGGTGTGATGACGGCCGACGATGTGGTCCTCGCCCTCAGCAACAGCGGTCAGACCGATGAGCTGCTGCGGTTCATACCCATGGTCCTTCACATGAATATTCCGATTATCGGCATGACGGGGAATCCTAACTCCCTGTTGGCCAAATACTCTACGGCACATATCACCGTCAGCGTGGAGAAGGAGGCCTGTCCTCTGAACCTCGCCCCGACGAGCAGCACCACAGCGGCTCTGGTCATGGGCGACGCCTTGGCTATCGCCCTTATGGAGGTCCGCGACTTCAAGCCCCGCGACTTCGCGCAGTTCCATCCCGGTGGCGAACTCGGACGGAGGCTGCTGACAACAGCTCAGGACGTGATGCGCTCCGAGGACCTGCCAGTGATTCCGGAGCAGATGAGCCTCGGCGAGGCAATAATCCATGTGTCGAAAGGAAAACTCGGAATGGGCGTCAGCGTCGATGCCGACAACAAGGTCATCGGACTCATCACCGACGGCGATATCCGCCGGGCCATGGAGCGCTGGCAGGCCGAATTCTTCGACCATACCGTGAGCGACATCATGACGCGCACGCCGAAGATGGTATCTCCGAAAACAAAGATTACTGAGATTCAGCGCGTTATGCACCGGAACAAGATTCACAGTGTGCTCGTCACCGACAAGGACCACCATCTTCTCGGCATCGTCGACAGCTATGCTGCATCACTCATGGAGGACAAGAAATAGCGTGCGTACCGAATGAAGATACACTTACTTAACCATTTTGCTGCCACAGCCCTGACTGCGGCAGTACTCTCTGTGCCATCAGCGGTGTCGGCGCATAACGCTACTGTGCCCTCTGCTGACGGCAATACAGCACCGGAGGCCGTCACCGCCGACAGTCTGCTGGCCCGACAGCTGCGTGCCGAGGGCGTGACATTCTCCCACAACAACTCCGTTGCCCTGCTCATGAACGGACAGGAGAAGTTCGACGACCTCTTCAAGGCCATCGACCAGGCCCGCAGTACCATCCACATGGAGTACTTCAACTTCCGCAACGACTCGATAAACCGGGAGCTCATCAGCCACCTCGTTCCTAAAGTCAGGGAGGGGGTGAAGGTGCGGCTCATCTTCGACGGATTCGGCAATGCGAGCAACAACAGTCCGATGCGCAAGCGCGACCTGAGGTATATCCGCAGCAAGGGAATAGAAATCCGGGAGTTCAATCCCGTGCGATTCCCCTTCCTCGACGATGTTTTCAACCGCGACCACCGCAAGATTGTGGTCATCGACGGGCGTATAGCCTATACCGGCGGAATGAATATTGCCGACTATTATATAAAAGGTACGGAACGCGTGGGCTCATGGCACGATATGCACTGCCGCATCAGTGGTGAGGAGGTGAACACTCTCCAGCGTATCTTCGTGAGAATGTGGGAGTTGACGACAGGCCGCGGCATCGACGAGACTGGTCTCTACCACGGCGGACAGGACATCAGCTACTTCAATGGACTGAAACCCGACACCTGCGGCTCGGCCGGCCAAAAGATGGTGGGCATCATCAACCGCGAGCCCCACACGACAAACAAAATAATAAGACAGTTCTACCTCGACGCCATCAACGACGCCCACGACAGCATAAAGATTATCAATCCCTATTTCACCCTCTCGCCGAGGCTTATGAGAGCCTTGAAGAAAGCCGTCAAGCGTGGGGTGAAAGTCGAAATCCTACTGAGCGTGAAGAGCGACATTCCATTGACTCCCGACTGCGGTTTCTACAACGCCCATAAACTTATGAAGCACGGGTGCGAGGTGTGGATGTATGAGCCGGGATTCCACCACACCAAGATAATAATGGTCGACGGGCGCATCTGCACCGTCGGCTCGGCAAATCTCAATTCGCGCAGTCTGCGTTGGGATCGTGAGGAGAATGCCGTTATCCTCGACAAGTGCACCACGCGTGAGCTCAACAACTACTTTGAGCGTCAGAAGAAGGACTGCTTTTTCCTTACTGAGGAGAAGTGGGACGAGTGGCGCTCAGGATGGGATAAATTCAAGGGATGGGTAGGGCATCTGTTGTCGCCGTTCCTCTGATAACTGTCTGTGGTTCAATAGTATATCCTCTCTTCCCCAATAATCGTATTTTTCGTGTTTCCCGTGCCGAAGGAATCAATTTGTTTCTGCACAGGCAACACGGGGAATACAGTTTTTCTTTTCCATACCATCATCTGCGAAGATATAAGGATATGTTTCTGATTTTTATATCACCATCATGGTGTTGCATTTCGCCACCGTTGGAGCAGGGCTTATCTCTGACCTATCAGCTGCGATAATATAAATGTGTAAAATGTTATTTCCCGTGGCAGTAGGACAGGGATAAACCCCGCCCCAACGGTGGATGCGCGCTGCTACTGCCTCTCTATCAACTGGTTATACATCTATTTATGCGGAGAAAATGGGAGAGGCACCTCGCTGATATATTGTCTATGTACCGGGCCAGCGGGAACTTAGAAAATCTCTATGCGGTAGGATATTGTCTATGTAACGGGCCGGCGGACCTTAGAATATCTCTATCCGGTAGGCCAACGAGAACATCAGCGACATGTTGTGGGCACTGCCGATGACGTCCTTAGTGCGCTGGGCGCTGGCCAGACGGCGCGGCGAGATGAGGTAGCGGGCGTCGAACGACCACTGTTTCCACTCGTAGCTTGCACCGATAGGGAACGCAAACTCACCCGAAAAGACATCGTCCTTGACATCCATCTTCTTGCCGCCATGCTCCCTGATATTGGCGTTGACAACACGGCTGAACTGGAGTCCGGTGTAGAAACTAACGGGACGGTAGGGCCATGGATACCAGTGGATGCAGTACAACGTGTTGATATAGCCCACGTTGACGTTGTTCTTTATCTTCTCCGTTGTGTGGTAGGCTTTGCCCTGATTGTCGAGACCGTCAATGGTCCTTGTCGTCTTGATGTTGTTTCCACCTACATGGCTGTAGTTGAACTCGATGGAGAGACTCAGATTCTTAGCCACGAACACATCGAAGAAACCACCGGCCATCACTCCCGGCTCCGGCAGTCCGCCGGCACCCACAAGCATCGACGCGCCAAGGCCGAGGCGCGGACCGGCGTAGGCCTCCCACAATTCGTGCTCACCGGTGGGGTGAGCATCCTGCTGTATGGCGTTGAGGGCATCGTGGACACCCTCTTTAATGTCCTTACCAATCTTGTCCTTGTTGCTCTTGTTGATAATCTGCGCCTGCACATTGGCTAAGGGCAGGAGCATGAGCAATAACAGAAAAACGTTTTTCTTCATCTTGTCGGCTTAGTCGAATATTCTTTGCAAAGGTACGGCAATTAGAAGAAAATACAAAACAAAAACGGATTTTTTGCTTGTTTTTCTGATGTTTCCATTAACTTTGCATGTCGATATGAGAAAGTCAGTTCTATTATATATCCTACTATCGTTCGTCTCCCTGTGCGCCAGTGCCCAGGGCCGCTACCATTTCATGCGCACCGTACGGGCCACAACGCGGCCGGAGGACCGCCTTCGGATGCTCAGCGACTCGCTCACGGCCCTGCATAACCGCATCTTCGCTCCCGACAGCACCGGTAAGAGCGTCAGCCACCGTCTGCCGTCAGACTCCTGCGGCACGGAGGCAGCCCGTCTGCTGTTGCCGATGACGTTCTACGACGATATTGCAGGGCGAGCGTTCACACCCGGAAAGACCCTGACGTTTGCCGACGAACAGCTCCTCAACATATATATGAACAACCCATGGCTCGTCACAGGAGCCGAGAGCGACATCCGTGAGGCCGGAACACCGGTCTACAATGCTGAGGCACCGCTGCGACCAAAGACCGACCTCGTAGAGAAAGCTGGTCCCGAATTCGTAGAGCCCGAGGCAGGACCATTCACCCTCGTACTGAAAAAGCCCAATTTCTGGACTTACAAGGGCGATTTCGCCATGCAGTTCATGCAGAACTACATCTCCGGCAACTGGTATAAAGGCGGAGAGAGCAACTACTCGGCACTGTCGAATATGACCCTCGAGGCCAACTTCAACAACAAGCAGAAGATAAAGTGGGACAACAAGTTAGAGATTCGCTTCGGCATGCAGAACACCCGTTCCGACACCCTCCACACCTTCAAGACCACCGAGGATATGTACCGACTGACATCGAAATTCGGTCTACAGGCCCACAACAGCTGGTACTACACCGTGCAGCTCATAGCATACTCGCAGTTCACCCACAGCTACAAGTCGAACAGTCCCACACTCTATTCCGACTTCCTCGCGCCGCTGAACCTTAACCTCTCGCTCGGTATGGACTACAACGCCGACCTCTTCCGCCATCGCCTCAAGGGAACGGTTCACCTCGCTCCCTTCGCCTACAACATGAAATATACGCGGAAACTGTCGCTCTGCGACCGCCTCGGCATGGACCCCGACCATCACTTCAAGAACGACTTCGGTTCGGAGTTCACCGTCAACCTCACATGGCAGATTATGGACATGCTCCAGTGGAAGATGCGCCTCTACGGATACACCAGCTATGAGCGTGCCGAACTGGAATGGGAGAACACTTTCACCCTCCGCTTCAACAAGTGGATCAGTGCCCAGGTCTTTATCTATCCGCGTTTCGACGACGGCGTGAAGCGCGACGACCATCATGGCTACTGGCAGTTCAAGGAGTATCTCTCCGTTGGCTTCCAGTACACATTCTGATTCCCCCCAGCGCGCCTTCTGATTCCCCCCGGTCCGCATTCGTTTCCCCCGCCGGTCACATATCTGCCCGCCACTTCCGCGGAATATACCATTGTGTATCAATTCCTACGATAAACAGAATCGGCGTAGTCGGCGAGAGAATATTCTTCCCGCTGATTACGCTCATTATCAATATTAGCTGCATAGTGCGGTTGCAGGGGTGAACCTGTGGCCGTCCGTAAATAACGGAAACATAATAATGGGGGAACAGACGAATGAAAATGTGGATGTCCGCATGCAACAGTCAAACAACATTGTGGCAACGGTCAAATAATACCATGGTCGCGGACGACACCTAATCTTGCCTGTCCAGCACCCCGCAAACACATAATAATGTGGCCATTCGTTTGCCGAAAGGCAGATAAGAATATTCGGCCTAACGACCGACCGGACGGCCATAAAGGCCGCCCCTGCAAAGGGGTCATTAACGCGCTGACCGTTATCAATTGAATCTGCGATATCTGCGGAATCTGTGCCAGAAAAAAATCCACAATTAAATTAGCGTTAGGAGAGTAATTCGCACGTAGATTACGCAGATTTTTTCGGTATTGTAGCGGCACCATGCAGTGGATATGTGCTTCAACAATCCCATTATCAGCACATTAAAACGACTATAGCTCGCTGCCCATCACAGCATTATCATATTGCTCATTGCCTCAAGCTTATTATTTATGTTGCTCGTCGTCTGCAGTGATTTGAGGTGAATGTATTGTCAATATTTTTCAGATTTAATTTCATTTTTCTTCTCCTTGCTAACCTATTGATATTCAATGTGTTGGCAATAAGGGCCATTTGGCGTTGCGAAATGGACCGTTTGAGACTGCGAAACGGTCCGTTTGACATTGCGAAATGGACCGTTTGGCAACGCGAAATGGCATGTATGGTTTTCGTGTAAGGATTTTTCGTAATTTCCGTTTGCTTGCCGCCTCTCCCTTCTTGCTACCGTAACGGCGGGGCGAGTGGGGAGACTGCGGGGTCGGGGAGCCATTCGTGGATTATTATTTGAGGTCGGGAGCGAAAAGAAGTCTGGTTTTATTTTGTTTTGTGTCGGGTTTATGCTACCTTTGCAAACAGAAGAAATAAACCACTTATACCTACAGAACTATGAAACAGACAAAGATAGTATGCTCAGTCAGCGACCTCAGATGCGACGAGGAGTTCATCCGCAAGCTCTTCCTCGCCGGCATGAATGTCGTTCGTATGAACACCGCTCATGCCACTCCTGAAGGCATAAAGAAGATAATACGGAACGTGCGCGCCGTGTCGCCGCACATCGGAATACTCATCGACACCAAGGGCCCGGAGGTGCGCACCACGGGTACGCCGCAGCCCATACACTACAAGACGGGCGACATGGTGAAGATTTTCGGCCGTCCGGAGATGGACACCTCGAAGGACATCATCAACGTCAGCTACCCCGACATCACCAAGGACGTGAAGGAGGGCGACGACCTGCTCCTCGACGATGGTGCCATCGACATGAAGGTCGTGGAGAACACGGGCCCTATGCTCGTGGCGCAGGTGCAGAACGACGGTACCCTCGGATCGCACAAGAGCGTGAACGTACCGGGCGAGCACATCGACCTGCCGGCGCTGACGGAGAAGGACAAGCGCAACATACTGTTGGCCATCGACGAGGACATCGACTTCATTGCCCACTCGTTCGTGCGCTCGGCTGCCGACGTGAAGGCTGTGCAGGACATCCTCGACGAGCACCACAGCGACATAAAGATTATCTCGAAGATTGAGAACCAGGAGGGCGTCGACAATATCGACGAGATTATCGATGCCTCGTATGGTATCATGATTGCCCGTGGCGACCTTGGTATTGAGGTACCGATAGAGAAGATCCCGGGCATCCAGCGCATGATTATCAACAAGTGTATACGGAAGAAGAAACCCGTGATCGTGGCTACGCAGATGCTCCACACGATGATTGAGAACCCACGGCCTACGCGCGCTGAGGTTACCGACATCGCCAACGCTATCTACAGCCATACCGACGCGCTCATGCTCTCGGGCGAGACAGCCAGCGGAAAGTATCCCGTGGAGGCCGTCGAGACCATGGCCCGCATCGCTGAGCAGGCTGAGGCCGACGCCCATTCGAGCTACTCGGAGCAGCAGGCCGTGTTCGGACTCTTCGGCCATAATCCCACGCAGCGTGAGTTCCTCACCAAGGCGGCCATCGAGGCTACCGAGGAAATCGGTGTCAAGGGCATCATCACCGACTCGGCAACGGGTCAGACAGCCCGCAACTTGGCGGCCTACAGAGGACCGAACCCGGTGCTCGCCATCTGCTATAAGGAGAAGCTGCAACGCTGGCTCAACCTGTCGTACGGTATCATTCCGGTGTATCAGAAGAACAGGGTGTCGACGGAATTCCTCTTCCGCGCCGCCGTACGCATGCTCAGGCAGAAGTGCTTCATCGGCAACGATGACAAGATAGCCTATCTGTCGGGATCATTCTCGCACGGAACATCGTTCATGGAAATCAATACGGTGAAGGAGGTGCTCGACGGCGACGAGAACCTCACGCTTCCCGACGTAACAAACAACGGGAAATAACCGACGATGGACGAAAAGGAGAATATCGACTTGTCGAACCCTGAACTGCAGAACGCTCTGCAGATAGTGCAGTTCACCCGTAACAGCCTCTTCCTCACCGGAAAGGCAGGTACGGGAAAGTCGACGTTCCTCAGATATATCGCATCGACGACAAAGAAGAAGCACATCATCCTCGCGCCGACGGGCATCGCGGCCATCAACGCCGGAGGGTCGACGCTCCACTCGTTCTTCAAGCTGCCGTTCCATCCGCTGCTGCCCACCGACACGCGCTATTCGGTGCGCCATTTGCGCGACATGCTGAAATACAACAGTGAGAAGATAAAGCTCATCCGTGAGGTGGAGCTCATCATCATTGACGAGGTGAGCATGGTGAGGGCCGACATTATCGACTTCATCGACAAGGTGCTGCGCGTATACTGCCGCAATATGCGGGAGCCCTTCGGCGGAAAGCAGATGCTCTTCGTCGGCGATATCTATCAGCTCGAGCCCGTGCTGCGCGAGGACGACCGGGCGCTCCTCCATCCGTTCTACCCCAGTGCTTACTTCTTCGACGCTCATATCTTCCGGTCGTTTCAGCTCGTGAGCATCGAGCTGAAGAAGGTCTACCGCCAGTCGGACCCCGCTTTCATCTCCATTCTCGATGATATCCGGACGAACAACGCCACCGACGCCGACCTCCGCCGCCTCAATGAGCGGGTGGGGAAAGACGATGAGGCTGACGGAGGACTGCCCATCACGCTGTCGACACGCCGCGACACGGTCGACTACATCAACCAGAGGGAGCTCGACAAGCTCGAGGGCGATCCTTTCATCTCGAAAGGACAGGTGAAAGGGGAGTTCCCCGAGAGTTCGATGCCCACGCCCCTCGAACTGGAGCTGAAACCGGGCTGCCACGTGATGTTCATCAAGAACGACATGGCGCACCGGTGGGTCAACGGCACCCTCGGTGTGGTGTCGGCCATCGACGCTGAGGGTGGCATCGTGAGCGTGGTGGCTGAGAACGGCAACGAATATGACGTGGAGAGGGACATGTGGGAGAATGTGCGCTACCGCTTCAACGAGACCGAGAAGAAAATCGAGGAGGAGCAGGTGGGCACCTACGTGCAGTTTCCGCTGCGGCTGGCGTGGGCCATCACCGTCCATAAGAGTCAGGGACTGACGTTCCGCCGCGTGAAAATCGACTTCACCGGTGGTGCCTTTGCCGGTGGTCAGGCCTACGTGGCCCTGTCGCGGTGTACGTCGTTGGAGGGGATAACGCTGAAGGAGCCTATCCGTCGCACCGATATCTTCGTCCGTCAGGAGGTGGTGAGGTTCGCACGGCAGTATAACGACGGAACAATCATCAACAAAGCACTCCGCCAGAGCAAGGCCGACAAGGAGTATTACGATGCCGTGAAGGCTTTCGACCGTGGCGACTTCGAGGAGTGCCTGAGGAGTTTCTTTCTCGCCATCCACAGCCGCTACGATATTGAGAAACCTGCCGCGCGCCGCTTCATCCGCCGTAAGTTGCAGATAATCAATGACCTCCGCACCGAGAACGAACAGCTGCGGGAGCGTGAGGCCGAGCGGATGAAGTATCTGAAGAAACTGTCGACGGAGTATGTCGTGATGGGAAAGGAGTGTGAGAAAGCCGGAATGAACGACGCTGCCGTGGGCAACTACCGTAAGGCTCTGGACCTCTGCCCCGATAATCCGCAGGCCAAGCGCCGTCTGTCGCGGCTGGAGAAACCGTCCAAGAAGAAAAAGAAGTAAGCTGTTATCCGTGGCAGACAGTGTGATGCGGTCAACAGACGAATCTGATTTTTTTTTGCATCACCCGAACGACGAATATGCTGCAATTAACCGCGGATTGCGTTGGTATTGTGTTGATAATTAATGCGTTGCACGCTATTTGTGATTTATCCCCCGTACTACTGACAAAGGGATTGCGTTGGTGTAATACGTTGATAATAAATGCGTTGCACGCTAATTGTGATTTATCCCTGTCCTACTAACAACGGGGTGATTAGAATCCTCCTCAAATTGTATATTCTCCGTCATATCGGCAACGGATGAATAATAAGAAGGTGGGGTGGATAAAACGAGACGAGCCCATAGGATGTTCCTTCTGACTTCGTCAATGCGTCACCCTGAATCGAGAATAAGTTATTGGAAAATAGTCATGTACAGGCTTTAGCTCCCCATGGAGCTATGGTGCTGAGGTGATGAGGCAGCCTTACGAGCTTGCTCGTAAGGCTATCCCGCTGGTTGAGACTCAGAGCTCCTCATGGAGCGTAAGCCTGTACATGATTTTCTTTTCCTTTATCATCTGGAGATGGCAAGGCAATATGAGCCAGAACAAAGACATTGACTGTCTGCCGGGCTGTTAAGGAGGGATATATTCGTAATTGCGTCACCATCAATTGCTGAAATAAGCTTATAACTAATTGACAATCAATGATGACACTTCATCCAGCCAAAGATGTGATGAAGTCAGGAAATGATGGTGGGGTGGATAAAACGAGACGAGCCCATAGGATGTTCCTTCTCAAGTAGTCCTATGGGCTCGTTATATATAATAATGTAGTGTTTTTGCTTGTCAGCTTGCTGCGGCTAAAGCGGAATATCGGCCTCTGAGGAGTTGTTCCTGCCGGAGTGGCTCTTCCCCGTATGATGGCGTGTGGATGTCGGCTCTGGTTCATTGCCCTCTCCCTCGACGGCACTCTCATCATTGTTCATATCCTCATCGTTGAGATCTTCGTCAGCCTTGTTGGCCTCCGATGACCGGTCGACGTATATGGTGTCGAGCTTGCGCTTGGGCTTTGACCAGTAGCTCTGACACTCGTAGAGGCTCTTGTCGATGTCGTCGTCGGGCTGCCATTTGGCGTGGTACTTCATGAACCGCTTGTCTTTCCATACGGCCTTGATGAAGTTTCCGACGATAGGCAGTGCTGCTCGGCCTCCCTGTCCCATCTTTCCGTAGCGGAAGTGGATGCATCGGTATTCGCCGCCGACCCACGCTCCGCACACGAGATTCGGACTTACACCGATGTACCAGGCGTCGGAGTGGTTGTTCGATGTTCCGGTCTTTCCGCCCCAGTCGGTGTCCTTGGTGATGTAGCTGTTCAGAGGCTGCGATGTGCCGCCGGGTTCTACGAGTCCGGCCTTGAGCATCTGCTGCATGAGGAACGCCGTGCGGTGGCTGACAGCCTGTGTGTCGTCGTCATCGGCCTCATAGAGGACGTTGCCCTGGTCGTCGACAACCTTCGTGACGAGTATCGGATCATGGTGACGGCCGTCGTTGGCAATGGTGGTATAGGCTCCGGCAAGCTCCAAGAGATTGACATCGCTGGAGCCGAGGGCCAGTGCGGGCTTGTCCTTGAGCGGACTCTTGATGCCCATCTTCTGTGCCATCTTTATGATGTTCGACGTCCCTACTTCCTGCCCCAACCGTGCCGCTATGGAGTTGATACTCTGTGCGAAAGCACTGCGCAGGGGTATGGAGTCGCCGGTGAAGTAGCCGTTGGCATTCGTCGGTGCCCACGTCTTCATCTCGTGGGTCTCGTCGTCCTCGACCTGCATGCTGAAGTATTCGTCGCGGCGCTTGTCGCAGGGCGCAAGTCCCTGGTCGATGGCCTCAGTGTAGACGAAGAGCTTAAAGGTGGAACCGGGCTGTCGCTCAGCGGTCACCTTGTCGTAGTTCCAGGTGTCGTAGTCAATGTCGCCGACCCATGCTTTCACGGCACCGGTCTGGGGCTCTATGGCCACAAAGGCACTGTGCATGAACCGGACCATATATCGTATGGAGTCCATCGACGACATGTCGGCCGTGATATGACCTTTCTCGTAGTCGAAGAGGCGCACCTTATGCTTCTTGTTCATGTAGTAGTTGACGCTGTCGGGCTGATTGGGGTATTTGGCCTGCAGCGCTTTATAAACCGGGAGCCGTTGGGCTATGCCCTCGATGAAGTTAGGGATGACCTGTCCTTTCTCGTCGCGCCATGGGTCCTCATGATACCAGTTTCCCTCGAAAGCGCGCTGGACGACGCGCATCTGCTTTGTCACGGCCTGCTCGGCATACTTCTGCAGACGTGTGTCGATGGTGGTGTAGATGCGCAGTCCGCTGCTGTAGAGGTCGTAGCCGTCGAGTTCCGGCTGCTGCTTGAGGAACTTCGCCACGGCATCGCGGAAGTACTTTGCGCGTCCCGAATCGTCGTCCATCTGCTGTACGTCGAGCACGATGCGCTTCTTCATCAGTGAGTCGCAGGCCTCGGCTGTGAGGTCGTTGTGGTCGCGCATGTTGATAAGCACCTGGTTGCGCCGTTTCAGTGCGTTCTCAGGGCGGGTGATGGGGTTATAGTAGCTTGTGGCCTTGAGCATGCCCACAAGGAGGGCGCACTGGTCGGGAGTGAGCTTGTCGGGGGTGGTGTTGAAGTATGTCTTGGCGGCAGTTTTGATGCCAAAGGCATTGTTGCCGAAGTCGACGGTGTTGGCATACATCGTCAGGATGGCGTCCTTGCTGTATATGAGCTCGAGCTTGATGGCGATGATCCACTCCTTGCTCTTGTCGACAATAAGGCGCAGACCGGGTATGTGGCCGAAGAATCCCTGTGAGTTTCCGCGGCGGACTTGGAAGAGGTTCTTGGCCAACTGCTGTGTGATGGTCGACGCTCCACGGGCTCCGTTGTGGGTGACGGCATCCTTGACGGCACCGCCGATGCCCTCGAAGTCGATGCCGTGGTGCTCGTAGAAACGCTCATCCTCGGTGTCGATAAGTGCGCGCCAGAACGACGGCGAAATCTCATTGTAGCGGACGGGAATGCGGTTCTCCTTGAGATAACGGCCGAGGAGAACGCTGTCGGCACTGTAAACCTCGCTGCCGGCGTTCTTCGGTGGAGTCATAATCTCGTAGAAACCCGGCGACTTGCCGAAGAGCCAGAGGAAGTTGATGTCGACCATTCCAAGGTAAAGGAACAGGGCAACAATTGCTGACATTATTCCGACAGCGGTCTTTGTGTACCATTTATGTCCCTTGTAGAGACTGGCGTACCAAGGAAAGAATCCCTTGATTCCCCGCCAGAGGACTTTGAGTATGTTGATAATTTTCTTTAGCATCAATATTATGGTGTGGGTGTTATAACTATGCAAAGATAGTTATTTCGTTGGAATCTGTACTGAGGCAGTGATATAATTTAAGATTTCTTCAATGTTTTCGGGCGAAAACCATTTCATATCGCTGTCACGCTTGTACCATGTGAGCTGTTTGCGTGCATAGCGTCGGGTGTTGCTCTGGATGTGAAGGATTGTTTCGTCGAGGGTTGTGAGGCCGTCGAGATATTCGAACATCTCCTTGTAGCCGACGGTGTTCAGGGCGTTGGCGCCACGAAAGGGCAGTACGCTGAGAGCCTCGTCGACGAGGCCGTTGTCGATCATCCTTACTACGCGGTCGTTGATACGTTGGTAGAGCTCCTCGCGTGGTCGTGTGAGGCCAATCTTGATGATTCGGAATGGCCGCGGTTTTGCTTTGTTGGTGCGGAAGGAGGTGTAGGTGCGCCCGGTCTGATGACATATCTCCAGAGCGTGGACGACGCGGCGAGGATTGTTGCGGTCGACGATGGCCCAGTGTTCAGGGTCCAGTCGGCGCAGTTCGTCGACGAGAGCGGGAAGCCCTTCTGTAGCAAGGCGTTCCTTCATTGTGCGGCGGATGTCGTCACGGATGGTTGGAATGTCGTCGATGCCCTTGCACACGGCATCGATGTACATCATGCTGCCACCGGAGAGGAGGGCCACATCGGAGTCGGCGAAGAGGCGGTCGAGGAGACGGAGGACATCCTGCTCGTAGTTTGAGGCGCTGTAATAGTCGGAAACGCTCAGTGTACCCACAAAGTAGTGCTTGGCCTGAGCCTGCTCCTCAGCTGTCGGAGCCGCGGTGCCGATGGGAATCTCGCGGTATATCTGCCGCGAATCGGCGTTGATGATGGGTATACGAAAAGTGTTGGCAACACGGAGACAGAGCTCCGTCTTGCCAACACCTGTAGGACCTGTTATTACGATGAGGGATTTCACGCTTATTTGATGATGCCCCTCTTCGATGACTGCACGAAGTCGATGATGTACTGAATCTCCTTCGTGACTTGCAACTCGCTCTTTATGCGGTTGATATTCTCCTCACGTGTGCCGTCGCTGTAGAGGATTCGGTAGGCGTTATGGATGAGATCGATGAGATCGTTGGAGAATCCATGACGGCGCAAACCGATGATATTGATTCCTGCATAGCGGATTGGCTCCTTACCGGCGATAATGTATGGGGGAACGTCCATGGAGAAACGGCTGCCGCCTTGTATCATCACGTAGCTGCCAACGCGGCAGAACTGATGGCACAAAACCTCGGCTGAGACAACGGCATTGTCGTCGACGGTCACTTCACCGCCGAACTTTGTCGAGTTGCCGATGATGAGATTGGAACCGAAAACGCAGTCGTGGGCGATGTGCATATTCTCCATAAGGAGGTTGTTGCTGCCTACCTTAGTGGTGCCTTTCGAGGCTGTGCCGCGCGAAATGGTGACATTCTCACGGACGGAATTGTTGTCGCCGACCTCGCATATCGTGTCCTCGCCCTTGAACTTGAGGTCCTGGGGCTTCGTCGAGATGCTTGATCCGGGGAAGAATTCATTGCTGTTGCCGATGCGGGCTCCATAGTTTATCGTGACGCTGTTCTGCATGACATTGTTGTCGCCGATGACGGTGTTGCGGTCGATGAAGCAGAACGGGCCGATAATATTGTTGTCGCCTAATTTCGCTTCGGGGTGTACATAAGCTAAAGGACTTATCTGATTCATAGTCGTAATTATTGTTCTGTTGTGTGTGAACGATGAGTGAAATGTAGTAAAATGCTCAGTGGCAGTTACTTATTCTTGATAATCTGTGCGGTGAACGAAGCCTCTGAGACTACAGTGTCGCCCACAAAGATGTATCCTTTCATCGTGCTGATGCCGTGACGCACGGGCTGGAGGAGCTCGACGCGAAAGAGAAGGGTGTCGCCGGGAACTACTTTCTTTCGGAATTTCACGTCGTCAATCTTCAGGAAATAAGTTGACCAGCGCTCGGGTTCCTCGAGTTGTGAGAGGACGAGGAGGCCGCCGCACTGTGCCATGGCCTCAATCTGAAGTACTCCCGGCATCACCGGCTCCTGTGGGAAATGACCCTGGAAGAACGGCTCATTGGCTGTTACGTTCTTCACTCCGACAATGCTCGTAGGCCCAACTGCCGTCACTTTATCGATGAGCTGCATGGGATAGCGGTGCGGAAGGAGCTCGCGGATGCGGTTGTTGTCCATCACCGGCTCGTCGTTGGGGTTGTAGATAGGCGCCTGAATCTCATGTTTGCGAATCTCCTTGCGCATGAGCCGTGCGAACTTGTTATTCACGGTATGGCCCGGACGGGTAGCGATGATGCGGCCTTTGATTGGCTTTCCGATGAGCGCCATGTCGCCGATGATGTCGAGAAGCTTGTGACGGGTGCACTCGTTGTCCCACATCAGCGGCTTGTGCTGGATGTAGCCAATCTGTGTGGCGTCGATATGTGGAACGTGGAGGAGGTCGGCAAGCTGGTCGAGTTTCTCCTGTGGAACCTCACGCTCGTAGATGACGATGGCGTTGTCGAGGTCGCCGCCTTTGATGAGGTTGGCCTGAAGGAGTGGCATAATGTCGCGCACGAAGACGAATGTGCGGGCAGGAGCGATTTCGTCGGCGAACTTGTTGACGTCGTCGAGGGTCGCAAACTGACTGCTGATGAACTTCGACTGGAATGAGCACATGGCCGTAATAGAGAACTGATCGTCGGGAAGAATTGTTATAACCGACTCACCATCAGTGATTTCTATCTTGTGACGGATGATGTAGTAGTCCTTAGGAGCGTTCTGCTCTACTATTCCTACTTTCTTTATCTGCTCAACATATTTCTCGGCAGAACCGTCAAGAATCGGGAACTCAGGGCCATTGACTTGGACGAGACAGTTGTCGATGCCCATGGCGTAGAGTGCTGCCATGCCGTGCTCGATGGTTCCGACGCGCACATCGCCCTTGGCAATGACTGTACCGCGCTGGGTGTCAACGACGTACTCGGCAAGGGCATCGATTGTCGGCTGTCCTTCGAGGTCAATACGCTGTATCTTAAGTCCGGTGTTCTCAGGTGCCGGATTGAATGTTACTGTCAAACTCAAACCTGTGTGAAGGCCTTTCCCGAATAGCGAGAAACTGCCTTTCAGTGTCTTTTGTTTGGTTGCTTCCATTTCTTTTGTTTCAATATTATTGTTGTTGCGGCGTTGGCGTAATTTTGATGATAAACCCTCAGCCGCTTGAAATATTTTCTTTCAGAATCTATTCGTCTCTTCTCCGGATTTTATTCGACTCCTCCCAAGATTCTAATAGTCTCTTTATTAGGCTCTTACAGTTTCTTGGTTAGAGTCTGACAGCTTCCTTTCCAGAGTCAGATGATTCCTCTTTCAGAATTTATTTGCCTTTCTTCAGCTCCTCGACTTCTTTCTGTAAGTCGTTTATTTGCTTGTAAAGTTCGGGCAGACGGCGGAAGATAGCCTGCGACTTGAAGTAAGGACGCGACTCCATTGGCGGTGTGCCGATGAGGGTCTGGTTGCTCTTCAGACTTCCGGGGACACCACTTTGTGCACCGAGGAATACCTTGTCGCCGATGGTGATGTGGCCTGCAATTCCCACTTGACCGCCGAACATACACCACTGTCCCACCTTTGTTGAACCAGCGATGCCCACTTGCGCGCTCATGACGGTGTTCGAACCGATGTCGGTGTTGTGGGCTATCTGAACGAGATTATCGAGTTTTACGCCCTTGCGAACGTAAGTACTGCCCATCGTCGAACGGTCTATGCAAGTGTTGGCTCCTATCTCCACGTCGTCCTCAATGGTCACAATGCCAATCTGCGGAATCTTGTCGTATTGGCCGGTCTGTTCGTTAGGAGCAAAGCCAAAGCCGTCGGCACCGATTACGCTGCCGCTGTGGATGGTCACGTTGTTGCCCAAACGGCACTCGTGATAGATGCTTACGTTGGGGTAGATGATGCATCCCGTGCCGAGAACGACATTGTCCATGATCGTGGCATGGGGGTAAATCTGGCATCCGTCGCCAATAACTGCACCGTCGCCGATATAGGCGAAAGCCCCGATATAAACGTCTTTGCCAACCTTTGCCTTAGGGGAGATGAAGGCCAACGAGTCAATGCCTTGTTTCTTAGGCTTCATGCTCTCGTAGAGTTGCAGAAGTTTAGCCACGCAGTCGCGGGCGTTCTTCACGCGAATGAGTGTTGCCGTTGCCGGTTTCTCAAGTTCGATACTCTCGTCGACGAGAACGATTGTCGACTCTGTATTGTAAAGATAATGAGTGTATTTGGGATTGGCAAGGAATGAGATAGCACCCGGTTTGCCATCTTCTATTTTTGCAAACGTATTGACGGTAGCGTTCTCGTCACCTTCAACACGACCCTGAATGAACTGGGCTATCTGCTTTGCGGAAAACTCCATAATATTAGTTTCTGTTTAAATATTTGTTGCAAAGATACCAAATTTTTGTCACAAACGTTGATAACAAAGGTAATATTTGCGAATTTTTTTGGATAGTAGATCAACATTGAGCAGTTCGGAGGCCTCTGCGATGTCTTTTATAGTGCCATCCTTGTACAATATGGATATGTGATCATCGTTGATGTCGTACATGTCTTTCTGTATCGTGTTGACACTCAAAAGGTAGTCAGAATCGGCCTCGTCGATGCCCACTTTCTCGGCGATAGTCCTCCGGATATCGGCTATCTCGTCGTCGCTGACGGGCTCGTCGCGCACTTCCACGCGGAATATGCGGCGGTTTATCATGTCGGAGGCAAGCAAAGCGAGAATCTTATCTTTCGATGTTGCCCACACTTTCAGTGCCGACCAGATGTCGTTATCGTCGAGTTGGCTGTACATGTCGAGGGTTTCCTCGTGGCTTGCGAACCATTTGTCGTCGATGTGATTGTAGAGGAAGTAACGCAGTGCCGATGTTCCGAAGATGTCCCACCCCTGCTTTGCCAAGAACTCTGCGCGCCGGAGGGCGTTGATGAGCGTCTTTTCGTATGCCACGACTGTCTTGTGAAGATACACCGACCAGTACATCAGCCTCCTTGAGGTGAGGTAATTCTCGATGGAATAAATGGCTTTCGACTCTACGACGAGTGAGTCGTCGACAACGTTTAGCATCTTTATTATGCGTGCCGAGCCAATGTTTCCCTCGGTGACACCGGTGAAAAAGCTGTCGCGACGGAGGTAATCGAGCCTGTCAACATCGAGCTGACTGGAAATGAGCTGGTGGAGAAACTTCTTAGGATATTGGTCCTTGAAGATTTTTATTGCCAAATTCAGCTCCCCCTTCATGTCGTCGTTGATGCGCTGCATCATCATTACCGAGATTTCCTCATGGCTGATGCCGTGAATGAGTGTGCCCTCAAGGACATGGGAGAAAGGCGCATGCCCGATGTCGTGCATGAGGATTGCGGCCTCGACGGCCTCCGCCTCGCTGTCGAAAATGAACACTCCTTTCTGTTCGAGCGACAGAACAGCCTCACTCATAAGGTGGAAAGCACCAATGGAGTGGAGAAATCTCGTGTGCTGGGCACCCGGATATACAACATTGGCCATGCCCAACTGCTTGATGCGGGTGAGCCGTTGCATGAGCGGATGCTGTACGATGTTCAGCAGAAGACCGCGCGGAATCTTTATGAAACCGAACACCGGATCGTTGATTATCTTACTGTCGTTCAATATCTTATAGTCCTTTCGTTGTTGAATAATCCATTCCGAATGATGGCATTTCATTTCTTAAAAACGCCACCATTCCTTTTCCCTCTTGCTGCCGTTACGTTTCCCGATGATGTCATTTTCTTCGCCGTTGAAACCGGTTTTTACAGGAGAATGATGTCATCGGGAACGCTTCTGCCACTGCTTAGGAATCAGATTTTTGCCAGTTCGGCCTCCATCTGCTGTTGCAGTTCCTTGGCCTTGCTCGCCGCAACCTCGGCAAAGTCCTCACCGTTGGATGCGTAAATGATTCCACGAGAGGAGTTTACGAGCAGACCGCAGTCCTTGATGATTCCATAGCGGCATACTTCCTGCAGACTACCGCCTTGTGCTCCAACGCCCGGAACGAGGAGGAAGTGGTTGGGAGCCACCCGGCGGATGTCCTCAAACATCTTTCCCTGTGTTGCCCCAACGACATACATCATGTTGTCGGCGTCGGCCCAGTTCTGGCTTTTGCGTATAACCTTTTCGAAGAGCCGTTCGCCCGATTTGTCCTCAGTGAGCTGGAAATCGTGGCTTCCCTTATTGCTCGTCAGTGCAAGCAGAATGACCCATTTTCCCTCGTAGCCGAGGAAAGGTGTCACACTGTCCTCGCCCATATACGGAGCCACCGTCAGAGCGTCGATATCGTACTCCTCGAAGAACGTGCGGGCGTACATTGCCGAAGTATTGCCGATGTCGCCCCGTTTTGCGTCGGCAATGATAAAGTGGTTGGGATAGTTCTTCTTTAAGTACTCCACAGTCTGCTCGAAAGCAGCGATGCCCTTCACCCCGAGACTCTCGTAGAATGCGAGGTTGGGCTTGTAGGCCACGCAGTAGGGTGCAGTGGCATCGATAATGGCTTTGTTGAATGTGAGGACAGGGTTGTCGCCATTAAGGAGATGCTGTGGTATCTTCCTGATATCAGTGTCGAGTCCTACACAGAGGAACGATTTTTTTGTGAAGATTTGGTTTACGAGTTCTTTGCGGTTCATGACATTCGTGAGCTCCGTCTCACCTTCGATATGTAGCAATCGCGGGTGGAACGAATAAAATAACGGTTGTTTTTGACTATGTTTATTAACTCTATAGGGTAGTGAAAAGTGCGGAGGCCACATCCATGACGGTTGTCGCGAAGTGCAAAATCATATCGCGGTGCCCCCATCTTTCACCTTTACAGTTCCGATTCCTTGAGTTTCTCAGCGTTTTCGGCCACTGTCAGTGCGTCGATCATGTCCTGTATGTCGCCGCCGAGGAACCCCTGCAAGTCGTGGGTCGTATATCCGATACGGTGGTCGGTGACTCTTCCCTGCGGGAAGTTGTATGTCCGAATCTTTGCGCTGCGGTCGCCGGTAGAGACGAGCGAGCGTCTGCGGTTGGAAATGTCGTCGACATATTTCTGATGCTCGTGGTCATATATATAGGTATAGAGACGGCTCAGAGCACGCTCCTTGTTCTTAGGCTGGTCACGGGTTTCGGTACATTCGATAAGGATTTCCTCCACCTCACCGGTCTCCGGATTCTTCCAAGGGTAACGCAGGCGGACACCGGAGCTCACCTTGTTGACGTTCTGGCCTCCGGCACCTGACGAGCGGAAGGTATCCCACTTGATGTCACCCTCATTGATATGCACCTCAAACTTCTCAGCCTCAGGCAGTACGGCTACCGTCGCTGCCGACGTGTGCATACGTCCCTGGGTCTCGGTGGCCGGAACGCGCTGTACGCGGTGTACCCCCGACTCATACTTCAGGGTGCCGTAGACGTTGTCGCCCTCCACGGCGAAGTCTATCTCCTTGTATCCTCCCACGGTACCGGGGTTGGCATCGGTCACCGACAGTTTCCAGCCCTTCTTCTCGCAGTACCTCTTATACATATTAAAAAGGTCGCCTGCGAAGAGCGCAGCCTCGTCGCCACCGGTTCCGGCGCGTATCTCCATCTGCACGTTCTTGGCGTCCTCGGGGTCCTTAGGCACTAAGGCTATCTTTATTTCCTCCTCGAGTTTGGGTTGCAATTCCTCGTTTTCGGAGAGTTCCTCGCGCGCCAGCTCCTTCATGTCGGGGTCTTTTTCGTTGGCGAGCACGTCCTTAGCCTCCTTGATAGCGTCAAGACAAGCGACGTATTTCTTCTTCGCCTTCATGATGTCCTCAAGGTCCTTATACTCCTTCGTGAGCTTGACGTAGCGTTGCTGGTCGGCGATTACTGCCGGGTCGGTGATGAGCGTGCCCACCTCCTCGAACCTTGCCTCAAGTCCATCGAGTTTCTCTAAAATGTTGTTTGCCATATTGTTATGCCCTTGTCGTGAGCTCGCCGACGGTCGTCGGATGCCGTAATGAGCTCACGCAAAGGTTGTTATATTGTATTAATCAATTAATATTCGAATACACCGTACTCACTCTTGATAGTGAGACTGCGCTTGCCCTCCTCGATATGTCCTACCACCTGAGCATCGATATTGAAATGCTTGCTGATGGCAATGACCTTTTCGGCAACCTCCGGCCGCACGTATATCTCCATTCTGTGGCCCATATTGAACACCTGGTACATCTCTTTCCAGTCGGTACCGCTCTCGTCGTGGATGAGCTTGAACAGTGGAGGAACGGGGAACATGTTGTCCTTTACCACATGGCAGTTGTCGCCTACGAAGTGCAGAACCTTTGTCTGGGCTCCGCCGGTGCAGTGAACCATTCCGTGGATTTCGGGTCTGAGCTCGTCAAGCAGCATCTTTATCACCGGAGCGTAGGTGCGGGTGGGCGAGAGGACAAGCTCTCCGGCGTTGACGGGTACACCCTCAATCTTGTCGGTGAGATGCTTGTCGCCGCTGTAGACCAGCTCGTCGGGCACCTTATGGTCGTAGCTCTCAGGGAATTTCTCAGCCAGATATTTGGCGAAGACATCGTGCCTTGCGCTTGTCAAGCCGTTCGAGCCCATACCGCCGTTATAGCGGTGCTCGTACGTTGCCTGTCCTGTCGACGACAGTCCTACGATGACATCGCCGGGCCTGATATTGGCGTTGTTGATGACATTGGAGCGCTTCATGCGGCATGTAACGGTCGAATCGACGATTATTGTGCGGACAAGGTCGCCGACGTCAGCCGTCTCACCTCCTGTAGGCCAGATGCCTATACCCATCTCGCGCAGCTCAGCGAGCAGCTCGTCGGTGCCGTTGATGATGGCTGAGATGACCTCACCGGGAATGAGCATCTTGTTCCGGCCGATGGTGGAGCTGACAAGGATATTGTCGACGGCTCCCACGCAGAGCAGGTCGTCGGTGTTCATCACCACGGCATCCTGCGCAATGCCCTTCCAAACGCTCAGGTCGCCGGTTTCTTTCCAGTACATGTACGCAAGGCTCGACTTCGTTCCGGCTCCGTCGGCATGCATGATGTTGCAGTAGTCGGGGTCGCCGCCGAGGATATCGGGGATGATTTTGCAAAAAGCCATAGGGAAAATTCCCTTGTCGATGTTTTTTATTGCGTTGTGGACGTCTTCCTTAGCAGCGCTGACGCCGCGCATCATATATCTGTTGTTCATAAGCCTTTCTCTCGCTTCCTCCATGGTTGGGGGATTTGATGTTTTCTCTGTTAAACGATTGGTCTGTATTTCTTTTCTGTTGTTGTAGTCTTATTCCTGCTCCTTTCCGTTCCAGAAGTCCCAGCTGGCGAAGGCCTGCAGGAGCAGCATTTCGAGGCCGTTCTTCACGGTTGCTCCGTGTTCAGCCCCTTTCTGCATAAACAATGTCCTGTCGGGATTGTATATGAGGTCGTAGAGGAGAGTATGGTTGTCCATGGCCTCATAGGGCAGGAGCGGGCACTCCTCCACTTTCGGGTACATTCCCACCGGCGTGCAGTTGACGATGACGTTATAGTCCTTTATCACCTCCGGTGTGATATCCTCATACTGTATTGTCCCCGGCCGTTTGTAGCGGCTTACGAAAACCGTTTCCAGTCCGAGCGATTTCAGTCCGTAGTTGATGGCTTTCGATGCTCCCCCCGTACCGAGGATGAGTGCTTTCCGGTGGAATCTCTCCAACAGCGGCTCTATGCTCTTGGTGAACCCGATGACATCGGAGTTGTAGCCCCTGAGAATGAGCTTGTTGCCTTTATGTGTGACACGTATGACATTGACGGCTCCGATGGCGCGTGCCTCCGGACTGATGTAGTCGAGATAGCTTATCACCTTCTCCTTGTAGGGAATGGTGACGTTCAGCCCCCTCAGTTCAGGGTTCACGTCGAGAATTTCCACGAGTCCCTCGATATTCGGAATCTCGAAGTTTATGTATTCAGCGTCGATGTTCTCATTCTCGAATTTCTCGTTGAAGAAGTTCTTCGAGAACGAATGTCCCAGGGGGAAGCCTATCAGTCCGTATTTGTCCATTGTGTCGATATATTATAAATAATGTGTGATTATCGAATGTATTCCGTCCTGCCCGTGTCCTTTCCGTTTACTTCTCGGCAAAGAACATGGTGCAGATTCCGAATGTCAGCCGTTTGAATCCGGCCTTGGCGAATCCGGCCTTCAGCAGGATGTCGGTCATCTGCTCGCCCTGCGGAAAGGCCTCGATGGTCTTCGTGAGATACTCGTAGGCACTCCTGTCGCGCGATACTATCTTGCCGTAGGTGGGCAGAACGAGGTGGGAGTAGACCTTGAAGAGCTGTTTCATCGGGAATGTGACGGGTGTAGACAGTTCCACGATGCTCAGATGTCCGCCCTTTTTCATCACCCTGCACATCTCGGCCAGCCCCTTGTCGAGGTCCTGGAAGTTGCGGATGCCGAAAGCGGAGATTACCGCGTCGAAGGTGTTGTCGGCGAACGACATTGCCGTACAGTCCTCTTTTCTGAAGTCGACGGTGCCGCTGAGACCCTCTTCGTCGGCTTTCTTCCGTCCCACGTTCATCATTCCCTCCGATATATCGACGGCCGTTATGCTCTCTGGATGTAGCATCTTGGCTGCGAGAATGGCAAAGTCGCCCGTGCCGGTGGCTATGTCGAGTATCTTACCGTGAGGGTAGGGCATGAGCTGGCTGATGGCTTTCCGCCTCCATCCCTTGTCGATGTCGAACGACATGAGGTGGTTAAGCCGGTCGTAGGTAGGTGCGATGTTGTTGAACATCTCCTCGACGAGCTTAACCTTCTCACCTTTTTTCCCGTAGGGATTGATTTTTTCCTGTTTATACACTACTTTCTGCTTGCGAGATAGTTCTTGACGTTCTTCTCGATTCGTGCGGCGATATCACCCTCCTCGACAGCTTTGTCGAACTTCTCACCAGTGATATGCTCGTAGAGCTCGATATATCTGTCGCTGACGCTCTGGGCATATTCTTCGGTAATCTCCGGCATCTTCTGTCCTGGCTGGTTCATGAATCCCTGCTCGATGAGCCACTGTCTGACGAACTCCTTTGAGAGCTGGCGCTGCGGCTCACCCTTCTTGAACTTCTCCTCATAACCGTCGGCATAGAAGTAACGGCTTGAGTCGGGAGTGTGGATTTCGTCGATGAGATACAGCTTGCCGTCGCGCTTGCCGAACTCATATTTTGTATCGACGAGAATAAGGCCGCGCTTTGCAGCTATTTCCTGACCGCGTGCGAAGAGCTTGCGGGTCCAGTCCTCGATGACGGCGTAGTCCTCAGCACTGACGATGCCCTGCTTGATAATCTCCTCGCGTGAGATATTCATGTCGTGGCCCTCGTCGGCCTTTGTCGTCGGGGTGATAATTGGCTCTGGGAAGCGCTCGTTCTCGCGCATGCCGTCGGGCAGTTTCACTCCGCAGAGCTCTCGTGCACCCTCCTTATAAGCGCGCCAAGCGCTGCCGGTGAGGATGGAACGGATAATCATCTCCACGCGGAAACCCTCGCATTTCAGTCCGACGGTAACCATTGGATCGGGAGTGGCGAGTTTCCAGTTGGGGCAGATGTCGCTCGTCGAGTCGAGGAATTTGGCAGCAATCTGATTCAGCACCTGACCCTTGTATGGGATACCTACGGGCAGGACTACGTCGAATGCGGAAATCCTGTCGGTAGCTACCATGACGATGAGGTCGTCGTCGATGTCGTAGACGTCACGAACTTTGCCGTGGTAAACACTCTTCTGTCCGTCGAAATGGAAATCAGTCTTTGTTAATGCTTTCATTTTGCAATGCCCCTTTCCTGTCCGCTGCTCACTTGTCTTTGCTGAGTGTGGGCAGGTTGTTGAGGACTTAATTAAAATACGTTACTTATAATGTTGAATAATCTCTTCTCGTTTTTTGTCATCCTTTCTCTTCGGCCGCCTTAGCTTGCCGTACCCGTTCCCTCTCCTTGTCGTAGGCCTCGTAGGCGTTGACGATGCGCGTGACGAGCTTGTGCCTTACAATGTCCTTGTTGGTGAGGTTCACGATGCTAATGCCCTCGGTGCCCTTGAGCACCCTCAGGGCCTCCTTCAGACCGCTGGTCTGTGAGTGTGGCAGGTCTATCTGCGTCATGTCGCCGGTGATAATCATCTTCGTGTTCCATCCCATTCGCGTGAGGAACATCCTTATCTGGGCCGGGGTGGTGTTCTGTGCCTCGTCGAGGATGACGACGGCGTCGCTGAGCGTGCGGCCGCGCATAAAGGCCAATGGTGCTATCTGTATCACCTGCTTGTCCATGAGGTCCTGGAGCTTCACCGCCGGAAGCATGTCCTCGAGGGCATCGTAGAGCGGCTGTAGGTACGGGTCTATCTTGTCCTTCATGTCACCGGGGAGGAACCCGAGCTTCTCGCCGGCTTCTACGGCGGGGCGGCTGAGGATGATCTTCTTTGCCGTCTTCTCCTTCAGGGCCCTTACGGCGAGGGCAATGCCGAGGTATGTCTTTCCCGTTCCTGCCGGCCCCACGGCGAATATCATGTCGTCCTTCTCGAAGGCGTCGATGAGTTTCTGCTGATTCTCCGACCGGCTCTTTATGGGGCGTCCGGAGATTGAATAGACGATGACACCCTTGACGGCGTCCTCCTTGGTCTTCTTCCCCTTGACTATATCGAGGATGTCCTCCTCGGTTATGGTGTTATACTTGACGACATGCTTGCGCATCGTCTCAATGTCCTCCTCGGCCTTGGCCATTTCTTCCTCGTCGCCAAGGATGCGGATGACATTATCGCGCGCGACAATCCTCAGTTTCGGAAACAACGACTTCAGCATCTGCAGATGTCCGTTCCCGACACCGTAAAAAACAACAGGATCTATATCCTCAAGTACGATATGCTTTTCTATCAAATTCTTGTCTTTATGTTATATGTTGCAAAGGTACTGCAAATGAGTGGAATGGCAAAACAAAAACGCGAATTTTTGCTTTGTGCCTCACTGATGCCGCCTCCCTTGCATGGTGGTAACGCTGATGAAAGTAACCGTAGAGCCCGAAATCACTTTCTTTCTGACAATCTGAGGCCACTTGGCTGTAGATACCAGCACTCTTGCCCGGTACGTTAATACGGTAACTGCCACCGCATCCACACGGATTGCACCGCGGACTCCTCCGTTATTTAAGCCCTGTCCCCTCGGCATGACCTTTCGTTGCAGTTTAATGAAAGGGACATAAGCGTGAAAAAAGTAGGAGCAGTATGGCAGCCGAGCCGAAATCGGAACTACAATTTATTCCTGCTGCTTGGCCCTTGTGCTCCAGGAGTGTTCCTCCCAATCACTGACGGAACAAAAAAAGTTATAACGATGAAAAATCCTTACTGCTATTCTATATGTATCGTTTTGCGTTCCGAAACGGTCCGTTTGGGCTTGCGAAACGGTCCGTTTGGCGCTTCAAAACGGTCCGTTTTGCAATGTCAAACGATAGGTTTTGCTAAGCGGTTAATATTCAATGTGTTACAAACTTGATTTCGTGATCGTTTTGGTCTGAATTATTTTTACATTTATTCCTTCGGTTTCGGGGGCCACAACCAACTATCATACAATCATATTCCTCGTTATCCACATGCAAATAAAACCTCTTGTCGGGCACTTGCTGGTGCGGATATTCTATCGTCGTAATCTATTCAGGTTCAATACTTATCGACCAGGTGCGGATAGCTCTATGGCGAAGGCTGTCGGCTGTATGGCCGTAGTGCATGGCTGATGATTAACGACAATGGACATCGCAATTGAGGCTGTTCGGTGTGAGGGCTAAACCTGTAGGAGCGTATTGCGGAATCTTAAAATGGAGGGCGATATGGAGCAGAAGCGGAGGGCCAATAGGCCTATGCTTTTCTTCTGATGTCACGGCAGGCTTCTTTCGGGGGGTGGACAAAAAATCTTTCAAATAAAGAAAGTTTTGCGTTGGATAAATAAAAACTAATCTGTACCTTTGCACTTGCAATGAAGAAGAAAAAGAAGAAAATGTCGAAACGGAAGTATGTGCTTTCGTTTTTTATCATAGTAGCAGTACTTGCTTTGGTCAGGATAATTTTTCCGTCGGTAGCCGGCGATAGATTCAGCGACCAGAAAGTTGGGAAGGAGGCTGGCGCTAAGGATAACGGTGCTGATGTCGACTCGCTCGGCAATAACAAGCGTGCGCAGGCAAATATCGTAGCGGAGAAGGGCGTAGACTTCTTCAACGCCGACGGTTCCGAGGCTGAGCACCCGCTGAAGGGCGTGTGGAGCTATAAGGACTGTGCTCCCGACTCCAATGCGTCGCATCTCGTTGCTGCCAAGCAGTTTGGCGTTGTGCCGGTGCAGAATATTGCCGATGCCGAGAAACGCAAGCACGAACTGGTGTATATCGGCGCAAATCCCTACTATAAGGTTCGCAAGCTGCAGGCAAGCATTCCCTACCTCGTGCCGCGGGCGGCAGCCCTGCTTCAGGATATCAGCCGTAACTTTCTCGACAGTCTGGCTGTAAAGCACATACCCCTGCAAAAGCTTGTTGTCACGAGTGTGCTGCGGAGTAAGGAGGACGTAGTGAAATTGGGAAAACACAACAAGAACGTATCGCCAAACAGCTGTCACGTCTATGGCACCACCTTCGACATCAGTTATACCCACTTCGAGCCATTAGAGGCCAAGGTCGACGACGACAGGTATAAGAAAACGCTCAGTGAGGTGCTCAGGGACATGCGCGACCAGAACCGCTGCTACGTGAAGTATGAGCTCCATCAGGCCTGTTATCATGTGACTGTAAGATAGATACAGAAAAGATTTCCCCCGCCTTGACCCCTACACTGGGTACCTTCATTATATCACAAAAATCGCTAAAGTCTTATAAACAAAGACTTTAGCGATTTCTCTTTTCCGATTTGCTCCATATTTGCTCCATTTCAATTAGATAAGAGCAGATTTATTACCGTTTGGCACTGGTCGATTCCGTTTATTTCCATTCGTTTTGGTTTGAGTTTGTAATTTCCAGATTGTTTCGTTGCAAAGTTGGGAGGAAGTTGCTATCTTTGTACGCAAAACGGATTAATATGGAAATTGCTCATATCTCACAAGAATATATACAAGCTGTAAAAGACATCAAGAGTGCCATACTCAAGAGTCGCTATGCAGCCGCCAAGCAGGCCAACAAAGAGCTGTTGAAACTCTACTACTCAGTTGGCGGATATGTCTCAGCGCACAGCCGTGACGGATATTGGGGCAGCAACGCCATTGAGACCATCGCTAAAGGACTGCAACAGGAGTTGCCGGGGCTGAGAGGATTCTCTGCCCGCAACATTAAAAACATGCGCATGTTTTACGAGCAGTGGAGCCCGTACATAAATCGTCAGATGCTGCCTGACGATTTAATAAGCAGCTATACCTCAACGAATTATGAAATTCGGCAGATGCGATCTGCCGAATTTCCCATAGACGACTTCATGGCTGTTGGCTTTTCACTGCACATGGAGATTCTTACGAAGGTGAAGACATTAGAGGAGAGACTGTTTTATATTCACAGGAGTGCTAATGATTTTTGGAACTATACTACATTAAAGCGCCAACTGAAATCCAACCTCTACCACAAGCAAGGCTCCATCCGGCAAACAAACTTCAACCATACTATCAGCGACGATGATTTTAAGCGGAAGGCTTTACAGTCTTTCAAGGATGAATACCTGCTCGACTTCATCAACATTGAGGACCCTGAGGATGTTGACGAGCGGGTGATTGAGCAGAGTATCATTCAGAATATCAAGAACTTCATCATGGCATTCGGCAAGGATTTCGCTTTCATGGGCAACCAGTACCATCTTGAAGTTGAAGGCCATGACTATTACATAGACTTGCTTTTCTTCTCCCGCAAACTGCGGAGTCTTGTGGCCTTTGAATTGAAGCGTGGCGAGTTCAAGCCCGAATACACTGGTAAGTTGAACTTCTACCTCTCTGCTCTTGACGAGTATATCAAACTCCCCAACGAAAATCCGTCTATCGGCATCATCCTCTGCAAATCCAAGAGCGACAAGATCGTGGAGCTGTCTTTCCGTGACACCTCCAAGCCGATGGGCGTGGCCACCTATCGCACATCGAGCGAGCTGCCCAAAGAGCTGCGTGATGCACTGCCTGACATGGAGGATTTGAAAAAATTATTATAGTGATTAAGCGGACAACGAAAGACATTTGCCGTTCGCTCACCACAACCTTGCGATGGTCGGTGGTGCCGACAAGCTATGCAGTTATTTGGCTGACGGCAAACAGACCGTTCGTGTTGAAGTCATAGCAAGCAAACATCCTCTTCTCCTCTCGGTTCTGGTCTCCTGAACAAGATCTACAGCAATCTCTTCTATGGAACTGATTACGACACGACTGGTTTCGAGGACTTCCATCGAAACGTATAGATCTGTCCGTCACGCTGTTTGTGCTGGGGTGGTATCCGAAGTATATCTATTTGAAGAAGATATAAATGCCCTTATGCATCACCGTAGAGTTGTCTGACTATATCGAGGAAAGCGACATAGAGTACTGGATATATGGCCATTCTCACTATAACAAGAACTTGATGTTTTACCTTATCATCTCTTACGCAATTTTGTGCAGACAAGTTACCATTTGCTTAAGGTCCATCCCATGGATTTGCCCTTACTTTGCACCGCAAGATTCAAACTGTGAATAAGCCTTATGTTATCGTCAAGTCCGTAATCTTGGATTCTATTTTAACCATTGTCTGAGCCAAGGTTGATGTTGTTCCTACCATGAGGAAGAAGATCTATGATATATAGTAAAGTCGTTTCATAATAGACGCTAGTATATTATAGGTTGTTTATATAATCCCAAAGCAATTTTATATCATTACTATTTAGATATTGTTCTTGGGTGAGGACTCCATTTCCATGATACTTGTATTGTAGAAAGAACGTATTTGATTCTGGCAACTTTGATTGAAATCCATGTTGTAAAACGTCCTCTTTGCTTTTTATTCCCTTGATTCTATACAAATCACCTTTGTCAATTATATTCTTAACAGGCTCCATGTCATATCCCATCCAACTATATTTGTCGATAAGTCCCCAATATACACGGCTACCCATATTTGGATTGATTATCAGTTTTGGGCATATCTCTTCAATACTATTTTGGGTAATTCTCAAGAGTTCTGCTTTCAATTCCAATGGGACATTTTTATCATTCATGAAACCATCCTGCTTTGTCATTCTCAATGGAAACAAATCAATATAGGCTACAGGTAAACCTAAGCCTATAACCATATTCTTTTTTGTCTGCCAATAATCACTTCCATTAGCATCAACTGTCTCCCAAAATGAGCAATCAGCAGGTTCTTCATGATGTTCCTTATCAAAAGATGGATTGATTCCAGAAATGAGGATTCCATTACAAGATTCATTTGCTTTATTATTGCAACACCATATACCACGCTGAAGAATTGATTTCAATGTGGCATTAGCTTCTGTTGATGGCATATTTAGCCATTTCTCAATAACACTTTGGTATTGAGGACGTGGATTGATTATCATATTGTTGTCCATTGTTTTGCTCATGGTTATATCTTTTGCCGCAAAGATAATGTTTTTGTGTGTATCGACAAAGAAAATGGAGACAAAATCCTGTTCAAATGTGGAATTTTAACACGTGACCTTGATGCCTTGCGTGACAAGCTTGTGGAAGAGCAAGTCGGCGAGATTGCCATGGAGAGCACTAGCGTGTACTGGTGTCCTATCTGATGTGTGCTTGAGAGTTTGAGTTATAAAGCTCGAAGAGGAAATACAATACGAAAAAAAAGTCTTCCGAGGCCTTAATAAGTCTTGGAAGGCTTCTTGTGCTCGAAAAGATAGTATAGAATTGAATTTCGTATAGGAGGCGGCAAGCCGCCTAATGCTTTTTGGCGTGTCATGAACGGCACCGGCAGGTTCCGGTGCCGTCCACGGCTTTCCGTCGGTTTTAATAGGCAAAGAGAGGATAATTCTTCATTGTGGCATTGACCTTCTCCTTTACCTTCTTTATTACCTGGTCGTTCTCCGGGTCGGCGAGCACCTCGTCGATGAGGTCGGCGATGAGGTGCATCATATCCTCCTTGGCACCGCGTGTGGTCATGGCTGCTGTGCCGAGACGGATTCCTGATGTCTGGAATGCTGAGCGCTCATCGTATGGCACCTTGTTCTTGTTGACCGTAATATCGGCAGCGACGAGTGCGTTCTCTGCAACTTTTCCGGTGAGGTCGGGATACTTCTGACGCAGGTCGAGAAGCATGGAGTGGTTGTCGGTGCCACCGCTGACGATGCTGAAACCGCGGTCGATGAGGTCCTGGGCCAGTACGGCAGCATTCTTCTTCACCTGTGCGGCATACTCCTTCCAGCTCGGCTCGAGGTTCTCGCCGAAGCCCACTGCCTTAGCTGCGATGACGTGCTCGAGAGGGCCGCCCTGGTTGCCGGGGAATACTGCTGAGTTGAGCAGTGTCGACATCTTCTTCACAACACCCTTCTTCGTTGTCTTGCCCCATGGATTGTCGAAGTCCTTACCGAGGAGGATGACACCGCCGCGGGGACCGCGGAGAGTCTTGTGAGTAGTGGTTGTGACGATATGAGCGTACTTCACCGGGTTCTTCAGCAGTCCGGCAGCGATAAGTCCGGCAGGGTGAGCCATATCGATCATAAGCAGAGCGCCTACCTCGTCGGCAATCTTGCGCATGCGCTCGTAGTCCCACTCACGGCTGTAGGCCGAGCCACCTCCGATGATGAGCTTTGGCTTGTTCTCCAAAGCTAAGCGCTCCATCTCGTCGTAGTCGACGCGGCCTGTTTCGCGGTTAAGCGTGTAGCCGATGTGATGGTAGAGCATGCCCGACGTGTTGACGTCGCTGCCGTGTGAGAGGTGTCCGCCCTGGTCGAGGTCGAGACCCATGAATGTGTCGCCGGGTTTCAGCACACAGAGCAGAACGGCCTGGTTAGCCTGTGCACCGGAGTGGGGCTGAACGTTGGCATACTCGGCGCCGAAGAGCTTCTTAACTCTCTCGATAGCAAGTGTTTCCACCTTGTCGACGACCTGGCAGCCACCGTAGTAGCGCTTGCCGGGGTAACCCTCGGCGTACTTGTTCGTGAGGTATGAGCCCATGGCCTGCATTACCTCGTCACTAACGAAATTCTCTGAGGCGATGAGCTCCATGCCGCGCAGCTGGCGCTGGTGCTCTTCCTCAATAAGGTTGAAAATCTCTGGATCTTTTCTCATCTCTCAAAAATGGCCTCCCCGCGACTCCTCTCGGTGAGAGTGGAAACAGGGACAATGCCGTATTAAATGTTAATAATATGTTTCTTCAGTCTCAAATAAGCTCTACTTCGTCAATCTTCTGTTCCTTGTCGCAGTAGTGGCACTTTACGATGCCCTGCTCCTTGTCGATGACATTGAAGATCGTCTCCATAGGCTCGTTGTTGGTGATGCACTTGGGGTTGTTGCATTTGATGATGCCACGAAGCTCGTCGGGGGTCTCAACGCGTTTTTTCTCCACCACCTCGTAGTTGCGGATGGTGTTGAGGACGATGTTCGGGGCAACGACGCTCAGACGGTTTATCTCGTCGTCGGTGAAGAACTTGTCGCTGATCTTGATGATACCCTTGCGGTCCATGAGCCCGGACTTGAAGTTGTAGCCGATGGTTACTGGTGTGTCCATGTCCTGAAGGTGGAGCAGATTGACGACCTGGAAGGTCTTCTCCGTCGGTATGTGGTCGATGACAGTGCCGTTCTCGATGGCGCTGACTAATAATTCTTTCTTTGACATAGTGATTATTCTATTATGGTCTTGTCGTTAAGGACATCGTCGAGTGTTATCCCGAGGCAGTAGCAGAAAATGGCCTCACGGGCGTAGAGTCCGTTTTTGGCCTGCTGTATGTAGTAGGCGTGAGGATTATCGTCGACCTCGTAAGCTATCTCGTTGACGCGTGGCAGAGGGTGGAGAACCTTCATGTTGGGCTTGGCGTCGGCAAGCATATCATTGGTGAGGCGGTAGACGTTTTTCACACGCTCGTATTCCATGAGGTCGGAGAAACGCTCCTTCTGTACGCGCGTCATATATAGGATGTCGGCATCGGCAATCTCCTTGCTGTTGAATGCCGTGTGCTCTACATACTTGATATTGTGGCTCTTGCAGTAGAGTTTGTATTCGGTCGGCATGGCGAGCTCCTTGGGGGCTATGAAGTGGAAAGTGGGGTTGAAGTGGCGCATGGCCATAATCAGCGAGTGGACGGTGCGTCCGTACTTCAGGTCGCCGACAAGGTATATGTTAAGGTTGTTGAGAGTGCCCTGGGTCTGGTGAATAGTGTAGAGGTCGAGCAAGCACTGTGACGGATGTTGATGGGCTCCGTCGCCTGCATTGATGATTGGTATCGGCGCAACCTCGGATGCATACTGTGCCGCACCCTCGATATAATGGCGCATGGCAATGACGTCAGCGTAGTTGCTGACCATGAGGATGGTGTCCTTGAGGGTCTCGCCTTTTGATACACTCGACACCTTGGCGTCGGTAAACCCAATGACACGGGCGCCTAAGCGGTTGGCGGCAGTCTCAAAACTCAAACGTGTGCGGGTGGAGGGCTCATAGAACAGAGTTGCCACCACCTTGCCTTTAAGCAACTCTCTGTTTGGGTGTTTCTCGAACTCCTGAGCCATTCGGATGAGATAAAGAAGGGTGTCCTCCGATAGGTTCTGGATGTTCACAAAGTCTTGTTTACTCATTGGAAACTTTGGATATATAGTTTTTTCGACTGCTAAATTACAAAAACTTTTCAAGATAAGCGTCTCTATCTTTTCATACAGCTTGTGTTTTAGTATCAATTAACAGTCAAGACGGCGCCGACAAAAAAGACTGAGTAGTTACGGACGGAAATTTGGATTCGCTTTCGTTTTGCAGTACCTTTGCATCGTAAACGAAACGATAAGCCTGGTGCTGAAATCGTCTACGAAACGGAGGCCGACGCGCACCGGACAACGACTCCTAAATTAAAAATGGGGAGGACCGCATCTACGGATGGAGAATTCCCGACTGCGGTGCGGCATCCTGCTCTATATTCTCATGCTTTATCTTCCGGCCGAAGTCGAAGCTGTAGCTCAGTTTGAGATAGACCTGAGGGCCGAAACGGTCGGAGTAAGCCTGCTTGTCGTAGGCATAGCTGTTGAAGTCGAAGAATTCGTAGTAGGGTTTACTCTTAGTGAAGATATTTCTCACGCCAAGTTCCGATTTCCATCCGTTGTCCGACCACCCCGCTGCCATACCATAGGAAGGACAGGTCCTTACGAACTCCGGACTGCTGAAGAGATATTTCTGCGTCGGACGGAAGAAGGCATAGGCGTTGAACTTTCCGCGATAGTACATCATGTCGAGATTGTAGCTTACGATGTTGTTATGCGCCGCATAATCGCCCGTCAGCGACTGGTGGTGGTAGCCCGCCCCACCTTTCAGTTGCAGGCTACGGTCGAAGAGGAACAGAGCCGCGTTGATGCCGGCATCCACGCCACGATAGTTGCCGTCGGTGATGTAGCTGTGGATGAGTGTCTGTCCGTGAGCCTGATAGTCGTTCTTCATGACGTTTATCAGCTGTGAGTAGCCAACGTAGCTCGAAAGCTGGAAATGACTCTCCGTGAGGCTGTGCGCAATGACGGCATCGACAATCCTCGTCGTTCCCAACGCAGGATTACCCTGAAGGACCTCATAGAAATTGACGCGTTGCTGCGCCGCCGTGAAGGTGTTCATTGTGGGATACGACGACCCCATTCTCGCGTCGAACATCAGCGTATTGTGACTCGACATCCTCCAGTTGACCGTCACGACGGGCCGCGGCCATACCTTTGTCTGCCGTTTACAGTCTTTGGCCTTATAGCTGCTCACGTCGAATCCGGCCTGCATGTTCAGCGACAAGCTGCTGCCAATCATTGTCTGATACGTAGGATAGAGCTGAAACTCATTGCTCTCTAGATTCTGCATCATCCCATTCTCGGCATAGAGATAGCGGTCCTTGCTCTTAGTGTAGGTTTCCCAGACGAAGAGTCCCAGACTGCTTGCGCTGTTGAGCTTTATCCGGTAGTTCAGCCGCGTATCAACGTTGTTGAGGTATTCTTTTGTGTGGCTCAAGATAGGGTCGGCAGCATCCGTCTCGGAGTATCTTCTGTGGTAGTTGTTGTCGCTGTAGTTGTAGACGACGCGCCAGTCGAGAGAGTACACGTCATTGAAGTTATGCCGCAGGAAGGCCGTTGCGGTGAATGTGGAGCTGCGCTGCTTAGAGAAGTCGTCAGCCGTGGAGTTGGGATAAACGGCTGGAGAGTACTCCGTGGCCGATAGCTGTTCCAATCGCGGCACTCGTGACAACGAGAGCGCTGCCTGTCCCACGACCGTTGTACGCTTGGTATTATATGTTGTTCTGAAGAGCGAGTTGTAGTTTCTGCTTTTGTTGACGCCCGACAGCGACGACGATGTCTTGGCGAAAGGATTGTCGAGGGCAATCTTCTCTGTCTGGTCATTGCCAAGACCGTCGTCTTTCTGCATGCCGATGCCTCCCAAAAGAACGAAATTGACTTTCTTCGTGTCGAGGCTCACCTGCGCATTGTATTTTCCCGAGCGGTCGATAAGTCGCGTGTCGGTAGCCACATCGACGTATCCTCCGGCCTCATAATGATACAGCACATAGTTGAGCACCTTCTGTTCGCCGGGAAAGCGGTCGACGGCATTGTCGTAATATTCCACCGATTTTATGTCCTTGGCCCTGAGCTGTCCTATCTCTGTCAGCGTCACCTTTCTGTTCTCTATATAGAACGCCACATCCGACTTGTCCGCCGAGGCTACGCTCCCCGTCATTGGGTTTACCTCCAGCTGCGGGATGCCTAGCTGGAAGAGCAGGTCTATACCGTCGTGGCTCGCCTTAGTCTGATTCTCGTCGGGCAGATACGTTGTCTTATTGCCATTGGTTATCACGCGGCTACCCTTCACCGTCACCTCCTTCAAGTTCACCGTCTTCTCGTCCCTCTCTAAAGGAATGCTTATCGTCGTCAGCGGCTGTGGCTGAAAAGTGCCGCCTGACGGCTTGTAGCCCTCCTTCGAGAAACGTATGACACACGGATTCGCCGACTTGTATTTTATCGAGTAGTTGCCGTAATTATCTGTTGTGGTCTTCAGCTCCAGACTATCACATTTCAGCGTTACCAACACACCTTCCAACGGCTGCTGCGGCGACTCAAAGATAGTGCCGTTGACCTCATAGGGCCCAGCCGACTGTCCAAGGCTTACTAACGAATATAATAATAGAACTACAGTTAGAAGATGCTTCATAGTCAACTATTTGATGTGTGAACGATTTTGCTCAATCAAATTATAAATTTCAACTAATTTATCTTTAAGTAATTGATAGTCATGCTCTCTATATATACTACAGAGTTCATGATTCGCATTGTTGAATAAATTATCCAATCGGTCATTTGCACAATTGCTGTCACAAATGGGCATAATCGGACATTCCATGCAGGAACTATCATTCATATGAGAGCCATGCAACAGATAGCCATTAAGCAAATTATCATTTGAATATTCATCATCAAAGATGCTACCAACGATTCTATCATCCTTACCTAAGTCCTGCCAACACTTGTACAATTCACCCCTTGGCCCAATAACGTAAGATGACAGTTGATTTGCTCCACATCCAAAATAATTATACCTCGGATATGATATTAGATATCCATGACTCATATACCGCATGTATAAAGCACTTACTTCCGAATTACATAAGAAAGGAGCATTCTTTATAGAAGTACTACATGATTTTAGAACCCCTGGATAAATGAAGAGATTCTTTTTCCCCTTATATCTATTAGTTAAGAAATCGTTAAGATAAAGAAAATCGTCACCGTTGCTTTTATCTATATTTATTCGTATTTTAATATCAATAGATGGGAACAAAGATACAAATTCATCAAGATTACTTAGGATTATATTATATGTACCAGATCCATTAGCTGTTTTCCTCTTTTTATCATGGTTTAACTCTGAGCCATCAAATGTCACCTGAATAGCATTAAACTTGTAATCCTTAAACAATCGCAGGTTATAACCTCTAAGGAGTGTTCCGTTAGTAATAATTTCTTGATACTCTAAATCAGGAAAGTTCGTCTTAGAAAGTTCCTTCAATATGTAATCGATTTTTCCAACACAGAGCAACGGTTCGCCACCAAACCATGTTATTCTGATTTTTTTAGCGAAATTATGTTTTTTAACAAATTTAACTATCTTGTCACAGATGGCTTTATCCATAACAAATAAAGGTTTGTTCTCTTCAAAACAATATGGACAACAAAGATTACATTTTAAGGTCGGAGCAATCGTCAGATCTAAATGATCCTTAGAAAAAGAATTTGCCAAGAATCTCAATTTAAAATTATCCGCAATATTTCTATCTTCCTCATCAGTATTTATTATGGAAAGACGATGAAGAAAAGATGCTAGTTCTCTCTCAGAGGCATTCTGTATTTCTATAGAATCCAAATACTTGATAAATTCAAAGACATTATCATTAACTTTCCAGAAATTGTTCTTTGCAGAATTGTATACTAGATACTTTCCTCCTGCATCTAAAAGAAAGGTATATTTTGATTTTCTTAATTTCATATTATATTTATTCTTCTAAATAGATACAGATACGACATACAACGTTTTCATCCCAATTAATTTGGATGAAAGGGATCACACACTATTCCCATTATTTGAAATGAACTTAATTCACCTAAAGAAAAATTCCTTTGAGAGTATTTAATACCTACAAGGCAATAGTAAGAGCACAAACAGCATGCTTACATATGTCGTAACGGCAAAATCCGTATTGACAGAAATTATATGAACATGCCGAATAGTTGCACATTGTATAAACACAAGAATAGCTGCATTCACCAACAGCAGCACTATGCTTCGAACTAACTCCGCCTGTAACAATCTCCATCAAGCTTCCGTCAAGGATATCTCCTCTAACGAGTTCTTCAATTTCATATTTCTTATCCATAATCTACATATATTTTAAGTTAATTGCAAATTAAGTAAAAAATATTATAGATTCCAAACTTTTCGTCGAAAAATTCTTTATTTTAAACTTTATTAAACCTTGGCTGTAACATATTTTTAAACAAAGAATACAAATCGGTAACTACTCAGTCTTTTTGACATGATGGTTCGGAACGACTAAAATTAGTCGTTCTCTGATAAGAGTCTTCCGATAAAGTCATCCTTGGGAGCCATGTCCGAGATGAGTTGGAACAGAGCCTTGAATTTCGAAACACCATTTCTTTTCGCAGTCTCCACTATAGAATGAAAACAAGCGTACTCGTCTGCCCCGACTTCAGTTCTGAATCCTCCTGAGACCTTTGACTTTACTTTCAATATTCTTATGGCCCCCTCGCTAGAGTTGTTATGATGCGGGACACCCTCTTGCTCAAGGAATGTGAAGATATACTGCTCGCAGTTTATAAGTCCGTTTTGCAGAGCTTGAAAATCCTTGCACCCTTTTCTTTCGTAGGAGGACACATCCTGTTCCAGCAATTTGTGCAATTGTTTTTTGAGGCTTCCAATATCTATCTGCTCTCGCGGTTTGGTATTGCTCTCATGTATGGCCTGTCGTAGCAATTCTTGTATGTCCGAGGCCCAATGCTGTTCTTTGTTGAGGTCGCACAGATACTGAAGGTTTCTCAGTAAATGAACAAGGCACACCTGGTGTCCCCTGACCTTCAGCTTAAAATACGTACCATGAAGGTCAGTGTATAGGATGATGTCCTCCAGGTGCTTTAGTATACCATGCCGTTCCAAGGCCTTTAATCCTCTTGACTCGTCAGCGAAGACATAGCATAATTTCGGGCATTGCAGGCACCAGAACCAGCACAGTCTTTGATTGATGTATGCGCCAGTCTCGTCCATGCCTGCGGCTTTGAACTTCTCGATGTATGACAGTATGCTGTCATATACAGGGGTCGCCTTGTGCTTGTTCTTGCTCAGGATGTTTTTCACAGTACCCTCGGAAAAGGTCGGCACCATAAAAATATCCCTCATAATCTCCGCTATCCGGTTGTAGGGTACGGACTGCACTACAGAAAGGTACACGACCATGGTCTGAAGTACCGGGCCGTACATGACCTTCTTGCAGTCTCCTGTTACAGACTCTGCTCTTGCAGCCTTGTGGCAATGCGTGCAAACTGCAGAATAATACTTGTGCTCTGTGACAGAGCAAGGTTGCATTGGACCGGTTATTTCTATCTCCTGTATGGTTTTTACGCACACCTGTTCGGCGTCTTCCGGGATTGCATGTCCGCAAAAAGGGCATGTTTTCGCCTTATGTTCTATTGTCTTGTCCGGAGAGGTATTCTTGTCAAGGGAGTGCCCAGCATGACCCGGCTGTCCATCCGGATTCTTTCCGGACGGCTTCCGAAGTGAGCTTGTGTGCTGGATTATTTGCTTTGCAATGGACTGTTTTGTGGGAGGAATGCTCGAATTGGTGCTGTCTTTCTCGACGGGAGCTTCCTTTTTCAGCCTTGACAGTTCTTCCTTGGTTTGAGCCAGTTCCGCCTTAAGGTTGCGATTCTCTACTACAAGTTTTGTGTTGTTGCGGTTTAGGCGCGCCACATCGCTCTTGGTTGCCGAGAGCTCCTCTTTCATAGTGGTCATCTCGGCAAACAAAGACTTTACAGCCTCCAAAGGATCGGTAAGTGCGCCTAAATCTTTATATGTCATGGTGCAAATTTAGGCATAACTACTCAACCGGCCAAATAGTGTTAACGCGCTCTTAACATGGCTCCTGAAAACTGCAAAAAATGGAAAACGCCCACAACGTGTCTTCAACAACTTTGATAACTCCAATAACCTAATTGGTAAAACAAGACAGCTGTGGAAAATGCTTCCATAATACGGCATAGGTTGAACCGCTTGCCATGTAAATTTGTAACATCTCGGCGGAATATAACAATACTTGATTTCTGTCACGAACAACTTTAAAAGACTTTAACCTTAGAACTTAGCTGCGTAACTATTCAGCGAATGCCCGCCCAATTTCTCTTTCTGATGGTTATCTCAATTATGAGCCTTGTTTAAATGCCTATCAATCAGCAAAATAAGTATGAAAATAGTTCTGTTTTTGTTTGCTTATTTCAGACTTTTTTCGTACCTTTGTATCTGTGAAAGAGATAGTTACGGATATAGCAGATGTGCTGAAAAGCATGAATGAGAAGCTGGGGTCGATGCAGAAAACCATCGATTCGCAGCATGATACTATATGCAATCTTAACCGTAACATTAACAAACTGAACGTCGAGGTCAGCAAACGCAATGCGATAATAGAGGATCTTAGAAAGCGTCTTGCAAAGTACGAAACTCCAGACAAGAACTCCAACAACAGCAGCACGCCACCTTCCAAGGAGAAGATACAGGACGAAGTCGTCCGGCGTACTAAGACGCTGCGCAAAACGAGCGGTCGTAAGCCGGGTGGACAAGCAGGACACAAGGGCTGTACACTTTTGAAGACAGACAGTCCGGATTCCGTTGAAAACATAATTCCTAATTACTGTAACGAATGCGGCAACTCGCTCGAAGATAGTGAGCTTGTGATGGATTATGTTACACAGGTGATATCTCTTCCTGAAATGAAGCCTATAGTAAAAGAAATCAGACATTATGTTGCTATCTGTAGTAAGTGCGGAGCAAGAATACAATCCCACGTTGCAAGGAAACGCGGGGCAAATGCCGTTGTCTATGACGCTTCTGTCAAAAGCCTCGTCGTCTATCTTTCGGTAGTACAGTTCCTGCCTTATGGTCGCATTGCCGACTTCTTACTCGAAGTGTGTAATCTTTCGATAAGCGAGGGCTCCATGGTTAACTGGATAAACGAGGCCAAGACAAAAGCAAAGCCTGCTATTGACAAAATTAAGAAGCTCATTATGCAGTCAAAAGTTGTAGGCTTTGACGAGTCGGGCTGCTATTGCAACAAACGGCTGGACTGGGCTTGGATAGCACAGACAGTGTATTTTACACTCTTGTTCCGTGCTGGAGGAAGAAGTTCTAAGGAGCTTGAAAGTCGTTTTGGTGACAGCCTTGAGAGAATGATAGCAGTAACAGATCGCCATAGTGCCTATTTTGCCTTGCACTTCTTGAACCATCAGGTTTGTCTTGCGCATATACTTAGAGAGCTGCAATATCTGAACGAACTCGACACAACACAGCAATGGTCTGGAGAAGTTGAAAAACTTTTGAAGGAGGCAATCCACGAAATGAATACAAGGCCTAACGAGTATATTGAAAAAGAACCGTGGCTCGAAAAGCTTGATGCTCTGCTCAAGAAGAATTTGGAAGGATTTAAGGAACAGTTTCAGCGTCTCAAGAACGGTCTTATAAAATGCAGGGATTATATCTTCAACTTTCTGGAGGATCCTCTGATTCCTTCTGACAACAATGCAAGCGAACGAGGCATAAGAAAGTTGAAGATAAAACTGAAGAACTCTGGTACCTTTAGATCGGACTTAGGTGCAGATGCTTTCTTTGACCTGCATTCAATAATAGAAACTGCGAAGAAACATAAGCAGACACCATTTGAGGCAATCCGAGCACTGTTTGGTGCTACGGACAGCCCTGCCGTACCTATCGCTGAATAGTTACTTAGCTGCGCCGACAAAAAAAGACTGAGTAGTTACCACAAGAGACTCGACTTGTTAATAAACATTAATAGCGAAAACTTTTCTTATGCAATGTTTGGTCAATCGGAAGAAAACCTCTACCTTTGCACTCGCTAATCAAAAATCGGCTATACGAAGTAAAATGGTGCGTTAGTTCAGTTGGTTAGAATGCCTGCCTGTCACGCAGGAGGTCACGAGTCCGAATCTCGTACGCACCGCCAACTTCACCGATTATGGTGCGTTAGTTCAGTTGGTTAGAATGCCTGCCTGTCACGCAGGAGGTCACGAGTCCGAATCTCGTACGCACCGCGGAAACCTTGGAGATTATTTCTTCAGGGTTTTTTGTTGTTGGGTTTCTCTTGAGTCTTGGTTGTCATAGGGTTCGTCAGCGTGTGCGTATGCTTGCGTTGGACCTATTCACCAGTGTATTTTGTTGATAGAGCCCCTTATTGGTGTAGTGGGGGTGAATGTGTTCCTCCCTCCACGAATAAGCTATAGAGAAGAAGTTTGATATGATGCGGTGTATACAGAGACGGATGTCGACGTCGTCGACATGGTGCAGCAGTTATTGTTTTTCCTGGCTTGCGGCTTTGATGTTTCGCATGAGTCCCTCGTATTTGGCGCGCTTCACGGCAGAGCCTTTGAAGAGCCGCCTGTACTGCTCGATATCGAGGTTGCGCCAGTCTTCCTTTGTCATCTTCAGGAATTCCTCGCTCGGCTGCATGTCGGGGTCTGTGGTTGGTGTGGCAAAGCGGTTCCACGGACAGGCCTGCTGGCATCGGTCGCAGCCGTAGATGGTGTCGCCCATCGACTTCTTGGCCAGTGTTGACAGTTCGCCACGATTTTCTATAGTCTGGTAGCTCAGGCAGAGCGATGTGTCGAAAGGAATAGTGGAGAGGGCATGAGTGGGACAAGCGTCGATGCAGCGCCTGCACTGTCCGCAGAAGTTGCGTACAGGCTTATCGGCGTTGAGGCTGACGCTGACAAAAATTTCGCCGAGGAAGAACATCGTACCGGCATGGGGGATGATAAGCGAATGGTTGCGGCCTATCCATCCGAGTCCGGCTTTGACGGCCCAATAGCGTTCGAGCACAGGGGCACTGTCGACGAAACAACGATAGCGGACGGTATCGTTGTCGGGTGTAGGGGAGGACACCTCTGTATTACTGTCGCAGTGTGCTGTGCTTGCCGTGCTGCTGACCCTTGGCTGATTAGGAATCATCGTCCATCCGAATTTATTGGCAAGGAGCGTCATCTTCTTCTTCATGATGTCGTGATAGTCTTTGCCAAGGGCATAGGCGGCAAAATTGTAGTTGTCGGGCATGTGACCGGTGATCTCTTGTTTAGGAGCATAGTTGAGAGCCAGACTGATGATGCTCTTCGTTCCAGGGACGAGCAGGGTAGGGTCGAGGCGTTTCTCGAGGTTGTTGCTCATATATTCCATTGTGGCATAGTCTTTTTCGGCTACCCATGTGCGCACATGCTGCTGGGTGGCTGCATCGACGGGACCTGCCTGTGCTATGCCACAGGCAAAAAAGCCGAGACGCTTAGCCTCGGACTTTATCGATTCCTCCAGAGTCGCAGATCCGCTGAAGTCGTGTGCTGTTGTATTATTGGTATCGCTGTGTGGCATGTGGAATATTGTTATAGTGCAGACTGAAGAGATGCCACTGAGTAATGGTGGCACCAGTAATAAAGGCCATGATGCTGCAATAATAATACTGTTGTAGCGGGAGGATCAGGGTATCACCTTGAACTCATATCCCTGGTCTTTCAGCCATTGCAGACTCTGAGGCAGTGCTGTATGTAGTTTGTCGATGCTCTTCAGTGAGTCGTGGAACGTTATGATGGAGCCGTTGCGGGCATATCGCTTCACGTTGTTGAATACGTCGTCGGCATTGAGCCATTTTGAATAGTCGCGTGTGACGAGATCCCACATGACTATGGTGAACTTTCGTTTCAGCCACCAGTAGACGGCGTGCCGCATCCAACCATGTGGCGGGCGGAAGAGATGGGAGTGGATAAGCTCGTTGGCATCGTACACATCCATGGCGTAGGTTATCGTCCAGTGCTTGAAGGAACCAAGATGATGGAAGGTGTGGTTGCCTACCTGATGTCCGTCGGCAACGATCTGCTCGTAGAGCTTAGGATACTTGCGGACGTTGTCGCCGACCATGAAGAACGTGGCCTTGACGTTGAACTTGCGCAAGGTTTCGAGAATGAAGGGAGTGCTCTCAGGAATGGGACCGTCGTCGAAGGTGATGTAGACGGCATGCTCGTTGGTGTCCATTCGCCACAACGCGTGGGGATAAATCCATCTGAGCCATTTGGCTGGTTGTTCTATTATCAATGCTTATACGGATTATTGTTGTTCGTTAGTATAAAAGAAAGAAAAAACCAATAAAATCGGACCTTACCGACAGGCTTATGTCCGGTTTTATTGGTTCTTGTCAGAGTTCAGAGTTATTGAATCTGGCCACCCTTACTCTGGTAGCGCTGCATGAACTGTCCATAGGACGAACGATGACTGTTGCTCCATTGTGGATCGAGTTCAGAGGTCATTTGCAGAAGATTGGCCATTGTGTAGCCGAGTTGCATGCGGCATGTCTCCATACCCATGTTGAAGCCGCGGTCGTCAAGGCTGAGATAGAAATTGACGTACTGGCTTGCGGTCTTCCACAACTGGTCAGCGAGCTGACGGGCCTTGTCCTTGCGGCCAAGGAGATACCATGCCTGGGCGATGTCCATATCGCCGGCCATGACGTTCACCGGAACGTTATAATAAGGTATTTCCTTGTCGGACTTCTCGAGGACCTTCTGAGCGCGGGCCTTGTCGCCCTTACGGAGCAGGGCCATAGCTAACTGTGCCATCAGGCGACGGTGAGTGTAGCACATGCGCATGACGGTCTGGTCGATGTACAGTTCCTTGCGCGACAGTCCACCAAAGCGGAAGCGGTTCATGACGGCATCGTAGGTCTTGTTGACATCCATGTTGTCGTCAGGATCGACGGTGTAAGGAACAATGCGGTTGGCAAGGCCTTCCTGCAATTGGTTGTTGCCGAGACCTGCATAAGCATCAGAGCCCACAGTGGTGGCGATGTACAATGGACGTGTCCAGTCGGCGTTGGCAAGCATTTCCAGCATCATCAGGTTCGACTTGATGAGTGTAGACTTGCCGGCAAGCGAGATGACCATCTGGTTGGGGATGGAGTCCTTGTTAACCTGCATTCCACTCTTGAGAACGGCGTTCTTGTCGACAGTAAGATAGATAGTGTCGGTAGGAATCACGTTCAGAGCCTGACGCATCTCCTGGTCGGAGCCGAAGCCGTAGAGTTGCTTGAGCATGCTCTTCTGCTGAGCGGTGAAGTCGTTGCGCACCCAGTATTTAAGGATGTTCTTCAGCTCGTAAGGATTGTCACCGAAGATAGCCTTGGCCTGCTGAGGATAGTTCTTGTACAGGTCGTTGATATCATCTTTCATGTCCGGATTGACACGTATGTACTCGTTAGTTCCGGTGACATACTCCAGACGGCTCCATGTGATTGGCGCAGGTTTGGAATCGTAGGCCGGGCGCAGCATCTGGTCGATATACCAGTCGGTCGACAGGTAGCTGAGGTTGCAGACGCGGAACTCGGTGCCCTGGCCTTCTACCTCCTGGTTGTACCACAGAGGGAAGGTGTCGTTGTCGCCGTTGGTGAAGATGATAGCGTTGCTCTTAGGCTGCAGACTCATGAGGTAGTTGCGTCCGAAGTCGCGGCATGTGTAGCGGTTTGAACGGTCGTGGTCGTCCCAGTTCTGGCTGCCCATCTGAATAGGCACGAAGAGGGCGAGAAGCGACACTACTGCTGCTACGGCCACAGGCTGGAGCTTGAGCTTCTTCAGCCAGTCGATGATGGCGGCAACACCAAGTCCGCACCATATAGCGAAAGCATAGAACGAACCTGCGTATGCATAGTCGCGCTCACGAGGCTGGCTCGGAGTCTGGTTGAGGTAGAAGACTATGGCGAGTCCTGTCATGAGGAACAGGAAACCGACAACCCAAAACTGCTGTATGCCGCGTTTGCCACGGAATGCCTGCCAGAAGAATCCGATGAGACCGAGAAGCAACGGCAGTCCATAGTAGACGTTGTGACCTTTGTTTCCCGACGGGTTGGTGACAGGATCGTATGCCTTTAGCTCATCGGGAAGAAGACTCTGGTCGCCGTACATTGCATTATCGATGAATGGGATGCCGGTTATCCAGTTGCCATGCTCGAGCTCACCATTGCCCTGAATGTCGTTCTGACGGCCGCAGAAGTTCCACATGAAGTAACGCCAGTACATGAAGTTGCACTGGTAGGACATGAAGAAACGAAGGTTCTCACCCTGCGTTGGAATCTCTGTGCCATCACCGGCATCATGCTTTGTCACTCCGCCCATCCACGATTCATAATCCTGGGCGTGAGCCTGATCGTACATTCGTGGGAAGAGCATGTTCTCAGAGTAGATGTACTTATCCTTGTGGGTAGGTACGAAGTATGAGTCGGGCTCGTTAGGACTTGACTTTTCTTTCTTCTCATATATAGGTGCGCCATCCTGAACATCAGGAGCCTGCATGCCATCGCCTACTGGGTGGTAGGACAACTGAGAAGTGTAAGCCTGTCCATAGAACAATGGACGGTCGCCATACTGATCACGGCTCAGATAGTTTCCGAGTGTGAAGATATCCTCAGGCGAGTTCTGATCCATTGGGGGATTGGATGTAGAACGGATGATGATGAGGGCATAGGATGAGTAGCCGATCATCAGCATGAGCATACACAGTAAGGCTGTATTCTTGACACGGGAGGTAATAATGTTCTTGCATTTCTTGAGGACGAACCATAGGATGGCAAGGATTACTACTCCTGTGATGAATGCGCTCCAGCCAAATCCATAGAAAGGTATACCAAGAAGGGCTACTGCCACGAGGAAAGCAATGTTCTCGCGGGTGAGACTCTTGTTGGTGTAAGTTTCATAGATGGCCCATACAACTCCTGCAACGAGTACGAAGATGTAAATTATCGTTCCGGTGTTGAACGGCATACCGAGGGTATTGGTGAAGAATAGTTCGAACCAACCGCCTACAGTGATGATGCCTGGCACTACTCCATAAAGTACTGCTGCAACAATAATGAACGATAGAAGCAGGGCTAAAAGTGAGCCTTTGAGGTTGGCATCTGGCCATTTCTTGTAGTAGAACACCAGCACTATAGCTGGGATACACAGAAGGTTGAGCAGGTGCACGCCTATTGACAGTCCCGTCATATAGGTAATGAGCACGAGCCAACGGTCGCTGTGAGGCTCGTCGGCATGTTCTTCCCATTTCAGTATCAGCCAGAATACAACGGCAGTGAATGCCGATGAGTAGGCATATACCTCACCTTCTACTGCTGAGAACCAGAAAGTGTCGCTGAAGCAGTAGATTAGTGCGCCGACAAGTGCTGAGCCTTCAATGGCAATAGCCTTACTCAGCGTAGGTGCCTCGCCGTCGCGAACGATAAGGCGACGGGTCAGATGGCTGATGGTCCAGAAAAGGAAGAGGATACAGGTGGCACTCAGGAGAGCACTCATCGTATTGACCATCTTGGCAACTAATGTCGGGTCGTTGACAAACTGTGTGAATAGATTAGCTGTGAGCATGAAGAACGGTGCCCCAGGCGGGTGGCCGATCTCAAGCTTGTAAGCAGTTGTGATGAACTCAGGGCAGTCCCAGAAGGAGGCTGTCGGTTCAATGGTCGAGCAATAGACGAATGAGGCTATGGCAAACACAACCCATCCGACAATGCAGTCCACTAACTTAAACTTTTTCATTGTTATTAATTATAAACTCTGTTATTTCGATAGAATCGGTGCAAAGGTAATGATTTTAATTGAAAAAGGGAAAAGATGAAAGATTATTTTACTTAATGGCAAGTACGACGCTCCCTATTAATATAATGTAACGCAGAAGCTTCCCCGTTGTTATTGACAAGAGTGATATCGCCTTGTTGGCCCGGCTGTAGCCAAGGAGTATGGTAATGGCTGAGCCGATGAATGGCAGAAAGGCGAAGAACCCCATCCATGCCCCGCGTCCGTCCATGAACTTTTCGGCTTTCTCAAGTGATGATTTCTTGACGTGCAGATACTTTTCTATCCACTCTATCTTGCCGAGACTCCCAATATAATAATTGAACATTGAACCTCCAACATTACCAATCGTGCCATAGACAACGAGTGGAACAGGCTTCAGACCCATTGCCAATAGCCCGAGCATGACGGCCTCGGAAGAGAAAGGGAAGAAGCTCCCGGCGAGGAATGCTGCAACGAGCATTCCCCAATAGCCGTAGTCGAGCAGGAAATTTGTTATGGAATCCATATATTGTATGCGCAAATAGCCATTGCCATAATTATCAGAAGAATGAAATACCGGTTGGTCCACTTAGTGTGCGTCAGGGCAATGAAGTGGCCGATAAGCGGTGATGTGTTCACAGCAAGAATACCATAAAGGAACTTGAAGTGCTGAGGCTGGAGGATAATAAAGGCTATAGTGAGAAGATCGATGGTGATGAAAGTCTCATACAAAAGCCTTGTCCTGATGTTGTCGAGGTGCGCTTTGTTGACGAAGTGAATCATACCGGTGACAGCTAATAGAATCGTGAACGCCAAGGTGACAAGCTGATGGGAAGTAAGTACCTGCATACCAGCCACCTGACCGAAATTGGCCAACTCCTTAAAGTGGACTGCAAAAGCCGGAATGTCGTTCTTGAAAGCATACCACGCCAACAAGAACCAGTAAGGGGCTATGACTCCAAGGAGTGAGGCTATGAAGTTTCGGAAGTTCATCGCCAGCAGATTTGTCGAAGTAATAATCCACAGGAACGGCAAAAAAAACAAAACCTGAACCCAGAATACGCTTGCAAGACCGATGGCAAGATAAGCATAGAAGATCCATCCCGGCGAACTCTTGTCCTGATAACAGCGGAAAAGGAATGTGTAGAAGATTGTAAAACAAAGTGTTACCAAGGCCGGTGCATAGTCGGAAAAGAGGAATGTAGCTACCGATACGATGACCAGGAACGTGCACATTATCATCCGACTATATATCCGGATGAGTGCGTTGGCGCTGTTTAGCTGTCCCATCATCACCGAAGCCATTGCCATGCAGATGAATGACGTGACAATGTGAGGCTCAAAGGTCATCAGTCCTACAGCAAACCAAATGGCTAATGCTATGATCGTCATAGTGAGCGAAGACCATCGGCTCTCCGCTATTCTGTTTTGGAAACGCTTTTGTTTAATCACTGTTGTTACCTGATTTCAAATCTTTTTGTTCGTTGACAGAATCTGTTTGCAAACAGACTTGGCCGTTCTTATTCATCCGACCAAATCCATTTGCAAACCGGTTGAGTATGTTTCGCGTGCTGGTATAATCTGTACATTCAGCTGATTATATCCGCTTTACACACTGAAAAAAATTACTCAAAACCTAATTATAGGTCCTGACCGATGTCGCTGCGGAAGTACTTGTCCTTAAATTCTATCTTCTGCGCTTCCTTAAACGACTTGCGGAGAGCCTCCTCCTTGTTGCTACCGTATGATGAGACGGCTATTACACGTCCGCCATCGGTGACAACCTGTCCGTCTTTCATGGCTGTTCCGGAGTGGAAGACCACCGAGCCTTCGACCTTGTCGATGCCGTTGATGGTATAGCCTTTGACGTATTTCTGCGGATAGCCGCCGCTGACAAGCATCACGCACACAGCGGCTCTGTCGTCGAATTCAATCGGGCGTTTGTCGAGATCGCCCTTTGCCACACCCTCAAAGAGGTCTATGATATCGCTTTTGAGTCGCAGCATGACGCTTTCTGTCTCAGGATCGCCCATACGGCAGTTGTATTCTATTACCATTGGCTCGCCGTCGACGTTTATCAGTCCGAAGAAAATGAAGCCTTTGTAGTCGATACCCTCCTCCTTCAGTCCGTCGATAGTCGGTCTGATAATTCGGTCCTCGACTTTCTTCATCCATCCCTTTGTTGCGAACGGAACCGGTGACACTGAGCCCATTCCACCGGTGTTAAGACCGGTATCGTGCTCTCCGATGCGTTTGTAGTCCTTAGCCTCGGGCAGAATCTTATAGTGATCGCCGTCGGTAAGAACGAATACTGAGCACTCGATGCCGCTGAGGAACTGCTCAATGACCACCTTCGCTGATGCGTTACCGAACATACCGTCGAGCATCTCGCGGAATTCCTTCTTTGCTTCCTCCAGTGTGGGTACGATGAGAACGCCCTTTCCGGCAGCAAGACCGTCGGCTTTCAGCACGTAAGGAGGCTGAAGACTCTCAAGAAACTTGATACCTTCTTCTACGGTAGTGCCGTCGAAAGTCTCGTAGGCGGCTGTAGGGATATTGTGACGCTTCATGAATCCTTTTGCAAAGTCCTTTGAGCCCTCGAGTTCAGCTCCGGCTTTTGACGGTCCGATGACGGGAATGTCCTTTGTCCGCGGATCGTTGTGGAAATCATCCGTGATGCCGTTGACCAGAGGAACCTCCGGACCGACGACGAGCATGTCAATGTTGTGATTAGCGGCGAAATCCTTCAGCTTGTCAAATTCGTTGACACCGATAGGTACATTCTCTCCGATGTTGCATGTTCCGGCGTTGCCTGGAGCTATGTACAGTTTGTCACATTTGCTGCTTTGAGCAATCTTCCATCCTAAGGCATGTTCACGGCCGCCTGAGCCTAATAGTAATATGTTCATAACGTATTTCCCCAAATCATCCCCGAAGTGGGATTTTATTCTATGGCCTGTGGGGAAATGCAGGGTCTTGTTTATAGTTCTATATTTTTGGTATCGTATCTGTATGTTGTTGTAATGACTTGAAAACCAGTCTGTTCAGCGTGGAACCGACCTTTCGTGGGCCGGTTTCACGCTTTCTTTTTGTTGGATACACGCTTTTATCACTTCAAGTAATCCTCAAAGTATTGAGTTATTCTTTCGTGCAAGTGCACCGACTGATGTCCTCTCATGTTGTGTGGCTCACCGGGATAAACGAAGAAGTCGGGTTGCGTTCCGGCGGCGATGCATGCTTTTAAGAACGAGAACTCATGCTGCGGAACGACGACCGGGTCGTTGAGACCGATGATTATCTGCAGTTTTCCCTTCAGGTCCTTGGCTTTGTTGAGGAGCGATGTCTGGCGGTATCCCTCCGGATTAGTCTGCGGTGTGTCCATATATCTCTCGCCATACATCACCTCATACCATTTCCAGTCGATTACCGGTCCACCGGCAACGCCCACCTTGAATACGTCGGGATGGTTTGTCATGAGCGAGATGGTCATGAATCCGCCGAAACTCCATCCGTGAACGCCGATGCGAGTTGTATCGACATAGGATAGTGTGCGCAGGAAGTCGACACCTTTCATCTGGTCTTTCATCTCCTCCTGACCAAGATGGCGGAATGTGACCTGCTCAAAAGCTTTTCCGCGGTTCTCGCTGCCGCGGTTGTCGAGGATGAAGAGCACGTAGCCTTTCTGTGCCATATAAGTCTCCCACGAGCGACTTGCCCAGTGCCACCGTGCGTCAACATTGTGTGCATGAGGGCCTCCGTAGACGTAGACGACAGTAGGATACTTCTTCTTCGGGTCGAAGTTGACCGGTTTTACCAACCGATAATACAAGTCGGTGACACCGTCGGCAGCCTTTATCGTGCCGGTGCTGTATTCCGGGAGGTTATAGCCTTTCCATGGGTCGGGAGCCGTGAAATAGTTGAAGCACTTTGCGGTCTCCGAGTTGATGATGGAAATCTTCCTCGGCACCGTCGGCTCCTGATAGTTGTCGAGGATGTATCTTCCTGATGCACTGATGGTTCCGTTGTGCCATCCTTTCCCCGACTCATCGACAAGCTTTCGCTTTCCGTTGTCGACGTTGACCGTCCAGATATTCTGTTGTATTGGATTTGCCTCGTTGCTGGAGTAGATGATATCATGGCTCTTTGCGTCGAATCCGAGGAAATCCATCACTACCCATTTCCCGTTGGTTATCTGTTTTATTTCTTTCCCGTCCTTATTAAATAGGTATAGGTGGTTGTAGCCGTCCTTCTGACTTTGCATAATGAACTTACTGTTGTCCCACGGCAGAAATACGATAGGGTGGAGTGGCTCCACATATTTCTCGTCGGTCTCGCGATACAATTCCCCCTTCTTCTCGCCAGAGGCTGCATCGTAGCTTACAAGGCGGCAGTCGTTCTGGTCGCGGTTAAGCTCAAACATGTAGATAGTCGTCTCGTCGGGACTCCATGCGATGTTCGTAAAGTAGCGGTCGGTAGGATCGCCGGCCTGCAAATAGACCGTTTTCTTCGTCCGCAGGTCGTAAACTCCCACTGTTACCTTATGGCTCGTCTCTCCGGCCATCGGATATTTTATCGGCTCCGGAGTGTCAATTCTGCTCTGTCCCTCCTTTGGTGTCCAGTCGATTTCCGGAATATTAACGAGCGGATAGTCGGTCACCATACTCTGGTCCATCCTGTAGAATGCGAGCTTGTTGCCTTTCGGACTCCAGAAAAGTCCTCCGTTGATGCCGAACTCATCGCGGTGTACGCTTTGTCCGTATACGATGTCGCGCGAGCCGTCGGTTGTAAGCTTTGCGATATTGCCCTTAGCATCAGCGACATAGAGCTGGTTGCCGGCTACGAAAGCCGTGGCGCGTGAGGCACTGTTCCACTCCGAGCTCTGCTTCTCGTCGCCATAGACGTTGTGGCCGGGGTCGGTACTGAGAACTCCCGAGCGCCATTCCACCTTCTTCGTCTTGAAATTATATAGAAATCGCTCACCCGAGTTCTCCACGCTGATGACTGGTTTGTCGGCATAAGGGAAAGCGGCATAGTATAAACTCCTGACGAGCTCGGAGCCGCTTAGGCCGGCGACCTTGTTTATCTCGTCGAGACTTACAATCCGTTTCTCCTTCCCGCTGGTCTTGTCAACCTCGGCGCAGTAGTCGAGATTCAGTCTGATGAGGCGGTCGCCCCACCAGGTGGTGTATCTGTTCTCGGGGTAGAACTTCCGGTAGTTGACCCCGCCGAAGTTCAGGTCCTCAAGAGTGAATTGCTTATTTTGAGCCATTGCCGACATCGAACTTAGCAGGCCAATGGCCAGCATCAGTCCAATACATTTTAATTTGCCTTTCATATATCTTTTTCTCAGTGTCTGGATTGCGGGATTATTAATCCTCAAAATCGTCGTCCGCCGGCCTTCGTCCTTTTCCGCCGAAACGTTTTCCGCGTCCGCCGAAGTCCTTGTCCTTCCCGCGGAACCGCCGGTCCTTGCCACCGCGGTGCTCCTCGTTGTCGTCGTCGCGGTCGCGGAACTTGTTTTTGTATTTATCTTTCGACCGGCTGAAATGATGCTCGTCGTCGTGGCGGCCGATTCTCGGCTTTCTTGGGGACATGTCGCGGAAAGAGTGGAACTTGAAGTCGCGGATGTCGCTTTCCTCATTGTTCTCCTCCTCGTCGAGCAGCTGTTTGAACTCACGGTTCTTCTTGAACCGGTGCTTCTGAGCCATCTCGCGTTTCTCCTCCTCTGTCTTCACGATGCCACCCTCGTGGCGGAAGTCCTTCATATTGCCGTCGAACATGACATACTTGCGGAACTCGCACTCCAGCGAACCGTTGTAGAGCGGAATCTTGATGGACGGTTTCAGTCCGATGGCGCGGAAACACTCTTCCCGGTACGACAGAACCCAGGCCTCGTTGCCCTTGAAAGCATTCTTGAATCTCTCGCCGATCATGTGGTATGTGCCGAGCAGATTGTCGGTTGAGATGCGCTCGCCGTATGGCGGGTTCATCACGATGATGCTCTTCTCGGCCGGCTGCTGGAAGTTCTTGAAGTCCTGCTGGTCGATGGTGATGTCCTTCGAGAGTCCTGCTGCCTTGACGTTCAGCCTTGCAGTGTTGACTGCTTTCATGTCGGCATCGTAGCCGTAGATGTGATGTGTGAATTCGCGCTCCTGCGAGTCGTCGTTGTAAATCTCATCAAAAAGCTCCGAATCGAAATCTGGCCACTTCTCGAAGGCGAACTCTTTCCTGAAAACTCCGGGCGAGATGTTGCGGGCAATGAGCGCGGCCTCGATAGGAATGGTGCCCGAACCGCACATCGGGTCGATGAAATCGGTATCGCCTTTCCATCCGGTCATGAGAATCATTCCTGCTGCGAGGACCTCGTTGAGCGGTGCCTCCACCGATTCCTGTCGATAGCCGCGGCGGTGCAGGCTCTCGCCTGACGAGTCGAGCGACAGTGTGGCGTTGTCCTCAGCAATGTGAATGTTGAGTCTGATGTCGGGGTTCGACACCGAGATATTCGGGCGGCTGCCTGTTTTCTCGCGGAACTGGTCGACGATGGCATCCTTGACCTTGTAAGTGACGAACCGCGAGTTGCGGAAGTCGTCGGAGTAGACGACCGAGTCGACCGAGAATGTCTTTCCCGGGAGGATGTACTTGCTCCAGTCGATCTTTCTCACCTCATTGTACATATCGTCGGCCGAGCTGGCTTTGAACTCCGCTATCGGCTTTAGAATTCTGATGGCCGTGTGTAACTGGAAGTTGGCCCGGTACATCATCTCCTTGTCGCCGGTGAACGACACCATTCTGCGACCTATCTCAACATTGTTGGCACCCAGCTCTGTGAGTTCCTTGGCCAGCACCTGTTCCAGTCCCATGAAGGTCTTGGCAATAAGTTTGAACTCGGATGATGGCTTGATTTCTTTATCCATTTTATTTATTATGAAACTTTCTTGACTAATAATTTTTCTGTTATTATTGCTTCTTCCTGCGCTCCCGCGGATGTGCTCCGTCGCCGCCGGAATCGGCTTTTGGGGGGTGTTGTTCCCGCGGCAGGTTATATTCCTCCGCCTTCCTCGAAGAACATGTCGAGCTTGTCGGTTTTCTCCGTCTTGTACTTTTTGGTTCCGGCTCTCATGTCGCGGGTCACCCACACGTTGGCTCCCACCACGCATCCGTCACCGATGTGTATGCGCCCCAGTACTGTGGCGTTGGCGTAGATGATGACGTTGTTGCCGATGATGGGGTGGCGCGGTATGCCCTTGATGGGCTTCCCGTTCTCGTCGAGAGGGAAACTTTTGGCTCCGAGGGTGACACCCTGGTAGAGTTTGACGTTGTCGCCGATGATGCAGGTGGCTCCTATGACTACACCCGTACCGTGGTCGATGGTGAAATGCTTGCCGATGGTGGCTGCCGGATGTATGTCGATGCCCGTTTCCGAGTGGGCCAGCTCCGTCATCATGCGCGGTATGAGCGGCACCTCCTCGAGGTATAGCTCGTGGGCAATGCGGTAGTTGGTCAGAGCTTTTATCACGGGATAGCAACTGATGACCTCACCCTGGTTGATAGCCGCCGGGTCGCCCTCGAAGGCAGCCTCCACATCGGAGCTTAGTGTCCGGCGGATGTCAGGATAGCGTTGCAGCACCGTCAGGGCAATGGTCTCTGCGTTCTTACGGCACAGGTCCTGCTCCTCAAGTGGTTGGGCGCAGTGGCAGTCCTGGTTGAACAGCAGTCCGGCCATAATCTGCCGTGTGAGCAGCTTGTGCAGGCGCTCCATGTTCACCCCGATGTGATAGCGGATAGTGCTCTGGTTGACATTGGAGTCGCCGTAGTATCCGGGGAAGAGAATCGAACGCGACAGCGAGATGATTTCCTCCAGGTCGCGGCCAGAGGGCAACGGGTCGCCGTCGCGGTGCTCGTGGAATATTCCACGCATCGACTCCTCGGCCGACAATTCCTCTACTACCTCTGTCAGATGCTCTATTATCTGTGGACTGCTCATTAATTTATCACCTTTTTATATTATACTAACTTAATCAGCCCACAAAGTTACTACTTTTTTTCTCCATTGCCAATACAATTAGTTCCTTTTTTTAGTCGTTCATCTTTTATCGTTGGCAGAATGGTTAATATTTACGTCTGAGCGGGCTATCGTCCTGCTAAAGATACGGTTGGAATGACATTGATTGACAGTCCGGCATCTTGCTGAAGCCAACGAGTTGATTCCCGCTTATGACGGCAATATTATGAGAATACGAAGCGGGCTGATGAAAAAATGCGAAAAATCCTTACACCATTTCCAAACCTACCGTTTAGCATTCCCAAACGGTCCTTTTCGCATTCCCAAATGGCCCGTTTTGCAGCCTCAAACGGCCCGTTTCGCAATGTTAAATGATATGCTTCTGTAAGTTGCTGATAGTCAATGCATAATAGGATCGACTTTGATAGGACTTTTGTTTGAATTTTCTTTACTTCTCATCTCGCCTCACATGCGCTCTTTCTGCCTTTTTCGTCTGTATCGTTCGGCAACTTTTGGAGTCTAAGTGTAATAAATGCAAGATTGCTGGATGGTGGCATGAAAATATGGAATTGCCTGTCGAAGGATGGCAGGAAACAGAGGATGAACTACGCCTTTATGTCATTTCTGTCAGTCACCGTTTGCCACTTTTGTCACATTCATGCCTTAGAAAGCCCGAAAAAGTATGCCACTGCCATGTTGGCACGGTTTTCGTAGTATGTGGGGCGGAAAGTAAAATTTTAAAACGCTATAAATTATGAAAATTCAACCATTAGCAGACAGAGTACTGGTACTTCCTGCACCAGCTGAAGAAAAAGTAGGTGGAATCATCATTCCTGACACCGCGAAAGAGAAGCCACAGCGTGGCAAGGTCATCGCTGTTGGTGAGGGAACTAAGGACGACAAGATGGTTCTCAAGGAAGGCGATGAGGTGCTGTATGGCAAGTATGCCGGCACAGAGCTCGAGAACGAGGGCGAGAAATATCTTATCATGCGCCAGAGTGACGTATTGGCAGTACTGAAGTAATTTTTAACGTATAAACAACAGATTCAAAATGGCAAAGATAATTAAGTTCGATACAGAAGCACGTGAGTTGCTTAAGAGTGGCGTAGACCAGTTGGCTAACGCCGTGAAGGTTACACTCGGTCCTAAGGGCCGTAACGTCGTGATTGAGAAGAAGTTCGGTGCTCCTCAGATTACAAAGGACGGTGTAACGGTAGCTAAAGAGGTGGAGCTCGACGACAAGTTCGAGAACACCGGTGCGCAGCTCGTCAAGAGCGTAGCCAGCAAGACTGGCGATGATGCCGGCGACGGAACGACAACCGCCACAATCCTCACGCAGGCCATCGTCAACGAGGGCTTGAAGAACGTTACAGCAGGTGCCAATCCTATGGACCTCAAGCGCGGTATCGATAAGGCCGTGGCAAAGGTTGTCGACTATATCAAGACCAACGCTGAGGTTGTCGGCGACAACTACGACAAGATTGAGCAGGTGGCTACCGTCTCGGCCAACAACGACCCTGAGATTGGTAAACTCCTTGCCGACGCTATGCGTAAGGTATCGAAGGATGGTGTTATCACTATCGAGGAGAGCAAGAGCCGCGACACACATATCGACGTCGTCGAGGGTATGCAGTTCGACCGTGGCTATCTGTCGGGCTACTTCGTAACCGATACAGACAAGATGGAGTGCGTAATGGAGAATCCTTACATCCTCATCTACGATAAGAAGATTTCAAACATCAAGGACTTCCTGCCTATCCTGCAGCCTGCTGCTGAGAGCGGCCGTCCACTGTTGGTTATCGCTGAGGATGTTGATTCAGAGGCACTTACCACACTCGTTGTGAACCGTCTGCGTGCAGGTTTGAAGATCTGTGCTGTCAAGGCTCCTGGTTTCGGCGACCGTCGTAAGGCTATGCTTGAGGATATCGCTGTCCTGACCGGTGGTGTTGTCATCAGCGAGGACAAGGGTCTGACTCTCGACAAGGCTACTCTTGAGATGCTTGGTACTGCCGAGAAGGTCACTATCACCAAGGACAACACTACTATCGTCAACGGTGGCGGCGACAAGCAGAACATCAAGGACCGCGTAGCCCAGATCAAGAATGAGATTGCCAACACTACATCTTCTTACGACAAGGACAAGCTCAAGGAGCGTCTTGCTAAGCTCGCCGGCGGTGTCGCTGTGCTCTATGTAGGCGCCAACTCTGAGGTTGAGATGAAAGAGAAGAAGGACCGCGTCGATGATGCTCTCTGCGCTACGCGTGCAGCTACAGAGGAGGGCGTCGTCGTAGGTGGCGGCACAACTTACATCCGTGCTCAGAAGGAGCTCGCTGACCTGAAGGGCGAGAACGCTGACGAGCAGACTGGTATCAATATTGTATGCCGCGCCATCGAGGAGCCTCTGCGCCAGATTGTTACCAACGCCGGTGGCGAGGGCGCTGTCGTCGTCGATAAGGTTCGTGCCGGTGAGGGTGATTATGGCTACAACGCACGTGCCGAGAAGTATGAGGACCTGCGTGCTGCCGGTGTCATCGACCCTGCAAAGGTTGAGCGCGTAGCTCTTGAGAACGCTGCGTCAATCGCTGGCATGTTCCTCACAACTGAGTGCCTCATCGTCGACAAGCCGGAAGAGAAACCGGCAGCTCCGATGGCACAGCCCGGCATGATGTAAAACAAGGCAAAAAGGCAAGAAAGTATAAGTCGAACAGTGTATTTCGGCCACACTTGTATTTGCTAAGTGAACTTGACAAAAAAGAGGGACTCCAATAAAAGGAGCCCCTTTTTTGTTGATTTTTAGCGATTTTGGCGATTTTTTCTCGCTTTTTATTTGGATGATATTGCAGAAATGTATAATTTTGCAATGTCATTAAAAGAAAGATAGTAACACAGACATATAAAGATATTTTTTTGATTTGTTTTAGTAGATTAGTTTTTAAGTAGTTTGTTTTTGGAAATCGGACGTCGTGATGACATCCGATTTTTTAATGCTCTTATCTTTCTTTATCGATTGTCTCCCTTTTTTCATCGTCTTAGTCCATATCCCCGGCATCCTTACTTAGTATAGGCAGGGAGATGTGATACCTCACTGCAAGATAGCGGATAATGCAGACGGTGAGGAACGACACTACAATCGTCAGGGGTAGGGGAGCACCGAGATAGAAAAGGAGCCAGTAGACCAGTCCGCCCGCCACACAGGCCATGGCGTAAATCTCCTTGTGGAAAATCACTGGAATATTATTGAGCAGTACGTCGCGGATGACTCCTCCGGCGGCCCCTGTTATGCATCCCATGATTATTGCCACCCAGAAAGCGTGGCCCATCGTCAGCGTCTTCTGTATTCCGGCAATGTTGAACAGGGCCAGTCCGAGGGTGTCGAAGGCAAACCATGCATTGTCAAGTCTTTTCAGCAGTCTGCCGAAAAGGATTACGAAGATGAGGGCAACGGCCGTACAGAGAACGTACATAGGGCTCGTCATCCAGAATGGTGTTACTCCGAGCATGACATCGCGGATTGTTCCACCCCCTATGGCTACGGCGAATCCGCAGACATATCCTCCGAACCAGTCGAAATGGCGTGCCGCGGCATGCCTTATTCCGGAAATGGCAAAGGCGAAGGTTCCGAGAAACTCTATCACCTCCTGGAGGATATGTACTATATGTGGGTCGGCTGTTATCATCTGACGGTGTTTATGGGATTTCCTTCGATGAAGGCTTTTATGTTGGCTGTGGCAATGTTCATAAGGTGCTGGCGGGCCTCCTTCGTTGCCCAGGCGATGTGCGGCGTGATAAATGCGTTGTCGCAGGTCAGCAACGGATTGTCGGCCTTTGGCGGCTCTGAGCTCATTACGTCGGCGCAGTAAGCCCCGAGACGGCCTTCGCGGAGTGCGTCGGCTACGGCGGCCTCGTTGACGAGCGGTCCGCGGCCGGTATTGATGAGCACGGCACCGGGGTGCATAAGACCGAGTGTGTCGGCGTTGATCATGTGGCGGTTAGTGGCTGTCAGCGGACAGTGGAGGGTGACGAAATCGGCCGACGAGAGCATGCCCTCGAGAGTCGACTTGCTTATCCATGCCGGAAGGTCGCTAACATTCTTCGACGTTACCGCCGTGACGTGGAGGCCGAAACAATGGGCTATTTCGGCTACCCGCATACCGATGTGACCCAGACCGACAATTCCTATAGTCTTGTCGGCAAGTTCGATGAGCGGCGTGTCCCAATAACAAAAGTCGGGATTGCGGCTCCAGACTCCCTGCCGTGTGGCCTGGGCGTAGTGGTCGACGTGGTTGGCAACGTTGAGGATGTGGGCGAATACCATTTGAGCCACGCTGTCGGTGCTGTAGGCAGGAATGTTCGTCACCACGATACCACGCTCGGCTGCGGCCTTGAGGTCGATATTGTTATAGCCCGTGGCCAGTTCACCGATATACTTGAGTTTTGGCAGGGCTGCAATGACATCGGCTGTCATGGATATTTTGTTGATTAAAATGATGTCGGCATCCTTGGCGCGTTCTATGACTTCTTCCGGTGCTGTGCGCTCGTAAAGCGTCAGACTGCCTAAATCGCGGATGCTGTCCCAGGAAAGGTCGCCGGGGTTGACGCAGTGCGCGTCTAAATCTACTATTTTCATAAATATGTTTTTTCTTACGTTCTGAATGTTCTCAATTGTTGATTGTCCTAATCCTTGTATCTGTCACCCCAGCACTGCAACATTCTGTTGTAGAGTTTCTCCTCGGCCGGATTGTGTTGAGCGTGCCAGAGGCGCAGATCCTTCAGCGCGTTGGGCAGGTATTGCTGTGGCGTGAAGTTGCCGGGGTAGTCGTGGGGGTACTTGTAGCCGTCGTGATATCCGAGTTCCTGCATCAGTGCTGTGGGGGCGTTGCGTATGTGCAGGGGCACTGGCTGGTTACCGCTCTTTCGGACCTCCTCTAAGGCACTGTTGATACCCATGTAGGCCGAGTTCGATTTTGGCGATGTGGCGAGGTAAACTACTGCTTCGGCCAAGGGTATGCGCCCCTCGGGCCAGCCAATCTTGTCGACAGCGTCGAAGGCGGCATTGGCTAAGAGGAGGGCATTGGGATTGGCAAGACCGATATCCTCGGAGGCGGAAATGACTATCCGCCGGGCGATAAAACGTGGGTCCTCGCCGCCCTCGATCATCCGGGCGAGCCAGTAGAGGGCTGCGTCGGGGTCGCTGCCGCGTATGCTCTTGATGAAGGCGGAGATGATGTCGTAGTGCATTTCACCGTTCTTGTCGTAGGCAAGGGGGTTCTGCTGCAGGCGTTCGGTGACGAGCTTGTCGGTGATGACAAGGTGGCTACCGTCGGAACTGTCGGATAGTAACTCTAAGATGTTCAGTAACTTACGCGCGTCGCCACCGCTATAGCGTAGGATGGCACCAGTCTCCTTAACCTCAATGTTCATCTTGCTCAACACCGTGTCTGTAGTTATGGCACGGTGGAGAAGGTCGAGGAGATCGTCCTTGCCGAGAGGGTTCAGTACGTAGAGCTGGCAGCGGGAGAGCAGGGGACGGATGACCTCAAAAGATGGATTCTCCGTGGTGGCACCGATGAGTGTCACAATGCCTTTCTCCACGGCACCGAGGAGTGAATCCTGCTGCGACTTGGAGAAACGGTGGATCTCATCGATAAAGAGAATCGGCGATGCTGTGTTGAAGAAATTGTTGTCCTTGGCTTTCTGGATAACCTCCCTGACATCCTTCACTCCGCTCGTCACGGCCGAGAGGGTGTAGAACGGCACTTTCAGCTGGTTGGCAACGATATGCGCCAGTGTTGTCTTACCCACTCCCGGTGGTCCCCAGAGGATAAATGATGTTATACGTCCCGAGTCGAGCATCTTTCTTAGTACGGCCCCTTCGCCTACCAGATGTTTCTGCCCTATATAATCGTCAAGCGTCCTTGGACGCATTCTTTCTGCTAAAGGTTCCATAGTCTTTTGCCTTTCTTAATGATGCAAAATTACTCAAAATTCGGGATATATCCTTATTAAACTCGTTAAAAAGAAAAATCTATCTCCCTTTTAATCCTCTTCCTCCCTCTGATTCTGTGCGCAGAACAGCAGCAAAATCGAAATCTGCCGATATCACCTGTCACACTATTGCAAAATTGTATGATTCTTCCTCCTCAACTTAGCAAAGAACAATCTACCTTGGTTTGCTCTCGCTGCTCCGTCAGTTCATGGTGTTAGGTGTACCGTCGTTATTAAGAGTATTGAGCGTTGAAATATATTTACATCGTTCCAATATATATCATCTGGGCTTGCGAAACGGGCCGTTTTGCGCCCTGAAATGGGCTGTTTAGCAATGCGAAATGATACGTGTTGGTAACGCATTGATAATCAATGTTGTACGAAAACAGAAAGATGTATAAAGCAATACGAATTATTTTTTACACTCTGTTGCCGTTATTATCTTGTCGCTCCATGCTTCTCGGGGATGATGTCGGCTAATGAAAGAACAATAAGTTCAAGCATCAGTGGATCGAGAACTCTCTACATTGGGCATTGGATGCACGTATAAGTCGGGATTGCACAAAGAGAAAAGAAATGAAGTCTACAAGAAATTTGGACTCAGTCTATTGGTTCGTAAATAACATCTAAACCATCGCCTCAAAAAAGCATCTGCCGGGTTCAATCGATGCAACCATCATGCCATGACGGTCAGAAATGGAATGAAAGATCCGCATGAAATCTATCTGAATCTCACGCGGATCCGTTTATTTTTCAGCATAAGTTAGTGCAGCCATTGGCAGTGCGGGGTTGGGATAGCCCTGCCGCTGGGCGACAGGCTCCAATTCTTTTCTCGTTTCTGATGCAAGGATACACCACAGCTCACATGCATCGCACAAACAAGGGGCGTGGACGGAGGCACAGTGTGAGTTTATTCAACGCAGTACTCCAACAATGGTGGCAGAGTAATGCTCTGGCAGTCCATTCCATCGAGCTTTTCTTCTCCTGTCTTAGTGAGTCTGAAGTGCATGATGCGCTTGTCTGTTTTGTCAAGTGAGCGTTTCAGCAGTTCCTTTTTTTCAAGCGAGCGTATCACCTTCGAGGCGTTCGACTGCGTAAGGCCGAGACACTCGCCGACCTCTCCGGCTGTCATGCTGCCCTTGTCGCTTAGGTTGCAAAGCAGCATGGCCTCATTGAGGTTGAGGCCGTAAGCTGCTTCCATTTCATTCTCTAATTCCGTGATGGCGCGGTAGATGTCGCGAACACGGCACAATTTTTTTCTGTCAAACATTATCGGCTTAGATGAAAAGGTTCACATTCGCCTGCTCGGCACGCTGCATATATGTGGCAACGCCACCAACGGTGACACCGTCGATCAGCTCTTCCTTCGCTATTCCCATCATGTCCATCGTCATCTGACAGGCTATGAACTCCACACCGGCCTTCTGGGCTGCTCGTCGGAGGTCCTCGAGTTGCTCGATATTCTTTCGGCGCATGATGTGGCGTATCAGACGGTCGCCCAACCCGAAGAAGCTCATCCGGGAGAGATGGAGCTTGCGCGATGACGATGGCAGCATCCAACTGAACATCTTTCCGAAGAAGTCCTTTTTCAATCGTGGCTTATGCTCTTTCTTTATGACATTGAGTCCCCAGAAAGTGAAGAAGATGGACACCTTTGTGCCGGTTGCCGCAGCTCCGTTTGCCAGCACGAATGTGGCAATGGCCCGGTCAAGGTCGTCGCTGAACATGATAAGCGTCTTGTTGCGCTGCGGGGCAGTGGCTTGCGGTGGGGCAGGTGGGGTGCCGCCCTTGCTAATCACCACTTTGTGTAATCCGCCTTCTTCCGATGCACTGATAAAGCTGTTGCCAGTGCTCTTGCACCAGGCTTTGGCGTCGCGCGGGAAACCTGGGTCGGTGGCCGTCACCTCTACCTGACTACCCTCAGCCATGCTGTCAATGGTCTCTTTCAGTTTGATGATAGGTCCGGGACATGACAGTCCACAGGCATCGAGACGAAGCATGGTGGCAGGAGCAGCCTTGGCTTTAGGTTGGTCTTCAGTAGTAGAGGTTGACCACGACGTGCGCGTTGCTGAGGCATATAGCTTGTAGCCGCCCGAGAGGTTGCGCACATCGGTGAAACCATGGCCTAAGAGGATGCGCTGGGCAAGGTAACCACGCAGTCCGACAGCGCAATAGAGCACGATGGGCTTGTCATGTGGGATTTCTTCGATGCGCTCGCGCAAGTCGTCGAGAGGAATATTGATGGCTCCGTCAATGGCATCCAGGGCGTATTCCTCTTTGGTGCGCGTGTCGATGATGGTGATTGTCTTGCGGTCAGTATCGCGCAGCTCTCTCCAGTAAATCACCGGCATAGAGCCGTTGATGATGTTGCCGGCTACGTAGCCTGCAATGGCGATAGGGTCCTTGGCAGAGGAGAAGGGCGGCGCATAAGCCTGCTCCAAAGCTATGAGGTCGGCTATAGTCCCTTTTCTCTTGACGATGAGGGCCAATTGGTCGATGCGTTTGTCGGCTCCGTCGTGACCAATGCATTGTGCGCCGTAGAGTTGTCCGGTCTTGGGATCGAAGGTTAGTTTTGTCGTCAGCGGAAACGAACCGGGATAATAGCTGGCGTGTGATGCTGATGTCGTTGTTGACGAAGCATAGGCTATTCCTCGCTGTTTCAGTTGTTTGGCAGGTAGACCGGTGGAGGCGACGGTAAGGCTGAACACCTTGGCTACTGCCGTGCCGACACTGCCCTCATAGGTTTCTACATTGCCTTTCACCAAATTGTCAGCTGCCACGCGCGCCTGTCGGTTGGCTGGCCCGGCAAGCAGGTTGAGCCATGGCTCACCAGTGATGGGGTGCGCATATTCCACTGCGTCGCCGACGGCATAAATGTCCGCATCGGATGTCTGCATGTATTTGTTTACGCTGATGCCGCGCTTGCCCAAAGACAGCCCCGCGTCTTTGGCCAATTGTGTGTTGGGGCGGACACCGATGGACAGCAGAACCATGTCGGCTGTGAGCCTTTGCCCATCACTGAGCATAGCGTTGATGGCTTCCCCAATTTTCTCAAAGCTCTGGACGGCTTTCCCTAAATGAAGGCGCACGCCGTGGTCGGCCAACTCCTGATGAACAAAAGATGCCATGCTGTAATCGATGGGAGCCAAGACCTGCTCGCCCATCTCCACCACAGATACGCTCCACCCTGCGTGTACTAAGTTCTCTGCCATCTCCAGCCCGATGAATCCTCCACCGACAATGATAGCACGGCCTTTGGGATGGTTGTCGATGAAGTCCTTGATGCGATCGGTATCTGCCACATTGCGCAAGGTGAAGATGCCTTCGCTGTCAATGCCGGGCAATGGCGGCCGAACGGGTGAGGAACCGGGAGCAAGAAGCAGCTTGTCGTAAGATTCGCTGTAAGTGCCATGTTCCTTGTCCTTGATGATGACGACTTTAGCCTCGGTGTTGATACTCATGGCCTCATTCTCAGTGCGCACGTCAATGCGGAACCGACGCGAGAAGGCCTCCGGTTTTTGCACGAAAAGTCGGTCGCGGTCAGTAATGACCCCTCCTATATAATAAGGTAGCCCGCAGTTGGCGTATGAGATGTGCTTCCCCTTTTCGATGAGCACAATGTCGCAGTTCTCGTCCTGGCGACGCAGTCTCGCGGCAGCGGTGGCACCACCGGCCACACCTCCAATAATCACGTATTTCATATTAGTATTCCGTATTAATTATATTCCGGTGGCAAATATACGATAATTCCGTGATACAAACAAATTTCCAACGGAATATTTTTTAATAAAAAATATCAAGCCCTATTAGCTCACAGAGAAATACATTGATGCAAACAGTTGTCTGCCATAGGCAATTTCGCGGTTGAATAGGAGCCTTTGACTAAATTAATGTTAAGCGTACATCACTATATGTAAAGTACGCTTGTCTTTATGGAAACTATTTCTTGCCTTTGCGGCTGTGATATCAATCATTGTTTAACCATAAAGTAGGGATTATGAAAAAGAATTTTTCTTTTGTCCCACCGCTCCTATGGCGCAGGATGGGTGTAGGTGGGAGTAGCATTGTAGGTCAGCATTCTCGATCTTTTGGTGTGTTGCCGAGTTTATCGTCTAAGGTGTTCACCCTTTTTCCCGATTATCAGGTTTGGGGCAATGGAACTGACAATGGGATTAAAAGTCTCGGACTTTTTACTACCAGCGACTCTTGGTATGATGGGATAGAGATGATATCGGCATATTTAGGGCTGTACTCTGTTTCCATGTCGGCTTTGAACGAAGAAGACGAGATGACTCTGCTCTTAATCATTAATGTTGGCTTTCACTGTCAATACAGTCCTTTTCTTTGCTTTGGAATTGTTGGTTTATGGTATATACTGGGTCTACATTCTGGGTTATCAGGGATTATTTGTCTTTCTACTATTCATTCTGCGTTTACACTGGGAACTGCACAAAATGAAAATTTTAGCAAGCCGTGACAAAGGAGGCCGATTAGCTATCGGCATTACAGTCTATTAGGGGGACTGCTCGATTCAAGGGAGCAGCCTCCCTACTCATACGGCATAAGTAAACTGCGCACGACCACATCATATGTGCGAAAGATGATGGTGTCAGCCTCTTGGAAACCTGTTTCTTGTCGCCTTGGCGATTCTCACCAATGAGAGCATGATAGGTACTTCGGTGAGCACGCCGACGGTGGTGGCAAGAGCAGCCCCGCTCTGCAGTCCGAACAGACTGATGGCTACGGCGACAGCCAGCTCGAAGAAGTTGGACGCTCCAATCATTCCTGCCGGAGCTGCGATGTCGTAGGGCAAGTGCCAGGCTTTGGCCCAAACATAGGCGACGGCAAAGATGAGATAGGTTTGTAGGATTAGTGGCACGGCGATGAGCACGATATGGAGAGGATTGCGCAGAATGGTCTCGCCCTGGAATGAGAAGAGGATAACGAGTGTGAGCAGCAATCCGGCTGTGGTGTATCGGTCGAACTTGTGTACGAATACTTGCTCGAAATACTCCTTTCCCTTCCGTTTGATGACCATTGTGCGCGTGATGATACCGGCAATGAGCGGAAGCACCACAAAAAGCACTACACTCAGCAAAAGTGTATCGTAGGGAATCTCCACTCCGCTCACTCCTAAGAGCAGGGCCACTATGGGCGCGAAGGCCACGAGGATGATGAGGTCGTTGACAGCCACCTGTACGAGAGTGTAAGCAGGGTTGCCGTTGGAAAGGTAGCTCCAGATAAACACCATTGCCGTGCAGGGAGCGGCTCCTAAGAGCACGGCACCAGCCAGATATTCGTGGGCCAGTGTAGCAGGTATCCAGCGTTGGAATACCACGAATAGAAAGAACCATGCGATGGCGAACATTGTGAAAGGCTTGACGAGCCAGTTGACCACACACGTCACTACCAGCCCCTTGGGGTGCTTAGCCACATTTTTCACGCTTTGGAAATCCACTTTCATCATCATCGGGTAGATCATCACCCAAATGAGGATGGCCACGGGAATGCTTACATGGGCATATTCAAAACGCGAAAGCGCTTGTGGGATGGCGGGCAGAAACTTTCCCACCGCAATACCAACAACAATACATAATAGTACCCATAACGTAAGGTACTTGTCAAAGAATCCAATTTTTCTTTCTTCCATGATGAACGAAAACGATTTTATCTATCTTTGTGATACAGATGAAAAACTCTGTTGTTATTTGATCCAAGGCCGCAAAACCATGTGGTCATCGCTAATGCGTTTAACCTCTTTTATCCACTTGATCTCGTTATTTGCTTTTGCGCGCAGGAAACTGTCGCTGGAATGGTTGAGGATGAGGCATTGATTGACTACCCACCACTGCTGATGAATGCCGGCTCGCTCAAGGTCGGCGCGCAGTCGCTTTGCCTCCAGCACGGGTGTGGGCTCAGGCAAGGTGACGATGATAAATTCCGACTGGCCTTCGTCGCACAGCCTGGGTAGCAGTCGCTGAACGGCAACAGGTGCGTCGCCCTCGCTGTGGGCAATCTGTCGGTCGTAGCTCTGCGTGGAGTCGAGCAGTAGCAAGGCATGCCCTGTTGGTGCTGTGTCGATGACAACAGTCTTGTTGTCGGCCTGCATCACGATTTCGGCAAAACGGCGGAAAACTGCAATCTCTTGGGTACAAGGACTGCGCAGGTCCTCCTCGATATAGGAGAAGTCGGTCACGCCGGCCTCGCGGGCCTTTGCTCTGACCTCATCCTTGTATGTCTCCAGTACTTTTTGCTCGTCGATGATAGCCATCTCAATGCCGGCCTCCTCAGCTAAATGGGCGTTAAGGTGATTGGCGGGGTCAGTTGTGGTGAGCAATACATCGTCACCTAACTGCTTCAGTCCCAAGGCAATATGCATAGCAACGGTGGTTTTGCCAACACCTCCCTTGCCCATGGTAAAAACCACGCGCTTGCCTGTGTCGTGGATGGTGTGGATGAGATTGTCAAGGCTCTGGTAATCACTGATACTTTCCGACGACGATACTGTACCAGCAACGTTAGCACAGAGCATCTTGCGAATGTTGCCCACAGAGTCCATGTCGTAAGAGCGCAATGGCACATACAAGGTCTTCATTGTGGCCAACGTATCGGGCATCGCGCCTAAGGCCTGCTGTTGTGCGGCGTACATTTCTGCGGCCAGCTCATCGCTGTTGTCGGGAGACTTCATGAGTCCGTTGACCACGAGTAGTTGGTTAGCAATGCCTAACTGCCGAAGTTCACGCGCGGACCGGTCAGCCTCCTTGAGCGCAGCCCGTTGCGGTCTGCTGACCAGTATCAGCTTTGTCTTGCTGCCATCAGCTAAGTTGTCCACAGCCTGTCGGTAAACTTCCTTGCGTTGTTCGAGTCCCGACAGTTGACCGAGGCACGAGGCGCCGTGCTTGTTCGTCTTGATGAAAGATGTCCATGCTGTTGGCAACTGGAGCATGCGCAGGGTATGGCCGGTGGGTGCCGTGTCGAAGATGATGTGGTCATACTTGTGTGCATCCTCCGCATTGGTGAGGAAGTCGGAGAACTGGTTGAAAGCAGCTATTTCCACTGTACAGGAGCCCGACAGCTGTTCTTCCATGTTGGTGATGGCGGAGTCGGGCAGCACACCACGGTAGGGCCCAACCACGGATTCACGGTATTCGTTGGCAGCCTTGACGGGATCGAGGTTGACCACGGTTAATCCCGCTACGTCAGCGATAGGTGTGCCATGCTGCGAGATGTTCTGGTGGAAGACATCCTGAAGATTGGAAGCCGGGTCAGTACTGATGAGCAGCACCTGCTCGCCTTCGCCGGCCATGGCGATGGCTGTGGCGCAGGCCAGACTGGTCTTGCCCACGCCACCCTTACCGGTGAAGAACAGATATTGCTGCTGCTTCACCTCGTGTATAGCATATTTTTTCATCGCTACATCTATTTGCCACAGCAGCAACCGCCCTCGTGGCCGTCTTGGTGCTCTCCGCAGCAGCAGCCCTCGTGGGCATCCTTGGTCTTCTCTCCGCCGCAGCAGCAAGCACCCTCATGGTCGTCCTTAGGCTCACTGCCGCAGCAGCAACCGCCAGCATGTGTATTCTCTTCCTCTTCACAGCAGGCTCCTTGTCCGACAGAAATGAATGTCAGATCCTTGCCTGTCCACCCACTCATCTGTGCTGTTGTGGGATATTGTCCAATGGCGGCAATCTCTCCTCCGACAAGTGTTATGGGCAGCACGTCGGCACCTTTCTCCTGGAGCAGTTGCTTTACTTTTTCGTTGTGTATAAAGGCTTGTGGCTCACTGCTCAGATTATGGCGTTTCACCTCAATACCCATATTCTTCAGGGTATCAATGAGCGTGGCGATGCGTAGCAGGTTCTTGTCAACACTGGGGCCGCATACTCCTGTGGAGCAGCACATGGCTGGGTCGAAAATCTCAATCTCTTTCATAGTGTATATATTTTATTAGTTGTTTGTAAAACTACGAATATTGTTCCTATTATAATAGGCGGGGAGACGCACTACCCGCCTACGGTCTTTTTATTGTTTTTCGCAACTGCAGTTAGTGGCTTTGATTTCTTTCGAGAAGAAATTACAGAAAAGCTCGTGTGCATACTGCCAGTTGTCGCGGTTGATGCAGTACCTCACCTTTGGAGCCTCAATAGTGCCTTGGATGAGTCCGGCATCTTTGAGTTCCTTGAGGTGCTGACTGACGGTAGCCTTGGCTATGGGCAGTTCGTCATGGATGTCACCGAAGTAGCATTCTTGTCTGCTGGCGAGAAACTGCAATATCTGAATCCTTGCCGGATGGGCAAGGGCTTTGGCGAAGCGCGCTATCTGCTCTGCCTTGAGGCTATAATCTTTCTTCGTATTCATGGGCTTCTTCTATATACCTATGATGGAATTCTTTGAATGACAGTGCGATACGGTCTCTTGTCTGACGGAATACTGCCAATTGCTCCTCCTTTGTTCCTTTAGCTTGTGCAGGGTCGGGATAGGCCAAATGCAATTGGTGCTTCACCTTTCCCGTAAAGACGGGGCACGTCTCCCGTGCATGGTCACAGACGGTTATCACAAAGTCCCACTCTTCGTTGATGAAGTCCTTGACATCATGCGGCTGTAAGTCAGAAATTGGCATTCCAGCCTCCTTCATCACTTCTATAGCCAATGGATGCGTGTTGTGGGCAGGATGCGTGCCCGCCGACCTCACACAAAGCTCGGCATCCAAATGCAGCAGGCAGGCTTGTGCCATCTTGCTCCGGCATCTGTTGCCCGTACAGAGAATCAATATCTTCTTCATATTGTTCGCAAAGTTACGAATAATATTCTGTCGACAAACAAATATTTCTTGTTTTAACACTATTATGCATACGTTAACTGTTGCTCGGTTATATTATTTATGAAACAATTGTAAAAGACTTCAGGGCCTTTATAGATTACTCAATCTCCAATTCCATTTTCTCAAACAAGATTAACTCTTCGTCTTGGTCAAACTGCTCGGGCAAGCGAGAATCGTGGCGATAACGCAGAATTCCACAGCATGAGAATCACGGCTGCTTATGTAGAGGATAATGTTTCGGAAGTAGGACGTTCAATTTGTAGTGCCAGTTTCTTGAGATTTTGTGTCGTTTGCAGGGCACTGATTGATAGGGTAGGGACCGTCTGCAGTCTTTGCGTCCCATGCAAAGGAATCATTAATGCGAGTCTGTTGTTCAATAATAAAGCAGTAACATTATGATATTGAGTTACCCTACAAGCGATTGATTTACTTTCGAGTCTTTTGAATAGCCTAACATAATGGGGCGGGCAGAGAAGATTTTGGCTACATCATATTGGTCCCTATTTTGGATGTTTGTGGTGATTTCTGCGGGTGTGCGTAGATTTGTCAATAGTATGCCACTTTCTCAGATATTCCTGCGACTTGAAAACGTGACACGACAATAAACCAATATTGAAATATGTTTACACCATTCCAATACCTGTCATTTCGGCTTGCGAAACGGTCCATTTCAGCCTGCGAAATGGACCGTTTTGCGTCCTAAAACGGGCCGTTTTGCAACGCAAAAAGATGCCTGTTAGTAACCTGTTGATAATCAGTATTATACAAAGATGATGCGTTGTCTGAAATAATATGATTTATTTTTACATATCGTTGTCGGCATTCTCTTGTCGCTAAACTCCTCTCCATGATAATGGCGACTAATGTAATAACCATATTGTTTCTTTCAGCAAGGGAAAAGAATAAGCATCTTGAATGATCCAGCCAGCTTCATAAGTTATTGCTTATGATCACATCTGTTTGGGTAAAATGATATTTATTCGACAGACAAAACTAAAGTGTTGCGGCATTATTAAGCTGTAGGGTGTCTGTCAAGCTATAATAAAAAATGTCCGAAGTGTTGATGTTCAACGACTTCGGACGTTATAGTTGCGGAGGCAGGATAATACACAGATTCTAACTGTCGTATGAAATTATGTTGACTTCATCGATTGAGACAGCCGTTAAAGGCTGTTACATCCCCGTGTCCGAATTATGTCCGAGTTGGAGTACCAGGTCAAGCCGTTTTCCAAGCTGGTCGATGTACTTCTGCTGTTCTGCAAGCCGCTTGTCCTTTTCCTCAATCACCATCTTAAGAGCCTTGTTTTCAGCTCGCAAATCAACTAAATCGACTTTTGCGTTAGGTGAGTTATTCACAATTCCAATTCCGTTGATGGTCTGAATTTCCTTTTTATCAGTGTCCGAGTTTTGATACAGACTGTCCATAGATATTTCAAGCGCACGGCAAAGTTTTACCACCGTGCTGGCTCTCACATCCGGCTTGGTGGTGATCTCTTTAACTATGTCTCTGTGAGTACCTTCACCGAAGATTAGCTTTGACAGCTGGCGGGGTGTCAAGTTGCGTTCTTTAAGCACATCCTGGATGTACTCAAGATTTGGGTTGATGCGTTCCAATGCCATACCAAATGTTAAATTATAGCCAACGCAGGAAAATAATTCATTCTAACGTTGGAAGTTTCCAATTTTGTTTTTATCTTTGCAACAAATTTAATAAATAAAAACGAAATGGACAAGAAAATTACTGAAGATTTGTCGGCTGTCGACCTGCAGGATTACTACCATGCAATGAAGAAAAGGGACAAGGGTAAGCTACTCCATTATCTCATGGATAAGTATGGAATGGCATATACCACGATTATTAACAAGTTCGCAGGGAGGCTGGAGATGTCAAAGGCTGACATCGTCCTCTTCAACCTCGCGGTTAATGACGAAAGCTTATGGAAGAATTAGAGTTCTACACCAGTCCTGAAGGACAGGTCTATTACAAGAAAGATGGTCATGATCCGAAGCGGCTCACCAAGTTCTCAGAGGTCGTCGAACCGCTGATAACCATCATCCGTAACAGGTTCCCAGAATGCTATGCAAGGCTGGCCACACTATATAAGGAGCATGCCACACAGATGGTTGACCGCTTTGTGCGCTGCAACTTTGGCGAGCACGACCTGCTCACCAATGACATCGAGCATGACATCCTCAACTTTGAGGAAGTGCGCTGTCCCTTGCGTGGCATCTGCAAGGATGAGCATGTCATTTGTAAGCCCAAGAGCCTGGTCCGTCTCTCCAAAGGAGAGCAGGAAGTGGTAAAGCTCTACTTAAACGGCTGTACGCTTGACAATATATCTCAACAGCTGCATAAGAACCGCAACACAGTGAAGACGCAGCTGCTGCGTGTGCGAGACAAACTCGGCGTTAAAAACTGCCGGGAAATCATAAGAGTAATGCGGTTGGGAGGCTACATGCTATGAACGATAAATGCCGCAGCTGCCCTCATGGGCGCAACTGTATAAATGGCAGGTGGTGCGAGGAGATTAAAAAATATGTTCAATACGCCAATAAGCCCCTTTGCAAATATGGAAATCAAGATAAATAAGAAAGGAAACAAAATGCTTCTGAAGGCAGATGATGGTGAAGAATTGATTATTGCTCCCAGACATCTGCCAAGTATCAGAAGGACTCCTTACGAAATCGCTTGTGACGAGTTTGAATTAACAATAGAAACCTATAAATCAAAGAAGAAATGACAATCAAAGAAATGGAAGAGCAGATTGATAAACTCAATCTGGAGAAGTTGGAAGTTAAGATGCAGAAAGGCAGACAGGTGCACTTCTTCATCTGTGGAGATCCGGAAAGCTATGATGAAGATTGCGGTATAGGTAATCTCATAGTGTTTGACGAAGTTGGACATGCCTGGCTTCTGAAACAACAGAAATATGAGAAGGGTGATTCTTTCAATGTTCATTTTGGAAAGAAAGCAAGCATCTTTCTGAATGGTTTCGAAATGAACAGATATCCAAGTCTCGATCTGGTAGCAGAAGGAGGCAAATGATATGTCGTATCGAAAACTAAGAAAGGCCTATTGCCGTAGGTTTGGCATCTTCATTAAGTTAACATTCAAATTAAAGAAGACCGGCAGGATAGGCCGCAAAGAATCGAAAAAGGCAACGGCAATCATGCTAAAAGAAGCACTCTATAAGAACAAGCCTGTATTAGGCTTAATAGGAATGAAGAAGATATGAAAAAGGAATGGTCGGAGATTGTCACTGAGGTAGTAGATAAAGGCGAAGAGTGGAAACGGGATGGAAGAGCATACTTCATCATCGTCGACAATGGCAAAGATTCTAATGAAGTTACTGCAAACTATGGCGGCAATGTATGCGATATTTCGACTGCTATCGCATCGCTTATCCTCAATCAGCCACGCTTCGCAATTATTCTGAAAGCTGCTTTGGAGATAGCGGAACGCCACAATGATAATGGCTGATACAGCAGGCAGTATTTGCCACCAGATTATCTGCAAGCTATATTTGCAGCATTAAACGATAAGATTAGATTATGATTAAAGCTGAAGATATACTGAATGCCACCCACGGAGGGCTCGACATTATCCTCGACTGCTATCCACAGGCCAAGGGATGCGTGAACACGAAGAAGCACTTCGCCATCCGTGATGAGCGCACGCCGTCGGCCTCGCTTCGTGAGTACGACTCGAAGAGCTACGGCAAGATCTGGCAGGTGACAGACTTTGGCGGGGACGGCAAGGGCGAGAACGGCATCAGTGTTTATATGCACTACAAGGGCATGCGGCAGAGCCAGTTCAACGAGGCCCTGCTGCAGCTTGCCGCCAAATACGGCGTGAAAGACGAACTGAACCGCACCGTCAACAAGCCTGACATCCGCCAGCGTGATGCCAGGCAGGATGAGCCAGACGGCAGCCGTCCCTTTGAGTTGAATGAGAAATTCACGGCGGATGAGCTTCAGGTTCTTGGCCCGAAGGTGAAGCAAGCCGATGTCGATGCGCTGCACTGGCATTCGGTGAAATGGATTGCCAACGTCAAGAACCGGCGCGTGACGGTGAAATACTCAACGCCCCACTATCCCATCTTCATGCGCGAGTGCCTGATACACGAGGCCAGCGGCGAAGAAACCGAGGATAAGTTCTATAAAGTGTATGAGCCGCTGAACGTTGAGAAAGGTTTCCGCTTCTCATACACTCCTGCGGGTAAGAAACCCCAACGCTACATCAACGGCCTGTCAGAGCTGAAGGCTGCTTACCATAAGATGAACTCCGAGGAGGAAAAGGAATGGCAGCGCACCCACGACGATGACAAGCCCTATAAGGAGAAGAAACTGCCTGAAGCGTTCATCTGCTCCGGAGAGCGCGATTCACTCTGCTGCCAGTCGATGGGCTATCATCCGCTTTGGTTCAACTCAGAGACCTACAGTCTGTCGGCAGAGGAGTACCGCGAGATTATGAAATACGTCGAGGTACTATATAACATCCCCGATATCGATGAGACAGGCCGGCGCAAAGGTACCGAACTGGCCCTTACCTATATTGACATACACACCGTATTGCTACCCGACTGGCTGGCCAGCTACAAGGACAACCGCGGACATGGCCGCAAGGACCTGAGAGACTGGATGGCGCTGCGCTCGGAGAAGAAAGACTTCAAGAACCTCATGGCCAACGCACTGCCCGCAAGGTTCTGGGTGGAATGGCTCACCAAGGACGGGAAGAAGAAATATGAGATAGACACCGCATGCCTATACAATTTCCTTTCGCTGAATGGCTTCCATGCGCTGAAGGACGACAACAGCGACAATCCAGAATACATCTACATCGACGGCAATGTGGTGAAGAAAATCAAGGTGGGCGAGATAAGACAGTTTGTCATCAAGTGGGTGCTCGACCATCATAAGGGCCGCGATATCCTCAACCTGGTGCTCAACTCGCCCCGTCTGTCCGGGGCTGCACTGGAGAGCCTCGGCGAGGTGACGCTTGACTTCACCGACTTCACCTCACAGAGCCAGCTCTTCTTCTTTGCCAACGCCACTGTTGATGTACACAAGCCTGTGCCCGGCGACGACGGCATAAGGGCCTATGAGCACGGGCAGGGCGGCATCAACAACTACGTGTGGAAGGAGAATGTCATCGACCACCGCTTCAAGAAACTCGACCCAATGTTCGAGATAAAGAAGGTACAGGCCGAGGACGGCCATGAATACCTTGACATTGACATCCACAATGTCAACAGCTATTTCTTTGGCTATTTAATCAATACCAGCCGTCTCTTCTGGCGCAAGGAGACGGAATACAACTTCGAGGACGATCCGGAGGGCGCGAAGGCATACCTCGAAAAACATCCTTTCGACATCCAGGGCGATGGGCTCACTGCCGATGAGATACGTGAGCAAAAGCAAAACCTCATCAACAAGATATTCGTCATGGGATACATGCTCCACCGCTACAAGAGCGTGACACGTGCCTGGGCACCGCAGGCGATGGACAACAAGATTGGCGAGGACGGCCAGTGCAACGGACGGTCGGGCAAGAGCTTCTTCTTCAAGACCATCCAGAAGATGCGCAAGACGGTATCGCTCTCAGGGCGCAAGCGCAACCTCATGGACGACCCGCACGTGCTGGAGCAGGTGACACAGTTCACGGATATGGTGCTCGTCGATGACTGCGACCGTTATATGGATCTCGGCCAGTTCTATGACAGCATCACTTCAGATCTCACCGTCAACCCGAAGAACAACCACGTGTTTACCATCCCCTTTGACGAAAGTCCGAAGTTTGCCTTCACAACGAACTATGTGCCTTGCAACTTCGACCCGTCGAGTCAGGCACGCGCCCTCTACATGGTCTTCTCGGACTGGTACCACGAGCGGACGGAGGAGAACGACTATTTGGAGACCCGTTCCATCCGCGACGACTTCCATAAGACACTCTATGAGCACGATTACACCGAGGAGGAATGGAACAACGACATCAACTTCTGGCTGCAGTGTACCCGATTCTACCTGAGCATTGCCGACACCGGCTACAAGCCACAGCCGCCGATGGAGAACATCATCCAGCGCAAGTACAAGGCCGACATGGGCGCGAACTTCGAGGACTGGGCCGACGGCTACTTCTCACCTGAGGGTGACAACCTCGACAAGATGCTGGAGCGTGACAATGTGCTAAATGACTACATGCGCTTTGCTAATGTCAACCGTATCACCATGCAGAGCTTCAACAAGAAGCTGAAGGCATTCTGCGCCACTCGCTCCTGGATCGACTGTCTTAACCCGAAGGAGATGCAGAACGCATCCGGACGCATCCAGTCGCGCGTAACCGCTGCTGATGGTACCAGCAAGATAAAGGACATGATTTACGTAAAGAGCAAACCGGAGGAAATTCAAGAGGCTAAGCCGGAACCACAGCCGAAACAGCAAGACCTCTTCGACAAATCTAATGAGAAATCCGATGATGATTGCCCATTCTGATGAATGTAGCAGATTAATCCATCTGCTATGCAAAGGTAATTATTTTCAGCGAGATAGCCAAATTCCAAAGTAACTTTCTTGCATAATTTTTAATCTTATCGCTTGCCTGGGCGGAGTTGCTGAGTGATTCAGCAGCCCCGCCTTTTCCGTTGCTGAAACTCACGGTCTGGTTAAGGTAATATTTCTTGACATTCTTCCCAAGGCGCCCCACGGCAAGGTTTGCCGTTTCCCCGACCCCTTTCTAATTTTGTTCCAAAACTTTGTGACTTTGTAACAGAGAGTTTGAAAAAGAAGAAAAAGACTATAAATCAGAGATTTGCGCTGTCACAAAGTTGTCACAAAGTTGCGTTGCAAACTGTCACAAAAAAATCGGGTTTGTGACAAGACATCTTCCGAGGGGTGTCTGAAGCCTTTGTTGCACTTTTGATTTTTGCCAATATTTTCCGCAACAGACTATTGTGACAACAAATGCTATTGATAATCATACGGTTACAAATCTTGTCACAAATGAAACGTTGTCACAAAATTATTTCACGAAATCAGCGGAAGCCAAAGTTAGCGGAGAGAGAAGAAGGGGACGCAGACTTGCAATCTGTAAAATTATGTTTACATTATAAGGAAATTTCGACCTCTTTTCTACCTAATATTTGAAAATATCCCATTAATTTCCTACCTTTGTGAGAAATTTATAAAAAATAAAGAGTATATGAGCAAATTTGTCTTCTACCTAAAGGTCAAGCCGTTTATCAAGCAATGGCTGACTCATCACTACGGCAATCCGGTCACCTTTCCTTCTCGCAGTGCAGAGAACGCCTGCATCCGCCGCTTCGTCGGTCTGCGTCCCAAGGACTGGCTGCCTCAGAAGCCGGAGGAAGACACGGTGCCAGTCGCCATACCCTATGACAAAAAGAAAAACTGGCTTTACTATAACTATATGTCAAAGTCTGCCTGCCGTGCCCTTGATGAAATCATCGAGGACACCTTCAAGATACAGTTCTGGAACGATATGAACGAGATGACGCGTTGCGGGTGTACGCTGCTCAACTGCGTCAGGTCGTGGTGTGAGAACAACGGTATCTCGACCGACTATGACTATACGCTGAAGATGCGCTACCAGCGTATGCGCGACGCTCATCTCGAGCACGGCGTTGATCTTCGGAAGAGGGTGAAGGGAACCAACAAGAAAATCTGAGTTTTTTTTCAAAAAATCGCGTCTACTATAACCCCCGATTTGTTCGCCACCGTGCGATTGCCAAACTAAAAATAAACAAGATATGAACACGCTGAAAATTATCCGCAAGGTTGAACGAGCATTGTGCCAGGATCTCAACGGGATGCAAAGAACCTCGTTCGACACTGTTAAACTTCCCGATGGTATTCAATGGGAGAAAATTGCCGTCAGACCATATCCAACATTATCAATTGCTGAAAAAGTGGATGATAAGGTGTTAATGAGAACGGCTACGGTTAAATTCTATACCTGTCAGGAACTCGGACTTAGAAAAAACTATGTTTACCGACTGACCCTCATTGGCGGCAGGCAATTGCTCGTTGGATCAAATAAAAGACCGTTTCCAATTTTGACAACAGTAGAGTCTATGCCTGAGAAACCGACGGACAATTCTTGGACTGAGGCCTCAATTACCTACACTACGCCATTGTCTATACCGCAAATAGGCTAATGCAAAGTGTTTTTACTCACATCTTTTATATATTAACTTTGCGGAAAAAGAACAGATAATGGAATATCAGATAACGATAACGGGCACTATAGGCTGTTGGTGGAACTCCGCTTCCTTCGACTATGTGCAATATGTCCTTAACCAGAACAAGGGTAAGGAGGTGCATGTCGGCTTCAGCTCCTATGGCGGCTATGTCAAGGACGGATTGGAACTCTACCAGGCGTTCCGAAATCATGGCAATGTCCACGCTCATGCATTTGGCATGAACGCTTCCATTTCTACCATTGCCATGTTGGGCTGCAAGACTATCGACATCGTCAAAGGTTCTTTCTTCCTTATCCACAATACGAGCACGATGATTGAAACCTACTCGCAGAAGAATAAGGATGATCTTGATGCCTACATCAAGAACCTCACGAAGCAGAAAGATGATCTTGCCACCTTTGACGACGTTCTGGCACAGATGTACGCTGACAAGACCGGCAAGACAAAAGAAGAGTGCGCAGCTCAGATGAACAAAGGTAACTGGATGTCGGCTCAGGAAGCCGTTGACTTCGGTCTTGTGGATTCCATATACGAAGACGACAAGGACGAAAAGGCGACGGTTGAAATCACCAACCTTTTCATGAATAACTATAAAAACAACAAGGAGGCAGGCATACCGCCATTGCCGAAGCCACAGCAGCCGATGGCAGCAGTGGCTGACAGCGAAGGCAATCCAACTCCGACCTTCCTGCAGAAGACGTTGCAGGGAATCAAGAACCTGCTCCATAAATCTAACGTCGAGGATAACCAACAACAGATGAGTAAAACTAAAGAAAATGCGGTACTGCTTGCCGCTCTTGCCGTTGACTCTCTGCCTACCGATGACAAAGGGCAGTACATCCTGACTGCTGAGCAAACCGAGAAGCTCAATGAGATGCTTGGCAAACCAAAGGATGAGCATAAGGATGACAGCCCCGCTCCTAAGGCTCCTAAAGACCAGCCCAAGGATGAAGTGTCAGAGCTGAAGGCCGAGCTGCAAAAGGCAAAGAATGACATCGCCGCAAAGGACGAGCAGATTAAGAACCTCCAGAAGAACCCTTCGCCGGAGGACAAAACAAACGATAACCCTGCTGATGGCCAGGCTGCTTTCACGGCTTTTGACCTTGCAGAATCACTTAAAGACCTCTAAAAATGGCAGACACATCAACAAATGTATTGAAGGTGGGCAACATCACCTTCACTCCGGAGCAGCTCAGTAAGACTTTCATCACTTACCGTGAGCAGCTTATCGTTCAGCCGATGCTTGCAATGGACAAACTGCTGAAGCATTGTTCTGTACGCACAGGCATACGCTATAAGGAAGTGATTCCAGAAATGTCGGGTAACTTCGAGATGGGTAACTACAAGAAAGACAAACAGCACGATGCCGATGTAAACATCGACGGTCGCACACTGGAGACTTTCTTCGGTAACTGCATCGAGACCATTGACCCTAACGCCATCTACCAAAGCATCTGGGGTAGCAACATCACCAAGGGCGAGGGTCTTAAGAACGTGCCTATCGTTGTGCAGATTTGCGCATTCATCATGAAGAAGCTCGGTGAGCGTCTCTTCTTCAATGCGTTCACTGCCAAACACGATGGCACTGTCTTCGATAAGACGGCAGCTTTCTTTAATGGCTTCAAAACCATCATTGACAACGACATTGCCGGTACCAACGAGAATAAGAAAGTTTATATCTCTGAGGACCGGGGCAACCTTGTTTATTTTACAGACTCTATCGGAAGGGACAACGCCGAGGATGCGCTGAAGGACTTCTACTTCAACGAAAAGCTCAATGACAACCTCCGTGGGCAGGATCTGAAGATGTTCATCAGTGATAGGACCTATCACTTCTACACAGAAGCTTATCAGACACGCCACGGGGCTCTGCCTTACAACCAAAGCTATGATAAGCGTACGCTCGAAGGTGCTTCTAACGTAGAGCTGGTGCCCCTGCCAAACGTTCCTAAGGACTTCATCCTGCTCACACCGAAGAAGAATATTCTTCTCCTGTACAACCAGAAGTCAGACGATGAGACATACACCGTCGAGAAGTCTCTTAAGAACCACTACGATGTTGACTTTATCGCCAACATGTTCTTCGGAACCCAGTTCGAGAGTGTGTCGCCTGAGGTCTTCGCAGTGGCAGAGAAGAAGCCGACTGTCTAAAGTATAACGATGACCGCCGCTCATGGGCGACGGTCATCACATCATTTAACGATTTAAAGAACTCAAAGATATGGCAAAATGCACTAAAAATCCATCCGTCTATGCGGATTTGGAGAAATGCCCAGGACAAAAGAAACTGCCGGGCATACGTGATTGGGTGTATACCACTTCAAAAAGAGACATTCTCTCTTATCCTGCTGTAAGTGAAGCACCAGCCGACCTTAAAGAAGCTGCCCAGACTAAGGGGGATTTCGTTCTTGCCGCTGACAAATACTTCTATAAGATTGGTATAGTCAAGAACAACGGTAAGATTGAAGTTGAGAACCAGGGCACGGATGGCGCCAAGACTTTCCTCAATAAGGTAACAATAGCCATCCCCGGAACCGAGGAGGAGGCAACTGGTCTTATCAATCAGATGAACAACGATGAGATGGTCTTCCTTGTGCCACAGCGCAACGGAAAGTACCGCATCATTGGTAATGAAGACTTCGATGCCGAACTGTCGCTCAAACAGGATACCGGCGCTTCGCCGACAGATTCCAACACTACTACCGTGGAGGCATCTGCTACCGACTACTGCGCCGCTCCTTTCTATACGGGTAAGATCCATACCACTGATGGCGACATCGATGGTGCTACAGGTAAAATTGCGGCATCGACAGGTAAGGATGCGTCAGGCTCTGCCGGTACTGGCAGCTAAGGTGAGAAGATTGATTCAGGATAACAAAGACATCTCTTCTCATATATATATAGATGCGGGGGCGGTCCTCACGTGTGATCGTGAGACCGCCCCCTTTTAGTAACATTGAAAATATTTCTAAATCATGCCAATCGACAACTCAATTACACAGAGGCTTAATGATTTTTTGGATATGTCCGAAAGAACTAACGAGGACATTATCAGTGGTGCCACACTGCTCTTGCAGCTCAACCGGAACCGCCAGCTCTTTCAGACGGTGTTGACCAACCCAAAGCGTTTCGAGTCCACTGTCGTGTACGAGCTGAAGAAGTTCGTACCAATCAGACAGCGTGGACAGACTCTCGAAGACGTACAACGTCAGACGAAAGAACTGCTTGGTGAACTGCAGGCAGCCGTAGAATCTGAGCCAGAAGACAATGAGGATAAAACTGATGAAGAGCAGGACCTGCCTCTGCATAAAGGTAAGCGTGCTGACCACGATCAGCTGCCGGATAGCATCAAGGCTATCTGGGAACAAAACGCTGAGCGGTGGAAGAAAATCAAGGCTTTGTATTATACCTGTCAGGATATTAAGGAACCGTGCGACCGTGCGGAGTCGCTCAACGCACTCAAAGAGACGTGGTATAAGTACAAGTCGGAGTTCGCAAGATACGATGATTACGTCATAGAGAATAGCGATGAAACTGCACAAAAAGAGACCACGCCTGTTGACTACGCCAAAGCCATTACCAACGCTCGCAGCTATCTGAGCAAGGCTGTCAAAGATGATAAGCTTCTTAATAAAAGAAAGGCAGCTCTCGCAGACGATGCAGACGACAAAACCATCCTGGACTACAACACTTCACTCCAAAGTGTAATGGATCGGGTTCAGCTGCTGCTCAACAGTGGCGAGATTATCGGTGATGACCTCCGTCAGAAACTTACGGATGCCGGTGTCGTTTTCCCTGAGGGAAAACCATCTGAGACGGTTGAACCGTCAGAAAATGCCGATTCCACCGATGATAAGGATATAGACAATGAGCAGGGGCAGGAGAATTGATGACATATTGCAGCCGCTCACGCGCCAGTCGCACCAGTACTTCCTCGGTAACGGACTTCACACGCTCGGTCTGCTCGGATGGATTCTGTCGCAGACAGGACGTGCTGATGTCTGGGTCAGCACTTTCTCTACGTCGGATGCTTTCTGCTCCGGCTTCCTCAATCTGAGGAAGAAAGGACTTATCGAGAAAGCATCACTTGTGGCGGACCTGAAGGCATCGAGAAAGACAATGCAGTTGGCTAAGCTGATGAGCAGCTGCTTCGATAATGTCTATCTTGCGCAGAACCACTCGAAGATAGTACTGGTACAAAATGAACGTTGGACGGTATCTGTCATATCATCGCAGAACCAGACTTATGGTGACCGTGCTGAGTGTACCATGGTTACCACATCACAGCAGGCTTTCCTGGATCTCTATATTGGACTTGACAAAATCATTAAGAAATCAGTTGACCTCAATGGATTATTCGAAAGAGTTGCTTCAAAAGATAGAGGAAGAGGCGAGGCGCATGATGACTCCGGCGGAGATTTCCGCCCTTTTGGGTATTGATGAGACGGAACTGACCGATGATATCAATACGCTCGGCCATCCTGCGCGGATTGCCTTTTTCCATGGTGTGGCAATAACAGCAAGGGAAATTCGCGAGGACATCCGGGACGCTGCGCGTGCCGGCTCGCCGTTCTCGGTATCAGAATGCCTCAGTATGATAGAAAGACAACTATCCTCAGTGACAATGATATAAGTATGAGCTTACCAGTCAACATAGATGAATACTCGCGTCTGGTCGTCCTCGACGATAACGAACTTCAGGCGCAAAATGTGGCCGTTTCCGTCCGGGAACGGCTGCAGCGGCTTCGTGGCATCTACGCCTACTGGCTGCAGTTCCCGTCGAAGTTCGATAAGGAGATTGTGGATTACGACATGAAGAAGTTCAAGGTCGGCAGGGCTCAGGCATACGACGACCTGCATCTGACTCAGATTCTCATGGGTAATCTGCAACAGGCATCCAAGGAGTTCATGCGTTGGAAAATCAACCGCGACCTTGAAGAAGATCTTCGTCTGGCCAGGCAGCGAGGCGATCTGCGCGCCGCGGCCTCGATAGAGAAGAACCGCATCATGAACAACCGCACTGACAAGGACGATGAGCCGGAATTGGAGTTTGATAAGATTGTGCCGCAGCAGTTCGAGATGACCGATGATCCGACGGTCATCGGCATACAAAAGGTTCCCGGTCTGCGCGACCGCATACGGAAGTTGGAGAAGAAATACGGCGACACGAAGATTGAGGATGCAGACTATGAGGAGATAAAGGAAGAGCACGATGGAAACGGAACAGGTTCATAAGGAATATTTCAACGATCCGCAGCTCTACTCCCTTGCCATGAACACGCGCGACGAGGTAATCGTTGCCGGGCGTGGTATGGGTAAGGGAGCCATACAGGCGGGCCGTCTGATGACGTGTTTTCAGGGTATGCCGGGGTCTATGGGTGGTTTCGTCTCGCCGTCGGTCAAGCGGTGCCTGACCAACATCCTGCCCTCGATGCTCATACACTTGGAGCGATGGGGGTTCAAGCGCGACCTTCACTATGTTGTCGGCAAACGTCCATGGAAGGCCCTGCACTGGAAATCGCCCATCTTCACGCCCGCCAACTGGGAGAATACTATCTCATTCTACAATGGCTCGGTGTGTAACATCATCTCCCAGGACCGTGCCGGCACCAGCAACTCGATGTCGCTCGACTACATCATCATAGACGAGGCGAAATTCATCAACTTTGAGCAGCTGAAGGATGAAACTTTTCAGGCCAACCGAGGCAACGAGCAGTACTTCCACAACTTCCCGCTGCACCACGGCATGACCATCACCTCTGATATGCCGGTGACGAAAAAGGGCAGCTGGTTCCTCTCCTACAAGGATGACATGGATAAGGAACTTGTGGAAGCCATTGAGGGACTGGTCTATGCCAAGTGGCGGGCCAAGCGCCAGCAGAAGGCGATGCCCTCGCAGGCGGATGCCATACAGAAGAAAATAGATCGCATCGACGCGAAGCTGAGCTTCCTGCGGTCAAAGTGCCTTCTCTATAAGGAGTACACCAGTATCCAGAACCTCGCCCTCTTGGGTGAGGAGTTTATCCGCCGTGCCAAGCGCGACCTGCCGCCGCTGACCTTCGCCACGTCCATCATGTGCAAGCGCATTGAGATAAGTACAGACGGCTTCTACGGCGGCATGAGGGAGGATGTCAACCTCTACACTGCGCCTAATGAGAATGTGCTTAATCTCGAAGCGCTCAATGACGGTGCCATCCCCAACGACTGCCGTCAGGATAGCGACCTCGACGCTCAATTGCCGCTCATCATCGCCTTTGATGCCAACGCGAACATCAACTGGCTGGTCTGTGGCCAGGTGGGCAAGGATGGCAAGCTCCGTGTCCTGAAGTCCTTCTTCGTTAAGTACGAGCGGAAGATCCCGGAACTGCTTGATGATTTCAACGACTATTACCGCTATCACCGTCGCCATCAGGTAGTGTTCTACTACGATGCCACCTTCGTGGGCAACAGCTATGGCACCCATTCCGAGGCCTTCTATCGCATGATCATCACGGGACTGCGTCGCAAGGGGTGGAACGTGAAGTCCAAGTATATCGGTAAGCCGATGAACCACATCTTGAAGAATGACCTTATCAACCGCATGTTCCGTGGCCGTGCCCGCCACTTGGTGCTCATCAACAGGGACAACAATCCAGATTTGCTCATCTCCATCACCTCGGCCGGTGTCAAGAATGGCCAGAAAGATAAGAGCGGTGAAAAACTTGCGGAGACCGAAGAGGACAAGCTGGAGAGCCGTACCGACGGCTCCGACGCGTTTGACACGCTGTGCATCGGGGTAGAGCGGTTCCCAGTCATGCAGTATCGCAGTGTGTCCACCAATGGATATTCGAAATAGCAACCACTTTCTTTTGCCATTATATAATGTAAGGGGCGTTCCTGATGATGGGAGCGTCCTTTTTTTCTTGTTTTTGTCGCTGCAGCATCTTCACGAGGCTTGATAGTCTTAGGTAGGATGCGACCGCATACTGACTCGTATGTATTCTGTGAACCTCATAGTTGTCATTTATCGGTACTCTTGTTGTCCATAGCTGTTACCGCAATATACTTGAATGGCATCATTGTTTGTGCCATCGCATAGCTGCTGCCGTGGCCCCTGCTCTATTATTCGATTGCCGTTTCTCGATGAGTAGTCTCTTAACCGTCCTGCCGTAAACTTCTGCCTTGATGTTCTGATTATTTTGTAAGCTCATACGGATGCGCTTCAACCATTTGTCTGGTGGGTGCTGCTGAAAGTTGTGGCATGTTGTCATGATGAAATTTTCCGGGCATTGTCGGACTTTGAATTTTTCCTTTGCAAAGTTAGCGCAATCCCGGCCTCTGCAAGTTCAAGCCTACGGTTGTCTCGTAAAATTTTTCAGAAAGTTGGGGCAGGTTTGCCTTATCCAACTTTCCAAGTCTGAAGATGAAAAATTTTACGGCCAAAACTGGCATCTAAGGCCTTTCCGATTGCTGCTCCTTTTATGCACGTAAAAATTAATAAAAGTCCAACAATTAAAAATTTCAACATCATGACAACATCAACTTTCACACAGCAGCACCTCACCGCCAATGGTTTCACGAAGCGCAACCGCAAGAGCCATCTCTTCTCTCAGAACCTCTATCAGGTAGAAGTCAACGGCGAGGACGGAGACTACATCACATTCGAGGTAACGGCTGACTCTTGCGCAGAGGCCACGGCAGCAGCTGAGCGCATGGCAATGGATGTGATGGTTGACATTCAGTATATCACAGTAACAGCTTTGGATTAATCAACAAGAACGTTTCACAATTTAAATTATACAACTATGAAGTTCACAGAACACAACGAGATCGTAATGGAGAAGTTCGCATCAATGATTATCGAGCGCATCGAAAAGATGCAGGCAAGCGACTGGAAACAGGGCTGGATCGGTCGCACTATCGGGGGAAGCCCCGTTAACATCGAGGGCAACAGATATCAGGGTTGCAACGTTTTCTGGCTGATGATGGACTGCGCACTGAATAACTGGGAGCATCCTATCTACTGTACCCTCAAGCAGGCCAACCGCCTCGGTGCCCATGTCAACAAAGGCTCTAAGTCCATGCCTGTCATCTTCTGGGATTATTCCATCACCACTCCTGCCGGCAAGCGTATCTCTCTTGACACCTACCATAAGATGAGTAAGGATGAGCAGGAGAAGTGTACGAAGTTCCCTTTCCTGAAGAGCTACAGTGTCTTCAATGTGGCACAGACCAACTTAGAGGAGAAACAGCCTGATAAGGTCAATGCCCTGAAGGAGGGCTTCGGCTGTGAGATTGCTAAGGACTCACAGGGTATGTATGCCAACGCAGCCCTTGACAGAATGATAGAGGAACAGTCCTGGGTGTGCCCGATACAGGCCACGAATGATGCCGACGGTGCGTTCTACTCTCCGACGCGTGATATGATAATCGTCCCTCGTAAGGAGCAGTTCAAGCGCGGGGCCTCCGCCGAAGAGATATACAAGGACGGACAGGAGTTCTACTCATCCATGCTCCACGAGATGATACACTCCACTGGCACAGCCAGCCGTCTCAATCGCGAGAAAGGAAAGAAGTTCGGCGATACGCTCTACGCTAAAGAGGAACTGGTCGCTGAGCTTGGTGCGGCACGTGTTGGGCAGGTGCTTGGGTTCGATAAGCGTATCATCAACAACAACGCGGCTTATTGTAAAGGTTGGGTCAATGCCTTGCGTGAGCAGCCTAAGTATGTGCTCTCGCTCATGACCGACGTGGAGAAGGCCAGCAGGATGATACTGGACAAGCTCGCCTAATGCTTGGTACAACGGATAACTCATCCCTGAGGCTTCCGGGCTTCGGGGATTTTGTTTGTGTACTTCGAGAAGGCACGTACCCCCAGTGCTACAGTCTGCCTTCAGCTTACGCTACGTGGACCGCATGGCTGGTTCACTGCGCGACGCACCAGGCATACAGTAGCACTGGGGTGAGAGGATGGGACAGTGGCAGCACATGCCTTGCGCTGGGCATCGTCACACCCATGTGCCGCTGTCGCTTATGGCAAGTGCTGCTCTTTGCGTTCAGTTGCCACGCAGGCTAACCCACCAACATACAGTGTGCCGGTGGCAGGCCAATGGCACACCGTATGGCAGTGGAGATAGGTTAGGACATTCATTGGTAGCGCTGAACCGATGATGCTCATCCGTCCGGCGCATACCGCGGATGGCAATTGCCATACCTCTTGCAGCGACAAAAGAGTTAATTGCCGACGTTGCAGAATTGAAAGGTCTTTACATATTCCGCTATATCAAAGGGAGGCAATTGCCAAGGCGTTTTAGGGCGGTGGGTGGTGGTAAGGCAGGCATCGGCGGCAGAGCCGCCACACAAACCGCCAAATCGCTGATATTGGGCGGTTTGCGTTTTTTGACAGTGGAAAACTCGCGCAAAACCACCCAAATTGCCGCCTGAAAACGGTAACTTGGGACCCCTTTTGCGCGAAAAACGCCCACTTGCCGAGGTATTGACATCGTTTTAGTGGGCAGAGCGGTCAAATCCTGCATTTCGGATTGGCCCAAAATTGCCGGATTTGGTGATTTCTTTATTTTTTACAAGTAATTACTGCCAACAGATGTCCTTGAGCCGACATTTAGCATGTATTTTCTGCCATACATTATATAGACTATCTTTGCGGAAAAAGAACAGAGAATGGCAGACACACTCACACCGAATGAAGCGCTACTGCAGCTGCGGACACTTTACGAGGGCATACGCGATGAGCGTCACACGTATGCCAACACCGCAACGAGGATAGGCAACGCCTTCCTTGCGCTGCTGTCGTATATTGCCGGTGCTCCTTACCTTCGCAAGGATACGGCCGACACTGCCGCCGGAGTTCTCACGCTGCTCATGGGCTGCGTCATAGGCGAGAGCAAGCAGATAAGGCTCAACCCGGACGGTTCCATCGTCTGCGGCTCAATCCGCGTCGATGGCTCGGCCATCTTCAACGAACTGGTGTTCAACCATCAAAACGTGTTGGAGGGCGACACCTACTTCACCGACAAAGGCATCATCGAGCAGGTGGAGCACACCGATATCGGGCAGTACACCCTGACCTTCCGGAAAGAGTATGATGCCGACCACCATACCTTTCACGTCAACGACATACTTCTTGGCAAGGTGAACCGTCTCGACACGGGAAAGACTCATTACTCGTTCTGGCTGCGAGTCGATAAGGTAGATACCACGGCGAATACCGCCGTCTGCTCCCTCTACAGTGACAGCGACGTGCCGGGCGGTAAGAACTACGCCCCAGTGCCCACGGCACGCATCATCCGATGGGGCAACACGGTTGACACCTCACGGCAGAGCGTGTGGTTTGTCTCTTCTAACGATGGTCGCTGGCTCTTCCTGCAGGGCGTGGACAAACCCATCGTCGAGGACTCGGAACATGGCTCGAACTATGCTGCATTTGTGGGCCTGCCTCCCGACATACAGGTCGTGCACGACTTGCTGCAGAAAGGTGTCATCTCGAAGGAACAACCCTGTCTGTACTTCCACACCATCATCGCGCAGAATATCATCCTACTGGACTACCTCGGCAAGCCCATGTACCAAGCCCGCGACTGCGGGCAGTGGAACGCGTCGAGGAAGTACATCAAGGGATGGGACGATACGGCAAAGGGATACTATAAAGACCGCGTTTGGTGGAAAGGCTGCTACTGGGAGTGTTCCGTGGATGAGTGCTCAGGCAGCGAGCCGAGATACGGCAACACCAGTTGGACGTGCCTCATTGGCGGCTCAAACATGAGCATCAGCATCGTCAGTTCGGCGGGCAACTGGTTCCGTGCCGGAACTGACTGGACGACAACGCTAAAGGCCTCCGTTTGGAACGCTGAGATGCAGCTGAAAGCCGAGGAACTCACTGGGTGCACGGTCATTTGGACGCGCATCAGCGACGATGCCGACGGCGACACGGCATGGAACGCTCGCCATGAGAACTTTCATGAACTTTCGTTGTTCGTGGATTCAAAGATGGATCTGCCATCGGAGTGGGAGGCTGGCAGTAAGGTAGGTTACAAGGTCGTGGTGATATTCCCCGACGGCAGTAAATATGACCAGGATTATTCAATCGTGATATAAAGAGGATAAAATATGAAGATGAAAATTACGGGTGGCCGGGTTATCCACCCTGCGCTGAGCTTCGCATTCTCCATGGTGGAGTTTGGTGGCAGCAAGATTCAGAAATACAACACGCTGTTGGGAACATTCGTCCCAGACAGGACGATTACGCCGTACCAGATGAAGCCAAGTCTCATCATCAGCGACCCGGAAGGCAACATCCCGACAGGCGACTACGCCTCGTCGATGCGAAATGTCGTGTGGACGGTAAGACTCATTGACGGTAAGAATGTCATCCAGATGACAAAGGGCACGAGTGCTACGACTGGCGACTACTTCGTCGATACCGTCAATGCGCTGACCGTCAGACGAAATGTTGAGACCTCTCAGATGCTGAGCATAGACTTCTACGGCGAATACTATAATGCCATACGTAAGGAAACCACTCGCTTTGAGTGGCATAAGAACCTGATAACGGCGGATGAGACAGAAACGAACCTGAACCTGGAACTACGCTTCCCGTCGAAGATGAATTTCTCGCCGTTTAAAAATTACGGTAAGTTTCCCATCGAGGCTGCGCTGATGAACGGCGGTGTGCCTCTCGATAAGGATCATGCCGGGTATAAATGGCAGACATTCGAGACTACCAATAAGAGCTGGAGAGACATCGACGAAACATCAGATCTGTGGTATGTCACCGGTAAGGACGCTTCTCAGATCACCGTAGATGTGGACTTCATTCAGCATACTTTGCTGCGCGTCACGGCTTGGCCAAAGAGCGACCCGGCACAGCAGCTGGGGGCATCGACGCTGCTCCGCCGCTGGTATGGGCAGTGGGATGATACGTATGAATTCGCCTATGCCAAGTTTCTTAAATCCACCACACGGCAGACGAAGGCCGTGGCAAAGGTAACGAACCGGCAAGGGGACATCTCGAACCCACAACGGTACTTCGATATCCAACTCTTCTATCGTGAGAATGCAACGAGTGAGTGGAAATGCCTGGGCAACGGCACCGAGTTCACGATACAGCGCGAGCAGCTATCCGGCGAGCACCAGATTGGCGGCGTATGCCGTGAGCTGAGTGCCTACCGTCCTATCATACTGCCAGACGGCAGTTTCCTCGCAGACACCGATGGCAAGCCTCTCGTAGGCAGGTTCCCGACATCAGAGGTAGAAACAGAATAAAACGAATAGATATGGATTACTACATTATTCCGGCCGATCTTGCAAGGCAGCTCGGCCTAACTGATTTCCGTACCGGTGATGAGCAGCATGGCTATGTGGTGAACACCTCTGATTTGGAGGTGTTCGGCATAGAGGAAGCCAAACAGCTGGGTGCACGGTATGTAAGTGCGTGGGAAGCACAGAAAACTATCAAAGAGATTACGAACAAGTAAACAATACGATTATGAACTCAATATCAGCAATTGACAATCTCTATACCTTCGATGATGGTGATACCCTCACCCCTGGTATGGGTATCGTGTGGGTCAACGGTGAGACCAATGTCGGACTGGAGCAGTATTACAATCCCTCTACGGGTAAGGTGGTGGGCACCGACTTCACGAAACATCCTGCTTTGATGTATCCGCGTCCGTACAGCACGAAGCGCGGCGACATCATTGTGCCGGAGACGGCTGGCCAACAGTGGTATATCGGCAACATCACTGAGGAGGGTGGCATCCTCCAGAATGGTAAGGTGAAGGATATCTGGAAAAATTATTTCGAGTTGACCACTGTAGATTCCAATGGTAAAACATTCCCGGCATTGAAGATAAAGGGTAATCTTACAGATAAGTATAAGAGCGATAAGCACATCTACTACAAGAGCTCATACAACGGACTAAACTTCGTGTGCGACCAGCTCATTCCCATTCAGGCATCAGCTGGCGACAGCTTCAAGGTACTCGTCACCTGTACGGGAGCGGATGGCAGCGGCGACAACGTGCTGTCAAACGACAACGACTGGATCCAGTACACTGCCAACCTGCAGCGCAGCGGATTGAATGTGGATGGCGCACAATATCAATGGCAGCGCAATGAGAATGGAACATGGAAGAATATGACTACCATCGCCAGCATTCAGGAGGTGAACGGAAATGTCTTGAAGCTGTATAATGCCGGTGTTGAAGGCTCGGAGCTGTTCCGCTGTTTGGCAAACTACAACAACCAGACCTATATCGGTACTGCAGAGGCTACGGATATCCACGATCCGTTCTATATCGACATCGGACGCAGCATCCCCTCGCAGAGTGTGAATGTAGGACAGACGGTTACGTACAACCCCAAGGTTTATGAACGGGCAACCGGCAAACTCTCCGAGGGGTGGACGTTCGACTTTACGTTCACGGATAACGACGGTAACGAAATTACTGACTTGACGGAGAAAACGCTTACTTACGACAACATCGATAAGCACAAAGGTGTCGCCGTACGCATTCATGCTAAGAGATAACTATGATTGGAGTTACAGCATTAGATAAGCTCTATCCCGCTCCTAAGGATGGTAAACCAGGCAACGACGCGGTGGTATATTCCATAGTCTGCTCCAATACCAACCCGAATGTTACTGACAGTGACGTGAGTGTTACTCTCACGGCATACATGACTGTCGGCAGTGAGCGGGAAATGTGTACGTTTGATGGTCATCTGTGCTTTGGCAATGCAACGGAAGGTAAGTATATAAATGACAATCCAGCCACCATAGTTATGCCAAAGGGTAGTACCAAAGCCGTTATTATTGAACTAATAGACGAAGACGTGCTCGCTGTCTGTACCATCTCGCCCGTCGTAAACGGCGTGAATGGTACAAGTGTGCTGGCACAGTACTGTCCCAGTAGAGAAATTATCTTTATCGGAGGAACCTCGACGAAACCAGATGAGTCGAATATCCATGATAGCTACAATGATGGCGATGAGTGGATGCGCACAAAATCAAGCACCGACGCTGCATATGGCAGTTGGTTCCGCATTGTAGGTGAGAAAGGTACAGACGGTGAATATACCGACTATACCTTTAATCTGAGCAAGGATAAGACGACGAAAGACGCATACACCGTTCCTGGCAATCTGAAGTCTACAACTTGGACGGATGCTCCTCAGGTGCCTAATACGGACTACCCTTATCTCTGGATGCGGATGGAGCGTAAGAACCTGCCGACAGGGACGGCAATATTATATGGCCATGAATATTCCTACGTCCGCCTGACAGGTGAGGATGGCAAGACCGTGACGGCACAATACTCCGTTGACGGCAAGACGAACTGGCATTCGCCATTCGCCACCGGCGATATCTGGATGCGCACAAGTGAAGACGGCGGAAAGACCTGGGGCGTAGCAGTGCGGATCGTGGGTGAGAAGGGCAACGGAGGTGCATGGACGGACTACCGTTTCAACATCTCCTCGGCCTTGACAACATCCTCACCACTGGCAGCTCCTACCCCGTTAGGACGCAGCAGCTGGGCCGACGCGCCAATGGCGACCACGTCATCGTTCCCTTATCTGTGGATGCAAGTGCAGAAATACAGCGACACGACGACAAAGGACGGTCAGCCGACATATATGCGGCTGACTGGAGAGCAAGGCAAGCCTGGTCAGACAGGCGGAGTCGGTCCGATGATGTACTATGCAGGAGAGTGGCAATCTGGTGTGTCGTATGTCAGAACAGCCCAGGTCGTGCCGCTTGTGAGCCACGGCAGCGATCAGTTCTACTATTATCCTGCCAAGGAGGGTACATTGCTTAACAATGAACCGTCGAGCAGCAATACAGCATGGAAGCAACAACAGAAAGTGCCTTTGCTGCTGGCGGAACTTTTGATGGTTAAATTCGGGAAAATCGGTGATGCTGTCTTCGCCGATCATCTTATGATGTCTCAGCAGGGTGTTGATTCAGTCGGGAAAACAGCCAGTTATGAAGCTTATGACGGAAATCCTGATGGGGACGGGGACTTTAACCCTAACCTTTATCTGAATTTCCTTACCGGCAAAATGAGAGCTGTTGGTATGGAAGCCATTGGCGGCAAGTTTCATGACGTTGATGTCAGTGGTACAGTCTCGGCTAATTTGTTGTATGGGAGGACTAAGACTGTTGTCTTCACCTCGACAATGACAACGTATGTCATTGATCCCAAGAAAGAACCTGCTACCACGTTCTTCGTGGACGAGCCTGGCAGCATCCATGGCAATTTCTTTAAGTTACCAAAAGCCTCAGATTACGATGGTCTGGAAATCACCATTTTCTGCAAGCACATGATTGCAGACACACGAATGTCAGTTGAAGCACACAACGTGTATGTTCTTTGCGCAGAGGCAACAGATCATTTTTATGTCAAACAGAATGTGAGGAATGCATTGTTGTGCGGAGCTTCGAGTTTGAATGACACGAAGATGGTAACGACTGTCGAGGAGAAATGGATAAATTTTACAGACTTCATAGGTACATCTGTCAAGATACAAATGAACGACTTGGTGAAGTTCAAGAGTATTGGTGGCTCATGGTATGCAATAGAGGGCTTATTTACAGGTGAATAAAAGTAATATTAATTATGGACGGAACGAAAATTAATGAAATCGAGGATTTCGCCGACATCAACGCGAATATCCGAATGTTCGGCTACGATCCTGTGGCCAACAAGGTGGGCAGGGTGCCCATCTCAGCAGTACAGAGTAAGATACCCTATTGTGGCTGCCGATGGCGCAAGGACAGCTCATCGACGGAGGGTGAGCCGATAGGTGATCTGCAGATGCTGGCGCAGCTGCCAAGCATCTTAGGCCTTGGCGGCTATCTGGTACAGAACGACCACTCGCGGCGTAAGCTCGCCTCCGATACGCACTTCAAGTTCGACAACGGTGGCGCGGCTAAACTCGATGGCTCTATGGGGCACTACCAGTGGGGAACGGGCATCCCGTTCTATTATGCACAGTGGGAAGATGATGTGTTTGACTACGAGGCGGTATCTATGGCTCCAATGTCAGGACGATGGAACTATAAGATACCTGTCTTTAGTATCGCCTGTTCCGGAGCGTCCGCCCTCGACCGCACGAACAACATCCTCGTAAGTTACTGCAATCGGACGGCGCAGTACCGTGGCGGCAACAATGTGGCTGATAACGATGCTGCTTGGAATACGCTGCTTGGCAAACCAGTCGTCAATGTACCAGAGAACAACTTGCAGAAATACGCTGAGAAGAATGGAGACAGGTGGGGAGCGTCGATGTTCCCGGTTATCTATGTCATCGGCATGCTCTGCCGTATCATCTTCCATAACCGTAACATCCAGGCTCCATATAATGCCACACTGACAAAAGACGGACTGCGTCAGGGCGGTCTTGGAATGGGTATCGATAATGTGAATACATCGTTCGGCAATCAATATGCTACGCTTGACATCGATGCTCTTGCCGATAAGGGCGATGCCACAGGCGTATTCAGCTACGATGTCAAGGATGGCAGCACGGTGAAACTCACTATTAAGAATATCCCGTGCTTCTACGGACTAAAGAACTTCTATCATTACCTCTGGGTAATGTTGCACGGCTGCAACATCACATACAACGCCGACAAAACTATCAACGTCTTCGCTCAACGCATTTGGGATAAGACACCTGTCGTTACCGATACCACGTCGGGCATGCGTCAGATAGGAACAATACCGGCAATGGATGAAGGCTGGTATTTCGGGAAACGGATGAGTCAGGCTAAGCTGCTGATGTTCCCGACGCTGTTCGGCGGAAGTGAATCGACTTTCTTCGCTGACGGATTCTATCATAATGGCCTTACCTCCGGCCTTCGCGGCCTTTTTGCTCTCGGCCCTGCGGACGGTGGCGGCGTTGCGGGCGTTGGGTGTCTCGCTGGCTACAGTGGTCCCGGGCATGCCTGGGTGGACAGCGGGGCTGCCCTCTGCGAAGCAGCTGAGGACTGGGACACGGAGCCTTTCTGGCAAGCGTAAGCGGACCACAGCGGACAGCTGCGGACGAAAGGAAACAAAGCACACCAGCCGTGCCCCCAAAGGGCACGGCTCCGCCACGAGGAACGAGTGGCGGCGAAGCCGCAAGGGGTATCTTTGCTTTTCGTTAACTATAATATTTGCAACAACAGATAAAATAAAATCGTTCTTTGACATGCTGTTTCACGGAAAAGTTGTAATTTTGCAAACGCAAGTCGGAAATTCCACTTGCAGGCGGATTTCCTCAGCTCCGGCCTTCGCGGCCTTTTTGCTCTCGGCACTGCGAACAATGGCGGCAATGCGGGCGTTGGGTGTCTCAATGGCAACAATGGTCCCGGGAATGCCAGGGTGAACAACGGGGCTGCCCTCAACGATACTTATAACTTCGAGACGAGGAATGAGCCTTCCCCATTGGGAAAACACATAGAAAGATGGCGGCGAGACTCGTAGCCTATAGCGTGAGCGTCATACCCGTCGTGCAGGTATTGCAGACTGCACAGCAAACACAAGGTGCGTCCTGCACCGATAGACCCCGACACAAGATCCCGACAAACTTACAATTCAATCCAAAGAACCCATCATGAGACGTATCCATGACTTGGGAACGGATGCTACGCCTGCGAATGTCCGCGGCGCATGGGAAAGTTTCTCCGATGGTAAGAACCACCGCAAGAATATCAAGCGGTATGAAAAATGCCTTGAAGAGAATCTTAACCGTGTCCTGCACGAGTTGGATGATGAGTCGTGGCAACCGTCCCCGTATATAGAGAAAAGGGTCTTCGAGCGAAAGCCACGCAAACTTGCTAAGGCGCCCATCGAAGACCATGTGCTTGAAGCTGCCGCCGTGCGGCCCTACGAAACAAGCCTGTATGACTACATCGCCTGGCAGGTACCGGCCGTCCGCCCTAATATGGGACAGAAAGCCTTGCTTCGCTCTATACGCAACGAACTTTTTGCTAATACGCAGCAAGAATGCATGTATTATCTGTCGATGGACGCTCACCATTACTTCCCGCTTATGGACCATGCTATCCTCAAAAGGCAGATTTCACGCAAGGTGAAACCGGGAAGGCTACAGAGAGTTCTCTATAAGATTGTTGATAGTTACATGCACGGCGCACCGCTGGGCATCAAGGTAAGCCAGATTTTCGGACAACTCTACCTTGCCGACTTCGACAGGCTTGTCATGCGGTTCTTTGATATTGGCAGGGATCCTGACAAACTGGCTCTTTGGACGAGAAAGTACATCGAGGCAAGGATTGTGACGGCATCCACGCCAGATGATTATGCCGACCTGTGCAAGGGACCTGCCTTTCTTGCTGAGAAATTCAGGAGGTACGTCGAGGACGGTCTGCCGCATTATTCCCGATTCGTTGACAACATCATTATCAGGCACGCTGACAAGGCAGTGCTCGGCATTGTGAAGGTTCTTGCCATCATGATCCTGGCAAGGGACTATCACGTCATTGTCAACAGGGACTACAATGTCCGGCCTACATGGACGGGTATCCGTATTGTGGGGTATGTTTTCTATCACGACCGCGTAATGCTGGGCAAGCGCAATAAACAAGACCTCTGCCGGCATGTGGCCAGACTTTTCAAACAGGGTAAGTCGGAAGAGGAGGTGCGCGTGGCGCAAGCATCACGTTTCGGCTATGCAAAACATGCTGACTGTATTCATTTATTCAAAAGTATAGGAATGGAAAATAGCTTAGGAAAGATTATCAAACGACGTCGCATCAAGGCTCCTTTTCAGGGGATGGTGTCAACGCAGAAAGTAAAATTCTCATCAATCTGCAAAATGTTATTAAATGTTAACGGGGGGGGGTGAACCACATACGTGGAATAAGAAAATCTATCTCGTTGACTATCTCATCGAAGACTCGAAGATTGAGAAGACGCAGGTATCAGTGAAGGTACAAGATTCCAACGGTCAGATTCGGGATGTGCTGCAACAGCAGCCGGGCAAGGTGCTTGCCATCCGCTTCAAGAAGATTATCAAGACCGAGGAGCGGACCAGCGAGAGCGGTGAAGTCTATGAACACTATGAGTTTGAGAAGCTGCGCGACGCGCAGGGCAATCCTACGCTCGTCGATGCGGAATATTACAGCTACACCGGCTCGAAGATTCTCATCGACCAGGCGTTGAATGACTTCTCGAAAGAGGATTTGCCGAGTCCTACCGTGGTACAGCAGTTTCAGGGTAAGAACGGACAGACATTCTTTAAATTTACATAAATACAAGAGCTATGAGTGAACTACACAAGGCTGTTTACAGAGAGCAGCGCACAATTATGAAGTACGATGAGGGTAGAGTGATGCTCTATCCAAATGAGACGGTCATCGAGAACTATCAGCCAGAGAAACAGGAAGGAGCCGAGAACGCACCTGCACCGTTCAAGGCCTATCAGTACGAGGGCGAGGAGAACGACGGCGGCTATATTCGCGAGTGCCCGGACATCACCAACCTGCATGACGTGGCCAACGCCATCATGCGCACGAAGTATGAGCTAAGCGAGGAACTCGCACTGCAGCGCCACTACCAGACCTCCCCGGAGGAGTATGCAGAGAAGTGGAAGGAGTACTGCACCTTCGCCGACGCTGCGGCAGACAAGGCCCGCCAATGGCTGGGCATCAAGGGGTAGCTTTTCCATTCCATCTATATTCAGTACGGCATCATGGCCCAGACGGTGGCTGTGGTGCCGTATTTTTATGCCCGTACCATATTATATATCTTTGCCGTGTAATCAAAATAAACAGCAGTTATGACACCGGACACGAAAGAAAAGATACAGTACACCACGGCAGTGATAATGATTGTCTCCGCCGTCGTCCTCGCCTTTATATGCTTCTTCCTGAACCATTACAAGATTGAGGACTCCGTGCTATGGTACATCGCCCAGGCACTCGTCTATGCTGCCAGCATCTTCGGCATCTCGCTCGCCATCAATACAAAGATGGGACAGGTTAAGAACGATGTGAAGCAGTATGTGGATAAAGAACTTAACAAACATAGCAATGAGAAAAATTAATCTGATTGTAGTACACTGCACCGCCACACCCGAGGGGCGTGACGTGACCGTGGCCGACATTGACAGGATGCACCGGGCCCGCGGCTGGAAGAAGATAGGCTACCACTACGTGGTGTATCGTGACGGCAGCGTCCATGAGGGCCGTCCCGTTAACGAGGTGGGCGCTCATGTGTATGGTCACAACGCCAACAGCATCGGTGTGGTGTATGTCGGCGGTGTGGCCAAGGACGGCAAGACCGCTAAGGACACGCGCACGCCGGCCCAGCGCAGAGCCCTCACCGATCTGCTGCGGAAGCTCAAGAAGCAGTACCCCGGAGCCCGTATCTGCGGCCACCGAGACCTCTCGCCCGACTTGAACCACGACGGAAAGATAGAAACTGCTGAGTGGGTGAAGGCCTGCCCATGCTTTAATGCGGAGGAGGAATATGAAAAACTATAAGAACACGCTCTTGTCGCTCCTTGCAGTCATCCTGGCCGCCGTCGGCGTTATCCTTGCATGGAATGACTTGCACAGAAACAAGCAGAAGGTGGAAGCGCTGAGGACGCAGCTCGCCCATGCTCAGACAGAACCGCTTATCCAACGCGATACGATTCGCGACACAGTACCCGTGGCCACCTTTGCGGCCATCCCTATGGAACGCAGCACATATAAGAACGAGCTGGCGGACAAGCAGCTCATCAAGGAACTCCGGCTGAAGCTCGGACAGATAGAGGCGCAGCAGCTGAGCGGCACCGCCATCCATGACACCGTAAGACTGGAGGCGAAGACCTGCAGCCGCTATGAGTATGCAGACCGATGGGCACACTTCACGCTGAGCATGAAGCCGCCCGACACGACGCTCGTCTACACGGTCAGCGACTCTGTTTTAACCCTGGTCTATAGGGAATATAAGCACAAGTTTCTGTGGTGGCGATGGGGAACGAAAGGGTACAAGGTGAAAGTTGTGAACTTCAACCCCCATGCCACCATCAGATTCAACCAGTATATCAAGGTAGAGTGATATGGCTCAGGAAACGATATTCAATGCCTTCGACTATTTCGAGACGATGGCAAGGCAGAACAGGCTGGCCACGGAGCAGGGCTTCAAAGTGGGGCGCTGCTCCGGTCTCGGCGGCATGCAGGACATGATGAGCGACTTTCGTAAGACAGCCAAGTATATCCTCGTTGACGACACTACCTCGCAGAATACCTACTCCAACGGAGTGGGCTATTTCCGCAAGAGCGTCTATACCGTCTTCATCGTCGCCCCCTACCGCATCGACGACATGGCCGAGCGTGAGCAGCAGCTGAACCTCTGCCGCACCATCTTCCGGCAAATGCATTCCCGGCTCATCCACGACCGCGAGGAAATGACCTACGATGACGCGCTGGAATACATGCAGGTGGAGCGCATCTACAGCAACGAGTTCCCGGAATACCTCATGTCTGGCGTTACTGGACTCTACTTCATGGTAGAGAACGACGAACCAATCGACCTGACTTATGACAGCAGACAATGGACTGAGGGGTAGCCTCACGGATCAGGACCGCGAGCAGTACGAGCAGCGGTGGACCGACTTCATGGTGAAGTTCTGGCAGGAGAAGATGATGAAGTTCTCACCGCCCGTCTATGACACGGGCCGTCTTCACGACACCCTTGCCGGTGTAATCCATCCAGGCACACCCACCACCATCGAGCACCGCTTTCGCGAGTATGGTATCTATGTGGCCGCCGGTACCGGCAATGGCTACCGTCGAGGAAACAGCGGCAAGGATGATGAGAACGGACTGCAGTTCATGCGACACGGCAACTACAAAAAGGGGCAAGGACACCGCCAGCGACGCGACTGGTTCATGAGGAAATACCTCTATAGCATCCACCGCCTGAATGACTTCGAAGCTCAGTTCTACGGCGATGCCTACCAAGGCCTTATCTCAGATGCCCTCGCTGCCATGTTCGGCGACACCACAGCACTGGCCAAACACAACGGTGGCAACAACAATGCTGCCATGTCGTTGGGAAACCTGTAATTATTTTCCTTCCAACGTTGGAAAATTATAGAATTTTGCTTACCTTTGCAGCATAAGTCCAAGGACTTACAATACATGCTTCAGAGGTACTTGGCTTTAGGGGCGGTGCGCAGCGCACTTATTTACCGCCGCCCCTGTTTCTTTTGCAGCAAAGTGAATTTCATATGATAGATATTGATTAAACATGTAACAAAACGGCTGGTATCCGGGAGGATGCCGGCCGTTGTCATTAGGGAAATGTTAAATCTTTCGTTTACTATCAAAATAAATAGTATTATATTTGCACAGTATCTAAAAAGATAGTATCTTTGCAGTGTTCAAAAGAAATACAGTAACAATGAGGAAAAAACAGAAATTCAAGATGGAACTCTCCTTTGAGGAGAAAGAGCTGATTGAGTCAATCAGAAACTATTGCAACAGTTACCCTAACGGCTATCCACAATTACTGGAGTATGCGCAAGACCTCTTCGATAGAATAACGGATATGCCAAAAGACGATTAACAAACAACGGCTCTCCTTACGGGGAGAGCCTTAAAAAAGAAATAAATATGGAAGTACAAGTAAAGCAAGCAAACAAGATTACCGACATGAAGGCTCGGATGAGTGACATCTACCTTGCGGTTTCATGGAGGGAGATAGCACGCACATACTTTGATAAGTCGGTGCCATGGTTCCAGCATAAGATGTATGGCATCGACGGCAATGGCGGCAAGGGAGGCTTTACTGAGGATGAAGCCGGACAGCTAAAAGGCGCACTCCTCGACCTCAGTGACCGCATCCGTCGTGCTGCTGAAAGCATTCCAGCCCCGGCCACTGTATAGCCGTTTTGAACAAAAGCCGCCGCCGGGCTGGCGGCGCAACAATTATTGAATGCTTGATGAAGAAGTAGGCAATTACATGTAAAAGAACTTTTGGAGCCTCCTGCGCGTGATGCGTGGGAGGCTTTTTCAAACTCAAATCAGATTTTTTATGCAACTGACAGGAAAGAACGCGGAGTATGCCGATTTCATACTCTCAAAGATGAGTGATAATGGAGGTTGGATCAGTAGAGACGACATTCTGATGTACCTTCACGACACCTACGACTATGCCGCCGAGCCGGAGTTCGTGCTGCACGACCTCGTGGACAACTGGAAATTCATCATTGTGGATGATGAGATACTAAGATTGACGAAGGAAGGCGATAAGGCGGCGAAGAAAGGCGTGGTAAATTATGCTTCGAAAGAAAAATTCATGGAGAGGACCGTTAACATGAAGACGTTTCTCTCAATCATTAGCAGTCTGTTGGCCATTATTGGAGCACTTATAAGTTGGATTATCGAACTTATAAGCTGAGGAAAATAAGTCTGATGGCGATAACCAGCAAGGCTATGCCTTGGATGAGAACTACATTCTCCAATGTGACGATACGTCGTTTCAATTTTTCTAATTCCATGCCGCAAAGATAGCCTTTTATTTTCATTCCCGCAACTTCACCACCACTTCCAAATGTTAAAAATGGTGGTGAAACTCATTTTCTCCACCATTTTCCTTTGCCGTTCCGCTATTTATATTACTTTTGTATCTACTTAATCAATAAAACAAAAATATGGCAAAAAAATTATTTTTGGCATTGCTGCTCGCAATGCTTTCACTGGGCATCAATGCCCAGACCGTTACCAAAACTGAGGACGGGAAGTACAACGTCTATTGCACCGTTGTAGGTTACAACTCTTTCGGATTTGGCAAGCTCAAAGTCATTCTTGACATGGGCTATAGTTCCAAAAATGAGAACTCCCTTTACGGTGAGGACGGAAAGAAAATCAAGTTCAACTCTATGATGGAGGTGCTTGACTATATGGCGAAACGTGGATGGAAACTTGTGAATACTTACTACATCACCATGGTAGGTAAACAGAATGTTGTCAACTACGTAATGGAAAAGAGAATATCTAAAGACAGTGAAAAGACAGAAGGCTTAACCATCAAGCCTGAGGAATAAGGCTTGAAATGTTAAATTTGGCGGAGAACTCTCATTTTCTCCGCCTTTTTCTTTGCCGTTCCGCTTTTTCTCCTTATCTTTGCCACCGGTTATAAGACGATGGTAGTCCATCCCGGAGAGCAGCGGTCATTGCTCGGACATCACGGTCGGGCTTTTTTTATGCCCGGCAAAACGCGAGTAACTACTCGCAAATAAAAATATTGGCGGTTGCCATTCCGTAGATTTTGATAAGCCCTTCGGGTGAAGTCATCGTCTTATAACCAGCGGAATCGGCAGCCGCTTTTCCATTCTGCCAAACAAAGGCCCGGCTATCCGGGAAAGGTTATAAGACGATGCATTATGCAGCAAGCAACCATCAACTTCACCGCGCAACAGGTACGGGCGCGTGTGAGCCTTGCAGACAAGGTGAGAGGACTGTACCGCAGTGTTAATCTTTGGCTGGACGCCAAAAGCGCGTTCTACAGCCGTATCGCGGAGTTTGAGGTGACTCGGAGAGCTGCCATCCGCATCGGCGTAGTATTCCCGCTGACCATGGTCGTGGCGGCAGTGTGCGTGGAGCAGAATCCACTGGTGAGCATCACTGCCATGGGCGTGAGCGGATGGATTGTGTACAGGTTGAACAAAGGCGAGAAAGGAGGCCAGGCATGAAAGCTAAATATAAGCTATTGGTAGAGACAAGCGATGGAAAAGAGTTTGTCATCGTCATCCGCGAGTATAGCTTCAGCACCAAACCTGCCCGAATGTTCAAGGAGCAAGTAAGTGCTTTTGATGGCTCTAAGATGAACATCTCCAAATTGGCCATGATGAAAGTCTATCTGAGAGAGCTTGCTGAGTCCATCAATGCCGAAAGCCGTGGCAAGGGCTCTATTCAAATTGACTTCCATGATGAATGGTGCGACTTGAACGGCCACAGATGCATGGGGTTTGAGGTGTATTCATACGACGGCAAAGGTGGTCGTCCTATCTGCAGTATTTACTTGATTAGAATAGATGCCAGTGTAAGCTTCTACGATTTACTGGCCGCGAAAGGAGGTTCGCTATGAGTAAGTTGTTACTGGACAGCAAGGCCGTGGCCCTGCTTGGCGACTTCTGCGACACCGACACCCTGCAGAACCGCATCGAACTGATTGACGACGTGAAGGACCGCCTGCTCATGGAGCTCGGCGACAGCGAGAACGACGAAGAGCGCAAGACGCTCACCGACTGGATGATCAGCCTGTCGGACATGAAAGAGGACTTAAAGAAAATCAGGAGGGCACAACAATGAACAAGGACTTGAAGCAGTTCCTCGACTGGCTGAAGGAGAACGACCGCACCGAGGAAGAGAAGATGCAGTGCAAGCTGCTCGATGAATATATGAAGACACGCGACAACCTGCCCGGCAAGGGTGTGACGGGCACGGAGCTCGTCTTCGACCCGAAGTCGTCGGAGGAGATTGCCGAAGACCTGCAGCCGATGTACTATATGGACATACGTGTCATCGCCAACTATATGTTCATGCACGAGTTCGGCACCACAACTGTGGAGGACGGCACGGTGAAATGGGCCATCTGGCGCGACATTGACTTCCAACTTTAGGAGACATTTTTTTTACATATACATGATGAGGGGTGCTGACCGTGAGGCCGGTGCCCCTTTTTCTGTGCCTGTATGTGTATTTTTCAAGCCGGCAGTTATTTTCTATCTTTGCCGAAAAGAAACGACTATGGCAATCACAATCAAGCAAGGTCTCAGCGGCAAGTATTTCTCGATGGGCATCCCCGACATCGGGGTCACCATCGGCGGCTACCGCATGGGCGTGAAGCTTCAGGTAAGCCCTGATAACGCCACATGGTCCGAGATATACTCCGAGCACCTCTATCCCGTCGATGGTGCCATCACCATGAGCGACCTCGGCGAGTTGCTCACCCCCTACGCCCGCCAGAGCCTCGTGCTGTATGTCAAGGTCACGATGAGCGAGGAATATAAGGACAGCACACCGTCCACCTCGACGGAGATGGCCTTTACCATGGTATATTGCGAGAGCGACATCCCCACGACGTGTGAGGACTTCACCGCCAACCACTTCCTTTCTCTGCTGCTCGGCACGAAGACCACCGGACTTGGACGGCTCGAATACCTCCATTTCATCGGTACCGACACCCCCTCGTGCACCGCTTACTACAGCGACGGCAGCACGGCACAGTTCACCCCCGTGGCCGTCGGCGGCAATGGCAGCTACACCACCATCGACGTGTCACCCTCCAGGTTTACAAAAGTCGGCTACACCCTCACGGGCTATGTCGTCACCGCCGGGGCCCGCCGTCAGGAATACGAGATAGACCCCACCGAGCCCGACTGCGCTCCGATACTCATTTTTACCAACTCCTTTGGCTGCGATGAGCTGTTCTATTGCACCGGCGTGGCCACCAAAGCCCCCACCTTCAAGCGCGACTCCGCCTATATCGGCGGCCTGAAGAAGAACTACCGCATCCAGGAGACACGTACCTTCAAGGCCGACACCGGCCCGATGAACGAGGACATGGCCGACTGGTTCGGCGAGCTTATGCGGTCGCCCTACGTGCGCCTGGTGAAGTTCAAGAACGGCACGCCCAATATCGGTAAGGAAATCGTCATCGACGACAGCAAGACCGAGCAGACCAATGCCCTCGATGAGATACCGCGCTTCACCTTCAGCTACGAGTATGCCCAGCGCAACCACAACGTAGTGGAGCTGGAGCGTGAGGGACGAATCTTCGACAACACATTCGACTACACGTTTAATTAGTTAGGAGTTAGGAGTTACCAATGGCTGAACAGAAGAAACAGAGAAGCATCCATTTCAGCGAGATGCAGAGATACATCGACCTCGCCTATCAGCGCAGGCAGACGGTGAACATCAAGGCCTTCCGCAGCGACGGGCACCGGGTAGAGTACCGCGGATGGCTCGTCCATCATCAATACTGGAAAGGCGGCTACATGCGCATCGTCAACCCCATGAGCCACCAGCTGCGGTTGCTGCCAGAAATATTCATCTATGAAGTAAACGGAATGAAAGTATATCTATGAACAATAAAGACTTGGAACTCGTACAGACCGGGCAGAGCGGAGACGTGCAGCACTTCCGCATCATGCCCCAGGGCGTGACCCGTGCGTCGGCCTATAACTCCGTGGCCTCTGAGTATGGCTCGGACAGCAGTGATGTCTTCGATGAGGACGACGGGCTGGTGAACGTCAAGCCCCTTTTCATCGGCGGCAAGGGCTACCAGTATGTGCCCTTCGGCATCGACGACATGCTCCCCGATACCATCCGCAAGTATGTCCTCGACAACATGATCACCTCCCAGTGCCAGCAGTTCAACACCATCTGCTGCTACGGCCAGGGGCTGCGCTTCGTCGACAGGAAAGAGAAGAAGGATGTCGATGACCCCGACATCCGCGACTTCTGCCTGAGGAACTCCCTGCAGGAGTGCTTTGCCGAGCAGTGCACCGACATGCAGATGTACAACTTCTCCGTGACCTGCATCATCCTCACTCGAGACGGCTCGCAGATAGCCCAGGTGCGACACAAGGAGGCATGCTACTGCCGTTTTGAGTACGCCCCCTCCACCGTGTCGGGAAAGATAGAGCACGTCTTCTTCGGCGACTTCCGCGTCGGCCACTTCAACGAGAAGCGCATCGAGGCCATCCCACTGCTCGACTACTGGGACCCCCTCGGCGACCTTGAAGTGCGCATGGGCAAGCGTCCCGACCCCGCCACTGGACTTATCCATAACAAGCCCACCAAGGACCGCAAGTTCGCCATCCTCTCGCGTATGGCCACCCCCGGATACCAATACTATCCCGTGCCCTACTATTCGAGCATCTTCCGCGACTCGTGGTATGACATCTACCGTCTGATAGGCATCGGCAAGCGGTTCATGATTAAGAACACCAGTGCGCCGCGTGTACAGATTGAGGTACACGAGGAATACTGGGACAACGTATGTGACAACGAGAACATCGATGACCCGGTCAAGCGTGAGGAGCGCAAGAAGCAGGAGCGGCAAAACATCGTCGATTTCGTGTGCGGCGTGCAGAATGCCGGCAAGGCCCTCATCACCGGCTACTACATCGACCCCAACGGCAAGGAGAACCGCATGGTGCGCATCGTCAACCTCAACGACCCCTCGAAGAAAGAGGGCGGCAACTGGAGCGACGACATGCAGGAGGCCGCCAACGCCCTCTGCTTTGCCTACGGCGTGCACCCCAACCTCGTGGGAGCCACGCCCGGCAAGAGCCAGATGAACAACTCAGGCTCTGATAAGCGTGAGCTCTTCACCCTCAAACAAGCTTTGGAGAAACCTTATCACGACGTGATGACCAAGCCTTACCACGTCATCCTGCATTTCAACGGTTGGTCAGAGCGGTGTACCGTTGATGTGCCGATGCTCATGCTCACCACCCTTGACGAAAACAAGGATGCCAAGAAAGTAAGTGGAAACTCAAACTCAAACGACAATGGAGATAACAATAACCAAGACTGATTTTGAACAGGCGCTGCCCGTGGGTGCAGCTGCCAACGACAGCGTGTATGAGAGCGTGAAGCCCGCCATCGCCCGTCAGCTGTCTTTCAGTAACGATGCCCTGCTCGGTGTGGCCGGCATGCAGCGCATGGAAGAGCTTGGCGAGGGTTCGACACTCGTCAACTGGTACAAGCAGCTCGTGTGCCTGTCGGCTTTCCTCAGTGTGCTGCGACAGCTCGACCTCGTGCTCACCCCTACCGGCTTCGGCGTAGTGAGCAACGACAACCTCGCACCGGCGAGCAAGCAGCGCGTCGATGCCCTGGAAGGGGAGCTGCGCACCCAGTACCACAAGACATTAGCCATGACGCTCAACCTCCTGCGCAGTGAGAACTGGGGAGCCACTGAGCAGGCCCGCCACTTCATCGACCATCTCTATGATGAATACACCTTCTTCTTTGAGACCCACCAGAACGCCTCTGCCACCGACTGGGATGGCTACCAGCGGACCATCGAGGATGCCGATGAGATCCTGCGCACGAAGATGGGCGAGCGCCAGATGGACGACATCCTCGATGCCTTCCGCCGTGGCGACCCCAATAGGCTGGAGCCCTACCGCGAGATGATGAGTCTCATCGTGAAGTTCACCGACACCTGCGCAAGCTGCCTGCCGGCGCTCAAACAGCCAGTTTATCGCCGGCTGATGCGCATCCTCGACAGCGACGACAACAAAGAAACTTTCAAACTCTACCGCGAGAGCATCGCCTATAAAGTAAGACACTATGAGCCATACCAGAACAGCAAGGACAGCGCAGGCTACGTCTTCAACGGATAAGAAGAGCCGCACGGTGACCATCAACCTCACCGCGCCCACGTCGTGGCGGGAGATGAGCCAGGACCAGCTGCGTTATGTGCTGAAGCTGTTGACGATGTATGCTGATAGGACAGCGATAAAGACGATGATGTTCGTCAGGTTCTGCGGCCTGGAAATTCAGAAACGGACACGATTCGGTTGGAAATGCTATATCACTGTTAATGGGAAAAGACAAGTCGTGTATCTGCAGGGCTGGCAGATGCATAGCTTCATCCATCAGTTTGACTTTATCGACACGTACGAGGACATGGACTGTAGGTTGGATGCGGTCTGTGGCCTCGTGGCGGTCGACCCCTTACTCCACGAGGTGTCGTTCGGCGATTACCTCATGGCCGAGAAATATTACCAAATATACCTGGGCACGAAAGACGACGAGATGCTGGACAACCTCGCCTGCTGGCTCTATGTCGATGGCAACGGCCTTCATCCCGGTCAGGAACGCGGCAAACTCATAAACGACACAGAGATGGTATTGAAGCCCGAAGAGCGGTTGGGGACGTTCCTTTGGTACAGCCATGTGAAGAAAGTCATCTTCGACCATTTTCCCAACTTCTTCCAGAAGGTCGATGCTGAGGATGGCGACTTCACCGTTACGGGCAGGCAGATAGAGGAACAGTATAATATACAGCTCCGTGCCCTCACCGATGGCGACCCGACGAAAGAAGCCGCAGTCCTTGCCCTTGACTGCTGGCGCGCTCTCACCGAGCTGGACGCCAAGGCGATAGAGGCTCGGGAACTGGAAAAGATACGCAGCAAGAATTGATTGCCGTTTTTATTGCAAATACTGCAATGAAAATTTGTATAATTCAAATATTCTTCGTATATTTGCGATAGATAAAAACGAAAAGCTATGTTATTCGAACTTCTTCTTTCCGCAGCAGCCGTTTACGGTTCTACCGCAGCCTACAAGGCTGGTAAATCAGTCTTTGGTGGCTCGACAAGCAATGGTGGCTTCCCGATGAAGAACGGGAAGTATGTGTTTCACGGCAAGACTTACGATACGCTCGAAGAGTACAGTGCCGCCCAGTGGCGGCAGATGGAACGAGACAGGCTCGAAAGGGTGGATGCAATCAAGAGAAGAGGTGGAGACGGGCCATTGGATGAAGCAGAACTCCGGGCTAAGGTCAAGAAATGGGATGAGGAAGGACTGTAAAGCGTATTTTTCGATATACCTAAAGGGTGCTAACTTTGAAGAAAAATCAAGTTAGCACTCTTTTTTTTATGGCAAGTAATACACAAGAATTCAAGACCGTTGTTTCTCTCAATGCAAAGCAGGCTCAGGATGAGCTGCTGAAGTTGAAGAAACAGGTGGAAGACCTCAAGAAGAAAAAGGACGATGCCCTTAAAGGCAACGGCAGCTGGTCGAAGGAAGAATCCATAAATCTAAGACAGGCAAAGGCAGCTGCCAAGGCATACGAATCAACGGTCAGCAAGACTATCAGCACACTCTCCAACATGGGAACGGCCAGTGTTGGAGAAGTGAGAGATGCGGTAAAACAGCTGAAAAAATTAATGAATGACACTACCGACCCGAAGGACTATCAAAAGTTGGAAGAGTTCTTAGAGCAGTGCAAGTTCAGGATAAGCGGCATGACCGATGCCACCAAGCTCACGGCGAAAGAGATGCGTGAGCTGATGAACAACTCGCAACTCGTGGCCAAGGTATTGGGCAATATCAACACATCATCGCTCAAAGACCTGACCACAGCCCGGGATGCCATACAGAAGAGTATGAACAACGCCGACCCGTCTTCGTGGAAGTACAAGAGCCAGGAAGAGAATCTGAAAAAGGTTCAGAACAGAATAGCGCAAATCAAGGCAGAACAGCAGCAAATCAACTCGCTTGTCGATCAATATGATATCGAGTTGAGAAACTGCCAGAAATCTTCTGCTGAGATAAACAAAGAAAGCCAAATGATTGGTCAGACGATGAACAATCTGACCAAATCTTCCATCCGCGAGTTGGAGATGGCCAAAGACCTTGTGGAACAGCGGCTGAAATACACGAGGCAAGACTCTGAAGAATTCAAGACGCTCACACACCAGGCCAAGCAACTTAACAACCAGTTGGAAATAGTCAACAATAAGTCAAAAGACACCCGCGGCATCTGGTCGAAAATCTCCGGGTTCTTCAATACCAATTGGGGTTTCTTTACACAAGCTATTGGTGCCCTTACCGGCCTTACCGTCACCATCCGTAAGGCTACTACAGCTTATGCTGAGATGGAGGACACAATGGCCAATGTTCGCAAATATACAAATCAGACAGATGAACAGGTGCGGTTGATGAACGAGGACTTCAAGAAGATGAACACTCGGACCAGTCGTGAACAGCTCAACGAACTGGCTGGTGCCGCAGGACGACTTGGCAAACAATCTAAAAAGGATATCGAAGACTTTGTCGAAGCCGCGGACAAAATTAATGTGGCTCTTGGCGACGACCTTGGTAAGGGTGCTGTCGATAAGATAGGTAAACTTGCCAATGTCTTCGGTGAGGAAGGCCGTCTCGGATTGAAGCAAGCCATGCTCTCAACAGGTTCCGCCATCAACGAGTTGGCACAAAGCTCGTCGGCCAATGCAGGATATATCGTCGATTTTACCGCCGACCTTGCCGGTGTGGGCAGACAGGCCGGCATGACGCAGGCGCAAATCATGGGCCTCGCCTCGGCCCTTGACCAGAACATGCAGGAAGAGGCTACGGCTTCGACTGTGTTCTCACAGCTCATCACCAAGATGTACCAAGACCCGGCGAAGTTTGCCAACATAGCCGGTATAGAGGTGCAGAAATTCACGAAGCTCCTCAAGGAGAATGCCAATGGCGCGCTGCTGGAGTTCATGCAGAGTATGCAGAACAAAGGTGGCTTCGCTGAGATGGCACCCATGTTCGAGAGTATGAACCTCGACGGCACCCGTGCCGTGGGCGTGTTGTCATCCGTGGCCACACACCTTGACCAGGTAAGAGCTGCACAGAATACTGCAACGAAAGCCTACGAGGCTGGAACCTCAGTGCTGAATGAGTTCAACACCAATAATTCTACCGTCAATGCAGAACTTGATAAAGCAAAAAAGAAGTTCAACGACCTGACAATAGAGCTTGGTCAAAAGCTCATGCCTGTGGCAAGCATGGCTGTCACGTCAGGAAGCCTTCTGATAAAGACGCTGGAAGGCATAATGAGTTTCGTAGTCAGATTCCGCTCTACGCTTGCACTGTTGACCATCGCCATCACGATATTGACGATAGCTAAGGAAAAAGACCTTATTGTTACTAAGCTAATAGCTTTGTGGAATGAGAAACTTGTTCCTGGTTTTAAGAACCTATGGAAAATTATTAAGACTAATCCATACGCTGCGCTGGCACTTGTGGCTGTCACTGTTGTCGGAGTAATCATCGACTTGACAAGAAAGACTGACGCTTTGACACAGGCAGAGAAGAACCTGACCAAGATAAGGAATGATGCAATGGTCAATATGCAGGAGGAGAAGAGTAAGATTGATTTGCTCGTTAAAGCGGCAAAGAATGATAAGCTTTCTATGGATGACAGACAAAAAGCAATCAAGGAGCTTAATAATATCATACCAGGTTATAACGCTAAATTGGACGCTGAGACTAAAAGATACAGGGCAAATGAAAAAGCACTGAAAGACTACAATAAACAGCTTCAACGTAAATACGAGCTTGAGGGGGCCAAAGATATGCTTCGACAGCTTGGAAAACAAAAGGCAGAGGCCCAGATTGCCGTTGACCAGGCGCAGAAGGCTTTGGAAAACGCGTTAAATGCAGGCAGTGGTATGACTTACACCACATCATGGGGTATAGTAGGAAACACCACACAGGATCTTGTTGATCAGGCAAGACGGAGGCTCAACTCTGCTAAACTCGAATTGGAAAGTGTAAAAACGCAAATCAATGCGATTACGGACAGCTACGGTAATGAACTTCAGAAAGATGCAGTAAAAGGCTCTGGCGGTAATAACAGGCCGGATCCGGATGCAGGCGGAGGCGGAAATTCTTATGTTGACCCCAAGCAACAAAAGAAGATTGAGGCCGAAAGAAAGAAACGTGAAGCTGAGGAAAAACGTAGAGCTGCGGCGGCACTGAAAGCAAAGAAAGCAGAGGATAAGCAGATAGAGGCGGAGACTGACCTTCATCTTGCAAAATTGTTAAACTCTTATGCGCTCAATGAGATATCAAGGGAAGATTTTATCAAACAGCGTGAGAAAATAGAAAAAGAGGGTCTTGACAAACGGATGAAGATTTGGGACAAGGAGAGTAGTGAATATAAAGATCTTCAGACCAAGGAAGAAGATGCCACACGGGAGAAAGTCGAAGCAATTGATAAACTAAGGAAGCGCAATGTGGAATCCGACTACAAAAAAGAGGAACAGAAAATTTATCTTGAATATACAACAAAAGGCAGTTCCTTGTATATGGACGAGGATGCACGGGATGAACGTCTCTTCTACAACCAACAGGACTACATCAAGAAACGAATAGTACTGGCCAAAATAGGAAGCGAGGAATGGTTTGATCTGCGCGATGAACTCGAAGAGAATGACAATCAGCATCGAATTCAGCGAGAGCAAAAGCATCAGGAAAGACTCAATCAATATAGGGAGCAGTTCGGCAGACAGGATCTTGCAACTCAGGAAAAGTTGGCTATCGACGGACTTGATAAGATTGCCAAGATAGAACTGGCCAAATACAAGGACGGAACAGAGGAAAAGCTGAAGGCGGAGAAAGAGTTCCAGGTAATGCGCCAGCAGTTGGTTCTTTACTATGCCGAACAGAGGTCGGAACAGAACCTCTATAACTCCAAGGGTGAGCAGTTCAAGCGCAACGCCGACACGGCCTACAAAACGGCCTCGAACAACGCCAAGGCAGACTATGAGAACGACCATCCTACGGGTACCGGAGTGGGCGACTATTATACATCAGACGTGACAATCTATGCCTCGACGCTGGCCAACATCAAGAAGATGGAACAACAGGGCGTTGTGTCCCATCAAGAGGCTATGGCCGCCATGTCGCAGGCTACCGCTGATATGTGCAATGGCCTATCCGCGAAGATGCAGGCTGCCTACGATGCCATCTCACCAATTATGTCGGCCATGTCGTCGTACTACTCAGCACAGTCAGACTACGAGGTAACGGTCACGGAGAAGAAGTATGACAAGATGATAGAAAAGGCCGGAAACAACTCGGCAAAGAGCAAGAAACTCGAAGAGAAAAAGCAGAAGGAAATAGCGAAAATCAAAACCAAGTACAACCGTAAGCAGGTAAAAATTCAAATTGCGCAAGCAATTGCTCAAACAGCCGTAGCTGCTTTAAATGCTTATGCTTCGGCAGCAGCTACACCTGTAGTTGGTCATGTCCTTGCTCCTATAGCAGCAGGAATAGCAACAGCTGCAGGAATGATACAGGTTGCGACAGTTAAAAAACAAGCGCAGGCGCAGGAAGCCGGCTACTACGAGGGTGGCTTCACGGGTGGCAACCGCTACCGCCGCGAGGCTGGAGTGGTACACGAGGGTGAGTTTGTGGCCAACCACAATGCCGTCAACAACCCTCAGCTGCTGCCTGCCCTCCGTCTTATCGACGTGGCTCAGCGAAACAACACTGTCGGACGGCTCACCGCCACTGACGTGAGCCGCGCCATGGGCGTAGGCGGTGCCACGGTGGTGTCTGCGCCTACAGTCAACGTACAGACAGACAACAGCGAGCTTGCCGGCACGCTGCAACAGGCGCGGGACACCATCGACCGGCTCAGTACGATGCTGGCCAACGGCGATATCAACGTTAGAATGCCCGACTGGGATGACTTCGACCGCAGCCGAAGCCACTGGGATAAGATTAAAGGAAACAAGTAAGATATGATAGTATGCACATTAGACGGCAAGATGGCCTACCCGTCATCTTCCGACAAGATAAAGGTTACATATGAGAACCAGTATGTCAAAGACTCGGGCTCGTATACCTACGATATCACGTTCCCGATGGATATCGCGGCCAACCGCAAGATCTTCGGCAACGTGCAGCGCATCGACGTGATAAAGACCATTGCCGACTTCGAGACATGCCGACTGTATGCCGGCAACCGTCTCGTTATGTCAGGCAAGGGCACTGTAACTTCCATCACTCCGGAGAAAGTGAAGGTACAGATAGTAGGAGGCAAGAGCCGTATCAAGTACAACTCAAAGTTCGAGAAGCACTTCATCGATGAGATAGAGTATCCCACGGTCATCCTCGACAGCGGCGTTGACACGGACACTCTTCCAAAGTTCGGCTACGCCGTGCCTTTCTCGATGGATAACAAGAATGCGTTTCTTCCCATCGACCTCACTAAATCCAATTTCGTGGGGCAGAAGGGCGTGGCGGTACTTGCACCTGTCAATGATGAGACCAACGACGTACAAGCTAACCGCGTGATGGCCATGAAGGGCGTAACGTTGAAAAGGGATGGCCATAAGCTGAAGGGCAATTTCCACGTCATGATTAATCTTGCGCTGCAGCCATATCTCTTCTATATCCTCAAAAAGGTGATGGAATATGAAGGCTATGCCATCGTGAAGAATGACTTCGATAAGGAGCCGTGGAACCGCCTCGTCATTGTCTCTGCTTGCAAGTCGGGGAAGATTAAGGACGCTCTGCCCCACTGGACGGTGTATAAGTTCATCGATGAGCTGCGCAAGTTCTTCAATGCCTCTTTCGTATTCGACGAAGTGGCGAAGACCGTGAGCATCTCTGCCACCAACGAACTGCTGACCAACGATACGGTATCGTATGAGTGCGAGGATGACTTCTCCGTGGAGCATGATGATGATGGACTGGACAACCTCGCCACGTCGAACATAGAGTATAACTTCGACAGTGCCGCCAACCGCGACTGGCGTGAGTATATCTCTCAGTCGGTATTCAAACAATACAAGACGAAGGAATATTCTACCATTACGGAGCTCAATAATGCAGCTGAGAAGATGACGGACCGCGAGCGCCGGACAACCATCTTCAAAGTTGGCCATATCTACTTTGTCTGGGCCGAGCTGCCGAAAGACGGCAACCCTGACAACGAGGAGAAGGAATGGCGACGGACAACATGCGGCTACTTCAACCCTATCATCCGCGACATCAACAGCGACAGCTCACAACAGCTGAATATTTGCCCGGCGGCCATGTACCAGCGGCATAACCTTGACGGCGATGATAAAAAAAAGAAGTACATAGAGTCAATGTTAGACAGCATGGGCGATAGATGGATTGTCGTGCCATCGGTTACCAACGATAAAGAGGCATCCATCGAAGACATGGAGGAAGATGATTACGGCAACTATTACATCACCGTACAGGACGCGATGCAAGGGACATCGGATGACAGCACATCATCAGAGGAAAGCGACGACACACGAATGCCGGTAGCTTTTCAGGCCAATTGTGTGGTAAACAGGGCGAGTCATGCAGCCGTTAAGTGTGATGAGCAACTTGACAACGAGGACACCGATTATCGTGCGCCTGTGCTCTACACCGACTATAGGATGTACCCGGATTACATCGTGTCAGCGGAAAGAGCGTCATTGTCGCTCGAATACACGCCTGCTAATACCGGCCGGACGTTCGGTAACGGCAACCGGACGTTTGGGAACTTAGGCAGGGATGACAACAACAGCCGCTTTAAGACAACTCCTGTAGATGCACACGACCTCATATCATTCAAGTTCATCACAGACGACATCCCAGACCCTTCGAAGATCTTCATCTTCCACAATAAGCGGTATATCTGTAAGAAGATAGAGATGAACGTCACTGATGACGGTATCGACAAGGAAAAGACCGGCTACTTCTACGAAATACTTTGATCTCCTTTCATTATATATATTTTTCAATTTTGTTTTTCAAGGGGAGCGGTGAGTGATTCATAGCTCCCCTTTAAAGTGCTTGGTCTCCTCGTGTGCGACATTGGAATTTTTCAGATATTTGTTCGTCACACTAACGTCAGAATGGCGTGCCTGGTCGCGTGCCACGACGATACCCTCGGCATTGGCCAAATCTCGGATGCCGGAATCCTTCAGGCTGTAGAACTGGTACGACTTCGGCCAGCCCAGTGCCTTCCTCACCTTTGCCCACTCGATGCGGAACTGGTTTACATAAATTTTTTCGGGACCGGGAACGAGCTTGTGTCCGAATAAGAACTCATTTGAAGGGTGATCGAAAACTTTCTGCTTAATCATAATCTTTAACAGATTGTCATTGAGCGCAACCACCTGCCCCTTGCGGTTCTTGGCAAACTCAGGATGAACATAGACTGTCTGGTCTTTGATGCTGATGTCTCCGATGCGGACATAGCGCAGTTCATCGGGGCGGATGAAACAGTAGTACTCCATCATACAGGCAAGGTAGAAAGGCGGATTGTACTTCATCGTATAATCCCTCAGGCGCACAAGGTCAGCAGCCGTGAGTGGGTCACGGAACTTCTCTTCCTCTTTGAGCATGTGTATCTCGTCGATGGGATTATCGTCGATGTACAGACGGTCCTTCAGCCAAGTGCCAAAGGTAGAAAGCCATGTGCGGTAGTTGTTCCTCGTTTTTGGCGACACATCCTTGTCGAGGATAAGGTAGTCGAGGAAATCAACAGCGAAGCTCCTATCGAACTGATACACATACTTTATACCCGTATCCACCTCCTGAAGATAAATCTTCATCTGGTTCAACCGGCTGCGGTAGTCCACCGCCGTCTTCGCCCTCAATATTCCCTTTTGTTCTGCTACAACCGTGTAATCATGATAACGCTGCAGAACAGTGGAAAACTCAGTGAATTGCCGTGTCTTCCTTGCGTTGACGAATGGGTTCCATCCCACCTTCAGCTTCTCAAAAATGTTATGGATAAGGATGGCCGCAATGTTCTCGCGGTCCTGCTCGTTCTTATAGTGGTCGAGCATATATTTCTTCCGCCGCATCTTGCCACGTGCCGGGTCATAGGCAAAGAAATCTACATACCACTGCTTTCCCTTGTGCAGCCGCGGCAAGGTGAACTGAACTATACATTTGGAGGATATGAGCTCATTTTCTAAGTGAGACATTTTTTTTACATTGTTCGCCTACCGCAACCAATGCTACCGAAAATCTTCGTCCGAAAAGTGTCCGGCATAAAAACCGGAAAACGTCCGAAGTGTTGATTGTCAACGACTTCGGACGTTATAGTTGCGGAGGCAGGACTCGAACGTGCGACCTCCAGGTTATGAGCCTGGCGAGCTACCAACTGCTCCACTCCGCGATGTTTAATAGCTTTTCTTGTTTTGCGAGTGCAAAGGTACTGCTTATTTCTGACATGGCAAAATATTTATCCCAATAATATTCAATATTTAACATATCTTTAATAATTAGCAGTTGCACAACTAAAATATTTGTGCAGATATTTTGGAAAAAGTTTGTTTATAAGGAATAAAATAAGTATTTTTGCACACGAAATTATTACTGTGCATAAAAAGTAGGAGTGATTATGTCGATATCAAAGACAAGACAGAAGTTAGTTGACGTGGCCCGTCAGTTGTTTGCAAAAAACGGAATTGCCAATACGACGATGAACGATATTGCAAAAGCGAGCGGAAAGGGCCGCCGTACGCTATATACATATTTTAATAGCAAGGATGATGTTTACTATGCCGTTATAGAGGGTGAATTGGAACGTTTGAGCGACAAACTTGATGAGGTTGCCGAGAAGAAGATCCGTCCCCTTGATAAGGTCATAGAGTTGATTTATACCCATCTGAGTATGATTAAAGAGACGGTGATGCGCAACGGCAATTTGCGTGCTGAGTTCTTCCGTAATATTTGGATGGTGGAGAAGGTGAGAAAAAAGTTCGATGATGACGAGATACAGTTGTTCTGCAAGGTGTATTCCGACGGAAAGGCTGACGGCGAGTTTGATATTGATAATGTGGAACTTGTGGCCGAGATTACACATTATTGTATTAAAGGTCTTGAGGTGCCGTTCATCTATGGTCGCCTCGGGCATGGTCTGACGGAGGAATCGAGTAAGCCGCTTGTGGCTAAGGTCGTTTATGGAGCCTTAGGAAAAGGTAAATAGGATTTTTGCATTCGTGAATTGTTGTCAATATTTCAGATCAACATTCCGACGGAAAGCAAAAGAGCCCGGCGTAATTGTCGGGCTCTTTTAGTAGAATTTGAGGAAAATCTGTCTTAGCTAATTCTTGTCGTATTGTTAAGATTTTATTTCTTTATGTTAGCTTCCTGCAAACCGTAATGTTTCTTCTTGTCTATGATTATCAAAAGAATCGAGAGGATTATGGCTGCGACACCGAAAGCACAGAAGATGCTCATACTTGTAGTGTATGAAGGGTCGATGCCATTGACCTTACCAATGAGTACCGGAACGAGGCTAAGGCCTATATTCTGGATATAGAAGATGATGGAATAAGCCGAGCCGAGGGTCTTCAGTGGGATAATCTTTGCCACGCTTGGCCACATTGCTGATGGTACGAGCGAGAAAGCAACTCCCAATGTAATCATCACGATAACAGCGAACCACCATACGGGCATAATGTGAATGGCGAAGATGAAGTGGACGGCAGCGAGCATTGCAGAGCCGATGAGCATCAGTGTTGCACCCTTGCCGATGCGGTCGTAGAGGGAGCCGAAGAGCGGTGTGAGCAGGATTGTTCCGAACGGGATGAGGCCAGGAATGATACCTGCAAGATTCTCCGGAACATTGTAGTTGGCAATCATCAGCTTCGTTGCGAACTTCAGGAATGGGAATACGCCGCTGTAGAAAAGCAGACAGAGCAGGCAGATGCACCAGAAACCGGGATTGGTGAAGATATATTTGAGGTCGGAGAACTGGAATTTTTCATCCTCCTCAGCATCTTCTGTTTCCTTGATTTCCTCTTCCTCGGCAGTGCCTGCGGGTGTTCTGTCGGCAACCTTTGCCTCATCTATGCTCTTGTCGAGTTTCTTGTCCATTACGGTATATACGATGAAGGCCAGGAAACCGATGATAAGGAGTACAGTTCCGAGCAGTACCGGTGCACCTACTTTGCCACCGAAAGCTTTAGCCAAAGGCAGCGAGCCCATCATGGCTCCAGCCGTTCCCATACGGGCGAGAGCTACCTGAATGCCCATAGCGAGGGCGAGCTCATGTCCGGTAAACCACTTAGTGATGATTTTTGAGACCGTTATTCCGCAAATCTCGCAGCCGGTGCCGAAGACAGCAAATCCGAAGGAAGCAACGGCTGCCGACATTGGAAGGGAGAAGTTGATGAAGTCGAGGGTGAAACGTGCATCTCCAAAGTCGTGTGTCACGCCGAAATATTTGGTGCACACGCCGATGAGCATCAGTGAACAAGAAAGAATGCCGGTGAATCGGATTCCCATCTTGTCAAGAATGATGCCGCCGAAGAAGAGCATAAGGAGGAATACATTGATGTAGCCGTAACTACCTGAGAAGAATCCGTAATCGTCGGATGTCCATCCAAGGCCACCGCTGGCGACACTCTTTGTCAGCAGCACTTCAAGCGGCGACATGACATCAGTAATAAAATAACCCATCATCATTGTAAAGGCAACGATGATGAGTGCTGTCCAGCGGGCTCCTTTGCTGTCGCTGAGTATTGTTCTGATTTTTTCTACCATAATAAAAATGCCCCATGATTTCCAGCCTTGAAATGAATATGCTGGCTTTTGGGGGACGACATTAATGATTAATATTTAAAACTTCAAGTATATGAGCTTCGTTATGACCGAAAGGTAATATAGCCCCTCCCCGTGTTTGACGGGGGAGGGGTGAAAGTTTATTTCTTCAGCCAGCGGTCGAGCCATTCGAAGAATGTACGCTGCCAGAGGATACCGTTCTGTGGTTTCAGCACCCAGTGGTTCTCATCGGGGAAGAGCAGCAACTCGGCTGGAATGCCCTTCATTCTTGCAGCATTGAAAGCACCCATGCCCTGGTTGGCGTTGATACGGTAGTCTTTCTCGCCATGGATGCAGAGAATTGGCGTGTCCCAGTTGTTGACAGCTTTATGAGGACTGTTCTCGTAGGTCTTGCGGGCAGCAGCCGTCTGGTCTTTGTTCCAGTAAGCATCGTCATACTCCCAGTTTGAGAACCATGCCTCCTCGGTGTCGGTGTACATGCTCTCAAGGTTGAAGGCACCGTCGTGAGCAATGAAACACTTGAAGCGTTTGTTGTGATGACCTGCAAGATAGTATACAGAGAATCCTCCAAAAGAGGCACCGACAGCTCCGAGACGGTCTTTGTCGACGTAAGGCAGGTTCTTTACGGCGTCATCGATAGCCGAAAGATAATCGTCCATGCACTGTCCGGTCCAGTCGCGGCTAACCTCCTCGTTCCATTCTGATCCGAAACCTGGGAGACCGCGGCGGTTCGGTGCTATGATAACATATCCGTGAGCAGCCATAATGGAGAAGTTCCAACGGTAACTCCAGAACTGGCTGACGGGGCTCTGAGGACCGCCTTCGCAGTAAAGGAGGGTGGGGTATTTCTTCGTCTTGTCGAAGTGGGGCGGGAGGATTACCCATACGAGTTCTTCCTTTCCGTCAGTGGTCTTCACCCACCGCTGTTCTACGGTTGCAGATGCGAGCTGGTCGAAGATGTTCTTATTCTCGTCGGTAATCTGCTCAACCAGTGCTTTTTTCTCATTCTTGGATGGTGTGACGACGAATATATCATCAGGGTGAAGCATTGAATGGCGTGTGGTGAGAAGCTGTTTCCCGTTTAGCATCTGCACACTGCCGAAGTCGTAGTAGCCGTCATCGGTAATCTGCTTCACCTTTCCACCCTTTATGCTGACGTTCCAGATACGCTCTGTAGCATGCCATACACCTGTGATGTACAGGCTTTTGCTGTCAGGAGCCCAGCAGTAGTCGTCGACATTGGTGTCGAAGTTGCGGGCATCGGTAGCATAGAACTTGGTATGCTTAGTGAGGTCGTAGATGCAGAGACGGTTAAGGTCGCTCTCGTATCCGTTGTGAGCCATACTCTGCCATGCAACGTATTTGCCGTCGGGCGAGAATTTCGGGTTGACATCGTAGCCAACGTTAAGACTTTGAAATTTTTCTGAATCTATGGCCTGACCACGCATGCTCTTTGTGGCATCAATGGAGGAATCGGCTTTAGCCCACTCGGCAATTAATGTCTTGTCGGCATCATCCTTGCAGAGATTTTTTGTCTTGTGTGTCTCTGTATCGTAAAGATAGATGTCGGCATCCGTTGATATAGCGTATCTGACGCCTTCCTTCTTTCTGCAAGTGTAGGCTACCGATTTGGAGTCGCGGCTCCAGTCGATTTGCTCAATTCCTCCGAATGGAGCCATCGGACTCTCATAGGGCTCACCCTCAAGAATATCCGTGCCTGCATCAATATTGTCGCCGTTGACATTGGCCACAAAGGGGTGGGGGATGGTCTCAACATAGTGGTCCCAATGGCGGTAGTTCATATCGGTGATAAGCCGGCCTGTGGCCTTCGGGAGATCAGAAGGATTCTTTTTTATACTGCCATAATAAGGTAGACTCTTGATAATGACAACTTTCTTGCGGTCGGGGCTGAACTTGTAGCCTTCGATTTCGATCTTGTCGGATGTAAGCTTCTTACGGTTGGTGCCTTCGGCATTCATCTTCCAAATCTGACCGTCGCTGAGGAATGCAATCGTGTTGTTGTCGATCCATGAAGGGTCCGTCTCACTATTGTCGGAAACTGTCAGTTGTTTGACGTTCTTACCATTGGCGTCCATTACGAAGAGCATTTGATGACCCTTATTCTCTTCAACGCTGTAGTAGCCCACTTGATAAACAATTTTCTTACCGTCAGGGCTTGCAGCTGTTGTCCCAATGCGTCCCATGGCCCAAAGAGCCTCGGGGGTCATAGTGTCATGGGTGAGCTTGATATTGTTCTTGCCTATCTTCACTTGTTGTGCTTGCAAGACACTGCCGCCCATGAACAGGGCGGCAGCGATAGTTATTATAGTTTTTTTCATATTCTTATTTTGTTTGCCGCCTGCCGGCGACATGTCCACTATTTTATCAGAGCTTCCTGCGCTTGCGTTCGAGTTCGGCGCGTTTACGCTCAAGTTCCTGCTGCTCTTGCTGCATGCGCTGCAGACGGGCTGCCATACCGGACATCTTTTTGGGGTTCTTCTTGTTCTCTGCGCGGTTGGCCTCAAGGATGGCAAGGAGCTTTTCGTCATTGGTTGTCTTGCGTAGGACAAACATGATGATAGCTGAGAAGAGAAGTGAGATGAAATAGTAGAAGTTAAGACCTGACGAATAGTCGTTGAACATGAAGAAGAACATTAATGGCATTATATACATCATCCATTGCATCATCTTCATCTGCTCAGCCTGCTGTCCTATCATCTGATCCTTCTGAAGTTGCATTGTGAACCAGCTATAAAGGAGTTGTGAACCTACAAAGAGTATGCAGGTAAGACTCAGATGGTCGCCAATGAGCCACAAATTAGAGCCCCATTCGAGGATCGGGTCGTAGGTGCTGAGGTCATTCATCCACAAGAAACTCTGTCCGCGAAGCTGGATGGCATTAGGCACGAAGTTGAACATTGCAATCCAGATAGGCATCTGAATAAGCATTGGCAGACAGCCCGATAGTGGACTAACTCCATACTCGGAGTAAAGCTGCATCATGGCCTGCTGCTTCTGCATCTGGTCCTCGGGCTTGTCATACTGCTTTGTCGCTTCGTCGAGCTTCGGGCGCAGAACGCGCATCTTGGCTGAAGCCATATAACTCTTCTTCACCATTGGATAGGTGATGAGTTTCAGCAGCAGTGTGATGAGAATAAGCACGATACCCATTGGGATGCCAGCATTGGTGAGGAATGTGAATACAGGCAGTGTAAACCATCTGTTGATAATTCTGAACAGCGGCCATCCAAGGAATACTACGCGCTCAAGGTCGAGATCCTTGCCGAAAGTGCTCTGCTTCTGAACATCCTTTAAAATGTAGAAATCGTTTGGACCAATGTAGAACTCCAATTCTGTAGGTTTCTGTCCGCTTGGATCGAAGTTCGCCTTCATCTTTGCGTTCAGGTCCTTAAGGTATCTTACTTTGTTGTTCTCCTGGTCCTTCTTGTCGTAAGCTACGCTGTGGAGGTCAGCACCTTTGTCGAAACCGTCCTTGGAGATCATTACTGTAGAGAAGAACTGGTTTTTAAATGCGACCCACTCAAGCTGGTCATCCACGTTCTCTTCCTTGTTCGACGATTCGTTAAGGTGATCAAAGTCACCATCAGTTGTCTTCCAGTCAAGACGTGCGTAGCGGTTCTCGAAAGTGAATCCGCGCTCCTGTTCCTTTACTTTCTCATGCCAGTTGACATCGAGCTTTGTGGCATTGGGGTCGAAAAGCCCCGCCATTCCGTTGGCTCGCAGACTGACGTGAAGCAGATAGTCCTTGCCCAGTTTATAAGTGAGCGTGAGCGTCTTTCCTGGAGCAGCTTCGGCAGTCAGTGTCACTGTCGAGTCTGTCTGGTTGGACGGAGTGAAGTAGAGGTCTTTTGTGCTTATGTTGCTTTCCTTAGCTACGAGGGTGTAGCTGAGTTGCTGGTCATTGCCGTCGAAGAGTGTTACTCCATCTGGATCGTCACTCTTCCCGCTCTTGTCGGCAATGTTGTGCCCTACGTAGCGTGTACTTCCTTTCTCGTTCTTGATATAGGCTTTTGTGACCGTTCCTCCCTTGGTGCTCAGTGTGAGTTCCAGTTTGGAGTTTTTCAGAACGATATTCTGTGCTGTACCGGTGACAGCAGTATGGAAAAGGGCAGAGTCGTTGGTGGCAGCCGCAAGTTGCGCAGCTTTCTGTTTGGCCTGCGCTACTTTGGCTGCCGTGGCCTGTTTGGCTGCGGCTATGGAGTCCTTTTCGTATTGTTCGTGCTGTGCTTTCAGTTCTGCTTCAGAAGGCTGTTGCCACCAGGCAAAGCCAAAGAGAACTGCTGCTATCAGCACGAATCCTATAACAGTGTTTTTATCCATTTATTCCTGATTTTTCTTTTGATTTGCTATGGCTGTCTTTACGAAGTCGAGGAATAGAGGATGTGGCTTAAGCACCGTACTCTGGTACTCGGGATGGAACTGCGTTCCAATATACCACTTCAGAGTAGGTATTTCCACAATCTCGACAAGATTACTCTCGGGGTTGCGTCCTACGCATTTCATTCCGTTACGCTCAAATTCCTTCTCGTAATCGTTGTTGAACTCATAGCGGTGGCGATGACGCTCCTGGATGTGCTCCTTCTTATATATATCGAAGACTTTGGAACCTTGTTTCAGGTCGCACTCATATGCTCCCAGTCGCATTGTTCCGCCCATATTAGTAATGTTTTTCTGCTCCTCCATAATGTCGATGACATTGTGTGGAGTCTTCTCGTCAATCTCGCGGCTGTTGGCATCCTTGTAGCCGAGCACGTTGCGGGCGAACTCGATAACCATCATCTGCATGCCGAGGCAGATACCGAAAGTCGGAATGTCGTGTGTGCGTGTGTAGTGGGCTGCAACAATCTTGCCTTCAATACCACGTTGTCCGAATCCCGGGCAGATGACTATACCATCCTGTCCTTCAAGTTTTTCTGCGACGTTCTCCTCAGTGATGTCTTCGGAGTTGATGAAAGTAATTTTCGTCTTATGGTCGTTGTAAGTACCTGCCTGTGAGAGACTCTCACGAATGCTCTTGTATGCATCCTGCAAGTCGTACTTGCCGACGAGGCCAATCTTGACTACCTCGGTAGCGTTGCGCTGTTTGTCGAGGAATTTCTTCCACGGACCCAGTTCCGGTGTTGGGCCAACTTCCATACCACACTTTCTGAGTATGGCCGCATCAAGTCCCTGGTTCTGCATATTGACCGGAACTTCATAGATACTCGGCAGGTCCTCGCTCTGCACGACACAATCGAAATCGACATTACAGAAAGCAGCCACTTTCTTGCGGATGCCGTCGGGAAGATGTTTCTCTGTGCGGAGAACGAGTATATCTGGCTGGATACCTACGCTCTGGAGTTCCTTTACGCTGTGCTGAGTCGGTTTCGTCTTGAGCTCACCGGCAGCCTTCAGGTATGGAATATAAGTGAGGTGAACATTGACAGCCCGTTTCCCGAGTTCCCATTTCATTTGTCGGATAGCTTCCAGGAACGGTGCACTCTCAATGTCACCGATTGTTCCGCCAATCTCTGTGATGACGAAATCGTAGTGATACTTTTGCTCGAGTTGCTTTATATTGCGCTTTATCTCGTCTGTGATGTGCGGTACGACCTGAATGGTTTTGCCAAGATAATCGCCACGACGTTCCTTGTCGATAACCGACTTATAGATTCGGCCTGTCGTCATGGAGTTGGCCTTTGTGGTTTGGATGCCCGTAAACCGCTCATAGTGACCAAGGTCAAGGTCGGTCTCCATACCATCAACGGTTACGTAGCATTCTCCATGCTCGTAAGGATTAAGTGTTCCCGGGTCAATGTTGATGTACGGGTCGAATTTCTGGATAGTGATATTGTAGCCTCTGGCCTGCAGAAGCTTGCCTATTGAAGATGATATGATACCCTTTCCGAGAGAGGAAACCACACCACCGGTGACGAAGATATACTTTGTTTCTGACATAATCGAAATTAAGTGTTGAATGAATTACATGTCCTTTGGAGAATTATCCGTCAATAATTATCCATCAATCTTTTTACATTATATATTATGAATACACATCTGAGTTTCTCCTTCATTTTCGGCTCCACCAGTGCTTTCTCTTTGGTGCATCGTCGCTGAGCTGAGCACTTGCTGATGCTTCTGCAATCTTGTCGGCCCACGTCTCGTGGTTCGTTATCATGCGATAAATCTGTCCCCAGTCGGGTAGGCCGCCAATATTGCGGTCGTCGATGAAGATATCGGCTTTTATCTTGCGCGAGAAACTCTTGTTGCTCTCGGCACCGTTCTCTTCCGGATAGTCTTTGTTGACGGCATAGAAGTCGACTCCTCGCTCATGGCACCAGTCAACGGCATCCTGCAGGAGTTTGCCTTCACGCACACTCCACAGGATGACTTTGTGACCGTCCTTAATAAGTTGTCGTAGAGTATCGGTGGCGAAAATAATTTCGTCACCGATCTCCGGATATTTGTGTTCGACGATTGTTCCGTCGAAATCAACTGCAATTGTCATTTGATGATTGAATAGTCCTTTATTATCTCTTTAGGGAATTATCATCCTTCTTACCATAGTGGCTGTTGGTATAGTTGCCGTAGCCACCGTATGAGCTGTAACTGCCGTATGAACCATAATGGCCATAAGTGCCTTGCTTGCCATACTGCGAATGACTGCCGTAACGGGCATACTTTCCGTATCTTCCGTAGCCATAGTCATATCCGTACTTGCGCTTGCTCATGTCAATACCATTGATGATGATTGACATGTTAGGCAACTTGTTCTCCTCTGCAAGTGAGTTTATCAACTCGAAACTTGACTTCGGAGTGTAGTCGGCACGGCACATGAAACATGTAGCATCGGCAATACGGGCAATCTGCAGGGTATCGGTAACAAGTCCCACAGGGGCAGTATCTACGAGGATATAGTCGTAAACCTCTCTCAGGTGAGCGAAGATAGTCTCGAGACTGTTGCGCGATACGAGTTCGGCCGGGTTTGGAGGAATAGGTCCTGCCGGCAGAAGATTGAGGTTGCCGTTGATGCCTGAAGGAAGAATCTGCGACTGGATATCCTCCATTGTCGGGTTGTCCTTGATAAGCAATGGTGTGATACCATGCTTGAAGTCGTTTATCTGGAACAACTCTGCGATACGCGGCTTACGTACATCAAGTCCGACCATAAGTACCTTCTTACCCAACAGTGCGAACGAAACAGCTGTGTTGGCACATGTAAATGTCTTTCCTTCGCCCGATGTCGTTGACGTAAACATGATAACTTTCTGTTTCTCTTTGAGCATGAACTGCAGGTTGGTACGTATTGACCTGAAAATCTCCTCCATAAGGTTGTTCTCGTTGGCATGTACAACGATGTCGGCCTTTGTCTTTGCAGCATTGCTTGCGACAGCCACGTCGGCGATGATAGGCAGTTTTGTGAGTTTTGCCACATCAAAGTGACCTTCAATCTTGTAGCGGAAGAAGCTGACGAGGAAGATAATAAGTGCCGGCACACCGAAACCGAGCAAAAGTCCCGTAAGACCAATGACGGCAGTCTTTGGTGCCACCTTACCTGTAAGCTCCGGCATATCAATAAGTTTTCCTTTGTCGGCTGTTGCTGCAAGTGAGATGCTGTTCTCCTCACGTTTCTGCAGAAGCATGAGGTACAGTCCGGACTTCACTTCCTGCTGACGGCCAATCTGTGTGAGAATGCGCTCCTGCTGAGGGGTCTCAGCCACCTGAGTGTCGTACTTCTGATTCATTGACTCGAGGGCTCCTCTCTGAATCTCGAGGGCCTGTAGAGCCTGGTCAATAGCCTGACGGATATTATAGTACATATCGTTTATCTGGTCAGTGATGGGCTCCACAACTGGAGAGTTTGGAGCTGCACTGCGCAGAAGACGATTACGCTCGAGAACAAGTTCGTTATACTTATTTATAAGTGCAGTAGAACTCTGGTCAGACAGACCGACATTTGAAGGAATCACCTGGAAACGGTTGCCGCGCTGGTTCATGAAGCTGCGGATGCTGTGGAGGAGCTCCACCTGTGTGTCCATTTCGCGGAGCTGCTTGAACGACTCGTCCTGATTGCTGAGTGCTGATGTGGCATTGGCTTTGAGCTCTATCATCTTGTTGCGCTCCTTGAAGTTCTGCAGCTGACCCTCGGTCTGTCCGAGTTCGCTGTTGATCTTCTCCAAACGCGAATTGATGAACTTCTCTGTTTTCAAAGCTATCTGGTTCTTATCGTCATTGGCCTGGCGGTTGTAGTCAACAGCTAATTGGTTCAGAAAGTCTATGGCACGGCGTGGTACTGGGTCGACAACTGTCAACTGTGCAATGGTTGTAGTTTTCGAGGTCTGGCTGACACTCAACTCGCTAACCAATTGATTTGATGCCATTTGCGGCGACACAATGCTGACGAGCTCGACATCACCGTCTTTCATGTTGTTCATGCCGTTCTGCGAGAGGGTGATAAGTCCGGCTCGAGTTGAAATCTGTGCTGGCAGACTTGCGAACTTCTTGGTTATTGAGAATGGACCTTCGAAATCCTGTTCGTCGATTGGCACACAATAAGTCCCGTCCACCTCATAAGAGTTGCCGTTACGCTTCACGGTGAGCTGTATTGGCTGGTTGAGCTTCTCAAGGTGTTCCGGATCAATGTCGACGCTTACCGGCTGATCCTTATACAGAATCATGTTCTTTACGCGTCCTTTCCTCTGGTAACTGACGTACAACTTCAAGTCGCGGGCCACTTGGGCTGCCAGAGTGTGCGATTGAAGAATCTCAATCTCGTTGTCAATACCATTCGAGTTCGAGATAAGTCCAAGTGTAGAAGCACTTGCGTTGGCAAGGCTACTGCTCATGCCACCGTTCTTACTGTCGTCGTCCTTGACGAGCAGTTTCGTTTGAACTTGATATGTCGGTGTAGAGTATCTCAGGTAGATGTATGCACCACCCAAGAAAATGATCAGAGATAGGATGAACCAATACCAATTCAATACCAGAGCCTTGTAGATGGCCTGAAAATTGAAGGTAGAATTCTCTGCTTGCTCCTGCCGAATATCCTCAAGCGTTACGTTTGATGTTTCTTCTGCCATTGTTGTGTATTCTTAATTATTCTTATAGTTTACTCTTTGCCTTCGGCCAAACGCAGGAGATACTTCCCGTAATCGTTTTTTGCCATGGGCTTTGCCTCTTCGATGAGCTGCTCCTTTGTAATCCAGCCTTGTTTATAGGCAATCTCTTCGAGGCATGCAACCTTGAGCCCTTGACGTTTCTCTATGACCTCAATGAATGTACTTGCCTCCGAAAGACTGTCATGTGTGCCGGTATCAAGCCAAGCAAACCCTCTCTGAAGCGACTGAACTTTCAGATTTTTCTGCTTGAGATACTCTTGGTTCACGCTTGTGATTTCGAGCTCACCGCGTGCGCTTGGCTTGATGCTCTTCGCAATGCCGACAACACTGTTCGGATAGAAATAAAGACCCACGACAGCGTAGTTGCTCTTTGGGTGTTGCGGTTTTTCTTCTATGCTAAGGCAGTTGCCTTCAGCATCGAACTCAGCAACACCGTATCTCTCTGGGTCGTTAACATAGTAGCCGAACACTGTGGCCTTGCCGTCGACTTCGGCCGTACGGACGCTCTCCTTGAGGAGTCCTGTGAATCCGGATCCATAGAAGATGTTGTCGCCAAGAACCAGACACACGCTGTCATCGCCAATGAAGTCCTCACCTATTATAAATGCCTGCGCGAGACCATCGGGCGATGGCTGCTCGGCATACGACAGGTTAAGACCTAATCCATGACCGTCGCCAAGAAGGCGTTTGAATCCCGGAAGGTCATAGGGTGTAGAGATAATTAAAATGTCACGGATGCCAGCGAGCATCAGAGCCGATAATGGATAGTAAATCATCGGTTTGTCGAAAATTGGTATCAGCTGCTTGCTGATGCCTTTCGTAATGGGATAGAGACGTGTCCCTGATCCTCCTGCAAGTACAATGCCTTTCATCTTTATTTATGGTTTATATTTTCTTATTTTTACAGTCAACTTATTAATATGCATGGCTATCGTGTTTGAATATTGACACGAAAGTCATAATTATTATTCTTATGTCGAGCCAGAAACTCCAATGCTCAATATACCAGATGTCACGGCGCACCCTCTCTTCCATCTGCCACAGCTCCTTGGTCTCCCCGCGGAATCCCGTCACTTGTGCCAATCCTGTGATTCCTGGACGACAGAAATGTCTGACCATGTATTTACTGATGAGCGACGAATACTTATCTGTGTGATAGAGCATGTGCGGACGTGGTCCGACTATGCTCATATCGCCTTTGAGTACATTGAAGAATTGCGGCAGTTCGTCAATATTGGCCTTCCGCATGAAGTTGCCGAATGCAAACTTCCGCGGGTCGTCTTTCGTGGCCTGTGCCTTGTCAGCATTCTTGTTTACGTGCATAGAGCGAAACTTATAGCACATGAACGAATTGCCGTCGAGTCCTGTTCTTTTCTGTTTGAAGAATATCGGTCCTGGACTCTGAATCTTTATGATAATTGCAATGATAGGTATCAATGGGAGCAAGCAGATACATGCGAACGAGCTGAGTACGATGTCGAAACTCCGCTTGATGAACTTGTTCGTCGGATTGAGCAATGGCTCTGAATAATTCGACATTACAGTCAGGTCGCCAATCATCTCAGGTTTAAGCTGTAGACGATAGTAACCGAAGGTACGCGGCATATAGAAGAAGTGGATTCCTATTCTGTCGCAGTATTTCATGATTTTGATTATCCTCTCGTATTCGTTATGCGATAGCGAGCAGAATATATCGTCGCAAATGTGTCTTTTTGGATCCTCTTTATCGAGCAGTCCGAATAAATCATGGTCGATATCGCCAAGTTTTACAAGGTCTTCCGGTCCGTTCTCAAAGACACCGTTGCTGTAGTATCCTAATATCTTGTATCCTGTTGTGGGGTCAGAGACGAGCTCGTCGTATACTTGCAGGTTTGCCGGGTCGTTGCCTATGAGTATAACCGAGCGGCTGTTACCACCACGTGAGCGGTAGGATTTGAGGACCGCTCTCTCAAAGAGCCTCGAAATGAGCAATACCACAAATAGTGTTGTGGTATATATGACGAATGTCCTGAACAACCCCTGGTAGTTAAAAAATCCTTTTATGATGACAAATCCTAAAATCGATTGAGTGACAGTCAGTTTAGCAACGTTCTCAGCCACTTTGCCTATGTGCAACTTGCGGATGAGGATTATCGTGTGGTAGAAGTACTGTGCTATAAGCATCGAGAAGTTGAAAATCACTATCAGCAGCTTCTTGGTAAGGACTGTTGATGCAGCACTATCGTCGAACTTCAAAAGCAAATAGATTAGTACGTTCATTAGCAGGAAGTCGATTACTCCGACCGCCCACTGCACGATAAGGTTTGGGTTGTTGTTCTTCATATCAGTTCTTTTGTCTATAGCTTTTCAAAGGATTTGTATTTATAAGGTGCAAAGGTAGCAAATTTTTATTAATAGGACGAAATTGAATATGAAAAATTATTTCCAAAGTTTAATTTTCTTACAATTATTTTGTATTTTTGCATCAACAAAATTCAAAAAATAAGTTGTAAAACTGATAATAAATTTACAAAACTATGGGATTATTTCAGAAAATCTTCCATCGTAATGATGCCTCTGAAGAGAAGGTCGGAGGTATGGAAGATTATATGACACTGGTTAAAGTATATTTCCAGGCATCGTTGGCCAATAAGTTGGGAATCACTAATTTGGCAATGCTTCCTGATCTTCGCGTCTTCAAATCTACTCTTCATGTGCCGACTGTGAACAACAAACTGGGTGTAGGTGAGCGCAACCGTTGCAAGAAGATGATGAAAGAAATTTATAATACCGATGATGATTTTTTCGATGAGATAGACAAGAGCATAAAGCGCAACTGTCGTCGTATGCAGGATGCGCAGGCTTATCTCTACCAGTTCCAGGGTTTCACTCAGGATTTGATGATGCTCATCGGCAATCTGATGAAGTTCAAGCTCCGCGTTCCCGGATTCTTTAAGAAGGCACTTTACGCCATGACAGAGAAGACCGTCAGCGACATTTTCAATAAGAATGACTTCCGCGAGCCTGATGTCATCAAGACGGTACTTGCCGTCCGGCAGTTTAATACACGCCTCGGCTTTTCCCAGAAATGGGTGACCGATTTTATCTATCAGGTGGTCATGCTCGCCAAGAAAGAGCCCAAGAAGAAGGACGACGACAATACTAAAAAATAAAGTACGATATAAAAGGAGCTAAAAATTTGGTTAAATAAAAACTTTAATGTAAATTTGTAGCCAAAATTTAAAATCAATGTCTGTCTACGAGAAAACCATAAATACATTTTCGACGCGTGTCCGTCAGATGATCCTCCAATATCAGAAGTTGAAGAAGGAGAATGAAAGGCTGAATACGGTTGTCGGAGAACGTGATGCCGAGATAAAGAGGTTGCGCTTGCAACTGTCTCAGGCTCAGCGTGATTATGATTCGCTCAAGATGGCAAAGATGGTTGAGATCAGTGAGGGTGATATGGAAGGGGCTCAGAAACGAATTACTAAGCTCATTCGCGATGTCAACAAGTGCATCACGCTCCTCAGTGAGAAATAATTTGGGATTAAGGCATGTCAAACGAGAAACGACACATAACGCTACACCTGTACAACAGGGAAATGTCTGTAAATGCGCCTGTCGACGATGAGGAATACTACCGCAAGGCCGCGAAACGCATTACTGACACCGTAAACACCTATGCGAGCATCTTCCGCGAATCGGTTCTCCACGGCAAGAAAGACGAGAAAGACATATTATATATGGCTATGCTCGATATTGCCCTTCACTACGAAAAGGAATCATCGCGTAATGATACAGCCCCTTTTGTGGATATTCTCAATCATCTGACCTCGGAAATCGAGGAGGCATTGAACGATGAGTGAAACCTATGAATGAGAATATTCCAACAATAACACAATAATTATATGGTATATGCAATAATCGCGGTAGTCGCCCTGCTTGTTGGCGGTGGCGTCGGATTCGCAATTTTCCAGTATGTCATCACTGGGAAATATAAAAAAATGATGGAGCAGGCCGAAAAGGATGCTAACGTAATCAAACAGAAGAAACTCCTCGAAGTTAAGGAGAAATTCCTCAATCAGAAGAGTGAGCTCGAGAAAGAGGCCCAGCAGCGTAATCAGAAAATTCAGGCCAATGAGAACCGTCTGAAACAAAAGGAGATTGCTCTGAATCAGAAACATGAGGATCTTGTCCGCCGCAAGCAGGAGGTCGACAGTCAGCAGGAACATATCGACAACGATAAGAAAGTGCTCTTGCAGAAGCAGTCTGAACTTGTTAAGATGCAGGATCAGGAGCGTGTTAAGCTCGAGGAGATTTCTGGGCTCAGCGCTGACGAGGCAAAGAGCCGTCTTGTCGAAAGCCTCAAGGACCAGGCCAAACTCGATGCAGCTGCTTATGTCAATGAGATTATGGACGAAGCTAAGCTCAACGCCAATCAGCAGGCCAAGAAGATAGTTATTCAGACCATACAGCGTGTAGCCACCGAGACCGCCATCGAGAATAGCGTCAGCGTGTTCCATATCGACAATGACGAAGTCAAGGGCCGCATCATCGGACGTGAAGGCCGTAATATCCGTGCTCTTGAGGCAGCCACGGGCGTCGAGATTGTCGTCGACGACACCCCTGAGGCTATTGTCATCTCAGCTTTTGATCCTATTCGTCGTGAGGTCTGCCGTCTGGCTCTCCACCAGCTTGTTGCCGACGGGCGCATCCATCCTGCCCGTATTGAGGAAGTTGTGGCAAAAGTCAAGAAACAACTCGAAAACGAGATTATAGAAACCGGTAAGCGCACAGTCATCGATCTTGGCATCCATGGTATGCATCCGGAGCTCGTCCGTATCATCGGAAAGATGAAATACCGTTCGTCCTATGGTCAGAATCTCCTTCAGCACTCTCGTGAGACCGCTAACCTTTGTGCCATCATGGCTGCTGAACTCGGTCTTAATCCTAAGAAGGCAAAGCGTGCCGGACTTCTTCACGATATTGGAAAGGTGCCTGATGAGGAGACCGAGTTGCCGCATGCACTCTACGGTGCCAAGATAGCAGAGAAGTATAAGGAGAAACCCGATATCGTCAATGCCATTGCTGCTCACCACGACGAGGTAGAAATGACCTCACTCATAGCTCCTATCGTCCAGGTTTGCGATGCCATCTCCGGTGCCCGTCCAGGAGCCCGCCGTGAGATCGTCGAGGCCTACATCAAGCGTCTTAACGACCTTGAGGCCATCGCAATGTCATATCCCGGCGTCACGAAGACCTATGCCATTCAGGCTGGCCGTGAGTTGCGGGTGATTGTCGGTGCCGATAAGATGGACGATGCCGAAAGCCAGAAACTCTCTTCTGAGATAGCGACAAAGATTCAGAACGAGATGACGTATCCTGGTCAGGTGAAGATTACAGTCATTCGTGAGACACGTTCCATAGCATATGCTAAATAAATAATTGCCTCCTTCGGGTATCCGGAGGAGGCTTTATTTTTGTAAGCAACACAAAATAAAAGTGAAAAAATCATTTTTATTTTGCTTTTTCTCCGATTTGCACTATCTTTGTATCAATAATAATAATCAATAAAAAAAGTCTGAATTATGGAAAATAACGCAGAGCTTATTGCCCAGTGCGAGAAGAAGGCAAAACAGTGGCTTACCCCCGATTTCGATGAGCGTACCCGTCAGGAAGTGCAGGCTATGCTCGATGACCCCGACAAGACCAATCTTATCGAGTCGTTCTATAAGGATCTCGAGTTCGGTACCGGCGGTCTCCGTGGTATCATGGGTGCTGGTTCCAACCGCATGAACATCTATACCGTTGGTATGGCTACCCAGGGTTTTGCCAACTACCTGAAGAAGAACTTCAAGGACCGCGAGTCTATCAGTGTTGTTGTCTGCCACGACTGCCGCAACAACAGCCGTCTCTATGCTGAGACTGTTGCCAATATTTTCTCGGCCAATGGCATCAAGGCATATCTTTTCGACGATCTTCGTCCTACTCCTGAGTGCTCTTACGCCATCCGTTATCTCAAGGCCCAGGGCGGTGTCAACATCACAGCCAGCCACAACCCCCGCGAGTACAATGGCTACAAGGCTTACTGGGAGGATGGAGCCCAGGTGCTGGCACCTCACGACAAGGGCATCATCGATGAGGTTAACAAGTGCAACATCGAGGATGTGAAGTTCAAGGGCAACAAGGATCTTATTCAGATTATCGGTGAGGATATCGACGAGCCTTATCTTCGCCAGATTCGTACTATCTCCATCGACCGTGATGTCATCCGCCGTCAGCACGATCTGAAGATTGTCTATACTCCGCTTCATGGCGCTGGCCGCGTCATTATTCCGCGCTCACTGGCTTATTGGGGCTTCGACAATGTCTACTGCGTCCCGGAGCAGATGATCAAGGACGGTAACTTCCCGACTGTTGACCGCCCGAATCCGGAGTTTGCAGAGGCTCTTACCCTCGGTTTGAACCTCGCCAAGAAGATTGATGCCGACATTCTCATGGCCAGTGACCCTGATGCTGACCGTATCGGAATGGCCTGCAAGAACGACAAGGGTGAGTGGCAGCTCATCAATGGTAACCAGACCGCCCTCATCTTCCTCTGGTACATCATCACCAACCGTGAGGCTATGGGCCTGATGAAGCCTACAGACTTCATTGTCAAGACCATTGTCACGACAGAAGTTATCAAGAAGATTGCAGACAAGCATCATATTGAGATGCGTGATGTATACACAGGTTTCAAGTGGATTGCACGCGAGATCCGTCTCTCTGAGGGCAAGCAGCAGTACATCGGTGGCGGCGAGGAGAGCTATGGCTTCCTTGCTGAGGATTTCGTCCGCGATAAGGACTCTGTTTCCGCATGTTCTCTGCTTGCTGAGATTTGCGCTTACGCCAAGGACAAGGGCAAGACCCTCTACGATATCCTCATGGACATCTACATGGAATACGGCTTCTCTAAGGAGTTCACTGTCAATGTAGAACGTCCTGGAAAGGCTGGTGCCGACGAGATTCAGCAGATGATGAAGGACTTCCGCGCCAATCCTCCTAAGGAGCTCGGTGGCAGCAAGGTTGTTCTCTGGAAGGACTATCAGAGCCTTGAGGCGACCCACGCTGACGGTTCTAAGACCAAGCTCGAAATGCCTGAGACAAGCAATGTCCTACAGTGGTTCTGCGACGATGATACTAAGGTCAGCGTCCGTCCGTCGGGCACAGAGCCAAAGATTAAGTTCTACATTGAGGTTAAGGACACAATGAAGAGTCCGGCCGACTATGTTGAATGCGACAAACGCGGTGCCGCTAAGATTGAGGCCATCAAGAAGAGCCTTGGCTTGTAATATCTTGCGGCTTTAGGTTATATAGTGCAATAGGGGGGCATATCGATGAATGTTGGTATGTCCCTTTTTTCATTGCTTTGGCTTTGCCGTGTAATGAAGTGATAACAGCCTATATGCCGTTCTCACGTTACTATATCATAGCAAGTACTTCGTTGACGTGAATCTTTTGGCCGATTTATTTTGTTATATCCTCTTTTTGAACTATCTTTGTTGTTAATATGAGAATAGTTTTGATAGGCGCGGGCAATCTTGCCACCAATCTCGGCAAAGCCCTTCATGGCGCCGGACATGACATAGTGCAGGTTTACAGCCACACCTGGGACAACGCCCAGCGGCTGGCTACTATTGTCGGGGGTGCTGCCACCGACGATCTCTCGTCGATAGTGTCTTCCGCCGATGTGTATATTTTCTCCATCAAGGACAGCGCTTTGGGCGAGGTCATACCGCAGGTCGTCAGCGGCCGTGCCGACAAACTGATGATCCACACGGCAGGGTCTATGCCTATGAGCCTCTTCGAGGGCATGGCTCTGCATTATGGCGTTCTGTATCCTATGCAGACCTTTTCGAAGTCGCGTGAGGTCGATTTCAAGGTTATACCCTGTTTTGTCGAGGGCAATGACAGTTATGCGCTGTCAGCCATTGCGGAACTTGCAAGCTCCGTCAGCGACCGTGTCAGCGAGCTGTCGTCCGACGACCGTCGCTATCTCCATCTTGCGGCCGTATGGGCATGCAATTTCACTAACCACTGTTATGAGGTGAGTGCGGAGTTGCTCCGTAAGCACGGCATTCCCTTCGATGTCATGCTCCCGCTTATCGACGAGACAGCCGCAAAAGTTCACGATCTTGCACCCATTGATGCCCAGACAGGGCCCGCTGTCCGTTTCGACGAGAATGTCATCAGGGCTCAGTCGTTGCTTATGCGCGACAACCCACTGCTGAAGGACCTCTACGAACGCATGTCGATGTCGATACATAAGGTGGCTTTGTCGAAGGGGAAGAAGTAGTCAGTAATGTACGTTTTCATGGTTAAAATAGCAATACGATGATTAATTATGACCTTCGAAAAATACGGGCAGTCGTCTTCGATGTCGACGGCGTGCTGTCGTGTTCCACAGTCCTGATGAATGCCGATGGCGAGCCCGTCCGCACGTTGAATATCAAGGACGGCTATGCCATACAGCTTGCCGTGAAGATGGGGCTGCGCCTTGCCATCATGACCGGTGGCCGCAATGAAGAAATCCGGAAGCGCTACAACTACCTCGGTGTCGAGGATGTCTATCTCAGTTGTGCCGTCAAGGTCACCGTATGGGAAGAATTTCTCCATAAGTACGGCCTTACCGATGAAGAGGTTATCTATGTCGGTGATGATATTCCCGACTATCAGATTATGCAACGTGCCGGATGCCCCTGTTGTCCTAAGGACGCAGCCAGCGAGATTCGTGGCATTTCGGCCTATGTCAGCAGCTATGAGGGAGGCAAGGGCTGTGCCCGTGACATCATAGAACAGGTGCTGAAAGCTCAGGGAAAGTGGCTGAGCGACGCTAAAGCTTTTGGATGGTAGATAATGAAACTGAAAGATTATAATATTATTCTTGCCAGCAACTCCCCACGAAGAAAGGAATTGCTGCGCGGACTCGACCTCGACTTTGAGGTTCGTGTCCTGCCCGATGTGTCGGAGAATCACCCCGACAGTCTCGATGCTGCCGACATACCGTTGTACGTCAGTCGCGAGAAAGCCGAGGCATATAAGGATACTCTGCGTCCCCACGACTTGCTTCTCACTGCTGATACCATGGTTATCCTTGGCTCTGAGGCCCTCGGTAAGCCAAAGGACGATGACGATGCCCGCCGCATGCTCCATGCTCTGAGCGGAAAGAGTCACCAGGTCGTCACCGGCGTTACGATAACTTCCACTAAGGTTCAGCGCTCTTTTGCGGTGTCGACTGATGTTACCTTTAAACAGCTCAACGACAAAGAAATAGACTACTATGTTGACAACTATCATCCCCTCGACAAGGCCGGTGCTTATGGCATACAGGAATGGATAGGCTACGTCGGTGTCACGGGGTTGCGCGGAAGTTATTTCAACGTCATGGGACTCCCCGTACAGCGTATTTGGGACGAGTTGAATGCATTTGTAAATCAGTGACTTAGCTTATGAACAACTATCATGTAGAAACAATCAGGAGCAGCGACCGGCTGCCGGAACTTTCCAATAAGAATGTCTTCCATAGTGTTGAGATGTTTCGTGTCCTTGAGAAAGTCTCCGGTTGCACCCCCTACATGATTGTTGTTACCGACGACAAGCGTCGCGTTCATGCCCACATGCTTGCCATCTTATGGCGTCGCGGGTCGCTTCTTCCGCCATACCTGTTCTCTCAGGGCCGTGTCTATGGCGAGGGTGTCTATGCTGACGATGGCGAGCGTAAGGTGCTCTTCCCGATGATGCTCGATGCCGTTGCCAAGGCGTTTCAGCATAAGCTCTGTCTTTTTATCGAGTTTTCGCACATCTCCTCCAAGATGTTCGGCTACCGTGATTTCCGTCGTCATGGTTTCTTTCCTATCTCATGGCTTCACATCCGCAACTCACTTCACAGCATGGTGCCTGAGGAACGGCTGTCGGAACAGCTCCTTCGCACTATCGACAAGGGATACACTGCCGGCATAGTGACGCGTGAGGCCGAAACCGATGATGAGGTCAGAGCCTTCTGGAAGATGCTTAAGAACTACTACCGGTTCAAATTCCACCGTTACATCCCCTCTGAGTCGTTCTGCCTCTGTCTTGAGCGTAGTTCCATAGGTAAGGTCTTTGTCACCCTCAGCCACGATAAAGTCATCGGTGGCAGCATCGTTGTCTACTCGGATAAGGATGCTTATCTGTGGTTCGTGGCCTCGAAGAGGAAATCGCATCCTCTGCACCATCCCGATGTGATGACCGTCTGGCATGCCATCAAGTCGTCGTTCGATAGGGGCATGCGCCACATCTGTTTTATGAATGTAGGCTTACCGCTGCGCCGGAGCCGCTATCGTGACTTCATTCTCAGCTTTGGCGGCAAGCAGGTCAGTTCCTATCGTTGGTTCCATTTCACGATAGGGTGGATGAACAAACTCCTTTCTTGGATTTATCGGGAGTAGAAGTAAACGGCATGCCCGTCGGTATCGCATAGTTTTTCCCGTCGGTCATGCCGTTTTAGGGTTGTTTTTCTTCTCAGTTTAGATTCCCTGTGCCATCATCGCACGGGCCACTTTCATGAATCCGGCTACGTTAGCACCCTTGACGTAGTTGATGTAGCCGTCGGGCTCGGTACCGTATTTTACGCAGTTCTCGTGGATGTTGTCCATGATGGCGTGCAGACGGTCGTCGACTTCCTTTGCCGTCCACTTCAGACGCTCCGAGTTTTGCGACATCTCCAGACCAGATGTGGCCACGCCACCGGCGTTGCTGGCCTTTCCCGGGCAGTAGAGAATCTTCGCGTCCTGGAAGGCTTTGATAGCCTCCGGAGTACACGGCATGTTGGCACCCTCGCTGACAGCGATAACACCATTGGCCAACAGGGTCTTTGCAGCCTCACCGTCAATCTCGTTCTGTGTAGCGCATGGCGTGGCTATGTCGGCTTTCTCGCCCCATGGCTTTGCACCGTTGCCTACATATTTCACTCCGTATTTCTCGGCATATTCCTTAATACGCCCGCGCTCTACGTTCTTCAGTTCCATGATGTAAGCGAGCTTCTCCTCGTCGATGCCATCGGGATCGTAGATGTAACCGTCTGAGTCGGAGCAGGTCACAGGTTTGGCCCCAAGCTGAAGGAGCTTCTCTATGGTGTACTGGGCCACGTTGCCGGCACCCGAGACGAGCACGGTCTTGCCCTTGATGTCTATGTCGCGGGTGTGGAGCATGTCGTCGAGGAAGTATACGTTGCCGTAGCCTGTTGCCTCAGGACGGATGAGTGAGCCACCGAATTCCTGGCCCTTTCCGGTGAGAATGCCCACAAACTGGTGTGTGAGCCGCTTGTACTCGCCGAACATGTAGCCCACCTCGCGACCGCCAACACCGATGTCTCCTGCCGGCACGTCGGTGTCGGGACCAATGTAGCGCGACAGCTCGTCCATGAATGCATTACAGAAGCGCATGACCTCGTTGTTCGATTTTCCGCGTGGGGAGAAGTCGGAACCACCCTTGGCACCACCCATGGGCAGTGTTGTCAGCGAGTTCTTGAAAGTCTGCTCGAAAGCCAGGAACTTCAGAATCGACTCGTTGACAGATGCGTGGAAACGGATACCGCCTTTGTACGGGCCAATGGCGTTGTTGTGCTGGATGCGATAGCCCATATTGGTCTGCACCTTACCCTTGTCGTCAACCCAGTTGACTCTGAACTTGATGACGCGGTCAGGGATGCACAGACGCTCGATGAGGTTGTAGCGGTCGAACTCCGGGTGCTTGTTGTACTCTTCTTCAATTGTTCCCAACACCTGCGAAACGGCCTGGATATACTCCGGCTGTCCGGGGAACTGCAGTTTCAGTCTCTCTACGACTTCTGTTGCTTTCATAAGAAATCTTTCCTTTTATTGGTTGTTAATTGGTTGATTAGTTTGCGCTTGCAAAGTTAATAAAAAAAGCTTGCTAAAGCAAGTAATTATTCATTTTTATGCCCGAAAAGTTATTCTTTTGCTCAAATCCGATTCCGGGAGTGCTCAAGATGATGTGTCGCGTGATGGCATTTTCATGGTATTTGAAAGAGAAAACGGTGCGTCCGGATTATTTTCCGTTGATTTGTGGCAAGCGGAATCTTCTGTATCTCGCTCGCTAATTCTCGCTTCCTAACCCTGATTATTATGATATCCGGAGTGACTATACATATTATATAATGTCCAGTCAGAATTCTATCGGTTCGGATTGATTGTCTTCCGAGTGCAAAGTTACAAAATAATTTTCCCGAATCCAAATTTTAGCAGGGTAGAAAGGGGTATAGTTTGGGGTATAGAAAGGGGTATAGTAGTTGACTGTTGATCCTGTTATATTATATTCTTGATGATCTAAGCCATTGTGAATGTGGCCGTTAGATTGGATGATAATGGATTAGTAGCGAAGAAAAAACCTTATCCCTCGGGTGGGGGATAAGGTTCGATGTATACTTTAGTCGATGTTCTTCAGTATGGCGAGCAGGAAGTCCCAAACCTGCTTTACTGTCGGGATGTGCAGGCACTCGTCGGGGGTGTGGACGTTGCGGAGCGTAGGACCGAAGCTAATCATGTCGAGGTCAGGGTACTTCTCCGAGAACAGACCGCACTCGAGTCCGGCGTGGATGCCCTTGACAATCGGGTCCTTACCGAAGAGCTGGTTATATTCCTTCACTGCAATCTTCACCAATTCCGAGTTAGGATTCATCTTCCATGCGGGATATCCGTCGGTCTGGGTGACCTTGGCTCCGGCGAGTTGGAAAGCGGCCTTAACGGTGTTCGACATGTTCCGCAGGTTGCTCATGACGTTAGAGCGCTGGCTGGAAACGACTTCCACCTTCTCCTCAGAGCTCTGAACACTGGCGATATTGCTCGAAGTCTCAACCATCCACTCCAGGGCCTTGTCCTGGCACATGGCGAGGACACCGTTGTCGACGGCCTGCAGAGCGCGGATGAGATTCTCCGAAATCTGCTTTGGCAATACCTTCTCGGCATCGGCCGACGCGAGGTTCCACTTCATGGTGGTGTCGGTAACGTGATATTCGTCCTCCACGTCGCTTGAGAACAGATTCCAGTCGGCCTTCACATCTTCCTTCTTGTCGGCGGGAACGGCGAAGACAATCTTTCCGTCGCGTGGGATAGCGTTGTGCATTTTACCGCTGTTGAACTGTGCCAGACGCAGATCCATCTTCTCCTGCTCATTATAGAGGAACCGCGAGAGAATCTTTATGGCGTTGGCGCGTTTCTTCTCGATGTCGTCGCCCGAGTGTCCGCCGTTGAGGCCCTTGAGCGTTCCCTCCATGAAGAAGTAGCCCTCGGGAGCATCCTCGCGCTTGAAGTCGAACTCGGCGATGGTGCTCTTACCGCCGGCGCAGCTGACGAAGATCTGTCCTTCCTCCTCCGAGTCGAGGTTGATGAGGTACTTGCCGGTCATGAAACCGGGCTTCATGCCGAAGGCACCGGTGAGCTGGGTCTCCTCGTCGCGGGTGAAAACGCACTCTATAGGACCGTGCTCAATGTCGTCGGAATCGAGGATAGCGAGCTCTATGGCATCGCCGATACCGTCGTCGGCACCGAGGGTAGTGCCCTTGGCGTGCATCCACTCTCCGTCGACATAAGTCTGGATGGCATCCTTGGAGAAGTCGAAGTCGACATCGACGAGCTTATCGCAGACCATGTCCATGTGGCTCTGGAGGATAACGGTAGGCTTGTTCTCCATGCCCTTCGTGGCCGGCTTGCGGATAAGGACGTTGCCGGTCTCGTCGACTTTCGTCTCCAGACCGTGCTCCTTACCGAACTCCTTGAGATACTCAATCATCTTTTCCTCGTGCTTCGACGGACGGGGAATCTTGTTGATTTTTGAAAACTGCTCGAAAACGCGAGCTGGCGTTAGTTCATTGTTTGCCATTTTTCTATTGATTTCTTTTGATATTTCGTTCAATTGCATTACCTTTGCAACCAATTCTATTGCAAAATTACAAAAAATGGTCAAGATATTCCTTGTCAGCGTGTTAATAATTGCTATTGCGGTAGCATTGATGGCCGTACGTTCCTTTTTTATTAAGGGCGGCGAAATGAAATCGCAGCATATCAAGGACAATGAGTTCCTCAAGAGCAAGGGCATCCATTGCGTCCTCGATCAGGACCGCGAGGCGAGGAATGACGTCAGGAACAAATAATCAATATATAAAATGAAGAAGATTCTTTTAACTTTGTCTGTTGCAGCCATGCTCGGAATGGGTATGACCTCGTGCAACAATCAGCCACAGAAGAACGACACCCAGGACTCCTCGACGAAGGGTAGCATTGCCGACAGTCAGGCCGACATGAAGATTGCCTACGTCGAAGTTGATTCCATCATGAGCCAGTATCAGTACTGGAAGGATGTCATGAAGCTCATGCAGGGCAAGGAAGCCAACATCCAGAAGACCCTCCAGGGTAAGCAGCAGAGCCTGCAGCAGGCCGCAGCCAACTTCCAGCAGGGCATCCAGTCGAATAAGTTCAGCCGCGACGAGGCGCAGCAGATCCAGGCCAATCTGCAGATGCAGGCCCAAGAGGGCGATCAGTTGCAGCAGCGCCTGAGCAACGAGTACCAGAAAGAGGTAAGCAAGTATAATCAGGCTCTCTCCGACAGTATCCACCACTTCCTCGCCGAATACAACAAGGACAAGAAGTTCACGCTCATCCTTGCCAAGCAGGGTGACAATATTCTCTACGCCAACAATGCCCTCGACATCACCGATCAGGTGGTCGCCGGACTGAACAAGCGCTATAAGGGAATGGGAAATAAGAAATAAGACATATATTCCGGCAGACAACTGAAAACCCGCGCCAGATCGGTCTGGACGCGGGTTCTTCTTTGTCTGACCAGCATGGCCCGTGCTTGTGGGTGATGGACATGATAAAGATGTGTGTCTGTTGACTTCGATGGCAGCGACAAGCAATTTACAGCAGGGACGTTTGCTGAAACCATTTGAGAGCGCTTGTTCCGCAAGGGAGTTATGGGTTTTGTGCTTTTGCCGCTTAGTGATTGTTCGGCGGGTTTTGAGGGCACTTGTATTTTCCAACTTCTATCTCTTGGCAATTCCAAAAGGATGGATACACCAAAATCGTGCGGCGGTCGCTCCAAGAACGTTTCTCGTTTGTGAATTATTTTGACACCATTCCAATATGTATCGTTTGGCGTTCCAATATGGACCGTTTCGCGTACTCAAACGGTCCGTTTTAGAGTGCGAAACGGGCCGTTTGGGAACGCTAAATGATATGTTTCTGTATCTGTTTGATTATGAGGTGGTTGCAAGGTCAAGCTAATTTAATCATTACTGTGAAATATTCTTACATATCATACAGCTGTTTTCTTGTCTCGAAGAACCTATATTGAACTGTAGACGGTGCCGGTTTTGTATTTGGTATTTTGCGTCTTGTCATGGGATGGCACCGGCAATGCTGACGATATTCGGTAGATTACCGGATTACTATGGTCTGTGAGGCTGTTTCAGCGGCGACAAATTGCGGTGCAGGGCAGGGCGGTGGCCACAAACAGTTAAAGTATCTTTAAAAGCGATTCCTTTGTTCTCTGACGTTTCCGTGAGTCGTTTTTTTTTCGTAATTTTACACCTTGAATTTAGCCCTAAAATCGATTAGAAGGCAAATAAAGGGCAAATAAGGCGATTTTAACATAAAACTATATAATGGACGACAACAAGACAATTGATCAGGACAGGATTATGAAAATCAACATTGAGGAGGAGATGAAGACCTCTTACATCGACTATAGTATGTCGGTGATAGTGGCCCGTGCCCTCCCTGATGTAAGAGACGGTTTCAAACCTGTCCACCGCCGTATCCTCTTCGGAATGCGCGGTATAGGCAACTTCAGCAACCAACCTTATAAGAAATGTGCCCGCGTCGTGGGTGAGGTATTAGGAAAGTACCACCCTCACGGCGATAGCTCAGTCTACGGTGCACTCGTCCGTATGGGCCAGAGCTGGAATATGCGTTACACCCTCGTCGACGGTCAGGGTAACTTCGGTTCCGTCGACGGTGACTCTCCGGCTGCCATGCGTTATACCGAGTGCCGCCTGTCGAAGATGGGTGAGCACATCATGGACGATATTGAGAAGGATACCGTCGACATGGTGAACAACTTCGACGACACACTCAAGGAGCCGTCGGTGATGCCTACGAAGATTCCGAACCTCTTGGTCAACGGAGGCAACGGTATTGCCGTGGGCATGGCCACAAACATTCCTACCCATAACCTCAACGAGGTTATCGATGGCTGCTGCGCATATATTGACAATCCCGACATCGACCTCGACGGACTGATGAAGTATATTCCGGCTCCTGACTTCCCCACGGGAGCGTATATCTATGGTCTGAAGGGCGTTCGCGATGCTTATGCCACCGGTCGTGGACGTGTTGTGATGCGTGCTAAGGCCGAGATTGAGAGCGGCGACCAGCACGATAAGATTGTCGTCACGGAGATTCCTTATGGCGTCAACAAGCAGCAGCTTATCGAGTATATCGCCGATCTCGTCAAGGAAGGCAAGATCGACGGAATATCCAATGTCAACGACGAGACCGGCCGACAGGGTATGCGCATCGTCGTCGACGTGCGCCGCGATGCCAATGCCAATGTCATCCTCAACAAGCTGTTCAAGATGACAGCCCTCCAGAGCTCGTTCTCTGTCAACTGCATCGCCCTTGTCAACGGTCGCCCGCGGTTGCTGACGCTCAAGGACTGCATAAAGTACTTTGTTGAGCACCGGCATGAGGTGACCATCCGCCGCACGCAGTTCGACCTGAAGAAGGCTCAGGAGCGCGCTCACATCCTCGAGGGATTGATTATCGCCGTGAACAATATCGACGAGGTAGTAGAGATTATCAAAGGCAGTAAGACTCCGAGCGATGCCCAACGCAATCTCGAAAAGCGCTTCGAGCTCGATGAGGTGCAGTCGAAGGCTATCGTCGATATGCGTCTTGGCTCACTGACAAGTCTGCAGGTCGACAAGCTCCATGCTGAGTATGACGACTTGATGAAGACTATCGATGAGCTCCAGGAGATTCTCAACAACCCTGAACGCTGCAAGCAGGTGATGAAGGATGACTTGAATGAAGTCAAGGAAAAGTATGGTGATGAGCGCCGTACGGAGATTATCCCCGATGAGCATGAGTTCAATGCTGAGGACTTCTATCCCAACGATCCTGTTGTCATCACTATTAGCCATCTCGGCTACATCAAGCGCACACCGTTGTCCGACTTCCGTGAGCAGGCCCGCGGTGGAGTAGGGGCCAAGGGAGCACGTACCCGCGAGAAGGATTTCACCGAGTTTATCTACCCGGCAACAATGCATCAGACGATGCTCTTCTTCACACGCCAGGGCCGTTGCTACTGGATGAAGTGCTACGAGATTCCGGAAGGCGACAAGAACTCTAAGGGACGTGCCATCCAGAACCTCCTCGCTCTCGAGCCGGGCGACACCGTAAACGCTTGTCTGCGGCTGCGTGCCAATGTCTCCGACGAATTCCTCGATACTCATTTCGTTGTCTTTGCAACGAAGATGGGCCTCGTCAAGAAGACAAGTCTGAGGGCTTACTCGAATCCACGGTCTAAAGGTATCATCGCAATCAATATCAATGAGGGCGATGAGGTAGTTGACGTGCGCCTCACCAACGGCCATAACGAGCTTATTTTGGCCGACCGTAACGGACGTGCATGCCGTTTCGACGAGAGCAATGTGCGCACTATGGGACGTGTGTCGACAGGTGTCAGAGGAATGATGCTCGACGATGACGGTGAGGACGAGGTCGTAGGAATGATCGTCGTCAATAATCCTGAGAGTGAGACAGTTATGGTCGTGTCGCAGTCGGGATACGGAAAACGCTCGCAGGTGGAGGACTACCGCAAGACACACCGTGGCGGTAAGGGTGTGAAGACCCTCAATATCACCGACAAGACCGGAAAACTTGTGGCCATAAAGAATGTCACCGACGATAACGACCTGATGATTATCAACAAGAGCGGAATCGTTATCCGCCTCGCAGTGGCCGAGTGCCGTGTCATGGGACGCGCCACTCAAGGCGTACGACTTATCAATCTCGCTAAGAAGAATGATGTCATAGCAAGCGTTTGTAAGGTAATGAGCTCTAAGTTGGAGGCCTCGGTAGAGGAGGAAAGCCGCTCGGCATGGGCTAAAACCAACGAGGAGATAAAGAGTGATACCGCAAGTGCTGAACCCGCCGGAGACGAGGCAGAGACACTGCCCGACGACAATGACGGCAACGAAAGTGGCGAGGGCTCGGACGCTCCCGTGGACTTCGATTAGTAAAACCTAACATTAAATATTTAATATTTTCCAAGAATGAAAAAAACTATGATGATTGCGGTCCTGATGCTTCTCTCAGTGTCGGCCGCGTTCGCTGGAAACAGCGATGCTCTGAAGGCAATCCTCAAGGCGGATTCTTACACGGAGGCTGCTAAGCTCGTTGAGTCGAGTCTCGGACAGCTTGCCGACAACGCCGAGAAGGCTACTGCCTACAACAAGATCGTCGACCTGGCTCTCGCTAAGTACAACGAGGAAAGTGCTAAGGTCGCTATCAAGAAAGAAGCTGATGAGGCCGGAATGTACGACGCTCTCGATGCAGCTTACACTGCCGCCGCTGAGTGCTACAAGTACGACCAGCTCCCTAACGCAAAGGGAAAAGTAAAGCCAAAGTACAGCAAAGTTAACGCTGTGCGCCTCTATCAGCTCCGTCCAAACCTCATCAATGGCGGTGGATTCTTCCAAGGCAAGGACAACAAAAAGGCTTTCAAGCTGCTCAGCTACTATGTGACCAGCAACTCTGAGCCAATGTTCAATGAGGTAAAGACCGATGCTGCCAAGGATCCTAACTATCTCAACGCTGCTTTCTTTGCTGGTTACATGGCTTATATGGATCACGACTGGGCTAATGCAGAGAAGTATGCTGGCATGGCCGTCAACGATTCAGCCAATGGTGCCAACGCCCTGAACATCATGCTCACAGCTATGAAGGCACAGCTCAAGACTGCTGCCGACTCAGCTGAGTTCATCAACAAGTGCAAGGCTCTCTACGAGAAGAATCCTGACAACCAGATGATCTTTGCTAACCTCGTTGACGCTTACTCTCAGGCAGGTAAAGCTACTGAGGCTGAGCAGCTTGTCAACAGCCGTCTCGAGCGTGAGCCTAACGATTTCATCGCTCTGATGGTCAAGGGTCAGTTCCTCGAACAGCACGATAAGTTCCAGGAGGCTGCCGACGCTCTGAAGAAATCTTTAGCTAACGCACCTGAGCAGAATAAGCTCATGCTCAACGCAACCATCGGCGACTGCTATCTCTATCACGCTCAGAAGCGTCTGGAAAAGGTCAGTGGAGTCCTCTCGAAGGCCGCTAAGGAGCAGTTTGTCCCTGTCTATAACGAGGCTATCAAGTACTACGAGGCTGCCAAGGCTCTCGATAAGGACGGCTCGCAGAAAGCTAAGTACGCTGCACGTCTGTACAGCTGCTACTATTTTGTACTCGGTGAGAACGATCCTAAGACTCAGGAAGCAAAGTCTTACGCAGGTTATTAATAGTTAAACTAAATAATCCCTCCTCGTGTGGACATCGTTCCTGCACTTGGAGGGATTGTCATTTTCAAATTAAAACATGAAAAAGGCATTCGTTGTTTTATCACTCTTGATGATGGCTTTTGCCGCGTCGGCACAATCGGGAAATCCTAAGAAAAATGCGGAGAAGATGAGCCAGCGCGCACAGGGAATCTACTACGAGGTGGAGAATGAATCCGCCGCCGACTCGGTGCGCTATTTCCGCAACGTCATGGACTGCGTGGAGTATAGTCTGGAGAGCGATAATTACGACAGAATGCCCGACGGAGCAGGGGTTACAAAGCTCCGTCACGAGTCGGATAACTTCAAGCGTGTAGCCAAACTCCGGCCCTTGTTAATTGACGCAGGGCTCTATCTTGCAGGCCACCACTACCGACAGGACGGCATAAATGCTTGGAAACTATATATCAAGGCATCCGAAAGTCCGTTGATGAAAGCCGACAACAAGAACGACGAAACGGCGTTGGCGGCATTCTATATAGCCCAAACCTCACTTTTGGAACGTAACTACAAGGCCGCTGACAGGTATGCAGATATCGCCATGAGGGATGACGACATTGCCCAGGATGCCGCGGAGATAAAAGCGCGGTGTATGCACGACCAGATGGTTACGCACGAAGATTCGGCCAAGTATCTCTCCGTCGTAGCCGAGTTGTACCGTTCCGACCCGTCAAACTCCACTTATTTCGCATGGCTCATGCAGTTTTATGGGCGTGAGAACCGCAGTTTCAACCTTGAAAACTTCATCGACGACCAGCTGCAGCGTTTCCCCAAGTCGCCAATTCCATGGATACTGAAGGGCGAGACGGCCATGCACGCCAAACGGTGGAATGAGGCTGTCGATGCATATAAGCACGCTGATGAGCTCGATCCTAAGCAGGTGCCGGTGATATATAATATAGGTGTATGCCTCATGGACTGGGCTTTGGAAACCGGAAGGCAGGGGACAAAAGACCACGATCCCGATACGAAGGAGAAAGTGGCCAATCTCAATGCTCAGGCACGCAACTATCTTGAACGTGTTCAGGTTATGGACCCGCATCGGGATAAAGTCGACTGGGTAACACCACTTTACAGAATATACGTTATGCTCGGCGACGAGATAAAAGCCGAGGAACTGAAGCCACTTGTCCGACGATAAGCAGGCCGAATCATTATCCGCCATTTGTGACGGTAGGATGATATTATTTGATTGACTGATGGTAAGATTTTTTTATCATAAATATATTATTTCAGCGATGAGACTCATAGTGGTCGCATTGATGGTCCTTGTGTCCGTCAGTGCGGTGGCACAGAAAAAGCAGATTTCGCAGGCTCGCGATTACATTAAGAGCGGTAAGAACCTTGACAAGGCCGAGAGCATTCTGAGGACTCAGCTCGCCGACTCAGCTCAGAGAAACAACCTCAAGGTGTGGCAGTTGCTGATGGATGCCCTCACGGCACAGTACGAGCATGGCAACGAGCAGCTCTACTTGAAGCAGAAATACGATACTCTCACTTTCTTCACCACTGCCCGCAAGCTTTTTGAGGCGGGCGAATCGATGGATTCTGTCGACATGCAGCCCGACGATGAGGGCCGTGTGCACACGAAATACCGTGCCCGTAACGCAGCCTATCTTGTCAGAATACTTCCTAATCTCTACTATGGCGGAGTTTTTCTCGTCAATAAGAAAAATTATAAGCTGGCATACGACTATTTCGATCACTACCTTTCAGTGTCCCTAAAGCCGCTGTTCACCGGCATGCGCATCGATTCCACAAGCTCGATGGGTGTCAGTGCCGCTTACTGGACGATGTACTGTGGGTTCAAAATGGGCTCTGCACCTTTGATAATGCGGCATCATCAGCTTGCCGAAAAGGACACCTCACAGCTCGCTTTCGTCATGCAGTATGAGGCTGAGGCTTACGAGATTATGAACGACACACAAAAATATGTCGACTGTCTGCGGAAAGGATTCAACCGTTATCCCAAATTTCCGTTCTTCTTTCCGCGGCTTATGGAATATTATGACAAGACAATGCAGAACGATTCGGCCCTCGCCCTTGTCAACAGAGCCCTTTCCGTCGACTCGACAAGTCAGTTCTACCGTTATGCCAAGAGTTCCGTCTACCTTAATATGGGGCGCTACGAGGACTGCATAGACATCTGCGACAAGCTGATAAAAGAGAACGAGAACCTTGCCGATGCCTATTACAACGCAGGATTGTCATACTTCAACATGGCCATCGAACTCGATAAGATGCGCCAGGAGAGCCGCTACAACCGTCGCCGTATCCTCGAACTGTACAATAAGGCGCTCCCTTACCTTGAAACATACAGGAAATTGGCACCCGACCGTCAGGACAATTGGATATCACCCCTATACACAATATACTTGAATCTCAATATGGGAAAGAAGTTTGACGAGATAGACAATATACGAAATGAATACAAACGAAATCATAAATAAATTAGGTATCCGTCCCAACGACATGCAGAATGCGGTATTCGATGCCATGTCCGGCGGCACCGACGACATCGTAGTCCTGTCACCGACGGGCACCGGCAAGACCTATGCTTACCTCATTCCCCTTGCCTCACAACTCGATTCTCAGTCGGATGCGTTGCAGGCAGTAGTGCTATTGCCGGGGCGTGAGCTTGCCTTGCAGTCGGCTAACGTGCTGAAATCGATGGGCTCCGGTCTGCGGACTATGGCTCTTTACGGCGGACGACCAACGATGGACGAGCATCGTGAGCTACGTACTGTCCGACCGCAGATAGTCTTTGCCACCCCTGGCCGTCTCAACGACCATCTCGATAAGGGTAATATCAGTGCCGCATCGGTCAGGACCCTCGTCATTGATGAGTTCGACAAGATGCTCCAGATGGGCTTTCAGGACGAGATGACCGCAATTATCGGCAAGCTGCCGACAGCTATCCGGCGTGTCCTTCTCTCGGCCACCGATGCCGAGGAGATACCGTCCTATCTGCGCAGCGGCTTCAATCCCGTCCGTCTGAACTTCATTGCAGCTGATGAGGCTGCCGCTGAGCGGGTGAAAATATTTAAAGTGCAAAGCCCCGAAAAGGATAAACTCGAGACGCTGAAGCGACTGCTTATCGACCTTGGCGAGCAGAGCAGTGTCGTATTCCTCAACTATCGGGACTCCGTGGAGCGCACCGCCAGCTACCTTACCGAAGAAGGATTTACCGTCAGTCTCTTCCATGGCGGCCTCGACCAGCAGGACCGCGAAAGGGCCCTCTACCGGTTCAGCAACGGGACTGCCAACATTCTCGTCTGCACCGACCTCGCCAGTCGCGGTCTCGACATCCCGGACATCAAGAATATCATCCATTATCACATTCCTGAGAGCGAGGATGCCTACGTCCACCGCACCGGCCGCACGGCACGATGGGATAAGGACGGGCGCGCCTTCTTCATCCTTGCTCCCGGCGAGACCGTCCCCGACTATGTCGAGCAGGCTTCCGCCGATGCCGCGAAAGGGCAGGACAGAACTCCTCTTGCCGACTATAATCCCGTCGGTGACGGTCCCGTCCCCCAGCCCCTCATGACCACTATATATATAGGTAAGGGTAAGAAAGACAAAATTTCCAAGGGCGACATCGTCGGATTCCTGTGTAAGAAAGGCGGTCTGAAAGGCTCTGAGATTGGGCGCATCGATGTCTATCAGCGCTACGCCTACGCCGCTGTGCCACGCCGTAAGCTACGGCAGGTTTTGAGGGGAACACATGGCGAGAAAATCAAGGGTGTAAAGACAATTGTCGAAGAAGTGACGATATAAGACCACTTATTTGGCAAAATGTTGCGTTTTTATTTTGAATTCTGAAATAAAAAGTGTAATTTCGCACTCGTAACCGAACAGATTAAAACATTTCCGGTTTGTCACAGGCAATAACCGAACTGAAATATTGAACTTAAATAGACTTAAAAATGAAGAAGTACAATTTTAATGCAGGTCCCTCGATGCTTCCGCGTGAAGTTATCGAGAACACAGCAAAGCAGATTCTGGATTTCAATGGCAGCGGTCTCTCGCTGATGGAAATCAGTCACCGTGCCCCCGACTTCAAGCCGGTTGTCGACGAGGCTGTCTCCCTTATCAAGGAACTTCTCGACATCCCTGAAGGCTACTCAGTAATCTTCCTTGGTGGTGGTGCTTCTTTGCAGTTCATGCAGATTCCTGCCAACTTCCTCCTGAAGAAAGCTGGATATGTCAACTCCGGTACGTGGGCTAAGAAAGCCATGAAGGAGGCAAAGCATTTCGGTGAAGTGGTGGAAGTGGCTTCGTCGGCCGACGACAACTATACTCATCTGCCGGAGATAAAGGATATCCCTTCCGACCTTGACTATCTGCACATATGTACCAACAATACAATCTTCGGTACCGAGCTCCGCAAGGACCTCGACGCTCCGGTGCCACTGATTGCCGATATGTCGTCCGACATCATGAGCCGCCCTGTCGACGTCTCGAAGTACACAGCCATCTACGCCGGTGCGCAGAAGAACATGGCTATGGCCGGTGTAACGGTGATTATCGTTAAGGACGATATGCTCGGAAAGGCTCCGCGCGAGTTGCCTACAATGATTGACTACCGCACTCATGTGGAGAAAGGCTCAATGTTCAACACTCCTCCTGTGGTGCCTATCTACTCCCTGCTCGAGACCATGCGCTGGTGCAAGGCTCAGGGCGGTGTTAAGGAAATGGACCGTCGTGCACATGAGCGCGCCCGCATCCTCTACGACGAGATCGACCGCAACAAGCTCTTCCGCGGTACCGTCGAGGAGAGCAGCCGTTCGCTGATGAACATCTGCTTCGTCATGAACGACGAGTATAAAGACTTAGAGAAACCGTTCCTCGAGTTCGCTACGAGCCGTGGAATGGTCGGCGTCAAGGGTCACCGCTCTGTCGGCGGATTCCGCGCATCATGCTACAACGCACAGACAATCGAGGGCGTCAACGCTCTCGTTCAGGCAATGAAGGACTTCGAAAAGGAACATTAATTATGAAAGTATTAATAGCAACAGTGAAACCTTTCGCGCCAGCAGCCGTGGAGGGTATAAAGAAGGAACTTGAGGGCGCTGGCCATCAGGTAGTTCTATTGGAGAAATATGGCAGTGAGGCTGAGCTCCTCAGTGCTGTCAGCGATGCCGATGCCATGATTGTGCGCTCCGACAAGGTGACAAAGGACGTTCTCAACGCCGCCAAGAACCTGAAGATTGTTGTCAGAGCCGGCGCAGGTTACGACTCTATCGACACCGCTTACGCCAAGGAGAAGGGTGTCGTGGTCGAGAATACACCGGGCCAGAACTCCAATGCCGTGGCAGAGCTCGTCTTCGGACTCCTCGTCTACGCCGTCCGCAACTTCTACAACGGCAAGGCCGGTACCGAGCTGAAGGGCAAGCGCTTGGGAATCCTCGCCTTCGGTAATGTCGGTCGCAACGTTGCCCGCATCGCCAAGGGCTTCGGTATGGAGGTGAGTGCCTTCGACGAGTTCGTTCCCGCCGACAAGATTGAGGCTCAGGGCGTTCATGCCGCAAAGAGCCGCGATGACTTGTTCGAGACCAACGACATTGTTTCGCTGCACATCCCGGCTACCGCCGAGACCCGTCAGAGCATCAACTACGATGTTGTCAACAAGCTGCCGAAGAACGGTATTCTCATCAACACTGCCCGTAAGGAGGTTATCGACGAGCCCGGACTGCTGAAGCTGTTGGCTGAGCGCACCGACCTGAAATACATTACCGACATCAAACCCGATGCCGATGCTGACTTCCAGAAGTTCGAGGGCCGCTACTTCTCAACGCCGAAGAAGATGGGTGCACAGACTGCCGAGGCAAATATCAATGCCGGTATTGCTGCTGCACGCCAGATAAACGCGTTCTTCAAGGATGGCGACACGAAGTTCCAGGTGAACAAATAACCCGTTATGATATTACCGGGGAAAGCATATTATGATATGATATTTCCCCGCAGAGATATATTGAAAAGGCTTGCGGAGCATTGCTCTGCAAGCCTTTTTCAATCTTTTATGTATGCTTCAGCGATTCCAGCCGTTGCTGTTCGTGGGGCAGCTCAGCCATTTGGAAACTGATATTCCGCGCTGTAGTTATTCGTTCTCAACGTGAAGAGTCTTCTCCGAACGCTAATCAGCAGCAGCCTGCCCCTCATTTCTTAGCAGTTGATGATACCTTTTCTTTCTTCAACCGAATCGTGATGCTTTTGCTGAAGATAGCTCCGGTAAATCCGAATTTTCTTTACACGAAAACAATATGGTCCATTTGAGCTTGCGAAACGGTCCGTTTTAGGTTGCGAAACGGTCCGTTTTGCAGTCCGAAATGGCCCGTTTTGCAATGTTAAATGACCTACTTCTGTAACCCGTTGGTTATCAGTGGGTAAACAAGATGGTGTGAACGCATTCTTTGTTTGAATTATCTTTACATCTCATTTCGCTCTAATGAGCCGCCATTTCGTGTATTTCCCCTTCCAAACAAAAACCCTAACAGGGTGGTGCCTGTTAGGGTTTGCGTTGAAAATGTATTTCTGTCTTCGGTTAATCGAGAATCAGATGTTGGTGCTGTCGGCCGGTTCGTCCTCATCCTGCTGATCGCTTGAGCCTCCGGTGATGCCAATGTCCTGGATTATGTCGTTCATTGCTCCGTTGACCATCTCCTTGATGGCCTGGGCTGCCGGGTCGATGACGTTGTCGTTGATAATCTTCTCTGCCTTCTTCCTTATGTCCTCCTTAGTCTCGCGCTCTGCCTTGGTGTAATACTGTTCGGCAGCGGCCTTGATATCCTCCTTGTCGACGGTGAACACATGACCGAAGGCACCGACCGACACTGTGTGATCTTTGCCGTCGTAGCGCACCTTGCCGGTGGAGTAGAAGATGTGGTTGTCGACGTGGATTAGGTTGTCGACGGCTGTGGCGATGACCCTCTGCGTCCATGAGTCGCTAATCTGTCGGAACATCTTGTCGATGGCATCGTCGGAGCCCGACGCACTGTCGCTGCTGTTGGCCTCGTCGTTTACTGCCGCCGAGATGACGTTGGTGAGGGCAGCCTTGTGGCTGTCGGTGTCGGGACATGTGGCAATGGCCAGTCCGGCAATGGCAGCAATGACTATCAGGACGATGAGGAATGTGCTCACGCGGCTTCCTTTTTTCTCCTCCATCGGCGGCTGAGAGTAGGGTGGTGGAGTGGGAGTGACGGGACGTCCCTGCTGGAATCCGGGCTCGGGATTGTCCACCTCCACAAATCCGTCAATAGGTTGAGAGTCAGCGTTGTTCTGGCTCTGGCTCTCATTCGCTGTCTGCGGTGTGACGATGGTGCCCACGTCGCTTGTCGGCGGCTCCGGCACCGTGATGATTGGTCGTAGCTCCTCCACCTGCCAGGCTGGCATCCACTGGCTCGAGCCGTCGGCCATGACGAGGGTCTCCGATGTTATTCCGCGGGCCTTGAGCTCCTCAACGCTGTAGGGACCGCGCTTGTCGTTGTTGACACTGATAAAGTATTCCATAATAAGTATGTTTCGAACCTTTTACTATCGACTGCGAAATTAAGGATAAAAAATGAGGTGACAAAAAGTTTTCTGAATTTTTTGCACAATGTAGATATTATTGAGCACGTTTTTGTTTGTAGTGTTTTAAAATATTATAAATACAATCGCCAAGGTGAGATTTTTCATTCTTTTTGTGTTATCTTTGCAAATAAGTTTTTACGTTTAATTAGAACAGGATTAGTACTTTTAGCATACTATGTTTGAAAATTTAAGTGATCGTCTTGAACGCTCTTTCAAGATACTGAAGGGAGAGGGAAAGATAACCGAGATAAATGTGGCCGAGACAATGAAGGACGTACGCCGTGCTCTGCTCGATGCCGATGTCAACTACAAAGTTGCCAAGTCCTTCACTGATACGGTCAAGAAGAAAGCTCTTGGCATGAATGTGCTCACGGCTGTCAAGCCGGGCCAGCTCATGGTTAAGCTCGTCCACGATGAGCTCGCTGAGCTGATGGGTGGTGAGGCTGTCGGGCTGAAGCTCGAGCAGCATCCGGCCATCATCCTCATGAGCGGTCTTCAAGGCTCGGGTAAGACCACGTTCTCGGGCAAGCTTGCTAACATGCTCAAGAAGAAGCAGAACAAAAAGCCTCTTCTCGTTGCCTGCGATGTCTACCGTCCTGCTGCTATCGACCAGTTGAAGGTTGTTGGTCAGGCCATCGATGTACCTGTATACAATGAGCCGGAGAATAAGAATGTCAACGAGATTGCCGACCATGCCATTCAGGAGGCCAAAGCCAAGGGCAATGACGTTGTCATCATTGATACCGCTGGCCGTTTAGCCGTCGACGAGGAGATGATGAACGAGATTGAGTCACTGAAGAACCACGTCCATCCCGACGAAACCCTCTTCGTCGTCGACTCTATGACCGGTCAGGATGCCGTCAATACCGCCAAGGAATTCAACGACCGCCTCGACTTCAACGGCGTTGTGCTCACCAAGCTCGACGGCGACACCCGCGGTGGTGCGGCCCTCTCTATCCGTACCGTTGTCGACAAACCTATCATGTTCATCGGTACCGGCGAGAAGATGGAGGCTATCGACGTGTTCCACCCCGTCCGCATGGCTGACCGTATCCTCGGTATGGGTGATGTCGTCTCTCTCGTCGAGCGCGCTCAGGAGCAGTTCGACGAGGAGGAGGCACGCAAGCTCCAGAAGAAAATCCAGAAGAACAAGTTCGACTTCAACGATTTTTACAATCAGATACAGCAGATAAAGAAGATGGGTAACCTCAAGGACCTCGCCAGCATGATTCCTGGTGTGGGCAAAGCCATCCGCGATGTCGACATCGACGACAACGCTTTCAAGGGCATTGAGGCTATCATCCAGAGCATGACCCCGAAGGAAAGAACCAATCCGGAGATTCTCAATACCAGCCGCCGTCAGCGCATTGCCAAGGGCTCTGGCACCAGCTATCAGGAGGTGAACAGGCTCATCAAGCAGTTCGACCAGACCCGGAAGATGATGAAGATGGTCACCGGCAGCAAAATGGCTGGTATGATGTCGAGAATGAAGGGAATGAAGGGCATGCCAAAGATGCCACACTAAATAAGCAAAAGATATGACACTTATTGATGGAAAGGCTACTGCCACCGCTATTAAGCAGCAGATAGCCGAGGAAGTGAAGGATATTATGGCCAAAGGCGGTAAGCAACCGCATCTGGCTGCAGTCCTCGTCGGCCATGACGGAGGCAGTGAGACGTATGTCAAGAACAAGGTGATTGCCTGCGAGCAGTGCGGATTCAAGTCCACACTGATTCGCTATGAGGACGATGTCACTGAGGAAGAACTCTTGGCCTGTGTCGACAGACTGAACAAGGACGCTGATGTCGACGGATTCATCGTACAGCTGCCGCTGCCAAAGCACATCGACGAACAGAAAATCATCATGGCTATCGACTACCGCAAGGATGTCGACGGATTCCATCCCATCAATGTGGGCCGTATGTCGATAGGTCTGCCTTCGTTCATTTCGGCCACACCGCTCGGCATCATGACGCTGCTGCGCCATTACAATATTGAAACCAGCGGAAAGAAGTGTGTCGTCCTCGGCCGCAGCAATATCGTCGGAAAGCCAATGGCGCAGCTTATGATGCTGAAGAATTTTGGCGATGCCACGGTAACTGTCTGTCACTCACACACTAAGGATATTAAGAAGGAGTGCCTCGATGCCGACATTATCGTCGCCGCTATCGGCAAGCCCGACTTCCTCACCGCCGACATGGTGAAGGAGGGAGCCGTCGTCATCGACGTTGGTACGACGCGTGTGCCCGATGCCACCCGTAAGAAGGGATTCCGCCTTAATGGCGACGTGAAGTTCGACGAGGTGGCTCCAAAGTGCAGCTATATCACGCCGGTGCCGGGCGGAGTTGGTCCGATGACCATCTGCTCGCTGATGAAGAACACGTTGGCGGCTGCTAAAAAGGAATACTATAAATAGGAAATATCAACAATCAATAAAGGCTTTCGGGGGGCGTAAATCTTTCCGGAAGAAAAACAAATCTACTATGACGGCTGAAGAATGGTACAAGAAGGGTAATGACTATCGCCGCAAGAGCGATTGGCAGCATGCCATTGACTGCTATATGGAGGCCATTGACCTCGACCCTGAGTCTCCTGCCGTTGAGGCAAAGAAGATGCTTGAGGAAATCCTCAACTTCTACAATAAAGACGCATATAATCCATAAGATTAATTACAAAAGCGTATGAGCAAGATTAAAGGTGCAATCGTGGTGAACACGGACCGCTGCAAGGGATGCCAGCTGTGCATTGTGGCCTGCCCGCAGGATGTCATTGCCCTTGCACAGAAGAAAGTTAACGTGCATGGATATCCATACGTTGAACCGGCAAATGCCGATAAGTGCGTGGGATGTGCATCGTGTGCCATCGTCTGTCCGGACGGATGCATCACGGTTTATCGTAAAAAAGTGGAGGAATAGAATATGGCAGAAAAGCAAGTAACACTGATGAAAGGCAATGAGGCTATCGCTCATGCTGCCATCCGTTGTGGAGCGGATGCCTTTTTCGGCTATCCTATAACTCCGCAGAGTGAGATTATCGAGACCCTGGCTTTGCTCAAACCGTGGGAGACAACAGGAATGGTTGTCCTTCAGGCTGAGTCGGAGGTGGCTGCCATAAACATGGTCTATGGTGGTGCCGGAGCCGGAAAACGTGTGTTCACAACATCGTCGTCGCCGGGTGTGGCCCTTATGCAGGAGGGTATCAGCTATATGGCTGGTGCTGAGATTCCTGGAGTGTTTGTCGACGTGCAGCGCGGAGGTCCCGGTCTGGGAACCATCCAGCCGTCGCAGAGCGACTACTTCCAGGCTACCAGAGGCGGTGGCAACGGTGACTACTATGTCATTGTGCTCGCTCCTAACTCCGTGCAGGAAATGGCCGATTTCGTCGACCTGGCCTTCACACTGGCTTTCAAGTACCGCAATCCGGCAATGATTCTCTCCGATGGTGTCATCGGCCAGATGATGGAGAAAGTCGTTCTTCCGCCAATAAAACCGCGGCGCACCGAGGAACAGATAAAGAAGGAATGTCCGTGGGCTACCATTGGCCGTCCGGCCGACAGAGAACCGAATATCCTCACATCGCTGGAGCTGAAACCTGAGGTTATGGAGCAGCGAAACCTCCACATGCAGGAGAAGTATGAGCTGATACGGGAGAATGAGGTGAGATACGAGGCTACGAAGTGTGATGATGCCGATTACATCATAGTCAGTTTCGGAAGTGCTGCCCGCATAGGTGAGAAAGCCGTCGAACTGGCTCGTGAGCAGGGCATTAAGGTCGGACTCTTCCGTCCTATCACCCTCTGGCCGTTCCCAAGCAAGCAGATCGTTGAGGCCGCCAAGGGGAAGAAGGGCATTCTCGTCAGCGAGATCAACGCAGGACAGATGATCGAGGATGTCAAGCTCGCCGTCAACGGTCAGCTGCCTGTAGAGCACTTCGGACGTCTCGGAGGTATCGTACCTGAACCAGAGGAGATTGTCGAGGCCCTCAAGGAAAAGTTCATCAAATAAGTTCAGTCCTTCCGCTGCATGATGGCAGGGGAGAACAGGATGTCTTTTTAAAAACTGAAGAAAAAATGGCAAACGATATAATATCACCGGAGAATCTGGTATATAAGAAGCCGACACTGATGAATGACACGCCGATGCATTACTGCCCGGGGTGCTCGCATGGTGTTGTGCACAAACTGGTTGCTGAGATTATCGAGGAAATGGGCATGAGCGACAAGGCTGTAGGTGTTTGCCCTGTGGGCTGCGCCGTCTTCGCCTACCGCTACCTCGACATCGACTGGCAGGAGGCTGCCCACGGACGCGCACCAGCCGTGGCTACGGCCATCAAGCGGCTCTGGCCCGACAGGCTCGTCTTCACCTATCAGGGCGATGGCGACCTGGCCTGCATAGGAGCGTGCGAGACTATTCACGCCCTCAACCGTGGCGAGAATCTGCCTATCATCTTCATTAACAACGCTATATACGGAATGACGGGTGGACAGATGGCTCCAACAACGCTGATAGGCCAGAAGACAAGCACATGTCCTTACGGCCGCGACCCGAAAATTCATGGTTATCCGCTGAATATCACCGAGCTCGCAAGTCATCTCGACGGCACATGCTACGTCACACGGCAGAGCGTCGACACCGTAGCTTCCATCCGAAAAGCTAAGAAGGCCATCCGTAAGGCCTTTGAGGCAAGCATGAACGGACTGGGATCGTCGCTCGTAGAGATTGTCTCGACCTGCAACAGCGGTTGGAAATTGTCGCCTGTCAAGGCTAACGAGTGGATGCGTGAGAATATGTTCAAAAAGTATGTCAAGGGAGACCTTAAAGACACTACCGGCTTAAAATAGTATTGAGAAATGAAAACAGAAATAATTATCAGTGGTTTCGGAGGTCAGGGTGTTCTGTCAATGGGAAAGATTCTGGCATACTCCGGACTCATGGAGGACAAGGAAGTAACGTGGATGCCGGCCTACGGGCCTGAACAGCGCGGTGGTACAGCCAATGTCACGGTGATTGTCAGCGACGAGCGGATTTCTTCGCCGATACTCAGCAAGTATGACGTGGCTATAGTGCTCAACCAGCCGTCACTCGACAAGTTTGAACCTAAGGTAAAGCCCGGCGGCATACTCATCTACGACGGTTACGGAGTGATGAATCCTCCTACGAGAAAGGATATCAAGGTCTACCGCATTGATGCCATGGACAAGGCCGCCGAGATGAAAAATTCAAAAGTTTTCAATATGATTGTCCTTGGCGGACTGCTGAAGGTTTGTCCTGTAGTTTCGACCGACGGACTGAATAAAGCTCTATACAAGAGTCTTCCAGAGCGCCATCACAACATGATTCCACTCAACATGAAGGCTGTTGACGAAGGTATGAAGATTATACAAGAGCAGAAATAACATGAAACCTGATTTTTTATAACTCTCTAATTATGTGCGGAGTCTCCTGCGTGATGCAGAAGGCTCCGCTTTGCTTTATGTTGTTTGCATGCAAAAACGTGAGCGATAATCGATGTTTCTCAGTGCCGTTGTTTGGCTTTTTCCCGGGGCTGATTATGTTTTTTCGATATTTCAGTGTTCTATTTTTATATGGATTGAGGCCGTCGAAAAGACATAAAAATTCATGCAATGTCCTTTATAGATAGGTAAAACCGTTTAATAAAGACTTTTTTGTGGTCTTTTCCGACTCGTAAAGGCAAATTTCAGTGAAAATATTTGGCCGTTTCAATAATTTTTTATTACTTTGCACTCGAAATCTGAAGATAATATTATATTCATAAATTAAATAATTAATTCAGAGAGACATGAAAAAGTTAGTTTTAATGTTAGCTGCTGTTGCTATGACAGCATCTGCATCAGCTCAGGTTTTAGAGTCTGCTCCTGGTCAGGAGTATGGCCTTCGTCAGAGCAAGTTCTGCGACAACTGGTATGTTGGTGTTAATGGTGGCGTTGCCACAAAGTTGACTGGCCACAAGTGGCTCAGCGACCTCGATCCTAACGCAGGCATCCGTGTTGGTAAGCAGCTTACTCCGGTATTCGGACTCGCAGCAGAGAGCAACGCTTATTTCTCAAATAAGCCTTGGACTTCTACAAAGACAGTCGTTCGCGCTCTCAACACATCATTGCTCGGTACTTTCAACCTCAGCAACCTCTTCGCAGGTTACAAGGGTGATCCTCGTTTCTTCGAGGTAAGTGCTGTCTATGGTCTCGGTTGGGGTCACATGTTCAACGCTGACTACAAGCACGACATTAACCGCATGACTTCTAAGGCTGGTGTTGACTTCCAGTTCAACCTCGGCAAGAACAAGGAGTGGCAGGTTTATGTTGAGCCTTCTGTAACATGGGTGTTCAACGGTAAGGACGCTTTCAATCAGGAGTCTGCACCTCTCTTTGGCGCTAACGAGTTCAAGGCTGCAGCAAGCGCTGCACAGCCTAACTACAACATCCACAACGGCTATCTGCAGCTGAACGCTGGTGTTGTTTACAAGTTCAAGAACCACGACGGCCGTCACAACTTCTCTCTCGTTCGTTTCCGCGACCAGTCTGAGATTGACGGTCTGAACGACCAGATCAACAACCTGAAGGCTGAGCTCGCTAAGAAGCCTAAGGAGGTTGTCAAGGAGGTTGTCAAGGAGACTCCTGTTAAGGAGATTAACGTTTCTGACCTCGTATTCGTAACATTCGCTCAGGGCAAGTCTGCTCTCACTAAGGAGGCTAAGAAAGCTCTCGACGGTATCGCTTCTGGCAAGCACGTTAGTATCATTGGTACTGCTTCTCCTGAGGGTTCTAAGGCTATCAACGACAAGCTGTCGCAGGATCGTGCAAACAGCGTTGCTGAGTATCTGAAGTCTAAGGGCGTTTCTGTTGACGAGGCTACTGGTAAGGGTGTTCAGGGCAACACTTCAAACCGTCTGGCTGTCGTTTACGTAAAGTAATCGCTGCTAAGCTTTAACGAGTATTGATTTACTCGAAATACATTATCCCCGGTGCTTATGCATCGGGGATTTTGTGTTTTAGTGGTAATGGTCTTATTTAATTATTAATATAAGTCAGTTCGTCGTGATGAGACGGTGAGATAAGGCAATGGACAACGGGGTGTTTTCCATTCCTCGTGAGGACATATTTTTTGTAATCCATAGTTCGTTCGGTTTTTAGTATCATATAGCGAAATGGACATTTTCCTTCTTCTTGCCGGTAAAATGACGAAAAAAAATATTTTATGCTAAGTCTTTGATTATCTTTATTCTACGCTTTTACTCGTAAAAGATAAATAAAAAAAGTTCAAAAAAATTTGGAATCCGTTAAAAAATTTTGTATCTTTGCAAAGAAGATGAAAAACACGGACTTGAATCATCGATTGATTTTGGTGATTTCTGATGCTAATAAATTTCTTTATTATTTGTCGGATTCTCGCAATGATCTGCTGGTCGTAAGACTGTAGTTTGTCATTGTGGTTGTTTTACCTATGTAGTGATAGGGTGGGGATGATCCTACATTTTATTGCAGGTGATGAGCATGAACTTCTTCCGCTCTTTCATCTGTACATCGTATGTTGGAGTAGTTTCGACATTATTAATTGTGTTTCCGACGGTTATAGGAGTTTCTGTAGTACCAAATTTACCGGCTATCTCGTTTATGTCAGGGCAGATTTATAATAGTTTTGTCCAATATTGCGGGAAAGATTTTAATTCTTCAGTATTTATCGAAAGAAATGTTCTGATTTGTTTGTTTTTTAGCAAAAAGTCAGTAACTTTGCATCTCAATAAGTTGATAACATTCTTATCAACCGATAGAAGAAAGAATAGAAACAGATAAGGGTAATATTTTTTAAAGGGTAATTACGGGAATATGAAACATCAGTTGAGAAGTGCTGTCTGTACTGAAGGCAGAAAGATGGCGGGAGCACGGGCCTTGTGGGTCGCCGCCGGTATGAAACATGAGCAGTTTGGAAAGCCAATTATTGCCATTGTCAACTCGTTCACACAGTTCGTCCCAGGTCATACCCACCTGCACGAGATTGGTCAGATCGTGAAACGCGAGATAGAGAAAATGGGTTGTTATGCGGCAGAGTTCAATACTATTGCCATTGACGACGGTATCGCCATGGGGCATGATGGTATGTTGTACTCGTTGCCAAGCCGTGACATCATTGCTGATTCAGTGGAGTATATGGTCAACGCCCACAAGGCTGACGCAATGATATGTATATCCAATTGCGACAAGGTGACTCCGGGAATGCTTATGGCTGCTATGCGGTTGAACATCCCGACAGTATTCTGCTCTGGCGGTCCTATGGAGGCCGGACGATGGAAGGGCGAGAATGCCGACTTGATTACGGCTATGATTGCCGGTGCCGACAAGGAGGTCAGCGATGATGAGCTGCAGAAGATTGAGAGTTGTGCCTGTCCGGGTTGCGGTTGCTGCTCAGGAATGTTCACAGCCAACTCGATGAACTCGTTGACGGAGGCTATTGGTCTTGCCTTGCCGGGTAATGGTACTATCCTTGCCACACACAAGGACCGTATAGAGCTCTTCCGTGCTGCTGCACGACAGATAGTCAAGAACGCTTTCGCATACTATGAAGATGGCGACGACAGCGTGCTGCCAAGGAGTATTGCCACGCGTGACGCATTCCTCAACGCTATGACTCTCGATATAGCCATGGGCGGATCGACAAATACTGTGCTCCATCTGTTGGCTGTGGCTCAGGAGGGTGGTGTCGATTTCAAAATGTCTGACATCGATCAGCTTAGCCGCAAGGTGCCATGTCTGTGTAAGCTGGCACCGAATACTCAGAAATATTCTGTGCAGGAATGTAATCGCGCTGGCGGCATCCTCGGTATCCTCAATGAACTTCGCAAGGGCGGACTGATTCGTGAGGATGTTGGACGTGTTGACGGTCAGACTCTTGGCGATGCTCTGAATAAATATGACATTACACGTGACACTCCTGCCAAGAAACCTTTTGCTCCGGTTGACGACTGGAAAGAGTTCGGACGGCAGATTTACTATGCTGCTCCGGGACGCAAATTCTCTACTGAGATGGGCAGTCAGGATACGCTGTGGGACGAACTCGACACTGACAGAACATCCGGCTGCATAAGGGATATCGAACATGCCTACACCAAGGATGGTGGTCTGGCGGTGCTCTTCGGAAACATTGCCCAGGACGGGTGTGTCGTAAAGACTGCCGGTGTGGCATCGGAACTGTGGCATTTTGAGGGTCCGGCTGTGGTCTTCGACTCTCAGGAAGATGCCTGCGACGGTATCCTTGGTGGAAAGGTAAAGGCCGGCGACTGCGTCGTGATCACCCACGAGGGACCTAAAGGTGGTCCCGGTATGCAGGAGATGCTCTATCCTACATCTTATATTAAGAGCCGTCACCTCGGTAAGGAGTGTGCTCTGATTACCGACGGACGATTCTCTGGTGGTACCTCAGGATTGTCGATAGGCCATATTTCGCCTGAGGCAGCCAACGGTGGTAATATTGGTAAAGTAAAGGATGGGGACATCATTGAGATTGATATTCCTAACCGTAGCATCAACGTGAAGCTGTCGGACGAGGAACTTGATGCACGTCCGCAACAGCCACTGAAGCGCAAGCGTGTCGTGAGCAAGGCTCTCAGAGCGTATGCCCAGAGCGTGTCGAGTGCCGACAAGGGCGGTGTGAGAATCATCGACTGACGATATAATAATCGTTGTCAGTAGAGGCTTGGCTTTTTTGGTGTCGGAGTGATGATTATCGCTCCGGCGTCATAGAATCTAACTGCGGTCGATGAAGAGCCAACAGTTATATTATAAAATTCAATATTTTCATAGATGTCAGACAATACAAAAATCAAGATAGGGAAAGGCAGCGGAACGCAGTCGCCGATAGAAGTGCCATGGAGTGGTATTCGTATCGGCGAGGAATGTACTGGCGCCGAAATAATGATGCGTGCTTTATATCAAGAGGATGTGAAGACCATCTTCGGTTATCCCGGCGGAGCCATCATGCCTGTGTTCGACGCTCTGTATACTTATACTCAAAAGAAAGAGCCATGGTTCGACTTCGTGCTTGTGCGCCATGAGCAGGCTGCCGCACATTCGGCAGAGGGCTACTCGCGTGTGAGCGGTAATGTGGGAGTGGCAATAGTGACAAGCGGACCGGGAGCGACAAACACTCTGACTGGTGTCGCCGACGCAATGATGGACTCCACACCTATAGTGGTTGTGGCCGGACAGGTGGGTGTGAAAGCCCTTGGCACCGATGCCTTTCAGGAGGTTGACCTCGTAGGATTGGCACAACCGATATCAAAGTGGAGCTATCAGATCCGACGCCCCGAGGATGTGGCATGGGCTGTGAGCCGTGCGTTCTATATAGCTCGGAGCGGTCGTCCCGGACCTGTCGTTCTTGACTTCACGCGCAGTGCCCAGACGGGTAAGTGCAAGTGGGAGCCAAGTAAGGTCGACAGTGTCAGGTCATATCAGCCTTATCCCAAACTAAACATCAAGGCCGTGAAGGATGCTGCGCAGATAATTAACAACGCCAAAAAGCCGTTGGCTCTTGTGGGACAGGGCGTTGAACTCGGTGGCGCGCAGAAAGAGCTCCGCGAATTTCTTGAAAAGGGTGACATTCCGGCCGGAAGAACGCTCTTGGGACTGTCGGCGCTCCCCTCAGACCATCCTCTAGATGTGGGAATGCTCGGCATGCACGGCAACTATGCGCCTAACGTTAAGGAGCAGGAGTGCGATGTGCTCATAGCCATTGGCATGCGTTTCTCAGACCGAGTGACCGGTCGTCTCGACACGTATGCTAAGCAGGCCAAGGTCATCCATCTCGATATTGACCCGACAGAAATCGACAAGAACGTGAAGACAGATGTGGCTGTGCTTGCCGACTGCAAGGAGAGTCTGCCTGCTCTTACCAATCTTATCCGGAAGGCTGATCACAAGGAGTGGATTGACTCCTTTAAACCACTGTGGCAGAAGGAAACCGATCAGGTTATCGAACCAAGTATCCATCCAACAGAGGGACCCCTGCTGATGGGTGAGGTCGTTAATGCTGTGGCCGAAGCAACCAATGGTGAGGCTGTCCTGGTTAATGATGTCGGTGAGAATCAGATGTTCTCGGCACGATATTTCAAGTATAAACGCAGTAGAAGCATTGTCACAAGTGGTGGAGCTGGTACAATGGGATTCGGTCTGCCGGCAGCTATTGGCGCTACTTTCGGTGCTCCGGACAGAACAATATGTATGTTCTCCGGCGACGGAGGATTCCAGATGAGTATTCAGGAATTGGGAACAATCATGGAACGGCAGGCTCCCGTGAAGATGATTATACTCAACAACAACTATCTCGGTAACGTCAGACAGTGGCAGGACTTGATGTTCAACCACCGGAGGTCCTTCACGCGCATGCTCAATCCGCGCTATGAGGATATAGCCCGCGGCTATAACATTCCCTATGATGTGGCTACCGAACGCAAGGACCTTGCTGCAAAAATTGACAAGATGCTCAAGACAGATGGTCCTTTCCTACTTGAAGTAGCTGTGAAGGAGGACGAGAACATACAGCCAATGACACCTCCGGGAAAGAGTGTTGACGAGATGATGCTCCACCTGGATATATAAATAATGAAGAAACAATGAAGAAAGATATAGCTGATACATTTGCCGAGAATCACGACGGACAGACTCTTTATACGCTTTTGGTCTATTCGGAGAACATCGCTGGTGTGCTTAACCAAGTGACTGCCGTGTTCACCCGCCGACAAGTAAACATAGAGAGTCTTAACGTCAGTGCGTCAAGCATAAACGGAATACATAAGTACACGATAACATGCTGGAGTACAGAGGAGCAGATAGTGAAAATCACTAAGGCCATAGAAAAGAAGATTGATGTCGTCAAGGCTGACTTCTACACCGATGATGAACTGTTCATCCATGAGGAAGGACTGTTTAAGATCTCAACTCCGAGGCTGCTCGAGGACCCGGAGATAAGTCGTTGCATCCGTCATCATGATGGCAGGATGATGGAGGTGAACCCCACTTATACTACAGTACTCCTTGCCGGTCTTACCGATGAGGTGACTCATCTGTACAGCGAGTTCAAACGTTTCGGCTGTCTGTTGCAATATACGCGGTCGGGAAGAATAGCGCTGACGCGCAGTACTGAGGACCCAGTGGTGAAAATGCTTGAGGGAACGGACAACGGATAATATATATTAATGTACGAGAGAATGAAAGACGAATTATTATCTAAAATAGGACGCTACCCCTTTATGGCAGAGCCGTTTCATTGTGACTTCAATGACCGGTTGTTTGTCGGGAACCTCGGCAACGACATGCTCAACGCAGCCGACTTCCACAGCAATGAGCGCGGCTACGGCATGCATTATCTGAACACTATCCACCGGACATGGGTCTTGAGCCGTCTCGCTATCGAACTTGACGATATGCCTAAGGCTTACGATAAGTTCAATGTTGAGACATGGGTGGACGGTGTTATGCGCTATTTCACGAGCCGTAACTTTAAGGTCGCAGACGATGATGGTGCTGTGTATGGCTATGGACGTAGCATATGGGCAATGATTGATACTGAAAGCCGGCAACCAACAGATATCCTCTCTGTCAGGGATGGCCTCATAAAAGAGTATGTCGAGACTGATTATGAGTGTCCTGTCCGTAAGGCATCGCGTGTGCCGATGGATATTAATAAGGTTGTTGAGACCATCAAGCCGGTGACTATTGACACTCATTACAGTGATGTTGACGTCAACGGTCATATTAATTCCGTTAAGTACATAGAACATATACTTGACCTTTGGAATCTCGACTGGTATAAGGAATATCGGCTGAAACGGTTCGAGATCGCTTATGTCGCAGAGAGTCACGAAGGCGACAAGTTGAATTTCTATTTACAGGAAAATGATGACGAGAGCGATGAAAGAGTGAGATTATATAATATTTTGGTCACGAAGACGGCCGAAAACGGCGAAGATGGGGTTGAAGTTGTAAGAAGTAATGTTAAATTCGTAAAAGATTAGAAGAATTCTTTGTAGTTTCATAATAAATTCCTAACTTTGCAGCGTATAAGAGGAAGCAAAGATTGGAATGGACGCAAAACGAGGTTCTGTCGAGAGCTTATATGCGTTTCGTCTTAAAGCAACTCAAGTAAAGGGAATATTATTAACAAGTCGCGGTCGCTTATTGGCTGCATAATTAAAACAAAAAGCATTTATGGCAGAAATGAATTTTGGTGGCGTTATCGAGAACATCGTCACAAAAGATGAGTTTACATTGGAAAAAGCACGTGAAGTACTCAAGAATGAAACAATTGCCGTCATTGGTTATGGTATTCAGGGTCCTGGTCAGGCAGGCAACCTCCGCGATAATGGTTTCAATGTAATTGTCGGTCAGCGTAAGGGTAAGTCTTATGATAAGGCTGTTGCCGACGGATGGGTACCAGGCAAGACGCTGTTCTCTATTGAGGAGGCAGCCGAGAAGGGTACGATCATCGCCATGCTGCTTAGCGACGCTGGACAGATCTCGCAGTGGCCGACAATCAAGAAGAGTCTGACAGCTGGCAAGACACTGTACTACAGCCATGGTTTCGCTATCAACTGGCAGGACCGCACGGGTGTTGTACCTCCAAAGGATGTCGATGTCATCATGGTTGCCCCTAAGGGTTCCGGCACATCGCTGCGCTCTCTGTTCCTTGAGGGACGTGGTATTAACTCTTCTTATGCTGTCTATCAGGATGCATCGGGTAAGGCTAAGGAGAAGACTTTGGCTATGGGCGTAGGCATTGGCTCTGGCTATCTGTTTGAGACAACGTTCAATAAGGAGGCTACTTCCGACCTTACCGGTGAGCGTGGCGCTCTGATGGGTGCTATCGAGGGACTGTTCGAGGCTCAGTATCAGGTTCTTCGTGAGCATGGACACTCACCATCGGAGGCATTCAATGAGACTGTTGAGGAGTTCACTCAGAGTCTTTGCCCGCTGTTCGGTGAGAAGGGAATGGACTGGATGTATGCTAACTGCTCGACAACAGCTCAGCGTGGTGCCCTCGACTGGCGCCCACGTTTCAAGGCTGCCAACCTCCCTGTCATGGAGTGGCTTTACAGTTCAGTGGAGAGTGGCAACGAAGCCCAGATCTCTATCGACAAGAACTCGCAGCCAGACTATCGTGATAAGCTCAATGCTGAGTTGAAGGAGATGCATGACATGGAGATGTGGCGTGCTGGTGAAACAGTGCGTAAGCTCCGTCCAGAGAACAACTAATATTAATTTTTCTCGTACATAATGTTGGAAGGGGAGTGCTTTAGTGATAAAGTATTCCCCTCTTATTTTGCTGTTTTTTCTTGAGGATATTATCATCCTACACATTCAGTAGAGACTGAAATGCTGATTAAGTTCATACGTAAAATACGTGTGGAAATCGACAGAGCTAAAAGGCAAGTGTGAGCCATTGAAGATATATTCGTTAACCATTGAAGATATGTTCGTGGGCTGTTGAAGATATGTTCGTGGGCCTTTGAAGATATATTCGTGGACCTTTGAAGATATGTTCGCTGACGGCAGAGATGTTGTTCTTCGGCTGTGTATGAATCTTTCATTTATTTTTTTGACTGACATTGCATATAGTTGCTTTGATTGCCTCCAGCAGATGCTTATTGCATGCCATGGTTCAGATGCTATGGCTCTTTCCTGTCAAAATTTAAGAAAAATATTGTCATTCGATGCAACGTGCAGAGTTGGATTACCACTTGAATAGTATTCTCGAACAAAAAGGATATTATCATCCGATACGCAGAGCAGAGCCGAATAGCAATTCTTATTCGGCTATACGGATGAAAATATTTTCTATTTCTACCTTTTCTTCTTTCACAAGATAATCGAGTGCCTCGCTAAGAGCTGGATTTGGAACATTCAGATTGTAGAGTTCCTTTATCCAATGCTTCTTTCCGTCTGACAGAAAGCTGATTATTTCTTTCTGAGCATTTATAAAGACATCTTCCTTGGCTTTGCTGTTCTTATGACTTATGCAGACATCACACTGTCCGCAGTCGTCCGATTCTTTATCGCCAAAGTACCTGAGTAACTGTCTGCTCCGGCATACATCATCATTCTCCATATAGTCTATGACTGATTCAATGTGCTTTGCCAGTTCCTTTTTCCTCAGTTCATAGACATCCTCCGATATTTTTACATCCTTTCCATCAACGCGGTCAGTCTCATATCTGATTGTCGGTACATTCGAGCGTGGGATATAGCTGACTATCCTTTTCCGGCTAAGCGAAATCAGGGCGGAATAAGTCTCATCTCTATTCAGACCGCTCATTCTTGAAATCAGTTCCTCGTCGATGAATACGTAGCCGTTTCTGAACACACCGCCATATTCCCTGATGAGTGCAGTCAGCGTAATGTCCTCATTATGAGGGAAGTTAATCTTATACAGATCGTTCGGTGTTACGTTTATCATCAGCCTCGATTTCGTGTCCGGCATCTGGTCATAAGTAATGTATCCGGCCTGACTAAGAATGACGAGAGCCGAGTTCACCCTCAGTGACGGGAATCCATAAGTCCTTGAGAAGGCTGCGATATTGAATTCGAACTTTGCTCCTCTTCCGCTGTTTACGCCCACTTCGTAGAAATAAGCGAGATGTTCGTAAACGTCCTGGATAAAGTCTATCGGCGGGTAAGTGTCGGATATTCTCTTGTGCAGAGTCCGTTTGTCACCGGTGTTCCATAACAGTACAGCATAACTCTTTCCTCCGTCGCGTCCTGCTCTGCCCGCTTCCTGGAAGTATTCTTCAATTGATGAGGGTGGATCGGGATGGATGACCGTTCTGACATCTGGTTTGTCGATACCCATTCCGAAGGCGTTGGTGGCCACCATCACCCTCACCTTATCATTCTGCCAGTCCTCCTGTCGCTTGCTTTTCTCCTCCGGATTGATGCCGGCGTGGTACCACGTGGCCGGTATCTTGTTGTCATTAAGGAGCTTGGCGATCTCCTTAGTGCGTTTTCTGTATCTTACGTAGACTATTGCCGACCCACTTGTACATTTAAGTATATGAACGAGTTCCGACATCTTATCCTCCGTGTAGCGAACTACATACGCCAGATTCTTCCGCTCGAAACTCATCCTGAAGACATTATCGTCCTTAAACTGGAGCTGTTTCCTTATATCTTCTATTACCTCCTTCGTTGCCGTAGCCGTTAGTGCCAGTATTGGCGCGTCGGGGCAGAGCGTCCGCAGTTTGGCTATCTGCAGATACGCCGGTCGGAAGTCGTGACCCCACTGGCTGATGCAGTGCGCTTCGTCGACGGTAATGAAGCTTACCCTCATGTGGCTGAGCTTGGCTAAGAACAGTTCTGAGCCCAATCTCTCCGGTGCTACATACAAAATCTTTATTCCTCCGAAGATACTGTTTTCGAGAATGGTGACTATCTCGTCCTGTCTCATTCCCGAATATATTGCCGCAGCCGGAATATTTCTTTGCTTCAGGTGGTCTACCTGGTCCTTCATCAGCGATATCAGCGGTGTGATAACTACGCATACGCCTTTCTGTGCCAGTGCCGGCACCTGGAAAGTCAGTGACTTTCCCCCGCCGGTAGGCATCAGTCCTAAAGTATCCGTGCCGGAGCCAATGCTCTCGATTATCTCGCGTTGAATTCCGCGGAAGTCGGGATAACCCCAGTACCTGTGAAGGATTTCAAGGTATCTGTCCATAGAAATATTATAGATCCTCGGTATCCGTTGGCTTAATGTCCTCTATCTGCAGTTGCACGGCACCCCTTTTGAAGATATTATCCTCAATGGTGTACGCAATGTCGAAGCTGTGTTTCGATTTTATGTATCGTGCTGCTGCACTCTGTCCGAACGCTATTCCGTTCATGACATTGTTCGACTTTGAGTCGACGAGTTCCAATTTAATATGTTCCTGTTCCCGTCCGACCACCTTACTCGTGCCGAAGTCATAAACATTCTTTGTGCAGAATAGCGGCTTTTCGTTTCCCGGTCCGAATGGCGAGAATTTTTTCAGTTCGTTGTGGAATTTCTTTGTTATGTCCTTGAAGTCGATTATTGCATCGATGTTGAGCATAGCTTCAGTTTGTTCCGGCTGGATATGCTCATCGACATACTGCTGGAATCTGTCACGAAATTCCTTTACATCATCCCATTTCAGCGTCAGTCCGGCGGCATAGGTGTGTCCACCGAAGTTCAACAGCAGGTCGCGGCAGCTCTTTATCGCTGAGTAGATGTCGAATCCCGCCACAGATCGCGCTGAGCCCGTAGCCAAATTGCCGTCGCGCGTCAGTACAACTGTCGGCCGGAAGTAAATCTCCGTGAGTCTTGAAGCCACTATACCGATGACACCTTTCTTCCAGTGCTCATCATAGAGGACAATACTGTTCTGATGCTTCTGATTCTCAAGGCGTTCCACGATAGTATTTGCCTCTTCGGTCATGTGCCTGTCGACATCCTTTCGCTTCTCGTTATACTTGTCGATGTGCTTAGCCTCATGGAGCGCCTTGTTGTAGTCGCGCTCCACGAGCAGGTCGACGGTCTCCCTTCCGTTCTCCATTCTTCCGCTGGCATTGATTCGCGGCCCAATCTTGAAGATTATCTCGCTCATCGATATTTCGCGCCCGGTGAGTCCGCAGATGTCGAGAATAGCTTTCAGTCCGATACTTGGGTTCTGATTGATCTGTTTCAGTCCGTGGAAGGCAAGAATCCTGTTCTCCTCGACAACCGGCACCAAGTCGGCAGCAATGCTCACGGCGCAGAAGTCGAGTAGGGGGATGAGCCTTGAGAAAGGAATCCCATTGTTCTTGGCGAAGGCCTGCATGAACTTGAATCCCACACCGCACCCGCACAGATACTTGAAAGGATAGGAGTCGTCGGGACGCTTGGGATTTAGTATGGCCACAGCCGGCGGCAGCTCGTCGTCAGGCACATGATGGTCGCAAATGATGAAGTCGATGCCAAGGCTCTTGGCATACTCTATCTCCTTGACAGCCTTTATGCCGCAATCAAGGATGATTATCAGTTTCACTCCGGTGGCCTTGGCGTGGTCAATTCCTTTCTTGCTGACACCATATCCCTCGTCATATCTGTCGGGGATATAGTAGTCGATGTTTGAATAGAACTGACGCAGAAATTTGTAAACCAATGCCACGGCGGTGCATCCGTCTACATCGTAGTCGCCATAAACGAGAATGCGCTCCTTTCTACCCATAGCGTCATTGAGCCTGTCGACGGCAGCATCCATATCTTTCATCAAGAACGGATTGATGAGGTCGGCAAGCTGCGGCCGGAAGAATCTCTTGGCAGCACTCTCTGTGGTTATGCCGCGCCTCAGCAGCAGGAACGCAATGACAGGACTGACGCCCATCTTCTGCCCTAACTCCTCGGCGGCTTTTCGTTGATCAGATGTAGGTGGCTCGTAGTTCCATTTAAAATGCATTTTAATTGTTTTTTATTTCTGCGTGTAAAGTTACTAATAAAAAATGATAAAACGGAACAACTATATATTATTTAACAAAAACAAAACCCTCTTTCCATTCTTTCTTCCCCGGTCGCATCTGCGTCCTTTAGCAGCCGTTCAATGTCAACTTTCAGTTTTTCATGCTCTTTCTGGGCAATTCCTTTTCCCTTATTTGAAATTTCAATAGACCATTTAAGAATCTGCTTGTACAGCTTCCAATGACCTTTGCAACCTCTTTGAAATTATCTTCCATCCATTCTTTTCGTGTAAAGATAATTCACATTATTAACAACGAAATGCTACTCTTGTTATACTCTGATAGTCAGTGACTTACAAAAGCGGTCATTTTGCGTTGCGAAACGGGCCGTTTGACGATGCGAAATGGGCCGTTTGACGATGCGAAACAGGCCGTTTGGGAAGCCCAAATGATATGTATTGAAATGCTGTTAAGATTTTTCGTTGTTATTGTCCGTTTTCGTGGGCTTCGGAAATAAGGTCAGAATTATCAATCATACGATGGAAACGTTAGTGTGCTGCGATTGATTTTTGATGTTAATCATGGGAATGGCATTCATCCTTATCAGCTGAATACGATTTAAGTGTCAATGAAACGAAATGACAAAAAAAGCCCCTTCAAGCTTTTGTAGGTCTTGGACGATGACGGGAACGATTTGTTCCGCATTGCTATCTTCATCGTCCGACTCTCGGCTTGAAGGGGTTTTCAGTATCAGATACCTAATTTCTTTCTGATGTCCTTAGGGATAGCGTTCTTGTTGACGAGGAAGTCCATTGTGTTTGCGGCAATGAAATTCTTTGTCATATACCAGATACCGTGGTAGTCGCCGGTGTCACCCCAGGAGTTCTTTACCATGTAGTATTCCTTACCTTTCTGATCCTTAGCGACACCGTAGATAAGCATTCCGTGGTCGTCGGTGAGCTCCCAGTCGTCGAAACGCTCCTGGCGCTGCTTCTGAGTCGGTGTAACCTCCGGAACGTTCACGCCGAGTGAGTCGATGAGGTTGCGCTTCTCAGTGTTCGACAGACCGAGCCAGTGAGCCATGTCGCTACCTTTGTTGTCCTCAATTTTCTTAGCATCGACCATGTAAGCGAGGCCTTTGCGGGTGAATCCCGGCTCGCTGACATCACCGCCCCATGCTACAGTGTAGCCGTTGTCGATAGCGTTGTCGATGATGCGCATCATATCGTTCATTGGAACGTTGTAAGACTGAGGGTTACGCCAGTTGTCCTGCACCTCGACAGCGAACGAAGTCCAGAACGGATGGTGGGTGTAGGAAGTGATGCTGACGTAGTCGGACCAGTTGAGGCCGAGGCTCTCAGCAAACGACTTCGGTGTATAAGTTTTTCCTTCGTATGTGAACGACTCCGGAGCCTTGCCGAGATAAGAGTCGAGGATGCCCTGCAGACCCTGTTTCCAGTTAGGGCTTATGCGGCTGGCCTTGTTCTTTGCCACAGCCTCGACGTATGGAGTCATGACCGAGAAGAACTCGTTGAAGTTGAACAGCGAGTCGTCAGGATTCGTAGTAGGGTAGTCCTCAGCACTCTGCGGCACAATTCCGTAATGTTCGAGGCAGTAGAGTGGGTCGTAGGCCGAACCGCCCTCCGAGAACTGGCAGTCGCCATGGAGGCGTACCACCTGAATAGCGCGGTCCATATATGTCTTGTTGGCTACGAAGGCCTCGCTGAGGTCGTAGGTCTTTCCGCTCTTCTTGAGAATTTCAGCCTCGAAGAAACTGAGCGTGGAGTAGTCCCAGCACGTACCTGAGCGGTTCTGATCCTTGATGCTTGTGATAGGATTCTTCTTGATTACCGTGAAGACAGGCTTGTTAGGGTTGACACTGTCTTTCTTCTCTTCTGCTTTCGCGCCCGTGGCAATCACTGCCATCAGTGCAAGTGCGATTAATTTTTTCATACACAAATTAAGTCTACCATGTTCCCCTATTGGTGAGGGAATCAGGTTTGATACGTTTTGAATTGTTATTATCTTGAATATTTTTTGTCTTAATTATTCTTCATGAACTCCTCGACATCCTGAGGATGATAAGGTATGCGGTCCTTGCCGATGAAGCGGCATCCGTCCTTGGTTATGAGCACGTCGTCCTCGATGCGTATTCCACCGAAGTCCTTGTACTTGTCGAGTTCGTCGAAGTTCAGGAAGTCGGCGCAGTGGTTCTCGGCGCGCCATTTGTCGATGAGGTCCGGAATGAAGTATATTCCCGGCTCGTCGGTGACAACGAATCCCTCTTCGAGGCGGCGCCCCATGCGCAGGCAGTTGGTACCGAACTGTTCGAGGTTCGGCCTCGTCTCCTCGTCGAAACCTACGTTTATCTGGTCGAGCGACTCCATATCGTGTACGTCCATGCCCATCATGTGGCCCAATCCGTGGGGCAGGAACATTGCGTGTGCTCCCTCGGCTATTGCATCCTCGGTATTGCCCCTGGCCAGACCTAACTCCTTCATGCGGTTGAAGATAATGCGGCAGATGGCAAAGTGCACATCGGCATATTTCACACCCGGACGTGCAAGTTGCAGAACCTGGTCGTGGCATTCCTCCACTACCTTATATATAGACAGCTGTCGGTCGGTGAATTTTCCGTTGACAGGGTATGTGCGGGTGTTGTCGGAGCAGTAGTGGTTGATTGTCTCGGCACCGGCATCGCAGAGGACGAGCCTTCCACTCTGCAGTTCAGCCATCGACGGATTGCCGTGCATAATCTCGCCATGCTGCGAGAAAATCGTTGGGAATGAGACCATTGAGCCGTAAGAGTTGGCTATGCCGTCGACTTGTCCGCCGATGAACTTCTCGGTCACTCCCGGCTTTGTGAGCCTCATGGCCGTTGTGTGCATCTTGTAGCCTATGACAGCGGCCCGCTCGAGCTCGTCAATCTCTTCCTGCGTCTTCGTCGACCGCATCTTCACGACGGCCTTTATGAGGTCCATCGATGCGCTCTCCTTCTGCTGGTTGGGGTGAATGCCGAGCAGATCGAAGATTTGAATCATGATGTCGTGGCGGTAGGGCGGCAGGAAGTGTATCTTGCGGTGGTTGCGCATGGCATCGTTGCAGATTGTTTTCATCGTCTTCATCGGTGCCGAATTGGCTACGCCCACCTGCTCAGCCATGTCGTGGACGCTGTCGACGCTTCCGTACCAAACTATATCGTCGATGTCGATATCATCGCCCACGAGGGTTTCAATGTCGTTGTCGATGTCGATAACGCCGATGAGGCCATCGCGCTGTTGCCCGAAAAAGTATAGGAATGATGAGTCCTGCCGGAACGGATAGTAGCCGTTGGCCGGAAAATTGGCGGGACTCTCGTTGTTGCCGAAAAGAATCACAACCCCTGTTCCGACGAGCTTTTTCAGCTCCTGGCGGCGGTTGATGTAAGTCTGTTTACTGAACATTATTGTTGTTGTTTTAAATTCTGTTGCAAAGTTACTAATTTTAAAACAAAAAACGTTATCTTTGCATTTGATTTAACGAGTTTTTATGCATATTGATAGAAATACAGGTCTTGTCCTCGAGGGAGGCGGCATGCGCGGGGTGTTCACTTCGGGTGTTCTCGACGCGTTTATGAAGTATGAGGTTTATTTCCGCTATGTCGTGGCGGTGTCGGCCGGAGCTTGCAACGGATTGTCGTATGCCAGCCGTCAGCCCCGTCGCGCGCGTATCTCAAATATCGACATGCTGGCCCGCTATGACTATATTGGTGTGCGCCATCTTGTTACTCAGGGCTGCATTTTCGACCCCGATCTTCTTTACAACCGGTTTCCCAACGAACTGGTTCCCTACGACTATGATACTTATTTCGACAACTGCCGCCGTGGCTATGAGTTCGAGATGGTTACAACTAATTGCCAGACAGGGCTGTCGGAGTATCTGTCGGAGTATTCCGGCGACCGCCATCGTCTCCTTGCTATCGCCCGTGCGTCGTCGAGTTTGCCTTATGTGAGCAAGATTGTTACCGTCGACGGAAAGCCCATGCTAGACGGTGGCATCATCGACTCTATTCCTGTGGCTCATGCCATGGCTGCGGGTCATGAGTTCAACGTCATCGTCACTACCCACAGCAAGGGCTGGCGCGACCCCGGTAAGGATCGCAAACAGCCACCGTTCATCTACCGCAACTACCCTCGGCTGAGGGTTCTGCTGAGCCGTCGGTTGGCTGTCTACAATAAGCAAATGGATTTTGTCGACGAGTTGGAGGCAAGCGGAAAGGCCCTGGTCATCCGTCCGCAGGCCCCAGTTGTCGTGGGAAGGATGGAGAAGGACACTAAAAAACTCGAAGCGCTCTACGAGGAAGGATTCCTCAGTGGAGAGCGCTTCGTCTGTAAATATATAAAATAGGTATTGGCTACGGGCCAATACCATCTTCCCATTTGCCTATGGCTGGACGCTAAGTCAGACCGTTTTTCTTTTCTTTTCAGTCTTTGGGCCTGGCGGTTGTAGTGCCGTCAGGGCCGTTTCATGGTCAGTCTTTGTTTTTCAGCAGGTCGGGGCGCAAACGCTTTGTGCGTTCCATGGCCTGGTCGAATTCCCACTGCCGTATCTTTGCTTCGTTGCCACTGAGCAGTATGTCGGGCACCTTCCAACCTTTATATTCGCGCGGTCGGGTGTAGATGGGCGCTGCGAGCATGTCGTCCTGATAGCAGTCGGACAGCGCGCTCTGGTCGTCGCTGATGACACCGGGAACCAGTCGGACGATGGCATCGCTGATGATGGCTGCCGGCAGCTCGCCACCGGTGAGGACGTAGTCGCCGACGGATATCTCACGCGTGATGAGATGGTCGCGCACGCGCTGGTCCACGCCCTTGTAGTGGCCGGCGAGGATGATTATGTTCTTCTTCATCGATAAGTCGTTGGCTACGTGCTGGTTAAACTGCTCGCCGTCGGGACTGACGAAAATCACCTCGTCGTAGTCGCGTTCGGCTTTAAGCGCCGTAATGGCTCTGTCGATGGGCTCTATCTGCATGACCATGCCAGCCTGACCACCGAAGGGATAGTCGTCGACGCGACGCCACTTGTCGAGCGTATAGTCGCGGAGGTTGTGCAGACAAATCGTGGCCAGACCCTTCTTCTCGGCCCTGGCAAGGATACTCTCGTGCAGGAATCCCTCGAGCATCTCGGGGAGCACAGTGATAATGTCTATTCTCATAATTGACTGCAAAGTTAGCAAATCATTTTGGAATTTTGCTTTTTAATTATGTTTAAATTTTGCCGTCTCTATATTTTGCAGTACCTTTGTGCCATGTTAATAATTCACAATAAATACTGAAAATGAAGAAATTGTTTTCCCTCGCCATCGTTTTGGTGGCAGCTTTTTCAAGTGCTTCGGCACAAAACATCCAGTTTCACTACGATTTAGGCCACAGCCTTTACAGCGACCTGACTCCGCGTCAGAGCGTCACGACTACTGTCGAGATGTTCAAACCCGACGACTGGGGCTCTACGTTTCTGTTCATCGATCTCGATTATAAGAACGATGGAGTGAAAGGTGCTTACTGGGAAGTATCCCGCGAGTTCAACGTCACCAAGGACAAGCACTGGGCTGCCCATGTGGAATATAACGGTGGTGCCGAGACCGGTGAGACTCCGTCGAGCTATTATGGTAACCGCTATCAGCATGTGGCCTTGGCCGGAGGAGCCTGGAACTGGCATTCCAAGGATTTTGCCCGTACTTTCTCCGTCCAGCTTCTGTGGAAGTACTACTTTGCCAACCATCATCGTGACATGGGCGCTTTCAACAGCTGGCAGCTCACGGAGGTGTGGAGCACTACTTTCGCCCATGGCCTCTGCACCTTCGACGGCTATTGCGACCTTTGGTATAACAAGAGAGTCAATGGCAATCTCGTCCTACAGTCGGAGCCGCAGTTCTGGTTTAACCTCAACACCATCAAGGGATGGGAGAAGATAAAGCTCTCGCTCGGCTCTGAGGTCGAGGTCAGCAACAACTTCGTCTACAACGAGTATGGCAAGAATAATAAGTTCTACGCCATACCTACCGTTGCTGCGAAGTGGACTTTCTGATAACCCCTGTAGACAGCCATCGCCCCGGCTGTCTACTCATTGGCAAATTTGGCAAGGAAATCGTCCTCCGAAATAATCGGAATATTGAGCGATTTTGCCTTCTGATTCTTTCCCGATGTCGACGTTATATCGTTGTTGATTAGATATGACGTCGACTTCGATACAGAGCCGGTGACCTTTCCGCCCTGACTTTCGATGTAGGCTTTCAGTTCGTTGCGGTTCTTATAGTGGTGCACATCGCCCGTGACAACGAACGTAAGTCCTTTGCATCTGTCGCCGGCAGCCGTCGTATCCGCTTGCTTAATCCTCAATTCGGGGAGCAGACGGTCGATATGTGCCTGATTATCAGGATTCTTGAACCATCTCACGAACGATGCGCTCTTCTCGGGTCCAATACCCGAAATAGAGGCAAAAGTCTCCATATCGTCGGTAGTGCGGGCCTTTTCGATGAGGTCTTTGTAGTTGTAGGAGCTGAGGAGCCGTGTGCAGACATCCTGTCCTACGAGCGGAATTGTCAGGGCATAGAGGAACCGCCGGGCCTCAACATCGCGCGCCGCCTCCACAGCATGGAGGATATTGGCTGTGCTCTTGTCGCCGAAACCCTCGAGGACGCGGAGTTCCTGAGCATGCTCTGAGAGATGGAAGATGTCGGCATACTCCTTTATCCATCCCAAGTTGATGAATTTCTGTAGCGTCTGTTCCGACAGTCCGTCGACATTCATTCCCGGTTTGCTGACGAAACGCGCAAACTTTTTCAGCTGTTTTGCTGGACAAGCCGGATTCGAACAGTGTAGAGTGCGCGTCCCACTGGCCTCGCTCTCCCTGATGTTTGCTTTCGAGCCGCATACGGGACATACCTCGGGGATGTCGAAAGTTCCTACGGGCTTTAGCACTTTTATTACCTTTGGAATAATCTTGTTGGCCTTGATGACACTCAGTAGAGAACCTTTTCCACCGATTCCGAGTCGCTCACATTCTGAGATATTGCACAGTGAGGCCCGTTTCACCGTCGTTCCCTCTAACTCTACGGGCTTGAAGACGGCCACCGGTGATATTGTTGAGGCCGCGCACGACCATTCGATGTGGTCGAGTTCAGTCTCAGCGCTTTCATCCTTCCATTTGAATGCAAATCCCGCGCGAGTGGCATGGTGCCCCGTCACCGACCCCGTGGCAGCGTAGGCGGTGTCGTCGTAGCAGATGACGAGTCCGTCGACGGGGTAGGGGTTCTGCCGGTTTGTGACCCTTTCGGTCCATTTGTCTATCTCGGCATCGATGTTCGTAAGTGTCGGATTGCTGATAATCTCGTGGTCGACGACGTGGAATCCTTCTTCCGTCAGCCAGTCCATCCGTTTCCCCCAGCTCAGAATTTCCTTGTCGGTGTAGACGAGTGTGAACGGTATCCAGTGTATGTGGCGTTGTCTGACCTCGTCGACATTCTTCAGCGTCAGCGATCCGGAGGCCAGATTGCGGGGATTGGCATATTCCTCATCGCTCTCCATGTTGAACTTCTCGAAGTCGGCATAACTGATAACGGCCTCGCCACGCACTACTACATGCCCCTTGTGGCTTATTGTCGGCAGTATGCCCTCGATGGCGGGAGCAAGGTGGGTGATGTTTGTACCGATATGTCCGTCGCCGCGTGTCACTACTTTTGTGAGCCTGCCGTTATCATACGTGACGACGAGAGTTAGTCCATCGAGTTTCCACGACAGCCATATTGGACGTCCTTCGGCCCATTTAGCGAGCTCTTCCGGCTTTTTTGTTTTCGCCAACGACAGTGCCGGAAACTCGTGTTCCTCCTTTTGACCGGCCACACTGTCGGCACTGACGTTGTTGGTCGGCGAGTCGGGGAGAACCGTTCCGGTTTCTTGCTCGAGCTTCTTCAGACGGTCGAACATTGCGTCCCATTCGTAGTCGGTCATTGCCTCGCTACGTCCGTTGTAGTAAGCGTCGGAGGCCGCATTGAGTTTCTCGATGAGATTTCTCATCAGTTGTATTTTCTCTTCCATCTCTTTTATCTGTAAATGAAGTATGAACCACCGTCCGACTGACAGTATTTCACTATTAACTGCTGGATATATTCAGCATTCTGTCTGACGCGTTCCTCATTGCCGTCATAGCCATTGATGAGGACGACGAGGTGACGCGTGTTGAGGTCTATCTTCGTCCGCTCGTTGTCGGAAGTAGGTGTGCCCACACCGCCTTCCGCGTCGCGGTAGACGGGGAGCCCGGCAATGTTTATCATTCCGCGGCCGATACCCTCATAGGGCTCTCCCTCGCGCCCGACGCCCAAGCGAAGGGTGTCGCCGATAAACTTATCGGCATCGAATCCGCCGATGGAATAGCCGTAGGCGATGCTCGCTACGTTGATGAGGTCGACGAGGGTGTCTATCTGATAGAGTTCCTTGCCCTTGAGCATACGGCGGATGAGGGCCTCCGCAGCCGGTCTGTAGCGCGAGGGATCCTTACCGCAAGCGCGATAAACGCGGCGGGTAGCGGCGATGGATGGAATCTCCTTCAGCGTTTCAGTGGTCAGCGAGGCTTTGAACTTCTCACCGAGTTGATGAATCTCGTCCCACAACGGCTGACAGAATTTTGAGTTGACGACTTTCGCGTCGATGCATGCACCTACAAATCCCGGGCACACATTTTCTATCTCTTCCGATACTTCTATCTTCATTTTGTTTTCTCCATACTTTCAATTAATTCTCTGTCGGCCTCAGTCCACTGGAGCTTTGACAACTCCCCGACTGTCAGCCACTTGGCATCAATATGCTCGAGGAGCTTGTAATCGTAATCGCGGGCCATACAGTCGAAGGCTGTGAGGGTGATGTCGAAGTCGGGATAGCTGTGGTCGACCTTTGCCAACGGCCGCCCCACATAGATGTTCCAGTCCATCTCCTCCTTTATCTCCCTTATTAGTGCTTCCTCAGGGCTTTCGCCTTCTTCTATCTGTCCGCCGGGAAACTCCCAGTGCTCGCTGACGTAGTCCTTCGACGAACGGCAGCGTTGGGTGCAGAGAATCTTGTTGCCGTTGCGGACGACAGCGCAAACTACGTTTAAATGTTTTCTTGACATTTCCTTCTTATTGTGTCTTTTCGGTCTGTCCGTAATGATATTTAAACAAACATTACTGCAAAAATAGTTATTATTTTTAAAAAAGCAGTGTAATCGTTTTAATTTTATTTGGTAGTAACAAGAATTTAATGTAATTTTGCAAGCATAAAAAATATTTTTAGTATATTCTTGAGTAAATTTAGTTTTATACCAAAGTACTAGCATTCCTCGACGTCGTGAGACGGCGAGGTTTTCGTTTTTTATAGAGATATTGCAAAATTATAAAAAAGTAAACGTTTCCGTGGAATAAATGCAAAGTCGACTTTACAATTCAAATAGTTTTATTACCTTTGCACCCTGAAACAATAACCTATTTATAAAAAATGACATCTTTAACAATTGCAATTATCATTGTGTTCTGCTGTGGCTACGCGTTGATAGCCATGGAGAGCCTTACGAAGATTAACAAGGCTGCCATAGCTTTGCTGATGTTCGTGGCCTGCTGGACATTGTACATGTGCGACCCGTCAACATTCGTTGGCATTATGCACCCTGACTTCAAGGGTGCGGGCGATTCTGTAATTACTTTCGTCAACGGACTCATCACCAATCATCTTGGCGACACCTCCACAACCCTCTTCTTCCTCATGGGAGCGATGACCATCGTTGAGGTTGTCGATAAGAACGGCGGCTTCGACTGGGTAAAGAAAGTAATGAAAACCACCTCTAAGCGGGCTCTTCTGTGGCGTATAGCGTTCATGACATTCATACTCTCGGCTATCCTCGACAATATGACAACGAGTATTGTGATGATAATGATTCTCCGCAAGCTCGTTCCTGAGCATAAGGACCGCATCGTCTATGCGTCGCTCGTCATCATCGCTGCCAACTCGGGTGGTGCTTTCTCACCTATCGGCGATGTGACGACGATCATGCTTTGGAATGCCAATATGATTACTGCCGCCGGCGTGATCAGTGAGATTCTCATTCCATCAATTATCTCAATGGTTATACCCGCGTTCATCCTGCAGTTTATGTTGAAGGGTTCGCTGACGGATATTGCCGGCAACGACACAACTGGTGACACTGAGCTTCTCGATCTTTCATCGGCTCAGCGCAAGGCAATCTTCTTCGTTGGTGTGGGCGGTCTCGTGTTTGTGCCTATCTTCCGCTATCTCACAAATCTTCCACCGTTCGTCGGCATCCTTCTCGTTCTTGGCTGTCTGTGGACGCTCAGCGAGATTTTCTATCGTGAGGTCAACGGAACGAGTGAGGGAATGTCGTGCCGCGTCATCGACCTCATACGCAATATCGATATGGGAACGATCCTCTTCTTCCTCGGCATACTCATGGCTGTCGCATGTCTTGAGGAGGTAGGAGTGCTCCATAGCCTCGGCAGCGGACTCAATGTCGTCTTCAAGGGCAACCACTTTATGGTCACCGGTATCATCGGAGTGTTGAGCTCTATCGTCGACAATGTGCCTCTTGTGGCCGGATGTATGGGAATGTACCCAATTCAGGCGGCTACCGATTTCGCTACCGACGGCGTGTTCTGGCAGCTGTTGGCTTATTGCGCCGGTGTCGGCGGCTCGATGCTAATCATCGGTTCGGCGGCAGGTGTTGTTGTCATGGGACTGGAGAAGATTACCTTCGGCTGGTACATGAAACATATTACGTGGATAGCGTTCGTCGGCTACATTGCCGGAATCCTCTCATATTATGTTCTGCGTGAGTTCATCTTTACGACTCCGCTGTAAAAAGATTAATCGCAAACTACGACAAAAGGCCTGGGTGACAATGCCTTATCCAGGCCTTCTGTCATTTGTTTGAGCGTAAAATCTGTTGATGCAGGTTTAATGTATGTAAGCAATAATGTTAATTTGACGTCAGAAGGAATATTAAACCCTCTCCGACAGAAACAATAATAATGATGAAGAATATAAGAATAGCGACCATTAACGACATTCCGATCATCCGTCACATGGCTGAGCAGGTTTTTCCTGCGACATATAAAAACATTATCACAGCTGAGCAGTGCGACTATATGATGGACATGATGTACTCTGAGGTAAGTCTGCACCGGCAGATGACGGAGGAACATCACATCTACCAACTCCTTTTTGTCGATGGCGATGCAGCCGGTTACGTGTCGGTGCAGCCCATAGATGCCGACCTCTACGAACTCCAGAAGATTTATGTTCTCCCCCGTTATCAGGGCCTTCACTTGGGTCGTGAGCTCTTCGATGCTGCTGTCGCCCAAGTAAAGAAACAGCACCCCGGTCCCTGCCGCCTCTTTCTGCATGTCAACCGCTATAATAAGGCCAAGGCTTTCTATGAGCATCTCGGCTTGCGTGTTACCCGTCAGGGCGATTATGACATTGGCCACGGCTACTTCATGAACGACTACATAATGGAGAAAGAGATATAAGACAATACCGTCCGGTGCAGAGCGGCTAATCAATGGCATGTGCTTTCTCAAGCATCTTTTTGGCTCGGGGAGGGCAAAACAACAATAAGCAGATATTGAAATATATTTACATCATTCCGAAACATATCATTTCGGCTTGCAAAACGGTCCTTTTCAGCTCATGAAATGGACCGTTTCGCGTCCTAAAACGGACCGTTTCGCAACGCCAAATGGCATGTATTAGTAACTTGCAGATAATCAATGTTGTACGAAGATGGAACAGAACATGAAATAATTTGATTTATTTTTACATTTAGTTGCAGGCCTCTCTCTCTCGCTCGGTGCTTTTCCCAAAGTAGTGTTGGCTAATGGAAGAACCATTAATGTAGGCGCGGATCAATAGGTTTTCTCCGTGATTGTAAAAAGAAACAGCCCTGGACTGCATGTAGGAACTATGCTGTCCGGGGCTGTTGATGATAGATCGATTACTTTACTATGACTTTGCGGGTTGTGCCGTCGCTCATGCGGACGATGTTGATGCCCTTGCAAGGAGCCGTCAGACGGGTGCCGTTGAGGCTGTAGCGCGCTACCTCGACTGCATCGCGTGATTCGCCGACATTGCTGATGCCGTTGGTGACTGCTGCCGTGAGGTTGTCGAGACAAACGTAAGTGGCTGTGTTGAGACCCCAATTGCCCTTATCTGAACCGTCGAAGGCGAACTTTATGGCCCTTACCTCACCGAGCTCGCTGAGGTCTACCTTCTCCCATTTGTCGATATAATCGAGGGCTCCGTCGTGATAGTTTGCCAGAGTGACATCCTTCGTCACCGTTGTATTGTCGTCCTTCACACCGATTATCGTCACTTTGAAGAAGTCGCCGTCCTTGGTGAAGGCACTTGCTGGGCTGTCGCCAAAAGCAAAGTTATGGTGCGAGAAAGCCGAATTCGTGATGTAGACATACTCGAGCGTAGTGCCCTTGTCGACGGTTATGCTGTCGGATGAGCTATAAAGAACCGCATAGTTGGACCCCTCGTAAGCTCCTCCCGCAACATTGTGATACTGTCCGAGGACATAGCTCTTGTAGGTTGTGTCCTTGCAGGCCGAGATAGCGAATCCCGTCCATGAGCCCCATTCCGGGGTGATGCTCTGCGAGAAGGTGAACGGTCCCTGCTTGAAGTTGCAGTAGTAGGTTGTCACCGTTGAGCCGTACGACTCGTAAGTGACTGAGTCGGTGGCTTTTGCAGTAGAACCATTGTAGACGCTGTCGGCGTTGAGGGTCACTCCCTCAACATTGTCGAATGTTGCCACTGCTGTAGTTGTCTGTTGTGCCAAAGATGGCACTGCGGTCAGAGCCGCGAGGATGAAAGTGTAAAAGTGCTTCATATAAAACTTATTTTGGTTGTTGATAATTTATTTCGTGTGCAGGTCCATGGCTCCACAGACCTCTGTCGATGTCTCGCCAAGCCATCCGCAATACTGATTCTCAGCCGAATAGACGCGGACAAAGTCGATGGCCTCGAGCGATACCGGGCGCCGCTGGCTGTCGACGGCATTGCTGATGTCGAACGAGCAACCCTCGTCGGTGCCGGAGTTGTCGACATAGCCCCACGCAAAGCTGTCGAGAAACCAGTTGCGGACTCCGGCTCCGACATTCACCTGACGGCCGTTGTGTGGCAGAAGGGTGCCCGTGAAGGTCATGGAGCCGTGTACCCACAGCGGGAAATACTCCTGCTGATGACTGCTGTTGCGATAGACGAAGCCGTTCCCTCCGCGGTTATCAGTCCACGGAATATCAGCCATCGGTGACGGATTGTAAGTGATGCTGTAGCCGTAGACAACCTTCCCCACACTGTCGGCATCGGCACTGCCCCTGAGCTCATACCATTCGTCGTCGGGTTTGCCGTTGTGATTGGCATCGACCGACACCATGACGATGCCCGGTTCGCTGTTGCCGTTGAAGGCATTGCCCTTGATCATCAGGTCGTTGCCTTCGAGATTGCGCACCCGATGGTCGAAGTGAAAGGTGACGTAACCGCCATAGGCTCCGAGGGTTATGAGTCCATTCATGCTCCCGGCTATAGCCTTTGTGCACTTCGCTGCCGCAGAGTCGGCATTGTCGTCGGCATCTATTTGTGGCAGGACGTTGACAAACTGTCCCGGTGCAGGACGATACTCGTCGACGGCCGAAATATAGGCTGATGGCGTTGTCGGCTGCGGCCCCGTTGCCGTGGTGCTGCCCTCACTGGTGAAACAAGCGTGCCCCGGAATGTCGCCCGTCCATGTGCTCCACTTATACTTGCCGTCGCGGCTGAAACAGAAGAGCTTACCGCTCGACACGTAGTTGGTGGCATCCATGACGAAAACATCGCCGGTGACGGGTTGGACGATAATGCCATAAGGAGTGCGGATGGGGTCGGAAGGGCTCTGACGGATAAAATCGGAATTGACTATTCTTCCAGTTCTGAGGTCAATGACTCCATAGTGATGGTTGCCGTAGTAGACGAGGGAATCGCCGTGAATATCGAATCCATCGACGGACACATCGACCGAGTCGACAACCTCATCGTTGTATATTTCGTAGAGCCGTGACGGCACCGACGCATAATCGCCCCGTGAGCTGATCCACACCGACCCGTATCGATCGGCCTTCACACGGAAGAGATTCGGTGCCACACTGATGGTCTTCACCACGGAGAACGTGCTGAGGTCGATGACGCTCACCGTGCGGTCGTAGCCCATACCCTGCATGGCATTGTAGCCGCCGCTGTTGGCAACGTAGAGGCGGTTGCCCACAATAGCCATCTCCTCGGGCTGATAGCCTACGGTGCACGTTGCGACGATGCGGAGTGAGGCTGTGTCGACTTTATAAACTTGTCCGAGAACGCTCCGGCCATTGACTGGTCCCACATAGCTGCTGACGTAGGCAAAGCCTTTGTCGAAAGCTAAACTGCGGCAGTTGGGAATGTCGACGTGACCAATGCTCACGGCGTCGGCGGCGCGGGCCACCTCCACCTTGTTGCTCTGGTTGATGCTCATCCACAGCCGCTGGCCGTAGATTTTTATGTCGTTGCCGACGTCGCCGAGCTCCATCACCTCACCGGGGTTGCGTGAGGGATAGATGTTGCGGCTGTAGGTGCCGGTGGAAAAATCGAGATAGTCGAGAGTGGCCTTGTTCGATCCCATATTGCCCTCGTTGAGGACATACATCCCCTTTATGCTGCCTGACGATGCAGCACCCGTGTTCTGTTCGTCGGGGTAGATGACGGTGTCGTCCTGCCGACAGCCTGCCGCAGTGAGAACCAACAGCAACATCGGTGCGAGCCGTATGAGTGTATTGAAATATTTTTTCATTCTCTTGCTTCTTGATTAATTTTTTGGCTGCTCAGGGCCTTTCTTTCAATGTCCTTTAATCATCGTTCGGCTGATCAAATCTCATTTCACAGCTCGATGCTGAACCCCGCCGCACAGTTGATGCCCGGCATGGGGTAATTCTGTATTACGTCGTAGCGCTGATTGAGGAGATTATTTATCTCGAACGAGAGCCGGTAACCGGTCTTGCGGCTGTTGCGCCACTCGTATTGTATGCTGATGTCGTGGGTGTACCACGGCTCCATGTGATTCTGACGAATATTCTCCTGACCGTTGTAGCGTTCTCCGCTATATATAAAGCTGTAGTTCAGCGACATACCGCGCCACGATGCAGTCATCGTTGCCGACCCACTGTTGTAAGGAATGTACGGAATCTGGTCGCCGTAGAATGGCGTCGTAGGGTCGGTGACGTCGCGCGCGTCCTGATAAGTGTATTGCAGTCGGGTCGAAAGACTGAGCCCTGCTGACGTAGTCATCGACGCTGCTGCCGTGGCGTCGATACCACGGATATGCACGCGGCCGAGGTTCAGCATCGTCCAGCGGAACTGCTGTCCCTTGGGGTAGGCTATAATCTTGTCGTGGACGGTGTTGTAGTATATATCGGCTCCAATGCTGAGGGCTATGGCGTCAGCCTTATTAAGATTAACGCCGTAGTTGAATCCCGCGTCATACTGGTTGGCACTCTCCGGTCGCAGACGGCTGTTGCCGGCATCGGTATAATAGAGGTCGTTGAACGTGGGCATACGGAAACTGCGCTTGGCGAAAGCGTGAAGGGTCAGCCGCCCCAAGGGAACAGCGATGAAGAGCGATGGCGTCAGCCGTCGTATGTCGGCACCGTTGTCCGATGTTGATCGATTGCTGATATTGTCGTGGACGAATGCCGCAACGACGGAGGCCTGCGCCTTTATCCATCGTGTGTCGACGGCTGTGGCCATGCTGATGAGATTGTTCAGACGGGTGGGGTAGACGAAGCGGTAGGTGTCGGCGTTGAGCTTGTTCCACCTGAGGTCGTAGGCCACCGACAGACTCCAGTCCTTCACTATCTCGTAGACGTTGGCCGACGACACATAGAGCTCCTGCTGCCAGTAGCGGTTGTCGACGGGCAGCTGCGTGGTGTCCCTGTTTATATAATGTGTACGATAGAAGGCATACTTCGCCATGAGAAGGGTGGAGAACCGTGAGGTCACGTCCTTCTCGAACCGTCCCTGTAGGAAAGTGTTGAGGTCGTTCTGCCGTTCGCCGCGCCGCCATACGTTGTTGACAATAGCCCCGGGAATGCCGCGCTCCGAGTTGTAGATGTAGCCCTTCGCGTCCCAGTATCCGCGGTCTATGATGCCGTGGATGTTTACTTCGGCGCGCTCAGCATGGATGTCGCCGTTATGCCGTGTGGCGGTAGTGTCGTAGGCCGTGGCTCCCGATGGTGTCACTCGGCGGTAGCGGAAACGGTACTTGCCGTCGGAGTTGAGGAATCCCGCGCTCAGCGACGCGCTCACCGAACGGCTGAGCCGCTGCTCCCATAGCGATGTGATGCGGAGGGTGTTGCCCGGTCCTCCCTTTGTCGTGAAACGAAGATTGCGCCCCTTCGAGTCCTTGAACTGCGGGCGCCGCGTGCGGATGTAGATGCTGCCGGCATTGCAGAAGTCGGTGGCTGGCTGGAAGATGGAACTCTTCTGACCGTTGTAGAGGTTTATCTGTTCGACGTTGTCGAGCGAGAACTGTCCGAGGTCAATCTGTCCGTTCTGGGCATTGCCCAATTCGATACCGTCGTAGAATACACCGAGATGAGCCGACCCCATGCTGCGAATGTCGACAGTCTTCAGTCCGCCGACACCGCCATAGTCCTTCAGCTGTATGCCCGAGAAGTAGCGCATGGCATCGGCCACCGACAGCGAGCTCATGCGTCGCAGCTCGTCGCCGCTGAGAACCTGTGGGGATATAATCTCCCTTAGCGGCAACTTGTCGGTCACCACTACCTCCTGAATGTGGCGTATGCTGTCGGTGGCTGCCATGGTCGTGGCCGATGGTGCCTGGGCCATGACCCTCAGGGCCACTGCACAACATACGACTATTGTCAACAGTCGTCTCATTGCTGATAAGATTTGTCGTCTGTGTGCTCTCCTCGGAGCAGTGACAGCCCAATGGCAATGGCAGGTCTTCTGGCTTGTTGCGGATTAAGGCCGGCGCGACTTCCCGTCAGTGGGCATTATGAACGCGCTCCCCGTATTGGGGCCGTTCTCACTGATAGTGTCGGCAGGCGGGAGAGAAGCAACTCACAGCTGCGGGACAGCTTCGGATTCTCACCGTATTCCCTTTTTAATCACATGGTGGAGTGAACCTATTGCAAGTGCAAAAGTACAATAAAAATCTGAGATGACAAACGGATGCTCAGATTTTCTTGGTGCGGCTCTACGCTTCTTTTCATTCAAGTTTTGGCTGAAACGGTATCTGTCCTTCTGCACGAAAAACACGAATTTCACGATCGTTTGTCCCTCGACGAAAAAACGAATTGTTCCTTCGGCTTATCCGTAGATTTCGGACAGCTACAAGGGCCTCTCACGCAAAAGGATATAAACTCCCCAAAAAGTGGGTTCAGCAAATTGAATGCCTTATTTATGAGATTCAGATTCCTTTGGCTCGGCTCTTGTCGGAGCTGTCCTGGATATGCAGCTGCATGGGGACAACCTCCTTGTAGATTTTCTTGTCGCCGCGGATGGCACGGAACAGCAAATCGCACGACACCTTGCCTTGCTTTGAGGCTTGGTCGGCAACAACGGTGACCTTCGGAGTGACGAAGCTCGCCGTGTCGCTGTCGGTGAAGCCGATGATGGCCACATCGCCGGGTATCGACAGACCCCTCTCCTGGATGCGCTTGAAAGCACCGAAGGTGACGATGTCGTTGAAGGCAATGATGGCGTCGGGTGGATTACTCATGCCCATAAGCTCGTCGACGGCCTTCTCGGCAAAATCGTAGCTGATGTCGCCACACTTCACAAGATTGCGGTCGATGGGGATATTGTGCTCGCGCAACGCTTGCAGATAACCGTGCTTGCGGCGGCGGACCATGTCGAGATGATTAGGACCACCGATGAAAGCAATCCTGCGGCTGCCAGTAGCTATGAGGTGCTCGGCGGCACTGTGGGCAGCAACGTCGCCGTCGGCAACAACCTGGGAGAAGAGCTCGGGCAGACACGTGCGGGCAAAGAATACGAGCGGAATGCCCATATCATGGATCTCCTTGAAGTGGGAGTAGTCGGTGGTGTCCTGGGCCAGACATGCGATGATGCCCTCAACATGGAGGTTGATGAAGTTGTCGATGGCCTGCTCCTCACGCGTGTGGTCCTCATGCGAGTTGGAGCAGATGACGGTGTAGCCGAAAGAGCGGGCGAAGTCCTCTATGCCGTCGAGGACAGCGGCGTAATAATGAGTGACAAGATTGGGGACCACCACACCGATAATCCGCGGAGCTTCCTTGCGGAGGCTTTGGGCGAAAGGATTCGGACGATAGTTAAGCTCCTTGGCCAACTGCTGGACGCGCTGTTTCATCTCCTCGCCAACCTCGTGGCTGTTGCGAAGGGCACGGCTCACCGTGGCGATGCTAACGCCAAGGCGCTCGGCAAGATCCTTTAACGATGTTCGGTGTTGCTGCATTTTGATTTTTGATTTTTGAACTCTAATATTTGCAAAGGTACGAAAAAATATTTATAAAACAAGACTTTGAACGCCAAATTTGAAAACGTTTACGTTTTATTTTCGCAATTTTTATATACAACGCAGCATAAATTGTTGTACCTTTGCACCAGTTTTAAAAGAGTAATGAATAGTTGATAATAAGTTAGTTAGAAAAAATGAAGGTTCAAAGTTGTTGGGAAACAATTTTGAGCCTTTTTTCTTTGGTGATATAAAAAATATTGTTTAACTTTGCAAGCGCAAAATTAAGCAATCGTGTTTCAATCCCCGAAACACAATTATCATAGTAATTTCCTATACATTAAATATGTTAAGCAAAGAAGAACTATTAGCTAAGGATATTCCAGAGCTGGAGGCCATAGCACAAAGTGTCGGCGCAGAGTTCAGTAAGGATGACGACAAGGATACTCTCGTTTACGCCATTCTCGACAAGGACGCGGAGAACGAGGGAAAGGCTCATCCGCTCGGACAGAAAAGGCACAGAACAAGAATCAGCCGCACCGACACCGACCACGTCTACTCGGTCAACGGCAAGAATGGTGAGAACTTAGACACAAAGAAAGAGAAGAAAACAACCAAGAAACTCTTCAATGACAATCCTGCACCCGCAGAGGCTGTTGCCAACGATGCCCCCGTCGGGGACACACAGGAGAAGGAGATGACCCCCGAGGAGATTCTTGCGTCGATACCCAAGCACCGCGGACGCAAATCGAAGGCGGAACTCGAGATGATAGCAAGAGCCGAGGCCGCATTGAAGGCTAAGAAAGAACAAACGGACATGAAAGACGATAATATTAATAATGTGGAGCCGGAGACCAATGAGGCCGAAGAGAATGTCGCGCCGGTAGTGCCGGAGGCCGAATATCAGAGCAGCAGTGCCGACGACAAGGAAAGCAACGAGCTCATATCGCAGCTGCAGCAGAAGGTCAGCGAGCACAACGAGGCCAATGCACCCGAGACAGCGGCACCGGCCGACAGCAACGGCGTATGGGAAGGCGACCCGGGCGACGGTACCGACTTCATAACAGTTGTCGACCTGCCCATCGAGGACCAGGGAGCACTGCCAAACTACGATATGCTCGACCGTCCGACAGACGAGGAAACGGCAACATACGTTCAGAAACCCGAGACTCAGCAGGAATCCAATTATGACTTCTCGGATATCATCACTGCCAATGGCGTGCTCGAAATCATGCCCGACGGATATGGATTCCTCCGCTCGAGCGATTACAACTATCTCAGCTCACCCGACGATGTCTACGTGGCAAACAATATCATAAAGAAGTACGGACTCAAGACCGGCGACGTGGTGGAGTGCCATGTGCGGCCGCCGAAAGCAGGAGAACGCTATTTCCCACTGACATCCATCGACAGAATCAACGGCCGTAACCCGTCGGAGATTCGGGACCGCATTCCTTTCGAGCATCTCACACCGCTTTTCCCCGATGAGAAATTCAACCTCACCGGCGACCCTAAAACAACAAACCTCAGTACACGAATCGTCGATATGTTCTCGCCGATAGGTAAGGGACAGAGAGCTCTAATCGTCGCACAGCCAAAGACCGGTAAGACAATCCTCATGAAGGACATTGCCAACGCCATCGCAGCTAACCACCCTGAGGCTTATCTGATGATGCTCCTCATCGACGAGCGACCCGAGGAGGTCACCGACATGTCGAGAACGGTCAACGCAGAGGTCATAGCATCGACATTCGACGAACCTGCAGAGCGCCACGTCAAGATTGCCGGACTCGTACTCGAAAAAGCTAAACGAATGGTGGAGTGCGGACACGACGTAGTCATCTTCCTCGACTCCATAACCCGACTGGCAAGAGCCTACAACACCGTGGCACCGGCAAGCGGTAAGGTCCTCACCGGTGGTGTCGACGCCAACGCACTGCAAAAGCCAAAACGATTCTTCGGTGCAGCACGAAACATCGAGGGTGGAGGCTCGCTGACAATCATCGCCACAGCACTCATCGATACCGGAAGTAAGATGGATGAAGTCATCTTCGAGGAGTTCAAGGGTACGGGTAACATGGAGCTCCAGCTCGATCGCAGTCTGTCGAACAAGCGTATATTCCCGGCTGTCAACCTCGTGGCATCGAGCACACGCCGTGACGATCTGCTCCAGGATAAGACAACCCTCGACCGTATGTGGATTCTCCGAAAGAATATTGCCGACATGACCGCCATAGAGGCAATGAACGAGATTCACGACCGCGTGGCTCACACCAAGGACAACGAGGAGTTCCTCGTCTCGATGAACTCATAACCACCGCTCTGCAATTTATGATAAGCAGATATAGCATTGAGGCCGCATACAGTTTCTTCCATCAAAAGGGGAGAATATATGCGGCCTCTAATATTGAAAGGCAAAAAGACGACATCGAATTTGCCGTCGCTGAGTATGTGAACAGCATGAACCGTGACCTTTATGAGGCTATAGCCCATGGTCACCGCGACTTTCTACTTGCTCACGACCACTTTGCGACCGACATCCAGTCGGCTGTTGACAGCCTGGAGAAGATGATGGAGCCATAAGAGCGCCTTTCGCAGTGCCATGGCTCCATTATGATGCCACTAAAACAGCTATTAAGGGCTACTAAGCAGCCATTTTGTGCCACAATATTGCCTATAATTATCCTCCGAGAAAAATTTATGGCTACTAAGCAGCCATTTTGTGCCACATATTGCCACTTTGGTACCCTAATATCGGCTTTTTGGTGCCCTAATATCGCCTTTTTGGTCTCATGATATTGCCCCTTTGGTGCCCTAATATCGGCTTTTTGGTGCCATGATATTGTCCTGTGGTACCTGTTCGTGTCCTTTTGTCCGTCTGTTTAGTGTTTTCCTCTCTCTTATCCTCCTCCGCCGTATGGTGGAAAAATTGCAGCGAGGTGGAAAAACCGAATCACGAGGTGGAAAAACTGAATCACGAGGTGGAAAAACCGCTCATAGACCTTTATTCATTGCCTTAGAAGCGTCGCAGCGTCGCAACGTCGCAGTGTCGCAGTGTCGCATAAGGGCTCTCTGATGTCGGGAAAACGCAGAATGTAAATAAAGAAGAAAATATTAATTATATTTTAAAGTATTGATAATTAATATAATATAGTAATATATAATAATATAATATATTTTTACTCTATAGTCTCATTTCGGCCGACTTCCTCGCCGCATGTCGTTATCGGCCTTATGTGGCGGTGTGGCGCATAGGAATTTTTGGTTAGATTTTAGGAGCATAATTGCTAATTAGGCTGTCAAAAATTTAAGCCGTTTTTCGTTTCTTACTTTTGAGGTCCAACATTCTCCTTACTTGCCAATTGTCAAGCAGAGTCATTTCTTTCCAATCCTTTATATCAGCCATTCTCACGCATTCCATTTTCTCCTTGAAGTCAATCTTTCTTCTCTTTTTGCTGTCCGTAACTTTTCCGTACAGAGGCAAGGCCAGAACTATGGGCGTTATCCCACAGTGTTTGTTTTTCGGCTGTATGCTTTTATAAACGCCGAAAGTTGATTCTATGATAT